>NZ_JANJYH010000010.1 GCF_024609245.1 Haloarchaeobius sp. FL176
AGCCGACGCATAATCCGAGATGAGGAGTCCTTGTCGTGCACAGACTGGACTTCCTCATTCCTTCCGAAAGATGCCTCGATAAGCCGCCGCTATCACGCGTTTTCTCGCTTAACTAAAGACGGATGGATGACCGGGTTCTACCGGGACGTCGTTGGCCTCAGTGTGCTCCGTACAGCCGATACGACCTCGGTTCTCGGGGTTGACGACACACCACTCCTCGTTCTGGAGGGAACTGAAGATACCCTCCAGCGTCACCGATCAGCGGCCGGGCTGTATCACAACGCGTTCAGAGTACCTTCGCGTGCGGCTCTCGGTGACGCACTGGCTCGGATACGGGACCAGTGGCAACTCGGTGGTGCCTCCGATCACTGGGTCAGCGAGGCGCTGTATCTCACTGACCCGGAAGGGAACGGTATTGAGATCTACCGCGACTACCCCCGCGAGGACTGGCCAATCGCCGACGACGGTCGTGTTCGGATCAGCACCGAGCCGCTCGACCTCGCCAGTATCGAAGCTGCTGCCACAGGTGGTAGTCAGGCCCCGTCGGGAACGGACGTCGGGCACGTCCACCTCGAGGTCTCTTCGCTCGACGCGTTCAGGGACTTCTACGTGGATACGCTCGGATTCGAGGTGCAGACGACCGTGCCCGCCGCATCCTTCGTCTCGGCGGGTGGATATCACCACCACATCGGAGCGAACACGTGGAATCACCGATCAAAGCCAGTCGGCGGCAGAGGACTGTCCTGGTTCGAGGTCGTCCTTCCAGGCACAGAGGTACTCAACGTGATCCGAGAGCGAATCTCCGACAGTCAGTATACGGTCACTGCGAGGGATGAAGGAATAGCTGTTACTGGGCCAGATGAGATCGAAGTTCGACTCCGAGGGTGAAACCCTCACACCACTACCCAAGCTGTGTGAGTACACCTCAACACTTCCATATCTGGTAGTTCCTACCGCACTTCTAACGTGGTAGCTTTTCACTTTCTGTCCCGTAGTAATGGATTCCCGGTGAAAGACAGAACAAACACCTCCAATACGCAATGACTGACCATCCCCCCGACGAGAACGGGAACGACATCTCCGGACCGCCACATAATGATGCTTACGTCTACGAAATCCGGGCGGATGAATCACACAGCCAGGCTGTCGTCCGGGCTGTCGCCTCCGTTACAAACACGTCCGGAACGAACCTTGAACTGCTATACGAGGCCATTGATCCAGAACACCTTGATGGCCTGTTCGATGGGAACATCTTACCCGAGAGTACAGTTGTATTTCACTATAACGGCTGCCAGGTGAGCGTGACCCCGGATACGGTTCGTGTTTCCGAACGAACCTAAACCGGATACAGCGGGCGACACACCCTCGGACTCAAGATACTCACTTTAGTCTGAGCAGTAGCGATCCATCCACTCATCCAGTTCTCGGAACATCGGTTCGAGGTCGTTTAACATCTGTGTCATCTCGTATTCCACGCGGGGAGGGATCTCGTCGTATTGTGTGCGTTCCAAGAATCCAGCTTCGACGAGTTCACCAAGCCGCCGAGACAGCGTATTCGGGGAGATATCGAGCTCATCTTCGAGTTCGCCAAACCGAATCGGTTCATCGTCGTCCAAGACGAATTCCTTGAGGATCGCCAGCGTATGAGCCTTCCCAAGCAAGGAAAAAACCGTACTCATCCTATGGTTATGTTGCGTTTCCGCCCGGTCAGATTTGCTCATAGCATTACTACGATTTCAGTAGTAATGTATGTTGTGAGAAACCGAGTCTACATTCCCATACCCAAACAGTGCGAGTATGCTCCAACACTTCCATATTTGGTATTTCCTACCGTACTTCTAACTTGGTAGCTTTCAACTTCCAAAGTCGTATTATAGGATGAAGACATGCAAGTAAGCAATGATACCGCGCTCTACAAGGCACCTCGCACAGATCTCGGGCAGAATCAGGGGATGTTCAGAATGCATACCAACTATCCTGGTCGACTCCTCCCGGACCACGACGACCACGGCTACGGACCGCTCGCTCGCGTTGACGAGGCAATCTTGGATCCGGACACGTTCGTTGGTATGCACCCGCACCAAAACGACGAAATTGTCTCGTACGTCCCGACCGGCGTGATGCGTCACCGAGACCGGGCAGGCAACGAGTTAGTCATGGACTCTGAACACCTGATGGTGATGAACGCCGGGCGGGAGTTCTGGCACGAGGAGCAGACGCTCGCGGATGACCCGCAACTGCGGCTTCTCCAGATATTTGTTCGACCGCACACGACTGATCTCGAACCGAACATCCAGCAGAGACCAGTTCCGGATCCGGTCACCAATGAGTGGCGACACCTCTTCGGTCCGGAAGAGTCCGACGCACCGTTCTACGTGCGCAACGACGTCAACTTCTATGACGTCCACCTCGACGTGGGAACGAGTGTCGAACTGCCCTCGATAACGGGATGGGATACGTACTTCTACGTGTTCGAAGGCGCAGTCGAGGCCAACGAGACGACCTTCGGCCGGACAGAACAGGGGTTACTCGTCGGCGCGGAGGAACTGACAGTCACCGCCCAAGAAGAAACGTTGCTCGTTGCCTTCCTCATCAACCCCGACGCACCGCTTACGTACCAGGGGACCATCGGCCGGTAAATAGCTGCCATCGGTGACACCACGCAACACAAACGCAAAACAACAATCAATGGTAACAGACACGCCCGGGACCCATCATATCACGGGCATCGTCGGGATGCCCAGCGAAATCTCGACTTCTACACGGAAGTCCTCGGACTACGCCTCGTGAAACAGACGGTGAACTTCAATACAGGACGTTCACTTCGCAAACGTTCACCCGAAATACACATTTAGGATGGTTTCTTAGTCATTTTATGAAGCGACGCTCAGTCCTCGCTGCCTTCTCTGGTTGTGCTCTCCTGTCGTTATCTGGTTGTATCGCCGAACCTGGTACGAATGGTGGGCTGTTAGAAATCCTTGAAACACAGAAGCCTTCCGAGGCAACAGTTACGCCAGCAAACGATGAGCGGATCCGTTCTGTAGAACCAATCCAAACCGCACTTGACCGGGCAACTGCGAACGGAACTGCAGATCTACGGTTGAATCAATCCGAGTTTGATACTACCGCGACTGCTCTCACTCCATTGCCATGGTACGAACGGGAAGAGAACTCCCCCTCGGGCATATATATTCGTCACGAAGAGGAAATCTTCGTCGTGTCACTCTGGCCTTACTGTACCGACTTCATCCTTGGAAGTGCAGAAAGCGAGCGTGGTGTCTATGGTCGTGGAGGTTGTCTGGACCCAGAGGACCGTCCAGGAAGTTCTTGATCAATACGCATATCTACTGAACGGTTGTTCCACCGGGAAAGGTGTCGAACCAAGAGGATGTCAACAGAGCCACTGCGGTATAAAACACGCAGCGACAACACTATTCCTTATCTAGCCGAGTTCTCTCCTCCGAGAAATACAGTCGATGATACGAAATACATCCAGTGGTAAACCTTCGCAGTCACTTCCACACCCGGTAGTTACTACTTCACTTCTAACGTGGTAGCTTTTAACTTCTAAAAGCGTAGTTAGCGGTACAGTGAGTACTGACATACCCCACCAGAACCTGGCTATCATCGGCCACGTTGACCACGGCAAGAGCACACTCGTGGGGAGACTTCTCTATGAGACGGGGAGCGTTCCCGAGCACGTCATCGAACAACACCGCGAGGAAGCTGAGGAAAAAGGCAAGGGCGGCTTCGAGTTCGCCTACGTCATGGATAATCTTGCCGAGGAGCGTGAGCGAGGTGTCACGATAGACATCGCCCACCAGGAATTCTCGACGGAGGCGTACGACTTTACTATCGTCGATACACCGGGACACCGAGACTTTGTCAAGAATATGATCACGGGCGCGTCCCAGGCTGATCACGCTGTTCTCGTCGTCGCTGCTGACGATGGCGTCGCGCCCCAGACCCAGGAACACGTCTTCTTGGCCCGTACCCTGGGAATTGACGAACTTATTGTCGCTGTCAACAAGATGGACCTCGTCGACTACGAGGAAGCGACGTACAAGGAGGTCGTCGAGGAGGTAACCCAGTTGCTACAGCAAGTTCAGTTCGACACCGACGATGCCTCGTTCATCCCCGTATCCGCCTTCGAGGGTGACAACGTTGCCGATACCTCCGAAAACACGAACTGGTACGGCGGTGAGACGCTGCTGGAGGCGCTGAACGACTTACCTGAACCGGAACCGCCGTCGGATGCGCCCCTTCGACTGCCGATCCAGGATGTCTACACAATCGACGGCATCGGTACGGTCCCGGTCGGCCGCGTCGAGACGGGCGTCCTCAACATCGGCGACAATGTCTCGTTCCAGCCATCGGATGTCAGTGGCGAAGTGAAGACCATCGAGATGCACCACGAAGAAGTTCCGAAGGCCGATCCCGGTGACAACGTCGGGTTCAACGTTCGCGGTATCGGCAAGGACGACATCCGCCGAGGCGACGTCGTCGGTCCCGCTGACGACCCGCCAACGGTCGCCGAGACCTTCCAGGCACAGATCGTCGTTATGCAGCACCCAAGCGTGATTACTGCCGGATACACGCCGGTTCTCCACGCACACACGGCGCAGGTCGCCGGCACCATCGAATCCATCGACCAGAAGATCGATCCCTCCTCCGGCGAAGTTGCCGAAGAGGAACCTGACTTTATCAAATCCGGCGATGCTGCAGTCGTCACGATCCGACCACAGAAGCCCCTCAGCATCGAACCATCGAGCGAAATCTCCGAGTTAGGCAGCTTCGCTATCCGCGATATGGGCCAGACAATCGCAGCCGGCAAGGTTCTTGGAGTCATCGAGCGAGACTAAATCATCGGTGACGAACGCCATCATTGTTTGTGATGGCCTTATCGGCCCGAGTGCCGTGCTGTTTCCCACACAACAGTCTTGATACCGTCGTCCTTGACTCTCTTTTATGCTCTCAGTAGTCCTTCTAACCAAAGAGAGTGAGTAATTGTGAGTGACCCTGAACAGGAAGATTCGGAGTCCGAGTTCCGTGAATCAATGGATCACGCCCCATCGGGAGCACCTGCAGTTGGGTGGGCGATCGGCGACCGCTTCTCAACGGAGGAAATCTTCGTTCGCGTGCTCGCAAGTGCTGAAGAAGAGATCGACACCCGCAAACAACAGCTATTTTTCAGCGGATTGACGGCCGGATTTGCCATCGTCCTGACGTTCCTCGGCCATGCAGTCGGTGTGGCAGCATTCCCTGAGAACTCCCTTCTGAGTGCGATTCTGTACCCGGTCGGCTTCATCTACATAATTATAGGCGGCTATCAACTGTACACTGAGAACACGCTGCCGCCTGTCGCGCTGGTCCTTTCTCGTATCGCCAGTTTCCCGATGTTGCTCCGCGTCTGGAGTATCGTGCTACTCGGCAACGTGGTCGGTGCCGCGCTCGGGGCATACGTCCTTGCAAACGGACAGGTGCTCTCGCCTGACGCAGTTCAGGCTGGTCTCGCATTTACCAGTGAAGGACTTGAGAAGGACTGGTGGGCGGTCTTTAATCGGTCGATTTTCGCGGGGTGGCTAGTCGCTGGCGTCGTCTGGCTCAACCATGCGGCGCGCGATACGATCTCTCGTTTCATTATTATCTATTTCATCTTCTATCTGATCGCGGCTGCCGAACTCTATCACGTCATTACTGCAGCGTGTGAAGTGCTCTTCTTTCTGTTCGTCACTGGATCAGCATCGGGTACTGTCGTGTCCGAATTCTGGCTTCCGATTCTTCTCGGAAACACGATCGGCGGCGTGTTACTATTTACCTTAGTGAACTACGCACAGACCGAGCAGCGCCGCTTCCCTACCATCCGAGAACTAAATATGCGCGAACTGTTGTTCGGTTGGCACGGTGGCACCAAGCAGCGGTCTGATTCCCTTGAACCGGCTTATCAATACTTTGAGAAAGAAGACTGACCGCTTCGTCTCGGCGTCGAATACCCGCCCCAAATTTCCGTGCTCTCGAATGGTCCGGTAAAGGTGTGAACTTTACGGTGGATTGATCTGGAAATCATAATACCTCTACCTTTGTCCTGAGAGATATCTCAGTTCTACGTGAGTCCGATGCCCTCGGCTATCAGTTCGTGCGACCGGAGTGCGTCGTCGTGGGTTGCATGGATGTGCTGAATCATCATTTCATCGACGCCGACACGGTCTGCAAGTTGTTCGAAAAGCGACGCGAGTGTCTCCGGACTGCCGGAAATCGCTCGTGGCCATTCACCAGTATCGAGTGTTGCGGGGGTCGGTTCGGGAACGCGACCGAGTTCGTCGATGGCTTCATCGATGGAGGGCCGCGTTCCGACGACACCGCGTTGCATACGTTTATACGACGCCTCGGCCACGGCCCGGAGCCGTGCTGCCTCGTCGTCAGTCTCGGCACAGACCGCATTCACCGCAATCATCCCCGCTGGTTCGTCGACGCCGCCCGCCAGTGCAGACGGCTGGAACTGTTGGCGGTACGCCTCGAATGATTGAGTGGCGAGCTGTGGTCGGATGAACGCTGCGAAGCAGAACGGGAGTCCGAGTTTGGCAGCTATCGCCGCGCTCGACGGACTGGACCCGAGCACCCATGGATCCGGAGTTCCCGCCTCGGAACGTGGGATCTGCAGGTCACTGTACGGATGGTCGTCGGGATAGTCGTCGTAAAGATGGTTGACGACGGCTTCGATCTTCTCTGAGTGGTCCTTATCGGGGTTCTGTACGCGCCGGTCCGTTCCGAGTGCGCGGTCGGCCGCTGGCGACCCGTTCGCCCGACCAAGGCCCGCATCGATACGGCCTGGAGCAAGCGCGTCCAGCACGCTAAACTGTTCGGCGACCTTGAACGGGCTGTAGTGGTTGAGCAGCACCGCTCCCGACCCCAGCCGAATCGAGTCTGTTTCCGCGGCAAGGTGTCCAAGCAGCACCTCGGGCGTCGTCCCGGCGATGGAGTCCGCCATGCCGTGGTGTTCGGCCACCCAGAACCGGGAGTACCCGAGCTGTTCCGCCTGTTGGGCGGCCTCAATGGTGTTCGCGTACGCATCACTTGCAGTCCCATCGACGGGAACGGGGGACAGGTCGACGGCAGAGAGATCCATACCCAGATTCGGAGACTGCGAGAGTTAACGGTTTGGTTAGTCCGTCTCTTTTTCGCACCAATTGCCAGACCGTCGATGGGACACGCTCAGAGATAAACTCCCGAAACGACCCTGCTTACGGTCGTGTGTCGATGGGATTGAGAAGGTTTTTCGCACTGACTGAATAATTAGCTACTATGGCAGACGTACTTGTTATCGGTGGTGGTCCGGCTGGTCTCAGTACCGCGCTATTCACGGCGAAGAACGGTCTCGAAACGACTGCTTTCGACACCGACGAGACGTGGATGCATAAGGCCCACCTGTTCAATTACCCTGGCATCGGGTCGATCGACGGAACGAACTATATGGCTACGCTCCGCGAACAGGTCGATGATTTCGGCGTCACCCGACACCAAGACACCGAGGTCACGTCTGTTTCGACAACCGACGATGGGTTCCGCGTCACCACAAGCGATGATGAGTACACTGCGAACTATGTCGTGTTAGCGACGGGGGCGAACCGCGACCTCGCGGATAACTTAGGCTGCTCGTTCACCGATGCGGACGTCGTTGACGTGGACGTAACGATGGAAACGTCAGTCGAAGACGCGTACGCGACCGGCGCAATGGTCCGAGCCGAAGAGTGGCAGGCGGTCATCTCGGCAGGTGACGGCGCAGCAGCCGCGCTCAACATTCTCACAAAAGAGAAAGGCGAGCACTTCCACGACTTCGACGTGCCAGCGGACGCCGAAGAACTGTTCGGGTCGTTAGTCGACACCGAGTAATCAGGGCCCTTCGGTGTTCGCTCGTCTCATTCGCTACTTCCCGTCTGAGGGTGGCTCCCCGTACCGGTGTAGCCGAACCCGCGAGAGCGATACCAACAATCGGACCGCAGCCGCTGCGAGGAATTCATCCCTATGAGTGACCGATCCAGACTTGCGCTCGTCGTGTGGAGTGTCCTCGTTTCACAGGTCTTTCTCTATCCGGGACTCGACGAGATCGTCTCGGTGCTTGGAGGCAGTGAGAGCATTCTCGCGGGGACGTGGTTCCTGATCGCCGAGTTCGCCGCGTTCGTCGTCTGTGCTGTCTTGTGGGGTATCGTGAGTGATTCACTCGGCACACGGTCCCCACTTATCGTACTTGGCGCTGTGGGCGGGGCAGCAAGTTATCTGGTAGTCGCGTCCGCACCCACCCTCGGGTTCGGGTTCGGCGTCGTACTACTAGTGCGCGTCATTGGCGGTGCGTTCACGATCGGTGCGTTCTCGCTGTCGATCACGATGCTGATGGATCTCTCGGGCGGTCACGGCCGAAATATGGGCGCGGCCGGGACGGCTATCGGACTCGGTGCGGCGCTCGGCTCGGTCGTCGGCGGGCAACTGACGAGCGTCGACCCGCTCGCGCCCCTGTACGGCGGTGCAGCGCTCCTCGCTGGTGCAGCTGTCCTCGCTGCGACGGTTCCCGACCGGGGTTCCGGTGGCGGGCTTCCCGTGGGTACGGTCGTTGACCGCGTGCGAACACGCCCGGCGTTACTCGTCCCGTTCGCGTTCGGCTACATTGACCGGTTAACTGCGGGGTTCTTCGCGCTGACCGGTGTCGCTTACTTCAGAGAAGCGTTCGGCGTTGACGCCGCACAGGCGGGGCTCACACTGGCGTTGTTCTTCGTACCGTTCGCGGTGTTGCAGTATCCGGTCGGCTCGCTTTCTGATCGGATTGGTCGCTTCGTCCCCGTTGTCGTCGGATCGGTGCTGTACGGGGTCACAATCATCGCTGTCGTCCTCGCTCCTACGTACGGGATTGCGGCGGGACTGATGGTTCTTGTCGGTATCTGCGGCGCGTTGGTCTCTCCGACGACGATGGCCCTCGTCACCGACATAGTGCCGGCGACAGAACGGGGCGCTGCGATGGGTGGCTTCAACGTGTTCGGAAGCCTCGGGATGCTGAGCGGGTTTATCATCGGTGGGACCGTCACGGACCTATACGGGTATCTACCGGCGTTTGTCGCTGCCGGCGGTCTGGAGATCGCAATCGCCACTGTTACATCCAGAGCCGTCTGGAAGATCACGTTTCACGAACGAGGCCCGGTACCGGGTGGCGGCGGCAACTGACCGAACCGAACGACGCACTGAACCGACGGAGCGGCACAGCTTCCGCTGTGGAAGTCGCTATATGCGCTGCTTCGTTGATGTCTATAAGATGTGTTCTGGCTCTGACTTTACCGAGAGTCGGCGATGGGGTCTCGGTAATCAGAGTTAGTAGCAGAACTCGCGTTCAGTCTCGTAACGGCTCTCCTCGGTCTCGTCTTGACGGACGTGATGCGTACCGTCGATCAACCCGGTCAGGAATGTGGCCCGATATATTTTATTGGCAGCCATCGTAAGCCCAGTATGGCAGACGACGAACAAGAATCCGAGTCCGAAGCAGAATCGGCAGACGACGAGACGGAACGTGAAGGTGAGCGGATGATGAATCGTGCAGACGGCGCAGAGATTCTGCGAGAAGTCGCTGCTGGTGTCGAGAACGGGACGATCGACATCGAAGGAGAGAACGGTTTCACGGTGGCGGTACCGGAGCGATTCGAACTGGAAGTCGAGTACGAAACTACCGACGACGAGGCAGAGTTCGAAGTCGAACTCGAATGGCAACTGGAAGACGGCGAAGCAATACCGGCAGACGAATAATTCGTACGCCGGTCTCCGTTGTAGCCAAACGTGGTAATCTGGCTTTGTCAAAACCCTCTGACGGAGATTGGATTGGAATCCTCAACGGTCAGTACAGGATGCAACGTTATCACGTCCAATAAGATTGATAGTCATCACAAATGAGTGAACCGTACATTCAACAAGCGACATTGACCGTTGCCGAGCAACTTACGGAGGTATACCAGAGCGCATATCAGGAAAATGCTGACAGTGGTCATTCTTCCGGGCGGGATTCGATATCTCCGTGTTGTCCTGACCTCGTTGGAGTTCGGGGAGAGAAGCGTTCGTTGGGCCCTGTGACCGGTGCGACAATCTGTACTAGTTCTGTTTGTTCTCGTCTATCTCGGGTTTGAGGACGGCGTTCACATATTCGTCTGCGGTTTGTCTGGCCGTTGCAAGCGTATCCGTTTCGTCAAGTACGACTGCCCGAGCACGAGCGCCGTCAACGATAGTCATGAGTGCGCGTGCTGTATGTTCGGTGTCGACGTCGTGGAATACATCTTCCTGGATGCCGTGGTCCATCACAGTCTTGAGCATGTACCGGACGTATTCGTCGTTCTGTTGGAATCGCTTTCCGAATGCTTCCTTGTACGGTGCTTGACTCCGCATCTCTAGGACGGCGATCAACAGGTCGTGATGGTCCTCTGGAGCGACGAGTAATTTATCGAGTAAGAGATTCAGTCGCTGCTCGGGATCGGTCGTTTCGACCTCGTGGATCGTATTGACGAACCGTTCGAGGATATAGTCGAGGAATGCGACGAGCAGATCGTCTTTCGTGTCGTAGTGGTAATGAACAGCAGCGGTCGATTTGCCGTACTCGTCAGCGATCCGCTTGATTGTGAGGTCAGCGTAACCGTGTTCTTGAAGTACGCGATAGGTCGCACGCATGATCTCCTCGTTAGAATCCGAAGAAGTCCGTTCCGGCGGTTCAGCCATTGGTCCAATATTAGTCCTGCGTCAGATAACTGTTTTGACCGCCTCATTAGTCCCAGAGGTTCTGAATATCGGCTGTATACTGAATGCAGGCCGGAAATCCGGTGTTCACTCGTCCGGATCATCCTTCCAAACCCTTTTGACTAACTAGTTAGTAAGTATGTTATCGACCAAATGGCGGACGACCCAGCCACCGAAATCCTGGATGCGACGTATCGTGCCCTCTGTGAGCACGGCTACGCAAACCTCACACTCCAGGATATCGCTACTGAAGCAGACACGAGCAAGGGATCGATCCACTATCACTACGATTCCAAAGACCAGTTGTTCGTTGCCTTCCTCGACGAACTGTACGAGCGGTTCACCGACCGCGTGAACTCACGCGACGGTGACACGCCGCGTGAACAGCTTGAAGCGCTCCTCCAGGTTTTACTCACGACCGACGCCGACTCGTCGCTGAGAGCATTCCGAACCGCGATGCTCGAACTGACAGCACAAGCCCCGTACAATTCGACTCTCCAGGAACGCCTCACCGACTTCGACGAGTTCCTGATCGAACAGTTACGAGAAATACTCGCAGCTGGCGTGGACACCGGCGAATTCGACGATAACATCAATCCAGTCCACGATGCAGAATACCTCGCAACGACGATCACCGGCGCACACACTCGCCACGTCGCCATCAACCACTCCTCTGACCAACTCTACGACACGATGACCAGATACATCGAACGACAGCTGCTCGCCGACGAGCAAGCGGAGGTCGCACAGTAATGGCGCTGTTACGCCGTCTCAGTTCACTCTTCAAAGGCCCCGAAGAGTTCGACCTCACGTCGGGCGGCATCGGGAAGCCACTGTTCTTCCTGTCTATGCCGATCGTCGTCACGAACCTCTTCCAGACCGCGTACAACCTCGCCGACACGTTCTGGCTCGGCCAGTACAGTACGGACGCGCTCGCTGCGATCAGCTTCGCGTTCCCGATGGTGTTCTTGCTCATCTCGCTCGGAATGGGGATTTCAGTCGCAGGTAGCGTCCTCGTCGCACAGTTTACCGGCGCGAACGAGGAACGCGAAGCCGAGTACGCCGCCTCCCAAACCGTAACATTCGCCGTCATCGCCTCGATCCTCCTCGGCAGTATCGGGTACTTCGGTGTCGACACGTTCCTTGGCCTGATGGGCGCGTCGCAAGACGTGTTGCCGCTGGCGACGAGTTACATGGAAGTCATTTCGCTCGGGCTCGTGTTCATGTTCGGGTTTGCCGTCTTCGTCGCACTCATGCGCGGATATGGCGACACTATCACCCCGATGCTCGTCATGTTTGGGTCGGTCGTACTCAATATCATCATCGACCCGTTCCTGATCTTCGGGTGGACAGTCGTCGAGAACGCGCCGCTCGTCGGGACTATCGCGTTCCCGGAACTCGGTATTCAGGGCGCGGCCATCGCCACCGTGTTCTCGCGTGCGCTCGCACTGGTCGTCGGCCTGGCGATCATGTTCCGCGGTAACCGAGGCGTCCAGATCCACCTCCGAGATATGGTCCCGGACCTCTCGTATCTCCGCCGGCTCGTTCGCATCGGCCTCCCCGCGTCCATCGAAGGGACTGGCCGAGCGTTGTCGATGAACCTCCTGCTGGTCATCGTTGCGATGTTTCCGGACACAGTCGTCGCCGCGTACGGCATCGGCACGCGTGTCTTCTCAGTTGCCTTCCTCCCCGCCCTCGCCGTCGCCCGCGGTGTCGAAACGATGACCGGCCAGAACATCGGGGCCGACAAACCGGACCGAGCCGCGCAGGCGGCGGGGCTGGCGGCGAAAGTTCTCTTCGGGCTCCTCACGGTCGCGGGAATCGCTGCCTTCCTGTTCCCTGAACCCATCGTCTCGGTGTTCGTCGGTGCAGACCAGGCGAACGCCGGCCAGGTAATTGAGATCGGAGCGGAGTTCATTCGGTACGTCGCACTGACGTTCGGGTTTATGGGCATTATGCGGGCGTACACAGGCAGTTTCCGGGGGGCTGGGAAAACGCTCACTGCGGCGGCGATCTCCGTGCTGACGCTCGGTGTCATTCGCTTCCCGGTCGCGTGGATCACCGCAGGCCCGCTCGGAGAAACGGGTGTCTGGCTGTCGTTCGCGGTCTCGAACATCGCCGGAGCAATCATCGCCTACGCGTGGTACCAGCGCGGCACGTGGCGCAGGAGCGACCTGACCGAATCAAAAGTCGACATCGACGAAACAAGTGTTGAAGCAACAGCAGGTGATGACTGATACCAATGGCTGACTCGGCATCTGTCCACTCCGCACAGATCGAGTGCCACCTTGAGCAGGTGCTCAGTGACGCGGACGAGGCCAATCTACCGTTCGTCCGGGAAGTATTGTACGAATCCCCCGACAGGTGGTACGGACAGCTGATGGTAACAGTGCAGCTTCCGGGGTGCTGGAAAGACGCTCACAGCCGCAGCCATCTCCGTGCTGATGCTCGGTGTCATCCGCTTCCCGATTGCGTGGGTCGCTGCCGGACCGCTCGGAGAACCCGGCATCTGGCTGTCGTTCGCCATCTCGAACGTCGCGGGGGCAATCATCGCCTTCGCATGGTATCGACGCGGGACGTGGCGTGAGACGACTCTCACGGACTCTAGAGTTGACCTCAACAAGGTCACCACTGAGGCCCCAGCAGACGGAGATTGAGGGACGTAACCATCTAGAGACAGTACATCAGTCGAAGATCGACGCATAATTCAATCGCGTTCTCAGCGACGCGGATGACCGCAGGGGTGCGTCTCGTGAGTGAGCCTCCGATGAGGACATTCGGCCGCCGTCGATCACGACGGACAGTGCACGGTCGATTCCCCAGCGACTCTCAGAGGCTGCCGAGATCGACATCGACTATCCGAAACACGACTACCTGGCCTTGTTGAAACCCTCTTACCGTCTTGCGATTGCATATAGACGCGAGTTCCGGCCGCTTTGCTTGTGAACGGTCAGAAGAACGCCTCTCTGGATGTCAGTGTAGAAGGGTTTCAACAGAGCCGACTACCTCTCACCACACGGCTGTCGGCGGGGGAATGGAAGAGGTCCTCGTCAGGGCATTTGGGTACACTGTGGCTGCCCGATATCTCGACAATTCAGAGGAGATGGTCGGGAACAGTATTCGCATATTGAAGCTGGCGAGTTGGTTGATGTCGCTACTGAAGTTCTCGAAGATGTCGATTTGGTAGAAGCTGGATTGACAACAATCAGCCTGTGCTGAAGCATTCAACACTAGGTTTATACCGCTCGGCCGGCTTCTTTCCGATATGAGCCTCGAAGAGACGGTTGACTATCTCGCCGAAGAACTCGACCTTGAGCGAAGTGAACACGTTCGCGAGGTCGGTCACTCGGTCGCTGAGCTTCGCGACTGATCAGAACATCTCTCTGAAGTCCCGTTCGACGAGTCCGTCTTCCAGATACGTGATGAACTCTTGTTTCGTTGGTCCTTGACGGTCGAGCAGGTCGTCCCCATCTGCTCGTTCGAGAACTGCCTGCGCGAAGTCCGTACAGTGGGATTCATGCTTCTCAGCGTACTCTGAGAGGGCTTCTCTCCAGTGCATATCCAGCTCGAACTCTGCTAATCGGATTTGGATTCCGTCTTTCCGTTCGACGAGGTCGACGTCCAGGTCTTCGAGTTGCTTGAAACGGAGGTTGTTCCGGCGGACCGTGATGAGCCGCTTGGAATCGACGATGTAGGGATCGACCCACTCCCGCCAGGTATCGTCGTCAACGTGCGTTCGTGGCATCTCAAAAGCCGGGTCTACACTCTCAATACAGAACTGAAGCATCGCGATGCCAGTCCGATGATTCGCATTCGGCAGAGAATGTCGGAGAATCAAATTCGACATCACCTCTCCAGCGACGTTCGGAAGTGGTGCTCCCCAGGATACGTGATCGAGCGCTTGCTGGATCTTTTGTGGTTCGAACTCCTTGTAGAGCCGAAACTCATCCTCATCTCGAACATCGACCGCAGCCTCAAGCAGCTCTACCAACCGGAATGCGACAACTTGCCCAGAACGGGGGAGATCACGAATACGGTCGCTCAGCCATTCCTGATCAAAGTCGATGTCTTGGGCAGATTCGATCTCCGACTCGCCTTCGTAGAGCACATAGACCGGTGTTTCGAAGGGGTATCCGATGAGCTTTGTCGACTCGTCGGACTGCTCTCGTTGAGACAGAATCTCTTCTACCGATACCGAGCTATATTTGAGTGAGAAATTCTCGGCCTGTGGGTGATGATAGAAGACGACCCGAGCCATCTTAATGCGTATTCGGGGGAAGTGGGTAAAGCATTCCCGCTTTTATATTGAGTTCTACTCGCCTGGTTCTACTAGGTAGTGGATGCGTTCACGTCCTCTAAATACTGTCTTTCCCACTCACGTCGCGCCTCGATCTCCCGCACTCCGCGTTGTGTGACCGTGTACACGTTCGTCCGTTTGTCGCTTTTACCTTTCTCCAGGGATTCATCTCGCGCCTGAAAGCGCGGGTATTCTCCTTGCTCTTTACAAATTCTATTTCGAAGATAGAGTGGTACAAGTTATCAATTGATACTGTGAATATAAGTGCCCGCAGCAAGCAGTCATCGAACGCACGTGGCAGAAATGGTTGTTGCATATCACCACTACAGAAGATGACACGGAACACTGTCAACACGACCGTTTCGCTCAGGCCCGCAGACGCGGTCTTCTTGGAATGGGCGAGCGGCGTCAACGCTTCGGGGCTTTTCCGGGAAGAACTCGCGGACCAAATGGCCTACCGGGGTATCGACCGTCGGCAGCTGGTCTCCCTCGTCGGTCAGGCTCTCGACGCGGGAGCCGACCTCGACGATCTACTCGAACAGACCACAGACATGGACGACCTCGAAGCACTCCTCGATACTAACAAGAAAATAGATGATGACAACTGACACGACGGACGTCCACGACCGGGACGATTCGACTACTGACAGGGACGACTTCAAACACCGCATCGCACACCGACTCCCAACTGAGGCCGTCTCACTCGCTGTCGGTCTGGGATTCCTCATCGTTGGCGTTGCCCCCGTCCTCGCAGCCCCGGACGATGTCGGGACTGTCTACTGTGACACCGGTGTCGAGACCGGCATCGACCTAGTCTTCGGCGCTGTCGCGGGTCTCGGACTGCCTGCGACTGGCTACTACATGAGCAAAGGCGGACTCTCGTACATGCGCGCTGGTGGAAATCCGGAGAAGAAGAATCAGGCGAAAGAACGTCTCGTCATGTCCGGAGTTGGATTCGCCATCGTCGTTCTGGCGCTCCTGTCACCCGAACTAGTCGACAAAATCGGTTCCCAGATGGGCTTCGGTTTCTCCGATTGTGTGAAGCCTTTCTAACGATTATATTTCATGTCTGCCCTCCGTTCGGTGACTCTCGGCGTGTTCGCCCTCGCCCTCGTTGCACTCGTGGGTAGTGGAATCGGGAGTGCTGACACTGTCTCACGGACGGTCGAGCCAGCGCCGAACAACACGACAGTCCCCGACGATGGCCCAGCGTACGGGATCAACAACAGCACGTTCCAACGGCTCTGGTCGGGAGACACCGACCAACCCGATCTCTCCAGCGGCGCGTTCGACTCCTGGAACACCTCACGACCGGAGTTCTTCCGCCGGCTCGCGATGACGACCGACGTTCCCTTTGACCGGCCGCCAGCGGCGGTTGAAGCCTGGAACAGTGGTGACCTCCGCGATTTCAATCCCGGGAATCACTCTCGGTCGATCCATCCGGACGGCGTCCGCCTCCGGAATAGCGAGTTCATTCGCGATGCGTACCTCGCAGTGTACGCAGTTCAGCCCTCGACGATAGTTCACCAATCGAACGGCACAACCCACTACATCGCGCCCGACGGCGAGGTCCTCACGACAGCTGACTTCCGTGTGCAAACCCCAGATGGTGACCCAATCGGACCGATTCGTCGCTCATGGGACATCAGCGAGGCCCGCATTCAGACGGTCGCGCTCGCTGCACAGAACAAAACTCAGGACACCAGCTCCGGGCATACGACGACTCTGGAGTACACGGACCTGAGTGGAAATCGGACGCTGACTGTGCGCGCCGAAATCGTCGTGGAGGTCGAGGAGGTCATTCGCTCGTGCAACAACTTCAACGGAAGCACCCGCGAGTGCAACGAGGAGTGGAACGTTACCATCAACGAGCATACGGACAGCGTGAACGTCACCGCCAATCGCACGGCACAGGTGAACGATCTCTCCACCGCAACCATCGAACGTGTTGCGTTCAGGGATGGGTCGGAACGTGACGGTGCAATACTCCAGCCGAATTCGACCTGGGGGCGAATCATCGTCGACGATGCAGACGGCGTCGGCGTTCGGAGTGGCTACCTCTACTACACGGCAGGAAACGAGAACTGGCATAACCTGACGACCAGCGCCGCAATCTGGAACGAAACCCACGAGTCCTCGGTTCGACCGCTTCAGGTCCATGCCTTCCCCCGCCCGAGTGGGACTAGCATCCTCCACGGCAGTGCAGACTGGTCCTGGAAGCCACTCAGAGTCCAGCACAGAGAGGCGACAGAAGCCGCTGCGCCCACCATCCCGCCGAACTTCCACGTGGATAGTGGTGCGCCGTATTCGGAGACAAATCGTCTCGTCGTGACGTCGACTGAGTACGACACCGGGACGTTCCAACAGGCGACTGTGTACGGTGTTGTTCGCTCGCAATCCCGGACAGTGTCGTCGAGCTCGGTGAAGACCGTCCAGGAGACCATGGTTACGGTGGACATTGTTGCGCCGGAAGCAGCCGGGACAACGCTACGAATCTGGGTGGGAGAGACCGATGGAACACCGGTCCAGCACGGACGCGTCCACGTCGGGTCGAGGACGGTGCGGACGAACGATGACGGGATCGCGTTTGTCACCATACAGAACCCGCCCAGTCTGGTCGAAGTCACGTATGACCCGCTCCCGTGGTGGAGTACGGACCGACCACACACCCCATCGCGCGAAATCAAACAGATGCCGCTCGATTTGCCGTCGATGACGGATATCCTCAACCTCGCCATAGTGACGCTGCTGTGGTTCATCCCGGTCGCAGTCCTCCTGTTCGGGGTTGATTACGCCTCTGACGGTGCACTTCTCGGTATTCGCGAAACAGAAAGTCATGAGTGAGAACGCAGACTCCACAGAAACGAGTCGTATCGCCCGCCGAGCACTGCTGAGTTCGATAGCTGCCGGGTCAGTCATGCTGGCTGGCTGTTCATCCGATTCTTCGTCGACAGCCACCTCGACTTCGGAGTCGAGGAACTCGTCCCAAACTGAGCCGAATACACAGCTGACGACACCGGAGGAAAGTAGTGTCTTCGCCGACATCCGGGTTGGAACGACCCACATCGAAGTCGAGCTTGCAGAGGGGAGTTCGATCGACCGTGTGAACCTCATCAAGCCCGATGGCGAACTCCAGAGCCGGAGCGGTGTGAGTACAGGAGTGAGGCAAGTTTCACTCCGCTTCTCCGATGACTGGGAGTACACCAGGGGAGGATACAGCCCGGGGACGTATCGGCTGGTCGCAATCGCTGGCGGCGAGTCCGTCGAAGAGGCGGAGATAGACCTTCGCCCCGATGTGTCGATTGCCGACGTTCGCTGGGCGAAGTATGACTCTGTCCCCTGGGACAATCCCGGAGAACCACCATCGCACCTCGCTCAGATCGTACTAGAGAACACTGGGACTGGTCCAGGGCTAGTCGAGACACTGGAGACCGTCGATACCCCATACGATCTGGGTGTGGTCAGAGACGGTATTGATGTTGGCAGACATGTGATGGTTCCGCAAGGCGGTACCGCTTCCCTGACATCCAGAAGGATATTTAGAAAGGGCAGTTCCGGTGGAATCAGACTTGACTGCGAAGAATACGAGACGGTCACGTTCACGATAACAGCCCGTCTCCAAATGAGTGATTCGGCCCCGACCTACTCGCAGGCCGTCAGATACGGCACAGATAACAATGGTACCTGTGATCTCTCTCTTGTTCCAAGAGAGGAGGGGACAACTGAAGAAGGAGAAGGGGAATAGACGATGGGATGGTTTGCCGACCAGGTCGTCAGCGGGATCATGTCCTTCATCAGGGAGGGAATTAGCCAACTCCAAGACCTGATAGAGTCTCTCATTGGATTTCTAATTCAGAAAATCGTCGGTGTTCCCCATCCAGAAGGGTCGCGGTATATGGTCATCGGACGACCGGAAGACGACCTTTGGGGACCACTCTACTCGGACGTGTACCTTCAGTACATCCTCCCACTCTCACTGGGGATTCTATTCATCGGTGTTGCCTACATCGGTGTCAGGAGCGGTTCGATTAGCCCCTACCGTCGGAAAAAGCTGCTCCGGCGTGCAGGCTTAGTGTTCATGGGCGTCTTCGTCTGGTTCCCACTGGTGTCCATTCCACTACACTTTGTCAACGACATCGGAATGGTGATAGCGCCAGTAGATGACATGACTAGCTCGTTCGGTGGCGCCCTGAAAGGCTTGACCGGCGGCGTGATTCTTATTTTAATCCTCTATCTCGTCGAAAATGTATTGCTGGTCGCTGCGGCACTCGTCTATGCTATTCGATGGCTCGGTATCATCGTATTGACGCTCACGATGCCGTTGCTCGGTGTGTGCTGGGCGTTCGATGTCTGGCCCCTCAGCCCTGTCTCTCAGATTGCTAAACGAGCTGCGGCAGTGTACCCCGGCCTCATCGTTGCGGGACTACCCGCAGCGGTTCTATTCCGAATCGGTTGGGAGATGGAACTGTTCACACTCAATCCCGATAAGCTCACGTTCAACATCCTCATGGCGGTGATGTTGATTCCAGGAGCCTGCATCGCGAGTATTCTCACGGTCTACTGGAGTAGCCCGATGATTCAGCGCGTTGCACAGAAGGGGGCAAATCCAACAGCACGTGCAGCCTCAACTGCGGCCTCGAACACCAAACAGTCCGCAAAACGCGGTGTCAGCGGAGCAGTACAGGTCCATCGAGACCTGACACGGAACCCGAACCCACCCACGACACCCGCAAACGGTACCGGTGACGGAGATGGATCGGACCACCCATCGGGGGGTGGTAATGCGGTCTCTCGTTCCGGACGCACAGTCAAGCAAGACGCAGAGACACCCGCACTCCCTGGCCGAACTTCCGGTGACACGAACACAGGCACCAACAGGTCATCGAAACTCGACAAGGCCGCGTTCAAACGCACCCAGCGGAAGGTCATGCGGTGGACCGACGACTAACGCTTCAGACACACCATGAGTACGAAATCGAATCCAGGCGAGTACAGCGCCCGACGAATTCACCAGTCACTCGGTGGCACGACAGCCTTCCTCCGAGGCTACAGCATCGCCGAACTCGTGCTGTTCCTCGGCGTCGGCTTCGTTACCTTCGTCGCCGCCGCACTCGTCCCGGCGACACTCACGATCCCCGCGTTCGGGTTCGGGCTGATGCTGCTATTGCTGTTGCTCTTGCTGCACAAAGCCAAGCCGAACCACCTCTGGCTCACCGAATGGCTCCAGGCCCGACTCTCCTGGGCACTCAAAAACAAATCCTACACCCACGGCGGCGAGGACAACAGCGAAGTCAGATACATGACCCGACTCGACCGTGTCTACCCCTACGGTATCGAGCGTACTGACGGCGCGCTCGTCGGTGCGGTGAAGGTGACGCCGGCGAACCTTTCCCTAGAGGACGGCGACGCCTGGTCGAGAGCCGTTCAGTCGTTCTCGGAATTCACGAATGCCACCATCGACTTCCCCGTGACGATCTACACGACCAGTCGAACGGTCAACCAGGACGACCTGGTCCGCACGTATCGCGACCGACTCGGGGACGATGACGTGCGCTCTCGCCCGATTCTCAAGCGACTGCTGGAGACACAGGTCGAGGAGAACACGGACGACCACGGCGAACCGGACTCCGACACTACGACCGTCCGCGAGTTCTACATCATCACCGAAGTCAGGGACGCCGATATCGAGGCAGACACCGGCGCAGACGACAGCGTCCTCTCCTACCTCGAAGAACTCCCGGTCGTTGGGTCCACCTTCGGCCGATTCCAGTCGAACAGTCTCTCACCCGAAGACCGAGACCAGCTGAAACAGTCAAAGCTCGAATCCCAGTTGGCACAGCTCCGTCGCGGCGGGTCGTCGCTCTATCAGTGTTCGGTCGCACCGGTCGACTCCTACGAACTCGCTCGCGTGACCAAGGAGTACTGGAGCTGTGAGCGCGAGACCTACGGCGACCTCTCGAACGCCATCGGCACGTTCCCAATCGTCTCTCACGGCCTGAGTGACGGTGTCCCGTCGACGCCGCACCCGGACGATGTCGTGAGTGATCTCGGTGACCCTGCAATAGACGACCCTGAAGACGAGTGGGAATTCCCGCTCGAGGATGAAAGCGATGGAGAAGACGCCAAGAATGCTGACGATGAACAGGAGGGGACGGAGGACACGTCGAACGAGTCGTCGACGACAGAGACGGTCAACGACCTCACGACCCGTCACCAGTCCATCGTCGCGCCGTCGACGGTCGACTGGAACAAGACCTACGCGGTCATCAACGACGACACCTTCGTCCGCACGTTCTGGGTCGACCAGTTCCCCGAACAACCAGTCGAAGGGATGTTCGAACGAGTGCTGCTCGAAACGGATTTGAACACGGACATCAGCATCCAACTCGACCCGTTCGACAACCAGTCCGCCAAAGACATGATGGCCGACTGGATCTCCGATTTGAAGGTCAACCAGCACGACGCTGCTGGCCTTCACGCCGAAGACCTCGATGACGATATCCAGCGGGCGAAGTACATGCGCGGGCTCGTTCGCGCGAACAAAGCGTCGTTCTACCGTGGGGGCGTGTTCATTCGACTCACCGCCGAGAGCAAGGACGACCTCGACTCGCAGACGACGCGCCTGCGCTCGCTCGTCAAGGACGCTCCGTCGAACTGCACACTCAAAGTAGCGAATCGCTGGCAGGAGAAAGCCCTCGCAACGGTCTCCCCCCTCGGACGGAACGAACTTGGCCGTGACCGGATGTCGACCATGACCAACCAGGCCGTCGGCGCGATGTTCCCCTTCTCGTCGGACTACCTGATGATGGACGACGGCATCGACTACGGCTACCACGGCCACAACGGCTCTGCCGTCCAGGTCAACCCGTGGGACCTCGAAACCGGACACAGTGAACTCGTACTCGGAATGCCGGGCGGCGGGAAGACCTTCGGCGGTATCATGCGCCAGCTTCGGACGATGAAGCTCCGCAGCGATACGATGCTCGTACTCATCGACCCCGTCGGCGGCTTCGAGGGCATCGCGGACGCGCTGAACGCGAAGACGATTAGCGTGGGCGGAGACACGAAACTGAACCCGCTCGAAATTCGGCAGACGCCACAGCACGTTATCGACGCTGACGACGGTATCTCACCGGTGTCGGCGAAGAAAGACGAAGTGTTCGCCGTTCTTGAGAACTTCCTCGATGGCCGGGACATCACACTCGGTGCCCAGACCGGCGTGCTGTCCTACGCGGTCGACGAAGCATATCGACAGTCCGGCGTCGTCGCTGGCGATGCGAGCACCCACACCCCGGCGAACTCACCGACGATGCAGGACGTCCTCGACATCCTCGCAGATATCTCAGACCACCCCGACACGCACAACATCGCAGAATCAGCGTCCGCTCGGGAACAAGCAGCGCAGTACGCCGACGACCTCGCCATCGCGCTCCAGCCGTTCAGCGAGGGTGGGTCGTACGAAAACCTCGCGAAGCAGTCCGAAGTCAACATCCTCGAGGGCGACAACAAGGTCGTCTACATCGACCTCGGACAGATCGAAGGCAGCGCGTCGGGCATCGACCGCCAGACGTTCCTCATGCAACTCTTGCTGTCGACGGTCTACCAACAGGCGAAAAAGACCGACCGGAACGTCGAACTCGCCATCGACGAGGCCCACTACCTGTTCGAGGATAAAGCGAACCTGGACTTCCTCGAAACGGCATTCCGGCACCAAAGGCACGCCGGACTGCGAATGGTACTCCTCTCCCAGACCGCTCAAGAGTTCTACGAGAGCGAGCAGGCCGAGAAGATTCTCGGGATGTGCCCGATCAAGGTGTTCCACAAGCTGCCGGACCTCGACGACGAGACCGCAGACAAGATCGGGCTTACACGTGAGCAACGGCAGTACGTCCGTGGAGCCGACGCGGGCAAGGAAGAACTGGGCTACTCGGAAGCCCTGGTCCGCGTCGAAGAGCAGGGTACGTACCCCGTTCACGTCATCGCTGACGAGTTCGAAAAACGCGTCATCGAATACGAGCCCGACGACCAGGCATTCATCGAGCAGGCCGTCACCGATGTCCCCGACGAGTACGCGGACTTCGAATCGTTCGTCGAACACGAGGCACAGGCGAACGCACTCACGAACCGCTACGGCTTCTCCCCGGAGCGTGCAGAAGCACTCGTGAGCGGTGACCTCACCGCAGACGAGCTACTGCAAGCCGCCGCAGGGAGTGCTCACCCACAGTCGGACGTGGTCGCACGCGCAGACGGTGGGGCCATGGGAGGTGAGTCCAATGAGTAGTGGATTCTTCGGCCTCCTCGGTGGTGACCCGCAGTATGAGGCGATACAGATCGACATCGACGAGCCGCTCACGTGGTCACAGCAAGACACCGACGGGACGCTACTCCGGATTCGACCGTACAAGGAGAACGACGGCATCATCGACGGTGCTGGTGTCCTCCAGTCAGTTCACGACGTGACGACCGACCGGCTGGGGAAGAACTCCAGCGACCACCACTCCTTCGAGGTGTGGTTCGACGGGGGGAAGGTCAAATTCTTCATGCACGCAGCGACCGAAGCAGCAGCGGACAAGTTCCGCCGACGTGTCGGGAACAACTACGCCAATTCGGAAGTCTTCACAGTTGATAAGGGGAACGCCTTCCCGCGCATCGAGCCCGACGAGTACGTCGCCGGCGGGTGGCTCGAAATGGAGAAGATGCCGTACTACCCGATTCGTCACCACAACAGCGATGGCTGGGAGACGGACCCCTACGGAGAGATTACCAGCGAAATGCTCTCACTCGACGACAGCAAAGTTCTCACACAGGTCATCTTCAGGCCCGCCAAGCAGTCCTGGACCGACGGCGACCGCTTCAAGCACAACGGTGTCGACGACCTCGCCCACGGGCTTCGCCAGGGCACCTCAGTTGGCTGGCTGAATCCGAAAACACGCCCCGCGAGCGAGAAGGACAAGCAAGCTGCGAAAACCATCGAGCGACAGCGCGGCCAGCAAGGCTTCCACGTCAACATCCGAGTCCTCGCGATTTCTCGTGAGCAAGACGAAGCCGAAGCCCGTGCCCGCGGCGTTGCCGGAATGTTCAGGAAGTACTACAACGCCATCACCGAGCAGGGGCTCGACGATTCGCCCGTGTGGCATCGTCGCGAGTCGAAACGGCAGCGCAAGCTCTCCGAGTTCGTCGAGCGGATGGCCGACCGCGAGTGGGTCGACCGTGAGATGATCATGACCGTCGACGAACTCGCCGGCGTCGCCCACATCCCGAACGACGAGATTACGACCCCGAAGATCGACTGGCGGTACACCCAGCGCGGTGATCGCGTCCCCGCCGATACGGGCCAGCACGAACACACCCAGAACAAGCCACCAACCGATTCCCAGTGGGCCGGAC
Organism: Haloarchaeobius sp. FL176; assembly: GCF_024609245.1. Taxonomy (GTDB): domain Archaea; phylum Halobacteriota; class Halobacteria; order Halobacteriales; family Natrialbaceae; genus Haloarchaeobius. Next base: position 24,443 of record NZ_JANJYH010000010.1, read on the forward strand.
AGGGAGGGCAGGACCGTGTTTGATCGGTTCCTCGGCCGCGACGACGAGCAGGACGGTGAACCGGAAGAGACGGCAGAGTGCGACGACACGTCACCCGAAGCAGTGACTGACGGCACCCCTGAAAGTGACGCAGACCAGCGAGCCGCGACCACTCCTGGCCCACGAACATTGCTCGGTGAGACGTACGACATTACCGAACAGGAGACAGACAAAGTTGGGACCAGACGCGTCATCACGGAAACAGAGAGCGAGGGGACTGTCGCCGGCCCGTACGTCCGCGAAATGCTCGAAGCCGGCGTCAGTCGAGACCCGGCACCGCTGTGGATCGGCTACGACGAAGACCCCCAGACTGGGTTCCGCGAAGCCCCACTCCGCTTCGAGTCGCTGTTCCGCCACATCTGGATTACCGGCACCACCGGCTACGGCAAGACCACTGAGCTGCTGAACATGATGGTCCAGTGGGCGTACTCGGGCTACGGCTTCGTCTACTTCGACCCGAAAGGCCGTGACTCGCGTGAACTCCTGCGGAAACTTCCCGAGGACCGCCTCGACGACGTCGTCTGGATCGAACCCGGCTCGTCCGAACACGACAAAACTGTCGGGCTGAACTTCCTCGAAATCCCCGACTGCAACACCGAAGAAGAGCGTGAGAACGAGATCGAGAACCGCATCGAGAACCTCAAAGCGATCTTCGACACGGACGAGTACTGGGGCATCAACATGGAGTCCATCACCGAGTCGATGGGCCGGGCGATGATGCAGTCCGACCAGCCGTTCTCGGTGATCGATATGTACTTCACGCTGTTGCACGCCGAACGGCGCGAAGAGTTCGCCCTCGACGTCGAAGACCCCTACGTCAGGGAGTTCTGTTTCGAAATTGCGCGGATGGACGACGAGACCATCCGACCGCTGCTCAAACGCATCAAATCCTGGGTCGAAAACTCGGTCATCCGTCGCATCATCTCCCACCGCGAGAGTACTATCGACTTCCGCGACATCATCGACAACGACCGCATCGTTATCGTCCGCACGCCTGTCGAGAACACCGACATCAAGAAGATGGTCACACTCGGCGTGATGCGAAACCTCTGGAGTGCCATCCAACAACGTTCCTACGAGAACAACACTGACCCAGACCCGTACTTCGTACTCTGTGACGAGTTCGACGACATCGCGAGCAAAAATCTCGATATCGAGTCGATGCTCGCTCGCGCCCGGTCGATGCGCCTCTCCGTCACGCTCTCCTCCCAGTACCCATCCCAGTTCGAAGAGGACACGCGCAAGGCGATGCAGAACAACTGTGACAATCTCATCGCCTTCTCCGTGAACGACATCGACGACGCCAGACTCCTGATGAAGCGGTTCCGCAATTACACCGCCGAAGACCTCATCTCGACTGACCAGTACAAAGCCTGGACGAAACTCCCACTGGAGGGTGGTCGCTACTCCGAGCCAGTCCTCCTTCGGACGTTCCCAGCCTACCCCCCGCTCCGGTCCGCGGACACCGTCGACGATATCATCAAGGCGAGTCTCGACCAGTATGGCACCGACCCGCTGACCGACGCCGAAATCATGCAGAACCTCATCTACAGTGACGCCAACGAGGCAGCTGACCCAACCCAGATTCTGGATGTGACGATGGCCGAAGCGATTCGCGCCGTCCAGATTCGAGAAGACTCCCGGGAAGCGAACGACTGGGTCGGTGTGGCTCCCGTCGACGAAGAACTCTCGACACGCCTCGAAAACAACCACCCCGGCATCGACTACGCTGACGACGACCTGCCCGAGATACGCGACGCTTCGCCGTTGATCGATGTCGAGTTGCACGACGGCGATGTCGTGACGCGCCTGTCCGAGGCTGGCGAAGCCGAAGTCCAACCGGATACTGGGTCGGTCCCGTCGGCAGGTGGGTCCGACCACGATGCAGTACTCGTCGAGACCGAGCAGGCACTCACCGAGCGCGGGTTCAGCGTCGATATCCTCGAACAGGACGGCAGCGAGCAGCCCGACGCCACCGCGACCCACCCCGCCCACGACACCGTGTTCAACATCGAGGCTGAAACGACGACACCGGACCGGCCCGCGAAAGTCTTGCAGAACCTCAGACGGGCACACGAATCCGAGCGCGTCCCCATCTTCGTCGTTCGCGCCGGTGACACCGACGAGACGGACTGGGCCTCCCGCGTCGAGAACATCCTCTCGGTGCCACTACGAGAGCTGGCCGACGGCACCGAACAGTTCTACAACTGCGACGAGGTCGTCAGCTTCGGCGGCGGTGCCACAGCCCACGGTGGCGTTACCGGTGTTCGACCTGCGTCCGACACGAATCGGACTGTCTGGACGCGTGAGGACGGTGAGCGTGTGTTGTCCGACGGTGAAACGGAGTTCACCCGTGTTTCCGACGAGGGACCGCTCTCGAAACACGACGTGCCAGCATACTACACCCACGACCGCGAGTCCGGCCAGTACACCGTCTTCGAACACGGTGACACCCACAGCTTCGACTCACGGGACGCCTTCAAAGCGGCGTGGACGCCCATCAAACAGCCGTTTATCCCCGATATTTCCCTCCCAGACCCGGCGTACACGCATGACAGCTACGTCGTGATGATTCTACCAGCGGAGGGTCCCCCGATGCTCTTCCAGAACGGCGAGACGTACCCCCTGGGCGAATCCTCGGACGACGTTGACCTCTGGCCCGGTGAATCGACTAATAGGCACCATCAGACTCCACCGTCAATTCCAGCTGAAGAGTCATCTGGCGCACGTTCATCGACAACCCAGGAGGTAGAGGTCGATCCAGATAGTGATGGTATCGAGGCGTTCGCAACGATGCACATCAGAGAAGCGGAGGGAGCACAGGTGCCAAAGGAAACGCTGTTTCAGGCGTACTCGGCCTGGACTGACCAGCACGATATTGATGGCACAAACTCAGTCTGGTTCAGCCGGAAGCTCGGGAATGTCGTCGAATATGAAAGCGGGCGCGTCAGAGAAAACGGCGATGAGTTGGTGACAGTCTACACCGATATCGACCTGACACCAGAGGGCTCCCAGCTACTCAAGCAATGATTTATATCATAATTTTGGATGGATATGAGTCAAATGAATACCATGAACAATTGGACCAGAACCAGAATTTCAAATCAGGCGTGTATAGGCATCAGGGCCTTGGATTTGGTTTTATACCGCATTCTGTTCAGGGTAAAACAATTGTTCAGGGTAAACCATCCATCCGTGTTCAGGGTAAAAACCGCATTACAGGAGCAGTGTTCAGGGTAAATCGGCGGTCAAAACCAACTAGTATAGAATGGGTTGACCCCGTTGGAAAGGAATGGGAACAGCACAGCAGCCGCAGGGCATTTTATCAACATCGTGATAGAGGAAATGGAATGTCCAGAGGGACGCTCACCACGAGGGTGACTGGCCGTGTCTGAGTCGCCGGTTTCTGTCTCGGTGCTTCCGGAAGTGATCCGCGAACGCGAGCAGTGGGTGTGCTGGCGCGAAGAGAAACGGGAGGGGAAACCGACGAAGATTCCGGTGATGCCGGGGACCGGGAGATTCGCTTCGTCGACGGACCCAGAAACGTGGGGTGAGTTCGAGCAGGCACTCGAGTACGCCGAGACGGAGTACGCTGATGGTGTCGGGTTCGTGTTTACCGACGATGACCCCATCGTCGGTGTCGACCTGGACGACTGTCGTGACCCCGAGACGGGCGAGGCCAATGACGCAGCGCGGGACATCATCGACCGATTGGACTCCTACACGGAGGTGTCGCCGTCCGGGACGGGCTTTCACGTACTCATCAGGGGTGAGCTTCCAGACGGCCGGAACAGACGGGGCAGCGTCGAACTGTACGATACAGCACGGTTCTTCACCGTCACGGGCGACCACGTCGCCGACACTCCGAGCCGGATAGCGCGCCGGCAGGACGCTCTCACAGCGGTTCACCGTGAGTACGTCCAGGACACCGAAACGAACACAGACTCCGACTCCGGGCACCGTGACGCGGCTGACGAACGGTCAGCAACGACCCGGCCGGTCGATGTTGAGAGTGACCTCGAGGACGAAGAACTGCTGGAGAAAGCCCGGAATGCCTCAAACGGGTCGAAGTTCGACCGCCTCTGGAACGGGAGTACAGCCGGATACGACAGCCAGTCCGAAGCCGACATGGCACTGTCTTGTCTGCTGGCGTTCTGGACCGGCGGCGACCAGACACAGGCGGACCGACTCTTCCGTCGTTCTGGACTGCTCCGTGAGAAGTGGGACGAAGTCCACTACGCCGACGGCTCAACGTACGGAGAGAAGACTATCGAACGGGCAGTCGCAACCACCTCGGAGTTCTACGAACCGACCGGTGACGACGACACCGCGGACGAGCGCAAAAGTACTACGAACGCTTCTTCGGATGTCGACGGCGATGACTCCCAGCCGAGTCGCGCGTATCTCGTCGAGAAGAATCAGCTGTTGACCGACCGCGTTGACGAACTCGAAGCGACAGTCACAGAGAAACGCGACCGGATCGATACGCTCGAAGCGGAGATCGAGCAGCTCACCGAAGCACTCGATCGCCGTGACCAAGACCGAGAGGAGTCCCACGACGCGGCTGCTGTGAATACCGGTGAGCGAGGTGGTGAGTCCGAGACATCGTCCGTGTGGGGCCGGACGAAACGGTTGTTCGGAAACTCTGAGTAACGGCGAGGCACCGATGTAGTGTTTCTCAGGGGGCGTCTCATGTACCACACCAATAAGGAAACTATTCCCCGGAGTAAGAAATATATCCACCGAGTCGAAAGAACACGTATGGCCGATTCAGAATCCACGACCGGACCACCGCCGTTTGAGGACGCCTTCAGCGGCGAGGATGTCGAACAACGCATCTACGGGACGGTCCTACAGACCCGGGAGCCAGCGACGGGGAGCGAAATCGCGGAGCGTGTCGATTGTGACCCGAAGACAGCCCGAAAGTACCTCAACTGGTTTGCGGACCTCGGCATCGTCACGCACCACGACGGGCATCCGGCCACCTACGAGCGCAACGACGCGTACTTCGAGTGGCGACGCATCAACCAGCTCGCTGCAGACCACTCTGTCGAGGACCTCCAGCAGCGCGTCCGCGAGCTGACGACCCGAATCACCGACTACGAGGATGCGTACGACGCCAGGACACCGGCCGCGGTCGACGCAGTCGCCGTGGTGGAGGCGAGCGACGAGCGGACGATTGACGACGTGTACAGTGACCTCGCCGACTGGGCGACCGCACGCGAAGAGCGCGAGCGCTACGAACGCGCCCGCCAGCAACGCGCCAGCACCGACGGCGAACCGGCCTCAGGGTAGGACTAGCGATGGGACCACCAGCTGGAGATGGGAGCAGCCCCGCCCCCATCGACCGTCCGATTCTCGAATTTCTCCAATCCCGGCTGCAAGCCACACAGCAAGTCGAACAGGCGACCACCACGGACGCCAACGGGCATCTCGAACTCCGTGTTGTGTTCACGTCGGCGTACTATCCCGCGACTGTCGACGAGGCGACGCTTGCTGTTCGCTGGTATACGAACGACGACTTCAAAATACACTATCGGGAGATCCATCCGGAACACGCCTGGGAGTGCCGGTGGGATCGGCACCCGAATCCCCACAACACACGAGACCATTTTCATCCCTCGCCTACCGCCCCGACGCCCGGTGACGACGCTTCGTGGCCGACTGACCACCGTGATGTCCTGCGACTCGTCCTCAACGAGGTCGAGCAGCGGATCGCAGACCTGTGGGACGAGTAAGAGGGTCCACCACCCGTGACTGTTGATCCACGCCAGGAGGTGTGGTTTTATTGCCACCAAGAGTGGTGAGGCGCGTCACCAAGCCCGCCTCAAGTGATTCTAGTATGAACGAATACCTAGACAACGACGAGTACGTCAACATCGGACCCGAAACCCTTCCACCCGCAGTGGCTGAAATCCCTGCTGACCGCGTGAACAATACCAAACCGACTCTCTCAACTGACGAGCACTACGAAAAGCTAGCAAAACACGAATTCGTACTCCGAAAAGAACGCGGCGAAGAGATCCCGGAGTCGCTCAGAGAAGCCGTCAAAGACCTGAAAGCTGGCCTCTGAGTACGGCCGCCGACCTTTTTTCTCTGACACGGTCTGTCTGTCCCGCCCCACCAGGACCGTGAGTATGGCAGCATCATCGCGACCGCCTGTCGGGTGTGTCCGCACGGGTCCGTTCGGGGTGGACTCCTCGGGTTGTGCGCGCTCCGGCCATGCAGACCGTTCCTGCCGGGCCCGGGCTTTCGCGTTTCCGTTGCGTCTGCGACGGACGGGACACGGTCCTGGGCCGGGTCGGGCCGAGTGCAGCCGCCCGATGCCGGATTCACCCGAGAGCGGGCCTGCGAGCGCTCGGCCCGCGACCGGGCTCACCCGGGGCCGGGCCGGCTGCATCTTCGCCTGCGAGCGCCGACGCTCGAAACCGCCCTCGCGTCGGCTCCCGCTGGGCTCAGACGCGGCCTCTTTCGCGGTCCGGGTCGGGCTGCTCGCCGTGACGGCGACCCCGACGACCGCTGCCGGGGTCGCCGTCACCCGCGCTCGTCGGCCATCGGTCCCTCGTTCCTCGGAACCGATGACCGTCCTCGCGCGGGCTGGCTGCGCTGCCTGCCGGGCGTGCGCTCAAACTCGCTCGGCGCGCGGGGACGGTGCCGGGCTGCGGCTCCCAGCCCCGAGCTTCCACGCTCGCGAACGAGTTCGCTCGCACGGACTCCTCGGGGACTGGTCGCCGGTCCGGGCTGTGTCCCGCGCGCCGTCACTCGCTGCGGCCTTATGCGAGGCCGTCCACCGACGTAAACCGTGCTGCTTGCCGTCTCTGTCCCGCCTTGCGTTGCGTCTTCGACGGACGCGGCGAGACAGACCCGCGGGTCAGCAGGATTACGTCGGTGAGCGCGCGCTCACCACGAGCTTCCACCCCTCACTGGATTGTCTGGGAGTCTCGCCGGCGTCGCGGCGCGCCAGTACTACACCGAAGGCGCGCCGCGACCGCCTCGGGGACAACGTCCCTGGGAGGACGATGTGACGAAAGCCATGGCTGGAGAGTCGTGGTGTCGGAAGAAGACGCCGAGTGAGCGCCTTCGGAGCTACAGACTACAATGTCATCTAAGAACCGCTTCGGTAATGAAGTTTCGGTCGATGAACAGGCATTCGAGAAACACGAGGAAGTCGAATACGACGAGGACGGGTTCGAAGTCGTCGACGAGACCCCAGAGTTCCGGGCGACGGTCGAGATGGAAGTGCAGGCGAAGGTCGATTCGAATCATCCCGACGCTCGTGTCCAGGACGGACCGGACCACATGGTCGGGAAGACGCTCGAAGAAGAAGAGAAAATCAAGGCGCGCGAAGCCGAACTGGAACACATCAGTACTCAAAGCATCCTCGGGAAACAGGTGGGTCGAGAGGCGCGGACTCGAACCGTCGCAGCCACTCACAGTGCGGAGCGGCGCGAAACGTTCGAAAAGCGTAGAGCAAGCGTGAACCCCCTGGCTCACCCGGACGAACCGGACCCCCGTGAAAAACTCGAACGAACGCAGCTGGCGGCTGTGAACAAACAGTCGATGCGGATGGTCGAAAAGCTCGATGGCTGGTCACGGGCGGCCGTCAGTCGGCGGCTAGCCGAAGCGGTCGTCACCGGGATGGACATGATGAGTGCAGTCGTCAGCGTGTTCGAAGAGCTACAGACGGCACCTGGACAGATGCTGCCACTCGGAAAGATCGAGGACGTGGATCAATACGAAGTGTGTATCCAAGGGACGGTGACCCAGCTGTGGGAGCCGTCAAACTCGGCCATTCAACAGGTCGGACTCATCGAGGACGAGACGGGGAGAACGAAATTCACGGTCTGGAAGAAGTCGAACCAACCCCTGGTCGACGAAGGCGAGCGCGTGCAGATTCACGGTGCAGCGCGGAACTGGTACGAGGGGCGCGTCTCGGTGGCCCTGACCGGCTGGAGCATCGTCCATTTCCCAGAACGCGGGCGATGGTGGGAAGCGTAGCCGGCTAGCGCGGTCTCCCCTTTTTTGCTGTGCCCCAACACCCACGACCCGCCGCCCCACCCACCTCCACGTACCGGGCGGTTCACTGCGTTCACCGCCGGGCTTTCGCCACCGCGTTCGTCAAGACAATCTCGAATAGCGGAGAAAAATTGTCTGTCGATAGTCTGAAGTACATGGACTTCGAACTAAATCGTATGACCTCAGATTACGATCAACTACGCTCAGACGGTGGAATCAGGACACTCGACCCACCCCCAATCGACGCACTCGACGAAGAGACACTCGAGCCGGAAACGCTAGCACAAAACGCCTCGCGGCTCGAAACCATCGTGGAACTGCTCAACCACCCAGCACTCGCCCGAGTCTACGTCTACGTGTGCTACTGGGGACCGGTCGCCCCGCCGGCAGTCATGGAGGCACTTGACCTCTCGAAATCGACCACCTACGAGTACGTCGACCGACTGGTCGACCTGGGCCTCGTCGACCGTGACGACTCGACGCGCCCCCAGCAGTTGACTGCCGATCCGATCATCATCGTCGAGCAGTACATCCCGATCGTCATCACGCCAACCGTCCTCCACGCGCTCGCGCTCCAGGAGATCGATGAAGACATCTCGTACTTCATGGACCGCTACGGCATCGGGAAGCTCATTGCCGCGTTGCGAGGTGCCGGTCTCCATTTCGCGGGAGAGACCACCCAGCGGATGGTCGCCAGCGACATCGACGTGCGCGAGACGGAGGCGATGATGATCGTCTACGCGCTCGAACCCGCGCTGGCTGTCGGCCGGGAGCACGACCCATTCTTCGAGTACCTCTTCCCGGATGTGCATGACGAGATGGAACTCCCCGATCTTGACGAGATAGCTGGTGCCCCGACGAATTCGGCGGACACCGACGAGTGAGTCCGATAAATGGGTCGAGACACACCATTATCCCCCGACCAGGATGTCCTCGTCGACGCGAACATTTTCTACGCGATCGGCCGTCCCTCGAACCCCCAGTATCGCCGCTTCCGAACTGCAGTTCAGAATGCCGGCGTCGTCTGCAAACTTCCCCAGCGCGTGATTGGCGAACTCGGTGGCCCAGAGACGGATCGAGTCCGGACGGCCCTCGACGACGGCTGGGCCGAAATCATCGAGGCAACCCCACCGACGGACGGGGACGCTGTCGCCGCGAGCGATATCGCCAGACGGACTATCGCGAGCGAAACCAACCGAGCAGAACACGAGGTCGAAAAGACCGATGCGATTCTCGCAGGGCTCGCCATCCAGTACGTCAGAGACCACTCACCGTCGACCGTTGTCGTGCTCACTGACGATAACCCTGCCAGAAAGGGCATCAAGAACGCAGCTCAATCGCAGGGGTACGAGGAGACGATTACGGTGTACGGCTTGGTGGACATTATCGGTGACGATGCCGGTGACTCAATGCGACTGATTTAGGCCAAGAGGTGCCCGATTCTTGTTGGTGTGAATCTCAGCTCAAAATAGTTATGAACGAACGGAAAACCTAGCAGCGACCCCATAGTTAGTTTCGTAGTTGTTCTCAACTTCCTTTTCAGACGTGACGCCCCAGTACACGAATCGATACTCTCCATTCGTAAGCGGTGCACAGATATGATACGTCGGCGAGTGTCGAACTGCGTCCGAAGCACCCTCTTGTGTGAACGTGAGTTCCCACTGGAATCCGGCTCCCGGGTCGTGCCTCACGCCTTCATCGGACCACCCTGCAAATACTTCTTCCCGTCCGAATATCGTCCGCCACTGGTTCAAGTCCCGGTATTGGATATCGAACTTGCCCTTGTTCCCGGAACTATTAGTTTCGCCCGAAACATTCTGCAACCTCGCAACTAACGTGTCCCCTACTGAAATCGACCCATTCTCGATCTCAAGGACGAACCCAGCGAGCCGTCCGTAACATTCTACTATCCAATACGGGTCGATAGACTGATACCCATCTCGGCAGGATTCAGCCATGTCCGCACTCCCATCAGTTACCGGAGTGGCTGTTCTAATCTCTGTGGTATTTGGAGTCTCCGTGGCGGTTTCGGTCTGGGTGTTCGTTGGCTGTGTCGTTGTCGATTCTGAGTCGTTTTGAGATTCATCGGTGAAGAGACACCCTGCAGTTGTACAGGTTAGAGCTGCGGTTAAGCTCAGTAACTTTCGTCGGGTTGGAGGGCACATACAACAAATTCACCATCCACAATGCCAAATTATTTTTGGTAAAATACTAATATTATATTGATGTATTAATTTGTTATAACCCAAATTGGATGTTGTATGTGTTTGCGATATTGTATGCTGCTGACCCATCCGACTCATTACCGTAATGAGTGGCTATTACTGCGTCGTAGTATTGGTTAGTATTTTCATCAAAATATGTCTTGAAATATGGTCCTCCAGAGTCCCCATTTCCTGTGGCAAGATCAATTTCAACAAAGTGGTCTCCTTGCTCATCGCATAGCGGTTTAGACTTTTTTATTTGTTCAATATTCCCCCCTGTATCAAGTCCGGTGTTGATGCCAAATTTCTTGACATTATCGTTGCCACTAGTGGACATCATATCTGCGAGGGCATTTTTCGTAACGTAGCCTCGAACATTTCTCCCTGAAAAATTGATATCATCGCGAATATTCACTTCTGACACGCTCTTAGTACTGTCTGCAAACACAAAGTCATCGCCCCATGAGAATTCGGTTACTTCTCCTACGATCTTTGGACTTGAGTTTCCTTGTAAGAGATTTTTACCTTTAACTTTGCCATCAAAACAGCTGTAGAAGTGCGCACAAGTGATTAAGCCTGCATTATTGGCTGAATCTCTAGCAGGACAACAAGATGTAGCTGGTTCGTAGGAAGGATAGTCGTTGTTCTCAACTCGGACACCTCCAGGTACGGGGTTGTATTCAGTACAATTAGTATTACATGCATCTGGCTCTGGAGGGACCCATTCCTTTATCGAGACTGGGACCCCCTCAACAGTGTCTGGTAGAGTTGGAGTAGTATTCGAAAAATCTACTACGACAGTGACCGACGGACGATCCCGATCTTCCAAGTCGCTTGAACTGGAACCAAGTGAAATATATTTGACTGCCTCTTGATTGAGGTAGTTCTCTTCTAGTGTTCTCCGCACGTTCCGAGTGTGGACCAATTGTCTCCACCATGATTTTGGTACCTCTTTCTCTTTTATTGACTCTTGGCCCTGTCGAACGGTCGTTATTCGTTTTGTATTGTCGTCTAATGGTGCTCCTTGACCGATGGGAGTAGTCATCGCAGTGATGCTTCCAGATACTATTCCACTAAGAACCTTGCGACGGTTGACTGTCATTTGAGACCACACACCACACCATTTATTGCCGATACAAATAACTTTTGGATTTGGTTTATTGTACCTCGGTGATTTCCCGACAAGTGACCACCTTTGGGATACTCTCTCCTATAGCGCACCTGTACCATCGAATGTACTTCACACAGGGAAGCCGTCGAGTTGGCTCGTGGCTGTCAGTCTCAATGCGTTGTCAACCGAGATGTTAGTCAGGTCCATCGGAACCTGACTGAGCTGGAGGAACTTCACCTGATTGACCTGGTTGAGGACGGCGGCGTGAAAACGGCCCGTGGTCTGTTACGATGCAATCGATATCGATCTGCCGCTCGTGGAACCGGTCGTCGACTCCGACGAAGCGACAGCGTGAACGGATTCTCGCCTGCTAGCAGCAATTTATTGACCCCCTATCGGGTGAGGGGTTCGTCAAGCAGACGAGCACCTCGGAGTGCTGTATTCAGATGCCTGTTAGTGACATCTACCCGACGACGTTCGACGAGGACGTACCGACCGAGACCAACACCAACCACTGCCCAGAGTGCGACGGACACATCACGCCGAGCGGTGACGAGTCAGTCTGTGAAGACTGCGGCCTGGTCGTCAACGAACAGCGACTCGACCGTGGGCCAGAGTGGGGGAGCTACGACGAACACGAACGTAGGCGCACTGGCGGCCCACGCACGGTCTCCAGACACGACCACGGGCTCTCGACCACGATCGGGTACGGGAGCGATTCTCGGGGAAACCAGCTCTCCAGACGGAAGCGCCGACAGCTCGCGCGGATGCGTCGCGAACACTCCCGGGGCCAGTACGAGTCCAAAGCCGACCGCAACCTCATGCACGGATTCACCGAAATCCGTCGGATTGTCGGCGGACTCAGCCTCGGCAACTCGCTCCGAGATCAAGCCTGCTCGCTGTTCCGAACAGCTCAGTCCGAGTCCCTGCTTCGTGGTAGATCCATTGAAGGCATCGCAGCGGCCTGTGTCTACGCAGCAATCCGGTGCAACGGTCTTCCCAGAACGCTCGACGAGATCGCGACGCTCGCGCAGGTGTCCCACTCCCGGGTGAAGTCCTGCTACAAGTCGCTCAACGCCGAACTGGGGCTACCCGCAAAGCCGATGACCCCGAGTGAGTTCGTTCCCCAACTCGCCTCGAACCTAGAGGTCCCGGATCGACTCCGTCGCCGTGCTCGAGAGTACGCACGCCGGGCACAGGAGAACGGTGTGACGACGGGCGTACGTCCGTCCGGATTCGCGGCGGCCTGTCTGTACAAAGCCGGCGAGAGTACGATCCTCACCCAGAACGACGTGGCAGAAGCTGCCGATACGACGCCGGTAACGGTGCGCACGCACTGGCAGACGCTCAACGAAGTCATCGACTGAACGTTTATACTCACCTTCAGGGGTGAGGTGAGACAGAATCCCCACCGAGAATCATCCATTATCGCAACTGTCGTTCACGAACCGAGTCCGGAAACGAGCCGAGTACGAGGCCTTCGAGTTCCAGCTCGCCGGCGACGCCGTCCTCGTGACCAACTGCAGCCACGACGACCCGAGTGAGCACCGATACCTGGTCCGCGTCGGCGACGGCGTTCCGACCCACTGTACGTGCCCCGCTGACGAACACTACGACGACGCCTGTAAGCATCGCGTCGCCGTTGCGATTCGTGGGCCTGTTCTGAACGCGGCTGTGGATGCGACGGTCGCGACTGACGGCGGAAGCGTGGTCAGCAAGCCAGAGCGGACTGGAACAGAAGAGGACCCGGAATGTGAGTGCGGCGAACTCCCCGACGGAGTCCCGTGCTGGCCTTGTTACTGTGACGGGGAAGCGACGTTCGAGCCGGTCGACCGATCATCGCACACTCCCTGACTGACCACCCTGTGAGTCCGCCAGTTGACGCCAACGCTCCGAACCCACCGAAACACACTCGACGAACTCGGCGTGTGAAGGTAGTTGCACACTGAGACTTTGTTGCCGGAGTACCGTTCACGCTCACGCCCGAGTTTAAATACTATGCCGGGGCAAGCCTCCCACAATGACCGACCACTCCGAAGACTACGAAGAACTCCGACCACTCGGTGAAGCAACACACGTTCCCGACGAACAGACCCCCACCCACAACAGTGGAACGGCCCACCGCCAACGCCTGGCTGGCGTCGATGCTGACTATCCGGACGATCTGATAGCAACCACCACAGACTGTCCCTCCTGTGGCGCGTCGATCCCCGCCAGTCTGACCAAGTGCCGGTTCTGCCTCACGAACCATCTCGAACCAGCCACCGACGACCAGGACAGCTCTCACTCGGAGTCTGACCTCCTCCACGTCGTCCACGCGCTCGTCGAGGCACCCACCTTCTACGGTGCCGCCGCAAAGGGGGCGGCTTCGGCCACGCTCCTCGCACAGTCGGGTTCCGACTGCACCGTCAAGGACTGCCAGCCCATCTACGACCTCGACGACGACCCGGCCGCTCAGCTCCTCGACCAGTGGCCTGCGCTCCCCCCAGCAGCACGAGTCTCCTCGGAAATGGGGGGCAGAGTCCTCGCCGCCGCTCGCGACCGAACGGTGTGGACAGACTCGACGCAATCGCCCTGTGAAGACGAGCACGCGACGTTCCTCTACGACGAAACCGGAACCGGCATTCTCGACGAAGAATATCTTGATTCGCTCCTCAAGGACGCGGACGATGACATCTGGCTGGTGCCAGCGATTGCCCTCCAAGAATCCGTTGACGACAGCAGTCCCGAACGCCCGCAACACAAGAGTCCGACCAGGGCCCAACTCAATTGCTGGGAGTGCGACCGCGACACCACCCACCGATTCCGACGATTCGTCGACGGACCTAGCGAGGAGTGGCCCAGCCAACCCATGTGGAAATGCCAAGTGTGCGATACTCCTCAATACGGGCCCGAGCCCGAAGCGAACTGGTGACCCACCTCGGGGTCAACCCACCGCCTGCCGTCCGCAGCCAGAGTTTTTCGAGCGCCGGCGATGGGTGCCGGCGCAGTAAGTCGTGACGCAGAGTTGAGTCGCGTCCGTCGGCAGACCAAGGTGAAAACAGATGCATATGGTCATTCACGCACTCGTAGAAGCATCGACGCAAGAAGACGCACTGGCAACCGGGAAGACGGTGTTCGACCGACTCGTCGGTGCCGTCCTACATGCAAACCCCGTGTTCGACTACTACGTCACGTTCGATGAAGACGGGACGACGGTCTCCGGTACGGCCCGTTGGGGGCAGCTACCCGTGGCTGCTCCCGTGGACTCAGCGGCCGGCGAGAAGCTGCTCAAGCGGGGCTGGAACGCGACGAAAGAGGAGTTCCAGCGAAATCTCGACCGCGTGAAGGAGGCACTCGACGAACACAGCGACGAGGAGATCATGCGCGATACAGACCTCGCTCGCCACGCCTTCCACCAAGTCGGCGCGTACGACGGACCCACAGTCTTCCTGTACGACGAACACGCCAGCGGGATTCGCCATCGAGACAAGCTTGACCGACTCCTCGACGAGAGTGAGGACCTCTGGATCGTCCCCGCGGACGTCCACTACTAAAGCGGACACCACCATGCCACCAATTCCGAACTGGACCCGAGAGAGCCGAACACCGAGTCTGGTGTATCGGAACACCGAAACTGACGCGCGAGCGGTACTCCACCGAGCGCCTGATTCATACGTGTACAAATGGCGGGCGGCGATCCTCGTCGACGGCTACCTCATCTGGTCGCGTGGGTCCGAGACGAAGGAAGCCCAGGCACTTCGTGACGAACTCCGGAATCGCCCGGGTCCCAACCTCAGATGTCCGGACTGCATGGTCGATGCCGTCGCTGTCGGTCAGAAGAGTGCTGACGGAGCGAAGGTTCAACGCTGGTTCGAGTGTCGCAACTGCGGCTACGAAAGTCCCTCAGAAATCGTCTACGGGCCCGAACGCTGAGGAGTCCCGCTCGGGGTCAGACCCCACCGATTGCGAGTTAACCAACGTCTGGTCGGCGTTGTTGGTTAATACGTGCGACACCCCCTCTGGCACTCAGCGACCGGAGCAAGTTTTTCGCCCCCTGAGGGGTGCGGGGGTGCTCGAACGAGTGCCGTCGAACAGACCATGAGTGGAACTACCAATGCACCATCGCTCGAACAGACACCGTCCGAACGTGAACACACTGTAGTCTACCTCGGCTATCGAAAACGAGGCAAATCCATCGTGAAGAAACAGCCCGACGGAGAACGGCTCACACCAGCCCGGAGCCTCGAACTGGTCAGCCACAGTCCAACCGGATTCGAATGGGGATACGGTGGCAGTGGCCCAGCACAGCTCGCACACGCCCTCCTACTCGACTACACAGACGATGCAGAGATCGCCATGGCGCACTACATCGAATTCAAAAATCGGGTCGTGAGCCAGCTCGACTGCAGTGCTCCCGGCGGACGCTGGCGACTCAGCGCCAGTGACATCGACGCTGCTCTCCACGAACTCGCCGACGACGTGGTTGCATCGTCTCTCTGAACAAGGAGTATCGATAACATACATGTCTGAACGCACCCAGCCGACTGGAACGGATGTCGAATCGACAGCGAACAGTGATCCATCGTCGCCGACGGAGTTCATCGAGCGCACCGACATCGGTGTCTCACTCACCGTGAAGCTCACCCGCGGGACTGGCACCCGTGACCAGGACAAAATCATCGCGAAAGCGAAGGCCAAGACGCTCGACGATGCCCGCGAAGACATGGAAATCCTTCGCGAGTACATCCACGACCTCGCCGAAGACACACGTCAGATCCAGCCAGCAGACTCACACGAATAGTAACTCTTTTGTCTGTTGCACAACTTTGTGCAATCATAGAATGTACGAAGTGTGTGGCGAGAAGGAATTCAAGGTCCTCCTCGCACTCGATGCCGGGGACTCCATCTCGGGCGTCGCACGGAAGATTGACGAGAACCGAGAGACGATTCGTCGCGTCGTGAACCGCCTCGAGGAGGCCGGGTACGTGACGTACGATGACGGTCTCCAACTCGTCGATCGGACGATCACTGACGTCGGCCTCGAATTCCTGGCCGCAGCAGCGGCTACCGTACCGCCGTCAATCCCTGAGGCATATGTACTCCCACAGTTCGCCGACATGGACTATGCATTCACTGCCATCGATGCAGTCTACGTCTGGACCCGCGGTGGCTACCAAGTCGCCCGCGACCCCGACGACTACCCGCTGTTCATCGCCGTCGACGAATCCGACCTCGACGCCTGGGCAGCGTTCTTCGACCGGTTCGGAATCCCGACTGCGGAGGAACGCCAGCCCGCCGACGGCCTCGATGGTGCGATCCAGGTCGTCCTCGAGCCACGGTCACAGTTCGAGACCGAGATGGTCGACGGACGGCCCGTCATCCCGCTCCAGAAAACCGTGGCGTTCGCAAACGAGTACTATGCAACCTTCGAGTCGGCACTAGACATGCTCGGCCGAATGTACGACGACGTCGACACTGACGCGACCTACCGCATGGAGCCAGCCTGAACATGAGCCAAGAAGACCGAAGTGAAGCACTCATCGAAGTACTCGAAGAACTGGAGCAGTCAGATATTGGGTTCGTTCTCGTTGGTGGGTACGCGATCAGTCAGTTCGAGACACGGTTCTCGACCGATCTTGACCTCGTCATCGCTCCGGACGACTACGACGAGGTCGTGACATTCCTCGAAGCACGCGACTTCGAACGAACGGCCGATCTCGAAGTCCCACCGGAAGAGACCATCTACAATCGGGAAATCGAATGCTTCGAGCGAAGCGAGGGACTACCCCATCCGGTCGGCGTGGACATTCTTGTGAACGGCCTCGGCTGTAGACAGACCGAGGCGGAGTGGTCGTTCGATTATCTGCGTACGCATAGTACCTCAACGACGGTCTCGGGAGGGACTCGGTCGACGACCGCACGAGCAGCTGATGGGGAAGTACTCGTCGCCGCCAAGCTCCACAGTGGCCGGAAAACGGATCTCGCTGATGTCCTTGCCGCAATTCCGTCAATCGACTTGGACATGGTCGAGACGCATCTGCATCGCGGAGATGGTGATGCCCTCCGAGCACAGCTCAGTGAGGCACAAGCGTTCATCGAAGAAGGCGGGCTGGATCACCGCTTCAAGAGTATGTTCGGCCAATCGTCGGCGTCGGCCGAAGACATCGAGACCCTTCTCCAGTTCCTCAAACAACAACGGTAGCGGGACCACACTCGCCGTGACTCTCGCACTGGGGTAGTATCTGCTGTCGCTGAGACAGAAGCGAATCAGTGAGTGAACTATCCCTGTTTTTCGTCGCCTTGCAGGCGCGGAGGCGATATACAGTGAGCCACCCCACAGAGCAGTCCACGGAACCGAACGGCCTGTCACCGGAACAGCGGGTCGAACCACCGAATCCGCGCCTCATCAACGCCGGCATCGTGACGATTCACGACATGGATACGCTGCGAGCCTGCGTCGCCTACGAAAACGCCCACCAGCAACGAGTACAGATCCTTCGGCTGCTCGAACACCGCGCCAACGAGATCCGTTCCTCGGAAAAATAGCCGGTCGCTGTGAATTAACCAACACCAGGAACGGTCAGCAGTGGTGTTGGTTAAGGCCGGCTTCGACTGGCTGTTTTGTCTCCCCCTGAGAGCGGCTGCGGGGCGAACAATCCCGTATCTTCTGGGTGATTTGAAATGGCACTCTCAGCACGTCCGACCAGCAGCAGCGCCGGCAAGATTGCGGAAGCACGGCAGGCCGACCACGTGGCGTTCCTCCACCGCGTTCCCTTCGCACTGGACGCGTTCCGTCTTGGCTTTCTCACAGGCTTTCGTGAGGACTGTACCTACCAACAGCACCAGTATACGAACCTTGAGCTTCCGGTCGGGATGCTCGACAACGACTTTCGCAATCCCGACCTCGAACGGTACATCGAGCGCTTCTTCGAGTGCGAACCGCGGGTGGGCGTGATTGGTGACGCCTACGACGTCGACGACGTCAACGAGTACGTTGCCGCGGCGCGCGAAATTCAGAGCAGCTACCCCCAGGCAGACCTCGTCATCGTGCCGAAGTGCCGGGCTGCGATTCACGCGGTTCCCGACAACCTCGTCCTTGGCTACTCACGCGGCTACGCTGACCGACTCGCCCACGAGTTCTCCGACCCCGTGGACTGGCGTGGCCGTCACGTCCATATCCTCGGTGGGAGCCCACCCAAGCAACTCAGCGTGATCGACCAGCTCACCTGTCCGACACTGGCGGGCAACCCACCAGCCGATATCGTCGGCCTCGACTGGAACGGTGTACATTTCGGAGCACAGTTCGGCGAGTTCTGGACGCCGGATGGCTGGGACGATAGCGGTCGCGACGCCGACCACGTCACGGTTCGCAAGACCGTGCGCCACGGCCTCGCCAGGATTCGTGAGTTCTGGCAGGCACACGGCGTCTGGCCCGAGTCGACACCCCAAAAGGACGGCATCGGACTTTCGTATCGCGGTCCATCACCGAGCGATCTCGAGAGCGCGGCGTGTACTGAGTGTAGCGCGAACGTGTGGACGACCGAGCGCGGTCCCTACGTCGCCGAGTACGACACAGGCGACATCTGTGGGTATTGCAGCTACGACTGCTACCTCTCACACCGACACCGGAACAACCTCGAGGAACTCGCCGGCGAGCAGAGCGTATCCTTCCCGCCGGCGTGACGCCACAGCGAGTTTTTTCTGCGCCCCGAAGGGTGCAGCGCGGTTCAGGTAAAAACAATGGCTACGACCAGTGGCTCGTCGGTTTCGTTCGAGGAGACCGATCCACGACGCGACCAGATGCACAGTACCATCGAACAGTGGGTTGACGACCTCGTCGCCAGCGTCGACGACGCCCAGGCTAGCGAGGAGTTCCAAGAGTGGCTCGACGACGAGTCGGCGGAGACAGGAGGCGAGTGTGGGCCTCTCCGATGAAGAATTGCTTCAGAAGGCGCAGAGCGCCAGCAACGGCGATAAGTTCGAGCGACTGTGGCGCGGGCGAGCGCAGGCTACGAGAGCCAGTCCGAAGCCGACATGGCGCTGTGTTGTTTGCTGGCGTTCTTGACCGGTGGAGACAGAGCTCGGATGGACGAGTTGTTCCGTCGGTCCGGGCTCATCCGTGAGAGATGGGATGAGGTACACTACGCCAAGGGGCCGACCTATGGCCAGAAGACGAGCGAGCGAGCAATCTCAAGTACCAGCAAGTTCTACGAGCCTGAGTCTGGTTCGGGTTCTGAAAAAAGAGGTCTGTGGACACAGACTCGGAGGAGTCACATGAGTCGAAGCACCACTCGGATTGTAGTGAGGCTCATCTGGAAGAGAGGAATCGTTTGTTAGCCGACCATGTCGATAAATTAGAAGAGAAGGCCGAGTAGAAAAATAATCGGGTTAAAGAGCTCGAGAGGGCTGTAGAAAAGCTCCAGACGCAATAACACTTGAGGTTGTGAGAACTATTGAACGTCAACCCCACGCGTACTACTTTCGGAGAGCGTTCTGGGTCAGTCAACCGAATACCTGTGCTTCTTGAGCTCAGCTTTCGCAATCTGTCGTTTGGACTCTGATTCGTGGTGTTCGGCTACCTGACAGAGATGCTGGCGAGCCTCTTCAGACTCGAGACCGAAGCTCGGATTCTACGGACCAGGTATTTGAGGCACGCGCAGCGTCGATGTATCCGCCCTGGGAGTGTGGTAGATCGCAGCATCTAATAAATAAGTAATTAATTTCGATAATATATTTTTGTTATTGTATTACAACAATATCGCCTGCATAAACTATTTGTAATTGCAATCGGTGAGAACCAATCGATGCCAACAGTAGAAGTCAACGTGTATCAGACTGAGGAATTAAATAGTGCCCACCCTGGTCTTAATCACGAAATCGCTGACTTAATTCGCGATACATTCTCGGAATGGCCTTCAATGTCTTACTTTGTTTCAGCAGATTACCACAATCCGGATCCACCTAGCGAAATAGTTGAACATAGTGGATCCGGACCTATTTGCTATAGTGAAAGCGGGGCCTGGGACGATTTAGTTGAATGGTGGAGATATTACGGGACTGAGTCCTGTCTGACCAACCCAGCACCGACCTCAAATATCTTGCTAACGCATGGTGATGGACGTGGACCCTACATTGGTAAAGGCGATTACAAAGGACAGTACTGTGTAGTGGAAGCAGGACCCCTAACTGCTGAGAAAGGCTTTGGGGATTGGACATACGACGGGACACGTATTAGCTCAGATTATCAATTCGAATACGCTGTAGTTGCCGTCCACGAGATGGGGCATAATCTTGGAATGCTACATAAAGACGGACGGGTTGACGGGAGTGCCAGCAATTCAATTTTGACTACACCAATGACGAACTTCTACGGTGATAATGCGATTGATGAGGGATGGAATCTGACTTGTGATGATAACTTGCCGGACAGTTCTGATGGAGAATTCAAGTCCTGGAATATTTTCTCCGAATGTGAACGAGGTGTTGCTTACTTTGACTAGTGAAACTAACCTTAACCGAAGAAACCTCCTCAAGACTGCTATTACAGCGGGAGCAATCGGCTCAGTCAATAGTGTGGTAGGTAGCCCGAACAAGATACAGAGTGAACCGTATTATCGTTTGTCGGTGGACGAGCTCTCATCTAATGTGAGAGCCTCTATGTTTTCATCAAAGCGCGTCTCTGAAGAGACAATCCGGCAACGAATAGGTGTGGTTGATTTTCTTGACTTAACTGTGAACGAGCAAAATCTCTTACGCAGATTGATTGCAGAGGATGGTGATTACATCTATTTCAGTGAGAGTCCGCCAGCCGGTATTCGAGAAAACCGGATATTGAGGTTGAATGGCGATGAGTACAGGATAAACTTGGTAGCGTATAGATAGGCTTAGCTGAATACAACATCAGAGGCCGCCAATCTCACAATATTATAATATCCACCGGCAGCATGAATTGAAGTCGTGTCCGGGCCATGATTATTTTCATCTCTATATGGCTCGAGGGCAAGATTGTCTATTTCTCTCAGAAAGTCCATAAATGGAACTTCGTTTGAACACGATTTTGCAATACCATTTTCAACGGAATATCGGACTAATAACTTAGAATGGTCTGTTAATTCATTATAGTCTACCACAGCAACTGAATCCCCGACATCCTCGTTTCTCCCGGAAAGGCTCAAGTAGCCCGCGGCATAACCGATTTCACAGTCATTGTCCTCCGAAAGCCACTCAGGAGGATCATTGACAGTCTCAAGTGAACTTGATCTACTCTCTGATAAGCATCCACTTGTCAATATCAAAAGAGAGCTTGACGCTGCCAATAGGGATCTCCGATGCATATTGGTATGTTTGGCCATCGTGCAATGAAAATATACGGGAACATAAAGGCTATTTTTCACCCTAACCCATCATTTTCCAGAAAAGTTTCGGAACTCGCGAACACTCTGAAATCCACTACTTGTGGCCGGGAGGCCATCCGGTCAAAGAGCACCTCCATAGCGGCTCAGTAGTTTGTGGAAGCCGTCGCTCCGGACAGTAGTCGAACGGGCGACGTTAACAACCGGCTGGTCGTCAACGAGAACGCACAGTCGCAGGGTAACCTCGAGTTTGGGGAACCAATTATAGTAACCTGAGGGTCCTTTCTTAAGAATCTCGTGGACTCCAGTTTGGTGACCGGCGGCTTGGGAGATCGCTTAGAATGACCTGAACTCGACAGTATACGTGTTCATAGAACCTCGGGAAAATCAGGTAATTGACCTGTCCGTAGAAGCCCATCATTCGTAGATAGAATCACCGGATGCCGGTTCGACCGTAGTTCGTCCATTTCGACACTGTCTATCTGATTTCCGCAATTTCGAGGGCCTCGGTAAACGAGTCGAATCGGCGGTAGTAGGTCACGGGAGCAGGAAGATCATCGTATTCGGAAAGATCGCTCACAAGTTTCCAGTCGCACCTGGTTAACCAACAGCCGTGGCATATTGGTTAACAGCCTCGAACCCTTGGCATTCACCAAGCGCAGACCATTTCGCGGCTGCAGCCAGGGGCATGCTTTTGCGACTCGGGCAGAAGCATGTCACCATGCGCGCTTCACGCCGGGGTATCGGCCTAGTCATCGTCTGTGTGGTCACCCTGGCCGGGTGTGCTGCCCCCACCGACCTGGGAGTGACACCGACCGACAGTCCGACTGAGGGAGTGACGCCCGTCGGTGAGGCTACCGCGGTGACGGCGAACGGGACCCTAGAGGTCCACTTCATCAACGTCGGGCAGTCGGATAGCATCCTACTGATTACGCCGGCTGGGGAGACGATGCTCATCGATTCGGGCAACTGGCCCCAGGAGGGCGAGTACGTTATCAACTACCTCCAGGAGATCGGCGTCGGGCGCATCGACCACCTCGTGACCTCGCACGCCGACGCGGACCACATCGGCGGCCACGCCGCCGTCATCGAGTACTTCGAGACGCAGGGCGAGGGTGTCGGTGCCGTCTACGATCCCGGCCTGGCGTCGAGTTCGAACACCTACAGTCGGTATCTGGACGCCGTCGAGGAGTACGACGTGCCGCTCTACCAGACCCGCGAAGGCGCACAGATGCCCGTGGAGGCCGTCGACGTCTCCGTGCTCGGGCCGCCCCAGGATCTCCTCGCGAACGACCAGCGCAACGAGAACAGTCTCGTGCTCCGGGTGACCCACGGCGAGACCAGCTTCCTGTTCACCGGCGATGCCGAAGTCGAGGGTGAGTCCGCGCTCGTCGAGGAGTACGGCAGCCAGCTCGATTCGACCGTGTTCAAAGCCGGCCACCACGGCAGTCGGTCCAGCTCTCGGTCGAGCCTCCTCGACGCCGTCCAGCCACAGGTCGTCGTGGTCACCAGCGCGTACGACTCCCAGTACGGCCACCCCCACGAGGAAGCTCTGCAACGGTTCGCCAGCCGCTCGATCCCGACCTACTGGACTGCGACCCACGGGAACGTCGTGGTGTACAGCAACGGGAGCGCGGTCAGTATCGCGACCCAAGACGAGGCACCGACCGACCCGACATCGCTCCGGTCCGGAGATCCGGTCGAACCAGGGACCTACAGCGGGGCAGGCGTCCGTGAGACGATCGTGGGGACCAGATCAGTTGCACCCACGACAGACGTCGCGACCGACGGTGGCGGCGAGCTCTCGCTTGTGGACATCAACGCTGATGCCGAGGGCAACGACAACGAGAACCTCAACGACGAGTACGTCGTGCTCGAGAACACCGGCGAGTCGACACTCGACCTGAGTGGTTGGGAGCTCGTCGACGAGGCCGGGAAGACGTTCGAGTTCCCCGACGGCTTCACGCTGGCGCCCGGCGAACGTGTGACCATCCACAGCGGGAGTGGGACTGATTCAGCGACCGACCTGTACTGGGGGCAGGAGACTGCTGTGTGGAATAACGGCGGCGATACCGTGACCGTGCGTACTGACGATGGGACTGTCGTCATCGAGGAGAGCTACTGATGCCTGAAACCTACACCGCCGTCCTCGACCGCTTTGAGGAATCGACTGCCGTCCTGCTGCTCGAGCAAGACGGTGCACAGGTGGACGAGATCACCGTGGCGCGTGGCATGCTCCCGAAAGCTGGCCGCCACCAAGACGCCATCTTCGAGCTCGAGATCTCGGACGAGACGGTCGCGCTTCGCTATCAAAAACAGGACACAGAGCAGCGCCGTACCGATGCCCAATCACGATTCGACAGCCTATCGAGCGAGTTACCGGACGAGCGGCCGGGAGCGGAGTGACCGAGAGGCCCGTTCGGTTCGACTGAGCGTTTGTTTAGCCCCGAAGATTGGGGACTGACGATATGGGACCTCACAGCGAGACCAAGCAAGTCAGTTGGTACTGTTATCTGACCAGCTCAGCGTCGCAATTGGGCCCTCACCACGACGGAAGTTCTATTAGTCATCATCGCGTTAGCGATAATCAAGACCGAGTTCAGCGCTCCGGGAAAGGGTGGCAACTACAGATGGAAGACGTGATCGATGCGACGGCTGCGAAAATCGTCTTGGCAGCGAAGCGTGGCGACTCAATCAACCGTGTCGCGAACAAGATAGGGAAATCGTACTCGTGGACGTACGACTGGGTCGAACGATTGGAAGCCGCCGATATTATCTCGAATACCGACACTGGAATCCAGGTCGTCGACCACGGGATGCGACAGCAGTACGCCGAGATGATGGCCGCGGTGTACAGCCGGGATACCATCTCTCAAGAAGATGCCTACATCATCCCGCACTTCGCCGGCATGGAGTTCGCGTACACAGAGATCGATGCCGCGTACGTCTGGACGCACGGCGGGTACCAGATCGCCCGCAGTCACGACGACTATCCCGTCTTCATCCAGGTCCACGATCAGGACATCGAACGCTGGATTGCGTTCTTCGAACAGTATGGAATCGAGACGACGATCAACGAGCGTCCGGACGTCAGCGACGTCGACGGGAACGTGCACTACGTGCTGTTCCCGCAACCCGATCGGTTCGAGGTTGAGTGGGTGGACGGGAATCCAGTCGTCCCCTTAGAGACTGCAGTCGATCAAATGATGGAGAACCGGCCAGCGTACGAACCCGCGTTGGAAATCATCGCCACCGAATACGACGTCGACGTCGATGCCTCGCACCACAGTGCGATGGATGCGGACTAGCAACTACTCTCGAATGAGCCTTCCTGAACGTCAATCCGAACTCATCGACACGCATCGTGCAGTCCAGAGTGCCGGACTCCCGTATGTCCTCGTCGGCGGCTGGGCTGTGTCCGCCTTCCAGACGCGGTTCACAACCGACATCGACACCGTAATCCCGGCCACCGCGCTGGACGACTACGACACCCTGCTCCACGAGCTTGGATACGAGAAGGAGTTCGAGAAAGACGTCTCGAACGAGTACAAGGGGCGAATGATCCAGTACCAGAAGCCAGTTGGCGAGAATGCCGTGACCTTCGAAGCCCTCGTCGACGCGATGCGGTGCCGACAGACCGACGCCGAATGGTCGTATCGCTACCTCCACGAGCATAGCACCATCCAGTCCATCGATGTGGCGGACGACTTGGACGGCCGTATCCCGGAACCAGCGCTCCTGTTCGCGATGAAACTACACAGTGGCCGGCTGGCGGATACCCGCGATCTCGTCGTCATCAGCACTCGGGCGGAGTTCAACCGGATCGAACGGCATCTCCACCGTGGAAATCCCGAGGAACTCGACGGGCAAATAGAGGTCGTCCTCGACCGGCTCCAGCAGGACGGGTTCGCAGACTCGTTCAAGGGTGTGTTCCAGCAAAAGGATCTCCCTGCTGATGCCGTCGACGATCTTATCACGTTCTTGCGTACACAGCGGGAGCAGCTTCACTAAGACGACAATACGCTGGGCTCTCACCGAATCGACTATGTGACGAAGGGAGTCGCTCTCCGAAAGCCCTCGGCCGCTCGGCATCCCGCAACCCGCGCTGCGCTCCTCGTGCCTGCGGTGCTTCCGGGGTCGGGGGACGACCGAGACGGCCTCGCCCTTTCTGAGTCCGCCAGGACGGTAGATGGCCCACCGAGCGAGGTAGCCGGCTGAACAGGTGTGTCTGGCCAGTCGGTGTTGCAGAAAACCGCGAGTGGAGTCGCGGTTGTGGACGCTCAGTGAGCGCCTTCGGAATCAGGTCGATTCCAATGTCTAGTAGAAACACGATCCGTGATGAAGGTTCGGACGTACAGGCGACTGAACAGTTGACCCTCGAAGACGCGATCGAGGACGACGACGAACTGCTCGCGGAAGCGGCGTGTGGGGAACACGCACCTGAGCTGCGACCCACGGTGGAGCTCGAGAAGCAGGGTCGAATCGACTACGACTGGAGCCGGAAGGCGAATCTGGACCACCCGTACGGGACGACGCTCGAAGCGGAGGAACGGCGGCTGGCCGAAGAGCGAGAGAACGCACTAGCGGCCGAAGAGGCTGGCATCGATCGGGAGCGGTCGTGTAGGGTGCAGACCGAGCGGGAGTCCAACGAGCAGGTTCGTGACTTCAGAGAGCGTGGCGTGCTCGGGAGCGGTGGCGACCCCGACGTCGACCCGCGTGAACAACTCGATGCGGATACCCTGGGCGAGCTGAACCGATACGGGATGCAGCTGGCGGAGCGCTTCCGGGGGCCATCCCAGGGAGCCTACGCGAAGCAACTCGCGGAGAAGGTCGCGTGCCAGGACATGGGGTTGACGGCGGCCGCCCTGCAGACGAACGAGGAGGTGGCGAAGGGCACCGATGCGATTCAGCTCATCGCGACCCTCGAAGAGTGGATGGGCCACCCCAAGTACGCCATCCAGGCGAACGTGGAAGCCGAAGTCAGAATGCTCTACCAGCCGGCGGCGGTCAACCAGCAACAGGTCGGCGTGCTCGACGATGGCTCGGCGACGGCGAAGCTGACCATCTGGAAGCGCTCCCGGATTGGGACGGTGCTCCGCGAGGGTGACCGTGTGAGGCTGCTGAACTGCGAGGTCGGCTAGTACGGTGGCGAACCAACGTTGGCACTCACGTCGGAGTCGGAGGTACGAGTGCTCAAACGTGGTGACGGTCCAAGCCTGCGAAACGGGACGGTGACCCACGCGGACTTCAGCAAGGGGTCGACTGAGCAACGCCTGGACGTGTTCCGGGACTGAGCTCGCAGGCTCCTCTCTCGGCCACACTTCGCCCTCTCTTTTTTTGCCGACGCACCGGTGGGGTTGTGGCAGTTGTCTGTGTGCTCTCCCTGTCTGCTCGTCGTTCACCTAGCACCGCATCCCCCGCCTCCCCACCCTCCGCTCCGTGCTCGCTGCGCTGCGCGCGCAGCCACGACCATTATTCGCTGAAGGGTATCCTGTGCGAGAGCGTGATGAGGTGTTCGATATCGCCCAAGATGTAGTCCGAGAGCATCCGCTCCGTCTGCTCAAGATTACACGGGCCTATATCGTCGTGACTGTCCGAACGAGCGTGGAGCCACGTTTCCATAATTCCAGGGATGTCGCCGCTATCGACGTAGTCGGTGTCTGCATCAGTCGGGCGAATCCTCTGGAGATCTAATTCATGAGCGTAGTCGTCGAAGAACGTCCGCCGGAGCCCGACCTCCTGATGCTGGATGAGATCGTCGAGTCCAGTCCCATACCCGTAGGCCTCAGCTGCGAAGTCGCCCAAATCCACAGATTCGGCGCTCTCAATGATAGTCTTCAAATCGCCAGCGAGCCCATCACCGGCAGGGCCGTCAGCAGCATAGACGGGTCGTTTTTTCAGGATCGGCAGGTCGAAGAAATCGCCCGCATACGTTACGATCTCGTCCGGTTGGTAGGCCCACAGCTCAGCATTGATCCGTCGTAGTAGATCCAGTTCGGACGCAAGCCCTGGAGCGCGCCGAGTGAGGATCTGCGTTCGGGGTAAGCGACCGCCTGCTTCGGGACCGTCATACGCGAGTCCGATTGCCGCGAGTTGGAAATCCTCCGGATCCTCCCAGTCAGGATCGTCATCAGGCGTGAGATGCGGGCTGATCGTCTCGATATCGAGGGAAAGTCGCCTGGTACCACTAGATGACATAGCGGATTGTCCAAGTCTGGGTATTTAAATCGAAGTGAAACGTCTGGGGTTAGCTGTCAGTGTTCCCGGTCGTGGATACTTTTGCCGGGACAGACTTGATTAGAGAAGTATGAATCAGGCAGAGGTCTCCTGGCCAACAGCCCCTACCGGAATAGCCCCTGGAGGTCGGATCTCCAATCCGGAACTACGAGAGCTCGCCAGATTGCTCCGGGAAGACAGTACATCGCAGTGGTTCGAACGGGTGAAGCCGCCGAAGAACCCGGATCCGACAGTCACCAAGCTACCGGACTACGACCACGAAGAAGAGCTAGCCGCTGTTCCGGAAGAGCCAACTGAGAACTACCGACAGCAGGCTCTTGAGTACGTCGAGGGCGTCATCGAAGCCAGGGACTCGGTACGGCCGGATTCACTCCAGCCTGCATCTGAACTTCCAGATGGAATCAGTCGTTCAACCTCCCGTGGGTGGGTCTGGTACCATACGACCGACAGCATCCAGGAGCGGACAGATGACCGGCCACGATCGTTGGCTGAAACGACTGACCACGGAAAATATCTGTTCTTCACACCAGATGACACGGACGTCCTCGAGGACATCATCGTCGAGCAATTTCAGTCTCGCCCGTTCGACTCTGCGAAGGTCCCAACGATTCCGAACAGAAAACCGGATGCAGTCCTCTGCCTCTATTATTCGGACGACCGATATCGAGCCGATCTCCGAGAGACGTATCAGAACGAGCCGGAAGACGACACCTACGGGGTGGCATCCCCCTACGATCCAGAGCAGCCAATCATCAAACCGCGAGGGTTCAAAACCGACTCTGCAACGCGGCGGAATGAGTACTCTGACGAATTCAGGCAAGAATCAGAGTAAGCGTTACTCGATGAGTTTCTCCCTAGCCTGTCGGACATTCTTTCGCACCGCTTCAGGGTGGACATCACGTTGGGATGCCCATTCTTTCGGGGCGTTCCCTAGCTCTTCGGTCATCCAATAGTCGAGGATTTCGGGTGGGGTGAGGCCATCCTCTGCCAGCTCTTGAAACCACCAAGATAGGACGAGTCTCGATCGTCGCCAGACCTCGATATCTTGAATCGGTACGACGAGATATGAGTGACCCTCCTCCAATTCATGAGAGCGCCCGCTGGACGTGAGAAGGTCATGTGCGCGGATGGAATGCCACTCTTTCGCTGCAGTCGCCTCGTCCTCCTCAACATCGATCGATTCGAAAATGGTTGACCACTCAGAGTCAGGTATAGCGAAGACGAAGTCACTCGGTGGATTCTGGAATGCTAGCTCGACCGTCGATGAAGAACTGCGCCACGCCTTCTCGAGGTAATCATCGATAACGGTCACGTCGGCGATCCGTTCCAAGAGTTCCGTAAGGCGCGACGTTGACACAGTGGTCTCGGCAGCAACCTGCTGAATTCGCCCTCGATGAACACGCCGTTCCTGAGTCATACCAAACCTCTTGTTTGGAATTACTTATAACCCCGCCACGACACAACTTGTAGTTTGTTATTGGCCCCGATGGGTGGGGCCCTCAGAAGGAGGTGTCCCAGACAGAGGTGAGTTAAAATGGCAACCAGAGACATCTACGAGAGCGGATTCGACGAAGACGTCCGAACGGAATCGAGTGCGAACCAGTGTCCCGAGTGCGACGGTCGAGTCACCACGAACGCGGTCGAAACGGTCTGCGAGGACTGTGGCCTGGTCATCGACGAACAGCGCATCGATCACGGGCCGGAGTGGCGGGCGTACGACGACGAGAAGCGCGAGCGAACGGGTGCTCCACTCACTGCGGCCCGCCACGATCGCGGCCTGTCGACGGAGATCGGTCGCGGCACCGACGCGAAGGGGAACGAACTCTCGGGGCAGAAACAACGGCGACTCGCGCGGATGCGCCGCGAGCAGACCCGGGGTCGCTGGCGGTCGAAAGCAGAACGGAATCTCGCCCACGGATTGGGCGAAGTGCGTCGGTTGGCGAGTGCCCTCGAACTCTCCGATTCGGTTCGCGACCAGGCGTGCCAGCTCTTCCGGAGCGCCCAGAACGAGGATCTGCTTCGTGGCAGATCCATTGAAGCCATCGCCGCGGCCAGCGTCTACGGGGCCTGCCGGTGCAACGGCCTCTCGCGGTTAGTGGACGACATCAGCGAGATGGCCCGCGTCGCGGAGTCACGAGTTACGAACGCGTACAAAACGCTGAACGAGGAGCTGGGGCTCCCCGCTGAACCCGTCTCCCCCAGCATGTTCGTGCCGCGCCTCGCCTCGGACCTCTCGTGTCCGGACGAGATCCGACAGCGGGCCCGAGCCCTCGCGGAACAGGCCGAGGAGCGCGGCGTCACGACGGGCGTCCATCCAGCCGGATTCGCTGCGGCCTGCCTCTACAAGGCCGGTCGCGAAGAGGGCCGATGGCTGACGCAATCCCAGGCCGCAAACGTCGCGAACGTCACCGCACCGACCATCCGGACACACCAAAACGTGCTGGGCGAGTTATCTACCTGAATCATCGTCGTTGGAAGCTTTGTCGCGTTTAGACGGAACTGCTGTAAGAAGATGGGGTGGAGAATACTCTACATCTGATGACCCTCGTGTAGCGCGTGACGGAGTAGCGAACCCGAGATGGTTGGTGGAGACGAAGCACTCATCAGACTCGTTATCCTGTCTCGAACCAGTGACGCAGGAGATCGTCGACGCCCTGATCGTTGATCCCTTCGCCGTAATGAACACGGTTGGGCTCGTCGCGTTCGCCCTTGTCGGGGCCACCAAGGCAATCCGCGAGGAGTTCGATCTATTTGGTGTCGCGGTGGTCGGCCTCGCCACGGCATTTGCAGGCGGGATGACCCGTGACCTCCTCGTCAATCGGATTCCGCTCGCGCTCAGTACACCCACCGAGATCGCCCTCGGATTGCTCGGTGTCGGACTAGCGGTTGGAGTGAGTGCCGTCCTCGAGTCAGCCGACACGCATCCGGTGACACAGTTCTCGGATGCGATCGGGCTCGCCGCGTTCACAACGACAGGTGCTATCGTCGCCACGCAGGCCGGCATCCCCGCCTTCGGCGTCGTCGCGATTGCGACGATCAACGCGGTAGGGGGTGGTGCTGTGGCCGATATCCTCCTAGCTCGCTCGCCATTTATCCTCCTCGACGATTTCTACGCCAGCTGTGCGGTACTGGGTGGGAGTGCATACTGGATGATCGTCGCTGTCGGAGGGGCGAACGGAACCGCTGCAGCGGTGTGCGCAGTGATTGTTGTCGGCACACGAATTGCGGCACTTCTCTACGGCTGGTCACTTCCGACTGCACAGGTACTGGGACTAACACGAGAGTAGCGCCCCAGTGGCCACGGAGATGAAGACAGAGAGAGCGGAGGTTATCGGCGTTCCTTATCCCAGATCGGCCGATCATCACCGACGGACTACCGTCGGTCTGACAGCATTCAGAGCCAGTCCTCACCCCAAGCGTCAAGCGACTCGAACACGGGACAGAGGGCATCTCCCTTCTCTGTCAGCGTGTAGTAACTCGCCACCGGCGACTCGAACTCTTTCCGGTTCTCGATGAACCCTTCCTCCGCTAGGTCGTCGAGCACCCGCGAGAGCGTGTAGGAGCTGGCACCCGTCGAGCGTTTGAGTTCGTTGAATCGCTTTTCACCGTCGCGCAGGTCGTTCAGGACGATGAGCTTCCACTTCGCTCCCATCTCCTCGACCGCTCCGACGACGTTGCAGACGTCCGCATTCCGCCGTTCGACCTCGGTGTCTTCATCTGTGTCAGCCTCGGGTGGTTGGGTCGCCATTACTTGGTCACACTATTGTTGCCTGAGCTATATATAGGTTTGGGGGCAAACTAGGTAATGTAATGGAACTACAAAACTCGACGGTGCTCGTGACCGGCGCAACCGGCAACATGGGCCCGTACGTGACTGATTCGCTGATCGAGAGCGGCGCCGACGTCGTCGGTACCTACGTCACCGAAACGGCGAGAGATGAAGTAGCGACCCGCGCTGAACACGCCGATGCAGTATCGTACTACCAGGTCGATCTGACCGACCAGCCAGCTGTCGAAACCTTCGCCGAGACGGTTGTCGATGACCACGGATCGGTCGATCACATCGTCGGCCTCGCCGGCGGCTTCTCGATGGGCGGCGTCAACGACACCGACGCCGATGCGTTCCAGGCCGCGTTGAATCGCCACGCGACGACGGCGTTCCTGACCGTTAAGGCCTTCGCGGAGAACCTCGACGAGCGCAGCGGAGTCGTTCTGTTCAGCTCTGACCGCGCCATCACCCCCGTCGGCGGGACGCTCGCGTACGACGTCGGCAAGGGCGCGGTTCGAACGCTGACCGAGTCGCTCGATGTCGAACTTGAGGCCCGCGTCAACGCCGTGGCTCCGTTCCTCATCGATGTCCCGGGGAACCGCGAAGCGATGCCCGACGCCGATTTCTCGGAGTGGACGGCACCGGAGGCCGTCGTCGACGAAGTTGTTCACCTGCTTTCGAACGCGGGTGTTACGGGGCAGATCGTCCAGCTGACCGGT
The DNA here is from genome assembly GCF_024609245.1 of Haloarchaeobius sp. FL176. Lineage (GTDB taxonomy): Archaea > Halobacteriota > Halobacteria > Halobacteriales > Natrialbaceae > Haloarchaeobius. The sequence continues at coordinate 56,872 of NZ_JANJYH010000010.1, forward strand.
GGGCAGCCGGGGGTCGAGGACTGATGGCGCTGGAGACTGCAGCTGGTGGGCTCGCGTTTCTGGTGGGCCGCGTCGTCTTCGGCGTCCTGCTCGGGTTCATGGGGCTCGGTCACTTCACGGGGCTCGACGGAATGAGTGGCTACGCCGAAGCCAAGGGCGTTCCCGCCCCGCGGCTCGCCGTCATCCTGTCTGGCCTCATGCTCATCGCTGGCGGACTTGCCATCGCGCTTGGCGTCTACCCACTGGTCGGAGCAGCGGTTATCGCGCTATTCTTCCTGGGCGTGACGCCGGTCATGCACGACTTCTGGACGGTCGATGACCCCGAACAGCGGCAGTCTGAGATGACGAACTTCCTGAAGAACGCCACGCTCTTCGGCGCTGCGCTCGTTCTCGCAGCATTCAGTAGCACCGCCTGGCCGTACGCGCTCAACATCGGGCTCTGAGATGTCTCCCATGACAACGCAAACAAATCCAGACGTACTCCCCCAGGAGGCACACATCGGGCGGACCGCGCTTCGCGTCAACGACCTCGAAGAGCTGACCGGGTTCTACCAGGATGTCGTCGGCCTCAGCGTGCTTCGCCGAACCGACACCGAGTCAGTACTGGGTGTCGATGACACGCCGCTCCTCGTCTTAGAGGGTGATGCAGACGCACTCGGACGACACCAATCGGCAGCGGGTCTCTTTCACAACGCATTCAGAGTCCCCTCGCGTGCGGCATTAGGTGACGCGTTAGCCCGCATTCAGGAACACTGGCAGCTCGGCGGCGCGTCCGACCACGGCGTCAGTGAGGCGCTGTACCTGACCGACCCAGAAGGCAACGGCATCGAGATCTACCGCGATTACCCCCGTGAAGACTGGCCCCGCGCTGACAACGGGCGCATCCGTATGGGTACGTATCCTCTCGATCTCGGCCCATTGGAAACCGCAGCCGCAGAAGCGTCAGGACTTCCTGCCGGAACGGACGTGGGGCACGTTCATCTCGAAGTGTCCTCGCTGGAGGCGTTCCGCGATTTCTACGTGGACACACTCGGGTTCGAGATCCAAACAGAAGTGCCAGCCGCCCTCTTCGTCGGGGCTGGCGGCTACCACCACCATCTCGGGGCGAACACGTGGCACCACAGAACGGGACCGGTCAGCGGACGCGGACTGTCGTGGTTCGAAGTGCTCCTGCCAGACGACGACTCACTCGAAGCAGTTCGGGAGCGGCTCGTAGCCGGTGATATTCCATCCACCGAAACGGATGAGGGAGTCGTTGTTCACGATCCTGATGAGATCGAGATCCGCATTCGAGCGGACTCATCGAACCAGTAGCGTAGACGCAGGCAGTATTCGACGATCGAGAACCACTCTGTAGCACGTACAGGCCGCTTGGAGCGGTGCTATAATTTAAACCGGAAGACGAGCCAAATTCTCGGCAGATCGAACTATGGACGGCCACTACGCTGATTTCAAGGAACTCCGACCGACCGGCGAAGCCTCCCACATCCCAGACGATACCCTAGACGACGGCGGAGGGGAAGAAGCCCATCAACAGCGAGTAGCATCGAGCAGTAGAGGATATCCCAACCAGGCAGCTACGGAGAACGAATGCCGGTCCTGTGGGTCATCCATTCCGGCGACGCAGACGAAGTGCCGATTTTGCCTCACCAACCACGTTGACGGCACTTCCTCAGTCAACGCGAACGACGCTCCAGAACAGACCCTCGTCGGCATCGTCCACCTGGTCGTCGAGTCGACCACGTTCTACGGCGCCGTGGCGAAGGGCGGCGCCGCGGCGACCCTCCTCTCCGCCAACGAGGCGGAGCCGGCCGTCGACGACTACACCCTCATCTACGATCTCGACGAAGCACCGGCGCGCCAGCTGGTCGAGCAATGGCCCTCACTCCCCGACGCAGTACAGGTGGCCTCAGAGGATGGAGAGCGGCTTCTCAGTGCCGCCCGTGACCGGGCTGGGTGGCACAGGCAGGGAGCGTCGGAGCGTCAGAAGCAGGCCCCGACGCGGCTCTACGACCAGCGAGGGGACGGCATCCGCGACGCGTCGCGTCTCGACGCGGCCTTCGACGACGCCGACGACGCGGTGTGGCTGGTTCCAGCGATGGCGCTAACCGAGTCCACTGGCGAGGCTGCGGCTGATCGCCAGGTGTCGTCGGTACCGACGACGCAGGAACTCGACTGTGAAACCTGTGGACGGGCGACCGACCATCGGTTCAAGACCCACGAGTCGGTCCCGGATGCGGCGTGGACGGGCCAACCGATCTGGGAGTGCCGGGTGTGTGGCTCGGCTCGCTACGGATCCAGTCTCGAGTAGCGCCAGTGCTGGGCGTCGATTAACCAACACCCTGCGAGTAGCGTCGGGGTTCGTTGGTTAAGGCCGCGGGCTCCTGCAAGCCCGACGCCAGTCTCGGTGGGGAGTCTTTTCGCGCCGGCGAGTGGTGAGGCGCTTCCGATGGAGCAAGAGTTCAAACAGGGCTACCGGATGCATCGTATACTCAGCAATCTCAACCGACTCGACGTCGACCGATTAGACGACGCGGATCGAGAGCGAGTCGAGACCGCGAGAGACCTTCTGGAAGAGGTGAGCCTTCTCACGCGGCCGGGCGACGGAGCCGGGGCGGACGCCCACGCAGACTCCTAACTGGCGTCGCCGGCCACGCCTCGGGAGGCACCTCTCACGTCGGTTTATCGCCCCCGACAGGGGTGCGGGGGCGACCTCGTGAAGTCCAGATATGGCCACACTGCAAGCTGCGACGACGTCGACCGGCGCGATCGTATCGGATCCACAGGCAGTCCGCGAGCTCTGTGAGAGCTACTGCTTCGGGACGCTCGACTGGGAGGTCACCGAAGAGGGAGAGCTCACTATCTGGGGGTACGATGACTTCGAGGTGTACGCGGCGCGGGAGAACGGCCTCCCGGACTACGAGGGCGGCATCGTAACCCACGAGTTCTTGCGAGAACTTGCCGACCACCTCGAAACCGACGAAGAGTTCGATATCCAGACGGCGGGGTTCACCAAGTGCCGCTTCCCAGTCCTGGCGAAGCGGTACGTCGTTCGCGACGGCGAAGTCCTCCACGCGGACCTCAGTTCCCCTGACCCGATCGACGAGTAGCGTTGTTCGTCCCCCGGGAGGGGTGCGGGGCGATCCAGTCGTGGGTCGTCCTGCGAGGTGATTGTTCAATGGGCCACCGCGCACTCGTTGCGTACGAACGAACTGACGGACAGTACACGCTCCACTACTCTCATTGGGGTGCAGCGAATCTCAAGCTCAAGCACCGAATCTCGGCTGAGTCGCCGTTCGGTGGCGAGGACACCGACTCCAAGTGGGCGAAACAGCTGCTGGCGGAGCTGGCCGATGGCCTCGAGGCAGATGCCGCCGACGGCTACCTCGCCGGCGAAGACCGCCCGTCGACGGTCGTCGAGCCGAAGCCCCGCGCCACCGGGCTCACCCTCGACGAGATCGTCGCGGACCACCTCGACTACCTCCATCACGAGGCGTTCTTCGTGGTGTCGACGACGTTCGAGGTGACCGCCTATCGGACGCTGTGGTTCGGGCTCCAGTACGACTCGGAGACGGTTGAACAGGGAGAGACGGTCGGGAACGGCGCGCTCGCGACGGTGCGCTGGTACGACGGCGAGCCGGTCGGCGACGGCCACCTCCAGGGACAGTTCGCGGCCCTCAAAGACGTCGTCGGCGATATGCTGGACAAGGGCGTCTTCACGCCGTCGACGGCGAGACAGTACCTGAAACGGAAGCTGGCCGAGCGAGTCGGAGACCGACAGGAGCTGCTCATTCCGACCGGAGAGTCACCCTTCGAGACAGCGAGTCTCGGCAAGTCGTAACACCAATCCCTTAGTGGATATCGGGGGACGTCTAAGTATGTCAAATCAGTCTGAAGATGACGTTCGTGTTTGGCTTGTCGAACGGACGTACTCCGATGACGAGCAGAATCTGATCATCCTCACCTACGCAACGCCCGATGGAGAACAGTACTATCGGAAGGAACGCGCACTCACGTCCTTCACCGACGTCCGAGATACGACAGCAGCAGTCGATGCTGAACCCGGCAATCTTGGCATGGTCGATGACCCCGACCTCCAGGAGCAATACGCGGCCGAAGCACAGCGAATGCAGGAAGTTCACGACCCTGACGACGTAATCTGAGATCTACTGGTCGACAACGCTGCAGGCCATGGGTTATGTCGTAGCAGGCCTTAGACGGGGTATGCGCGAACTCGTCTTCGCTCTCGAATACGAGCCCGGCTGCAACAGGGTGGCGGACGCCCTCGCCGACCACCCCGACGCTCGCGTTCGCTCGCTCTCGCTGCACGCCACTGCCGAGCGTCTCTGGCGGGTCGACCATGCCACCGGTACGCCTGAGGCGCTCAACGCCATCGAGGACGCCTTTCTCAACGGCGACTACTACGCTGACTGTCTCGCCACCGAGGACTGCAACGCCACACAGACCACCCGCGTCCTCGACCGCACGGACGACGCGCTCATCCTCTACTCAGATTGGGAGCGCACTCCGACCTGCGCCTCAGTCCCCCACATCGCTCGCGACCACCTCGGCGACGGCGTGCTGTTCGAGACTCGTCACGAGGGCCGCCACTACACGTGGCGACTCATCCACTCCGGCGATGGCGACGTGGCGGCGTTCTTCGACGCTCTCAAAGTCGCCGTCGGGGAGTGCGCCCAGATGGAGATGCTCCGCACAGCGGACACAACATCAGCTAGGGGAAGCGACGGAACACCAAGTGGATTGCCTCCAGCCCAAGAGGCTGCTCTCCAGGCCGCCGTCGAACACGGCTACTACGAATCACCCCGCGAGGTCGATGTTGGAGAACTCGCAGAGCATCTCGACGTGCCACGGTCAACACTCACCTACCGACTCCGTCGGGCGGAAGAACATTTGGCGAAGCAACATGTCGCCGGCGAGCGGGTAGCGGAAGAACGGCTGGCATCCCACTGAGGGCCGTAGTTGGAATATTCCAACAAAGACATATCGAACTCCCGCTCCTACCGTGACGTGATGACAGAGAATCCGGACGCAGCAGGAGGAACGAGCGGCGGCGGACAGCGACGTGAGCTGACCGCCCGCCTCGCCGTTCCCGAGATGGACTGTCCCTCTTGCGCCCAAAAGGTGAACAAGAGCCTCCAGCGTGTCGACGGCATTACTGACGTCACGCTCCAGCCGACCACCGGCACGGCCAACGTCACGTACGACCCTGATCGAACTAGCGAAGCCGACGTAATCAAGGCGATTGAAGGCGCCGGCTACGAGGTCGTCGGGGGCTCGGACGCCGAGGGCGATGATGAGGACAACCAGGCGGCCGATGGCGTCGACATCGCGCCACCATCGGAGGTCTGGACGAGTCCTCGCGCGAAGAAGACGTGGCTCGGCGCGGCGTTCGTCACGCTCGGCCTCCTCTTTGAGTTCCTCCTCACCGGACAGAACGCCACGGTGGCGAGCGTCCTCGAGTACCCGCTCCACATCGCAGATGTCCTGTTCCTCGGCGCCGTCGCCGCCAGCGGCATCCCGGTCGTCCGTAGCGGGTACTACTCCGCGAAGAACCGAAGCCTCGACATCGACCTGCTGATGGGGACGGCGATCATCGCGGCGACCGGTATCGGCTACTTCGTCGAGGCCGCCACGCTGGCCGTCCTATTCAGCATCGCCGAGCTGCTCGAGGACTACGCGATGGACAGGGCACGGGACTCCCTGCGCGAGCTGATGGAACTCTCGCCCGACGAGGCGACCGCCCTTCGCGATGGTGAGGAAGTGACCGTTCCCGCCGAGGAGGTCGACGTTGGCGAGACCGTCGTCGTCCGCCCCGGCGACAAGATTCCGCTCGACGGAACGGTCATCGACGGCGAGAGTGCAGTCGACCAGTCGCCGATCACGGGCGAGAGCGTCCCCGTCGACAAGACTGCCGGCGACGAGGTCTACGCCGGCGCGATCAACGAAGAGGGGTACCTCGAGGTAGAGGTCACCTCGACCGCTGGCGATTCGACGCTCTCGCGCATCATCGAGATGGTACAGGGCGCACAGGCGAAGAAGACCGAGTCTGAGCAGTTCGTCGACCGCTTCTCCGGCTACTACACACCCCTCGTCGTCGTGCTGGCAATCCTGACCGCCGCAATCCCGCCGCTGGTCATCGCCGACCCCATCTCGGTCGACCTGGCCGGGTACGGGTTCACCTTCGCGAGCGACTGGCAGACGTGGTTCATCCGGGGGCTCACCCTGCTGGTGATCGCCTGTCCCTGTGCGTTCGTCATCTCGACGCCCGTCTCGGTGGTGTCGGGAATTACGAGCGCCGCGAAGAACGGCGTCCTGATCAAGGGCGGCAACTACCTCGAGGCGATGGGCGAAGTCGATGCCGTCGCGCTCGACAAGACGGGGACGCTCACGAAGGGCGAACTCGCCGTCACCGATGTCGTCCCGGTCGGTGACACCACGGAGGACGATCTGCTCCGTCGCGCCGCCGGACTGGAGCGTCGCAGTGAGCACCCCATCGCTGCGGCCATTCTCGCCCGTGCTGAGGAGACGGGCGTGGGTAATCTGCCCGATGCGACGAGTTTCGAGAGCCTCACGGGGAAGGGCATCCGGGGCGAGATCGACGGCAAGACGTACTATGCGGGCAAGCCCGCGCTCTTCGAGGAGCTGGGCTTCGACCTCGCTCGGGCACGCCGCGAGACGGACGGCGGCGTCGTAGCGGAAGAGTCGTCAGAGTCCGACGACGGGGCGTTTGCCGAGAATGCACTCTCCGCGCTGGAGCGGGAGGGCAAGACGGTCGTCATCGTCGGGACGGAGTCGGAACTGCTGGGTGCGATCGCCATCGCCGACGAGGTTCGCCCGGCCTCGAAGCGGGCTGTCGAACGCCTACACGAGCTGGGCGTCGAGCGCGTGGTGATGCTGACCGGCGACAACGAGGGCACCGCCCGCGCCATCGCCGAGCAGGTCGGTGTCGATGAGTATCGCGCCGAACTCCTGCCCGACGAGAAGGTCGACGCAGTCGAAGAGTTACAGGCGGAGTACGGGGAGGTTGCGATGGTCGGCGACGGCATCAATGACGCCCCCGCGCTCGCCACTGCGGAGGTCGGCATCGCGATGGGCGCGGCGGGCACCGACACCGCCCTCGAAACGGCTGATATTGCGTTGATGGGCGACGACATCGGGAAACTCCCGTACCTGTACGATCTGTCGCATACGGCCAACGGTGTGATCCGGCAAAACATCTGGGCGAGCCTCGGCGTAAAGCTCCTGCTGGCGCTGGGCGTGCCGCTGGGTCTGGTCAGCGTTGCGTTGGCGGTCGTTGTCGGTGATATGGGGATGAGCCTCGGTGTCACCGGGAACGCGATGCGGTTGTCGCGAATCGCGCCTGAACGCATGGACGGTAAGACTGGCCAAGAAATGGGTGTATGAACCCATGAAGACTAGCGAGAAAGACAGTGCCACCTTATGCAGAACTGTGTCACTCGTCGAACACGAGAGCAACGAGCTCTCTGAACCCCTTCGGGCAGGTCCAACGAACACGTCGAACTGCTCGAATCCCGTCTCCCGAGAACGGGAACAAGAATAAGGTTACTCCGTTTGAAATCTTCCACAATAATGAACCCTTTCAATGCGATCCGCGAGTTCGAAGCCGATGGAACGACCTACAAAATGGCCGACCTCACCGTCCTCGAAGAGGAAGGCCTCTGTGAACTTGACAAACTCCCGGTCAGTATCCGTGTTATGCTTGAATCCGTCCTCCGTAACGCCGACGGGGAGGACATTACCGAGGACGACATCCGGGCCCTCGCTGGCTGGCAACCGGACGTTCCCGACGCCGACATCCCGTTCCAGCCGTCCCGGGTTATCCTCCAGGACCTCACCGGCGTCCCCGCCGTTGTAGACCTCGCGGCACTCCGATCGGCCGTCGAACGCAAGGACCGCGACCCAACCCTCGTCGAACCCGAAGTCCCCATCGACCTGGTCATCGACCACAGCGTCCAAGTGGACTACTTCGGCAACGAGGACGCCTACGAGAAGAACGTCGAACTCGAATACGAGCGCAACAGCGAACGGTACCGGGCGCTGAAGTGGGCGCAAAACGCCTTCGACGACTTCAGTGTCGTGCCGCCAGGGACGGGTATCGTCCACCAGGTGAATCTGGAGTATCTCGGGCAAGTCGTCCACGAACGCGAGCAGAACGGCGAGAACTGGCTGTTCCCAGACACCCTCGTCGGGACCGACAGCCACACGCCGATGATTGGTGGCATCGGCGTCGTCGGCTGGGGCGTCGGCGGTATTGAAGCCGAAGCCGCGATGCTCGGCCAGCCCATCACGATGAACCTCCCCGAGGTTGTCGGCGTGAAACTCACAGGTGAACTCCCCGAGGGTGCGACGGCGACTGACCTCGTACTGCACGTCACCGAACTGCTGCGGGATGTCGGTGTTGTCGATCGATTCGTTGAGTTCTATGGGCCCGCCGTGGAGACGCTGACTGTTCCTGATCGGGCGACAATCGCGAATATGGCGCCCGAGCAGGGCTCGACCATCAGCATGTTCCCCGTCGACGAGGCCACCTTGGACTACCTCGAACTGACGGGCCGCGACGAGGACCACATCGAGCTCGTCCGAAAGTATCTGGACGCCCAGGGGCTGTTCGGTGAGCAGAACCCCGAGTACACCGAGACGGTCGAACTGGACCTCTCGACCGTGACGCCGAGTCTCGCCGGCCCCAAGAAACCCCAGTCCCGCGTCGAGATGGGTGACATGCGAACCCACTTCCGGGAATTACTCCACGGCGAGTTCGAGGACGAACTCGACGACGCTGACGAGGAGGCGCTGGCCCGGTGGCTCGGTGAGAGCGACCAATCGATGGGGCAGACCGACGGCGGCAAGGCGGTCGTGGACACCGGTCGAGACCGCCCCGACCTCGACCCTCTCACGAAGCGCGCCTCCGTGAATATCGACGGCAACGACGTCGAAATCGGGCACGGGAGCGTCGTCGTTAGCGCCATCACCAGCTGTACCAACACGTCGAATCCCTCCGTGATGCTGGCAGCCGGGCTCCTGGCGAAAAACGCCGTCGAGCGTGGCCTCGACGTCCCGGACTACGTTAAAACAAGCCTCGCGCCCGGCAGCCGCGTCGTCACCCAGTACCTCGAAGCATCGGGGCTGTTGCCATACCTCGAAGACCTGGGTTACAACGTCGTGGGCTACGGCTGTACGACCTGCATCGGGAACGCAGGGCCGCTCCCGGAGCCGATCGAGACCGCTATCGACGAACACGACCTCTGGACGACGAGCGTACTCTCCGGGAATCGGAACTTCGAGGCGCGCATCCATCCAAAAGTGCGCGCGAACTACCTCGCCAGCCCGCCGCTGGTGGTGGCGTACGGGCTCGCTGGGCGGATGGACATCGATCTGGAGCACGACCCGCTGGGGTACGATGACGACGGAAACCCAGTCTATCTGGCGGACCTCTGGCCAGACAGCGACGAGATCCACGAAGCCGTCCACGACTTCGTCGACCCGTCGATGTTCGAGGAGAAGTACGCCGAAGTGTTCGAAGGCGACGAGCGATGGGACGCGCTGGAGGCCCCGACCGGCGAGGTCTACGAGTGGGACGAGGACTCGACATACATCCGGGAGCCGCCGTTCTTCAAAGATTTCCCGCTGGAGAAACCCGGCGTCTCTAACGTCGAGGATGCACGGTGTCTGCTAACGCTGGGTGACACGGTTACGACTGACCACATCAGTCCTGCCGGGCCGTTCGGGACGGATCAGCCGGCCGGCCAGTGGCTGATGGACCACGGTGTCGAGCCCCACGAGTTCAACACGTACGGTGCCCGCCGGGGTAACCACGAGGTGATGATGCGGGGCACGTTCGCCAACGTCCGCATCGAGAATCAGATGCTCGACGACGTCGAGGGCGGGTACACCATCCACCATCCGACTGGTGAGCAGACGACCGTGTTCGAGGCCAGCCAGCGGTACCGCGAGGAGGGAACTCCACTCGTCGTGATGGCGGGCGAGGAGTTCGGGACTGGGTCGAGCCGTGACTGGGCGGCGAAGGGGACCGACCTTCTCGGTGTTCGTGCGACCATCGCGGAAAGCTACGAGCGCATCTATCGGGACAATCTCGTCGGAATGGGTGTGTTGCCGTTGCAGTTCCAGGACGGTGACTCCTGGGAGGCGCTTGGATTGGACGGGTCAGAGGTCTACACGATCTACGGGTTGGACGACGAGTTGGAGCCGATGGCCGAGTTGACGGTGACTGCGGAGCGGTCGGACGGGTCGTCGGTTGAGTTCCCGGTGACGGCCCAGGTGGGCACACCTGCCGGGGTGCGATACATCGAACACGGCGGCATCCTACACTACGTCCTTCGACAGCTGCTAACCGAATCGTGACGCTTTCAAAGTGTCTCCTCGACCAGTAAGATCGCGAATTTCCGATTCCGTCGCTCGGAATTAGCGTAGCCCTCTGAAACGGCACACCGTGTTTTGTGCGTGAATACATATCAAGAGTGTTTCCAGTTCAATCAACGGTAAAATGACCATCGTAGCTTTCACACCCGATGCCGTAGCGATCACCGTCGAGTGGGCGAACAATATCCTGTGATCGAGTGAGGCCAGAGTTGTTTATTCCGCGCCGGTGATGGGTGCCGGCGCAGCTGGAGCGACCAACGACACCCGTGCGTCGGCGTTTCGAGGTGTCCAAGATGCATATGGTGATATACGCACTCGTAGAGGCATCGACGCACGACGACGCGCTGTCCACCGGAAAGTCGGTGTTCGACCGCCTGGTCGGCGCGGACCCACACGCCGGCGCCGTCTTCGATTACTATGTGACCTTCGACGAGGAGGACACGTCCGTTGCGGGGAAGGCACGATGGGGGGGGTTGCCGACGGCAGCCCCCGTCGACTCCGATGACGGCCAAGACCTGCTCGAGTGTGGCTGGGAGGCGACGAAGGAGGAATTCGAGCGTAATCTCGACCGGGTGAAGGAGGCCATCGACGAGCTCTCCGACGAGGAGATCATGCGCGACGAGGACCTCGCCCGGCACGCCTTCCACCAGGTCGGTGCGTACGACGGCCCGACGATCTTCCTGTACACCGAACACGGAACCGGCATTCGCCACCGTGGACAGTTGGACCGACTCCTCGAGGAGAATGAAGAGCTCTGGATCGTGCCCGCTGACGTCCACTTCTAACCAATGCCTCGCATCACCAACTGGCGACGCGAGAGCCGCTCGCCGACGCTTGCGTATCGGAACACCGAGACCGGGGCGCGAGCCGTCCTGCATCGAGCCCCGGACTCCTACCGGTACAAATGGCGTGGGGCAATCCTCATCGACGGCTACCCGGTCTGGTCGCGGGGATACGAGACGAAGGATGCGACATCGTTCCGTGACGAGCTCCGGGAGCGGCCCGCACCGGACCTCAGCTGCCCGGAGTGTCCGAACGACGACGTTCGCGTCGGCGAGAAGGCGGCAGACGGGGCGAAAGTCCAGCGGTGGTATGACTGCCCCGATTGTGGGTACGAAGCCCCCTCACGCATCGTCTACGGCGCCGAACGGTGAGTGAGCGCTGGGCGCTGTTTTTCGGCCGGGCACGAGGTAGTGGCCCGGTACGACCGGGTGAGTTAACAAATGAGTCTCGAAGTACTTGACCGACACAGCGAGGCACTGTTCGAGTTCCTCTGGTGTCCCGTCTGCGGACAGGAGGTCTTCACTCACATCCCCTTCGAGGGGGTGTTCTGCAAGAACTGCAACACCCAGGTCGAACTCCAAGAATCCCGAGAGACGCGCGGCTACGAGGAGGCCGTGCTCGCCTGCTTCGATACAACCACGACCTGGAACCTCCACGTCGACGAGAAACTGCGCCGCGACCTGCCTGATGGGTCGGCGCGCGTGAAAATCTTCGGCGCACCGGGCGCCTACAAGGTCGACTGGTGGAGTCCAGAGCCGGGTGAAGACTGGGAACCTGTGGAGCGCGGGGAGTTCGACGACGTCGAGGAACCAGGGAAGGTGTCACACCTCGCATAACCACCAGTTAGGCCGTTTTCGGTTCAAGCAGTGATTCCATGTTTTCCTGCAATTCGTCGTACCCCTCAAACTCGAATAGCTCAGGGATTCGGGCTGTCGCTTGCGCTTTTTGTACTTTTTCACGGGCTCGACCAGCGTGACTACGTACAGTCCCGGTCTTCACGTCAAGCGCATCGGCGATTACGTACTCGTTCTTATTTGCTTCACGCATCACGTAGGTCAAAAACTGCTTTTTCGTGAGGGTGGAGTTATCCAGCAGTTCCTGATACTGTTCCCGATACGCCTCCACATATTCACGGGAGAATTCAGCTGCGACGTGAAATCCACCCCCAGAGGCAACTTCGCCGAGGACCCCAGGCCCACGGTTTGTTCCGACATAGAATTCCTCTTCCTCCGCATCCCAGTGTATATCGGGGATTACAAAATCAATCCCCATCGGTGATTCACGAAGGAATTCCAGCTTTTTCTCTTTCTCAGGATTGTTCTCCCAGTTACTAACAACCTGTTCGAGTGCCATACGGGAGAGATTGGCATCAAGTCCGGGGTGACCATCACGGAGAAGAACGGCTAAATCTCGGTCAGTAATCGTGTCTTGGTCTGCACTGTCGGACATAGTGATTACTGATAGGGTAATCAAACAAAGTATTTATATTTTGGGGTGGTGCAGAAGGCGAGGTGCTACAGATCGTGGACATACAGAGTCTATTGTTGCGCCGGTGATGGGTGCCGGCGCACACGTGCCGGCGATGATCGATGTCGACACGGAGTCAACTCAGATTCGTCGAACGAGTGGACCAGGACGGCGAACCAACCGATAACGACCGCGTCGCGCAAGTGTACCGACATTCGGACGGCTACCCGGAGAGCGTGCTTCGCGATCTTGCGCAGTTGAAGGAACTTCTCGACGCGACCCGTGCCGAGCGAGGACCGGGTTACACGGCAGCGTCGTTCGTGTTCCTCGACAAGCTCTCGACAGTCGACCTGTATCTGGATGGTGACGCAGATCGAACAATCGACGCAACACAGCCAGCGGATCTCCTCGAGCCGGACAATATGGAGCACCTCGACCAGCCGATGTTCCTGCTGGGACACGGTGTCGAGAACCCGGCTGTCGGCATCCACGGCGACGAGGAGTACCTCTACGTCGTTGAACTCCCGACCCGGAACCCATTCGAGGAGCCGTCCGAGTGGACGGTCAAGGTGAGTGGTCATTCCGCGTTCCCCCGGTGGGATGGTCCGACCGAGGACGCCTTCGAGCGGGCCAGCTGGCAGTTCCACGGCCCGCTTGAGCACGCGCTCGAAGAGCTGGTCGCTGAGCCAGCGTGAACACTTAGCCTGCTCAGATGATGCCGCCGATGACGAGTAGTCCGACGACAAGCAGCACCGTCGCGACAACGCTTCCCCCGGCTAGCCACTTGTTCTCCATCGCCTTCTCGTGAAGCGGCATATCGGCGTACTCCTCGCGGAACGCCTCGAGATTCTCCTCGTCGTAGAAGTACTTCGTCTTCAGCGCGAACCGTTCCGTCACCGCACAGCCCGTACAGATCGGCTCGCCTTCCAGCCGCTCCGTTTTGATGTGGCTGGAGCAGGCGATTGCCCCGCAGTTCGGACAGTAGGTGTACGTCTCGTCGACGCCGCTCGTGTCACAGTGGACGCACTGATGGATGCCGTCCTCGGCGGTTACTCGTGACGGGCCTGCCGCGTAGTACTCGTAGGGGTAGGTGTACTCCTGGAGCTCGGTCGTCTGTCGAACCTCGGGGAGGTACACCGGCTCAATCGACTGGACGGAGATGTCCGAGCGGTTCGGCTCGCAGGTCTTGTTGTACGTGACGTTGTTGTCGCCCGTGTAGGTCACCGTCGTTGTGTGGTGCTGCTGGAGCCGCTCGACGGCCCACTCCTTGTACTCCGTCTGGGTCTGCCCGAACCGCCGCTCCTCGACGTCGTCGAACACCTCGCCGAACTGCTCGGTGTCGAGGTCGACCGTCGCGTGGAAGTTCTCGGTGACCAGCGTCGCGACGTCTTCGTCGACGACCTGTGGCTGTCCGCGCTCGGCGTGGGCTACGAATCGCGTCCGGTCGTTGATCCGGTGGATGACGCCCACCGACGTCTCGAAGACGGCGTTCGTGTCCGCGGTGACCGCGACCACCGGGCGGAAAGTCACCGACGAATGCGTTTCTGGGAGGTCGGCGGCCTCAATGTTCTCGACGTCGCGGAACGCCTCCGCGACGGCCGCGTCGACGTCGACGGCCGGGTCGTACGGGCGGAGCGTCTCGTCGCAGAGGATCTCGATGCGCCCGTTGTAGAGGTCGAGGCCGATCTCGTCGGCGATCTCCCGGAGGTCCTCGCCGTCGAGCAGCTCGATTGGATGGGGGTCGTCGTTTTGCTGGAGTCGGTTTGCGTACTCCTGAGCAGGGTTCGTGAACCGGCCGGTCGTGACGACCATCCCGCGTTTCGGGCCGTCGAAGTCGAAGGTCGCGATGGCGGAATGGAGCTTCTGGACGACCGGCCGTCCGACCGTCCCCGTGTGCTTGCACTCGACGATGATCGCACGCCGCGTGCCGTCGACGACCTCCTCCATGATGACGTCGCGACCCTCGTCAGCCGTGCGGTCGGCCTGGCGGACGTTCTCGTAGCCGAGGTTTCGGAACACGTCCTCCATCACGTCCTCGAACTCGAACCCCGAGAGATCGTCCAGTACAGCCATCCTCAATTATGTGGACAGTACGTTGCAACTGCCAAATACGTTGCCGAACGCTACGCCATCCTGTTTGTTGAACCCCTGAGAGGGGTGCGGGGGTCACCGAACCGCCCGCGAGCAACGAATGAACGGGAATGTACCTATGGCCAGTTCGGAATCGGTTCCAGTAGCATCGCCCGCACAGTCTCACCGAGACGCAGTCGAATACGTCGGCTTCCGCGTCGACGGCCAAGCCGTCGTCCTGAACCTCTCGGAGCATCGGCGACTCTCTCTCGAGCGCAGTCTGGACCTCGTCAACCACAGTCCAAGCGGGTTCGAGTGGGGGTATAGTGGTAGCGGGCCCGCCCAGCTCGCGTGCGCGCTCCTCCTCGACTACTACGACGATGAGCAGTTCGCCCGTGAGCACTACATCGCGTTCCGGAATCAGGTGGTTTCGCAGCTGGAGTGCGACGGTGCCGCGGCGTGCTGGCACCTCCCCGGCGAGGAGATCGACGCCGCGATGGCGACCCTTACCGACGACGTCGTCGCCCTCGCCGACGGCGGACGGCCGTCACCGACGCTTCCCGAGAACTGGCGAGCCGTCTCTCGCCCTGATCGAAGGGTGTTCCAGCGCGCTGATCGCGACCACTACATCGTGATCGGGGATGGAAGCGACGAGTGGCTGGTCGTGCTCTGCAGCCAGGGTGACCGGGCATATCCTGCCCCGCTCGCACATCGGACAGTTGTCGAGGGGGCTGACGTGGAACAGGTAATCCAAGAACTCGCCGAAGAGAGCAACGACCTCATCGAACCCCCGGAGGGGGAGCACTGATGGAGACGCTTCGACTGGCGCGAGCCACCCACCAGCTCCTCGAACGAGGTGTCGAGGCGCTCGAGAAAATCGGGCGCGAACTGGAGCGATACAACGACCGACAGGAGCGCACCGACGACACCGACTCGTGACCGAAACTCACTCTCTAGACCAAATACGGAGTACCGGATTCCAGTATACGCCTACCCCCGATGGGTGTTCGTGTCCCATCCATCGGGAAGGCCAGCCGGTCACGGCGCCGCTCGGTTTGGGGTTCGCAGAGCGCGTCCATATCGAATCGATCCCGCGCCACGTCGCCGGCGCGATCTACGAAGCGCATCACTCCTATATGGACGATATCCCCCGGACGAATCTCGTCCATCACGGACTCTGTTACCAGGACCAGCTACTAGGTGCGATTACGTGGCGCTATCCGCTGATTCGCTCGCTGGAGTACGACGGGACGCGATTCGAGGGTGACGAAATCGTCGAGGCAGCACGGATTTGCATCGGCGTCGACTTCCCCAATCTCGCCTCTGCCGCCCTCGCCCGGTCGATGGAACGATTCGTGCGTCGGCACGGTCGGCGACGAGGCGTTCGGCTCCTGCTGACGTTCGTGCGAGCCGACTTCGACGGCTCGATGATCAAAGCGCTCAGAGACAAGGGCTGGCACTGTGCCGGTAAAACGGACCCCGGCCAAGCGGGAAATCGCCCCGATAAGCAGATCCGAGAGCAGCCGAAGTGGCGGTTCCTCTGTGAAGTTCCTGATGAGTCTGAGCGGGAACAGTCCTCACTCGGACGGTGGGCTCCGTGACTACGAATGCTCGTCTCGATGAGTTTGCAGCAGAGGAAGACTCGGACAACCAGCCGGAGCGCGATCCATCTGTAGTCGAGCGACTGTTGGACCCGATATCACCGGCCCAGGGGCTGCGACTCATCCCCGGCCAAGGTGACCCGGTGTACCTCCAAAACAGGGGAACTGAACGCTACCTGTTCCGGGATGCCCACGAGCGGTGGTTCATCCTCCAGCCCTCGGCCAAGGAGTCGGTCGACGACTTCGTTCGCTGGGTGTATCTCCCCGACGGCAAACCCGCCGAGATTGCCCGGACAGCGATCCGTCAACGGACGGTTCGCGGCTACCGGTACGTTCAGCGAAGCGGAGCTCCCGAGCCGGTTGGGACGACGGTGACAGCGATGTACGTCAGTGAGCCCTGGCCCGACGATGTCTACGAGTGTGGATCCTGCGGAGCCGAGTTCGAGTCGCCCCATGCTCACGCCCTTCACTGCTGGGAGGACCATCCCTGGGTTCCGAACCCGGAGCAGGTTCGGCTACGCCGCTCCAGCACCGAGTAACGACAGTGCGACAGTTTCCCGACGGTGGTTCGATTAACCAACAGACAGCCGCTTCCTAGGTTAGTGTTGGTTAACGTGGTGTTGTTGTTGCGCCCGGCAGAGGGGCGCAGGGCGCGAGACGATGCAGGCAGCCGTCGATGAGCGTTCCTGCGTCGAGGTGACTACGATGAAAGACCCAGAGTCGAGAACCATCTTCGCAGGCGTCGATGGACGTACCGACACCGAACTACCCGAGTGGTATCGTCAGCGTCACGGCGGCAAAGACACCGTGAGCTTCGCTGAGGCGATCCGCGACCTCCCGCAGGCCGTCGAGACGACCGTGGCGTACCAGAATCCGTACACCGACGAGTGGGTCGAGACGGAGCGGTTCAACGCGCTCGTCGAGCCGAGTCGCGCTCGAGAGCAGGCCCGTGAGGAGGACGCCGAAACGGATTCTTTGTTCCATATTCCGACCGACTCGTACTCGATCATCAACCCGGTCGACGTCTACGGCCCTCTGGAGGAGGTCCTTCGGGAGGAGACTATCGACCGAACGCCGCTGGGTGACGTGATGTTCGGCGAGATTCGTCGCTACCGGGGCGGCGGCGAGGTCCATATGGACATCATGTTCGACGGCCTCGAAGTGCGCCTTCCCGGCCGGTCGGACCCGATCACGATGGGCGTCACGTCGGGCTACGACTTCTTCGGTGAGCACGCCGTCTACGTCGAGGGGTTCGCCCAGGACGGGTACTGTTCAAATACGATGCGTTCGCTCACCGACAAGGAGGTCATCAAACACGTCGGCGACGTGCGGAACTTCCGCACCTGGTGGGAGGAGCTTCTCGCACAGGTCGAACTCGTCGCCGACGACCTATTCGAGTTCATCCGGGACGCCCAGGACATCGACCTCGACTTCTCGGAGCTCCCGTTCACCGTCACGGAGTTTTACAGTCTTCTGGGCTTCCCGGACTACCTGGCCGAGCGCGCTGCGAGTGATGCGGAGGCCAACGCGACCTCCCCCGTCGAGATCGATATGTGGACGCTGCATTCCGGCGCCACGTACGCGCTCACCCACTTCTTCCAAGGCAAGGAGGGTGCGTCGCTGGACGGCTACGTTCGCACGGCCAACGACATCCTGTTCAACCCGGAGGGCACCATCGAGCGCGTCGAACGCGCTTACGAGGAGGAGCTGGAGACAGACGGCGATGACGGGTCGCAGGCGTCGCTCGCCGGCGAGCGCGCGCTCGCGAGCATCGAGCGCATCAGCGACGATCTGCAAGAGAAGGTCAACCAGTTCGAGGAGCGCGAGGACGCGCTTCGTGAGCGGTTCCAAGATGCCATGAGCTGATTGTCGGAGCGGCGTTCACTGATACAATCCTAAAATAGCAGTCTACGTTAGAGATTCCGGTTCCTCGTTATATTCGACTACTAATTCGACATCCTCAGGACCGAATTCATCACGTTCCGCTTCAAGCGTATCAAGAGCGTCTTTAACCGGGAAGAAATCCGGCTTCTCGAGTGCATCTTCTGTCGCCCAGGCGTATCGAATCGTTTGCTCGGAATCAATGAGAAACACGGCACGCTGCGGGACGCGCTCGTGGTTCTCCCATTCATCATAACAGATGTCATATGACTCGGCAACCCGCCCGGAACTATCACTAAGTAACGGGAAATTGAGGCCGTATTCCTCGGCGAATGCTCGATGGGCGTAGACGCTGTCACCAGAAATTGCCCAGACATCGAGAGCGGGCGTTAGCTGAAACCACTCTGCATCGCGAATCGCACACAGTTCGTTTGTACAAATAGGACTGAAATCAAACGGGTAAAATACCAGCAACGCAGCCCGATCATTGGCTGTTGACTCATCCAAGCAGTACCCGGTTTGTTCTCCGTCACGGAGACCCGGAAGAGTAAATGACGGTGCAGACGCTCCCTCGTTTATCATACGACATAGTAGCACACGAAGACAGGATAGTCATTGGGTCAGCACTCCGATCTGAATTGCTCACCACTTGATGTGGGATGAAATTCACTAAAGTCCGTACGTCAGGAGTTCGCCGTCGCCCACTCAAGAAGCGGTTCTAATCTCGAACGAATCTCATCACCCTCGTCAGTTAGCGCGTATTCGACGCGTGGTGGAATTTCGTTGTACTGCGTCCGTGAGACGAGTCCTGCCTCCTCGAACTCGTCGAGTCGTTTCGAGATTGTCGAGGTACTCGCCGTCGGGAGGTGCTCCTCAATCTCCGCGAACCGCAGCGAATCGTGTGCGCCGATGATGCTGACGAGTTGCATCGCGTATTTCCGGCTCAACGTGTCGATGACACCCGTGAGCGGACAGTAGCACGTCCCCTCGACATCGCACGCGGGCGCCGATGACGTAGTGTCTGCCATAGCTTCGTGGCCTCCAACCTACTCCATAGCTTCGGACTCTGGAGTACAAGAACTTCCCGTCGTAAAGTATAGGCACAGATGACTCAGACAGCCGACTACGATCTCGTGATTCTCGGTGGCGGCGCCGCAGCCTTCGCCGCAATCACCGAAGCGAGTCGACGCGATCTCTCGACAGCGATGGTGAATACCGGCTTGCCCATCGGCGGGACGTGCGTGAACGTCGGCTGTGTTCCGAGTAAGCATCTCCTTGCCGTCGCCGAGAGCGGAGCTGCAGCGTCGGAGAACCCCTTCGACGCCGTTCGATACCCCGAGGAGCCGACCGTCGATTGGGCCGCCGCCCTCAACGACACCGACGAACTCGTCGAGCGGTTCCGGCAGGAGAACTACGTCGACGTCGCCGAGCACTTCGAGATCGACATCTACGAGGGGTACGGCCAGCTGGTCGACGATACTACCATCGAGGTCGTCGACGGCGCCGACGAGGGCGCACACATTACTGGGAAGAAGGCCCTCGTCGCGACCGGCAGTTCACCGTGGGCGCCGCCCATCGACGGCCTCTACGACGTCGACTACTACACGAGTGAGACCATCCTCGAGGAGCGCGACCTTCCCGAGAGTATCCTAATGCTCGGTGGGGGATACATCGCGCTGGAGTGGGGACAGATCCTGCACCGTGTCGGCATCGACGTGACGGTTCTCCAGCGCTCCGACCGCGTCCTCTCGGACATGGAAGGCCAACTTGGTCGCGAGATGCAGCGTGCATTCGAGGAGGAGGGCATCGAGGTGATCACCGGCAACGACTTCCAGCGCGTCCGCACGCTAGCAGCCGACGGCGGCGCCGAAGCGATTCAGTCAGGCGTCGCCGTCGAAACGACCATCGACGGAGACGAGCGAACGGTCACCGGCGACGCGCTGTTCGTCGCGACCGGCGTCCAGCCGAATAGCGAGGGCATCGGCCTCGAAACGGTTGGGATCGAAACGAACCCCGACGGGACGATTCGTGTCGACGAGTACTTCCAGACGACGAATCCCGACATCTACGCGGCGGGCGACGTGATCGGCGAGCCCGAACTGGAGACCGTCGCCGCCAAGGAGGGCAATCACGCCGTCAAGAACGCGTTCGGCAACGAGGGCGTCAGCATCGACTACGACGCGGTGCCAGCAGTCGTGTTCACCAGCCCGGAAGTCGCCGCAGTCGGGACGACAGAACGCGAGTATATGGACGAGCACGGCACCTGCTCGTGCCGAACCGTCCAGATGGCGGATGTCCCGCGAGCGAAGGCCGTCGAGAACACGGATGGCCTCGTCCAAGTCGTCAAACACCACGAGACTGACGAGATCGTCGGCGTCCACATGGTCGGCCCCCGTGCCGCCGACATAATTATGGAAGCCACGCTTGCGGTGACGTTCGGCCTCACGGTCGACGACATCATCGACACCGTCCACCCGTTCCCGACGTTCTCCGAGGCGTTCAAACAGGCCTGTCAGGCGTTCCGACGGGACATATCGACGATGAGCTGCTGTATCGAGTGAATCTCACTCCGGGTCGGCCGGCGCAGTACTGCGGAGGAGCATCGTCTTCACACGACCAACCCCATCGAAATCACGGAGCCGATACACGAGTTCCCGCACCCGCGCCGCATCGCCATGACAGAAGACGGTCTCTAAACACCACTCGCCCTGGTGGGTATGGCTCATCGTTTCGATGACGTCCTGAAACTGGTGCTGGGCCGAATGGAGATCGTGAATCACCTCGTGGTGCTGGTAATCGAATGCAAGTACAGCGACGACCTCGCCTGAAACCTCCTCGAGTTGTGAATGTCCCTCGATGTATTCCTGCATCGCTTCACGAATCGCCCGCGAGCGGGAGTCCAACCCCTCAGCCTGCCATGTCTCGTCGAACTCCTCGAGAATGTCCTCAGACACGTTCAAGCTCGTGCGCATACTCCCCAATTGATCCCCTACTGTCTTGACCCCTCGATTATTACGGAATTCACGTTTCAGTCTTAACAACCGCTATACAGCGCAGGGATAGAGGAATATATGAATGCTCCACGGCGAGGCGTTTCCACTGTTGGTCGGCGCGATTGCGCTCGGATTCGTGCACGGCATCGAGCCCGGACACGGATGGCCGGTCGCCGCGAGTTATGCACTCGATCAATCCAATAAGTGGCTCTACGGACTCGCCGCCAGCTCGCTGATCGGCATCGGCCACCTCATTAGCAGTCTGGCGATGGTCGGCGTGTTCTTCTACGCGAAATCCTACTTTCAGCTGACCCAAGTGAACGAGCCGATCTCGATTCTTGGCGGCGTTTCCATCGGCGGTCCAGTCAGCATCGTCGCAGGCGTCTTACTCATCGGACTCGGGATTCGAGAGTACACGCACGGCCATTCTCACCAGCACGAGGACAGCCACGGACACGACCACGATGAGCATACGGAGGAGCAGTCGAGCCACCACAGTCACGGCACGCCACCCACGCACGAACACTCCCCGGATGGGCTCCTTACACGGGTGAAAATTCGGCTTGGAAAAATCGGAGGGCACTCCCACGAGCACGGGACCGATCCGGCTCCTGACGCCGACCGCGGACTCCTCGGAATCGCCTGGTTCGCATTCGTCCTCGGGTTCGCTCACGAAGAAGAATTCGAGATTATCGGCCTCTGTGCCGGTTCGACGTACTGTCTGGAGCTGATGACTGCGTATGCGCTGACGGTCATCGTCGGCATTGTCGGGTTAACGATGCTCCTCATCGCCGGCTATCAGGAGTACGAAGAAACAGTCGAGCGGTATACACCGTACCTGCCGCTGTTCTCAGCGACCGTCCTCATCGTCATGGGACTCGGCTTCATCGCCGGCGTCTTCTGAATCACGCCGAACACTCTCCAGCGTCCCATTCTCAGTAAGGTCAATAAGCGCGCGATTTAGCAGTTCACGGAGGACGAACTCCTCGTAATGCTGTGTTGCACAGTACTCGCACGGCTTCATTTCTCGTGCCACCGCTTCGATGTCGTCGCCGTGCTCCCCATAGAGCGTCTCAACGAGCCCTGCTAATTCGGCTGCCGCGGTTTCCTGCGCCCCAGCGAGCGTCTGCTCAGCGTCCTCTGGTAGGTCATACGAAAAAATCCGCGTGTTCGACTTGTAGTACTTCCGCGTCCCCCCACCAGCTTCTTCGAGCCGGGCAATCTCGACCATCCCCGCATCCTTCAGGACGTTCACGTGGTGGCGCACCGTCGTCTCCGCCTTTTCTTCGCCACGACGATGCAGTTCGTCGTGGATCTCCTCGATCGTCATTTCCTCGGTTGCGAGCATGTCGAGGATCTTCACCCGGACATCGTTCTCCAGTGCCTTCGCTTTCTCCGGGTCCGTCGTCACGACTTCGCGGATCGGCACGTCAGATTCGAGGAGCGCCATTCTTGTGACGACATAGACGGACAACGACAGTAAGAGTAACGCCATTCCAACGACAGTGGTAGTATGATATCGAGACCGCTATAACTCTCGTCATAATGGTTATCCGCGTCGCACGATAACCAACAGGTACGATGGGAACGACACACGACCAATTCAACGTCGGGGGGATGTCCTGCTCGTTCTGTGCCGAGAGCATCAAGAAGGCCTACAGTCGAACCGACGGCGTTGAGGACGTCGACGTGAGTCTCGCCCACGAGGAAGTTCTCGTCGAATACGACGACGACCTGCTGAGCGAGGTCGAGGTAAAGGACACGCTCCGAGACCTCGGGTACACCATCCGCGACCCTGACAAAGCGAAGCGGTACGAGCAACAGCAGGCCGAACTCTCCGACGGCAAGCGTCGCCTCCTCATCGCCGGTGGCGCATCCATCGTTATCGCTGCCCTGATGGGATGGATGATTTTCGTGATGGGGCGCTTCGAGTCAACATCTCTCGGGATGGATCTGGTGACTCTGGGGCTGGCACTCGGGACGATGTTCGGGCCCGGCCGCTATATCAAAGAGAAAGCCTTCCAGAGCGTGCGCCGGGGTATCTTCAACCAGCACGTCCTCCTGGAAGCGGGCGCGTTCGCCGGACTCGTGGGTGGACTGCTTGGCCTGTTCGTCTTCCCGAGCTTCCCGACCGTTCACTTCTTCGCCGTCTCCGTGTTCATCACCACCTATCACATCCTTTCGGAGTACACCAGCCTCATCGTCCGCACGCGAGCTTCCCGAGCCGTCCAAGGCCTTCTCGACCTCCAGCCCGACACGGCACGCCGCGTCAGTGATGACGGTGATGTCGAGGAGGTCCCTGTCGACGACCTCGACGTTGGCAATCGCGTCCGCGTCAAGCCCGGCGAAAACATCCCCGTCGACGGCACGGTCGTCGAGGGCGAATCGATGGTCGACGAGTCGGTCGCTACCGGCGAGTCCATTCCCGAAGAGAAGGCCGCCGGCGACGCGGTGATCGGTGGCAGCGTCAACGAGACCGGGACGCTGCTCATCGAAGTAACTGCAACCGGGGAGGACGCGTTCCTAAACCAGGTCGCCCGCGAGATCGAGGAGGCGCGGGCGATGAAGCCCGGCATCATCCAGCTCGCCGACCGCGTGCTCAAGTATTTCGTCCCCGGCGTCTTGACGATCGCCGCGCTCTCGTTCCTCTTTTGGGTGGTCGCACCACTCGCGTGGGGGGCAGCCCCCAACGTCCAGCGCGGGGCGTTCGCAGCCTTGGCGGTTCTCGTCCTCGGCTATCCGTGTGCGCTTGGGATGGCGACACCGCTCGCCCTAATTCGGGGTGGCGGGAAGGCGGCGAACCGCGGCATCCTGATGCGCTCCGGTGACGCCTTCCAGATATTTCCCGACGTCGACCACATCGTGTTGGACAAGACCGGCACCATCACCGTCGGCGAACCCGCCGTCAGTGAAGTCGTCGCGTTCGGTGCCGACGAGGTGGATGTACTCACGACTGCGGCTAGCGCGGAGGCCTTCTCTGAACACCCGCTCGCAGATGCGATCCTCGAGTTCGCCGACGAGCAAGATGTCGAGTACGCTGACCCCGATGATTTCGACTCCGTGACCGGCAAGGGCGTCCGGGCAACCGTGGCCAGCGACGACGTGCTGGTCGGGAAACCGGGATGGCTCAGCGACGAGGGGATCGACCTGTCGAAGGGGAGCGACGACATCGAGCGACTTCAGGGCCACGGCCTCACCGTTGCCGGAGTTGTTCGTGACGGTGACCTACTCGGTCTGATCGGTATCGGTGACGAGGTCAAGAGCGACGCCGCTGCGACCATCCAACGGATGCGAGACGCCGGCATCACGCCCGTGATGATCACTGGAGACAACGAGCGCACCGCAGACGCGGTCGCCGAGGAGGTCAGTATCGACCGCGTCATGGCCGACGTGCTGCCCGACGAGAAACGCGAAGAGATCGGTCGCCTGCAGGACGAGGGTCACCGCGTAGCGATGGTCGGCGACGGCATCAACGACGCTCCCGCACTCACGCAGGCCGACATCGGGATCGCCATCGGCGCCGGGACCGACATCGCCATCGAATCGGCGGACATCGTCCTGATGGGCGACCGGCTTGGTGGCGTGATGGACGCCTACGAGATCGGGAACGAGAGCTACCGGAAGACCCGTCAGAACCTCGCGACGGCCTTCGCGTTCAACGGGGTCGGTGTCGCCGCCGCGACCACGGGGCTCGTTCACCCGGTGTTCGCGATGCTCGCGATGGTGCTGTCCGTCTCGGCCGTCCTCGCCAACAGCTTCGCTGGTCAGCTCCTCTCCGGCGAGGGTGTCAACACCGAGTTCGCCCTCGACGACCGCACCGACGGCGAGCGTGGAGACGGCCGAGTGACAGCCGATTAAGCCACTACGTCGTAGCCAGCTTGTTCGATTGCCGCGTTCACGTCGTCGTCTGAGACTCCATCCTCGAGGACCACGTCGACCGTGTCAGCTTCGTGGTCGGCCTCGATCCGATTCACATCATCGAGGTTTCGCAGGGCGGTCTCCACGTTCTGTTCGCACCCGTTGCAGGACATCCCGGTGACTGAGATCGTCTTTCGCTCCATGCGGGCCTGTAAACACTCGCGGGGAATGACCATTACGGTAACCGTTGTATCGGTTTCATCTCTATTAGAGGTGGACATTATCGTCCGGAGAGTTGTTTGTGTCGGCCCCAAAGGGGTGGAGGCTCTTTGAGATGGGAACCACTGACGACGAAGAGAGCGACGAATTCCCTCCAGAGAAGCGTCTGGAAGCACCGAACACGGGCCTGATCAAGGCAGGGATCGCGACGATTCCCGATATGGAAACCTTGCAAGAGTGTGTAGCCTACGAGAACGCCCACCAAAATCGAACGCAGATTCTGCGCCGGCTCAAGTGGAAAGCTGAAGAGTTGCGTGAGGACGAAGGGTAAGCGCTGTCCTTAACCAACACACTCCGCGTGAGTTTCCCTATTGTTGGTTAATATGCTGTGCCGCGGTTTTTCGGGCCCCTGAATGGGCGCGGGGCGACCAACAGCCGCCTCGCGAGTTCCGTTATGTCCCTCGGTTTGAGTCCAGACTCCAGCACGGCTAGCGACATCGCTGTCGCCAGACAAGCGGACCATGTGGCGTTCCTCCATCGAGCCCCATTCGTCGCCGATTCTCTCGCCCTCGGATTTCTCCCCGGGTTTCGGGAAGACTGTGGGTACCAGACGGACCAGTACCTGAACCTCGAGATTCCTGTCGGGATGCTCGACAACGATTTTCGGGATCCCGATCTGGAGCGGTTCGTCGACCGCTTTTTCGAGTACGAACCACGTGTCGGGGTCATCGGGGACGTCGACGAAATCGACGACGTCGACGCCCACGTCGCTGCTGCTCGTGAAATCCAAGCGAGCTACCCCGAAGCTGAGCTCATCGTCGTTCCGAAGTCGCGGGCGGTGATCGACGCGATACCTGAGAACCTCGTCCTCGGGTATTCACGGGGATACGCCGACCGCCTGGCCCACGATTTCTCCGATCCAGCCGATTGGAGAGGGCGGCGCGTCCACATTCTCGGCGGGAGTCCGCCCAAGCAGCTCGACGCTATTCGACAGTTGACCCGACCGACACTCACTGACGAGCCACCGGCCGATATCGTCGGCGTCGACTGGAACGGGCTGCATCGCGGCGCACAGTTCGGTGAGTTCTGGACGGCCGACGGCTGGGACGACAGCGGTCGCGACGCCGACCACGTCACCGTCCGAAAGACGGTGCGCCACAGCCTCGCTCGGGTCCGTGAGTTCTGGAGGGCGCACGGAATCTGGCCCGAAACGACACCGCAAGACGAGGGGCTCAACGTCGAGTACGAGGGACCGAGCCCTGCCGATCTCGAGGACGCCGCCTGTACCGAGTGCGGGACGAACGTCTGGCGAACCCGCCGCGGCCCGTACGTCGCCGAGTACGATACCGGCGCAATCTGTGGATACTGCAGCTACGAGTGCTACTTCAGCCACCGTCATCGGAACAATCTAGAGGAAATCGCCGGCGATCAGAGCGTCTACCTCCCGCCGGCGTGACTTCGCGACCTGTTTTTCGTGCCCCCAGAGAGGGCGAGGGCTCCTTCGAAAGCTCTCAGAGGTGACTTCCAGTGAGTCAACAACAGAGTCCCGACAACGTCTCGGTCGACGATATTCCCGTCGATATCGACAACACGCAATCAGCGGAGGTCGATCCAGCCGACGTCCCCGACGAAATCGAATCCATCACCCGTGGGCTCGCCGGTGAGCAGCCGCCGACGAATCCCATAGTGGTTCTCAAGGCGGCCCGGTGGTGGTACATTCACGGCAAGGGCGGCACGGATCCCGCCTTCCAGTGGGCCATCGAGTGGGCGCGTCATCTTGCGACCGACACGCCCAGTGACGTCGAGCAGTTCGACGAGTTCCTCGAGTACCTCGTTACGGTCGGCTTTGCAGACGAACGTCACGAGCTCCGCTAACCGACAGAGCGGTTTTTTGGACGCCCCTGAAGGGTGCGGTGCGGTCTGAACAGACGCAGTCGCCGTGAATTCGATTCGGTGATCACGATGTCTACGACCAGAGACTCGTCGGTCTCCTTCGACCAGACCGACACGCGATCAGACGAGATGAACAGTACCATCGAACAGTGGATCGACGACCTTGTCGCCGGCGTCGACGACGCGCAGGCCAGCGAAGAGTTCCAAGAGTGGCTCGATGTCCAGAGTCGTTTCCACGACTACTCCTACCGGAACACGCTCCTCATCAAGCGACAGTGTCCCGAGGCGAGCCGGGTGGCTGGCTACCGGACGTGGCAGGAGGAGTTCGACCGCCACGTCAAGGAGGGTGAGTCGGCCATCTGGATCTGGGCGCCGATCATCACCAAGCAGTGCCCGGAATGCGAGAACTCGCCGAGCTACCACGAGGACAGTGACTGTGAGTACGACGAGACGCCGCCCGAGGAGTGGTCGAAAGGACTGGTTGGATTCAAACCAACGGCAGTCTTCGATGTGTCTCAAACCGAGGGCGAACCGCTCCCCGAGCTGGAAACCGAGGCAGCTGGTGACGCCGACGACCTGGTGCCAGCGCTCCTTGATGCAGCAGCTACGCTCGATATCGACGTCCGTGTCGTCGACGCTGCCGAGTGGGAGCATGGCGACGCGAAAGGCGTCTGCAAACACCGGACTCTCCACGGATGCCAACCCGTCGTCGAAGCGAAAGCCCGCTCAAATCAGGCCGATCTCGCCGTGACGTTGATTCACGAGTACGCCCACGCACTGCTCCATTTCGATGTCGACGACGAACCCGAGCGTGCAAAACGCGAGGTCGAAGCCGAAGCCGTTGCGTACATCGTCGGGCGGTATTTCAACCTAGATACGAGCGGATCAGCGTTCTATCTTGCCGCGTGGCAGGACGACGATGCGGAGAGCATTCAGGAGCGACTCGGCCGGATCAGTTCGACCGCGCAGGAGGTCATCGGGACAGTTGTAGACGGCTGAACACCTCCTTCCCGGCTGTTAACCAACGCCGGAGGGTACTATCCCACTCTGTTGGTTAATTCGTTCGGCGTCCGACCCTGCGTGTTTCGATCGGTCTCAAGACATACCCCACCGGCAGTCGATGTTATAGTTCAGAATCGATTCGGCGCTGCTGGTCACGAAGGAACTCAACGACGGCATCGATATCCTGTTCGGGAACCGTTTGCTGTTCGAAGACCCCTTTGAACGCGTCCGCAAAATCTTCCGACGTGAGCCGGTCGAGAACAGTCTCGATGCGACCAGCGAGCTTCTTGGACACCCCGCGATGAAGATGGGTCGCGATCCGGTCGAAATCCGCGTCAGCAGCCAGCACCACCAGATCCCGGGAGTCTGCCTTGCGGCCACTGTGAAGTTTCACGGCAAACAGCAACTCCCGTTCCGGAATCCTGGCTGTTACCGGGCGCCCGGTTCGCAGTTCCTGGGTGACGGAGTGCTGGGCCAGATAGCGATACGACCATTCAGCTTCCGTCTGGCGACAGCCCAGCGCGTCCACCATCGCGTCGAACCGAACCGGATTCCCGATGTCTTTCGTGAATCGAATAGTACGGCCCTCGTAGAGCTCGTTTCGCTCGACGTCGGCCGTTTTCTCGTAGCCGCGGGCGGTGAGAAGGTCGGTGTAGTCGTCGACCGCTTGTGCCGGAATGACGACGTCGACGTCCGTGGTGAAGCGCTGATTGAACGCCGCGATCGCCCACCCACCGACGAGCACGTACGGCAGGTCAGCGTCAATGACTGTCTCCAGGGTGTCCAGCAGCTCGTCTTCGCGTTCGCCGAGGCTCATGCATTGAGACGCGGATCCTCGTGGGACGCGTCGATATCGCGGTCGTACTCGTCGGCGATCATCTCCAACGCCGGTTCGTAGTTCACCCGGTACTCCAACATGTGCTCGATTGTCTCATCCAACGGAATGACCGGATTGCCGTCGACCCACTCGCGAGTGATCTCCCCACTCGTCGGGAACAACACGTACGAGACAGTCGCATCGTAGTCGGTCGCGTCCGGCCGCTCTTCGATCCGGCTCGGAATCCCGAACTCGTCGAAGAACGCCGTCCACCGTTCGACGTCCTGGTCGGCGACCTGGATGAAGATCGGATAATCGTCGTGGCCGCGGGCGATCTGATAGCCGCCGTGGGTCCAGACGTAGACGCCGTCGATTTTCGTGTACGCAAAGGGCATCCCGGCGAAGTGTGGAATGACGTAGCCGTCGTCGATCGAGGGGGGGACAGCGCGAGAAATGGCCGCGACGAGATCGTAGTAGCGATCCCTGACAGCGTACTTCTCGATGTAGACGCCGTCTTCACGCCGGATGAAGCCTGCGTCCTCCAACCGCTCGATCCAGTCGTAGACCCACGAGTAGGAGCCGTCGATCTTCTGGGCGATTCGCCGGATCGAGTCACCCGGCCGGGCCGCGACCATGATCTTCGCCGCGGTCTCGTCGACGTACTCCATCATCGTTAGTTATCGGTATCGCATCTAACTGTATTAGTCTTGTCCCTCATATTCTCTATAGAGTTATCTTTATACAGATATACTATTCTTAGCTCCGGTAGTCCGATCCGGCTCAGCATTCGAGCAGAGAGGGGTTAACCAACAGAGGATACGATTGATCGGTATTTGTTGGTTAAGTTTTTCCGCTCTTATGTAGAACTGCGGAAAGCCCCGATAACGAGACAGTCAATGACTGACTCGGTAGTTTCACCAGCTAGGTTGAGTGAGCGAACGATGCCGAAGGTGTGAGCGGCCTGCTCCAAGCCCTGCTTGGACAGGCCGCGGAACTTCCGCAACCACGGCTGAATGAGCGAAAACAGACACTCGACCTGGTTAATATGGACGCCGCTGGGCGATACGTATCGCTCTTTGTGGACGACTGTTCGGTGGTCACGCTCCATCTCTCGGTAGGCTTGGAGTCCGTCCGTCCAGACCTCTCCCAGCGGCTGGGAGAGGTCTTCAGCCTCCTGAATCACTGGTTCGAGATCACCGCTGTAGTCGATGCCGAGTTGCCCGCGAATCACACGAAGCGAGTCGCGGCACGCCGCGACGAGCGTCAGCTGATCACCGTGACGCCCTCGCCAGCGTGAGCGTCCAGACCGGGACGAGCCGCCGCGAGAACGGCTGTTCCGCGGCGTCTCTTGGCCTTTGTAGCCCGAACAGACCTTCCCTGATTCGTCGACTTGCGTCGGTCCGTCGATGGTCTGGGCGAGGAGGCTCCAAACGACGGGGAAGCCGCGCTGAACCGCGGCTTCCACCTCTCGAATTGCCGTGTAAACGGTTCTATAGGCCCGTCCGAGGAACGGCGCGATCTGGTTGATACTGAGCAATGTGTCCGCGTAGAGCGTGAACGCGAGAAGCACCTCACCGCCGGAGAGGTGCTTCTCGTGAAATGGCGTGCCGTAGGTGTAAACCGGCTTAAAATTGCAGTCACGGCACCAGATACGGTCGAGTGCATCCCAGGTTACGATGCTCTGGTGGCCGCAGCGTGGACAGGACGTATTCTCCCAAAATTCCTTGAGTCGCCGCTCGATGCGGGCATCGAGCGGCTCCGTGTCTATTTCGACGACGCCCAGCTCGATCAGCTGTCGAAACATCCCGCCGAACGCTGGCTGAGCAGAAACCATATCGCCAAATTAGCGTCGGCTCAGTGTAACTATACGGTCTTTCCGCAGCTTTGCATAAGAGCGACACAGATCGGCCCATGTCCTACGAACCCCCGACGCCGCCAGCGGAACTCCCCACCGACGTCATCGACACGCTCAACGACTATTCGCCAGAATTACTCCGAGACGTTGCCCACTATGCCGAGGACCTCTCAGAGTATCGCGAGCGCGAGGCCCGTCTTTCCGAAGCAGAGGAGGAAGACGAGAACGACGAGCGTCCCGATGACCTCCCGGATGATGTCCCGACGAAGGCGACAATCACGATCAAGAAGATCAACGACAACCGCTACTACTACTGGCAGTGGCGGGAAGGAGACCGCGTCACGTCAAAGTACAAATCCCCAGTGAATCCGGACGAGTAGACGAGATAGTACTTCAGTCGGATGGCCAGTTGTTCGGGATGACACCGCGTCTGCGAAGTGAAAGACGCGGAGCGTTTCGCTCAAATGCGCATCGGTTTGTTGCGAATTGATCGAACCGACTGTCTGTATCGGTAGCATCGTTAATACAGGAGGCCAGATATCGAGATTTCTGAACTCGATTGAAAGGTTAAGGAGACGCACCCCTATCGACTTGTTCAACAAAACCACCTGCATGCGGAGAGTCACCTCTATCGATTTGTTCAGTGGGAAGTCGTCCACGGAAGACCAGTATTGAACCACTGGAGCGGAAATGCCGAAATTGAGTATAGAGCCGCCCCTATATGTGATCAGATGCATCTATCGTGACCGTGTCGGTAGGACCACACACCCACCCCTATCGATTTGTTCTGGCGAGAAAGGGTGGGGAGGGGAGAGTTGATCACGAGGAACCGGCAAGGAAATGATACTTCAGGGTGAGGTCCTTCGGCTGTATCGGTCTTTATTAACTTGGTTACTACTGGATTCGATAGAAAGGAGTGGAGTCAAACAAATCGATAGGGGAGAGGGTAGAGTAGTTTATTTGGTAAACAGAGGGGATACAAGACGTCCGGCTATGGTGCCTACAAAATACCCGAAACCGCTCTTGTTCTTCTGATTTCTCGATCATTGTTTATATACTCAATTAGGAGAGAAATAGAGGAGAGGATGTAATTAGAACAAGTCGATAGAGGTGCGTTCTACTAGCTAGCTAGTAGCTAGAACTAGAAAGAAGAGAAGAAGAAGGTGAAAGCAGCTCTCAATCCCATGCTAATCGTGACGTAGATGGGGCGTTAGTCCGTCCGGGAATTCTCTCACCCCACCCCTCCTTTGTGGTTAGAACAAATCGATAGGGGTGAGAGGGTGTTCGAGAGTTCTCCTGGATCGACCGAGAAGGGTTCCTAACAAATCGTCGGAGGTCGCGGAGGATAACGGTGTAACCCTCTGATATACCTGTTCTGAACGTCATACCGGTAGAAAAGAAATCGACAGGGGAATCTTTTAGTATCCTGATAGAGTGGGGTTCGGTATGCCCACGGATCCTGGTCCCGAGGAGACCCCCGAGTCCACGGGTTCTATCAAAGATCTCATTCTCGAGCAGGAAGAAGCCGCGAGTCTCATCAA
Organism: Haloarchaeobius sp. FL176; assembly: GCF_024609245.1. GTDB lineage: Archaea > Halobacteriota > Halobacteria > Halobacteriales > Natrialbaceae > Haloarchaeobius. Next base: position 89,271 of record NZ_JANJYH010000010.1, read on the forward strand.
GAACCGGTCACTCCTCGAACCGAACGAGATCGTCGACGAGGAACGTATCGTCGGTCGTGACACCCAGCTCACCGATATCACTCAGCACCTCCGCGTCGCGATTAGTAACGAGCGGCCACCGAACCTTCTCCTCTATGGCCCCTCCGGGACCGGGAAATCGCTCATCATCAACGCCGTCTGTCAGAATATCATCGAGCTCTGCGAAAGTCGTGATATCCGGTTTGGCGTCATCCAGATGAACTGCCAGAACGTGGGAACCCTCGGCGCAGCCGTCTACGAACTGGCACGAAAGGTATCGAACGATATTGGAACGACTGTCGACGTCCCAGAGCATGGGGTTCCAAACAAGAAAAAATGGCGCGAACTCTACCGTCTCATCAACGAACACTACGACACAGTCGTGTTCATCCTCGATGAACTCGACATGCTCGTCGGTCGTCGCGACAAGGACGAGCCAGCCTTCTCCCGCCTTCTCTATCAGCTCTCTCGTGCTGGAAGCACCGACGAGATCACCGCCCAGGTCTCCGTAACCGCGATCACGAACGACACGAAAATGATGGAGAGCGTGGGAAGTCGCGCTCTCAGTTCGTTCACCCCCGAAGACGTTCATTTCAGTGACTACGACGCCAACCAACTCCGAGAAATCCTCCGGGCTCGGGAGGACGCTTTTCACGAGGATGCACTCAGCGACGATGTCATTCCCCTCGCAGCGGCATTCGCCGCCCAAACCAACGGAGACGCACGGAAGGCGATCGACCTGATGCGAACAGCGGGGTCGATCGCAGAAAAAACAGGTGCCGATAAAGTTCGTGAGGAGCACGTTCGACAAGCCCAAGATAAGGTCGAGAAGAACCGCGTGTTAGAGGTGACTCGTGGGATTAGTACGCAAAAGAAGCTCTGTCTGTTCGCGACTGCAGCTGTGGCACGCGAGACTGGAACTGGTGCAGCGAGAAGCCCGATCGGATATCGGGTGTATCAGTACTTGACGGGCACCTTGGATTCGGATCAGTATCACCAGGAGACGTACGTGAATAAGATGAAAGAACTCACGACGTATTCGTTGGTCGAGACAGAACGGAAGAGTCAGGGGCCACATTCGGGCAGCTATCTCGAGTTCACGTTTGGTGAGAACCCGGAGACAATTATCGAGACGCTTCGGGAAGATTCGCGACTTGATGACGTCCACGATGACGAACTCCGTACCGTCGTGAATGCACAGCTCAACCAGTAGGCTGTTCCTCGAACAAGTCGATAGGGGTGAGGGTGTTATCGATGACTCAGTTCCATCACTGACAAGAACAAGTCGATAGGGGTGGGTCTACAAATCGTGGTGGCCATTCACACAACAAATCGATAGAGGCGAGTGTCCAAGAGTTCGTGTCACCGATATTCTGCAGTTGTTGTGACACTGAGCTCTTCGAACTGGTCGACCTCGTCGAGGAAGACGACGGAGAGGCCGTCGTCATAGGTAATGCATCCTACGTTTTCGAGACGGTTCACGGCCTGTTTCACCGTCTCCTACGGCGTGTGGTGGGGGGCGACACGGCAGATGGGGTCACCACTCTCGATAGCGAGGATGACCTACGCCGCCGTATCGTCGAGCACCTCGTACATCTAGTAGTTGACAATACTCTGGCAATAGCTAAAAGTATAACCTAACTGTGGGCTTCGATGTGCTCACTGTTCAATCAGAAGGGTGTGGCGATACCGCAAACTGCTCAGCCAATTCAACCACATCGTAGACATGAACCCCGGTTTTGAACCACAACAGCCGATCAGAGGCACCCCCAAACTCCTCACTTGCGCAATCTAGCCGCTCCGAGACAGCCAGCACGAAATTGTCGGCCTCCACCTGTCGGATCTTCTTTAGCTTCCCGTCCAAGTACTCGGGCGTCCAGAAGCCGACAATCTCGAGAATTGCACGCCGACCGTCCGGATGTTCGATCGCGAAGTCGGGGATCATCACCTCGGCACCCAGATCGAAGACATCGTCTTCCCGCACCAACTCCCAGTCCGTATTCGCTCGCTCCCACTTCCGGGTAAGCGTCCGCTCCACGTCGCTATCGAACTGGTCGCCGGCGCTGTAGTGCGAATTGAGGCCCTCCGTGTGGTCGAGCGCGAACTGTCGGGTCCCGCCGGTCGTCTCGTCGACGAGGATCTCGGCAGTCATCTCCCACCGGTCACAGAGTGGTAACGCCGGCAGGAAGTTCGCCAGCCGGATTCCATACTTCTGCGATTGCGAGAACAGCGACGCCGGGCCGTCCAGTACGGCCTCGTAGCCGGCGGCTTGGTCCGTGCTCGCGACGCGCTCACCATCAGCGTCGATCGGATAGATCCGATGCATCAACCCGAACAGCTTCACGTAGCTGAACACCGTCCCGAAATGGTCCCACACCCGAATCCGCATTTCTGTGGCGTCGTAGAGCACCGCCTGGGCGAGCGCGAGGTTGTAGCGCGTCAACAGCCAGTCAACGGTGAGATCCGTATGTTCGTAGGCCTCGTCGCTGCTGCCGGTCAGGTTTGTCGTCGAGGTCGACGTATCGTCCTCACTGGCGTACTGGTCGGCTGTCCGCGTACCGATCCGGACGAGTCGCTTGTTGTCCTCCAAATCGGCGTACATCCCTCGATAGCACTCCTTGAGCGACACCCCGAGGTCGTCGGCGACCGCGCTGTACACCTCCAGTTTCTGTGTGTCCTCGCCGAGCGTCGGTTGGCGGACGATAGGATAGCGCTCGTTGGCTTTCTCGAAGAGTCGCCGGCGAATCTCCCGTGGGTCGACGGCGGCCATGACCTCGAACTCACACTCGTCTTTGAGGAGCTTCGCGAGCCCCTGGACGATCTTGTAGTCGGTATCCGCGACGGTCAGCTCGTCAATCGCGTCCTCGAGGTCACCTTTTGGCTCGTCGAGATGGGCTTCGAACAGGTGGATGAGTTCCCGGGCCGTCTCCCGGTAGCGCTCCTCGTCGGGATCGATGAACAGCGGGGTGACCGTCTCGTCGGTCGTGCGCGACCGCGCGAGATCAGCCGTCAGCACTGGCACTCACCCCCTCCCGGCGGCGCTGGGAGACGTACGTCTCCATCGTGTCCTCGGTGATAATTTCGTAGAGACGAGCCGGCTGGCGGTCGTCCGTGGGTCGCAGGATACGGCCGAGCCTCTGGGCGTACTGACGTTTCGAGGCGCTCCCCGAGAGGATGATACCGACGTTCGCCGCCGGGACGTCGATCCCCTCGTCGAGGACTTGGGACGTCACGAGCATCGAGTAGTCGCCCGTGCGGAACCGCTCCAGAATCTCGGTGCGTTCGTCCGTCTTTGTCTGGTGGGTGATACAGGGGACGATGAACTCCTGGGAGATGTCGTAGGCGAAGTCGTTGTTAGCGGTGAAGATGATCGCGCGGTCGTCGTGATGGCGCTTGATGAGATTATCGAGCGTGTCGAGCTTCTTCTCTGCTGTTCGGGCGATCCGCTCGGCGCGTTGCTTGGCGATGAGCGCCCGCCGACCCTGCGGGTCGTAGGAGGTGCGCTTGAGGAATTCCGCGTAGCCTTCCTCTTTCCAGAGGTCGAATTCGTGGCTGTCGACGTAATCACGATAGATCTGGTACTCTTCGTCGTACGTCTCCCGTTCGTCAGCCGTGAGCTCGACCGACATGTGGATCGTCTCGTACTCGCTGAGGTATTCGCCGGCGAGTTCGTCGACGTCCTCCCGATAGACAACGGGGCCGAGGAGGTCCTCGAGGAGTTCGTGCTTGCCGTCGGGCCGCTCGTAGGTCGCCGTGAGGCCAAGGCGATACGGCGCGATCATCATCTCGGGGATCTGCCGGTAGGTCGGTGCTGGCAGGTGGTGTTCCTCGTCGACGACAAGTAGGCCGAACTGATCGCCGTACTCGCTGACGTAGCGGTAGGCGCTGTCGTAGGTGGTGACTGTGATCGCGGTGACGTCGTGGCTGCCGCCCCCGAGGACGCCGACCGGCTCGGCGAGTTGGTCGCCGAAGGCGTTGGTGAGCGTGGCGTGCCACTGGTTCATCAGGTCGATCGTCGGCGTCACGACGAGCGCACTGACGCCGGCGTCGGCAATGGCCTGGAGTCCGAGAAAAGTCTTCCCGCTGCCCGTCGGGAGGACGACACTCCCCCGTCGGTCGTGGTCGATCCAGGCGTCGAGGGCGGCCTGCTGGTAGTCACGTGGTTCGATGTGGAGCGCCGGCGTGAGGACGAGATCGGGATAGGTTCGGGCGGCGTCTTCGAGGGCGTGAGCGAAGCCGTCTTGCAACGTTGCCTGCTCGTTTCCGTCCGTCCACGCGCCGGCCCATTCGAGGAGCGATCGATATCGATACGCTTGGGCGCGGTACTCGTCGACGCGGTCATCCCACTCCGCAAAGGGCACATCGTCGGGGGGATCTTGGAGCAGGAGCGTCCCGTCGTCGAATTCGATTCGCATTCAGTATCGGGACAGAGGTCCCCGACCGGATTCAATATGTGGGTTGTCCGGGATCTAGTGAAGCACGTCTCTGTCCTTCTGTGGTTGAGGTTTTCTATCGAGGGCCAACGGTTGTTAGCGGTTGAGCCAGTACTGCCAGTCTGCGATCGCTTGTTCCGTGTTACTACTGGCTTCGACAGGCTCCAGTTGCTCCAGTGGCACGCCAAGCTCCCTTCCCATCCACTCTATCGTCACGAACATCTGGCTGAGAGTCGGGTCTGTCGGGGACATTCCAACCACGCGAACCGTTTCGCCTTCCTCTAGTGGTGACTCCTCTCGCTCGGTGACACAGCACGCTTCGAACGGGAAGTCCAGCGTATCGCCCAGATAGGCGTACCATCCCCACGCCTGTTCTTCAGGGCTGTAGTTGTCGACGATGATCCGCATCTTGATGCGCTCTTCCCGCTCTTCGTCCTTCTCGGCCCGTGTCATGCTGACCAATACTCATCCCGCCTTCAAGTGCTCGGGGTGGCCGAAACCACCTATCGACCGATGCAGGTCGCACTCAATCCTGGCCGTAGAACAGATCCGAGTTGCTGAACGAATTAACCAACGAACCCCCGATGAATCTGTTTACTGTTGGTTAAGATGGAGGATAGGATTGTCCGATGACGAACGTCGACGGCTCACGGCGTGCATCAGTCGACAAAGACCGCCTATTCCTCTTGTGACTCGGACGTGTCCATATTAGCCAATCGACGTTCGAGTACGTCGATTCGGTCAGAGACGGTCGATGGCTGTTCGAGGGGATCTTCGGCGTTTAGCGCCTGTTCGTACAATGTCAAGGCGCGTTCCAGCTCGTCAGCTGTTGGCTCGTCAGCTCCCTCCCGCCAGTAGCTATCTGCGAGTTTCTTGTACGCCCAGGGATCTTCGGGATAGTCTCGAATGAGCTTCTCGAACTCGTTTCTGCTCTCGGTCACCCGTCCCAGCTCTGTCAGCGAGTCAGCGACAAAGTGGCGGAAGTCAAGAAGAAACTCGTCGGATGCATCCGGGAACTGGGTACAGATCTCCCGACAGAATTCGAGGCGTCGTTCGTGATAGGTCGGGTCGTCCGCTGCCAGGGTGGCAAGGTCGTTGTCGAGTGATCGCAGGAACGCTTCCAGGGAGAGCACATTCGGGAGGTGATCGTCAGCCGCCTCGATTGTCGTAATGTCGTCCGGCGTGACGGCGACGATGATCTTCCAGGCACTCAGCCACTGTTCGCAGGCTTCGGCGTCGTCCCCCTGCTCCCGGAGTTCTCGACCGTCCTGTACCAGGTCGTAAATTCGCTCCTGATAGGGGAGATCGGGTGCCCACCGACTCCAGAGGACTTCAGCTGCCATCCAGATGAAATCCTGATCGTACCCCGACGCGTCGACGTCGTGGTCGTCCTCCCACTGGTCGGCGAGTGCCATCGCCGAGTCAACCGCGGCCGCCCGGTCACGGAACGACGCTTCGGTCGTGTCGATACCGTGCTCGGCAAGCTTGTCCGTGATCTCTCCCGTCGATAGTGCTTGTACGTCATGTAACTCCCACCGCTCATCCGACTGGCGGTCGGTCCCCAGGGACATGTCTACCGCTTCGTCCGTGTCTTGCTGGGCATGGGTGGTATCGTCGTCGCTTTCTTCGAGGTCGTGGTCGTCGATGTACTGCTCAACCCGCTTGGTGTCGATCCGACCGAGTTCGTCGGATTCGTGGTCTTCGTAGAGATGTTTGCGGATACCGGATTCGTCCGCGAAGGATTGCTCGCAGTACGGGCAGTCGGCCATTGGTCGAGTGTTCGAGGAGTCCGGTGAAAAAGTGCGGGGCAACCGTTTGCTCGTGTCTATTGTTGGGGTCGTTTCTCGTCGATGATCGCGGCTGTCTCGGTCGCTGCGAACGGGTCACGTTTTTCGAGGAGGTTCTCGATCTCCTCTGGATCGTACACCTCCTTCACGATGCAGTAATAGCGCGAGGGAGTTCCAAAATCGCAGACCATGCTGAGTCTATCTCCTTCCCAGAGCGTCGCACGTTCGGCAATGTCGGAAACCGTCATCTCGCTTGCGGTCGTGTATGCTGGATCGTTGACCGCAGTGAACTGGTGATCCGGGATGACGTTGAGTGTCGAATCCATGTACTCGTCTTCGAGCCCGTACATCCGAAGATGCAAATCATCGAGCGTCGTGAACCGGCAGACGAGCCTGTCGAGTTCTGTTATGGTTGTTTCGGGCCGGACGACGATGTCGTACCACTCTTCGTGGGCCCGGCCCTTCTGCTTCCATCGCAAGCGATATCCGACTGTCCCGATGCGTTCGCCGACGCCATCGCGTTCGTGCTGTTCTCCTCGCTCAGCGTGTTCTACTACCGCTGTCCAGCAATACGAACATACCTCGTCCGGCGCATCACCTTCGAATGCCCGCTTGTCGAACCCTTTCCAGTTGGCGTAGTCTCGAAGTGTGATGTACTCGCTTGCGGGTGAGCGCGTACTCCGGTCACACAGCTTTTCGCCCGGTAAGTCCTGTCGAGATGTGTACGGCGATCTGTTCGCTGAGTCTGCTTCGAGGTCGACGATGTGGTCGACTGTGCCCACTTGGCTGACTTCGATGACAAATCGATCTGTGGTTGCTGTGTCAGTCATGATCGTCGTTGTGCTATCGATCGTCAAACTCCTCGAGTAACTCTTCCAACATCGGTCGGAGCTTGTACTTTTGAGAGTGTTCATCCCGGAGATCCTGTACGTAGGCCCGCCACTCGTTGAGCTCGCCGGCAGCGTCGGCTGCCTTTCCGGCTGTCGCTAGCCAGTCTACGGCGTGTCGATACTGCTGTGATTTCCCTTCCTCGATGATCGGTTCGGCCTGGGCTTTGCAGGCGTCGATCGTCCACTCCGGGCGCTCCTCGAAGACGGCGTCGGCGACCGGTTCGACCACTATGTCGTCCGAAAACCGGTCCGCGATGGCGATGGCCTCGTCGTATCGCTCCGCGTACAGGAATATCTCGACATGTCGTTGCGCATTTCGCTTGGTCGTGTCTCGGTTCGCAAGCGATCCCAGTATCTCCTCGCGAACAGCCGGCCAGTCTTCACCAGCGAGTTCTTCTGTCGCCTGGTAGGCCGCGAGTGTGGGTGCGGCTTCGAACGCGGTGACGGCCGCCTCTAGCGCCACCTCTGGTTCGTCCAAGTTGCCGGCTCTGTCGCGGAGCCACTCGGCCAGATCTGCCTTCCCGTTGTCGTCCAAGGACAATCCGTGCTGGGCTATCCCCAGCGCTGCCTGTGGTCGGTCGTATTCTCGGAGTACTCTGGCCAGCGTGAGTGCGTTGTCGGGCGCGTGCAGGTTCTGCTGGCCATACTCGATCGCCTCGTCGATACGGCCCTCCTCGATGAGCATCGTCGCGTACGCGTCGATTTGCTCGGTGGCGGCCGCTAGAGCAAGATACTCGTCGACGCGGTTCTGTCGTTCGAGGACGTTGAGTCTGGCTTTGACGACGTTCTCGGCGTACCACGGCGGGTTATCGTCCCAGAGGGTAGTGTACCTACTGTCTGCTCTCATCTCTCGCTGGACTACGTCGAGGGCGACGCTGTACGGTGGTCGGTCCGTATAGCTCTCCATCTCACGCTGCCACGTTCGCAGTCTCGCCTTCCAGTCATCGCGTTCGGCGTCGGAGAGATCAGCCGTGAGTAGTGCCTCGGCCAGCGCGGTGTCGACCTCATCAAAAAACTCGAAAATGGCCTGTGAATCGTCGTACGAGAGCGCAAGCCATGCTTCGTTCATCAGCTCATCTGCGAGTGGTTCGAGAACATCTAGGGCCGCCTTGCCGTCATCTGCTTCGATGGCTGCCCATGCTTGATCGAGTAGGTCGCCAAGCTTCTTGACGTCGGTTTCGACTGCTGTATACGGATCCTGCGTTCGGCCTCCACGTTCCTTCGGGGGCTGGAGGACATACTGAACTTGCTGTCGAATCGAGTCCCGATTTATGTCTGGGCTCTGGTCACGGGAGTCGTCAACAGTAGCGTCCGATTGGGCTGTCTTGAGCCGCGATTCGATCCACTCTCCGAGGTCGGGCTGGCGTTCGACGAGATCAACGAGGAGGTCTCGGAGCTCGGCTGGATCTGCGTCGGCGACCTGTTCGGAGATAGGTGGGCGCTGGTTAACCTCGTCGGGATTGCGGCTGTACGTCAGGAGGACGGCCACACGATGCTTACAGATTCCTCCCTGATCGTACGGACAGGAACACGCCGTGTCCACGACGCCAGTCTCATCCAGATTGATTTGGACCTGATAGGGCTCGTACTGACTGCCGTCGACCGACGCTCGCAACTGGTCGCCCCGACGCGTGATGTCACGGACAGCCCCCTGATCGTAGTAGTTCTCGCCTCGATCGTATGACTGCGGTCGAGCGAGGGTGCGGATCGCTGCCTCGGTAATCGTCGGTGCCTGTGCCATCGGCTCCTCTTCCGTCTCGCTTCTACGATGTCGCTCGATAGAAAAGGCTAGGAATCGTGCTCGCCGATAGCCTCCCACAGTGGGCGGAATTCAGGATTCAGTGCGAACTGCATCGGTTGGTGCCAGTAGCTCATCGAGGAACGCTGTGACGAGATCATCCGGGTCGCGAGGAAGGCCGTCCGGTGGCTCTTCCCAGAGTTCGACTGTAAATTCCCGCGCTGCCGTTGCCCGTCCTTCACTGGCGATAACCATCAGAATCGCGTGCTGATAGATCACGATCGTTCGCTGGTCGTCGACATCGAGATACTCGATTGCGGCCGCCTCGAGTGCTGCTGGGATATCCACCGGCACGTTCAGCGTGCAATGCTGGACCGGCTCATCCTCATCCGTCATAGCCGATTTACCATCCGTTCGTACAAGTATGCGCCGACGGCGTGACTCTGACCGTTCACCCGTTTCGTTGCTGATGCGTGGTCATGCGTATTGACGGCATGATAGGGCGGATTGTGGTGAGTGGGTCGCTATCGGGATGTCCGCCAGTATGACGAGCTTCTGCCGACAGCTCTGTCCACCCTGCAATCTGGACGAACTGGGGATTTTAAGCTCTCAGCAGCGAGAGTATAGATATGTCGTTCAGTGAGAACTGGCACACGCTCCTCGAAGCGGCCGAGGAGCGTTCTCCAGAGGCCACTCTCATTACACCGCTTTCACACACCAAGTTTCGTATTACCGACATACAGGAATTCCGCGTCATCATCGAAATTCTGGACTCGGACGATTCTCAGCCGCTCCAGCGCGACCAGTTCGAAACGCTCTATCGACGCGTTCAGGATGCGGGTGGCGGCTTTGAGCTTGACCGGCTTCCCCCGGATGCCGAACCCTATGCTGCCGTGCTAACGCTTCATCCGCAATTCGAGATAGACGAGGACGCTGGGATCCTCGTTGAATCGGACGCCTCGACTGCCACTCAGGTGATTGGTGAGGGATCTACCAAGAATGACGATAGAACTGAGCCGGATGTCGGCGTGTATGCTGATGCGCTCCTGTTGATCGATGAATTAGAACGCCACGATCCGACCAGCATGGATACCCCGGATACGGAGGCACTCATCGACCTTTATACGCTGCTCTCGGACGTGCAACGTGGCGCGAACGACCTTCGGAAAGACATCGCCGACACCCTCCTTGATCGAGTCGATCACGACCAGCCAGTTCATGCCCAGTACGGCTCTGTCCAGCGAACTTCGCGCCGGTCGAAGTCACTGAAAGACGACACGGAGGTCCTCGCTGCGTTGGAGGACGCCGGTATCGATCGGGATCGTGTCCTCGGCGTAGACCCGGACAAGGTTGATGATGCACTTGAGGTGACTGACCTCCACGAGCAGGACGTCTACGACATCGATGAGCGGGCGTACGTCAGGAAAGCCGACGTCAACGAGGACGTGAAAGAGACGCGATTGCAGGGATTGAAGGACCGACTCGCGGCCACTGAAAGCGAGGAGGCAGACGTACTCCGAAGCGAGATCGAAGACTTGGAAGATCGAATCGACGAACTCACGAGCTTTCGCACTGGCTCCGAGGTGCAATAAGAATGGGTATCGCTGTCGGGTGACTCTCGCAGCAGATCCGGCGACGTAGTCTTCCCGGGCTGATCGCGAGTCCGATCAGTCCAGACGGTCGAGCGATCCATAGAGCTCCTCGTTCTGAATGTGGGTACAGAACTGTGCACAGAGCCGACAGCAGTCCGCGGCATCGGTGAACGTCCGAACACTGGCGTCCCAGCGCGCGTGGACGGCGCCAAGCATCGCACTTCGAACCGATGGTTCGGTCGCGACCATAACCCGTCGCGCACGCGTTGGTGGCGTTGCATCGGCTGCCGGCCCCTGCATTCCAGCTGTCGACAGAAGATCTTCGAGGACGCTCCCGATCTCGATCCCAACACCGAGGTTGTCGCCGACCTGTGGAGCGATAAAGATCGTTGCATTACTCGCCTGCGCAAAGGCGAGACTCTGTGTGGCGGCATCCATATCGTCGAGCGGAATCCCGACGTCGATTGCGAGAAAGGCATTAAACCCGCGGTCGCGGAGGCAGTCCCGCGTTTCCTGCAGGAGCCGCAAGACCTCGTCTTCGGCGTACTCGCCGCTGGTCTCGTCCCACGTCGCAAATGACGGGGCATCGGTTTCGACATCGGCGTCCGCCGGCAGCAGCGCGTCCACGTCGAATGTCCGGTATGGCCCCATCAGATAGACGAGAAACTGTTCCCGCTGGACTGGGGCGAGCGCATCTGAATCACCGGCGGCACGGGGGAGATTGTCGATAATCCGTTGCCGCATTCAACTCGTCGGTTCGAAACGGTAGTATATAAATATCGGTGCTTTCAAGAATATTCTAGTCGAGAACGACTAAGTACGTGGCGTCCCAACGTAGAACCTGAGGCACCCCCAAATGTCCGAAACTGATCGCCAACCAACGGAGGAGGTTCGCCAGCCGGAGCCGCCGCTTCCCGAGGATAGCGGGCTGACGCTCGAGGAATATCTCGCTATGCAACAGGCGATCGGCCACCCGACGCGGTTCCGAATCCTCCGCACGCTCGTCGCCAACGACGAACTGAGTGCTGCCGATCTCAAGGCCACGGTCGATGTCGAATCCCACAATTTTCACTACCACCTCGACGAACTGGTCGATGTCGGGCTTGTCGACAAGCGCCAGCGACGGACCGCCGACAGCCAGGGCTTCTATACGTACTATCGGCCGACCGCAATGGGCCGCGGCATCCTTGAGCACGGTGTCGAGGAACTGATGCGCCGTGAACGCGAGTTCAACGACGCTTATTCGTAAGCTGTCGTGGGTTTTTTCTGTCTCGATCGATGATCCAGTTACCCTCTCGGATATCGATGCCGGAAAATCCTCACATCATTCGAGATTCTGTGAATCAGTGACTCACTGATCGCCGTCTTGTTTGGCGAGTTCGCGAATCTTCTCCTTCGTTTCCTCCTGGTGCTCGCCAAAGGCCACCTCGAAAACCCCGCGGTAGAAGTGCTTGTTTTTCTCCAGCGTGATGTCCTCCCGTTTGAGCTGCTTTTTCAGGCGAGTGAACGTGATCTCGATGTCCTCGCTTTGCTCCGGTTCAACGTATATCGTGGCTGAATCCCAATCTTCGCGGATGTTCAGCGGTTCGTCATCTGTCTCTCCTGCCTCACTGGTCGACGAATCAGTCTCGGTCGTGGATGCGGTTCTCTGCTGATCTGATCGATCCTCGGTCGCTGCCGCAGTTTCACGACCCTGTTCTTCCGATTCCTCTGACGTCTCTGCGGTCTCCTCGTCTGCGACCGCGTCCTCCTCTTCCACCTCGTCTGAAGGATCCTCGAACCGCTCGTCCATTCCCCGGGGCATTCTTACGCCTCCACCTGTGTTTTGTCAAACGCTCGCTCCATCGTCTCCGCAACCTCCAGGAAGAGGTCGCGCTCTACTTGCTGGTCGTTCGCGTCTTCCCATCCGAAAATATCTCGTCCGTTGTCCCACGCACGCTGGATTGCTACTCGCATCGGGAGTTTGAAAATCGGTGCCATCGACGCGAAGGACTCGTCGAAGGAGCTGAGGAATTTCTGTGACTGACCGTCGTCCCGGTACATATTCGCCAGGAGTCCGACGATTGCGATCTCGATCTGCTGGTTGTCCTCGATGGACTCCAGCTGGTCCCACAGATCGTCAAGTGCATCCCGTGATGTTGCTTGGGTCTGTGCAGCCAGGAAAACGTTCTGAGCCGCGATGAAGGCCGCGTCCGTCAGGACTGAGAGGTCGGGAGGACAATCGACTACGATAAAATCGTAGTTGTATCCGTCGTCAACCATCTCTTCGAGGGCGAGTTTCAGTGAGAGGCGGGCATTTGCATCATCCATCCAATCTCGAGCAAGGCCCATGTCCTTGTGACTGGGAATCAAGTCGAAGTTCAGATGGTCGTACTCGTCGGCTTCGATCACGATCTCTGAGAGACTAGTATCGTGCGTGCGCGGGTTGTCGACGAGTACGTCGAGCAGGTTCTCGTCATCGGTGACTAGTGTGTTAGGGAGTTCGTTCTTCGGGCTTGATGGATCGTTGTCGTCGCCCGGACCCAGTCCAAGCCCTTTCGTCATATCGGCTTGTGGGTCCATATCGATTGCAAGAACATCGTGGTCGCGAGTGGCCAGCGCCGCGGCACTGTTGATCGTCGCGGTTGTCTTTCCCGTCCCGCCTTTCTGGTTGCCGAAGGCGATCGTGGGGATACCAGTCGATGGTGTGACGCCCCATCCACGAGGTGTCTCGGTCATAGTTCGATCATTGAATCAATGACTCATAAATCCATGTCAGACACTCAGTTGTATCTCTCCCAATGCGATTCTGTCGAATATGGGCGTTTGAGGGGCTAAGGGCTATGATTACCTCTTTCCCGAGCACTGTCTTTGAATCATTGACTCACAGACTCAATGATTCATAACGTCAGGACTTCACTGATTCATTGATTCAGTGATTTCGAGATGCGAATCTGGTGTTCCTGAATCCTCAACTCAATGCTTCGGGCGCTCACTGATTCAGTGACTCAATGAATCTCTGAGTCAGTGAATTCACTATCTCCATTATGGCAAATGACGCTATAGATCATGGACTCTTTGATTCTTAACTTCCAGAAATCAATACTTCATTGAATCTGTAACTCTGTGACTCATTGATTCAGTCACCAACCGAGGACGGACATTTGGAATGGCTCGACAGATGGGTTGATGTTACGTTCTCTCTCCGAAGGCTGCGTTAAGTTGGTCTCGCATGAATTCTCGTCGGACTCGGCGAGCACGCGAGTCAGACAGGTAGTTTTGCATCACTACCCGAGGATCGCTACTACCTTGCTCTGCAGCGATTTCGTCAACACCTTCGAGAACGCCTTCGAGGACTGCTGTATAGGTATCGTACCAGAATCGTCGACAGAGCTGTGGACTCGGTCGTTCACCCTCGATCCGCTCGGGGAGATCTGCTTCCATTGCAAGATTTTGGAACCAATTCCGGATTGTATCTCGGGTCACGTACGGCGTTTCTCCCTGAGAGGAGGGGAATAGGTATCCAGTCCACGTATCGTCTTCCGCTAGCTCGTCGATTCGGGAGTCGAGCACGTGCATTCCGTACAGGAGAGACACCTCACCGGGCCCGTTCTTGCGGCTCTCGAACGTGATGAAGGGGATGTCGTCTTCGGGAACGTCACGCTGGAACTGCGATACATGGAGTGCGGCGACCTCACTCGCTCGAAGTCCCCAGCCAGCTAACGCCACCACGAGCAGCTGTTCTCGTGTTGTCTCCGACGCCTGCATCAACTTCCGAATCTGATTCGCTGAAAGCGAAGGTGTGGGGGAATCTTCGACTTCCCACTTGAATTCGTCGTAGAGGCCGCTCGCAGGGTTCATCGAGGCGATCCGTCGACCGACCAGATGCTGATACCAGGCGTCGACGACGCGCCGCACACGCTGGAGAGTCTGGGCGCTGTATTCGCGTTTAGTTCCCTCGTTCAACCAGTCGAATGCTGCATAGCACGCGTCAACGGCTTCGTAGTCTGGATTCTCTTGATCTCGTTGAATTGGTGTAAGGAGGTCATCTGTCCCGTTTGCCTCTCGATAAGCACGGACGTAAAGATTCAGTCGCGTTCGCAGCGCGTCGACGGACGACGTCGCAAGGCTGTATCGTGATTTCCGCCGGTTGAGGAACTGTTCAAGGGCGTCGATTGTTGCATCATCCGTTGTTGCCCATGTGTAGCCCTCTTCATCATCACCGAGCTCGAGGTCCTCGTTCCAGAACTCCCCGAATGAGCGGTCGTGATGGCGACGGAGAGCCGCGAGGAATGACCGCGCATCGTGATCCCGAAACCACTGGTGGGTCGGCTTCTCGCCTCTCGGATCGATACTCTCTGCTTCGAGGCAGGGGGCAATCTCGTCCCAGTACAGGCCCGTGAAGTCCTCGAGCGAGCACGAGGTCCATCGGACACCATCGAATGATGGCACCCGCTCAGCGTCGGTCTCGCCCTCCTGCTCGGCATCCGACCGACTCATTGTAGCGATCTCTGGGGGACTTGATCGTCCGAAATTGGATTGGTGCAGAATTCGGTTAGAAGCCTAGTCGCAGCCCAGTATGGCGATTCTAAGAGTGGCATATTCGAGTTGTTCAGCGTTTCAATCGGATTCCTTATCAGTTTGTGGGTTGGGCAGACCAATTCAGTCTGCTAAACCCACGCAAAATTGTGCGATGAAATGAGCAGTGGGAATAAACTATATGCCGCTATACACATATCTCGGGCTGAAGTTCAGCAATTTCATGAGGAACACCGTGTTAGAACACTCAGCGGCGTTTTCTAACACCCATTATGGAATGGAATTATCCCTCGGAATCACTCAGAACAGGCGGTAACCCTATTTCGTGAAAGGTGGAGTGGAAATTAAGGGGTGGTTCTAAGTGTTGCCACTAACCGTTTAGCGGCCACGAGGAAGGGAGATTAGTCAGTCGGGAGGGTCCAGCCCGATGATTCGGTAATCCTTAGCGATCGTCAGGAACAAGTCTGCCGACACGAGCGGTTTATCCTCAAACTCCGCCTCAGCCTCTAACTCCAACTTCACGAGAATGTCGGTTAATCGCCAGACGTTGTAGAGCGTGCAGGCGTACAGGAAGTTGAAGAACCGGTATTCGTGGTCCATCGATGTCGTGCGGACGCGGAAGCTCTTGACCTGTTTGAATCCGTTTTCGATGATCCAACGCTTTTTGTACAGTCGCAGGACGCGACTCACCATATGCGTCTGCTCCTGCTCGGAAGGTTCGTCATCGCCGGGAACGTCGATGTCGGGGTGGTTCGTCTCAAACAGCATGTACAGCTGCGTATCCTCTTCGTTTCCTGGAAGGTCACGCTCGGCCTCATCTTCACGAACCTCATCGAGAACTTCACCAAACATCTCCCCGACTTCTTCCGTATCCGACTCCGTCGCCTCCTTGAACTCGTGAAGTAACTCCTGCCGCAACTCATCCTCGTCTTCTTCCTCGTCGCTGGCCAACTCCCGGTCAGGCTCGTCTTCGTCAGGCTCGTCCGCCGTCCGGTCGGCGTTCATCGCCGGCACGTACACCTGCTTTCGGACCAACCCATCACCGTCTCCATCATCCCGATCGTCTTCCACGAAGTCGCTTAGCGTCCGTCGCTCACGCTGAGCCGTGCTGCTGGGCGACTCGTCCCGTTCAATATGGACGAGTTCCCCTGCCTGTCGGAGGCGTGTGCACGTCGCTTTCTCGCTCGTGCGCATCACGCCCGGATTCAAGTACCACACATCGTGGTCTTCGCACACGTCTTTCACCGCATCGTGCGCGAATTCACGATCCATCAGTAGCAACTCCACATCAACCATGTCCGTCGCCTTCTCTAGTAACTGGTCAACGATATCGGCACGCCGCATCCCGCGGAACACCGGGAGTCCATCCAACACGATCGGCAGGTCGAATTCGACGACCTGGATGCTTGCCCACTGGAAGTAGAAGTCCGCAGACGTGTCCTCATCATCGTCCTTGTACCCCAGCAACCACGGATTCGTCACGTTCCCGTCCTCGTCGAATTCGAGTTTCGCCTTCGTCCGATACGGGTTCGACTTCGTGATATCGATTGCGACGGTGACACCGCCGCTAATGCCAGCCTTCCGCTTCGCCTTCTCGATCAGGTCTTTCGTTGTCTCTCGGTGCATCTCTCGGGCCTGGTCCGGCCCGATTTTCTGCACGTGATGGCGGTGTGTACTACCGGTCTGGACGCGGTCGCGTGTCGTTTCAGCTGCGAAGTTCCACGTCCCGTTCTCGGCGTACATCTCCTCGCGCGAGCCGACGAACGCATGCCCTTCCCAGAACGCGTTCTCGTGGATTTCGGTGTTCTCCGCACGGGGAAGGTGGTAGTTGTCGGTGATAAGCGGCTTCGAATGCTTCCAAATCTCACGAGTCTTCCCGATCGTTCGGTCACGCACCGTTCCATCATCCTGTTCGATGGCTTCCGGAGCGTCCACAGTCGGGTCAGGGTGGAACACTTCGTCTGGCGCGGGAACGTCGTGTTCCCGGGCAACGTTCACGATGATTTGCGCGATGGTTCGAAGTATTTCTTTGTGCTCAGCCCTGATCCGGTCCGTGTTCCAGACGCGCCACAGCGTCGTTTTCGACGCGGTCCCGTCCTCGAACCCGAGCGCGTCTACGAGTTTCGACTGGTCCGTCAGGTAGTCGTGTAGCGCGGTTTCTCCGCTCCAGCCTTTCACGATGCGGAGGATGTGCGCTTTCAACAGCGCTTCCGGCGGCTGCTTGAAGTGCCAGTCTGTCACGTCGTATCCGAACTGTGACGCGTCCAGCTCTAGGTACGCGATCGCGTTTTCGACGTCGTCGTGCTCGGGGTGGTCGAACCATGCTTCGATGAACGCGGCAGCATCCCACGCTAGCGGCCACGGGTCACTGTGTACGGTGTCGTGGTCTGGGGCGTACGGCCACTCCGGATGCGACTCTCGAACTGCATCGAGCGTCGCTCGCTTCGTGTCCGGGGTGGCCGTCATGTGCTGTGGGGAAATGTTCTTTGATTCGAAGTATATTCGTTGGCGTGTCGTTTCCGAATCTTCCGAATAAGCGTACGTACGGGAGTGATTTAGTCAACCACCCGTTGAGCCAACCCCGGGTAACGGAGTGCTTCGATTCGAATTTGAATATGGTTCGAAGCTGGATTCGAGTTAAGCGGAACTTTCACTACGGCAGACAGTGATACGCTGCGTACTGCATGGCTGACACCGTGAGGGAGTTCTGCAACTCCCGCGGCGGGCTCGGGGTTTTAATCCTCCTGTACAGCGACGCACAGCGGTTCACTGATCTCGCAGACGTGCTGCACATCAGCGACTCTACGCTAACGTACCGGCTTGCAGAGGCCCGTGATCTCGGGCTGGTTACTCCGGAGATTGATGAGCAGGAAACGTCGGTTGGCGACCGGTATCGGTTGAGCGAGCGCGGCGCGCTTATCGTGAAGAAATTGGAGCAGTTTGGTGTCGTCCACGCGTACCGCACGATGCTGGATATGCATCAACAAGTAGAAGATGGTCGTAGTGACCTCGATGAGTGGTTAGAGGGTGAGGAGACAAAGAAGAAGTTAGCGCGGTGTAGCGAAGAAGATCCATACGTAGATCAATTCGGGCAAGATGTGACAGGGTACTCAGAGTGAACCAGCCGGTAGGTTGGTAGGCGAGTTTAGCGAGAACCGCTCAGTTAGTTCCGTCGAAAGCCTGATACGACTATCCTCGTAATTTTGGATATGGGCATGTTCTCCACGTACGGCGACCGGATTGCAGCGATTGCACTCGGTGGCTGCTTGCTGGTGGCGTATCTCCTCGTGAATCCGTTCGAACTTACATCAGACGTGGTTGCGACCGGTCTGAGCGGTATTCCCGTCACACTGCTCATTTTTGGCGTGGCAGGCGTTTCGCAACGCTCTGCCATCCGCATCGGTGGAGCGAGTACGCTGGGACTGATGATTGGCACGTACCTCCAAACGGCCGGAATTGTTGGCTAACGCTGACTGCTGCCCTATCGAGGAGCCAACAGGGCCGCACCTAAATTGGTAGACTCACTCCCTGTACTCCCGAAGCTATGCATCACATCGAGGTGGATTCTTACCAGCAAATCTGGAGTGAAACACCCGGTAAGTAGGTATGCTTATTGAGCGACCACTTTGAGGCACATCAGGTGTACTCTGACCGCTGGCCGACCCAAAACCCGAATAGCATTACAAGTAGTAGACTGGCTACGATACCCCAAAATACGGAACTTGTGAATAGTCTGAGAGAGAGCATTTCAGGGTAGAGAACAGCCATCCAAAGTGGAATCCCAATCAATAGCCCTGTCGTAGCTGCGAGCATGAATTTAGGATAAGAATTCATTCCTGTTTCCAATTTATATTTATTCACCTATATATTTATTCGCTGTACTCATCGCTCGTCGGGTAATCACAGAGTGGGTATGCGAAACGTTCTATGAATCCTCTGACACTCTCAAAAAAAGTTACCCACAGAACTCTTTCCTAATATCATTTGAACGAAGGTATAGACACTACCGATTATGATGGCAAGTGCCCATAGGTACATCAGTATCTCTAAGAGGCCCATATGACAAATATGACACTGGTCTTTAAAAATCTATGCGTGATTGTTGGCGGCTAGCGAGAAAATCGATAAGTTACCGACAGCTTCTTTGCCTGTACTAACCGGTAACTACGTGTGCGAATTGAATATGGGCTTTCCATTACTAACAATGTATAGATATATGACCTTCTGGGAAGTACCAATAAATGAAAAATTATTTTTCGCCCCGATGACAATAGTACACATGAACAACATTCGACAAGTGTATAGACGCCTCGACAGTTGGGCGTGTGGACTATCTCGTGGTAAATATGCCATCCTTATTGGGGTCTCAGCCGCTCTTGGTGCGCTCGCAGTTACCTTGGCCCTCGGGGACCCGGATTATGCTTTCGCAACCGGAATCAGTCTCACAATGACTGTTCTCTATTATTGGTCCAATCCGAACCAAAAAGAGGAGTGAAGTGCTACGTCGCTTGACAAAATTTTATCGTAGAATACTCTACGGTCACTACACATCCTGTACTGAACGATCAAGGCCCGGACATCCATTCACGTTAAGAACCATTATGGACTAATGAAATGAGCGGGAGCTAGTGAACTCGTCGCAATATGAAAGGTACCAATACAACTCCCACAAGACGAACAATCCTTGCTAGTATCGGTGGGTCAAGTATCGGCCTCGTCGGAATTGGATCTGCGAAAAAGTCCACTGACGATATAGTAACTATCACGACAGTAAAGGCAGGTGACACGCCTGTTGTTACCAAAGAGGTTCCAGCTAGCTGGTACCGACATGAATTGCGCGCACGCGAGGCTCGGTCAAGGTTACTCAGCCAATGGGAAGATAAGGCTGGGGTGACTGGGGTTGGTATTGGGACCTCGAAGGACCAAATTGAGGGTCGAAAAGTAAGTACAGTGGACGTATACGTCGACCCAGCTGGTGCCGATATCGCAGTCCCGAGTAATATCGACGGTGTCGGAGTAACACTTCAGGAGACGGTCCAAGTGGAGCCCTCGACGTGCAATGTGGGCGATTTCAGCATTATGCCTGGTGGTGTGGTGATCGAAGAAGCCAATGGTAGTAGCGGTGGAACGTCGACGTGTGAGGTCTCTCGAACCGTCAGTGGGAACAAAAGATACTACATGATGACTTCCGCTCACCTATTCACCTGCTCGGGCAGCAACATTGCCGGTGACGGAGTCAATCAGAGTGGCCGCTCCTTCGGTACGGTAGCGGATTACGACTTCGATCAGGACTGGGCAATTGTGGAGCGGGACCCCAATGGTGCTGTTAGCGACTTCGATAATGGCATTGAGGATACCGCTGGTATCATGGCTGGACACGTTACAGAGAATGGGTTAGCTGACCTCAAGGGTACGGACACCACCGTCTATAAACAGGGTATTACTACGTGTAATGAGAGCGGACAAGTTGACCAATACGACGTGTCGGTTAATACATCCTGTAACAGCATTTCGTCGAACGATTACGTTCGTTTGACAACCGATGAAGACAATGGGGATTCTGGAGCACCACACTACCATCAGTACACGTACAACGGATGTAATTACCTGGCCCTCATAGCTCCGCATACTGCTGGTGCCTGCTCGTCGAGTCCGTGTGCTGACTCCGTGGGCTGCGCGGCGTTTCACATCAATAGTGATCATAACATCAACTTCGATCCGGAATTCCAGTTTGGTCACTGTAAGTGACTGAGGGTCGAACCCACACTATACGTCCAATCTCTGTTATCATATGGTTTTAGCGGGGTTGAGACTACTCAGAATAGACCATTAATCCATTCTAATGGGTGTCAGAGAACATACAGAGACGGCGATATTTGGGAATGTTTAGTGACCTCTACACGTTCCCTCCGTGGGCATCCGTCTTTAGCTAAGAGGCGAACCACGTGACTGCGGCGGCTTATCGGGGGTGCTTTTCGAGAGGAATGAGGAGGTATCCGCTGTGCACACAGACACCTCCCCATCGAGAATTATATGTCGGTATACTACACTGCTTCCCTCTGAGTTCCTCGAAGAGTACGCCGAGGAACTCGGCGTGGTCGAACGTAAGGGGAAGCTTCAGGTTCCAGTCCTCGTGTGGGCACTCGTGTTCGGCTTCGCCGCAGGCGAGAGTCGAAAACTCGCTGGGTTCAGACGCTGCTACAACGCCACAGTCGACGAGACAATCTCTCCCGGTGGCTTCTATCACCGGTTGACGCCGACGTTGGCGGAGTACCTCCGCGACCTCGTCGAGGTCGCTGTTACCGACGCTGTTGACGTTGATATCGACCGATTCAGGAACGTGATGATCACTGATGGAACCGTGTTGCGGTTGCACGAGTTCCTCGCTGATGAGTTCCAAGCTCGTCACGAGGAGCAGGCTGAAGCGAAGCTCCATAACGCCACCGACCAGACGATTGAACGGATCGACGTGACCGACGAGAAAACGCACGATAGCACGTTGTTCAAGACGGGGTCGTGGCTGCAAGGACGACTTGTTCTATTCGACCTCGCGTACTTCAAGTACCGCCGCTTCACGTTGATCGATGAGAACGACGGCTACTTCGTGAGTCGGTTGAAGCAGAACGCAAACCTGGTGACAACGGAGGAACTACGGGAATGGCACGGCCGCGCCATTCCCTTGGAAGGCAAGCAGATCCAGAATGTGGTCGATGCCCTCTCGCGGAAGTACATCGACGTGGAGGTCGAAGCGGAGTTCAAGTGCGGGCAGTATGAGGGAACGCGGTCGTTGGACACAGAGCGGTTCCGCGTCGTCGGCGTCTTCGTTGCGGACGCCGACGACTACCATCTATACATCACGAATCTGCCGAGAGAGGAGTTCTTGCCCGCGGATTTAGCGACATTGTATCGGTGTCGGTGGGAGGTAGAGACGCTGTTCCATGAGTTGAAGACGCAGTACGAACTGGACGAGTTCGACACACGCAATCCTGTTGCTGTGGAGATTTTGCTGTACGCAGCGTTGCTGTCACTGCTTGTGAGCCGTGATCTGTTGAATCTAGTCACCGAGTACGCCGATGTCGAGATCGTGTTTCCGCCGGAACGCTGGGCGACAACCTTTCGGTCGCACGCCCGGCTCATCCTCCATGAACTCGGTGAGTACCTCGGCTACTCGCCACCACCACTGTTGAAGCGGTTGATCGAAGACGCACAGAAGATCCACAAGCAACGACCGATCATACAGGAGACGCTCGCTACGGCTATACAACCGGGGTGTGAGGCTTAGCTAAAGACGAATGCCTCCGTGGGTTAAAAGCTGTTTTAACGCTACAGAAAGCATATGTAAGTCACAGTAGTAGTAACTTCTATGCGACGAAGAACTGCCCTCTCACTGGTAGCAACCACACTTTCGGCTGGATGTATTGGTGCGGCATCAAGTAATAGTTCAGATATGAGGACCTCAATGCCAGATCATAAGCGGGTTAGTGTCATCGACCAGCGTGACCTCCCGAATGACGTACCGGTCACGCTATCAGCTACGACATCACGTGAAGAAATCACTGCGGAGCATCCAGCCAGGCTCCGGATTGTATTCGAAAACACCGACAAGAATCCGCGGACGTTCAGTTTCGGCACAAATCCTCCGTTCACCCCTAAGCTGAGCCAAACCCAGAGCCCTGGGTTGATGCTGCTGCCTCTCGATACTAGATACGACCCTGTGACTGAGAGCTGTTGGCAACCCACCATTTCAGACGATACTGAGTACGTCGTGCCGTCGGTTCTCAATCAAGTGACGCTAGATGCTGGCGAATCTATCGCTACTGAACTTGATGTGTGGGGAAGTTATCGGAACGACGACGACATCTGTGTCCCCATTGGTGAGTATCAGTTTGAGGAGTCCTACGGCGACTTCACGTGGAATTTCACGGTAGCGGTTTTGGGGAATACCTGATCACGACGGATGCGAAATCTAGAGTTAGAACCCAACATGGCGAATTCGAATGATAAGGCTTATTTACTCCAGATAACGGACGATGCAGCAGACAATATTCTCGAGAATCTGTCCTCAGAGACAACCCGTAGCGTTGTCCAGTACCTTTCTGAGACCACAGCGACTCCAAGTGAAATCGCTGACGCCACCGACAATAGTATACAGAATGTGAATTACCACCTGACGAAACTCGTAGATGCGGACATCGCTGAATCCGTTGGGTCGCAATACTCTGAGAAACGAACCGAAATGGAAATTTACGGGTTAAAATACGATCCACTCGTGATTGTTGTTGGTGAAAAAAACCCGATTCTCCCGTTCAAACGTATACTGAGTATTGTTGGAGTTTGGGTAATCGGGTTCCTCGCCGCAACCGGAGGTTTCAAATTGCTTATCAACTATCTACCGGAGATACTCTCGTCCAAATCCTCTGAAGACGCTATTTCATTAAGTTCAGTTTCAGCTGGCCCACTGATTTCTCCGGTAGTCGCGTTTGCTTTTGGCGGGTTTGTTGGGGTTCTGTTGGCCATTTTAGTAGTAACTAGACTATATAGAAATTAGATTTCTATCCACCTATTTCATATGATTGCTCTTCGGAAGCAGATTGTTGGTCGGGTAGAGCTGACGCTGTGAAAGCGTAGCGGGCAAGGGTGACGCGGCAGCGTCACCCGAATGCAATGTTCCCATTTGAATTGCTGAGTTCAGAGGCGAGCGCCGCGAACCTGCGCCAGCAGGTTCGCTGGCGCGAGGGCCTCCAGTGCCCGCACTACCGGTCTGAGTCGGTGATCAAACACGGCAGCTATCGAGAGTATCAGCGGTATCTCTGTAAGGATTGCGACCGCACGTTCAACGACAAGACCGGCACGATCTTCGCGCACGCGAAGATCGGCCTCGACAAGCTCTTGTTCGCGTTCTACTCGTTCCTCCGGTTCAACACGAGTATCCGCCAGTTAGACGCTGAACTCGACGTTTCGTATCGCTCGCTTCACCGGCGCGTCGAGCAGTTCGCCAGAACGCTCGACGTGCCAGCCATCTCTCTCGTTGGCCCGAGCGAGATCGACGAGTTCTACGTCTCTGCCGGAAAGAAAGGCCGCGAGCGCGACCGAGAGTCGCGCTCACGTGGCCTCTCGAAACTCGGACAAGGAACGTACGAGGGGGTACAAGCCACCGGTGTTCACACTCGTTAATCGCGGCAGCGGTCAGCGATACGTCGTCCCGGCGAAATCCGCCGACGAAGCGACCGTGAGACTCCTTCTCGGCAACCGCGAGAAGGAGTCGCTGACCGTCTATACTGACGGATTTCGGGCCTACGGTCCACTCGACGATGACGAGAGCTTCCACCGAGAATCAGTAATTCACGGTAACGGCGAGTACGTTGATGGAGACGCGCACGTGATCACCTGCGAGAGCCACCGTCGCGCCAGCGACGCGTGGCTCTCGCCGCACCGAGGCGTCTCAAAGGACAAACTGACAGCGTATCTCAGACCGTTCCAGCTTCGGCGACAAATCCTCCGCAAACCGGGTCGAGAGGCACTGAAAGAGATCGTCCGAGCAGTTCTCTGACTCACCAACAATGTACTTCACAAGAGCGTCACCGATATCTGGTTCACCTGTACGCACCAATTTCCGATTTCAAACTCCCGTACTCAGAGCCACTGGATGAATCTTCTTGAACGAACAATTTATCCCTCCCTCAAGGGGTGAGGGAGAAACCTCAGATGCCAACCGAACAAGACGCAGACCGAGCCGAACAGCAGCCCGAACCTCCAGCCGACTTCGACGCAACAGAACACGTCACACGTACCGAAACTGGAGCCTCGGTCAAGATCTCACTGACCCGCGGTACTGGTACCCGTGACCAGGACCGCCTCGAGTGCAAAGTGAACGCTCCGACGGTCGAGCAGGCGAAGACCGATATCGACGAACTATTCCCGAAACTCTGCCGGCTCGCAGAAGCAGCCCAAGCGTTCGATCCGGCTGTCGACGAAGACGAGTAATTCCCATGACTGACTATCCACCCGAGCGCGGCAGCTACGAGCAGTTCGAACGACGCCAACTCGCACAGGACCGAGACTGTATCAGGCCCCTTCAGCTGGCGGAGTCAGACGCACAGTACGTCGTGAACTCGCTCATCGACGCCGGTGTCGTCGAACCGCTCCCCCGGGCGAAACAGTTCGTCCACCGACCAACTGACCGGACCTTTCGGTCTGCGATCTGTCTCGCGTACTTCCATCGCGGCTGGCTTGCCGGCTTCGAGGGACTGAGCCTGTTTGTCAACCCCCTGGCGGGTGAGGGGCGTCTCGAACTGCCTCTCGGAGCATTCTGATGTCGCAAAACACCTGCCAGACAGAGACAGAACACCGTGAGCAAAACCTGGACCCGAGACGGACGCATTTCGACGACTCGGACACCCGTCGCGACGAGATGCACGACTCGCTCGAAGCGTGGGTCGAACAGTTCGCCAGGCTCTCGGAGGAAGCCAGCGCGAGTGCAGAACTCCAAGAGTGGCTGGACGTCCAGTCCAACTTCCACGACTACTCGTACAGAAACACGCTCCTGATCAAGCGCCAGTGCCCCGAGGCGACGAAGGTCGCCGGCTACAACACCTGGCGAAACGAGTTCGACAGACACGTCTTGGAGGGCGAGTCGGCGATCTGGATCTGGGCACCCATCATCGCGAAGCAGTGCCCCCGCTGTGGGAACTCGCAGCCCTACCACGCCAGTGGCGACTGTGAGTACGACGAGACGCCGTCTGAGGAGTGGGACAAAGGGCTGGTCGGATTCAAACCTGTCCCTGTCTTCGATGTCTCCCAGACCGAGGGTGAGCCGCTTCCGGAACTCGATACAGCCGCTCACGGCGACGGCAGTGAAGACGAGATACTCGACGCGCTCCTCGAGGCTGCACCGGAACTGGGTGTCCGTGTGAACCTCGTTCCACCCGAGGACTGGACCCACGGCGACGCTGCAGGCGTCTGCACCGAGCGCAGCACGTACGACTGCTCCCTGCTCGTCGAGGTCGAAGACGTCGAGAACGACGCGCAGGTGGCCAGCGTCCTCGCTCACGAATACGCCCACGCCCTGCTGCACTTCGACGTCGACGACGAGGATGAACGGGCGAAGCGCGAGGTCGAAGCCGAGAGTACGGCCCACGTGGTCTCGCTGTACTTCGGGCTCGATGCCTCCAACAGTGCGTTCTACGTGGCTGCGGGGGAGAGCGAGTCCGCCGAAACAATCCAGGACCGCTTGCAGCGAATCGTGAATACCGCGCAGGAAATCATCGACGCGGTCGAACTGACACAGTAACTGCCCATCCTGAACTGGCCGATCAGTGGGGTCCTGCACGGCACTCGTCCAACCTCGACAGCTTTACTTGTCAGCGAGTGCTAATGTGTGGCACGATGCACGATCTGACTGGCTTCCAGCGCGATCTGCTCTACGTCATCGCTGGCCTCGACGACCCGAAAGGGCTTGCCGTCAAGGACGAGCTCGAAGACTACTACGAGACAGAGATCCACCACGGACGACTGTATCCCAACCTCGACACGCTCGTCGATAAAGGTCTCGTCGAGAAGGGCGAACTCGACCGGCGGACGAACTTCTACAAGCTCACTCGGCGTGGGCGACGTGAGATCGAAGATCGGACCGAGTGGCAAGAGCAGTACGTCGCTCCCTCGGCCTGAGCGTGAGGATTCGAGCAACGGAGCGTGGCATCGACAGGTACTTTCTGAGTCTCGGTTGGAAGCTGAATCTGAGCGAGCTGCTACTCAGAAATACGCTCATTGACTCACGCTCTGTGGCTACGTAGGACATCTACGGAGAATAATACAGACCCAGAAACTCTGGATATACCTTTAATCACGACTAGGGACAAACAAGGTGTAATGGAGGTCTCTTTCCAGCACGCGAACCCCTACTCTGGGCACGAGTCGGTCTTGGTCCGACTCTCGGGGGGCGTGACCGATCAAACCGCGTGTATCCTCTTCGATTCAGGCACAGACGTCGACATCGATGGGCTACTCGAGGACGACGAATACCTCACAGCGATTGTCCTCACGCATGCCCATTTAGACCATTACGCAACCCTGGGCACGAATCTGCGTGATGGCGCTCCAGTCTACACCTCCGAGCCGACAGCGGCCATTCTCGACACTGTCCTGACCGAAGCAGCAACCAACTACGACATCTCGAACGTCGACGCTGTCGTCGACGCACTCGAACCGATCTCGGACTGGACGACGGTCCTGGGCGATATCGAAATTCGACCCGTTCCAGCCGGACATACACCGGGTGCAGCCGGGTTTCTAATTCGGTTCGACGACGGTGGTGAGACCAGAACGATGCTCGCGACCGGAGACTGGACGCAGCGATCTGCCGCCGGCTTCTCCGGTCTCCCTACCACACTCTCGCCCGACGCTGTGTTCCTGACCGGCGCAACCAACGAGGAGTTCGAGAGCGATCTCACCGCCGCCGTCGAGACGATTCTCGAGCGCGTGCAAGCCGGGTCGACCGTGCTCGTCACCGCCAGTGGACTGGCCGGCGTTCACATCGCCGCACTCCTGGCCGAACTCGACACGGTCGACATCGACCCGCCATCACTCTCGATTACTGGTCACGCCGCGAAACTGTACGAGACCCTCGGGTACGACCATCCGACTGTAACGTCTGTTCCGACGTTCGACGATCCCGATGCAATCCTCGAACCCGGCGCTGTGACCATTGCCGGACCAGAGGTCCCCGTCGAGGGGAGCGCTGCGAAGTTCTACGACTGTGTCCAAGACGACCCGGGTGCGACGCTCGTCCAGCTCACGAGCGGGAGTGTCTCGCCGGTCGAGTCTGCCGGCTGTACCGTCGACCACTTCCAGTACAGCAACCATCCACCTGAGGCGGCTGTCGACGATCTCGTCGAGGACCTTGCCCCGAGACAGGTCGTCATCATGCACCAGTCCGGACCAGCACTCTCCCGGTACAAGGACCGTTACGATAGCTTTGTGTGGGCAACGACGGACCGGGATGAATACAAAATCTACGAGGACGGGACGTGGGTCGCACCACCGTGGGTGAACGACCGTGTCGCCCGTCGGCTTCGCAGCCAGCAGTATGGAAACGGAAGCAGCCTCGGGTCGTTCATCGCCAGCGAGGGAGCATTGCCTGACGTCGAACGGAGTGAAATCAGTCTCGAGGCAGAGGGCCTTGATGTCTCCTCCCTTAGGACCCAGTTCCGACAATCCGCCCCGGAACTATCGAAGTCGAAATCTGCGACCCAGTATTCTGATTCGCCGGTCGAAGGCGAGAATTCAGATGATATCGAGCACGTCAACGAGATCGAGTCACGGCTTTCTCGACTCGAAGCGGCTCTCACCGACAGGGATGATCCAGGATCCAAGACTCACCAGGTTCGTGTCGTCGACGCCGGCGACGGGAGTCTTTTCCTGCGTCTTTGCAACCCGGACGACGTGGATCAGAGCCTGAACCATGGAGACACCGTGACGATCCGACTCCAGAACACGCCCGACTGACCCCACTGGTTCACTGCCGGAGCCGGTATCCCTACTACATTGCAAAACAATAGACACTCAATTAGGGACATGGACGGTGGTTCCACTCCGATTCCCCCGTTCGCAGAGGAGGCCCTCGCCGTACTTCAGGACTCGATAGACGATTCCTCGGGGATCGAAGAGCAATCTGCGCTCGAGGCGCTTGAGGCCAAAGGGTTCAGTACTGCAAATGCCAGGGAAGCACTCGAAGTTCTCGAGATGCGGGGTTACCTCTACCGTGTCGAAAACCAGCTCCGGATTACGGATTAATGGCTCTGCTGAAACCCTCTTAGTCAGACACCATCTGCGGTGAAACAGCCGGTAGGTAGGATTACGTACTGACCGTAGGTGCTTCAGTCAGAAACGACTAGCATTCAGAATTGCGTGCGAGATACAGGGCGCATAGTCTGCACCGGATTGAGGAGAAAATCGGCTCAACCAGATTCGCCAGTTTATTTTCTGTATCTCGCTCGGACTCCCTGTCATTTAATGAAGTTTTAACAGGGCCAAATCGGGTTTTTCGGCAGACCTTGATGCTTAAGAATCGGTGATTCTCACTTTGAGAGCATGGCAAATAGAAAGTGCCCGTGTGCACCGCCCAGTTGCAGAACGCAGGCCAAGTCCGTGCCCGTCCACGAGGCGGACTCCGAGATGTAATTCGATGCAAGAACTGTGACTACCATAGCCTCAAACAGTAGCGTGTCCTCAGCTCACCGGGGCTTCCTGTGCGACTTGCCGGTAGACATCTGGGTTTGACCTAACGTACTCGCCGTCCTTCTGGATGACTTTCGTTTCCGCCAGCTCGTTGAGCTTGTCGTTGACCACAAAGGAGTCGATGTCCTCATGGTACTGGCGCTGGTAGTTCCGCGTGACTGCGTCCACGTCTAGATGCAGGCTCGGGTCCTGGCGCTGAAGAGCATCGTAATAGTATGAATTACAGAACTTCGGGTAGTGCCGCAGCATCCGCAGCTCCAAGCGGTCCTGGAGGACACTATACCCCTCCTTGACGACGTTCCCAATCACCGTCTTGACGTACTGATTGTTATCAAGTTCGAGCAACTGGGTTTCCTGCATCTTCCCGCCTTCAGCTACCGTCTCACCATCAAAAGCCAGGAAACCGAGATCGGACAGGACCTGAACGTACTCCTCAGTGTTCCCGGAGCCCTGAGCATCCTTGAGGCGAGACAGCGGGATCGATTCCTCCTCATGTACCCACCGCACCAGCTGGATGATTGCGTTCAACTGGTTCTCGACCGGTGTGAGCTCGAAGACGTGTTCGTAGATTGCTTTTGCCATCGACCAGTCAAGCCGGTCAATGATCTGCTGGCGGCGCTGCACGAATCCGTTATGTACATCTTCGCGGTCCGGGAGGTCAACAATATACGCGCCCTCGCCGGTGGCTTCTCCGCGTAGCGTGTAGATATCCCGGATATTGATGAACTGCAAGACCCGGTCCTGCTCAAGTGAATCAGAGACGTCCTTCGGGACGGTGTTGCCCAGCGAGATGACCAGATCGTCGTTGGATGTCTCGTGGATATCGTTGACGTAGATACCACGGCCGTACCGGTGCTTTAGCTCGGTCTCCGCCCGGCCGTGTCTGATCTCTTCGAAGCTGTGGAATTTCAGGCGGTTCCCGGGCCCTGCGTTTGTACTGGCCATTACTCCTCGTCCTCCTGTCTAAACCTGGGGCTTGTAAGGACTTGTTGGTCACTGCGCTGCAGCCACATCGTCCAGCGGGAGGATGCTGCTGTCCACCATTCGTAGAATTGGGTTTTGGACCGTTGGGTGGGTGGGGAATCAATGCGGGTGGAGCGTTGGAAGATCTCCTCGAACGGATCGTAGAACAGCACGGTCTCGTCGTTGACCGTGAACGGGATAACGACGTGATCCCACTGATACCCGTCGACGCCGCCGCGGGGGTCATAGCCGTCGACGCTCTCGAAGTATGCAGAGTCCAGCTCGACGATGGGGAGTGAGCGGTCGTTGTCATCGATGATAGCTTCGAGATCCTCGAATGTTGCGTTAAACATGATTTTGGTCTCGATGCCGTAGTCTTCGATCTCTGGATCGAGTTTTGCGGGGACGTTGCGGGAGGTGGAGGCACCGCCAGCCCGGTAGTCACAGATATCGTTGATGTCGCTGAGGCTGAGCGGGCTATCAGAGCTGTGGCGGTCGGCAAATTCGTCGAGGACGTTTTTCAGTGCCGTGGGGAGACACATGTCCTCAGTGATTTGTGGGCGGAATTCCTCGACGGTGGTTTGGAAGGTTTCCCGGTCCGCGTCCGTGATTGTCACGTATGTGCCCTCTGTCTGTCGGGCTTTAGCCGAGAACAAGGTATAACTTCCGGTCAAATGACTAATTGGGGCGGTGGTCTCAGATGTGGATAAATGAAAAGAGGAATTGTTGAAACTCTCATGAGGTGATAGGTTTCAGCAACTGTGTTGAATTCATCCTCTGTATCTAACGGCTGTTATAGCCGCAATTGGGGGGAACCGAATCTGAATTAGTACTACCGTTAACCAACAAGTTGATATTGTTGGTTAATGCTCCATACGTGAGGACGTGCTCCGCGGCCGGCGCAAACCACTCGACAAGAGCGTACAGTACAAGAATGCCACAGGGCTGTGTGGACGAGAAACCGTACTCACGGTGTGCCGGAAGATACAGAGAATCAAACGGAGACGTTGTCGGATGATAAGAATCCCCCTCCCACCCCACTACTTCCAATGCTTTCAGATGAAACGACTACCCAAACCGCCTGGGATATTCGTTTAGTGATAACGACCTACGGTTCTGGTTTCGACTATCCCTACTTAAACTTATGCTAGAGTTCTAGAACACTATGAGACTGCAGTGCCATTGCCGACACAGAAAGCACTGGAACTAGTGGGGTGGGTGTGTCTCAGGAAGCACTGGAACTGCTGGGGTGCTAATCGAGAAAGCATTGGAAGCAGCGGGGTGAGGGGAGCTACTCCGACGTATCGACGAACTCCGACAGGCCGGCTTTCACGGCAGACACGGGCTGGTTCAGCGAGTGCTCTTTGTACACACCACCGTCGAGTCCACGGTTTACCTCTGTCGAGGACACGATTCCGAGCGTTTCCAGCTCGGATAGATACTCTCGAACCGCCCGGTTCGACACGGGTTCCTGCCCTTCTTTCTCACACACCGTTTCATACGGCTGGTAGATATCGCGGGTCCGTACCGGCTCGTTCTGGTCCTGTTCGACCATCGCCAACGCCCACAGCGTGAGCTGGCCGTGATACGAGTAGTTCCGTATTCCTTCGACAACTTGCTCTGTCTGTAATCGCTTCCGAGCTTCTCTCACGTGTTCGTCCGTGATGCTGTCGTCGCCACGCTCACGAGCGAGATCACCGCTCTCCAACAGTAAATCGAGTGCCTGGCGGGCGTCCCCACTGTCTTTCGCGCCATATGCCGCACACAGTCGGAGCACACTCTCACTGACAACGCCGTCTTTGAACGCGACGGATTCCCGCTGTTCCAGGACATCCACGAGTTCCGGGGCTTCGTACGCGGAGAACGACACCTCCTTCTCACACAGTGAGGACCGGACTTTGCTGGAGAGTGAGGGTGTCATAGAACAGTTCTCATACCAGAGAGCAGGGTGAACGCTGAGGTGGTATGAGCCCAGCGACCCTGCAAGATAATCCTACGGTAGAGACGTTCTTCAATGCCGTGGAGACGGAGACGCT
>NZ_JANJYH010000011.1 GCF_024609245.1 Haloarchaeobius sp. FL176
GCTGGCGACGTGGCGCCAGCAGGGACGCAATCCATACGAAGAGCTTCGTCGAGTCGTCAGCAGCAATGATATGATCTCACGGGCTCACGCTGTGCCGGCTGTCGAGACCTCGGGGTAAACACATACATTATGAAAACGTGACCAATGTCCATCCTAAGGTTTGGCTTGATGCATATAATTGCCAAATTCGATTGGATGAGGACTATGTGGAAAAATACGTCCCAATTATAAATAAGATGGAAGATAATTCTAAATTCTTAGGACAATACCTCTACGTAAACGTAGGTGCGACTGTGGCCAGTAGCGAATCTGGAGGGTTCGTAAAGAAAGATGTAGTTTGTGAAGAACCAGTAGGTAATGCAAAAAAATTCATCCAAGGTACTAATGTTGGACGTTGGTATTTTGATTGGGAGGGTGAATGGCTTGATTATCGACCTGACGAGATGTCTGGCCCACGTCACTCAGAAATGTTTGAGGGTGAGAAATTATTGGTGAGGAAACGAACAGATAAAGGAGGGTGGATTGCAGCCGCTTACGACGATGAAGGGATGTACTGTGACGATACGGTACTGGTCTGCTGCGACTACGATATTCTCAAAGATACTGGTGCTACCCTTGACTTTGAGGGCTTTGAGCGGTTAGATGAAGATCTTGATCTTCCATATGCCGTTGCACTTCTCAATTCTACACTGATGACGTGGTTGTTCAAGAACAAATTCGAAACCGGCGGTCTCCAAGGTACATATTCCGATGTGTGGCCGCAATCAGTCCGGTCCTTCCCGATTCCAGACACTGACGGTAAGGACTATCCTGTCAATGAATGGGCGAACAATGCTCTTACAGTTTTTCCAAACCGACAGGCCAATGAGATAGAAAAAACCGAAACCCCACAAGAGCTAGTGTCAGTCCTGTCTGAACATGTAATTGAGGCAGTCAAGGAGCAGCGGGAGCTCAATCTTAACATCCTTGATTATCTCAGCATTCCGGGCGATGAACTCCCAGATTCGATGACGGGCGACTCGCTTGGAGACATACAGATACCAGTTGAAGGTGCTGCGGACACACCAATCACTGAAACAACCAAAAACTTTGACAGCCTCCGTGTTGAGGGAGTATCGTTTGAGGACGACGGGAGGCTGCTGATGACTGTTGATATCAGCTACAAACCTGATGAGGACGATTCACGCGAAACTGATACCTGGGGTAGGCTTGTCGATGAAGAATTTGAAACTTATGACGCGTTGGCATTTGTTGGCCTCTCTAAGGAAACAGAAACGCTCATCCGTAATTTCGTTCCAGCTGCCGTCGAAAAGGGGAATGGGTTTGCTGGCTTCCGGAAGGGGGCTACCAAAACGAACTCGCCGCTGGACAGGCTGAAGGATCTGAAGCTCCCCGACATTGAGATAGTCCGCAATGGGCTGGAGCGGTACACCGAAGTGAAGAGTCACGCCGAAGAACTCGATGAGATGATGGAAGAAACTGGTCAGCTTATCGACGAAATCATTTACGACCTCTACGATTTGACCGACGAAGAGGTCGAAATCGTCGAATCTGCAGTATAGCATGGCCGACTTCGAGGTTGGCGACCACGTCAAGTTCGCTGGCGGGCAGGGCGAGATTACAAAAATCGAAGACCGCCCGAACGGAGGCCAACTCCTCCACGTCTACACCACGGAGGGGGAACTCCGGAAACTCCCGAGTGGCCTACCCCACATCGAGCGGATCGACTCCATCGTTGACCGTCTCGCAGCCCGGCAGATCGATTCGCCCATTCACCACGACCTCCGGGAGCGTGCGACCCGCCTCGATCTCGCGTACCGGTACGACCGGTTCCTGTCGCTGACGAACAACCGTATCGAGATCGAGCCGTACCAGGTGCAGGCCGCCTACGAGATCCTGAACTCGTACGATCACCGCTACCTGATTGGCGACGAAGTCGGCCTCGGGAAGACCATCGAAGCCGGCATCGTTATCGAGGAACTCATCGCGCGTGGGCGCGCCCAGCGCGTGCTCATTGTCGCACCAGCGCCACTCACGGTGCAGTGGCAGGAGGAGATGCGCGAGAAGTTCGATCGCAACTTCGTCATTTACGACCGTGAAACTGTAGAAAACCACCGTCAGTCCCACCCAAACCAGAACGTCTGGGAGCAAGAGGATCTCATCATCACTTCAATCGATTTCGCTAAGCAAACGAACGATGACCCAGAGTCGGACAGGGTCTCGGTACGTGATGCGCTCGATAATCTCAACGAATCTTGGGACGTCGCCGTTTTTGACGAGGCACACCACCTGACTGCTCGCCGGGGAAGCGACGACTCCATCGAACGCACCCAGCGTTACACTGTCGGTGAAGCCGTCGCCGAAAATTCCGACGCGCTTCTGTTGATGACCGGAACACCCCACAAAGGGAAGTCTGACCAGTTCTACTTCCTCGTGAGTCTCCTCGATCCATATCGCTTCAGCCACGAGTCACAGATCAATCCCGACGCACTGGACGACCTGATGATTCGCCGGCTGAAAGACGACATGTACGAGACCGACGGGACGCGCATGTTCCCCGAGAAGAACATCGAAGCACTCGGTGTGGACATGTCGCCAGCTGAGCGCAAGCTCTACGACGACGTCACCGAATACATCCGCGAGTACTACAACCTCGCTCAACAGGAGGAGAACCAAGCCGCGGGATTCACGATGGTCATTTACCAGAAGCGGCTGGTCTCCAGCATCTACGCGATTCAGAAGTCTCTGGAAAACCGAATGCGCGCAATCCAGAACGACGCCGTCGCCGAGGACCTGCCCGACGACGTTCAGGAACTGATCCCCCGGTATAGTACCGAACCCGAGACACTGACCGACACCGAGCGTGAGCGTGTCGAAGAGGCGCTGGAAACGGTTACAGTCACACTGAATCGTTCGCAGATACAGGAAGAACTTGATCGGGTGAAGCAACTCTGGCAGCAGGCCAAGAGCATCCAGACCGATTCGAAGGCCCAGCTGCTCAAGCAGTTTATCGATCGTATCCTGTCCAACGACCCCGAGGAGAAAATACTCATCTTCACCGAGTACACGGACACGCTCGAATACCTCCGAGACAGGGTGTTCGACGACCACGATATCGCCCAAGTCTACGGAGACCTGGACCAAGATCGACGGCGGGAGGAGATGGAGAAGTTCGAGAATGAGGCCAACTTGATGCTCGCCACCGACGCGGCACAGGAGGGCCTCAACCTCCAGTTCGCCCACATCATGGTCAACTATGACCTCCCGTGGAACCCAATCCGGATCGATCAGCGAATGGGCCGTCTCCACCGCTACGGGCAGGAGCGAACCGTGGAGATTCGGAATCTCTTCTTCAAGAACACCCGAGAGAGCGAGATTCTGAACCTGCTGGTTGAGAAGACGAACCAGATTGAGTCCGACCTCGGGATGCGTTCGGATGTTCTCGGTCGGGTGCTGGAAGACGTCGATCTCGATGACACCATTATGGCCGCCATCGCGGAGAACCGACCAACTGATGAAGTCGTTGGAGACATCGAGAAGACGATTGAGGAGCGAAAGGACGCGCTCCAAACGGTGGAAAACGAATTTCTGATCCGGGATCGATTCGATCTCTCTGACGAAGACGAAGAGATATTGGAGGTGATCGAACGCAGCCAACACGGCGACGTCAGCGAAGACGACATCGAGGTACTGGTTCGGGAGTTCTTCGACGAATTCAGTGGCGACATTCGAGGTGTTCGTCCTGGTCCGGCCCGTGCTGGCGGAGACGTGTTCCAGCTTGACGTTCCAGATATCCTCTCCGGCGATCAGGTTGCAGGACGATACGACCAGGCGACGTTCACTCGCCAGGTAGCGATGGAAGAGGACGACGTCGAGTTCATCGCATTGGACCACCCGCTCGTGCAGTCGCTTATCGAGTTCTGTCTGGACTCGAATCGCATCGGGGGACAGGTCGCTGTGAAGGTCGCGGAAGACGGCGAACCCACACCCGGAATCCTATTCACGTACCGCCTGGGATACGTCTCTGGGGCGGGAGAGGCAGTCACCGAGAAGCTGGTTCCGCTCTACGTCACGTCTGAAGGCGACGTGAGGACAGAGAAGCCGGAGTTCGTGGACACGGCCCCGCCGGAGGAGGTCGTCTCGACACCGACCCTCGACCGACTTACGTCGATGGCAGAAGACCTGCAGAGTGTCGCGGAGATGGAAGCGTGGGAGCAAGTCGAATCGTTTGCCGGCGAAGCACGTAAGGAACGGGAACGAGAGGTTGAGATCAAGCGGCAACACGCCGAGCAACACTTTGAGGAGGAGATCAGCGAATGGAAGGACCGACTTGAGGATTATCAACAGCAAGACGAGCAAGGGAAAGATATGTCGGCACCAATCGGGAACGCGAAACGCCAACTTGAGTCGCTTCGTCGTGAGCGCGACGAGGAATTATCCCGATTGGAGGAAGAAAAGCACGTCACCCCAGAAGAACCGCAGTTGGTGACTGCGTCCTTCGTCCTCGGCAGTCTTCCAGGTGACCGATGACTGTCGAAATTGCGAACATCGTCGGCTCTGGCGATCTTGGGGTGGAGCTGGATCTCGAAGCTCTGGAAGACGATCTGTCTACACCGTACTTGGAGTACGACCCGTCGAATTACCACGGCCTCTACGTTCGTCTCGAAGAAGGTGGGCCGCTCATCACGGTCTATCGAAGCGGGAAGTACATCATCAGCGGCTGCCCCAGTGAGGAGACACTACGCGAGACGAACGATGGATTCCTGAGAGCCCTCGCGGAGTTGGGCATCACCGACGAAGCTCAACAGACCGGGTTCGCTGTCCAGAACGTGGTCTGTACTGCGATGCTCGATGAGATGGTTTCTCTGAATGCTCTCTCAATCGGGTTGGGGTTGGAAGTAACGGAGTATGAGCCGGAGCAGTTCCCGGGTCTGGTTTATCGGCCCGAGGGAATCGGTGCTGTACTGCTGGTGTTCGCTAACGGAAAACTGGTGATTACAGGTGCGAAGGATGTCGAAACAGCTGAAGCAGCGTACAATCACCTTCAGTCGAAGGTACAGGAATTAGTGTAGCGTTCTTGGGCGAAGGGAGATGTTCAGTTGAAGGTGCTGATGATGTGGTCTCGAAGCATCTCCTCGCGTCGCTCGATGAACTCGGGGAAGTTCTCTAGTTCGTACAGACGCTCGTCAGTCGGAATGTGGTGACGGTCGTAGTATTGGTCACTCCGCGTCGAAATCCATTCATCGAATGCTTGGGTCCCCTTGGACTGGTTCTCCTCGATTAACTGGAGGTTGGCAACGTGATCACGCAGGGAGGCGTATCGCTCGGCCTTGCTCGGGTCGAATCCGTAGTTCTCGATGAGATTGTCCTTCTCAAGGAGACTCCGCGGGAAGATGTGGTCAATTTCGTATGAATCGTCGTGGGCAGGGTCGGGGTAGTAGAGGACCGACAGGAGCAGGTAGATCTTCGTGCTATTGTAGTCCGTCTCCTCGAACAGGTCTTCTACGATTTCCTGGCTGAAGCCAACTGCTTTCCCACGCGTCCTGATTTCACGCTGAATCCGTTCTAGTGGGAACTGACTATCGTCCGCCTCTTTGATGGCATCACGTGCGTCCTCGATGATCTGGTCTGGGCGGGAGTTGAAGTTGCTGTTGAGGAGCGCAGAGCAGAGCCATTCGAGGATTCGGGGTCGAACCTGCACGCCGAGTTGAGAGTCCGTCGTCAGCGAGGGATTCTCGTTGTGGTAGAAGTAGAAGACCAACGGGATGAGCGCATTTCGGCTCGTCAGGCTCCGGCCGGTGATACCGAAGCTGCTGATCAAGTCTATGGTGGATTCGATCGCGTCTTGAACGACTCCGTTCGCCCAGATTTCTTTCATCAACGCCAGATTCTCGTGTGTGAACGTGCGAATCTGGTACTCGGCGGAGAGGTCAGCGACGACGAGGAGGGATTTCAGGACGAAGTCGCTACCGAAGTCGTAGCCCTCGTCCACATACGCCTGATTAAGGTTCCCGACGAAGTTGTTGATCTCTTCCTTTGCGTCAATGGGGTTCTCTTCATCTGAGCCCCAGTACGACGTGGCAATAGAGAGGAGGATTTCGGACTTGCTGAGTTGCGTACCACCTTCGTTCGCCCGGACGAAGATGTCCAGAATTCGCTCGTTATCCTGGTTTCCCTCCTCGTAGTAGTTCACGATGTCTCGGGCGTGAACAGCGTTGTAGAGAGTAGTGAGGTTCTTGAGGAGGTAGTGTTCCTGTGCATCGGAGACCTCCTCTAACTCGGACGCGATTTCGTTCGCACGGGTCATCGCCTTCTCTAGCGTGTCGATCTCCAGAATATCGCCGACACGGAACCAGTATTCCTCACTAGACTGTGTCGGATCAGGCTCCTTGAATCTAAAGTCGTATCGGAGCTTCAGATGGTCCTCAGTCTGGTTGTTGGGGTTCGAGAGCAAGTTGAGATACAGCTGTTTACGCGTCCAGGCGTCGGGATTCTTCCGTTGCCGGTACTTCTGCTTCTCAACGTATGTTCCTTGGAGCCCGATGTAGAAGGAGGAAAGGCGTTGCTGGCCGTCAACGACGAGTGAAACGGAGTCCGGGATTTGCTCGTATTCGGGGACCTTCGGATTCCGGTGGTGAACGTTGTCGAAATCGTCCGGATAGATGCTATCCTCGATGTGATTTCGGACGAAGTAGTACTTGATCTGGTTGTCTGCGAACTCTCCGTTGAGGTTCCAGAAAATGAACGACCCGATAGGGTACTCGCGGAGAACGGAATCGAAGAGCTGAACGATCTGTTCGGTATCCCAGACGAACTCCCGCTGGATTGCCGGCAGAAAGATGGACTCGTTTATGTCCGGTAGAACTTGCTTGATTGTCCGAGACTGGTAACCCATGAATGACGGTTACTCTATGTCGCGCATTAGTCGTTTATGTTGATAGGAGACTTCAGATAACGACCATCTGTGCGCCCTCTTTTGATTCACCAACCCCCGCCAGAATCTGTTAACTGCTGAGGGTTTCAACAGAGCCACTATTCTATGCGTGAGGGGGTATCCAAAGGCTTCTAACAGACATTCCATTTCATCATTCCTCCGCCCAGCGATTCCAGAGATTCCATTACAGACTCGGCCGTCGAAATTCACCCTGGGGTCGAATAATTCGGGCATTTAGGAACGGGATCTGTGGTTCTACTGGGTTCTCCGGGGGTCGTCTCCCTCTGAGGGCTAACCCTTTTTCAGGGGTGTCTCATATTTTGGTTTGCAATGAGACAAATAATCGACCGAAAGCTGTACGATACAGACGAAGCAGAAGAGATCGCGCGATACGCGCCCAACACAGACCGGAATGACTTCCACTACTTGGTTGAGTCCCTTTACAAAACAGATGATGGCGAGTACTTCCTGCACGGTGCGGGCGGCGCAGCAACGAAGTACGCGACATCACACAGCAATGGCAAATCAGGTGGCGAAGAAATCACGGTGTTGTCGGAAGATAACGCCGTTGACTGGTGTGAGGACCATTCGATTGATGCCGAGATCATGCTCAAAGAATTCGGCCATCTGATCGAGTCGTAACGGGGAACTCAGCTCGCTTTTCACGACCCAGCTACCCTTCGATTGTCGATCACGTCAGTGAACGAAACATCCTGATGGAAAGCGAATACAACTATCTGGAGTCCGACTCACAGGAATGAATCACAAAGCCTGCACCACGGAAGACGAATCGCCTGAGAACCAGATTGAGACGATTGACGTCAGTGCTGATGCCATCGTTTTAGAAAGCGAGCGGAATGCCCGAAACCGATACAGATGAGGTCACATGCTCCGAGTCACCCTACTGTTTGCGAGTAGGATTCAAGCGTCGGTTCATCTCTTGAAGGGCTGCACCTGCTATCCGTCCGAGATGAGTTCGACTCTGATCCACCTCACCCCCGACCAGTTCCACGATGCTGAAATTGGCTACCCCGGGGACGGCAGTGTAGATCTAGAACCGTGTGACGACCGGCAGAGTACATTCGGATTCCCCGCCGGCACCAACATTGACCGATGACTAAGAGCATCGACTCGATCACTCACTCCCCGAACGAGTACGTCAAAATCACCATCAACTGTGCAGACGGGGGCGAATATGTCAAGGTTGCGGTCAACACGGCGCGAGCGACCGTCACAGCCCAGTACAAGTACACACCTGATGAAGCGCTCATGGCGACCGAACACACCAGCGCAGACGACGACCGCAGCGAAGCGCACACGACGATCCGCGACGCGCTCGCAGAACTCGATGTTGACGACGACATCTACCGGACGCTCGACCGACTAGAACAAGTCGGGTACTGGATGGACGACCAGGATCCCGTGTTACCTGACGACATCCGGCTGGACGTGTACGGCGACTACAAACCGCTCCGTAGCGGACAGGACATGCTCCTCGTTGACGATGATGGCACGTATCGCGGGCAAAAACCGTTCGTGAAGATTGGCGACGACCTCCCGCCCATAGAGGACCTTCGTGATGACCTTGATCAGAAAGTTGAGCGACGGGTAAAACGCAGGACGTGTGGACAGCAATGGACGCACTATGAGGAAGAGGTTGACGGCCGGGTTCGGGCGGACATCATGAGAGTAGACTCTCTGGAAGAAGCTGAGCATATTGTTCGTGGTGACCAAGGCGAGAACAACGACCATCGCAGTGACCAGGAATGCAGCGGTAGTGATGGAGTGCAGGCAACGCTCGCAGGGTACTGACGATTTTCACGATCCAATCCGTTGTCACCGATTCCGTCTGCGTGTCTCACTTTCGCAGGAGGGATGACTACTATAGTGGTGCGGATTTCGACGTCGCTACTCTTCCGGTGCACGATTTGAGTAACTATCCAACTTTATACGGCAGTCCAAGAGCAACAGCCTGTATGCGGAACGCATGGCAACTCAGGCCTGTTGAACCGGGTCTTCAAGACCGACTCCACGGGGCTGCATGCGAATGTCATCAGCATCCTCGATGTATGTACGCCAGTGTATGCACCCACCCGGTCAGCGTGCATAGATCTGCCCAGCACGCTGCGCCGATTACGGCAGACGCGACGGCCAGGGAAGACATCGTACTTAAAGAGAACCCGATTCAGAAACCTCAGAATCACGCTAAACCGACCCCAGTATGCACATCTGTTTATGACATCTGACCGTACCACTCTACGACTCAGTGATGAACGGAAGCGACTGCTTGACCAAGCCAGCCAAATCGTTGCCGCTGACGCATCTGATGAACCACCTATGAGTGACGTCATTGATGCGGCTTTGACTCACCTGATTGAGTCCCGCGATAATCTGGAGGATGCCCGGGATTGTTACCCACCCGAAGAAGTGAAGACTTGTTGTAATACTTCCGTACTCCGGCTCCGATATCGAACAAGCATCGACTCAAATTGGCGATGAATACGCTCAATAGGCCAACAATTCCGACAACCTCCTATTCAAAGAAGATTATCGTGTTGCACGGCGTCCAAGAACAGCGATGAGCAATGCCAGTAGGAGGGAACCAAGGAGGGCTTCAACGCCTGCGAGAAGTTGTGCACATTGGTTTGCTGGTTGGAAGTCTCCGTATCCGAGTGTTGTGAAGGTTACGAGACTGAAATAGAGTGGTGCCAGCCAATCTGGGGTCGATACACCGGCTGTTTGTGCTGATCGGACACCATCTGTGAGCCAGAAAAGGAGGGTAGATGTACCGACCACAGCGAATGACCAGCCAACGACGCGCCACGGACTATCGCCATATCGAGTGCTGAGATTTGTGAGTTTTGAGAAGACGTACCGGGCCCACTGTCGGTGGGAGCTCTCACCATCATTATCCCAGTACCGCTTGCGTTGCATGTCTTTCCGCCAGCGAAAACACGTACTGGCCACGCCGCTTGCCGCATTTGTAGAGGCGAGAGTTTCAAGTTGAGTGTACACCGATGCAGCTCGTGAATACGGATCTACCAAGTCATCCCGGTTAGAATCCTCGACCACAGGGCCGGTTCGCGGATCATAGACCACTGTCTGCATCCCTCTTGTACATTTAGGGAGCCAAGTCCACCAAGACCCTGAATCGATAAACTTCGTTCCGTCGCTGATACGGGCGTCACCGAAAATAGTGCCGTGCAATCGTGTGTTGGTGAAGTCTGCCTCGTATAAGTTGGCGCGTGAAAGAATCGCGCCTTCCAGATTCGCAGCGGTGAAATCGACAGTTGCACATGTGGTGTTGGTCAGATCTGCGTTGGTGAAGTTCACCTGCGAGCAATCAGCACTCCGGAAAGATGCGCCTGTGAGGTCGGAATCAGCGAATGTAATTGGTGGGTCCTCGCTGAGGAGGTCTCCCCGTTCAGCGAATGTAACTCCATCAAATTCTGCGTTTTCAAGCTGTGAATTGGAGAAATCGACTCGCCCCTGAAAAGTTGTGAGTCTCTCGCTGACAACGGTTTCATCCGTATCCAGAATTCGAAAATCGGCTATCCCTCGGACGGTGGCACCGGAGAAATTGGTTCTTCCTTGAAACGGGGTGTATGGGATGAACTGATCCGATAACGTCGCCCGAAAGGATACGTCGTCGCGGAAGACAGCCTCCTGGGCATCCACGTACCGAAAGACAGCATTCGAGAAATCCACTTGTTCATGAAATGTTGTTTCTATAAATTCC
Organism: Haloarchaeobius sp. FL176; assembly: GCF_024609245.1. GTDB lineage: Archaea > Halobacteriota > Halobacteria > Halobacteriales > Natrialbaceae > Haloarchaeobius. Next base: position 10,674 of record NZ_JANJYH010000011.1, read on the forward strand.
ACCGCCTTGAACAGTGTCTTCTGGAACGCTGCCTCCGCGTGGAATGAAGCGTTCTGGAAATTTGCCTCACGAAATATCGCTTGCTCGCAATCAATTTCCCCGTTGAATGTAGCTTGCTGAAAATCTGCTTCGGCTACAACTTCTGCTTCTTCAAATCTCACCTTGTTGTGGAATGTTGTTTTGATGAAAGTCGTCCAATCGAGCGTTGTCTCTCGGAAGTCCACTTCACCTTCGAATGTGGCCCCGTTATATCGTAGCCAGGAGCCAGAAGTCATCTTCAAAAATGTTACCCGGCTGTTGAACGAGGCAAGTCGGAAGGAACCTCCGTCTTCGAAAGTAACACCATGAAACTTCGAACGACCCTCAAATTCCGTCTCAGAGAAGTCAGCATATGCGTTGAAAGTCGTTTCTGGAATGCGACACTCACTTTCGAACGTTGCTTCTTCGAAGTCCGCATCTCCTTCAAATGTTTGTCCTCGTCCGACAAGCTCACCTTTGAACACCGAGTTCTGGAACTCAGCTTCATCGTGAAACGTTGCAGCTAAACAATCCACTTTCGACTCAAAGATAGTATTGGAGAGATCAGCCTCCTGTCTCACTTGGATTCTACCTATGTTCAGTGGTACAGTAACGGTTTCAACATCTAACCGAAGTGTATCGACGGTAGCATGACGCAGATCAATCTCGTCTTCGGATCCAAGTTTGCTACATCGAATGTCGAGGTCGCCAAAATTAGCGTCAATAAACTGCGGCGGGCGATCAGATATGTTGTCATGAGTGGATTCCTTATTCACTATGTCAAGGAATTCCGACACTAACTCTGAATCAGACGGTTGTTCCTCTTCTGGCAGGTGGAACAGACATTTGTCCTTATTTTCTTCAGCAGGGTGCGGACATTCCCAAACAAAGGAGCCATTTTTCTCGGTCAGTATCTCTTCATCGTTTCGACGACTTACGTAACATCCTTCTTCATGAGTTTCTTGCCACTCCTCTGGGTCCAGAACATAGTTGCAACGCCCTGTATGTGTCTTGCTCGTCATAATCATCCCTTCATAATACCGGTTAAAAATACCTCTTATTGAGTGATCGAATCCAGATTAGGTCGCAGGTCGAAACGGGGTCTCAGATCCTCAATTCTCAAGCCACTCGGGTTCCACCCTCTCACGGGAGAAGGACACCTAGTGAAGCGGGCAGCAGTACTCTAATGAGGTGTGCCTGATACGTCTGAAGAGATGAACGCGACGTTCGATTCGTTGGGAAAGAATCCGAGGACGAACGAGGGACTGCGGACTCACTGGGCAGGGTATTGGGAGGATTTGGTCGCTGATCTGCAGGATGACTCGCTTGAAGTGCTTGACGGGCAGCCGAATCTACGGAGCGCGTTTCGGAAGGATACGTCGTTAGGGCAATCGGAGCGGACGATTGCGGAGGATCACCCGAATCGGGAGATTCTGGAGTTGCTGCAGAATGCGCGGGACGAAGCACAGTACGCGGACGACGGGCAGGTGTTTATCGCCGTGACCGATGAGGGGCTGCTTATTGCGAACAATGGGCGGAGCTTTAATTTCCACAACCGGTCAGTCGAAGAGGCGGCGACCGGTATCGGGAAGACATCGAAGGACACGCCTGATGAGATTGGGAAGATGGGGATTGGTCTCAAGTCGATCCTTGGGAAGGGGGAGTCGTTCGAAGTGTGGACGGAGACGCCTGACGCGTCGGGTGAGCAGCAGGCGCTTCGGGTTCGGTTTTCGAAGGCGTATCTGCTGGCTGCGATTTTGAATACGATCGGGTACGATCACGGCGTGGACGGGCTGGGTGAGGAATTCAACACTGATGCGTTCCCGGTTGATCTTGATTTGAGTCGGAACCAGGAGGGGAAGTCCCCGTCCGATCTGAATGCCGATAACCGGCGTGCATTGATGCAGCTGTTTCTGTTCGCGTATCCGATCCCGTTGTCGCTGTCGGCGCGGCGAAGTGAACTTGCCGCTCTTGCCGACTATTTAGTCCACGGGAATGATCGAGTTGCGGCTCCGAATGACACCGTAGCGGAGTACGGTGGGGAGTTTTCAACTGCGGTGTTCGTCGAGTTTGCGGACGAGAATTGGCGGGAAATTGTAACGGAACTCTACGGCGTAGACTCGGTGAGTGAGTTACCGGATGATGCTGTTGAGGAATCCGGGATTGCCACTACGTCACCGGAACGTGTCTGGTGGTATGTGGACGGGACGCGATCCGGGTCACTTGATCCGGAGACACTGGTTCATTTCGGCACGATCGACGAGGTGAACGCAGTCCGCGTCTCGGACAACGAGATTGATGAGCACATTTCGTGGGATATAGAGCCAGAACCCGGTGTTCTGAGCGGCGATTCCGTGCAACATACTGAATGGCGGGTCAGTCAGGTTGATCGAAACGGGACAGAGGAAGAGGAGACTAACCATGTGTTCGACGGGTTCCAGTTACCGGCTGGCGAGCGGGATCACGAGACGCGGGTCTTGGTCCCGCGTCCGAGTGACGAGTGGCCCGTCATGGAGAGGGATCAGTTTGGGGACGGAGACCCACATTCGTTGAAGGACTACCCGTTGTACCTGTATTACCCAATTAGTCAGCGGGATCCTGGGTTGTCGTTTTCTTTGCACGGCGAGTTTTCGGTGACGCCGAATCGACAGAATATCAAGGACGTGTCCCAGCGCTACGTAGATTATAATCGTCGTGTGTTCGAGGAGGCAACAGACCTTGTCGGGCGCGTTGCCGAGCAGACTGCGGAGGTCACCGAGTCGGAGTATGATTGGTTGAGTCTGTATCCGTGGGTATTGCTGCCGGATCAGACACAGGAAGACGAGTGGGAACCGGACGCGCGACCGACCGAGGCTGATGAGTTGCTCGGGTATCTTCGACAGCAACTGTTGGATAGGTTGTGGGAGGCGGAGTGTATTCCGATTGCGGGTGGGGCTTCTGCGGCCCCGGCGCAGGTTGGATCTGACACGGCCGATGCCGGAGCTACGGATTCGGATTCTTTGTTGTTAGATTGGTCGGGTGATGGATGGGATGGAGTGCGTGCGGTGTACCTGTTGAGTGATCAGTTGCCGGTGGCTGGAGCGCCGGCATTGAAAACGACCGATCGGCCGTTCGGAAGTTCTGGGGACGGCCGCATGTCAGTTACAGTGCCAGCCGCGGATCGAATCTGGGGGCTGTCACGGCTTCAGGACGCATCGGGCGATCGACTGGTGAGTCGCATTGAGAGTTTACTTCGTGTGACTGACGAGAAAGAGGCTGCTGTGACGGCGCGGTTAAGAGATCGGTGGGTCGAGTTGGTTTCTGCGGCGCTCGCGCGGAGTGACCGTGTCAGTGACGGTAAGTCAGGGGTACAGTGTGCAGCTGACCCGGCTGACGCGATACTTCGGGCGACAGCTCGGTATTTCGAGCCGGTGTCGAGTTCAGAGATCAGTGATTTGCTTGGGGCGGATCGCCGTGCGTTGGACGGCGTGTATCTCCTACCGTGTCAACTGAAGCAGTCAGAACCTGGGGACGAGTCGGATGGCGTCGAAGAGGAGGCTCAGAAGAGGGTGTTGCTGCAAATCGAGAATCAACAGGTTCGGTCGGAAGGGGATCGGCGGCAGCCGCTGTCCCGAACGATTCTATGGAACGTTCCGAATGACGCGACGGACGTCATTGCTCCGCCGGATGACGGGCAGTTCACTGTGTTCTTCCTCGCTGAACTCGCTGAGACCGATGACCGGATTAACGCCTTACTCGATGAGGCAGGGGAGTCCTGGGGGATCCGAAAGTACCAGACCGACCGGCAGGAGTATTTCCGGTCGCTCGTCGCAAGTTTCGAGCGTGAACAAAATAATCGAGTATCTCCGACTGCGCTTCGGTTTCTCGCAGAGCGTGTCGATGAGTTCACCGCCGCAGACCTGAACACGCTTCCCGCTGGGTACGTCGCGCACGAATTGTTAGAAACCATATTGAAAAACGGGGAGTACGACCGATTGCGGACGCGGTTCCGGCTTCGACACGCGTCGCTCACGTGGGCATCACGGTCAGAGACGGAGGGGGCTGACGCGCCGTTAGGAGCCTGTGAGTTCGGCCCAAAGTGGTGGCCGTTTCTGAACGAGGAACTGGAGGACGCTGAAACAGATGTGCTACAGAACCCGTCCTTGAGTCTTGATGCGGCGCTTGCCCGGAGCGAGGAGGGGCCCGGGTCAACCATCGTTTCAGGGCCGTCGGGAGCCTCACTTGGAGTCGGGGAGACGACACTCCCCGGGCCGTTCAACCCGGTTTGGGAACCCGTGTACGCGCAGATGGAAACCACGAGCCCGGTGACTGCAGCCAGGGAGCTTGCGAGGACACTGTCCCTCTTTGGTGTTGGCGTCACACCAAACGTGAGCGCTCTGTGTCATCACGGGCCTGGATTGCAACGGCCGAACGATGGTGTGACGAAAGCGTCGTGGGATCCCCGCGAATGGGAACTCCCTCAAGCAGACCCGTACCGGTCGGATGTGGTAGCGTTACAGCGAGAACTTAGTGAGGACCGCCAGGACATCAATTCTCCAGCATACCTTTCGTTCGTCACTGGGTTCGGGAATCACTCGGTCCAGACCGGGAAACACACGAGTAGCCAGTGTCACGGCCGGCCGTATACTGCCGATCGAGGGTACGGGGCGCGTATTAGTTCGTGGGTGTGGAGCACAGATCTACAGCGGGTGACTGCTGATCCCGCTGGGCTCATTCAGTGGTTAGAGCAACACGAGGACACGTTACGGAAAACTGTGCTGGAAACCGGGTGGTATTGTGACGGTGGGAACAACCACATTCAGCGGCCGTGGTCCGAAACGGTGCCGACGGTCTTCAACTGGCAGCTTCGAAACACAGCGTGTTGGGACCCGGTGTTCGATGATCAGTTCTCAGGGTGGGTAGACGAGGCGTGGGGAGAAGACGCGGTGCGGTTGCGGTGGGCTGTCCAAGACGGTGGTCGCGGTGAAGTCACACAGCTTCTCCCGACAGTTCCGAGTGACTCGGAATCAGACCAGCAGATATCCGACGACCTGCTCTCGTGTTTCGGTGTCGAACCGATCGATGAGCTAACTTCGATTCAAGCGGCAGACAGGCTCCAGAAGCTCCAATCAGTGCTGGCTACAGAGGACTCGCTTGACGATATGCACCCTGTTCGAATGCGGACTGACGGTGTGGAATCGGCATGGATGTACGTGTACACTGAGTTGCTGAATCCGATTCTGCAGTCTTTAGCTGATCCTGTGGAACACGTGCCGAGTGTCTTGGAGTCTGAATTACTGACACATCTTCCGCTCCGGTTCCGGAACAAAGAGTGGTATGCTGTTCCGATTGACCAGATACAGGATGAAGGAGAGGCTGAGCTGAAGTTTAAATACCATACGCAGCGGTCGCTACGACAATGGGAGAAACAGGAAGCCAGAAACTCAGATCTGTATCTATTGAAACCGCCGACCCGCGGTGGACTCACGCCGTTAGCAGACGCGTTAGGTATCTCGCCACTGGACGTTGAACAGCCGATTCTACAGGCTGACGAGTTGGACGGATTGGACGAAGACGGATTGCAGGCCGTGAAACAAGAACTAGAGCGACGGACAGAATGGATTCTGGCAACGCTGAATCGGTCAAATCCCGACACAATCCGTGAGTCAAGAGATACATTCCAGACTGCGATTGACCATCTCGCTCGTGCGCGGCTGCACGAGGAGCAAACGGACGACTTCTTCGACACTAGGTCTCGGCTGTATCGAGTCTCGGATGACGATGACTCTCCGCTGGGGATCGTCTTGAACGACGAAGAGATACAGGACAGTGACCCACAGGATATCGTTGAAGCGACTGCCGCGGGGATCGCGTTCCTCTTCGAGATGCCAGGTCGATACGAGGAGATCCAGCCTGCACTGAGAGCGTCGTTACCGAGTCCCGAGAAATTAGAACGGGAGTGGGAGCAACGCGGTCACGACCTCGACCTGGTTCGGACTGCGCTCGGCGTACAAGACCATCGGGAACTTCTCCGTGATGTCGAAGCGCTGTATGAGTTGATCGAGGCGCTCGGTGAGGACGCCCCAAACAACGTGGAGCGGATCCGGTCGAATTTAGCCGATACAGATTCCGGCACGATCCAATGGGTTCGCAGTCAGTTCCTGCCTGAGACTGACACTGAGGAGACGCCTGAACCCCCGTCTCCGCAGGTGGCAGAGACGATTGACATTTTGTCTGAGGCCGCCACCCTGTTACCATCGGAACTGGAGAGAGATACCGTTACTCCACTGTTCGAGACCGTTATCGCAGAGCAAAACAGCGCTCACGAGCAGTGGGTTGAGTGGTCGCATACACTGGCAGCACACGATGGTGATGTGTCTTCCTTCATCCAGTGGATTGCTGCGAATTCACGACTCATCACGGAGCAGTGGGTTCCGTCCCACCACGCTCGATGGTGTGCCAGAGTCGAGCAGTTCTGCATCCTTCGTGACGAGCGTGAAGACGCCGACTTGGCATCGATTGCAGCGCTTGAAGACGTACTTCCGTCCATCGAGACGGACGATCCGATCGCCTGGGAAGATACACCAAAAGCGACGGCGAATCTATCGGGTGCTGATTTTTCGCCTGCTGATCGGTGGTTCGACGTCGCACCGCAGGAAACCTTCGTGAGCCGAGTACTCACACCGCTCATTGAGACTGTGAGCGAGCACGCCCCAAGGGGTCGGAAAGAAGATGTCGCAGTTGCTCTCAGGGACTTTATTCTCAACGGAGAGGTTCCGGCCTCACAGGTAGACTCTCGAACACGCCAGCAAAACGCATTTCGAGAGGTGCAATCACAACTTGATGGTGATCTTGACCTCAGCAACGGGATGGTACCTGGTCGAGGCCGCACGACAGTAGCGACGTTCGGTGGTGGATCTGGTAACGAGAATGGTGACGGGGACTCACCCCGGATCTACGGCGAACGCGGAGAACGTGCTGAAGCAGCTGCAGTCATCCATATTCTGCAGCGACTCGGTCGATGGTTGGATGAAGAGAGAAACGACCTCGATTGGTTGCTGACCGAGCTTGCGGGGCTTGAAGCTGATCAAGACAGCGCGGGGTACAAGTGGCACACCAAGAACCGTTGGAATGGGTCTCTGAAGCGGTATTTCGAACATGAGTTTTCAGCGGAGGAGTACCAGTCTCTGGATCGGTTCACGGGTGGAGACAGTAACCTGTGGGAGGATCCGTTCGTACAGATTCTTAACGCGACTCAAGAGTATGGGCTCGGGTTCGATTTCATCGACCCGTTTGGCCCCACTGCAACACAAGATCAAGACGCTGCTCCGACACCTGATATTGTCCCAGTTGAAGTGAAAGCTGCAGGCCTGTCATCGGAGTCTGATTCTGTTAGTTTCCGGTTTTCGACGAACCAACTACGGCAAGCCCAGGCGTTTGTTTCTGCTGGGTACCAGTACGTAATCCGGTTATTTACGACACCTGGTCTTGAGTCCGATGACTGGCTACCAGAGACACGCATCGTAGATGAAATTATCCTGAATGAAGAGAACCCACCTGGTTCTGCGTTAGGTGGTCTCGACTCGCGGGGCCGAACAAATGGTTCTGCAACAATCCCTGCCGATGCAGTCGCGGGCGGTGAAATGTATATCGAGCGTATGTTTGAATAGCTAATCCTGGCTCTGTTGAACTCATAGGTTTCAACAGACCTGGGGAACCGGTTTATTTGAGCACCGTGGTACCGTGTTCTACAGCGAAGGCCCTCTCAAGTAGATCTGCGATTTCATGGAGGCTATCAACAGCGTACGGCCGCATCTTCATCGAGATCCGATCTGACGACCCCGTCAACTTGTTCTTCTTCCCCAGTTGAAGCACGACGTCGGATGTTGGTGATGGAAGCGTCGCTGACAACCACACAACGACATTATCGGTGCCGGTTAACCATGCCGTTGCGAGGTCGTGCCATTCGGGTTCACATTTTTCGGGTGCGGGGCGGGCATCGCCAAAGGCAACTGATTCAACTTCCTCTGCAAACTCTCGAAGATGGTCTGGGTCTCCAGGTTGGGCTTGAACTTGAAGGCTTTCACCACCGCTACGCGTCGCTTTGGAGGCACCGAAGGTGATCTCGTCGGTTGGTGATTTCACAATTCGGATGCTCCCACGAACCTTTACGTCACGTTCCGCGATAGTAATCCACTCTCCGGACTTATCGAACGATGCCCAGTACTCCCCAGGAATCGGTACTTCGAGTTCAACTGGTGGAGTCGTTTCCTTCCACAGTGACTGGATCACATCGGAGTACCCGGCCATTTCTCGTCGGTCCGGCAGGGCGTTCGGCCACAGTGTGAGTATTCCTGAGAGGTCCACGTCGTGAGTCGTGAAGTCGTCTTCTTCAAGCCATGCTACACTGTATGAGTGCTCGAAGTAGTGTTCTGTGACACCCTCGATGTCTTTTCCTTTGTTCATATACTGCGCTTCGACTGCAATACCTTCCCCGTATGGCGATCGAGGTTCAGGAAATGTGAGAAGGACATCAGCGAACCTCCCGTTCACGTTCCCTTCCAACTCAATGTTAGCATCCGGGAACTCCTCTTCCAATCGAGAGTACGAAATCGCCTTCATTTTATGATGAATATCGGACTCACCAGGGCACTCACCACCGCCACCGTCACTCCCACCACCGTCACTACCGGTCGAGTTATCAGGGTTGTGACTGAAGTGACGGGATACGAATGACCCACTCCGGTAGTGTGAAGATTTGACATACATTTTGTCGTCACAAGTAGGGCAGCGAACAGTAGAACCGTCGGATACCTGCGGTGGAATGACTTCTTCACTATTCCGGATCCCGAGATATGGCATTAGATAACAACAAGAACCTATTCCAGATAAATCCTCATTCGTATCTGAGCTTGTCGAGAAACATCGTTGTCCCAAGTAGAGTGAACCCGAAATACTCGGTGGTTGATGCATCCACACCAGATTCGGTCAATACAGGGAGTTAACACGACGCATCAGACACTCAGCCGGATCCATCAGGACGAGAACCGGCAAGTGCGGACTCGCGGGAAGTCGCTGCGATGACGGACATCAATGAACCGTGGGTGAACCTGACGTCCCCGACCGTCAACAACGTCGTCGAGGACATCAGTGGGATTGAGCGCGAGGGCGACGACGGTGATGACGTGACACCGCGACCCGAGTAGTAAGCGACGCTCGGATTCGCCGCTGGCAGTAACATCCAGCACTCACTGGTACTGGCTCTTTTCCCATCAGACACCGTGTTACTCACCATGGACGGTGACGAGGACAAGGAGACCCGGCGCGCCGCCGCCAGTCTCGAACAATTGAAACGAATGTTCCGACGATCGGGCGCGGAGGTGGAGTGTCAGGCGGACCGGGTAGATGACGAAGCCCTCGATGCCGAACTTGATGACCTGGAAGAGGAATTGCGCGAGGAGCGTGGACGGTAGCCGGTATCTTGTCAACTGTGTTCCGGCGGGGTGGTTTTGCGATTCTATAAGTGAGTCCCGCCGCTGAGGCTGTTACCGGTGGTAACCGGCGCACACTGGGTGTGTTTCACGAAGCCGAGCCATCTGCTTGATCTTTCTTCCCACGCCTGGGCTGAGTACCCGGGTATGTGGGATCGACACCACACGAACGGTCACCGACGATCTTGGTCAGCCGTCAGTGTTCTCCCCAGTCACCCACCCACTGCGACTAAGAAATGTTACTGCCCACAGTGACCGCACAATGTTATCGCGCAAAGTTATCGTCCCCAACGGACACGATGAACGACTATAACGCCCACTAACGCAGAGTAGAAGCCCTGTACCATAACTTGAATCACGCCCTGTTACCACACATAGTGAGCGCTCATGGTGGCCGGGTAGTGTTATCGTGCGGTGGGGTCAAACGATGTTATCGCCCCGTGCCGACACGAAGAGTGAGCACGGGTAGACTGTCAACGATCGCAATCAGGATCAGGGCTCTCCCTCTCCTCTCGTACTGTCACCGATTATCGACGGGAGAGGGATTGTCAATACAGACAGCGTGACCGGATTTGAACCGGGGGACTCCTACGGGACAGCGGACGGCGAACGGTTGTATCGCAGAACGCTGTGCCGCGCATTACTTTTATAGTTCGCGGGGGAGACGCTGGCGATACAAGCAAGACCGCGAGACGCCAGGGGTCCGCCAGACGCCCGCGAGACCAGCGCACACAGTCAATGCGGCGACTCCAGTGGTTTCAGGCGCGCGCCACCGTGACCGCCAAAGCGGGCAGTTAAAAGGCAAAGCGCTTAGGACGCTGTCCCGAAGGGGTCCGCCGGTTCAAATCCGGTCCCGCGCATGAGCGAACGCAGTGAGCGAAGAGCAGGACCGGATTCTGAACCAGGGAGCGAACGAAGTGAGCGACCGTGGTTCAAATCCGGTCCGCGGGTTCTGCCGAATCACCACGGTATTTTCACCGATTCTACATTTTCAGAAATCAAATCCACCAGACGTGTCTTAATATTCAAAAGAGGTATCGGATAAAATACGCACGCGGCCAGCAGGTATTAATACACCAATTGCTATGTCCCGCATATGAGAGGGCAACGAGGTGTATCGTCCGTGGTGGCGACGGTGCTCCTCATCGCGGTGGTGCTGGTGATTGCAGTGGCGGCGGGGAACTTCGCGCTGCAGTTCGCGGACAGCACGCAGGAGCCGGCACCACAGGTCCACGCGTCGATGACGCCCATCGAGGCGTCGAACGGCTACCTGAACGTCACGAAGAACGGTGGGGACGAGCTGCGGGTGTCGGAGCTCGAAATCCAGATTCGGAACGTGAGCGGCGGCGGGACGGTTCGGCTGGTGAATCTCCCGGCGACCGGCGGCTCGCTGAACGGCACGACTCTGGAAGGCGATTCGGGTATGGTCACCAACGCGAGCGGTGTCATCGTGAGCCCCGACGGGAACGTCGAGTGGACTGCTGGGGACGAAATCGGCGTCGAGCTGCCGGACGTCGACGCCGGCGACAGGCTCGTCGTCCGAATCATCCACCCCGAGACGGACAGCATCGTCTGGGAGGCGACCGTGACGGTATCGTAGACGTTCTCGGAGCGTCGTGCCGGCCCCGCAAACCTTTTTCATACCCGCTTTGTTGTTTTTTCCAATGGCGAACATGGCAGCGTTGTTCGGAGAAATATTGTCGGATGTCGATACCGTAGTGCTCTTCTCCCCGAGTGGATCTTACTACGAGCGGTTCTCGGAGGCGGAGGACCTCGACGTCCTCGTGGTAGGGACCGAGAACGCCGTCGGTGCGGAGACGTTCGTCGAACTGCCGCTCGAGTTCGAGGAGATCGCCCAGCGAGTGCACTTCGGTCTGGAGGGCGCGCTCGAAGCAGGCTACATCGACGACGGTGACGTGTTGCTCTGTGCGACGAGCGTGTTCGATGGGAGCATCGACACCGTGTCACGGGTGCGCGCCGACGGGTCGAATCAGTCCGGCGTCTACGACCTGTTCTCGAGTTCGCGTGCGGAGCCAGCCGTCATCAAGAACGTGCTGGAGCTGGCGGTCGAGCTCGGCAAGAAAGGCCAGAAGGGCAAGCCAGTCGGCGCCCTGTTCGTCGTCGGCGACGCCGGGAAGGTCATGAACAAGTCCCGGCCGCTGTCGTACAACCCGTTCGAGAAGTCCCACGTCCACGTCGGCGACCCCATCGTGAACGTGATGCTGAAGGAGTTCTCCCGGCTGGACGGCGCGTTCGTCATCTCCGACTCGGGGAAGATCGTCTCGGCGTACCGCTACCTGGAGCCGTCGGCCGAGGGCGTGGACATCCCGAAGGGCCTGGGCGCACGCCACATGGCGGCCGGGGCCGTCACCCGGGACACGAACGCGACAGCCATCGTGCTCTCTGAGAGTGACGGGCTGGTACGGGCGTTCAAGAACGGCGAGTTGCTGCTGGAGATCGACCCGGAGGACTACTGAGGATGTCCGTGCTCGGCGGGTTGCTGTGGCTCTCACAGCAGACGACGGCAGCGAGGAACCAACCCGAGACGGAGATGCCGACGTGGGAGGCGCTCATCAACGAGCCCTTCGTCAGGGCGGCAGTCGTCCTCTTTCTGGGCATCGCCCTCGGCATCGTCGTGGGGAAGCTGAACCGTCGGCTGCTGCGGGCCGCGGGTGTGCCGGAGATGGTCGAGGGGACGCCGTTCGAGAGCAGCGCCCGTAGTCTCGGGACTTCGACGGTCGACATCGTCGCCCGACTGAGTGCGTGGTTCATCTACGGTATCGCGGCGCTGGCGGCGGTCCACGTGGCGGAGATCGTCCGCACGGGCCAGTTCTGGCTCGGCGTCGTCCGCTTCATCCCGGACGTGTTCGTGGCCGCACTCGTTCTCATCGTCGGCTTCGTCGTCGCTGACAAGGCCGAACTCGTCGTCTCCGAGCGCCTGCGGGGTATCAAGCTCCCGGAGGTGAACCTGCTCCCCCGCGTCGTGAAGTACAGCGTCATCTACGTCGCCTTCCTCGTCGCGCTGGCCCAGGTCGGCGTGGACATGCTCGCGCTGCTCGTGCTGTTTGCGGGCTACCTGTTCGGGCTCATCTTCCTCGGTGGGCTGGCGTTCCGCGACCTGCTTCGCTCGAGCGCGGCGGGTGTCTACCTGCTGCTCAATCAGCCGTACGGCATCGGCGATCAGATAGAGATCGACGGCCACGAGGGCGTCGTACAGGAGGTCGACCTGTTCATCACGCAAATCGAGTCCGACGGCCGCGAGTATATCGTTCCGAACCACCGCGTGTTCAAGACCGGCGTCGTCCGGGTACGGGAGTAGGTCGGTTCGTCCCGTGTCGTCAGTGCTCAGTCGTCGGCCAGCTCCTCTCTCGACATCGGCTGGGCGGGGACGCCGGCGACGGTCTCGCCGGCTGCCACGTCCTCGGTGACGAGCGAGTTCGCGGCCACCTGTGCACCCTCGCCGATTTCGACGCCGGGGAGGACGATGGCACCCGCGCCGATCATCGCCCTGTCGCCGAGGACCACGTCGCCGACGCGGTACTCCTCCTGCAGGAACTCGTGACACAGCAGCGTCGCGTCGTAGCCTACGATGACGTGGTCCCCGAGCGTGATGTGCTCCGGCCAGAACACGTCCGGCGTCGCCTCCAGCCCCCAGGAGACGCCCTCGCCGACCGTGATGCCGAGCCGACGCATCAGCCAGTTCTTCAGCCGCAGGCTCGGCGAGACGCGGATAAGCCAGATGAGGACGTAGTTGAACGCGACGCGTAACGGCGACTTCGCGTCCGGCCAGTGCTGGAGGGAGTTCCGTGGCCCGGTCGTCGGGTGTTGCGTGACGCGCTCGCGCCGTGGTTCCTCGCTCACGTCCAGCCGTTGGAGGGCACCGTTCTTGAAACTGCCCCGTTCTGTCGGTGTACCCGGGCGGACGGTCGACCGGCTGTGGAGACTGCAAGAGTCGGGACTCGTCCTCGCGGTTTACGAGAGATCGGCTCTATTGAAGTTCTCAACAGATCCGTAACTACAGGGTAGAGCGATGAACGAAGCTTTGTGCAATATGGCGCTCGGGTTCGAAAGAACAAAACGACTGACTGAAACTCCGCAGAGAATGATAAATACGATTGTGAGAGAGGGCCGCCGGGGAGCTTCGTCAGAAGGAGATATCCTTCTCGAAGAGGACGAAGTCACCATCTCGAAGATTAACGAATGCGAAGTCTTCGAGAGCCGTTGAGTCGCTCGGCATCTCGTTCCTCCCGACTACCAGACTGTTGTCCTCCGAGAAACTCAGATAGAGGGTATCACCGGCGGTGACTGATTCACTGAGTGTGGTCGTATCGAAGCGCCCTGAGGAGAGTTGTACGCGGATTCCGGTTGGGACTTCGCCATTCTCCAATTCCAGCACGATCGCCTTCGCGTCATCCGACACGCTAGCCGTGAATTGGACTCCGTTCTCCTGTGCTGTCCCAGCCCACGAGGGTTCTTCTACGGTAGTCTTTCCGACCATCTCAACGACAGCCGTCATTTGTTGTTGCACGGTGCGCGTGTCTCTTTCGACGGTCATCTCGTAGGAGAATCCGCTGAGATACCCTGCCTCGGTGACTGAGATCGTCGCTTCGAACTCAGAGAGTTCATCTCCGAATACGACTCGTAGAAGATCTTGTTCGTTAGCAATTCCGGTGGACTCGTACACGACTGCCGGTTCACCAGCAGCAGTCTCCACGACAGTGGTCGCATCACTCCACTGACTTCCAGCGAGGAGTCGTTGAATCAATCGAAGTCGGAGAACTGCTTGCGGGTCCGGCGCTTGATTATCAATCCGGTATCGCTGCTCAAATCCGGTATCCATCTCGACATAGCCAGCATCCTCACCGGACGGTGACCAGAGGCTCTCGGTCAATTTGCCCGCCTCTTTGACCTGAGAAACACCGTTTGGGCCATATCTGTTGGTGAGTGACACAGATGAGGCGTGGCCGTCGCGGTCAGTCGCCTGGTCGATAGAGACTGTAGCTGATTCCCCCTCGACGATCGCCGACCGGTGTGTCTGAAAGAGTTCACTCGCCCTGATTCCGTCCCGACTGGCACCAGCAGGATACGAGAAATTCTCGACAGTCGTAGGTTCTTCAGTTTGCGTCTCTGTCGCTGTCTCAGTAGCAGTGTCCGTCGTCGTCTCCGTAGCAGTACGTGTTGTCGTCTCCGTGGGCGCGTCAGTTGGTGTTTCCGTATCTGCCCCTTCCTGACCGGAACACCCGGCAATAAGAGTGCTTACTGCAACAGTACTTCCCAGAAATAACCGTCTCGTCGTCTTGGCTTTATCCGACATGCTCCACTTGAGGTCAATAACATGCTCACTTAAGTGGCTATAGAATCAGTTCTGGTGACATTTGCTGGAAGGGGGCTGTCGTACTCATAGATATGACCGGCAAGATTGGAGAACGGTGAATCGCTTGAAACAGACGACACCTGTTCTGTTGACCTATTCGCATCAACTATCTAACGGCTGTATCTCCCGATATTGTATCTGAATAGTACGGTTTCAACAGAGCAGAGAGATCTAAATCCCCGCGGTCACGGTGCCTCGTCAACCAGTCCAGAGCGAGCGCCCGGGCGCGACGTGGAGTGCCCAGACAACCAGACGCTCCGGAACGTGGCCGTGACGCTACTCCGTGAGCCGCTCGACGTGGTCGATGCGGCTCTGGACGAGCTCCTCGGTGCCGATATCGTGGCGGACGTGGAAGCCCTCCTCGCCGGCGACGGCGATGGCGTCCTCGGCGATGGCCTCGGCCTCGCCGATGGTGTCGGCGACACCGACGACGGCGAACGAGCGCGAGGTCGTGGTGTAGAGCCCGTCGTCGCCCTCGTCGACGGAGGCGTAGAAGAGGAACGCGTCGCCGTCGTGCTCGGCCGCGGCTGCGGCCGCGCTCTCCTCGTCGACCTCGATGCGCGTGCCGTCCTGTGGGTCGGTCGGGTAGCCCTCCGGGACGGCGTACTTGCAGACGGTCGCACGCGACTGGAACTCGAGTTCGGGCATGCGCGAGCCACCGTCGCGGGCGCCGACGAGTACCTCGTAGAAGTCGGTGTCCAGGATGGGGAGGACGTTCATGGCCTCGGGGTCGCCGAAGCGGGCGTTGAACTCGACGACCTTCACGCCCTCCGAGGTGAGCATGAACTGGCCGTACAGCACGCCGCGGTAGTCGTCGAGGGCCTCGACGGTCGCCTCCAGGACCTGCAGCGCCTCGAAGCTGTGCAGCTCGCTCATGAACGGGAGCTGGAACGTCGCGTCGGTGTAGCTCCCCATGCCGCCCGTGTTCGGCCCCTCGTCGCCCTCGTAGGCGCGCTTGTGGTCCTGCACGGCGGGCGTGATGAGCACGTCGTCGCCGGCTACGAGCGCCTGCACGGTGAACTCCTCGCCGACGAGACGCTCCTCGAGCACGACCTTCTCGTGGTCGGACTCGCGGAGGTAGGTCTTCGCTTCTGCTTTCGTGATCTGGTCACCGGTGACGCGGACGCCCTTCCCGCCGGTCAGCCCCGCGGGCTTGACCGCGAGGTCGCCGTCGTACTCGTCGATGTAGCCGCAGGCCAGCTCCATGTCGGTGAAGATGGCGTAGTCCGGACAGCCGGGGATGTCGTTGGCCTCCATGAACTCCCGCTGGAACGACTTGTCCGTCTCGATGCGAGCATCGGCCTGCCGCGGGCCGAACGCGTAGATGCCCGCCTCCTCCAGTGCGTCGACGACGCCCTCGGCGAGGGGCTTCTCGGGCCCGATGACCGCGAGCGTCGCGTCGACGGACTCGGCGTAGTCGACGACGGCGTCGGTGTCGCTCGTGTCGAGCGTCTCGAAGCCGTCGGTGAGCGCGGCGATACCGGGGTTCCGGTTGCCGGCGCAGGCGTAGAAATCGAACTCGTCGCGTTCCTCGGAGCGGTCGAGTGCGTACGCGATGGCGTGTTCGCGGCCGCCACCGCCGACCAGGAGCACGGTCTCTGTCATAGATGGAGTCGGTACGCAAGGGAGTGTAATGGTTTCGGTTCTGCCGGTTGGAAGTATGCACGGGAGTGGATACTCACGTGGGCCTCTGACTACCCGGACAGCCTCGACTGCCCTCACCTACCAGGCCGATAGCCCCGCTCCGAGCGCAACGCCGACTCCCATCCCGATTCCGATACCGAGAGGGATGTTGTCCATCGCGACTCCGAGCGCGGCGCCGAGTCCCGCGCCGAGGGCGATGCCGACGCCCATCATCGGCCCGTCGATATCCCCGCCGTTGGCTCCCTCCTCGTCGGCTTCACCCGCGTTGGCCTCGTCCCTCATGACCTCTCGTTCTCGGAGGACCGCGAAATACGCTCCGCTCACGGAGTCGGACGGTTTTACCCGTCACCGACCCAAGGATGTCGCATGAGCGATCCCACAGCCCGGAACCGGCTCGACGAGGAGGCGTCGCCGTACCTGCGCCAGCACGCGGACAACCCCGTCAACTGGCAGCCCTGGGACGAGGCCGCGCTCGATGCCGCGGAAGAGCGCGACGTCCCCATCTTCCTCTCGGTCGGCTACTCGGCGTGTCACTGGTGTCACGTCATGGAGGAGGAGAGTTTCGAGGACGGTGAAGTCGCCGAGGTGTTGAACCGC
The DNA here is from genome assembly GCF_024609245.1 of Haloarchaeobius sp. FL176. Taxonomy (GTDB): domain Archaea; phylum Halobacteriota; class Halobacteria; order Halobacteriales; family Natrialbaceae; genus Haloarchaeobius. Next base: position 27,777 of record NZ_JANJYH010000011.1, read on the forward strand.
GACTTCGTCCCCATCAAGGTCGACCGCGAGGAGCGTCCGGACCTCGACTCCATCTATCAGACCGTCTCGCAACTGGTCTCCGGCCGCGGCGGCTGGCCGCTCTCCGTCTGGCTCACGCCGGAGGGCAAACCGTTCTACGTCGGCACCTACTTCCCCCGGGAGTCGCAGCGGAACATGCCCGGGTTCCTGAACCTCCTCGGGAACATCGCGAACTCGTGGTCGAACCCGGAGGACCGCCGGGAGATGGAGAACCGGGCCGAGCAGTGGACCCGCGCCGCGAAGGACCAGCTGGAGGAGGTGCCCTCGGCGGGCGAGGACGCCCCTGACGAGGGCGTACTGACCGACGCCGCCGACGCCGTTCTCAGAGCTGTCGACGGCGAGCACGGCGGCTTCGGCACCGGCCAGAAGTTCCCCCAGGAGGCGCGGCTGCACCTGCTGCTCCGAGCGTACGACGCCACGGGGCGGGACAGCTACCTCGACGCCGCCGCCCAGACGCTCGACGCGATGGCCGACGGCGGGCTGTACGACCACCTCGGCGGCGGCTTTCACCGCTACTGTACCGACCGCGACTGGACCGTGCCGCACTTCGAGAAGATGCTGTACGACAACGCGGAGCTGCCCCGGATCTTCCTCGCTGGCTACCAGCTCACCGGCGAAGAGCGCTACCGGACCGTCACCGAGGGGACCCTCGAATTCGTCGAGCGGGAACTCACGCACCCGGACGGCGGCTTCTTCTCGACGCTGGACGCCCGTTCACCCGACGAGGACGGTGAGCACGTCGAAGGTGCGTTCTACGTCTGGACACCCGCGGCTGTCCACGAAGTGCTCGACGGTGAGGACGCCGACCTGTTCTGCGACCGTTACGGCGTCACCGAGTCGGGCAACTTCGAGCACGGGCAGACCGTGCTGACCATCGACCGCGAGATCGCGGACCTGGCCGACGAGTACGACCTCGACGCAGCGGCCGTCGAGGACCGCCTCGACGACGCCCGCGAGACGCTGTTCGAGGCCCGCGCCAACCGCCCCCGTCCCCGGCGCGACGAGAAGGTGCTCGCTGGCTGGAACGGGCTGATGGCCTCTTCGTTCGCCGAGGCCGCACTCGTCCTCGACCCGGAGTACGCCGACGCGGCTGAGAGGGCGCTCGGGTTCGTCCGGGAGCACCTCTGGGACGCCGACTCCAGCACCCTCTCGCGGCGCTTCAAGGATGGTGATGTGAAAGGTGACGCGTTCCTGGAGGACTACGCCTTCCTCGCCCGCGGCGCGTTCGACACGTACCAGGGGACGGGCGACCCGGACCACCTCGGCTTCGCGCTCGACCTCGCCCGCGTCGTCGTTCGGGACTTCTGGGACCCCGACGAGGGAACGGTGTTCTTCACGCCGCAGGACGGCGAGGAGCTGGTCGCGCGCCCACAGGAGCTCCGCGACCAGTCCACCCCGTCGAGTCTCGGCGTCGCGCTCGACGTGCTCCTGTCGCTCGACGGCTTCGCACCCGACGAGGCGTTCGCCGACGTGGTGGAGTCCACGCTCGCGACCCACGGCACGCGCGTCGAGACCAGCCCGCTGGAGTACCCCTCACTCGCGCTCGTCGCGGACCGGTGGAGCGCCGGCGACGCGGAGCTGACGGTCGCGGCAGACGACCGCCCACTGCCCGAGGGATGGCGCGAGACCCTCGCCGGGACGTACCTCCCGCGGCGACTCCTGGCGCCGCGCCCACCGACCGACGACGAGCTTGCAGGCTGGCTGGACGACCTCGAACTCGCCGAGGCACCGCCCGTCTGGGCCGACCGCGAGGCCCGCGACGGCGAGCCGACGCTGTACGCCTGCCGTGGCTTCGCCTGCTCGTCGCCGACGCACGACTTCGAAGAAGCGCTCGACTGGTTCGAGAACTAGCGTTCGTCCGCGAGCTGTTCCGCCAGCCAGACCGCGATGGGGCGGTCCTCCTCCTCGACGAATCGAGCCAGCTCGGTACCCGTCTCGCGGTCCTCGACGACGACCGTCGGGATGTACTCGATGCCGTACTCGGAGACGCCGGGGCCGACCTTCCCCCCGTCCTCGCGTTCGACCGGATAGTGCTCTACCTCCTGGACCTCGGCCGCGTCGAGTGCCGCGCCGAAGTCCGGCAGCTGGCTCCGACAGTCCTTGCACCAGTCGCCGCCCCAGACTTTGACGACGATGCGGTCCGCGAGCGCCTCCCAGACCGCGAGGGTGTCCTCGTAGGCGTCGGGCGCCCACGCGGGGTTCGGCCGCATCGTCTCGAGTTCTGCCTCGCTCATACCCCGGCCTACCCAGCCGACGGGGAAAACGCTCCCGCTCCTCGCATGGGTTGCCGACGGTTCGCAGTCCCCGGCCACATCTGCCGCCGCCGGCCGCCCCTTAGTCGTCCGGCCCGTACGGGTCGGCGATGAAACGGAGTATACTGGACGCCATCGGCTCGCCGCTGGTGCAGGTGACCTCGCCGCCGGGTGCGACGGTCGCCGCCAAGGTCGAGTCGTTCAACCCCGGCGGCTCCGCCAAGGACCGACCGGCCCGGGAGATGGTCCTCGACGCCGAGCGACGCGGGGAGATCGAGCCCGGCGACAGCCTCGTCGAGCCGACGAGCGGGAACACGGGCATCGGCATCGCGATGGTCGGGGCGGCGCGTGGCTACGACGTGACCATCGTCATGCCGGCGGGGATGTCCGAGGAGCGAAAGGGCATCCTCCGAGCGTACGGGGCCGACATCGAACTGGTCGACGGTGGCATGGTCGACGCCCGGGACCGCGCGGACCAGATAGAAGCGGAAACGGGTGCGTTCCAGGTCCGGCAGTTCGAGAACCCCGCCAACCCCCGGGCGCACTACCGGACGACCGCCGAGGAGATACTGGAGCAGGTCGACGGCCGCGAGATAGACGCACTCGTCGCGGGCATCGGCACCGGCGGCACCATCACCGGCAACGCCCGCCGGCTGAAAGAGGAGTTCCCCGACATGCGCGTCGTGGGTGTCGAGCCCGAGGACAACGCCGTGCTGACGACGGGCGAAGCCGGCGACGACGAGTTCCAGGGCATGGGCCCGGGCTTCGTCAGCGACAACCTCGACCGCGACCTCATCGACGAGGTCCGCACCGTGAACTTCGAAGCGGCCGAGGCGGAGTGCCGCCGGCTCGCCCGCGAGGAGGGCATCTTCGTCGGCCAGTCCTCCGGTGCGTCCTGTCTGAAGGCGCGCGAGGTCGCCGCCGAGATAGCGGAGCCGAGCGCGGACTGCCCGGCGTCCGGCCGCGATGCCGTCGTGCCCGGCGGCGTCGAGACCGACGGCGGCGACTACACGGACTGCCCGCTCGTCGTCACCGTGTTCTGGGACTCCGGCGAGCGGTACATGTCCGCCGGGACGTTCGACTGAGGCTCAGTCGAGCGGTTCGTGGTACGTGAAATCGTACTCGTCCGCGACCTGCCGGAGCCCCTCGGGAAACTCGCCGTTGTCGACGAGGTTGTTCCAGTTCACGGACGCTGCCGACGAGCCGGAGATCACGACGGTACCGGACGGTTCGAGCACCAGGTCGCCGACCGAATCGCGACCGAGCATCTGATGTGTCCGGACGGTCGTGCGGCCAACCTCGTACTGGCTCGTGTAGAGCGCCTGGAGGAACGCCGCGTTGGCCCACGCGAGATGCTCCTCCGTCGCTGCTTCGTTGTCCCCGATTATCGGGACGTCCTCCCAGTGCTCGTGAATCCACGCGAACTCGACCTGGTACGCCGCGTCGTTGCTCTCGACTGTCGGTTGCCCGTTCCAGTCGACGAACATCGGCCAGGGTCCGAGGAGCCCGGTCCGGTCCGACAGCAGTTCGTGAGCCGCCGAGCTCGTCAGGGCCGGCCCCCGCGGTGCCAGTTCGTACCTGAACTCCGTCGATGCGATCTCCTCGCCCTCGGCAGAGACCAGTGACACCGAGATGGTCTGTGACGTACCTACCGTGGTTTCGAGCTCTATCGTCGGCGAATGGGTTTCACCGGCCGGGATGGTACTGGACTCCACCCGACCGTTCTCGTACTCTACGACGATGCGATAGTCGACGTTCGCTTCCACCCTCTCTATCGATATTTCTCCACCGCTGCCACGCTGGTCCGAGACTCGAATCGAGCCATCGGGTTCGGCGTCCTGGACGAACGCCGGGTCGTCGTCACCGTTCCCACCGCCAGCTGACTCCGACTCGTCGTCCGCGGTCAGACAGCCCGCGAGGAGCAGCCCGACACCGACGCCGACGGTCCGACGGTCGACGAGGACGCTGCCGTGGTTTTGCCCGCCCATGTTAAGTGATAACATCAAACATGGATAAATTTCTTTTTCGAGCCGGGATTTCCAGTTCTGGCTGAATTTTCTCTCCGCAAACAGAACCGCGAGATAGCAGTCGAGACTCATCTCGAATGTGGCGACGCACCCGGAGAGACCTCGACACTGGCGATTGCCGGTGAGGCTTCAGTCGTCCTGTTCGACCGCCGGCGGCATCCGCTCCCGGAGAAACCTCAGCAACGTCGCGTCGAACCTGTCGGGATGCTCCCGCGTCGGCCAGTGGCCGCAGTCCTCGAAGACGACCAGCTCGGAGTCCGGAATCCCCTCGTGGGCCCGACGCGCCCACGCGACGGGGAACAGCGGGTCGGACTCGCCGTGTACCAGCAGCGTCGGCACCGCGACCTCGCCGAGCCGGTCGGCGTAGTTGGTCCGTGCGCGGCCGTCAGGGGTGATCTCGTTGCGCTGGAAGTCGGTGAACGCCCGCCCCGCCCCGCGCTGGCTGGCGCGCTCGTTGACCGCGTCGACGAACGCCTCGTCGAGCATCGAGGGGTCGTGGACGACGTTCGCGAGGCCGGTCACCGTGGCGGCGCGCGAGCTCCCGAGCATCGACCAGCCAGTCGCGTTCGCGCCGGGAACGTTGGCCAGTGCGTACAGCATCGGACCGCCGGGGACCCGCGCGCCGAGCCCGTAGCTGTCGACGAGCCCCAGCGCCCGGACGCGGTCGGGGTGGTCGAGGGTGTAGCCGAGCGCGACGGCCCCGCCCATGGAGATGCCGACGAGGGCGAACTCGTCGAGCCCCACCGAGTCGACGAACCCCGCGAACACCTCGCGGTAGGTGTCGATGGAGTGGTCGTCGACGGGGTCGCTGTCGCCGTAGTCCGGCCAGTCCGGGGCGTACACCTGATAGTCCTCGGCGAGCGTCTCGACGGTGTGTCGCCAGGAGAGGTCGGCGTCGTCGATGCCCGCACCGTGGAGGAGGACGACGTTCGGTCCGTCGGTGCCCGCGCGCCGGTAGTGGATGCGGAGCCCGTCGACGCGGGCGATGCCGTGGCCCGTCATCCGGCGAACTCCTCCTCGCTGACGCGGACGACCATCGTCTCGGAGACGTCGGGCCGGAGGTCGTAGGTCGGTAGCTCGCCGTCGACCCGCTGGGCGAACAGCGGTTCGACCGGCTTCGGCGGCCCGTCCTCGGGTTCGAGCAGGCCGTACAGCTTGCAGAACTGGTCGGTCTTCCCGGGCGCGACGGCGTCGTTGCGGACCTCTGTGGCGAGCCCACGGGAGAGCCACTCCTCGTCGTCGACGCTCGGTTCGCGCACGAGCACCTCGTCCACGAACCGGACGATGTACCAGTCGAGGTCGTTCAACAGGGAGACGGCGGCACCGAGGCTCACGGTGCGGAGCGCGATGGCGTTCTCGTAGGGCTCCCAGAGGTCGTAGGTCGACAGGGCCTCGCGCGAGGTCTCGCGCGAGAGCAGCTCGTACCGGAGGACCACGTCGGACGAGCCGATGAGACAGACGTCAGTCACTGCAGGCCCGTTCGTACCCAGTAGGTATGTGGATTTCGCTCGGTCCGGTGTCAGAACGACAGTCGCCCGGCCCGCTCGACGGCCGTCCGGGCGCGTTCGCGCAGGTCGTCGGGCTCCGCTCGCGCGATGGTCTCCGCCGACCCGTGTGTCTCGGGCTGATCGGGGACGACACGGTTACAGCCCGCCGGCACGGTCGAGTCGACGAACGTGTCGATGGCGCGGGCCTGCGAGACGATGTCGTGTTTGTCCCACGAGAACAGCGGCCGGTGGACGGGCAGGTCGATGGCCTGCGAGGTGACGGCCATGTTCTGGGCGGTCTGACTCGACTTCTGGCCGAGCGCCTCGCCCGTGAGGACGCCGACCGCACCCGTCTCCTCGGCGACGGCCTCGCCCACCATCAGCAGGAACCGGCGGAACGCGAGCATCCGGCCGGTCTCCATCGTGTCCACGAGGTCGGCGACGACGTCACCCGCCGGAACCCGCCAGAGGTCGAACGACTCGTCCGGGACCCTCGCGGAGAGCGTCCGGACGGTCTCGACGGCGCGAGCCTCGTGGTCCGCCCCGCCGTACTCGCCGAGTTCGACGTAGACCGGCACGACGGGACTCCCTCGGCGCATCGCCTCGTACGCCGCGACGGGCGAGTCGATGCCGCCGCTGACGAGCGCGACGAGAGGCTCCTGCGTGCCGTGAGGCAGGCCACCGGGGCCGTCGTACCGGTCGCAGAAGACGAACGCCTCGTCCTCGCGGAGGTCGGCCTCGAAGACGACGTCGGGGTCGTCGAGGTCGACCACGGGGTCGAACTCGTCCTCGACGGCCTCCCAGATCGCCTGCCCGCCCGAGCGCTCCAGGTCCTCGCTGGTGTAAGGCAACGTCTTGTCCGCCCGGTTGACGCTGACCGCGAACGTTCCGTCGGTGTAGACGGCACGGCCAGCCGCCGCGAGGGCATCCTCGACGGCGCCGCGGTCCGACGGCACCGTCACTGCGGGGCTGGTCGAGACGACACCGAAGGCACGGGCGGTAGTCTCGGCGGCCCGGTCGGCCTCGCCACCCACGCCCCGAACGATGGGCCGGGACCAGTGCCGGTCTACCTCGGCCGCGATGCCGTCGGCCGCGAGCAGCGACTCGACGTGGTCCAGCAGCCGGTGCTCCATGCGTCGCTTGACCCGGGTGCTCTTGACGTTCAGGTCGCCGTGTCTGACGAGGACGGCGTCGGCACCGGGGGGATGCATGGTCGGCGATAGCCAGTCGACGTATAAACCGCCGTCGGAGCGCGACGGCTGGCCCGAACGGCGCCCGGGTTCAGAAGGTCGTCAGCTCGCCGTCGATGACGCGACGGGTGATCTCGGTCACGTCGGCCAGTTCGCGGTCGACGATGTCGTTCACCTCGTCCTCGATGTCGGCCACCGCGACGCCGTCTTCGGTGACGACGTGTGCGTCGGCGACGTGGGGCTGGTCGATGGGACGGCCGATCTGGGAGAGCAGGCGGATTCGCAGGTCGCGGATGCCGTCGACCTCGCGCACGACGGACTCGGCGATCTCCGTCGAGAGCAGGTTGTATATCTTCCCGATGTGGTTCACGGGGTTCTTGCCGGAGGTCGCCTCCATCGACATCGACCGGTTGGGCGTGATGAGGCCGTTCGCGCGGTTGCCGCGGCCGACCGAGCCGTCGTCACCCTGCTCGGCGGACGTGCCGGTCGTGGTGAGGTAGATCGCGCCCTCGTCGTAGTCGTCGGCCGTGTTGACGTGGACGTCGACCGTCCGGTCCGTTATCTCGGTGGCGACGTCGGTGACGAACTCGCGGACGCCCTCGACCTCGTCGATGTAGTCGTCCATCCCCTCGACGTAGCTGTCGACGATGGCGGCGGCGACCGTGATCTCGACGCGGTCACCTTCGCGCTTGCCCATGATCTTGATGTCCTGGCCGACGGCAGGGTTGTCCGCGGCGTAGGGGCCGTTGAGCCGCCGTTCGGCCTCGTGGACGATGCGCTCGGTCTCGGTCAGCGGGGCGTGGCCGACGCCGAAGGACGTGTCGTTGGCCATGGGGATCGTCGCACCCTCCTCGGAGAAGACCTCCTGCAGGTCGCCCGACCCCTCGCCGAGCTTCACGTCGACGACGATGTCGGTGCCGAACTCCAGTTCGGGGAAGTGCTCGCCGAGGTAGTCCCGTGCGGCACGCAGGGCGACCGTCTCCGTCGGGATGTTGTACTCGGTGCCGTCCTCGTCGACGTAGTGCTTCGTTGCCCGACCGACGATGAGGAGATAGATCGGCTCGATGACCTCGCCGCCGCCGAAGGCAGGGGCCGCAGAACCGGCGACGAGCTGGGTTTCGTCGGTGTTGTAGTGGAGGACCTTGCCGACGCGGTCGAGGTAGGTGCGCGCGAGCGCCTGTGAGACGCTCTCGGCGATACCGTCGCAGATGGAGTCGGGGTGTCCGAGCCCCTTTCGCTCCACGATCTCGACCTCTTGGTCCTCGACCGCGGACCGGTCGATGGGTTCCACGCGAATATTGCGCTCTGTCATTGGTCCGAGTTGAACTGGCCCGGTTCTATAACTTGCGAAACGAATCACCGCCGGAGAAATGCGTTGCAGTTATCTTCTTGTCAGGCGTCGAGCAACAGCCCGAGGTACGAGGTCCGGATGCCGTCGGCGGCGTCGAGGCCGAGGGCATCGAGCACCCCGAACGCGCCCTCTCGGGCCGCCTCGATGTCGTCCGCCTCGACCTCTGTCTCGACCTCGACGAACTCGCCGAGTCCGTCGACCTCGTCGAGCGTGACGGTGTAGCCCGAGAGCGCGAACCGACGGCGACGCTTCCGGACCGTCGCCGCCGGCTCGAACCCCAGCCCGTCGAGGATACCTTCCATCGCGCCCCGGTCGGCGACGGCAGTCTCGAACTCCTCGCGGGTCTTCGAGCTGTCGTCCACGAGCGGCCCCTTGTACGTCACCATCGTCGTGCCTTCGTCCAGAGACCAGTCGAAGCCGGCCTCGCGGCCCTCGGCTTCGTCCAGCGACACCTCCTGTCTGATGCGTAGCGCCTCGTCCGTCGCCGCGAAGTCCCGGTGCGGTGCGTCGTAGTAGACGTCGGTCTGGCCGACGGCGTCGACCGGTTCGGCGTCTTGCTCGTCGAGCCGCCGCCGCACTGCGTCGTGACCGGCGCGGACCTTCAGTTCGACTTCGTACATGTCCCGCACCTCGCTCACGAGGGACAAAAGCCCTCCCGACTCCACACCAGCGACTGGCGGGTCCAAAACGTGGTTCTTAAATGCCGCGTGGGAGACGTTCATTGTATGACCGATGACCAAGAGGCCGAGACGGCCGACAACGAGGAGACCGAGGAGGAAGTGACCGGACTGCAGGACGGCGACTTCGTCAAGCTCGACTACACCGCCCGCACCGTCGAGAGCGAGCGCCTCGTCGACACGACAGACCCCGAGGTCGCCGAGGAGGAGGGCATCGAGGAGGAGGAGGACCGCGAGTTCGAACCGCGCGTCATCGTCCTCGGCGAGGGCCACATGTTCGATCAGGTCGAGGAGGAGCTCCGCGGCAAGGAAGTCGGCGACGCCGGCAGCGTCGTCATCCCCGCGGTCGACGCCTTCGGCGAGTACGACGACGAGGAGGTCCGCACGGTCAGCGTCGAGAAGCTCCCCGAGGACTCCCGACGCCCCGGTTCGCAGGTCCAGGTCGACGGCGACCAGGGCTTCGTCAACGCCGTCATCGGCGGCCGCGCCCGCGTCGACTTCAACCACCCACTCGCGGGTGACGACATCGAGTACGACTACGAGATCGCCGGCCTCGTCGACGACCGCGTCGAGAAGGCACAGGGCCTGATGGAGATGATGTTCGACGTCGAGCTCGACATGTGGTTCGAGACCGACGAGGTCGAAGAGGAGGTCCAGGTCGAGTCCGACGACGACGACGAGGACGCCGAGCCCGAATTCGAGACCCAGACCGTCGAGAAGGAGACGCTGTACATCGAGGCCGACCCGCAGCTGCAGATGAACCAGCAGTGGATGTTCGGCAAGCAGCAGGTCGCACAACAGCTCATGCAGCATCTCGACATCGACCGTGTCATCGTTCAGGAGACCATCTCCGGCGGCATGGGCGGCATGATGGGTGGCATGGGCGGCATGATGGGCGGCATGGGCGGCGGTGGCGGCGCCGAGGCGGCCGACATCGAGGAAGCACTCGAGGAGGCCGACATCGACGCCGACGACATCGAAGCCGACCTCGACGAGTAACTCGCACCCGACCGAGAAACCGAGGACGGACGACTTTTGCGGTGCCGTCTCTCCATCGGACAATCAACGAGGAGCGCCGGGAGCGCGTCGTCGAGTTCGTCGCGACGCACTACGAAGACACCGAGCACGTGGACCGCCGCCTCGACCTGAGCAGCGGGCTCGCGAAGTACGAGACGGGAACCGTGGAGAAGGGAAGCGCGGGTTCGAGGGCGTAATGCGGTGCTCCTACCGGTCGTACCAGTCGCGGAGGGTGTCGATCACCAGCTTCGCGTCGCCGAGCTGGAGCATCTTCGCGAGTTCGAGCTTGTTCCCTTGATTCACCTCGGTGAGGTCCTCCGGGGACATCCGCGAGAGGTCGTCCATCAGGTGGTCGTAGCGCTCGTTCGAAGCGCGGTACAGCAGCTCGGTCATGAACAGCCGGGTCTTGACTTTCGGGGCGACCCGGTCGTGCCAGAGCTGGTCGTAGATCGCCATCTCGGAGGCGCCGGTGTCGCGGTCGCTGTGGGTCAGCACGCGGTCAGCGACCGCCGCAGCGGCCCGCCCGGAGCGCATACACTTGTCGATGCCCTCACCCCAGAGCGGGTCGACCGTCGGGACGGTGTCGCCGATGGCCATGAAGCTGTCCGTGCTCATCGAACCGGGCAGCTGGATGTGTGCGGAGCCGCGGTGTTGTTCGCCCTCGATGCGGGTCGCGTTCTGGAGGCGTGGGTCCTTGTCCTGCCAGTACGAGAGGTAGTCGTCGATGCTGAAGCCCTCCTTGGCGTTCTCACGGTGTGCGTCGCTCTGGATGTAGCAGACGCCGACCTTCGCGGTGTCGCCGCCGGTGTGGAAGATCCACGAGTAGCCACCGGGCGCGAGGTCGTGGTCGAGTCTGAGCATCATCGCGTCGGTGAGGTCGGCGTAGCCGCCCGCGTTCACGTCGACGCCCTCCATCTCGAACTCGACGCCGATGGCCTGACGCCCGCGTTTGAGGTCCACCACATCCAGCGCCTTCGCGAGCGGCGCGCTCGGACCCGTGGCGTCGATGATGACCTCCCCGTACAGTTCCTCGTCGCCGTTGTAGCGGACCCCCACCGGCTCGCCGCCCTCGACGATGGGCTTCGAGACGCGGGCGTCGAAGATGTACTCCGCCCCGTCGTCTCGGGAGTCCTCGACGAGCCAGCGCTTGTAGTCGGCGAACTCGAGGACCGCCCCCGGCTGATGTCGCGCGTAGTAGTGGTTCGGCGACTCCAGCACCACCTCGTCGGTGAAGTTCATCACGACCTCGTCCGGGATGTTGAAGTCGGACATCGTCGACGGGAACGTTCCCGCGGTCGACTTGTTGCTCCGGCTCGGGAACTCCTCCTCTCCCTCCGTCTCGAGCACGACAACGTCGTACCCCCGTGCGGCGAGGTCCCGGGCGGCCTGGCCACCAGCGGGCCCGGCACCGGCGATGACCGCGTCGTATGTTTCAGTCATGGTAGAGTAGACAGCGTCGCAGTGTTCGATGAACGCCGTTACCCCTACATTCGAATCCGGAGTGTAATTCTTTCTGATTCGTGTTCGTCCCGGTGAACAGTTCGAAGGTCCGAAAAGAGCGCCCTACGCGATGTCGCGGCTGGTGTCGATGGCGACCTCGTCCGCGAGCTCCAGTTTGACCGTCTCGACGAGTGCAGTCCCGCCGCGGAACTTCGGTACGGAGAGGCGGTTCTCCAGCTCCGCGCCGCGGACCTGGGTCTCCAGTGCGAACACCACGTCGGCCATGTGCTTCGTCGTGTCCCGGTTCGTCGGGATGTGGTGGCCGTCGAGGCAGTGCATGAACGCGATGGAGCCGGTGTTGACCATGTGTGTCTGGAGTTCGTTCATGAAGCTCCGGTAGCGGTTCCGGTCACCGCGCTCTAACACGTCGGCGGTGTCGATGACGAGGTTCGCACCCTCCGGGAGCGCGCGGATGAGCCGGTTGGCCTGGTCGAGCGGCTCGGAGCCCGAGATGTCACGCACCGTCGGCGAACCGACCGGCGCGTTGGTGTTCTCGATAGCGTCGCGGACGGCCTGGTCGGACCGCTCGGTCGTGAGGTAGAGCGTCCCGCGTGCGGCGGTCAGTTCGTAGAGCAGGAGTTCGGACTGGCTCGCCGGAGACGCGGTGAACGCGACGATGGACCCCGGGGGGAGCCCACCGTTCAACTTCCGGTCCAGAACGTCGATTCCAGTCTCTAACCGGCCAGCCATGTACGTCAACCGTTAACCGGCCCTGCCTAAATAACTGTTTGCCTCCGGAGACGTTCGGCGACACCGTCGTAGGCCCGCCAGACAGCCGGATCCGAGAGGGGGTCGGTCGCGGCCGGGACCGTACCGAGTACAGACGTTCTCAGGAGGCGTTCGACGCCGTCGGGGCGCTTGCAGGTGCCGACGAGGACGACCCCAGCGACGGTCACGCCGAGTTGTCGGGCGATGGCGGCGGTCTTGGCCGCGTCACGGAGCGCCTGGGACGTGCCGTCCGCCACGAGGAGCACGTGGTCGACCACGCGGAGCGGGGCGACCGCGTCCGGCCCTGCACCGGCGGGCGTGTCGACGACAGTGGGTCGGTCCCGCAGGCGAGCGAGCGCCGACGAGACACTGGCCCCGTCGTCCACACGGGGAGCCGCGACGACCCGCACGCCGGGGATCGTCGCGACGGGCTGTTCGGGGACCCCGTCGCCGTCGAGCACCGCAGCGAGCGACGGGTCACGGTCACAGCCGGCGAGCGCGTGGAGGTCCGGCATCTCGCGGTCGGTGTCCACCGCCCGGACCGGGCGGCCGTCGCGGGCGAGCGCCCCCGCCAGCCCGAGCGTCGTCGTCGTCTTCCCTACGCCACCCTTGCCGCCGGCGACTGCGAGCATGACCGCTCTGGTCCCGGCATCGCACTTGAACCAGGGGACCGAAACCAGTTTGCCGCCGCCCGCCGTGGCTCCGGGCGTGTACGTCCACGTAAACGCCGCGACGAGCGCGGACGGCAAGCTCGCATCCCGCGACCGCAGTCAGCTCCGCATCAGCGGCCCCGAGGACTTCGAGCGCGTCGACGCCATCAGAGCCGACAGCGACGCCGTCGCGGTCGGCGTCGGCACCGTGCTAGCCGACGACCCATCGCTGACGGTCAAGGACGACGCCCGCATCGCCGACCGCGAGACGGACGGGCGGACGCCGCACCCGGCACGGGTGGTCTTCGACTCACGGGGACGAACCCCGGCCGAGGCCGTCGTCCTCGACGACGCGGCCACGACCTACGTGCTCGTCGCCGAGGCCACGCCCGAGGACCGACGCGAGGCCCTCGGGGCGGCCGGTGCGGAGGTCGTCGTCGCTGGACGGGAACGGGTGGACCCCGCCGCCGGACTGGACGCACTCGGGGACCGCGGCGTCGACCGGCTGCTGGTCGAGGGAGGCGGCGAGCTCATCGCCTCCCTGTTCGAGGCCGGACTGGTCGACGAACTCACCGTCTACGTCGGCGCGATGGTCGTCGGGGGCCGCGACGCGCCGACGCTCGCCGACGGCGACGGCTTCGTGGCGAACTTCCCCGAGCTGTCCCTCGAGGGCGTCGAGGAAGTCGACGACGGCGTCCTGCTGCGGTGGTCCGTCGAAGGGCGGTCCGACGAGTCCTGACCGCCGCGCCGCCGTCGGCGAGTGCGTGCGCGGTTCGACGAGAGGGCGGTCGATGGTGCCGTGGCTGGTGGCGGTAGCGTCGGCCCCGAAAACGTGTGGAACCTGTCGGTCTCGAGCGGGTGAGGCCGGCTCAGTGCTGGTGGCCGGTCGCCTCGCCGAACGTGACGCCGAAGCGCTCCTCGAACAGCGCCATCGTCTCCGACTCGACGTCGTCGATCTCCGGAACGTCACCCTCGCCGTGGTGTGCGAAGTGGTGCGCTCGGGAGGCGAACGAGAGCAGTGTGATGTCCGCGACTACCTCGGCGGGCGACTGGCCCTGCTCGGCGAGCATGTCGATGAGGTCTGCGGGCAGCTCGACCTCGTCCTCGTCGTCTTCGGATTCGATGGCGAACGTGATTGTCTCGACGTCGTCTGACATAGTTCCGGATTCGTTGGCACGCATAAACCTCTGTGGATTCAATGCTCGGAGACGGTCCGACGGGGCCCGTGGCGCACGTCCGCACCGTCGAAGACGAACCGTACGCCACCCGCCTCGCTCTCCGCCACCGACACCGTCCACCCGTGGCCCTCGGCGACCGTCTCGACGATGGCCAGCCCGAAGCCGGTGCCGTCGTCGCTGGTCGTGAACCCCCGGTCGAACACTGACTCACGTTCGTCCTCGGGGATTCCGGGCCCGTCGTCCGACACTGCGAACCCGTCCGTGGTCGGCTCGACGGCCACCGTGACGTCCTCGTGGCCGTGGTCGATGCTGTTGCGGAACAGGTTCTCGAACACCGTCTGGAGCCGCTCCGGGTCAGCGATGACGACGGCGTCGTCGTCGACGACCAGCGTGGCGTCCGCCGTCGGTAGCGACCGCCAGGCCCGCGTGGCCGTCTCGACGAGCGACACGGGCTCCGGGTCGCCGACCGCCTCGCCCTCACGGGCCAGCGTCAGAACCTCGCTGATGAGCCGGTCCATCCGTTCGACGGCCTGGTCGACCTCGTCGAGGTACGCCGTGTCACCCGTCTCGCGGGCGAGTTCGACGTTGCCGGAGATTATCGACAGCGGGCCCCGGAGGTCGTGGCTGACGACGCCCGTGAACTGGTCGAGCCGCTCGTTCCGTCGCTCCAGCTCCCGGTGCTTGCTCGCGCGGTCCAGCGCGACGCCGACGTTCCGGGCGAGCAGCGTGAGAAGCTCCACGGTCTCCTCGCTGAGCCCTCCGGCGTGCGGGACCGACGTGCCGAGAAGTCCGTACTCGCCGACGGGAACGAGGAGCGCCGACGAGAGCGGCAGGTCCGGGAACGCACGATTCGGATGTGACGAGTAGTCCTCTACGACCGTCCGTTCGCCGGACTCGAAGGTCTCCATCTCGAGGGTGTCCGGCGGTACCGGCGTGAATTCGAGGTCCTCGTACCCAGAGAGCACGCGTGACGCGTCGCTGCCGGCGACGGGGTCGAGGTGGTCGCTGTCGTCCGTTTCGAGCCAGAGCGTGACGAACGGCTGGTCGAAGACGCTCTGTGCGACATCGATGGCGGTCTTCGCGATGACGTTCGTCCGTTCGGTAGCGAACAGGTCCTGGGTAGCCTCGTTCAACGCCGCAAGGCGGTCCTCGTGCGAGCACAATCTGTCGCCCTCGCGGACGATGACGACCGTCTCGCCCGACGTGGAGCGAACGAAGGTCAGCTCGTACTCCCGCTCCTCACCGCCGTCGGCGTCGAACTCGCGGACGGTCCCGAACCAGCGCCCGCTGCGTTCGACCGCTGTCAGCCCGTCGGTGACGCAGTCGTCGTGACTCGACGGGAGACACGCGTCCCAGTGCTCGTCGAGTAGCTCGGCCGGTTCGTCGTAGCCGTAGAGAGCCGCGTACTCGCCGTTCGCGAAGACGTGCCGTCCGCCCTCGTCGAACACGGCGACCCCGACTCTGGTCGACGACCGGGCCCCGGCCCCGCAGGCGTCCATTCTGATTGATGGATTCGACGGAGCATAATAAAACCGCTAGGGGACCATTCAGGGTTCAGTCGTCGGCTTTGGCGGCTGTCTCTGCCGTCGCGTCCACCACGGTCGCGTGGTCCTCGAGGTAATCGTCCGCGTCCAGCGCAGCCTTACAGCCCATGCCGGCAGCGGTGACAGCCTGCTGGTAGTGGTAGTCGACGACGTCGCCCGCACCGAAGATACCCTCGACGCCGGTCTCGGTCTGGCCGCCGCCGAAGCCGCCGGCGGTCTTGAGATAGCCCTCTTCGTCCATCTCGACGCCGGTACCCTCGAGGTAGTCCGTGTTCGGCGTGTGGCCGATAGCGTAGAACACCGCACCGACGTCCTTCGCGTACTCCGTCGTGTCCGGGTCGTTGAGCTTGTCCGTCGGGTGCCCCTCGGGGTTCTCGACGAGCGTCACGTGGTCCACTCCGTCCGCCTGCGAACCGTGGATCTCGGTGAGCTCGGTGTTCCAGAGGACCTCGATGTCGCCCTGCTCGGCCTTGTCCATCACACGGTCGATCCAGACGTCCTCGGCGCGGAACTCGTCGCGCCGGTGGGCGATGTAGACGGTGTCGGCGAACTTGGTGAGGAAGTTCGCCTCCTCCATCGCGGCGTCGCCGCCGCCGACGACGAGCATGTCCTCGCCACGGAAGAACGCGCCGTCGCAGGTCGCACACGTCGAGAGCCCGTAGCCCATCAGCTCGTCCTCGCCGGGGACGCCCAGCGTGCGAGCGGACGCGCCGGAGGCCGCGATGACCGCGTCGGCGGTGTAGACGTCGCCGTCGGTGAGCTCGACGCGGAACGGCCGCGAGGAGCCGTCGATGTCCGCGATGATGCCGTTCCGGGTGTCGGCACCGAACTTCTTGGCCTGCTCTTTCATGTTGTTGATGAGGTCGGGACCGGAGATCCCCTCGGGGAAGCCGGGGTAGTTCTCCACGTCCGTCGTCAGCGTGAGCTGGCCACCCGGTTCGTCGCCCTCGACGAGGAGCGGCTCGTTGTTCGAGCGCGCCGCGTAGATGGCCGCCGAGAGGCCGGCGATGCCGGTGCCGGCGATGAGCAGCGTGCGGTGTTCGACGGTCTCCTCGGCGTCGTCACAGACGTCAGAGACCGGCTCGTCACCGTCGGTTCCCTCCTCCGCAAGCCCGAGCAGCTCGTCGAGTTCGCCCTGCTCCTCCAGTTCGCACGTGTCGTCCCAGCCGCCGACGAGCTGGTCGTCGATGAACACCTCGGGCGCGGTCTTGCGCCCCTCCGCACGCTCGACCATCTCGTCGAACAGCGCCTCGTCGCCGGTCACGTTGTACTCCACGTAGTCGACGCCCTTCTCGTCGAAGAGGTCCTTCGCCTTCTCGCAGTACGGGCAGTTCTCCTTCGTGTATATCTCCACGTGCGGCGTCTCTGTCATGCCCAGATATAGCCCTCGTAGGTGTTTTATATTTGCGTTGTTAGACGTGCTTGCCGCACTCCCGACACGTGATGACGAACCACACCGTGCCACCAATCGATTTAACCGCTCCCGCCGGGAACCACGGGGTAATGACCCTGCACGTGACGAACACGTTGACGGGCGAGAAGGAGCCGTTCGAGCCGAACGACCCCGACGACGTCCTCCTCTACTACTGCGGGCTGACGGTCTCGGACCCGGCGCACCTCGGGCACGCACGTGGCTGGGCCCACGTCGACGTGATGCACCGCTGGCTGGCACAGCTCGGCTACGACGTTCGTCACGTCGAGAACTTCACCGACGTGAACGAGAAGATCGTCGCCCGGGCGGGCGACCCCGACCTCGGCGAGAGCGAGGCCGAGGTCGCCGAACACTACATCGCCGACGTACTGGCCGACATGCGCGGCCTGAACCTGAAGCGGGCCGAGGTCTACCCCCGCGTCTCCGAGCACGTCCCGAAAATCGTCGACCTCGTGGAGACGCTGGTCGAGAAGGGCTACGCCTACGAGGCCGACGGTTCGGTGTACTTCGACGTGACCGCGTTCGAGGACTACGGGAAGCTCTCGAACCAGCGCGTCGAGGAGATCGAGGAACAGGGCGACCCGGACGAGCTGAGCGAGAAGCGCCACCCGGCCGACTTCGCGCTCTGGAAGGCCGACGGCGTCTCCCCCGACGCCGTCCACGAGCACCGGAAGGCCGACCACCCCGGCGACGATGGCGAGACGCCGTCCGGCCAGACCTGGGTGTCGCCGTGGGGCGAGGGACGACCCGGCTGGCACATCGAGTGCTCGGCGATGGCGATGACGCACCTCGACTCGACCATCGACATCCACGTCGGCGGGCAGGACCTGGTCTTCCCGCACCACGAGAACGAGATCGCCCAGTCCGAGGCGGCGACCGGCCAGCAGTTCGCGAAGTACTGGCTCCACGTCCGCCTGCTGCAGACGAAGGCCGAGAAGATGTCCTCCAGTCTGGGCAACTTCACGACCGTCGGTGAGGCGCTCGAAGCGGAGGGCCCGAACGTCGTCCGGATGTTCCTGCTCTCGACGGCGTACCACAACGAGGCCGTCTACAGCGACGAGACGCTCGCGGAGGCCCGCGAACGCTGGGACCGACTCGAACGCGGCTACCGGACCGCCGTCGAGGCCTGCGACTCGGTCGACGCCCGGACGACCGAGGACGACCGCGACCTCCGCAACACCGTCGACCGCGCCCGCCGGGAGTTCACCGAGGGGATGAACGACGACTTCAACACCCGCGAGGCGACGACCGCGTTGCTCGAACTCGTCGGCGCCGTGAACCGGCACGTCGACGACCGCGAGACGTACGACTACCGCGGGCTCCGGATGGCGGTCGAGACGTTCGCGGAGTTCGGTGGCGACGTCCTCGGGTTCCAGTTCCGCGAGGAGACCGACGGGAGCGCCGAGGTGGCGGGCGAACTCGTCGAACTGGTCCTCTCGGTCCGCGAAGCCGAGCGGGAGGCTGGCAACTACGACCGCGCCGACGAGCTCCGCGACGAGCTGGAGGCCATCGGCGTCACCGTGGAGGATACGGACGACGGCGCGACGTTCCGGCTCTGACACCCCTCGGTGCGTTGCCACTCGTTTTAAGCCCCCGTACCGACTGATGACGCCCATGAACGCCAATCGACGACAGTTCCTCGCGGCGACAGCGAGTGCTTCGCTGGCTGCGACAGCAGGCTGTCTGGGCTTCCTCTCCGACGCGACGACGTTCGAGGCACAGCAGGCGGCGACGGCCGAGTCGGTTGCCGGCGAGGGGAACTACGTCAAGCAGGAGCCACGAGAGCTCCGCGCCGAGCGGACGTTCTCCGTCGCGGACCAGGAGCAGACCGTGACGGTCGCCAACTGGGTGACGGAGTACTACAAGACCATAGACGTGGGCCCGCTGAGCGGCCAGCGTGCGGGGGTCTTCGCCGTGGTCTCGACGCCACAGGTCGAGATTCTCGGGGAGTCGTTCAACCCGCTCGCCGAGGCCAGCCCCCGTGACATCGTCAGTCGCTTCCAGCAGCAGTACGAGGGCATGAGCGTCGGCGACCGCATCGACCAGACGACGCTCGGCGCGCTTGGCGGGAGCGCGCTGGTGTCGACGTTCGGGGGCTCGGCGACCATGCAGGGCCAGCAGGTCGACACCAACTTCATCGTCAGTGGCTCGGTGGAGAACGCGGGCGACCACGTCGTCTCGCTGGGCATCTTCCCGCGGGAGCTCGACGAACAGGGGAACGTCCACGCGATGATCGAGAACCTCGAACACCCGATCTCGAGCGAGTAGCCCGACAGCCGGTGCGGCGACGTTCTGGAGACGGGTCGGCCGAACGGTCAGTC
Organism: Haloarchaeobius sp. FL176; assembly: GCF_024609245.1. Classification (GTDB taxonomy): domain Archaea; phylum Halobacteriota; class Halobacteria; order Halobacteriales; family Natrialbaceae; genus Haloarchaeobius. The sequence goes on from NZ_JANJYH010000011.1 coordinate 47,150, forward strand.
GGCTCTCGGCCGTGCTGCCGCGGCTACCGAGGACGCAACGGCAGGCGGTACTGCGATGGAGCTGTTCGACCCCGCCTGTGAGACCGTGATATCGTACACGGAGAGGTGCAGGTACGTGATCGGCGGGGGGTAGAGTCCGTGGTCGAGTTGGAGCGACGGCTGGATGTCCACGAGGTTCCGATCGTACTCGATCTCGGTGCTCTGCCCGACGATGGTCGGCCCGGCGATGATGGCACCCGACACTTCGCTGTTCCCCGCAACGACGCAGGTGTCCCAGCCGTCGCACTTGTTCCCGGTCCCGAACGGTTCCGCGGCCGCGTTGGGCTCGCTGTCCCCGAGGACAGCCTCCTTACGGGGTGCGTAGATGGTCCCGAACAGGTCGGCCTTGCTCCCGCCGGTGATGGCGATCTGCATCTCCGAGGTGCCGTACACCTGGAGGTACTGGGACTCGCCGACGACGCCGGCCCGGCTGTTCCCCATCCCGAAGTTCCGGGTCGAGTAGATGCGGAACGCCCGGTCGCCGCCCCCGTTGACGACGTCGATATCGCCGCCCTGGAGCGACACGTTCCCATCGACGAGCATGGTGACGTTTCCGCCGCTCAGGTCCACAGTGAGGTCCTCACCGTTCTCGAGGACGAAGCCGTCGTCGTCGTAGTACGTCGCCCCACTGCCGAGGAACGCACCGCCGTACTCGGGATGCATGATCGGCATCGTCGAGTCGTTCTCCGCGTCACGGACCTTCTTCTCGATGACGTCGTCGATGATGCGGAGGTCGTTCGTCGTGCCTTCGGTCACGCCGCGGGTGACCCTGCTGTGGTCGGAGACGCTCCCGCCCGCGGAGACGCTCCCGTGGATCTCCGAGTTGCCGCCGTCGAACTGGATGTCACCGCTGGTCGCGAAGACACCTTCCGAGAACGTGCTGTCGATGGCCGGCTCACCGAGCCGCATGACGACGGTTTCGTTGGCGTGGTCGACCGTGATGCTGGCATCACTGGTCTGCTGACGGAGGTAGTCGGCCCAGCCGCCGTAGTACTTGCTCTGGATCTCGACGGTGACGAGCTGGCCCTGGACGACCGACTGGCGGTCCAGTGCCACGGCGGAGCCGTTCCGCCGAAGGTCGATGGCACTCCTGGTGAGCGTCCGCTCGCCGGTCACAACCGGAATCCAGGCGTTCAACGACCCGTCGTCGTAGTCGAATGGCGGTGGCGACACCATGTTGGCGTCCGCACGGGTCCCGCGCCACACGCCACCGGCTTGGTAGGCGAGGGTGCTGCCCTCCCGGGTGTACTCGACGGACCCGAAGGTGCGGTTCGCGATCAGCGTGTCGTCCGTGTAGACCCGGATGCTCCCGGTCTCGTCGTGACGGACGGCCGCGTCGTTCGCCCTGATGTCGAACGCGACCTGCTCCGTCGTCCCCTGGCCGAAGGCGACCGACGTGACCGACTGGCTGAACTCGACGAAGGCCAGTTCGATGCGCTGGTTCTGCGCGTTGTCCTGTGCCCGGTCGAGCGTGACACTGCCGACGAGTGCGACCGATAGCATACCCAGGACCACGAATCCGATGAGGAGTGCCACGGCCAGCACCGACGACTGTCCACGCTCTGCCGCTCCGCTCTTTCGTTCGCCCGATTCATCCGTTCGTTTCCCATGTTTCGACGCTCCCCCTTCCCAAGGGGCTCGTCTCATCAGTAGCCGGGACGCGGGGCGAATATAAATAAAGAATGTAATATAAATGCCACAATTGGAGATGGTAGCAAGGAAAACAGCACAATTTCAACGCTTCGTAGCAAAAATAAAACGTCCAGAGTTGCCGGGAGACGAATTCCGGGCGTCTGTGTCGATACCACCTCCAACGGAAACAGCGGCCACAACCCTGTTGTACCGGTACTCATCAATCCGTTGAACTGAAACCGGTCCGGCTGCGGTGACTACCCCGACCACTCCGGCTCGCGGTCCTCGAAGAACGCGTCGATACCCTCGTTCTTGTCCTCACCCGCGAACAGCAGCGCGAACAGCTCCGCCTCGTACTCGATGCCCGCCTCGAGCTCCATCCGCGACGCCGCCTTCACCGCCTTCTTGGCGTGTTCGAGCGCCACCGGCGACTTGGACGCCATCTTCCCCGCGAGGTCGTACACGCGGTCGTCGAGGTCGTCCGGCTCGTACACCTCGTCGACGAGGCCGATGTCGTCGGCCTCCTCGGCGTCGATGAGTTCGCCGGAGAGCACGAGCCGCATCGCCTGGCCCTCGCCGACGAGACGGGGGAGCCGCTGTGTGGCGCCCCCGCCGGGCATGATACCGAGGTTGATCTCGGGCTGGCCGAACTTGGCCCCGTACTGCGCGATGCGCACGTCACAGCCGAGTGCGAGTTCGGAGCCGCCACCGAGACAGTGACCGTTGATGCGAGCGACGACCGGCTTCTCCAGGTCGTCGACGTACTCGTAGACGCGTGGGCGCTTCGACGCCTCGCGCTGTTCGAGCGCGTCGCGCTCGCGCAGTTCCGTCACGTCCGCGCCGGCGACGAACGCGCTGGACTCGTCCGAACCGGTGAGCACCACGACGCGCACGTCGTCGTCGGCCTCGACCCCGTCGAGCACCGTCTTCAGTTCACGGCGGAGCTGGGCGTTCAGCGCGTTCCGCGCGTCCGGCCGGGCGAGGGTGACCGTCGCCACACCCTCGGCTTCGTCACCCACGGCGACACGAACCAGTTCGCAGTCCTCGGCCGTCGCTTCGGCGTCGACGGTCCCGCTGTCGTCGCTCGCCACCTCGTCGCCGCTCATTCACCGTCACCCCAGTCGCCCGACGTGCCGACTATTTCACCGTCCTCCCAGACGTAGAACCCCTCGCCGGTCTTCTTGCCGAGCTTGCCCGCCCGGACCTTCTGCTTGAGCAGCTGCGGGGGCTTGAACCGTTCGCCCAGCTCCTCGCGCAGGTACTCGAGGATGTCCAGCCGGACGTCCAGCCCGACCACGTCGCCCAGCTCGATGGGGCCCATCGGGTGGTTGTAGCCGAGCTCCATCGCGGCGTCGATGTCCTGCGGCGAGGCGACACCCTCTTCGAGCATCCGGATGGCCTCGACGCCGAGCGTGACGCCCAGCCGCGACGAGGCGAACCCCGCCGAATCGCGGACCGTCACCGCCGTCCGGTCGATGCCCTCGACGAACTCCTCGGCGAACGCGACGGTCTCCTCGCTCGACTGTTCGGGGACGACGACCTCGACCAGCTGCATGAGGTGGACCGGGTTGAAGAAGTGCAGGCCGACCGCGCGCTCGTCGTGTTCCAGCGCGCTCGCGATCTCCGTGATGGACAGCGAGGAGGTGTTCGTCGCGATGACAGTGTCCTCGTCGATGGCCGCCTCCACGTCCGCGAACGTGTCCTTCTTCAGGTCCATCTGCTCGGGCACCGCCTCGACGACGAGGTCGGCACCCGCGACGGCCGGTTCGAGCTCGACCGCGGTGTCGATGCGCGCCAGCGTGGCCTCCATCTCTTCCGGAGTGACCTTGTCACGGTCGACGCCGCCCTGGAGGTTCGACTCGATGGTCGCCAGGCCGTCCTCGACGAACTCCCGTTCGATGTCGCGCATCGTCACGTCGTGGCCGGCCATCGCCGTGACCTGTGCGATTCCGTTCCCCATGGTCCCCGCGCCGAGTACACAGACCTTCATACGTGGGACCGTGATTGCCCGGCAAGTAAGCGTTGTCCGTTCCGGCGGGGTGTGCCACTTCAGTCCTAGCTTGAAGTTCGTGGCCATCCTCTCCAGCGGTATGAGCCAACGGCCGACGACGCTCGAACGCCTGCGCCAGCCCGTCGCTGGCTACGGCCTGCCCGCACGTGCGGGGGTCGCCCTCGTGACAGCCCTCCTCGGGAACCTCGCCGTCCTGAACGTGGCCATCACGGCAGAACTCGCCCCGGACCTGATGGCACTCGCGTACCCACCGGTCGCAGTCCTGACGACCGCCGGCGTGGTCGGGGGGGTGGGCGTCTTCCGGGTGCTGGAGTCGCGGTCGGAGACGCCGACGAGAACGTTCACGCGGGTCGCCCTGGGGGTGCTGGTCCTCTCGTTCATTCCCGACATCGGCATCATGCTGGCCGACGACACCGCGACGGCCGCCGGTGTCGGCGCGCTGGCGGTGATGCACCTCACGACGGCGGTCGCCTGCATCGCGTTCGTCCCGTCCGGCGAGTAGGGGGTCACTCCGCGGGCGTGACCTTGCAGCCGTAGCGCGTGACGCCTTCCTGCGTGTAGATGCGGCGGAACTCGGCCACGACGGCGTCACCGACGCCCACGGAGCCGGGATCGGCGTCGGTCACCTGCACCGGGACACTCACGCTGCCGCCGTCCGGACCGTCGAAGGCGACGACAGCGACGGCGAAGTCGCCGGACTTGGACTGCTGTTCCGCGAACTCGGGCGGCGCGCCGCCCTGCGAAATCGTCGTCACCGCCTCGACAGTGCCGGTGCCCGGGAGCACGACCGGCTCCGTGCCGTCGCGCTCGTTGCAGGACTCGCAGGCACCCGCGGGCGGGAAGTTCAGCGCGCCACAGGACACACAGCGGGCGGCCTCGAGCCGGTAGCGCTGCGGAATCGAGCGCTTCCAGGACGGGACGGAGACGTACGCGCCGCCGCCGTCCGGTGGGCCGGAGGTGACCTCGCCCCGCTGGCGGAGGTACTCGGCGTAGGAGAGGTTCGCACCGCCGTCGAGGTCGAGGTCCGCCGAGACGGCCCCCGCGTCGTCGTGCTCGACCACGAGCGCGTCCGCGCCGGCACCCGAGCCGACGCCGACGACGAGCGTCGTCTCCACGCCCGCCGCGAGCGCTCGGGCGAGCGAGAGCGGCGCGCTCGCCGCCCCGGTGTCGCCGAGGTCCTGCACCGTCGCGACCTCGTAGATGGCGGCGTTGTCGACGCCGAGCGCGCCGGCGACGCGGTACGGGCGCTTGCCGTCGACGGCCTGGATGGCGACCGCGTCCGGCTCCGGGTCGGCGTCGAGCGCGTCGACCGCGCCCGTGACGACCTCGCGGAACGCCGCCCGGTCGTAGGTCGTCACGTCGAGACCCTCGGTGCGTTCGGCCCCCGCCTGCCGGAACCGGGTGCCGGGGTACGGCGTCGCGTACTCGGCGCTCTCGGTGACCGTTGCACCCCCGTCGCGACCACCGTCGTCGAGGACGAACGCGACCGCACCGGCCCCGGCGGCGTGGTCGACCGCGTCGTCGAGGTGTCCCTTCGGACAGTCCGCGGCGACCACGAGGGCGACCCCCTCGTCGAGGTCGGCCGCGACGGCGTCGACGAGCGCCGAGGTGCCGGCGCGCGTGCTCCCACCGTGGAACCGTCGCGTCGCCGTCTCCGGCACGCCAAGCGCCGCCCCGAGCCGGCTCGTCAGGTCCGCCTCGGCGAGCGGTGGGGTGGTGGAGGCGAAGGCGAGGTGCGAAACCTTGTCGCCGTCGCTGCCGTCGGCTTCGAGGGCGTGCTTCGCGGCCGCGACGGCCATCGTGAGCGCGTCCTCGTCGGCTCCCGGGACCGCCTTCTCCTCGATGCCGGATGCGTGGAACTGGCCCCACGCCTCCTCGAACGCCTCGGCGGTGATGCGGAAGCGCGGCGCGTACGCGCCGACCGCGCGAATGGAGTTCCCGGTCATGCGCCGACCTCCTCGCGCTCGAACGCGTGAACGACCGCCGCGCCGCCGCTCCCGCCGACGTTGTGCGTCAGCCCCCGCGTTGCGCCCTCGACCTGTCGCTCGCCCGCCTGTCCGGTGAGCTGCTTGAACGCCTCGACGACCTGGCCCGCGCCGGTCGCGCCGATGGGGTGACCCTTGGACTTGAGTCCGCCGGAGGTGTTGACGACGACCTCGCCGCCGTAGTCGCTCCGCCCGTCGGCGACGAACGCGCCGGACTCGCCCGGCTCGCAGAGCCCGAGGTCCTCGTAGGCCATCAGCTCCGCGATGGCGAAGCAGTCGTGGACCTCTGCGAAGTCCAGGTCCTCCGGCCCGAAGCCGGCCATCTCGTAGGCGGTGGCGGCCGCGTCGGCGGACGCTGGGACGTTCACGTAGGAGTCGCGCTGGAACAGCCCCACGCGGTCCGACGCCGCGCCCACGCCGGCAACGCGAAGCGCCTCGTCGGCGTACTGGTCGACGACGTCCTCACTGACGACGATGGCCGTCGCCGCGCCGTCGGTCGTCGGACAGCAGTGATAGAGATTCAGCGGGTCCGCGACGACCGGCGCGTCCATCGCGTCCTCCAGCGAGCAGGTGAACCCGAGATGGGCGTGCGGGTTGTCCGCGCCGTGGGCGTGGTTCTTCACGGCGACGTGGGAGAGCTGTTCGTGCGTGGTGCCGTGCTCGGCCATGTGTGCGCTGGCCATCTGGGCGTAGACGCCGGCGAACGTCGTCCCGGAGAGGCGCTCCCACTCCGTCTCGCCGCTGACGCCGAGCCAGTACTTCGTCGCGTCGCCGGAGGCGTCGGTCATCACCTCGACGCCGCCCGCGAGCACCACGTCGGCCATGCCCGACTTGACGGCCTGGACGGCCTGTCGGACCGCGTAACCCGACGCCGCACAGGCGTTCTCCACTCGCGTCGTCGGCACGCCGTGGAGTCCGACGTGCTCGGTGACCGCCGGCCCGGAGAGCCCGAGCTGACGGCCGCCGACGCCGAGCGTTCCCACGACGGCCTCGTCGAAGTCGTCCGTGTCGATGCCCCCCGCGACGCTGTCGACGGCCGCGTCGAAGGCCGTTTCGAACAGCGACCGGTAGCTCTCGTCGGGGAACGAGCCGAAGTCCGACTGCCCGGCCCCGACGACGTACGCATCTCGCATAGCGGCAGTCGGACGCCGGAGCGCATATAGGTCGGGGAAAGCGGCGGTTCAGACGGGGACTCTCTTATATCCTTGCTGATAGCATCAGTCATCCGGCTGCAAGATTCAGGCGCTCCTGTTGCTGGACGAGCCATCTGCTGGACTCTCCACGGACCTCGACGACGAGGAGGTCCGCTAGCGGTTCCTCGAAGGCTGACCGTATAAATAAGTAGAATTTTGACACATTATCTGCGGCTATTTTCATACCCTCCGATATTGGGTCCCTCAGGTATTCACGCCCCATCTAGAGCGTAAGTTTATATGTCCATCTGGTGATTTACCACTTATGGCACTCAACTTCGACGACAGCAGTCACGAGAACGGCTTCTGGATCAACGCGCTCATCGGCGCCGTCGCGGCGTTCGTGCTCGGGTTCATCCCGTTCTCTACCGTCCTCGGCGGCGTGGTCGCAGCCTACCTACAGAAGGGGGAGACGCAGATGGAGAACGTGAAGGTCGGGGCCGCTGCCGGAGCGATATTCTTCGTCCCCTCGCTGCTGGCCCTGTTCGGGTTCGGCTTCCTCGGCATCCTGACCGGTGACGCGACGGGCTTCATCGTGCTCATGTTCTTGGGCGTCGTCCTGCTCGTGATGGCCGCCATCTACACCGTCGGCCTCTGCGCGCTCGGCGGCTTCATCGCCCACGCGGTCTGGGAGGACGACTTCCGCAAGGCCCGGACCACCGCGACTGCCGGCACCGGTACCGAGACGTACGACGAAGCGCAGTACTGAGCGGTCGTCGAAGCCTTCGTTTCGCGCTCCGACGACAGTGACCGCAGTCGGAGGGCAATCATTACTTACGCCCCCTTCGAAGCCACCGACATGGCCTACAGCTACGAGCCACACTACTTCGAAGACATGGAGGTCGGGAAGACCTTCGAGAGCGTGGGACGCACCGTCACCGAGTCGGACTTCGTCTTCCACTCGATGTTCGCCGACGACTGGACCGAGCTACACACGAACGCCGAGTACAGCGAGGACGGCCCGTTCGGCGAACGCATCGGGCACGGCCCGATGACGTTCATCCTCACGACCGGCATGGTCCAGCGCTGTGGCTTCGTCGAGCGCACCGTCATCGCGTTCCTCGGCATGAACTACATGGACGTGCCGAACCCGCTGACCATCGGCGACACCATCTCCGCCGAGTTCGAGGTCACCGAGAAGAAGGAGTTCGGGTCGCGCGAGGACGCCGGCCTCGTGGTCATCGACGCCGACACGCGCAACCAGGACGACGAGATCCTCCTGCAGGGCGACATGAAGTTCATGTTCAAGCGGCGGGACCACTACGGCGACAAGCCGGGCCACCCCTGAGACGGGACCACAGCTATTGGTGACGGGGCGCGAACGGACACGTATGACCATAGATCACGCGGCGGTTCGCGTCTCGAACCTCGACGAATCCATCGCATTCTACCGCGACCTGTTCGGCTACGAGCCCGTCGAGCGGTTCGAGCGGAGCGACACGGTCTCGGACACGTTCCTCGGCATCGGCGACGATGCCGCCATCCAGCTGGTCGAGACCGACGAGCCGGTCGAGCCGACGGACGGCGGCCACCTCGGCCTCTCGGTGGACGACGTGGACGCGGCGGTCGCCGGACTCGACGACGGGCGCGTCCACCGCAGGCCGGAGACGCTCGACGAACTCGGCATCCGAATCGCGTTCGTGGAGGACCCCGACGGCCACGTGCTGGAGCTGCTCGAACCGGTCTGAGCCGGGGAAAACACGAACGCTTTTTCGCCTGCCCGTTGCAGGAGTGAGTATGAGCCTGCCGAGCGTCGTGGACCCCGACGACCCCCGAATCATCGACACGCACGCACACCAGCCGACCGAGGAGTTCCTCTTCGACGCCGGCGGCGAGATGATGCAGGACGCCGCAAAGCGCTTCGGCAAGGAGATGGTGCCGAACTCCTACGAGGAGATGAAAGAGGAGTACCGCGCTGTCGGCATCGACAAGGCGGTGCTGCTCGGCTGGGACGCCGAGACGAACACCGGCAACCCGCCGGTCCCGAACGAGTACGTCGCGGAGGTACGCGACGAGCACGACGACTTCTTCGTCGGCTTCGGGAGCGTCGACCCCCTGAAGGACGACTGCGTCGAGGAGGCCCGCCGATGCGTCGAGGACCTCGACCTCGTCGGCTTCAAGTTCCAGCAGATAGCGCAGGGCTTCGACCCCTCGGACCCCGAACACGAGGAGCTCTTCGACACCATCGAGGACCTCGGCGTCCCCTGCGTCTTCCACGGGGGGAACTCCACGCTCGGTGCCTGTGCCCCCGGCGGGCGGGGCCTGAAGATCAAGTACGGCGACCCGATGCTGCTCGACGACGTGGCCGCCGAGCATCCCGACCTCCAGATACTCATCGCCCACCCGGCGTTCCCGTGGGAGAAGGAGCAACTCGCCATCTGCCAGCAGAAGGGCAACGTCTACATGGACCTCTCGGGCTGGATGCCCGCCTACATCGACGACCAGGTGCTCCACTACGCGAAGACGCTGCTCAAGGACAAGGTGATGTTCGGCACGGACTACCCGATGCTCGACCCGCAGAAGTGGCTCCACCAGTTCGGCGAGCTCGACTTCCCCGAGGAGGTCCAGCGCAAGATCCTCTGGGAGAACGCCGAGGAGTTCCTCGGCCTGGACTGACCCGCCACGAACGCTTTTCTCCCGCAGCCGGGTCCTTGCATGGACAGCCGTCTCGACCACGGAGCGAGCGCGCTGACCTGCCCCCCTCGACCGGCTGCTCGGCGTGCCGCGGCCGGAGACCGCCGGCTCGGATCATCTCGGTGCGAGACGCCACCGATTCGCCGGGAGTGGTGTCGCACTCGCCGAACCCGACGGTGACCGCCTCAGCGCCCGTCTCGCGGAGTTCGGGCCGCCCCCCACTGCCAGCCTCGTCGGGACGAGCGACCTCGACGCGGCGACGGACGCCGTCTCCCTCACCGCGCCGGAACGGTGGCAGGACGACCGCGTCACAGGGTTCGACCATCCGGCGTTGCGGGACTGGCTCTGCGTCGTGGAGGACGCGCACTGACCGCGTGGTTCCGAGGAATCCGTCGGCGGGGACGGCCACCTCTGGAAGTTCACTCGGTTCGGAATTCCGGTAACTATTGAACGAACAGGGGGTTTTGAACCGACGGGAATCCAATCATCGTTCATGCACAAGCCGCTTCTAGTGACAGATTTCCTGGACCGTGCCCGACGCCACTACGCCGACGAGACCGCCATCGTGGCGACGACCGGCGAGCGCTACACGTACGACGAGTTCGGCGAACGCGCCGACCGGTTCTCCGCGTTCCTCCAGTCCGTGGACGTCGAACAGGGCGACCGCGTCGCCGTCCTCGACCCCAACACGCACTACCACCTCGAAGCCGCGTACGGGTCGATGCAGGTCGGCGCCGTCCACACGCCGCTGAACTACCGGTTGACGGCCGACGACTACGCCTACATCCTCGAGGACGCGGGGGTGACGGCCATCTACGCCGACCACGAGTACGCCCACCGTATCGAGCAGATCCGCGACGAGGTGCCGACCGAGACGTTCGTGACGAACGACGCCGACGCCGTCGACGGTGACTGGCGCTCGTTCGACGCGGAGCTGGAGGCGGCCGGCCCCGACTACGACCGAGCCGAGATGAGCGAGGACGACGTGGTGACCATCAACTACACCTCCGGGACGACCGGCGACCCGAAGGGTGTCTGTCGCACGCACCGCGCCGAGACCATCCACTCCTACCTCGTGACGGCCCACCAGAACATCTCCGACGACGACGTCTACCTCTGGACGCTGCCGATGTTCCACGTCAACGGCTGGGGCCACATCTACTCCGTCACCGGCAACGGCGGGACACACGTCTGCACACGAGGCGTCGACGCCGAGTCCGTCTTCGACGCCATCCAGACCGAGGACGTGAGCTACCTCTGTGCCGCGCCGACGGTGCTCAACATGCTGATGAACTACTACGACGAGCACGACGGCGAGGTCCAGACGGCGGGCGCGAACCCCGTCCGGGCCGCGACCGCCGGTGCGGCACCCCCCGAAGCCACCCTCCGGACTGTCGAGGGCGAGTTCGGCTGGACGCTGATGCACGTCTACGGCGCGACGGAGACCGGCCCGCTCATCACCACCTCGCACTCGCCCCGTCACCTCGCCGGTAAGACCGACGACGAGCGGTTCGACCTGATGAAACGGCAGGGCATCGGCTACCTCGGCACCGAAGTCCGCGTCGTCGACGAGGACGGCGAGGACGTGCCCCGCGACGGCTCGACCATCGGCGAGATCGTCGTCCGCGGGAACCAGGTGATGGACCGCTACTGGAACAAGCCCGAGGAGACCGAGACGGCGTTCTCCGAGCGGCGCGAGGGCTACTACCACATGGGCGACCTCGCGACGTGGGACGAGGACGGCTTCGTCGCCATTCAGGACCGCAAGAAGGACATCATCATCTCCGGCGGCGAGAACATCTCGACCATCGAGCTCGAGGACGTGCTCTACGACCACCCCGAGATCGCGAAGGCGGCGGTCATCCCCGCGCCGAGCGAGCAGTGGGGCGAGACGCCGAAGGCATTCGTCGTCCCGGCCGCCGACGCGACCATCGACCCCGAGGACGTGAAGTCGTTCGTCGCCGACCGGGTCGCGAACTTCAAGCGGGTCACCCGCGTCGAGTTCGTCGACCAGCTCCCCGAGACCGCGACCGGGAAGGTCCAGAAGTACGAGCTCCGCGAGCGCGAGTGGGCGGACGAGGAGTCGATGGTCGGGCAGGGCTGAGGCGAGCGCCCACCCCGCATCGGGGACGGGATTAAGCCGGTCCGGGTCCGAGTTCGACCGTGTTCCCCGCACTCGCCAGCACCGGCACGGTCGCCACCCATCCGTTCGTCCGGGTCGGCAACGGCTCCCGGACCCTGGTCGTCGTCCCCGGACTGAACGACCCTCTCCACAGGGTCGGCGACTCCTGGTGGTACCCGCGGCTGATGGCGCTGTACCTCCGCCGCTACGCCGACACCCACACCGCCTACATGGTGAGCCGGCCGCCCGGGCTCGCCCCTGACACGACGATGGCCGACCTCGCCCGCGGATACGAGCGCGTCCTCGACGCCCTCGACGCGGACTCCGTCGACGTGCTCGGGCTCTCCATGGGCGGGTTCGTCGTCCAGCATCTCGCCGCCGCGGACGACCGGGTCGACCGCGCTGTGCTCGGGCTGTCGGGTGCGGGCCTGAGCGACGGCGGGACGTCGGTCGTCCGGCGCTGGCGCGACTGGGCGGTCGCCGGCGACTGGGGCTCAATCTATCGCAACGCTGCCGGGATTCTCGCCGCCGGCGCGCGGGCCCGGCTCCTGCAGGTCGGTTCGCTCGTCTACGAGCGGGCGTTCGAGCCGGTCGACCCGACCGACTTCCTCGTCTCCGCCGACGCCTGCCTCGCGTTCGACGGCACCGACGCCTGCGAGCGCGTCGACCCCCTGACCCTCGTCGTCGGCGCGGACCGGGACCCGTTCTTCGACGAGGCCGACTACCGCGCCGCCGCGGCTGCCCTCCCGAACGGCCGGCTGGCGATGCTCCGCGGGACCGGGCACGAGGCAGTCGTCGAACATCCGGCGGCGTTCGACGGCACCATCCGGCGGTTCCTCGACCGGTGAGACTCACTCGGGCAGCGCTCCGAACTCTCGAACACGCCGACCCGAGCGACTAGTCCCACTCGGGGTCGCGGCCCTCGAGGAACGCGTCGACGCCCTCCTCGTGCTCCTCGGACATGTACGCCTGCACCTGCAGCATGTTCTCGTAGTCCAGCGCCTTCCGCCAGTCGTTGTCGAGGTTCTCGTGGATGGCCTGCTTGGTCATCCCGACGGTCTTCGTGGGGCGGCGGGAGAGCTTGCCGACCAGTTCGTCGACCGTCTCGTCCAGTTCCTCCTCGGGCACGGCCTCGTTGACCAGCCCCATCTCGGCGGCCTCGCTCCCGTCGAAGAACTCGCCGGTCATAGTGAGTCGCTTCGCCGTCCGGAGGCCGACGAGCCGCGGCAGGGTGAACGTCGCTGCCGTGTCCGGAACCAGGCCGACGCGGATGAACGCACAGGAGAAGGTCGCGTCCGGCACCGTGTACGCCATGTCCGACGCTGCGACGATGGCCAGTCCCGCGCCGACGCAGTCGCCGTTGATCTTCGCCACGACGGGCACGTCGCTGTTCAGGAGTTCGGCCGCGGCACGGTTGAACGTCTCCGCGACGCGCTGGTACGACTCGCGTGGCCCCTCCTCGCGCTCCTTCATCGCCTGGATGTCGCCGCCGGCCGAGAACGCGGGGTCGTCGCCGGTGAGCACGATGGCGTCGTGCTCGACGGGGTCGGCCCCCGCGACCGCGTCGGCCAGCTCCGTCGCCACCTCCAGGTTCATCGCGTTCATCACGTTCGGCCGGTCGAACGTTATCGTCCGTACGCCGTCGTCGTCCTCGACTCGCATACTACTGGCAACTTTCCATGAGTGCTTAATTGTTCGGTCGGGTCGCCGGGGAACCGTCGCTGGTCAGGATTTTTGTATCGACGGTTCCAACGGCGAAGCGAACCAATGAATCCGCTGAAGCCGCCGTGCATGCGCAAGAACTCGCACGCCAAGAAGGGAGCCGAGGAGGGCGCGAAGATCGGTGCGAAGATCGGCCGGCCACTCGGCCCGGTCGGGTCGGGCATCGGCGCGGGGATGGGCGCGGCGAGCGGGCACATCGCCGGCGCGATGCGGGACAACGTCGAGAACGTCCTCAAGCCGTTCTGAACGGTTCGCACGGCTTGGCAAGGTTCAAAGCCCCCGGGCGAATTCGTGTCCGTATGGACACGTACGAGTTGATGACCCGGAACACCGACGAGGTCATCACCGAGTCCGAGGTGCGCGCACTGGCCGACGACCCCGACGGGAAGCGGGTCTACGTCGGCTACGAGCCCTCGGGCGTCCTCCACCTCGGTCACCTCCTGACGGCGAACAAGCTCATCGACCTGCAGGAGGCGGGGATGGAAGTGGTCGTCCTGCTGGCCGACGTCCACGCCTACCTCAACGGGAAGGGGACGTTCGAGGAGATCCGCGAGACCGCCGAGCGGATGCGGGCCCAGTTCCTCGCGTACGGGCTCGACGAGGACCAGACGGAGTTCGTCTACGGCAGTAGCTTCGAGATGGACGAGGACTACGCGCTCGACCTGCACGAGCTCGAACTGGAGACGAGCCTGAACCGTGCTCAGCGCGCGATGGCCGAAATCCAGAGCGGCGAGACGGTGAAGGTCAGCCACGTCGTCTACCCGCTGATGCAGGCGCTCGACATCGAGTACCTCGACCTCGACCTCGCCATCGGCGGGATGGACCAGCGGAAGGTCCACATGCTCCACCGCGAGGAGCTCCCGTCGCTGGGCTACGAGAGCCGTCCCTGCCTGCACACGCCCATCCTCGCCGACCTGACGAGCGGCGTCGGCAAGATGTCCTCCAGCGAGGGCGTCACCATCTCGATGGAGGACTCCGCCGAGGACCTCCAGAAGAAGGTGAACAAGGCGTACTGCCCGCCGACGGCCGATCCAGAGCCCGACGACGACGGTAACGACCGGCACAACCCCGTGCTGGAGCTGTTCCACTACCACGTCTTCCCGCGGTTCGAGTCGGTGACGGTCGAGCGGCCCGAGAAGTACGGCGGCGACCTCGTCTACGAGTCGTACGACGACCTCGCGGTCGACCTCGACTCCGGCGAGCTCCACCCGCAGGACGCGAAGAACACGCTCGCGAGCTACCTCGACGAGCTCATCGAGCCGGGGCGCGAACGGCTGCAGGAGCTGCGCGCGGACTGACCTCGGAAGCAGAGCGACCCCCTTTCTCCCGACCAACCGGCCGCTTCAAGTCGCGTCGCCACGAACCTGCCGGGCATGAACGAGACACGACGGCAGGTCCTCGCCGCGCTCGCCGACGGGCCGGTGGGCGGCCCCACACTCGCCGACGAGCTCGATGTCTCCAGAGCCGCCGTCTGGAAGCACGTCGAGGCCATCCGCGAGGCGGGCTTCGGCGTCGAGAGCGACGACGACGGCTACCGGCTGACCTCGGTGCCGGCGTACGGCGGGCTGGCCATCGCTCACGGACTGGACGCCCCATACGAAATCGAGTACCACGAGTCCCTGGCCTCGACGAACACTCGCGCCCGTGAGTTGGCCGACGGCGGCGCGGGCGACGTGGTCGTGGTGGCCGACGAGCAGACCGGCGGTCGCGGCCGCCTCGACCGGGAGTGGGCTGCCCCGCCCGGGGGCGTCTACGCCTCCATCCTGACCCGCCCGACGGTGCCGCCGTCGCAGGTGCCGCTCGCGACGCTCGCCGCGGCGGTCGCGGTCACGCGCGCGGCCCGCGAAGCCGGAGTCGACGCCCGTATCAAGTGGCCCAACGACGTGCTGGTGGCTGTGGACGAGCCTACCGACGGTTCCGACGGCGACGGGAACGCCGAGTACCGAAAGCTGGCGGGCATCCTCACCGAGATGGAGGGCGAGGCGGACCGCGTCTCGTGGCTGGTCGTCGGTATCGGCGCGAACGTCGACGCCGACGACCTGCCGCCGACGGCGACGAGCCTCCGCGAACGTGGCGGTGCGGACGTCGACCGGCGCGTGTTCCTCCAGCGCGTGCTGGAGGAGTTCCACGACCTCGGCACCGACGCCGCGGCGGTCCTACCCGCGTGGCGCGAGCACGCCCTGACGCTCGGCCAGCGGGTTCGCGTCGAAACGCCGACCGGCGAGGTGGTCGGTGAGGCTGTCGATATCGAGCCGCCGGGCGCGCTCCTCGTGGAGACGGCCGACGGCGTCGTCCGGGTGAGCGCGGGCGATTGCGAACACCTCAGACCGGTCGACGCGTCGTAGTCAGCGCAACACCACCACCGCGAGCAGCGGGAGGGAGACGATGAGGGCGAACACCGCCATCCAGGGGACGAGCATGGCGAACGCCGCGTTGATGAACGCGATAGCGGCCACGGCGACGACGCGCTCACCGAGCGTCATCGCCGCACGCTCGTCGCGCACGAGCCGTGTCGCTGCGGCCCTCATCCCGACACCTGAACCGTGAGGACCGGCACCTCCGAAGACCTGACGACGCGCTCGGCCACGCTCCCGAGCAGCAGTCGGTCGATTCCGCCACGGCCGTGTGTTCCCATGACGACGAGGTCGCACTCCTCCGACTCGGCGTGCCGGACGACCTGTTTCGCTGGCGTGCCCTCGAGCAACGCGGTCTCGACGGGTACCCCGGACTCCTCGGCGATCTCGACGACGCGGTCCAGCGCCGCCTCGCCCTCGTGTTCGAGCATCTCGTGCAGGCCTTCCCACGCGGTCTCCATGGGGACGCCGCCGTAGCTGGCGGAGTCGACGACGTAGACGGCGTAGATGGTCGCGTCGTGGGCGACCGCGAGGTCGATGGCGTGACGGACCGCCCGTTCGCCCCCCTCGGAGCCGTCGGTCGGCACCAGTATCCGGTCGTACATGTGGTATGCTATCGCGTATGGCGGCGCGGGTCTTGAGTGTGCCGTCGGTTCACCGCCCCACAGCAGCCCCCGCTAGCGCACGACCGACCGGATGTCGTCCACGCCCGCACGGCGGACGACCGCCCGGACGACGTCTTTCGTCCCGGTGAGGTTGTGCGAGTCGCCGTCGAGGACCAGCAGTTCCGCGCTCCGACCGGGTTCGACGAGCCCACAGTTCAGGCCGGCGATGTCCGCGCCAGCGACGGTCGCCATCCGGAGCACCTCGGTCGCGGAGACGTCGAACAGCTTCGCGGTGAACTCCATCTCGCGGAACATCGACGGCGAGTTCAGGAACACGTTGTCGGTACCGAGGGCGACCGTGGTCCGGTCCAGAAGCTCCGGCAGCGGCGAGAGACCGACGTCCGTGACGAGGTTCGACCGCGGACAGATGACGACCGGGGTCTCCGCGTCCGCGAGCCGGTCGAGGTGCCACGGTTCGGGGTGGACCATGTGGACGAGGAACTCCGGGTCGAGGTCCATCGCGGCGTCGATATCCGAGCTGTCCACCTCGCCCGCGTGGATGCCGAACAGTTTGTCCTCCCGGCCGGTCGCCGCGCGTTCGCGGTCGAAGTTGGCGTCGTTCGCCCCCGAAGCACCGTAGCCGTCGCTCGCCGTCATCGCGTCGATGCTGCCGCGCCCGAGCACCACCGACTCGACGGGGACGTTCTCGCCCGCCGCGCGGATCTCCCGCACACCGTCGACGTCGCCCTCGCGGAACTCGATATGTGCGGCGGTGCCGGCCTCGGCCATGAACTCGAGGGAGCGGTGCATCGCCGCGATCTTCTCCTCGGTGCTCGCCTGCCGTAACAGCCGGTGCTTCAGGCCGTCCGGCGGGGCGACGAGCTCCTCGAGCGAGAGTCCGCCGCCGGCCTCCTTCGCGATGGAGTCGCCGATGTGCGTGTGGGCGTTGACGAACGCCGGGAGCACGATGTCGTCGCTCTCGACGGGCTCCTCCTCGATAGCCGCTATCTCGCCGTTCTCGACGACGACCCGGCCCTCGACCGGCTCGAACTCGCGGCCGCGGAGGATGGTTCCCTCGACGAGGCGCTGGCCGTCGTCACCGTCGGCCGGTTCGGGACCGTCCCCCGTCATTGGCCGTACTGGTCGAGGGTCCCCTGCAGCCCCCTGACCTCGGAGACGAGCGCGCCGTCGATGTCGAGGTCGAGCACGCGCGCCGCGGCGGTGCCGACCTGGTCGGTCACGGCTTCGGGACAGTAGACGCCGAGGCGCCACTGCGCGAGCTGTGCGGACTGGAGCGCCTCGACCAGTGGCGACTGCTGGTCCAGTCGTCGGGCCTCGCCACCGACAAGCACGCGTGTCGATGACTCGTCCATCGTGGGCTCGCCCGGAACGTCGAGGACCACCTGGTCGGGGTCGACGCCCGCTCGTTCGGCGATCTCGAGTTCGTATCCCCGTACGTCCTCGTGTTCGATGTCGAGGACGTGCTCGGGCACGTTCGAATGCTCTGCCCAGACCGCGCGCTTGTAGAGGTCGCGTTCGTCGAACCGGCGGGCCACCTCGGCGGTTTCCTCGCCCCGCCGCAGGGCGACGAGGAAGCCGGGGTCGTCCATCCGCCGCAGGTCCTCGGCGTCGTACTCGGTGCTGTCGAGCAGGCGCTCGCCGGCACGACGGACCATCGCCTTCGAGATCCGGGCGACGTGATGGTTGTAGACGGTGGGCGTCATCAGCGCGCGGGCGACCAGCAGGCTCTCCGCTGTCTGGACATTGCCCGCCGCGAGGACGAGCTCCCCGTCCTGGAAGGTGAGTTCGCGGACCAGCCGGGAGTGGTCGATGGTGCCGTAGGGGACGCCCGTGTGGTGAGCGTCGCGTACGAGGTAGTCCATCCGGTCGACGTCGAGTTCGCCGGAGACGAGCTGGCCGAACCGACCGTCACCGGCGACCAGGTCCGCGACCTCACGCGGTTCGATGTCGTGGTCGCGGAGGACCGTCGACACGTCCCCGCGTTCGAACAGCTGGTGGACGTCGTCGTGGTACTTCCCGGTGCGGCGGTGGGTGAGGGGTTCGAGGTTGTGGCTGAACGGGCCGTGGCCCACGTCGTGGAGCAGCGCCGCCGCCTTCACCTTCTCCGCCCGCGGTCCCTCGACGTTGAGATGTTCGAGTGCTTCGCAGGCGAGGTGGTAGACGCCCAGCGAGTGTTCGAACCGTGTGTGGTTCGCGGAGGGGTAGACGAGCGATGCGGTCCCCAGTTGTTTGATGTGTCGGAGTCGCTGCATCTCGGGTGTGTCCAGGAGTGCCCGAGCCACGCCCTCGACCTCGATGTGGTCGTGGACGCTGTCCTTGATGGTCTTCATTGCCCCTCGATTCGGCGTGTTCCTACAAAAGGAGACGGGTCAGCGGCCGGCTGGCGGCGGTCTCGTCGGACGTTCCCGGCATCGAACGGACGCACCGCTCGGCGTGTTGCGTCGCGAAAACGTGTGGTCGTCCCCGCTCAGACTGCGTTCGCCTCGTCGTACGCCGTACCGAGCGACGCCACGAGCCGGTGGATGGGCAGCGAGACGCCGAGTTGCTGCATCGCGAGCGCGAGTGGCATCAGGACGATGCCGGCGGCGATGCTCAGCTGGTACAGCGCGAACAGGGTTGCCGTGTAGGCCCGGTCTATCATCTGGCTTCGAGCGACGGTCGGCGGTGGCCCTATATAAGCTTTCCCGCCGAAGTATGGTGTGATAACTCGACACAAACTCGCCGCCTTCTTGCGTTTCAATCCTGTTTGTCCGATAGGCAACTAGAACTGCCAACGGGACGGGAATACGGATTGCTGACCCGTTCCGAACGTCCGTGATTCTCGTAACTTATGGGAATGATGCGAATCTCGTGCGCTTCTCCACGGCGGGAGTGAACCGCAAAACAAGCCTTGCTCCGGCCCGTCCGTGCGAGCATGAGCAACTATCTCGTTGTGATGGAGGCTGCGTGGTTGGTTCGCGACGTCACGGACATCAACGACGCCATCGGCGTCGCGGTGAGCGAGGCGGGCAAGCGACTGAACGAGGAGGGCAAGGACTACGTCGAGGTCAACGTCGGCCTCACCGACTGTCCGGCCTGTGGCGAGCCGTTCGAGTCGTCCTACATCGCCGCCGACACCGCACTCGTCGGCCTGATGCTGGAGATGGAGGTGTTCAACGCCGACAGCGACGAACACGCGAACCGCATCGCAAAGAGCGAGGTCGGGGGTGCCCTCCGCGACGTGCCGCTCAAGGTCGTCGAGACCATCGAACGCGAAAGCGACGAGGACGAGTAACACCCGGAACACTTATTCTATAACCTCGGGTAATGGTCGGGTATGGAACTCCCGACTCCGGCGGATCTGCGCGAACGCCGTACGGAACTGGGGCTCACCCAGAGCGAGCTCGCCGACGCCGCCGACGTCTCTCAGCCACTTATCGCCCGTATCGAGGGCGGTGACGTCGACCCACGACTCTCGACCCTGCGACGTATCGTCGAGGCGCTGGACGAGGCCGAGGGCGAGATCGTCCGCGCGGGCGACCTGATGCACGAGGACGTCATCACCATCGCCCCCGACGACACCGTCAGCGACGCCGTCCGGACGATGGAGAAGGAGGCGTACTCACAGCTCGCTGTCATCAAAGACGGCATCCCCGTCGGGAGCATCAGCGAGTCAGACCTGGTCCACGTGGACGAGAACGCCCGTGACGAAGCCGTCCGCGAGTACATGAGCGAGTCGTTCCCGACCGTCTCCGAGGACGCGACCCTGGAGGAAGTCAGCAACCTGCTCGACCACTACAAGGCCGTCATGGTGACCGAGGGCGGCGAGACGCTCGGCATCATCACCGAGGCGGACCTCGCGGCGCGGCTCTCCTGACCTCTGCCAAAGCTTGACGTGACGAGGCCTCGAACTGTCGAGCTATGGCCATCGCCAGCCACGGACCCGCGCCAGCGTCGGTGTCCAGAGCCGCCGGTACCGCCCTCGCGACCTGGCTCGCGTTCCTCGCGTTCCTGCTCGTCGCCGGGCTCGCGACCGGCGTCTGGTGGCCGTCCGACGTCCAGGCGACGGCCGTGCTCACCGACATCGGGCCGCTGTACGGCCTGCTGTCGTTCGGGCTCGTCGCGCTCCCCGTGTTCGCCCTGCGGCGGTACCGGTTCCGGGCCCCGGTCGCGCTGCTGGTCGGCTGGCTCGTCCTCGGCGCGGCGTTCGGGCTGACCCTTGGCTTCCAGCCGGTTCGGGGCCTGTACATCGCCGTGCTGTACGGGTTCCTGCCGGTCGCGGCGTACCCCCTGCTCGCCGGGGTGGAGTACGTGTTCCGCCGGATTGGCGCGAAGAACTCCTCGACCGCGGCCTGAGACTACGACAGCGACAGCCCGCGGACCTCGACCGAATCGCCCGCCGCGACCTCCCCGATGACCCGGCCGTCTTCGGTTGCGTCCGCGAGGTCGTCGGCCGCCGCCGCCGGCACCGCCGCGACGAAGCCGGTGCCCATGTTGAACGTGCGGTACATCTCCTCGGGCGAGACGTTCCCGAGGTCCTGAACGAATCCGAACACCGGCTGCGCCGGGAACGGGTCCTCGATACGGTACTCGAAGTCGCCCATCCGGGAGAGGTTGGTCCAGCCGCCGCCGGTGACGTGAGCCGCGGCGCGGACCCCGTGCTCGCGCATGGGCTTGAGCAGGTCCGTGTAGATGCGCGTCGGCTCCAGCAGCACCTCGCCGATGCTCCGGTCGGATTCGGGGGGGAACGGGTCGGTGTACTCGTGGTCGCGGGTCACGGCAGTCCGGGCGAGGGTGAGGCCGTTCGAGTGGATGCCCGCGGAGGGCCACGCGACGAGCCTGTCGCCCTCCTGGGCCGCACCGTCGAACACCGCGTCTTTCGGGGCGAGCCCGGCGCAGGTGCCCGCGAGGTCCAGCCCGTCCACGACCTCGGGCATGACGGCCGTCTCGCCGCCGAGCAGGGCCACGTCCGCACGGTCGGCCGCCTCCGCCAGCCCCTCACCGACCTGCTCGGCGAACGCCTCCGTCGGCTCGTCGACGGCGAGGTAGTCGACGAACGCGACGGGCGTCACGCCCGCGGCGACGAGGTCGTTGACGTTCATCGCCATGCAGTCGATGCCGACCGTGGAGTAGTCCGACAGCGCCTCCGCGACGAGCAGCTTCGTGCCGACACCGTCGGTCGCCAGCGCGAGGTACTGGTCGCCGATGTCGAGCATCCCCGCGTACTCGGTGTCGACGACGTTGCCGACCGCGTTCAAGAGCGCCGCCGTCGCCGCCTCGCTCTCCTCGATGTCGACCCCCGCGTCCGCGTACGTGAGCTCCTCGTCCTCGGTCATGGCAGAGAGCGCGCTGTGGACCCGCAAAAGCCCACCGAATTCTAGAACCATTCTGGCCGGAGTTCGAACAACGGCTTTAGGCACCGAGTGCCAGCGTCTCACCAAGGATGGCTGACAGAATCACAGCTGGGAGACTGACGGACGCGCTGGTGGCGGTACTGGCCGGTGTCGCGGCGACCGCGGGGTCGTTCGCGCTGGCGGGCTGGTCGCGCGACGCGTTCGTCGTGGCTCCCGTCGACGCACGCATCGTCGCGGCGACGCCCGGTCCGATCGTCGCGTTCGCCATCGAGGAGTTCGGTTCGGCCGGCCACATTCTGCACATCGCCCTCTCCCTCGCCGTGGTCGTCGGCGGGCTGGGGCTCGCAGCCGCGGCTGCACTCGCCGTTAGCCGCCGCGTGGGTGGTCCACCGCTGGCGCTCGCACTCGCCGGCCTGTTCGTCTTCGCCGGCCTCTACCTGCCGACCGGCGCTCTCCAGCCGGCCATCCTCGGTACCCTCTCCGCGATGGTCGTCGTCGGTGTGTACGTGGCTGCGCTCGACCCGCGGTTGCGGGCCGATACAGACGAGTACATGCCGGACGACGCCGCGAGACGGCAGACGCTCGGACTCGCGCTCGGAACCGTCGCCTACGCCGGCGTCGGCGCGGCGCTCGGGAGCAACGTCGAGTCCGTCGACCCGACCGAGCCGCTCGACTCAGCACAGCGTCAGGCCGCGGAGGACCGTATGTCCGACGCCGATGCACTGTCGTTCGACTCCGAGAACCTCGGGGGCATGGTCACGCCCAACGCCGACTTCTACGAGACGGACATCGCCACGTTCGACCCCGACGTCGAGCCCGCGACCTGGGAGCTCCAGGTCACCGGGTCGGTCGAGGAGGAGGTGTCGATGGACTACTACGACCTCACCGGCATGGAGCCCGAACACCGGTTCGTCACGCTCCGCTGCGTCGGCGAGGACCTCAACGGGCGCAAGCTGGACACCGCGCTCTGGACCGGCGTCCCCATCGCGGCGTTCCTCGACCGCGCCGGCCCGTCGCCCGACTGCGGCTGTGTGAAGGTGTACGCGGCCGACGACTACTACCAGGTCTTCCCGCTGGAGGTGATGGAGACGGCCTTCCTCGCGTACGGGATGAACGGCCAGCGGCTCCCCGCGAGCCACGGCAAGCCCGCTCGCCTGCTCGTCCCCGGACACTGGGGCGAGATCAACATCAAGTGGGTCACCGAGATCGAACTCATCGACGAACAACAGCAGGGCTACTGGGAGGAGCGCGGCTGGCACGGCACCGGTCCCGTCAACACCGTCGCCAAACTGTACGACGAGGGCATCACCGTCCGGGACGACGGCACAGTCGAACTGGTCGGCCACGCCTACGCCGGACTGCGCGGCATCGACCGCGTCGAGGTGTCCACCGACGGCGGCGACTCGTGGAACGATGCCGAGCTCTCCGAGCCCCTGCCCGACGAGGACGTCTGGCGGATGTACCGCTACGAGTTCCAGGGCGGCGGCGAACACGAGCTCGTCGTCAGGGCGACCGACGGCACCGGCGCGCTCCAGCCCGAAGAGCAGGCGAGTCCGTACCCGAACGGGGCGAGCGGCTGGGTGTCGAAGACGATAGACATCTAGCGGTGTCACTAAATAGCCGGTCCGAGCACGCATGAGACGAACCGATGGAGAAGGCGTTGTGGTACCTACTGGTCGGGACACGCGGCGGGAAGAACCGGGTGCGCATCATCCGGTCGATAGACGAGCGCCCGCGCAACGCCAACCAGCTCGCCGAGGCCATCGACGTGGACTACAACACCGTGCGGCACCACCTCGAGATGCTGGTCGAACACAACGTCCTCGAGAAGGGCGGTGAGGACTACGGCGCGATGTACTTCCTCACCGACCAGTTCGAGCACAACAGGGAGACGTTCGAGAACGTGACAGAACACATGGAGGAAACATGAGCATGGACCAGACGATAGCGGTCGCGAGCGGCTTCGCCGGAATCAACGTCGTCCTGTTGACCGTCCTGACGGTCATCTGGCTCCGGAACTACCGGACGTTCCGCACGCCGTTGATACTCGGCCTCGTCGCCTTCGCGGTCGTGATGCTGCTGGAGAACGCCACCGCGCTGTACTTCTTCTTCAGCATGAAGATGTTCTACGGCAACGCCCCGAGCGTCCAGCAGGCCGTCGCGGTCCTGCGCGGGATGCAGTTCGTCGCCTTGCTGTTCCTGACCTGGGTGACGCTGAAGTAGTCGGCAGGCGCGCCGGCCAGTTACCGCAGAAAGAAGCCCGCCGGGTACGGGTCGTCAGGGTCGACTACGAACGTCTGCGTGCCCGTGATGTGGGCGTTCCCCTGCACCGTCGGGACGACCGCGTCGTACCCTTCGAACGCCGTCTCCTCCTCGTACCAGCCGGTGAACCGTGAGTCGACGATGCTTTCGACCGTGAACCGCTCGCCCGGCCCGACCCGCTCGTCGGCCGCGAGGAGCGCGAGTCGACCGCTCACTCCCGTGCCCGTCGGACAGCGGTCCACCTCACCGTCGGCGAAGACGCAGACGTTCCGGCTGTCAGCGTCGGACGCGGGGTCGTCATCGACGAAGATGGTCCCGTAGAGGAAGGAGAGGTCGTCCTCGGTCGGGTGCTGGATGGCGAGGTCGTCGGCGACCGCACGCTTGATGCGTCGGCCGAGGTCCACCAGCTCCGCGGCGTCCTCCGTCCCGAGGTCAACCCCCGCGTCGGCGGCCTCGACGTACGCGTAGAACGCCCCGCCGAAGGCGACGTCGTACTCCACCGCGCCGAGGCCCGGTACCTCGACGGCGCGGTTCCGGGCGTAGACGAACGCCGGGACGTTCTCGAAAGCGACGTGGTCGACGCCGGACTCGTCCCCGTGGGTCGTCGCCGTAACGAGGCCGGCGGGCGTCTCGAACACGATGTCGTCGCCGGGCTCGCACGGCCCGGCCTCGACGAACGCGACGCCCAGCGCGACGATTCCGTGCCCGCACATCGTGCTGTAGCCCTCGTTGTGGGTGAACAGCACGCCGACGTCGGCGCGCTCGTCGGAGGGTTCCGTGAGAATCGCGCCGTACATGTCGGCGTGGCCGCGGGGCT
This sequence comes from Haloarchaeobius sp. FL176, assembly GCF_024609245.1. Lineage (GTDB taxonomy): Archaea > Halobacteriota > Halobacteria > Halobacteriales > Natrialbaceae > Haloarchaeobius. The sequence continues at coordinate 71,880 of NZ_JANJYH010000011.1, forward strand.
CGTGCATCAGCAGGCGGCGATAGTCGTCGAGTTCGTCCCGCATGTACCGACGCTTGGCCAGCAGCGTCTCGCCCTCGAGCGGTGGGAGGCCGTCGAGTACGATGCGGAGCGGTTCGCCGCCGGTGTGGGCGTCGAGCGTCTCCACCCGTCGCCAGTCGTCGGGTGGGTTCCAGTCGAGCGAGGTGGCGTCCATCGACTAGCGGTCGTCGCACAGCCACAAGTAGGTTGGTCGTCGAACGGACTACTGGTCGGCGAGCTGGTTCGCCCTGACGACGACGTACATGAGCACGAGCCCGGTCCCGACAGCCAGAACGAACTGCGTCGCGAGCGTGAACACGACGGCGAGAGTCGGCGTGAGACTGACGAGTTCGACGAACAGCCAGTGCACCAGTTGCGGGAGCAATGCCACGACCCCGATGCCGGCGACGAGTTTCGCGAGCGGGATTGCCTCGTACAGTATCTGGCCGGTGTCGAACTCGCCGGAGGGGGACTCGAAGAACGGTCTGGAGGGTGACATACCGCCGATGAATCATCCGACGCGCAAGAAACCCCGGCATTCGTGACCCGCGACATCCGTAGCCAACGCTCAGGGCAGGAATCCGAGGAACGCACCCGCCGCCAGCGTCCCACAGACCGCGAAGCTCGCGACGAACACCGGCTTGCTCCAGTTCCAGACCTTCTTGCCGTCGAGCGGGCCGTAGGGGATCATGTTGAAGCCGGCGAGGAAGGCGTTGATCCAGACGCCGAGGAAGCCGACGACGCCGACGACGCCAGGGAACAGGTACAGCGGGAAGAACACCGCCAGCAGCGCGACGTTCGTTGCCGGCCCGGCCAGCGCGATGAGCCCGCTCTCGCGCTCGGTCGTCTGCGGGTGGTACACCGCGCCGGGTGCCGCGAACAGGAACCCGACCATCGCGCTGAAGACGGCGAGCACCAGCATGTTGTAGTCGGCCTTGAACGCCGCCGGGTAGCCGAAGCGCTGTGCGGTGAACTTGTGGGCGAGTTCGTGCAGCAGGAACGCGACGCCGGCCGTGATGGCACAGACGAGGATCGCGAACGGGAGCGAGAAGTCCGTCGCCGACCCGGGCTGGAATGCGCCGCGGAAAAAGAGCAGCGCGAACGCCACCGAGAGCGCTAGCCAGGCGGCCGCGAGGTCGCGTAGCTCGGTCTCCTTGATTGACCGCATCGACGTGCTCATAGCAGCCCCACGATGATGTCCAGGCTGTTCTCGGCGCCACGCAGCAGTACGTCCATCAGCTCGTTGACGGTGTCGATCTCGTCTGGCGCGAGCCACGGGAGCACGACGAGCGGGAAGCTGAAGCTCGCGACGACGCTCCCGATGTTCGTCGCGGCGACGACCATGATGAGCTTGAACAGCGGCACCTCGAACATCCGCCGGACGACGTCCGCGAGCGGGCTCTCCTCGTCGCCGAGAATCTGGTTGAGCGTGGCGATGTCCCCGACGTTCACCGGGTCCTTCCGGAGCTCCATGTAGCCCGCGAACCAGCCGGGTGCGAGAACCGGATTGAGGCTGGTGAGCCAGGCGATGGCCCCGCCGACGCCCGCGCTCGTCCAGCGTGCGCCGGCGAGCTTGGCGAGGCCGAAGGCGAAGATGCCGTTGTAGAGGAACCACGCCGCGAACAGCTTCAGCAGGAACAGGTCGTTCACGCCGGCCATCACGAGCAGGAAGAAAAAGGCGATGTAGCCGACGGTCAGCAGGTAGACGAGCACCTTCATGACGGAGAACCGGCGCTGCTTCTGGGTGCCCTGAAGCGACGCCATCGGCGGGAGCGTGTCGGGGTTGTCGAGGTAGCGTTCGATGCCTTCGCGGTGGCCCGCGCCGACGACTGCGACGACCGAGTAGCCCTGGTTCCGGAGCGTGACGAGGTTGTGCGCGATGTACGCGTCGCGCTCGTCGATGAGCGCCTGCGCGCCACCGGGGGAGAACCGGCGGAACTCCTCCATCATCGCCGTCACCACGTCGGCGTCGGTGAGGTCGTCGATGTCGAACTCCTCGTACTCCTCGGCCTCGTCGGCGTCGAAGCCGGCGACGGCGAGCAGGAGCCCGAGGACGGCACCGACGCCGACGCCGGCGAGGATGCCGCCGAGCAGCCCGGCGGCGAAGGAGACACCGAGGCCGCCGCCGAGGACGGTGGCGACGTACGGCGCGGTGACACCGCTGGCAGCGACGCCCGCGCCGACTGTCGCACCGCCGATTGCGCCGAGCACGATGGACTGGTCCTCGCGCATCGTCCGCATCCCGCCCTCCCAGAGCAGGTAGCCCGCGAGCAGGCCGACGAGACTCCCGCCCGCGACGGACTGGACGGTCGTCGTCCCGACGCCGAACACCGCGGGGACGGCGAAGCCGGCCAGGGGCCCGAGGAACAGCCCCGCGAACAGCCCGACGGTGACGCCGACGACGAGCGCGTCCGCGACGCCGAAGATGAGCCCCGACATCATCTTCACCTTCTCGAGTGCGGTCATCCGTCGCCAGAACCGCTGGATGGTCACCTGGATGTCCCGGTCGACCAGCGAGACGCCGAGGCCGTGCTCCTCGGCGGCTTCGACCGCCGCCAGCATGTCCGCCCCGGGCTCGATGTCGAACTGGTCGCCCATCCGCGTCTGGACGTACGAGAGCATCCAGTAGGCGATGAACTGGAAGACGGTGTTGCCCTCGAGGAGGTCGCGGGGCTCGATGTCGTCTGGCGTCTCCCCGCGCATCTGTCGGTACCGGTCCTCGTCGAGCTCCACGGCGACGACGTCGGGCTGCTCCTCGGCGACGGTCTCGCGGACCTCCTCGACGCTCCGCTCTGACACGTGAGCCGTCCCGAGGACGGTGACGGACCCCTCACCGTCGCCCGGCGGGTCGGGCGGCTCCGGCGATGGAGGGGCGGCTGAGTCGCTCATTGCCACTCGCTTCTGGCTCGGGCGGTAAACGGTTGTCGGAGCGCGTTCGCATCCGACACACCGGTGCTGCGGCAGTTCGAGCGAACTCGGTGCGGTCGAGTCGCCGGCTCAGCGGAGCACCCGTGTCGCCGTCGTGAGGAGCGCGCGGACCCTCGAAACGCGCATCGAAGGCCGACCGAACCCGGTAGGCTATTCCACCGGGGACGGGAACTGGCAGCCATGCCCAGTCTGACCGACACCTACGTCGAGAACCGGGTCATCGTCAACCCGAACGACGCGAACAATCTCGGCGCGGCCCACGGTGGGAACGTGATGAAGTGGATGGACGAGGTTGCCGCGATGGCGGCGATGCGCTTCGCCGGCGAGACCTGCGTCACGGCCCGCATGGACCAGACGAACTTCCGGCGACCCATCCCGCAGGCCGACATCGCACTGGTCAGGGCGTACGTGTTCGACGCCGGCCGGACGAGCGTGAAGACCCGCGTCCGCGTGTTCCGGGAGCATCCCCACACCGGCGAGACGGAGCTGACGACAGAGTCGTACATGGTGTTCGTCGCCATCGACGAGGACGACGAGCCGACGCCGGTCCCGGAGCTGACAGTCGATACTGAACGTGGACAGGAGCTCTACGAGGCCGCCATGAACGGCGAGGAGTAGGGTCAGTCCAGCCGCGCCCGCACGCAGAGGAACACCGGATATCGAGACTCCTTCTCGCAGCGCTCCGGGAGCTGCTCCCGGAACCCCTCCGTCGGCTGCGGTTCGACGACCGTCTCGAGCCGGAAGCCGTTCTCCAGCAGCGGGTTCACGACCGCCGAGAACGGCCGACGGTAGTACGACACCGGCACGTCCCACTCCTTCGTCAGCCGCTCGACCTCGAAGTAGTTCTCCGCGGCGACCGGCTCACCGCCCTCGTCCAGCGGGAACTGGTCGAGCGGGTGACCGGTCGAGAACACCACGAAGCCGCCGGGGCGGAGCACGCGGGCGAACTCCGCGAACAGCGACTCCCAGTCAGCCACGTAGCCGAGCGCGAGTGCGCTCACGACTCCGTCGAAGGCGTCGTCATCGAAGTCGAGCGGCTCGCCGAGGTCTGCCTGACGGAGCTCGGCGCGGTCGCCGACCGCATCGCGGGCGTGGGCCAGCATCTCCTCGCTGGCGTCGAGCCCGACGACGTCGGCACCGTGGTCGAGCAGGAGCTCGGTGTAGACGCCGGTGCCACAGCCGGCGTCGAGGACTCGCTGCCCGTCCACGTCGGGTATCATCGAGGACGTGGCGGGGAACTCCAGGTGGGCGTTGTAGGCGTTCGAACGCACGTCTGCTGCGTAGCCCTCTGCAAGCTCGTCGTAGGCGTCTCCGACGCTGGGGCCGTCGTCGGACATGATTACCGGAGCATCAGCGTCTCGGTCTCGGGCTCGATACGGACCTCGCCACCGATTGGCAGCGGGCACGTCGGATAGGTGTGGCCGAACTCACAGTCCATGACCACGGGTGCCTCGGGGTTGTACTCGGCGACCACCGACTCGACGACCTCGCGGTGCTGCTCGCGGAACGTCTCCCGCTCGTGGGCAGGGGTGTCGCCGGCGGGCGTGTGGTTCCGGGCGGCCGGCCGACCGACGAGCACACCGTCGAACGCATCCAGATAGCCGGCTTCGCCGAGCGCCTGGAGCCACCCCTTGACCATGCCGGGGTGGGGAAGCTCCTCGCTGGTCTCCATGGCGAACACGCAGCCCTCGAGGTCCGCGGGGTCGGGCAGCCACTCGTCGTGGACGAACCACTGGTCGAGCACCTCGAAGCAGCCGCCCCAGATGCGACCCTCGACCGGCCCCTCACCGCCGGCCCAGGTGCGGCCGTCGGCCGGCTCGATGTCACGGTGGTAGTCGAGACTCCGGGGCTCCGCCCAGTCGCCGGCCTGGTCGGTGAAGCAGTCCGCTTCCTCCCACTCGCCGATTGACTCCTCGAACAGCGCGCGGCCGATGTACTCGACGGAGTAGTCGAACATCTCGGCGTCCATCGCGTACTCCAGCAGCGTCGAGCCGCCGTAGTACGAGACGATACCCTGGTTCCAGAGGTAGCACGCGAGGTTCGTGTTGTCGGACCAGCCGTAGAATCGGGTCGGGTGTTCCCTGAGGACATCGGGGTCGAGATGGGGGAGGACCCGGATCTGGTCGTTGCCCCCGATGTTGGTGATGACGGCCGAGATGTCGGGGTCCTCGAAGGCGTCCATCACGTCCTGTGCACGTTCCTCGGGGTGTTCGGCCAGCCACTCCGGGTCCTTCGTCGCGGTCGGGTACTCGACGGGCTCGAGGTCGAATGTCTCGCGCAGCCGTTCGAGGCCCAGCTCGTAGACGTGCGAGAGCTCGGGCGGGACGTTCGAGGCCGGTGCGACCACAGCCACCGAATCCCCTCGCTCGACGGGTGGCGGCGTGACGAACTCCTGCATGGCCGATGCGTCGACAGGGAGGAGAAAAAGCGTTCGGTGCGTCTGTGAACGGTTCTCAGCCGAGGTCGGCGCGCTCGAACCGCCAGTAGCCCAGCGCGAGCGGGACGACGATCCAGAGCGCGAGGATGACGAACATGAACTCGGGCTGGAGGTAGAACGGGTCGCCCACGCCTCCGCCGCCCTGAGCGCCGTTGATGCGGTCGGGGAAGACGAGGGAGAGCGAGTTGAAGTACGAACCGGTCGGGCTCAGCACCCAGACGAGGTCCTTGAAGTTCTGCGAGACGCTCGTGCCGAGCTTGTCCGCGACGAACTCGATGACGGTCGCGGGCTGGATGGGCAGGAAGTTCCAGAACACGTTGAGGACGAACCACGACCCGATGGCCGCCCCCATCGCGCGGGACCGGGTACTCGTCGCGGCGGAGATGCCGACCGCGATGGCGACGTAGCTCAGCGCGTAGACGAGCGTGAGGCCGACGAAGCCGACGTAGTTCGGCAGTTCGACGGAGGGGAAGTAGTAGAACGCCATCCCGAGGCCGACGACGAACGCGAAGATGATGGCGGCGACCACGATGGCCGACCGCGCGATGAACTTCCCGATCACCACGTCACGGCGGCTGTTCGGGTACGAGAGCAGGAACTTCAGGTTCCCTGTCTCGCGTTCACCGGCGACCGAGAGGTAGGCCGCGACCAGCGCGACCAGCGGGATGATGAGGACGCCGATTCCTGCCATGGAGAACAGCGCGTTGTAGATGTCGGTGTCGCTGCTCGAACCGATGCCCCAGAACGAGAGCCCCGCGAACAGCGTGTACAGCAGGCCGACCCCCCAGACGAGCTTCGCCCGGCGTACGTCGAGGATGTCCTTCTTGACGACCGCCTGCAGGCTCATTGTGCCACCTCCTGGGGCTGCTCGCGTTCCTCGGCGAGCTCGCGGGTGTCGTCGTCGAGCCCGTCACGGCCGCCGCCGGTGTACTTGTTGAACAGCTCCTCCAGCGAGGTCTCGGTTGCGACGACGTTCGTCACGGTCGCGGCGCGGTCGACGTGCCGGATGACGTTCATCTTGGCCTCGCCGTTGTGGCAGTAGGCGCGGATTTCGTCGCCGTCGATCTCGATGTCGCTGACGTCGTCCATCATCTTCAGCCCGAGGTCGTCCGGAACGGTCTCGACGGTGAGCTCGACCTCGCCGGCGTCGCCGGAGCGCTCGCGCAGGTTGTCGATGCTGTCGACGGTGACGAGTTCGCCCTGGCTCATGATACCGACGCGGTCACAGACCGCCTCGACCTCGCTCAGGATGTGCGAGGAGAAGAACACGGTCGTCCCGTTCGCGGCCTCCTCGCGGAGGAGTTCGCGCATGTGCTGGATACCGTTGGGGTCCAGCCCGGAGGAGGGCTCGTCGAGGATGATGAGGTCCGGCTCGCCGACCAGCGCCATCCCGAGCGCGAGGCGCTGGGACATTCCAGTCGAGAAGCCGCCGGCCTTCCGGTCGGCCTCCTCGCTGAGTCCGACGCGTTCGAGGACGGCCATCGGTTCCTCCGGAGCGTCCTTCATCTCGACGCAGAGCTGGAGGTGCTCACGCGCGGTGAGTCGGTCGTACAGTTCGAGGCCTTCGGGAAGGACACCGACGCGCTTGCGGATCTCGCCGATCTCGTCCTGGGCGTCGAGGCCGAGGACGGTCGCCGAGCCGCTGGTCGGCCGGTGGAAGTCCAGCAGCATGTTGATTGTCGTCGACTTGCCGGCACCGTTCGGGCCGAGGAAGCCGAAAATCTCTCCCTCTCGGACGGTGAGGTCCAGCTCGTCGACGGCGAGGACGTCACCGAAGCGTTTGGTCAGGGCGGTCGTTTCGATAGCGGGCATCGTGTTCGCTTCGTGTCAGTCAGAGGTTGTATAAACAGCGGTTCTACTTCAAGCCGTGAAAGTTTGGTTCGTTTTATAAGATGGTCGGGCGAAAACCGGGCTGATGAGTGATGAGGTGCTCGTAGACGTCGCGGGTTTGCTCGAGGACGAGTACGCCCGCACCATCCTCATCCAGACGAGTTCCCGACCGATGTCCGCGAACGAGCTGGCGGAACACTGCGATGCGTCGCCCCCCACCATCTACCGACGCATCGACAGACTCCGCGAGCACGACCTCGTGACGTCGGACCAAGAGCTCGACCCCGACGGGCATCACTACGAGGTGTTCGAGGCGAACCTGCAGCGGGTGACCATCGAACTCGACGAGGACGGTTTCGAGGTAGAGCTCGAGCACCAGACCGACCCGGCCGACCGGTTCACCGACCTGTTCGAGGAGCTGAGATAGATGCAAGGCGTCACCACTACAGGCGGTCCGGCGATACTGGTCCTCGCGCTGTTCGTCGGGGTCTTCGTCTCCATCGCGTTAGCTGGCGTCATCGCCTACCGGACGTACAGGGGCTACCAGCGCACCCACAGCACCCGGCTACTGGCGCTCAGCGCGGGACTGTTCACCGTCGTCGCCGTCCCGAAGCTGCTGAACCTCGCGCTGTCGACGCTCCAGTACCAGGCAGACACGACGAGCACCGTCGCGGCGGCGACGCGGCTGGCAGGCCTCTGCATCGTACTCTACGCCATCTACGCGGGTGACTGATCATGACCGGACCAACCACAGCAACGAACGAACGTCACGGCAACCGCGAGCCGGAGGTGTCGCACTGATGGACCCGGTCGTCGTTCGGTCGGTGGTGGCGGCGGTCGGGGTCGTCGTCAGCCTGCTGGTCGTCTATCAGGCCTACCGCGGGTACCTCCGGAACGGGAGTCGTGCGATGCGCGCCCTCGCCGTTGGCATCGCGCTGCTGGGCACCGTCCACTTCCTGCTCCTCCTGCCGGGCGGGACCTCGCCGGAGCTCGACCTCGGGCTCTCGATCGTTCGCCAGCTGGTCGACATCGCCGGGCTGGCAGTCGTGTTTTACGCACTGACGCGAGCCTGACTGCTCGTCGTTCGGAACCGCGCTTTTCCCGCCCCCGCTCCAAGCAGGGGTATGACCGTCTGGGTGCTGGGCGACCAACTCGCGGCCGACGCCGGACCGCTGGCTGACGTAGAACCCGGCGAGGAGCCGGTGCTGCTCGTCGAGGCACGCGAGTTCGCACGCAAACTGCCGTACCATCCACAGAAGCTCGTGCTGGTGTTCAGTGCGATGCGTCACTTCCGCGACCGGCTCCGCGAGGCCGGTCACGTCGTCGACTACCGTCAGGTCGAGACGTTCCGCGAGGGTGTCGCTGGCCATCTGGCCGACCAGGCCCCCGACCGGCTCGTCGCGATGCGGCCGCCGAGCCACGGCGCGGGCGAGCGCCTCGGTGACGTCGTCGCTGAGGCGGCCGCGGAGACGGGGGTCGACGCGGAGCTGACGCTGGTCGAGAACGACCTGTTCTGCTGTTCCCCCGACGCCTTCGACGACTGGGCGGGCGACGACGAGCCGGTCCACGAGTCGTTCTACCGCTGGCAGCGCCGTCGGACTGGGTACCTGATGGACGGCGACGACGGGCCCGAAGGCGGGGAGTGGAACTTCGACGACGAGAACCGCGAGTTCCCCCGCCCCGAGGTCCGCTTCCCCGACCCACCGGTGTTCGAGCCGGACGAGACGACGCGGGCGGTCGTCGACTGGGTCGACGAGACGTTCGAATCGTGGCCGGACGGTGAGACTGCGCAGTTCCGCTGGCCGGTGACTCGCGAGGCCGCCCTCGAAGCCCTCGACGCGTTCGTCACCGACCGGCTGCCGACGTTCGGGCCGTATCAGGACGCGATGGTCGAGCGGTCGTGGTCGCTGAACCACGCGCTGCTGTCGCCCGCGCTCAACCTCGGCCTGCTCCGCCCCGAGGAGTGTATCGAGGCGGCAATCGACGCGTACGAGGCCGGCGACGCCCCGCTCCCGAGCGTCGAGGGCTTCGTGCGCCAGCTGCTGGGCTGGCGCGAGTTCACCAGACACGTCTACCGCCGCGAGATGCCCGCGATGGCCGACGCGAACCAGCTTGGCCACGACCGGCCACTCCCCGACGCGTACTGGTCGGGCGAGACCGAGATGCGCTGTCTCGAGGCGTGCGTCGGCCACGTTCGGGAGCGTGGCTACGCCCACCACATCGAGCGGCTGATGGTGCTGTCGAACTTCGCCACGCTGCTCGGGGTCGACCCCGCCGAACTGAACCGCTGGTTCCACCTCGGGTTCGTCGACGCCTACCACTGGGTGACGACGCCGAACGTCGTGGGGATGGGGAGCTTCGGGACGGACGCCATGTCGACCAAGCCGTACGTCTCCTCGGCGAACTACGTCGAGAAGATGAGCGACCACTGCGACGGCTGTCGCTACGACCCCGACGAGACGACCGGCGCGGACGCCTGTCCGTTCAACGCGCTCTACTGGGAGTTCCTGGACCGCCACGAGGAGCAGCTCCGGGCGACCGGTCGGATGGGGCTCGTCTACCATCACCTCGACAACAAGGATGAGGACGAACTCGCAGCCATCCACGACCGGGCGGCCGCGGTTCGGGAGGCCGCTGACGACGGGAGCCTGTGACCGCGGTTCCTCGACGGCGGGTCCAGCCCCGGACCTGCACCCTTATCGGACGGCGTGCCCTACGGATCCGCATGGGACTTGACGTCGACGCGCCTGCGCCGCCCGAACTCGAGTACGTCGACCCGAACGAGTACGAGGACGCCTCGGTCGCCGCGGACGCCGACTACCGCCGTGAGGAGCTTGAGGCGTTCCTGCACGACGGCGCGTGGGAGCGGGCGTTCGAGGAGTGGGCCGATCACGCCGACATGAGCGAGGAGCAGTTCCGCATCGCCGGCGAGATGGAGCTGTTCGGGGAGTTCGACTTCTTCTGGGACGACTTCGCGGACCGCGTCGGCTACCACGCACCGGGTATCCCCGAGGACTGGAAGGAGCGGACGTACCACACGGAACTCGACTCCTGGGGGACCGTCTCGGGCATCAACGCCGGACTGACCGAGCTGGGGCAGATCGTCTGCGAGGTGCTGAAAGAGGAGTACATCGACTGGGAGGCCGACTACGAGCCACCCGAGGACCTGCCCGACTTCTGACTCGCTGACCGATGCCGGCCGCGGGTGCGATGAGGCCGGCCACGCTGTCCGCGGTCGACCAGCCGACATCGCCAGATGTGTCAGTGCGCTGGATTCTCCCTCGTATAGTCTAACCGTTCTACGGAACGCTCTGCGTAGTGCAGAAAGCGAGCGCGACCCCAGAAGGGCCGCGAGAACGGAATCGAGTGGCGTCTGTCGCGTTGGGAACGGTGCTGGCAGCGGGCTGTACTACTCCCGTGAGACGGCGACGTTGCGGACCGCGCCGTCACACAGCGGGCTGTCGCAGGTCGCACTGGCCGATTCGAGTCGTGCGCCACAGCGGACGCACTCGTACTCGGTCCGGCTCGGTGTGTATGGGTCGGTTCGTACCATCGTAGTTGTATGGTACAATTCCACAAGGTAAAGTGTTATGCTGTAACACACGCATACTCTACAGACGCACACATATTCCTTAAACACATACTAGGCTCAGAAGTGGACGTTCGTTCAGTTCCTGGTGGCGACGACGAGCATCGTCTCCGGACGTTCGTCGGCCCGCTCGACGACGAACCCCCCCGCCTCGTGGTGTGAAATCGCCTCGGACAGGTCGTACCGCTCCGTACGTGGCGGTCCCGACTCCCCCTCGCCCGTCGCGGTCCAGTCCACGGTGACGAGGCGCCCGCCCGGCACGAGCACTCGATGCAGTTCCTCGAGCGCGCCCTCGCCGGCGAACTCGTGGTACGTCATCGTCGAGAACGCGGCCTCGAGCGCACCGTCGTCGAACGGCAAGTCGTCGACGGGTGCCGTCACCGGTTCGACGTTGTCGGGCATCCCCTTCTCGCTGTAGATGTCGTGCATCTCCGCCTGCACGTCCACCGCGTACATCCGGTCGGCGAACGCCGCCACGTCGTCCGTGTAGAAGCCGGTACCCGAACCGAGGTCGGCGACGGCCTCGGTCCCGTCGAGGTCGAGCGCGGCGACCAGCTCCTCGCGGGAGCAGTAGCGGTAGCGTGAGGGGTCCTCGAGTGCGTCGGCGCGGTCGATCGGGAACGTGTGGAAACCCATGGTGACCCTTGACCCTGCACCGTTGTAGCGATGGTGGAAGACAAGCGGTAGCACTGACCCCGAAGTTTGAACTGTCCCGCTCGACTCCGCCTACTAATGGTCGATCTCCACGACGACCCCATCGAACTCGTCGATTCCCGTCACGAGACGTGGGTCGAACGGTACGAGTCCCAGCGCAAGCAGGTGCAGGACGCGCTCGAAGCCGCCGGCCTCGCGGACAGCCTCCGTCGCATCGAGCACGTCGGTTCCACGGCCGTCCCCGGCCTCGCCGCGAAGGACATCGTCGACCTCGACGTGGTCGTCGAGGATGGAACGGTCCGCGAGGCCGCGGCGGTCATCGTCGACCGTCTCGGCGGCACGCGCTACGACAACCACGACGGCTGGAACGTCGTGCCTCGTCGAGAGGACGGACAGCGGTTCAACGTCCACGTCTTCGCCGAGTCGGACGACGGCTGGAAGGTCAGCGTCGCCACGCGGGACGTACTCCGGGAACGCGACGACCTGCGCGACGAGTACGGGGCGGTGAAACGGCGGCTCGCCGACGAGACGAACGACCTCGGCGACTACTCGCGCGGGAAGACCGCACTCGTCGAGGAACTGCTCGAAGTCGCGAGAGACGGCGACTACCACTTCGAGTTCACGGTGCCCGAGTCGGCCTGAGACGGCCCCTTCCCCGATGTCAACGCAGTTCCGGTGCGACCTCGTTCCCGAGTCGCTCGATGCACTCCGCCATCGTCTCCGTCCCGATGCCGGGGTGGTAGGTGCGGAAGATGACGTGCACGTCGTCGCCGAGCGCGTCGCGGTAGCGCTTCAGGTCGGCGACGACCTGCTCGGGCGTGCCGAAGATGGCCTGCTGCTTCAGCTCTTCTTTGCGTTCCCCGGGCAGCTCGTCGACAGTCTCCCCGGAGAAGAGCTCGGCGTAGCGCCGCTGGATGTAGAAGTAGCCGGGCTTCATCGTCTCCCACGCGTCCTCGCGGGAGTCGCCGACGAACCCGTGGCGGATGATGTAGACATCGAAATCACCGTCGATCTCTTCCTTCTCGCGGACGGTCCGGATGTCCTCGATGCGCTTCCGCAGGCCGCCGATGGAGAGTTTGGACGGTGCACACCACGCGTCGGCGGTGCGAGCGGCCCGACAGACGGCCGGCTTGGCCCCGCCGCCGAGCATGATGGGCACGTCGTTGTCGACGGGCTTCGGCGTGACCGACACGTCGGGGTCGATGTCGTGGAACTCGGCGTCGTAGTCGAGGGGACCTTCGGACCACGCCGCCCGCAGCAGGTCGACCTGGTCCGACAGCCGCTCGACACGTTCGTCCTGGGGGACACCGAAGGCCTCGAACTCGCCCGGGTTGGAGCCGATGGCCAGCCCGAGCGTCATCCGGTCGTGCGAGAGATGGTCGAGAGTCGCGGTGTCCTCCGCGAGCCGGACGCCGTCGTACAGCGGTGCGAGCGCGATGCAGGTGCCGAGCTCTATCTCGTCGGTCTCCGCCGCGATGGCCGCGAGCGACGGCATCGTTCCCGGCAGGTACTCGTCCTCGGTGAAGTGGTGCTCGGACACCCAGATGCTGTCCAGGCCCGCGTCGTCGGCCGTCCGCGAGAGCTCGAGCATCTCGTCGTAGATATCCGTCGTCGAACGGTCGTCGTCTGGGCGGCGTTGGCAGGTGAACAGGCCGGTTCCCAGCTTCATACCCGTTGGATTCCGCGGGCTGCGTCAAAACGATTCGGCAATCGGCAGTGACCCGCGCTCCTCGTGGTGCGTGACCAGTCGCTGTGCCCGAACCCACTAGCCTACTTGACCCCCGCGTCCGAAACCCGAGCCATGACCGAAACCGCCTTCGAGCGACGCACCCGGGCCTGTCAGCAGCGGCTCCGAGACGGTGCGGGGGACCTCGCCGTGCTGTTCCCGAGCCGGAACCTGTTCTACGCGACCGGCTTCGACGAGGAGCCACAGGAGCGGCACCTGTTCCTGTTCGTGCCCGCGGAAGGCGACCCGACCTTCCTCGTCCCCGACCTCTACGGCTCGCAGGTCGAGTCCGAGAGCTGGGTCGAGGACGTGCGGACCTGGAGCGACGGCGAGGACCCGGTGGCGGCCGTCGAGGACGTGGTTGCCGACCTCTCAGTCCCGGCCGACGGCCACGTGCTCGTCGACGACACGATGTGGGCGCTGTTCACGCAGGACCTCGAAGCCGCGCTTCCGGACGCCTCGTTCGGCCTCGCCAGCGTGGTGTTCGACGAGCTGCGGGTCCGCAAGGACGAGGCCGAGCTCGACGCCCTGCGGCGAGCCGGCCAACTCGCGGACGAGGTCAGCGTCGCACTACGAGAGCTGGGCGAGGAAGTGGTCGGCTGGACCGAGGCCGAACTGGCCGCCGAAATCGAGTCGCGGCTGGTCTCGGGCGGCGGTGAATCGGTCTCGTTCGACGTCATCGCCGGCTCGGGACCGAACGGGGCGATGCCCCACCACACCCACGGCGACCGGGAGATAGAACGGGGCGACCCCGTCGTACTGGACTTCGGCGCGTACGTCGACGGTTACCCCGGCGACCAGACCCGGACCGTCGTGTTCGCCGGCGAGCCCCCCGAGCGGTTTGCGGAAGTGCACGGGACGGTCCGCGAGGCGCTGGAGGCGGGCGTCTCGGCCGTCGAACCCGGCGTCACCGCCGAGTCCGTCGACCGCGCGGCTCGCGAGGTCATCGAGGACGCCGGCTACGGCGAGCGGTTCGTCCACCGCACCGGCCACGGTGTCGGCCTCGACGTCCACGAGCCGCCGTACATCGTCGACGGGAACGGGACGGAACTGGAGCCGGGGATGGTGTTCTCGGTCGAGCCCGGTGTCTACCTCGACGGCGAGTTCGGCGTGCGCATCGAGGACCTCGTCGTCGTCACCGAGGACGGCTGCGAGCGGCTCAACGAGTCGCCGCATGGGTGGCGCGTCGGGGACAGCGAGTAGGGGTGCCGGGGGAACAGTAATGCCCCACGACCACGTCACATGTTACCATGGACTTCCGCCACGCGGCCACTGACGACGTACCGGAGATCATCGGCGTCGCGGAGCGGTCCTGGGAGCACGACTATCCGGACATCCTGACTCGCGAATCAACCCGCGAGGCGGTCACGGAGTGGTACGACGCCGACCGCCTCGAACTGGACGCCGTCGCTGCCGACACGGGTCTCATCGTCGCCTGCGAGGACGCCGACGAGGACAGGACCGGCTCGGTAATCGGCTTCGTCCACGGGGTCGTCGACGAGGCCACCGGAACGCTGCTTCGCGTCTACGTCGATCCGGAGTATCGAGGCGAGGGGGTCGGCCGTGCGCTCGTCGAGTACGCCATCGACGACTTCGGCACCCGCGGCATCGAGCGCGTCGAGGCGATGGTGCTCGCGGCGAACGAGCCCGGCAACGAGTTCTACCGCTCGCTCGGGTTCGAGCTCGTCCAGCGCGCCACGACGACCGTCGGCGGCGAGCCCCACGACGAGAACATCTACCTGAAGCTGCTCTGAGCCGTCAGTAGTCGATCTGCGTGATCTCCTCGACGGGCCACTGGCTCAGGATCTCGACGCCGTCCTCGCGGACGACGACCATCTCCTCGACGCGGACGCCCTGGCGGTCGGCGGGCTCCATCGTCTCGACGGCCATCGTCATGCCCTCCTCGATCTCGATGGGATGGTCGGGCGAGAGGCCACGCCAGATGAGCGGCTCCTCGTAGAGCTGGAGCCCCAGCCCGTGCGCCCAGTGGTTTGTGGTCATCTGCCAGTGGTCGGTCGCGCCGTACCAGTCGGCGTGCTCGCCCTCCATATCGGGGAAGCCCTTGCAGATCTCGTCGGTGGTCGCGCCGGGCTCGATGCGGTCGAGCACGTCGTAGAGGTTGTCAACGGCGGTCTCGTAGGCGTCCTGCTGGGCCTGCGTCGGCTCGCCCAGGGAGAAAGTGCGGTAGTAGCACGAGCGGTAGCCGAGGTAGCCGATGTTGTAGAAGTCGGCGTAGACGATGTCGCCCGGCCGCATCATCCGGTCGGTCGTGTTCGCCTGGTGCTTCGGCCAGGTGTTCGGGCCGCTCGTGACGTAGCCGCCCTGGGCCATCGCGCCGTGGCGCCATATCTCGCGGACCGCGTCGCCCCAGACCTCAGACTCGCGCTTGCCCGGCGCGGCGTTCTCGACGAGCTGCTGGAAGCCCGCCTCGCAGATGGCCGCGACCATGCGGAGGCACTCGATCTCGTCTTCGGTCTTGATCTTCCGGGCGTCGTGCATCAGGTCGACGCACTCTTTCGTTCTGACATCGACGCCGTCGTTCTCGAACGCGTCGATGAGGCCCATGTTGCCCACGTCGAGGCCCATCGGCTCCTTGTGGACGCCGTACTCCTCCATCGCCTCGTAGACGAGGTCGGCCATCTTCTGCTTCAGCCAGCTCCGGGCCGAGTCCCGGCCGGACGCCCGCGGGACGTTGCCGAGACCGGGGCAGGCGTACCGGATGTCGTCGAGCCACGGACAGTTGAATCGCTGGTTGCTCGCGTGGTCGGCGGTGTCCCAGTGGACGATGTCGCCGTCCTCGGTGAGCAGGGTGTAGTGGTCCGCGCCGGAGCCACCGGTCATCGCCAGGCCGGTGACGTAGCGGATGTTCGGGTCCGAGACCAGCAGCATCGAGCTCATCTCCGACTCTTCGAGACGGGCGAGCGCCTTCGCGTACCGCTCCTCGCGGAGCCGCTTCACGTCGATGCGTTCCTCCCAGTCGACAGCCTGGGTTCCCCGCGTTCCCTCCATGAACGAGCGTTCGTACATGCACGGTCCTACCGCCAGTAGGCTTATCAAACTACGGGCAGGCCCCGGTCTCTGCTGTCATTCCACACGGTTCGAACAAAGCTTATGTTGCAAGGAGATAGTTGGTCGAAACATGAAACGCGTGCTCTCTAGCGTCGGCATCGGCTCCGCAACCGTCGACACCATCCTCCCCGACAGCTCGTTCGTCCCCGGGGAGACCGTCGAGGCGACCGTCGAAGTCGAGGGTGGCTCCTCCGAGCAGGAGATCGAACAGCTCAACTTCGCGTTCGTCACCCGCTACCGCGGCGAGGAGGGGTACGAGCAGTCGGTGTTCGAGCGGTTCACCGTCGCCGATTCGTTCACCATCGGTGAGGGCGAGCGCCGGGAGATTCCGGTCGAGTTCACCGTCCCGTACGGGACCCCGCTCACCAGGGGCGGGGTGAAGGTCTGGCTCAAGACCGGCCTCGACATCGACTGGGCACTCGACCCGAAGGACAAGGACCACATCGAGGTCCAGCCGGACGAGCGCATGGCCGCGCTCTTCGAGGCCGTCGAGGACCTCGGCTTCGGCTTCCACAGCTCCGAGGTCGAACGCACCCGGTTCGGCCACTCTCACCCGTTCGCCCAGGAGTTCGAGTTCCGACCACGCTCCGGGCCGTTCACGGGCGACCTCGACGAGCTGGAGCTCATCTGCGCGCCGACCGCCGAGGAGGTGCAGGTCCACCTCGAAATCGACCGTCGCGGCGGGCTGCTCTCCGAGATGGCCGAAACCGACGAGTCCCGGGACAGCTTCCGGTTCGACGACAGCGACACGGACAGCATTCGGTCGGAGCTCCGACGCCGCATCGAGCACCACGCCTGAGGGGAGCCGCGGGGTCCGCCCGCCCACGACCGCAGCGACTGGAACCTTTTTCCGCCGCGGCGGCGTGTGTATCGTATGATAGGCACAGTGAGCAGCATCGTCCTCCAGCCGGGATTCGACCCCGACCCGAACGGCATCGACGTCGCGGTCAACCTCGGTAGTTCGGCGGGGTCGGCGTTCCTGACGACGCTCGTCGTCGGCGCGATCATGGTCGCGCTCGCGCCGGACTACACCCGTCGGATGATGGACACGGTCCGCGAGGACGCGGTCGGCTCGTTCGGCTACGGGCTCGTCCTGCTCGTCGGACTCGTCGTCGTCACCGTCCTGCTCGCAGTCACCATCATCGGAATCGTGCTCGCCATCCCGCTCGCTCTTGTCGCGAGCCTCGTCTGGGCAGTCGGCGCAGCCATCGGCTACCTCGCCATCGCCGAGCGACTGGTCAAGCCCGACCCGGACGAGTGGCTCGTCCCGCTCCTCATCGCGGCGGCCCTGAACGGTCTCCTCGTTCTTACCGGCGTCGGCGGTATCGTCTCCTTCGCTATCGGTGCGGCCGGCTTCGGTGCGGTGCTGCGGGACTGGCTCGACTGACCCGGACGCCTGCCGACACCCGAATTGGTATGTCGCCGCCCTACGTGCGTCCCGACCACATGGCACACGACGTCCCCATCCGGGTCGACCACGTCGGCATCGCCGTCGAGTCGGTGGCCGACGCCGAACCAGTCCTGCTCGCGCTCGGCTGTGAGAAGATGAACGACGAGACCGTCGAGGACCGCTTTCGGTGGGTCTACTACCGTCTCGGTGACGCCTCGCGGGTCGAGCTCATCGAGCCCATCGAGGACGACAGCTTCCTCACGAGGTTCCTCGCGGAGAACGGACCCGGACTCCACCACGTCACTCTGGAAGTCGCGGACCTGGACACCGTCGCGGACTCCCTCGAAGCCGGTGGGCTCAGCGTCGTCGACCGCGCCGAGTTCGACACCTGGACCGAGGCGTTCGTCTCGCCCCGGAACCCCACGGGAACGCTGTTCCAGCTGATGGAGTACCACGAGGACTACCCCGAGGGACGCGACCCACCCGAGGAGCTGTTCGTCAACGGCGGGCGCGTCGAGGAGGTGGCCGCCCATGAGTGACGACCCCGAGGAGGCTGACGACGCCAGTGGGAACGAGGAGCCGGTCGCCGAGGAGGTCCGGGAGCGCATCGAGTCCGACCCGTTCTGCGAGAAGCTCGGCATCGAACTCGTGGACCTCGGCCCGGGAACGGCCACGCTGGAGCTGACCATCACCGAGGACATGCTCAACTTCCACGGAACGCCACACGGCGGTGCGGTGTACTCACTCGCGGACGCCGCCTTCGCCGCCGCCTCGAACTCACACGGGACGACGGCCGTCGCGCTGGAGACCAACATGAGCTACCTCGACGCCGTCGAGGTCGGCGACACGCTCCGCGCCGAGGCCCGGGAGACCCACATGGCGGGGCGGACCGCGGAGTACCAGATACCCGTCACTGACGGGGGCGAGCGGGTCGCGACGTTCCGGGGGCGCGTCTACCGCTTCGTGGACTGAACCGGGTAATTTCATCACTCTCTTTGCTCTAAGACAGGAATCAATCAGACGCTCGAGAGGACTGTCCAGCGGTTGCTGTCGCCGACTGGGCTCGTCCTGTTCCTCGCCGCGTTCCCGTTCGTCGCTGAGCTGTTGCACGTCGTCGGCGTCGGCGACGAACAGCCGCGTCCGGACGACATCGGCGAGGGATGTCTCGGCCTCCGCCAGTGCCGACTCGACGTTCCGGAACGCCTGCATCGCCTGTGCGTGAGGGTCCCCCTCGCCGACGAGTTCTCCATCGTCGTCAGTGTCTGTCCTCCCGGAGACGTGCGTGCGCCGCATGGCTCTCTCGACGGGTGACGACAGCAAGAAAGTACGTGCAGCCTGCGGTTCGACGACGGTGCCGGCTACTCCCCGCGGTGACCCCGGTAGCGGAGGCGACGGGGGAGTTTACTCTTCCCGGTGGTCGAAGACGCGCTTGACCTTGCCGACCTCGGTGCGCTCGATGACGCCGGGGCCGACGACCTCGACCTCGTCGGGCTTCACGTCGAGGACTTCGTTTAGCTTGCCCTCGATGTCCCGCTCGAGTTCCTTGTGGCTGCCGTCGTAGGACTCGTCGTGCTCGACGGTGAGTTCCATCGTGTCGAGGTTGCCCTCACGGTAGAGGTCGATGCGGTAGTAGGGCGCGACGTCGGCCATGTCGACCATGACCTCCTCGATCTGGCTCGGGTAGACGTTGACGCCACGGATGATGAGCAGGTCGTCCGCCCGTCCGGTGATGTTGTCCATCCGGACGATGGTGCGCCCGCACTCGCACTCCTCGTAGTTCAGGCGCGTCATGTCGCCGGTGCGGTACCGGATCATCGGGAACGCCTCCTTCGTGAGCGACGTGATGACGAGCTCGCCCTCCTCGCCTTCGTCGAGAACCTCGCCGGTTCTGGGGTCGACGACCTCGGGGTAGAAGTGGTCCTCCCAGAGGTGCAGGCCGTCCTGTGCTTCCTCGCACTCGATGGAGACGCCCGGTCCGATGATTTCGGAGAGGCCGTACACGTCGACTGCTGTCACGCCCAGTGCCTCCTCGATCTCCTCGCGCATCGGGTCGGTGAACGGCTCGGCCCCGATGACGACACGTTCGAGCGGGAAGTCCTTGATGTCGAGACCCCGCTCCTCGGCGGTTTCCGCGAGGTAGAGGCAGTACGACGGCGTACACGAGAGCACGTCGGAGCCCATGTCCTGGAGCATGTCGAGCTGGCGCGACGTGTTGCCACCGCCGGTCGGAATGACACAGGCACCGAGCTCCTCGACGCCGTCGTGGAAGCCGAGGCCACCCGTGAACAGCCCGTAGCCGTAGGAGTTCTGGACCACGTCGCCCTCGCGGACGCCGGCGGCGTACAGCGACCGGGCCATGACCTCGTGCCAGACCCCGAGGTCGTCCTCGGTGTAGGCGACGATCTTCGGCTTGCCCGTCGTGCCGGAGGAGGCGTGGACGCGGCGGAGCTCGCTGTGGTCGACGGCGAACAGTCCGTCCGGGTAGTTGTCGCGGATGTCCTCCTTCGTGGTGAACGGGAGCTCCGAGATGTCGTCGACGCTCTCGATGTCCGCCGGTGCGATGCCAGCGTCCTCGAAGGTCTCCCGGTACCAGGGCACGTTCTCGTACACGTGCTCGACGGTGTTCCGGAGGCGTTCGTTCTGCAGTTCGGTCAGTTCGTCGCGTGACGCGGTTTCGATGTCGTTGTATGTCATATGTCGTGACTGTGGACGTTCGTAGTATCCGTTTCGCGTGCTGTACCGTAAGATTTGGTGAGGGTCACATGCTGATGCCGAGGTGTCGGTCGCGGACCTCCTCGTCGGCGTCTAGCTCCTCCGGTGTGCCCTCGTAGACGATGCTCCCCTTGTCGAGGATGTAGACGCGGTCCGCCAGCGCGGAGGCGACGGCCACGTTCTGCTCGACGAGCAGGACCGTGATGCCCTCCTCGTTGAGCTCGCGGACGAGGTCGGCGACTCGCTCGACGATGATGGGTGCGAGCCCCTCCGTCGGCTCGTCCAGCAGGAGCAGGTCCGCCCCGGCGACGAGCGCCCGCGCGATGGCGAGCATCTGCTGTTCGCCGCCGGAGAGGTCGGTGCCCCGGCTATCCTTGCGCTCGCGGAGGTTCTCGAAGGCGTCGAGCTCCCAGATGTCCTCGACGCTCCGGCGGTGGGCGGTGTCCGCACCGCCGAACCGGCCCATCTTCAGGTTCTCGGTCACCGTGAGGCCGGGGAAGACCCGGCGCTCCTCCGGGACGAACCCGATGCCGTCCCGCGCGACCGTCTCCGAGGACGAGCCGGTGATCTCCTCGCCGCGGAACCGGACTTCCCCGGCGGTCGGTTCGACCACGCCGACGATGCTCCGGAGCGTCGTCGTCTTGCCGACGCCGTTGCGGCCGACGAGCGTGACGACCTCGCCCTCCTCGACGTCCATCGTGACGCCCGAGAGCACCTCCGTCTCGCCGTAGCCGCCGTGGACGTCCGCCAGTTCGAGCAGGCTCACAGCACACCACCGCCGAGGTAGGCCTGCTGTACCTGCTCGTTCTCGGCGACGGCCTCCGGTGGCCCGGTCGCCAGCTCCTCTCCGCGGTTCAGCACCGTGATGCGGTCGGACGCGTTCATGACGAGTTCGATGTCGTGTTCGATGAGTAGCACGGTCCGGTCGCCGAGCACCTCGCCGATGAGCTCCATCGTGGCGCGGGTCTCCTCGGCACTCATGCCGGCGGTCGGTTCGTCGAGCATGACGAGCTGGGGGTCCGTCGCCAGCACGAGCCCGATCTCCAGTCGGCGACGGTCGCCGTAGGCGAGCGTGCTCGCCTGTTCGTGGCCGCGCTCGGCGAGCCCGATGCGCGAGAGCACGTCGTCGGCCCGACCGTTCAGGTCGTCGAACGAGTCCTTGTGCCGGAAGACGTTCTCGACCGGCGAGCGCCCCTGAAGGACCGCCTGTGCGGCCAGTCTGACGTTCTCTCGAACGGAGAGCCCGCCGAAGACGTTCGTGATCTGGAACGAGCGGCCGATACCGCGGTGGACGCGCTCGTGCGGCCGCAGCTTGGAGACGTCCTCGCCCTCGAAGATGACCGACCCCTCGCTCGGCAGCAAGGCCCCCGAGATGAGGTTGAACAGGGTGGTCTTCCCGGCGCCGTTCGGCCCGATGATGCTCCGGAACTCGCCCTGTCCGACCTCGATATCGAGGTCGTCGACGGCGACGAGTTCACCGAAACGTCGAGTCAGTCTCTGCGTCTCGAGCACCGGCTCGCCGCCGCCGAACGACGCTTCCCTGGTGTCGTCCGTCTGGTCGTCCGTCGCCGCCATCAGTCGGACACCTCCGTGGGCTCACCCTCCGGGGGTGACTCCGACGATGACTCCGTGTACTGTTTCAGCAGCGACGGAATCGAGACGAGGCCACGCGGCACGAAGATGACGAACAGGACGAAGACGATGCCGAGCACGCCCTGCCACTGCTCGATACCGACGTCGAGCAGTATCTCCTCCAGCGACAGGTAGCCGGCCGCCCCGACCATCGGGCCGTACAGCGTGCCCATCCCGCCGAGCAGGGTCATGACGATGACCTCGCCGGACAGCAGCCAGTCGAGGAACCCGGGCGAGGCGCGCCCGAGGTTCTGGGTCGCGCGCAGCCCGCCGGCGAGTCCCGCGAGCGCTCCGCTGACGACGAACGCCCGGCGCTTGTACGCCGTCGTATCGTAGCCGAGGAACGACGCGCGCTGTTCCGACTCGCGGATGGCTTGCAGTACACTCCCGAACGGCGCGTCGATGAGCCGCCGGGAGACGAGGTACGAGCCGACGACGAGCGCGACGATGACGTAGTAGTACAGGTGGATCTCCCCGAGCAGGGAGACGTCACCGAACTCCGGCCCCGACGAGAGGCCGTAGTAGAACGCGTCGGCGCCGATGCCGTCCTCGCCGTTGGTCAGCGCCGGGACGGTCGGGAGGCCGAGCGAGGAAAGCGTCGGGTTGAACTGCTCGCGCAGACCGGGCAGCTTCAGCGACAGGCTGGCGAACAGTTCGGCGAACGCCAGCGTGATCATCGAGAAGTACACGCCGGAGACGCGGATGGACAGGTAGCCGACGACCCAGGCGATGAGCGCCGCGACCACGATGCCGGCGAGCAGCGCGAGCCAGATCGAGGGCACCAGGTACAGCGAGAACAGCACCGTCGCGTACGCGCCGAGGCCGTAGAACAGCACGTGCCCCAGCGAGACGAGGCCGGTGTACCCCATCACGAGGTCGAGGCTCAGGGCGAACAGCGCCCAGATGAGTATCTCGACGAGGATGCTGTTGATGTAGAACGCACCGTAGAGCACCCCGATACCGAGCGGAGCGAGCAGGAGCAACGCGACGACGCCCACCCCGATCAGCCGTCGTTGTCTGCCGCTCAGTATGCCGCTCCCGGCGGCCGTGAGCAGTTCACCCCCTTCGCCGGGGTCGTGCCACTCCGGGCTGCCGAACAGCCCCTGCGGCCGGACGAGCAGGACGCCGATCATGAGCAGGAAGACGACGAGTCCCTCCAGGAACGGCACCTGCCACTGGACGAGGACCTGCACGACGCCGACGAGCAGGCCGCCGGCGACCGCACCGCGGAAGCTCCCCAGTCCGCCGAGCACCACGACGATGAACGCCGGGATGATGACCGAGCCACCCATTCCGGGGCCGACCGACTGCCGACCCGCGAGGATGACCCCGCCGACGGCGGCGAGGAACGCACCGAACGCGAAGACGAACGTGTAGTAGCGGTCGATGTCGATGCCGAGGTGACGGACCATGTCGCGGTCCATCGAACCGGCGCGGACGACCAGCCCGAAGCGCGTGCGTTCGAGCATCAGCCACGCGCCGAGCGCGATGAGCGACCCGGCGACGATGACGAAGTAGCTGTACAGCGTCTTCTGGAAGCCGAGTATCGAGACGGTCCCGGAGAGCACGCCGACGTCGATCGTCCCGAGCGGTTGTGTTCCCCAGACCAGCTCGATGGCGTCGACGAAGATGAGCACCAGCCCGAAGGTAAGCAGGATGTGGTACAGCGGGTCCCTGCCGTACAGCGGTCGGACGGTCAGCCGCTCCAACGCACCGCCGAGTACCGCGACCGCGAGTGGCGCAACGATGAGCGCGACCCAGAAGTTGCCGATGCCGGCGGTCGTGATAGCGACGCCGAAGTACGCGCCCAGGGCTAACAGCTCCCCGTGGGCGAAGTTGATGACGTCCATCACGCCGAAGATGATGGACAGTCCCGCCGCGAGGAGGACGTACACCATCCCCACGGTCAGCCCGTTGACGAGCTGATCGAGGAGGCTGACACCGAAGCTCGCTTGCAGCGCTACCATCTTAGAGGGAGCACTCGGTCTCCTCGCACGGGATCATGGCGTCGGGCCCCTCGACCTTCGAGAGGAGCTCGACGTCCGCCATCTCTCCCGAGTCGGGCTCGACGCACTGGCCCATCCACGTCGGGTTGAGCGCCTGGTGGTCGCAGGCCCGGAACTGGTTGGTGCCGAGGATGGAGTCCATCTCCAGTCCCTCCAGCGCGTCGATGACGTCGTCGACGTTGGTCGAGCCGGCCTCCTTGATGCCCTCCGCGGTCATCATGACGGACTGGTAGCCGACCCGGGCGAAGTTGTCCGGCGGCGCGCTGGTCTCGTCCATGTTCATGTACGCCTCGCGGAAGGTGTTGTTCTGCGGGTTGTCGATGTCCGCGACGTACCGGACACCGCCGTACAGCCCGTACGCCGCCGGGCCGAGCGCCCGACGGACGACCTGGAAGGACATCGTGGGTGCCATGATGTCCTTGTCCTCGGTGATGCCGGCCTCGACGGCCTGTGCCGTGAAGTTGATGAGGTCGCCGCCGGTCATCCCCACGACGACGACGTCGGCGTCGGAGTTGTCAATCTGGGAGATGTACGTGTCGAAGTTCGTGGAGCCGAGCTGCGAGGCGGTGCTCCCGGTGATGGTGAGGTTCGCGTCGGCCTCGCGCATCCGGGATTCGACACGGTTCCGGACGGACGTGCCGTAGGCGTAGTCCGCGATGTGGAACCAGACGTTGTTCCCGAGGTTGTTGACAGTGTACTCGGAGACCGCCTCGGCGATCTGTGCCGTGTTCGTCTCCGCGCGGAAGACGTACTGGTTGCAGCCGCTCCCGGTGACCGGAACCGCGGCTCCGCCGGGGTTGTAGATGACCTCCTCGTCGGCGGCGAGTTCGTTCAGTGCCAGAGCGACGGAGCTCGAGATGGCCCCCATGATGAAGTTCGCACCGTCCTCCTCGACGGCCCGCCTGGCTGCGTCGACGGAGGCGGTGTCTTCGGTCTGGCCGTCCTTGTAGACGCCCTCGATCTCGAAGTCGAAATCGTCGTCCTCCTGAAGCGTCTCGATGGCGAGCCGCGCGCCGTACCGCTGTCCGGGCGCGAGACCGCTGTACGAGCCGGACATCGGGCTGACGACGCCGTAGGTGATCGTATCGGAGCTGCCACCACCGCCACCGATGTTGTCGAGACAGCCGGCCAATCCGAGAGCACTCGCCCCTGCCGTCGCCCGAAGGAAGTTACGACGGGACCCGAAACCACTGGATTCCCCTTTATTACTGGTGCGCTGCTTGCGATTACTGGTACCCCGTGCCATGCATGAACAATTATTAAATAGACCCTAAATCAGTTCGCCCGCACATATCCGGGGTATTTATGGAGTACAAATCACTTCTCGATGGCACAATCCCGGTTCCGTCACGGAGAAACGCGAAAAATACGACGGAGAGTTGTGTCCTCTAGTTTTATGTCCGGTGCCGAGTAGACCGCAGGTATGTACAAGCACGTCGCACTGCTCGTGCGCAAGGAGGGAATGAGCCACGACGAGTTCATGGACTACTGGCAGCACAACCACTCGCCGCTGGCGAAGGACATCGAGGGCGTCGTGCGCTACCAGACGGTGTACCCGACCGACCCCGAGAATGCCGAGTTCGACGGTATCGCGGAGTTGTACTTCGAGACGCTCGACGACCTCCACGAGGCACTCGGCAGCGAAGGCTCGCGCGACTACGACCCCACGCGGGAGGTCGCTGCCCAAGCGCGCGAGGACGTGAACAACTTCCTCGATGTCGAGGAGCGCCCCCGGTTCATCGGCGAGGAGAAGGTCTGGAAGAACGAGGTCGACGGCGACACCGACGGCCTCTACAAGCACAGCGCGTTCCTCGTGCGCAAGGAGGGGATGAGCCACGAGGAGTTCCGCGAGTACTGGGAGAACAACCACTCGCCGCTGGCGAAGGATATCGAGGGCGTCGTCCGCTACCAGACGGTGTATCCGACCGACCCGGAGAACGCCGAGTTCGACGGCGTCGCAGAGCTCTACTTCGAGACGCTCGACGACCTCCACGAGGCCCTCGGTAGCGAAGGCTCGCGCGACTACGACCCGACGAAGGACGTCGCTGCCCAGGCCCGCGAGGACGTGAACAACTTCCTCGCCATCGAAGAGCGCCCGCGCTTCATCGGGGAGGAGACGCTCCAGAAGAACGATGTCGGGGACTTCGAGGGGTACTGAGATGACCGAGCCGGACTACGAGGCGCAGGTCCGCGACGCCTACCCGGAGCTCGACCGCATCGAGGAGGACGAGCTACGAGACCAGGTCGTCGAGGCCTGGACGCTCGGCCTCGAACGCGGCGGCTGGCAGGACATCGCGGACATCCCGTACGCCTGGAACATCCACGAGGTGACCAACGTCGAGCACGTCCGCGGCGTCACCAAGATCGCCATCGAGTCCGCCGAGATACAGCGCGAGTTCCACGGGGCCGACCCCGACGTGGACGTCGTCGTCGCCGCCTGCCTGCTCCACGACGTGGGCAAGGCCTACGAGTACGTCGACTTCGTCGACGCAGAGCTACTCGACGAGCCCGACCGCGAGCACTACGCCAGCGAGGAGATTCCCCACTCCATCTCCGGCTACGCGCTCGCTCACGAGGTCGGCTGTCCGCTCGCCGTCCAGCGTGCCATCCCGCACTTCCTCGGCGAGGTCCCCACCCGCACCATGGAGGCCGAACTCGTCAAGAGCGCGAACTCCGCCTCCTCCAACGCCATCACCCAGTCCGCCATGGGCATCACCCTGAAGGAGTGGGTCGACGAGTACAGCCAGACCCAGAACTGAGCCGGTCGCGGAACTAGCGCAACAGCACGGCCGCGCCGACCACGACGGCGATAGCGACGCCGGCCAGCCCGCCGCCCATCGGGCCCGTGACGGCACCGACCAGCCCGACGACTCCCGCGACGGTGGCCCCGGAGACGATCCCAGCAGCGACGGCGGACGACCGGGCCGCCGTAGCCGCCTCCCCGTCCTCGTCGTCCGACTCGACCCGTTCCTCCACCGAGTCCAGCCGGTCCGAGAACCTGGCCGCCTCCTCGACGCGGTCCTCGAGACCGTCGACACGCGCTTCGAGTTCACCGGCTCGCTCGGCCAGCTCGTCGTCCCCGGTGTCTTCGAGCGCCTCGGTGAGTTCGTCCACCCGGTCCTGCACGTCGCCAACCTGCTCCGCGAGCGACTCGTGTTCGCTCGGATCGACCGACTCCGCCGCGACCGTCGCCACCTCGTCCTCGACGGTCTCGACCTCGCGAGCCAGCGATTCGAGGCGCTCGTCCATCCCGTCGGCGTCTGCCTGGACCGCAGAGAGTTCCGAACGGATCTCGTCGACGACCTCCCGCTGGTCGCTCACGTCCGCACGGAGCGCGGCCAGGTCCTCGGTGCTCGCCACGTCGCGGGCCTCGATGTCGTCCAGCCGGGCTGCGAGGCCGTCGACACGCCCCGTCAGCTCCCCGTGGTCCGACCCGAGCGAGTCGACTCGCTCGGCCACCTCCGCGACCCGAGCGTCGACCGACTGCACGTCCGCCTCTGTCTCGTCGAGCCTGTCGTCGACGCCATCGACGCGTTCCCGCACGGTGCCGAGGTCGTCGGCGACGCCACCCACATGGTCCTCGACCGCGTCGACGCGGTCCTCCACGGCAGCGATGCCGTCGTCCACGTCGTCGACCTGCGCGGCAACACCGTCCACGCGGGCAGCCACGTCGGCAACCTCGTCGTCCACGGCGTCAACGTCGTCTCGGAGCTCCCCGAGCGATCCGTCCAGCTCGTCGAGTCGGGCCGCGAGTGCGTCGACGCGCTCGGCGTCAGCGCTCTCCGCGCGCAGGGCCGCGAGGTCCTCGCCGGTGGCGTCGAGCGCGTCCTCGACGGCGTCCAGGTCGGCCGTGAGGTCCAGCCGGAGCTCCGCGAGTTCGTCGGCGACGCCGTCGAGCATCGTGCCCAGTCCGTCGAGGTCCGCCGCGACCTCCTCTACCTGGGAGTCGAGAGCGTCGTGGGCCGACACATCGACCGTCCGGTCGTCGAGGTCGGCCAGCCGGTCGGTCAGCGCCGACAGTTCCTCGGCGGAGTCGTCGAGGTCCTCGCGCAGGTCCTCCAGCAGCGAGCCGTTCAGGTTCGTCCGCCGTTCGAGGTCGCCGATGCGGTCGGTCGCGTCCTCGGTCGCCTCGTCGAGGTCCGCCGAGAGGTCGTCCACGCGCTCGGCCAGCTGTTCGACGTCGGTTCCGGCGGCAGCGCGGTCGTCCAGGGCGGAGAGGTCGGCAGCCACGTCGTCCAGCTGGTCGGTGACGTCGGCGAGGTCGGTCGCGAGGGCAGCCTCGGCGCGCAGGTCGTCGACACGCGCTGCCAGTTCGTCGACCGCGGCCTGCACCTCGGCGAGTTCGTCGTCGCGCTTGCCCAGGCGCTCGAACATCTGGTCGATGGCGCGGTTCGCGGAGTCGTCCTCCGGGCTCTGCCCGCCCGTCCGGCCGTCGGCGGGGGCGGTCTCGGCGCTACCGCCGGTGGCTGCCATCGACGCGCCACCGTTGCCAGACCCGTCGTCGGTCTCGGGCGACCCGGTCTCGGACCAGGCCACCGCCTCGTACGCGTCCACGTCGGCCTCCGCAGCGGCGAGCGCCCCGCGTACCGGGCAAGTCACCGGATCCGCGGCGCGGCGGACCGAATCGACGGAGACGGGGACCGCGGAGTCGTCGAGTCGGCCACCGAGCAGGAGTTCGAGCCCCGGAACCGCCCCCTCGCCGGCAAGCACGACCGGGGCCGCGACGCCCGGCCGGACGTCCCCCTCGTCGGCCTCGTGCCCGAGTCTGTCGAGCAGGTCCGCGACCAGCCCGTCGTAGGCCTCCGCGAGCGCGCCCTCGACGCCGCCAGCCTTGGTGTCGGGGCCGAGCGAGAACGCCGAGAGCGCGACGCGCACGTCGCTCTCACCCGCGTCCGCCGCGTCGGCCGCCCGTGCCACGAGGTCCTCGGTGCCGGTCGGGAGGGAGAAGGCGACGACCGGGACGCCGTAGTAGGAGAGACAGACCGCGGTGGACTCCGGGCGGACGGCCACACCGAGGCCGGTGTAGCCGTCGTCGTCGGCCGCGCCGTAGAGGGTCGCCAGCCCGGTGTGGATGGGCGTCGCGTCGAACCCCGCTGCTTCGAGCGCGTCAGCGACGACCCCGCGGTGTGTTTCGGTCGGCAGGTCGGCTTCGACGACCGTCCCCGGCGAGGTGTAACAGGCACGCCCGGGGTCGTCGCCGGCCACGGATTCCACGAGCGCCGCCAGCGCCTCGCCAGCCCCCTCCCGGGCGGCCAGCACCTCGCGGACGAACAGCGGTTCCGCCGTCGCACGGGTCGCGTCGGCGACTCGGTTCGCGTCCTCGCCCACCACGTACACCGTTCCGTCGCGTTCGGCGTGCGCGAGTTCGTCCAGGGAGAGGCCGGTGTCGGCGAGCGCGTCCGCGCCGACCGTCGCGACGAGCGCGGGCGCATCCGTCAGCGTCGGGTCGTCCGGGTCGCCGGTGGCGACGCGGAGCCGGTCCGTGCAGAAATCTAGTCCTGTGACCATGTCCGTCTACCCGGGCGGTTGACGGGGGGACGTATTGGTCGTTGTGACCGACCGGGACGCAGAACCGTTCCGACTGCCTACAGCGGGTCCAGCCCGGCCTCCTCGCGGAGGACGGCGATGTACTTGCGGAAGCCAGCTTCGAGGCCGTACTCGACTTCGTAGCCCGTGTCTTCCTGGAACGCGGTCATGTCCAGGCGCTGGGTCCACGGCAGTTCGCCCTCGTCGCTGACCTCGATGTCGGCGT
>NZ_JANJYH010000012.1 GCF_024609245.1 Haloarchaeobius sp. FL176
TGCTGGCGACGTGGCGCCAGCAGGGACGCAATCCATACGAAGAGCTTCGTCGAGTCGTCAGCAGCAATGATATGATCTCACGGGCTCACGCTGTGCCGGCTGTCGAGACCTCGGGGTAAACACATACCATGTTTTATTAGCCGTCCGCGACTCTGTTCAGACACATGAACACGCAGGAGACGGTGTACGCCATCGCCAGCGGGAAAGGCGGCGTGGGGAAGACCACGACGACGGTGAATCTGGGCACCGCCCTCGCGGGAGCAGGCAACCGCGTCGTGATCGTCGACGTCGACCTGGGCATGGCGAACCTGGCCGGATTCGTGAGTCTCTCGCCCGAGGACACGACGCTCCACCAGGTCCTCGCTGGCGAGGCCGACGTGACGGAGGCAACGTACGAGCTCGCCGACGGGATCTGGGCGGTCCCGAGCGGTCTCGGGCTCGACAGCTACGCGTCGGTCAAGACGGAGAACCTCCGCGAGGTCGTGGCGGAGCTCCGCGACCAGTTCGACTACGTGCTCCTCGACGTCGGCGCAGGTGTCAGCCACGAGACGGTGCTCCCGCTGGGGCTGGCGGACGCCGTCGTGCTGGTCTCGACGCCCGAGCCGGCATCGGTGCAGGACGCACGGAAGACCTGCGACCTGGCCGACCGGGCCGGTGGGAGCATCGCCGGGGTCGTCCTCACCCGAACGCACCCATCGAGCGATATCGACCACGAAGGCATCGCGGAGAAGCTCGACCTCCCTCTCCTGGCGACCATCCCAGAGGACCCCACCGTGCGCGAGAGCGTCTACGCGGGGACGCCGCTGGTCGTCCACGACCCCAAGAGTCCCGCCTCCCGGGCGTACCGCTACCTCGCGGCTCGGCTCGTCGGCGAGGCGGACCCCGAGGACAGGCCGACGTTCGAGGGGTCGCCAGCGTCTTCCACCCCGTCCGAGTCACAGCCACCCCAGAGCGATGCTGACGATGGCGATGCCGAGCAGGACGGCGCCAGCGCCGCGAGCGAGGACGACGTCTCCGCGGCCATCTCCGAAATCGACGCGGACTCCGAGACGGACGGTGGCCAGCCACGTATCGACATCCCGGACGCCGAGTCGGACTCGTAGACCGACGGCGGCGACTGGAAACCGTTATGGGTCGCCACGTCGGAGTGTCGAACATGGCAAACGACGATAACTCGGTTCCGCTCTCCTGGATACTGCTGTTCGTCGCACTGGCACTGGGCGCCGGCGTCGCTGCGGTCATCTTCGCCGGCGGAAGTCTGATGGCATGGACCGCGCCACCCTTCTAACTCACATCGAGCGCGGTGCGGCCACGCCCAGGGTCGAGAGCGCGTTCGCCATCGTATGCCGGGCCGCTGCGACCAGCGCGACGCGCGCGTCGCGGACGGCCTTGTCCTCCGCACTGAGAACCTGGCACTCCCGGTAGAAGGCGTTGAACGTCTCCGCGAACTCGCGGGTGTAGGTCGCGACGGTGTGGGGCTCGAGGTCGGCCGCGGCCTCGTCGATGACGCCGGGGAACCGCGCGATGACACGGAGCAGGTCGCGTGACTCCTCGCGTTCGAGGACGCCGGCGTCGACCGCCTCCGGCACGGAGTCGACCTCGTCGAGGATGCCACAGCAGCGCGCGTGGACGTACTGGACGTACGGCGCGGACTGGGCCTCGAAGTCGAGTGCCTGGTCCCACTCGAACGTGATGGCCTTCGTCGGCTGCTTGGAGACGATGTCGTAGCGAACGGCACCGATGCCGACCTGGTGGGCGATGCGCTCGATGTCCTCCTCGGTGAGGTCGTCGTCGCGGATGCGTTCCTCCATGCGCTCCTCGACCTCGTCACGGGCGCGGTCGGTGGCCTCGTCGAGCAGGTCGTCGAGGTCGACGCCGGTTCCCGCGCGGGTTGACATCCCGAGCCCGCCGGGGAGGTTGACCCACGAGAAGATGACGTTCTCCAGCTGGTCGACGTCGTTGCCGAGCAGGGAGAGTGCCTGCTGGAGCTGGTCGGCCTGGAGCTTGTGGTCCTCGCCGAGGACGGTGACTGCGCGGTCGTAGTTCTCGAACTTCCACTCGTGGTGGGCGAGGTCGCGCGTCGTGTAGAGACTGGTGCCGTCCGAGCGCAGGAACACCATCTGCTTGTCGATGCCGTACTCGCCCAGGTCGAGCTGCCAGGCGTCCTCCTCGTAGACCGCCTCGTCGAGCTCCTTGAGCCGGTCGACCAGGTCGTCGGTGGAGCCGTCGAACATGAACTGCGACTCCTTGACGAACTCGTCGAACTCGGCGGGGAGACGTGCGAGGCACTCCTGCATCCCTGAGAGCACCTGGTCGACGACCTCGCTGACGCGTTCGAAGGTGTCCCGGTCGCCCGCTTCGAGGCCCTGCATGATGCCCTGTATCTCGGCCTCGGCTGCCTCTACCTCCTCGTCGGGGCCGTCTTCGAGGAACGCGTTGCCCTTGCGGTAGTAGCGTACGAGGTCGTACTCGATGCGGTCGCGTTCGGGCTCCGAGTCGAGGTCCGCTTCGTCGAACGTCTCGTAGGCCCACGTGAACACGGCCATCTGGCGGCCGGCGTCGTTGACGTAGTAGTGACGCTCGACGTCGTAGCCGGCGAAGTCGAGCACGTTCGCGACGGCGTCGCCGACGATGGGGTTGCGGGCGCGCCCGACGTGGACAGGCCCCGTCGGGTTCGCGGAGGTGTGCTCGACGACGACCGACTCGTCGCGGTCGGGGAGGTGGCCGTACTCCTCGTCCTGTGCGGCCGACAGCGTCGCGTCGAAGTACGCCTCGCTCGGGAGGAAGTTGACGTAGGGGCCCTGCGTGGTGACCGCGCCGACGTACTCGTACGTGTCGGGGTCGATCTCGTCGGCGATGTCGGCGGCCACCTTCGGCGGCGGTGCGCCGACCTCGCCGGCCAGCCGGAAGGCGACGCTCGACGCCAGCACGGCGTCGACGTCTTCCGGCGGCTCTTCGATGCCGAGGTCGTCTGTCGGGAGGTCGAGCGCGTCGAGGGCGTCCTCGATGGCGGCCGCGACCTCCTCGCGGACGGCGATGAACATACCGGCACGTACCGCTGGCGACTGTAAAGGGGTTTCTGAATGCGATATCAGGTCTCGGCCGTGACGGCGACGGCCTCACCGGGGTCGTCGTCGCGGGTCAGCAGCCAGAGCAGGATGGCCAGCCCCTCGAGTCGCGCGGCCGTGTACACCCAGCGTCGGAGTTCCACGTCGTCCGATGTCGCCGCGAGTCGCATCCAGAAGTCGACGACTCGACGGGGTGCGAGCAGTTCCGCCAGCCCGACGAGGGCCAAGAACGTGCGGAGGAACATACGGTACTGTACACCACGGTTGGGCAAGTAGCTATCCCTCGGGCCAGTCCGCAGTGCCGGTCCGTAGTACCGAACCCGCCTCGGAACCGGACAGCTGCGGCGGCGAGGACGGCGCGTCCGGGGACCGGCTGGACGCCGGGCACGGCCGGGAGCCGGAGGAACGGATTCTTTAGGACTGGACCTCGTCCGAACAGCCAATGAGCGAGTCCGACGGCCCGAAACAGGTTGGCGACCCCGACTACCACAGCGTCAACCACACCGCGGCCCAGACCTGCGGCTGGACGAAGAACGCGTTGACGGGCGATGGAAAGTGCTACAAGTACGCCTTCTACGGCATCGAATCTCACCGCTGCATGCAGATGACGCCGGTCGTCAAGTGCAACGAGCGCTGCGTGTTCTGCTGGCGCGACCACGCGGGGCATGCCTACGAGCTGGGCGACGTGGAGTGGGACGACCCGGCGGCGGTCGCCGACGCCACGCTCGAGCTCCAGCGCGAGCTGCTCGCGGGGTACGGTGGGAACGACGAGGTCCCGAGAGAGGTGTTCGAGCAGGCGATGGAGCCGCGACACGTCGCCATCAGTCTGGACGGCGAGCCCACCCTCTATCCGTATCTGCCCGAACTCATCGACGAGTTCCACGCACGCGACATCACGACCTTCCTCGTCTCGAACGGCACCGCCCCCGAGATGCTGGCGCGCTGTGACCCGACCCAGCTCTACGTCTCCGTCGACGCGCCGGACAGACACACGTTCGACAACGTGGTCAAGGCCGTCGAGGACGACGCCTGGGAGCGCCTCGTCGACACGATGGACGTGCTCGCCGAGAAGGACGAGACCCGCACGGTACTGCGGACGACGCTGGTGAACGGCGAGAACATGCGGGACCCCGACTGGTACGCCGCGTTCTACCGGCGCGCCAAGCCGGACTTCGTGGAGCTGAAGGCGTACATGCACGTCGGGCACTCGCGTGGCCGGCTCGACCGGTCGGCGATGCCCGACCACGAGGACGTGCTCGCGTTCGCCGAGGACGTCGCCGCCCACATGCCCGAGCACGACGAGATAAAGGACGTGCCGAGCTCCCGGGTCGCACTGCTGGCTCGCGACGCGGACACCTGGGTGCCGAAGCTGCGGAAGGACAGCGAGTTCTGGGCACAGGACCCGCTCGTCGACTACTGAGCACGGAGCCGCAGCACGACGACACTGCCCCGTTCCCGCGTCTCGAACCCGAGGCTCCCGCCGAAGCTCTCGACGATCCAGTTGATCGCCCAGAGCCCCAGGCCGCTGCCGTGCTGGAGCTGGGTGATGTCGCGGTCGCCGGTGATGAGGGCGCGCTCCTGCTCCGGGATGCCCGGGCCGTCGTCAGCGACGCGGATCTCGACGGCCGTCTCGGTCGTCTCGACGCACACCTCGACGGAGGGCTGCTCGTTGTCGTTGTGGTCGACCGCGTTCTCGATCGCGTTCGACAGCGCGAACACGAGGCGGCGGTCGGCGACCGCGGTCGCCGAGTCGGGTGCTGACACCGTGAGGTCGGCGTGGGGGAACCGTTTCCGTGCCGTGGTCACGGCGTCGTCGACGTACCGTGTCACGTCGGTCGCGCCGAGTCGATCGTTGTCGCGGTCGAGCGCACGCTCGACCCGACGGGCGGTGTCGCTGAGGTCGGCCACCTGGTTCGCCTCCCGCCTGATGGCGTCGAGCAGGACCGGGTCGTCGTCGTAGCGCCGCTGCAGCTGCTCGGCGTAGCCCTCGATGAGGTTCATCTCGGTCCGGAGGTTGTGTCGGAGGACGGTGTGGAGCACCGCCAGTCGACTCTCTCGTTCCTTGCGGTCGCTGATGTCGGTGTAGATACAGAACCCGCGACGGTTCGTGCCCGACCCGAAGCTGACTCCGCGGAAGAGGAAGTGGCCGAGGCCCGTACTGGTCAGGCGCTCGACCTCCTTCGTCTGGGCGTCGCCGTCGAGGACGGCACCGTCGATGCGCTTCGCTTGCTCGTGGTACTCCTCCGGGACGATGAGGTCGTTGACCGACTCGCCGATCGCGTGGCTGGCGCTGATACCGAATGTCCGCTCGAACGCCGGGTTGACGCTCTCGACGATGGGCTCGTCCCCGTCGAATGTGAACTCGACGAGTGCGTCCGGAATGTGGTCGAACAGGTACCGGAATCGCTCGTTCTCGATTGCGAGGCGCTGCTGTGCCTCCTGCAGCGTGCTCACGTCCCGGACGACCGCGGCGGTGCCCGGTGGGCCGCCGTTCCGGCTCGGAAGCAGCGAGATGTCGACCTCGACCGGACGGCGTCCACCGTCGCTGGTCTTGAGCCGCGTCTGGATGGTTCGTGACCGCCCCTCGCCCTGTCGGAGCTCCGTGACGACCTCCTGCGTGCGTTCGAGTGTCGACTCGTCCACGACAGCCAGGGGTGACCGTCCGATCAGATCGTCCCGTTCGTAGCCGGTGAACTCCGCGAACGGCTCGCTGACGTAGACGAACTGCTCGTCGGGCGAGAGGACGTACAGCATGTCCTCGACCGACTCGATGACGCGCTCGAACAGTTCGAGTCGTTCGCGGCGCGCGGTCCGTTCGAGTGCGGTCGTCGCGTTCGCCGCCAGCAGTTCGGCGGTCTGTCGTTCGACCGTGCCGAACGGTTCGCCCGGCGCGACGCCGGCGGAGAGCGTCCCGTGCTCCCCGAGTGGCAGGTACAGCACTGACTCCACCCCATCGATGCGGACGGCGTCCCGGTACGTGGCCTCGCCGGACTCGAACACGGTCCCTGGACCGCCCTCCCCGACCGGGTAGTTCGGTCGGTCACCCAGGGTCTCGGAAAGCGTGACGGTGCCGGCGACTGGCACGAGTTCGTCGCCGTCCGCGTCGTGAAATCGGACGACCGAGAGGTCCAGCGCGAGCAGATCCTCGCTCGCGGCCACAAGCTGTGCTGCGATCTCCTCGGGCTGCTCGGCCTGCATCATGTCGTGGGTCGTCCGGAGCAGTCCGGGAAGCATCTCCTCGTACCGTTTGCGCTCCGTGATGTCGTGGAAGAACACGGCGAGCCCGTCGTCCGTCGGGTACGCCCGGTTGGCGGTCCACAGCTCGAGCGGCTCGTAGTACTCCTCGAACGAGACCGGCTCGCCCGTCTCCATGGCGTGTGTGTATTGTCCGTGGTATTCGCGGTCGGCCGACTCCGGGAAGCCGTCCCGGACGTTCTCGCCGATGATCTCGGACGGGCTGGTGTCGAGGAGTTCGGCAGCACGTTCGTTGATGTAGGTGACGTTCCAGTCCGAGTCGAACGAGAGGTACGCCTCGCCGATGCGTTCGAGCACCGACGGCCTGTCGGTCGGCAGCGTGTCGACCACGCCGCTGATTCGCTCGGCCACGTCGTCACCACCGTGGAGGTAGTGGACCGCGCCACGTGCCGCGGCGGCGGAGGCGACCTCGCCGTCCGGCTCTACGGTCCGGTAGAACACGGGACAGCGGGCGTCGATTGCATCGAGGACCGCGAGCCCGTCGCGGCCGTCGTCGAGTGCATGTTCGACGAGGACACAGTCTACGCTACCGTCGAGCTGGTCGTTCGCGGCGGCCGCTGACGACACGGTGTGGATGGTCCAGCGGTCGGGGAGGCTGGGTGGGCGGCCGTCGGGAGGACGCACGTGGAGCAGCGTCGCTATCTCCGACACGATAGTTCGACAGTCGATTGCCTATCACCGACGATAACCCTTCTGGCCTACGCGGGGTGCAGCCTGAGTTCAACCGCGGCGCCGCTCGCATCGTCGGTGAACGTCAGCTCGCCGCGTCGCTCCCTCGACCCCTGTCCACGTCGGCTGGCGTCCCGTGGTCGTCGGCCGTGGTCTCGCCGATGGCGTCCGCGAGTCGGTCGCCGTACGCGTAGGTGTCAGCACCGAGGAGGGTCGTCGTCGGTGTGTGCCGGCACGCACCTGATGGACCGGCTGCCGAGGGAGTGTTCTCGCCGGTCGCTGTCCGCTGGCGTCACCCGGACGATTGGCGATGTCGTCGCTTCGCTCACTTATCGGACAGGAGTGTGGTTTCGAGTTAACCGTTCTGGCCTGTGTCCCGCCGTGACCGACGCGCTTTAGTGATATCGCGACAACTTTCCACGTAGGTCTTGTTTCTGCGCAGTCGTCACGACCTCGTGACGACGCTATAACGAATTTGTTATGCATACCGTATTCGGTATGCTTATGCGGGGCGAGTTCCAAGCGCCACTCATGTCAGAGACAGCGTCGTACACGGTCGGTCACGACGAACTCGCCGTCGCGAAGCTCCTCGCGCTCGACGGCGCCATCGACGGCGAGGTGAAGGTGTCCTGCTCCGGGCTCGCCGGACGGCTCGACGCCTCCACGCAGACCGCCTCCCGACGCCTCCAGCGACTCGAGGACGCCGGCTACATCTCCCGCGAGACCGTCAGCGACGGTCAGTGGGTCCAGCTCACCGACGAGGGCGAGCGCACCCTCCGCGCCGAGTACGAGGATTACCGCCGCGTCTTCGAGGGCGAGACGAGCGTCGAACTCGCCGGCGTCGTCACCAGCGGGATGGGCGAGGGCCGCCACTACATCTCCCTGCCCGGCTACATGCGCCAGTTCGAGGAGAAGCTGGGTTACGAGCCGTTCCTCGGCACGCTCAACGTCGACCTCGACGACGAGAGCGTCCGCCGGCGCACCGCCATGTCCGCCATCGAGCCGGTCCACATCGACGGCTGGGAGGACGACGAGCGCACCTACGGCCCCGCCGTCTGCTACCCTGCCACCGTCGAGACCACCGACGGAGCGACCTACGAGAACGCACACACCATCGCTCCCGAGCGCACCCACCACGACGAGGACCAGCTGGAGGTCATCGCGCCGGACAAGCTCCGCGACGTGCTCGACCTGGGAGAAGAAGCCGATGTGACTGTCCATGTCAGGGAGCAGTGAGATGACCCGGTCACAGCACCACGACGGCGATGTCGACGCCGAGGTACCCGTCGACGCCGACGACGTTGACCGCGCCGTCGCCGCCGTCCGCGCCGGCGAGCCGGTCTGTATCCACGACGCCGCCGACCGCGAGGGCGAGACGGACATCGTCTACCCCGCTCACGGCGTCACCCCGGCGGCGGTCCGTCGGATGCGCAACGACGCCGGGGGCCTCGTCTGCGTCGCCCTGCCCGACGCGGTCGCCGGCGCCTTCGACCTGCCGTTCATGCAGGAGGAGCTGGAGCACCCACTCGCCGCCGACCACGAGCTCGGCTACGACGAGCGCTCGTCGTTCTCCCTGACGGTGAACCACCGCGACACGTTCACCGGCATCCCCGACGACGACCGCGCGCTCACCATCACGAAGCTCGCCGAGGCCGCCGCCGACCCCGACGGTTTCCCGTTCGTCGACGAGTTCCGCGCGCCCGGCCACGTCCACCTGCTCCGGGCCGCCCCCGGCCTGCTCGACCACCGGCTCGGCCATACCGAACTCGGCATCGCGCTCGCCGAGGAAGCCGGCGTCGCCCCCGCCGTCGTCGTCTGCGAGATGCTCGACGACGAGACCGGCGGCGCGCTCGTGCCCGCCGACGCCCGCTCGTACGCCGACCGCGAGGGCATCCCCTACGTCGAAGGGGCCGACCTCGTGGCGCGGCTGGGCTGAGTGACGTCCCGTTCTTCGAAACGCATTCCCGGTGCTGAGTGCCAACCGTAGGCACGGTCCGCCTGCCACTCCGCCCCCTCGCCTGCTGTCTCCGCCTCGTCCTCGCCGGCTGTGGCGCGCCCGCCGCAGACCAGCCAGCCGAGACGACCAGCGAGCGAGTCGGCACCGGCGACGCCTGGGTCACGCGCTGGGACAGCGAGCGCGACGCCGACGAGTTCGAGCGCGCCATCGCCGACCACGTCGCGAACGCGACCGCCGGGAGCGCCACCGACGCCAGCTTCCGCGTCGTCCGGGTCGACGCCACGACGGTCGTGTTGTTCGTCGGCCCCAGGTCGTTCGTCGGCGGCGCGAGCGCCACGCCCACCGACGAGGGTGGCGTCCGCGTCCGCCCCCCGAACGCGACGGTCGACACGCGCGGTGCGGGAGCATCTAGTTAGGCCAAGGTTTAACCCACCACGCGCGAGACCACCTGAGAGTATGGCCAGACAGGGTGACGCGGACGGGGAGCCCTTCCGTGTCCGGCTCGAGTCCGCGGACGAGTTCTACCAGCGCATCGACGGGGGGACCGCCGACGCGCTCAGCGTCCGGAGCGAGGCCGAGCTTGCGCGGCTGTTCGCCCCCGCGAACGTGCGACTCCTCAGGGAGCTCGGGACTGACGAACCGACAACGGTTGCGGACCTCGCGAGCATGCTCGACCGCGACGAGGACGAGGTCGCCGACGCGCTGAACGTGCTCGAGCGG
This sequence comes from Haloarchaeobius sp. FL176, assembly GCF_024609245.1. Taxonomy (GTDB): domain Archaea; phylum Halobacteriota; class Halobacteria; order Halobacteriales; family Natrialbaceae; genus Haloarchaeobius. The sequence continues at coordinate 9,670 of NZ_JANJYH010000012.1, forward strand.
TTCGGGCTGGTCCGGGTCGACCCCGACGAGAACGGGTGCGTCGAGCGGGCGGCAGTGCGGTACGACAGCGTCGAGATCTCGATTCCACTGGAGTGAGCACCGTGCTTGGAGCCGGTTCGTCGAGCCTTCCTACAGCAGTTGCCCGTCGTCGGATGCGAACCCGAGCGTCACCTCGGCACCGCGCTCGGGCACCGCGCTGTCGGTGCGCCAGACGACCGTCCGGTCGTTCCAGTCGCAGTGGACCCGGGTCGCCTCGCCGAGGAACTCGGACTGCTCGACGGTGACGGCGAAGCGATTCTCGGCGGCGTCCCGCCGGAGGTGCTCCGGACGCACGCAGAGGGTGGCGTGGCCGCCGGTGTCCGGACCGGCCGCATCGAGGCCCTCGACGGTGAACGTGGAGCCGTCGACGCGGACGCCGCCGTCGACCCGCTCGCCGTCGAACAGGTTGTTCTCGCCGACGAACGAGGCGACGAACCGGCTCGCCGGCTCGCGGTACACCTCGCGGGGGGTGCCGACCTGTTCGACGCGGCCGTCGTGCATGACGGCGACGCGGTCGGAGACGGCGAGCGCCTCCTCCTGGTCGTGGGTGACGTAGACGGTCGTGATGCCGAGCTCGGTCTGGATGCGTCTCACCTCGCGCCGGAGCTCCTCGCGGAGGCGGGCGTCGAGCGCGCTCATCGGCTCGTCGAGGAGGAGTACGTCGGGTTCGGGGGCGAGCGCGCGGGCGAGCGAGACGCGCTGCTGCTGGCCACCCGACAGCTCGGTCGGGTCGCGGTCGCCGAAGCCTTCGAGGTCGACGAGCGAGAGGAGTTCGGCGACGCGCGCCTCGGGGTCGTCGACGGCGTGGAACCGCAGCCCGTAGCCGACGTTCTCGGCGACGCTCATGTGCGGGAACAGCGCGTAGTTCTGGAAGACGACGCCCACGTCGCGCTCCTCCGGCGGGACGCCGGTCATCTCCCGGCCGGCGAAGCTGAGCTCGCCGGCGTCGGGCGTCTCGAAGCCCGCGATGCTTCGCAGGGTCGTGGTCTTCCCGCAGCCGGAGGGACCGACGAGGGTGAAGAACTCGCCGTCCGCCACGTCGAGGTGGACGTCCGAGAGCGCGACGGCGTCGCCGTAGCTGACGGAGACGCCGTCGAGAGTGAGCTCAGCCACGCTCGACCCTCCCACCGAGGCGGTCGACCACGACGAAGCTGACGGCGGTGACGACGAGCAGTACCGTGCCCATGGCCATCGCGGGCCCGAAGCGACGGCCGAGGTAGCGCTCGACGGCGACGGGCATCGTGTAGGTCACTGTGTCGCCAGCGACGTCGCTCGCCAAAATCACCGTCGAATCGAACTCGCCGATGCTGATGGCGAACGCGAACGCGGCCCCGGCGACGAGGCCGGTCGCGGCCAGCCGGAGTTCGACGTCGAGGAACGCCCGCACCCGGCTCGCGCCGAGGCTCCGTGCGGACTCGACGAGGCGGGGGTCGACGCCGGCGAGCTGTGGCGCGACGTTGCGCACGACGAACGGGTAGGCGGCGACGGCGTGGGCGGCGACGATGGCGACCCCGCCCGCGATGACGAACCGCCAGCCCCCCGGGAGCGAGATGCCGAAGACGAGCCCGCGGAGCAGGCCGATGCCGAACACGATACCCGAGACGGCAAAGGGGAGCATCGTCGCCGTCTCGAGCAGCGAGCGCCAGCGTCCTTCGCCGGTGCTGGCCACGGAGACGACGAGGCCCATCGGGACGGCGACGGCGACCGTCGCGACGCCGAACAGGAGCGAGTTCCGGATGGCCGGCAGGGGCTTGGTCTGGAAGCTCGCACCTGCTGCCTGCCGCTGCACCAGGAACTCGTAGTGTCGGAGCGTGAGGCCGCTGCCGTCGGTGAGCCCCTCCAGCACCATCGCCCCGAGCGGGCCGACGAACAGGACGAACACGACCACCGCGTAGCCCGCGATGGCGAGCCGGCGGGCGTCGAGCGCCCGGACGACACGGCTGCGCGCGAGCCAGGAGGCGGCGGCGTCGCTCGCACGGCCGAACAGCGGCTCGCGTGGTGGCCCCTCGCCGGGGCTCGTGGAGCGCTGGGCCGACTCGTAACGCAGGTAGGCGTACGTCACGCCGAGCGAGATGGCCGTCTCCAGCACGGCGAGCGTCGCGGCCTCCTCGAACGCGAGGACCTCCGTGAGCTGGTAGTACACCCAGACCTCGACCGTCGCCAGTTCGAGACCGCCGATGGCGAGGACGATGGGGAACGTGAGGAAGGTAAAGAGGAACGTCAGGAGCGCACCGGTCGCGATGGCCGGCGTTAGCTGCGGGAGCACCACGTCGCGGAACGCGCGCCGACGGCTCGCACCGAGGCTCCGGGCGGTCTCGACGGCCCGGTAGTCGACGGACTCCCACGCCGCCGTCGCGACCCGGGTGACCAGCGGCGCGTTGTAGAACGCGTGGGCGAGAACCACGACGAACAGCGGGTTCGTCTCGATGAGTCGCTGCGGTCCGAGCCCGACGAGGGCGAGCACGTCGTTCAGCAGGCCGGCCTGCCCGAACGCTGCGTAGAAGCCGCTCGCGACCATGATACCCGGGAGGACGAAGGGGACGATGGTCAGCGAGCGGAGGGTGCGCCGCCCGCGGAACTCGTAGTTCGCGAGGATGTACGCGCCGGGCAGGCCGATGGCGACGCTGGCGAGCGTCGACAGCAGGGCCTGGTAGGCGGTGAACCCGAACAGCCCCTTGCTGAGCGGCGGGGTGTCCACGCCGTCCGGACCGACCGAGACGCCAGCGAACCACGCGAACACGTTGTCGAGGTGGGTACCGACGGCGAACGGCCGGGCGAACAGCTCCGCGAGGACGCCGGTGTAGAACGGGTCCGTGAGGGTGCTCGCGAAGGAGTCAAACGGTCTGGCACCCCCGAACGCCTCTACGAACACCGTTCCGACCGGGAAGTACAGCACGAGCAGGAGGACGACCGCGGTCACGGCGGTGACCGCGACGGCGATGCTGCGGAGTGTGCGGTCCGCGGACAGCCCGGGCCACTCGCGCCGGCTCATTGCTACCCGAACTCGCCCCCTCGAGTTAGTTGCTCGCGATGGTGCGTGCCCACTCGTCAACCCACCCCGAGAGGTTGCCCTCGAGCGCCTCGTAATCGAAGGAGACGGCCTCTGGCGGGCGGTGGGCGTACTGGGCGAACGAGTCGTCGAGGTCGACCTGGTCCTCGGTCACGGCGGGGAACTGGACGTTCCGGACCGCGATCTCGGTCTGGGTCTCGCCGCGGAGCATGAAGTCGAAGAAGTCCGTGGCGAGGTCGACGTTCCCGGAGTCCTCGACGACGGCCATCCCCTCGGGGTTGGCGTAGCCCTGGTCCTCGAGGAAGCCGATCTGGTGCCGATTCATCGGGAGGTCGTCCTCGTTGGCGAACACCTGGTCGGTCGAGTAGGAGACGACCATCGGTCGCTCGGACTCCAGGTACGCGCTGTAGGCGTCCCACCAGCTTCCGAGGATGCGCACGTCGTTCGCCTGGAGGTCGCGCCAGTAGTCGAGGTAACCGTCAGTGCCGAACTCGTTGATGGTCCAGAGGAGGAAGGCCTGCCCCGAGTCCGCGCTCTGGGCGTTCTGTGCGAGGAGCGTGCCCTCGTATGCCGGGCTGGTCAGGTCGTCGAACGTCGCCGGCTCGTCGACCGCGTCCTCGTCGTAGACGAGACTGATGTAGCCGGTGTCGTACGGGAGGACGCGGCTCTTGGGGTCACCGAACTCCAGCTCGGGGCGGAGGTGTTCGGCGTTCGCGACGAAGTCGCGGTCGAGCTCGCGGAACAGCCGCGTGTCGTCGCCGAGCGTGGCGTCGATGGTCACGAGGTCGTCGACGTTCAGTCCGACGTAGACGTCGGCCTCGACCGGCGCGCCCTGTTGCTTCCGCTGGACGTAGTTCGTGACGCCGTTCTCGGGCGTCACGTACTCGACGGTCACGTCGTCGTACTCCGACTCGAAGTTCTCCTTGATCCACGCACCGGGACTGGACGACGGCGAGTCGACGAACGACTCGTACGTCGCGACCGTCAGTGTGCCACTCGGCTCCCCGCCACCACCGCCCTGGGTCAGGCAGCCCGCGAGCGCGAGTGCGCCCGCCGACCCCGCACCACTCAGGAACGCTCTGCGTCTCATTAGCGGGTGATTGCACTCGGTGGTACAAAAAGAGCGTGATGTGGCCGTACGGGCTCTCGTGCGATGGTTCCCGGTGGGCGGCACGGCGTCCCGGTGGGCGGAGTATTTTTCTACCCCCGGGATGACGTAGTGAACCGATGGAGTTGAACCGCCGTTTCGGACTCGCACTGGTGGTGGCCGTCGTCGGCGCCCTCACCTGGAGTGTCATCTCGGCCGTGTTCGGAACGGTGTTCTTCGCGTTGACGGTCGCGAGCGTCGTGCTCCCGCTCCAGAAGCGGCTCGAGGCCCGCGGCATCCCCGCGTACTGGTCGGCGGTCGTCACCACCGGTGCAACTTTCGTCGGTGGTCTTCTGGTGTTTTCACCACTGTTCGTGGTCGCGTACGTCCGCCGAGAGCAGCTGTTCGGGCTCGTCGAGACGCTCCCGGAGACGTTCTCCGTGACGGCACTGGGGACGACGTACGAGCTCTCGCTCGAGGAAGCTCAGTCGATGGCACTGGACTTCATGACGGTGCTGCTGGAGGACGCGGCGCGGGCCGCACCGGACCTCAGCCTGAAGGTGCTCGTGTTCGTGATGGTGCTCTTTGGCTTCCTCATCGGCCAGGGCCACGCGTACCGGACCGCACTCGGGGTCGTCCCCGTCGAGTACCGGGACGCGGTGCGGGCGCTCCACGAGCGGACGAAGGACACGCTACAGGCGATCTACCTGCTACAGATCGCCACCGCGGTCGGGACGTTCGCGATGGCGCTCCCCACGTTCTGGCTGCTCGGCTACGACTTCCCCGTCACGATGGCGGTCATCGCGGGCGTCCTCCAGTTCCTGCCGGTCATCGGGCCGAGCCTGCTCATCGGCGCGGCCGCGCTGTACCACGTGAGCAGCGGCGACGTGAACGCCGCCATCCTCATCGTCGTGGTCGGTGGCGTCGTCATCGCGTACCTGCCCGACGCGATCATCCGTCCGCGGCTGGCGGCGATGACAGCCGACATGCCGGGCAGTCTCTACTTCGTCGGCTTCGTCGGTGGCCTGCTCACGGTCGGCCCGGTCGGGGTCATCATGGGGCCGCTGGCGGTCGCGCTGTTCACGGAGAGCGTGGCGTTGCTCTCCGACGAGGTGCCGGAGGTTCCAATCCCCGACGAGGTGCCGGAGGTTCCAATCCCCGACGACGCGGTAGCGGAACCCGACGGGGTGTCGGACGACGGTTCCGAGGGCGGGGGGACGGATGCCGGGGGGCCGCCGCCGGATGTCGACGGTACCAACACCGACGGCGGGACGGACGTACCCGAACCGGAACAGGACGCTGACCGCGACGAGGACGACGTTTAGGCGGTCTCCAGCGGGCCGTCGATGGCCTTCCACTCGGTGAGGCTCCCCTCGAAGAAAGAGACGTTCTCGTAGCCGAGGTGGTCGAGGACGACGTAGGTGTGGCTGATGCGTCGGGCGGTGTTGCAGTAGAGGACGACCCGACGCTCGGGCGTGATGCCGCGGGATTCGAGTAGCTCCCTGAGCTCGGCTTCGGGTTTCAGGCCGCGGGTCTCCTCGTCGACGAACTCGCGCCAGTCGAGCAGCCGTGCGCCGGGGATGTGGCCCTCCTCGTACTCCCAGTCCTCGCGGGTGTCGACGAGGACCGCGTCGGTGTCGAGCGCGGCGCGGACGTCCTCCGCGTCGACGAGCGGCCAGTCCTCGTCGAACTGGCCCTCGTACTCGGTCGGCTCGACCTCGGGCGCGCCGCTCTCGGTCTCGTGGGCGAGCCGCCAGGCGGAGAAGTCGCCGTCGAGGAGATGGACGTCCGCGTGCCCGTACGCGAGCGCCGTGACGACGAACCGCGCGGCGAAGACGCCGTGGGTGTCGTCGTAGGCGACGAGCGTGTCGTCGTTCGCGACGCCGGCAGCCGAGAGGACGGCGTTCCACTCGTCGACGCCCGGCAGGGTGCCGGGTGCGTCGCTGTCCTCGTCCCGGAACGAGTCGAACGGTACCGAGACCGCGCCGGGGATGTGGCCGATGCCCTCGTACTCCCAGGCGTCACGCACGTCCACGACCCGTGCCGTGTCCAGTTCCTCGGCGAGCCACTCCGGGGAGACCACCCGTGGCGCGTCTGTCATGAGGGGCCGTACGTCGCGGGCGGGTTAAGCACCCACGATGCCGGCGGAACTCCCGTCTCGTAGAGCGCGGCAACCGTTGCCGATTGTTGGCCCGCGAACAAATATTCGAAAACGGATAGTTCGGCCGTCGACCGCAGCCGTGGGGCCGCCCGTGCGTCGCCGACTCACGACCGAAGCCGGCCCAATCACCGGTGATTCTCTCCGCTTCGGCCGATGACCGGCGGGCGATGCCGGTGTGGAACAGGAATATACCCCTGTAGCGATAACTACGGGTGTATGACTGACTACGCGAAAGACGTACTCGTCTCGGCCGACTGGGTCGAGGACAACCTCGAGGAGTTCCAGAGCGACGACCCCGCACACCGCCTCGTGGAGGTCGACGTCGACACCGAGGCCTACGACGAGGGCCACGCGCCCGGCGCCATCGGCTTCAACTGGGAGACACAGCTCCAGGACCAGACCACCCGCGACATCCTCACGAAGGCGGACTTCGAGGAGCTGCTCGGGAGCCACGGCATCACCGAGGACTCCACGGTCGTCCTCTACGGCGACAACTCGAACTGGTTCGCGGCGTACACGTACTGGCAGTTCAAGTACTACGGCCACGACGACGTGAAGCTCATGGACGGCGGCCGCGACTACTGGCTCGAGCACGACTACCCGCTCACGACGGACGTGCCCGAGTTCGACGCCGTCGACTACACCGCAAGCGGCCCGCGCGAGAGCATCCGCGCGTACCGCGAGGACGTCGAGAACGCCATCGAGCGTGGCGTTCCCCTCGTCGACGTGCGCTCGCCCGAGGAGTTCAAGGGCGAGATCCTCGCGCCCCCTGGACTGCAGGAGACCGCCCAGCGCGGCGGCCACATCCCCGGCGCCCAGAACATCTCTTGGGCGTCGGTGACGAACGACGACGGCACGTTCAAGACCGCCGACGAGATCGGCGAGCTGTACGCCGACAAGGGCATCGACGGCGACTCCACGACCGTCGCCTACTGCCGCATCGGCGAGCGCTCCTCGGTCGCCTGGTTCGCGCTCCACGAGCTGCTCGGCTACGACGACACCATCAACTACGACGGCTCCTGGACCGAGTGGGGTAACCTCGTCGGCGCACCCATCGAGACGGGCGAAGCCGACGACTGACGGGAGACGCGAGCGAAGCGAGCGTCTCCGGACGAGCAAGCGGGGAGTAGAGTAATCGGCTCCCCAACGCCACAGCGACTCCAGCGATACCCATTCTTCGACGACGAGTTCTTGACAGCGGGCAGTAACTTTATCGCCCCAACGGGTGTTGTCGGGGGACATGAAGGAGGACCTCGACTTCCGACATGCGACGACGATGGGGGTCGTCGTGACGCTGCTGCTGCTCGCGTTGCTACCGACAGCACCCGCCGTTCCACTGCTGTTCGGGCTGACGGCGGCCGTCGTGCCGATGCTGCTCGCGACGGCCGAACGGAAGCGGTACGCGGTGGCGGGAACGACGTACTGCCTGTTTCTGGGCCTCGTCCTGGCGGTGGCCGACACCGTCCTCGGGTTAGCCGAAGGCAACACGCTGGTCACCGGACTGCTCCTCTTCGGCGTGGCGAGCCTGCTCGTCGTCACGCTGAAGGTGGTCGGTCGGCGGCTGGCCCGGCGGACCGTCGGGCTGCTCGTCGGCGAGGAGTACGCCGCGCGGCTGTTCGACGCGATAGCCTCCATCGCGGCGCTTGCGGGGCTGGTGTGGACGCTGCTGACCGCCGCGGAGAAGGTGAGCCGATACGCGGGCTTCGGCGTCGGTGGGGCGGCGACGCTCGGGTTGAGCCTCGTCGGCGTCGAGTACAACGTGACGGTGCCGATGCTCGGCGGGGAGGTAGACGCCGTGCTGTTCCTGTTCGTCGGCTGCATCCTCGCCGGCTTCTACACGTTCGAGTCGCTGCATACGACCTGGCTCGCCGCGAGGGAGACGGCGAAGAAGGGCGCCGACGCCGGCGGGACGGTGAAGTCGAAGACGGCCTCGGCGGTGGCCGACCGGCGCGGAGGTAGCTCCGGCGGCAGCGGCGGGGGCTACGACGCCGACATAGAGCAGACCGAGGCCCAGACGAGCCGGCGTGGAGTCGGCTCCGGCGGTGACGGCGGGAGCCACGACGCCGACACCGCCCGGACCGAGGCACGGACGAGCCGGCGGGACCCGAACCGGGACAGTCGCGGGGAGCGACGGGGACAGAGCGACCGCAGGAACGGGCGCGATAGTGACGGCGGCGGGAACAGACGCAGCTCGGACGAACGCCGTGACCGTCGCAACTCAGAGGACCGTCGGAACCGTCGCAACTCAGACGACCGTCGCAACCGGCGTAACTCCGACGACCGTCGGGATTCCGATGACCGCCGGGACCGGCGCAGTTCCGGGAAGTCCAGGGACCGCAGTGACACCGAACGCCGCCGAGACAGGCGTGACCGGAGCCGCCGGCGGCGCGACCGCCGGGACGACGACGAGGAGGAGGACCGCGATGCACGGTCGTAAGTAGTCCCCGTGCGTACGTGCGCCCATGTGTGGACGGTACAGCCTGTTCGCCGACACCGACGAGCTGGCGGCGGCGTTCGACGTCCGGGTGCCCGAGCGGTTCGAGCCGCGGTACAACGCCGCGCCGGGACAGGACCTGCCGGTGATTCGCAGCGACGGTGACGACGAGCTCTCGTACGCGAACTGGGGGCTGGTCCCGTCGTGGGCCGACGACCCGGCGGAGGCGAACAAGCCGATCAACGCGCGGTCGGAGACGGTGCGGGAGAAACCGACGTTCCGGGCGGCCTTCGAGTCGCAATCAGTGGGTGACGGCGGCGACGACGAGGCTACCGTCGGTCGCTGTCTCGTCCCCGCCGACGGCTTCTACGAGTGGGTGGAGACCGGCGGCGGCAAGCAGCCCTACCGGGTGACGATGCAGGACGACCGCCCGTTCGCGATGGCCGGGCTGTTCGCCGTCTGGGAGGGCGTCGAGCGCCAGCCCGGGCTCGACGCGTTCGCGGGTGGGTCGGCCGAGCCGGAGACGAAACGCCACGTCTCCTTCACCGTGCTGACGACGGAACCGAACGAACTCGTGGCGGACCTGCACCACCGGATGGCGGTGCTGCTCGCGCCGGACGAGTACGAGACGTGGCTGCACGGCGACGCCGAGGATGCCGAAGCACTGCTCGACCCCTATCCTGCTGACGGGATGCGGACGTACCCGGTGTCGACGGCGGTGAACGACCCGTCGAACGACGGGCCGATGGTGGTCGAACCGGCCGACGGGAAGGGGTGAGGGACGGGTGTCTGGTCGACGGTCACGACGTGGTGTGGCCGTCGCGTTGCGCTACTCCAGGTACAGCTCTTCGAGTTCGATCTCGCCGTTCGGGGTGCGGTACTCGGCGAGCTTCTCCTTCGTCGCGTCCGTCGAGTTCTCCTCCTTGTCGACGCTGTAGACGGTGTAGTTGCACTCCTCGGTGGTGAACTCGACGACGGCGTAGCCGTGGTGGTGCCAGTCGAGGTACTGGATGTGCTCGTTCTGGTCCATCGCGATGCTGGTGAGCGCGTCGCGGTCCCAGTCGTCGGGGAAGTCGATGACGTCGGCGGCGTTGACGCTCGTGACCGACGGCGTCATGAGCTCGACACCGACGCGGTCGTAGTCCCACTGCCAGTCGATCTCACCGTAGCCCTCCATCATGTAGCCGGCCATCGCGCAGTGGAGGTCGCCGGTGAGCGTGACGAAGTTCTGCGGGTCGGTCTCCTTGACGTGCTGCAGCAGCTCCCAGCGCTCGTACTGGAAGCCGTCCCAGGAGTCGTGGACGAACTCGACCTGATTGAAGCCGTCGCCCTTGGTCAGCGGCATGTTGAGCACCTCGTTCGCCCAGGTGGTCCAGGTGGCGTCGGAGCCGGCGACCCACGACTCGAACCAGGCCTGCTGTTCGTCGCCGAGGACGGTCCGGTCCTCGGCCTCCTCGTCGGTGCAGGTGACGGTCGCGTCCTCGCACGGTGGGCCGTCGCGGTAGAGGCGTTCGTCGGTGAACGCGAGGTCGACGAGGTCGCCGAAGCGGAACTGTCGCCAGAGCTGGAACTGCTCGTGCAGCTGCTCGGCGGCGGGGTCGTACTCGACGCGCATCGGCATGTGCTCGACCCAGGCCTGGATGCCGTTTGCCGTGATTTCGAGCGCGGTCTCCGGGTCGTCGCCGCCCTCCTTGTCGGGGAGGACCGGCGATTCTGTCGCGTAGTCCCAGTAGCGGTTGTTGCCGATCTCGTGGTCGTCCCAGCCGGCGATGATGGTGTGCTGTTCGAGGCCCTCCTGAAGGAGCGGGTCGGCCTTGTACGTGTTGTAGAGGTGCCGGAAGTCGCCGACGGACTCGGCGAGGGACTCGCCGCTGGGGAGTTCGAGGTCGCGTCCGGGCTTGACGCCTTCCGTCGGGGAGACGTACGCGCCGTCGGCGGACTCGTAGATGAAGTCGCCGAGGTGGACGAGGAAGTCGACGTCCTCGTTCGCGAGGTGGTGGTACGCGCCGTAGTAGCCGTTCTGGTAGTCCTGACAGGTGATGACGGCGAACGACACCGACTCGACGCTCTCGTCGGGCGTGGGGAGCGTCCGGAGTCGCCCGGTGCGTGTGGCGGTGTCGCCGTAGACGAACCGGTAGTGGTAGAACCGGTCGCTGTCGAGTTCGCCGTCGAGGTCGACGGTGACGGTGTAGTCGTGTTCGGGGCCGATCTCCCCCGCCGGGACGCTGCCCTCGAATACGATGTCGTCGAGAGCCTCGTCTGTCGCGACCTGCACACCGAGCGCCTGGCCGTCCTGGTACGCTGGGGGAGCGACTCGTGTCCAGACGAGCGCACCCGCAGCCGTGGGGCCGCCGCTCATCACGGACTGGGGGAACGTGTCGTCGGGGTCCGCTACGGGGTCGACCGAGAACAGGGAGTCGGCGCCGCCGTCGTCCGGTGCGACCGGCTCGGCGATAGCCCGCTCGCCGAGCATGCTCGCGAGACCGCCAGCTACAGCGGTAGTGCCGACGCTCCGCAGGAAGCCGCGTCGGTTGGTCTGTACGTGCCGAGGAGTGCCATCGTCGGACATCGAGTAGGGGCTCTCCGGCACCCGTCATCAAAGTATCGGAAATAATATATTTTTGGTTTCCAATAGCAATATCGAATAAGGGCCGTATATTTACTGTACTATAGTTAGGAATTTACCAATAGTATAAAAACAATATCAGTACAACCGCGCTCGGCAGCGACGGCCCGAGCAGCGATATATAAATACGGGGGATTGCGGTCGCCCGCACACGTCTGTGTCGTGTTACTGATTGTCAATGTGGCCGCAAGAATGGGTCGCAGTACTGCGGTTCTGTCGACCAGACTCGAACACCACCGGGCCGAGGGCGAGAGACGGAACACCAACTTTTATATAGAATCACATTCATAGATTCGAGTGACCATGAGCCAGCGAATGCAGCAGGGACAGCCGATGATCGTGATGTCCGAGGAATCCCAGCGCGTCAAGGACCGTGACGCGCAGGAGTACAACATCCAGGCCGCTCGCGCGGTCGCCGAGGCCGTACGCTCCACACTCGGCCCGAAAGGCATGGACAAGATGCTCGTCGACTCGATGGGTGACGTGACCATCACGAACGACGGCGTCACCATCCTGAAGGAGATGGACATCGACAACCCGACGGCCGAGATGATCATCGAGGTCGCCGAGACGCAGGAGGACGAGGCCGGCGACGGCACCACGACGGCCGTCGCGGTCGCGGGTGAGCTCCTGAAGAATGCCGAGGACCTCCTCGAGCAGGACATCCACCCGACCGCCATCATCAAGGGCTTCCACCTCGCCAGCCAGCAGGCCCGCGAGGAAATCGACGACATCTCCGAGCACGTCGACGCCGACGACGAGGACCTCCTCCGGAAGGTCGCCGAGACCTCGATGACCGGCAAGGGTGCCGAGCTCGACAAGGAGCTCCTCGCCCAGATCATCGTCGAGGCCATCAGCTCGGTCACCGTCGAAGGCCAGGTCGACATGCAGTACCTCAACATCGAGACCCAGACGGGTCAGTCCGCCTCCAACTCCGAGCTCCTGAAGGGCGCGGTCATCGACAAGGACCCCGTCCACGACAACATGCCGAAGTCCGCCGAGGAGGCGAACATTCTGCTGCTCAACGAGGCCGTCGAGATCGAGGAGACCGACGTCGACACCGAGGTCAACGTCACGGACCCGAGCCAGCTTCAGCAGTTCCTCGACCAGGAGGAGAAGCAGCTCAAGCAGAAGGTCCAGCAGATCGTCGACTCCGGCGCCGACGTCGTCTTCTGCCAGAAGGGCATCGACGACCTCGCCCAGCACTACCTCGCGAAGGAGGGCATCCTCGCCGTCCGTCGCGTCAAGAAGGCCGACGTGCGCTTCCTGCGCGAGATCCTCGGCGCGAACATCGTCTCCGACCTGGACGACTTCGGTACCGAGGACCTCGGCTTCGGTAACGTCGAGCGCGACGACGAGGACGAGCTGTTCTACGTCAAGGGCGCGGAGAACGCCCACGGCGTGACGCTCCTCCTGCGCGGCTCCACCGACCACGTCGTCGACGAGCTGGAGCGCGGTGTCAGCGACGCGCTCGACGTCGTCGCACAGACCGTCTCCGACGGCCGCGTCGTCGCTGGCGGCGGTGCCATCGAGGTCGAGGTCGCGGACCGTCTCCGCAGCTTCGCCGACAGCGTCGAGGGCCGCGAGCAGCTGGCCGTCGAGGCGTTCGCCGACTCGCTGGAGCTCGTCCCCCGCGTCCTCGCCGAGAACGCCGGGCTGGACTCCATCGACACGCTCGTCGACCTGCGCGCTGCCCACGAGGGCGGCGACAAGCGCGCCGGGCTGAACGTCTTTACCGGCGACGTCAAGGACACCTTCGAGGCCGGCATCGTCGAGCCCGCTCACTCCAAGGAGCAGGCGCTGAGCTCGGCCACCGAGGCCGCGAACCTCGTCCTCAAGATCGACGACATCATCTCCGCTGGAGACCTGAGCACCGACAAGGGCGACGACGAGGGCGGCGCACCCGGCGGCATGGGCGGCATGGGTGGCATGGGCGGTATGGGCGGTGCGATGTAAGTTCGGTCGCACCTGTCACCCGCTTCCGCACGCCGCATCGACGCGAACCCGACCCGATTCTTTCGATCGCTCGCCCGGCAGTGGCGACGCTGTCGGTCGCTGCAGTCCGTTCGCCGCCGTGCCCCGCCGGCTCAGTCGCCGCGTCGGCCAGGGTGGGACTCGTGGAGTCGAGGCCGGCCGAGCATGGTCTCGCGGAGCGTGTCGCCCTCGTAGCGTTCACGAAGCAGTCCCCGCTCGCGGAGTTCGGGGACGACCATGTCGACGAAGTCGGAGAGGGTGTCGGGCCGGGCGGCCTCCTTGACGTTGAAGCCGTCGACGCCGACCTCCTCGTACCAGTACGCGAGCTCGTCGGCGACCTGCTCGGGGGTGCCGACGACGACGGGGGAGGTCGTGCCGAGCCCGGCGAACTCGGCCATCTCCCGCACCGTCCACTCGCTCTCGCCGCCGGCGAACGCGTTGACGGTGCCCTGGATGGCCTCGGTCTCGATGCGCTCGATGCGCTGGTCGGGGTCGAGTTCCGAGAGGTCCATATCGACGAAGCCAGACAGCAGCGCGAGCACGCCCTCGACATCGACGTGGTCGCGGTAGCTCTCCGCCTTCGCCTCGGCCAGTTCCTCGGTCGCGCCGACGATGGGGACGATGCCCGGGAAGAAGAGCAGCTCGTCGGGGTCGCGACCGTGCTCGGCCGCGCGCTCGCGGAGGTCGGCCATGTAGTCGGTCACCTGTCCGGGGGTCGGCTGGCTGACGAAGACGGCCTCGGCGTTCCGGGCGGCGAACTCGCGGCCGCGGTCGCTGGAGCCGGCCTGGTAGATGACCGGCGTGCGCTGGGGCGAGGGCTCGCAGCCGTGGGGGCCGGGGACGGCGAAGTGCTCGCCGTCGTGGTCGATGGCGTGGACCTTCCCGGGGTCGCTGAAGCGACCGCCCTCGCGGTCCCGGACGACTGCGTCATCCTCCCAGGAGTCTTCCCAGAGGGCGTAACAGACGTCCATGAACTCCGCGGCGCGGTCGTAGCGCTCGTCGTGGTCCATGCGGGCGTCGAGCCCGAGGTTCGCGGCCGCGGACTCGAGGTAGGAGGTGACGACGTTGAACGCGACGCGACCGTCGGTGACGTGGTCGAGCGTCGAGAACTCGCGGGCGAGCTGGTAGGGGTGGGTGTACGAGGTGGACTTCGTGATGGCGAAGCCGAGGCGGTCGGTCACCTCGGCCATCGCGGGCACGAGGTACGCGGGGTCGTTCGAGGGGGTCTGTACCGCGCGCTCGATGGTGGGGTCGCGGTCGTCCTCGTAGACGTCGTAGATGCCGCGCACGTCGGCGAAGAACACGCCATCGAAGCCGCCGCGTTCGGCGGTGCGTGCGACCTCTGTCCAGTACTCACGGTCGCTGTAGCGTGTGGACTGGTCACCGGGGTGACGCCACGACCCCACGGTGACGTGCTCCACCGAGTTCATCGTGAACAGGTTGAGGTGCATCCCGTCGTCGGTCATGGACGACCACAGGGTCGCTACGGGGTAATGGGGGTCGGTACCGGCGACATCGGCGGGTTCTCCCGCCGCCGCTGGCACCGGACCTCAGCAGGCGCAGTAGTACTCCCGGGTGCCGAGCTCCGTCCGGAGCAGCTGGTAAGTCGGCTCCGGGTCCTCCGGGCGGTAAACCCCGGTGACGATGCCGTCGTCGCCGTCGACGCGACCGGACGCGAGGGCGGTCCACTCCTCGCGCGAAAGCACGTCGCGGCCGCCGTCGGCGAGCCCGTGGAGGTAGTCCGCGAGGTACACCCAGCGCGGCTCGCGGCGGGGGCCGGGCTCGTAGCTGGCGTCGGTGGCGTCGGCGTACGCGGCCATCGGGAGGTTCGCACCGGCGGCGACGGGGAGGCCGATCCACTTCCACGGACGGGTGTTCACGTCGAGCAGGACGTAGGTCTCGCGCTCGCGGTCGTAGACGAACTCGGCCTCACTGATGCCGTGGTAGCCGGCGGCGTCGAGGACGGCGAGGGCCCGTTCCCTGAGGTCGGGGTCGTCGACGACGTCGACGACGCAGGAGGTGCCGTAGCCCCGCGGGTGCCGGACCCTGGCGTTGCCGACCACGCCCAGCGGCGCACCCGACTCGGGGACGTACGACGCGAGCGAGCGGTCCTCGCCCTCGGCCACGTCGACGCGCTCCTGGGCCATCACGCGGATGCCCGCGTCGCCCGCCCCCTCGACGACGTCGCGGTACTCGTCGCGGCCGGTAACCTCGACGACGTTCGTGCCCAGGGCCTCCTCGAACTCGCGTTTCCGGGCCGGTTTGAGCACGAGCGGGAACCCGAGCTCGGCGGCCGCCGCGTCGGCGCTACGGACCGGCGGCCCGTCGCCGTCGACCCCCGTCTCCTCGAGTCGGTACGTCTCCGGGTACGGGACGTCGAGCTCGTCACAGAGCGCGTACAGCGACGTCTTGTCGAGGACGGCGTCGATGGTCCCGGGGGCAAAGGGCAGGCAAACGCCGTCAGGGGTGGTGTCGGCCAGCCCGTGGACCCACTCGTCCATGCAGCCGAAGGCGACGGGCTCGTGTTCGAGGGCGTCGGCGACGGCCTCGACGTCCGCCCGGAAGCCGTCGGCGTCGTCCAGGGGGTAGGTGACGGCACCGGCGGCGGCGACGGCGGTCGACCCCGGTGCGACGCCGTCGGGGGTGCGGTCGAGTGCGACGACGGGGACGTCGTGGGCCGCCAGCGCGCGGGCGACGCCGAGTCCCGTGACGTGTGCGTTGCAGACGATGGCCGGCGGTCGGTCGAACGTGCGGTCGGCGAGGTGGTCGACCAGGCCGTCGGCCGTCCGGAAGCGCGTGCTCATCGGTGGCCACTACCCACATCCGAGACAAAAGGAGTGCGTTATCGGCAGTCCCCGCTGGCGGTCAGTCGTCCACTTCGAGCGAGAACTGTTCGTTCTCGCAGACGGAGTTCAGCACGACGCTGGTGTTCGACTCGTTGATCTCGGGGTCGGTGAGCAGGCGCTTGATCTGCTCGTTCATCCCGTCCGTGTCGGTGAACTTCCCGATGGCGATGACGTCGTAGTCGCCGGTGACCTCGTAGACGGAGACCATCTGCTTCTCCGCCCGGAGTCTGTCGGTGATGTCGGGGAGGGCACTCCCCTCGACTTTGAGCTGGAGGATGGCGGTCACGTCGTACCCGAGCAGGTCGTAGTCCACCTTCGGCGTGTAGCCACGGATGACCCCGTCGTCCTCCAGCGCGGAGACGTGGTTCGAGACCGTCGTCACCGAGACGTCGAGCTGCTCGGCGAGGCTCCGAAGGCTCGCGTCGCCGTTGTCCAGAAGTGCATTCACCAACTTCGCGTCGAGATTTTCGTACGTCATTGTATCCACCGTACGCTCCCAGCCATTAGAAGTTTACGAACATTCAATTCAGGACGCCTCTCCCGAGATTTGCGTATAACAGTAGGGTTTTAGTACTGGCAATGGTTGGATTAGTCGACCAGAAAGATGACAAGCGGAAACTTCAGTGCGGAGGAGGAAGCTGTGCTCGAACAGATCGAGGAAGAGAACGTGGACTTCCTGCGGCTCCAGTTCACGGACATCCTCGGGACCGTCAAGAACGTCTCCGTCCCGGCGAGCCAGGCCGAGAAGGCGTTCGAGGAGGGGATATACTTCGACGGGTCGTCCATCGACGGCTTCGTGCGCATCCAGGAATCGGACATGCGGCTCGACCCCGACCCGACGACGTTCGCGGTCCTGCCGTGGCGGAACACGGACGAGAGCGCGGCTGCCCGGCTCATCTGTGACGTCATCAACACGTCCACCGGCGAGCCGTTCTCCGGCGACCCGCGTGGCGTCCTCAAGCGCGCCATCGAGCGCGCCGAGGAGCTTGGATACACCGTCAACGCCGCCCCCGAGCCGGAGTTCTTCCTGTTCGAGGAGGACGAAGACGGCTACGCCACCACGAAGACCAGCGACGCCGGTGGCTACTTCGACCTCGCACCGAAGGACCTCGCGAGCGACGTCCGCAAGGACATCATCTTCGGGCTGGAGTCGATGGGTTTCGACATCGAGGCCTCGCACCACGAGGTCGCACAGGGCCAGCACGAGATCAACTTCGAGTACGACGACGCCCTCTCGACCGCCGACAACGTCGCGACGTTCCGCTCCGTCGTCCGCGCCATCGCGGCCGAACACGACCAGCACGCGACGTTCATGCCCAAGCCAATCCCGCGTATCAACGGCTCCGGCATGCACACGCACCTCTCGCTGTTCACCGAGGACGGCGAGAACGCGTTCCACGACGGCGACGACGAGTTCGACCTGAGCGAGACCGCCAAGCAGTTCACGGCGGGCATCCTCGAGCACGCGCCGGCCATCACCGCGGTGACGAACCCGACGGTGAACTCCTACAAGCGCCTGGTGCCGGGCTACGAGGCACCGGTGTACGTCGCGTGGTCCGACCGGAACCGCTCCGCGCTCATCCGCAAGCCCGCCGCCCGCGTCCCGGCGGCGAGCCGCATCGAGGCGCGCTTCCCGGACCCGTCGTGTAACCCGTACCTCGCCTTCGCCGCGCTCATCCACGCGGGCCTGGAAGGCATCGAGCAGGGCCTCGACTGCCCGGACCCCATCCGAGAGAACATCTACGAGTTCGACGAGGCAAAGCGCGAGGAGTACGGCATCGAGACGCTCCCGACCAACCTCGGGGAGGCCGTCGACGCACTCGAGGCGGACGAAGTCGTCGCCAGCGCACTCGGCGAGCACGTCTACGAGAAGTTCACCGAGGCCAAGCGCGCCGAGTTCAAGGACTACCTCGTCGACGTCTCCGAGTGGGAGATCGACCGGTACCTCGAGAAGTACTGAGCCGACACGAATCCGTTTCTTTTGCCGCGTCGTCACGCGCCGCGAGCGCCGCCTAGCTCGACCGCCACTCCTGGACACGGTCCCGGAGCCGTCCCGGGATACCGAGCACGGAGAACGTCAGCCCGAAGATGACGAACAGCACGTACAGCCCGAGCGTCGACAGCCAGATGATGATCATCGCGAGCACCACCCAGCCGTCGCCCTGCAGCCGTGGGGTGTACAGCAGCCCCAGCGTCATCACCGTGCCGTAGAGCAGCACGACGTACGGGCCCCAGCCGCGGGCGTGGCCGCGCCGGAGCTTCCGTCGCACGTAACGCTTGAGGTCGCCCCGCATCTCGTCACGGTCGACCGTGCGGGACTGGACGTCGTCCTCGAACTCGGCGAGCTCCTCGCGGAGGTCGGCGACGGAGTCCTTGCTCGCGCGGCTGCCCTCGACCTCGTCTTCGAGCTCGGCCAGCCGCTCGTACAGCCGGTCGATCTGGTCGGTCCGGTCGTCGTCGCCGGAGCCACCGCTGTCGGTTCCGCCGTCGCCGTCTGGACCCCCATCGCCGGGCTCGTCGCCACCTGCGCCGCCAGCATCGCCGGAGGTGTCGGCGTCGTCCGCGCCATCGCCCGCGGGCTGCTCCGTGTCCGCGGCCTCCTCGCTCGCTGGTGCGCCGTCGTCCTCGGTTGCGTCGGTGCCCTGCTCGGTGGGGTCGTCCGTCTCGTCCTCAGGCATCGTCGCTGTTCCTTGTCGCTTCGTCCTGTCGCAGGCCCGCGGTTTGAAGGTGCCGGTCGACACTCGCCTCTAGCTCCTCCGTCGCGAGCGTTCGCCCGGCCAGCACGGCGTTCAGCGATGCACCGACGAGCAGGACGAGCGCGCCGAGGTAGAGCCACGTCACGAGCAGCAGGACGCCCCCGACGACGCCGTACACCGCGTACGCCGTCGCGTACTCGGTCGTGTAGAGCGTGAACGCCAGGCTCAGAACGGCCCAGCTCACCGCGGCGAAAACCGACCCGGGGAGCGCCTCGCTGACGGTCACGTCGGCGTGCGGGAAGAGGTAGTAGAGTGGGAAGAACACCAGCCCGAGCGCGACCACCGTGACCGCCGCTCCGACGAGGCTGCCGTACGGCAGGTCGAGCAGACTCACCGCGACGGTGACCGCGACCGCGACCGCGCCGGCGAGGGCGACCGCCGCGAGCCCGACCGCGGCCTCGACGAGCTGCTCGCCGAGCGGCTCCTCGAGACCGCGGCCGTACACCGCCGAGAACGACCGGTCGATGGCCCGGAACACCTTCAGCGCGCTCCAGACCAGCACCACGAGGCCGACGATGGTCGCACCGCCCCGGCCCTCCCGCTCGACGAGCGCGGTTCGCAGCACCTCCTGGCTCGCCGGCGTGAGCGTCTCCCCGGCCACCGCGACCACGTCGTTCGCCAGTGCCTCGCCGCCGACCGCCGTCGCCACCGCCACGGCGAGCAGTGCGAGCGGGAACAGCGAGACGAACGCGTAGTAGGCGATGGCCGCCGCGAGGAACGTTAGCTGCTCGTCACGTGCGATTTCGACGACCGCCACGACGAGCGACCGCGCACGGGTGACCGCTGGCGGAAGTGACACGGGTACGGGTACGAGCACTCCCGCAAAAAGACCGTCGCCGAGCGTGGTTAGGTCGCTGGCTACGGCGCCGAGCGTTCACCGACCGTTTCACAGCTCCTCGGTCGCTGCTTCCATCTCGGGGATACTGGCGTCGCTCTTGAACGTAGTGCCGCCGTAGTGTGCCCGCGAGGCCGCGAACCCGGCATCCCGCAGCGCGCCGAGGAAGTCGTCCATGCCGCTGGCACCGCGGCCCCAGAGCTTGCAGAGGCGGTGCTGGTCGTAGTGGCTCGGTTCGTCGAGCTCGGCTTCGAGCGTGTCACAGAGGTCCCGTCCGCGGTCGGCGGTGCCCATGTCGTCGGTGACCTGCTCGCGCACGTCGGCGACGAAGTCGGGGTCACGGTAGGGGCCGAGCCAGAGCGGCCCGGCGGTGAGCACCCGGTTGCCCTCGCAGCGCGGGCACGTCTCGGGCGGGTGCGGGAGCATACCGTGCTCGGCCTCGCGCCGGAGGCAGTCCTCGCAGTGGTGGAGGAAGCCCAGCTGGTCCACGCTCGCGTTGGCGTCGGTGGCCCGCCCCGAGAGGTCGAGGTAGGTGCGGACGTAGTGGCTCGTCGCGTGGGTGAGCAGCGGCGTGATGCCGGTGTCCCAGCGCGCGCCGGCCCGGGCGAGCGCGCCGAGCAGGACCCGCACGCCCATCTCGGCGTGATAGTCGGTATTGCGCGGGACGGCGGCGTAGGAACGCACGCCGGAGTCGAAGTGCGCGCCACAGAGCGGGGCGGTGTCGGTGGCGGTGACACAGAGCAGGTCCCGCGTGTTGGCGAACGCGGCGTCGGCGAAGGGCATCGGCGTGCCGAACGGGTCCAGGTCCACCACGTCGAAGTAGTCCTCGTGCATGAGCGCGTTGACGTTCCGGTGGACCACCTCGCCGGGGAGGTCGTTCCGGGCGAGGTTCTCCCGGGCGAGTTCCACGGCCTCCTCGTCGACGTCACAGCAGGTCACGTCCCAGCCTTCGGCGGCGGCCCGCGCGCCCCGGACCCCGGAAGCCGTCATCGCGTCGAGGTAGGTGTCGGCGCGCTCCTCGTTCTCGCGGTACGCCCGGAGGACCGCGACGGTCAGGTCGCGGTTGAACTCCTGGACCGGGTTGAAGAAGACCGACTCGTGGGTGCCCTCGCCGTCCTGCTCGGGCACCGAGACCGTGACGTTGCCCTCCGTGACGTCCATGTGGGGTCGTGGGCGGCGGTGGGCGAAAAGGGATGCGATGTGGCGGTCACTGCTGCCGGCGGACCGACCGCCGGAGGAACACCGGCGTCGCCGGCCTCGTGGGGGTCCTCACTCGGGGCGTCATCCGCGCCCGCGCACCGCCGTTTACCACGTCTACGTGCTCACCGACGCCGACGGCGACCAGTTCCCGACCATCACCGTGAACAGCACGCGCACGCTCGCCGGCCGCGACCGCCAGACGGTCGTCGACAACACCATCGAGGCGGCCGGCGCCGTCACCAGGGACCGCGACGCGCCGGTCACGGCGAGCGAGAAGGCCGCCGAGTACGCGTTCGAGTACGGCATGGTCGACCAGCACGAACTCGAAGAGAAGCTGCGTGAGCGTACTGAACTGTTGACTGGCCGAAATAGTTAATACATTTACATTCGGGTGTTGGTGTGTGAACTCTGAAAGACGCCCCACAATTCAACCGAGGGCGATTCGAGGAGGGCTGGCGGTGATTTTTATCTTGATGCTCATTATATCGTTAGTGCCAGGTTCGGTAGCCGCAGAGGCGGCAGATGAAAACAGTACACCTTCTGACCTGACGGTCGAGATTACCTACGAATTAACGCCAGAGACACCAGGACAAATCACAGCTGTAGCAGAATATCAGATTCCTTCTAACGTTCCACGGGTAGATCTTGGAAACCCCGATCCCGATAGAATCAACATCCAGAACATACAGAACCTCCAAAAAACAGAAGAAGGATATGTATGGGAGGGTGGTGAAGCGCCACAAATAACGTACACAATCGATCTCTCAACTGACACACTCGGTGGGGACGAATCTGGCATCGACGTTGGGAGCTGGGCAATCGTCGATACTGTATCTCCCTCCATCGGGTGGCGGTATTATGATGAATCTCCCGAATACAACGAAGAATATAGTGTCGCCGGTGAGGGTATTGCTGGTGACGGGTATGTTTATCTTGGTCACTATACTACTGAATCGGCCATGGTTAACGGTACAAATGCGACGGTCGTGAAGACGGCGGGGATGTCAATACGCCCTGATAGCGACGAGCTGTTCGACACGTTCCGGTATATGGAGGAAACGCTCTGGAACAGTCGCAATGATGACCAGAAACTCATTATTGCAGTCTCTGAATATACTGATATGACTAATGCCGGTCGGGAAACAGGTGGCGACTTCTATGTGCAATCGAATTTACCTCTGAACCATCCTGACACTACATGGGCGCATGAATACGTGCACGTCACCCAACAAACGAGAATGAGCCCGGAGATGAGTTGGTTTGTAGAGGGGAGTGCTGAATACTTCACTGCCACAACCATGTTGAATAGAGGAATGGCTACTGCCGAGGAATTCGAGGAACAGATCACAACTACTGACGAGAGGATCAAGCATGCGAACCTAACTGACCGGTCGACATGGAACAGTTCATACGTAGAGTATGATAAAGGAGCACATGTTCTTGCGTTCCTTAATGAACAGATACGGGAGAACACGAATGGTGAGGCATCCATGCGGGATGTCTACCGCGACGTTCAGCAGCATGATGGCACCGTCAATTATTCCGACTTCAAACGCATTTTGATCGACGTTGGCGGCCCAGAAATGGGGCCAGTGGCGGATCGGTACATCAATGCGATTGGCTTCCCTGACCATGAATTCGAGAGCGAACAGCACTTGTACAGTGGCTATGATGCAGACGATGATGGGCTCCGTAATGGGTACGAACGGCAGCACGGCCTCAACCCACTGAGGCAAGACACCGATCAAGATGGGTTGAACGACTTGACTGAGATTGCGGAAGGGACAGACCCTGTCACTGCTGATACAGATGGGGACAGCATCATGGACGGTCTGGAAGTCGAGAGTGACACAGACCCGCTTAACCAAACAGCCCCGCAGGAATTCCTCTCAGCGACCGCTGAGAGACTGTTCGGGTGGGCGACGAATTCGACAGCAGAAGACGAGACAACTCCGAAGTCCATTGACAGCAGATCAGGACTTCGGCCTGTCGCTAACACCTGAAACGGCTTATTGGTAGTTCTCCGCATTGCCAACAATGAACCGATGAGGAGCGTTCGTGCCGGAGCAAGCAGACGGTGTCGGCCGCTACCGAGGGGCTTGTTGGCACCGAGTGGTGAACCCCAGCCTGAAAGCTCTCCCGAACGTCGCGGCGTCGGCGCGAGGCGCGAGTGAACGGCGATATACCGACAAAGAGTAACCCGACTGTACCAGCAAACACAGCTCATGACCGCCGACAAGTCGGTGTTCGTCGGAGAGAGGTGTACTATGTTTCCGGTCTACGTTAATTGTCATCGGTCGTCCGCCGGGAGGGCACCTCGGGCTCGTCGATGACCCTCCCGGAGCGGTCCTGCAACGTGACGTGTGCCACGTAGACGGAGAGCTGGTCGGATTCCTCGCGGCTGCCGAAGCCCGCCGAGATGCTCGCCATCGATTCGAGGCGACTATCGAGTCGTCCGAGAATCGCCGGCCCGGCCGCGCTCGCCCCTTCGACGTTGGTCCATCTCTCGAACGCCGAGTAGCCGTGGCTGGAAACCTCCCCACCCGACCTCGTGGCCGGATATCGGACCGTGTCGTTGGCCTCGACGTACTCGTAGCGGTCGGCGGTGATTGTCTCCGTCGTCGAGACGGGTTCGGCCTCGCCCCGGGTCTGCTCGCCGGGCGAGAGCGCCGCGGTCGTCGTGGCGTTCGTGGTCGGTGTCTCGTCGGTCGTCGGTCCGTCGCCGCCCGCATCGAAGCTGCCGAGACAGCCGGCCGTGGCGACGGCCGCGGTCGTCGCGGTCGCTCCGAGGAACTGCCGTCTGGAGAGCATACGGTAGCCGACGGTGATTTTCGACAAGTGCCTTGGGGTGCCGGGACCGAACTGTTTTCACACCCCGGACCGAACGACGGGACAGTGATTGGGGGCATCGTGGCCGGGTGGCTCGCGTGACCGACGAGGAGCGCGAGCGCGCCGTCGAAGAGTGGCAGGCGATGCTCGAAGAAGCCGGCGAGTTGACCCCGAATGCGGTCGAGAAAATAATGGCCGTCCACGGCGACCGCGGCAAGCACGCCATCGAGGCCGTTTCTGAGGAACGCGTGAAGCGGTACCGCGATTTCACCGTCGTCGTGGGCTACGAAGACGAGTACATCGTCGAGGACAGCGGCTGCACGTGCAAGGACGCCGAGTACAATCTGGACCCGGACGACCCGACCGAGCTGTGCTGGCACGCCCTGGCGGTCCCCATCGCCGAGCGGGTCGACGCGGTGGACCACCACGACATGTGGTACTCCGAGGTCAGGGAGTTCCTCTGACGCTCACTCCGCACAGAGGTCGACGAAGTTGCGCAGGATGGTGAGGCCGGTCTCGCCGGACTTCTCCGGGTGGAACTGCGTGCCGAAGACCGTGCCGTCGTCGTTGGCGACGATGGCGGGGAACGAGCCACCGTAGTCCGTCGTCGCGACGACCGCGTCCTCGTCGTCGGGCACGGCGTAGTAGGAGTGGACGAAGTAGGCGTACCGCCCGTCAACACCTTCGACGAGCGGGTGCTCGCGCTGGATCGAGAGGTCGTTCCAGCCCATGTGGGGGACCGTCTGGCCCGTCTCGAAGCGGACGTTCCGGCCGGGAACCAGGTCCAGGCCCTTCACGTCGCCCTGTCCCTCGCGTTCGGCCTCCTCGCTCTCGGTCAGCAGCATCTGCATCCCGAGACAGATGCCGAACAGCGGCGTGTCGGAGTCGGCGACCTCGACGAGTGCGTCCCGCACCGATTCGGCGTTCTCCATCCCCTCGCCGAACGCACCGACGCCCGGGAGGACGACGCCGTCGGCTTCGCCGAACGCCTCGGGGTCGCTCTCGATGCTGACCGACGCGCCGGCCCGTTCGAGACCACGGGAGACGCTCCGGAGGTTCCCCAGCCCGTAGTCCACCACGACGATGTCCGCGAGTGTCTCCTGCTCGCGGGAGCGCGACTGCGTACTCATGAGCGATAGTTCAGCGTCGCGGCGCAAGTGCGTTTCCGTTCCGGTCACGTTCACCCCGGAGACGGTGGGCCCGAAGACGTTCTGTCCGCCGCCGCTCGCCCCTGATTCTCTCCCAAGAAAAACCCGATATGTTGTCTACATATCCCACGGAGCCACAGCGGTGAGACGGTCGCCGTGCTGACGCCCAGCGTCCGCTATCGAGCTTGTATCGCCAGAAGAACATCACAAACCGCCAGAGGCCGCCTCGGAAGCGTGCCGAAATGGCGAGTCGGGGCGTCTCGCCCCATCCAGACGTTGCCCTACGTAGTTCTATGTAGATAGATTAGGAACTTTTAATAGCAACATCAAGAACTATGAATTGATTCGCAATGGAAAGTCGACGCAACTTCCTCAAGGCCGCTGGCGCAGCAACCACGGCTGGGATGGTGGGTGCTGCAGGATGTCTCGGTTCGTTCGGAGGCGACCCCTACGTGGACGGTCAGATGACCTTCCTGATGTCGCCGACCGAACCACAGGACCAGATGAAAGCTCAGTACGAGCCGATCGGCGAGCGTTTCGTCGACCACATCGACCCCATCGGCGAGGACGACCTGCAGATGAGCTACTCCGAGGACTACGGCGCAACACTCGAGGGCCTCGACAGCGGCAACGCCGACGTCGCCGAGACAGGTCCGTTCGCCGCCGCACTCGGTGTCAACTCCGACAAGGTCGACATCGTCCTCCAGCGAAAGGCGTACGGTGGCTGGGAGTACTCCAGCTTCATCGTGGCCCCCAAGGGCTCGGACATCGAGGAGCCGAGCGACCTCGAGGGCGCCGACATCGCCTTCGCCGACGCGCTGAGCGCGAGTGGTTCGCTCTACCCGCTCTCGATGATCAAGGAGGAGACCGACCTCTCGCTCCCCGAGGAGCCGGGGAGTGCGACCGGTGCTGACTTCAACCCGCAGTGGACGACCCACATCGAGGCGTCAAACGCGGCAGCCGACGGAACGGTCGACGCGGCTGGCGTGGGCGACTTCGCCTACTTCACGAACGAGGACGAACTGCAGGTCGTCGCCGAGCGTAGCGGCATCCCGCGCGCGCCCATCGTCGTCTCGCCCGAACTCAGCGACGACGAGAAGGAGAATATCGTCACCGCGTTCACCGAGGCGCCCGACGAGATGTACTACGGTGCCGACGGCGAGGCTGACACCGACGACGACGTGTGGTTCGACGACGTCCGCGAACGTGGCGTCGACACGTACCAGCCGGTCGTCGATACCGCCGAGAACCTCGGCTACGGCGAAGAGATCTTCGGATAACACCGCTCAACAGTCAACCCGTTTTAGCACCGCAAAATGGCAACTATTTCCGTCAACAACGTATCGAAAATCTACGGCGACACCGTCGCACTCGACGATGTCTCGTTCGAGATCTCTGACGGCGAGTTCGTCGTCCTGCTCGGGCCGTCCGGAGCCGGGAAGTCGACCCTGCTTCGGATACTGAACGGCCTCACGACGCCCACCGAGGGGACGGTCGAGTTCAACGGACAGCCCATCGATTCGATGCCGACGAGCAACGTCGGAATGGTCTTCCAGATGCACTACCTCGTCGAGGGGCTCAGCGCGTACAAGAACACGCTCTCCGGTGCCCTCAGTCGTTCCTCCACGTTCGGTAGTCTGCTCAACCGGTTCGGGGAGGAGGACAAGCAGATGGCGCTCGAGGCGCTGGACACCGTCGGCCTCCTCGAGGAGGCCGAACAACGTGCGAGCAGCATGAGCGGCGGGCAGCAACAGCGCGTCGGCATCGCCCGTGCGCTCACCCAGAACCCCGACCTCCTGCTCGCGGACGAGCCGGTCGCGAGTCTCGACCCGAAGGCGGCCCAGGACGTCATGGAGTACATGCGCCGGGCGGCTGTCGACAGGAACCTCACCTCCATCGTGAGCCTCCATCAGGTCAACATCGCCCGCGAGTTCGGCGACCGGTTCATCGGCCTGAACGAGGGCGAACTCATCTTCAACGGGGACCGCGAGGATCTGACGATGGACGTCGTAGACCGCATCTACTACGGGGAAGAGAGCGCCGAGAACGACGAAGGAATTCAGCACATCTAACATGGCGTCAGAAGACTCATCACGGGGCGACAACCGGATCCGCAAGAAGCTCGAACAGCTCGACCGCGCCTCCCGGAACCGGCAGCTCCTCTATCTGGCTGGTATCCTGGTGCTGCTCACACTGACCGCCGGTGGACTGTGGTTCGTCGAACTGACCGTCGGGCTGCTCTACCGGAACCTGCCGGGGTGGACCGAGTTCCTCAGTGGCTTCGTACCGCCGGACTTCGTCGACCTGACACAACAGACGAAGGATCAAGAGATCGGCGGTCTCGAAGCCATCGTCCAGACGCTGCTGCATCCGCAGTGGTTCGTCTCGTCGGTCCTGAGTGCCGAACTCGGCGAGGCGAGCGTCCTCGTGAGTTCGGCCGTGCTGACCGTCATCATGGGATTCCTGGGGACCGTACTGGGATTCCCGCTCGCACTCATCCTGGGCATCCTCGGCTCCGAACGGGTCGTTCCGTTCCCGTTCAACTTCGTGTTCCGGGGCATCATGAGCACCATCCGTGCGGTGCCGGCACTGATCTGGGCGCTCATCTTCGTCCCGCTGACCGGGTTCGGTCCGGTCACCGGGGTGCTCGCGATCGGGACCGACACCATCGGGAACCTCGGTCGCCTCCTGACCGACGAACTCGAGGAGGTCGAAGACGGCCCCATCGAGGCGGTCGGCTCGACCGGTGCATCGAGTCTGCAGACTATCATCTTCGGGATGCTGAGCCAGGTGTACAACGGCTACGTCGCGTGGACGCTGTACGTCTTCGAGATCAACACCCGCATCGCAATCGGTCTCGGTGTCATCGGCGTCGGCGGGATCGGACAGTACATCCAGGCGAAGATCAGTCTCGGAGCGTTCGGGTCGCCGAGCGCCTACCCGCAGGCTGCGGCGGGAATTCTGGTCGTGGTCTTCATCGTCCTGACTGTCGAGATGACCTCTTCGCGTGTGCGGTCGTACATGCGCCCCGGAGAGGATCAGGGACGCGGTATCCTCGATATCATCCGGGACCTCGGTGACATGGACAAGTGGATGGGCTCCGAGAAGCCCAAGAAGGACTAGAACTCGCCGAGACGGGACTGCCCGTCGCTCCCTTCCTCGCGGCCGCCGACCAGGTCGGCGGCGCTCTCTATGGCCGAGACGAACGTCTCTTTCTGACTCGGATCGTACAGCGTCGCCGCGGGATGGACACAGACGAGGAGGCGACGCGGCTCCCCCTCGATGCGGACGTCGGTGAGGCTCCCGGCCTCGTTCGTCACCGCGACGGAGCGCCCGAGCAGGTGTTCGGCGGGCACCTTCCCGAGAGTGACGAGCACTGCCGGGTCGACGAGGTCGATCTCGCGCTCGAGGTGCGGCCGGCAGTTCGCGAGCTCCTCCGCGTGTGGGTCGCGGTTCTCCGGCGGCCGGCACCGCACGCAGTTGGTGATGCGGACCGTCTCGCGGTCGAGGCCGACCTCGCGGAGCGTCTCGGTGAGCACGTCGCCGGAGCGCCCGACGAACGGCTCGCCTTCCTCGTCCTCGTTCGCGCCGGGGGCCTCGCCGACGAACAGTACGTCCGCGTCGGCTGGTCCGACACCGTTGACGATCCGGCTGCGCGAGTCACAGAGCGCCGGACACTGCTCGCAGTCGTGGACCTCCAGCCCGTCCATGGTCTCCATACGCCTTCACGCGTGGCGGGCCCACCTAACCGCTACGCTCTGTGGCCGCCCGGCGGTCTCAGGCCCGGCGGAGCTCGTCGCCGGCTCGGGCGGCAAACCGGGCGACACGGAGCGGTTCCGGTCGTCCTCCTTCGGGGGTGAACGCCCGGACAACGTCGCGGGCCTCGCTGTCGTCGATGCCGACGGCGCGCACGTACACGTTCTCGCCGTTGACCTCGACAGGCGTTCGCGACGGCTGGCGGTGGTACACTGCGAGCCGGTGTTCGCGTGCCGTGCCGTCGAAGGCGTCCTCGATAGCGGTTTCGAGCCCCGCGCTCGCCTCGAACGTCACCGAGAGGACCGGCCGGTCGACCGCGTCGTGGACCGCGTGAAGGTCGACGACGTTGTACCACGCCAGCGCGATACCGGCGAGGACGACGTAGCGTACGTCGTCCCGACCGAGTCGTTGGACCGTCTCGACGACGGCGTCGGTCGCGTCGCTCCCGCCGACCGTACACGTCCCAAAGGAGAGGCCATCGACAGTACGGTCCGCCCTGACGACGACGCCGGCGAGCGTGCTCACGCCGCCCTGCGTGGACTCTGCGATACCGACCGCCCGCACGCCGGCTTTCATCCCGTCAGCCGTCGTCTTTGATGTCTTTCAGTCGATTTATGAGTTCGTCGCTGCTGGCTCCGTTCTCGAACTCGATTCGTCCCTGGTGGTCGTTCTCGCGCGAATCGACCGACTCTTCGTCGAGATCTGTGTCTATGCTCTGGTTGTTCTGTTCCGATTCGTCGTAGCTCCCGAAACCCATACACTGTACAATAATCGTGGAGGACTCAAAAAAACCACGGCGGAGAACCCGTTCGAATTACGTTCGGCAATATCTGCTGGAAACTTTCTGTGCGCGTTGCAGGCTCCAGTCAGCACTTAAGTGATGCTGTCGTACGGCGAGGTATGGAAGTCCACAACGTCACTGCCGGCGCGGCGACGTTCACCTGCAACGCATACCTCGCCGTCGGCGACCGGACGGTACTCGTCGACGCGGGGGCCATGGACGGCGTCGTCGAGGTCGTCCGCGAACACACCGACCACCTCGACGCGGTCGTGCTCACCCACCAGCACGGCGACCACGTCGCCCAGCTCGACGCCGTCTGCGAGGCGTTCGACGACCCGGACTGTTACGCCTACGGCGACCACCCGCGACGCACCCACGCCATCACCGACGGCGACGACCTCGTCATCGGCGACGAGCGCTTCGAAGTCGTCTACACCCCCGGCCACGCCACCGACCACGTCTCCCTCGTCAGCGACAGCAGCCTGTTCAGCGGCGACGTCGTCGTCCACGACGACGGCGCGTTCGACTACGGCAGCTTCGGTCGGACCGACATGGCCGGCCAGTCTCGCGAACGGCTCATCGAGAGCATCCACACCCTGCTCGAACGCATGCCCGACACAGTCGAGCACATGTACGCCGGCCACGGCGAGACCTTCCACGGTGACGTCCGCGACGTCGTCGAGACCGCACTCGACCGGGCCGAGAACCGCGAGCCGAAGTACCCCGACGAGTAGCTGCGTCCTGCGAGTGTGGCCACTCCACGCGCGAGTGAGACGAGAAAGACGACTGCGATTATGCGGCGCGCGCTTCCTTCGCCTTCGGGCGGAGCTTCTTGTAGCCGCACTTGCGGCACTTGTCCGCCCGCTTCGGGTTCCGCGCGTTGCAGCGCATGCAGATCATCTTCTCGAGCGACCGTTTCTCCGCAGCCTCGAATCGTGCCATACTCCTCCCTACACCGTGCTGCGCGTAAAAGCGTTTCCGAGTGCGTCCGCGAGTTTTCTGGGTCGTGTGGTCGAACGGGACTGGAGTCACTGCTGGCGACACCAGCCAGAAAGCCCGGTCAGTCGGTAGGAAATGCGGGGACTCGGACAGCCAGCGGTCCTCGCTCCCTTTCAGCCCCTCCCCCGACCGTACCGCACCTCATTCCTCCCCAGCCGATTCGCTCGCGCGAGTTCGGCTCGCGGCCTTCGGCACGCTCACGGGTCGCTTTGCTCCCCGTTCACAGTCGCGGTTCTCACTCGCTACGCTCGTTCCGAACCGCGCACCTCTCGCCAGCCGCGCGCCAGTGGTTAAAATCCGGTAGCCATCGAGCCTCCCCTTCAAATACCAACCCGCAACCAGACTCGACGTGACGTGAGAACGGTCGCACGAGGGCCGAGGCGGGAGCACGGCACACCCTCGCGCGCAGTGCACGGACTGGAGGGAGTGCGCGTGCCGTCTGTTCGCTATTCCGCTTCGTCGACGAGGTAGTCGTCCTGGACCGCGACGACCTCGGTGGAGTCGGCACAGGCCGCGTAGCGCCGCAGCGGTTCCTCGTTGAGTTCGAGGAACGTCTCGCCCCAGGTGAACTTCGCGAGGATGCGCTCGGCGTGGTCGCGCTCGCCGAGGATGCACAGCGCCGCGGCCAGCGCCTCGACGGTCGTCAGCGCGAACGGCTTCCCGAAATTCACCGGGTTGGCGGCGACGAGAAACGGGAGCGCCCGGTGCTCGCCGCGGAGGTCGAACGCAGCCACGTCCGCGCTCTCCCACGAGCAGTCGAGCGCGACGAGGGTTTCGGGGTCGTCGGCCGGCGAGAGCGCCTGCTCCGCGTGTGGGTCCAGCACCAGCCCGTACGGAGTCGCCCGGTTCGAGCGGTGCAGCTCGGCGAGGTCGAACTTCGCGAGCTTCCGGGCCGTGCACTTGTCGGGGTCGTCGTCGCCCTCGTACCGGGCGTGGAGCTTCACACCTCCCGTTGCCCGGCAGTGGGCAAAAGCGCCACGCTACACCAGTCGGTCGTACAGCGCGTCGATGTCGACCAGCGTCAGCTCCCGCTCCTGCATCGTCGCGATGTGGTCCGTGCGCTCGCCGACGGTCTGGCCGTCCATCGTCTCGAACAACTCCGCGAGGAACGGCTCCATCGCACCCCGAAGCTCGTCGTAGGTCGTCCGTACCTGCCCAGTCCGCAGGTCGACGAGCACGGTCCCGCCGCGTTCGGCCACCTCGTAGCCGAGGAACTGCGGATGGACCGCCCGTTCGAGCCGTGCGAGGTCGTAGAGCCGTAGCAAAGAGTGCAGCGAGCCGTAGCCCTGATAGACCGTGTCGTCGTCGCTCTCGACGGCGAACTCCACGTGGTCAGAGGGCCCGGTCACCGCGGCCTCCCAGCCGCCGTGGACGCCCTGGAGTTGGAACCGAACCATGTAGGAGCGGTGGTCGCAAGCAGTGAAAAACCATCCGCACCTGCGTCGTTCACGCCAGCGCGCGGAAGACGACGGGCGTCGCCTGTGACGACGGCGGCGACTCCGAGCAACGCGAGTGCAACCCCGTACCGGACCAGTGCCTCGGCGAACAAGCGCGGTCCGCTCGTATCGCTCCCCTCGCCCGCCCCCACCTTCCAGAGACCGTGGCTCACCCGGATGCCGCCTGCTCCGGTCAGCCAGAGCGCCGGAAGTTCGACGATGGCGTGCGGGACGGACACGGCGAGCGTCTCCCCTGCTACCCGGGGCCCCATTGCGCGGACGGTCACGCTCCCGACGACGGCCCGTTGTATCCGAGCAGCGCCACCGTCGGAATCCCGAGGCAGGCGATGGTGACCACCGTACCGTTGTGGACGAAGAGAGCGGTCGCCGAGATCGCGGGCAAATCCTGCGGACCGGCAACCATGGTTAAGTCGACGGGGCTGAGACGTTGACCCATGCTCTCCGTCGGCTCCGAAGCACCGAACTTCTCCCTCCCTGGCGTCGAGGGGGGCGAGTTCGACGAGTACTCCCTCGTCGAGGCACTCCGGGAGGATCTCGTCGTCATCGCCTTCTATCCGGCCGATTTCAGCCCGACGTGTACGGACGAGCTCTGTACGCTTCAGGATATGGACCTGCTGAATCTCGACGCGGACGTGACTCTCTTCGGCATCTCCGGAGACTCGGTGTTCAGCCACCGTCGGTTCGCCGAGGAGTACGACATCACCTACCCACTGCTGGCAGACAGCATGGGCGAGGTCGCCGCGGAGTACGGCGTCTGCATGGCGGACTGGCGCGGGCACCGGAACGTCCCGAAGCGCTCGGTGTTCGTCATCGACGAGCGCCAGCGGGTGCGCTACGCCTGGTCGACGGACGACCAGAGTGTGCTGCCGGACGTTGGAGAGGTCCGCGCGGCCATCGACGACGTGCGGGACGACCGGACCGCAGTCCAGCGGTACGCTCGCGGGCACGAACACCTCGACACGGGACGTGACCGGTTCGAGACCGCCTGGAGCGAGTACGAGGTGGCCGCGTGGCTCGGCGCGGTCGAGCACTTCGACGATGCGGTCGCGTACTTCGACGCGGCGGCCGAGAGCTTCCGGTCCGCTGGCCGCTTCGCGGAGTCGGCGCGCGTGGAGCATGCGTGCGAGGCGGCCGGCGACCGCGCAGACGAGTACCGACAGGCTGCCCGGTGGTACGCCCGCTCGGCGGAGTACTACGCCGACGAGGAGGACGACCTGGGCGACGAGTACCGGGCGGACGCGGAGGGGCCACACGAGGCCGCGAGCACTGGCGACGAGCTGCCGGCACCCTCCTCGTTGTTCCCGGAAGAGTAGTCGTCGGCGGTCGAGATTCGTGTCCGGTCGCCAACCACTGGGTTTCTGTGGGCGGCGACCGAAGCACGCCCATGGCTTCCGACGACCCGGTCGCGACGTACTACCGCGCGCTCGACGAGCACGACTACGAGACGCTCCGCTCGGCCCTCTCACCGTCGTTCGTTCAGCAACGGCCGGACCGCTCGTTCGAGGGTCGGGAGTCGTTCGTCCGGTTCATGCGTGACGGCCGGCCATCGCCGGAGACGAGCCACGAGTTACAGGGTCGGTTCCAGCGGGAAGCCGCTCCCGGTGAGAACGACGACACCGAGCAAACGGTGCTGGTCCGCGGTCGGGTGTGCGAGGACGGTGAGCCGTTGCTCCGGTTCGTCGACGTGTTCACGCTCTCGGAGGGTCGCATCGAGCGCATCGAGACGTACACGCGGTGAGGCTGTTTCAGTCCCGTCCGTCGCGTTCGAGCTTTCGCCTCCGGCGCTCGAACTCGTCGTCGTCCACCTCGCCGCGGGCGTAGGCGATGCGGAGCTCCTCGAGCGCGCGGTCCGTGCTCGACTGCTCGGACCGGGCGGCGTGGATGACGCCGGCGAGGAGCACCAGCGCGACCGGGAGCGAGAAGACGAACAGGATGATGGCGAGCTCGGCGCCACCGATGGCGCCGAAGAACGCTGGCGGGAACATACGATAGCCACGTCAGGGTGTGGAAAAAGCGTTTCGTGGCGTGGGGGATGGACGCTACTCGTCGGTGCCGAGCGCGCTCTCGCCGACCTTCTCGTGGCCCTCGATGACCTCGGTTCCCCCCATGTACGGCTGGAGGGGCTCGGGGACGTCGACGGTGCCGTCCTCGTTCTGGTAGTACTCCAGGATGGCGACCATCACGCGGCCGACGGCGGTCCCGGAGGCGTTGAGGGTGTGCAGGTACTCGGCGCTCTCGTGGTGTTCGGGCCGGTAGCGGATGCCCGCCCGGCGCGCCTGGAAGTCCTCGAAGTTCGAGGCGCTGGAGACCTCCAGCCAGCGGCCGCCCATGCTCTCGGGGGCGTCCTCGCTGTCGGTGCCGGGGGCCCACACTTCCAGGTCGTACGTCTTCGCGGAGGCGAACGTGAGGTCGCCGGTGCAGAGGTCGAGCACGCGGTAGGGGAGCCCGAGGCGTTCGAGCACCTCGGCGGCCTCCTCGACGAGCGCGTCGAGGCGGTCGTAGCTCTCCTCGGGCTCGACGAAGTTGACGAGTTCGACCTTGTTGAACTGATGGACGCGGACGATGCCGCGCGTCTCGGTGCCGTGTTCCCCGGCCTCGCGTCGGAAGTTCGGCGTGTACGCCTGGTGCTTCAGCGGGAGGTCCTCGCGGAGGAGGATATCGTCGCGGTACATGTTCGTGACCGGCACCTCCGCGGTGGGGCAGAGCCAGAGGTCGTCGTCGTCGTAGTCGTCGAACTCGTCGCCGCCGATGCGGTAGGCGTCCTCGTTGAACTTCGGCAGCTGGCCCGTGCCGCGCATCGAGGTCGACTTCACGGGGACCGGCGGGAACACGTCGACGTACTCCTGCTCGCGGTGGACGTCCAGCATGAACTGGATGAGCGCGTGTTCGAGGCGCGCGCCGTCGCCCTTCAGGAAGTAGAAGCCGGCGCCGGTGGTCTTCGCGCCGCGGCCCTCGTCGATGATGTCGAGCTCCTCGCCGAGGTCGTAGTGCGGCGTGACCTCGTCGGGCAGCTCGCGCAGCTCGTCGAAGCCCCAGCGCTCGACCTCGACGTTGTCGGCCTCGTCCTCGCCGACGGGCACGCCCTCGTGGGGGACCTGCGGAAGTTCGAGCATCGCCTCGTCGAGTTCGTCTTCGAGCTCGTCGGTGCGTTCCTCGACCTCTTGGAGCCGCTCCTTGAGCTCGCTGGACCGCTCGATGGCCTCCTGGGCCGCCTCCTCCTCGCCCTCCTGTTTCAGCTGGCCGATCTTGCTGCTGACCTCGTTGCGCTCGTGACGGAGGTCGTCGCCTTCGGCTTTCAGTTCGCGCCACTTTTCGTCCAGTTCCAGAATCTCGTCGAGGTCCACGTCGTAGCCCCGGTTGTCGAGGCTCTCGCGGACTTCCTCGGGGTTCTCCCGGAGGTATCGGCGGTCGAGCATTTGCAAGGTGGTTGCTGTGGGGTCGGGAAAACCGTATCGGATGTGTGTTGGAGCGTGTCAACCCCTCTCGGTGTTGCAGGGACAAGCGAACGGGCGGGCTGGCGGGAACGACCGCCGGCACCCGCGAACGCACGACTCTTTGCGCTGGCTCGCGTACGACGGGCACGATGAGCGACGCCAACTCCGGCCCGCTTTCCCCCGACCGCCCGGACGCCCAGACGCAGTTCCGGGTGGACGCCCCGTTCGAGCCGGCGGGCGACCAGCCCCAGGCCATCGAGTCGCTGGTCGAGGGCTTCGAGTCCGGCGCGACCGAGCAGACCCTGCTCGGGGTGACGGGGTCGGGCAAGACCAACACGGTGTCCTGGACCGTCGAGGAGATACAGGAGCCGACGCTGGTCATCGCACACAACAAGACGCTGGCGGCACAGCTCTACGAGGAGTTCCGCGAGCTGTTCCCGGACAACGCGGTCGAGTACTTCGTCAGCTACTACGACTACTACCAGCCGGAGGCGTACGTCGAGCAGACGGACACCTTCATCGACAAGGACGCCTCCATCAACGACGAGATAGACCGGCTCCGGCACTCGGCCACGCGCTCGCTGCTGACGCGGGACGACGTCATCGTCGTCGCCAGTGTCTCGGCCATCTACGGACTGGGTGACCCGTCGAACTACGTCGACATGTCCATGCGGCTGGAGGTGGGCGAGCAGGTCGGCCGGGACGAGCTGCTCGCCCGGCTGGTCGACCTGAACTACGAGCGCAACGACGTGGACTTCACGCAGGGGACGTTCCGGGTTCGCGGCGACACCGTCGAGATATACCCGATGTACGGCCGGTACGCCGTCCGGGTGGAGCTCTGGGGCGACGAGATAGACCGCATGGTGAAGATGGACCCGATGCAGGGCCAGGTCGTCAGCGAGGAGCCCGCGGTGCTGGTCCACCCGGCGGAGCACTACTCCATCCCGGAGGAACGCCTGGAACGCGCGATGGGGCAGATCGAGGAGGACATGGCCGACCGGGTGCGCTACTTCGAGCGCAAGGGCGACGCCGTCGCCGCCCAGCGCATCGAGGAGCGGACGACGTTCGACCTGGAGATGATGCAGGAGACGGGCTACTGCTCGGGCATCGAGAACTACTCGCTCTACCTGTCGGACCGCGACTCCGGCGAGGCACCCTACACACTGCTCGACTACTTCCCCGACGACTTCCTCTGTGTCATCGACGAGTCACACCAGACACTGCCCCAGATCAAGGGCCAGTTCGCCGGCGACAAGTCCCGGAAGGACTCGCTCGTCGAGAACGGGTTCCGGCTGCCGACGGCGTACGACAACCGCCCGCTGACGTACGAGGAGTTCTTCGAGAAGACCGACAAGCGGCTGTACGTCTCCGCGACGCCCGGCGACTACGAGCGCGAGCACAGCGACAACGTCGCGGAACAGATCGTCCGCCCGACCCACCTCGTCGACCCGGCAGTCGAGGTCGCACCGGCGACGGGGCAGGTCGACGACCTGATGGACCGCATCGACGAGCGGGTCGAACGCGACGAACGCGTGCTCGTGACCACACTCACGAAGCGGATGGCCGAGGACCTCACCGAGTTCCTCGAGGAGTCGGGCGTCGATGTGGCGTACATGCACGACGAGACGGACACACTCGAACGACACGAGCTGATCCGCGCCCTGCGCCTGGGCGACATCGACGTGCTCGTCGGCATCAACCTGCTCCGCGAGGGGCTCGACATCCCCGAGGTGAGCCTCGTCGCCATCCTCGACGCCGACCAGGAGGGGTTCCTGCGGTCGGAGACGATGCTCGTCCAGACCATGGGGCGTGCCGCCCGCAACGTCAACGGCGAGGTGGTGCTGTACGCCGACGACCACAGCGACGCGATGGACGCCGCCATCGAGGAGACCCAGCGCCGCCGACGCATCCAGCAGCAGTACAACGAGGAGCACGGCTTCACCCCGACGACCATCGAGAAGGAGGTCGGTGAGACGAGTCTCCCCGGCGCGGAGACCGACACCGGCGGGCTCGCAAGCGATGACGGCCCCGAGGACGCAGAGGCCGCCGCCGCACGTATCCAGCGGCTCGAGGAACGGATGCAGGAGGCCGCGAACAACCTCGAGTTCGAACTCGCCGCCGACATCCGTGACCGCATCCGCGACCTCCGGACCGAGTTCGAGGCGCTTTCGGATCCGGAAGACGGCACCATCGAGCCCGAAGCCGACCCCGAGTTCTGACGTTTCTCCTCCCCGAATATCACGGGAAATAAAACGCCGTGGGCCGTAGCCGCGACCGATGAACGACGGGGACTGGACACGACGCGGCATCCTCGCGACGGGCACGGCGGCGCTGCTCGCTGGCTGCCAGAGCGACGGCGGCGGGACGGAGACGGCTCGGCCGACGACGCGAGTCACCACGACGATGACGACGACGGCGGCGGAACCGACGGAGACAGCGACGGGAACTGCGACGGAGCCGTCCTACCGCGTCGACCGGGACCTGTCGTTCGTCGAGACCGACGGGGGGCCGCTCCGCCTCGACCTCTACCGGCCACGCGACCGGACGGACCTCCCCTTCGTCGTGTTCGCCCACGGAGGCGGCTGGATTCGCGGGAACAAGGGGTTCAGGCCGCTGTTCTCGATGCTCTGTGAGGCCGGTATCGCGGTCGCGGACGTGCAGTACCGGCTCGCGCCCGGCGCACAGTTCCCCCGCCCGGTCCGCGACGTGGTCGCCGCCGTGACCTGGGTCCGGGCGAACGCCGAGGCGTACGGCATCGACCCGGCCCGCGGCGCGCTGGCGGGCTACTCGGCCGGGGCCCACCTCGCGGCGCTCGTCGCGGTCGCCCCCGACGTGCCGGCGTTCCGGCCCGACGTCAGGCCGGACCAGCCCGTCGCCGTCGACGCGTTCGTCGGGTTCAGCGGCATCTACGACCTCGCCGACCCCGGCTCGATGGACAGTTCCCTCGTGCAGGCGTTCGTCGGTGCCGACGAGTCAGCGTCGACGTACGAGCAGGCCTCGCCCGTCGACCACACCGACGGGGACGACCCGCCCGCGATGCTGCTCCACGGCACCGAGGACGGCGTGGTCCCGTACCGGTCGGCGACCCGGCTGCGCGACTCGCTGCAGGCCGCGGCCGTCCCGGTCGAGCTGTTCACCGCCGAAGGGGCCGGCCACGGGCTCATCGACGCGCCGTCGTGGCAGTCGACGTACGAACCGCCGCTCCGGCAGTTCCTCGGGGACCGTCTCGGTGTCGCCGACTGACGGGGGCTACGCATTTCAGATTCTGAAACCGCGGCCCGATTTATTTCGGAATGATGTGAGTACGTCGAACCACATGGCAGCGATACGAACCGACGACCTCACCAGGCGATTCGGTGACGTCGTCGCCGTCGACGGCCTCGATCTGACCGTCGAGGAAGGGGAAGTGTTCGGCTTCCTGGGCCCGAACGGGGCCGGGAAGTCGACGACCATCAACGTGCTCCTCGGCTTCATCGAGCCCTCCAGCGGCGGTGCCGAGGTGCTCGGCGCGGACGTGACGACCCACTCCCGGGCCGTCCGCGAGCGCATCGGCCTGCTCCCCGAGGGGTACGGGCTGTACGAGAACCTGACCGGCCGGGAGCACCTCGTCTCCGCCATCGAGACGAAGGCGGCCGACGACGACCCGGACGAACTGCTCGACCGTGTCGGCCTCGAGCCCGAGGACGCCCGCCGAGCCGCAGGCGGGTACTCCAAGGGGATGCAACAGCGCCTCGGGCTCGCCATCGCGCTCGTCGGCGAGCCGGACCTGCTGGTGCTCGACGAGCCCTCCTCCGGCCTCGACCCGAAGGGCATCAAGCTCCTGCGGGACATCGTCCGCGAGGAGGCAGACCGTGGCGCGACGGTGTTCTTCTCCAGCCACATCCTCGACCAGGTGGAGAAGGTCTGCGACCGGGTCGGTATCATGGCCCAGGGCGAACTCGTCGCGCTCGACACGCTCGACGAGCTCCGTGCGGAGATGGGGGTCGGCGGCGTCGTCGAAGCGACCGTGGACACGGTTCCAGACCTCGGGCCGGTCCGTGCCGTCGACGGCGTGCGCGACGTGACCGCCACCGAGGACGTGGTCACGGTGACCTGTGGCGACCCGGCGGCGAAGATGCCCGCGCTCCGGCGCATCGACGCCGCCGCGACGGTCGAGGATATCGGCATCGAGACCACCTCGCTGGAGTCGCTGTTCGAGGAGTACACCAACGGCGAGCACGAGGCGGTCGCCGCCCAGGAAGACAGAGTGGCCGCGACCCCCGGAGGTGAGGACTGATGCGGCTGGCGACTATCGCCCGCGACGACTTCACGAACGCCCGTCGGTCGTCCATCGTGCTGGCCGTCATCGGCGTGTTCACCCTGCTCGTCGCGATGGTGTTCGCCTCGGAGTACGGCATCTACGACGAGCCCTACAGGACGCTGTTCGACGTGTCGGCGTTCGTCTCGTTCGTCTTCCCGCTGTTCCTCGCGCCGCTGGCCTACCTCTCCATCGCGGGCGACCGGATGGACGGCACTATCAAGTACGTCATGGGGTTGCCGAACAGCCGCGCGGAGTACTTCTTCGGGAAGTTCGCCTCGCGGCTGAGCGTCGCCACCGCCGCCGTCGTGCTGGGGATGGTCGTGTCGTTCGTCATCGCCCTCGCGACGTACGTCCAGGCACCCAGCGTCGAGCGGTTCGCCGTCTTCACCGGCGTCTCGCTCGTGTACACGGTGTCGTTCGTCAGCATCTTCGTCGCCATCTCCGCCGCCGCGTCCTCGCGCTCGCGGGCGATGTTCGGCGCGCTCGGCGCGTACTTCGTGTTCGTCGTGTTCTGGTTCGGCTTCTTCCCGGTCATCAACCTCGGGACCATCCTCGACACCGTCGAGAGCCTGCTCGGGGTGACCGTCTCCGAGAACACCCGGAGCTACGTCCAGCTCCTCTCGCCGGCGACGGCGTACCTCCAGTCGACCGAGCCGGTGTACAGCGGCGTGTTCGACCAGTACCAGTCGTTCCAGCTGAACTTCCAGCCCGAGAGCGACAAACTGCACGACCAGACCTGGTTCGCGGTCCTCGTCATGCTGGCCTGGTCGGCCGTCTCGCTCGCCGTCGGCTACCTGTCGTTCCGGCGGTCCGAGCTGGGGTAAGGCGCCGCAGCCACCTTCTCTTCGTCGTTTCGATGTCCGAACATTTTTCAGCCGCGCGCTGGATTTCGATTCATGGTAGTCGATTCACTGAAGTTCCCGACGAAGGGAGAGGACGGGGCGCTCCGGGCCATCATCGGTGGTGGGCTGTTGCTCGCCTCGGGTCTCATCCCACTGCTCCCACAGCTCATCGTGAACGGGTACAGCCTCCAGTCGATGCGGGCCGGTGCCCGGAACAACCCGTCGCCCCCCGAGTTCGAGGACTGGGAGGCCCTGCTGAAAGACGGGGCGATGATGTTCGGCGTCACCTTCGTCTACACGCTGATACCGATGATGCTCCTGTTCGGGGTGGTCTTCCTCAGTATCTTCGTGTTCTCTTTCGGCGCGGCGGCCGGTGAAAGTGGTGCCGCAGCCGGTGGCAGTATCGGCCTCATCATCATGCTCGTGTTCGGCGGCATCGCCTTCCTCCTCCTCATGATCGCGTACTACGTGATGCCGGCGGCGCTCGTCGGCGTCGCGACCGAGGAGGAGTTCATGGCGGCGTTCGACTTCGAGTCCATCCGCGAGATCGCCTTTACCATGGACTACTTCGTCGCGTTCCTGATGGCCGGCATCGTCGGCTTCGTCGGGTCGCTCGTCGCCCTCCCGCTGGTATTCCTGCTCGTCGGCTTCCCACTCCTGTTCATCCTGCAGGCAGGCATCTTCCACTACCTCGGCACGGTCGCCCGCGACATCGCGACGACCGGCAGGGGAGCCTCCGGTGCTAGCGACCCCCACGCCGGCGACGCCTACTAGAGTCGCCGTCGCAGCTGTGCTGCGGTCTTCTCGCCGACGCCCTCGACCGCCAGCAGCTCCGTCTCGCTCGCCTCGCGGACGTTCTCGACGCTCCCGAACCGCCCGAGCAGCCGCCGGCGTGTCTCGGGCCCGATACCGGGCACGTCGTCGAGCACGGTCGAGACGTCGTCCCGGATGGTCTGGTGGTACTGCACCGCAAAGCGGTGGGCTTCGTCGCGCACCCGCTGGAGGAGGTGGAGCTGTGGCGCGTCGTCGTCCCAGTCGTAGCTGCGGTCGGGCGTCACTACCCGCTCCTCGGCCTTCGCCAGCGCGACGCACGGTACGTCCCAGCCGGTCGCGTCGAGCGCGTCGGTCGCGGCCGCGAGCTGGCCCTCGCCGCCGTCGATGAGCAGGAGGTCGGGGTCCGGGCGGTCGTCACGCCCCTCGAGCGCGCGCTCGGCCCGCCAGCGCACGAGTGCCTGCATGTTCGCGTAGTCGTCGTTCGTCTCCGCTAGCTTCTTGCGGCGGTAGTCGGAGTTCTCGGCGCTCCCGTCGACGAAGCAGACGTTCGAGCCGACGACGGCCGTCCCCTGCGCGTGGCTCACGTCGAACCCCTCGATTCTGGATAGCCGCGGGAGGCCCAGCTCGTCGGCGAGCGCGGCGGACTCGTCCCGCTGGCCGACGTTCCGGCGGGCGTTCTTCAGCGCCAGCTCGACCAGCTTCGCCTCCCGGCCCGCGCCCGGCACGCGCACCGCAACGTCGGCGGCGTCGAGCCAGGCCGTCACCTCCTCGTCGCCGTGGTGTTCGGGCAGCAGGATGGCGTCGGGCAGTGACCGCTCGGCGTAGTACTGGACGAGGAACGCGGCGAGGACGCTCGGAACGACATCTCCAGACTCGCGGTCGGCGCCCGTCGGGGCGGCGACGGCGTGGCGGTCCCGCTCGACCAGCTGGCCACCCTCCGCGTGGAGTCTGGCGACCGTCGCGTCGTCGCCCCGCAGCGCAACCCCGAGCACGTCGACCGAGCGCTCGTACTCGTCCCGGCCGCTGACCGCCTCGCCGCCGCTGCCGTGGAACGACTCGACGACCGCCAGCCGGTCGCGGCGGTTCGCCGCGCGCTCGAACGACTGGTTCTCGGCGGCCTGCTCCATCTCCCGGCGGAGCGGATCGGCGAGGACGCCCGTCTCGCCTGCGAAGAACTGTTCGACGGCCTCGACGTCGGCGACGTAGTCGTCCCGCGCGATTTCGTCCGTACAGGGTGCGGTACAGAGCCCCATCTCGTAGTCCAGACACGGCCGGTCGCGCCCGGCGAACTTGTGGTCCGAACAGCCCCGGACGCCGAACGTCTCCCGCAGGGCCTTGACGACCGTCTCGACCGTACCCATGCTCGTGTACGGGCCGAAGACGGTCGCGCC
Source organism: Haloarchaeobius sp. FL176 (assembly GCF_024609245.1). GTDB lineage: Archaea > Halobacteriota > Halobacteria > Halobacteriales > Natrialbaceae > Haloarchaeobius. The sequence goes on from NZ_JANJYH010000012.1 coordinate 52,349, forward strand.
CTCGTCCGGGTCCCGCGTCACCTCGATGCGGGGGAACTCGTGGTCGGTCAGCTGGACGAGCGGGTAGGACTTGTCGTCCTTCAGCCGCACGTTGTACCGCGGCTGGTGGCGCTTGATGAGGTTCGCCTCCAGCAGCAGCGCCTGCGTCTCCGTGTCGGTCACGGCCACGTCGAGGTCGTCCGCGCGCTCGACCATCCCCGCGATGCGCGCAGACCGCGGGTCGGCGTACGACCGGACGCGCGAGCGCAGGTCGACGGCCTTCCCGACGTACAGCACCGTGTCGCCCTCGAAGAACTGGTAGACCCCCGGCTCCGTCGGGAGGTCGTTCGCGTGCTCGCGGACGGTTTCGGCGTCCATCGGTTCTGTGGTGGCTAGGTGACGGGAGGGCATGGGGGTTACGTCTGCGAGTGGTCGTCTGAGGAGCCAGGAGCTTCGTGGGGAGTGCTGTCAGGGACAACAGCCCGAAAGCCCCTTCCTGCTCGACTCCCGCGCCTCGCTGCGCGCTTCACTCCGTTCCAGTGCTTGCGTCGTCGGGCTTCGTCGAGCAGGCAGCCCCTTTCAGTCCCACACCCCGTACCTCAGTCCTCCCCAACCGACTGCGCTTCTCGCTTCGCTGTGATGCTCGCCCCTCGCACGAGTGCGGCGAGCGGCCTTCGGCACGCTCGCCAGCCGCGCGCCAGCCGGGTGTTCAGTCGTCGTCGCGGGTGAACGGTTTACAAAATATGTCCCCTCTCGTGGGGAACTACCTGGTGAACTTGAGGCTTCACCGACACGTCCCACAGGAGAACCCGAATCCGAGGATACTCACGCAACAAAAACAGCGACCACACGCTCGAAAACGCCGGTTCTACAGCTCCGTCTCACGCAGCTCCAGGTCCGCAACCACCTCGTAGGGGTGCTTCTCCTTGCGGATGCCGTCCAGAATCGCGAAGGCGTCACCTGGGGTCAGGAAGTGCTCGCAGACGACCCGGCCGAGCGGCGTCGGCTCGAAGCCGTCGACGAAGCCGTACTCGAGCAGCTTCCCGACGGCGTGCTTGGTGGGGATGTTGCCGAGCATCCGGTCGTTGAGCGCCTTCGCGGACTTGCCGGCGACCGCGACGTTCGCCAGCGTCTCCTCGACGGCGGCGTCCTCGTCGTACCGGGTGATGACGGGCTCCATCTCGCCCTTGAGCAGTTTGAACGCGACCTCGTCCTCGGACATCTCCATGGAGTTGTGGTAGGTGCACTCGGGCTCGACGAGCATGTACACCTTCCCGCGGTCGTGGTAGTCCGGGCGGCCGGCGCGGCCGAGCATCTGGCTGAACTCCTGCACGGAGAGCCACTCGATGCCCATCGCGAGCGAGTCGAAGATGACCTGCGAGGCGGGGAAGTCGACACCGGCGGCGAGCGCCGCCGTGGTCACTACCGCCGAGATATCCTGGTCGCCGAACATGCGCTCGACCTTCTTCCGGCGGCCGTAGTCCAGCCCGGCGTGGTAGGGCGCGGCGCTGTACTCCAGCTTGCGGGAGATCTCGTGACAGCGCCGGCGCGAGTTGGTGAAGATGATGGTCTGCCCCCGATACCCCTTCGAGGACTCGCGGTCGAACTCGCGCTTGACGAGGCGGTTGATGATGCGTGGTTTCTCGCGGCCGTCGGCGAAGGTGACGTGGCGCTCGATGGGCACGGGGCGCTCCTCGAACTCGATGAGCTTCGCACGGAGCCCGCGGGCGAGTTCGGTTGGGTTGCCGACGGTCGCGGAGAGGTACACCCACTGCGCGCCGTCGTAGCTGGACCGCTGTTGCTGGCGCTGCTGGCTGTAGTGCTTCAGCCGGGAGATGAGCCCGTCGAGGCGGTGCCCGCGGCCCTCCTCCTTCAGCGTGTGGACCTCGTCGATGACGACGGTGCCGATGTCGCCGAGGTCCTTCCCGGTCCGCAGCGCGTGGTCGATGCCCTCGTAGGTGCCGACGATGACGTCGGCGGAGGGGTCGAATCTGGAGCCGGAGTCGTTGACGCGGCTGGCTCCGACACGGATGGTGACGTCGACGAGGTCGCCGTACTCGTCGGCAAAGTCCTCGTGCTTCTGGTTGGCGAGTGCGACGAGCGGGACGAGGAAGAGCATCTTCCCCTTCCCGTCGAGGACGTTCTGGAGGCCGGCGAGCTCGCCGATGAGGGTCTTCCCGGTCGCCGTCGCACTGACGACCAGCTGGTCGTCGCCCATCCCGCGCGGGCCGTCGCCCTTTTGCTCGCCGAACAGCCCGTTCTCGACGGCGAGGCTCTGGACGGGCAGCAGGGTGTCGAACCGCTGGTCGAGCAGGCCCTGTAGCTTCGGGTGCAGCCCGAGGTCGTCGACCGGGACGAGGTCGATGTCCTCGGTCGTCGCCGATATCTCGTCGAACTTCGTCAGGTCCGGGTCGAGCTCGCCCTTCAGCAGGTTGCTGATGCGTTCGAGGTCCTGCACCTCCAGCAGCAGGTCCTCGAGGCGCGCCTTCGCGTCGCTGGTGAACTCGCCGTGATAGGCCAGCTCCTTCTCCAGCTCGCGGCGGGCGCAGTCGGTGCAGATCCAGTCAGTACCGTCCTTGACCGCGGTGTCGGTCGTGATGGGGGAGTACCGACCGGCGGAGGCGCAGTAGCGACAGGTCCGGACGACCTTCGCGTCGAGCTGGTAGCCGTCGAGCATCTCCTGGAGCTCCTCGCGAGCGCGGTTGGAGGTCTGCTCGGAGATGCGGATGCGCTCGGCGCGGCGTGCGATCTCGACGAACTCCTCGGGGCTGCGTGGCTCCTCGCTGGAGTCACGGACGAGCCGGAACTTGCCGGGTCGGGGACCCGCGTTCGTCTCCTTGAGTTCGAGCTTCGAACGGAAGACGCGCTCGCCGTCGCGCTCGACGACCGCGAGGTAGTTCCTGCCGGCCTCGTGGAGGAACAGGGTGTCGACGCGCTGGACCTGTCGTGACACGCGATTCGGTACGAGAGCCGGGTATTTCAGGGGTTCGGAACCTCTTCGGGGCCGGCGGCATCGGTCACTCCTGTAGCTGTATCTCGTCGTCGCCGTTGGGCACCGCACAGAGGAACGCCCCCTGCTCGTCGGCCTCGTTGCGGTACCAGTGGACGGTGCCGGCCGGAATCAGCAGGGAGTCGCCGGCGGAGACGACGTGCTCCTCGTCGGCTGTTCCGACGACGTACTCGCCCTCCAGCACGTACTGCTCGTGCTCGACCGCGTTCGTGTGCTTTGGCACCTCGGCACCGGGGTCGAGGGTGAACCGCCGGATGGCGAAGTTGGGTGCGCCGTCGTCGGCGTCGACGAGCACGCCCTTCGAGAGGCCGTCGGCGGCGTCGACTGGTTCGTACGATACGTCCTCGCTCCGCCGGACGACCGGTGTCGGCTCGGACATGGGCGACCGTAGGACCGACTGGCACTTAACGGGTACCGACCAGCCGGTCGCGGTGCCTCGTCACCCAATTTAAGAGTGGTCGGTGGCTACTCGATAGCATGCGAAGTTTCAGGATCGGGTCGGTGTTCGGCATCCCCATCAAGCTGGACCTGACGTTCCTGCTGGTGCTGCCGCTCTTTGCGTTCCTCATCCAGCAGCAGGTCGGCTCCGTGACGGACCTCCTCAACCAGACGATGGGGGCGAACCTGCCGGTCGACCCGCTGGTGGCGGGCTGGATGCCGTGGGTGCTCGGGTTCGCGGTCGCTATCGGCCTGTTCGTCGGTGTCGTGCTCCACGAGCTCGGGCACTCGGTCGTCGCGATGCGGTACGGCTTCCCGATCGACTCCATCACGCTCTGGATATTCGGCGGCATCGCCTCCCTCTCGGAGATGCCCGAGGACTGGAAGCAGGAGTTCCAGATCGCCATCGCCGGGCCGGTCGTCTCCCTCGCCATCGGGGGTCTCTCCTACGGCGCGTTCCTGGCCGTTCCGACGAGTCTCCCGTCGATACGGTTCGTCCTCGGCTACCTCGCGCTGATGAACGTCGCGCTCGCCGTGTTCAACATGCTGCCCGGCTTCCCGATGGACGGTGGCCGAGTCCTCCGCGCGCTGCTGGCCCGCACCCGGCCGTACGCGAAGGCCACCCAGATGGCCGCCGAGGTCGGGAAGGTGTTCGCGCTCCTGCTGGGACTGTTCGGCCTGCTCAACTTCCAGTGGCTGCTCATCGGTATCGCCTTTTTCATCTACATCGGCGCGTCCTCCGAGGCCCAGCAGGTCGTGATGAAGGCCGCCTTCGAGGGGGTGACGGTGCGGGACGTGATGACGCCCGGCCCCGACCTGCACACCGTCACGCCCGACACCAGCGTCTCGGAGCTGATGTCGCGGATGTTCTCCGAGCGCCACACCGGCTACCCGGTCATGGAAGGCGGCGACCTCGTCGGCCTCGTCACGCTGGAGGACGCTCGCGGCGTCAAAGCCGTCGAGCGCGACGCATACACCGTCGACGAGATCATGACCCGGGAGCTCCACACCATCACCCCCAACGCCGACGCGATGGAAGCCCTCCAGACGATGCAGTCACAGAGCGTCGGTCGGTTGCTCGTCGTCCGTGGCGACGACCTCGTCGGCCTCATCTCCCGGTCCGACCTGATGACCGCGTTCGATGTCGTCCAGGAGACCGGGTCGGTCGAGCCGGGCCGACGAACTCCCGTTCGCGAGACGTAGCGACCGGATAGCCGGCGGCCACCGCTTTCGGTGATGGGCACTCGCCTCGGCAAGTGCGTGATATACCAACGTGTACGCTTATTGTTGGTAGAGAGACAGGGATACAGGGGGGGAAACGCCGAGTGACACGAGGAGCGACACGTATCCGAGCGTTGGTCGCCGACAACTACCGGTCACTGCTGGTCGTCTGTCTGGTCGCGAGCGCGGTCGCCGGTGTCGTCGCTGCCGATGCGGTACAGCCACAGTCTACGACGGTCACGGAGCAGCAGCGCCTGTACGAACCGACCGCAGCCGTCAGCCACGGCGCTGACGTCGTCACGGAGACTCCCGTCTACGACCGCGAGCGACTCGAGAACCGGCCGGTGTACTTCGCGAACGTGTCGCCGGTCATCTCGGGCAACGTCACCGTCGGGCATCAGGGCGACGCGACGCTGAACACGACCGTCGAAACGGCGGTGGTTCTGCGTGCCATCGGCGAGAGCGGCGGGTCGGGTAGCGGCGATGGACAGCGCACCGAAGCGACCGTCTACTGGGAGCGGACGTTCGCCCGGAACACCACCAGCGCGACGCTTGATGGCGGCGAACAGCTCCGGGTTCCGTACGCCGTCAACGCCACCGCGCTGTTCGACCGCGTCGACGCCATCCAGCGCGCGCTCGACAGCAGCGCCGGCGAGACACAGGTGTTCCTCCGGGCGACGGTCCACCGGCGCGGGCAGGTCGACGGACGGACGGTCGACCAGTCCGAGGAACTCCGCGTCCGGTTCACCGGTGACGGGACCGCCGTCCGCGTCGAGACGACGGGCCTCGATGCGAGCCCGGTCACCGTCACCGAACGGCGGCGCGTCACTGACCGGCCAGGCGGCCCCGTCGTCGCCGCGTCACTCGTCGGCACTGGCGCCGTCTGGCTGCTCACGTTCGCGCTCGTGAGCGTCGGTGTCGCGGCCCGTTACCGTGACGTGCGCATCGAACCCACCGATACCGAGCGGGCCCGGGTGCAGTTCGAGAGCGAGCGTGAGGAGTTCGCGGAGTGGATCACCACGGGGACGGTGCCAGACTCGGTCCGCGGGCGCACCACCGTCGCGGTCGACTCCCTCACCGGGGTCGTGGACGTGGCCATCGACACCGACTCTCGGGTCATCGAATCGGGCGACGATGGTCGGTTCTACGTCCCCGATGGAGAGCTCTGCTACGTGTACGAGCCGCCGCCGACCCTCGAAGAGACCGACGACGTACTCGCGAGCACTGAGAGCGCGACGGCTGTCGACGACGAGAGCACCTTCGAGTTTCCGGAGTCCGAGGGCGCGGTCCTGTCCGAGGACGGAACCTGGGGTACGGACCCGGACGACGGCGGCGATGAGTCCGACGCCGACGATGGCTCCGACCCTGACGGCGAAGCGGAGGTCTCCGACCCGACGAGAGCCGAGGGTGACGAATCGACCGTCCCTCCGGAAGACGACGACTGAGGCTCCCGCCACCGCCGTTGCCGCCGGTAGCCGTAACTGCTCAGACGAGGGAAGGGCTTCGTGGATGGCACTCGAACACCGTGGCTGAAATGTCTGGTTGCGGCCACGAGCGTCTACCCACGGTGTTGCTACGAGAGTCAATTCCTGCCTTCCGACCTTGTCACTCCTCCCTTCGGTCGTCGTGAAACGGTCCGGGTGCGAGAATCGAACCTCACTCGCAGCCTCGCTGTGCTCGGCTGCTCCCTGGTTCGATTCTCTTCGATGGACGTTCGTCTACTCACTTTCGTTCGCAGACAGAAGGTCCGGGTGCGAGAATCGAACCTCACTCGCAGCCTCGCTGTGCTCGGCTGCTCCCTGGTTCGATTCTCTTCGATGGACGTTCGTCTACTCACTTTCGTTCGCAGACAGAAGGTCCGGGTGCGAGAATCGAACCTCACTCGCAGCCTCGCTGTGCTCGGCTGCTCCCTGGTTCGATTCTCTTCGATGGACGTTCGTCTACTCACTTTCGTTCGCAGACAGAAGGTCCGGGTGCGAGAATCGAACCGTAGCTAGACGTGCTCGCTTCGCTGCGCGCGACTGGCAGGATTCGATTCCTGCCTTCCGGCCTTGTCACTCCTCCCTTCGGTCGTCGTGAAAAGGTCCGGGTGCGAGAATCGAACCCGCGTCTCAGCCTCCACAAGGTAAAGCACCGGTTCTACACAAATGTGGTGAATGTTTCGGAGTATAATTAGAGCAGAAACGCATTCAAAGCACCCTATTTGTCTGTATAAGGGAGAATACGAATCAAGGTTTAAGTATGCAAATATTGTGGATGTTCACGAATTTGACGCCTCAATAATCTCCTCATCTACGTCGAGGAGGAGCTCGCCCTTGGGACCGAGTCGATAGATACCGGAATGCTTGCTTTCCTTTTTCACCCATCCTAGGTCAATCATGGTACGGAGAACACGACGAGCGGTGTGGCGTTCCGATTCCTCGAAGGGAAGGTCTCGCAATTTGAATTTCCCGCGGTTGACGAGCATGGTCAGCGCGGCGTCCCAGACTCTATCTCTGAGAGTCACTATCAAGCACCTCGTTTAGTCGGTAGCGGTTTTGGAGCATGGTCTGGCTTTACGGGTTGGTCTGCTTTATTGGTTGCCGCTCAACGCTTCTTGAAGTAGTCGTCAGCCGCTTGGTCAGCATTCCGAACGTAGCGCTCTGCGGTCTCGTAGCGGTTGATTCGGAGTTGCCTCATCAGGAGCGTGATGCTTCCTCCTTTGTTGATGATGTCCGTACCGACTCCCCGACGAATCATGTACCAACCGTTCTCACGGGTCTCCAAGTCGATGCCAACCTCTCGCTGGAGACGCATCAGTACCTGACGGCGGAGTGATGCGGACCCGTAGGGATTTCCCTCTTTTGTGAGCCAGATGGCATCAGTGTCCTCATACTCGGGGAGCTCAGCACGCTTGTCAAGCCAGTAGTTGATGACCCTCGCTGTTTCCGGACTGATTCGGCATTCTCGATTCCTTTTCCCCGCTTTTGAGTCCTCTTCTCTCGGGATTCGAAGGTAAGCGTCGTTTTCGTTCTTTGTGTGGAGCCACTGCACTCTCGATGCGACAATCTCACACGGACGGAAACCCACGTCACAGCTCAAATGCACGAGACTGGGAATCTTCCAGTTCACGGTCTCCCAATCCTCGTCTTCAAGTTCGTACTTCGGTTTTTCGAGGCGCTGGGCGAGATGCGCGGCCCACTTGTCTTGCTCTTCCTCGGACATCTTCTCACGGTCCGGAATGACGTGCAACTTCAACGAGGCAGCTTTGAGTGCTTTCAGTTCGTGGTCGCGGTGCCAATCGGTGAATCCCGGGTCAGACTCTTGTTGATGGATGTCTCGATACACCTCCTCGCTGTCCGGAATCTTCCAATCGACCCCTCGATACTTCAAGACGAGTTGGGCGTTGTTGATTGTCCGGCGATTCGAGTCTAGCCTGTTTCCGTTGGTTAGGAGGTCGTACCAGTATCGGTCAAGATGGTCTTTGGTGAAGTCAATCGTAAACGTACCATCCCGTTCAATCACTTCGCCGTCATAATCTGTCCCGATTTCTCGTCCGAAGTACAGCCACTCGCAGAATTTCTCAACACGGTTCATGATGTCCCACATTGAGTTGTAGGCGTAACCTTCCCGGCGTTTGGGATTCTTTCCGCGGTCGTACGCCCACCGGGCGAAGGCCAGCCGCCAGTCTTCGAACATCTGGAACTCCATCTGGTTGAGGTTCTTCTGGAGACTTCTCCGGATTCCGGGGATGTTCATTTCTTCCCTAGTGAATTCTGGGATTTGTTCGTCGTCGTCCGGGTTGTGCGAGGTGGACATTTTCTTGACTCAACACTTCTAATGTTTGGGACCATATATGCTTAGCTATTTTTTCAGAATGACTAAAGTTCCCTTTAGACGCTGTATTCAGGGCTTTGAGGCGTTGTTAGCTAATTGCATTATTGTATAGACTTTCCATACAGTGGTATATTTTTGTCAGCCTGACTATTTGAACTCTGAGGTGTATACACTGCGTTAGCCGCTTCAACAAAGTCGACCGCCCCGGGGAATACCCAAGTCAATAACCACATAGTAAACCGATAACCACCTTCAGAGGAACTCCACCCTCAACCTACTTTGACGGGGGTATCCCCATAGGGGATAGTCGGAAAGCAAATTTCACGCTGTTTTACCCTGTGTCTCCACGCTGCGCGAACAGCATCTCACCGGCACTGCGCACTATGTCTCACACAATATCTTTGCAATCTGAGAGAGGCAGATATTCTATGAAGTCGAACAGGACAGAGACTCCTCACAACCCGGAGGACCTCCAAGCAGCAGATTACGATGACGCCAGCCTGAAAATTCTGAAATGCCTCGACAGGCATCAGAAATCCCAAGCGAATTCCGTGGTTATCCGGAGGGAGACGGGGCTACCTAAACACAAAGTGGAGCAGCGAATCAGAGCAGACGGCATTCTCGTACGCGCAGGCCTCGTCGAAAAGGCTGGATACGACCCTGACACGAACTACGCTCATCCTCCGAAGGTGATTGCCCTGACTCAGTATGCGCTAGACGCGATTTACTACGGATTCTTCGAGGACGACGTATACGAGACCGGTCAAGTCATCCTCGACGAAGAGCAATTCATAGATTTCCAGCAGTCGCTTAGTGGACTTGAAGCACGACTTGACCATCTCTCTGAGGTAGTTGAACAACTCAATGAGTCCTCACAAAAACGATACCGTGACGTGGAGAACTACACCGAGTTTGTCTACTACGAGGTCGCGATGCTCCGAGAGGTGGTCAATGAGCTCGGTGCCCCGAAGGAAGTGATGCGGAAAAAGACGGATGAGTGCCGTAAGAGGGCAGATAACGGAACCAGTCTTAAGCGCGAATTTTACCCTGATGTGGCTGGACAAAGTCAGTCATGATTTAGTTGATAAATGTGAGAATGGCCTACCGTACCTACATCCCCCGCGTGTATTTTGCTTGACCAACTGATTGATATCGTTGCGCTCGAAGCATCCGGTCCACAAGTCACCCATGCTCTCCCGATAGGGCTTCCCTCGTTTCCGTTGTCGTGGTTATCTCTTCTCGAATCTTGTCTTCCCCCTTCCACTTGATGTATCGATACCAGAGTCCATTCGCATCGGGCGTCGTTTGATTCAGTTGGCGACGGTCGTCACTGAGCCGGTCGAACTCCCCCATTACTTCCTCATCGTTCAATTCCCGCGATGAAATTGTAATCGCGAGGAAATCCCGATATTCATCGAAGAGTGAGTGATATCGACGAGCAGACCGTCGAAACTCCTCTGCTCTATCTCCCAGACTGCTTCCCCGCCGATATCCCGTGATAGCCGCGATAAGTAGCGCTGGAATCGCGATGTATCGATTCGGCATAATTCCCCAGAAATTCGTCGCGAGTATCAGCGCTGCTGCCGCGAACATGACTGCATCCAAAACACGTATGAGAGCTCTATAGAAGTTTGCAGCTGCAAAGTGCTGCTTGTACGTAAAGCAAATAGACTCGGCCTTATTCTCGGCCCTATATCGGAGCTTGTTTCGGATATCACTCATTAGTCTATGTCCTCCCCAAGAGCCTCGCCGTACTTGTCATTCGCTTTCTCACTGTCTCCTTCTTGTCGACGGTTTCGAGCTTCACGCATTTTCCTCCGGACAGCCTTGCCTTTCCTGATGGCTTCCTTTCGATTCGCCGGGTCCATATTCGAGTCCAATCTGTCTCCATTCACTGGGTCCCGAGTTCCTCGCGAAACCCGGCGAGGCAGCTCTTCAACGAACCCTTCCACTAACTCTTCAGTCGACGCATCCTTGTTTGGATGATTGTGGACGTAATCGTACGCCATCACCTCCATATGGTACGAGCTGACCGGGATATTCCGGTTCTCACGGAGCTTCTTCGCTACGCGGGCGACCTTCTGGAGCCTGCCACCACGGGCGTCGTCAACCGCTTCGAAGCGCTGCTTGTAGCCTCGCGGATTTGTGCGCACCCACGACCGGCCTTCACTGTAGGTGTCCGGAATTCTGTAGCCACCAGTTCCATCCCTGAAGCTTGGAGCAACATCTATAGTGAAGTCACTAAACTGGACACTGACGACGTTTCGGTCAATACTGACCTTTGAGTTGGGATAACGTTTCTCTAGTGCCCGTTTCACCGCTCGGAGGCAGTTTCTGGACCCATTTTCTCCCTGCTCCCACTTGCCGTGTGCTTCACTGCTTAGCACGAACATTACATCAGTATCCGAATCTTCCGAGAGCGGCCCCACCATTGTTCCTCGGGTGAACGACCCGAACTGGTGACTCTCGACGACCTCCATCTCCTCCTCTAAAATCTGCTCCAATCGCTCACGACGTTGGTTAATCGTCTTGCCCTGTTTGGTTGTCGGACCGGTTTCATCCGCATAATCGTCTAACGATGTCTGGCCAGCGCCTTGTTGTTCAGAGTTAGTCTCTTCTTGATTTCTGGAATACCCAGAGGGAGCGATGTCAGTTCCCATTAGGCCCACCCCCGTGAATTTGTGAATGCTTGGAGTGGTGCCTGACCAATCGTAAGTGCAGACTCAACCTGTTGGCTCCAAGTGTCGTACTGACGTGCAGCCTCATCGACTGACCCATTCCGGGGATTAGAATTTCTGAGCCACCGTTGACCGGCCGCTCCGGTCACACACGGTGGGAAGTCCGATATCGAGTTCTCTGATTGGAAGCCGATTAGCATCATGTTCTCTGGTTCAAATTCGAGTGCGACACGTTGGATGCGCTCAAGCAGCGCCTTGTATCGAAAGCCGTAGCTGAAGTATTGGACACAGTAGTATGCTACTCTCGTAAGTCCGAGTTCGGTGAACGCATCGTAGCAGAGGCCACGTTCATACTCCGTTTTACCCTTGACTAAGGGGACTACCTCGATGTTGGATTCCTGAAATTCTGGGACAATCTCCTTCAGGTCGGCCACGTAAGTCCGGATAGTTTCGACCCGCTGAGAACGCGCGTCACGGTCGTAGACTGGCCGGTCACAGGGTACGATAGCATCCGCGCCAATTCTCTCAGCGAATATTAGCTCGCGTCTGGGGAACCAATCCTCCAGTTTCTCGTCTGATATCGTGGAGGTGAGCACGAGCTTAGCATCGATATTTGCGAGTTTTACATCATTCTGGTAAAGTCGGCGGGCATGGTGGTAGTCGAGCATCACCGCCTCAGTTGACCTCGCTCTCGATACGAGGTCAAGATGTTCGTCCTTCGCTTCTATCCGCGGTATTGCTCCCGTTAGATAGCTACTATTCACGGATTGGTACCTCGTTTCTCCCCCCTGTGTATCATGTTACGACAAGACAATGGTGCGAGAGTGACATATAAGTGATTAAAACAACACAAATAGTTGTGATGCTAAAACATTGAGCGGTGTTTTGATATACAACCACGATAGTGGTTGCTATTATGTCAGGCGGATACGAGCTCAGCGAGTCTCTCCAGACGATAATGGGGTGGGGAAAGTATGAGGCTGCAGCGTACCGGGTTCTTGTACGCTATGGTCCGTTAGAAGCGTCGGACGTAGCTGTCCGAGCCGACATTCCACAGGGGCGCGTCTATGACATTCTGAATAAACTACATAGCGAAGATGCAGTAGTCAAGCAGGGCCTCCAACCGACCAGTTGGGATGCACAGAACCCCCGGAAACTCATTGAACCAAATCAACAAAAGTTCGAAGACATGGCAGTACAGGCAATTGAGGCATTGGAACCGGCTTACGACCTAAATCTGGAGTCTCAATCTCATCCCGCATGGGTGACTACGGGTATCGCAGATACCTCGACTAAAGCACGTGAACTCTTCGAAGAAGCTGAGGACAGAATTTGGCTTCTCGAACGAACGTTCTGGCTCTCTGAACAGGATAGAGAACTTCTCCAGACAAAAGCGGAAAATGGTGTAGATGTCCGAATTATCGGATGGGAAGGTCGACCTCAACTCCAAGATGTTGCTGAAGAGATTCCTGCCGCAGATTTCAGGGAGGCAGATGAGGTCGACACGTCGTTTTACATGAATGATGCCGGCGCGGTCTTGATTAATCTCAACCAAGGTGACACAGGAATGCTCTTCTACGATACTGGCACGGCAAAGATTTTCACAGAGCACTTCCAAGCCATATATAAGGACGCGAGTGAGGTGACCCCAGATGCATAGGAAAATGCTCCCAATGGCGCTGCTTGATGCCTGTGAGGATAACTGCGTCGAAGGTCGCACGCGTCTCCAGAAGTTAGTCTTCCTGATGGAGCAGGAACTGAACGAAGTGCTAACTGCCTCGCTCGATAGCTCGGATTACAATTTCATCCCCTATGATTATGGGCCGTTCTCAAAGGAGCTATACGACGACTTAGACTCGCTTGAGGAAGATGGACTGATTGAGGTAGAAGAGGAACCGATGGCAGATGGGAAAGTGAAGTACATCTACCGTCTCACCGAGCGAGGACAAAGATGGGTTCAAGACCAATTAGCGGATTCAAATTCCGAGACGGCATATTCGTTGGCCGAAGCCCTTGCTGCCGAATATAACGATATGCTCCTCTCGGACCTCATTGACGAGGTTTACGCCGAATATCCTGAGTACGCCGAGAATAGCGTTTGGTAGATTGAATCTATAGTTTCTGACCCCTCGCTGGCATTCTGTTCTCATTGATGAATCGCGAAGTAGCCCGTGTCATTCTTGTCGGATACTATCCAAAATGAGCCCATGGCAATTGTTCGCTGTCAGGACCACCCTCCTCGAAACACCAATTATGCAATTGCGGTGAAGCCAGTCGGGTACCCCGATACCGCACTAATGTGTGGCCGTCAAGTAGACGAGCATAAGGAGATAGGGTGGGTGTACCTCCTCCCTGAGGAGCACGACGAGTATCAGGCCGGGAAGCGAGTTTTCGGTCTCTGGGGCCCCGACTCATCATCTAGCGCCGCAAAGGTACGCGTTAGTGATGAGGTCGTTGAGGGTCTGAACAAGTGGAATCAGGAAGAGGCTGAGTCAACTTCTGGTCTCCAGTCTCAATCAAGCATCGACCGGTACTGAGGACCCTATTTAGGCCGATTTAGACAGTAGCAGACTCTGCTATACGATTTCACTACCTGCCTGCGCCTGCAAGTCGTCTACTGCCAAGGCGGATTTCTGAGGGGGAGTGCCTCTCTCAATTCTTTCCTGATGAGCTGTGTCCTTCCAGACTCCCCCATCAAGAAGCGTTCAAACTGTGGATACTCGTGCTGCACTTCCTCCTGTGGTACACGGTGAACCTCGAAGTAATCCTCTTTATCGGTCAGACTATCCACTTTACCTTCTTCTACTCGCTCAAGCCAATCACTGAAGTCACGGTCGCCTTTCGACTGATTCTCTCCATCACTACTGAGGAGTTGTAGATTGCCGAGATGGTCCCGATGGTCTTTGTACCAGTCAACCTTCTCGGGTGCGACATCGTGCTGCTCTAAGTATTCTCCGTCACCTAGCTTACCTCGCGGGAAAATATGGTCTACTTCATACTCCGGGTGCCCAGCAGGTCGCTCACCTCGGTAGAGGTGTGTCAATAACACGTTGCGCCGAGAGTCGGACTGATAATTAACTTCTTCCAGCAGTCGGTCAAGCACTTCCTCATCAAAGTGCGTCGTGGTGCCACGGCCACTCAGGTCCTCAAAATATCCATCACGGGGAATTCGTCACCAGCAGATTCCGCTAATGATTTGAAAAGCCACCTTTGAGAACACGAGGACAACGACGCATCAACGCGACCGTGATTAAGTGCGTTCCATGTCAAGGTTGGCGAGATATTGGATATCTCATTTGGGTCCGTGTAGCGAGTCGGACCAACCTCATTGACAAGACTATTCGACGAAGAGTGCAGCATGCCGCTTGTATAAGTTGTTGAGGGGTTCAACAGGCCACTGGAGCTTCACTCGGTAGTGGTCGCCAGTAAGTCTTGGAGACAAGATGGACGAAAGTAGACGAGTCGGCGGGCATGTGGTAAATCAAGCTGTGTCAGCGCGTCATCAGGGAGAGCATCGTCTGCTATGTGGATTCCCACGAGCCCATCCCCTAGAACAGGAGCTCCACTCAGTCCCGGATAGTTCCCAGCGGCACTTGTATCCAGTCCGATTCCGATATGGGGTATCTCTACGTCTGTCATGTGCTTCGACGAATTCTCAAAAGGAACAAGACGGGGCGTTCCAATCGAGGTCCGGTACCGTCGTCTGGAGTACGACTCGGTCGATTCTGGGAATGAAGCTCCGTCGAAACCGACGGTCATCAGTTCGTCGTCCTCGTTATGTGGGTCTCTAATACATTCGGGGGTCCATACGCGGTATCCGTGGTTCTCCGGTTCGAATCTGATACGGAGTGCGACGACATCAAGATTGAACGCTTGATTCAACCGTGTATCGAGGTTATCTCGGGTATCAATTCGTTTGCACTCCCAGCCATCTGGGGACGCGAGGTAAATGTCGATGTGGGAATGATTTTCCCCCGAAGAATATTCGATGAGTTGTCCGCCCGTTTTCGGGTTAGAGATTGAGACTCTTGTTGGTCGTAGGTTGTGCCGGGCGGTGACGAGATATGTGGTTGATTCTGTTCGATAGAAGAATCCGGTGGCTCGCATATACTCGCCGCAGACGATTGGGCAGCTGACGAGTGGGTCGTTCAGTGCTCGTATGGGATTTGGTAGTGCCGTGCTCTCATTCGATGGTTCGTCTGTGGTGCTCATCTTCGAGTACGACTATGGGTGGTGCGAATATAAGATATTCGGTATTTTCAAATAAGTTACTGTATTGTGCGGCTACTTGTCGGAGAAAGCCGGCGAAACGGCTCCAATAAGCAAAAACGAGTAGTGCCTAGTTGAAGGGTTCAACCTGACCGATGAGCAAGTCGACGAGCGCCGAGCGATAATCACACGTCTCCTTGGCGCAAATAGTGAATAACGTAAACTGCCCGAGCTAAGTCTAGCCAGCATCCGGTCTGGGTCGTAGCCAACCGAGTCACATGTGGCCCCAGAAGTGTCATTTATCGCTCTCGATAGGTCCAGAAAATTCTCTAGCTTCGACAACGGCATCGGTGGAGGTGTATCTTCTCGCGTACTTCCCGTGCGGACACCTTCAGCGAGCACCGACCACAAAGGTAAAAATTCCTGTCACTCTCGGACCGATAGTATCGGGCATGTCCATCGGTCAACGTTGGAGGGTAATCCGTCATGTATGTCCGCTCGGCTCCAGAGTACATTGGTTTTATTCAGCCACAATACTCTCTCCTAAAGTTGCTGATTCATATGTGCCGCACTCGTAGATGAATATGAAAGATAGTGACACTAAGAGATGAGGTTTGGAATTCGGTGCTAGAACAGATTGCCCGGACTGGACGATTCAAACTCAACAAGCTACCGTTCAAACCTGAAGAAAGGTCGACCGTGCGGAGAGTTCTCAGGGAGGCAGAGGCCTACGATTGGCTATCTCGGACATCTGAGGGTAGTTCGATTTGGCGGGCCGGGCCAAAGGCGGAGATGCTGATGAACTTGAGCGAAGAGAAACTGAGGTTCGCCCGTGAGTAACCTTCGTTCGCGAGTATGGAGCGCGGATGCCGCATCGACGCTTCCACCACCGCCACCACCGCCCGGTTCCAAGAGTACCCGCTTGAAAGCGCTGACTGAAATATCAGGGGAGAGTAGCCGGTGCAGTTGAGTCAGCCGATGAGATGTCCTGCACATCACCATAGAGTCGCAGTGCGTGCCGGTAGAGTTTCTCCTCCATTTTGAGCGTCTCCCACGTTGACGCGACGTTCTGCCTTTCCCGCAGTTCATCCGCTGAGAGGTCCTCATTCTCTAACATCTGCTCGCGGAACATCGTTAGCGACTCCACGTCGAACTCATCCTCTAGCTCCTCTTTTTCCTTCTTGATGTTCACCAGTTCGACATTCAATTCATCCCGCGTGTGTTCCTCGATGAGTTCCATTATCTCATCGAGGAACAGCTTAACAGGGTTGAGCTGATAGCCCTTCTTCCCATCTACGAGGGTCTGATGGACTCGATTGTTTGCCTCCATCTGTTTGAGTTCGTCATCTGCTGTGTTTCGAGAGACATCCGCGCGGTCCGAGATTTCCTGCACCGTTGCAGCATCGTTTAGCGTCTCCATGACCGCTCGAACACGCTCTCGACCGCTCATTTCGTCCCACGACCCACCTAGCGCATTCGTCATTGTATCCCCACCTTCGCACTACTCGTTCATATAATTAGAGCCAATCTCAAACTTTTGAATGGCGGTGGCATCAGGACGATGACCATCCCGAAAACGGTGAAGTACATCTCCAGTTGAGCCATTCGGATAACATCTTTGTGCGCAAGCGGGCAGAGTCCATAGACAAGCATCCGATGGCCGTTATCGAAACTTGAGTGGGGCAGCTGCCAGATGCGGTTCGACGATAACGTTCGAAGGTAGCTCTGCTACTGAATTGGACTGGTGAGCTATCCCAAATTCATGTTCATATAGCCGCCCTTGACAACCCTCTCAAACCGTTCAACCTCCATTAGCCGGTTCAACTCGTCGGAGTCCTCAATCACTTTCTCACTGACAAACTCGGTGCGGACAGGCCAGTTAGGTGTCTCAGCGTCAGGAACGTAGACCAGCCGGATGATGTATGGATGGTCAGATTCGCTCACGAAGGCCTTGCAGCGACGATATTCGTTCGTGGTGAGTCGGAAGTGAAACGGGGGCTCTGTACCACCGACAGCCTTGACCTCAACTGGGGCGAATCGAATCGAAGCCAATTCCCGACGTAGGTCTGTGTTGAGGGGACCGAAGGGGTCTATGATGTCGAATCCCGGGCCCTGCTCTTGAGTAACGTTCAGAAGACGAACGAGTGGGAGGTTGGATAGCTTTGAATCTCCCAATTTGGTTCGCCACTGGCGGTGCTGCTCTTCATCAATAAAGGCGGTGTCCTGTAGTATGTCAAGGAGGCCGCTTTGCCATGCGTTCTCCACGTGCCACTTGTAGTCCATGGCCTGCTGCTCTTCGTACAACTTCTGAAACTGGGACTTGAAGTGTCGCATCAGTCCACGAGGGCTGTGTTCGAGCCACTCTGAGAGCCGGTCAAGTACCGAGACGATGGTATACACCTCTGCTTGCTGTCCCCGTCCAGTATATTGTCGGCTTCCACCACCCCCGCTATCGGAACCTTCTGAAACTGAGAGACTACCTGAAGACGTGTTCGCTAGCTCAGCTCCCCCATCCAGTTCGTCCTGAACGAGTGCCTGCCCTTCCGTGTCTGCGAGCTGGTCTTGGAGCTCAGCAAATGCTTGCTCTTGGTGTTCCCGGGAACTCGTTTCATTCGCCGCTGGGTCTTCTGGGAACTCGTCCTGATAGACGTACTGCGTGAGCACCGCACTAATGTCCTCAGAATTCTTGGAGAGGCTTTCACTAACGTTATTCGCGAATTCGTCGCATGCCCGCTGAAGTTCCTCTTCCGTAGCGAGGAAGAACAGAACCGGTGGTGCGGTTTCAGAAGTTACCAGCGTGGGTGCCCGAGCTGTCCAATCGACATCTACCGAGTCCTTGAAACTGGTCGTCCGGCGACGCCACGTTCTGACTTCGGATAAGTCCGTTACGTCGGTGTTGTTCCAGACTTCGACGAGTGCGAGCAACCGCCTCCATCCCGCTCGAATCGTCGGGTCCACCGGACGAGACGGGAGGGTGCTACTGTTGTTGAGCAACCATCGGATGAGGGCTGCTTCCTGTTCCTCCGACAGCGATTGGTCACGAAGCGCGGTTTGCCACGTCGTGCTTTCTGTAGGATGGAACAGCTTCCGAAGAACGAAGTGATACTCATCGGGAAGCCTCTCTCGGATGTTCTTACCGAGTTCCAGTACGCGGTCGTACTCTTCCAGTATCTCTGGAGGTTGTCCTCCAGTTGCGAACCAGCGTTTTGTCGCTTCTGTGACTCCTGAATCGGCATCTGTGAGGTCAGAGAGGGCGTCGTCCGTGGGCAGGTCAACCGAGTCTTCCAACTGGCCGAGAAGGGCTTCAATCCCGGTGAATCGTTGTTGTAGCTCTTTCGTGAGTTCGCTGCCGAGGACCCGCCTGACGGTGTCGACGGGGAACGTCAACCGTTCCCATC
Source organism: Haloarchaeobius sp. FL176 (assembly GCF_024609245.1). GTDB lineage: Archaea > Halobacteriota > Halobacteria > Halobacteriales > Natrialbaceae > Haloarchaeobius. The sequence goes on from NZ_JANJYH010000012.1 coordinate 71,098, forward strand.
GAGTCTCCAATTCCTCGATTGACACATCCTGCTGAAGGGCTTCACGGAAGGTTGCGATGTTCGTTGGGCGCTCGACCAGCAGCGCGAGACCCATGGCAAGACTCGACAGCGTTGGGGGGGCCTTACAGGAGCTTTGATTGAATGCGAGACCCGTCTGAGCGTCTGCTGTCTGATAGAGTCCAGATGCGCGGTCAGAGAGTTGTGCTTCGATAGCATCGGGGAAGGACTCAAGCACAGCCAGATTATCTATCGCCGAGCGAAGGCTCTCCGCAGTGTTTCGAATCTCGTCTTCCTTCTCACGCTCGGTCGAGGCTACGAGCAGGTCTCGCCGCTCAAGCAATTCTTGTCGAACCGAACGTAGGTGACCCGACAGCTGGTCATCCTCTACCAGCTTCCGTTCCGCGTCGGCCCACTGAATAATCGGCTTCGAAGCGTCGACTTGTTTCACCCCGAAATGGTTCGCCATACGGACGAAGGGGCCCTCCGACGTGTGCTGGAGAACGTAGTAATCGTATTCCGAGACCTCGTGTTTCTCCCACGGTTTCGGTGACTGGTCTTTGTAGTACCGGACTCGTTTCTCTGCGATTTCACGAAGCCAATCGACGGGGACGCTAATCCACGAGTCTCCATCAAGAAGCGGGAAGTGCGTGAGGAAGCCACCATCAGCGAACTCTGCATCTGCTGGGTCGTCATCCGGCAGGCGCTGCATTAACGGCTTGAGCAGCTTGGTGTACGCTTGATTCCAATCGCTTTCTCGGCCGGATGGGATGTGAAGTCTGGTCTGTCCCGCATCCAGTGAGTCGACCGCGAGCACCTCCTGAAGTTTCTGAAGGCGACGTGCCGCCTGCGTCGAATTCAGCGAATCTATCGACTTCACACCGAGTGCGGATAGTACCTCTTCGCTCGGGGTGTCGTCCACATCCGGGTCGATACTCGGGAAAAGACGTGCCGCCTGAGCACCTTGCGAACTGCCTGCTTGAACCGCGAAATCGAGCGTGTGTCCTCCCTCAGACCATCGGTCCGCAACGTCATCGTGGACAGTAAGCACGGAACCCCACACACTGAGCTGTCGAAGTTGCCAATTGAAGAGCGTCGGGACTGTCCCACTCCAGTCTCGTCGCATATGCCCGTTCGTGCAGGACCATCCCGTCCGGAGTAAGGAGTCGAGAAGCGTATCCCCGTGTCGTCGGAGGAGTTCAATTACATCCTTTCCTTGCTCTTCAAGCGTCTCGATATCGTCACACCACACCCACGAAGCGAGATTCGTCTCGTGGAGTCCTCCATCTAGTTTCACGCTGCACTTGGATGAGTGCCCGGCGGTCTCCTGTGGATGGAAGCCGGGAGCAGTTATCCAACGCTGATACGCTCCATCAAATCCGTGGAGCACCTCGATGAGGTCTTGAATAATCGGTGGTGCAGTGTCACCAAATTCCTGTTCTGGCCAAACATCCGGGTTCCACTCTGTCGGCTGGCGCATATCGGGGTGGTCGTCGCCGTACATCCAGACAACACGGATATTCGGAAACGAAGATGCGCCGAGTAAAGAGAGAGTGCGGCCGATATCTTCGGTCTCGATGGACCGGAAGTTCGAGATGGCCTCCCACGAAACCGTTGGTGGGTCGGGCCACGTGGCTGTCGGATACGTTAGCGATTGCAACGCGGCGGATTCTTCCTCATCATCCCCCTCGTCGTCGAGGAGGTACGCCTGCCACGCATCGCTTAGTGCGGTCGTCCGAATGGGATACGGAGACTCCTGTTTCGGTAATTGAATGGAACAGTTTCGTAACTGAATTCGTCGTTCGAGATTCCGGCGCTGGTCACCTTCTGACTGTTGAATGGCGGAATTCAGGTATGAGATGGGGAGATACTCCCCTTCGCCCACTTGCAAGTCGGTGGATTCCTGCCCTAAGTCTCGGGCGGTGTCTGTGAGAAATGCGAAGTCGACCGGCTTCAGTACACCCTTCGACCCGAACGCAAAGGCGTCCAGTAACGACCGGACGAAACTCGGAATACCCTCGTACGCACGAATACCCCAGAGACGGCCCGAGAGTGAGAGCAGTTTGTGGATAGATTCGTCTTGCTCTGCCTTGCCGTCGAAGAAGTAGACCGTGAAGCTCGTCTTCGGATGAGGGGCTTCGGGCGTCGTCGTCGTTCTGCTGGCGGATTTGATGTCCCAGATAACGGACCGTGATTGGATTCCACGCGCCCGTTCTCCTTGGGGACTTTGTCGACGTTCAATCGGCACGAGTTGGAGGGAATCTTCTGCACTTTCCTCACCGGGAATCGTACAGGGGAGGAGATAGACCCCTTCTAGCGGGTCAGAGAGGTCTGTGAGAAGCTCCTCAATATCATCGTCGCCATCAGTACAGTCAAAGACGAGGTCAACGAAACCATAGAGCAGGTTTCGGCCATCTTCTTCGTTGACTCGAACCGTCGACTCATCGAACCCAGTCAACCGCTTCGACAACGTCGCTGCCCAGTCCCGGACGACCTCGTCTGTATAGTCGACAGCAGCTGTATCCGAGAGTAGGAGTTCTCGCAGCCGGTCAACCCAACGAGATGGGAACGCCTGATACGCGGCAAGAACGTGCTCTGCAGGAAGGGGACGAAGTTTGTCTTCCTCTTCCGTGCTAGCAGGAGTTTCGATTCGTCCAAGTGAGCAGTAGCTGGCTAACGTCCGGTCGTTCCAGTGGAGTAAGGTACTGGCTGGTGACGCGGGTTCGTCGTCTGCATCGAGAGCGATGTTCGGGTTCTCCCGTAGGCGGTCATAGAGCTGCTTACAGAACCAGCGGAGAAGCTCGGATTGAGTTGTAGGGTCGTCGGTGACGGTCTCTGTTACCGGGGGTAGCAACAGCCACGGATACGCTTGACCGTAAGGACCCTCACTATCCGTCTTCCGTGCTGTCTCGACGGAGACTGCTTCAATCAGGTCTAAGCCTTCCTTCAACACCGATTTGTTCTCCTCGATGTTGTTGTTGCTCAGGTCTTTACGGTTCGTCTCGACTCGGAATCGTCCGTGTAAGCAGAACGGGAACGCCGTCGTAGCCGTGTTCTGAATCGGATAGTAGAGATACAGAGGGTACTCTCGTGGATATTGGTTTGAGGCTGTCGTCGTCTCTTTCCCCACGAGGAGGCTTACGTCGTGGTCAGTATCTTCTCGATATCGGAACTGGTCGAATACTTCTCGATACGAACGGTCTCTCCCATCGATTTGAACCTCCACAGTCTCATGGTGCAGAGCGGAGTTGAGTGGGTTCGTATCCCCTGACCGATTCACAGACCAATTCTCACTAATTGATGGCTTGGAAGTCGAGTTCCGTTCGAGTTGTAGTGACTTGATACCACCGAGTTGAACGAGTGTCTCCTTCCGCAGGCCCTCTTGGTTTTCAGAGTGGGAGAGATACTCCCAGATGCGGTCCGGCCGGTCAGCGAGTGACCGTCCTCCTTCATCAGGAAGTGAGATATCAGACTGTTCCAGCAACTCCCTCCACTGACTATCCGCATAACGGACGAAAACGACCGTTCGGAACTGCTCAGGTTTTTCTTCGTCACGGAGAAGGTCCTTAGCCCGTTGGACTACCTCGTCATTGGACTTATCCACGTTGACGGGTACTGGGAAATTGAATAGAGGAAGCTTGGAGAGCGCGTCTCGAATTTCAGAATCGAGGCTTACTGGGGACGTGTTCTCATGGTCACGGAGTAGTGTCTGTAATCCGGGGTCGCGGATGTCTTTCACAAGGTCGGAAAGCGGAACGTCGACACCGAGTCGTGAAAGGAGTGCGCCAAGGAGATAGGTGCGACTGAGTTTCACTCCGAGAACATTATCCGAGGTGCTGTCGGGACGCGTGTATATCTCGAACGAGTCGCCAGTCGCAAGGATTGACTTCAGCCCGACTCCCTTATGTCCAATCGATTGGCCATCATCATCGTCACCTTTCCCCGTTTCACCAATCATTGTCACCGCCTTCTCCACTTTGGGATTGAAGAAATCGAACCGGGAACCTGTGTTGGCTACCATGACCCCCTCGTCGTAAATCCCGATATAGACATGTCCTCGGTCTTTCTCCCCCTTCTGGATGGCATCACGAGCGTTCTGGAGTAGTTCTAGAATTTCCCGACCTTCGTGGCCACCCGCGATTCGGCGTTCAGCGTTCCCAATCGTGACCTTGTCACGGAGTTTCCGTTCAATCTCCTTGTCGTTTGTTGCCTCCTCAATATCGGTCAGAAAGTCTTTCCAGCGGTCGCGCCACTGGCCGTAGAGGTCGGTTTCAGATAGCAATTCTACAGACATTATCGCCAGACCTCTCGGGCGTATCGAAACGACATAGGGCGAGTATTCCGGGCTAGAATGATAAATCTACTCGCGACAACCTATTTGTTAGGTCTTCTAAAGAGATTAACACTTATTTGATAGGCAAAAAATAATCTCCTATGGCTGAGATTCCGGAAGCGGAACGGTGTATCGCGATAACTCACTCTGGAAGTCGTTGTAGCCGAATGGCGAAGGGGAACCGCTTCTGCTTTCAGCATGATGATTCGTTTGAGACGGTTGACGGAGTCGATTCAGGTGAGGATGGTTTGCTAGTCAGCATCTCGGAACATCTTCCAAATGCACCGGAGCAGCTATCGGGTGTACAACAGGATATCGCGCAGAATCTCAACGACGTAGCTGCACACGCTGGCGGGATTGGAAACGCGCTCAAGTCGTTGGAATTCGCGGATGCAATCGATGGATTCCGTTCGACTGTCACGAGTACCGGACCATCAGCTGGTACAGGTGCGCTCATAGGCGGCGTCGTAGGGTCCCCGCTCGGTCCGGTCGGGATTGCAACTGGAGCGACAGCAGGGGGATGGTATGGTGTCTATCGTAGCATGAAGGATGGGAGAGCAGTAGCCGCCACGGTAGTTGATGAAGAAGATGTGCCAAGCGATGCAACGATTCACTCGTCGGACCATGCGGCAATTGTTGATTCTGAGCCAATTCGCCTTGCAATGGAGAGTGCCATGGAAACAGGAGGTGGACGGTCTGAGTGGCTCCGAAGCACTCTCACACGTGAGAGAGATATGGATGCAGTCACAAATGCACTTGAACAACTGGATTCTTACGACTCTGACGAGGGAAGTCGTAGCTACTTCGTCAAAGATGAAGAAAGAGAAGTGGTTTTACAGGTCTTCTTCGGGGAGCCGCAAGAAGAATAAATCCCAGAGGTTGCTGGGAGGCGCTTATAGCTGATACTCGTCTACCGTGGTTTGATGTCCCTAAAACATTGGCGACAGCTACTTGCTCGCCCCGTCAATGGGGATATTGAGCTTACGAGCGAGTTCAAATTCAGCGTTATCATAGATTCGCTGCGTCGTCTCAGGGATATGCGCAGTCACGGAGAAGGCCGCGTTGGCCGGGCTATCCATCGTACAATAGAGACAGGGGCCGTGTTCGTCACCTCCAAGCAGATAGTCGGAGAGTTCGTCCGACAGTTCCGGGAGGTCGAGCATCAAAACGAGCTCGCTGATTAAGTCGTATTCAACAGCCCTCCATGTGTGGCCGAGGTCTCGAAGGTAGTGAGCTTCGTCCGATAGGGTGGCTTCGCCCTCTTCATCGAAGGTCTCGTTCCCAACCGGGTTTATCCCCAATTCGTCAGAGATGAGGTAGACCGTGATATTGAGCGCATCTTCGTCACGGAAGCTGGTGAGTTCGATATCGCCGATGCCGGGATGCTCAATGTCGTCAAGATGAATCTCCTCTTTGATAGCAAGGACAAGTTGTCGGATTTCGTCTCGGAGGGCTTCACGCTCGTCATCGGTGAGTGGGCTGTCGTGCCAGAGGTCGTTCGCGTAGTAGCTGTCGGGGAGAGAAGCGTGGTCCATACGTACTGGGGGTCACGTGGCTACTTCAATTATCTCAGGAACGGAGGTTCCCGAGCTTACCAAGTTGGTCGTTGATGCGTTCGTCACTCGGCTTACCAACGTAGTGCTTGTACATTGTCTCCAGATTCTCCCATCCGCCCATCGTTTGGATAACTCGTGGCTCAACTGCAGCGTCGTCGAGGATATGTGCCCATGAACGCCGGAAGTCGTGCGTTGTGAGGTACTTCCAGTCTTCATTTTTCGTCCATCCCACTACGTTTCCATCTTCGTCGTAAGTGGCCCCGCCGAAGTCTTCTCTGACATCTTCAACCCAGCGGCGGATTGTCCGCTCTGCCACGCCCACAAGCGGAGCGTTACGGCCTTCGAGACCGCGAATGTACGTTCGGATAAAGAGGTACAGCTCGTGAGGGAGTCGAGTTTCGCGATATTTGTCGCCCTTACCTTTGGGAACCTTGAGTTTGTGCCAACTGTTCTCGTTGGCATCGTCGATATGTTCCCAGCGGATTTGGGAAACCTCGAACGAGCGGAGACCTGCTCGGCCCATGAGCGCGAGCGCAATGTATCTCTTGTCGTCTGATTCGTCTTCGATGTTGTCGTAGTAGGAGATAGCGTGTGTGAGTTCCTCCGGGGTGAGGCGTACCTTCATCCCTCGTTCGGGGTTGGGTTCGAGTTGCATCGTAGATGTCCGACTAATATCTTAGTCGGCCGTATTTAGAGATATTGTGTGTCTGTACCTGTAATTCTCGCCATGAGAGGGGTGTTTACGGAGTATTTCGCCACGTGAGTAGCAGTTATGTCCGAGAAGGGTAGTAGTAGGACATTTTGAGTTATGTGATAGCATACTTTGTTATTTATCTGAATGATAACTTAGTTATCTGACCGCCCGGCGTACACACAATGAATTCATACTCTTTAGAGGCTGATTCACACACGGGTCGTTGGGTTCGCTCATCTGCTCGGACCTTTTGAGCTCGCAACGCTAACCAAATATGAAGCAAAGTAAAATTTTACTGATATATTGCCGCTAAGAATACAGCCAATACTATTTAGGACCAACCAACAACCAGAATGGCATCGAATTCCACGGGCCCAGACCAGCTAGACGCCAATCAGCTTGAAGGCACACAACCTCCAGCCGGGTTGAAATGTGACTTGTGCGGTGAGGAGTTGTCGAATCAGATAACAGTATATGCGGCAGACCAAGATTATGCAGAGGTAGAAGACGGAATGGTCGCGCACCGCGTGTACTGTTCGGGTTGCTCACGCGAAGAAATTCCGCTACCGCACCGTGGAACTCACGAGAGACTATTTGAAGCTCGAATGGATGAGTCGAATATTATCCGAGGTGTTGTTCTTATTGATGATTCCCATTCGCATGAGGGGAAACCGTGGGACCCACCTGCAGTCTGGAATACAATTGCTGGTGTGCCGTTTGAATTGATGATGCAGGAGACGGGTAGGATGTCTTGGTCACCAATCGCAGTATATGATTATTTCGTTAGAAAAGGGGTTGAATTGGCTGACTACGTAGATTCAGACAGCTAGTGAAATTTCTGTGAGCGAGGCTCTGTTGAAACCCTCAGCAGGTGACAGACCTGACCCGGTTGCGGTCAATACAGAGGAGAGATGTATTACTTCCATCATTCATCTATCAAGCCATATCGTCAGAAAGGTTATCTTATTGACCATCGTACTCAATATATGAAACAAGGTCTTTCGCGGCATTTTCCAACCCGTGTATTCATGTTCTTCTTTCTGGGGGTGGTGCTACTCCTCGTCGTCACGCCCGCCTTCGGACTCGGTGCGGTACGATATGAGTTCAGTTATGCTGGAACAGTCGAAGACCCTACCGACGCCCGCTGGATGTTTGACTACGAAGACCTCACAGCTGAGGACAAAGAAGTCGTGCAACGAGCGATGGAAGGCGAACGTTTCGTCTTCCAGAGTGACGGGCTATGGCCCGGCCCGGGACGAGGCGACCTCGCACTCCGGCATCAGAATGAGTGGCACATGTTCGACCGGCGGATATACTTCGGCGCAAAAACGTTGTTCGGAATTGCATCTATCGCGAGTACTTTGGCTGGTTTCGCCTCTATTGTAGAATCGGTTCGACGAAAAATAGGGGCTTGAACGAGCGTACTCGCGTTTGAGTCTACACGATAATTAACAATACTTGTTTCACTACACTGGACGGGCGATTCATTATCTATGCACCAACACGTAACGGCTGTTTCAGAAGCAGAAGTGTCGAATTAATAGGGTTTCAACAGGGCCTAAAATTCAGCTTTCCAGTAGTTCGAGCGTGTTCCGAGCTTTCTGCCGCTTCTTCGACACGCGCGAAATGTACGTCTTGACAGTCTCCACCCCGACACCCATGTTTTCAGCGGCCGACTCATATGACAGACTGCGTACGCGAGTGAGAACCCACGCTTTGTGCTCTTGGTCGCTCAAGTGCGTTTCTCGCGGTTCGTACAGGGCGTGTTCTAGTCGGTCGGCAATGTCGCGTGCTACCGCGTCCCCAATGATTCCGACGGTTTCGAGTTCGAACGTGAACTCCACGTCTTCGGGAGTTGACGGGGATTCCGCTTGTCCGCGTTTTTCATCGTTCTGGTCGTCTGAGTACGGGTACACGGCGTCGTACAATATATCGTATTCATCCGCTCCATGCACGACGTGTAGTTCTGTTCTGTCGTAGTCTTCAACGGTTAAGACTGCGTAGCCAGCGATATCGTAGATTTCAGCTCGGGGCCGGTTGTCAGCGTTGTTGTATCCGGGACATTCGCCAACGTACACGGCCTCTCGCGGTTCAGCGTTCCAGATTGTTTCCCAGAACCTTTCGCTCATTACGCCTACTTCCCCGTTCTCGATTTTGTGTAATTCGTCGGCGAGTGTGGCGAGGTCGTAGGTCTCGATTTCGTACGGGTCGGCGTCGACGGGTTCCGCGCCGTAGTCTTCTAAGTCGCCGTCGAACACGTAGGATAGGCCGCTCCCGTCAATCGGGAGGTCGTCCCAGTCGTCCGCGTCCATCGCGTAGACAGTGTACGTTCCGCTTTTGTCGCGCGAGACGACGTAGTGCTTGTGTTCTCGGTGGAGGTCAGGGCTTAGCTCGATTCTGTTCGCGTCGTAATCATGGAGTCTATACGTTGTTTCTGTGTCTCGTGTATCTATGCTCATTATCTTTCACGCTACTTTTTCAGCTATCACCCCCGTCAGTGCTGACGTATTCCTTACTGAGAGAGCGACTATCTGAAGGTCTCTATGAGGTGCCACGGAACCTTCCGCAACAACACATCAGACACTAATGAGTACGATGAGTCGGCTAATATACTTTCTCTCTGGAATGCGACGCAGTCTATCGATTTGTGGTCCCACAATACAGTAACTCCTCGCTCGCTAAGGTCGTTCCCTGACCCCGGACGTTAATAATCAAAATACCCTCAGAGTGGCGTATGGTTGACGTAGAATGGGGGATGAAGCGACTGGACCAAGTCTACCACTCTGAGGACCACCTGAAAATGGCGCTGGCAGCCGAACTCTCCCAAATGTACGGTGAAAAGCGGGTGCGGCTGGAGTGGATGCCGAACTCTGATATGAAGGTCGATATCGGAGTTCGGCGAGAAGATGTGACAATCCCGATTGAGCTGAAATACAAGACTGACAGCACTACCGTCGAAGATGACGCATTCGACGAGACCTTCACGCTAAGCCGACAGGGTGCCCACGACCGAGCCCATTACCGTTTCTTCGAGGATATTCGTCGAGTAGAAGAGATTGTCTCGGAACAAGGCCGCTACGGATATGTCGTCCTACTTACTAACGACTCGAACTATTGGACTGAACCACAGCAGAGCGCACTATACGACGAGTTCAGAGTTCATGAGGGCGTAACCCGTGAAGGGGTCCTCAACTGGTCGGAAATCAAACCGTGGATGGTCAACGGCGGGCACGAGGACCCGCTTGAACTCGATGGGGAGTACCGCATCGAATGGGCTGATTTCGACTATCGTGATGACATAGGTCTCTCGAAGAACGAGCGCTTCCGTTATCTCGTCCTACGGATGGACTGAGAGTTAGTGGGAAGGTGGTTTTGACTCCGAAAGCCACTCGATACAGTAGCAGATTCTGCTGTGAGGAAGCAAACCCGGGTTGAAGATACGCATAAAGTCGGAATCGCAGTCTCTGCTACCATGGACACCCTCTGGAATGCCCATAGAATCGCCCTTGGATACGATATCGAGAATACGTCGGACGAGAGTTACGGGGGTGAGTAGATGGTTCAACTACACAAGGTCAGTGGAAATGCAAAGACCTCGTACGGAGTTTACGTGAACAAAGCCCTGATTGACCTCGCTGGATGGGAGGATGGGGATTCACTCCGGATTACCGTGATTGACCACGACCTCATCCTCGTCACCCGTGAAAGTATGCCTACAGAGCAATGGATTGAGCTCTACGATGCGGGCACCACGGGGAAGACCATGGATGAACTGACGCCAGTCGAACTCGTGAGGCTGCTCGATGTAGGAGAAGGCGAAGATGGTCGCCGCCCATCGACCGTGTCCTCCTTAGCACCTCTCGGCGGTTCTGGCCATCGAATTCTCTTGACGAATGCGGCGAAGCGGCTCCAACTTCATGCGGGGACCGGTATCCGCCGCCGAGCAAACGAGGGGGTTGTCGTGCTCATCCCGACTCCGACAGCAACTGATGAAGTCAATAAGCGAGCAAAAGACGTTCTCGATGCTCGCGGAGCACAGATATCTGGTTAGGCACGGAGAATCCCCCTTCAACCGTGGTAGGTAAATACGGCTGAAACGTAGGTAAAAGCACAGCAGAGACGCTGAAGCGGGGGTCGAGGCCCCTACAGCAGCGGTGGACCACCAACCTACCAGTGTTGGCAGGTCGGATTCGCGGGAATCTGGTAGCAACCCACCGGTTCAGCCCAAAAATAGAGAAATAAAGCCGAAATCTAGCCGGACTCTCTCTGTACTCCCCTATATAGCCTCCTCGGTTAGGAGGCAGTTTACTACCTACAGGGGGTCCCACGGAGGTCCCGCTGTCAGTTAGACCAAAATCTGTCCTACCAACACTGGTAGGTCAGAATACTACCACACTGTTCGGAGGAACCGATATTCACTACCACCAATAGAATCATTGACTATTATTGTCGAAGCCGGAAACGGACGTAACTACTTACTACCCCCACTGCATCTGTCCCGATATCATCAATGCCTCCACAAGTTCCCACACTCTTTGAGTCGTGTACTCCACACGACGACGTGCTGTCCGGGTCACTCTCGGAAAACGAGTTCGCGGCGAAGCTCTCCGATGTGGTCTTCCGAGCGGATGAGGCTCCGGACATCTACGGCGACCCCGACACCTTCTTCTCGAAGACGTATGCAACAGACGGGCTACAAGACCTTCTGACGCTCCTCGCCAAGCGCTACGCAGGGAAGGAGACGGGAGAATTCAGCGGTGAGGACGGGTTGCTCTCTCTCGACACCGTGTTCGGGGGAGGGAAAACGCACTCGCAGATAGCTGCCTATCACTTCTCCCAAAACCCGGATGCTATCGAGGATTTGGAGAAATATATCGTCGACGAGGAGGCGTTGGCCGAGTTCGAGAACATCAAAAATGACCTCTCTGTTCGAACAGCCGTTTTCGAGGGAGGTTACGTCAGCGCGACCAACGCCAAGTGCAACAAGGACGACGAGAACGCCCCGAATACGCAGACGATGTGGGGCGAGCTCGCGTATCAGCTCGCTGGAGCGGACGGATACGCGAAGTTTAGCGAGTACGATGACAACCGCGTCGCACCCGGAGAGTCGGACATCACGGAACTCTTCGACACACTCGACGACCCGGGACTGGTGCTCATCGACGAGGTAGCCCAATACTTCGAACAGGCTGCCGCAGTCGGCGTCGAAGATTCGACGTTGGCCGACCAGACTAACTCGTTCCTTTGGTCGCTTATGCGAGCGAGCCAGAACACGGACGCAGTCACGGTCATCCTTTCAGTTTCTGCTACTGCGTTCGAGGACCGCGCGAAAGAGGTGCAGGACCTCATCGACGACCTTGACGATATCTCCGAGCGGACCGAGCACTCGGTGACTCCTACCGAGGACGACGAGGTCGCGGCAGTCCTGCAACACCGTCTGTTCGAATCCGTCGATGACGATGTCGCTGCCCGAGTCGCCGAGGAGTACCAGAGCTACTATCGCAAGTTCGAGGACGAACTCCCCGACCGGGTGACCAAAGCCGAGTTCCGCGAGCAGCTCGAACAGGCCTATCCGTTCCACCCGACGCTCATTGACCTGCTCGGGAAGGAGATTGACACGCTCCCGAGCTTCCAGCGCACGCGCGGTGCGCTCAAACTTGTCTCACGAGCAGTCCACCGCATCTGGAACGACCGAGACACCAACGAGGGCCGCCACTACGTCCGGACATTCGATATGCACCCCTCGGACGACCACGTCTGGTCGACGCTACTCGACCTCTTCGAGCACATCGAGCAGGACCTCCGGACGGCCTCGAAGTCGGACATCTACACGAACGACGGCAAGGCCGCGTGTCAGTACGAAGACGACAACTGGACGCCGATGGGCCACCCGCCGATTGCGACTCATCTCGGCACGAGCATCCTTTGGAAGAGCATCGTCTCCGGGGGGAATCGCGGTCGTGGTGTAACTCGACGGAAGCTCTGGGAGATGATTCTGGAACCCGGGGTCGAGCTCGACCACTACCGTGATGCTCTGAAGAACCTGAACGAGACGGGGTCGAACCCAGACACGGAGGCATTCTTCCTCTACGAAACAGAGAACGGACTTCTCCGATTCAAAGGCGAACCCAAAATCTCGAAGCTAATCACGAACGAGGCGCAGCAAATCGAGCCGGGCGTCGCTCGGAACCGACTCGAACAGACGATTCGTGGAGCTCTCGGTGGTGGGGTCTTCGAAACCATCTACGACCCACAGGCCCCCTACGAGGTCCCTGACGACTACGACACGGTGCGGCTCTGCGTGATGGGATTCGACGCAGTGACCGTCACCAGCGACCTCGACAAGCCTCCAGAGCTACTCCAGACGCTGGCGAACAAAACTGGCAACTCGCCGGGCTCGGAAAAGAAGCGAGTCTTCCGCAACAACCTCGTCTTCCTCGCTGCTGGCGAGCAAGAGACAGACGGGGCGCTCGACCACGCACGGCGCGTGAAAGCGATGGAGCGGATTCTCAACGGAGAGGCGTGGGAGGCCGAGCTCAACAGCGCTCAGCGCGACGACCTCGACGAGCGCCTCCAAAAGGAATCGGCTCTCCTCGGTGAATCCGTCCGACAATCCTATCGGCACCTTTACTACCCAGACTCCGACGGGCTATCGAACGATACCATCGACTCAGTCAACGACAGCTCGGACCTCCACGACATCGTCTTCGAGAATCTGGAGAGCCTCGACAAGCTCATCACGCAGGACGAGGGCGCACTCGGCACGACGTGGTTCCGGAACCGTATCTGGCAGTCGGAGCCAGACTCGATGACGACGCTGGACATCCGCAAGCTCGTCGCGAAGCGGACGGACATCCGCATCCTCCTCGACCCGAGGCCGCTACGAGCCACCATCCGGGCCGTGACGACCAGCGACATGTCGACGTACGTGTTCTGGGACGATACTGCCGACGAAGGCTACTGCTCGGAGGGAATGACTGTGAACACCGCGGAAGGTGAGAAAACGCTCTCCGAGGCAGAGCAGATGTCGGCAGACCTCCCGATGTCGAGTGTCCTGATTAGCGACGACCACCACGTCTACGGGGACGGGGAGAAACTGCTCGCCGAGCACGACCTCGACTTCCCCGAGGGGACCGAGGAAGGAGGCGAAGACCAAGGTGGCTCGGAAGGAGGAAGCAGTAGTGGTACTGGCGGCACGGGCGGAGGTACCAGCGGTGGTGGGACTGGTGGGGGAATCAGTCCGCCGCGGCGTTCCGAACTGTCGTTCAACGTCAGCACGGACTCGCCGAGTGCAATCACGGGCGCGTTCTCGGACGTGAACGGCGGCATCGACCAGAAGAAGATGCGTCTGCGGGACAACTACGACGTGTCCAGCAGCGATATCGTCGTCGAGGTCGACGCCATCGAAATCGAATTGGAGGGCGACCAAGTCTGGGAGCGGGCGTGGTTCATTTCGAACAAGCTCAAAGATTTAGATACCATCGGGGAAGCAACCTCCATCGTGTTCGAATACGTCGCACAAGGAGCCGACACCTCTGCCAGTGTCTTCGAGGCTGGCTTCGAGGGGTCTGCAGCCGAGTTCGCCGACCACTTCGGGACGAACCATATCCCGGAGAGCTTCATCAGCGCGGGCGGGGACTCGGAAGGAGAAGCAGTCCTGACTATCGACACAGAGTCGATGGAGGACAGCTCCCGTGAAGCAACTCTCGACGTACTACAGGAGGCACTCGAAAGCCTCGGTGGGATTAACAACGTGGAACTGGTCGTCTCAGGAGTTGTGAAAGAGGCATCGGAGCAGAGTGAAGAGGTGAGTGCATGAGCATTGAGGCGGAGTCGTTCGCCTACGGTAGTAGCATGTACGGCGGCCGGCCGACGTTCGCCTTGACGCGTCGGCTAGGCGACGACGCGGGTCTCACGCTATATGAACTGATTCCCGAAGACCTCGCAGATGGACGCCAGAAGCGGTTCAGTCGAGCGAACAGCAACCGGACGCTCACGAGGACCGGCATCACGGACGCGATTCCGGACGCACAGGAAGATTCGACCGGCGTCCTCGACCTCTCCAACGTCGGGGCACCTTCTGCCCGCACTCCCAACGACTGGCAGTGGAACGATTGGTGTGCCCTGAAAATCACGACCCTCTCCGACAGCCGTCAGCAGGCCGTTCACCGGTTGGTGCGTGACGTGCTGAACGACAGTGGGATTGACACCGATTTCGTGATGCGCGGAGAGGGCTCGGCCGTACTCTCCGAAAGTAGCGGGATTCGACTGACCATCGCGTTCCTCGCGATGAAGCGGCTCCAGAAGTATGAGAAGCTGACTACTGTCGCGGACAGCATCGCACGGATGAGTCTGGAGGAGTGCTACTACTGGCACGCGAAGTGCCGGTCTCCATCCAGTCCGAACGGAGTGAAAGCGCTGCGAGTACTGCTTGCCGACCATCTCTAACAACTCATGACTGACAACACCGATTCAGTAGAGGACCGCAAGTTCAAACCCGTCAAAGCCGAATCAGTTCTCCCGACAAAAACCGTGGGAATAGAGTGCCTGAAAGAGGCTAATCCGGAGACTATGTCTCCTCACCGGAATATCTTCAAATGGTTTGCTCGGCGACCTACCGCAGCGACACGGCTAGCGATTTTGGCATCAATTCTCCCACAGGATGTTTCCGATGAAGAACTCCTCAAATATCTGTGTGTAGGACCGAAGGAAAATATAGATGGGAATCTCTCCGATTACGTTCTCCGAAAATACTCAACCAAAGACAATCGTTCAGGAACTATTGAAGAGCACTTTGGTTACGAATACCCACACCGCCGAGTCCCGTCTGAGTCTGAATTTGAGAACCTGCATGAGCAACTAAGAGAACACTGGGATGGAGACTTACCAGTAGTTCTTGACCCGACAGCGGGCGGAGGGACGATTCCGTTAGAAGCTCTTCGATACCGTCTCCCGACGATTTCTAATGAGCTAAATCCGGTCGCGTGGTTGCTCAACAAGGTTATCCTTGACTACGCGGTCTCTGTCGGGTCAATTCAATCTGAACTGGAGAAGTGGATGTCGGAGATTGAGAGCCATGTTGAGAAGGAACTCAGCCAATTTTTCCCCGAAAGGAACGGGGTTGCGCCAAGCCACTATTACCGGGCGTATAGTATTGAGTGTCCCTCCTGTGGCGGGAGACTACCTATAACGAACCGCTGGTATTTCAACCGAAGACGTAACGCTGCCGTATACCCCCTCTTCGAAGAAGAGAGACTCCAGTTCAAGGTTATTGACCCTACGGAATACGATACCCGAGAAGGATATGACCCCAATTCATCCGTCTTTAGTTAAGCCTCACACCTCGGTTGTGTAGCGGTAGCGAGCGTCTCTTGTAAGATTGGTCGTCGCTTGTGGATCTTTTGAGCGTCTTCGATCAGCCGGTCGAGCAGCGGCGGTGGTGA
>NZ_JANJYH010000013.1 GCF_024609245.1 Haloarchaeobius sp. FL176
GGCCCAATAATATCGGTCATCACTCGAGCTGCCGGTGTTACCGCGGCGGCTGGCACCGGTCTTGCCCAGCTCTTGTTCCTGAACCACCCTAGGGTTCAGAAAAGCGAGGGCTCTATGCCCTCGCACTCGGGATTCCCTTATCGCACTGTCGTGCAGTGTAAAGTTTTCGCGCCTGCTGCGCCCCGTAGGGCCCGGAATCTTGTCTCAGATTCCGTCTCTAGGCTCTTGCTCTCACAACCTATACCGATTATTGGCACGGTGGGCCGTTACCCCACCGTCTACCTAATCGGCCGCAGCCACATCCTATGGCGCCGTAGCGTTTCTGACTCAACCCATTTCCAGGGAGAGAGTCGTATGGACTATTAGCCTCAGTTTCCCGAGGTTATGGTCCTCCATAGGGTAGTTTGGCCACGTGTTACTGAGCTATCTGCCACGGGTCTGAACCCGTGCGACTAGCATGGCTAAATCGAATCCCAATAGCAATGACCTCCGGCAGGATCAACCGGAATGTCCCGTGCAGAGCACGGGGGTGGCGGAAATTGCTGTCGTGGTATGTGTGGTCGACGACGTCCGACCGGATGTCGCCGAACCACCAAGGCTCGTATCAGATTCCATCGTGTACGGCGGACCGCAGGGGTGGAATCCTCATGGTTCGAGGCCACACCGGCTCCGGTGTGGCCCTGACGCCACCGGGGTGCGCCCGGTGCGTCCTTCGCATTAGTAACGAGTGGAGGGTAAATATAAAAGGCCTACGAATCGACCGCCGCCTGCTACGGGTTATCATCGCCTGCAGGCGGCGACTTCGTTGGATATATACGGCTACATACTCCGTTCCGGCTAACCACCCGCATCGGATAATCTCGTGGCCGCTCTCGCGAACCGCCGATGCCGGGCGCTCGGCGTCGAGACGCCCGTGAATCGACTTGCTCGACTGCTGGGGTTCGGGGCCGTACTCCGACTGTCTGGCCTGCCTGTCGTCGTACAGCAACCTGCAGGCTTCGGTCGCGTAGCCGTTGCCCTGCTGCTCAGAGGGGATATGGACGGCCTCGTCCGCCAGGACGGCGGGCCGCTAGACTTCTTCAGCGTGACCGTGCTGACGTACTCACCGTCGAGGCAGACCGTCAGGCCGTGGGTGTGGTCCCGGCGGAAGAGATCGAGTAACCCCTCGGTGTCGTGCCCGTCGAACGGTTCGGGTGGCCCACCGGAACGGACGCGGAACTCGGGGGCGTTGCGGGTCCACTGGAGGTGCTCGCTGTCTTCGAGCGTTCTGAGTTCGACGCGGTCGGCGCGGAGAAACGGTTCGCCGGGCATGCCCGGAGCATCAGCCGTCGAGGAGAGACAACCA
This sequence comes from Haloarchaeobius sp. FL176, assembly GCF_024609245.1. Lineage (GTDB taxonomy): Archaea > Halobacteriota > Halobacteria > Halobacteriales > Natrialbaceae > Haloarchaeobius. The sequence goes on from NZ_JANJYH010000013.1 coordinate 1,346, forward strand.
GTAGTCAGTCCGCCTGCTCGGCGCGCAGTTCGCCGACGAGCTGGCGGGTCGCCTCGCGGACGCAGTCGTCGCTGGAGCGGGGCGGCTCCCAGCCGAGCGCGGAGAGCTTCTCGATGGAGAGGCGCATCTTCGGCACGTCGCCGGTCCAGCCGCGGTCGCCGCCGGTGAACTCGTAGTCGGGGTCGAGCCCCATCTCGTCGGCCACGATGTCCGCGATGGCCGTGACGGAGGTCGTGGTTCGCGTCCCGAGGTTGTAGATGTTGAACTCGGCGTCGGCGTGCTCGACGACGTGGCACATCGCGTCGACGCAGTCCTCGACGTGGAGGTAGGACTTCTCCTGACGACCGTCGCCGAGGATGGTCAGCGTCTCGGGGTCGTCGAGCAGTTTCTCGATGAAGTCGGGGACGACGTTGCCGCGCTGGTTCGGCCCGACGATGTTGGCGAACCGGTAGCACCAGATCTGCATGCCGTAGGAGTGCGCGTACGTCGACAGCAGGCCCTCGTCGGCGAGCTTCGAGGAGCCGTAGATGCTGATGGGTTCGAGCGGCGCGTAGTCCTCCGGCGTCGGCATCGGGGCTTCGCCGTAGACGGTGGAGGAGGAGGTGAAGGCCAGCTTGTCGACACCGACCTCGTCCATCCGTTCGAGGACGTTGTAGGTCATCTCGGTGTTCTCCTCGAACAGCCGGCGGTCGTCGTCGTAGTTCGTGTCCGTGTACGCCGCGAAGTGGAAGACGATATCCACGTCTTCGGTGATGACGTCGGCGACGTCGTCGGGGTCGGTCACGTCGCGCTGTCGGAACTCGACAGCCTGGGGGACACGTTCGCGCGAGCCCTTCGAGAGGTCGTCGACGGCGACGACGTGGTTGTCGTCACAGAGCTCGGCGGCGAGATGCGAGCCGACCAGTCCGGCCGCGCCCGTGATGACGACGTGCCTGTCGGTGAGGTCCATGTCCTCGGGTGTGCGAGGATTGGGGAAGTGTGTTCTGGTCTCCGGCAGGCGCCCGCGTGCACGGGGGGTTACTTGAGAAGGGTCTCGCTGAGCTCCCAGAGCGCCCGTGCCAGCTCGTCGTCCCGTGCCGCAGACGAGGGTGTCGTCGGCTCGCAGTCGCTGAAGTACGCGCCCGAGGCCTCGTACTCGCCGGCCGCGAGGAAGACGCTGGTCGCTGCGGCCGAGCGCGAGCTGTCGGCGACGCGTTCGAGGACGGGCCGTGGAAGGACGGAGAGCAGGCCGACGGCGGCCCGAACCCGCAGCGAGGCGTCGCGCCAGAGGCCACTGCCGGGGACGAGGCCCGGATGACAGCTGTTCGCGAGCAGGTCGGGCTCTCGGCGTGCGAGTTCGCGAGTGAACAGGACGTTCGCCAGCTTCGACCGGGCGTACGCCTGCAGCCCGTCGTAGTCGTCGACGGACGTGACTGCCTCGCGGGTGAGGTCGCTCGTGTCGGCCCGGGAGTGGACGGCGCTGGCGACCGTGACCACACGCGCGTCCTCGGCGAACGTGCCCGACTCCGAGAGCGCACGGGTCAGCGCGAACGGCGCGAGGTGGTTCACCCGGAACGTCAGTTCGACGCCGTCGCTGAGCGTTGGCTCGTCGACGTACGCGCCGGCGTTGTTCACGAGCACGTCGAGGCGGTCGGTGTGGTCACCGACGGCGGCAGCGAGATCGACGGGTGACTCGGGGTTCGCGAAGTCGGCCCCGAAGAACACCGAGTCCGCCCCGAGGTCGTCGAGGGCCGTCGCGACCGCACGCCCCGCCTCGCGGTCCCGTCCGTGGACGAACACTCTCGCGCCCAGGCGGGCGAGCGCGAGCGCCGTCTCCCGGCCGACGCCGCTGGTCGCGCCGGTCACGAGGACCGTTCGACCGGTGAGGTCGACGCCTTCGACGCCCGTGATGGCCGCAGGTCTGGTCATGCGCGTCGTTGGGCCGGCGGCGAGAAAAGCGTGACCGTGCCTGCGACGCCCTCTCCGTCGCCGCCGTGGTCCCGGGAGTAGTGGACTTCCCGTTCGGCCAGCCCGGCAGACGGTACTGCTCCGAGTGGACAGTCACCGCGGGACCTTTCTGGTTCGCACGTCATCGCCCGCAGACTCTTCACCGGGGCCCTCTTCGGAGTGTAAGCCGACTGGACTCTCCCTGACCTGCGGAAAGCGAAACCCCCTAACGAGCGACCGGCGTAGCCGGCTGTATGCAGGGAGAACCCGAAGTGGCCGTCCTCCGCCTGGCCCACCGGCCGGGCCGGGACGACCGGATGACGACCCACGTCGGCCTCACCGCCCGTGCGCTCGGCGCGGACCGCGTCGTCTACCCCGACAACGCTAGCCAGTCCCAGCAGACGGTCGCGGACATCACCGGCCGGTTCGGCGGTCCGTTCGAGGTCGAACTCACCGACTCGCCGGCCGCCACCGTCCGGCACTGGGACGGCGTCGTGGTGCACCTGACGATGTACGGCGAGCGCGTCCAGGACGTCGAAGGTGAGATCCGCGAGGCTCGCAGCGACGCGCCGCTGCTGGTCGTCGTCGGTTCGGAGAAGGTCCCCTTCGACGTGTACGAGCACGCGGACTACAACGTCGGGGTGACGAACCAGCCGCACTCCGAGGTCGCCGGCCTCGCAGTGTTCCTCGATAGACTGTTCGAGGGACGCGAACTCGACAGCGACTGGAGCGATGCCGACCGGCGCGTCGTCCCGATGGAGACCGGCAAGCGCGTCGTCCCCACGGACGATGACTCGACCACGGACGATGACTCGACGGCGTCGCCCGACGACGCGTCCGACTGAGAACCTTCCCGGCCGTCGTAAACGTCTTCGGCCGAAAGTACTCCATCGGACGGGCCCACGGTCGAACTGTCCGCCATGGGTGAGCCACCGCTGGCTCGATCTTCCTTCTCCTCGATGCCTGCTCACCGAACACGTTCGTGAAACGACCCACGGAGCGCGACGGCGTAGCGACCGACATGAGCACGATTCCGGGGGATATCGACACGGACAGTCAGCCACCGATGGCGGTTCCGCTCCGGCACTTCGTCGTCGGGTTCGGCTTCCTCGTCGTCGCGGCGGTCCTGCGGGTCGCCATCGCGGTCGACGCGATGGGCGTCGCGGACCCAGCTCCCGGTCTCGCCCCCCTCGCGCACGTCCACCTGCTGCTCGTCGGCTGGGTCTGTCTCACCATTGCCGGGGCAATGACGCAGTTCGTCCCGGTCTGGTCGGGGGTCGCCCTGCACTCCAGACGGCTCGCGGTCGTCCAGCTCTGGCTGCTCGCACTCGGCGTCACAGGGCTGGTCGCCGCGATGCTCGCCGGCCGCCTCGCACTCCTCCCGGTCGCCGGTGCCGTACTGGCGCTCGGCTTCTGGACGTTCGCTTACAACGTCGGTCGGACCCTGCTTGCGGCCCGTCCGCTCGACGTGACCGAGCGACACTTCCTGCTCGCGATCGGGTACTTCGTGCTCGTCACCGTCCTCGGTATCGTCCTGGCACTCGATTTTACCCGGGCGCTGCTCGGGGTCGAGACGGTCCCCAGGGCCCAGATGGTCGGGGCCCACGCCACGCTCGCAGTCTTCGGCGCGGTGCTGACCACGGTGTTCGGCGCGCTATATCAGCTCACGACGATGTTCACGCAGACCGAGCTGGACCGCCTCGACCGCGCGCTCGCCACCTTCGAGACGGTGGTCTTTCCGGTCGGTGTCCTCGCACTTGCGGCCGGGCGGCTCACCGCGAACACCTCGGTAGCCCGGGCCGGCGGTCTGCTCGTCGTCGCCAGCGTCGCCACGGTCGGCGTCGTCCTCGCCCGGCGACTCCACGCCGCACGCGTGCCCCGCACACCGATGCTCTCCCGGTACGCCGTCGCCGCGGTCGGGATGGCCGGCTGGGCCGTCGCGACGCTTCCGCGGTGGCTCCGGAGCCCGCTCGCCTTCGACGCACGGTTCGGCGCGAGCCTCGAGTCCCTCGCACTGTTCGTCGTCGGCTTCGTCGTACTCGGGACGCTGTACCACGTCGTCCCGTTCGTCGTCTGGGTCCACCGCTACGCCGACCGGCTCGGCTACGAGCCGGTCCCGATGATCGACGACCTGTACGAGGACCGGATTGCGACGGTCGACCTCGTCGCGACTGCCGCCGGGGCCGCCTGCCTCGTCGCCGCGGACTGGCCGCTAGCCCCCGCGTGGCTCGACCTCGCAGGGAGCGGCCTGTTCCTTCTGGGTGTCCTGCTCTGCAGCGCGAACCTGCTTCAGGTCGTCCGTGTCCACGGCGACGGCGTCGTCCCGACGCTCGTCGGCACCACTCCGGGCGACTGAGCTGGGCGAACATGTACGGGCGAAGCGGGATTGGTCCGGGGCAAGAACGTCGAGGCGCATGACCGACGTCGTCTCCATCCCCGAACTGACCGACGCCCCACACGCGACCGTCTTCCAGACAGAGCCGAAGGTCGTCCGTCTCGCGCTCGAGGCCGATCAGCGGCTCCCCGCACATCGGCACCCCGACGAGGTCGTGCTCTTCCACGTCATCGACGGCGCGGTCGACCTCTCACTGGGCGACGAGGTACTCGAGCTCGGAGCCGGCGACCTCGCCCGGTTCGACGGCGACGTGGACATCTCTCCGCACGCGCGAGAGGCAAGCACCGTCCTCGTCACGTTCGTCTGACCGGGGCGGCCCACGGTTTTTATCTCATCCCGCAGCCAGGCTCGGCGTGACCTGAGATCGGTCCGACGGCGGGCAGCGGGTGTGCACCACGTCGCCGTCGGCAGCGAGAGTGATGCCTGTTCGCCTCAGAACGGAGTGTCAGACGACCGGTCGGCGCCGCGGTCCGGTGACGGCCCCCCGCCGACCGTCGACGGCTCCGGAATCGCTCCGGTCTCCTCGAACGATGCCTCCAGTTCGACCACCGCGTCGTTGATGACGCCGCTCTCGTTGTGCATCGGCGCCACCCGGACCCGCACGAGGTCGAACGTGTGCTGGTCTGCCAGCCCGTTCCACGCGCGGAACGAGGCGACGACGAGCGAGTTGCTCTGCGGGCAGAACGGCGTCGTGGGCGTGAACTCCGCCCGGAGAACCCGCCGACTGGCTCCCGATTCGACCGCGTAGCGGTAGCCGGCATCGGGGTGCCGCTGGTCGCGGTTCAGCCGCGCGAGGTTGTAGCCGAACGTCGCGTCGTAGACGCCACGCTCCTCGAACAGCGTCGCGGCCGTCCCGTGGACGGCACAGTGCTCGCTCCCCGTCAGCAGGTCATGGTCGGTCAGGAACGGTCCCGGCTCGGGGAGGTGTTCGGGGACGAACGTCCCGGCGTCGTCGAAGGATGCGTCGCCCCCACCGAACGGCGATGTGAAACTCTGCATAGCTGTCCCTTTGGTCTCCCGCCTCCAGCCACTGTCCCCGATTATGTTCGCCCGGTCACCTCGCTCCGGCGAATCGCCGAAAGAGCGAGGATGGGTCTCACAGGCCAGTGGCATGTCCGAACAGCGACCGCGTTTGACGCTGGGCGTCCGTGGACGTGGCCCGGCCAGTCGGCGGATCGACGACGAGCGACACGTTTACTCGGAGAACAGGACCGTCACCACCGTCGGGTCGAGGTCTTCGTCGGTCTCACCACACGTCCGTCCGCGCGCGACCGCGACAGGACAGTCGACCAGTCGCCGCCGGAGGCGTGCCGCCAGCCGCGCCACCGCCTGCTGTCGTTCCACGGTCAGGTCACCGTTGGCGGCCAGCTGCGAGCACGCCTTCTCGACAGCTTCGCGCTGGACGTGTCTGGCGCGCTGTTCGGCATCTGTCGGGTTCTCCGGAGCGTCCTCGTGGTCCATTCTGGGCCGTGTCGTCGTCATCCGCGAGTCGGCTCCGGCATCGGTCCGTCGTATTCGTCGGGCACGTACGGACAGAGTGGGTCGCTCTCCAGGGGGTCGCCCGTGTGGGCGTACGCTCGGGAGCGACTGCCGCCACAGACGGCCCGGAACTCGCACGCGCTACACTTCCCGCGGAGCGCGTCGGCGTTCCGGAGTCGTTCGAAGAGCGGCGCGTTCCGGTAGATGTCGACGATGCGCTCGTCACGGACGTTGCCCGCCGGCTCGGACAGGAACCCGGAGGGATACACCTCGCCGACGTGACTGACGAACGCGAAGCCGTCGCCGGCAGTGATGCCGGTCCGGCGGCCGATACCGGCGGGTGGGCCGCCACCGCCGGGCGGCGAGCGGTCGCTGCCACCACCCGAGCGGCCACCAGTGCCGTCGCCCTGTTGCCGCTGGAGTCCGACCCGGCGGTACTGGGGTGCCTCGGTGGTCTTGACGCCGAAGTCGGCCTCCTCGCGCACGTCGTGGAGCCAGCCCATCACGCGGTCCGCCCGCTCGGGAGAGACGGGGTCGAGGAGCTGGCCACGCCCGACGGGGACGAGGAAGAACACCGACCAGAGGACGGCTCCGAGTTCGTCGACCAGGTCACGGACGGCCGGGAGCTCCTCCACGGTGTCGGCACAGACCGTGGTGTTCACCTGAAGCGGAAGGCCGGCCTCGCGGGCCTGCCGCGCCGCGCGGACCGTCGACTCGAAGCTTCCCGACTCGCCACGGAACGCGTCGTGAGCATCGGCCGAACCGCCGTCGATGCTCAGTGCGAGCCGTCGGAGCCCGGCGTCCGCGAGGTCGTGGAGTCGGTCGTGGGTGAGCGAGCTGGTGCCACTGGGAGTCATCGTCATCCGGAGACCCCGCTCGGTCCCGTAGTCGACGAGGTCGACCGCATCGTCGCGGGCGAGGGGGTCACCGCCTGAGAGCACGACGATCTGTCCGTCGGCGAACTCGCGGGCTTCGTCGAGGAGCCGTCTCCCCTCGGCCGTCGTCAGCTCGTCCGGATGCCGACGGGGCTGTGCGTCGGCGCGGCAGTGCTCACAGGCCAGCTCGCACGCCTGGGTCAGCTCCCAGACGAGCACGAAGGGCCGTTCGTCCGTGTCGACGTGCATGGTCAGCGGTCGTCAGAGGGCGTCCAGTCGTCCTCCAGGTGGACTCGGGTGACGTGGCCCCCGCAGCCGCACTGCTCGACGTACTCCCAGCTGGCGGCGTCGCCGACCGCCTCCGCGAGGGCGTCGAACAGGTAGGACTCCGGGTGGCCGCAGTCGCCGTGAGTGACGAGATTGACGTGGAATCCCGGGCGAGTCTGCCCGACGGCGGTCAGGGCGTCGTCGACGACCGATTCCGGGCTGTCGGCGTACTCGGGCTTCTCCAGGTTGACTGACCAGGAGCCGTCGTGTACTTGGCCGTCCGCAGGTTCCGTATCGTCGTGCGAGATGCTTGCCATACCAAAAGGTAGGGCCGGGACTGCCGAAACAGGTCCCCCGAACATGTTCGCAGACCCCCTGTCCCCGAACGTGTTCGGGGACATGTCCCAGTGTGGCCCGGCCGAACTCCCGGGTATGGACGCCGAGAGACTCCGTGCGGCGACGGCCGCACCGGCGGATAGACCGTGTGAACTGCTCGACGCGCGCGAGCTCCCGCCGCCGGAGCCGCTCCAGCGGACGCTCGAGTGGACCGCCGACGCGAACGGCGCAGTGCTCGTACAGGTGAACGACCGCGCACCGCAGCATCTCTACCCACGGCTGACCGAACGGGGCTTCGAGTACGACACCGCGGAGACCGACGACGGTGTCGTCACCGCCGTCTGGGAGGAGTGAACCGGCAGTCCGACTGCCTGGTCGCTACTTCTTCGGGAGGGTCGCGATGAACTCGTCGTCGGCGACGCGGTCGACGGTGTAGGCGTCGGCGTCGAACGACTCGACCTCGGCCTGGAACTCGTAGAACAACGGCTTCGGGTCGTGGTCGTTGACGAGCGTCAGTGCCTCGCCCGGTTCGAGGTCGTCGAAGGCGTCGTGTATCTTGGGGTGTCGCTGCTGTGGTGGCAGGTCGCGGACGTCGATCTGGTTCTCGGGCATCAGGTGGCGGTAGCGCCGGTGCGGGCGTGGGCCTTGGCCCGAACACGTTCGCGCGGGGACGGCTCTCCAGCCGCGGTCACTCCACGCGCACGCGGACGGTGTAGTCCAGCGTCCCGCCCTCCCCCTCGTTCGGACCCCTGACCCCGACGTTGTCGTCGAGCACGTACTCGCCGGACTCGATGTCCGGTGAGACCTGGAAGGTTCGGGAGACAGCGCCGCCAGCTTCGACCTCCGTCGCCAGCCCGATGCTGTTGACGGCCGTGACGGACCGCCCCTCGGTGTGGAGGTGGCCGCTCTCCTCGTAGGCGTCCGTCCAGAGGAGCGACCGTCGGTCCCCGTCCGCGGCGCTGAGGGAGAGCACGCCGAACGGCGCGGGCGCGCCACTCGTGACCGAGACGGCCGCGTCCGCATCGTTCCGAAGGGAGAGTCGGAGCCTCGGCCCGCCCTCCCCATCGCTGGCGGTCGCGTTCAGGGTGACGGGCAGCGGCTCTCGGGTCTCGATGTACGTCGTGTAGAAGCGCCCGTCGAGGTAGACGTAGTCGTGTTCGTCGAGCCCGGCGAGCAGTCCCTCGGGCGGGTCGTCGAGCGAGTAGAGGCCCGAGCCCTCGCCCGCCGCTTGAAGCACCTCGCGGACGTCGGCCGGGGCGTCTTCGGCGTGCCACACGGACCCGTCGGCGAGTTCGGCGGGCGAGACCGACCTCACAGTGACGGTGTACGGTGGTGCTGCGTCGCCCGTCGCGAGGGTGAGTCGGACGGTCTCGCCGCGGTAGTCGACGGCGTCGTACTCGTCGAGGAACGAGTCGAGGCTCGGCCAGATGTACGCCGTCTCGAACCCCTCGCGGCGCGCGACGCGAACGAGGCCCGAGAAGACGACGCCGTCGTGGGTGACTGCGGCCTCGTACTCCTCGTAGCTGGCGACGGAGTCGACCTGACTCCTGTCGACTCGCTCGGCCGTGATCTCCGGCTGTCGGCAGGGTGTGTTCGAGCTCGTAGTAGCCACCGTCGCGGCTGACGTACCGGGTGTTCGCGACGAGCTGCTGGAGCCAGGTGGGCCGTTCGTCGGTCTCGTAGCCGCCGTCGATGGCCCGTTCGACGACGGTCCGCTCGGGATCGTCGAACTCCGAGACGGCCGTCGGCTGGATACCGGCCCCGGTGCCGAGGTCGTTCAGCCGGAGGACGTACTGGCCGGTGCTGACGGACTGGACCGTGAGGCTCGTCGCATCGGGTGTGGCGTCTGTATCAGCTGGTCCGTCCGTCGCGGTCGGCGCGGCTGTCCGGCCGGGTGTCTCCGTCGCGTCGTCTGAGGAAAACGAGTCGGTACAGCCAGCGAGGAGGCCGCCGAGTGCGGTCGTCGGGAGGAGCTTCAGGACGTCTCGACGCTGCATGGGTCGTCGTTGAACGGGCCGGACGAAAAGCCTCCGCCAAGGTAAAACGACGGTTACAGCGTCAACAACTCAGTTGTATTCATAACTTATATATTCCTCTTGTCCGCTTACAGTGTCATGGCATTCAGCGACGAGCTGCTCGAGGCGGGCGACCACATCTGGGCCGCGCAGCACGAGCATCCGTTCGTGACCGAACTCGCAGACGGGACGCTCGACGAGGCGGCGTTCCGCCACTGGGTCGAGCAGGACTACCGGTACCTCCTCGATTACGCGCGGACCTTCGCCATCGCAGGGACGAAGGCTCGCGACGAGGCGACGATGGCGCACCTGCTGGGTGTCGCACACACGGTACTCGACTACGAGATGGACCTCCACCGCGAGTTCGCCCAGGAGTACGACCTCACCCCCGGCGACCTCGAAGCAGTCCGGAAGGCCCCGACCTGCGTCGCGTACACGAACTACCTCGTCAGGACGGCACACGAGGGCTCCATTGCCGAGATAGCCGCGGCCATCTACCCCTGTGGGCAGGGCTACCTCGACGTCGCCCGCCACATGGCCGACCGGATGGACGGGGAGCACCGCTACACCCCGTTCGTCGAGAAGTACACCAGCGACGAGTTCGCCGAGGCGGTCGGCTGGATGCGCGAGTTCGTCGACCGCTGTGGCGAGCGCTACCCCGGTGAGCACGACGCGATGCGCGAGGCGTTCCTCACGAGTGCCCGACTCGAGCACGCCTTCTGGGAGATGGCCTACACCCAGGAGAGCTGGGCGGTCTGAGGACCGGGGACTGCGACCGGCAGTCAGTACTCCGGCCGCTGAGCACGGACGAGGTCGGCGAGGTGCTGTTGCTCGTCGGCGAGGAGCTCGGTCAGGTCGTCGGCGGTGATGATCCCCTCCAGGGACTCCCCTTCACAGACCGGGAGCCGTCGGACCCCGTTTTCGGCCATCGTGGTGGCCGCCTCGTAGAACCCGACCCCGCGTTGGACTGTACAGAGTTCCTCGGACATCACGTCCGTCGCAGTCAGCTCGGTCGGGTCGTGCGCCGCGGCGAGGACCCGTACGGTCAGGTCACGGTCGGTGACGAGGCCGACGGGTGTATCGTCTCGCGTGACGACGATGCTCCCGACCGATTCCTCGTCCATCGTCGCCGCGAGAGTTTCGACCGGTGTACCCGGTGTGGCGGTCACGACGTCGCTTCTGGCGAGGTCTTCGATTGGCATCGTTGTTCTCCTCAAGTCTCAACTACGCGGAGTTCATCATAAAGAATTGTTATGGTTCTCGGTTCGGGGGAACGTCGCCGGAGAATCACTCGGAAGCGACCGACCGTCAGACAGACTCGATGGCGACGTGCCACTCGTCGGCTGCGACCTGTTCCGTCTCGTACTCGAAGCCGCGGCGTTCGAGGACGTCGTACAGCGGGACCGGCTCGAAGGCGTTCACGAGAAGCAGTCGCTCGCTGGCCGACAGCGCGTCGAGCGCGTCGTCGATGTGGTCGAACGGTTTGCCGTCGGCGTCTCGGACGTCGAGTACCTGGGTAGCCTGTTCGGTGTGCATACTGGGCGTTCGCGCCCCCGATGGGTGGGCGTTCTCCCGAACGCGTTCGGGGGTGTACGAACATGTTCGGGAACACTGATTGGGGCGCATCCCTACTACGTCGAGATAAGAACAATGCCACGCGCAGAACTCACCCTCACCGTGCCGGAGGGGGTCTGGATCGGCGACATTTCGCGGGACCACCCCGAGGCCCGCTTCCGGATCCTCGCGGCCCTCACCGACGACGACGCTGGGGTCGGGCTGGCGGAGGTCATCGCGACCGACCTCCCACCAGTTATTACGGCCATCGACGCCGACGAGACGGTCACCGAACTCGAGATACTCCAGACCGACGACGGGAAGGCGCTGGTCCAGTTCGAGACCACGACACCGTTCCTCTTGCTCCCGGTGCAGGGGTCCGGCGTCCCGCTGGAGCTGCCGTTCACCCTGGAGAACGGGAGAGCGGAGTGGGAGATAACCGCACCACAGCACCGTCTCTCCGCGCTCGCCGAGCAGCTCGACACGTTCGGCATTCCCTACACCGTCAACCAGGTGAGCCAGCGGGTCGAGCCAGAGCGCCTGCTCACCGACAGCCAGCTCCGGCTACTGCTCGCGGCGGTCGACCGCGGGTACTACGACACCCCGCGTGACTGCTCGCTCACCGAACTCGCCGACGAGCGGGGGATGGCGAAGTCGACTGCCTCGGAGACGCTGCACAGGGCGGAGGAAGCCGTCGTCAAGCGATTCGTCGAGGACGCGAACGAGGACGTACTACTCGAGCACTGATAGACCATGAGCAAGGACAGTCTCGCTGTCGATAGCGACAGCCACGGACAGCCAGACCCCCGCGACGTCGTCGGCGCGCTCGCGGACGACGACTGCCGAGCGATCGTCGAGTTCCTCGACGAGCCGGCGACGGCCGGCGAGGTTGCCGACGGAGCCGGGGTTCCGCTCTCGACGACCTACCGGAAGCTCGACCGGCTGGCCGATGCCGGGCTGGTGACCGAGCGGACGGACGCGCTCCGCCGCGGCCAGCCGACGACGCGGTACCGCCGCGCCTTCGACGCGGTCCGGGTTGAGGCCGCTGACGGCGGGTCGCTCGACGCCGTCGTGGAGCAGCGGTCGACGACGGCGGACGAGCGGCTCGAGGACCTCTGGACCGAACTCCGGATGGAGACCAGCGGCGGAACGTAGCGCGGGAAGCCGTTGGCCGGTATCGTCCGTTACTCGACGACGACTGCGCCCTTCATTCCCGTCCGCTTGTGCGGCGAGCAGGCGTACTTGAACGTCCCCGCCGAGTCGAAGGCGTGTTCGAACGTGTGCCCCGGGCTCCCGACGAGGTCGCTCTCGAAGCTGCCGTCCTCGGCGACGACGTTGTGGGTGCCGCCGTCGCCGGTCCACTCCCAGACGACCGTCGTCCCGCTGTCGACGCGAATGGCCGGCGGGGCGAACGCGAACGCGCCGCCGTTCCCCTGCGCGCCGACGGTCACCGTCACCTCTGACTCGCCGGTGTGGTCGGCGACCCCGTCGAAGTTGCCGACGTTGTCGAACCAGCTGCCGAAGTCGGTCCCACCGTCACCGCCGCTGGAATCGTCGTCGCCACCGCCATCGTCGCCGCCATTTCCGTCGCCGCCGTCGTCGGTCGAGCCATCGCTCCCGCCGAGGCAGCCGGCGACGGCCGACAGGGCGGTCGCGGCCGCGGTCGTTTTCACGAACGTCCGCCGGTCGAGTCTCGTATCGCGTGACATCACAGGCGGAGGTTGCGTACTCACCGGTATAGACGTCGCTCAGATTCCAGGGGGGCAGGAAGGCCTCCGAACACGTTCGCCCGCACAACGGCACGACAGTCGCCCGACGTGAACGGGGTCGTACCCCCCGCGTCACGGCGACGAACGTGTTCGGGCGGCCTCCCGCGGCGATGGAACGAGATTACCGTTACAAGTTGGAGACGGCTCCACTCCCACCTGTATGGAAGTGAACCGAGGCACCCTCGCGAAACTGCTCGCGATCGTGTTCGTGTTCAACCTCCTGGTGATGGGGGCCGGTGCGCTCTACTCCTACGAGCACACCCCGCCCATCCCGAAGGAGGTCACCGGACCCGACGGCGGGACGGTCGCGACCGACGCGCAGGTGCGCGAGGGGAAGACGGTGATGCAGCAGAACGGCCTGATGAACCACGGCTCGATCCTCGGCAACGGCGCGTACTACGGCGTCGACTACACCGCCGACGCGCTCCAGTTGAAGACGCAGCTCATGCGCGAGTACTACGCCGACGAGCGGTACGGGCGGGCGTACGACGCGCTCCCCGCCGAGGACCAGGCAGCGGTCGACAGTCTCGTCAAGTCGGACCTGGCCGACGGGACCGTCGAGGCCCGCGTCCAGTACTCCAGCGCCGAGCTGTACGCCCACCAGCAGGTGCGCGAGGAGTACGTCGAGCGGTACCACGAGGGCGCACGCGAGCGCGGCGTCCCCGCGGACACGATCGACTCCGCCGAGGAGGCCCGTCGCTTCGCGGACTTCGCGCTCTGGACGGCGTGGATATCACACACCGACCGCCCGGGCGGTGACGCCTCGTTCACCAACGAGTGGCCGTACGCTCCCGGTGCCGGCAACGTTCCGACCGGTGGGGCGATGATCTGGAGCAGCATCAGCCTCGTGCTCCTCGTCGGCGGGGCCGGCGTCGGCGTCTGGCTCTACAAGTCCGTCGAGCTCCCGGAGCCGAAGGTCGGCGCGGTCGAGATACCCGACCCGTCCGAGGTCGACCTGTACCCGAGCCAGCGCGCAGCGTCACGGTTCATCCCGGTCGCGGCCGGGCTGTTCCTCGTACAGACGTTGCTCGGCGGCCTGCTCGCGCACTACTACGTCGAGCGCGACGGCTTCTTCGGACTCGGGGAGCTGCTCGGGGTGGACATCCTCGCGCTGTTCCCGTTCTCCATGGCGAAGACGTTCCACCTCGACCTCGCCATCCTCTGGATCGCCACGCTCTGGCTCGGGGCCGGGCTGTTCCTCCCGGCACTGCTGACCGGGCACGAGCCCGACCGCCAGAAGACGTACATCCACGTGCTGCTCGGCGCGCTCGTCGTCGCCGCGGTCGGCGGCCTCGGTGGCGTCTGGCTCGGCGCGCAGGGCTACATCGACGGCGGGCTCTGGTGGATCCTCGGCAACGAGGGCCTGGAGTACCTCGAGGTCGGTCGGCTCTGGCAGTTCGGCCTGCTTGCCGGCTTCGTCCTCTGGACCGCGCTCGTGGCCCGCGGCTTCAAACCGATGCTCGACCGCGAGCCCCGGTACGGCCTCGCGCACATGATAGTCTACGCGGGCGGCTCCATCGGCCTGCTGTTCGTCTCCGGAATGCTGTACACCCCGCAGACGAACATCGTGATGACCGAGTTCTGGCGCTGGTGGGTCGTCCACATGTGGGTCGAGGGCGCGTTCGAGTTCTTCATCGTCGCCGTCGTCTCCCTCACGCTGGTGTCGATGGGCCTGCTGCGGAAACGCTCGGCAGAGAAGGCGGTCGTCTTCGAGGCGCTGTTCGTGATGGGCACCGGCGTCATCGGCGTCTCCCACCACTACTGGTGGGTCGGTCAGCCCGACGTCTGGGTGCCCCTCGGGACGGTGTTCTCCACGCTCGAGCTCATCCCGCTGGTGCTCATCCTGTTCGAGGCCATCAACGAGTACCGCGCACTCGCGACCGCCGGGGAGGACTTCCCCTACACGCTGCCGTTCATGTTCATCGTCGCCAGCGGTCTCTGGAACTTCGTCGGGGCCGGCGTGCTCGGCTTCTTCATCAACCTCCCGCTCATCAACTACTACGAGCACGGCACCTACCTCACCGTCGGCCACGCCCACGCCGCGATGTTCGGCGCGTTCGGCTTCCTCGCGCTGGGCATGGCGACGTACATGCTCCGGCTCTCGACCGCGCCCGGCGAGTGGGTCGAGAAGCGCCTCCGCTGGGCCTTCTGGATGTGGAACGTCGGGCTGGCGGTGATGGTGTTCGTCTCCGTCCTGCCCGTCGGCTTCCTCCAGCTCGACGCCGCGTTCACCGAGAGCTACGCGTACGCGCGCAGTCTGGAGTTCTACAACAGCGAGACGGTCCAGCTGCTGTTCTGGGCCCGGATGCCGGGTGACACGCTCATCATCCTCGGGACCGCGCTGTTCGCCTACGACGTCCTCGTGAAGCGGTTCTCGTTGCGGGACGTCTCGATCAGCGACGAGGACCGGCCCTCCTCCATCCCGAACAGGCTGCGCGCCGAGGACGACGACTGACCACTCTCCTCCGTTTAAGTACCCCGTCCGAACACCTTCGCGCCGGTTTCACCCGGGCGAGAACCGCGATACCGGTTGATATGGGTGGCCTCGCAAGCAACGAGTGTAAGGTGACAAACGATGTTTGATACTACGCGGCGGCGCGTCGTACAGGCGCTCGGTGTTGGTGGCGCAGCGAGCCTCGCTGGCTGTTCCACGGGGGGACAGCCTGTGGAGGGGAACCAGGAGACGACTGTCTCGTCCACCCCGACCCAGCAGGGGCCGGCCGAGACGACGGTCGACCGCATCGCGGCGGATCCACGGGACATCCCCGACCCGGTGGACTGGAGCGAGCCGCGACACCACGATATCGAGCTCGGGATCACCGAGGAGACCGCCGAGATCGAGCCCGGGGTCACGTTCGACTTCATGACCTTCGACGGGCGTGTCCCGGGACCGATGATCCGCGTCCGACAGGGCGACACCGTGAACGTCACCCTGACCAGCCCGGACGACAACTCGATGCCGCACAACATCGACCTGCACGCGGTGTACGGGCCCGGTGGTGGGGCCAGTGCGTCGAACGTGAACCCGGGGGAGGACAACTCCTTCGAGTTCAAGGCGATGTACCCGGGCGTCCACATCTACCACTGTGCGGTCCCGAACCTGGACCAGCACATCAGCTCCGGCATGTTCGGGGCCATCCTCGTCGAGCCGAAGGAGGGCCTGCCCGAGGTGGACCACGAGTTCTTCTTCGGGCAGCACGAGATCTACACCGACAAGGCCCCCGGCGAGGAGGGCCACCACGCCTTCGACTTCGAGGCGATGAAGAAGGAGGAGCCCACCTACGTCGTCTACAACGGCGAGGCGTACGCCTTCACCGAGAACGGCTACGGCCCACTCGAGGTGGACAAGGGCGACCGGGTCCGCATCTTCATGTCCAACGGCGGCCCGAACCTGCTGAGCTCCTGGCACGCCATCGGGAACGTCTGGGCGGACTTCTACCGCGACGGCGCGCTCGCGAACGACGCAGAGAACTACGTCGAGACCGCGCCGGTCGCGCCCGGGACGGTCGCCTGCGCCGAAATCGATACCCCCGTCCCCGAACCCATCAAGCTGGTCGACCACGCGCTCACCCGGGTCGCCCGGAAGGGCATGATGGGCATCATCCAGGTCAACGGCTCCCCCGAGCCCGAGATCTTCAACCCGGGCCCCTGAGTATAGGCCGCTGAGGCACCCGCAGCGACGACACTGACGGTGGGGCCCCACTGGCGGGACACGGCTGTCATCCCCACGCCCGCACGGGGGCGGAGCGGTACTTTTAAACGCGTGAGAGCCTCGAATTACGACAATGGCTTTTGAGGAGCTCCTGGAAGACCCTGTCATCCAAAAGTACCTCCACGAGCTGGTCGGTCCGAAGGGCATGCCGGTCGCGGCCGCCCCGCCGGACGGCGAGGTCACCGACGAGGAACTCGCAGAGGAACTGGACCTGGAGCTCAACGACGTGCGCCGGGCCCTGTTCATCCTCTACGAGAACGACCTCGCCTCGTACCGACGGCTCCGCGACGAGGACTCCGGCTGGCTCACCTACCTGTGGACGTTCCAGTACGAGAACATCCCGGAGAACTTAGAGGAGGAGATGTACCGACTGCTCGACACGCTGGAGGACCGCAACGAGTACGAGCGAAACCACGAGTTCTACCTCTGTGAGGTCTGTTCCATCCGATTCGAGTTCGGCGAGGCGATGGATTTCGGCTTCGAGTGCCCCGAGTGTGGCTCGCCGGTGGAGTCGATGGACAACGAGATGCTGGTCACGGCGATGGAAGAGCGCCTCGCGGCGCTTCGTGACGAACTGAACGTGGACGCGAGCGCATAATGGTCGTCCTGGCAACCAAGCTGTACGTCGAGGGCGACGCGAGAGACCGGTCGATGGACGCACTGCGCGCACTGGTCGACAACGAGGTCGGAGAGCTCGACGTCGAGTACGACATCGGCGTCAGACACGACGACTTCCCGACCGTGACCATCGAGGGGCCCGACGCCGTCGCGGCCCGGAACGTGCTCGTCGAGGAGTACGGCGAGATACTGCCCCAGCTCGAGGCGGGCGAGACCTACGTCGGCACCCTCCAGCGGTGGGACGACGAAGGGTTCGTCCTCGACGCCGGACAGCACGTCCGCATCTCGGCCGACCAGCTCGGCCTCGGGCAGGGGACGCCCGAGCAGATCCGGGACCGGTTCGGCATCGTCCAGCACCTGCCGATGCGGTTCGTCTACGGCGGCGACGACGAGCCGTCCCGGCTGGCGGACGAGGAGATCGACCGACTGTACGACTGGACCCGGGGCACGGGCCGCCTGAACGTCAACAGCGCGACCCGCGGCGAGGTCCGCGCGACGGTCAACCGCGCCGGCCACGCCCAGGACATCGTCACCGTCGAACGCCTCGGCCTGCTCGAACAGTCCGTCGTCTGCCGCGAGGGCACCGACCCGCCGGGTCTGCTCGCCAGCGTCGGCGAGTATCTCCCGGCCGAACTGAAGTGCGTCGTCCCATAGTATGAACCGTCGACTGCTGCTCGGAGTCGGTCTGGCCCTGCTGCTCGCCGCCAGCGCCGGCTGTCTCGGGCTGTTCGGGAACGGCATCTCCGACTCACAGCTGGACCGCAACGCGACGTACGACTGGCACGAGGTACCGGACTGGAGCACGACCAACGACAGGGTCGAGCCCGTCGAGGGCCCGGGGACGACGGACGTGTTCGTCAACGTCACCGGCGAGTCGTACTACGCGATCTACCACATAGACAACCGCACCGACGAGGAGTTCGAGGTGTGGACCCGGGGCATCAGCAACGACAACCCGGTCGACATCTCGGCGCTCCGGTTCCGTTATCCGAACGGAACCACGCTGAACGGCTCCCAGCTCCGGGTGTACAAGACGAACTACCGCACCCACGTCGTGCTCCCGACCGAGGAGGAGGGCGACACGGTCAACGGGACACTCGCGTTCTCCGGCCCCGCCGAGCCCAAGCACTTCCGACTCTGGAACTACATGGAGGGCACCCACGAGGTCGTCCTGCCCTCCGGCTTCCGCACCTCCTTCTTCCTGTTCGGGCAGGTCGTCCCCTCGGCGGACAACAGCTTCGTCGACGACGACAACCGGCTCCACCTCGAGTGGACCGACGAGGACGACCCCGTCTCCGGCCGGATGACGATCAAGTACTACCTCCAGCGGGACTACTACATCTTCACCGGCACCGCAATCATCCTCGGGCTGGCCGCGCTCGTGGGAATGGGCTACTACTGGTACCAGATCCGCGAGCTCACCGAGCTGCGCGAGGAGATGGGCTTCGACAGCGGCGACGGCCCGGGCTGACTCCCCGCTAGCGCGCGTTTTTTGTCCACGCCGACCCTTGCAGGAGGTATGCGCGTAGCCGTCGTGACCGTCGGCGACGAACTCCTGAGTGGCGACACGACGAACACCAACGCGACGTGGCTCTGCCGTCGGCTCACCGAACGGGGCGTCGAGGTCGAACGCGTCCTGACCGTGCCCGACGACGTGAGCGACATCGCGCAGGTGGTCAACGAGTCGCTGGCGGCGTACGACGCGGTCGTCGTCACCGGCGGGCTCGGCCCGACACACGACGACATGACGATGGAGGGCGTCGCCGCCGCGGTCGGCCGCGAGGTCGAGGCGAACGCGGAGGCGGAGGCGTGGCTCACCGAGCAGGGTGGCTACGCGGCGAGCGACCTCGCGCCCGGCACCACGCATCTGCCCGCCGGGGCGCGGGTCCTGCACAACGAGGTCGGCGTCGCGCCCGGCTGTGTCGTCGAGTCGGTGTACGTCCTCCCTGGCGTGCCCGAGGAGATGAAAGGGATGTTCGAGTCGGTCGCGCCGGAGTTCAGCGGGACGGTTCGTCACGTCGAGGTCGTCGACGCGGACGAGCCGGAGTCGGCGCTCGTCGAGCGGTTCGCCGAACTGCGCGACCGGTTCGACGTGCAGGTCGGGAGCTATCCGGGCGAGACGGTGTCGGTGAAGCTCTCGGGGGTCGACGAGGAGGAGGTTCGCGAGGCCGCGGGCTGGCTGCGCGAGCGGGTCGACGCCCCCGAGGCGTAGGCCCGATCAGGCGACCCGGTCGTCGGGCAGCCCGGTGCCGAACTCGCGCTGCATCGAGAGCGCGTGAGCGAAGTCTGCCTCGGAGAGCACGCCGACGACCGAGCCGTCCCGGGTCACCAGCGCGTTCTTCGTCCGTGCACTGTTCAACGCCGCCAGCGTCTCGAAGGCGTCGCCGGTGACCTCGAACTGGGGTACCTCCTTCGCAACAGTGCCGATCGTGGTGGTCTCCCGGTCGTCCGGGTCGACGGAACGCATGTCCGCCAGCGTGACGATGCCCACGACGCTTCCGTGTTCGTCGGTCACCGGATAGGTGGTCCGGCGCTCGCGGAACATCCGCTCGGTGAACGCCGCGACGGTCTCGTCGGCGGGGACCGTCGGCACGTCCCTGCTCATGACGTCCGCGACGGTGATGCCCTCCAGCAGCTCGTCGAGCAGCACGGTCCGGGACTCCGAGGTCGCCGCGCCGTAGATGAACAGCGCGAGTAGCAGCAGGATGGGGTCGAAGTTGAGGGCACCGACGACCGCAAAGAGCATCGCGAAGACGATGCCGATGCGGGCGGCGATGCGCGTCGCACTCCCGTACGGGCGGTTCCGAGCGAGCAGTGCCCGGAGGATGCGCCCGCCGTCCATCGGGAACGCGGGCAGCATGTTGAACACCGCGAGGGTGACGTTCGCGACGGCCAGCCAGCCGAAGACGAACTGCGCGGCGGGAAGCGACGACGGCGTCACGAGCAACAGCCCGGCCGCGAGGCCAGCGGTGGCGACGCTGGTCGCCGGCCCGGCGATGGCGATCCAGAACTCCCTGTTCCACTCGCGGGGAATCTCCGACAGCGCGGCGAGCCCGCCGAGAATCCAGAGCGTGATGGACTCGATGCCGAGGCCGTAGCGGAGTGCGACCCAGGCGTGGCCCAGCTCGTGCAGCGTGACGCTGACGAACAGCCCGACCGCCGCGGCCGTGCCGACGAGCCAGGGCGTCGACCCGGCCTGCAGGGCCTCCGTGTCGACCGCGACGCCGAACGCACTCTCAATCCACCCCGCGTAGAGCCCGATCTGCTCGCCGCTGCCGAGCAGCCAGGCGAGTATCGGCAGGAACACCACCAGAGAGATGTTGATACGGATCGGGATACCCCAGACGCTGAGAACGGTAACGTTTCGCATACGCCCCTCTATGAGGGTTGGTGGGTTAAAACAGCCGCATGGTCGTGGTTTACCGGTAGATGTGGAGCAGCCAGCCGACAGTCAGTGCCAGACTCGCGACGAGGACGACCCACCCGGTGCCCGGGAACGGCAGCGCGTTGCTGGTTTCGAGGACGAGGTTCATCATAGCTCGCGCTTGCGTCCCCGGTAGCTTAAACGTTCACATGTCGGGAAGGCGGGCCGGAGCGTTCACGGCTCCGAGGCCCCAAGGCCGTGGTATGACCGACTGGAACTGCGCGCTCCCGGGTGGTATCGGTGGAGCCATCGGCACCGCCGTCGCGGTCGTCGGCTCGCTGGGCACGTGGGGTGGGGCGGTCGCGGCCGGGACGGGTGCGCTGCTGGCCCTGGTCGCGTACTACGCCGTGACCGGGTTGCCGGAGTAGCCGGCTCCGTGGCCCGGTGCCGGAAGCGCGTCCTTTTTCCACCGGACTGACCAAGGGACGGCACATGCGAATCGGGGTCGTCGTCAACCCCATCGCCGGGATGGGAGGACGGGTCGGACTGAAGGGAACCGACGGGAAGGTCGCGGAGGCACGCGAACGTGGCGCGGAGCCGCGCGCACCCGAACGGGCCGTCGAAGCGCTGACGACGCTCCGTGAGGCCGCCGGCGAGCCCCTCGAACTGTTCGTCGCTGGCGGCGAGATGGGTGAACGGGCGGCCCGAGACGCCGGCTTCGAGCCGACCGTCGTCACCGACCCCGGCGACGAGACTGGCGCGGCGGACACCCGCGCGGCGGTCGACGCGTTCATCGACGCCGACGTGGATCTCGTGCTGTTCGTCGGCGGCGACGGGACGGCCGTCGACGTGGCGAAGACCCTGCAGGCCGCCGGCGTCGACACGCCGATGCTCGGCGTGCCGGCTGGCGTGAAGATCTACTCCTCGGTGTTCGCCGTGACGCCCAGGGACGCGGGGCGCGTGGCGGCGACGTTCGAGCGCGTCGCGGACCGCGAGGTGAACGACATCGACGAGGACGCCTACCGGGGCGGCGAGGTACGGACGACGCTCCACGCCGTCGTCCCCGTGCCGGTCGCCGAAGCCGTGCAGTCGTCGAAACAGGTCGGCGGCGGAACCGTCGAATCGCTCGCGGAGGGATTCGCCGAGGAGGTCGACCCCGGAGTGACCTACGTCCTCGCGCCGGGGAGCACCGTCGGGACCATCAAGCGCGAACTCGGGTTCGAACCGTCGCCGCTGGGGGTGGACGTCTGGCGCGACGGCGAGGTGCTGGCGTACGACGCGACCGAGGACGAGATTCTCGACGTGCTCGGTGAGCGGAACGTCATCGTCGTCTCGCCCATCGGCGGCCAGGGGTTCATCTTCGGGCGGGGCAATCACCAGATCTCTCCGGCGGTCATCGAACGCAGCGACGTCGAGGTCGTCGCCTCCCGGAACAAACTGGACGACGTGGGGGTCCTCCGGGTTGACACCGACGACGAGACGGTCAACGAGTCGCTCCGCGGGTGGCAGCAGGTTCGCGTCGGCAGGTACGAACGACGGCTTCTGAAGGTCGTGTAACGCGTTTCCGCACGGTAGCAACTTTCTCTCTCCCGACGAAAATACGTACAGAGTAATATTATTGAGTACTACGTGATATAATCGTAAGGCAGTCAAATATAAGGTCTTCCCATGGCTACTGGAGGGCATGGAAACGCGAAAGGTCCAGCGGCTCGGGCCGTCCACGCTGGCGATGACGCTGCCCGCGGAGTGGGCGAAGGAGCAGAACGTCGAAAAGGGTGACGAGGTGTCGCTGCGGATGGGCGGTAAAGGGACGCTGACGGTGATGCCGGAGTCGGTGAACACCGAGGAGTCCGAGGCGATCATCCACGCGGACAATCTGGACGCGGACGCCGTCGAACGCGCCATCGTCGCCCAGTACGTGCTCGGGCGACGGGTCATCCGCGTCGTCCACGAGGGCGGCACCCTCCCCTCGGAGCACATCAACGCGGTCTACCAGGCCGAGACGCAGCTGATGGGCCTCGGCGTCATCGAGGAGACGCCAGAGAGCATCGCCATCCGCTGCTCCGTCGACCCGGAGGACTTCACGCTCGACAACCTCCTCGAACGGCTCGAATCGACCGGGTCCACGATGCGCGGCGAGGCGATCAAAGCGCTCGCCCACGGGAACCCCGACATGGCCCAGCGCGCGCTCAACCGCGAGCGGCAGGCGAACAAGATCTTCGTGCTGATGCTGCGGCTCATCTTCACGGCCTACCAGAACCCGAACCTCGCGCGCGCGGTTGGCCTCGACGAGGGCTTCCCGCTCATCGGCTACCGCTCCATCGCCAAGAACCTCGAACTGACCGCCGACAACGCCGAGGACATCGCCGAGATCGTCATGGAGGCCGAGAACCACACGCTCAACGTGGAGCAGCCCGTGATGCGCCGCATCCGTGAGTTCACCGAGAAGGTCGACGAGATCACCGCCCTGGCGGTCGAGGCGGCCGTCGAGCGCGACTACGACAAGACCATCGAGGTGCGTCGGCTGTTCCACGAGATCAGCGACCGCGAGCGCGAGATCCTCGACGACCTCCCCGAGATGGACAACGAGGACCTCCTCCAGGTCCGCGAGGTGCTCGTGAGCCTCCAGCAGACCGCCCAGTACGCGATGCGGAACGCCGAGATAGCGGTCAACCTGGCGCTCAACGAGCAGTCAGAGCACGTCGAGATCCACTGAGCGGGTCCTCTTCTCTGTCCGGAGCTGTCGCTGAGTGGGTGTTGCTACAACCACCGGAGCGACGGCCTCAGTCGGCCGTCGCTTCCGGCATCCGTTCCTCGTCAGTGGTGTCCGCGGACTCGGGGTCGGTCTTCGCGACCGTCAGCGGGCTCCGACTCGTTATCTCGCAGTCGAAGGCCGGATGCTCCGCGAAGTGTCGCACCAGCATGTGTCGGCGCGAGCCCGTGATGCCGGTCCGGCCGACCGCCTCGGCCCCGAACTCGTCGGGCAGGCGCTCGTACAGCCGGCGGACGGTCTCGAAGCTCTCGAACACCTTCGCGTTCCCGGCGGAGTCGGCCCCGCGACGGGTCACCTCGTAGGAACCGTCCTCGCGGTGGACGCCAGTGGTGCGGAAGAACTCCCGACGTTCGACCAGTGCGTCGCCGATCTGGTCCTGCAGCGCCATGGCTTCTCGGCGCGTGAGCGTCCGGTCCGATTCACCGATAGAAACGACAATCGACTCTGGAGTGGATTCGACGGTGATCTCGTTACCGTCGGAGAACTCGACCAGGAGACTGGGTACTCCGTGTCATGTATCCAACCGTGAGCGTGCCTGGGTAATAAATATGTTGCCGGCGTCAGCACTCGCCGCCCCGGTTCACGCGATTCTTGCCACATCCGTCGCGCGGACGCCGAGGATGCCGTCACCGTCGGTGGTCGTGCCGCCACCGCTCGTGGTGCCGTCGTCGCCGGAGTCACCGTCGGTGGCCGTGCCGCCGCTCCCGTCGCCGGTCGTGGTCCCGTCACTGCTGCCGGTGGTGCCGTCGTCGGGCTCCGACCCGTCCGTGCCGTTCCCGCCAGCGGCGTCGGTCGCGTCCTTCGTGCCGAAGATGTCCGTCTCGATGGTCTCGGCGTAGGTGAACCGGTCCATCGGAATCTGGATGCTGGTCCCGCTGATCTCGGTGGTCACGCTGAAGTCGATCCGCAGGTCCGTCACCTGGTCGCGCTGCAGGTGGCTCACCCACCACTCGTCGAGGTTCGCGTTCTCGATGGTCGTCACGGTCCGCACCTGGGTAACCTCGCCGGGTTCGAGGACGTACTCGCGGGTGTTCGTCCCCTCACCGACCGTGATGTTGTTCATGTTCACCGCGTACTCGATCTGCGAGATGGGGATGGCGTAGGGTTTCGGGTTGTAGACGTAGAAGTCGAGCACGATGGGCGTCGACTCGTTGGTCACATCTCCCCACTGGCCGGCGGTCCGGTTGACGTAGAGCACGGGGTCGTCGACCAGCGGCCGGTCAGCGTTCACCTCGCGCGTCTCGGTCGAGTTGAACGACGAGAGCAGGTCCGTGTCGATGGTCCGCTGCTGGGGGACCGCGAAGGAGCGCCCGACGAGCCCCGACCGGATGCTCGCGTCGATGCGCACGTCGGTCTGCTCGCCGCGGCGGATGTGGCTGGCCCACCACCGGGGAATCTTCTCGTTCTGGAGGTAGCTCCGCGTCGTCACCGTCGACTGCCCCGGTCCCACGTCGATTCCCGACCGCTGGCCGCTCGCCATCGTGATGTTGTTCATCGCGACCTCGTACTCGGCCGAGACGCCGAGGAAGCCGGTCCCGACCGGGTTCGGGTTCTGGACCCCGAGCTCCGTCTCGATGACGGTCGTCGACTCGTTGGTCTCGCCGAACCGGTTCTCGACGCCAGTGACCGAGGGGACACCGAGGAAGCCGAGGAGGGACGCCGCGACGACCACGCCGGCGAGGCCGGCCACGAGGACCGCCCCGATACGGAGTTTGCTGCCGAACAGGACGCCTTTCACCGCGGCGAAGCCCCCACCCGTCGACCCTTCACCTGTGTCCGTTCCGTCTGTCATTCCTGTGGACCGACGTTCCCCCTGGGTAAAAGGCCTTCAGCCAACGTTCTTTGGCCGCAGCCCCCGCCGTCGACAGCAGGGATTAAGACCCTCCCGTCGATAGTGACGGCCATGAGCCAACACACGTCCGGGTCGAGCGACAAGGCGATCGGGTTCTCCACCGCCTTCGGTGTCGGCGCCGTCCTGAGCGCCGTGGCGATGGGCGTCTTCGGCATCCAGTACCTCGATGGCACGTCGAGCGCGCAGGCTGCGGGCAGTGCCGCCTTCGCGGGCGCGATGATCTTCGCGATGCTCTCGGTCTTCGCACTGCAGTGGTGGGACCAGTAGAGCAAAAATCGTTATTAGCGTGAGGCCCCTATCTACACGTAGACGATGAGCGATTACTCCGACGAGGAGCAACGGATACTCGCCTACCTCCGAGACAGCGTCTCGAAGGGGCAACAGTACTTCCGTGCGAAGAACATCGCGGACGCCATAGACCTCTCCTCGAAGCAGGTGGGGTCGCGACTCCCGCACCTCTCGGAGAAGTCCGAGGACGTCGACATCGAGAAGTGGGGTCGCTCACGGTCGACGACGTGGAAAGTAACGGTTAGCTAACCCGATTCCGCTGCGTTTTTGGCCACGAGGGAATCAGTTATCGTATGACAGTCCGGGTCGAGCGGACGTTCGAGTTCCCGGTTGCCCCCGAACGAGTCTGGGCCTTCATCGCGGATCCGGAGCTTCGTGCTCGTCCCATCAGCGTCGTGGACCGGTTCGAGCTCCGTAACGAGGACGGCACAGAGGCGACGTGGCACGTCAAACTGCCCATCCCGCTCGTCCGGCGCACCGTCGCCGTGAAGACTCGCGACGTCGACCGACGCGAGCCGGAGTTCGTCCGGTTCGAGGGTCGGTCGAAGGTGATGCGGGTCACCGGAGAACACCGGATACGAGAGACGGAGGAGGGCTGTACCCTCACGAACCGGTTCATCGTGGACGGAAAGCTCCCTGGCGTCGAACGGTTCTTCGAGCGCAATCTGGACCAGGAGCTCGACAACCTCGAGGCCGCCATGCGCGAACATCTGGAGCTGCCGGCATGAAACTCGCACTCGCACAGCTGGCGGTCGAACCGGCGGCCATCGACGACAACGTCGACCGCGCCGTCGCGGCCGTCGAGTCCGCGGCCGAGCGCGGGGCGGACCTCGTCGCGCTCCCCGAGCTGTTCAACGTGGGCTACTTCGCCTTCGACGTGTACCAGCGCGCCGCCGAGGGGCTCGGCGGGGAGACGCTCACACGCCTGTCCGACGTCGCGGCCGCCAACGACGTCGCAGTGCTCGCCGGCACCATCGTCGAGGACCTCGGGGCGACCGCCGCAACCGGCACCGCGCCGACGCCAGCCGACGAGGGGCTGGCGAACACCGCGGTCCTGTTCGACGCCGACGGCGAGCGCCAGCTCGTCTACCGCAAACACCACCTGTTCGGCTACGCCTCGGCGGAGGCCGAGCTGTTGACACCCGGTGAGCGCACCCCCACCACCGACCTGGGTGGGTTCACCGCCGCCGTCACCACGTGCTACGACCTGCGGTTCCCGGAACTGTACCGTGAACTGCAGGAGCGGGGCGCGACACTGACGCTCGTGCCGAGCGCGTGGCCCTACCCCCGCGTCGAGCACTGGCGGACGCTCTCCCGCGCCCGTGCCATCGAGAACCTCTCGTACGTCGCTACGATCAACGGCAGCGGCGAGTTCGACGACGCGACCCTGCTCGGCCGCTCGACCGTCTACGACCCCTGGGGCACCCCGGTCGCGACGACGGACGACAGTCCGGCCCTCGTCGAAGCCGAGGTCGACCCGGCGGCGGTCGAGGACGTCCGCGACGAGTTCCCGGCCCTCGAGGACGCACGCTTCTGACGCGTGGGGAAGTCGCGGACTTTATACGTCCGGGGGCCAAAGCAGTGGATGCCGGAGAGACGCTTTTCACGTCGATTCCGGCAAACGCCCGTCGCACCTACGCCCGCGCCCACTTCCGTTCCGTGGGGCTACCTAGGAGCCTATCGCGGAACGGAACTCTCGCCTCTACCTTGCCCGAAGCGGCGCCGGTGTCGCTTCGAACCCGCCACCCTCGTCCGCGACCGGCCCGCACTCCTGTCCCTCGCGGGCCGCCGTCTGCGTCGACGAGGACGTTCTCAGCGTCCGATAATTACTACCGGGCTACATAGCTGTTCCAGCCGAACATCGAGCTATGGCTCCCGAACTCGAAGACCTGACTGGCATCGTCGTCTTGGGCCTGCTCGCGGTAGCCCTCGCACTGACCGTTGTCGGCATCGAAACGGTCGCCGGGTACGAGGTCCTCGCCGCAGGGGAGTCCGCGGTCGGGTTCCTCGCGGCCGGTAACTTCAGCGTCGGCGTCATGTCGACCGGCATCTTCTCGGTCGGCTTCTTCGCCGCGGGGATCTTCTCGGTCGGCGTGTTCTCCATCGGAATCTTCTCCGTCGGGCTCGCCTCCTTCGGTGTCTACGCGGTGGGGCTGTACGCGGCAGAGAAACAGCTCAGCGGGTCCTGACGCGGACCGCGCTTCAGTCGTCCGTCTGGGTCTTGATGTCCGCGCTCAGGCCCTGGGCCATCTCGATGTCCTTCGAGTTGTTGAGCGTCCACGCGGTGCGCTCGGTGACGGCCTCGATGACCTCGCGGGCGCTCGGGTAGCCGTTGCCGGACTTCTTGACGCCGCCGAAGGGCAGCTGGACCTCGGCACCGATGCAGGGCAGGTTGCCGTACGCGAGACCGATCTCGGCGTTGTCGCGGTAGTAGTTGATCTGGCGGTAGTCCTCGGAGATGATGGCACCGGCGAGCCCGTACGGCGTGTCGTTGTGGATCTCGACGGCGCGCTCGATGTCACCCGAGTACTTCAGTAGTGCGACGTGCGGGCCGAAACACTCCTCCTTGATGCAGCGGAGGTCGGTATCGTAGTCGATCTCGTAGACGAACGGGCCGACCCAGTGGCCGTCCTCGTGGCCCTCGGGTATCTCGTCGTCGTCGAGCTCGAAGCGGTCGACGAGGACGTTCGCGCCCTCCTCGCGGGCGAGCTCGTTGTGACGGCGGATCTTCTCGATGTGACCCTCCTCGATGGCGGGTCCCATGAACGTGTCTTCGTCGAGCGGGTCGCCGACCGCGATGTTCTGGGCGACCTCGACGTAGCGCTCCTTGAACTCGTCGTAGACGTCCTCGTGGACGATGAGACGCTCGGAGGAGACACAGCGCTGACCGGTCGTCTTGAAGCTGGACATCACGGCGGAGTGGACGGCGACGTCGAGGTCCGCTTCCTCGGTGACGACGATGCCGTTCTTGCCACCCATCTCACACGCGGCGAGCTTGCCGGGCGTGCCCCCGACCTTGCTCGCGACCTCGTGGCCGACCTCGGCGGAGCCGGTGAACAGGACGGTGTCCGTTCGCTCGTTCTCGACGAGCTCGGCCCCGGCGTCGCCGAAGCCCTGAACCATGTTGAACACACCGTCCGGGATGCCCGCGTCGACGAACATCTCGGCGATGATCTGGGCGCACCACGGCGTCTGCTCGGCGGGCTTGAACACGACGGTGTTGCCCTCGACGAGCGCGACGGCCATGTGCCAGAACGGGATGGCGACCGGGAAGTTCCACGGCGTGATGCAGCCGACCACGCCGCGTGGCTTCCGCCGCATGTACGCGTCCTTGCTCGGAATCTCGGAGGGGACCACGTCGCCCTTCGGGTGGCGGGCGTCGCCCGCGGCCCACTCGACCATGTGTGCGGCCTCGACGACGTCGGCTTTGCCCTCGCTGATCTCCTTGCCACATTCCTTGGTCACGACCGCGCCGAGCTCGTCGGTTCGCTCACGCAGCTCGTGGTAGATGTCCCAGAGGTACTCCGCGCGGTCGATGTGGGACATCGCCTGCCACATCTCGGCGGCCTCGTCGGCGGACTCGAGGGCCTCACGGACGTCTTCCGGTGTTCCACGGTGGAACTCGCCCAGTGTCTCGCCCGTCGCCGGGTTGTTGCTCTCGAAGGTCTCGTCGCTGTGACCGTCGGTCCACTCCCCGTCGATATAGTGCTGGTAGGTATCGGTGGTCTGCTGGCTCATGACGAATCAGGTAAAATTTTCGCTGTCACCCGTCAAAAAGGCTGCTATGTGTCGGACCGAGTCCCCCGCCCATGGTCGGATACACCTTCAAACACAGCATTGATTCCGAGCTATCGAGCGTGGTTTTATGAACTGAAAGTTCTTGTTAGTTGCCATTTCTGTCTCACGCCGCGGGCTTCGCGCCGCTTCGGGTTTCCGTCGACCCTGGTGACCGTGTGCGGTGGGAGAACCTCGACGCGACCGCGCACGACATCACCCCAGACACCGAGGTTGGCGGTGCCGCCAGCTGGGAGTTCGACGCGGACACCGTCGAGTCCGGTGGGACCCTCGACCCCGTGTTCGAGGAGCGCGGGCTGTACGCCTACCGGTGCAGCATCCACGGCCCCGAGGCGATGTGCGGCGCTGTCGTGGTCGGAGATGTGGGCGTCGACACCGCGCTGCCCTGCCAGGACTGAAGACGAGCGGGTGCTCAGCTGCGACGGCTGCCGACGACGAGCACCAGCGCCAGCGCGGCGACGGTGAGCAGTCCGCCCGCGCCACCAACGCCGAGTGCGACCGTACCGTCGTCGTCGGTGGTCTTCGTCGGTGCCGGCGTCGTCCCGGGCGCGTCCGTCGCGCTCGGCGTGCCCGGTCGGTCGGTCGTCGGTGCGGGTGTCGGGGTGGCCGTCGCCGTCGTGGTCGTCCCGTCACCGACCGTCAGCTGCCCGTCGTCCGCCGCCGGATCGAGCCGCGAGCCGTCGTCGTCGTCGACCTGCTCGACCGACAGCACCAGGTCGACCGTGCCGGCGGTCTCGCCGGCCAGGGTGACGCTGCCGAGGGCGACCGGTCCGTCGCCCGGGCCGACCGCGTCGTCGAGGTCCGCGGACTTCAGGCGGGCCGAGTCACCGTCGTCGGCGACGATGACGGAGCCGTCGCCGATGGCCGGGAACGGCTCGGCGAGGGCTGCGTCGGTGATGGTCGCCGTCTCGGTGTCGGTGACGGTGACCGTGACGTTGAACCCGGAGAGTCCCGTGGGGACGCTCGACAGTGTCAGCGTCGTCTCCGTGGTTTCGTCGGGAGCGACCGTGGCGTCGGCGACGGCGAGTGTGGGCTCGTCAGGTCCGGGAGCGACATCGTCGCCGGCACCTGCCCCGACCGTGCCGACGTGTGCACCGGCGAGCGCGGGGCCGAGCGCGAGCGCCACCACGAGCGCGGCGATGGTCGTGCGGAGCGTGGTCGTCGAGTCGGGGCGCGCCATTCCTCTACACCTCCTCGAACAGCGTCGTGATGTCGTCGAAGTCGATGCGACCGTTGTCGTTGAAGTCGAAGGAGTCGACGTAGTCCTGGATGGCGTCTTCCTCGCGGTTCTCGAAGAACACGACCACGTCTTCGAAGTCCAGCTGGCCGTTGCCGTTCAGGTCCTCGTAGACACCGTCGTCGTCGGGGTCCGTCGGCAGGTCGTTGTCGCCGATGCGCTCGACCGGCGCGATGGTGATGTCGCCCGTGCTCGTCGCCGCGTCGATGACGGAGCCGTCGTCGGCGTCGAGCGCCTCGATGCCGAGGTCGACACCGGTCGTGCCGTCGGACTGCGGTGCAAGCGAGATGGTCGCGAGCGGTACGTCGGACGCGCCGGTGCCGACGTTGTCCTCGATGTCCGCAGCCTCGAGCGTGACCGTCGAGCCGTCGTCGCTGATGGACGCCACCGTGGTCGAGTCGGGGAAGGCGTCGTCGAAGCTCACGTCGGTCGCCGCGGCGACCTCGGTGTCCGCGATGGTGATGGTGACGTCGAAGCCAGCGAGGCCGTCGGGCGCGTTCGACAGCGAGAGGTCGGCCGGAACGGCGCTCCCGGCCCCGTTTCGGTCGGGGAAGCTGACCGAGAGGGTCGGTGAGCCCGGCTCGTCGCCGCCCGTGCCTGGCTCGTAGGCGTCGAAGAGGTCGAAGCCCTGGTGGAAGTTCGTCGTCGTGACGAGCCCCGCGTCGCCGTCGACGTTGTTGGAGTCGTCGGTGACGGCGTCGCCGGTGAGACGGAGGTCGCTGCCGAGGGCGCTCGCGAGGTCGTTCAGGTTCTGGCGGGCCGCGTCGCTCGCGTTCGCATCACCGAGGAGCACGATTGCGCCGCCGTCGTCGCGGAAGCTCCGGAGCGCGTCGACCTCCACGTCGGAGAACGCCTCGGTGTGGCTCGTGACGAGCAGCGCGCGACCACGCGAGAGCTTCTCGGCGGTCGGCTCGTTGACCTGCTCGAAGTTCAGGCCGGCACCCTCCAGGAACCGCTGGTAGTACGCGGCGTCCTCGTTCGAGAGGCCGAAGTCCGCGCTGAACTGGCCGTGGCCACCGTCGATGAGCACGTCGCCGCCGCGCCCCGACAGGGAGTCGGCGAGGTTCGAGACGAACGTGAAGTTCTCGAAGCCGGAGACGTCGTAGCCCGAGCCCTCGGCCTCCTCGTGGGACTCGTCGACCAGCAGGCCGCCGAGCATCGCGACGTTCTTGCCCCGGTCGACGGCGCTGAGCGGTGCCTCGGCCGTGCTGGCGCTCGACTCGGCGTTGACCGGGACGCGGCCCTGACCGAGGGTCCCGTTCGCGGAGCCGACGGCCGCGGGCGTCGGCACGAACAGGTCCTCGACGGGTCGATTCCGGTAGCTCGGTGCCGAGGCGACGTCGCTCTCCGCCCAGAGGCCCGTCCCCTCGCTGCGCGCCGCGTTCTCGGAGGCCCAGAACTCGTCGTGCATCGAGAGGCCGGAGCCGTAGACGCGAGCGTACCCCTCCTCGATGAGCGAGGCGTTGTACAGCGTGTCCGTGCTGCCGTCGCCGGACGCGTCGTACTCGACGTAGCCGAGCAGCCGGTCGAACGGGTCCGTGATGCCCTCGTTCTCGTCGAAGCTGACGACGACGTCCGCGCCGGAGAGCTCCTGCGTGGCGAAGTCGGTCGCCTCGACGGCCCACTCCTGCAGGTACGCGAGCGGGTCATCGGCGTCGCCGCCGAACAGGCCCGCGTAGCTGTCGGTGTTGAACTGCTGGGTGGTGAAGGAGAAGTCCCCGTCGACCAGCACCTGCGCGTCGTTGTAGCGGAAGGCCGCGCCGACCTCGGCGAGGGCCGCGTTCAGGGCCTCGGTCTTGTCGAAGTCGTTGTAGTCGGACTTGCCGATGAACGTGACCGGGTTGCCGTTCGCCGCGAAGGCGGCGAGCGCGTCGCGGTTCGCGTCGGAGAGCGCGTTCGGCGACGAGATGACGAACGCGTCGGCGTCGCCCGCCGCGGCCGCGAGGTCGCCGCTCTCCTCGAGCGTGTAGCCCGCGTCCTCGGCACGGCCCTCGAAGTTACCGAACTGGTCGGAGAGGGTGTCGTACTGGCCGTTGTCGAGCCAGACGACGGTGCCCTCGCCGCCCAGCTGGGCGTCCCAGGCGTTGAGCAGGAGGTCGCCGTTGTCGCCGTCCCAGTCGCCGCCGTCGTTGACCATGTTCGCGCTGAGCCCGACGAGGTTCCCGTCCTTCACGCCGAGCGGGATGTCGGTGCCGTCGGGGTAGCTCACGGCGTCGCCGCCGTTCTGGTCGACGACCGTCGCGTTCGACGGTGCCCAGTACAGCACCGTCGAGGCGTCCGTCAGTGGCTCCATCGCGTCGTTCAGGAAGCAGGTTCCGCTGTACTGCGAGAGGCTGTCGACGGGCCGCACGTCGTTGACCGTCTCGTAGGCGAGCCCCTCCCACTCCTCCGGCCGCTCGGCACTCGCGTTCTCGGGCTTCTCCGCGGTGTCGACACCGAGGACACGAATTGACTGTGCGCCCACGTCCTGATTCTCGAACTCGACGGTGAACGTGTCGCCGTCGGCGACGCCCGTCACGGTCCCGGGGTAGCTCTCGCCCGGCTCGAACGGGAGTTCCCCGCCACCGATACCCTCCCGGGCGGCGAACAGCTCCGGGTACTGCTCGGTGTTGCCGTTCTCGGTGAGCACGGCGAAGTTCTCGAAGCCGCTGTTCTCGTCGTCGTACACCTGGTCGTCGTTGAACCGGAAGGCCGCGCCGACGGTCTCGGCGACGGCGTTCAGGTTGGCGGTCCGGTCCTCGTCCTGGAAGTCCGAGGCGTCGTGCAGGAACAGCGCGCCACCGGCGTCGACGAACGAGGCGACTGCCGAGAGCTCGCTGTCGGTGAGTGCGGTCGCCGGGCGGGCGAGCACCAGTCCGTCGGCGTTCCCGAGGTCCGCGCCGAGGTTGGTCGTCGCGTTCACCGTGTAGCCGTTCTCCTCCGCGTAGCCGGCGAACATCGAGATGTCCGCCCGCGTGACCGCGTTGTCGTGTCCCTCGTCGACGAGGACCGTCGCGTCGCCGCCGGTCAGGTCGTCCCAGACGTTCAGGAGGAACTCCTCGTTGCCGGCGTCGCCGAAGGACTCCTGGTTGTTGACGAAGTCGTTGCCGACGCCGACGACGGTCCCGTCGATGGCGACGAGCGGGATGTCGGTGCCGTCGGGGTAGCTCACGGCGTCGTCGTTCCCGTCCTCGTCCGCGTTGTACGCGGTCGACTCGGCCCAGACGAGCACCTTCGAGCTGTCCGTGAGCGGCTCGCCCGAGGCGTTCAGCAGGCTGCCGGTGGAGTAGAACCGGAGCTGGCCGACGTCGAGTGCCGCGGTCTGACCGAACGATGCCCCCGCTCCCGTGGCCGACACGACGCTACCGAGTGACGTAGCGGCGAGTGTGGCCATAAAATCGCGTCGTTGCACACTGGGTGAACTAATCGATACCAGTATAAATTCACCGATTTGTTGGAAGATTAAAGATATAGAATATATAGGATTAGGGAAAGCACGCACTTGGTTGAATAAACGTGGGACAGCCAGTTCCAGATTTTCGACGCGGCGGACGCCGGGGGCGACCTTCGGCATTTTTATTTCCGCCCTCGGCAAGTGTTGCGTATGGACTTCACGCTGCCGGACGAGCACCGGATGATCCGCGAGGAGGTTCGGCGCTTCTGCGACGAGGAGATCGAACCCATCGCGCAGGAGATCGAGGACGAGCACCGCTTCCCCGACGAAATCTTCGACCAGCTCGCCGACCTGGACGTCATGGGCGTGCCCATCTCGGAGGAGTACGGCGGCCTCGGCGGCGACACGCTGATGTACGCCGTGGTCGCGGAGGAGCTCGGCCGCGTCTCGGGCTCCGTCGCGCTCTCGTACGTGGCCCACACGTCGCTGGCCTCGAAGCCCCTCGAGCTGTTCGGCACCGAGGAACAGAAGGAGCGCTGGCTCACGCCGCTGGCCTCCGGCGAGTACCTCGGCGGCTGGGCGCTCACCGAGCCGAGCAGCGGGTCGGACGCCTCCGACATGGACACCACGGCCGAGAAGGACGGCGACGAGTGGGTGCTCAACGGCACGAAGCAGTTCATCACGAACGCGAGCGTCGCCGGCAGCGTCCTCGTCAAGGCCGTCACCGACCCCGGCGAGGGTTACGGCGGTATCTCGACGTTCATCGTCGACCCGGAGGCGGACGACGGCTTCGAGGTCACCACCGTCTGGGACAAGATGGGCCTGAACGCCTCGCCCACCTGCGAGATAAAGCTCACCGACGTGCGCGTGCCCGAGGACCGGATGCTCGGCGAGCGTGGCGACGGCTGGGACCAGACGAAGAAGACCCTCGACGGCGGGCGCATCTCCATCGCCGCCATCTCGACCGGGCTCGCACAGGGGGCGTACGAGGCAGCGAGGGAGTACTCGACGGAGCGCGAACAGTTCGGCCAGCCCATCTCGAAGTTCGACGCCATCCGCGACAAGGTCGTCGACATGGACCGGAAGATCGAGCGCGCACGCCTGCTCACCCACAAGTCGGCGTGGCAGTACGACCAGGGCCAGTCCGTCACGAAGTCCTCGTCGCTCGCGAAGCTAGACGCCAGCGAGGCCGCCCGCGAGGTCGCCGAGGAGGCCGTCCAGACGCTGGGCGGCTACGGCTACACCGAGGACTTCTCACCACAGCGGTTCTACCGCGACGCGAAGCTCATGGAGATCGGCGAGGGCACCAGCGAGATACAGCACCTCGTCATCGGCCGCGAACTCGGACTGTAGCTCAGAAGCCGCGCCGTTCGAACTCTTCGTCGTCGTCGCCGCGGAGCCGTTCCATCGCTCGCTCGTGGTTGGCCCGGAGCGCGAACACCAGCCCGACCAGCAGGACGACGCCGATGGCGACGCCGAGTCCGTAGAACCCCTCCGCGCGCAGCCACGGGAACACGATCAGCCCGTAGCCGAACAGGACGATGACGTAGAGGTTGTTGTACTCCTTGAAGAAGCCCGTGAGCGAGTCCGTGAGCGACCGGTCGGAGTCTGTCATCCGTTGTCAGTATCGGTCGGGAAGCCAAGAATCCACCGGAGCCAACTCGGTTTGGCCGCCGTTTGAACTGGCTCGCGCTCCCGTTTTCGGATGGAGCCATGACCGACCATCAGACTCAGAGCGAATCCACAGGCGACGCCGTCGACGACGCGATCGACAGCCTCCGCTCGAAGCTCGACGAGTTCGGTGGTGACGGCGGCAAGAAGGAGAAGGCGGCCCGGAAGGGGCACGAACTGGTCGACGAGCTGGAGGAGACGATAACCGGCCTGACGAGCAGCGACGACTCGTCGCGACACTGACCCGGGCGACCGTCGAAACCTTCTCCGTGCCCACGCGAGGACGTCCGCCATGGACGACCTCGTGATCCGTCGGTTCGTCGCCCCCGATACGGACCCCGTCTGGCGGGTCCACGACCGGGCCCTCCGTGCGTCCGCGATGGACTACGACCCAGCGTACAACCGGTACCTCCGCCACGTCGAACGCGAGTTCTTCGAGCCCGGCGGCTGGTTCTCCGTCGTCGAGACCGGAGAGCACGGCGCAGCAACGACGACGCGCGACCACGCGGACGAGCCCGCAGTCGTCGCCATCGGCGGGTTCCAGCCACTCGCCTACGTCCGCGACGACACCGTAAACGTGCCATCGTGGCTACCGGCCGCTGTCGTCGGGACGTGCCGAATCCGCAGCGTCGCGGTCGCGCCCGACCTGCAGGGAGAGGGCGTCGGCACTGCACTGCTCGACCGGCTGGCGGCCCGCGCCACCGAACGGGGGTTCACGTACGCGGTTCTCCAGACGTACACGTCGATGGAACAGGCGTGTCGGTTCTACGAACGCCGTGGCTACACGACGTTGGCGGACCGTGACGGGGAACGCTGGTACGGAAAACGGCTCGACTGACGAGGGCGGCTGTCCGGCCGCGGCTCAGGGCCAGTTGCCCGAGTCCATGTACGCGTCGACGACGCGCTGGATGGCGTTGACGTAGCACGCGGTTCGGAGGTTCGGCGTATCGAAGGACTCGTACGCCTCGGTCATGCGGTCGAAGGCGTCGACGATGATTGTCTCCAGTTCCTCGTTGACGCGCTCCTCGTCCCAGTAGAAGCGCTGGCGGTTCTGGACCCACTCGAAGTACGAGACGGTGACGCCGCCCGCGTTCGCGAGGATGTCGGGGACGACCCAGACGTCGGACTCGGTGAGGACGTCGTCAGCACCGGGCGTCAGCGGCCCGTTCGCGGCCTCGACGATGATGTCGGCCTGCACGTCACGGGCGAGCTCCTCGTCGATGGCGTTCTCCAGCGCCGCCGGGATGAGGAGGTCGACGTCCATCGTCAGCAGGTCCTCGTTCGTGAACTCCTCGTCGGCGTCGTCGTAGCCCGAGACGGAGCCGGTCTCCCGCTTGAAGTCCTTGATGGCGACGGGGTCGAACCCGTCTGCCTTGTGGACTGCACCGGAAGAGTCGGAGACGGCGACGACGTCGGCACCGAGCTGGTCGACGAGCTTCGCCGCGATCCAGCCGGCGTTCCCGTAGCCCTGGACGGCGACGGTGGCCTCGCTGATGTCGCGGTCGAGGTAGTCGAACACCTCGCGGGCGGCGAGCATCGTCGAACGGCCCGTCGCCTCGACGCGCCCCTCGCTCCCGCCGGACTCGATGGCCTTGCCCGTGACGACGCCGGGCTCGGTCTTGTTCTCGAGTGTCTCGTAGGTGTCCTTGATCCAGTTCATCTCGCGCTGCCCGGTGTTCACGTCGGGTGCGGGGATGTCCTTGTCCTCGCCGACGAGGGGTCGGAGCTCCTTCGCGAACGAGCGGGTGACACGCTCGAGCTCTCTCGCGGAGTGCTCGGACGGGTCGATGACGATGCCGCCCTTGCCACCGCCGTACGGGATGCCGACGGTGGCGCACTTGTAGACCATCCAGCCCGAGAGCGCCTTGACCTCGTCGCGGCTGACGCCCGGGTGGTAGCGGATGCCGCCCTTGTAGGGGCCGCGGTCGCCGTTGAACTGCGAGCGGAACGCCTTGAAC
Organism: Haloarchaeobius sp. FL176; assembly: GCF_024609245.1. GTDB lineage: Archaea > Halobacteriota > Halobacteria > Halobacteriales > Natrialbaceae > Haloarchaeobius. Next base: position 38,603 of record NZ_JANJYH010000013.1, read on the forward strand.
CGGCCGATGCTCCCGTCGTCCATGTCGACAGAGAGGTTCGCCTCGAGCACTCGTTCGGGGTGTTTCAGCCGCTCGATCACGTCGCCCCGGACGTCGAGATACGCGTCTGCGTCGTCGACCTGCTCCTGAAGACTCTCGAATGGATTGGCCTCGTCTGTCATCAATCGAAAATTCTCGGAGGTGGAGGTTAAGCGTGGCGGAATTAATACAATAAGGTGAGATTAAAGGTGATGCAATCTCCTTATACTCCATCGGCCGCCGCCGCTCTAGCAACGACCCGCTCGGCCTGTGCGACGAGCGGCGCGTCTATCATCTCGCCGTCGACCTGGAACACGCCGCGGTCCTCGGCGTCGGCTTCCGCCTTCGCTGCTAGCACCCGTTCGGCCCACTCGACGGTCTCCGGGTCCGGCGTGAACGCCTCGTTGACGACGGACACCTGTGAGGGGTGGATTGCCATCTTGCCGTCGTAGCCGAGCTCGATGGCGAACTCGGTCTCCTCGCGCAGGCCATCGGCGTCGGAGAAGTCCGTGTAGACGGTGTCGATAGCATCGACCTCGGCTGCGGCGGCCGCCAGCACGACGTGTTCGCGCGCGTAGAGCACCTCGGTCCCCTCGTCGGTCCGGGTCGCGCCGACGTCCGCCGAGAGGTCCTCGGCACCGAACACGAGCGCGGCGGTCGCGTCGGCGGCGGCGACGGATTCGGCGTGGAGTATTCCTGCCGCGCTCTCGACCAGCGCGAGGACGGGCGGCGTCTCGCCGGGCACCAGCGAATCCAGCGCGTCCACGTCGTCGCCGTCGGTGCACTTCGGGAGCATCAGGGCGTCCGGACGGGCCGTGGAACCGTCGTCGGCCGTACCGTCGAACAGCGCCTCGACGTCCTCGTCGGCCGTCGCGCCGGGGCCCTCGACGGGGTTGACCCGCACGCAGACCTCGGCGTCGGCCTCGAACTCGGGGTCGGCCAGCACCGTCTGGACAGCGTCGCGGGCCTCGTCCTTGCGGGCCGGTGCGACGGCGTCCTCCAGGTCGAAGACGATGGTATCCGCGCCGGTGCCGGGGGCCTTCCGCATCAGTTCCGGTCGGTCGCCGGGCGAGAACAGCACGCTACGTCTGAGCATAACCCAACCGACGACCGACTGGGTGTTGAAACCTCTCGTCTCGGGTCGGCCACGGCGGGCGTCGGCTCAGTCCGGTGCGACCCACTCCACCCAGCGCCCGTGAGACTCGTAGCGGGCGACGGTGGTGGGTTCGACGACGCCGTCGCCGCTCACGTCGGCGTGCCGCAGTGCGATGCCCGGCCCGTCGGCCGACTCGACCGCGTGGCTCCCCGACACCCAGTGCAGGTCACGGTCGACGGCGAGGTCGGCCAGCAGGGCCCGGTAGCGCTCGCGCTGAGCCTCGGTGAGCTGGTAGAGCACCTGCGTGTCGTAGATGCAGACCGCCACGTCCGCGGGAAGTTCGTCGACCACCGCGGGCAGCACGTCGAGTGCGTCCCCGGTGACGATCTCGAGTGGCTCCGCTCGAGCGACCGTCGCCGCCGCTGCGAGCTGCTCGTGGCGGTCGACGTGCTCCGGCCAGACGAGCGCGCGGAGCCAGTTCAGGTCGTCGTCGTCGGTCACGTCGAGCGGGTTCAGGTCGATACCGACGCGGGCGGCGACCGCTGGCGGGTCGGCGGGCAGTGGCGGATCGCCTGCACGGAGGTCGGCCGACACCGTGACCGACGCGCCGTCGTCGCCGGCCGTTCGGGTCCCGCCATCCGGCAGTCCGTACTGGTACTCAGCCCTCGAACGGGGCCGCGGTCTCGCGGACCGCCTCGTACTGCGTCTCGGCCCAGTCGGCCACCGCCGAGTCCGGTCCGGCGTGCAGCACCGAGTGGGTCCGCCGGTGCTCGTCGAAGGCACCGAGCACGGCGTCGCCGTCGAGGAAGCCGACCGCGTACGCCGGCACCTTCGGGGAGACGAGCAGCTCGACATCGGGCGACGACGCGACGGTCCGGAACGCCTCGGGCGCGTCGGCTGCCCGGGAGTCGTAGGCCGCACGCGGCGCGATGAGCTCGACGCTGTGTCCCGTGCCGGCGTAGGCGCGGAGGCCCTTGAGATACAGCGGGTTGATGACCGGCAGGAAGCCACGGGCGGTCGTACTGTCGCCGAACCGCTCGCGGATCGTAGCTACGGGTTTGAACGGGTCCGACTCGTCGGAGCCGACCACTTCGGCCTCGGCGAGCGCGGCCGGCTCGACGGGGATGTCCACCGGAAAGTGGTCGAGGAACGGGACGAGCGAGTCGGCTCGGTCGACGGTCGCCACCGCGTCGTGGAGCGCCTGCCTGACCACCGACCCCGCGACGGTGAGCGAGTACTCCCCGCTCGTCGCCGAGTGCGAGAGGTACCCGCGGTCGACCAGGGCCGCGAGGTTCCGCCGGAGGGTCGACCGAGCGATGCCGGTCCGTTCGGTGAGCGTCTCGGGGACTGCCGGGTCCTCGGCGACGGCGTCGAGGAGCCGGAGCCGCGTTGGCGACGCTGCGAGGAACTCGACGCGCTCCAGGGCCGTCGCCGACGGGTCGTCCATATCGGGGATGCTCCCGAGTCCGTACTTATGCCTGTTCATCGTCACCCGGTGTTGGTGTTCGACCGTCCCTCGCCACCGAACTCACGGTGTAGGACTCTCTCACGCCCTGGGACGAGTCCACGCGGTGCCACTAAGATAGATTCGCGGCGAGGGGACACCGAGGATGACCTACGACACAGTGCTGTTCGATTTCGACGGCGTCATCGCTGAATCTCCGGCCGAACGGACGATGCTGGACGCGTTCCGCCGGACGTGCGACCACTTTCGACGGTCGCTCCCCGAGGAGCAGGCGCTCCGGGAGTTCCTCGGCGGAGATTTCGACGCCATCGCGGACCGGTGCACGACGGCCGGCATCGACCCCGACCGCTTCTGTGCGCAGGCGACCGTCGAGACCATCCGGACGCAGTGGCGCGCCGTCGAGCAGGGGGCGCGGTCCTGTTACGCGGACGTGGAGGCGGTACGCTCGCTCACCCCCACACTCGGGGTCGTGAGCGACAACCACCCGACGGTCGTCTCGTTACTCCTGCGACGGTTCGGCCTCGCGCGCCTGTTCGAGACAGTTCGAGGCTGTCCGCTGACACGGGAAGGGCTGGCACAGCGGAAGCCGGACCCGTCGAACATCGAGTCTGCCCTGTCGGCACTCGACGCACGGGATGCGGTGTACGTCGGTGACAGGAACGTCGACGTGGCGGCGGCGACGGACGCGGGAATCGACTCGGTGCTCGTCGAGCGCGACGCCGTCACGACGACGGTGGAGCCGACCTACCGGGTGGACAGCCTCCGGGAGCTCCCCGCGCTCGTCGAGTGAAAACGGCCGCCGACGTCAGGGCCAGAGCCCGCGTGCTCCGTGGGCCTTGCCGACCCGCTCCAGCGCGACCGCGTAGGTCGCATCGCGCCAGGTGAGGTCGCGCTCGTCGACCTGGTCGCGGACGGCGTCCCACGCCTTCAGCATCTCCGTGCGCAGCTCCTCGTTGACGCGGTCGAGCGACCACTGGCGCCGGTTGATGTCCTGCAGCCACTCGAAATACGAGACGGTGACGCCACCCGCGTTCGCGAGGATGTCGGGCAGGACGGGGATGCCGCGCTCGTCGAAGACGGCGTCGGCGGCGGAGGTCGTCGGACCGTTCGCGCCCTCGACGATCATGTCGGCCTGCACGTCGTCGGCGTTGTCCCCGGTGAGGACGTTCCCGACGGCTGCCGGGATGAGGAGGTCCACGTCGAGTTCGAGCAGCTCTTCGTTCGAGATGTTGTGCGGGGCGTCGTAGCCCGACACCATGCCGGGGCGCTCGTCGTGGTCCTCGACGTCGCGGGTGTCGAGCCCGGTCGGGTCGAAGATGGCACTGTCGACGTCGCTGACGGCGACGACGGTCGCGCCGAGATCGTCGAGATAGCGGGCGGCGTACGCGCCGACCGAGCCGAAGCCCTGCACGGCGACGGTCGTCTCGTCGATGTTCCGGCCGTAGTAGTCGATTGCCTGCTCGGCGATGATGCCGACCGAACGGCCGGGTGCGCCCTCGCGCCCGAAGGAGCCGCCGATGACCGGCGGCTTGCCGGTGACGACGCCCGGGGTCGTCTCGCCCTCCTGCATCGAGTACGCGTCCATGAACCACGCCATCTCCTGCGGGCCGGTGCCCATGTCGGGAGCGGGGATGTCGCGCTTCGGGCCGATGACGTCGCGGAGTTCCTCCGCGAACCGGCGGGTGAGACGCTCCTTCTCCTCGCCGCTGAGGGTCTTGGGGTCGACGACGATGCCGCCCTTCGCCCCGCCGAACGGGAGGTCCATCACGGCGCACTTCCAGGTCATCCACATCGACAGCCCGATGCACTCCTGCTCGGAGACGCCGGGGTGGTAGCGCAGCCCACCCTTGAACGGGCCGCGCACGCTGTCGTGCTGGGCACGGTACCCCGTGTACACCTCGGTGGTGCCGTCGTCGCGTTTGAGCGGGATGGAGACCCGCTGGACGCGGTCGGGATGGTTCAGGCGCTCGATGACGCCCTCGTCGACGTCGACCAGTTCGGCCGCGCTGGCGAGCTGGCGTCGAGCGGTCTCGAGTGCGCTCTCCTCGTGCTGTTCCGTCTCGTCGTCCGTTGTTGTGGCTGTGGACATTACTGTGAGCTCCCGCCGATGCGTGCCCCCGGACACCGTCGGTTCCCGGTGGAAGTCGACGGCGACGTGGCTATGCGAGATGGTGACACGGCATCTGGCGAAGTTCGACCGGCAGTGAGAACTCCAACGCGGTGGGGCTGCCGGTGCATCTACGGGCTGTACCTCGCAGACGAATTTAAACAAAACGGTTTCGGTCGGGGCAGAAGTTACTCTAGGGCCGCGAGTGGACGAAACGCGCGAATCGGCCCGATGGTCAGTAAATTTTTATATCAAGGATGGGAAGTACCGGTCGGTATGACAGGGGTTCAGTGGAGTGGGGCCGCGTTCGGGATGGTGTTCCTCCTCGTCGGCCTCGCTGTCGCAGGTGGCATCACCTACACCGAGTATCAGGACAGACAGGTCGCAGAGAGCATGGAGACGGGGACGGCGAGCGTCACCTCGACCGGGATGGAGTCCGCCACGGAAACAGAGGATGGCGAGACCGAGGTCGAGTACTACCCGCGTATCGAGTACGAGTACACCGTCGACGGCCAGACGTATGAGGGATGGCGTGTCTACGCGGCGACAGACCTCGACAAGGAGCAGGGCGAACTCCGTGGCCGGGACTTCGACTCGGAGTCCGCCGCGCAGAACGTGCTCGACCGGTTCCCGAGTGGCTCGGAGGCGACCGTCTACTACGACCCGTCGGACCCCTCACAGGCGTTCCTCGTGCCGCCGGAGTTCGACCGCCTCACGGTGCTCGGTGGCGTCGCCTTCGGTGGGTTGTTCGCCCTGGTCGGGCTGTACACCGCAGTCCAGGGCCTGCGCGGGCAACTCGACGACTGACTGTCGGCCCGTCCACCGTATTCAGAGGCCAGAAAGCGCACCGACTAAGGGCTGGCCGCGAGTCGCTCCGGGTATGACCGGGCTCTACTACGAGGAGTTCGAGGTCGGGGAGACCATCGAGCACGAGCGGCGCCGTACCGTCTCCGAGAGCGACAACCAGCGGTTCTGCGACATGACGATGAACCAGCAGCCGCTCCACCTGGACGAGTCCTTCGCCAGCGACACCCAGTTCGGCCAGCGCCTCGTCAACGGCATCTACACGCTGGCGCTCGCGGTCGGCGTCTCCATCCCCGAGACGACCGACGGGACCATCGTCGCGAACCTTTCCTACGACGAGGTCGAGCACCCAGCCCCGGTGTTCCACGGCGACACGCTCAGGGTCCAGTCCACGGTGACGGACAAACGCGAGACGAGCGACGGCGAGCGCGGCGTCGTCACGATGCACGTCGAGGCGTTCGTCGTCGACCTCGACGACGATGACGACCGTGGGGACGGCGAGGTACTGGTCTGTGAGTTCGACCGGACCGTCCTCTCGCTGAAGCGCGAGCACGACGACTGACGACCGGTCGGCGGTTCGGGCCGGAACGCTACAGCCAGCCCTCCCCTCGGAAGTAGAGTACCATCACGCCCGCGATGCCGGCCATGCCGAGCATGACGGTGTAGTAGGCGTGCGGCCACGACAGCTCCGGCATCGTCTCGAAGTTCATGCCGTAGACCCCGGCGACGAACGTCAGCGGCAGAACGATGGTCGCGACGACCGTCAGCGTCTTCATCACTTCGTTGGTCGACATCGACAGCGAGTTCAGGTAGATGTCCCGTGCGCCGGTGACGAGGTCGCGGTACGTCTCGTTCAGCTCCACCAGCTGGACGACGTGGTCGTACACGTCGCGGTAGTACTTCTCGGTCGTCTCGTCGACGAAGTCTAGGTCCCCACGGGCGAGCACGCCGACCGCGTCGCGGGTCGGCCACAGCACCCGTCGCACCGAGAGCAGGTCCCGCCGGAGCTCGTTGATGTCCTCCAGCAGGTCGAGCCCGGTCGCCCCGACGACCTCCTCCTCGACGGCCTCGATGTCGCTCTCGATCTCGTCGAGCACGTCGAAGTAGCTGTCGACGATAGCGTCGACGATGCGGTACGCGGTGAAGTCCGGGCCGCGGGCGAGCAGTCGCTTCTCCGCCCGGGTGACCGCGTCCCAGACCAGCCCGACGGCCGGGATGGTTTGCGTCGACAGGGTGACGAGCCAGTCGGGGCCGACGAAGATGCCGACGGTCCGGGTCCTGATCTCCTCCGCGAAGCTGGTCTCGCCCTCGCGGAGCGCCGCGGTCTTCAGCAGGACGAACAGGTGGTCGTCGAACTGCTCGACCTTCGGGCGCACGTCGTTGCGCACGTCCTCAAGTTCGAGGGGGTGGATTCCGAACGTCTCTCCGATGGCCTCCAGTTCTTCGGTCGTGCCGTCCGAGACGCGGGTCCAGGTCGTCCCGTCTGCGGCCTTCGCCGCCGCGAGGTCGTCGTGCTCGTCGATGCCATCCGACTGGAACACGTGGGTCTGGACGGTCACGGCGCGTCACCCCCGAGCCCGACGGCCGCGACGGTGATGCCGACCATGATACCGATCAGGGAGAGCTCCCTGCCCGGGTAGGGGGACGCGACCGCGATGGCGTAGCCGCCCAGGCCGGCGAGCGTCATCGTGGCCCCGACCACGAACGTTCGCTTCATGGTACTTCCTCTGCGGGCGATGGGAAAAGAGTTGGCGCGAAAACCGGGAGAGCGAAGGGCCTCCTCTTCCAAGCCCCGGTAATGAACGCGCTCGAACGGCTCTCCCCCGCCGACGGGACGACGGTCGGCGACCGGCTGCGAGTCGCGGCCGCCGACGGCGTGGTCCTCGTCGCGCTCATCGTCGCGGGCGAGCTCCGGCATCAGGTCAACCCGGTGGAACAGCCACTCGCGGTCGTCGAAACGGCGGTCCCGTTCCTGGTCGGCTGGGCGGTCGTCGGCACGCTCGTCGGCGCGTACGGCGAGCGCGCGCTCGCTGACAGACTGTGGTCGGCCCGCATCGCCGTCGGCGGCTGGCTCGGCGCGGTCGCCATCGGCGCGATCCTCCGTGGCTCACCGTACTTCGCCGGCGCTATCCCGTGGACGTTCCTCGCGGTGATGGCCGGGTTCGGAACGGTCGCACTCGTACTGGTGCGGGTCGCGGCGGTGACGCTGCTCGCCTCGACGCGGTAGCACCGGTCGGTTCTTCGCCGACCTCACCGACGACCCAGGACGAGGCTCGCGGCCGCACCAAGCATCCCGATCCCCGCGAGCACCAGGAACAGCGTGTCCACGTCCGCGTAGGTCAGGATTCCGCCCGCGAGGGTGCCCCCGAGCGCGCCGACGCCGAACACGCCGAGGTAGGTGTAGCCGTACGAGAGTCCACGGGTGCCGGCTGGCGTGTGCTCCGCGACGGCGGCCTGATACAGGGGCTGGACGACGAACACGGCGACGCCGAGGACGGCACAGAGCGCGAGCACCGGTAGCAGCCCGAGTTCCGAGACGGGGACGAACACCAGCGCGAGCAGGCCGAGCAGCGCGAACGCAAAGGGGAGCGCGCGGCTCGGCGCCATGCGGTCGGTCAGACGCCCACCGACGTACTGGCCGACGACGCCGATCATCAACAGCCCGCTGTAGACGTACCGACCGGGCTCGAGCGTCTCGCCGCCGAAGTCGACCGGCTGGAGGGACGGGAAGCCACCGAGGATGTCGGGGAGGAAGGTGAGGGCGCCCCGGTAGTAGAGTCCAGAGCAGACGACGATGCCGAAGATGACGAGGAAGCCACCGGCGAACAGACGCTTCGACCCGGCGACGAACTCCGGCCACGAGCTGACCGCGTCGGCCTTCGACCCCCCTTTCTCCTCGCCGCCATCTGCGACGGCGGCGCGTTCGTCGACGTCGAACTGGAACGCCAGCGCGGCCCCGAGCAGAGCAGGGAGCGTGAGCACGAGCGCGACGCCGCGCCAGTCGAGCACGAGCAGGAGCAGTGTCGCGGCGAGCGGGCCGAGCGCGATACCGACGTTGCCGGCCATCCCGTGGTAGGCGAACGCCGAGCCGCGGGCCTCGACGCCGCGACTGATGAGCGAGAGGCCGGATGGGTGGTAGACGCTCGCCGCGACACCCCACAGACAGAGTGCGACGGCGACGACCCACACCGACGAGGCGACCGAGAGCAGCGCGAACGATCCCGCCATGCCGAGGAGACAGCCGACGATGAGCCGCTTCGACCCGACGGTGTCGGCGAGCACCCCACCGGGGAGTGCGCCGAGCCCGAACAGTCCGTAGCCCACCGTCGTGACCACGCCGAGTGTCGCCGCATCCACCGAGAACGCCGGGCCGGCGAGCCAGACGCTCACGAAGATGGGGATGGACAGCTCGTAGGTGTGGACCATGGCATGCCCGAGGGTGACGAGCGCGACGATCGCCCGGTCGTTCCGATTCACACCTACACCCTGGGCAGGTCACCCGTTCAACGCTCCGGTTCCGGCAGCGAGAGAGTGACAGACGGTAACAGTCCTCGAACACTTTTTTGTGTGAAACCCCGACGAGAGGTGAGCGATACGAGAAACGCAGTACTGGAGTACGATTACTCGTGAATAATATTCTCGTAACTTATGAGAATGCAACTCAGCAAATACTGGTTCCCAACTGATGAACTATCCGGGAGATATTTCCCAAAGTTATTTATGTGGGCCACGCATAGTTGTTGGTACATTATGACTGGGTACTACGACATCGTTCTGGGCCTGATTCCCGTCTCGTTCATCGGAGGAACTGCCGCACTGACCACGCTCGCGGACCTGGCCCTGAGCACGGCCATCCCGGTCGCCGCAGTGCTGGCGGTGCTGCTCATCGGCCACGCGATGTTCGTCAACGCGCCGGTCGATGTCGTCGCCGAGGAGTCCAAGCACGCACAGCCCTCGACGACCAGCACGGCCGCGCCACCCCAGTCGGACTGATAACCACGGTACCCAGCACCGCTCTTTTGACGCTGGCTTTCGATTTGTCGAACATGACGACCGCCCGATTCTTGACGAGTAGCGATCTCGCCGACCTCGCTTCGCCCCCCGAGTACGTCGATGCCGTCCGTGAGGGCTACCGACAGCGTGGCGAGGGTGCGTCCGCCAAGCCGCGCTCGACGCTCCGCAACGGCGACCCGCCGGGCATGCTGTTCAGCTACGCCGCCATCCTGCCCGACACGGGTGCGATGGGCGGCTACATGTACTCCGCCGGCTTCGGGGAGGTCGACGCCTGGTTCGTGACACCGCTGTTCGACGCCGAGAGCGGCGAGCCTCTGGCGCTCGTCGACGGCGCGCACATGAACCCGTTCAAGACCGGTGCCGCGGGCGCGGTCGCCGTCGACGAGCTCGCACGCGACGACGCGACGAACCTCGCTGTCATCGGCTCCGGCGCGCAGGCCCGCGGCCAGCTCAAGACGACGATGACCGTCCGCGACTTCGAGACGGTGAACGTCTACTCCCCGACGAAGGAGAACCGCGAGTCGTTCGCTGCCGAGATGAACCGCCGGTACGACGACGCCGCGGTCGGTGCCGTGGCGTCCTCGGCGGCGGCCGTCGAGAACGCCGACGTGGTCATCACCGCGACGACCGCCCCCGACCCGGTGTTCGACGGCGACCGCCTCGAACCCGGCACCCACGTCACTGCGATGGGTCAGTATCACCCGAAGAAGCGCGAACTCGACCACACGACCATCGAGCGGGCGACGTACGTCCCCGACCTGCGCGACCGGGTCAGTCAGGACGCCGGCTCGTTCATCTCGGCGATGGAAGCCGGCGTCGTCGACGAGGACGATATCCACGCAGAGCTCGGCGAGATCGTCGCCGGCGAAGCCGAGGGCCGGACGAGCGACGACGAGATCACGGTGTTCGACTCCGGCGGCACCGGCATCGAGACGACCGCCGGCGCCTACCTGCTGTACCAGAAGGCGATGGAGCGGGACCTCGGGACGGAGATCGAGTTCGCGCCCGCGAGCGAGGCGTTGCAGGGCTGAGACCGGTGCCTATCGGGAGGATGGGCTACTCCTCCGGCGCGTACGTCTCGCCGGGGACGAACACCGGGAGGTCGGTGTCGCGTGCCTCGCGCGTGAGCGCGTCGAACCAGTTGCGGACCCTGTCGTGGAGGTCCGCTTTCCGTCGGAACTCGTCGTAGCGCACGTCGAAGCCGTACGGGAGTTCGTCGACGGTCGCGCTGCCGAACTCGGCGTCCTGGTAGATGGCGACCCGCTGGCCGGGCTTGTGTGTCGTCGCCGGGTTCCCGCGTCGGAGGTGGAACTCGCCGAGGATGCCGCCGGTCTCGGTGCCGACGCCGGTCGTCAGACCGCCCTGGGTGAACAGGAACAGCACCGCGTCGCTGTGGGCGGCGAACGCGATGGACTGGTCGAGCGGTGCCATCCCCTGTACCTCGGGCTCGTCGTCGCCGCGGCGCTCGTTCAGCTCCCGCGCCTGCCGGTACGTCGGGATATCGATGTCACTCGCGACGAACGCCCGGCAACTGTGGCGGTCGCGGAGCTCGGCACAGAAGTCACGGAGCGCCTGCTCCATGTCACCGCGACCGCTGTCGGTGACGTGGCGCTCCGCGTCGAACAGCGGGTCCGCCTGGAACGGGGTCGAGAGCCTGTCGCCGTCGTCGTAGGCATACGCCGCGCTGAAGGCGGTGTACGGCCCCATCACGTAGACAGTAAAATCGTTCTGGCGGCTGAACCGCGGCGGCTCGGGGGCCTGCTCGGCCAGGATATCGGCGATGGGCCGGCCGTCGTACCGGAAGGTCGTCTGCCCGTCGAACATCTGTTGGTTCGACGTTCTCGGGACGGGGAAATAAGACGCGGGGGAACGCTCGTAAAGAAGTCAGGAGAAAAGAAAGAAAAAAGTCTTTCTAATCGGTAGATACTTGTCCGGGCGCATCGTAGTACCGACCGTACCATGGCCGCCGAAACCGGAGACAGGGCGACGCCGCCGGACGAACGGGACCTCGAGAGCTACGTCGACGACCGGCTGTTCGACGACAGCGTAGGCACGCTCGCGGACCACGCCGCCCGCAAGGCCGCACTGGGCGACCCCCGACGCTACGCCATCGTGTTCCTGCTGTACGAGCGCGAGGAGGTCCCCCGGAGCGGGCTCGCTGCGGCGATCGACGACTCCACGTTCGACCTCACCCACCACCTCGGACAGCTGGTCGACGCCGGCCTCGTCGCCCGCACCGGTGCTCCCGAGGGCGCGGACGGGCGACGGACGTTCTACGAGATCACCCACCTCGGCCGGCAGGAGATCGAGGCCGACTACCGGAACGTCACCGGCCACGACCCCGGCGAGTAGCCGACACGCTCCCTGCATCTTCGGCGGTCGTCTCCCACGCTCAGACAGCGTCCGTGAGCCCGCCGTCCACACGGAGGTTCTGGCCGGTCACGTAGCTCGCGTCGTCCGAGGCGAGGTACGCGACGGCGTCGGCGGTCCCCTCAGCAACGTCCGTCGCCGCGCCGGATTTCGGGAAGACGACCGAGATGTCGAAAACCGGTTCGGACTGCGGCAGTCCGGGCCGGCTCAGAGCCCGAGCGCCGCCATCAGTGGCACGCCGCTTGCGAGCGCGCCGACCAAGTAGCCGCCGATTGCACCGCCGTTGAGCAGCGGGAGGCCCGCGTGGGCGCGGCCCTTCAGCACCATCCACATCAGCACGAGCAGTCCCGCTATCGTCCCGGCCATCGCCGTCAACCCGGGCAGGTTGAGCAGGATGGGGTCCGAGACGAGCGCGTCCACCGTCCCGCCGGGGATGGCGGTGTGGAAGTGGACCGCCGAGACGACGATGATGCTCGGCATGACCGCGTCGCCGAGGCCGATGTAGAACGCGTCGCGGTCCATCGCCGACTGCTCGATGTCGCCATCGTCGCCGTCGGCCGTGGGCGCGTCACCGTCGTCGGACGGACCGTCGTCGACGGCGGGGGAGTCCGCCCCGTCCACCGGTGCGTCCGGCTCGCTCCTCGGCTCGCGGAAGGAGAAGGAGAGCGTCGTCGGCGCGACGAGCACGACGGGCACCTTCATCTCCATGACCCCATCCGCGAGCGTGAGCATGTGCTTGGTCCCATACACCGAGATGGCGTCGTAGACTGCGAGCACCGTCAGCAACAGGATGGCCGGGAACAGCCCGAACGAGATGCCGAACAGGCCGGCGGCGGCCGCGCCCATCACCACCCCCGAAGCGTCGATGACCCACCACTCGGGGTAGACCAGCAGGCCGATGGCGATGAGTGCGGCGGGCGCTGCGGCGACGAGCGGCGAGAGGAACGCCGCGAACACGTACCACGAGAGCATCCCGCTCGTGAGGATGATGAATCCGCGGATGAGCCACTGCAGGTCGTACCTGAACGCGAGCAGCATCAGCGCCGTCGCGACGAGGATGGCGCCGACGTAGGCGATGCTGTTCGTCGGGTCGTTCGGGTTCTCGACGACCTGCCGGTCCTGTGCCTCGAAGGGCTGGACCAGCGAGAGCGCCCCGAGCTGGACGAGGAGGAAGATGGCGACGACGAGGCCGACGGCCCCGAGGACGCGCGTCCGGTCGTTCATGGCCCACCGTTCCGGCCGGCGGTTTATCGGCTTTCCGTTCGCGGACACCGACATCGGGGCGGCCCGCCGCTACCGGGCGTACAGCGTCTGTCCGAGCAGCAGCGCCGGGTCGTCGTCGGTCGTCACCGCGACGTAGGGCTGAGCCACGGGGCCGAACACGTCGACGACGCGGCCGACCGCGTTCAGCGACTCGTCGACCGCCTCGGTGCCGATGTCGGGGTGCTCCTCGCTGTCGGTCCGCGCGACTGCGAGCCCCTGTGCGACGCGGACGACCTCGCCGACGCGCTTCATTCGCGGAGGGCGTTGACGTACGCCGCGACGGCCTGGACGATGTCGTTCTTCGAGTCGTCGTCGGGATTCTTCACGAGGACGCGACCGCGCTGGCGGTGTCCCTCGCGGGAGTAGCTCTTCTCGCGCTCGATGACCGCGTCGTAGCCGACCTGCTGGACGGCCTTCGCGATCTCCTCGACCTCGGGCTCCTCGACTGCGAGGTCGTCGGGGACGCGCCGTCCTGCCGAGCGAGTGAGTTCCGCGTCGAAGTACGCGGGATAGATAACGTTCTCGACCATGTGCCGACCGACGAGCGGGGGTCGTATCGGCCTTTCGGAGTCGCGTTACGTCCGGCGGGCGATGCCCGCGAGCGAGAGGACGGCGACGAGCGCCGCCACGACGCCGAAGCCGGGCGAGCCGCCGTCGTCGCTACCGGTGGACTCCTCCGTCGGCGTGTCGGCGTCCGTCTCGCCGTTGTCGGTGGCAGTCGACGTTGCAGTCGTGCCTCCAGCCGTCGCGGTCGTCCCCATCGACGCTTCGCCGCGCACCGTCGCGTTCGCCTCGGCGTACGCGTCCGGGAACCAGGCCTGCGAGAGGTTCCGCATCACGTAGACGCTCCGGGGTGCGGGCTGGCTGACGTAGTTGCTGTTCAGGACGACCGTCTGGTTCTCCTGCACCGCGATGGTGTTCTGGTACGCCGGCGAGTCTGGGACCCGCGGTTCGGGCTGTCCGTCGTTGAGCAGCAGCCACTCGACGGTCAGGTTGGCGACGACCTCCGGGTTGATACGTGCGTAGCCGGCCTGAGTGTACTCCAGGTTAGCGTTGGTGACCACGTTCTCCGCGCCGGCGGTCGTGACGAGGTCGCTGATGTACGTGTTCGGGCCGGGCGTCGTCCCGTAGAACACGTACAGCGCCTTCGGTGACTCCTGGCCCTCTGCTGCGCGCTGGACGATGTCGACCTCGGTCTGCATCCACTCGACACTCTCGCTCGCACCTTCGCAGGCACCGACGAGCGAGCCGGTCACGTTGACCTTGTCGTAGACGATATCCAGGCTGTCCGCGCTCCGGAACTTGTACACCGTGATACCGGCGTTACGGAGCCGGTCGACGGTGTCCGAGCTGACTATGTTCGCCGCGAGCACGATGTCGGGCTGCTGGGCGACGACGCGTTCGACGCTGACGAACGTCCGGCCGGAGCCGGAGACGTTCGCCCACCCCTCGGAGCCCTCGAGGTAGCTCGCGTACTGGGTCGATGCGACGACCTTCGAGGTCGCCCCGATTTCGACCATCGTCTGCGCGGCGGCGGGCCCGAGCGTCACCACCGACTCGGGCGCCTCCTCGACCGTCACTTCAGTTCCCGTCGCGTCCGTCGCGGAGAACGGGAACGAGCAGTCCTCCTGTGCCGTCGACGCCGTGTTCGTGGCCGCCGACGGGGCCGCGGCCCCACCGACGGGAGCCACGACAGCCGCGAACGAGGCGACGAGCAACAGTGCCACCACGAGCGTCGTGCGTGTACCTGCCATCACACAGTACTCACGAAGTATGCAATAAGTATTTACCTAAAGCAAGTAGATTTGAGAACCAGCACCAGCGATGCGTACAGATGTCCGAGCGGTCGTGTGGTCCGTGGGCCTCGGAGCGTTGCTGCTGGCGACGATAGCCGTCTGCACGGCGGTCGGCCCGGTCGACATCGCGCCAACTGCGGTGCTCGCGGCCATCCTCAACGAGCTGTGGTTGCCGACGGGCGCGAGCCTCACCGACGGCTCTGTCCGCGTCTTCGGCGTTTCCCTGCTCCCGTTCGGGGTCGGCCTCCAGACCACGCATCCTTTCCAGTTCCACGTCGCGGAGACGACACGCGTCATCGTCGTCTCGCTCCGTCTGCCACGCATCGCACTCGCCGCCATCGTCGGCTTCGCGCTCGCCGCCGCCGGCACCGTCATGCAGGGGTTCTTCCGGAATCCGATGGCCGACCCCTCCATCGTCGGTGTCTCCTCCGGCGCAGCCGTCGGCGCGGTCTCGTTCATCACGCTCGGCGGTGCCATCCCGCTCGTCGGGACCGCCGTCCCGTTCGGCATCGAGGGCGCGGCGTTCCTCGGCGCCGTCGCCGCCGCGTTCCTCGTCTACACCATCGCGACCGATGGGGGCCGTACGCCCGTCGCAACCCTGCTCCTCGCCGGGGTCGCCGTCCAGACGTTCCTCGGCGCGGTCGTCTCGTTCCTCATGGTCACCAGCCCTGAGGGCACGCTCCAGCGGGCGTACTACTGGTTGCTCGGCGACCTCGGGATGAACGCCGCCTGGGAGCCGGTCGGCGTCGCGTTCGTCGCCGTCTCGGTATCGTTCCTCCTGCTCCTGCCGTTCACCCGGGACCTGAACGTCCTGATGCTGGGTGAGGAGGACGCACACCACCTCGGCATCGAGGTCGAGCGCACGAAGCGAATCCTGCTCGCGGTGTCGAGTGGCATCACGGCCGCGGGCGTCGCCGTCGCGGGCGTCATCGGCTTCGTCGGGCTCGTCGTCCCACACGCGATGCGGCTCGTCGTCGGCCCGGACCACCGCGTGCTCCTGCCGACGAGCGCGCTCGCGGGCGCGACGTTCCTCGTCGTCGCCGACACGCTCGCACGGTCGACCGCCGAGGTACTGCCCGTCGGCATCGTCACCGCCGCCGTCGGCGCGCCCTTCTTCCTGTTCCTGCTCAGCCGCCGGGAGGTGCACGCGCTGTGATCGACATCGACAGCGTCTCCGTCTCGTTCGGCGACGCACGAGTTCTCGACGAGGTGTCGCTCTCCGTCGAACCGGGTACGTTCCTGGGGCTCGTCGGCCCGAACGGCGCCGGAAAGACGACGCTCCTGCGGGCAGTCAGCGGGGCGCTTCGGCCCGATGGTGGGACCATCACCCTCGACGGCGACCGGCTCGACGAGCTCGGTTCGAAGGCGGCCAGTCGTCGGGTCGCCGTCGTTCCGCAGGACACTGCCGTCTCGTTCGGTTTCACCGCCAGGGACGTGGTCGCGATGGGGCGCACACCACACCGGGGTCGTTTCGAGCCGTCCTCGCGGGAGGACAGCCGCGCCGTCGAAGAAGCGTTCACCCGCGTCGACGCCGAACACCTCGCAGACCGCCGGATCGACGAACTGAGCGGCGGTGAGCGACAGACGGTCACCATCGCTCGCGCGCTCGCGCAGGAGACTCCGGTACTGCTACTCGACGAACCGACGGCCAGCCTCGACATCAACCACCAAGTCGAGACGCTCGAACTCGTCGCAGACCTCGTCGCGGACGGCAAGACGGTCGTCGCGGCCATCCACGACCTCTCGCTCGCGGCCCGCTACTGCGACGAGCTCGCGCTGCTCGCCGACGGAGATATCGTGGCCACTGGTTCATCCGAGTCGGTGCTGACCCGGGAGCGACTCGCCGACTCGTTCGATGCCAGGACGGTGCTCCGACGCGACCCCGTCACCGAGAGCCTCGGTGTGACAACTCTCGCACGACGGGCCGATACCGTCGAACGGTCGGTCCACCTCGTCGGTTCCGGCTCCGTTGCCGCCCGAACTCTGGAACGACTCGTCGGTGCGGACGCCAGCGTCACCGTCGGTCCCGTTCCCCTGGGCGACGCGCTGGCGGAGACGGCCTCTCTCCTCGGCGTCGAGGCGATCGAGCGCTACCCCCACGAACCGCTCGACGACTCGACCATCACGGCCGCCAGCGACGCCGTCGACCATGCAGCCGTGGTCGCCGTCGCGAACCCCGGGCTCGTCGGCGGCGACGACCAGGTGTACGAGCTTCTCGCTGGGGGGTCGCCGATGGTCGTGGTGGAGGAGACGGACGATAGCCAGCGGGCTCCGGAACGTGCCGAATCACGCGCGGAGACCCTCCGTCTGAGAGGCGAGACGACCGACGTACGCGGTGTCGTCGACGCGGTCGCACGTGCCAGACACCTCGTGGAAGCGGCGGACGACTGAGGACGTCCCAACGTTCAAGCGGGAACCGCCCCAACTCAGAGCGATGGACAGGGAGCCGTGGCTCGCGCTCGCACTGGTGCTGTCGATGGTGCTCGCCGGCTGCGGCGGCACCGCTGGCGTCCAGACACGGGAACCCTTCTCGGTCCCCGAGACATCGCCGCCGGACCCTACGGAGGACGAACTTGTGCGGTTAGAAGCACCGTTCTCTCCGGATCCGGAGAAGGACGTCCTCGGCGACCCGTCGGTGTTCTTGAACTCCCAGGCCGACCGACTCGAGAAGACGAGCTACACGCTGGACTACGAGCTCGATGTCAGGTACAGCAACGGGACGACGTGGAACCACGTGGCGGTCGACGCCCAGTTCGCCCGTAACCAGAGCATCTACGTCTCGAACGTGACCCAGCGTGGCCGTAACCTGAACGTGACCAGACTCGCTTACGCGAACGGGAGTGTGCTGTACGCAGCCCAGGGGCCGGCGGGCCTCTCACCGGCGACCGCGAATTTCTCCGTCGCCCGCGGAGGCGACGGTACGCCGGTGGTCATCGACGAAGGCGTGACGCTGCGGGCCCTCCGGCCGGGGTTCCTGTACAACGGGTTCGCGTCGATGAACGTGACCGACGTGCGTGAAATCGACCGGGTCCCCGCCGGAATCCGGGACCAGCTGTTCTACGTCCGGGCCACGGAGGTCACGCAGCCGGACACGCTCGTCAACAATGCCTTGCCCGATGGCGAGGGTGCCAGCGTCGAGAACGCGACACTCGAGGCCGTCGTCGCCAGCGACGGGTTCGTCTACGAGTACGGCATCCAGTACACGATCGTCCGCGAGGATGGCACGCGACTCCACGTCTCTCGCCGGCTCGTCTACCGCAACGTGGGGACCACGACGGTGACTGTCCCACCGACGTGGACTGTCCCACCGACGTGGACCACGAGCAACGGCACGACAGCCGGTCGATGACCGGCCGAGGCGTTACGAGTCGATAGCGAGCAGCGCTCACGGAGCAGTTGCTCGACGCGCTCGCCGTAGCCGCCCTGAACCACGCTGTGGTTCTCCGTAACCGTGTCGCCGGTTTCGAGCGCGCGCGAACCCGAGGTCGCTCGCGAGGCCGCGGCAGTCGCTGTCGCCCTCTACGACGACCATTTTCTTGTTGTACCGACGTTCCTCGGTCCGAACCCCGCGTGAGTGTGGTGCTACAGTGCTGCGCTCCCTGTTTCGGTGCCACCCCGAACGCCCACATTTGATATAGCGAATTATGGTTTATCTGCTCCCCACCGACCACTCCGGAACACGTTAAGAAGCCAACAAGATTGCGTTCGGACGGCTCAGAGCAGCCGATAGACGTTCGATTCGTACATCGTCCGCACCTGGCCGCCCCAGTTGTGGGTGTAGGTGTCGATGATGTCGCTTGCCACGTCACCGCGGAGGTACTTGACGATGCCACGGTCGCCGGTCCGGTCCCGGAGGTGTGTCGTGAAGAAGTGCCGGAAGTAGTGGGGCGTGACGTTCTCGGCTGCTCCACCGCCGTCCAGATACCACCCGTGCTCTCGGGCGTGTCGCTCGACGACGTTCCTGACCGCCTGCGTACTGAGTCGAGCACCCCAGTCTCCACTCGTCGAGAGGAAAAGCGGCTCCGCGGGCGATCTGGCGTCCGGCCTGATGGCGAGCCAGGCCTTCAACACGCGCGCCAGTTCGTCGTCGACGGGTATAACCGTCGCCCGCTTGCGCTTGTTCGAGGCCGAGCGCTCCTCGCTGTTGTAGGAGTGGCCCCTCGCCGGTTCGGCCGCTACGTACAACGATTCCGGTCGCCCATCGAGTTGTACGCGACCGCCGAGGTCGAACTCGCTCGCCAGCTCCGAGTCGGAGAGGGCGAGGTCGCGCAGGTCGAGGTTGCAGAGTTCACCGACACGGACGCCGGTCTTCAGGAGCGTCACGACGAGCGCCCGCTCCAGCGGGTGCGAGATCGACGCCACGAACGTCCGCATCTCCGGCACCGAGATCTCCCGTCGCGTCGGGTCCTTGTCGATGGATTCGTCCATCTCCTCGACCACGAGCGCCATCGGGTTGGCGTCGAACTCCCCGACCTGGGTCATGTAGGCGTAGAACCGGTGAACGTAGGAGGCGTAGGAGGCGACGGTGCTCGGCGCGTGCTCACCTCTGAGGGCGTGCACCCACGCCATGCACTCTCTGCGGCCGGCTTCCTCGGGCGTGAGCGCCTGTCCGCTCGGTCCGCGCCCTTCGTCGTCCAGAAACCCCTCGAACCGCCTGAGGACACGCTCGTAGGCCTCTCTCGTCCGCTCGGACTTACCGTGGTACTCCTGGTCCTCCAGGTAGTACGAGACCGCGTCGGTCATGCGTCGTCTGTGGGGACGTATCCCCCGTCACGGCCGCTGTACCTCAGTTTCCCGGCCTCCTGGAGCGTTCCGAGCGCCCCGTCGAGCCGGTCCTCGACGTCGTTGGTCACCGCGGCGACGAGGTCGTCCCACGTCTGGGGGTCGTCGCGCTCGTGCAGGATGCCGAGCACCCGCTCCGCCAGCTCGGCGTCGTCGGCATCTATCGACTCGTTCGTCTCCCCATCGTGGTCGCTATCGGGTGACTCGTCGAGTTCGAACGACCGTCTTCCCGCCTGGACCATCGTCCGGACGAACTCACTCTGGCTCATGTCGAACTCGTCGGCCTCCTCGGCCCACTGTTGCTTCTGGGACGACGGAACGTACGTTCGGACCGCAGTGCGAGCCGCCTCGTCCTCGCTCACGCCCCAAACACCCCATTCAACCGACATGAGAACGGGTATGTCTGCAACCCCAATCTAGAGGGTCGAACCCCAGGGGTTGCCCGGTCAGGAACGGGTTCGTCGAATCGGCGTTCTGACCGCGTTTCGTCCTCTCCCTGAGGACACGTTTCGCCTGATCGCTCACCGCTGCTCAACTGGTGGCCGAGCGTCGGGTCGACTGGTCCACTCATCCGGTCGAGACGACTCACGGCGCGGTAATCAATCTATCCCCACAAGCAGGGATAAGAGCACTTATCCACATTTCTAGGCCCGCTATATCGGCACCAGAGGCTGCTTATCAAATAAAATGGGTGCCCAAACCGTGCTTACCAACACCAGAAGAACGGATAACTATTCTCGAATCCTGTTCTTCTCACCTGGTCGGATTCGGGGGCGGATATCCTCTCTACCGGCCCTGTGGTTTGCTCGACTGACCTGGAGGATTCGCTCGTGGCTCTGCGTGGAGGGTCTTCACGGTTCACCCTGCGTCGGTAGTCTGGGACGGCTCACTTGGTGTTGCTCACTGGTGAAGATTCGGACGGGTGGAACCGAAACGCGATCCAATCAGGTCGACCTCGCAGTTGTATCGACAGCGTCGACCGATAGCACCTCTAGGAGTCCGAGCCGATGGCCTGACTACTCAAGAGTGCCGGAATAGCCGATACTGCAGGTTCTCGTTGGGTATTTGCGGTGACGACGCGGATGTAGATGCCGTTCGAGGGGAGACTGATAAACTGAATTTCGCTATATGCAATCGGTTGGTTGGAGCGAACTCACCGGACCGCGAGCTCGGTCTCCACGTCACCGAACAGTGCCGTAACCGCCTCGTCGGCGTCCGTCGATTCTGCCACGTTCTCCATCAGCACCGTCTCGCTGGGGAACAGCTGCGTGCCGAGTTCGAGCCCGTGGTCGCGGGCCGTGCCGCCGGTCATCGTGAGGTAGACGCCGACGCCCGTCTCCGCGATACCGGCTTCCTCTTCCTCGCCGGCGTCGGGATAACAGAACTCGATACCCTGCATGGCGTCGGTGCCGAGGACGGCCTCGACCAGCCGCTCGTAGCGCGGCGAGATGCAGAGTTCGCCCTCGTACTCGGCGACGAACTCTCTCGTCGCCCCGTCGGCGCGGTAGCTGTCGAGGAGCTCTGGCGTCGCCATCAGCGTGTGGTACACCGTATCGCCCAGCCCGGTGACGACGCGGACGTCGGTGTCGTGCGGGTCGATGCGGGCGTTCACGTCCGCGATGGTGTCGAGGGGTTCCGGTCTGAGCGCGACGACCTCTTCCAGGACGAGGTCCGCACTGTCGAAGCCGAAGGCGAACGAGTGGGTCCGGAGCGAGCGGAACGGTTCCTCCCGACCGACGAGCTGGATGGGTCCGGTCTCGGTATCGACGGTGACGCTGTCGAAGACGACGCGACGGGGAAGTCCATCGCGGTCGTCACGCAGCAGGGTGAACTCCGGTCGATGCGGATGGCCGAGGTCGCTGTAGTCCGCGAGCCGTTCGTACACGTTGCGGGGGTCCTCCGCGCTCCCCTTCGTGATCGCCTTCTCGTACCGGAGGGTAGAGATGATCGAGTCGGCGAGTTCGGTCGCATCGGCGCGTGCTGCGACCCGCTCGAGAACTGCCTCCAGCGGACGCCCCTTCCGTGGGACTGCGACGGCTGTCGTCTCGGCCATTTCGCGGACGAACGGCTTCGGGGAAGAAAACGTGTTCGTTCTCAGCTGAACATCTCGCCGAGCTGGTCGCGCCACTCTTCGATCTCGGTGACCTCCTCCTCGACCTGGTCGACCCGGGAGGCGACCTCGCCGAGGTCGTCCTCGAGTTCGGTCACGTCGGCCTGCACGTCGTCGATGGTATCGGTGGCGTCGGCGATGTCGCCCTCCAGGGACTCGGTCGACTCGTCGAGGTCGGTCTGGAGCTCGGAAACGTCGCCAGATATCGTCTCGAGGTCGGTCTCGAGGTCGGTCACGTCGGCCTGCACGTCGTCGATGGTATCGGTGGCGTCGGCGATGTCGCCCTCCAGGGACTCGGTCGACTCGTCGAGGTCGGTCTGGAGCTCGGAAACGTCGCCAGATATCGTCTCGAGGTCGGTCTCGAGGTCGGTCACGTCCGTCTCGACGTCCTCGACGGACGAACGCACGTCGTCCACGTCGCCGTAGAGCGAGGTGATCTCACCGTCGTGGGTTTCGACGTCTTCCGAGAGGGCCGAGAGTTCGTCGCGAAGAGCGCTGACCTCCCGCTCGTACTCCTCGAGGAGCTGCTGGGCGGTGCCCTCCTCGTCGAGAAACTCGGACAGTGCGTCGGTGTAGGCGGCGACCTCCTCGACGCGGGACTGGAGGTGTTCGACCTTCGCGATGTCGGTCCCTGCGCTCTCGACGTCGAGTGCCTGCCGGAGGTCGCGGCGCTCGTTCTCGGTGAGCGTTCCGTTCCGGAGTTCCTCGACGAGGGCGGTCGCGACGCTCCCCTCGACGGCGGGCGTGGACTCCACGTCAGCCTCACCCTCGCCCTCGGCCTCCTCGTCGGCGTCGTCGGCGTCCGTGTCCGCCGCTACGTCGGCAGTGTCGGCAGCATCGGCAGCGCCGGCCTCCACTCCGGGCGCTTCGTCAACTTCGGCCTCGGGCTGGTCCGCCACGTCGACTTCGACGTCCTCGTCGGCTTCGGCCGCTGCATCGGCTTCCGCCGTGTCGGCTTCCACGTCGGTATCGGCTGGTGCGTCGTCCTCGAAATCTGTCTCGGCCTCCGCTGGCTCATCGTTCGGTTCGGGCTCGTCCGCTTCCATCTCGGGTTCGTCGATGTCGAGGTCGATTTCGGGCTCGTCCGCTTCTTCGGTGTCGCTTTCCTCGACCTCCTCCTCGGCGGCTTCGAGGTCGAGTTCGATATCCGGCGTGTCCTCGTCGTGGGTGTCCGCGTCGGACTCCGCTGGCTCACCGAGGTCGAGGTCGACGGAGCCGCCGTCGCCCGACGCCTCGGCGGCCTCCGCGTCCGTGGCGGTCGCGGCTTCCTCCTCATCGAGCCCGGGGATCTCGTCCTCGCCCGAGAGCATGTCCTTGACGACCTGGTTCGAGTCGCTCGAGACGATATCGTCGATAGTGGTGTCGCCCTCGACTTCGGCCTCCGGTTCCGAACCGGTGTCCGAGTCGTCGCCCTCGCCGTCGATCTCCGTGAGCCGGGGGTCGGTGAGGAACTTGGCCGCCTCCGACTCGTCGTCGATACGGATGCCGTAGACGGTCGTCACCTCCTCGCCGGGTTCGAGCGTGCGCTCGTACTCGACGTGGTGGTCCTGAAAGGCGGTCCAGTTCTCGCTCTCGTAGTCGGGGTGGAACCCGACCCCGTCCATCGGGAAGTCCGTCGGTATCTCCTCGTGAATCCGGATGGTGACGGTCTCCTCCCGGTCGGAGGTGACGCCGAACCGGATAGCGGGGACCGGGAACTCGTCGGCCTCGAACGACTTCGCGACCGAGATCCCATCCGCGTCGACCTCGATTGTGGTATCCTCGTCGACCTCGCTACTCATACAGCCACGTACCTGCACCACGAACATAAAGGAAACGGGCCGACTGTAATCCGCCGAAGTGACAACCCTTAGGGCGACGGCTCGCGCAGGGAGGGGTATGACAGTGAGCGACTGGGGTGACTGGCTGCCCCGCGCCGTCGAGGACGCGTCGCCCGAGGGCATCGCGCTCTGGTATCTCGGCTGCAACGGCTTCGTACTGAAAGCCAGCGACGGGACGACGCTGTTCGTCGACCCGTACGTCGGACTCGGCGACCCGCCGCGGACGGTCCGGATGATCCCGGTCCCGTTCGACCCGGAGGACGTCACCGAGGCCGACGCCGTCTTCGCTACCCACGAGCACACCGACCACGTCCACGGTCCCAGTCAGGCACCCATCCTCGAGCGGACGGGGGCCACGTTCTACGCGCCCGACGACAGCCTCGTGATCGCCCGCGAAGAGGAGTCCTGGGCAGACGACCACGCTATCGACGACCACCAGTTCCACGAGGTCCGCGAGGGGAACACCGTCGAGGTCGGTGGCTTCTCAGTCCACGTCGAGCCCGCTCACGACCCCGACGCGACCCACCCGGTCAGCTACGTTTTCGAACACGACGGCAGGACCGTCTTCCACGGCGGCGACACCAAGCCCACCGACGAGTTCGCCGACATCGGCGAGCAGTACGACATCGACCTCGGTATCCTCGCGTTCGGCACCGTCGGGAACATCCCCGACAAGGAGACCCGCGAACCGAAGCGCACGCGCTGGTACAACGACGAGAATCAGGTAATCGAGGCCGCCAACGACCTCCAGTTCGACCGGCTCCTCCCGAGCCACTGGGACATGTGGAAGGGCCTCACTGGCGACCCGACGGTGCTCCACCACCACGCCAAGAGCCTCGCGTTCCCCGAGCGCCTGGATATCGTCGAGATCGGCGACCGCGTGGATCTGTAAC
Source organism: Haloarchaeobius sp. FL176 (assembly GCF_024609245.1). Taxonomy (GTDB): domain Archaea; phylum Halobacteriota; class Halobacteria; order Halobacteriales; family Natrialbaceae; genus Haloarchaeobius. The sequence goes on from NZ_JANJYH010000013.1 coordinate 63,141, forward strand.
CCGGCAACGCTCGTTTTCGACGGTTCTCGGCCGGTACAGGCCTCGATCCGCCGGGCTCCCGTCTCTCCGCCGCTGCCATCGTCCCGTCCGAGAACAGCCGACGCTCGACCACAGCACGAACGCATTAGTACGAGCCGTCCCTCCCGCCCGGTATGGGTCTGCTGTCGTCAGCGATCGTCGTCTTCGTGCTGGTCGCCCTCGCCGTCTCGGTGGGCGTCGTCGCCCGGCTCGACCGGCCGGATGGTGAGTGGGGCTCGCGACTCCGGTCGCGCTGGGTGATGGGCGTGCCGTGGGGGACGTTCGTCGTCGTCGGGTTCGTGCTCGCGGTGTACCTGTTCGTACAGGGTGGCTGGGCGCACTGGGGTGACCCGGTCGTCCTGCCGTTCCGGGCGTGGTCCTACCTCTACCCGACGGGGCTGCTCACTGCGGGGTTCTCGCACGCGAGCCCGGGCCACCTGACGGGCAACCTCACCGGCACGCTCGTGCTGAGCCCGCTCGCGGAGTACGCCTGGGGCCACTTCCCGCAGCAGCGCGGCTCCGAGTCGTTCGGGTCGTGGCGGACGAACCCCTGGATTCGGGCGCTCGTCGTCTATCCCGCCGCGGTCATCGCCGTGGGCGTGTTGACGGCGCTGTTCTCCATCGGCGCGGTCATCGGCTTCTCGGGTGTCGTGTTCGCGTTCGCTGGCTTCGCGCTGGTCCGCTACCCCCTGACGACTGTCGTGGCGGTGCTGGGCGGCCAGCGGTTCTTCTCGCTGCTGTACGACGTGCTCCGCGACCCGGTCCTCGTGCAGGGGGCGTCGCCGAGCCCGCCGTCGCCGCCGTGGTGGGCCGGCATCGCCATCCAGGGCCACGCGTTCGGCCTGTTCGTGGGTTTCCTGCTCGGCGTCGCCGTGTTCTACCGGCGAACGGACCGACCGAGCGCGCTGCGGCTCTGGCTCGGCGTGCTCCTCTTCGCGGTCGCGAAGAACCTCTGGGCGGTGTACTGGTACCTCGGGAACGACGAGTTCGTCCTCTACCGGGGCGTGGGGCTGGCGCTGGTCGTCGGGCTCGCGGTGGTGGTCGCGCTCGCGCTCGACGTGACCGAGCGTGACTTCGACGCGTTCACGCTCCGGACTGGCGCGGTGACGGTGCTCGTCGTCGTCGCGGCAGTGATGACTGGGCCGGCGGTGTACAGCAACCTGACGACGGTGTCCGACTCGTCGGTGCCGGGCGAGGGCGCGGTCGAAGTGGAGGGCTACCACGTGACCTACGCCGAGGACGTCCGTAACGAGCTCATCCCGGTCGTCGACGTCGGCTCGCTCTCCCAGCAGACGAACGTGAGCTCCTCGGGCGTCATCGTCGTCAACCAGGACCGGAGCATCTGGTACGAGTCGGTCTCGGCGGGCAGGTTGGCCTACACGGGCTACACGCGGGTCCGTGTCGGCGGCGTCGGCTGGAACGCCGACGTCGAGGTCAACCGCGACGGGTGGTCGGCCGTCGGCGGCGGAACGGCGTACCGGGTGTTCCTCCGGCCGCCGGACGACGACTGGACGCTCGTCCACGAGAGCGACCCCGCCACGGCCGAGGCGCGTCTGGACGGCAAGAGCGTCTCCATCACTTCAGCGGGCGATAGCCCCTATCAGATCGTGGTGAGCCGGAACGACTCGGTCGTCGGGCGCGACCCGGTGCCGCGGGCGAACGCCTCGGCCACCGTCGGCGGCATCGAGTTCGTGCGTGTAGAGCGTAGCGGCGGTGACCGCATCTACGCGGTCGTCGGCGACACGCGAGTCCGCGTGTTCGCACAGGAGACGTATCGATAGTTCGGCGCGACAGCACGCAGCGTAGCAGAACAGCGGTCAGGCGCTCAGTCGTCGCCGGCCCACTCGATCCTGAACACTTCCGCGTCGACGGTGTGGGTCTTGGACTCGTGGAAGGGGAACTGTCGGTCGAGGTCGAGCTCCGCGGCGAACGCGTGGGTCACTTCGCCGGCGTTGTCGGCCGCGAACGACTCGACGAACGCCCGGCTCCCCTCGTTGTGGACGGAGTAGGAGACGTCCGCGAGCGACGCCGCAGCAGCGAGGAACTCGCGGTCGGCGTGCTCGTTGCCGTCCTGTGCGCCGAACGGCGGGTTCATCAGCACCGTCGTCGGCCCGGACGGACAGAGCGGTGGGTTCGTCGCGTCCCCACAGCACCACTCGACGGTCGTGCGGGCACCGACGCGGCGTTCGTTCTGCCGGGCGGTCGAGAGTGCGACCCGGTCGAGGTCGACGCCGACGACCCGCTCGGCCCCTCTGAGCGCCGTCCCGAGGGCGAGCATCCCCGTCCCCGTCCCGAGGTCGAGGACCGTCGCGTCGACGATGTCGCCCTGCGTGTCGGCCACGTGGACGATGGAGGCGGCCACCTCGGGCGGTGTCGGGTACTGTTCGAGGTCTGTGCGTGGCGAGTCGAAGCCGGCGACCACGCCGAGTTGTTGCGCCAGCGCGCGCCGTGTACTCATCGGGAACGAATCAGTCGTCGAGAGTGATAGGCCCGTCGAGTTCGAAGGCGACACCCTCGCGGCGGGCACGCTCCGCGCACGCCGAGAGCGCCGGCTCGACCTTGCTGGTGTCGGCCACGTCACCGCACTCGACGGTGACGCGGGCCGCGCCGAGGAACGCTGCTGCACGGACGTAGCCGCGCACCCGGTCGACCTCGCGCTGGGTCTCCAGCGAGCAGTCCTCGTCGAAGCAGGCCCGCACCGTCAGCACGGACGGGACGTAGCCGGACCGGGTGAGTTCGTGCTTCAGGTCGCGCAGGTACTCCGGTGCGGTGGAGTCGAGCGCCTGTGCGTCCAGCGACACTGGCTGGAGGTCCTCGGGTCGACACTGTTCGATGGTTCGCTCGACGTTCGCGGACGGGGTCGCACTCATACTCGCGACATACACTATGGGAATACAAAAAAGTTTGTAAATACATAGTAGTAATACAACGTTCGGCCGGTGACGGTAAGGTACACGTACCCGGACCGTGAGAGGATGGAACACGCTTATTATTCCGTGTGCTCACATTTCTGTATGAAAGAGTGCCCGCGGTGTGGCTCCTCGCTCAGCGCGTACTCGCTGAGCGACGTGGAAGCGTACGGCTGTGACTCGTGTGGGTGGGTCGGTGTGCCGGTCGACCACAAGAGCGAACCGAAGCGCCTGGAGTCCTGGCAGGACGCCATCCAGCGCTTCCAGAAGAGGTTCGCCGCAGACGGGCTCGAGGAGCACGCCGAGCGACTCGAACGCGTCGAACAGGCCCGCCGGGACGCCGTGAGCGGAGCCGACGACGAGACCGAGGATGCCGGCGACGAGGTGCCGGCGACCGACGAAGACGAGAGTGACGAGCCGGCTGCAGACGACGAGGCTCCCGAGGAAGACGCCGACACAGCGCCCGAAGAGACCGGCGACGGCGTCGAGGAGGGCACCGAGACGGGGGCGACCGAGGACGTGGGGCCCGAAGACGGTGCTGCAGACGATTCCGAGGCCGCGGCGACGGCGGAAGACGAGCCTGAACCGGAGATTACGGGCGAGAGCGAGGCCGATACCGCGGACGCTGCCGGGTCGGACGATGCCGACGACGCGACGGCCGACGATACCGAAGCAGCCGACGACGACACCGGGGAGCCCAGCTCGGACGACGAGGAAGTCGAAGTCGCCGCCGACGGCGCGGGCCAGTAACGGCTGTTCTCGTGTTCTCGAAGCGCGCTAATGGCTCGTTAGCGACGGCGTTCGCTGGACGATCCACGCGGCGATAAAAAGGGATTCGGCGTCGTTACTCGTCGGCGGCCGGCGCTTCGGCCTCTGCACCGGTCTCGCGCTCGTCGACGTCCTCGTCGGAGCGTGCGGCGACGAGCGAGCCACGTGCGACGGAGTAGAGCGGCTCGTTGGCGTGCTGGACGCCACTGATGGAGAACGGGATGTTCGCGTCCTCGAGGTGGTCGCGGAACAGCGCCTCGAAGCCGTCCGGGCTGGAGGTGCCGCCGGTGACGACGACGGGCACGTCCAGGCCCTCTTCGACGTCTTCCTCGTCGACCTCGCGGACGACGTGCTCGATGACGTAGTCCAGCAGGTTCTCGTAGTAGATGCTGAGTGCGCCCTCGACGCCACCGACGTCGGTGGTGAAGTCGAGCTCGAAGTCGTTCTCCTTGATGGAGGTGACCTTGTCGACGGGCGTGCCCGTGGCCTGTGCGGCCTGCTCGTCGACCCAGTCGCCACCGCGGGCGACGGAGAACTTCATGACCGGCACCGCGTAGTAAGCGAGACAGACGTTGGTCATGCCCGCGCCGAAGCTGATTCCCAGGCCGGTGAAGTTGTTGTCCGCCAGTTCGCTGTAGATGACGGCCATCCCCTCGTTGATGGGCTCGGCGTCGTAGCCCATGTTGCCGAGGAAGCTCTCGATGGTCTTCTGGTGGTAGAGCGTCGACAGTTCGGAGTCGATCGGGTCCGCCGGCACCGAGAAGTAGAGCTTCTCGTCGGGGTGGTTCGGCTCGCCGACGACCTGCTCGATGATGAGCTTCATCATCGGAATCGCGGACTTCTCGGAGGAGGAGAGGATGCCGTGCTTCATCGGACGGCGTGTCTCCTTGTTGAAGATGTTCGCGAAGTTCAGAGCGTCGTCACCGACGACGTACACCTTGTCGTCCTTGCGGATGTGGAGCACTTCCGAGCGGGAGAGCATCTGCTCGGCCATGTCGGAGTACTCGATCTCCACGAAGGAGTTCCGCTGCTGTACGAACACCGTGTCGTTCCCATCTTGTTGGGCCGACAGAATGTTCATCGTCCCAACGTCCAGGCCTTTAGCCATATTTGCCCATTCTAACCCACCGAATAATAAAACTATGTGAAATTATTTCATCACTATTGGAGTTGATATAAATTGGACGCGGCCGAATCGTCTGACGCGGGTCAGCTGAGGCCGAGTGCCCGTTTGACACGAGCGACGAACCCACCACCGCCGCCGGTCGCCGCGGCGATGCTCGTGGACTCCTCCGACTTGCGCTGTTCCTCGCGCTGACGACGCTCCCGAAGCTCCTTGAGCTTCTGGGTCTGGTCGTCGACCGTCGAGCTCGACGTGGCGGTCTTCTTCTCGCCGCCCTTCATGGCCTTGAGGTTCTGTATCTGGGAATCGACGCCCTGCGAGCGGGTCACGTTCGCGCTCTGCTGGCTGAACGCCGAGCTGTCCATCTCCTCGTCGACGTCGAACTGGAGCCGGCGACTCTCGCTCTTCTCGACGCCACCCCAGGAGAGGTCGACCCCGGACATCGCCTGATCGATGTCGGACTGGATCTCGGCCTCGCTGTAGGACTCCTCCGGCTCTTCCTCCTCTTGTACCGGCTCGATATCGGCCGGGCCGGGTTTCTGGTACCGTTCGAGCTGGTCGGCGACGAGTGCCGCACCCGTCGAACCCACGACGAGAACCAGTCCGAGCGCGTAGAGGCTGATGACACCGAGAGTCGCACCGACGCCGTACTCGTTCCACTGCCCGGGGTAGACGGAGACGAACCAGCCGACCGCAGCCAGGTCGACGAGGCTACCCGCGGTTGACGCGTACACGGCCCGGCGTTCGACCGGTAACAGGACCACGATACCGGTGATGGTCGCGGGGAGCGAGAGCATCCCGAGGGCGTACGCGATGCGTGTCCAGTTCCAGAACGGATCCGTCCCCGCCTCGAAACTCGTGAAGCTGATCACGGTCAACAGCAGGGCAACGACTCCCACGACGATGCCCCCGAAGAACAGACCGAACCCGAGGTAGACGTCCGTCTCCTCTTCCGGTTCGCCGATATACTCACGATACAGATTGTAAAGCGGGTTGTCAGGTGGCGACTCGTCCGGCCCTGTCGCCGCAGTCGGTGATTCCTCGTCAGCCATTGTCGCCCAATACAGCGTCATTGCTCATGACTGTTTGGTTAAGCGTATTCAACCTGAAAAAAGACGGTCGTACGTGCGCATGACGCCCGTCTGACGGACAGTCGGAACGACGGCGATAGACCCGCTCCGCGTCAGTCCTTGCGCTTGACCACGTCGCCGAGCGTGGTCGTCGTCGAGGATTCGGCGTCCCAGTCGTTGTCCTCGTCGCTGCCGGCACCCATGTCGAGGTTGATCTCGAGGAACCGCTCGAGCTTCGACTGGACCTTGTCGCTCGGGAGCGTGTCGCCGCGCTCGAGCTTGCGGATGAGGCTGGCCTTCTCGTTGAGCTCGCTCGCCAGGTCGGACTGGCTCAGCCCGCGGTCCTCCCGTGCCTGGCGGATGCGCTCGTCGTAGTCCTGGGCGAGCTCGTCCATGTCGTCGAACATATCAGAGCGTCGCCGCGAGGAGCTCGAGCCGCCCGAGCCGCCGGTGGAACTGGACGAACTCGAGGACGACGAGGAAGAACTCGAGCTACTGGTCGAGTACTTCGTGGAGGTGCTCGAGGACTGCTGGGTCTTCACTTCGGTTCCGAAGTCGGCACAGTCGTCGCAGACATCAAGCTCTGCGCCCTCGACTTTCACCGTCTTCGGCGACGCCGTCTCGGCACCACACATCTCACACTGAACCATACGCGGCCGTTCGTCGCGTGCAGTGATAAAAGATACGACGGCGCAGTCGACCGAGCGCCCGACGGTATCGGCACCCTCAGTCGAGCTGGCCCCAGACCTCGCGGAACCGCTGGAGTGCGGTGATGTGCCCGACGACGGCGAAGACGACGAGCAGCCAGCCGACGATATCGAGGCCGTACAGGCTCCGCGACAGGCCGGCCGCGGCGAACCCGACGAGGCCCGAGAGCGCGAGCCGGTCCGCCCGGCCGAGCACACCCGCGTACAGTCGACCGACGCCGACCGCCTGGGCCTGCGTCCCGAGGTACGAGGTCATCAGGACGCCGGTCACGGCCGCGAGCCCGAGGTCGTAGCGGCCGATACCGGCGGCGAACCCGGCGATAATGACGAGGTCGGCGTACCGGTCGAGCACGTGGTCGAGCACGTCGCCCGCCTCGCTGGCAACGTCCTGCGCCCGCGCCAGCTCGCCGTCGATGACGTCCAGCCAGCCGTTCAGGCCGACACAGACCGCGCCGAGTGCGTACCAGAGGGCACGGCCGCCGGCGGGTGCCTCGACGGCCGGGCCGCCGAGCGCGAACGCGGCCGCCGCCGCGCCAGCCAGCCCGAACGCGATGACGCTCACGGCGTTCGGCGTCAGGCCGAGCCGGTCGGCGAGCCGGACGAACGGGTCGAGCAGCGCCTGGATTCGGGGTCTCAGCTGGTCGAGCGTCATAGGTATTCGAGGTAATCCACGTCGCCCGCGGTCGGTTCCCGCGTGCCGTCGACGACCGTCGCGAGGGCGTCGGCGACCTCGTCGGGGCTCGACTGGGTCGTCTCGATCTCGTACACCGCGTCGAGCCCGTGGGTCTCGACGGCCTCCGAGAGCACCACGTCGAGCGCCTCGCTCTCGGCGTTCTCGGCGGCTTTCGCGTCGGACTCGCCACGGTCGCGCAGTCGCTTCGCGAGGGCGTCGGGCGCACAGCGCAGGACGGCCACGCGGTCCGCATCGAGATGGTGTGCGAGGTGCGAGTCGAGCACCAGCACGTCGGCGTCACGCTCGTAGTCGTCGACCCAGGCCGCGAGGGCGTCGAGGTCCGCGACCACGCTGTCGCGCTCCTCGTCGACCGACTCGTACAGTCCCTCGGTCTCGATGACGGCGTTCAGGTGGACCACGTCGACGTCCGGTCGGCTCTCGGCGAGCAGTTCCGTCGCCGTCGTCTTGCCCGTGCCGGGGGTCCCTGTCACCGCAATCCTCACGCGTCGAGCACCTCGTTCAGGCGCTCGACGGCCTCACGGGTCCCGTCCTCGGTCCCGCACGTGATACGCACACAGCCCGGCAGCCCGAAGCTCGTGCAGTCACGGATGATGACACCGGCGCGTTGCATCTCGTCGGCGACGGCGCCCGCACTTTCCGGACCGCGGGCCTCGCTGACGTCGACGAGGACGAAGTTCCCCTCCGAGGGCCACACCGGCGCGTCGACCTCCTCGCGCATGTACTCGCGTGCCCAGCGCGCCGTCTCGACGGACTTCTCGACGTGTTCGTGGTCGTCCAGCGCGGCGAGGCCCGCCCGGCAGGCCAGCTCGCTCGCCGCAAAAGGTGTGTTCACGCGTGCGTAGGCGTCCGCCCAGTCCGCGGGGACGAGCGCGTAGCCCAGCCGCACGCCGGCGAGGCCGTAGGCCTTCGAGAACGTCCGCAGGACGGCCACGTCGTCGCGCTCGTCGAGCAGACCCCGTACGCTGTCGACGTCGGCGTACTCGCCGTAGGCCTCGTCGACGAGCACGAGCGTCCCCTCGTCGGTCTCGTCGGCCACACGCTCGATGGCCTCGAGCGAGAAGGTGCCGCCGGTCGGGTTGTGCGGGCTGGTGAGATAGACGACGCGCTCGCCGTCGTAGTCCGCGAGCACGGTCTCGGCGGTGAGCGCGAGGTCCGGGCGCTCCAGGTCGTACGTCTCGACCTCGCCGTGGTGGTAGCGCGCGCTCATCCCGTAGTAGGCGAAGCCCGGGTCCGGGACGAGGACGGTGTCCCCGGGGTCGAGCATCGCCCGCGCGATGTAGTCGAGTGCGCCGTCGCCGCCGTTGGCGAGCCAGACCTGCGCGGGGTCGCAGTCCCAGCGGTCGGCCAGCGCGTCCCGCAGGTCGGCGTGGGCCGCTTTCGGGTACGAGGAGACACCGGGTGCGGTCTCCCGGATGGCCTCGACCGCCGCCGGCGAGGTGCCGTGTGGGTTCTCGTTCGACGCGAGCTTCGTGAGTGCCGCCGGGTCCACGCCGAGGTCCCTGGCGACCTCCTCGATGCCGCGCCCCGCCTCGTAGGCGACGTGAGCCGAGAGGTCGCGTGGTTTCATGCTCGAAAGCCCGGGCCGTGAGCCCTTAAGCGTAGTCAAGCACGGCTGTCGGAGGACGTGTCGGCGGTGTCCGTCGTATCCTCCGCGAGGTCCGCTGCACGGGCGCGGGCCTGCTCGACCACCGACGGTCGCGCCCGGAGGGTCAGCTGGACGCGCTTGCCGTACTCGACGGACTCGACTGCACCGTGGTCGTGGCACCACGCGACGAAACCCATCGTGTCGCCGCCATGCGGGAGGTCGAACGTCTCGTCCTCGGCGGGCAGGGCCGTGACGACGCGTTCACGGAGGTCGTCGAGCCCGTTCCTCTCCGTGGCGCTGATGGGAACCGGTTCGCCGAGGTCGTCGGGGAGCACGTCCCGTTTGCGTTCGAGCTCGTGGGCGTCGACGCGGTCGGCTTTGTTGAACACCGGCACGACCGGCCCGTCGCCGACCTCGTCGAGCACCGTGTCGACCCGTTCACGAAGTGCGTCGACGGGCTTGCTGGCGTCGGCGACGAGGACGACCACGTCAGCCTCGCGCGCCTCGACCAGGGTGGACCGGAACGCCTCCACGAGGTCGTGGGGCAGGTCCCGGATGAAGCCGACGGTGTCCGAGACGAGGAGCCGGCGACCGTCGACCGTACAGCGGCGCGTCGTCGTCTCCAGCGTCTCGAACAGCCGGTCCTCGACGTTCGCCGTCTCGGCGATGTCGTCCGCGCCTGCGCCGAGGTCGTCGAGCGACAGGTCGTCCGCGAGCCGGTGCAGCAGCGTCGACTTCCCCGCGTTGGTGTAGCCCGCGAGGGCGACGAAGTCGAAGCCGGCCTCGTGCCTGCGCTCACGGGTCTCGTCGCCCGCTGCGGGCAGCTCCTGCAACCGGGTGTTGACCCGGTCGATTCTGAGCTTGACCTCCCGAATCCACTCGCCCTCGGGGTCGTGCGTGGGGAACCATCTGTACTCGTCGTCGTGGCTCTGGACCTCCCGGCGTCGGTGGAGTTCGTGCTCGAGCCGTGCCAGTTCGACCTGGAGCGACGCCCGGCGGGTGTTCGCGCGCGCCTCGAAGATATCGAGGACGAGCCGGAAGCGGTCGCGGACCTCGACGCCGTCCGGGAGTCGGTCGGTCCACGCGAAGAACTGCGACGGCGTGAGTTCGTTGTCCACGACGACGTAGCGGGCATCGTGTTCGTCGACGCTCTCGGCCACCGCGTCGACCTTCCCGCGGCCGAGGTTGTACGTGGCGTCCGCCGCGCGTGTCTGTGTGTGCTCCGCGACGACCTCGTGGCCCGCGGATTCGGCGAGTGCGCGGATCTCAGTCGTGTCAGGTTGTTCGTCTGCGGTTCGTGCTGCGAGTACTGTCCGTCGTGACATGTGATGTGAATCTGGATGGGTGGTTCTGCGGCGTCGCGTCACGAGTGACAGTCGAGTGTCGGCGTTCGTACGACGGAGACGCCGCTGGCGGTCCAGCAGCCTGCGGGCTCGCGACCCGACCGGTGGGTCGGCGTCCGAGTCCGCCTCAGAAAGTGGATAGGGTCTCCATCGTGACCGTACGCGGCTGTCGGCTAGCTGGCACTTCAAGCTTCGCACGGAGTGAGAAGGTATACCACGGTCATCGTGACAACTCGTGGTCCAGACCGGGTTCTCGGCATGCGTAATGGTTATATTCTAAACAAATGTGCCCGCCGTCGGATGACCAGTGTCGGCCAAATAAACTGTATAATGCTATATTAAATGGTCGCGGTCGGCGCGAGCTCCCGGCGGACGCTGTAGGCCCAGAAGATGTGGTCAGTGACGGCGAGGACCCGTGCTGGCCGGAGCTGGGACGTGGTACCGTCACGGCTGCTGGGTCGAACAGTGACCGTCGACGAAAAAGAGCGAACCCGGAGCTACTCCTGCGTCGTGTCCCGGACGTGCTCGCGCAGGCCGAACAGTATCGGTGCCGAGACGAGCGCGAGCAGGCCGCCACCGACAGCGAGCGAGGACTTCGACATGACCTCCTGCGGTCCCTCGCCGACGAGGACGACACCACGCATTCCTCGCTCCCTGTAGTCCTCGCAGTGGTACTTGCTCAGGCCCGAGCCCGAGAACTCCATCGCGTAGCGGTTGCCGACGTCGTTCGTGTGCTCGCTGGCGAATCCGAGCGTGTCGTCGACGACGCTGTAGGGCCCTTCGGTGCCGGTCCACTCCCAGACGACCGTCGTTCCGGGGTCGACCCTGATGGCGGGCGGGTCGAACGCGTACTGGCCGCCGTTGCCCTCGGCACCGACGGTGACCGTCACGGTGTCCTGCCCGCGCTTGTCGGCGACGGTCCCGTAGTTCTCGACGCCTTCAAGCCAGCCGTCGAACGTCGGTCCGGTCGGCTCCTGTTCCTGGCTATCGGGGCTGGCCGCGGTCGACTCGCTCGCGGTCAGCGTGACCGGAACGTCCCCGACGATGACGGCCGCCCGCATCCCCATGTTCTTGTGCGGGTTGCAGGCGTACTTCACGACGCCCGCCTCCTCGAACGCCTGCTCGAACGTCGCGCCGGCCTCGCCCTGCATCTCGGAGGCGAAGCTACCGTCTTCGGCAGCCACGTCGTGGACGCCGCCGTTCCCGGTCCACTCCCAGACGACCGTCGTGCCGGGGTCGATGCGCACCGCTGGCGGGCCGAACGCGAACGCGCCGCCGTTGCCCTGCGCGCCGACCGTGATGGTCACCTCGGACTCGCCGGTCTTGTCGACCAGTCCGTCGACGTTGCCGACGCCGTCGAACCAGTCGATCAGCGATACCTCGTCTCCCTGCTGGCCGGCGGCCATCCCCGTCGCCGCCGTCCCGAGGGCGACGGTACCGGCCGCGCCCATGAACTGGCGTCGTTGCATGGTCTCAGCCCTCGTAGCCCGCGTACTCCATCAGGTTCGAGAAGATCTCGGTGTCCATCGCCTCCGTGTAGACGATGCCCGAGAGCATCCCGCCCGGGTACGTGCTCCCGTTGCGGACGTGGTCGACCTTGTGGCAGTGCATCAGGTAGATACCGGGGTCGACGTCTGCCTCGAACTCGATAGTGTAGCGCTCGGCGGGCGCGACGTTCAGTACGTCCTGTTTCAGCTGCATCTCTTCGGGGTAGGGCGTACCGTCCTTCTCGACCACCTTGAACCGGTGGTTGTGGATGTGCAGCGGGTGGCTCATGAACCCGCCGTTGACCCAGTGGATGCGGACGGTGTCGCCCCGGTCGACGAGGATCGGCGAGCCCTCCTCCGGGTGGAGCGTCCGTGGCGCGCACTTCCCGTTGACCGTGAACGCGTCGGGGCGTCGGTTCGTCAGGTCGAACTGGACGTCCTCTCCCGCGTGCTGGCGGGCGAGCCGCGTGTCCCACTCCTTGACCGTCATGAAGTACTCCTTGTCGGCCTCCTCGTACCCCTCGGGGTCGACGCGGAGGATACCGAACATCCCCATCTCCATGTGCATGGGGGTCTGGTAGTGGCAGTGGTAGAGGTGCGTACCGGCCACGTTCGCGGGGACGGTGTACGTGTGCTTCTCGCCGGGCATCACCGTGATGCCGGTCGTCGTCGGCACGCCGTCGTTCTCCCAGGTCTTCTTGACTCCGTGGAAGTGCAGGGTGTGCGGGGCGTCGGCGTCGGTGTTGTCGAGCGTGACCTCCAGCTCCGCGCCTTCCGTACACCGGAGGATGGGTGCGGGGACGCTCGGGTCGCCGTCGTCGGCTGCGAACGCCCACGTCGTCGGGAGCCCGACGGGCCCGCCCATCGTCTCGAGCGGGTGCATGTCGTGGCGTGCCTTCACGGGCTTCATCGTGACCTCGTGACCCCGCTCGTCCAGGTCGACGACCTCCGGCTTGCTCGTCGTTGGGAGGTCCTGCATCGCCTGATTCTGCGTCGCAGTACCGGGGTCGACCTGCCGCGTGGAGGGGTTAGTCGTCGTCGTCATGCAGCCTGCCGCGGCCGCGAGTCCCGTGGTTCCCGTGGCCGCCATGAACCGCCGTCTCGAGATGCTGGTACCGGGTGCGCCTATCTGGTTTCCGCTCATACCTCACCGTCAGGGCAGCACGTACGTATATAGTGGAGTCGATTCCAGCCCTGCGGGAAAGGGATGCCCAAGAATTAATACGGATATCAGGGACCTATTTTGGCACGTGACACCACTTGACACTGCCCCCGAACGTGGCCAAAACGGTTAGTATCGGCCACCACATCTGTTGGTAGAACTGGATGGAGCTCCTCCCGGACGTGTCGACGGTCCGTATCGGCTACGTACTGGTATTCACCGCCGCCACAGTCGCGTCCCTCGGGTCGGTCCCTCGTGCTCGTACCATCGACCACGAGGGAACCAGACGGGGCCTCGTCGGGGTGCTGGTCGCGAGCGGCCTCTGGGCCGCGACCCACGCGGCTTTCGTCGCGCTCCCACCGGGTGACCTGGCCCGTGCCATCTACATCGCAGGTCTCGCGGTCGGCTTCTCGACGGTGTTCGCCTGGCTCTACTTCTGCTCGGCGTACACCGGGCGCGACCTCCACCACGACCCCACTCTCCGGCGCGTTGCCCTCGGGACGTACCTCGCCTTCGTGCTGATCAAGCTGACGAACCCCGTCCACGGCTACTACTTCACCGTGAACCCGGTGTCGACCCCGTTCCCCCACTTCGCCGTCCAGCATGGGCTCCTGCACTGGGTCGCGACCGGCCTCTCGTACGTGCTCGCGGCGGTCGGCCTGTTCATGTTGTTCGAACGCTTCCGCGACGCGAACTACGACACCCGCTCCGTCTCCGGGCTGGTCGTGCTGACCGCCGTCCCGGTCGCCGCCGACTTGCTCGGCTTCGCGACGCCGGTGCTCATCGACGTCATCTACGCACCCCTCGGCGTCGCGGCGTTCGCGGTGGGGGTCCTCTACGTCTACGAGGACCGCTTCCTCTCGGTGCAGCTCTCCGGCGACGTCGCTGACGCCGTGGTGCTCCTCGACGACGACGGCCGCGTCGTCGAGGCCAACGACGGCGCACGGCAGCTGTTTCCGGGCCTCCAGGGCGCGAGCGGGGAGCCGGCCACCTCGGTCGCGGGACTGGCGGACACGCTGGACGCCGACGGCGGTGTCGTCGACCGTTCCGTCGACGGCGAGACCCGGTACTTCCTGGTGAACGAGAGCAGCTTCTCGCTCGGCGGCAGCGACATCGGCCAGCTCCTCCTGTTCTCGGACGTGACCCGCATCGAGCGCAAGCGGCGCGAGGTCGACCGACACAACGAGCAGCTGGAGGGGTTCACCGAGGGCATTCGCCACGAGCTCCGCAACGGGCTCGCCGTCGTCGAGGGGTACGTCGACCTCGCGGCCGACCGCCTCGACGACGGCGCGGTCACCGACGCACACGACGCCCTGACCGAGGCGTCGGCGATGGCCGACCGGATGGACCACACGGTCGACGACCTCGCGACGGTCGCCGAGCACGGCCGCACCGTCGACGAGACCGCCTGGGTAGACTTCCAGGCGACGGTCGCGGAGGCACGTGCGGGCGTCGACCTCGGTGACACGACTGTCGAGGTCGTCGGTGAGGGAGAGATCGCCGCTGCGCCCACGCGGCTCGAGAAGCTGTTCGAGAACGCACTCCGGTTCGCGAGCCGCACGGATTCGACGAGTGTCCGCGTCGAACTCCGCGAGGATGGGTTCGTCGTCACCGACGACGGGACGACCGAGCCCGACGCCGAGCCGGAAGCGTTCTTCGACTACGGCGACGCCGTCCCGACCGCCAGCGCGACGGTCACCCTGCCAACCGTCCGGACGCTCGCGCGGGTCCACGGCTGGTCGGCGACGGTCGACACCACGTACGGGGCGGGGGTCCGGGTCGTGGTCGACGGTGTCGACGTCCGATTCGCCGAGACCGGAGACGAACCGGCGGCAGCGAGCGCAGATTCGTGACGGCGCTCAGAGCTCGGCGTCGACCGCGTCGGCGGCCCGCAGTGCCAGCGCAGCGATGGTCAGCGTCGGGTTCAGCGCGCCGCCGGTGACGAACGTCGAGGCGGACGCGATCCAGCAGTTGTCGAGGTCGTGCGTCCGCAGTCGCGGGTTCACGACGCTCTCGTCGGGGTCGGTGCCCATCCGCGTCGTCCCCATGTGGTGGAACGCCGGCCCGGTCGTGGCGGCGTCGGTCACCCAGTCCACGTCGACGCCGAGTTCGTTCATGATGGCCGCCTGCGTCTCGTTGGCGGCCTCGATCGTCCGCCGTTCGCGGTCGCCGAGCGACCAGTGTATCTCCGGGACGGGGTTGCCGTGGTCGTCGGTCACGTCCGGGTCGAGCGTGACGCGGTTCTCAGCGCGTGGTGGCTGCCCGCAGAGCCCGCCCATCGCGATGC
This sequence comes from Haloarchaeobius sp. FL176, assembly GCF_024609245.1. Classification (GTDB taxonomy): domain Archaea; phylum Halobacteriota; class Halobacteria; order Halobacteriales; family Natrialbaceae; genus Haloarchaeobius. The sequence goes on from NZ_JANJYH010000013.1 coordinate 78,294, forward strand.
GGTTGCCGTAGGTGTCGCGGATCTCCTCGGCGAGGGCGTCGCCCCAGGCCGCCTCGCTCTCGGTCGAGAGCGCGACGTTCACCGGGGACTGGCCGGCATAGTTGAGGAACTCCAGCTTGTACGGGCCGACAGACTCGTCCACGTCGTCGTAGAACTGGTGGGACTCGCTCGTGATGAAGCCGACGTGCTTCTGGCGGGTCGGCGCGTCCAGTTCGCCGCCCATCCCGGCGAACAGGTGGTCCATGAAGTAGCGCCCGACCGCGCCGGAGGAGTTGGCGAGGCCGTCCGGGTGCTGTGTCGAACGGGAGAGCAGGAGCAGTCGCGGGATCTCGATGCCGCCGGCCGCGAGCACGAACTGCCGGGCCTCCTGCCGGTGTTCCGTCCCGTCAGGTGTCGCGTAGACGACTGCCTCGACCGTCTCGCCGGAGCGGTCGTGTTCGATGCGCTGGGCAGGGGCGCGGTCGATGACGCGTGCTCCCTCGCCCTCGGCCTTCGCGACGTGGACCGTCGCGTCGTACTTCGCCCCCGACGGACAGACGGGCTTGCAGGTGCCGTAGCCCTGGCACGCGCTCCGGCCGTCGTGTGCCTCGGAGTTCCGGGCGTTGGGCGCCGAGTGCATCGCGATGCCGAGTTCCTCGCAGGCCTCCGCGAACAGCGAGTCGGAGTACGACGGCCGGAACGCAGGCATCGGGAACGGCTCCGCACGCGGCGGCGCGAACGGGTTGTCGTCGGCGCCGGCGACGCCCAGCTCCGCCTCCGCCTCGGCGTAGTACGGCTGCAGGTCGTCGTAGCCGATGGGCCAGTCGCGCCCGACGCCGTGGCGGCTCCGGCGCTCGAAGTCCGACTCGTGGAGCCGGAACACCATCCCCTGCCAGTGCAGCGTCGTCCCACCGACCCCCTTCACCCGCGCCGCGTTGAGTGGATAGTGCTCCTCGCCCGCGTTGGTGTACGCGTCACGCGGGCCGCCCATATCCCACACGTCCTCGGGGCCGTGGCTGGGCCTGATGTGCCGTTCCATCCGTTCGAGCCGGTCGTCGGGGTCGAACCGCGGGCCCGCCTCCAGCACGACCACGTCGTAGCCCTCGCTGGCGAGCCGGTGAGCGACGAGCGCGCCTGCCGGCCCCGCCCCGACGATGCAGACGTCGCTACGCGGTGACGGTGTCCGGTCCACGTCCCCCTGGCTCATGCGTCCGGCCCCCGCTGATAGCTCGTCGTCCCGCCGGGGTGGCCGATGGGGTTCTCGGTCCCAACCAGCGACCCGCCCGCCGGCGAGGTGTAGAAGGCGTACAGCAGTTCGTTCACGACGTAGTACCTGACCCGTCCGGGCGGCCGTCCCTCCGGGTCCGGCGGGATAGCGTCGGCCCCCAGCTGGCGGAGCGTCGCGTCCCGGTCCTCGCGGTCGAGCGTCGCGAACGGCCCGTCGAACCACCGCTCGGCCCGCTCGTCGACGACGGCGAGCGCGTCTGCCATGCCGGCGTGGTAGTCGGGTCTGTCCGCGGTCCTCCCGGCCACGAAGGTCTCGACGAACTCCCGGACACCCGTCACCTCGCTCGGGTAGAGTACCTCGGCGACGGCGACCAGCGTGTCCACGTCGACGTCGGGCTTCGCTCGCCGGTCGTCGAGGTGCGAGAGCGCCGCCGCGCCGGCTCCGACGACGATGCCGGTCGACGCCAGCGCGGCCAGCGCGTCCCGCCGGGTCAGCTCCATCTCTGACGAGATTAGGCCGACCTAAAACTTAAGCGCTGGGAATCTCCACGGTGTGTTCGAGGCGGCCGACGCCCTCGACCTCGATTACGACCTCGTCGCCGTCCGCGAGCTTTCCGACGCCCTCCGGCGTCCCGGTGGCGATGACGTCGCCGGGTTCGAGCGTCATGTAGCTCGTGATCTCGGCGACGAGCTCGGGCACGGAGAAGATCATCAGCTCGCGGCTCGCGTCCTGTCGGAGCTCGCCGTTGCAGTACGACCGCACGGCGGCGTCCTCGGGCACCTCGTCGGGCGACGCCAGCACCGGGCCGAGCGGGGCTGCCCCGTCGAACGCCTTCCCGCGCACCCAGTTCGTCTCTCGACGCTGGTCGTCGCGGTTCGAGAGGTCGTTCACGCAGGTAAAGCCCGCGACCACGTCCATCGCGTCGGCCTCGGCCACGTCCTTGGCCTGCTCCCCGATGACGACGCCGAGCTCCGCCTCGAAGTCGAGACGGTCCTTCCCGGCGGGGAGCGTCACCTCGCTCCCGTGGCTCGCGACGGTGTTCGGACCCTTCAGGAACAGCAGCGGCCGGTCGGGGACGTCGTTCCCCATCTCGTCGGCGTGCTCCGCGTAGTTCCGGCCGACGCAGACGATCTTCGTCGGCTCACACGGCGCGAGCACGTCCACCTCGTCCTCCTCGAACGTCCGGTCGCCGAACTCGATCACGCCGTCGTCCCACTCACCGTACCGGACTGCACCCGCTGGATCGCGAAAGCGTACGCGTCTCATGCTCGGAGCCTGGCGCGGAGGGCGGTTAAGGGTTGAGGAGGCGGTGAGGCCCACGTGTGCGAGTGGCTGCCGGGACCCGGTTGGAACGGAAGGTTTAAAATCGACGACCGGGAACGAACTGATGCGCTCGGTTGGTGTAGTCCGGCCAATCATCTTGGCCTTTCGAGCCGAGGACAGGGGTTCAAATCCCCTACCGAGCATGCTTTTGAGCGACGAAGTGAGTGACAGAGCAGCGTAGCCGCGGGAAAAGACACTTCACGCTCGACGGACCAACCAGAGGCATGACAGAGGCAGTCCTCCGTTCCATCCGCCGGTGGCTCATCACCATCGCGTTCCTGCTGTCGGTCGTCCTCTTCCTCCAGACCTGGGCCGGTCCGATCCCGAGGGCGGTCACAGCGACCGCGAACATGGCTGGGGTCGGCATCGGCCTCGTCGCGCTCCTGTGGCTCTGGCACGCGTTCCGCGGTAAGACCGACGCCGATCGCGACCGCACCCAGTCGGCGTCGGAGAGCTGAGATCCCCCGGCCTGAGCGACCTCGGGCTCAGGCTATCCGCGACTGCGACATGCCGCTCGTCCTCGGGACGACGATGGTCGTCGCCTACATCGGCATCGCGGCCAACCTCGTCCGGGACCTGTCCCACGCCTGGCTCGACCCGCGGGCCGCCGAAGAGTAGCGAGACGGCCTCGAAAGTACTTTACCGGCGTAGGCGCGAAGTGACGGCAAGACCATGTCCGACAAACCGGCGTCGATGTACCGGGAGATTTCCAAGCCCGCGTACACACGACGTGAGTACATCACCGGCATCCCCGGCTCGAAGATCGCACAGCACAAGATGGGCGACACCGCCAGCGACGCCGACGACTGGCCCGTCCAGATCTCGCTGGTCCTCGAAGAGGAGTGCCAGCTCCGTC
>NZ_JANJYH010000014.1 GCF_024609245.1 Haloarchaeobius sp. FL176
ACGGGATGGGCTCCGCGACGGAGCCCATCCCTGTGGATCATCACGAACCTCCGCTGCCAGCTCATACAGCCCGATTTGTGCGCCTCCTATGAGATGGTGGCGAAATCAGCTCGGGCTAAACACATACCTTTGATGAATTCACTAACCAATATTACGACGCTGTAATTGCGATTCATTACGGTCGAGAATCAGACGGATCTGCAGCATACAATATCGCAAACGACTTTTCTATTCAGTTTGGCCTGTAGTTGAAATTGGATATTCTAAGGAGAACTCCCATACTAGTTCAACGTTATTCGAATCAGGAAGATAAAACTTGCTTTCAAAGCTATATTCACCAGCAGGTGGGCAGTTGTTCTGTTCGTTTGCTAATACAAAGTATGTATTTGAAAAAGTTTCACCCTGACTTAATGACACCTGGAAACCATTGTTGGCTGGACTGTGTGGTATATCAACACGGTTCCAGCAATCACCTTCTCGAGAATCAGGTACTACATTAAATTCGTTGTCATCATTATCATCAACCACAGCTGCATTATGAATATCTTGTGGATGTAAGAGTATCCCATCTTCTATTGGACCGTCACCAACGAATTCAGCAGATAATGGAGCTGATCCTATGAAATTTATATCACGCGCCCCACCATGATTTGTTAATCGCAGTTGCACCTCAGCGGGACTTTCAGCGGTGGCCTCGCTTAACTTTTGAAATTGAAACGAGAGTCTCGCCTCTTCAATTGAGGTTGGTAAAGAAGCTGTAGATGTCCCTGTAGACTGCTCTGTAATTGAGGTCGACTCGTCAGGCTGAGTAGAGCTTTGATTAATTTGGTCTGTGTCTCGTGGTTCCTGTCTTGAGGAAAGACAACCGGATAACGCAGCTGCCCCAAGACTCAGAATATACTTTCTCCGCTCCATATCACCAATAGCTATCCTACGTTTAAATCATCTACCAATGGTGAAATGATATTTTGACCAAGGTGCTTCCCGGTACGGTTTCTCCAAGTAGACCCACAGACTTTGCATCGAAACTACGGCCACGACAGCGAGTAGAGATATTCACATCGCTGTAAAACTCCATAGCGGTCGGAAGACAGATTTCGCCGATGTGCTTGCCGCGATTCCTTCAATCGACCTCGATAGTGTCGAGTTACATCTGCACCGGGGGAACCCAGGAGCACTTCAGGCTCAACTGAGTGACGCTCAAACCTTCATCGAAAGGGATGGACTCGAGCACCGGTTCAAGAGTATGGTTCACAAATCGGCGGCTTCATCGGAAGACGCCGAAACGCTACTCGAATTCTTGAAAGAGGAGTAGTAGGCGATGGTTCCCAGTAGTCAGCCATCGAGAACCCATTTATTTCTCCCAAACTGGGTGAGGGAGACAAAAACACTCCCTTGGAGATTCTTGATGTCTTGCCAGACAACTCAGACCGACAGTGCCGATGCCAAGGAATCCCCGTCAAAAATCGAGTTCGACGATTCAGACACCCGCCGCGACGAGATGCACGACTCGCTCAAGGCGTGGGTCGAGCAGTTCGCCGAGCTCTCGGACGAGGCACGAGGCAGCGCCGAACTCCAGGAGTGGCTGGACGTCCAGTCGCGCTTCCACGACTACTCGTACCGGAACACGCTCCTGATCAAGCGTCAGTACCCGGAAGCGACGAAGGTCGCAGGCTACAACACGTGGCGAAACGAGTTCGACAGACATGTCGAGGAGGGCGAGTCGGCCATCTGGATCTGGGCACCCATCATCACCACGAAATGCCCGGAGTGCGGGAACTCTCCGTCCTACCACGAGAACACCGACTGCGAGTACGACGACACTCCACCCGAAGACTGGGACGAGGGGCTGGTCGGATTCAAACCTGTCCCTGTCTTCGACGTCTCCCAGACCGAGGGTGAGCCGCTTCCGGAGCTCGATACAGCCGCTCACGGCGACGGCAGTGAAGACGAGATACTCAACGCGCTTCTCGGGGCTGCACCGGAGCTGGGAGTCCGTGTGAACCTCGTCCCACCCGAGGAGTGGACCCACGGCGACGCTGCTGGCGTCTGTACCAAGCGCAGCACGTACGACTGCTCGTTGCTCGTCGAAGTCAAGGACGTCGACAACGACGCGCAGGTGGCCAGTGTGCTCGCACACGAGTACGCCCACGCCTTGCTACACTTCGACGTCGACGACGCGGATGAACAGGTGAAGCGCGAAGTCGAAGCCGAGAGCACTGCTTACGTGGTCTCGCAGTACCTCGGGCTTGATGCTTCCAACAGCGTGTTCTACGTCGCCGCCTGGGATGGAGACCCAGCAGAAACGATTCAGGACCGCTTACAACGCATCGTCGATACCGCGCGGGCAATTATTGCTGCCGTTGAAACAACTCAGTAACTAGCCTCAGAGAGCCCCCAGGCACTTGCTATCTATTATATTGTAAGAGCGTTACCCTGTTCTTAATTTATTAAATTTCACTGACCACGTCGAAACATAGAAACCGAGAGGCTGCGGTAAATTCTACGGATATCTGATTATTCAGTAAAGATTGTAGACGGTACATTTCAGCATCATCTCACGGCATCCAAGGTGCTAGTCCCGTGCACAATGGGCAGAGCCGAGCGTGCGCTTGATGCTTGAAGAGACGGGATTCCGAAAACACAATACCTTCGTCTCTTCGCTTTTTGACGCGATAACGCAGTCGCCGCGTCTCCATCTCGTGAATCAAGAGAGTCGATTTCATATATTCCGTGCTTCTTTTATTATATGATAAGTTTCTACTATAACCGGTTCAACCACGCTGGGTCAATGATTCCGTTGGATGGAACGGAAAATATCTCCATAGAGTCCCGATGACAACGGCTATAGGGGTTATGATGAGACCACTGACTACCCCCACAAATATTGCAGAGGATATCCTCTCGAAAAGTGTGGGTGTTCCAAAAGGATATGGCCAGCCACTAATGTACACGATCCCGAAGGTAAGTCCGACTACTATATCATATGAATACCATGAGGAGTAGTTGAATCCTATTGGAATTGATGCAATCAGGACAATTACCAGCAATATACTCCAGAAACCAGCGACTGAGATTATTTCGGAAACTAATTCACCTCTACTTGAATTTTCTACTACTTTGGTGATTCCCACGCCAATAATAATACCTGCTAATAGAATAGCTATATGAGTCGCTAACCTTCTCTTGATTGAGCGGTCAATAACCATTACCAATAGATGTAACGCCAGAGAATAAGTACTTTGCGGCGATTGTTTATTCGTATCTAAGTTACAGTTAGTTATACATATGTATATTGCCATTCATCAGTTATATGCCACGCTGCAGTCCCGAAAACCTTGTATGATGCAAATGGATTCGGGTCTCTGCCATTGCAAACTCCCGCGACGCCCACTTGTCCTTGGTCAAATTTTTGATATGCGACAGACCCACTGTCCCCATCATCAAAATCATTGTCTCCTCCCCACTTTACTTGATGACATCGTTCGTCACATCCCTCACCTCCAGTCCACTTGAAATATCCATTTGCAGCACCAATTTGACCGGACGTTTTACAAGTCGTGATGCCTCTCTTGGTGAGGTATTCATCGGCAGCGATCATATCCTGTAGCGCCTTTTTAGTAAATTGTTCAACGATGACATCTGTTGTCAGCCCCCCATTTGGATCGCCGATATGCATTGAAGGGGTATGACCATTGATTGGGTTTGCAGTGACGAAATCATCTTGGCAAAATGCCTCTCTGACATCACCGATTGCGGCATCTTCATCTTGATTGTACAATTTCCGAGAACCGGGATTATCTCCATAAAAAATGTGTTGGCAAGTAGAAAAGTATCGTTCCCCATCCTGGTGTAAGGGGGCACCCATCGTACAATGGGTATTGTCGTATCCCACTTCCATTTCCGCACCCGTCGGTACGTCTTCACCGTAGTCCGTCTCGTAGCATCCAAGTTGGAAATCACCGGTTGAGAATGCGTTTATTGGAACTCCACCGATGTTATCCGGAATTCTTTCTAGAGCTTCTTGGGTCGATAGTGTGTCAGGTTCTACTTCACCGTCCGGGTTTCGAAGAACACCAACGTTTAATCGAGGGCCAGAACCACCATGCTTTGGCGGAGTCAGCGTAACCTCACGAACAAATCGTTGACTTTCGAAATCACCCTGTCTCCGTGCTCTCTGGGCATGGATTAGCGAATCATGCCAATCCCGGGAAACCTGTTTAGTCCTTGTAGTAAGCGGGCTAGACGAATCCCCTAGCTCTTCTCGCCGAAGTGCATAATCGATCTCAATCAGTCCACTACTTGCGGCTTTTGCACGACTGGAACCGCATAGTGACAGACCAATTGCCCCACCTCCAATCGTTCCTAACACATTACGTCGCTTAACTAAATTCCCGTTATGCTCCGCACTTTTTCCATTAGACATCTCCATTAGAATCCCAAACCATAGACATATAAGTGTTTCTGTGAGTTCTTATCAATTATAAAATATGAGTGGGTTTACTCCGTAGGATCGCTAGACGTAACGACGACAATCTCGTTCTCTCTATAGAAATCGAGGGCGTGTTTAGACGCTAGTAAGAGCGTCTCTGAGCGAGGTTTCGTCTAGAGAATCAACTCCCGAACCGAGAGTCTTCCCTGGATACGGAGTTCAAATAAAAATAATCCGTCAGTAGAACCGCTCAGCCATCGAAGACGGCCGATCGGGGTGCCTCTTTTCCGCGTCTCGAATACACGGCCGTGTTTAGACGCTCGTAAGAGCGGTTGAGAGCGGTATTTCCCGAGTCCGCGAGTCGTAATTGGTGACGAGTATCGTCTGTTTTCGAGTTGAGGTCAGTCTACTCAGCCTAGATTGGTTGCAGTAGCCGGGCAATTGGGTAGGGGAAGCAAAGGAACGACCCGAACTACTGGCAGCTGTTCATCGCCGATCGGGATACAGGCCCTCAAAAGCCTGAAAATCGGCGTCTAAACAGGGCCGAATACACTATTTCGTCAATCTGGCCGTTAACGAGGCTGGATTGGACCGTCTAAACACGCCCGAAATCAAAAATTTGTGCTCAGTAGGATCGCTAGCAGGCGGTCAGTTAACATCGAAATTTGGTGTATTTGAAGCACCTGGTTCTCGATGTATTTTGGTGGATTCAATCGGTTTCGGCTGTTTCCGGCTGATCGCCCCATTTTCCACCGAAATTTCCAGCTTCCAAATTACCCCCGATTCGTAAGAACAGGTCCAAAGTCTAGCGAATTTACAGACCAAGAAAATTTGAATAGACCTTTAATTACGTACAGGAACAATTGAAACTCGATGGAGGTCACCTTCCAGCACGCGAACCCCCACTCTGGGCACGAGTCGGTACTGGTCCGGCTCTCGGGGGACGTGACCGAGCAAACAGCGTGTATCCTCTTCGATTCAGGCACAGACGTCGACGTCGATGGGCTACTCGAGGACGACGAATACCTCACAGCAATCGTCCTCACCCATGCTCATCTGGACCATTACGCAACCCTGGGCACGAATTTGCGTGATGGCGCTCCAGTCTACACGTCCGAACCGACAGCGGCCATCCTCGACACTGTCCTGACCGAAGCAGCAACCAACTACGACATCTCGAACGTCGACGCTGTCGTCGACGCACTCGAACCGATCTCGGACTGGACCACGGTGCTGGGCGATATCGAGCTCCGTCCCGTTCCAGCCGGACACACCCCTGGTGCAGCCGGCTTTCTGCTTCGGTTCGACGACGGTGGTGAGCACAGAACGATGCTCGTGACCGGGGACTGGACGCACCGATCTGCTGCCGGCTTCTCCGGTCTCCCCACGACGCTCTCGCCCGACGCCGTCTTCCTGACTGGCGCAACCAACGAAGAGTTCGAGGACGAGCTCACCGCCGCCGTCGAGACGATTCTCGAGCGCGTCCGAGCTGGGTCGACCGTGCTCGTAACCGCCAGTGGACTGGCCGGCGTTCACATCGCCGCACTCCTGGATGAACTCGACACAATCGACATCGACCCGCCATCAGTCTCGATTACTGGTCACGCCGCGAAACTGTACGAGACACTCGGGTACGACTATTCAACTGTAACGTCTGTTCCGACGTTCGACGATCCCGATGCAATCCTCGAACCCGGCGCTGTGACCATCGCCGGACCGGAGGTCCCTGTCGAGGGAAGCGCAGCGAAGTTCTACGACTGCGTCCAAGACGACCCGGGGGCAACGCTAGTACAGCTCACGAGCGGGAGTGTCTCGCCGGTCGAGTCTACCGGCTGTACCGTCGACCACTTCCAGTACAGCAACCATCCACCTGAGGCGGCTGTCGACGATCTCGTCGAGGACCTTGCCCCGAGACAGCTCGTCATGATGCACCAGTCCGGACCAGCGCTCTCCCGGTACAAGGACCGCTACGACAGCTTCGTGTGGGCAACCACGGACCGGGACGAATACAAAATCTACGAAGACGGGACGTGGGTGGCACCACCGTGGGTGAACGACCGTGTCGCCCGCCGGCTTCGCAGCCAGCAATATGGAAACGGAAGCAGCCTCGGCTCGTTCATCGACAGCGAGCGATCATTGGCCAACGTCGAACAGAGTAAAATCAGTCTCGAGGCAGAGGGCCTCGATGGTGGGACGCTCAAGACCCGTTTTCAGCAATCTGCTCCGGATCCATCGAAGTCGGGGTATGCATCCCAGCTTACTGATTCGCCGGTCGAAAGCGAGGATACGGATATTCTCGAGCACGTCGACGAGATCGAGTCACGGCTTTCCCGACTCGAGAAGACTCTCACCGATAGAGAGGGTGCAGATTACGGAACTCATCAGGTTCGCGTTGTCGACGCCGGCGACGGGGATCTGTTCCTTCGTCTTTGCAATCCGGACGACGTGGCGCAGCGCCTTTCTCATGGGGACACCGTGACGATTCGACTCCAGAACACGCTCGACTGACCCCACGGGCTCACTGCCGGAGCCGGTATCCCTACTACATTGCAGACACAATGTCGACTCAATTAGGTACATGGACGGTGGTTCCACTCCGATTCCCCCGTTCGCTGAGGAGGCCCTCGCTTTACTCCAAGACACGATAGACGATTCATCGGGGATCGAAGAGCAATCTGCGCTCGAGGCGCTTGAGGCCGAAGGGTTCAGTACTGCTGATGCCAGGGAAGCACTCGAAGTTCTCGAGATGCGGGGTTACCTCTACCGTGTCGAAAACCAGCTCCGGATTACGGATTAATGGCTCTGTTGAAACCCTCTTAGTCAGACACCATCTGCGGTGAAACAGCCGGTAGGTAGGATTGCGGACTTACCATCTGGATTTGTATCGGATACTGTTAATGTTCAAGGCGTCGTGCTGAATAGGGATCATATATCCCACAAATGAGCCTCCTCGGAAAATTCACAGTTATCCGAACAGAATCAAGAAGCGGCCTACACGATTATCCGGCTGGGTTTTATGATTACCCCGGAGCTATGTGATGGGAATGGGCGGAAACGAACTGAAAAAAGAGTTACGAGAACTCCGGCGGTCCCTACAGGCAATTCCAGAGGCCCGCGAACCACCGAAACCGACCCTGCGAATCCTCGGCAGCGCTCGCGCCGAACAGTACTGGAACCGATTGCTGTGGTATTTTCTCAATCCGGACCAACCCCACGGATTCGGCGCCGATCTCCTGACGAGCTTCCTAGACAAACTCGCCCAGCAAACGACTGCAGACGTGGAGTACATCCATCGACACATCGATCGAGTCAAGGTCGGAATGGAGGTAAGCTCACCAAACGATAATCGACCCGATCTCGTAATTCGCTCCCCTAGCAACTGGTTCGTCTGCATCGAATGCAAGGTAGACGCCGGCGAAACCAATGACCAACTCACGAGATACATTCAGGACCCATACATTGGCAACGAACTGAAATCCACGTATCCGGAAGCTGGTCATCACTACGTCTATCTCTCGAAAACTACTGCATCGGACGCCAACACCGAACTCCACCTGACCAAAGAGACCGCCCCGACGTCGTTCGTCGACGACTATCTCTCCGCCAACAGCACGGCGGATGAGTACCACAAGCGCTTCGTCGACCTCTCTTGGGGTCACGTGGTCGACGCGTTCACCGATGTGGTCCGGTTTTCTCGCGGGCAGTACCCCGATCGGAGTGTAAGCCAACTTGACGACTTCCACGCCAACATCAACAAGGTGACCAGTATGACCGACGACGACTTCACGGAACGACAGAAAGAGAAGATGCAGTTTCTGGACGAGTACAGAAGCGAGATTGATGAACTCTTCGAGGCCGCAGAGGCCCTTCGCCGACCACTCGCAGAGGACGGGGAATGGGTCGACATGTTTCGCAGCGTCGCCCCGGACTGTGAAGTCTGGACCGACGAGTGGCACTGTCGACGGGACAAATGGGGGTGCATCTTCCAGAGCGGATGGTACCGTGATAACAACTGGGAGCCGACGACAGACCACCAAGAGACGCGTGGTGGATCGGGCCATCGTCTCCATTTCACGCATATGATCCGAAAGGAGAGATCGTTCCGGGACGGCGTCCTCAAGTTCGAACTTCGTTCCTCGACTAACAATTCGGTTCGGTCCGTGTTCAACAATCTCTACAACAGTGAGCGGTGGCAGACCAAACTCGATTCAGTCTGCGATGAACATGGAATCACGAACAAGGGTAATCAGAAAACCTACACGACGGCAACGTATGATGTGAACCAAGCGGGTCTCCCTGAGAGTTACTTCGAAACCCTCGAAACAGCATTCAGCGATCATCAAGAACTCGCCCACCTCGTCAACCAGATCCACCGTGAAGCAGTCGCCGAAGCGCGCCCATCAGATGGCGATACCTGAGCATTATGGAAACGAAGCCCTTTGTGTAGATAACCTGGAAAGCCGGGTCAATAGGGACTAAACAAAGCTTTTGAGTCCGGATTTTGACGGGAAGCAACTGTAACCGCTGTGTTCAGCCTGCCGTTCTTAATAACCATCACACATTAATATATTGTCATTATATAGCTGGCCTACGTCTAACGATTACACACATCGTCCTGTTCGTGACTGAGGATTTCAACAGAGCCCAGCTCCCATGAATTTCCTTGCCAGTGAGATTGCGTGACTGTATCAACGAACTCTGGTGGCATCGTCGGGATAGGTAGTCGTTTACCCAGAACACCATGTTTGAGAAGTCCCAGCAGTTGATACCGTCCAGTTTCCCTTGGCTGGAAGAACGACTTCCACGGTTGATTGCGCCAGATGTCGAGTGCCTGCCAATGAATTGTGGTGTCAAGAGGGTTGGGTATGCGTTGGTTAATACTTGCCCCAGTGTTGGTTAAGAAGGACACTTCCATAGGGAATTTATTGACCCCTGTCGGGTGAGGGGTTCGTCAAACAGGCGAGCACCTCGGAGCGTATCCAGATGCCTGTCAGTGACATCTACCCGACGACGTTCGACGAGGACGTACCGACCGAGACCGACACCAACCACTGCCCGGAGTGCGATGGCCGAATCACCCCGAGTGGTGACGAGTCAGTCTGTGCGGACTGTGGCCTGGTCGTCGACGAACAACGACTCGACCGTGGGCCCGAATGGCGAAGCTACGACGAGGACGAGTGCAGGCGCACTGGCGGGGCGCGCACGGTGTCCAGACACGACCGTGGCCTCTCGACTACTATCGGCTACGGAACGGACTCTCGAGGCAACCAGCTCTCCAGACGGAAGCGCCGACAGCTCGCGCGGATGCGTCGCGAACACTCCCGTGGCCAGTACGAGTCCAAAGCCGACCGGAACCTCATGCATGGGTTCACCGAGATCCGTCGTATCGTCGGCGCCCTCAACCTCGGTGATTCGCTTCGCGACCAGGCCTGTTCGCTGTTCAGGACGGCTCAATCCGAGTCCCTGCTTCGAGGCAGATCCATCGAAGGCATCGCAGCAGCCTGTGTCTACGCAGCCATCCGGTGCAACGGTCTTCCCCGAACGCTCGACGAGATCGCGACGCTCGCGAAGGTGCCCCAGTCCCGGGTGAAGTCCTGCTACAAGTCGCTCAACGCCGAACTGGGACTGCCCGCAAAGCCGATGACCCCGAGCGAGTTCGTTCCCCAGCTCGCCTCGGACCTGGACGTGCCTGACCGACTCCGTCGTCGTGCTCGAGAGTACGCCCGCCGGGCACAGGAGAGCGGTGTGACGACGGGTGTGCGTCCCTCCGGGTTCGCAGCGGCCTGTCTGTACAAGGCCAGCGAGAGTACGTTGCTGACTCAAGACGAGGTAGCTGAGGCGGCCGATACGACATCGGTGACGGTGCGAACGCACTGGCAGACGCTGAACGAGGTCGTCGACTGAGCGTTTGTGCTCACCTGAACGGGTGAGGTGAGACAGAATTCCCACCGAGAACCATCCTCTTTCGCAACTGTCGTTCACGAACCGAGTCCGGAAACGTGCCGAGTACGAAGCCTTCGAGTTTCAGCTCGCCGGCGACGCCGTCCTCGTGACCAACTGCAGCCACGACGACCCCAGCGGGCACCGATACCTGGTCCACGTCGTCGACGGCGTTCCAACCTCCTGTACGTGTCCCGCTGACGAGCACTACGACGATGCCTGCAAGCATCGCGTCGCCGTTGCGATTCGTGGTCCGGTTCTCAACGCGGCTGTGGATGCGATGGTCGCGACTGACGGTGGGAGCGTCGTCAGCAAGTCAGAGGGAACTAGAACTGAGGATAACGGAGAGTGTGAGTGTGAGAAACTCCCCGATGGAGTCCCATGTTGGCCATGCTTTCGTGATGGAGAGGCGACGTTCGGACCGGTCGACCGATCATCGCACACTCCCTGACTAGCCGCTCGGCGTAGAGCCAGTTTGTGGCGCTGGCAACGGGGTGCCAGCGTGCGAGATAGGGCATCACGATGCCGTACTTTCGTCGACGCGCTGGCGAGTGTGATTCCATGCACCAGATCATCTACGCGCTCGTCGAAGCAGAGTCAGAAGATGAAGCACTCGAAGAGGCAACGGTAACGTTCGACCGACTGGTCGGTGCAAAACTCGACGAACGGCCCGTGTTCGACTACCACGTCACGTTCGATGAGGAGGACGCAGCGGTCGCCGGCAAGGCCCGCTGGGGCGACCGGCCGGTCGCGGTTCCTGTCGACTCGCACGAGGGCGCACGCTTGCTCAAACGCGGCTGGGATGCGACCGTCTCGGAGTTCGAACGCAACCTCGAGAAGGTCGACGAGGCGTTGGAGGAGCTGACCGTCGAGGAGTTGATGCACGACAAGGCACTCGTCCGACACGCCTGCAACAACATCGGTTCGTTCCGCGGACACTCGCTGTTCCTCTACGACAGCCACGCGAACGGAATCAGGAACCGATCACACCTCGACCGCGTTCTGGACTCGTCCGAATCACTGTGGATCGTGCCCGCCGACGTCCACTACTGACGCGAATATCCCCTTCTAATTCGATTCCCCTACGGGCACTCTATTCACTTGTGCCCTCCACCCACCAACCACCTCCCCTCCCTCCGCTCCGTGCTCGCTCCGCTGCGCGCGCAGCCACGACCTTACTCACCTGTCTAACTTTCATCCGATAACGCGCGAGACAGGGTGCGCACGGCTGAACTCTTCGATACGTTGCCCGTTACTCAAATTCGAGTTGCTTCCATTCCGGTTGGGGCATCGGGTGGTTCAGAAAGTTCACCAGTCCTTCTCAGATCTCGGTGAGGCCGAGACTGTATTCGAGTGCAGTATCAACCTCGTCCATCCGCTCTTGTGGAATCGGGCCGAGGTTCTCGGTGATACGGTGCTCGATAGAAATAGTTCGAATCTGACTACAGAGCGCAACCGAGTCTTCCCGGAGCGCGCACTCTTCGGCTGGGACGAGCACTTCAAATGGGTAGAGTTGCTCACCGAACGAGGTGGTGAACGGGACAACGATTGTTGTCGGTGCGTTCGCATTTCCGACATCATTCTGCACGACGAGGCACGGACGCGTTCCCCGTTGTTCGGAACCCTGCGTCGGATCGAGTTCGACGATTACGACATCCCCTCGACGGACAGACAGGCTCATCCACTACCACTCTGGAGCATCGCCCAGTTGTTCATCAGCCTCCGTCGAGACGCCCGCCAACTCATCAGCGAGTTCACTGGTCCGTTGGGCAGACCGGCGATACCCCTCAGCCAGCTCCTCACGGGTGACCGGTCGTTCGATAACGATCTTCCCCGCCTCTTCGTGGATCACGACGTCGTCACCTCCCTTGATTCCGAACCGCTCTCGCAGCTCTTTGGGGATCGTCACTTGGCCTCGCTTCCCGATTTTCCGACGTTCGCCACTACCCATACATATTCATATCCTATTCATACTCATAAGCTTTCGGTTGAAAGGCAGCCAGTATGAGCCCTCGCAAGTGCCTGTCGATATTCTCGATCCGCTGCGAGACGACTCAGACCGGGAGATCCAACTCATCAGAACTGGCCTTCCGAAACTAAACATCACGTGAGGACACTGGAATCCCCATTCAGTCAGGAACGAACACCACTCCGTCAGAGCCTGGAAAACCTCGACTGGTCGCCCCGTGGGAGACTGCTATTCGATTGCCCCGGTGCGAATCAGCGACCGCAGGCTCGCAAAGTCGTCCTGCATCAGTCGGTCTTCCGTGAGTGGTGCCACAGTCTCTTCGAGCGTGTCAACGATTTCGCTCGCTTTCTGTCCGGGACTCCCGTCCCTGTAGTCTAATGCCGTATACGAGGCGAACAGCTCGATAGCTAGCACTGTCTCGACGTTATCGAGAACCTCCACGAGATGGTTCGCACCGTTTGCACCCATACTCACGTGGTCTTCCTGATTGTCCGATGTCGGAATCGAGTCCGTCGACGACGGATGCACGAGCGTCTTGTTCTCGGAAACCAGCGCGGCAGCAGTCACGTGTGGCATCATAAATCCACAGTTCAACCCCGGATCTTCGACGAGGAACGGTGGGAGCCCGTCGGAGTGCTCACTCGCCGTCGTCCCATCAGTTCGTCCCTCGGGCTCACCACCGGTTAACTTGAAGATTCGCCGCTCGGAGATGTTGGCTATCTCTGCAATCGCCATCGAAAGCTGGTCGATGACGAATGCAATCGGCTGCCCGTGGAAGTTCCCCCCAGAAACCACATCTCCTTCGCCCTGGTTCAGTACAAGCGGATTGTCGGTGACGGCGTTCAATTCCCGTTCGACAACCTCCCGAACGTGGGCGACCGTATCCCGACTCGCACCGTGTACCTGTGGAATACACCGGAGTGAATAGGAGTCCTGTGCCCGATTCGCATCCGCAGCGGCCGTGACTAACTCACTCCCCTCGATGCCCTCCCTGACACGTCTCGCCACCTCTTTTTGTCCAGGGTGGTTCCGCAATTCGTGGATCTCCGCACGGAACGGATCACTGAGCCCACGGAACGCCTCTAAGGTCATCGTCCCGACGGTATCGGCCGTATCGAGCAACCGCTCTGCGTCGTGAACAGCCAGAGTAGCAACAGCAGTGATGTAGTTCGTCCCGTTGATGAGTGCGAGCCCTTCCTTGGCCTCGAGACCGGTCTCGCCGTCGTCAGTGGAGAGTGGTTCCACGCCAATCGAGTCCAGGACGTCACTCGACGGCACCCACTTCTCTCCGTTCCACGCTTTTCCTTCACCGAGCATCGCAAGCGCGATGTGAGCGAGCGGCGCGAGGTCGCCGCTTGCACTGACCGAACCCTTGCGTGGAACGTGGGGATAGAATCCACGATTCAGCAGGTCCTGGAGCTTCAGAATGACATGCTCCCGAACGCCGGAGCTCCCCGAGAGAAGGGAGTTGAGACGAAGCAACATCATCATCCTAGCTTCATCTTCCTCGACAGGGTCCCCAACACAAACCGCATTACTTCGAATCAGATTCGTTTGCAGCGTCGTCACATCCTCGGAATCGATGATTTCGTTCTGGCTTGCACCGAAACCAGTGTTGACGCCATATATTATCTCTCCCGTTCCGATTCTCGATTCCAGATTGGACCGAGCCTTCCTGACTCGCTCTAGTGCCTCGTCGCTCACCGCAACGTCCTCCCCATCACGGGCACAGGCAACCGCGCTTTCTATCGTCAAATCCTCGCCAGTCAGTTCAACTGTCATTCTCGAACCTCCGGATTCGCTGCATTCAACCACTTTTTTACCACTATCGCGACGAAATCTAACATCGAATTCATTTCTTTGGGTCCTCCAGTCGTTGTCGGAGCAGTTCTGTGAACGTACTTTGGTCTTGAGACGCGATACTCTCGAGAGCCACGGCGTTCAATCGAGTCGTGAAGCCGAGTTTTGGTGCCACCAGTTCAACCCACGTGGGTGTATCGGTGTCGGGGGCCTGTATCTCGACGTGCCCGAACTCGTTCGTTATTCGTGTGAGTTCTTCAGCCGTGTCATCGCCAGGCTCCCGCTGGACGAGAAGCTCGTCGGCTGGCCGAGACCGCTCCTGGCGGTCAAGGAACGAGAGGAACGTCGAGCGGTCCTGCCAGGCAAGACACTCTAACGTGACTGCACCAAGACGGATGCGGTCGTCGACCCTCGATGCATCAAGCTCCAACCGGGCTCCTTTCGGAGTGGTTACGCGGCGTACATCGACCGCTGTTCCCTGGGTAGCCACACGGGTGAGAGGCGTCACAGTCACCGTCGTCGTCAGAGAGTTGTCGCTCATGACTACAGGAAGAACGAGAGATTTCGTGTCTCGAGTATCGTCTGGTCGAGTTGTACCTCCCGCTGAGCGAGCTTGAACGACCCATCGACACGACGGAGTGTATCGTGTCGCTCACCAACGAGCATGTCTGACTCCGTCGTGTCGCCCTGGTTTCGATAGAGCAACAGATTGCTCTTCACCCGAACCTCATCGTCCGACGTCTCCTCCACCCGAACGTTGCTCACGAACCGCCGGGTTCGTGATGGAGGGTTTTCTGCCCAGGCATACTCGCGGTCGAACCGCTTCACGCGGGTCGTAAGTGTCCCGATATCCTCTCGATAGTGGAATCCGTCGTCACTGAACTCGGACTCTTCACTCCCCCGTTCACGGGTGACTCGTCTGGGAACGCGATACTCGACATCGTCAGTCAGCAGTTCAAGCCAATCGTGGAGCCTGCCGTCGTCGAGGAGTTCGGCCTCCCTGTAGAGGAATTCCTCACACTCCAATCGGAGTTCGAATCGGTCACTCATTGGCTTTCCTCCGAGTCGATGTCCTGACCAGTCATCGCGCGGTACCAGCTCTGATAGAACGTCTGCATCGTTCCATCCTCGAAGTTCGTGTCGTACACCTCCCCAGGTCCCGGGAACTCGTCCGAGATCTCCTCGGAATCACTCATGTCGCCGACCCCCATCTGGAAGTTCGATTCGCGCCCCATCTTCTTCCCGAACGTACTCCCGGCTGCTTCGGCGATACCGTCCCAGACTGCGAAGTCGTCCACCTCGAAGTTTCCAGCCACGCTGAACGTTCCAATACCGGTATCGTATGCGCGCTGTTTGAACTCCTCAGAGGCACCCTGTGGGACGAGAATCCAGTTCCACACCTGCGTTTTCTTTGGCCCGACAGGCTGCCACTTTCGGACGTTCAGAAACGCCGTGACTTCGCGATTCTCCGGGTCCGGATTGAGATTCATCTGAAGGAACGACATATTCGGGAACACGGTGCCGACGCTCGAGACCAGTCGTTTCGCAAGTCGAAGCTGGTCATCGGAGAGATGGGCGTCCGTGAAGACATCCTCCGGGTAACCGCCTGCGTACTCCTGGTTCTCCAGATACGCAAGCATGCAGGAGTGGCCGCTACACTCAGTGATGTCTGCGGGGGTTCGCTCCGCCCCGGCCGCGGAGAGTTCCGGCGGGAAAATATCCAAGTCCATTGCAGACTTGTGTGTCGCGAGCGTGTGGTAGGAATCGCCGGTGAAATTGTCGGCCCCAATCTTCCAGTTCGTATCGATCTCCCACCGAATTGGCTCCCCAACCACTTCCATCCCGCCATCAGCAAACTGCAGATGGAGGTCGAGGTACCACGTGAAATCGCCGAGATACTCCTCCAGTGTCGGGGCATCGGCGGAAAGACACGCGAACACGAGACCGCGGTAACTATCGACCTGTGGCGCGGAGTCAAGCGCGTACTCACAGGTATCGAGTTCCTTGAAGAACTCTTCTTTGTGCGGGACACCGACAAGTTCTCCCGTGGTATCATACGTCCAGTTGTGGTACGGACACCGGAAATACGACGTATTGCCCTGTTCAGCACGGACGACCGTCGTGCCACGGTGTTGGCACGAGTCGAAGAGGACCTGTACGTCACCGCTGTCATCCCGGACGAATATGAAAGGACTGTCCCCGATGTAGCGTTTCGCGTAATCACCCGGCTCCGGGATTTCTGATTCGTGACCAACGAGTACCCAAGTATCACTGAAAACTCGCTCAAGCTCCAGCTGGTGGATTTCGTCGTCGTTGTGGATCTGGGAGGGGATAGTCCCCGTTTCTTTAATCGATCCAACCTGTTCGATGACATCCGCCGCCGCTGGCGTCGAGTTAGCTGTGTTCCTCTCCGTTCCCATGTCATTAGGTACTCAGTATCATTGGTTAAGGTGAATGGTGGCAATTGGAGGGTGTATTAAATACAACAGAGTGTTAGATTAGCATTTCGCGAATCTCGATCCTTCTATTAGAAAATAATTTTAGAGTTTAGAACAGAGGTTATAACAGCGAAGATTGTTCAAAATTTGAAACTACTATAGAAGCGCGGATTCGACTCGATCTCCGAGTTCTTCAAGTCGGTCGACAGGCTCGTTGCTGAAGACGATCCGGACGTACTGATCGCTGTTCTCGTCACCCCAGTGGCGCATCGGCGTCGCAGCGATCTTGCTTTCCTCCAGAAGGAGGTCCGACGCCGTCGAAGAATCGTAACCCAGTTCCTCGACGTTCATCAGTTGCATCCATCCACCCTTCGAGGGGATCGTGGTAACTCCAATATCGCGTAATTGCTCGGTGACGGTATCGCGCCGACGCTGTAATTCGGGAACGTACTCGCTTGGTTCGAAGTCGGACTCGATTGCAGCGAGCGCGCCTGCCTGTCCGATTCCACCAGGCGTTGTCGTGTTGTAGATGTGGGTCCGTGCAGCGTCGTTCATGAACTCCTCAGGGCCGACAATCCAACCGACGCGCCAACCAATCATCCCGTATGACTTCGTGACGGAGCCAGCGATAACGGTCCGCTCGGCCATCCCAGGCAGGGAAACAGGGTGAATCAGTGGCAGATCGTCGAAAAGCACTGACTCCCAGATAGCGTTGTAGAGCAGCCAAATGTCGTGTGCCTGGCAGAGATCGCGAATCGTCTCCCATTCCTCGCGATTTAGAACTGCCCCTGACGGCATTGACGGATTGACCAGCAGAAGGACTTCGGTGTCGTCACTCACAGTTTCTCGAAGTGCGTCGACGTCCAACCGCCACTCGTCACCAGCATTCTCGTACGGTACGAACGATGGTTCACCGCCAGCGAGACGAGTCCGGTTTATCATGCCGGCGTAAATCGGGTCCGTCAGGACGACCTCATCTCCAGGGTCGATCATCGCGAGGAGAGCATCGAGAACACTCTCCCCCGTGCTACAGGTGATAACAACGTTTTCAGCACCGTAATCGTGACCCGAGCGATCATTCGTCTGGCGTGCCACCGCTTCACGAAGGTCTTTCTTCCCGATGAAAGTGCCGTGTTGAATAGCGATCTAATCGACGGTTGTCACGGGTTAGAAGGGCGAAGCCGAGGAAATCGATTCTGGCTATGGAAGTTGATCTCCTCGACTTCGTTGAGCAGTGTCGGCAGCTAGTCAAACAAGCGTTGGGAAAGCACGCGGGCGAGCCCGCCAGCGGCGGGTTCGCCCGCTGGAAGCACGTCGTTCTCCATTGTTTCCGGCTCGAAGACGGCCACAGCTACCGTGAAACACCGAATCGGCTACAGTACATGACCGAGATTTGTGACGCACTTGGCCTAGATCCGGACGATATGCCTGACTTCACCACACTCTATAAATCGTTCGACCGGCTGGAAATGTGGGTCTGGCGGGCGTTGCTGCGCGTTTCCGCGCAGCAACACCCGCAGTCTGGCCACGCTGCACTCGACAGCACGTTCTTCGACCGCCGCTCCGCTTCGTCGTACTACCGCCAGCGGTCAGGAAGTAACGTCCAGACACTGAAAGTGACGACACTAACCGATAGAGAGTCTCTTGCTGTTCTTGACGTACATATCTCCGCCCGGTGGAAACACGATACGAAGACCGGGCCGCAGGTCGTCCGCCGGAACGCGGACGACCTGCTATCAGTGGCTGCCGACAAAGCCTTCCACAACTGGATCACGAAATACGAGTTCTACGCACTCGGTGTCGAGCCACTCATCTTACAGCGTGGATCAAGACCGTTAACGCTAGGACATAACGCGCTCATCCGGGCAAAAGGCTACTCTCAGCGCTGGATGGCCGAAACATCGTATTCGACAACGAAGCGCTCGCTCGGCGATGCCGTGCGAGCGCTCGGCTGGTATCGACAGTTCCGTGAAATCGTCCTCATGTTCGCCATCTCCAACATAGAACCGCTCTGTGAACCTCTCTAACCATGACTCAGCATCTATTCAACACGGCAGTATAATGAATAGCCGAGAAAGCCGAGCAGCCCGACCGACCAGACACTCCGGTTCCGGAGGACCGCACCGAACTCCTCGAGAGAAGGAGCGTCTCCCCGGCTTGTTCCGAGTCCGCGACTGGCCGGCCAGAACAGGACGAGGCCGACGACCGTGAGGCCGGTGAATGCGACAAAGATGGCGGGCCACCCGAACCGATGCGCAATCAGTGGCCCGGTCCCCTGACCGAGCGCGAATCCGATCGGGCCACTCGCGGTGAAGATGCCGACAGCAGTCGCTCGATTCTCGCTGGTCGCTGCTCGACTCACGATGTCGATGCCAGCGTTCCAGACGACGACGTAGGCGACCCCACCAAGCGCTCGTGATGCAATCACAGATCGATAATCCCCTCGCCGCCCAGCGATCCATCCCCACGTCCCGGCGACAACAAGTGTCAGCACTGCGAGTGCCATCGCAGTCCTGGAATCCGCCCGGTCGAGCGCCGCTCCAGCTGGGAGGCTTGCGATCACCGCGGTGCCGAACATGACCCCGACCAGGAACCCTGCGATCGTCGGCCCAATATTCAGTGCGTCGCGAATGAGCGGGGTAACACTCGCCGGGACGATCTCATAGGCAGCGAGCCCCGTCGAGATGAGACTCGCTCCAGTGACGAGTCTCCACGCCGACTGGCGCTGCTGGTGCGGTTCCTTGCTCGTGGCGTCTTCGGGCTGGGTGGTGGGAGGTCGGGTAGTCATTCCTCGAGAGTCTGGTTGGATAGCGGAACGCTGAAATCGGGAAGAGTCGGTCGACCGCGAAAAGTCCCGATAATCGCGTTTTCATATTCCGTAGCGCGCTCCCTATCTCACGGGGTTAAACAACAAACCTCTTTGGTTCGAGACGGTTAGATAGTTAACTAGCAATGGACGTACATTCCGACCCGGGCCAGTACCGGAGCTGGAGGCGAGCTCGAATCGGCACCGAGAGAACCATTCGCTATCTCTCTGTGGTCGAATAATGGCTGCTTCCCCACCCATTCTGGATTCGTCGACGGTGTTGCTCGTCGGGACAGACGACTGGCTCACGCAATTCGCCACGACGCTCGAGAAACGGACTGATGCCACCGTACAACACGTTCGAACCAAGACGGAGGCAATCGACACCATCCGGACGAACCCCACGGACTGCCTCATTACCGAGTACGCACTCGAAGAGACAACCGGACTCGACCTCCTCCGAGAAATCCGCGAGGAATCGCCTGCGCTCCCGGTCCTCCTCGGGGCTACTGCCGGGAGCGAAGCCATCGCCAGCGAGGCCATCGAAGCCGGTGTCACCGATTACATCGCGCTTTCGGACCCGCTAGCACAGATAACCGACGAACTCATCGACCGAACAGAGCGTGCCCTCCGGGCCGCACAGCGGTCGGCCACGCAACGGGACCGGGCCAGACAGTTCGACGCGATCTTCAACGATTCGCGAACTGCGACGTGGGTGCTTGACCCGGGTGGCGCACTTGCCCGCGTGAACGAGACAGCACGGGAGATGATCGATGAAGACATCGACACGATCGTCGGCGACCCCTTCTGGACGCTTCCGTGGTGGTCACAGGCCGATGCACCGAACACGGACGTCCAACAACTCGTGGAGAAAGCACTCGACGGGACGTTCGGCAACGCGGTCGTCCCACAGCCGCCAAACGTCGATGACTCGCGCGTTATCGACCTCTCCGTGCGCCCGGTCGAGAACGAGCGCGGCGATCTCGTCTCGATCGTTGTCGAAGGCGTCGACATCACCGAGCGCGTCGATCTCGAACGGAATCTCAGAGAGTCCGAAGAACTGCACCGCGTCACGCTCAACAACATGACCGATACCATCCTCATCACGGACGAAGCCGGCGAGTACACCTACGTTTGTCCCAACGTCCACTTCATCTTCGGCTACACCGTCGACGAGATCCGGAATCTCGGAACGATCGACGACCTCCTCGGCGATGACCTCTTCGACCGGGAGGAACTCGCGGAAGACGGCGTCCTCAAGAACATCGAGACGACGGCGACCGATAAAGCCGGGCGCGAGCACACGCTCCTCGTCAACGTGCGCGAAGTCTCGATCCAGGATGGGACTCTCCTCTTCAGCTGTCGGGACATCACGAAACGCAAGCAACGCGAGGAAGCCCTCGCCACGCTCCACGAGACGGCTCGCGATTTCCTCTACGCCGAGACCCACCAGGAAATCGCCCAGCACGTCGTCGACGACACTCCTGGTGTGCTCGATCTCGATGCGAGTGCGGTCTACCTCTTCGACGGTGAGGCCAACAATCTTCGACCCGCAGCTCACTCGGCGACGATGACCGAGTTGAACGGGCCACTCCCGACCGTGCACGCCGACGGCGAAACACTCCCGAGCTACAGTTTCGTCGAGGACGAATCGCTGTTCTTCGAGGACGTTCACGACGCGGACCGACTCGACAATCGGGCAACCGACCTCCGAACTGCGGCCTACATCCCGCTCGGCAACCACGGCGTGTTCGTTGCGGGCTCGAACCAGGTCGGTGCATTCGATGAGGTGATGCGAGAATTGGCCGATCTGCTCGCGGCTACTGCCGAAGCAGCCCTCGACCGGGTCACACGGGAATCACGACTCCGGGAACAGGACCGAACACTTCAGACGCAAAACGAGCAATTGACCGCCCTGAACCGCATCAACGAGACGATACGGGAGATCGATCAGGCTCTCGTACAGGCGGAGACGCGCGAGGAA
The DNA here is from genome assembly GCF_024609245.1 of Haloarchaeobius sp. FL176. Taxonomy (GTDB): domain Archaea; phylum Halobacteriota; class Halobacteria; order Halobacteriales; family Natrialbaceae; genus Haloarchaeobius. The sequence continues at coordinate 21,370 of NZ_JANJYH010000014.1, forward strand.
ATCGATCACACGGTCTGTGAACTGCTGACCGCCGACGACCGGTTCCGATTCGCCTGGATCGGGACGATCGATCCGACGACCGATACCCTGGAGCCTCGGGCCTGGGCAGGGACCGAACAGGGGTACTTGGATAGTCAGTCGTTCGCCGTCCAGGCGTCGGGTGCAGAACCGGCCGGACAAACCGCAGCCACTGGCGATGTGACGATGGTGACGAACGTCGCTGCTGGTCTCCATGACGAGGCGTGGCGGAAAGACGCCATCTCCCGGGACTACCTGTCCGTATTGAGCATCCCGCTCGTGTACAACGACCTTACCCACGGTGTGTTGACGGTGTACGCACCGACCCAGGATGCGTTCGACGAGACGGCGAAGGCCGTCCTGGGAGAACTCGGCGAAACCATCGCATCCGCTCTCAGTGCGATCGAACGGAAGAATGCATTGCTCACGACGTCGATGACACGTGTCGAGTTCACTATCGACGACCCGAAGTTTGTCCTCTCACGGCTGGCACAGGACGCGGAGTGCACCCTCTCGTATCAGGGTGGCGTCCAGCAGTCCACGGAAGGCAGCTACGTGTTCGTGACCGTCGAAGACCGGCCGGTAACTGACGTGGCAGACGCGGCCTCGCAACTGGTCGGTATCGACGACGTGCAGCAGATCAGCGCGGACGGCGAGGGGGGTGTTCTACGGCTCCGGCTCACACAACCGTTCCTCGCCTTGGAGCTGGCCGATCACGGTGCCGTCTTCCGCGAAGCGACCGCTGATCCAACCACGACGACGCTCGTCATCGATATCCCGGACAGCATCGACGTCCGAACGATCACGCAGCTCGTCCGTGAGACGTTCGCTGGCGCTGAACTCCGTGCCAAGCAGACGCTCGATCAGACCGCAGAACACAATCTCTACTCGAAGTTCCTCGATTCAGTGACGGAGCGGCAACTGGAGGTGATCCAGACGGCGTACTACAGTGGGTTCTTCGAGTCGCCCCGTGAGAGCACGGGCGAAGACGTAGCGGAGACACTCGGCATCTCCCCACCCGCGTTCTATCAACACGCGCGGACCGTCCAACGGAAACTGTTTGCTGCACTCTTCGAAGAGAACAATCTCCCGGTGGCGGCCGCCACGGAGACAGTTCAATAACAAACCCACTGGTTGGAGTGCTGTTTGGTAGTCAACAGCCGAATACTCCCTTATACACTTATTACACCTTATAGAGTGCGCCACTCCACCTGGCGGCACTCGTGAACTCACAATGAGAGATGTCGACCCTGAATCAGACGAAGAAACCCCCTACGAGTGCTTCGAATGTGGCAAAATCATCATCGCGGAGGATAGCCCGGGCCAGTGTCCCGACTGTAGCGGTCCGATGCGAAACCGGCGAATGCCGCTCGAATGACCATGGCATCGAAATCTGATAGCACCCGCGACGAGTCAGACGACGAGGCGGCAGATTCGACCGAACCCGAATCGGCGCTCGAAACCGCCCGCCGCCAGTTGTACCATGCTGCTACTCATCTCGATATTGATCAGAACATCGTCGAACGGCTCAAACACCCAAAGAAAGTCCACGAAGTCACTGTTCCTATCGAACGTGACGACGGGACGGTCGAGGTGTTCACGGGCTACCGAGCCCAACACGACAGTGTTAGAGGACCGTATAAAGGGGGGCTCCGGTATCACCCCGAGGTGACGCGGGACGAGTGTGTCGGCCTCGGCATGTGGATGACCTGGAAATGCGCCGTTATGGATCTCCCGTTCGGGGGTGCCAAAGGTGGCGTTGCGGTCAATCCGAAGGAGTTGAGTTCGGCTGAGAAAGAGCGGCTCACCCGACGGTTTGCCCAAGAGATCCGCGGAGCGATCGGCCCGACAGTAGACATTCCCGCGCCAGATATGGGGACAAATCCACAGACGATGGCGTGGTTGATGGACGCCTATTCGATGCAGGAAGGCGAGACCATTCCTGGTGTCGTCACGGGGAAGCCACCTGTCATCGGGGGCAGTAAAGGCCGTGACGAAGCGCCTGGCCGGAGCGTTGCCATCATCGTTCGGGAGGCAATCAAGCACTACGAGAAGGATATTAACGAAGCGAGTGTCGCCATCCAAGGATACGGAAGCGTTGGCTCGAATGCTGCACGGTTACTCGACGACTGGGGAGCGAACATCGTTGCGGTCAGTGACGTCAACGGTGGTGTCTATGACACGAACGGCCTCGATACCCATTCGATTCCATCACACCACGAAGAACCCGAGGCTGTGATGGGTCACGACGCTCCAGAAACCGTCACCAACGCGGAACTGCTTGAACTTGACGTAGACGTTCTCGTGCCTGCCGCCTTAGGGAACGTCCTTACAGCCGAGAACGCCGAGGATGTGCGGGCGGATATCATCGTCGAGGGAGCGAACGGACCAACGACGAGCGCGGCCGATCGTATTTTTACTGAGCGAGGGATACCTGTTATTCCGGATATATTGGCGAATGCCGGTGGCGTCACAGTGAGTTACTTCGAGTGGCTACAAGATATCAATCGCCGTACTTGGTCGTTGGAACGGGTACACGACGAACTCGAAGAAGAAATGTTGACGGCATGGGATGTGGTCAGAGACGAGTTCACCGATGGTGAGGTGACGTGGCGAGATGCTGCCTATATTGTTGCTCTCTCACGAATCGCTGAAGCCCATGAGGCGCGGGGGCTCTGGCCATAAGGAGATGGGTCACCGACCATTCAGACGGATTCGACGGCCAAGTACCCCGCTTGAACGAGGGCTGTTTCGACTGTATCAGCTTGTTAGTCCCGGGGCTCTCCTCGTTACTATCTGCTTTATTGGATACGTTGTCATCGGCTTCAGCTTATCCTTCGTTGGGATCTATGAACCAGCGTACTCCGTGATGGGTTTCACCGACCCATTTTTTACAATCTTGTCATTTCTGACTGGGCTTTTCATCAGTACGATGTCGGGAACGCTCGCGGTGCTCACGCTCCTGCTTAGTCCCAACGATTCGAAGGCTGGTTTCGTTGTCATGGTGAGTTTCATTGCTCTTGGATTTGGGGCCGCTACGATGCGAGTTACATTCGGGGGCGTCCAAGCATGTCTCGCTGAGATAATAAGCAGTCTTCTGTAGAAGTGAAAATATATTTGTGCGATGCAAAAGGGATTAGTTACGACGTTCGCTCTTGAGAACTGCTCAAGAGGGTCCAAACGCTGGGTCTGCTACCGATGGCCGGTCGGTTCACCGCAGAGGATACTGATTCGTCCACGGCCGGCATCGTTCAAGCGCTGCAGCGACGCTCAAAATATCTGCTTCAGCAAACCGCCGGCCAACAATCTGTAATCCAACTGGAAGCCCGTTGTCGGTAATCCCAGCAGGAACTGACGCCACAGGGTGGCCAGTCATATTGAACACCCATGTCAACATCACGTCTGTCGGGACACCAATCACGGATTGACCGTTGATTTCCGTTGGATAGCCGTCGGTGAGATGCTTGCTGAACGGTGGGACGGTAAGAGTGGGTGTCACGAGAACGTCGTAGTCAGTCAGCGCGTCCTGAATGCCATCGTATGCATCAGTCCGTGGCGCGTTCTGTAATCGATTGTCGGCAGCGTCGGTCTCTGTTCCTAATGCGATCGTCGATCGAACCGTGTCTTCGACATCTGCCGTCTCGAAGTCGATGCCGTACCGGTCTTCGATTCGTTGAGCGAATGCACTGAAGAAGACGCCAACCTGCGTGACGTACGCCATCGAGAGCTCTTCATACGACGGGAGCGAGACGTCCACAGTATCGACTGTCGCACCGCCGGCCGCTAGGTCCGTGACGGCAGCATCAACTGTTTCACGCACCGTCGATGCAACTGGTTGTAAATCCAGATTCGGACTGTACGCAACCGATAGCTCAGTAGTCGGCCGGTTAGTGGCCTCGACGTATTCCGTCTCTGGACGGGGCACACTAAATGGGTCTCGGTCGTCATAGCCTGCGAGGACATCGAGTAAGAGAGCTGTGTCCTCAACTGTTCGTGCCATCGGCCCACCCACAAAAAACGGAGAGTGGGTGCCGAATCCGTCGAATGGGATACGTTCGGGAACAAGCCCGAACGTCGGTTTCAGCCCGATGACGTTACAACAGGAGGCTGGGACCCGGAGCGAGCCACCGATATCCGACCCGGTGGCAAGCGGTACTGCACCCGCCGCAAGCGCCGCTGCCGAGCCGCCAGATGAGCCGCCCGCAGAATGATCGGAGTCGAACGGGGTCGGAGTCGCACCAACGAACCGATTCTCTGTCTTAATAGTGTGACCGAGTGCCGGTGTGTTGGTCGTACCGACGATGACGGCACCGGCAGCTTCCAGCCGCTCGACTGTGATGGAATCCTCGTCGGCAACGTTATCGGCCAATGGAGCGAGTCCCATCGTATTCTTGACACCCTCTTTCCGGCTCCGAAGATCTTTGATTGCGACTGGCACACCGTGGAGTGGGCCGAGGTCTTCTCCACGGGCCGCTGCAGCGTCGGCGGCGTGAGCACGCTCCCGTGCCGATTTCTCAGTGATCGTGATGAACGCGTTCAAATCATCGATTGCTCCGATACGCTCTAGGGTTGACTCGAGGAGGGTTAGCGCAGACACACATCCAGTACGGGCTTCAGACGCAAGTTCCCGTGCCGATCGCTGCATGAATTCGGGCATATCTAATGAACATTCGGGCTGTGTGTTCCTATTTATTCTCATCAGTGACCTTCGAAGTCACGGCCCGAACCGAAACCAACTACACAGGACGGGTGGTATACTCTAATCTATGCTGGCTTTGCCAGCCGTGAGTATGATCTCGGCAGTCCTAGTACAACTGAGTGAGATCGGCATCGCGAGTGGCTACGGACTGGTGGTGTTTTTTCTGATTGGCCTCCTCGGCGGTGCACACTGTATTGGAATGTGCGGCCCGCTTGTTGCAACCTACGCCGAGCGTATGGAAACCGACGACCGCTGGTCTGGCGCACTCACTCTCTATGAAGTGCGACAGCACACGCTGTTCAACCTCGGCCGGACGATGAGCTACGCCCTCATCGGGGCTGTCTTCGGGGCTGCTGGCGCGCTGCTCTATGGGACGATCGGGCTCGCCGGGATTCTCGGGCCAGTCCAGGGTGTCGTCGGCATCTGCATCGGCGTGGCAATCCTCGGGATGGGAATCACCCGATTGGCCGGCTACCAACAAGGAGCCGTCGAAGGTGTGATTGCCGATACTGGTATCGGATCAATATTCGCGCGAACTTACACAGTGATCTCGACACGGATCGACCGCTGGGTCAACGGCATCGGCATCGTCGGGCTTGGCGCGCTTCATGGATTGTTGCCGTGTATGCTGCTCTATCCCGCATTCCTGTATGCGTTCGCACAGGGCTCGCCTGTATATGGTCTCCTCTCGCTCGCCGCGCTTGGGCTCGGGACGATTCCTAGCGTGTTCCTCTACGGAACGGTGATCCAGTCAGTAAGCGCCCGCCAGCGACAGGTGGTCCACTATGGACTCGGTGTGTTGTTCATTGGGCTCGGATACGTCCTATTAGCGATGGGGCTCATGCGGTTTGGCGTCGTGCTCCCGTTGCCCGATATCCCGTACTATCAACCAATCTCCGGCTCGGAGGCGGTTGCGTAACATGTCCACCTGTACACTCTGTGACCTCCCTGTCGAAGACCCAATCATCGACGTGGCCATCGACGGCGAGTTCTGCTGTCGGGGCTGTCTAGAGGTCGCACGCCTGGTTGACAACGGTGAGGACGTCGACCTCTCCATTACGGCCGTCCGTGACCGTGTCGCGGCCGAGGATTCCCAACCCGATGTCCCCGAGGGCGCCGAAACGGCCTACCTCTCGATCGACGGTATGCACTGTCAGACCTGCGAAGGATTCATCGAACTCCTTGCCGAGGAAGAGGACGGTGTTCACGAGGCGCGTGCGAGCTACGCCACTGAAATGGCGCAGGTGGTGTACGATCCTGCCCAGATCGACCGTAACGCGATCTCCGCTGCACTCAGTCGACTGGGCTATCAGGCCCACGGTCCCGACGAGGAAAACGACTCGCTGCGTTCGCGCGTCGAGTTCGGCAAATACCGTGCAGTGCTCGCGGCGGTACTGATGATGCCCGTGTTGATTCTCTACGTCCTGTTCATCTATCCGGTATACCTCGGCATCTATCCCGAGAGCTTTCTCTACGGAAGTACCGTTGAGGAAATGGTGTTCGGGCCGCTAGCTGTCTGGAGTACGCTCATCGTTATTGGGCTTGGATACCCTGTCTTCCGCGGGGCCTACGTGAGCCTGAAAGTCGGTCGCCCGAACATGGACGTGTTGATCGCCATCGCGGTGCTCGCAGCGTATCTCTACTCGCTGGCCACCTACCTCACGGGCGGGCGTGACCCGTACTTCGACGTCGCAGTGATGGTACTCGCGATCGTCACCATCGGCAACCATCTCGAGTCACGGGTCAAACACGCTGCGCTCGGCAATCGTGCGGATCTCACGGATTCACGCGTCGATGACGCCCGCCGACTCGACGACGACAGCGAGGCCACCGAAACTATCGACATTGCAGCGTGTGAGCCTGGCGATCAGCTGTTAGTCAAACCTGGCGAACGGATCCCAGTCGACGGCCAGATCATCGACGGGACTGCCGCGATCGATGAGGCACTCATCACGGGTGAATCTCTCCCGCAACGCAAATCCGTCGGGGACGACGTACTCGGCGGGTCGATCCCTACTGACAATGCGGTTGTCGTCGAAGTTGGTCCGGAAAACACCAGTACGATGGATCGCCTCGTCGAACTCCTCTGGAACGTCAAGAGTTCTGCGACGGGCGTCCAGCATATGGTCAACCGTTTTGCGGTGCTGTTCGTCCCGCTCGTACTCGGGCTTGCCGCGCTGACTGCGACTGGCTGGTTCGTCCTTGGCAACGACCTAAACACAGCTATAATGGCCGGTGTCTCCGTGCTAGTGGTCTCGTGTCCGTGTTCGCTCGGGATCGCGACCCCGCTTGCTCTCGCGGCGGCCACCCGCGATGCCACCGACAATCGGATGCTCGTTCTCAACGAGACAGTGCTTGAGCGGATCGACGACTCCGCAGTCGTTGTGTTCGACAAGACTGGGACGCTCACCACTGGGGAGATGGAACTTGTGGACATCGCTGGCGACGATCCTGACGAAGTGCTTGAGATGGCGGCCGCCGTCGAACGTCGGTCAAGCCACCCCATCGCCGCTGCGATCGACGATGCCGCCCCGCCGACCACGCGCTCGGTGTCGAGCTTCGAGAGCGCCGACCGTACCGTGTCAGCGCTCGTCGACGATACCCGCGTAGTTATCGGCCATCCAGACTCCTTCGATGCTGACGAGTGGACGATTCCCGCGGAGATCGAGGCAGCCGTCACGGACGCCTACGAGTCGGGCACTCATCCCACGGCGGTTGCCTGGGAGGGTGTCGTCCGAGGAGTCGTTACAGTCCGAGATACGCCGCGAGAGAACTGGGAACACGTGGTTTCCGAGCTCGCGGACGCGGACCGAGAAATCGTCGTGTTGACTGGCGACGACGAGCGGATGACCGAGACGTTTGCGAACCATCCCGCAGTTGATCACGTATTCGCAGGCGTGCGCCCCGAGTCGAAGGAAGTGATCGTCCAAGGACTCCGCGAACGCGGGACGACGACAATGATCGGCGACGGAACGAACGACGCGCCCGCACTCGCCAGCGCCGACCTCGGGATCGCGGTCTCAAGCGGCACCGATCTGGCGATCGAGGCGGCCGACGCGGTGGTGCTGGACGACCGTCTCGACGCCGTTCCCGAGGTCTTCGAGCTGGCAAGTGAAACTCGAGGCCGAATCAAACAGAATCTCGTCTGGGCGGCTGGCTACAACGCGATTGCGCTCCCATTGGCAATGACTGGCGTGATCACGCCGTTGATCGCCGCCGTTATGATGGCGATCAGTAGTCTCATTGTCGTCTTTAACTCGAAGCGCCGACTGCTTTCGACGAACGGAGATCATTCGGCTGAGACCGACTCTAGCGAACGCAGCGATCGACTCGGACCTCCCGCACACTCGGACTGAGCGATCGAACGCAAGCATCGTCCGTAACCATCCTGCTACGCTTTATGTATAATAACTGCCGCCATTCGTCTTTAGCTAAGACTCACACCTCGGTTGCGTAGTGGTAGCGAGCGTCTCTTGTAGGATCGGTCGTTGTTGGTGGATCTTCTGTGCATCTTCGATCAGCCGCTCCAACAGCGGCGGTGGCGAGTAGCCGAGATATTCGCCGAGTTCGTGGAGGATGAGCTGGGCGTGCGACCGGAAGGTCGCCGCCCAGCGTTCCGGCGGGAACACGATCTCATCGTCGGCCTGCTCGGTGACCAGATCCAACAGCTCACGACTCACCAGCAGCGACAGCAACGCCGCGTACAACAGAATTTTCACGACATCCGGATCGCTCGTGTCGAACTCGTCCAACTCGTACTGCGTCTTCAACTCACGAAACAGGGTTTCTACCTCCCACCGGCACCGATACAGCGTTGCGAGATCCGCCGGGAGAAACTCATTTCGCGGCAGATTCGTGATGTACAGATGGTAGTCGTCGGCGTCCTCGTCGCGGACGCCGACGACGCGGAACCGCTTCGTGTCCAGCGAGCGCGTTCCCTCGTACTGTCCCCGCTTGAACTCCGCTTCGACCTCCACGTCGATGTACTGTCGGTGCAGATCGTCAACGACATCCTGGATCTGTTCACCCACCAAGGGCCTGGCGCGGCCGCGCCAGGCCCGTAACTCCTCCGTTATCACCGGATTCGCGTTCTCTTTCAGCCGACTCACGAAGTAGCCGTCGTTCTCGTCGATCAACGCAAAGCGACGGTACTTGAAGTACGCCAGATCGAGCAGAACTAGCCGTCCGTGCAGCCACGAACCCGTCTTGAACAGCGTGCTGTCGTGCGTTTTCTCGTCGGTCACGTCGATCCGTTCAATCGTCTCGTCGGTGGCATTGTGGAGCAGGTGGAGCTTCGCTCCAGCCTGCTCCTCGTGACGGGCTTGGAACTCCTCAGAGAGGAACTCGTGCAACCGCAACACGGTTCCGTCAGCGATCATCACGTCCCTGAATCGGTCGATATCAGCGTCAACAGCGTCGGGAACAGCGACCTCGTCGAGGCCGTGCTCGACGAGGTCGCGGAGGTACTCCGCGAGTGTCGGCGTCAACCGGTGATAGAAACCGCCTGGTGAGATCGTCTCATCAGCGGTCGAGTTGTAGCTCCGTCTGAACCCAGCGAGTGTTCGGCTCTCGCCTGCGGCGAAGCCGAACACGAGCGCCCACACGAGGACTGGAACCTGAAGCTTCCCTTCACGCTCGACCACGCCGAGTTCCTCGGCGTGCTCTTCGAGGAACTCGGAGGGAAACAATGTAGTGAGCCGACGCATGATTCTCGATGAGGAGGCTTTGGTGTGCACAGCCGTCGCCTCCTCATTCCTCTCGAAAAGAAGCCTCGATAAGCCGCCGCTGTCTCGTGGTTCTCCTCTTAGCTAAAGACGGATGCCCAACTACGTATCGGACGTTCTGCTAGTCCAACGATCTGGGAACACCCGATACCCCTATACACCCATAGTCGTAAGACAGAGCTAACTGACAGCGTACCCGTCTCGGAGTCGAGACGACCTGGAGAATGCGATATTCGAATGACTGAGGAATTCATCGACCCAAACCGGCTCTCGCTCATCCCATCACGGTCGAACGCGACTCAGACAGCCACCAATATGGTGCAGGATCCCTCGACGGATGACGACGATCCGCCCGTTTCAGCAGTCCTTCAATCGCTCGAAGACAGTAAATGCAGAGCGATACTCACGACATTGACCGAGCCGAAATCCGCAACCACACTCTGCAACGAATGCGAGTTGCCGAGTTCGACAGTGTATCGCAAACTTGAGCGACTCCGTGAGGCCGCTCTCGTCAAAGAGTACACTGAAGTCCGCCGTGACGGACCGAACGCCACGTTGTACGAACGGGATTTCGCGGATATCTCGATCAGCATCGACGACGACGAATTCACCGTCTCCGTCGAACGACCAGACGAGGATGCCGAGGACCGTATGGCGACGTTCTGGTCCGAGATGAAGAAAGAATCATGACGGACAGTATTATCATCCTGCTCGGCATCGTCAAAATCGCTGCATTAGTCCTCGGGGGTATCGTCTCCCTGTTAGCGTATCGAGCCTATCAACGAACGCAGATCGAGGGACTCCAGTACTTCGCAGTGGGTCTCATGGTCATCACCATCGGGACGTTTCTGGTCGGGATCCTCCACCACATCTTCGGCATTCCGAGCGTCCAGGGAATGCTCTTTGAGAGCCTCATCGCTTGTGGCGGTTTCCTCGTCATGATATACGGACTCTACGGTCAGTAGCCGCGGCTACTCGATCGGTTGGAACCACTCAGAGACTATTCCATCCAGCCCACCCACGCCGTCTGTTTCATTCAGAGTGGCCTGTTCAGTTGTCTAGTTACGAAATCGTTTCCAGAGAGTAACCGAACTTCGCGGTTGTCCCACGTTGTGGGAGACCTCCATCGTTCCATATGAGGCACACACGGAGAGTGTGACAATGAACGAGTCGAATACACCAGTCCGTCAGCCAACCTCAACGCCACAGCCCACGCGAATACGAAGCGGTGTCGGTGACCAATGAAACGGAATTTGCCGTCTCGATACGCGGACGCGCTCGTCTCGCGGAGCAAACTCATCATCGTCCTGTTGCTCGTCCTCACGGCGATCGTCGGCGCTGGCGCGGTGGTCGGCACCAGTGAAGACGGTGCGATCGGTCAGGCAGGCATCGACTCCGAGGAACAGGTAGCACTCGAGGAGATCGAATCGACGTACGGAACGGACGATGCGGTGGTCACACAGATCGTCGTCAAAGACGAAGGTGGAGACGTCCTCACCCGCGAGTCGTTACTGCAGAGCCTCCGACTCCAGCAGGAGATACGGGAAACCGAAGCCATCAATACGACGCTCCGAGCGGAGTCGGGGCTCCGCGGTCTCGAGAACATCGTGGCGACTGCGGCCTACTTCGAAGCCCGAACGGCTGGGAGCGGGACAAACGACACAGCCTCCACCGGTCGGAACGGGCAGCCACCAGCGCCGACACTCGACCAACAGATCGAGGCGCTCGAATCACGCTCAGACGAGGAGGTTGATGCACTACTCACTCGACTACTCAATTCGGATTCGACCGCCCCTGACCGTGACCCGACCACATTCCTGCCGTCGGACTACGAACCCGGCGCAACGAGCGCCGACGCGAGACTGACACTCGTCTTCCAATCCGACAACAGTGGCGGCGCTAGCGGAACGCCCCAGGAGGCGTCCGATGCGCAAGTGGCTATCGCCTCCCTGGTCGACGAGCGCTTCGACGACGCCGACGCGTTCGTCTTCGGACAGGGCATCATCGACGAGGCGTCCTCGCAGGCCATCGGCGACAGCTTCCTCATCATCACCCCCGTCGCTCTCGTCCTCCTGCTCGTCGTCCTCGGTATCGCGTACCGCGACGTGGTCGACGTGCTCGTCAGCCTGTTCGGGATCGGCATAGTGATGGTGTGGCTCCAGGGTATCCAGGGCTGGCTCGGAATCCCGTCCAGTTCGATACTCATCGCCGTCCCGTTCCTGCTCGTCGGGCTGAGTATCGACTACTCGCTCCACGTCGTCATGCGCTATCGCGAGGCGCGAACGGGGGAGCTCGACGCCGATTCCCAGTCCGATGGCCGACGTGACCCGACCACTGCGATGCGGGTGGGGGTCGCCGGTGTCGTCGTTGCGCTGGCCGCTGCCGCGTTCTCGACCGGCATTGGCTTCTTCTCGAACTACGTCAGCCCGCTCGGGTCGATACAGGACTTCGCGCTCCTGAGCGCGGTCGGCATCGTCGCGATGTTCGTCGTCTTCGTGGCACTCGTCCCGGCCGTCAAACTCGAAGTTGAACGACTCCTCGCTCGACTCGGGCGTGACCGCCAGCAGTCAGCGTTCGGGGTCGGCTCAGGGCCGATTCGCCGTGTGCTCTCGGGTACTGCGACTCTCTCTCGACGCGCACCGATCGCTATTCTCGTCGTCTCACTGTTGTTGGCTTCGGCAGGTGCTTACGGTGCGACGGGCCTGGATACGGAGTTCAATCAGGCGGATTTCCTGCCGGAGGATGCCCCAGAGTGGATGGAGTCGCTTCCGGAACCGTTCGCCCCCGCTGAGTACGACGTCCGAGAGGATCTCTCGTACCTGAGCGACAACTTCCGTCAACGCGGGCAGGGTTCGGAGGCCCAGATACTGATACGCGGGAACGTGACCGCGCCGGCAGTGCTCACTGCAACCGACAATACGTCTCAGTATTCGAGTCGAAATGGAACGATCGCCATGCAGTCGGACGGCACGGCCGCTGTCGAGAGTCCGGCGACTGTCCTCCGGTCTGTCGCCGCCGGGAATCAGACGGTCGCCGCCGCGATTGACGCGCGAGACTCGGATGGTGATGGCCTCCCGGACGAGGACGTCGCGTCTGTCTACGACCTCGTGTACGGCGCCGCTCCCGACCGGGCGTCGACAGTCCTCTATCGTACCGAGAACGGGTCGTATGCGACAGCCAGGTCACTCGTCGGTGTGCAGACCGACGCGGCCGCCCAATCGATCGCCACCGACGTGCGGCAGGTCGCCACAGGCATCGAGGGGAACGCACCGGTGACAGCCGTTGCGACGGGTGGGCCGATCATCACTGCTGTCGTCCAGAGCGCCCTGTTCGAGACGCTCGTCGAAGGATTCGCCGTAACGCTGGGTGTCATCCTGGCGTTTCTCCTTGGCCTGTACTGGTGGCGGTACCGCGCGCCAGGGCTCGCGGTCGTGGTGCTCGTCCCCGTCCTCCTCGCGCTTGCGTGGTTGCTCGGCACGATGGCACTGCTCGACATCCCGTTCAACAGCGAGACTGTCGTCATCACGAGTTTGGCGATCGGGCTCGGCGTCGACTACAGCATCCACCTCGGTGAACGATTCGTCGACGAGCGTGAGCGCCGAGCGTCGCTCGACGAGTCGCTGGTGGCGGCAGTCACAGGGACTGGCGGTGCGTTGCTGGGGAGTGCAGCGACGACGGCTGCGGGCTTTGGCGTCCTCGCACTCGCGCTCTCCCCGCCGCTCCACCGCTTCGGCCTCGTGACTGGGTTGAGTATCGTCTTCGCGTTCGTGAGCTGTGTCACCGTGTTACCGTCTCTCCTCGTAGTCCGAGAACGATACCTCAGCTGAAAATAGCCGCAATAGAGTCACAATGGAACCGGTGATTCATTCGCTATGTACCGCCTGACGGCGTCCTCGTGTCTCCAGACCACAAATCGGTTCAGGTACAGCCGAGTGAGCTCTGGTGACCCAAGCGACGACGACCTGCGCACGTACAATAGGTTGTTCTACGCCGAAAATCGGCGGAGGCGTACACATGGACCCACGAAACACACCTGGTTATCGGATGCACCGCACGCTCAGCAATCTCATTGATATCGACGTCGATGAATTGGATCCCGCCAATCGGGAGCGAATCGACGCAGCGATGAGAATCCTGGAGCAAGTGAATCTCCTTACTTGACCAGCCGCCACGGGGGACGTTGGCGGCCACGTAGTATCCTGATACACGACCCTCGAGGAGCGGTTCTTCCTGGTTCGTCTCAGGATATGTTTGTTATCCCCTGAAGGAGGTGAGGAGCAGGGGAACGTCCCCAGGTACAACTCATGCCAACACTCCAAGCAGCGACGATGTCGACGTCGTTCCGAACATCGACCTCCGGTACGTGATCGCGTTCAGGATCCGTCATCGTTATCACCGCCAGAATACGGCAGTACTCTGAAGGGCCGCATCATGTCGTGGTCCTCGTGTTCGAGCATGTGACAGTGCCACATGTACCAGCCGGTCTGGTCGTTGAATAGGCCCTCAAACCCGCCGAAGTGAACGATCACGTGAGTTACCTCCCCCGGATTCGCCGTGACGACGTCGTTCCAGCCCATTTCTTCCGGTGCGGGGGGTTCAAGCGACTCGATATCGATCGTCTCCGCCTCGGGGTCGTACTCACTGTACGGCTGTCGCCCAAGCACCTGGAAGTGCACGAGATGCATATGCATCGGGTGAGACATTCCCGTCAGGTTCGCGAAGCTCCAGATTTCCGTGTCGTTGAGGGTGGGCTCCTCAGTAACCGGATCGTACAGTTTGTGGGGCGATGACTCCGCTTCCGAACCCAAGAGGTGCAAGGGTCGTCCGTACTCGTCGGAACTCATGGTCATCGGGAGGTACCGTTCCTCGTCGACCGAGTCGACGGGGATTTCTGGCACTTCCGCCAACGTACTCGGAACCTGGCTCGGATCGTCGACGTCATCGGCGGCGACATCGACAAGCATCACGTCCGGTAGCGGCTGTTGTTCTCCGGTATTAATGTCCGGGCCACGGTAAGGTGCCGCGGCGTCGTTGTGCACCAGGAGCGTCTGTCCGGCGTAGTCCGAGAAATCAACGACGACATCGGCACGTTTGCCCGTACCGATCTCCAGACGGTCCTCGATCGTGACCGGTGAGGCCAGCAGACCACCATCGTTTCCGACGAGGGTGAACGGCGGCCCGCCCGCTCCGGTCGTTCCGTCCGACTCGTTGTACTCGAACAGCTTGAGGTTGTAGAACCGACAGTTCGACCCATTGAGGATCCGAAATCGGTACTTCCTCGGGTCGACTGAAAGCCGAGGCCAAGCCTTCCCATTGACGACGGACGTGTCACCGAAGAACTGCGAGACGATGCTCGGGTTGGGGTTCGGCGAGTCGCTGTCCGTCCCGGAGCGGGCGGTCGGGTAGAACAACGATCCGTCGTCGTTGAAGCTGCGGTCCTGGAGCACCAGTGGGATCTCGTACTCGCCCGACGGTAGACCAAGTGACTCCTCTCGGTCGTTCCGGAGGAGATAGAGTCCGGCAAGACCGGCGTAGACGTTCAACCGAGTAATTCCGAGCGAGTGGTCGTGATACCAGAGCGTGGCCGGGGGCTGGTCGTTTACGTAGTAGTAGTCTTTTTTCTTGAACTTCGGGCCGGTTTGCTCGAAGTCCCGCGTGAACCACGCTGTCGGCTTGCCGTCGCTCGTGTGCTCGACGTTCCCGCCGTGAAGGTGGGTCACGACCCGTACTCCGGTACTGTCGTAGGGAATCTTGCTACTGTGAATCGTCTCATCCACCGGCAGGAGATGTTCGTTCGGTAACTTGTTCATCCAGCGCACATAGACTGGTTCGCCCTGCTGTGCTTCGATCGTCGGCCCCGGGTATTGGCCGTCGTACCCCCAGACAGTCGTCGGTGGAAGGTTAGGATGAATCTTCTGCTCAATCTCGCGCATTTCAACCTCGTAATAGGGGTTCCCGTCCTTCTCCCCAACTGGTTCCAGGACACCTGGCCGAGGGACTTCGGCAAGCCACTTTTCAATCTCAGGCGACGAATGCTCGCCTGAGAGTGACTGCGACGGAGTCTCAGTTCTTCCAGTCGGGGCTACACACCCTGCGAGACTCAGCGCGCCAGTACTGCCCGTCGCCGCAATGAATTCACGCCGCGATAGGCCGGTCCCGGGCGCTCCAAGATGGTCCCTCATGTATAGAACTTCGTGCGCAGTGACAGTCAGTCGACGGCGGAATCCCGACCGGTGGGAATCCGCCAAAGTGGTCTATCAGTGGCGTTCCAATGGTCGGGTATGGAACGTCGACAGGTCCTGAAAGCAGGTGGAGTCGCCGCAACCGCAGGTCTCACCGGGCTCGCTGGCTGTAGCAGCTCGAACCCCGACGAAAGCGGTGAGACGGATACTCCATCGAACGGAGACACAACGACAATTCTGATGGTCACGGAGGGAAGCGACTATTACTTCGACCCGATCGGGCTCTTCGTCGAATCCGGCGAAACGATCACGTTCGAGATCGATAGCGGCAGCCACTCTGCGACAGCATACAAGAAGGGGAATGGACAGGCGTCAGTCACGCGCATCCCGGACGGTGCCGAGGCGTTCGACAGTGGGATACTCAGCGAACAAGGTGCTACCTTCGAACACACTTTCGAGACAGCAGGTACGCACGACTACTACTGTACCCCCCACAAGAGCCTCGACATGGTCGGCCGCATCGTGGTTGGAGAGCCCGGAGGCCCCGCTGAGGGGAGTATGCCGCCGGACGGAGACGTCCCTGAGAGTCAAACGATCGTCGACCAGGGAGCGGTTTCGTACAGCGACTTTTCTGGGTGACGCTCCACCCGCAGCTGTTAGCTGGTCGGTTCGTAACCTTAGTATCCCAATCAGAGACAACTATATTTCCGACACCGCGAATCTTAGTTTGTGCTCAATAAACCAGATTGCCGGATTCCCATATGTTGGGATTCCGCCCGGTATTCTTGGGAGTGTCGACTCACAGCTACGCTAGAGACACCCACTCAGATTGATCGAGAGACGATATCTGGAATCTGGTACTCATGCCCAACACGACACTCAACATCGAAGACAACCATACAAGTGAACAGCAATCAACCTCCGAGTCCCAGTCGAGAGTATCATGTCCGGAGTGTGATGGTCGGGTCGTTCACGATGATGAGCACGGGGAGACAACTTGTAAGGAGTGTGGCTTGATTCTCGACGAAGCAGCTATTGACCGCGGTCCGGAATGGCGGGCATTTCATAGTGAAGAACGAGACGAGAAAAGTCGCGTTGGGGCTCCAACAACGCAACTCATGCACGACAAGGGACTCAGTACGACGATCGGTTGGCAAAATAAGGATGCGTCTGGACAGTCGATTTCGGAGCGTAAGCGTGCCCGAGTGCAACGACTTCGAACGTGGGATGAGCGGTTCCGAACGAAGGATGCACACGAACGGAACCTCAAACAAGCACTCGGCGAAATCAGTCGGATGGCATCCGCCCTCGGTGTCTCAAGACCAGTTCGTGAAACCGCTGGGGCCCTTTACCGCCGGGCTGTCGACGAAAACCTCCTTCCAGGCCGATCCATCGAAGGAATGTCGACAGCCGCTCTGTACGCAGCAGCCAGACAACACGGAACGCCACGTCCTTTGTCTGAATTCGCTGAGGTCAGCCGAGTCGAAAAAATCCGCATTCAGCGTGCATATCGGTATGTATCTCGTGAACTCGAGTTGCAGATTGAACCAGCAGATCCTCTCCAATACATCCCTCAATTCGCGTCGGCGCTCGAGGTGAGCGATGAGGCGACACGACAGGCCCGTGAACTACTCACTACCGCAAAGGCGCAGGCTGTTCACAGCGGAAAGAGCCCTGCGGGTCTTGCAGCGGCCGCGCTCTACGCGGCGACTCACTTAACGAATGAACAGTTGACACAGGAGACGGTGAGTAACGCTGCTCACGTGAGTATGGTAACCATTCGGAATCGCTATCAAGAACTGCTCGAAGTCTACGCAGAGAACGGTGACTATGCGTGAAGAGCGATCCAGCGGAGCCATGCGAGAGGGTTCGGACGCCTCCAGTTCAGCGAGGGACGTGATGAGTGAACTCACTCGCGAAACCGAACGGGAGATCCTTGAAATACTCATCGCGGAATCGCCACTGGGTGTCATGGAGATCGCTAAAACTGCTGAGCGCCATCCGATAACGGTGGATCAAACCTGTGCTCGTCTACACGAGAAGGGATATATCCATTCACGCGGCCGAGGACGCTATGAGGTCACTGAGAATGGAGTCAGACAGATTTGAGATGGATGCGATTGATACTCTCGAGGAGCCGATTTCTGTTCCAGACTACGTCCACTCTCCATTGTTTGAGTTGTAATCGGATGCCATATCCCCAATACCGTCCAAAATTAGAGTATGGTGAGCGATCCCGCGTCATCTGAGGACTCTCCATCGTTGCAGAATGTCCTTGATGCGCTGGACGACGCCAACTGTCGAGCTATCCTCCGTGAAACAGCTGAACCCATGACCGCGAACGAACTCATCGACGCCTGTGACATACCCAAATCGACGTTGTACCGGAAACTAGAACTCCTTAGTCGAGCCTCCCTCGTCCGCGAACAGGACACAATCAATCCTGGTGGGGGTCGAACTACGCGATACGAACGAGACTTCGACAATGTGACCATCTCTATGGACGACGAAGACGACTTGTCGGTAGCCGTGAAACGCCCACCACGGAGCCCCGACGAACGCCTCGAAGATATTTGGTCGAAGATGGGGGATGAGTTATGATGTGGACAGGACCGGCCATTGTCGTCGTGAAGACGGTGATCCTGCTGTTGGGGAGCGGTATCACGTATATCGCGTACAAGGCATATCGACGAACAGGCACGCACTCACTGCGAGCGCTCGGAATCGGGTTCGGTGTTATCACGTTCGGCGCGCTGCTCGCAGGAATTGCACATCAAATCCTCTCCGTCTCACTTGAATTGGGAATTCTAATCAATAGCGTCCTTGTTGCGATTGGATTGGCAATCATCATGTACTCACTTTATCTCGAGCGCAGGTAGGACAATACGTACCGAAGCAAAAAAGAGATCACTGTTCTCAATCATTCACCGAACTGAATCGGTCGATACAGCATAACGACATACGGATTCAGTGGCAGCTAGCCGCTTGGCAACGGAACTGCACTAAACGGCTGGAGAATGATAGATACTCACGACGAAACCTGTTATCGAAGTCCATTGCCTGCCGCGTCTCCTGAGTGGACAATAGCGATACGCAGTGAGAACATTGAGAGCAAGTCTCGACCATTAAGAGGCTGGCATCAATCCTGACGCCGGTGAGGAGATCGACAACCATTGGTTTTCCCCTAGAGCAGGTGGGTCTCCTCACTCGACCAGCTGCCACGGGGGACGCCGGCGGCCACGTAGAATCCTACCTTCACGACCAATCGAGCAGCGCTTTGTCCAGCTTCACCATAGAGGAAGAGTTTGTAACCCCTGAAGGGGGTGAGGGGCAGAAGAACCCCCCAGGTACAACTCATGGCAACACTCCAAGCAGCGACGACGTCGACCGGTGCCATCGTGACGGATTCACAGGCAGTCCGTTAGCTCTGTGAGAGCTATTGTTTCGGGACCCTCAACTGGGAGGTGACCGAAGACGGCGAACTCACCATCTGGGGGTACGCCAGCTTCGAGGTGTACGAAGCCCGTGAAGACAGCCCCGCAACTACGAAGGCGAGTGCGTAAGCTTGAAACTCAGCCTGACCAATTCTAGAGAAAGTACGGTACTGTGGGTGTGCAACTGCGTTGGCACGCAGTTTCTGTCAGCCCGTCTGTACGCTGATTGTGAATCTGATAACGCTGACCGTTGCCTCGGCGGTATCTCACTCACGCCCCACTACCGTACACAGCGCTATTCGATGTAGTATCGGCAAGCGAATTTCGAACGACAACATCCATGAGAACAGCTCTATCCAACCCACTCACAGACATCCAGCAATCACAGACAGTCCTCATCATCTTTGCGAGTACGCTCGTGAGTGTGATGGGCGTCTCCCTCATCAGCCCAGCACTGCCGACGATTCAAGCAGCATGGAACATCTCGGCGAGTCAAGCGAGTCTCCTCATCTCGGCATTTACCTTGCCCGGTATCGTTCTCACACCGTTCATCGGTCTCATCGCCGACCGCGTTGGTCGCAAACGTGTGCTCGTCCCTTCGCTATTCTTGTTTGGCGTGAGTGGCATTGCAGTCGTGTTTGTCGACGGATTCACAACGCTTCTCGGTCTCCGCGTCGTGCAGGGAACCGCTGGCAGTGCCATCATGAGTCTCACCGTGACGCTGCTCGGTGACCTGTTCTCGGGGGAACAGCAGAGTCGTCTCATTGGACTGAACGCGGCAATCCTCGCCATCGGCGCGGCTGGCTACCCCTTACTGGGCGGTGGCCTTGCGCTGCTCTCGTGGGCCGCGCCGTTCGTCTGCTTCGCACTCGGTATTGTCGTCGCCGTTGCCGGCTCTGTGATTCTCCCTGAACCCGAGAGTAGCATGGATTCGTCCGGACTCTCGTACGTCGCTAACGCAGCGCAATCGGTACCAACACGGACGGCTCTCGGGTTGTACGTCGCTATTTTCGGCATTTTCTTTGTTCTCTATGGCGCACAGCTCACGGTCGTCCCGTTCATTCTCGACGAATCCTACGGCCTTTCTTCTGGGATGATCGGGCTGTTGCTCGGACTCCCAGCGGTGACGATGGGGGTGACGTCCTCACAGTCGTCCCGTCTCATGCGCCATCTCTCACCCCCGCGGCTCATCACACTCGGTTTTGCGACCTACGGTATCGGGATGACGCTCGCTGCACTCGCCCACTCGATCACCGTCCTTGCCGGCGCACTGTTCCTGTTCGGTATCGGACAGGGATTCGCGGAACCGATCACCGATACAGCACTGAATACACTCGCGCCCGATGCGTTCCGCGGCGGAATCATGAGTATCCGAACGAGCGTGCTTCAGTTCGGAACGACCCTCGGCCCGCCAGTGTTCGTTGCTGTTGCCTCAATTGTGGGCTACACCGATACGCTCCTCATCGCCGGTCTCGCTGCCCTCGCTCTCGGCATCTCTGCGTTCGGCCTTCTCACGCTTTCAGAAACTGGGCAATCAACTCAACGTCGCACATTCACAAATGAGTGATTGATCTGTTCCATGAGCTTGTCTCTATCCCGAGTACGGTTGCCCCGCACCCACGAAAAGAGGGTGTAGATGGCTTCGTTCAGCGAGTGTTCTAGGCCCATATCTGCCCCTCGGAACGTAGGCCAATAGACCGAAGGCCGGTATCACAACAGATCTCGATACGTGCGTGTACTTGCTTGGGAGGTCTTCTAAACGCTTTCCGCACATTCGAGAGGAGCGAATCATCCACCGTCCCGTTCCAGAACCCAGTAACCGCAGTACGTTTGTTACCCCCTGAGGAGTGCGGGGGTAGGAAAGCGCCCTCGAGTACAACCTATGGCACCACTCCAAGCAGCGACGACGTCGACCGGCACGATTGTATCGGACGCACAAGCAGTCCGTCAGCTCTGTGAGAGCTATTGCTTCGGGACCCTCAACTGGGAGGTAGACGAGGAGGGCGAACTCATCATCTGGGGCTACGATAGCTTCGAGGTGTACGAAGCGCGTGAGAACGGTCTCCCCGATTATGACGGTGGGATCGTGACCCACGAGTTCCTCCGGCAGCTCGCGGAGTACATCGATGGCGACCAGGAACTCGACATCCAGACGGCCGGGTATACGAAGTGTCGATTTCCGGTCCTCGCCAAGCGGTACGTCATCCGCAATGGTGAGGTCCTTCACGCCGATCTGACCGGACTCGACCCGATCGGCGAATAACTGGTGATCATCCCTTGGCAGGTGAAGAGGAGTCGTTTATCGGGGGCTGACGGACTGAGCCCCACGTGGGGCTTCGTGATACCATGTCCGAGCAATCTACTGACGACTCGTTCGAGGACTGTGAGCTAGGCCCCGAGGCAATCCTCGGTACGCAGACGTTCGAAGACGTCCTGTTCACCGAGGAGACAGAGACCCCGGTGAATGTTCTTACTGGCGAGACGCCCGAGCATTCGCAAGCGAGCGTCGACGAAGCTCGGGCCTTTGCCGCCGGGATCGACACCGATACGCCGCAGATCGCGCTGCAAGCATCGGTCGAATCGCAGATCGAAACCGCGAGCAAACCGTACACGGCAGCCGCGTTCTTCCACTTCAAAGCGACTGGAACACTCGCACTCCACCGCGCCTACCACGCAGCGTACGAATCGGCGGCGTTCGCGGTCGATTTCGACGCCGACTACGAAACCGGTGACCTGACGATCACCGTCGAGGAGATCACTGGGTCGGAACGAGACGACGCCTAGCGAGCGCGTATTCCGGCGGTGTTTATCGAGCGCCGGCGATGGGTGCCGGCGCACCAAGCAGTGATGCGGAGCGGAGTCGCGTGCGTCGGCAGACCGAGGTGACAACCGATGCACATGGTCATTTACACGCTAGTTGAGGCATCGACACGAGATGATGCGCTCGCCACCGGAAAGACGGTGTTCGATCGACTCGTCGGCGCCGTGCCACACGCAGGTGCTGTCTTCGATTACTACGTGTGCTTTGACGAGGAGGACACGACGGTCGCTGGAACGGCCCGTTGGGGTGATCTCCCGGTTGCAGCTTCTGTGGAATCCGATGAGGGCGAGGAGCTGCTCGAACGCGGCTGGGAAGCCACGAAAGAGGAGTTTCAGCGGAATCTCGACCGGGTGAAGGAGGCACTCGACGAACACAGCGACGAGGAGATCATGCGCGATGCGGACCTCGCCCGGCACGCATTCCACCAGGTCGGTGCGTACGACGGGCCTTCGGTCTGCCTGTATGACGAACATGGCAGCGGCATCCGGCATCGAGGCCAGTTGGAGCGAATTCTCGACGAGAGTGACGATCTCTGGATTGTGCCGGCGGACATCCACTTCTGAGGGAACAAACCGGCCAGCTGCTCCGTGGTGCAGTGACCGCAGAGCATTTTTTTCGCCCCCTGAGGGGTGCGGGGGTGCTCGAACGAGCACACCTCGAATAGAACGATGAGTGGAACTATCGACTCACAATCAGTCGAACAGACACGCCCGAGAAGTGACCGTGACGTCGTCTACGTCGGCTATCGACAGCGAGGCCGCGCCATCGTGGAGAAACAGCCCGGTCAGGAACGGCTCACTCCAAATCGGAGTCTCGAGTTGGCGAGTCACAGTCCCTCTGGCTTCGAATGGGGATACGGGGGCAGTGGCCCGGCACAACTCGCGCTCGCGCTCCTGCTCGATTACTCCGACGACGAGGAGGTTGCGCTAGCGCAATACACGGAGTTCAAAAACCAGGTCGTAAGCCAGTTGGATTGCACTGGTCCCGGCGGGCGCTGGCGACTCACCGGCAGTGACATCGACGCAGTCCTTCGCGAGACATCCGACGAAGCGGCCGCACCGTCTATCTGAGCACCAATCACTGAGAGTAACATATGTCGGAACACAACCAGCCGTCTCGTGCGGATGTCGAATCGATAGAGAACAGTGAGCGGCCGTCACCAACGGAATACGTCGAACGCAGCGACGTCGGTGTCTCGCTGACCGTGAAGCTCAAGCGCGGAACCGGGACACGAGATGAAGACCAGATCAAAGCCAAGGTGAAAGCGAAAACGCTCGAAGACGCCCGAGAGGACATGGAGATCCTTCGAGCGTACGTTTACAAACTCGCCGAGGACGCCCGCCAAATCCAACCCGAGGAAGAAGACGAGTAAGCAGTCTAGCGGGTCTCACAAAACGATTTGGCAGGCCACAAATTTCGACTCGTTTTGACTGAACTATCTGTTCAATGTGTGTGCGAACTTATTGACTGAGTGTGGGTGCTCGGCGGAATCATCTCGATATTTTGAATTGGCCGCTTGCTGTTTCCCCGATATGATGACAGACGAACTCGGATCCTTGCTCGAATGGTTCGACCTGAAGGACGAACTTCGGACGGGATGGGAACTCCGGAATGTCGACTCGCCTGAATCGGTCGCAGCCCACACGTGGGGGACAGCGGCGCTTTGTCTGCTCTATGCCGACCAAGAAGATGTTGACCGCCAGAAAGCAGTGACGATGGCCCTCATTCACGACCTCGGCGAAGCTCGCACGGGCGATATTGCAACCCGTGCGGAGGACGGACGCCAGACCATTCCCACGTCCGAGAAAGAGACGGCTGAACGGAGCGCGGTAACCGATCTCGTCGGGCCCTTCAACGATTCCGAACTGCTGTCGCTCTGGGAAGAGTACGAAGCCCGTGACACCCCGACGGCACAGTTCGTCAAAGACATGGATCTTGTTGATAATTGTCTCCAGGCGCTCAAGTATGAGCGCCAAAATAGGTACGATGAAGCCGAAACAACTGACCACTTCACCGAGTTCGAGAATCTAGACGAGTTCTTTGCTACCGCCGCGCCACGCTTCCAGACAGAATTCGGCCAGGACCTGTTTAAGCAAATCAAATCGGAATACGAAAGCGAAATCGGACGACCTTGCCAACTATGAATTAGTCTTTGTCACTTACAGGTTCCTCGGTCAGTGTACACCCTGTACTGAGCGTTCAGCCTATTCGCCACACGACGCGAAACGAGGATGCACAAACTACTCTCTGACATTCTCAGTCCGGCGCTGTTTTTTCGTCGCCTCAGCAGGAGCGGAGGCGACACTCAGTGAGCAACTCCTCAGAGCAATCCACGGAATCGAGCGGCCTATCACCGGAACAGCGTCTCGAACCATCGAATACGGGACTTCTCAACGCCGGCATCGTGACGATTCACGACATGGAGACGCTGCGGGCCTGCGTTGCCTACGAGAACACCCACCAGAATCGGGTCCAGATTCTCCGGCGTCTCGAACACAGAGCCAGCGAACTCCGCAAAGAAGAGGGCTGAGACAACGCTCGTGGAAGTTTTTCGGAGCCTCCAGTGGGTGGAGGCTCAATTCACATGAGCAATCGACCGGAAATCGAGATTCAACAGCAGACCGCCTTCGGAGACGATGGCCAGCTCGAAGTGACCGAGACGAGCGTCGAAACCTCCCTCGAGGACTTCGGTGCGGACGTGGACCATCGCGACCGTGATTCACGGCTCGATCGGCCCGAGGCGAGTGAGTTCGGCGTCGACGACCGTCCGGAGGTAGAACAATCGTCCGAGAGTGATCAGTCGAACCTCTTCGCCGATACTACCGAGGATCAGCAGACGCTCGCCGGCGACGATGCATCCGATCGCTGTCTCTTCGAGGAGTAACCAACAACCAGTTCGTTCGACTGGCTGTGTTGGGTAAGTGATGGTGAGAAGCGAGATATCGACTCGCGAGACTAGTCAATCCCCGAATCAAGCGACTGCGAGCCTCCCGAACGCGGGGGCATCAGTACCCATGCCACGAATTACAAATTGGACGCGTGAGAGCCGTACCCCGAAGCTAGCGTATCGCAACACAGAGACCAACGCGCACGCGGTGTTTCACCGAGCGCCGGACTCGTATATCCACAAGTGGCGTGCCGCGATCCTCGTCGACGGCTACCCGGTGTGGTCGCGCGGATTCGAGACGAAAGAAGCTACCTCGCTTCGCGATGAACTCCGAAAGCGACCCCACCCTGAGTTACCTTGTCCAGAGTGTCTAATCGACGACGTCGTCGTCGGCCAGAAGAGTGCTGACGGCGCGAAAGTCCAACGGTGGTTCGAATGTCGAGAGTGCGGCTACGAAAGCCGGTCAGCAATCATCTACGGCCCTGAACGCTGAACGAGAGTTCGGAAGGACACGTGCTCGTTAGCGGAAGGTGTCATA
This sequence comes from Haloarchaeobius sp. FL176, assembly GCF_024609245.1. Taxonomy (GTDB): domain Archaea; phylum Halobacteriota; class Halobacteria; order Halobacteriales; family Natrialbaceae; genus Haloarchaeobius. The sequence continues at coordinate 46,673 of NZ_JANJYH010000014.1, forward strand.
GAATAGTCCCTCCAAGATGAATTTCGGGATGATGCCGATGCCGTTCGCTGTGAGGAAGTCGGCGACGTGTGCAGAGAGGCTGTCGCACCAGCGCCAGAGGAAGGCGAATCTGATCAAACGGTTTCGAGCGCGCTCTCGATTGGTTCGTCGCCTTCGATCATCTCGAAGGTCTTCCCGTAGGTGTTCTCCGTGTCGAGTGCGGTACCGAGCGTGCGGGCAACGTCGGCGCGGGTGACTTGGCCGCGTTCGACCCGACGGGCTGCCTCGATCCGCCCGGTTGCGGACTCGTTGGTCAACTCCCCTGGTCGGACGATCGTCTCCGTGAGTTCGCTTGCTTGGAGATGCTCATCAGCCGCCAGTTTGGCTTCGAGGTACGGCCGAAGCGCGTCGGGACTCTCCTCAGGGTTGTCGGCATTGATCGCACTGAGCATGACAAAGCGCGGGACACCGTGCTCTTCGGCTTCGTCGATTAGCCTGATTGCACCGTCTCGATCGACGCCTTCGACGTCCTCGCCACCAGACCCCGCCGCGAAGATGATCGCGTCGCTTCCGTCGACGGCGGTGGATACGTCCTCGGTGAGGTCCGCGACGACCACCTCGACGCCGAAGGCCTCCATCTCCGAGACCTGTGACTCCTCACGCACCATCGCTTGGACTGTGTGATCGCGTTCGCTCAGCACCTCAGTGATATGCTGGCCGACCCCGCCGTGTGATCCTGCGATGAGTACGTTCATGGCGTCGTAACGGACGTGCGATAGCGCCAAAAGAATTCGTACTCGGGGAAGCTCCTGATCCGGTAGAGCGGTCATCAGAGACCACCACCGGCCCTTCACGAGGTAGTTTTTGAGCGCCCGAGAGGGGCGCGGGCGCAGGCGAATGTGCCCCCAGAGGTGACCAGAATGGACGATACAACCCAGACGATAGCGTACCGGCTGACGATCACCGTCGACGGCGTCGAGCTACCCGTCGATGAGGAAATGCGCCATGCACTCCTGGACGATCTTCGCGTAGCAGTCCGTGACCGAATCGGGGAGCGCCACGGCGTCGAAGTGGACCAGGACGACATCACCATCGCGACGGGGTATCGCTACGCGCAGGTGCCAGCAGAGTGTCCGCTCTGCAGCGAGCGTCTCGATCTCCTGAGTGTCCATCTGAACAACGAGAACGGCGCGTACGCGAGCGCGAAGTGTTCCGATGAAGACTGCGAGTGGAGCGGCGACGCCGTCTATCGAATCATCGACCTCGAAGGCGGCGAGAGCAACGCCATCGAGAGCAGCGTCCTGACCGGCGATATCACGCCGAGCTACGACCCTTACTGATGAATTCAATGGAAGACACGCCCACATTCACGCGTATCGAACCGATCTGCCCTCGCGACGGCTGCGACTCGCAGCTTGGTATTGGGAAACCCGTCTATGCAGGCGAGCAGACCGACATCGCCTACGCCGACGTCTGGTGTCAGAACGAGGCGTGTTCGTTCACTGCCTGCGCGCAGTTCGCACTCGTCGATCTTCTTCACGAAGAGGCGGACTCAGAGACGAGTCTCGTCCACGCCGGAGAGATCGACCCACTCGAGGCTCGATACCACCGGTGAGTTAACCAACATCAGGAGCGGTAAAGCTGCTGTTGTTGGTTAATAGTGGCGTCCGCTGGTGGTATTTTCTCGCCCCGAGAGCGGGCGCGGGGCGAGTACTCCCGCGTCTTCTGGGTGATTCGAGATGGCGCTTTCAGCACGTCCGACCAGCAGCATCGCGACTGAAATTACGGCAGCCCGGCAGGCCGACCACGTAGCATTCCTTCACCGCGTTCCCTTCGCGCTTGACGCATTCCGACTCGGGTTTCTCACGGGTTTTCGCGAGGACTGTACCTACCAACAGCACCAGTACACAAACTTGGAGTTACCAGTCGGGATGCTGGATAACGACTTTCGCAATCCTGACCTTGATCGGTACGTCGAGCGTTTCTTCGAGTACGAACCACAGGTCGGCGTGATCGGTGACGCCTACGACGTCGACGAGGTCAACGAATACGTTGCTGCCGCTCGCGAGATTCAGGGAAGCTATCCAGCGGCTGACCTCGTGATCGTCCCGAAGTGCCGTGCGGCGATTCACGCGATCCCTGATGACCTCGTCGTCGGCTACTCGCGCGGCTACGCTGATCGACTCGCCCACGAGTTCTCCGACCCTGTGGACTGGCGCGGGCGGCGAGTGGGTCAACGAGGAAGTCGTCGTCGACGAGGGACTGGTGACCAGCCGCAAGCCCGACGACATCCCCGCCTTCTGTGATAAAATCATCGAGGAGTTCGAGGAAGGTCGCCACTAACGGCGCGGTAGCGCGAAAGGGTCCATCGCCACGTCCGGCGTTCGTGAACGAGATGTGAGATTCGTCTTTGCTGCTTCTGTCTGTCCAATTTCAGATGTTAGGGGAGTTTGGCCTCCAGTACGTCGACTTCTTCTATCTCCGGCGGTTCTGCGAACAGCTCGTCCGCGTTTTCCTCCAAGGCAGCAGCGATTTCGCCCGAGAGATGCGCTTCCCGACCGGATTCATCCGGAAAGGTGTCGAAGATGCCGAACGTCGAATCGTCCATGCGGAGCGCGAACCACGTGGTGGTGTCCGGTTCTTCCTCGGCCATCGGCAGTGCCGAACGGAGGAATTCCTCGACATCGGATTCTTTGCCGGACTGTGCTTGGAGTCGAACGAGGAGGGCGACGTTTGCGTCGGTCATACCCAGTCCGTAGGTAGGTGCGCAACTCACATAACTATTTATGCTAGACGCTCAGGTGCTGAGGAGTACTCGGGTGAAACGCAGAGCCTTACCCGCTGCTTCCTCCTTCCGATTCTTACGCCGCCTGAGTTACGTGATCTTCTTTCCGGGGCGGTAGCGGCTGTGTCGAGGACTCACCCAACACCTGCTCAAAGCTAAATGAGCCGTGGCGGTGAGCGAAGCTCTCCGCCGGCTCGCCGTTTGTGAACGTCGACATCGATTCACGCAGCGCCAACAACGATGTACGCGCGCGTGCCGCATGGCACCGCGCGTACGGGACTCCAAGGCCGTATTTCAGCCGCCAGTTCCCCCCTTCGATTGCATTCGTACTCACTGGCCCATTGAACTCTTCTTCGTCCTCGTCCCAGAACGATGGGTGCTCCTCACGGAGTGTCGCCACTATCTCCTCGTACGCAGTCTCGTACTCGTCTTCGAGATACTCCCGCAACTCCTCTAACTCGCCCGCCTCGTGCAGTTCGGACACGCGCTCGTCGCTGCGAGCGCGTGTCCGGAGCTTGTGGACGAGACACTTCACCCGATCCGGCAAGATGTCGTTGTAGCAGTCGTTGTCGTCGGTGAGCCAATAATCCACACCCAAGAGCGGGAAGACGAGCGCGAGCGCCAGCGCTCGCGCGAAGGCGGTGTTCCGACACTGGAGTCCGGCGAAACAACCCAGCTGAGTCAGATAGGAACATCCGACAGTGAACCCTTCCGGCCACTTCTTCGGGTTTTCTCCCTCCTGTTTCCGGCGCATATTTTCCTCGTAGAGGTCTTTCTTTGCGCCCTTCTTCGCCGGATAGGTCTCGTCGGCGACCCCGACGAGACCGTCGATGTCCTCGGCAGCGAGTTCGTCGGCGAACTCGGTTTTGAGTTCGTCAACGGTGCTGACACCGAACAACAGCGAGAGGAAGTTCATCGAGAGGATGCAGCCGGCAATCGTGACGCTGTGCTGCTCGGCGACTTCGTCGCCGAACAGCTCGGCATAGCGTTGGATCGTATCGCGGTCAACCTGGAGACCGTACTGATTCTGAAGAATCCGTTCGCACGCGTGGAACGGATTCTTCGCCGCATGGAACAGGCAGAGATCAACGACTGGTTTGGCGTATTCACAGTCCTCGTAGAACAGCTCCCCGATATCGCCATCGTAGGAATGTCTGCACTCGGAGCACTGATACCGCTGAATCTCGACAGTGATCTCGTCGAAGCCATCCTCGGTGATGAGGATGGCGAAGAGCCGATCCGTTCGGTAGCCGTTCTTCCAGACCGTGGTTTCACCGCACTTCGGACAGGGCCGCGGGTCTCCGACCCGCTGGCCCTGAAACCCGCGAAACCAACTCTGAAACGCATGAATTAGACCGAGTGGTACGAGGCTGTTCAGCGTCTTTTCTTCGGTTTCGTGCATGAGTAGTGGCCAGTAAGAGAGGGTGGTATTTCACTCCCGTTGCAGACACCACCCAGAAGGATCATCGTGTTTAGTTTAGCGAGTTCCACCAGACGGCGAAGGCCTGGAGCCACGTTTCTGCGGTTACTGGATCGACGTGACTGAAACTATTACTAAACGATGAGGTTCTACGTTTTACCTCTCTAAAAACACGTTCGACAGCGTTCCGATTTCCATGTCGAACGGGCTGAAATCGGAGTCCGAATCGACGCAACGCAGCCGCCAGATGTTTCGCGTAATCGACGAGAAACACGGCGTCCTCGACGTCGTGTTTCTCGCGCAGCTCTCGCAGAAATCGTTCAGTCAACGCCGTTGTCGTCGTCGTAAACAGCCGCAGATGCAGAAATTCGTTCGTTTCGGGATCGACCGCGGCATACAGCCAGAACTGCTGGCCGTTGATGCGGATCACCGTCTCGTCGAGTGCAACCTGATCCGGACTCGCGTCGCTGGCGGGCTGTAGACCGGCTTTCTGCACCCAGTCGTGAACGGCCTTTCGTGACCGGTTGACACCGAATTTCTCAAGTTCTGAGATGGTATTCGAAAGCGATAATCCTGCGAGATGCAGCCGAATACCCAGCGCCATGAGCCGGCGCGGTGTCCGCTCGCGCTCCACAAACGACAAGTCGACCCAGTCGTTACAACCGCTGAGGCGGGCGATTTTCGCCATAGAACAGCTGAAAATTCTCCCGCCTCACTCTTCATCCTTAACTAAACACGACCAGAAGGATACACCAAAGACCTTTATACTTTTACGAAAGCGACTTTGGAGACACCCATACTGAATGGAAATTGCTAATAGAGTTATTTTACCTTGGCAAAGGTATACCTTTCAAGACGCGTTAATGTCACATATGAAGCGGCGTCAGACGATTGCTGGCACTATTGCAACAATCGCCTCACTTGGAGGTTGTGTTTTTTTGAATAGTGAAAACTATCCAGATATACCAGACGGAGCAAGTCCGATCGATTATTCAGTTCATAGAATTGTACCCGGAGAAAGAATTCTGGACCGAACGGCGGGATCAAAAATCGGCGCGATAGTCACTGAATCCGATTCTGATATATTCACGGAGGGCTGGATGAACTCTTCCGACCGTGATTTTATCAATTCCACAGATTTTAGCTCTTCGATAATTATTGCTGTCCAATTAATTACATCTGAAGAATCAAGCGGTCTCAATATTGTGGAAGTCGTTGCAGAGAATGACACTACCATACACTCGTATAGTGAAGTGTCAAACCCGTCTGGTAATGACGACGCCTTCCCAAGTGGTATCTTGATGCGTGTATCAACTAACGAACTCGAAAAAGTTCAGACTTTGAACCACACGCACAGGGGCGGAAATACTGACGCAGACCTTACTACCGAGATCGGATAGAACTCTGCGGGTATTAAGATGCGTAGACGCAGCCTCCTTCAAATTGCCGCGGCAACCGTCCCCGCTACCTCCGCCGGCTGCCTCGCCATGCTCGGGTCCAGCGAAACGTCGGGTTCTGGTGAAGCGTCCGAACCTGACGAATCGCCGGAACTAGACGGTTGGCCGATGGTCGGCGGTGGCCCAGCCCTCCAGAACAGTCGAAAGTCATTCGAAGCGAATGCCACCGAAGCACCGACCCGTAGGCTCTGGGAGAAGAAGGATTCCGCATTCACACCCGCAAGCGACGGTGAATCACTGTATTTCGCCCGCTCATATGATTCCGTACTCACGCGAATCGACCCTACCGACGGAACGGAGACGTGGAACACGGACCTGAATATCGGAGGGGCAGAGTTTCCACCGGCGATACACGACGGGACAGCGTTCGTCCCAGGCTTCGGGGGTGTCGTCGCGGTCGAGACGGACTCGGGTGAGGTCGCGTGGTCGACTGACGAGGTACTATCGGCGTCGGCTCCCCCGACCGTCGCCGACGGGTCGTTGTATGTCGTCTCCGGCGCAGAGCCCGACAGCCCGGCCGGTGTTGTCTCGCTATCGACCGACGACGGCTCCGTGGAGTGGACCGCACCGGGCGACTTCCGTGGCCCTGCTGCGGTCGACGATGGGACACTCGTCGTGCGGGCGGAGGAGCATGGTGGGGCGGCTATCGATGCCGAAAGCGGTGACGTTCTCTGGGAGTCGAGCGAGCATCTGTTCGACACACCGCTGTCAGTCGCCGACGGGTATGCGGTCGGGGTCACGGACCGGGATGGTGCCAGCGATACAATCGGCCGTGCTCTCGTCCGACTCGACCTCGAGACCGGGGAGACGCGCTGGACCCGGGACGTCGACGCCAGGTATCCACCGGGCGTTGCCATCGCAGGGGACGAGGTGTTCGTTCACGACACCGACCGTATCACGGGCTACGAGCTCGACGACGCGACCGTCACGACTGAGATCCGGTACCCGGGAGCCGCTGGACCGTTGGTGGTGGCGGACGATGGGTTCCTCCTCGGAACGTGGGACGGGGAGGCCGCCCGGGTCGACCGCGACGGCACTCAGCGGTGGGTGATGACCGTCAGGAGAGTCAGGAGAGAGGACATGGTGCAACACGCCGTATACTCCCTACTCCACGACGGATCGCGGCCGGTCGTCACGAGCTACGGCGGCGACGTGTACGTGCCCGAAGCCCCGGCTACGGAGTGATTTGCAGCCTGTGTTCGTTTGTTAGTAGCTGAGTGAGTACATAGTCCGTCAGAGTCCGTATCCCGCGACACAACTGCGCTCCTTAACCTTCCAGTGCTTGCGGGGCGGGGGGGTGTCGAAACGGCCTTGCTCTTTCTGAGTCCACCAGGGCTGTGGATGGGTCGGCGAGCAACGTGGCGGAAGACTGGTGTCTCTTTCCGGCACGCACCGCTCGCCGCGTGCCGCCCTCCGCGTCGTTCTCACCGTGGGAAAAGACATCCCTCGGTACGTTTGGTCTTCCAGTCGCTGTCCAATGATGGTCCCACTGCGAATACGTCGATACATCTAATACATCCGAAGACAAAAGAATACATATGCCGATCGACATCGAGACGTTCGAATCCTCTCTCGAGGACCACCTCCAGAACCGTGGAGAGACGAACGCCGACCGCGTGATGCGGTTCCTCGCTGTCCATCCCGACAAGGCGTTCACCCAGAGCGAGATCCGCGACGCCACCGACGTGAAAGCCGGCAGCATCAGCGTCGTCCTGTCGCGCCTCGAAGACCGCGGCCTCGTCCGTCACAAAGGCAACTACTGGGCGCTCGGCGAAGCCGACGACGTCGCTGCCTACACGAACATGGCCGAGAGCACGCGAACAGCCAACGACCGCTTCGGTGAAGAGGATATGGACGAGTGGCTGGAACATGCCGTCGACGACGAGGACACTGAATGAGCTATCAGCGAGGCGATGTCGTCTGGGGGCCCGACCCGTTCAAATCCGGTGAGAACCCGCGGCCGTGGCTGATTCTTAACAACGATAGCCACCCGTTCGGGGACGAGGAGTACATGACCGTCACGCTGACGACGACACCACACGACGAAGGTATTCCCATCGAAGACACTGACTGGGTCGAGGGCGGGATGCCGCGCCAGAGCTACGCCTCGCCGTGGGTGGTGGCTTCCCCGAAGCACGCCGCGATTGTTCGGCGGCAGGGGCGGCTAGAGGAGTCGTTCGTTCAGACTGTCGTCGACGCTCTCGAGACCTATCTCGAACCACCGACCGAGGAATGACCAATCACCCGACTGTGTACGATGTCCAAGAGCGAACAGGCACTCCTGACGATGTATCCGTCGACAGCGTTTGTGAACGCACGCTTTCCCGGGCTGCCGATCCGCGAACAAACCACCCGGATGCGCACCTCGACGCGACGATGGCTACAGTCGTCGATCGATACGAGGAATCAGTTGTCCGGGCGGTCATTCACCGGATCCTCGTCGACGGTGTCCCGTTTCGGACCGCTGTTGCAGACCACGAGATCGTGGCTCTCGATGGAGTCCGGATCGGGACGGTCGCGACACAGACTCTCGACGAGCTGAATACAGAACAGCTAGCGTAGCTCTTCGAAAGCCCTCGGCCGCTCGGCATCCCGCGACCACACGAGACTGCGTCTCGTTTGCTCCCGTTCGCTGCGCTCACGGGAACCACGCTGCGCTCCTCGTGCCTGCGGTGCTTGCGGGGTCGGGGGACGACCGAGGCGGCCTCGCCCTTTCTAAGTCCACCAGGGCCTGGGGAAGTCGATTCTCGACGAAGAGAGGGACAGATCGGTCGTCCACGACCAGTCCACCTGAGCATCCGGACCAGTCGGGAGCTCGGTCTCACATCGTGTCCACCTGTGACATTCCCCGAGAGCCGGTCAGACCTCCGTCCAGCACCGCGAGTCTACTGTCCGGTGTGTCCGCAGCGGTCCGTTCGGGGTGGACTCCTCGGGTTGTGCGCGCTCCGGCCGTGCAGACCGTTCCTGCCGGGCCCGGGCTTTCGCGGTTCCGTTGCGTCTGCGACGGACGGGCCACGGTCCTGGGCCGGGTCGGGCCGAGTGCAGCCGCCCGAGACCGGACGCACCCGAGAGCGGGCCTGCGAGCACTCGGCCCGCGACCGGGTCCGACCGGAGCCGGGCCGGCTCCATCTTCGCCTGCGAGCGCCGACGCTCGAACCCGCTCTCGCGTCGACGCTCGCTGGGCTCAGACGCGGCCTCTTGCGCGGTCCGGGACGGGCTGCTCGCCGTGCCGGCGACCCCGACAAACAGCTTCGGGGTCGCCGTCACCCGCGCTCGTCGGCCAGCGACGCCTCGTGCCTCGGCGTCGCTGACTGTCCTCGCGCGGGCTGGCTGCGCTGCCTGCCGGGCGTGCGCTCAAACTCGCTCGGCGCGCGGGGACGGTGCCGGGCTGCGGCTCCCAGCCCCGAGCTTCCACGCTCGCGAACGAGTTCGCTCGCAGGGACTCCTCGGGGGCTGGTCGCCGGTCCGGGCTGTGTCCCGCGCGCCGTCGCTCGCTGCGGCCTTGTGCGAGGCCGTCCACCGACGTAAACCGTGCTGCTTGCCGTCTCTGTCCCGCCTGCGTTGCGTCTGGCGACGGACGCGGCGAGACAGACCCGCGGGTCAGCAGGATTACGTCGGTGAGCGCGCGCTCACCGCGAGCTTCCACCCCTCACTGGAGTGGTGCGGCACTCCTGTCGGCGTCGCGCCGCGCCGAACAAGTTCGGCTGAAGGCGCGCCGCGAGCGCCTCGGGGACAGAGTCCCTGAGGACGTTCCGAGATGAGAGCCACGGCTGGTGAGTCGTGGTGTCGGAAGAAGACGCCGTGTGAGCGCCTTCGATGGTACCCTTGAGTGATACCAATGTCTAGTAGAAACACGATCCGTGATGAAGGTTCGGACGGACAGACGACTGAACAACTGACCCTCGAGGACGCGATCGAGGACGACGGTGAACTGCTCACAGAAGCAGCGTGTGGGGAGCACGCACCTGAGCTGCGACCCACGGTGGAACTCGAGAAGCAGGGTCGAATCGACTACGACTGGAGCCGGAAATCCGGGCTGGACCACCCGTACGGGACGACGCTCGCAGCGGAAGAGCGGCGGCTGGCAGAAGAGCAAGAACTGACTCGGCAGCGAGACCGTGCGCTGGCAGCTGAAGAGGCGGGCATCAACCGGGAGCAGTCGTGCAGGATGCAGACCGAGCAGGAGTCCAGCGAGCGCGTTCGTGAGTTCCGAGAGCGAGGCGTGCTCGGAAGCGGTGGCGATCCCGACATCGACCCGCGTGAACAACTCGACGCGGACACCCTGGGCGGGGTGAACCGATACGGGATGCAGCTGGCAGAGCGCTTTCGTGGACCGTCTCAGGGAGCCTACGCGAAGCAACTCGCGGAGAAGGTCGCGTGCCAAGACATGGGGTTGACGGCGGCCGTTCTGAAGACGAACGAAGACGTGGCGAAAGGGACGGATGCAATCCAGCCCATCGCGACCCTCGAAGAGTGGATGGGTCATCCAAAGTACTCGATTCAGGCGAACGTCGAAGCTGAGGTCAGGACGCTCTACCAGCCAGCGGCGGTCAACCAGCAACAGGTCGGCGCGCTCGACGACGGTTCTGGGACGGCGAAGCTGACAATCTGGAAGCGCTCCAAGGTGGAGACGGTGCTCCGCGAGGGAGACAAGGTACGGTTGCTGAACTGCGAGGTGGGCTGGTACGGTGGCGAACCGACGTTGGCCGTGACGTCGGAGTCAGAGGTGACCGTGCTCGAACGCGGTGATGGCCCAAGCCCGCGAAACGGGACGGTGACCCATGCGAACTTCAGCGCGGGGTCGACCGAACAACGCCTGGACGTCGTCCGGGACTGAGCTCGCAGCCTCTTCTCTCGACCACTTGCATCTCTCTTTTTGCCGACGTGACGGTGAGGTGTGGCAGTTGTCTGTGTACTCTCTCTGTCTGCTCGTCTCACACCTGGCACCGCAACCCCGCCTCCCCACCCTCCGCTCCGTGCTCGCTGCGCTGCGCGCGCAGCCACGACCTCGGTTACTGAACGAGGACATTCCCGTAGAGAGTGTGCCAAGGGCACAAAGCAGAAAAAATACCCAGCCACCGCCCCACCTTCGCACTGCTAGTTCCACATGAAACACTCGAAACGGTGGTATAGTGCTTCATCCTCCTTGTTTTGGCCGATAAGTTAATACTCGAAGCAATTATTTACCTCGTAACTACGTGGGTAGCGAACGTAGTTTAGGTAGGGAAACTCATGGCCAAACAAGATATCGTGGAACATCTTGAGGGCGAATTAGAACGGACAGAAAGCGAACCAGATCTCGAGGAACCAAACCGCTGCGCGCACTGTGACACGCTTCTACCCTATGAGGAGTACAACCAACACTCTCCTCAAACGGATTTTATCATACATACGATGAGCGTGTCATAGAAAGCCTCCCAAGGGAGGCCGCAGGGTTTGGAAACTGTGTCCAGCAGTACCAACGCCCTGCAAGACGTGGCTTCGGTAGACGACTTCTTGAATGCAGCGGCTACCGAGACAGTACCGTTGTTCGAGCATCTTGAGTTCGAGTTTCTGCTGGAGTACGACGTGTTCGCCCCCGCTTGCCGGGGGCGAACACGAGTGCACCAGCCACCAGACCTCTTTCGCGGCTTTCTGCACTGCTACTACGAAGATGTCTACGGCACGCGTCCGGTTACACGAGAACTTCAGAACGGCCTTGTCTGGTACTACTGCGAGCTCGACAAACCGCCATCCAGAGACACGATTGATCGCTTTCTCACCGACCTCGAACACGTTATTGACGATGTTTTCGACAGACTCGTCGAGCAGGCCGCCGTCCGCGGCCTGCTCGACTCCACATACTCTATCGATTCGACGCACATCGAGGCGATTCAGTATAACGACGCGGCGTCATGGAACTACGACCCAACAGCCGAAGAGTACTACTACGGCTTCGGCTGTACGATCGTCTCGACCGGTGCAAAGATCCCGATTGCAGCGGAGTTCACACAGGCCAAACAAGCAGACCAAGAGACGGCGATGCGCGTCACACGTGACGCGCTCGCCGTCGATACACCTGTCTGGATGCTTGGAGACAGCGCCTACGACATCCTCGATTGGCACGACTACCTGCTGACCGCAGGAGTCGTGCCAATCGCTCCATACAATCCGCGAAACACTGACGACCCGAAAGACATCGAATACAGAGTCGAAGACCGGATCGAGAAACACAGCGAGGACGTTCAGCTGAAACAATCAATCTTGGAAGAGACGTACAACAACCGGACAGGGGTCGAACGAACCAACGATGCAGTCAAGGACTGCGGCCTCGGGCACGTCCGCGCCCGAGGCCGCGTCCACGCACGAACAGAAGTGTTTGTTGCGCTGTGTCTTCGGATCGTCATTGCAATCACCAACTACGAGCGAGGACACGATCCAGGACGTGAGAAGCTCAAGCTATGAGTTGGATTCTATGACACGCTCTACGATACCTGGTGATGGAATGCATACTCCACCTTCAAAAGAGATGTATTGCTCAACGGGTTGCTTCGTCGCTAGTCTGAGGGAACTCTACGGCGAGCCCCCTATCTGACCGTCACTTCTGCTTCAGTACGACCGCTCGGTGGGTCGCCTGGTATTCGTTCGACGAATTGCGGACCTTGATGACGCCGTAGTTACCCTTCGAGACCCTGGATTCGTTCTCGATTGCTCGGATGGCACGCCGTAGGTTTTCCTGGCGTTCCCAGAGGGAGCCACTGCGAAGTGCGGACTTGGGGTCTGGGTCCATTAGTTCTACTGACACAACCCATTCGATGTTGGGGTCCTTGTCGATGTGGTCACAGAGACGACGAATCTCCTCGTCGATGAGTGCGGTCAGGTCTTCACCGTTGACGATTTCGTCTCGTCGTTCGTGGATGATGTAAGACCGTGGTCCTTTGTCGACCTTGTTGACCATCCCGAGTTCTACCAGACGCTCAAGGCGCTGATACTTTGCCTCGGGGCAACGCTTGGTGATGGTGGCGGTCTTTACCGTCCTGTCGTTCGGGACTGTATAGCCCTGATTGCAGAGCCATACGACTATTTCCGCGAGGTCGTCCGCGATTCGAAGGTTCTTGCTTGATCGGTTCGTCAGTTCGTTCTCGATGTCGTTTGCTGTCATAGTGTCTCACTGAACTGTAGATTTCACTTCGCCTCTCTGCGAATCGAAGAAGGTAAGTCAGCCCAGTGAGAACAACCATTGAGGCCTACTGAACTGACGCCCTCTATGCAGGAGGGTCACCCGACCGGTGCAACGGTCGGAATGCGGCTCAGTCGTACGCTTTTTTGGGCTGTGAACTTACCTCGCTCAGACATAAGTATGTACGTGCGCGCGCGTATTAAATCCCCTTGCTGGTAAGAATAATCTGCTGTTTATATTATTTTACTAAATTCCGCAGGGAATTTTATTTAAGACACTCAGGTGATTTCCCGCCACTTAGGCAATTAAGGCATTTCCTATATCCTTGGAAATGGTGCCACGCACATCGCCACCATGATAAATACGACATGCGCTCTAACTCCTCTGTATGGTGAACGCACCAGATCGAATCCACATCGCTCCTCAGGGTTACGAGACGGAGCGGATATTTGAGCCCGTCATCGAGCAAAAAGCAGATTTAGTCTATTTATTGGTTGCCGAAGATGAATCTGAGCAGGGACACGACTGTCGAATACAGGTCGTTGAGCGGCTGGATGAAGAAGGTATCGAGGTAGAGGAAATCGAATGCCCACTATTTGATTTTCAAGCTGCATTCCGAGAAATTTCTCGGTTAATCCAAGAACATCCTGACGATTATGTCGCGGTGAACATATCCTCAGGCTCGAAAATCACTGCAATCAGTGGAACACTAGCCTGTATGCTCAATAATGGGGAGCCCTACTACGTGAAAGTCGGAGATTACGGAGAAGAACCCGTTAATACTGATGTTCAGGGGTTAGTAGATATCCCAACTTACCCAATAACGAGACCTGATACAGACTTAGTTAGGATATTGAACTATATCGCGGAGGAGAACGAATCGGACAACGAACCAAATATCAGCGACGTAATAGACTTTGCATTGGAGGAGAGTCTATCCGTCATCGAAGACAGCGAAAGCGAATCTCAACACTATCACATTATTCAGCCTCAAGTAATCCAGCCTCTGAGTGAACAGGGATACCTGAAAATCATCTCCTATGGTGGAGAAAAACGTCTTCAAGTGACGGAGAAAGGGCTGAGGACGATAGAGCTGTCGTCCGAACTATTTGAGTAGATACCTGAACTACGGCTGGCACCCTGAGATTACACGGCGCGAAATCCGGTTCACCGAATATGCACACGAGTCGGGGGTCACCGTATGCACACAGCTCCAATCATGGTCCCCTCAACCCACCTCTCTATTCGACTGTCCGATTCGAGCCGGATTATTGACGGCGAAATAGAGGCTCCAGTCCCTCGAAAAATAGGATTCCGGTGGACGTGTGTACGACACGAGCCCCTCCCATTGACCTCATTTATTACTCCCCTGTTGGGTGAGGGAGACGGAAATACTCCCTCGGAGATTCTCGATGTCCTGCGAGACACCTCAGACCGATAGCACCGAGACTGACGAATCCAATTCCAGAGTCGAGTTCGACGATTCCGACAGCCGTCGCGACGAGATGCACGACTCGCTTGAAGCGTGGGTCGAACAGTTTGCCGAGCTCTCGGACGAAGCGAGAGCGAGCGCGGAACTGCAGGAATGGCTGGATGTCCAATCGCGATTCCACGACTACTCGTACCGGAACACGCTCCTGATCAAGCGTCAGTGCCCGAAAGCGACGAAGGTTGCGGGCTACAACACCTGGCGAAACGAGTTCGACAGACACGTCACAGAGGGCGAGTCGGCCATCTGGATCTGGGCACCCATCATTACCACGAAGTGCCCCGAGTGCGGGAACTCTCCGTCCTACCACGGGAATACCGACTGCGAGTACGACGACACTCCACCCGAAGAATGGAGCGAAGGGCTGGTCGGATTCAAACCCGTGCCCGTTTTCGACGTCTCCCAGACCGAGGGTGAGCCGCTTCCGGGGCTCGATACGACCGCCCACGGCGACGGGAGTGAAGACGAGATACTCAACGCGCTCCTCGAGGCTGCACCAGAGCTGGGCGTCCGTGTGAACCTTGTCCCACCGGAGGAGTGGGCTCACGGCGACGCTGCTGGCGTCTGTACCGAACGGAGCACGTACGATTGCTCCCTGTTCGTCGAAGTCAAGGATGTCGACAACGACGCGCAGGTCGCTAGTGTGATCGCTCACGAGTACGCCCACGCCCTGCTACACTTCGACATCGACGACGTGGACGAACGAGAGAAGCGCGAGGTCGAAGCCGAGAGCACTGCTTACGTGGTCTCGCAGTACTTCGGCCTCGATGCCTCCAACAGCGCGTTCTACGTCGCCGCCTGGGATGGTGACCCCGCAGAGACGATTCAGAAGCGATTGCAGCGTATCGTGGACACCGCACAGGAGATCATCGCGGCGATAGAACAGAACTAGTAGCCGTACGACACCAGCGTGGCTTGTCAGTGGTGTCGTGCATGACAGCTATCCAACCCCAACAAGTTTACCTGCACCAGACTGCTACGCAGTGGCAGTATGCACGACTTGACGGGGTTCCAACGGGACTTGCTCTATACCATCGCCGGACTCGACAAGCCCAAAGGCCTCGCAATCAAGGACGAGCTCGAGGACTACTACCAGAAAGAGATCCACCACGGCCGCCTCTATCCGAATCTCGATACTCTTGTCGACAAGGGACTCGTCGAGAAAGGGCAGATGGACCGTCGGACCAACTTCTACACCCTGACTCGCCGTGGCCGGCGTGAAATCAGCGTTCGGGGAGAGTGGCAAGCGCACTACATCGATACCTCGGCCTGAGCGGAGGGAATAGAGCGAACCAGTTGGGTGGCAACAATCGCCCCTCGCTGGTTCGCTATTACGGTGTAGCCTACACCAGTATCAGCAATAGAGTCAATCGAACACACTCTATCTCTTCTAGGACCCACTAAAGAGAGAGATACAGGATTAGAAATTAGGGCTCTGGTGAATCGATAGACAGCGTCAAGAATTGGGGTTTTGAGGTGCCGGAAATTGCAATGAGAATTTCACCGACGTTTGACCTCGTTAGTATTTGCGCTCACAGCGACCCCAAACGGCACTCATATGGACAATTACACTGTATGTTCTACAGCTAGAACCGACACAGTATGGCGATTCGCCAGATCCTATTAATTAATTGGATAAGGGTGGGTACACAAAGCACTTATCAGAAGGACCTGTGATTTTCAATCATGAAACGCCGCCGTGCCCTGCTTGCGAGTAGCAGCTGTCTCGTTTCCCTAGTGAGCGGCTGTTTGGGTGGTTCCTCTGAATCAGCGACAGAAACACTATCTGGAACACCGAATGAAGCGGAGAATGATACATCAACTCAGACAGTGCCGGAAACCCCAGTGGCCGACTGTGATATGGTATATCGGCCGTCTTCGCCATCGCAAGAAACTGACCTTCCGGGTGAGGACGAGCGGTACATCTACCCGCAGCGACCAGAGTCTTTGTCGGAGGCCTCAGCGGTGATATCCTACGTCAGCGCGTATGAACGCGCGTATCGTATGAACGATCTTTACTCTCAACACGGAACTGATCTTGAGCACGCAAGTCTTTCGATTGATGATTCGTGGACGTACGAGGCTCCGAACGGAGCCGCTATTGTACGCCTCAAATGCACGTACGGTTATGTAGCCAACCGGGGCGGAAGCAGATTCACCGGCGATTCACCCACGATTTATGTTTCCTACTATATTAGCGAAACCGTTGTACTCCGGGCGGTTGAAAGAGGGTACCAAGAGGACGAGTCAAATTTGGTCCCGGATCCGATTGAACAAGGACGACCTGTTGAATGTTTCTAAATGTCAGCTCTTGACGGAACGACGCCAGCTCTATAGGTACAGAACTAGACCGTGCCAAGACTAGTGATTACTTGACTGTTCGTGTAATTTGAACCTTGTCAGGATATCGAGTTACCATGATAACACTCGATGGTGTGACACCACCCGGCAGGATGTCCATGGGCTTGGTAGTGACTCCATCGGGCGTCTGAACTTGAATTATGTATCTACCATCTCCAGAGATATCGACGTTCAGTTCGTTCTGAAACGTTTGAGATCTAGTATTATAAATTCTTGAAAATTCAATGTTCCCTTCATTATTGAGGAAACGAACCTGGATCTCTCCTCCCGACTCGGTGAGATCCTTCACTAAGAGGTCATTCTCTATCTCGTGTCCTGTGCTTTCGCTAGAGCCTGATGAAGCACTGGCTACTCCAGCCCCAGCACTGGCAACTATGGCGCCTGATACGACCCGTAACGTTGCGCGGCGGCTAATGTCATTATTCATCTAAATCACCACTCTTGTCGGCAGCAGTCATCCCAGTACAATTCGAATCCCTCCTGACCGCGCAGGTCAAGATAATCACTACAATAGTTTGTATCACCGTCTTCAAGATCTTCACCCATAACTGTCTTGTACGCCTTCGTAGGACTAACGTACCAATCATCAGCGCGCTCGTGGCTCTTGCTAACACCCCCCATGCCATAATGTCCGAACTCATGGAGCAGGGTTGCGACACCGTTATGTCCAACAGTCGTCCCGCGGGGTTCGTACGAGCTGGGCAGCGTTGCAATGTATTTTCCAGTGATTACGACACTATGACCAGTGTCATATGACATCGCTCCTCCACTTAACATACCATCAATGAATGTGAGGAGGAACGTACAGTCGTCTCCCTCCTGAATTCCGTTACAGCTACAATAGTCACGGAACCAAGTGTGGAGCCAGTTGTACTCCCATATTCTGTCACAGGGTTTGGCTTGATACGTGTTATCGACATGATATTCCTGTGTTGGCGCTGTGATGTCAGTATCAATAAACTCAGCATTTATAGAATGGTTGGACAGCCGATTACCTGCTCCTTCGAGATAGGTGACCGCCCGATCCTGCGCCCTATTCCGGTCTCCGTACTCATCTTCGCAATGGTCTCGGAGTTCTTTTGAACCGTGTATGACTATATCGTAGTTCGCCATATGTAATCATTAAATGTAGTATTATTATTTTAATGTATGTGTCTCCACTCAAAGTGCCGACTTCCCAACATTCATTTGGTTGGTTTTGACGTATGTAGGTACTAGGAGTCACTAACTGAGATAGTGGCTCTAGTGAACCGCAATACGGCGATCAATCTCACGTCTTCTTCCCTGAGTTTCTCGCGTGATTGCTTCCAGTCGTAGACGTTGTCGGCGGCTAGGCTGGTCAGGTCGTCCACATTGCGGTGAGTAATCTGCCAACCGGGTTGGGTGTTGTGCGGTTTTCCCGTCGTACAGCGAGCGTTAAGGACAGCTTGTGTTTCTGTGTCGACGAGCGTCGTCACCTTTAGTGTTTGAACGCGGTAGTTTGTCCGGCGGCAGTATTGCTTGCTGGTGTATTCACGGTCGAAGAACGTGGCGTCGATGATGGCGTGACTGTGGCATCTCACTCAGCAGATCAAGACCGTCTCGGTAGGATTTGTCGAGGTAGACCCGCAGACAGTGCAGCGACACGACCGCGTAGTCGGCGAAGCCGCCACCCCCTTCGGGGGCGGCGACTTCGCCTCGCCCACCGACAGCATTTTTAGCTAACCGAACCGCCTTGCTCGTGAAGCGGGAGATTTTCGACATGGACATCGACGATTTCCCGCTTCATTTCCCTAGTTCTAACGGTCGAAGTCGACGCCATATAGTGATTCACCAGAGCCGAAATTAGGAATAGGCCTTTAATTACGAATAGGCACAATTGAAACTCGATGGAGGTCACCTTCCAGCACGCAAACCCCCACTCTGGGCACGAGTCGGTACTGGTCCGACTCTCGGGGGGCGTGACCGAGCAAACAGCGTGTATCCTCTTCGACTCAGGCACGGGTGTCGACGTCGATGGGCTACTCGGGGACGACGAATACCTCACAGCAATCGTCCTTACGCATGCTCATCTGGACCATTACGCAACCCTGGGTACGAATCTGCGTGATGCCGCTCCCGTCTACACCTCCGAACCGACAGCGGCTATCCTCGATACTGTCCTGACCGAAGCAGCAACCAACTACGACATCTCGAACGTCGACGCTGTCGGCGACGCACTCGAACCGATCTCGGACTGGACGACAGTCTTGGGCGATATCGAACTCCGTCCCGTTCCAGCGGGACACACCCCTGGTGCGGCCGGCTTTCTGCTTCGATTCGACGACGGCGGTGAAACCAGAACGATGCTCGCGACCGGGGACTGGACGCAGCGATCTGCTGCCGGGTTCCCCGGTCTCCCTACGACGCTCTCGCCCGACGCCGTCTTCCTGACTGGCGCAACCAACGAAGAGTTCGAGGACGAACTTACTACTGCCGTCGAAACGATTCTCGACCGTGTCCAGGCCGGGTCGACAGTACTCGTCACTGCCAGTGGGCTGGCCGGCGTTCACATAGCCGCACTCCTGGCCGAACTCGACACGGTCGACATCGACCCACCAGCAGTCTCGATTACCGGCCACGCCGCGAAACTGTACGAGACCCTCGGCTACGACTATTCAACTGTAACGTCTGTTCCGACGTTCGGCGATCCCGATAGTATTCTCGACCCAGGCGCGGTGACCATTGCCGGACCGGAAGTCCCTGTCGAGGGGAGCGCGGCGAAGTTCTTCAACCGTATCCAGGACGACCCTGGCGCGACGCTGATACAGCTCACGAGCGGGAGCGTTTCGACGGTCGAATCTGCCGGCTGTACTGTTGACAGCTTCCAGTACAGCAACCATCCACCAGAGTCGGCCGTCGACAATATCGTCGAGGACCTCGCTCCGAGACAGGTCGTCATGATGCACCAGTCCGGTCCGGCTCTCTCCCGATACAAGGACCGCTACGACAGCTTCGTGTGGGCAACCACGGACCGAGACGAATACAGAATCTACGAAGATGGGACGTGGGTCGCACCACCGTGGGTGAACGACCGTGTCGCCCGCCGGCTTCGCAGCCAACAGTATGGAAACGGAAGCAGCCTCGGCTCGTTCATCGACAGCGAGGGAACCCTGCCAGATGTCGAACTAGGTGAAATCAATCTCGAGGCAGAGGGCCTCGATGTTGGGACGCTCAAGACCCGATTTCAGCAATCTGCTCCGGGACTATCGAAGTCGAGATCTGCGACCCAGCACACTGATTCGCAGTTCGAAGGTGAGGAGACAGATATTCTCGAGGACGTCGACGAGATCGAGTCACGGCTTTCCCGACTCGAGGGGACTCTCACAGACAGAGAGGGTGCAGATTACGGAACTCATCAGGTTCGTGTTGTCGACGCCGGCGACGGAGATCTGTTCCTGCGTTTTTGCAACCCGGACACCGTGACGCAGAGCCTGACCCATGGAGACACAGTGATGATTCGAATCGGGAACACACCCGACTGACTCCACGGGTTCACTGCCGGGGCCGGTATCCCTACTACATTGCAGACACAATGTCGACTCAATTAGGTACATGGACGGTGGTTCCACTCCGATTCCCCCGTTCGCAGAGGAGGCCCTCGCTGTACTCCAGGACAGAATAGATGATTCCTCGGGGATCGAAGAGCAATCTGCGCTCAAGGCGCTTGAGGCCGAAGGGTTCAGTACTGTTGATGCCAGAGAAGCACTCGAAGTTCTCGAGATGCGGGGTTACCTCTACCGTGTCGAAAACCAGCTCCGGATTACGGATAAATGGCTCTGTTGAAACCCCCTTAGTCAGACATCATCTGCGGTGAAACAGCCGGTAGGTAGGTAGGATTGCTTACCGACCAGAGCACAAGACTCAATCTGCGGGAAATCTTCTTATAAGGTAAAGATAATAGATAACATATGGCAGGAAGGAGACCAAGAGACCCCATCGTTGATTGTGGGGCCTGTAATGGGACAGGGGTCTACGGCGCTGGTTCATGTGACGTTTGTAACGGACGGGGCCAACATCGACTGCAGCGTCGACATCCCGACGAGCAGGTCGTGATGTGCAAACGTTGTGATGGTGCTGGGGTAGTTGGAGCCGGAGTTTGCCCGAATTGTAATGGCGTGGGCAAACATCTGATGTAGTAGAACCAACTATTTCTGCTATAAGTATCCTGCCACAATTGCGATAGTGAGCCGTAAGTGTCCTACATCTAACGATTACACATATCGTCCAGTTCGTGACTGAGGATTTCAACAGAGCCCATCTCCCATGAATTTGCTTGCCAGTGAGATTGTGTGACTGTATCAACGAACTCTGGAGGCTTCGTCGGGATAGGTAGTCGTTTGCCCAGAACTCCTTATTTCAGAAATCCCTGCAGTTGATACCGTCCAGTTTCCCTTGGCTGGAAGAACGACTTCCACGGTTGATTGCGCCAGATATCGAGTGCCTGCCAATGAATTGTATTGTCAAGAGGGTTGGGTATGCGTTGGTTAATGCTTGGCCCAGTGTTGGTTAAGCAGGATACTTCCTTAGAGAATTTTTGGCTCTGGTGAATCGCCATAGTGCGTCGGGATACAGCTATTGAGTGTCGTTGTAATCTTCTTTGAGAAGGACCCATCGAGGGGGTTGCGGAGATTGCTGCATTGAGAACGAATACAGAACTATTCTCCCCGTGATTGCCCGTAGCTACAGACCCAAAACCGGACGTCGTCTAGTGATTCACCAGAGCCCTATTTTGGTAACAGAGACGGAAACCTATATGCAATCAATACAGATACCGGCGAGCAAGAATGGACGTTCGGGGCATTTGACGCCATATGGTCTTCTCCGACAGTTAGTAACGAAGTCGTGTATTTCGGTACTGACGATGGGAATCTATGGGCGATTGATGCGGTCACGGGAGAACGAATTTGGGCCTACGAAGCGGGGTCCGAAATAATATATTCACCAACAGTTCACGAAGGTATTGTATATGCTTCAGGTACTAGGAATCACCTCCATGCAATCGTTGCTGAAAACTCCGATTCAACTGAGAATACGTCTACCGGAACGACAAGTGATGAGACATCTGGAGGGGGTACCAGCGACTCAGATGGGGACCAGATAACGAACGAT
Organism: Haloarchaeobius sp. FL176; assembly: GCF_024609245.1. Taxonomy (GTDB): domain Archaea; phylum Halobacteriota; class Halobacteria; order Halobacteriales; family Natrialbaceae; genus Haloarchaeobius. The sequence goes on from NZ_JANJYH010000014.1 coordinate 68,453, forward strand.
GCTTCTGATGGCGGATCGCCAGGGTTGGGATTGATGAGTGCGTTAGCTGGAATCAGTATCGGAGCATGGGGGCTCAGCAAACGAAATCAGAACCAGGCTAACAATAAATGAACATTCAAAATAGATGACAACCGACGCGCAGCCGGGCGTGCAATCATTTACTCTATAGCCCGGGGTCGTTCTCGGCAGCGACTACCGGTACCGTTCGTAGATGTAGCAGGGTGAAATCGCCTTCCCGGTGTAGGTATAGATGGAATCAGTCCGCTTGGTTTTACCGTCCCAGTGCTGAATGTGATATCGTTAGACGGGGGTTCCCGTAATCGAGGACCAAAGACCACATCAATCGCTTGACGGACGAACGCCAGCTGACGAGGTGCTAAACTAGATAGTGCCCGAGTGACGTACTTCTCACCCTCCGGACACTTGGAGAAGGAAACGACGGTGATTGTCGGGATTGGTGCTGCCTCCTCCATTCTGTCGATCCGATTTCCACTAGACGGATAGTCAGAGGAGTCGAAGGAGGCCTTATCGTGGTAATGAATGCCGATTCGGGGTTGATCGGCTGATTCACCGTATAACCAGTCTTATGCCCATCTCTTGTCGAGAAATCCCTTGCCACCGTGTCGAACGAACATCACCGGCTCGTCGCTCATTACCTTCCAAAGATGTCCCTCCGCAAAGGAAATTTGGGCTGACGTTATTCGGGTAGACGGCGGTCTCCATCGCTATCGGCGATCTCGTTCATCAGGTCAGGGATGTCCATGTCGTGGACTTCGAACTCTTCGATCTCATAGATGGGATTGTTGAACTCTTCTTCGTACTCCATACGAACCTCTGCGTAGTGCTGAGCAGCTTCTTCCAGTTCCTTTGTGGAGTCCGCGTTCGGGGCGAACATCCGGTAGATGTGGGCGGCGGACGAGTACCACGCAGCGACGAAGAATGGATTATCTGCTCGCTCCAGACTGTCACCGCACTCGTGGATGAACTCCAGTAAGCGGTCAGACTCTGAAATCATTGCAGTGAACGCAGAGTTTGCCAGCTCCATCATCTCTCTGTAGAGGTCTGACTGCATTCGGATGAGGGTGTTCCGAGTCGCGTCGTTTTGGTCAAACTGCCCGAAGAACTCCTCCAACTGGCCCTCTATCATCTCTTCCGCCTGCTCACCTGCTTCGTACTCCTCAGCCAATTCACGACAGTTGTCAATGACCCCTTCAACAGCAACTCGATTCAGTCCATACCTCTCCAGTACATCGTAGGCTGCAGTCAGATGTTCACCGTCGCGTTCGCCCACCTCAAGGTCTCGGTGGGCAGAGACGTGTACACATAGGCGGAGCATGTCCGGGATAATCTGAGCCGTGTTTTGTTCATCTTCATCGAAGAACGCGACGAAGTCAAAGTCCTCGACCCGCTGTAACGTGGACTCATAGATCTCCACAGACGAATCCTCGAATTCGACATCGGTATTGCGTCGGACTGTGGCCCGCATCATATCGAACAGCACTCCGACGAACTCGAATTTTAGCTCTTCCCCGTCATCTTCTGGTTCCAGACTACGAATCCATTCCGTATAGTCATCTAACTCTAAAACGAGCAGTGTGGCAGATTGGTCCTCAGGTGTAGGTGCATATGGAGCGTACCCGAACATGAACTGAAGGCGTTCGTGAGGCTCAAACTCCAACCGGTTGACTTCCTCACGAAGTTGTTCGACCTCCGGGTCCCCGTCATAGATCTCCTGCAAGTGGGCATTCCCAAGCAATCCGTACACGAATCCCTCCAGCATGGGTGCTTCACTTCCCTCAACCTCATCGTAGAGCCTCTCTGCGTAGTATTGGAACGCTGCTCGGTGGAGCTGTTCTGGGTTATCGAGTTGTTCGTAGAGGTATTCTTGGAATAGGTCGTGGACTTTGAACACTCTATCTGCGGTGTCTTCTGAGCGACCTAATTCCTGAACGACTGCCTTGGTGCTCAGAGAGTCAAGAGTGCGCCGGGCCTGTGTGCGACTCACGTCATTCAATACTGCCGAACATATGTCTTCGTCCAACTCAGCAAGTCCCGCGGTCTTCCGAATGAACTCCTCCTCGGCCTCCGACATCGAGTCCAGGTACGCTCTCTCGATGAAGTCCCGTGTGTCCTCTTTGGGAATCTCGAATGTACTGTCGTTACCTGCAGCCTCCCTGAGTAGACCGAGATAATAGGGATGGCCGTCCAACATCTCGTAGACGCCGTCTATCGTTTCGTCGTCGACGTCTGGGTACTCCTCTTGGAGATAGTTCGCAGTCTCCTCGCGTGAGAACGTTTCCAGATGGACGGTGTAGTCCGCGTCATCGAATGACAGGCGTCCTGCCGTGATGAGGTGGACATTCTCTCCGAGAGTGGAAGATAGTTCACGGAGGAAGTCCCGCGTAACCTCCGGTTCGTCGAGCTTGTGTACGTCATCGACGAAGAATATGAGCCGTTTGTACTCGTTGACAGACTCCGAGAGCCTGGCTAACTTTCGAAGATGCCGTGCGCGGTCGTCAGTGGATACCCCAGCACTCGCGGGACTGATTCCTACACTAATTCCAGTCGCTTTGTTAATGAGAGCACTGAGAGTCCCGACCGCGTCACGGGCTTCGATGAGGAGATCTTGCGAGAGTGTTGTAGGAGTGTTGCCTTCACGGACGTAGAGTACTCGGGTTCGGTACCACTCTGAGAGTTCTTCTTCCAAGTCCTCCAGGAACGTACTCTTCCCGACGCCCGGTTGCCCCGAGATGTGAACAGTCTGAACACCTTGATCCACAGCTTGAAGAACCGAGTAGAACTCGTCTTCGCGCATCCGAGACATTTCTTGGAATTCTGTATTACTCTGATAACAAAGAACCTTCGGACACATTGACTCTTCTGCTCGATAGGTTAATGGGTGTAAAGGAAACATTCAACCTAATGAATCGAGAGGAGTTCACCGGGGATGTCGTCCGGCACACAAAAGGTGGCGTCGTCCACTGTCAGGGACACCCACAGATGGGGAAGGTCGACTACGGTCCTCACAACTGCCAAGAGAGTATGGAGGCCGGTGATGGTGTCATCATCTACTACGTGAACGACTACGAACGGGATGATGAGGAGTGGTACCAGCGGTTCCGGTTCTGTGCGAATTGCGACGATGCCCGACAACTCCCACAGGAAGGTCGGCAGGCTGGCAAGGAACAAGCAATAGTCGAGGGGCTTCTGGAGCACTTTGAGGGAACTGTTGAGGGAAAATTCTACGATGACGCGGTTCGTCTCATCGACGCTGAAGTACTGGCATACAGTCCCGAAACCGAAGGATAAGTGGAGGGGTGTCTCTGCGGGTCTCGCGAAGTCACTCAACTACTTTGAGGTAGGGCAGTCCCACAAAACGAAAGCGCATCTCAAGAGATTCAAACCCATCCCTCAGGCCGCCGAACCGTTGGTATAATCCTTCGTCGGAACACTCATCCCACGTCTGTCCTTTTGTGCGATAGAATGTCGAGGGGGCAAGAAGGAGTCGATACCGCGGAGGTAGAGGCGACGCTACAGGAGCTCACAAAAGCCTTCGAGGAGACGAAGGAGTCCGAGGCGAACGTTTTCTCGATACTCGGGATCCGTACTCGCGAGCGGCGTCTCACGCGCTTTCTCGCGTGGCTCCTCGATCCGGGCGAGGCACACGACGCGGGGCGAGCATTCTTCGACTCGTTTCTCGATGAAACTGGCCTCGACGTAGGCGCTTCAGTCGAAATGGAGGCTCTTGTCCCGATTTCAGCATCTGGTGAGAGAGATTGTTCCGAACTTGACTTAGTCATCTTCGGGGAGACATCTGTCGTCGGGGTCGAAATCAAGACGACACACCAAGATACCGTCGAGAAGCTTGATAAGGAGGCCGACGCGCTCCTCCAAGAGTATCCGGAGCACGAGACGCACAACCTCGTCTACCTCTCGTACTGGGGGAGTGGAATTCCAGAGACCGAGCACATCGACCTCTTCTGGCGCAACCTCGTCGGCCGATTCGAGGCCGATCTCACTACGATTCCACGAGAGTATGAACGGCGGCTCACGAGCGACTTCATTCAGACCATCCGCACCTACGTCATGACCGAATTCGACGGCATTTCCGAGAAGACCGAACTGTATTTCGAACACCAAGCGTCTGTTGACGCTGTCCGAAAGGCGTATGAAAAGGACAAAAACCGCCTTTTCGACGCGGTCAGACAAGCGTTCTTCTCTGAGTCAGAATGCGACTCCGATGACTGGACCGTCGCAAACCGCTCGAAGAGCTACGTGAAGTTCTACAAGGAGTCATGGCATGGTATCACCGAGGGAGTCGATATCGAGTATGAGCCCCACGTTCACCTCAGGCGCGACGAGCCAAGAATCAAGCTCCGCCTCGATATCGAGAGGAACAGTAGCAGTGAGGTTCGCGAGGCCCTCTGGGAGAGATTGAGCGAAGAGGAGCGGGAGCAAATTTCAGACACAGGCTGGAAGGTCCACGACCGAGGGTATGCGTTCTTGAGCAAATCTGTACCGCTACCTCTTGACTGCCGCGGGCAAAGGGCGGTTCAAGACGCAATGCGGGATCTCCACGCCCTCCGTGACATCATCGAGCGGCACATTGACGCACTCGTCGAGGAATATGCCGAGAGCTGAGAGCGCGGTTGGTGTCGATGCCTGTCCATACGGATGGTTCGCGACCGTCCTTACCGGAGGCAGCATCGAAACGGAGCGATACGAGGACTTCGCCGAAGTTCATTCTGACTACCAAGAGGCTCGAGTATTCGTGGATATCCCAGTCGGGCTCCCGACGGGGAGTAGGCGCCGCTGCGACATCGAAGCGCGTGCCCTCCTCGGCTGCCGTGGTAACTCCGTGTTTTTTCCGCCGTGCGAATCTGCAGCCGCTATTGGGGATTACGACGAGGCGAACGCGAAACATCGAGAGGATATGGAGCACGGTCTCTCTCAGCAAGCCCACGCGATCAGCGATAAAATCAACGAGGTACAAGCGGTCGTTGGCGAGACCTATGACGGGCCAATCTACGAGAGTCACCCGGAGCTCTGTTTCTACGCGCTCAACGGACAGCCGATTGCTTACTCGAAGTCTTCGAAGCGAGGCCTCGCGTTCCGTCGGCACCTCCTCGAACAGAAGCGCTCAGGCATGGACGACGAGTACGAGCAGGTACTTGACGACACTCTCCGGAAGGACATCCGGCGAGACGACATTCTCGATTCGATGGCCCTCGCACTGGCCGCACAGAGTGAGGAGTTACAGAGTGTCCCAGAGGACCCAGGGCCGGAGGTCCCGCGTATCCATTACCCGGCCACACCCGCGCTTCCAGATAGCTCGTGGAGTAAACCATGACGATTCAGGAGCCAGTCAATCGACTGGACGCTGAGTTTCAAGAGACTCCACTGGGGTTCACAGTCGAGACCGCGCTTCAAGCCCAGCTCCTCGAACTCCTACGGGCCAAGGTGCGGGGAGTCGATTCAGGTACGTGGTGGCTACAACACGGCCGATGCGACTAGGTACAAGCGAAAGTGTCTCGATCAAATTGCGAAGCCTCAGTCCATCAGTAGTGTCCAACCGGAGGTGAACTTCGGCATGTCCGGCGACGGGAATCAGAGTCTCGATATCGCAATTCTAGAGCCTCGTCATGAGTCGGAGTATGACGACCTCGACCACCTGCCGGAAGTAGAGGGCCCGAGGGTCACGGTCCGCCTCGTCGACGGAAGCAAGTACTTCTCGGCCGCGTCGGTCCAACACGCTATCGAGCTAAAGTACATCAAGAACGTGCACACCGCCGGCGCGAAGTTCGAACGCAACAACATCGACGAGTGGCCGCATTACTCCGCGGATTTATCAAAGCTAGGCGATCTCTCGAATGCCGAATCACGGCACCTCATCGTCGTCTCGAACAAGAACCCATTCCAGCAAGGAGAGTTCGATAGTCGGAGTACATCGAAGGCTCAGCGGCGCTACGAGCGAGTAAAGGTGGAATGTGAAAAGCGGGCCGTCGAACTCACCGAAATCCATCCACAGGAGTAGGGCAGGCAACCTAATTGTCTGAGGAGTATATTACTGAACCACAATCCAACTGGGTCGAAGTCCGTACTCGATAGCGTCTATTGTCCCCTCGATGGGTGGAGGTTTCGCCGAACTGGCGGGTTCCTGAACTCGGTGAGAACGATGGCAACCGGAGACATCTACGAAACGGGCTTCGACGTAGACGTCCGAACAGAATCGAGGGCGAACCAGTGTCCCGAGTGCGATGGGCGAGTAACGACGAACGCGGTTTAATCTGCGTTTTCGACCATCAAGCGCACGATTTCGACAGGCGTCCGGGGCATGGCCGTGGTACCTCCAGTTTCGTGAAATCGTCGTCATCGCCGTAGTCTACAACGTTACCCGCCAGTTCAGACGATGAAATCCAATCCCCTCTACCGATCATACAGAGTACAGTTTTCTGGTTCCAGATATACTGGAGGTGTAGATTCAGATAGCTGGCTACTGAGCTGGTAGTCCGTTCCCCAGAAGGATTTCGGGCAGACCATCCAAGGCGGGCTGGGTCAGCTTGTACGACCATCGTGCCGGTCGGCTACTCCGGTTCCCAGTGCTGCTTCTGTGAGGACTGTAGCCAATGCGCAGCACCATATTCTGAATCAGCTGTTTTCTGACCTCAGCGAACTCTTCCAGGGTTAGGTCAATGTCTTCGTCTTCCAGCTGGTCTTCGATATCTTCCTCCTCGTTGTAGGTGCTAACGTACCTGCTGGATCCGTGCATCCACCTCAGGAACTCACGAGACTCGTTTTCGTTGAGTACGTCCCGTAGTGTGGATCTTTTCGGGTCAGAATGGTAGATGCCGAACTCGGAGGGGTCAGAGATGATCTCCTCGATCAACTCCAGACCATAGTCTGGGATCTTGTAGTACCAGTGGTTGTAAGCGTTCGAATTATAGTGGTTCTTGTAGATCAGCCCGGTGCTAACGATGTCGTCAATCTCGACTTCTGACCCGGTGTATATCTTCCAGGTTCGTTCGATCCCCTCAGGGTTGATCGAAGTGGATTCACTGTCCAGGCGGTCGCGCACATAGAGCGAGAGGATGTAGACTCCGTCTCGGACTTCCCTCGAGGAGTCATTGATGGATTCCTTGACGTGGTCTTTGATTTTTGAGATGCCGTAGGAGGCGACGGTGTTTTGAATGGTGTCGCCCACCTTGAGACCGCCCTCAATTTCATCATACATGTTTTCCATGCCGCGCTCTTCGAGATTGGCCTCAACCTCGTCGACGACGTCGTCTTTATCCTTTCCGAAGATCTCCTCAGCAGTTTCGTAGATATACCTCTTGGACATCCCGTTGGAGAACATGTGCAGGATCCAGAGCCGGTCAATGTCTGATTGATAATCACCAACAAGTTTCTGGATCTTCCGCGAAGGCGAACCGCCGAGGCGTTCACGGATGCTCTTACGGATGTGCTCCGACCAGTTGATGTCCTCTTCGTCGTCCATCTCTTCCTTCATCTGGTCTGGGACTCGGACTGTTACTCGCGGCATTGTACATCCACGTATGAACGTGTATGAACACAGCACTAAAAGATTTCTGCTTTTCATAATTTCCCATTTATAAATATCGCAGTCGGAAGACGTATTCTGGCGCTATCGGTCGTCACCTCCCGTGTGTCTACTGGTTCTGCCGTACTCGGAACAGAACTTGGGAAGCGTGCTGGGCCTGTACCCGGTACTCCGCCATCTCGCTTTCAGTGATGTTAGTTTCGATGGAATGAGCTTCTGCATTGGCGTCCTGTCGGAACGCGTCTAGTTCGTCGATGAAGTCGTCGTCCAGACCTCCAGAGAGGTGTTGGAAGTCGTCAAAGTAGTCCTCGAAGTTGTTGATTAGGGTGCTGAAGTTCTCGAACCGCTTGTTGTCCGGGAGGTAGTACAAGTCGATTTCTTGTGTTCCATATTGTTCTCTGAGGATGTCGATCAGCAGGTTCTCGAGGAGTTTCCGTGTAAGTATGAGGGTGGCGTCGTAGATTGCAAGACTGTAGCAGCGGTTGATGTCATCGACGAGATTGGGGTAGAACGTGCCGGGGACGTTGTCGATGTCGAGGAAACATTCTGAGTGAATAGAAATTTGTGGGGCGGAAATCCCGGCTGGTTCTCTGTCGTCGTCATTCAGGACTTCTAAGGCAGGGTACTGCTGGAGGGTGTCGGGCTCGGGATCTGTCATCGTGTACAAGCGCCGCATGATCCCGAGTGCGATGTCTTGGTTCTCTTTTGCCACTTTCCGGAGAAACTGGTTCGTGTTTGCTTGTCTGTCCTCATCTCCCCATTTCCAACTTCGATAGAATCGGTCGATATTCGATGCGATATTGTGAACGCCAAACTCCATAGCAGCTGACTCCCAGTCGTTCCGATTGAGGTCATTCTCAACGGCGAAGCGGGAGAACTGGCCGATGAGAGCTTGCATTGGATCTGAAGACATACACGAGTGATTCAGAAGTCAGCTACCTCTAACTATCGCACCAACATTGATTAGGTATAGAAATAAAAGTTTTCTTTAAATTATTAATTAGTGATATGTTTCGGCAATTCTGCTGAATACACAGCGCATATCGCATATTGGGAATCATGCGTCAGTTGGCGAGCCGATGGCGATGGCAAGCGGGAAGACGCGCAGAAGCAGATTAAGAACCGTGATTCGCGGTGGGGCGCGTCATCCCGGTCATCTAACGAACCCGGATTTGTAGTCATTTCGGTCGTCGGATAGTTCATTTAACCGGGATTCCGGGAGTCGCAGCGTGAATTCAGTGCTCCCAGCCGACTTCTCCTCTATATCCGAGACGTGGCCTTCGAGCTGCTCGTCCTTGATGACTTTTGTTGTCCCGACGAAATTCGACCCGGTGTAGGTGAGACCGCTTTCTTCGACCGTGAGTTTGACCGCTGTCACGCCCGAAGTGTGCGGCGTGCCGCTCGTCCGCCATTCCTCAACTGTGACTTTCGACCCTTTTGAGATATCTACAAGGTCTTCTATGGTGACGTTGAGTTCAACGCGATTCACGCCCTCCACGTCGTCTAAATTCGGTGTCTTATTGGGTGACTTAATCGCGTCGTACAGCTTCGCGGTGATCTCGTCAATGTTGTCCTCGTTGACTTTGTCGCCGATTATATTAGCAAGACTCGGACTTTTTTCCTGGAGTTCCTCAAACTCCATCCCGTGCAGTAGTGGAAGAATGACGTTTTCTTCCGTTTTATTGTGCTTCTGCACGAGACCATCGAGTTCCCATTCGGACATCCCCTCGAAATACGAGGGCGAGATGAGGATGATAGCGTGTTCGGATTCCGTGAGGGCGCGGTCAATTGAGGAGCGGATGTTGTCTCCAATCCCGAGCTCGACACCATCGTACCACACGTCAAGGCCGTAGGCGGTGAGTTCGTCGTAGAGCCCGTTTGCTACGGGCTTGGAGTCTTCGTGTGAGTAAGAGATCATCACATCATATTCTTCTTCTCGTTCCTCGGCGGATTCATCGGGTTCAGGTCCTTCGGTCATTATACCCCACATTGTGTGTATTGGATTAAAAACTCACCAACCAGCACACCTGTTTGATGACTGGGTTTGCTGTATCGACTATCTGTATCCAGTAACTTCATTCTATCAGAATTAAGGGATTAAGCTACATCGACATCGTGAGCCCTCACGGGGATACGATTGTGTGAGGTTGTTTCTACGCCGGGGGATGGGTGCCGGCGTACACACGCCGGCGGTGATCGATGTCGACACGAAGCCAGCTCCGATTCGTCCAACAAAGTGAGACCGCAGAAGAACAGTCTGACCCCGGCCACGTCGCACAGATCTACCGTCATTCCGATGGCTATCCCGACAGCGTTCTCCGGGATCTCGCCCAGCTGAAACAGATGCTCGATGAGACGCGAACGGAGCGTGGGCCAGCATCGCCGCAGCGCAGTTCCTGTTTCTCGACACGCTTTCGACGATGACCCTCTACGTCGACGAAGGGCGGGACCGAAGCATACACACCAACCAACCCTCTGATCTCCTCGAGCCAGCCAAAATGGAGCATCTGGACCAGCCACCGTTCCTGTTGGGACACGGTGTCGAGAATCCGGCTGACGGAATTCATGGCGACGAGGAGTACCTCTACGTCGTCGAACTCCCGACGCGAAACCCGTTCGACGAGCCTGCAGAGTGGAAAGTCAAAGTACGCGGTCACTCCGCGTTCCCCCGGTGGGATCGCCCCATCGAGGGGGCCTTCGAGCGGGCGAGCTGGCAGTTCCACGGCCCGCTGGAGCACGCGCTCGAAGACCTGGTTGCGGAACCAACCTGAAGCCTGAGCCTTCTCAGATTATGCCGACGACGAGCAGCAGCGTCGCGACCACGTTCCCCGCGACGAGTATCTTGTTCTCCATTGCCTTCTCATGGAGAGGCATGTCGGCGTACTCCTGGCGGAACGCCTCGAGGTTGCCCTCGTCGTAGAAGTACTTCGTCTTCAGAGCGAACCGAACGGTCACCGCACAGCCCGTACAGACCGGCTCGCCTTCCAGCCGCTCCCTTTTGGTGTGGCTGGAGCAGGCGATGGCCCCGCAGTTCGGACAGTAGGTGTACGTCTCATCGACGCCGCTCGTGTCAGAGTGGACGCACTGATGGATGCCGTCCTCGGCGGTCACTCTGGACGGGCCCGCTGCGTAGTACTCGTAGGGGTAGGTGTACTCCTGGATGTCGGTGGTGTGCCGAACTTCGGGGAGGTACACTGGTTCGATCGACTGGACGGAGATGTCCGAGCAGTTCGGCTCACAGGTCTTGTTGTACGTGACGTTGTTGTCGCCAGTGTAGGTCACCGTCGTCGTGTGGTAGTCCTGAAGCCGCTCGACGGCCCACTCCTTGTACTCCGTCTGGGTCTGGCCGAGGCGGCGCTCCTCGACATTGTCGAAGACCTCCCCGAACTGGTCGAAGTCCAAGTCGAACGTCGCGATCGCCGAGTGGAGCTTCTGGACGACCGGCCGCCCGACCGTCCCCGTGTGCTTGCACTCGACGATGATCGCCCGTCACGTCCCGTCGACAACCTCCTCCAGAATGACGTCGCGACGATGCTGTAGTCGGCGGTTTGTTTCTCTCGCCCTCGAGGGGTGGAGGCCAACAGAGATGGGTCAGTCTACGGATATCGACGAAGACGGCGACGAGTTCCCGCCTGAGAAACGCCTCGAAGCGCCCAATCATCGTCTGGTCGAGGCCGGAATCGCGACGATTCCCGATAGGGAGACGCTCCGGGAATGCGTCGCGTACGAGAACGCTCACCAGAATCGAACGTCGATTCTGAAGCGACTCGACCGCAAAGCAGCTGAACTCCGTGAGGCGGAAGATGAGTGATGTAGTTAACCAACAAAAACGGATGTCTTCCGGTGTTGTTGGTTAATATGTAGTTTATCGGTCCCCCTGGAGGGGCGCGGGGTGGCCAGCGGCGACCTTCACGTGTTGAGAAGATCCGCGAAAAAGAGAGACTACTGCTTTCGACAGTATGGATTCCATCTGATTAACAATAATTTGAAGTATTCGGTACTTTTTGTACAGTCACATGGAGTCCGATAAGGTAGCAGCCGTAGCAGTTAATGTCGGGTCCCAGACTGGGGAACCTCTCGGGAGGGGGCCGATTTTCGCCGATGGTTCGTTTGAGTACCTACCGATTACCGAGAAGTATGAAGATGCTGTTGACTGGCCAACATATTCTGACCTTGGCTACAACAAGAGCATTATTGCTGGGTCTGAGGATGCAGTTACTCATTTTGATCCCGAATTCCCGGAGCTTCCGGCCGGTGAGCATTACACGTTCGCTGATCCCGGGAGTACGAAGACCAGCCAATTAGAGAAACTCTCAGAGGGTGATTACATCTTCTTCTATGGAACGTTAGATTTCGAGTATGTGTTTACCCCGAGGTCTCGACAGCCGGCACAGCGTGAGCCCGTGAGATCATATCATTGCTGCTGACGACTCGACGAAGCTCTTCGTATGGATTGCGTCCCTGCTGGCGCCACGTCGCCAGCA
>NZ_JANJYH010000015.1 GCF_024609245.1 Haloarchaeobius sp. FL176
ACGGGATGGGCTCCGCGACGGAGCCCATCCCTGTGGATCATCACGAACCTCCGCTGCCAGCTCATACAGCCCGATTTGTGCGCCTCCTATGAGATGGTGGCGAAATCAGCTCGGGCTAAACACATACGATCTGCTCAAGTGTCGGAATCTACCCGTCCACTTTGGTCGAAAATAGCGTGTTGTGTCTCCAATGCTCCTTACTCCAATCACAACGCGTTCAGCTGTTCCACGATGGCGTTGAGCTTCTCGTGGTGCGCGGCTTCGTGGGGCGCGGTCAGCGGCGAGATGCTCACCTCGCCGTCGACGACGGCGCGGCGGTCGCTCCCGACGGGGTAGCGTTCCCGCACCTCGTCGATGTTCGCCATCGGGTTCTCCCAGCCCTCGACGTGGGGCCAGAACTGGTCGTGGAGCGCGACGAGCTCGTCGTCCGGCTCGACGTCCACCGGGAGGTCGGCGACCTCGGCCGCCTCGACGCTGCGGTGCTCGACGCGCACGTCGAAGTCGTCGTGGGGGTGGGTCACCCGGAGGCGCGGGTCCGTCGCGTCACACGGCGCGTTCACGTTCAGGATGTCGACCGCGTCGAACACGTCCGCGTCGAGCGCGGCGCGGGTGAGCTCGCCGGCGATGCGGGCGGGCTCGGAGAAGTCGAACTCCTCGGCGGGGTGGGTGAAGAACTCGACGTTGTGGTAGGCCGAGACCGCGACGGCGGGCGTCCCGAGGTAGGCGGCCTCGACCGCCGCGCCGACCGTCCCCGAGCGCCCGAGCACGTACGAGCCCATGTTCGGCCCGTGGTTGCAGCCCGACACCACGAGGTCGAACTCGCGGTCCAGCCCTCGGAGGCCGTAGGCCACGCAGTCCGCCGGCGTGCCCGCGATGGCGTAGCCCCAGTCGTGGGACTCGCGGGTGGTGTACCGCGAGCGCTTGCGGCCAACGCCGGACTGGTTGTCGGCGGGCGCGACGACCGTCACGTCGCCGATGTCGAGGAGTTCGTCGCGGAGGGCAGCCAGCCCGTCACCGTCGATGCCGTCGTCGTTCGTCAGGAGGATGTCGGTCACGTTACTGGTGCGTTCGGGGTCGACGAGGTAAGTCTTCCCGGACTCCGCTTCCGGATGGGGCGTTCGGTGGAGTATGTCGGCTACGGAGTGTTCTGGACGGGTTACTGCAGCCGTGGCGGGGTCTTTTATGGCCCTCGCCCGTGTGCCGACCCACATGAGCATCCGCGCCGTCGCACGCGAGGCCTATCGCGAGGCACTGCCCGCGCTGGGCGCGAGTGTCGTCGGTGGGCTGTTCGCTGGCGTGGTACTGGGCGGAATGCGCTCGGAGCTCCAGCAGGTGCCCGGGCTGCTGGTGCTCGTCCCGGCGCTGCTGGCGACGCGCGGGAACGTCTACGGCTCGCTGGGCGCGCGGCTCGCGACCGGGCTCCACCAGGGGCTGCTCGAACCCAGCATCGACCTGGGGAACGAGCGGCTCCGGGGGGCCATCGCGGCGGCCATCACGAACGGGCTGCTGGTGAGCGTGTTCGCGGCGACGGCGGCGTACGTCCTGCTCGGGTTGCTCGGACAGGCGGCCGCGTCGCTGCCGACGCTGGTCGCAGTGTCGCTGCTCGCGGGGCTGTTCTCGGGCATCACGCTCACCGTCGCGGTCGTCTCGGTCGTCTTCGTCGGCTTCCGTCGCGGGCAGAACCCGGACACGCTCGTCGGCCCCATCGTCACCACGACGGGCGACGTGTTCGGGATGGCGTTCCTCCTGCTCGCGGCGCGCATCGTGCTCTCGGTCGGGGGGCTCTGAAGTGCCCGAGCGCTGGTCGGTCCGGTCGATCTCGCGGGCGATGCTCCCGCTGTTGCTCGTGCTCTCGCTCGTCGAGCTCGGCTCTGGACTGGTGCTCGGGAGCTTCGAGGACGAGCTGTTGCGCCGTCCATCACTGCTGGTGCTCGTGCCGGTGACTATCGGGACGGCGGGCAACCTCGGCTCCATCCTGGCGGCACGGCTCTCGACGGCGGTCCACCTCGGCACCATCACGTTCTCGCCCGAGGACGACACGCTCGTCGGCAACGCCGTCGCGACGGCCGGGCTCGCCGTCTCGGTGTTCCCGGTCGTCGGCCTCGGCGCGTGGGGACTGACAGAGCTGACCGTGGGGGCGACGCTCGCCCCGACGCGGGTCGTCCTCGTGGCGGCGTGCTCGGGCGCGGTGCTGGCGGTGCTCGCCATCGCGGTGACACTGCTGACGACGTACGTCGCCTACCGGCTCGGGCTCGACCCCGACGACGTGGTCATCCCGGTCGTGACGAACACGTGCGACGTGCTCGGCGTGCTGGTCCTGTTCGGCGTCGTACTGGTGCTGCTGTAGGCCAGAAGCGTGAAGTCCGGCCGTTGGCAAGTGCAGGCAGATATGAACAGACGCGTCTTCATCAGGGCAGCGGCGGTCGCTGGCACGGCGGCCGTCGCCGGCTGCTCGGAGGCACCCGGAGCCGGCAACGAGGCCGGTGGCGGCGATTCCACCGAGGACAGCGGCAGCGGTGGCGGGTCGGATGGCGAGGCCGAGGGCGGCAACAGCGGGTCCGACGAGGATGGCGACGACGGCGGCGGGAGCGACGGCGGCGAGACCGCCGAGCACATCCGCGCGGCGGTCGGGATGCTCAACCGCGTCGGCTACCGGCTCGCCGAGCTCCAGTCGCAGGTCGAGGAGGACCCGACGGCGGTCGAGCTGGACACCGAGGAGACGCTCGCGGCTATCGACAGCGCACGCTCGGACCTCGACGCGGCGGCCGAGGGTGCGAACTCGGACCAGCGGGCGACCGTCGAGACGCTGCGGGCGCTGGCGACGGTGCTGGAGTCGATGACGCGACTGGTGGACCTGCTCGCGACCGTGGACATCGACGGTCGGCTGAGCACGGTCCAGACCGGCGTCGAGAACGGCAACTACGACGAGGCGCTCGCGCAGGTCCGCGAGGCGAAGACCCTCGCGGAAGAGGCGGACGGGCACGTGACGGCCGCGGAGGAGGCGGCCGCCACGATGGAGCCGGACCGGCTGGCCGCGGTCGACGCCGTCAGCTACGACGAGCTGGAGCCGTCGCTGAACGCGGCCACCCGGCTCGTCGACGGGCTGCTCGCGATGACCCGGGGCTACGAGGCGATCCTGCTGGGACGCGACGACCTCGCGACCGCCCGGGATGCCCTCGACAACCAGGAGTACGATACGGCGGAGACGGCACTGGACGACGCCGAAGAGCAGTTCGTCACGGGCGACGAGTACTTCGACGGCATCGAGGACGTGCCGTCGAGCATCGCGACGCACCTCGAGCGGTCGCGCTGTCAGAGCAAGCACCTCGTCGCGGCGACCGAGCACTTCCAGCGGGCACTGGAGGCGGCCCGGAACGAGGACGTTTCGACCGCACGCGAACAGCGTGACGCGGCTCAAGAGGACCTCCGGCGCGTGGACGAGTGCTGAGCGCGTCGAGCAAGACCTAACCCGGACCGCCGCCAAGCCGAGACCGATGAGTGAGGCCGAACTCGCCGACGACAACCCGTACGTCGAGGACCCGCCGACGACGTTCGAGCCGGCCGAGGAGCTGACCGCGGGCGAGGCCCGCGAGCAGGCCGACCTGCTCCGCGAGGCGGTCCGCTATCACGACTACCGCTACTACGTCGACCACGACCCGGTCATCGGCGACCGCACCTACGACGCGCTGTTCTCCCGGCTGGAGGAACTCGAGCAGGCGTACGACCTGCAGACCGAGGACTCCCCGACCCGCCGGGTCGGCGGCCAGCCCGTCGACGAGTTCGAGACCGTCGAGCACGTCGCGCCACTGCTGTCCATCGACCAGTCCGGCGAGGCGGCGGACGTCCGGGAGTTCGACCGTCGGGTGCGCGAGGCCGTCGGCGACGTCGAGTACGTCTGCGAGCCGAAGTTCGACGGCGTCAGCATCGAGGTCATCTACCGCGACGGCCGCTACGAGCGCGCGGCGACCCGCGGCGACGGTCACGAGGGCGACGACGTGACCGAGAACGTCCGCACGATTCCGGCAGTCCCCCAGCGACTGCGCGGCGACTATCCGGAGTACCTCGCGGTCCGCGGCGAGGTGTACATGCCGAAGGACGACTTCACCGCACACAACAAGGCACGCGTCGAGGCGGGCGAGGAGTCGTTCGCCAACCCGCGCAACGCGACCGCGGGGACGCTCCGCCAGCAGGACCCGAGCGTCGTCGCCGAGCGCCCGCTTTCGGTGTTCTTCTTCGACGTGCTCGACGCGAGCCGGGCGTTCGAGACGCACACCGACGCACTCGACGCGTTCCCCGAGTTCGGCCTGCCGCTGAACGACCGCGTCGAGACGGGCTGTGACGTCGAGGACGCCATCGACTACCGCGACCGGCTACTCGACGACCGCGACGACCTCGACTACGAGATCGACGGCGTCGTCGTGAAGGTCGACGACCGCGGCGCCCGCGAGGAGCTGGGAGCGACAGCCCGCTCCTACCGCTGGGCGTTCGCCTACAAGTTCCCCGCCCGGAACGAGGAGACCCGGCTCGCCGACGTGGCGGTGCAGGTCGGCCGCACCGGACGGCTGACGCCCGTCGCGTTGCTCGACCCGGTCGACGTCGGCGGCGTCACCGTCTCCCGGGCGAGCCTGCACAACCCCGACGAGATAGAGAGCCTGAACGTCAACGTCGGGGACGTGGTGCGCGTCGAGCGCGCCGGCGACGTGATTCCGTACGTCGCGGCGGTCGTCGAGAAGCGGTCGGAGGGCCACTTCGAGCTGCCCGAGACGTGTCCGGTCTGTGACAGCCAGGTCGAGCGCGAGGGCCCGCTCGCCTTCTGTTCGGGCGGGCTCGGCTGTCCGGCCCAGCTCAAGCGCTCCGTCGAACACTGGGGCAGCGACACCGGGCTCGACATCGAGGGGCTCGGCGCGGAGACCGTCGAGCAGTTCGTCGAGGCCGGCCTGGTCACCGACGGCGTCGCCGACCTCTACGACATCGAGCGCGACGACCTGCTCGAACTGGAGGGCTGGGGCGAGACCAGCGCCCGGAACCTCCTGTCCGAACTGGACGCCTCGAAGGAGGTCACGCTCCCCGACTTCCTCGCCGCGCTGGGCATCCAGAAGGTCGGCCCGGAGACCGCCCGCGCGCTGGCGGCCGAGTTCGGGAGTCTCGACGCGCTACGGGAGACCGCCGAGAACGGCGACGAGGAGCGGCTCCAGTCGGTCGACGACGTCGGCCCCATCGTCGCCGAGACCATCGTCGACTTCTTCGGGAGCGAGGCGAACCAGCGCGTCCTCGACCGGCTCGCCGACGCCGGCGTCGAGCCCGACCCCTACGAGGTCGAAGAGGCGGACGAGCTCGACGGGCTGACCTTCGTCTTCACGGGCTCGCTCTCCGAGTCCAGAAGCGAGTTCCAGGACCTCGTGGAACGCCACGGCGGCTCGGCCACGTCGTCGGTCTCGGGCAACACCGACTACCTCGTCGTCGGCGAGAACCCCGGGCAGTCGAAGCGAGACGACGCCGACGCGAACGACGTGCCGACCATCGACGAGGCCGAGTTCCGCGACGTGCTCCGGGAGCACGGCGTCGACGAGTGGGTCGGGGAGTGAGGGGCCGCGTTCCAGGGCGGTGGGTCCGCCGCGACCGTCGGCCGTTAGTGCCCGTCGGGGCAGCCATCGACGACGGACCAGCCCGACCGGCGACGCACGTCACGCCCGCTCGAACCGCGACCGGCGTCACAGGTCGGCCGCCTCGAACCGCCAGTAGCCGACGAGCAGTGGCACGACCAGCCACAGCCCGAGGACGACGAAGCCGAGCCAGTCCTGGAGCAGGAACGAGCTGCTGTCGATGCTGACGGACGCTGACTTCGGCAGGACGGCGTTTCGGGCGGCGTTGTACGCCGACGTGGGTGCGAGCCGGGTGACGACGTAGTACCACTCGGGATACTCCGCCGGCGATATGGGGAGGGACTGATCGGTGATGTAGTAGTAGCCGAACAGAGTGACGGTCGGCACGAGGTCCCAGAGCACCTCGAGGACGACGAAGATGGAGATGGCCCCGGCGGTCGCCTGCGTGGTCGTGCTGGCCATCGCGGAGACGCCGACGACGATGCTGACGTACACCAGCGCGTAGAGCACGGTCAGCAGCGCGAAGATCGCGTACTCCGTGACGACGACGTTCACGCCGAGGGCGAACGCGACGAGGAGCGCGACCGCAAAGCCCAGCACGACGGGGGCGGCGAGGACGGCGGTGCGGCCAATGACCTTTCCGAGCAGCACGTCGACTCGGGAGTGGGGCAGGCCGAGCAGCAGCTTCAGCTGGCCGGACTCGCGCTCGCCGGCGATGGCCTTGTAGCTCACGACGAGCGCGGTGGCGGAGATGAACAGCGTGGTCGCACCGGCCATGAACAGGTAGAGGTTGAAGCTGACGCCCTGCTGGGCGGCGGCGGCCGCGTCGCCGCCGGCGAGCAGGCTCTCGAACTCCGCAAAGGCCCAGACCATCGCGGAGATGAGCAGGACGTACAGCACCGAGAGTATCCACAGGACCTTCGACCGGCTGGCGTCCTGAAAGTCCTTCTTGGCGACGAGTGCCAGACTCATGCGTTCACCTCCGTGTACTGCATGAACAGGTCCTCCAGTGAGGTCTCCTCGGTCGAGAAGTCGACGACCTCGTGGCCGGCCGACTCCAGTGCGTCGAGCACGTCCATCTTCACGTTGCCGTCACAGGAGATGGTGAGCGTCGCGCCGTCGGTGGTGAGGCTCTGGACGCCGGTGACGGCCTCGGCGTCGGCGATGGCTGACTCGCTCGCCGGGGTCGAGAGTGTCACTGTCAGCGTCTCGCCAGCGGCGGTGGCGTCGCGCAGGTTGTCGATGGTGTCGACGGCGACGAGCTCGCCCTCGCTGAGGATGCCGACGCGGTCACAGACGGCCTCGACCTGTTCGAGGATGTGCGACGAGAAGAACACCGTCGCACCGCGGTCGACCTCGGCCTCGATGATGCGGCGCATTTCGCGGGCCCCCGCCGGGTCGAGCCCCGTTGTCGGCTCGTCGAGGACGAGGAGGTCGGGCTCGCCGGCGAGTGCCATCGCCAGCACGAGCCGCTGGGTCATCCCCTTGGAGTAGCCGCCCGCCTTCCGGTCCGCGGCGTCGGCGATGTCGACCCGTTCGAGGAGTGCCATCGGGTCGTCGTCGCCGCCCTTGGAGTCGATGGCGAACTGGACGTGCTGGCGCCCCGTCAGGCGGTCGTAGACGTGGTAGCCGTCGGGCAGGATACCGACGCGCTGGCGGACGGCCTCGGGCTGGCGCTGGGGATTCATTCCGAGCACCGTACAGGAGCCACTGGTCGGGCGGACGAAGTCGAGCAGGATGTCGATGGTGGTGGACTTGCCGGCCCCGTTGGGGCCGAGGAAGCCGAACACCTCCCCCTCCTCGATGGTCATGCTCAGCTCGTCGAGTGCGGTGACCTCGTCGAACCGCTTGGTGACGCGGTCGATTTCGATGGCGGCCATGTGTATGCCACGCTACGACCAGGCACGAAATAAAAGGGGCCGGCGATTTGCCGACCACGAAAAGCGGCTTCCCTCTCAGCTCGCGGTCCGTACTCCCTCGCTCAGAGGTCGGCCCGGCTGAACCGGAACGCACCGACTGCGAGCGGGACGAGGAGCCAGAGGGTCAGCCAGACGAAGCCGAACCAGGGCTCGAGGTAGACCGCTTCGGCGGTGCCGCCGATGACCTCACCGGTGGTGCTCGCCCCGTCGAGGACGGTCGCGAGGGCGGACTGGTAGGCCGCGCTGGGCGAGAGGCTCACGATGCCGAAGTACCAGGTCGGGTACTGGGCCATGGTGGCCGGGAGCGCGAAGCCGTTCGCGACGTACACCGCGGCGGTGGCGACCGCACCCCAGAGGAGTTCGACGACGACGAACGTGCCGAACGCCAGGGCGGCGGCCTTGCCGCTGGTGGAGACGCTGGCCGAGATGCCGACCATGAGGCTCACGTACACCAGCGCGAACAGCAGTGTCACGCCGACGAACAGCGCGTAGTCGACCAGCGAGTAGGCGTCGTACAGGGTCACGATGACCCCGAGAGCGACGACGAACCCGAGGACGATGGAGACCGCGAGCGTCGCGGTGCGTCCGACGACCTTGCCGAGCACCACGTCCAGCCGGGAGTGGGGCAGGCCGAGCAACAGCTTCACGCTGCCGGAGTCACGCTCGCCAGCGACGGCCTTGTACGCCAGCACCAGCGCCGCGATGGAGACGAACAGCGTCGCCGACGAGGCGAGGAAGTCGTACAGTCCGAGCGCGGTGATCTGGGGGTCGCCCGCGCCGAGGGCCTCGATCTCGGTGTACACCCAGGCCATGCCGGCCGCGAACAGGACGAACAGCCCGGTCAGCAGCCAGAGCGACCGCGAGAGGCGGGCGTCCTGGAAGTCCTTCCGTGCGACGGCGGTCCAGCTCATTGCTCCACCTCCATCGCCGCGTCGGTGGCCGGTTCGGTCGCGTCGTCGGCCGACGCGGCCGGTTCGTCACCGTTGCCGGTGTACTTGAGGAACAGGTCCTCCAGCGAGGTGCGCTCGGTCGCGAAGTCCGAGACGTGGAGGCCGGACGCTTCGATGGCGTCGAGCACGGCGGTCTTGGCGCTCGAGATGCAGTGGACCGTGACGGTGGTGCCCGTCGCGCTAACCGAGGTGATACCCGGGAGCGCCTCGACGGCGTCGAGTGCGTCCTCGGTCGGTTCGGCGTCGACCGTCACCGTGAGGGTCGCGCCGTCGCCCATGCTCGCGCGCAGGTTGTCGATGGTGTCGACGGCGACGAGTTCGCCCCGGTTGAGGATGGCGACGCGGTCGCAGACGGCCTCGACCTGTTCGAGGATGTGCGACGAGAAGAACACGGTCGCCCCCCGGGCCACTTCCTCGCGGATGATGTCGCGCATCTCGCGCGCGCCGGCCGGGTCGAGGCCGGTGGTGGGCTCGTCGAGGACGAGGAGGTCGGGCTCGCCGGCGAGTGCCATCGCCAGCACGAGCCGCTGGGTCATCCCCTTGGAGTAACCGCCCGCCTTCCGGTCCGCGGCCTCGGGGATGCCGACCCGTTCGAGGAGCGCCATCGGGTCGTCGTCGCCGCCCTTGGAGTCGATGGCGAACTGGACGTGCTGCCGGCCGGTGAGCCGGTCGTAGATGTGGTAGCCGTCGGGCAGGATGCCGACGTGTTTGCGGAGCTCGACGCTCTCGGTCCGGGGGTCCATCCCGAGCACGCGGATCTCGCCTGCCGTCGGGCGGATGAAGTCGAGTAGCATGTCGATGGTGGTGGACTTGCCGGCCCCGTTGGGGCCGAGGAAGCCGAACACCTCCCCCGCCTCGACGGCGAGGTCCACACCGCGCAGTGCGGTCACGTCGCCGAACTGCTTCGTCACGTTGGTAAGTTCGATTACAGAAGCCATAACAGATATACGTCTTTCGGCTATTTATAGGTGCTCTGACTGGTAGTAGCACGGCTAAAGATGGCTCTGTAGTGGTTGTAATGGGTGAAAACTGATACCCGTATATGATTTCGTACCTTTCGGCGTTCCGCTCGTGTTCCCGCCGAAGGGCCCGTCTCAGATTTCCTCGTCGGGCTCGTACGACTCGGCTGTGCGGGTCGCCTCCAGCGCGTAGCGCTCGCGGGTCTCCTCGTCGGGCGTCTCCTCCAGCTCGTCGACCGGGAACTCCGCGCCAGCCGTGACCGGCGACCGGCGCACCGCGTGCTCCGACCGCTCCTGCTGGCGGTACAGCGCCCCGTCCTCCGTCGCGTAGACGACGGTGACGAGGTTCCGGTCGCCGAACGAACGCTCCACGAGCCAGCACTGCACGGTGTCGGTCATTGGGCCGGGATTCGAGTGGGAGGGGTTTGTCGGTGTCGGTGCTCGCCAGTCGCGCGGCTTTGGAGTTCTTCCACTCACCGCTCCGGATGCGTCTCCGCGTCGAACCCGCCCCGGACGAGCGGTTTCGCGACGTGGCGGCGGGCACACGGCGGCACCTCGTACCAGCCCGGTTCGAGGTCGCGTTCGACGGTGGTCTCGACCTTGCCGTCGGTGCTGGTGCCGCAGTCCCGGCAGCGGTAGCCCTGGTTCCGGCCCGCGGACTTCATCGTCCGGCCACAGTCGGGGCAGGTCGGGGTCACGCGGTCGGTCCGGTTCAGCTCTCGCACCGCGAACTTCTCCAGCTTGAGGGTGCCGTCGCTCACTTCGCCGCAGACGGTGAGGTGGTCGCCCGGCCGGAGCGCGCGGACGCGGTCGCGGAACCGTTTGGTGGGTTCGAAGGCGGCGCACTCGATGCGGGGGCCGTCGTCCGTGCCGAACGCGACGAACACGTGGCCACCCTCGCGGGTCTCCGGCCCGTCGAGGACGGTCCCGTCGACGCGCCACCCCCGCTTCGGGTCGAGCGCGTCGAGTTCGCCGTCGGCGAGGTGGGCGTCGGTGCCCTGGTTGGTGACGAACAGTCGCGCGTCGTGGACGGGCTCTCCCCCGATCTCGCCCGCGAGCGCCCGAACGGCGTCCGGGTCGTCACCGCGGATTCCGTGGAGGATTGGACAGGGTGTGCGGGGGACACAGACCGCCTCGCCCTCGACGCGGTCGACGGTGTCCCAGGCGTCGGGGTAGTGGCGGTCCGCGGCGGCGAAGAGGGAGTCGTAGTCCACGTCGCGTTCGGTGCCCCAGCGGTCGGGTTCGCGGTAGCTGATCTGCTCGTACGTCCAGTCGTCGAAGGCGGCCCACGCCCCGACGGCGGCGAGCGCGCCGACGGTGCCGCGGGCGTTGCCCCAGCCGCCGTGGCGGTAGCCGGACTCGTCGGCGAGCGCGACCGCGTCGCCGATGGCGTGAATCTCGCGGAGCGCGTCGCGGGCGAAGGCGACGACCCCGTCCGACACGCTCTCGGGGCTCCCGGGGGCGACGACGAAACCCGGGTTCGTCCGCGGGTCGTCGGTCTCGGCGGCGGCGAGCTCCTCGCGGGCGATGGTCTCGGCCCGCTCGGGGGCGAGGTCGCAGTGGACCGCGAGCGCGGCGTTCCCCCGCGTCTTGTGCTCGACGGCGGGGTTGAGGCGGACGAGCAGGACGCGGTCGACCCGACCACCAGCTGCCGAAACCCGGTCGGCGACGCGGCTGGCGACGTACGTCGTGCACATCCCCAGCGTGCGGGAGTCCGTGTCGTCCAGCCCGATGACCGTCATCGCACGGGCGTAGCGGGGGCGTCCGGTAAGCGCTTTCGGGAGCGTGGCGGCGGGTCGCGAGCCCGCGGGCGCGACCGACCACGTACTTGAACCTTCCCCTCGAACTCGCCCGGAATCGCCGGACATCGGGCGTTTGCGCCCTGCACAACACATATATGCGAAGAATCGATTACGTACGGGTATGTCTCGGGATGCACTGGTCGGCAACCTCACAGCAATGCTCCAGGACGCGGGCTTCGCCGTGAGCGACCGGTGTGCCATCCGACCCAAGAGCTTCGACCTCGCGGCCCGCCGTGGGGAGGACCTCGTCCTCCTGAAGGTTCTGTCGAACATCGACGCGTTCGACGCCGCGACCGGCGCGGAGATGCGCCGGCTGGGCGCGTACCTCAACGCGACCCCGATGGTCATCGGCCTCCGGACCCGCGACGAGGACCTGGAGTCTGACGTGGTGTACTTCCGTCACGGGGTACCCGTCTTCGCTCCGGACACCGCCATGGGCCTGTTCGTCGAGGGCGTCCCGCCGCTCGTCTACGCCGCGCCCGGCGGTCTCTACGTCAACATCGACGGCGACCTGCTCGCCGACGAGCGCGAGGAGGAGAACATGAGCCTCGGCCAGCTCGCCAGCGAGCTCGGCGTCTCCCGGCGCACCGTCTCGAAGTACGAGGACGGCATGAACGCCTCCGTCGAGGTCGCGATGCGTCTGGAGGACCTGTTCGACGCACCTCTGACGGCCCCCGTCGACGTGCTCGAGGACGGCGCGGAGGAGGTGCGCGACGCCGAACCGACGCCGGAGGACCCCGACGCGGCCCCCGACGACGAACCCATGGTCACGGTGATGACTCGCGTCGGGTTCGACGTCCATCCGACGACGCGCGCGCCGTTCAAGGCCGTCAGCGAGGACCACGAGGCCAGCGACGACGCCGACGCGTGGGACGTCCGCGAGGACACCATCCTCACCGGCCACTCGGCGTTCACCAAGGCCGCGGAGAAGCGGGCCAGGATCATGGCCTCCATCGGCGACGTGACCCGCACGCGGTCGGTGTACTTCGTTGACCGCTCGAAACGCGAGTCCGTGGACGGCACGGCCATCGTCGAGCGCGAGGAGGTCGAGAAAATGCGCGACGCCGAGGAGCTGCGCGAGCTGATCCGCGAGCGCGCCGACGTCGAGGAGCGCCCCGCCTGATTCTTACCGGTACCGACCGCGCCCTTCGACGTCCTGCAGCCGGGTGAGCACCGCTTCGTCGCCGACCTCCCGGTAGCCGTCGCGGACGGCGGTCCGCAGTTCGTCGGGTGCGTCGGCGGTTCCGACGAGGCTCTGGTCGAATACGTGCAGGTCCATCGCGTAGTCTTCGACGTGGTCGGTGTGGTAGCCGAGCCCGAAGTCGACGAGGTAGGTGCGGTCGTCGTCGCCGCCGACCCGGACGTTTCTGGTCGTCGGGTCGCCGTGGACGAAGCCGGCGTCGTGGATGGTCGCGAGGTGACGCCCCACGTCGCGGACGCGTGCCGCCGAGAGGGCGTCGCGCAGGTCCGTCGTACCGACGTACTCGAACTCGATGGTCGCCGACTGGACGTCGATGTCGCGGACGACCGGTGTCGGGACGCCGGCACGCCGGGCGAGACTCGTCAGCCGGGCCTCCTGCACCGTGCGGTCGCGCCGTAGCGTCGCGTCGAGTTCGGGATGCCGGTACGTCTTCGGCACGCGCCGCTTCGTCACGTGGTCGTCGTCGAACTCGACGACGGCCTCGGCACCCCGGACCGGTCCCGATTCGGGCGCGATGGCCACGTCCTCGTCCTCGCCGCGCCAGGTGACGGGCACCTCGTCGGGCCGGAAGTTCGGGTCGACGCCTGACTCGGGGACCGCGATGGTGTCGCCCGCCGCGTACATCTTCGCCCCGAGCACCGCTATCATGCCGGCGTTGTCACGCAGGAACCGGGGTTCGGGCGCGAAGAAGTCCGCGCCGCGTTGCTCGCACATCGCCGCGAGCATCTCGCGGAGGCGGGCGTTCTGCCCGACGCCGCCGCCGAGAACGAGTTCGTCGCTGCCGGTCAGCGATAGCGCGCGCTCCGAGACCTCCGTGAGCATCGCGAAGATGTGCTCCTGCAGCGAGAAGCAGACGTCTTCGACGGACGCACCGTCGGAGGGGTCCGACGAGCCACCACTCGCTCCGCTCGCAGCGACCCCGTCGTCGTAGGCCTGCTTCGCCGCCGACATGATGCCCGAAAACGAGAAGTCCATGCCCTTGACGACGTAGGGCAGGTCGACGAACTCGCCGTCCTCGGCGTGGGCCTCGACCTTCGGGCCGCCGGGGTGCGACCAGCCGACGTGGCGTGTGAACTTGTCGATGGCGTTGCCGACGCCGGTGTCCATCGTCTCCCCGAGCACGCGGTAGCGGCCGTCACGGTAGCCGAGCAGGTGGGCGTTCGCGCCGCTGGCGTTCAGACACACCGGCGACGAGAAGCCCGAGCGATGGCGCCCGATCTCGAGGTGGGCGACCATGTGGTTGACGCCGACGAGCGGCACGTCGAGCGAGCCCGCGAGCGCGCGGGCGGTCGTCCCGACGATGCGGAGGCACGGGCCGAGTCCGGGCCCACGCGAGAACGCGACCGCGTCGATTGGACCGTCGACCTGCGCGAGGACCGACTCGACGACGCGCGGCAGCGCCTCCTGCATGTGCTCGGCGGCCTCGCGCGGGTGAATGCCGCCGCTCTCCGGTTCGTACGCGTCAGATTCGATGAGAACGGCGTCGGCCTCAGCGTCGTAGCAGGCGGCACTGGCGCACCAGGCCGTCCCCTCGACGCCGAGGACGCGCATCTACTCCCACTCGGTGTAGGAGCACTTCCCGCAGTGTTTGCGGTCGCCGTAGTCGCCGAGGAACGTGTCGCCACAGCGCGGGCACAGCTCTCGGTCGGCCTCGCCGTCGTCGTTGTAGTACTCGTGGCGCGGCATGTTCAGGCCTCCTCCGCTTCCTCGCCGGCCTCGTCGGCGACGATCTTGTTGCGGTCGAGCATGTGGTCCTGTTCGACGTCGCGGGCGCGCTCTGCGGTGTCGTACACCTTCGCGTGGCCGACGGTCTTGCGCATCCCGAACTTCGTGTCGAGCGTGCGGATGACGACCTCGTCCGCGTCCTTGTTCAGCATCGCCGCGAGGCTGTCGCGAACCGAGAGACGAGACGGGGTCGCTTCCTCGTGAACCATCTCGAACTTCACGTCCGTTCGGTGCAACATGGGGTTCTCTTCTTCAGAGAGTATGTCGATGTCCATGGTATCCAGTTACCTAATCTACCCCGCGAAGCGGGTAAAAGGATTTCGAAGTGGGAGGTTCGACCGCTGAGGCGACGGGTGACCGGCGGCGAACGTCCTGCCGAGCAGTAGCGACGTTCCCCGGCGACGTTTTCCGCGGTTATCGGTACCATAGTTCAGTTCGAGCGACAATACCTGCCGAGAGCTTTATCAATCATCCACTAAATTCAAGTGTATGTTCCAGTTCATGCGGATGCTCGTTCCGAACGCGATTCGGAAACGGTACGCATTGAAGTTCGCAATCGCACTCGTTCTCCTCGGGGTCGTCGTCGGCGCGGTCGGACTCGCCGCGACCGCGCAGGTCGAACAGGAGGTCAAACAGGGGACCAACGAAGAGTACACCATCCTCGCGAATCAGGAGGCGAACGAGCTGGCGAAGTGGAACGAACGGAACCAGCAGCTGACCCGTATCATGTCGACGTCCGAGACGGTCGAGAGCGGTAACGTCTCCCGGATCGCGTCGATGCTCTCACAGCGTAGCACGCTCGAGGACGTCGAAGCTATCGAGTACATCAGCCTCGACGACCGGACGATAGAGGCCAGCACGCGCGGGTTCGAGGGCCAGAGCGTCGACTCCCTCGGGATGTCCTCGACCAGCGCACTCGACGGCATCGAGGGGACCGAGAACCCCCGGCTGGTCGACGTCTACAAGAACGGTCAGCTGCAGGCGGTCACCTACGCCGCGGCGACCGGTGACGGGCACGCTATCCTCCTGACGATGAGCGCCGACGCCTACTCGCTGAACCTGCGGGGCACCGTCGGCGACTCGGGCGCGACCGTCGTCATGGACAGCGACCGGAACATCCTCTTCGACGACCAGTTCGCGTCGCTGTTCTTCGGCAGGACCTACGACGCGAACCGTGCCGAGGAGATCGCCGCGGTCGCGGGCGGCAGCAGCAACGACAGTGCGGCGTTCACCACCAGCTCGCCCGGCAGCGTCCTCGACAGCAGTTCGTACGGCATCAGGTCCGCCTACGTGGTCGGCTACGCACCGGTCGAGGGCACGGACTGGGTCGTCGCGGTCCACAAGCCCCAGAACGAGGCCTACGGCGTCGTCTCCGATATCTCCGAGTACGGGCTGTACGTCACCGGTGGCATCGTTCTGCTCATCGGGCTCGTCGGCGCGGTGCTCGGTCGGAACACGTCGGCCTCCATCGACCGCCTCCGCGGCAAGGCCGCGCAGATGGAGGAGGGCGACCTGAACGTCGACTTCGAGACCGGGCGAATCGACAACATCGGCCAGCTCTACGCCGGCTTCGCGTCGATGCGCGACGCCCTGCGTGAGCAGATACAGAACGCAAACGAGGCCCGTGAAGCCGCCGAGCTCGCCCAGGCCGAGGCGGAGGAGATGAACCAGCATCTGGAACAGAAGGCCGACCAGTACGCCCGGGTGATGCAGTCCTGCGGGGACGGCGACTTCACCGCCCGCATGAACGCCGAATCCGAGTCCGACGCGATGAGCGACATCGCGAGCGAGTTCAACGAGATGATCGGCGAGATCGAGACGACCGTCGAGCGCCTCAAGCACTTCGCGAGCGAGGTCGCGACCGCGTCAGAGCAGGTGACGGCCTCCAGCGAGGAGGTGCGCTCCGCGTCCGAGCAGGTCACGGAGTCCATCCAGGAGATTTCGGACGGGGCAGAACAGCAGAACCAGAGCCTCCAGAACGTCAGCGGCGAGATGGAGAGCCTCTCGACGACCACCGAGGAGATCGCGGCCTCCTCGAACGAGGTCGCCGACATCGCCGAACGGACCGCCGAGACCGGCCGTACCGGGCGTGACGCCGCCGAGGAAGCCATCGAAGGGATGCGCGATATCGAGACGGACTCCGAGTCGGCCGTGGAGGCCATCGACCAGCTCAAGGCCGAGATGCAGCAGATCGATGAGCTGACCGAGTTCATTACCGACCTCGCGAAGGAGACGAACATGCTGGCGCTGAACGCGAACATCGAGGCCTCCCGCGGTGGCGCAGGGAACGCCGAGGGCGAGGGTGAAGGGTTCGCGGTCGTCGCCCAGCAGGTCAAGGAGCTGGCAGAGGACACGAAGGATGCGGCCGAGGACATCGAGGAACGGCTCGAGCGCATCCAGGAGCAGACCGACGAAACCGCCGAAGAGGTCGAGAACACGGCGGAACGTGTCTCACAGAACGTCGAGTCGGTCGAACGGGCCGTCGAGGCACTGGACGAGATCGCCGAGTACGCCCAGGAGACGAACACGGGAGTCCAGGAGATATCCGCGGCGACCGAACAGCAGGCGGCCTCCACGCAGGAGGTCGTGGCGATGGTCGACGACGCGGCGACCATCTCCGAGGAGACCACCAGCGAGGCCGAGAACGTCGCGGCCGCCGCCGAGGAGCAGACGACCGCGCTCACCGAGGTGTCCAACAGCGCCAGCTCGCTCAGCCAGCAGGCGTCCCGCCTGAGCGAGGCGCTCGACCGCTTCGATACCGACGCCTCCGACAGCGCGGAGGGCCTGCTCGGCGAGGAACTGCAGTTCGAGGACTCGCTCGACGACCAGCCGCTGCAGGACCCGGCAGCGGACGACACGGACACGGTGCTGGACGAGCCGGCCGACGAGCCCACGGCTGACGACGTGGAGTTCGAGTTCGGCGAGGGCGCGGACGAGGACTAGAGCAGCTCGGCGACCCGGTCGTGGTCGCCGTCCATCCGGTCGAGCAACGACTGCATCTCGCGTCTGTTCTCCGACGTTACCTCGACGTGGACCATCCCCTCGTCGGGCTGTCCGTAGACGACGCTCGCACCGTCTGGAGCGAGCAGTACCGCGGGCAGGGTCGCGAGGTCCTCCTCGCCGTCGACGAAGATGGTCGTCGGCTCGCCGTCGGCGAGCGCCTCGCGAAGCGCGACGAGCAGCTCCGCGGTGATGGTCCCGGCCGGGTTCGGCACGGTGACGTCCGCGTCGACGACCGCCTCGCGGACGGCCTCGTCGACGGGTGCGCGCTTCGTCCGCTCGTCGACCAGGGCCACGTCGGGCTGTCGCCCGGCGCGGACGAAGTGGTAGGTGACGATGTCACCGACGGCTACGAGCGGTCCGGTGACGTCCTGCAGAAGGGTGTTCGCGTCCGTCTCGACCGGTCCCAGCGGCTCCTTGAACGCGCTGCGGAGCGACTCGGGGAGCGTGAGCACGACCGTTCCGTCGCTGTCCCCGCTCACGTCACCGAACCTTCAGGGCGTACTTGCCGGACTCTGTGACTTCCATCTCGGTGGCGATGTCGGACTGCTCGGGGTGGGCGATGATGACGTAGCCCGCCCAGTCCTCCGTCAGCGAACTGGAACCACAGGACTCACAGGTCGCGTTGTTCGGCTCGTTCACCCGGTGGCACTCGCGGCAAACGACTCTGTCTTGGGCCATCTAATCACCCGCCTGCGCTTCGCGTTTCTGTCTGTCGTCCTCGAGCCAGCCGTGCTTGCCGAGGCCGGGCTGTTTCGCCGTCAGCCCGATCTTCGAGTCCCGCGGGTTGCGCTCGTCGATGCTCTTGGTGACGATGCGCGCCCGGACGGCGTCGTCGACGCCGAGCGTGCGGTTGGACTCGCTGGAGGCGAGCTGCTGGTTCTCGTGGTCGAAGGCGAGGTACTCGTCGGAGATCTGCGAGACGTGGAGCAGCCCGTCGACCGGGCCGATACCGACGAAGGCACCGAACTCGACGACCTCGACGACGGTCCCGTCGACGACCTCCTGCATCTTCGGGTCGAACGTGACCGCGTCGAAGTCCGCCTCGTAGTAGACGCCCGGACGGTTCGGGAGGACGGTCCCCTCACCGATGTCGTGCACCTTCGTGATGGTGACGACGCTCCCGACGTCCTCGTCCATGCGACCTTCGAGCTTGTCCTGCAGCAGTTTCTTCACGAGGTCCGGGCTGACGTCCCCGAGCTCCTCCGGCGGCACCTCGACCGTGTCCTTGAGCCTGACGCGTTTGTACATCTGTTTATGGTTGAGTTATTGCAAGTTTGTTCTTGCCCCGTAAAGCTATTACCGGAACGCCCGCGTCGAGGACGCGGTCGCGCAGGGGCAGGTCGTTGGTGACGACGTACGCGGCGTGGCCCTCGCGGGCGAGTTCGACGATGGCGTCGTCTGCGTACGATTCCTCCGTGTCGACGACGAGACAGCGTTCCGTGACGAGGTCGTGGCCGACGTTCGCCGCCGTGCCCTCCTCACCGCCTTTCTCGGAGAGCCGGCGCAGTTCCTCGACGACTGCCTGCGGTGCGATCGGGTCGACTCCCTCGACGAGGCGGTCCAGCTCGTCGAACAGCCGCACGTCAAGCTCGACGGGCATCATGAGCGCACTCGTATCGAGGGCGACCCGTGTCGACATCGACTATCCCTGGAGCGTGCCGACTCCGATGAGCCGCCAGCGTGCGCCGACGCGACGGTTGATGGCGATCTTCGCGCCGTCGGGGGCACACACCGGCCGCTTGAGGTTGACCTCGCACTCGCCGTCGCGAGCGGAGGTAACCGCACCGACCGTGGTGGCGGTGCCGACCGTGAGCATCAGCGGCTCGCCCGTGTTGATGTCCTCGACCTCGCCCATGTCGTCGCCGACGACGCGGTCGAGCAGGTCGACCGACATGGTAAACGCCTCCCACGTCGGCGGGAGCGTCCCCGGCGGGCCGGCGATCTGGCCGGCGAGCGCGTCGCCCTTCGTGTAGGACGGGTCGAGTCCGGTCCCGACGCCGAGCAGGCCACCCGGCGACGCCTCGTCGACGGTCTGGCCGCCGGCCTGGAGCGAACGGATGGTCGTCTCGATGGGACGGTACTCGGTCTGGCCGCCCTCCTCGACCTCGCGGCCCGGACGGACCTCGACGTCGTCGTCGGTGTTGAGTCGGCCGCTGACGAGCGAGCCGCCGATGACGCCGCCCTTGAGCTGGTCCCACGTCGTCCCCGGCCGGTTGATGTCGAACGACCGCGCGACGTGCATCCGTGCGTCGGCGTCGGGGTCGCGGTCGGGGGTCGGGATGCGCGTCTCGATGGCGTCGATGAGGACGTCCATGTTGACGTCTTGGCCCGCACTGACCGGGATGATGGGGGCGTCCTCGGCGACGGTGCCCGAGACGAACTCCTTGATCTGCTCGTAGTTCTCGCGGGCGCGGTCGGCGTCGACGAGGTCGACCTTGTTCTGGGCGATGACGATGTTCTCGATGCCGATGATGTCCAGCGCCATCAGGTGCTCCTCGGTCTGGGCCTGGGGCACGTCCTCGGTCGCGCTCACGACGAGGACGGCGCCGTCCATGATGGCCGCGCCGGAGAGCATCGTCGCCATCAGCGTCTCGTGACCGGGTGCGTCCACGAACGAGACCGTGCGGACGACCTCCGTGTCCACATCGTGTTCCTCGCAGGTGTCGGCGACGGTGTACGCATCGGGCTCCTCGCACTCGGGGCAGCGGCGGAACGTGGCGTCGGCGTAGCCGAGACGGATGGAGATGCCACGCTTCATCTCCTCGGAGTGCTGGTCGGTCCACTCGCCACTGAGCGCCTGCACGAGTGTCGTCTTCCCGTGGTCGACGTGGCCGACGAGTCCGATGTTCACCTCCGGTTGTTGGTGGTTTCCTGCCATATCGAGAGTAATCTTGGCTACGACTACCCCCGAGCGACTGATAAACCCACCGTTCTCGGCCGCCATCCGCCGAGGCGAACGCGGCGCGGAATCGACTGAGAGGGGTGCTGACGCCTCACCCGGGCGGCCACAGCACACCGATACCGAGCGTCGTCACGACAGCGAGCAGCAACTGGAGCGGCGCGCCGACCCGGAGGTAGTCGGTGAACCGGTAGCCGCCCGGGCCGTACACCATCAGGTTCGTCTGGTAGCCGATGGGCGTCATGAACGCCGTCGAGCCGGCGAACGTCACGGCGAGCGCGAACGAGAGCGGGTCGCCGCCGAGCTGGCTCGCCGACTGGGCCGCCACCGGCACCAGCAGCGCGACACTCGCAACCGGCGTGATGACGTTCGCGAGCAGCCCCGTCAGCACGTAGAACGCGCCGACGACCAGCAGCAGGTCGGCACCCTCGGCCAACAACACCAGCAGTTCCGCGAGGTACCCCGCGCCGCCGGACGCCTGGAGCGCCGCCGAAAGCGGGAGGATACCCGCGAGCAGGAAGATGACGTTCCACGACACCGCGTCGTAGGCGTCGTCGATGTCGAGACAGCCCGTGACGACCATCGCGACGACACCCCCGAGCGCGGTGACGACGATGGGGAAGTGCGTGAACGCCGCGAGCCCGATGACGGCGAGCAGGATGCCGATGGCGACGGGGGTCTTCGGCGAGAGCGAGGGTTGTTCCGTCCCGCCTGTCGGCCCTCTCGTCACCAGCACTTCGTCCTCGTCCGCGAGGAGTTCGGCAGCCGTCGAGGTCGCGTAGACGAGCAGCGAGTCGCCGCCCGAGAGCTCGAACGCGTCGAGGCGCTCGTGGGTGACCTGGCTCCCGCGTCGGATGGCCATGACCGTCCCGCCGTACCGGTCTCGGAACCGGAGTTCGGCGAGTGTATCGCCAACGAAGTCCGACTCCGGTGGAACGACGAGTTCGAGCAGTTCGCCACGGATCCACGGCGCGCTCAGCCTGTCGCCGGTCACCTCCTCGCGGGGGAGCTGTCGGAGGTCGTACGCCTCCGCAAACCGGTTCACGTCCTGGAGGTTCGCCCTGACAGTGAGCACGTCGCCCGCCACGATGTCGCGGTCGCTCCCCGGCGCGATGAACACCTCGTCGTCGCGGACGAGCTGGAGCACGTCCACGTCGAGCTCCATCGACGTGAACGCGTCCTCGACGCGCTGGCCCACGAGGGCGGAGGACTCCCGGACCCGGACCTGCGCGAGGTAGTCGCTGACCTCGTAGGTGTCAGTCACGTCGAGCGTCGGCGGCACCCGCTCGGGGAGCAGTCGCGGCGCGACCGTCAGCAGGTAGCCGCTCCCGACGAGGAGGACGACGATACCGAGTGGCGTGAGCTCGAACATCCCGATGGGGCCGTGGCCCGGCACTAGGTCGGTCGCGATGAGGTCGGAGGCGACGATGTTCGTCGACGTCCCGATGAGCGTGAGCGTCCCGCCGAGCATCGCGGCGTACGACAGGGGGATGAGAAACTTCGACGGTGAGAGGTGGCTCTCCTCCGCGAGGTCGCTGATCATCGGGATGAAGACGGCGACGACGGGCGTGTTGTTGACGAGGCCGGCGAGCGGCCCGGTCGTCCCGACCGTCGCCGCGAGCACCCGTCGCTCGTCGCCCCCCGTCACGCGGGCGAGGAACGTGCCGAGTCGCTGGACGACGCCGGTCCGCTGGACTCCCTCGCTCAACATGTACATTGCCATGATAGTCACGGTCGCGGCGCTCGCGAACCCGGAGATGGCGGTCGCTGCGTCGACCGTGGTCCACGGCTCGAGGACGACCAGCGAGACGAGGACGGCCAGTGCCGTCACGTCCGGCGAGACCACCTCCCTGACGAACGCGAGCAGCGCCGCACCGGTGATGCCGAACACCACGAGCATCGCGGTCGTCGGTTGGGGGACCGGCATTGTCCGTCGTTCTCCCGTCGAGCAAAAATAGCTACCCCAATCAGCCGACGGGACGGTTCGGACGAAAATCAGGCCACGGGAGCGATAGAAACTGGCTTCGGGACGCCGGCCACCAGAAGTGGAAATCTGGCTACATATGGTCCAGTGGCCGTCTTCACCCAATTCGATGAGTACCACCCGCCCCACCATCGGCGGTATCGACGACGAACCCGCCGCCGTCTGGAGCGTCGGCCGTTTCGCACTCGTCCCGACACTGTCGGCACTCCTCGGCACCGACGGTCTCGCGGTCCTCGCTGCCGTCCCGTCGCTCTGAGCCGGAGACGGACTTTTACTCCCCCGAGACCAACCACTGCTGTGCGCGAATTCGCGTTCGAACAGCGGCTCTGTGCCAGTCTTGAGCGCGGGGTCGACGGCGTGATCGCACGACAGCTCGGTGGCGGCGTCCACAGCGCACGGCGGGTGCTCGACGTGGTCGTGGTCGAGCCCGGACCGGCATTCGACGACCGCGCTGCCATCACCGAACGGACCATTCCACACCGGGCGATCGAGAGCGACGTGGGCCGTGGCCGCTCACGCGACTGGCGCGGGGCGTTCGACCTGCCCGCGGAGCGAGCCCGGGACATCGTCGAGCGCGCGGTCGACGTCGGCTTCTTCGAACGCGACCCGCGCGCCGGAGCCGAGCACGTCCGACAGGCGTGTCGCTATCCGGCGGAGTGGTTCGACAGCCTCGTCGCCGTCGAGAACAAGCCCGACCTCGGGACGCCGGGCGACCTGGAGACGCAGCTCCTGAAGGACGTCCGGCTGGGCCTCGTCGACGAGGTTGTGCTGGCGACGGCGAGTCACGTCACCCGGGCGCACCTGAACCGCATCCCCGATGCGGTCGGTGTCTGGCGCTTCGACCCCGAGACGCTGGACCGTACCGTCGTCAGGGAGTCGACGCCGCTGGACGTGGACGCGTTCGGGACCGAACTCGTCGAGGAACACCCCGGCTGGACGGAGGTGCGTCTGGCGACCCCCACTGCCAAGGCACAGGCCCGACGGCGGCTGGCCGAGCGTGCCTACGGCAAGGGCTGGCGCGTCGACGAGTTCCCCGGCTGTGCGCGGGTCCGAGACGAAGCCGTCGCTGGTGGTGGCGGGCTCCCGCATTGCGAGTGGAAGGGGCGGGTCGTCGACCCGGGAAACGAGTGTGGCCCCGACTGTCCGGGGTTCGAGGAGAGCGAGCAGCCGTCGGTCGACGTGGCTGGGGAGCGCGACCGACGGACCGGCTGGGTGGCGGAGCCGGACGGCCGTGCGAGCAGACAGTCCGGACTGGACCGCTTCGGCTGACCGAGACCGTCGCTACTGGCTGGCGGACAGACGGCACAGTCGGCAAGGAACGGGCCGGGGTGCCGTACGACCGCTGGCCGGCCCGTCTCGACTCGTCAGGGCACGCCGTCGTTGGTTCCGTCCTCACGTTTGAAGCCTCGGCCGAAGAAATATCTGAATATCTACCAAAACGGAGTTGAGGGAACGTTTTACTTGAACGGTGTCGAAATGCTATCCATGAGCAAACCGGACATCAACGAGTGCGAGGCGTGCGTCGCGCCTGCGGAGGCGTTCTCGGTGGTCGGCAACGAGACGCGCCTCTCCATCCTCGAGGCGCTTCGGCAGGCGGACGACCGACCGGTCCGGTTTTCGGACCTCCGAGAGACCGTCGAGATGCGCGACAGCGCACAGTTCAACTATCACCTCCAGCAGCTCACCGACCAGTTCGTCGTGAACACCGACGACGGCTACGACCTGCGCTACGCCGGGAAGAAGGTCGTCCGGGCGGTCATCGCCGGCGAGTTCAACCAGAACCCACGGTGGGGGCCCCACGAGCTCGACGCCGACTGCGTCACCTGCGGCGGTTCCCTCGTCGCCGTGTACGAGGACGAGTGTATCGCGATCGACTGCCCCGACTGCGGCCACCCCCACGGTGAGTACCCGTTCCCGCCGGGTGGCCTGACCGACCGCGACCGCGACGAGGTCATGCGGGCGTTCGACCAGCGCGTCCGGCACCTCCACTGCCTCGCCGCGGACGGTGTCTGTCCGGAGTGCAGTGGGAAGATGACGAGCCACGTCGAGCGCGAGGGCGACTGCTGCATCGGCTCGGACATCCGCGTCGAGCACGTCTGCCAGCAGTGTGGCCACTCGCTCTGTTCTGCCATCGGCCTCGTGCTGCTCGACCAGTCCGACGTGGTCCACTTCCACCGCGAACACGGCGTCGACCTCAACGGCACGCCGTACTGGGAGCTCCCGTGGTGCGTCTCCGACCGTGACACGGAGGTCCACTCGACCGACCCGCTGTCGGTCACTGTCACCATCGAACTGGCGGACGAGCGCCTCGCGGTCACCATCGACGACGAGCTCGCCGTCGCGGATGTCGAGCACCGCGTCGAGCGCCCTGCCGACGACTGAGTCCTCCTCTCGTGGCCGTTCCGGCTCCTCACGCACTCACCAGCAGCTGGTGTAAGGAGTTTCAGTATCGCCGCCGCCGGCGTCGCGAGCCCGTTCGCGCTCGTCCATCTCGTCGGGGGACGCTCTGAACGGGCGGCCCAAGCGGCCGCCGCTGTCGTCTCATCGCCGGTCGTCTCCTTCTACAGCTCGTACGTCTCCCCGTCGACGGCGATAGCGTCGTCGAACGCCTGCTCGACCGGGTAGAAGTGCGCCGCGTGGACCACCCGCGTCACGTCGGCGTCGATGTCCTCGCCGAGCGCGAGCGCGCCCTCGTAGGTCATGTGCTTCGTGCCGAACGTACGGAAAGTGCCCTCAGCGTCCGCGTGGTCGCCACCGAGCGGGTGGTGACTGCAGAGTTCGGCCGGGACGATACCGTCGGCGAGCAGCAGGTCGGGGTCCCGCAGCACGTCTCGCGCCGCCTCGCCGAGCGCGTAGCTCGTGTCGCCCGGGATGGCGAGCTTCCGGCCCGTCTCGGGGTCCTCGATGGCCAGTCCGTAACAGACCAGCGGCGGATGGACGACCGGGACGAGCGTCACCTCGAAGCCGCAGGTCTCGAACGGCTCGAACGGCGTCTCGTGGTTGACCGTCACCGCGTCGAGGTAGTCGTACTTCCGGTCGACGGTGTCGGCGACGCTCTCGCCCGTCTTCGGGTCCGTCTCGTCCGCGGCGTACACCTGGAGGTCGTCGAGCAGCCGGTAGGCGTTGCCGAGCCCGTCGAGGTGGTCGAAGTGGATGTGCGTGACGACTGCGGCGTCCGGCAGGTCGACGTCGTTGTGGAGGAACTGGTAGCGGAAGTCCGGGCTGCAGTCGACCAGCAGCGACTCGCCGGTGCGCTCGTTGTGGACGTGGACCGAGAAGCGGGTGCGCTCGACGCCGCGTTCCATAGCCTCCCGACAGGTGTCGCAGTCGCAGCCTGGGGTCGGCGTCCCCGTCGTGTCGCCCGTTCCGAGCAGCGTGACCAGCATCGTGCCCGCCTTTGCGGGCGGGAGCGAAAAAGGCGCGGGTTGGCGGTCGGTCGTCGCCGCTCAGTCGTCGTGGCTGTGGTCGTGGTCGTCGTGGTCGTGCCCCGAGCCGTCGCCCGCGATGTCGCCGCCGGCGATGAGCGCGTCGTGGTCGCCCTCGATCATGTCCATGTTCTTGAGGTTGTCCCGCTCCTCGAAGTCGGCGACGGCCGCTTCGAGGTCGGCCTGGGTCAGCGTCGTCCGCTCCTCGGTGAGCGCGTCGAGGACGGCCTCGCGCATGACCATCCGGAGGTCGCTGCCGGTCAGCCCCTCGGTGATGTCGGCGATGGAATCGGGGTCGAACTCCTCGATCTCCATCGCGCGGGTGATGATGCGGAGGATGTCCGACCGCATCGAGTGGTCCGGCTTCGGGAAGTTGACGATCTCGTCGAAGCGCCGCCACGCCGCGGCGTCGAGCTGGTCCGGATGGTTCGTCGCGCCGATGAGCAGCACGTCGTCCTGAATGAGGGAGATGTCGTCGATGCTCTTCAGCAGGGTGTTGACGGCGCGCTTGATGGCGTTGTGCTCGTCGCCGCCCCGCGTCTTCGCGACGAAGTCGAACTCGTCCATGAACAGGATACACGGCGAGAGCCGCTTGGCCACCTCGAACGTCTTCTCGACGTTCTTGGCCGTCTCGCCGAGGTACTGGCTGGTGATCATCGAGAGCTTCACCTCGACGAACGGGAGGTCGAGCTTGTACGCCAGCCCCTTCGCGGCCGAGGTCTTCCCGGTGCCCGGCGGGCCGACGAACAGCAGCTTGCCGATCTCGCGGAGGCCGATCTCGGCGAGGTAGTCGCGGTGCTCGATGGCCTTGACGACCTTCTGGATCTCGCCCTCCTGCTCCTCGGTGAGGACGATGTCGTCGAGCGTCTGGTCGATCTCCTCGGGGGCGCGGATGTCGACGAGGTCCAGCATCTCCTCGTCCTCCTCGTCCTCGAACATCTCGTCGAGCAGCGAGTCGATCCAGACCCGGTCGGCCTGGATGGGTCGGTTCGCCTCGCGGGCCTCCTCGTAGGTGACGTCGTCGAACGCGCCGTCGAACTCCCAGGCGAGCGTGGGGTTCCGGCGCAGCGTCTCGGCATCCACGCGTTCGAGGAACCAGTTCTCGGCCATCTCCGGCTGGGTCAGCTTCAGCTTGCCCGAGAACTCGTCGCGGTCGGTGAACAACAGCTCGGAGATCGCGTCCCACGGGTGGTCGATGCCCGTCGCCGCCCGGGTCGTCTTGTTCGTGACCGTGAGCGGTCGTTCGACCTCGCCGTCGGCGTAGAACACGCGTCGGAACCGCGGCGGGAGGTCGTTCTCGTCCAGCTCGCGGTTCTCGGTGTAGACATCGGCGGTCAACAGAAACTCGACGACCGATAGCGCCGCGTTACTCATTCTCTCAGAGGTTGACGCCACGGCCGCTTAAGGCCGTCGGAGCGCCGATTACGACCCGAGAACGGCGGACTCGCTCGCTCGGGCCGGCCGCGCCGCGCGTCGGAGCCAGCCGTCGCCGACGACGCTCCGGGCCACCGTCTGCCGGTGGTCGGTCAACGACTCGGCCGCCGACAGCTGGGAGCGTTCCGGCGACGGCAGGTCCGTGGTCTCCGACAGCGCCGACTCGTTGACGTAGACGACGAACGGCGTGCCGGGGCCGAGGTCCTGATCGGTCCGGTTCACCGTCGCGAAGCGCTGGAACTCGCGGGCCTCGTAGCCCTCCTCGACGAGCCACCGGTGGATGTCCTCCGCGTCGTCGCCGTTCTCGCCGTTCCCGATGGCGACGACGACCGGCGCGTTCGTCCGGTTGACCTGCCGGAGCGTGATGGCGGTGTCGTAGACGAAGCTCTCTCCGTCGGTCTGGTTCGCGCGGTACTGGTAGGTCTCCATGTACCACATCAGCGTCCGGCGTTCGTAGTAGCCGCTGGAGGCCGGTGGCTGGAAGTCGTCGCTCAGGTTCGAGGTGTAGTACTCGTTGCCGTAGAACAGCACGTCCACGTCGTCGGGCCCACCCTGCTCGCGGCCGATGCGCTCGACGTCCTGCAGGGTGTCCTTCAGGTCGGTGCTGGAGGACTGTGCGTACTGGACGAGCATGTTGTCGGGGTCCTGGTCGTTCACGTACACCAGCCCGACCGCCGTCGTGGCGACCTGCCCGGAGACGAGCAGGAGGATGACGACCGTCAGCGCGACGCCGACGGGGTCGTCGTCGGTGAACGACTCGATGCCCCACCGGAAGACGATGCCGAGGCCGACCGCCGCGGGGATGGCCAGCGCGATGATGGCGTGGGTCGTCGCCCAGCCCGCGCGGATGTCCGTCGCGATGGGGTAGCCGAGTACGCTGACGAAGCCCCAGTAGGACGCGAGCGCGACGAGATCGCGGGGGCCGTCGCTGCTGTAGCGGTCGACCACGAACCCGATGATTGCGAAGGCACAGAGCACGAGCGCGGCGGCCTCCAGCACGTCGATGTAGTGCTCGAAGAACGCGAGGTAGGAGTTGCCGTGGTCGCTCGCCCACTGGCCGGTGAACTCCTCCCACGACCCCACGATGGACTCCCGGACGACCGCGAGGAACATATCGGGGTCGCCGCCGGCGAGCTGGCCGAGCGAGTTCCACAGGCCGATGCCCTCTCCCGCCTGCTCCGGGCCAGGCCAGCCCGCCGCCTCC
This sequence comes from Haloarchaeobius sp. FL176, assembly GCF_024609245.1. Classification (GTDB taxonomy): domain Archaea; phylum Halobacteriota; class Halobacteria; order Halobacteriales; family Natrialbaceae; genus Haloarchaeobius. Next base: position 28,109 of record NZ_JANJYH010000015.1, read on the forward strand.
GGCTCCGTGTAGCCGCCGCCGCGGGGCGCGTAGAACAGCACGATGATGGCGAAGAACTCGACGACGAGGCCGACCGCGACCGCGACCGAGGTCCAGCCCGTGCGCCACCAGTCGATGTGCCGGTCGATGAGCCCGTTCACGTTCCCGCCAGCGAGCTCACCCCACGACCCGCGCAGGTCGAAGGGCAGTACCCAGTCGAGGTAGTCGACGAGGACGCCCCAGACTGTCAGGTCGTTCGCGACCGGAGCGCGGAACAGCCGGTGGTCGAGCAGGAGCGCCGCCGCGCCCAGCCAGCAGACAGGATACAGCAGCGCGTTCTCCTTCGTCGTCAGCGCGAGCGCGAGCGTCGCGACCCCGGCGGCGAGGTACCGTCGCTGGCGCTCGTCGTAGTACCGCAGGAAGAACCCGACGGTGAAGCCGACGAACACGACGAGCGGCACGTCCGAGCGCATGAACCGGGAGTAGTACAGCAGCACCGGGTTGAACGCCAGGAACAGCCCGAGTGCGACGACCTCGGTGTCCCGCAGGTGCTTCCGGTAGAGCCACGCGGAGAGCGGCAGCACGGCACCGAGGACGGCGACGGCGAGGCGCGCGCTGAAGTCCGACGGCCCGAGCAGCTGGAAGACGTACTTGTCGACGTGGAACAGGAACGGCCCGTGGACGATGGGGCGGTACTCGAACGCGCCGGTCTCGAGGTAGCGGACCACCCAGTAGGCGACCCGGCCCTCGTCCTGGTGCACGAGCCGCTCGCCGAGCCACACGAGTCGTGCGGCGAGGCCGACGACGGCGATGAGCACCAGCGCGCCGAGCGTGCGATGGCTCGACGACCAGGGGTAGTCGTCGTTCCCCGCGAGTTCCCCCGGCTCGGGGTCGTCGCTCGAGTCGTCGCCCGAGTCGTTGTCAGAGCCGTCGGAGTCGTCGACGGCGTCGTCCGCCTCGGTGACGGCGTCGGCGGTCGTCCACTCGCTCCACTCGTCGTCCGTCGTCTCGTCGTCGGCTCCGTCGACGGGGTCGTCTCCGACGGGCTCGTCCGGGTCGCGGGGCTCGTCGGTTCGGTCACTGTCGTCGGTCCCATCGCGGTCGTCCGTCGGGCGGGACGACGACCCACCGTCGGCGCGGGCGTCCGCGGGACGGCTGGAGGGCGGCGTGGGGTCGTCGGTCATTACTCGCTTCCAGCAAGAGCGTGCCTAAACCCTTTTTGGGTTCCGTTCGCCGGAATTGTCGCCGCTATTCGGCGCCGTATCGGGTGGCTGGGACGATTCGGGCGGCTCGTAAACGGCCAGAATAAACTCCCGGCCCGATTACTGCCCGTTCAGCCGTGATTTAAGGTGGTGCCTCCCCTCGCTACTCGTATGCCAGCGCACACGCCCGTCATCGCAGCAGCGTACCGGACACCCCAGGGTCGCCAGGGTGGCGTCTACGAGAACACCCGCGGCGAGGACCTCTCCATCCCGCTCATCGACGAGATCCTCGCCGAGAACGACCTCGCGGGCGAGGACGTCGACGACCTGATGTGGGGCTGCGCCCAGCAGCGGGGCGAGCAGGACAACAACGTCGCTCGCATCATCGCGCTCATGTCCGAACTCGGCGAAGGCGTGCCCGCGACGACCATCAACCGCTGGTGTGCCTCCTCGATGCAGGCGGTCATCTCCGCCGCCGACGCCGTCGCCGCCGGCAACCGCGACTGCATCATCGCGGGCGGTTTCGAGAACATGTCCCGCGTGCCGATGGGCGGCGGGATGGACAGCCGTGCGTTCCACCCGGCGTTCCAGGAGATGTACAACATGGTCGAGCTCCAGATGGGCATGACCGCCGAGAAGGTCGCCGACGAGTTCGACATCTCCCGCGAGGCCCAGGACCGCTACGCCGTCCAGAGCCACCAGCGCGCCGCCGCGGCCACCGAGGAGGGGCGCTTCGACGACGAGATCATCCCCATCGAGGCCGAGGTCACCGTCGAGGAGGACGAGGACGGCGAGCCCGTCGAGACCGAGACCCGCACCATCAGCGAGGACGAGGGCATCCGCCCCGACACCGACTTCGAGACCCTCCAGAGCCTCCCGCCCGCGTTCATGGAGGACATCACGGCCGGGAACTCCAGCCAGATCTCCGACGGCGCGGCCGCCACGCTCGTCACCTCGAAGGAGTTCGCGGAGGAGCACGACCTCGAGATCCTCGCCGAGGTCGGCACGAACAACGTCGCCGGCGTCGACCCCACCGTCATGGGCATCGGCCCGGTCCCGGCGACCCGCGGCCTGCTCGAACGCAACGGGCGGGACATCGAGGACTACGACCTCGTCGAACTGAACGAGGCGTTCGCCTCCCAGACGGTGTACGCCCGCGAGGAGCTCGGCATCGACGAGGACATCTTCAACGTCAACGGCGGCGCCATCGCCATCGGTCACCCGCTCGGCGCGTCCGGTGCCCGCCTGCCCGTGACGCTCATCCACGAGCTGCGCAAGCGCGGCGGCGGCCTCGGCCTCGCCACGCTCTGTGTCGGCTTCGGCCAGGGCGCGGCCATCGAGTTCGAAGTCAACGGCGAGTAGAGCTCTCGGTCCTGGTTTTCCTCGTTTTCAAGCGCCGAGTGACGACACCGTTGTTCGAACCGACCGAGAAGCGCAGTCGGCTGGGGAGGCGTGAGGTGCGGTGCGGTCGCGGGCGGGTGCGATTGAAACGGGCGAGGCAGTCGGCGAACCCGGACGACGCGAGGACCGCAGGAACGAGGGCCACTGCGAGTCCCGGCAGCCAACTGTCTGGGGCTTTCTGGCTGTTCGCGGCGAACGACCCAGTATCGTGTCCAACGCGGTCGACAGACAGCCTCGCACAGGAGACCCAACTTTCACACCTGGAAACAGCCACGGTGCCTTCATACCGACGGCCCGCAAACGAGTCAAACAATGACCGACGCGGCCATCGTCACGGACGGCCTCACCAAGGAGTACGACGGGGAACGGGCGGTCGGCGACCTCGACCTGCGAATCGAGAGCGGCGAGGTGTTCGGCTTCCTCGGCCCGAACGGGGCGGGGAAGACGACGACGATGCGGATGCTGACGACGCTCACACGGCCCACGTCGGGTACAGCCCGGGTCGCCGGCCAGTCCATCATCGAGCGGGAGACGGTCACGCCGCACATCGGCTACCTGCCGGAGGAGCCACCACTGTACGACGAGCTGACCGGGCGCGAGCAGCTGGAGTACGTCGCGGGGCTGCGGGACATCCCCGACGACGAGGCCGAGGAACGTATCGAGTCCCTCCTCGCGCGGTTCGACCTGCTCGACGACGCGGACAAGCGTATCGACGCGTACTCGAAGGGGATGGGCCAGAAGATCGGCGTCATCCAGGCGGTGCTACACGAGCCCGACGTGGCGTTCCTCGACGAGCCCACGTCGGGGCTGGACCCGCGGGCGGCCCGGACGATGCGGGACACCATCGCGGACCTGGCGGACCACGAGATGACGGTGTTCCTCTCGACGCACATCCTGCCGGTGGTGGACGAGCTGGCGGACCGCATCGGCGTGCTGCACGACGGCCGGCTCGTCGCACAGGGTGCACCGGCGGAGCTGAAACGGCGTGCCGAGGCTGGCGAGGCGGCCAGTCTGGAGGACGCGTTCCTCGCGGTGACGACCGAGGAGGAGGCGGCCCCGGTAGAGTCACCGGCGGAGTGACAGACGCGGACGGCGGTGGACAGCTTCATTAACCCGCTGCGTGACCCGGGTCGACCATGACCGAGCACGTCCGCATCGAGTTCTCCCTGCCGGGTCGCGACGCGGAGAAGGGGGGTCACAGGGTGCTCCCGAACCAGGACAACTGGGACCAGAGCCTCTGAACCAGAGGGCTCTGCGACACCGACGAACCCCAGGACGAAGTTATACGTGCCAAATGGGCGTACTATTGGCCATGACCACTGTCTACGATGCTAGCAACACGTTCATCGGTCTCGCCCTGATGGCGGTGACGGCGTACTCCGCGATGAACACGATGCTAACGAAGGCAGCGCCGAACACAGTGCTCGTCACAGGTAGCGGAACGCTCGGGGCGGTCGTCACGCTCGTGCTATTCGCCCTCGGCGGGGTCATGGCCGCCCACGGCCTCTCCGGTTTGCGCGCCAGTGGCTCGCGGACCCGTTGACTAGCACCGGCTGAGCGACGAGTGTCTCCTCCCGTCACAGCTCCACACGCGAGCAGATGCGCGTCTCGTTGCCGGTGGACTCCAGATGCGCGAGGTCACGTATCTCCATCTCCCAGTCGAACTCGCGGTCCGAGAGGAACGTCACGACCTCACCGGCCAGCTCCGCGTCGAGGCTGTGGTACGCCAGCGTGACGTGCGGGAACCACCGCTCCGGGTGGTAGTAGTCGTCGGCGCGGTCGGCGAAGTCGGTGAGCCGCGACCAGAGGCTGTCGTGGAGCTCGGCCAGCTCCGGCGACCGGGCGACGGGGAGGTAGACGACGGGTGCGGCGGTGAATACGCCCAGCCCGCCGGTCCGGACGGTGAAGGGCTCGACCTCCGGCCGGACGGAGTGGAGACGGGACTCGACGGTCGAGCCGTCGTAGGTCTCCGCGACGTGGTAGGAGACGTGCGGCGGCGGGAGCTCCGAGGCCGGGTCGATGCCGAACTCGTCCTCCAGGTCGTTCCAGACGTCCAGCACGCGCTGGTGGTGTTCGTCGGGCAACGTCGAGATGACTGCCGAGTGCATCGTGGGTCACGCAGCCGCCGACGAGTCACTTCCCCGCCGCGTCGGACATGCGTCAGACGCTTCGGAGGTCTGTGAAATAACGTTGTTGGAAATACTACCTGTTCGCCGGTGTCGCCGGGTGCGCTGTTCGAGCTACTCCAGCGCTTCGGGCGGCTCGGGCAGCGAGCCGATGTCGTCGGGGTCGTGGTGGACGTACACGTCGGCGTCCGTTCGGGTGGCCCGCCGCTTGATGGCCTGGATTGATTCGACCGAGTCCTCGAGCGAGTGCGCGAACGACGCCGCGAGCTCGCCCTCGTAGCCCTCGCGATGGTTCGCCGCGTCGACGGCGAGGATGACGGACCCCGCGTCGGGCAGTTCGACCTGCACCGACTGGTGGCCGGGCGAGTGTCCGGGCGTCGGGAACGTCACGACGCTCCCGTCGCCGAACACGTCGTACTCGCCGTGGACGGCGGTCACGTCGTAGTCCATCCGGCGCAGGTGGTGGAAGTCGCCGGTGACGTAGAACAGCCGCTGGACCCCGTCCGGGTAGAACGCGTAGCGGAGCTCCTCCTTCTGGACGATGAACTCGGCATCGGGGAACAGGTCGATGTTCCCCGCGTGGTCGGTGTGCAGGTGGCTCAGCACGACCTTGTCGATGTCCTCGGGCGCGTAGCCGATGCCGTCGAGCAGGGTCGCGAGGTGCTGGTCCTCGCTCTGGTCCAGCGACTCCAGCAGGGGGGCCATGTGCGCCGCGCCGGCCGGGCCGTACGACGCCGGGTCGGCGACGAGGTCCGGGCTGACGCCGGTGTCGACGAGCACCGTCCCCTCCGGGTGCTCGACGAGGTAGGCGGGACAGGTGCCACGGTACGGTTCGCCGGGGTTCTGCATCTGCACCGCTGCGGAGAAGTCGAACGTCCAGTGGGCCGTGTTCAGCGTGTAGAGTGCAGTCGCTGACATGTGAACAGCTTGGGGGTGGACCTGCATAAAAGGGCGCTCGCCCCCGGGTGGGGCCGACGATGGCTCAGTCCTCGGGGTGACAGAACGACATGGCGTCGCGGACGCTGTCACGTTCGCCCAGCAGCGTGAGGTTGTCGCCCTCCTGGAGCGTGTAGTCCGCGCCGGGGACCTTGACTTCGCCGTCCCGAGAGACGAGCGCGACGAGACAGCCCGGCGGCAGCTCCGGCCCGATCTCCGTCAGGGTCCGCCCGATGAGCTCGTCCGAGGTGACCGTTATCTCCTGGATGTCCCCCTCCTCGCCGAAGTGGGTGATCCAGTCCGAGAGCGCGGGCCGCTCTATCTCGTTGTCGATGGCCCACGCGGTCGCCATCGCCGAGGAGATGGTCCGGACGCCGAGGTCCTCGAACGCCTCGACGTTGTCCGAGTTGTTCGCCCGGGCGATGACCGTGTCGACGCTGAACTTGCTGTTTGCGAGCTGTGCCACGAGGAGGTTCGCGTCGTCGTCACCGGTGGCGGCGACCACGATCTTCGCGTTGTCGGCACCGGCGGCACGCAACACGTCCGTGTCGGTGCCGTCACCCTTGTGGACGGTGAAACCCGCCTCGCGGGCGACCTCCACTATCTCCGGGTTCTTTTCGATGATGACGACGTTCTCCCCTCGGTCGTCGAGGCGATCGGCGAGCGACCGGCCCACCTGTCCGCCTCCGATGATGAGTACACGCATTGGTATGACGTCTAATGCTTCCGCGATCTGCCTGGCGAGTCCGGCCTCGAAGACGACGGTGACGAGGATGACGAGGAACACCGTCCCGACGAGGATGTCCGCACCGGCCGGGTTGGCCGGCGTGGTGGCCGTGTTCTGGAGTTGGAGCGCGAACAGCGTCGCGACTGACGCGGGGATGATACCACGCGGGCCGACGAGGCTGATGAACCAGCGCTCGGACCACGTAAACTGTCCGCCGGTCGTGCTGGCGAAGACGAGCAGCGGCCGGAGCACGACCGCGACGACGAGCACGACGGCGATGCCCTGCCAGCCGAGCCCGAACAGCTTCTCGAACTCCAGGAGCGCTGCCAGCGCGATGAAGACGAACGAGAGGACGATGAGCGTCACGTCACCCTTGAAATCCTCGATCTGCTCCTCGTACGGCAGGTCGGCGTTTCCGAGGACGATACCGGCGGTCGCGACGGCGGCGACGCCAGCCTCGGAGAAGATCTCGTTTGCCGTCGCGAACGCGACCACAGCGCCCGCGAGCGTCAGCAGCCGGGCGTTCTGCGGTGCGTTGTCCGGCGAGAGGTCGAGGTGTCGGAGCGCGTACCAGATGATTCCGGCGACCATGAGCCCGATGAGCAGCCCGGTGCCGAGGCGCTCGGCGAACCGCTGGACGTAGATCTCGAGGCTCGACTCCTCTACCGAGAGCACCTCGAAGATGACGACCGCGAGGATGGCCGCGGTCACGTCGTTGACGATACCTTCGGTCTCGAGTGCCGCCTCGACGCGGTCGCGAACCGCGACCACCTCGAGGATCGGCGTGATGACTGTCGGCCCCGTCGCGACCAGCAGCGCACCGATGACCCCGGCGATGGCCCACTCGGTCCCGAGGAGGTACCGGACGGCGACCGTCGTCCCGACGAAGGAGACCACCGCCCCGAGCGTTACCAGCTTGATGTTTGCCGAGGGAGCCTCCCTGAGCTTGGATATCTTCAGGTGGAACGCTCCCTCGAAGACGATGACGGCGACCGAGAGGCCGACGATGGTCGACAGCGCGCCGCCGAACGTCTCTTCGGTGACGATGGGGTCGATGAACGTGAACCAGTTGCCGATGCCCTCGGGCCCCACGAGGATGCCGGCGATGATGAGGAACAACACGCTCGGTGTACGGAACCGGTCCCCGAGAATCTGCGAGACGACACCGAGGGAGACGATGAGCGCGACGATGAGCGCGAGATGGCCGCCGCTCTCGCCAGCGAGTACCAGCCCTCCGAACGCGTCAATCACGGGAGACACCCATGTACCCAGATTGTTGGAGGCATCGCGTATAAACGACCCGTTTGCGGCCAGCGATTGAGGGTGGACGGTCTCGGCCCAGGGGTCGACAGCCCCTCAGTCGTCTGCTTCCGCGGCCTCGGCACGCTCGATGTCGCCGTATATCTCCTCGACAAGTCGGTCGTACCGACTCCTGATGTCCCGGCGCTTCTTCTTCATCGTCGGTGTCAGCAGGTCGTTCTCCTCGGTGAACTCCTCCTCGGCCAGCCGGAACTCCTTGATCTGCTCGTGCTTCTCGAAGCGTTCGTTGACCGAGGCGACCTCCGCCTCGATGGTCTCGTTCGCCCAGTCGTCGTCACAGGCTGCGTAGTCGTCGTCGGGCAGGTCGACGCCCTCTGCCGCCGCTTTCTCACGGAGCGCCTCGAAGTTCGGCACGATCAGCGCGGAGATGAACTTCTCTCCGTCGCCCATCACCATCACCTGCTCGACGAGATGGTTGGAGGCGAACGCGTCCTCGATGGGTGCGGGTGCGACGTTCTTGCCGGTCGAGAGCACGAGAATCTGCTTCGAGCGCTCGTGGAACACGAGGTAGTCGTCGGGGCGCTTGTGGACGATGTCGCCGGTCTTGAAGAAGCCGTCTTCGGTGAACGCGGCCTCGGTCTTCTCGGGCTTGTTCCAGTAGCCGTCGGTCACGTTCGAGCCCTTTATGAGCAGCTCGCCGAGCTTGCCCATCGTGTCCGTGGTCTCGCCCTCGGGGACGACCGAGGTGTCGATGCGCGTGTCGATGTCGTGGAACGTTGGCCCGATGGTGCCGATTTTGACGTCCTCCGGCGGGTTGGTGGACACGACGGGCGCGGCCTCGGTCAGCCCGTAGCCCTCGTAGATGGGCAGTCCCATCCCGTGGTAGAGAGTGCAGAGCTCGTCCGAGAGCGTGCCACCGCCGCTGATGAGGAAGTCGATGTTCCCGCCGAGTGCCTCGCGGACGTCGCTGAAGACGAGCTTGTCGGCCAGCCAGTACCGCGTCTTCAGCAGCGTCCCCGGGCGGTCGGAGCGGTAGTACTCGCGGCTGACGCCGGTCGCCCAGTTGAAGATGCGCTCCTTGAAGCCGCTCTCGGACGCCTGCTCGCGGATGGCGTCGTATATCTTCTCGTACACCCGTGGGACGCTCGTTGCCCCGTTCGGCTCGACGGCCTGGAAGTCGTCTTTCAGCGTGTCGACGCTCTCTGCGTAGCCCACGCAGCCGCCCGCGGCGAAGATGAGGAAGTGGCCAGTGAGCCGCTCGAAGACGTGCGCCAGCGGCAGGTACGACACCATCTGCGTGGTCTCGTCGACCGTCGGGAACCGGCTCGACTTGTCCGGGCGTGGGCCGTACCGCCGGTACGTCTGGTTGACGTTCGACCGGAAGTTGCGGTGGGTCAGTCGCACGCCCTTCGGCTGGCCGGTCGTCCCGGACGTGTAGACGAGGCTCGCGAGGTCGTCGACGTCGGTCTCGTCCAGCCACGACTCGAGGGTGTCGGGGTCGAACCGCTTCTTGCCTTGCTCGTACACCTCGCCGAGCGTGTAGACGCCCTCCTCGTCGTCGTACTCGGGCGGGAGGTCGTCGATGCAGACGATGAAGCGGACCGAGAGCGAGTCGGACACCTCGAGCACCCGGTCGAGCAGCTCCTGGTTCTCGACGACGACACCCGTCGCACCGGGGTCGTCGAGCAGGTAGCGGACCTGTGCCGGCGAGGACGACTCGTAGACGGTGGTGACGACCGCGCCGGCCGAGAGCAGGCCGAAGTCGCACTGGGCCCACTCCATCCGGGTGTCGGAGAACAGCCCCACCCGGTCGCCCGTACCGACGCCGAGGGCCCGGAAGCCCGCCGCGAGGTTCTGAACGATGTCCTGCATCTCGGCGTAGCTGAGCGTCCCGTAGCCATCGGTCGGTGCCGCGTCCACGGTGCCCACCGAGGCGAGGCTCCGGTCGTAGACACCACCTTTGTACTTCTGGGCCGGGCGGTCCGGGTGTCGGTCCGCGCTGTCGTGGAACATCCGTGCCAGGCTGTTCATGCCTGTCACGTCGTCAGAGAACTCCTGTTCTGCCTCCCGCCAATCCATGACTGAACGCTAACACGGACGGTACCTCATAAAAAGTTATGGCAGTTTCGCCCGTTTCCAGCAGTTCAAGCGCCGCCTTCACCCTGTTTTCCCCTCATAGAGGGGGCCGTCACCAGCAGTAGCTCCCCGCGAGGAGAGCGCCGACAGTCCTCACCGTGCCGCGCTCGCCGGCGTCACTCCGCGTAGATGTCGTCGATGAGCTCGTCGTGGACGTCGATGATGTTCCGACGCTTCTTCTTCATCGTCGGCGTCAGCAGGTCGTTCTCCTCGGTGAACTCCTCGGTGACCAGTCGGAACTGCTTGATCTGTTCGTGTGTCTCGAACTGCGGGTTGATGCGGTCGACCTCTTCCCGGACGCGGTTCTGGACGTACTCGTGCTCGACGGCCGCCTCGTCGTCGTCGGGGATGTCGGTGCCGTTCTCGGCAGCCTCGTCGCGGAGCCGCTCGAGGTTCGGCACCATGAGCGCGCCGACGAACTTCTCGCCGTCGCCGACGACCATGCACTGCTCGACGACCTGCGAGGCCGCGAAGGCGTCCTCGATGGGCGCGGGCGCGACGTTCTTGCCGGTCGAGAGCACGAGGATCTGCTTCGAGCGCTCGCGGAACTCGATGTAGCCGTCGGGGCGCTTGTGGACGATGTCGCCGGTGCGGAACCAGCGCTTGCCGTCGATCTCGGTGAACGCCTGTGTCGTCTCGCCGGGCTTCTCCCAGTAGCCCTCGGTGACGTTGGGGCCGCGGACGAGCAGCTCGCCGACCTGTCCGGGGTCGTCGGCGAACGTCGCCTGCTCGACGACCTCCTCGTCGATGTGGACGTCGACGTCGACCAGCGGCGGGCCGATGGTGCCGATCTTCGGGGCCTCCGGCGGGTTGACGGCGAGCACGGGTGAGGTCTCCGTGAGGCCGTAGCCCTCCATGATTGGCAGGCCCATCGCGTGGTACAGCGCACAGAGCTCCGCCGAGAGCGAGCCGCCACCGCTGATGAGGAAGTCGACGTTCCCGCCCAGCGCCTCGCGCACCTTCTGGAACACCAGCCTGTCCGCGAGTCCGGCCTTCGCCCGGAGCGTGACGCCCGGATTCTCGGCCTCGTGGTACTCAACGCCGACGTCGGTCGCCCACTCGAAGATGCGCGAGCGCAGGCCGGAGGTCTCGGCCTGCTCGCGGATGGCGTCGTATATCTTCTCGTACACCCGGGGGACGCTCGTCGCCGCGTTGGGCTGGACGGCCGCGAAGTCGTCACGAATCGTGTCCGGATTCTCGGCGTAGCCGACGCAGGCACCCGAGGCGAACATCTCGAAGTGGCCCGCGAGCCGCTCGAACACGTGCGCCAGCGGCAGGTACGACACCGTCCGGGTGTTCTCGTCGATGACCGGGAGGTCGTCCTTGTCCGGACGCGGGCCGTACCGCTTCCTGATCTGGTTCACGTTCGCGCGGAAGTTCCCGTGGGTGAGCTGGACGCCCTTCGGCTGGCCCGTCGTGCCGGAGGTGTAGATGAGGCTCGCGAGGTCGTCCAGTTCGCGCGAGTCCACCCAGGACTCGTACTCGTCGCGGTCGAACAGCTCTGCGCCCCGGTCGTGGACGTCGCCGAGCGTGAGGATGTCGTCGCGCTCGTTGTGGCCGTCGAGGCGGTCCATCGAGACGATGAACTCGAGGTCGAGGTCCTCCTCCACTTCCAGAACGTGCGACAGTGCGTCCGCGTTCTCGACGACGACCCCCGTCGCGTTCGGGTCGTCGAGCAGGTAGCGCACCTGCCGGGACGACGAGCCCGAGTACACGGTGGTGACGACTGCGCCGGCCGAAAGCAGGCCGAAGTCGCACTGGGCCCACTCCATCCGCGTGTTGGAGAAGATACCGACGCGGTCGCCCGTGCCGACGCCGAGGTCGCGGAAGCCGGCGGCGAGGTGCCGGACGATGGTTCGCATGTCGTCGTAGCTGATGGCGCGGTACTCGCCGTCGGGCGCCGCCGGGACGACGGAGTCCGTCAGCGAACGGTCGTACACTCCGCCTTTGAACATCTGCGCCGGCCGGTCCGCGTGTCGCTCGGCGCTGTCCTCGAACATCCGGGCGAGGTTCGTCTCACCTGTCACCTCGTCGGTGTACTCTCGCTCCGCCTCCTGCCAGTTCATACCACACTCCTATACTGCAGAGGGGATAAAAACACCTGAACTTTCGGTCAGTTTCTCCCCGACGGCAACACCGCTTACTCGTCCTGGCTGTCGAGGTACCGGAGCACGCCCCGGACGTTCATGCCAGTCTCGCCCCGGGCCTTGCGTTGGCCCCAGAGCTCGGCCATCTCCGTCGTCTCCACGAAGTGCTCGATGACGGCCTCGTCGTCGGTCAGCTCGTCGCGCTTCTCCGCGACGGCCGCGACCCAGGACTCCAGCCGGCCCTCGTACTCGGTGAGCCGGTCGTCCGTCTCGGCGGGCCCGAAGTGCGGGTACAGCAGCGTCGACGGCTCGAACGACCGGATGGTCTCCACGTCGGCGAGCGCCTGCTCGAGGTCGAACTGCGGCGGCGGCGTCGTCTCGCGTACCACGTCGAGGTTCGGGACGTAGATGCCCGCCGCGTCGGCCGTGAACACCGCGTCGTTCGCGGGGTCGTGGAACACGTGCTGGTGGGGTGCGTGTCCCGGCGCGTGGGCCGCACGGAGTTCCCTGTCCCCGAGGTCGATGGCGTCGCCGTCGGCCAGCGTCTCGATGCGCTCCTCGGGGACCGGCTCCGGCTCGGTGTACCACTCGATCTGGTCGCCGACCGCGGCCTTCGTCCCCTCCCAGAGCCGCGCCGGGTCAGCGAGGTGGCGTGCGCCCTGCTCGTGCACCCAGACCGTCGCGTTCTCGCACGCGTCGGCGAGGAAGCCAGCCCCGCCCGCGTGGTCGAGGTGGACGTGCGTGACCACGAGATGTTCGACCGCCTCGGGCGCGATGCCGAGCTCGTCCAGCGCGTCGAGGATGCGGTCGTGGTGGGTGCCGATGCCGGTGTCGACGAGGGCGACCTCGTCGGCGTCGAGGATGTAGACCGCGCCGTATTCGGCGGTGCCGTACATCCCGGTGTCGACGTAGTACAGGTCGGAGCACTCGCCCGTCGTGACTTCGTTCACGTCGCCTGCTGTCATACGTGGTGGCGCGTGCCCACGGGTGAAAAGTGTGTCTCGTGGGCGGCCGCGCCCGGCCGATTCCGGGGTCGGACGGGTGAGCATCGAGACCCGGCGCGCCTTGCCACGCTCCGGTACTACTAATCCGCCTGACGCCGAACTACCGTCTATGGCATACGACGGCCCAACACAGCTGTACATCGACGGCGAATGGACGGACGCGCCGTCCGGCGAGACCATCGAGACGCACGACCCGGCGACAGAGGAGCTGTACGCCGAGGTGGCCGCGGCGGACGCCGAGGACGTCGACCGCGCGGTCGAGGCTGCGGAGGCGGCGGCGGCCCACGACAGCGAGTGGAGCCGCATGGGACCGAGCGAGCGCGGACAGCACCTCCACGCGATGGCCGACGCCATCGAGGCGATGGACGAAGAGATCGGGCTCGTCGAGTCCCACGACAACGGCAAGACGCCGTTCGAGGCGTCCATCGACGTCGGCATGGTCGTCGACACGTTCCGCTACTACGCCGGCTGGACCGACAAGATACAGGGCGACACCATCCCCGTGGACGGGCCGCGCCTGAACTACACACGCCGGGAGCCGCTGGGTGTCACCGCCCACATCAGCCCGTGGAACTACCCGTTCCAGCTCGCCGGCCGCTCGCTCGCGCCCGCGCTGGCCGCCGGCAACACGGCCATCCTGAAGCCCTCGAGCGAGACGCCGCTGTCGGCGCTGTACTACGCGAAGGCCGCCGACGAGGCCGGCCTGCCCGACGGCGTGTTCAACGTGCTGCCCGGGCGCGGGAGCACGGCCGGTGACGCGCTCGCCAGCCACGAGGGCGTCGAGCACGTCGCGTTCACCGGCTCGACCTCCATCGGCAAGCACGTCATGGAGACCGCGAGCGAGCACGTCACCGGCGTCACGCTCGAACTCGGCGGCAAGGGCCCGAACGTCGTCTTCCCGGACGCCGACCTCGACGCCACCTCGAAGGGCGTCCGCAACGGCATCTTCATGAACTGCGGACAGATGTGCTGGGCCGGCTCGCGCCTGGTCGTCCACGAGGACGTCCACGACGAGCTGGTCGAGATGGTCTGTGAGATGGCCGAGGCGATGCCGCTCGGCTCCGGCATCGACGACGACGGCCGGATGGGGCCGCAGGTCTCCGCCAGCCAGCAGGACGAGGTCCTCTCGTACATCGAGCAGGGCGTCGAGGAGGGCGCGACCGTCGCCGCCGGCGGCGGCGTCCCCGACGACAAGGACGTCGGCCACTTCGTCGAGCCGACCGTGCTGACCGACGTGACCAACGACATGACCGTCGCCCGCGAGGAGATCTTCGGGCCGGTGCTCTCGGTCATCGAGTTCAGCGACGAGGAGGAGGGTATCGAGATCGCCAACGACTCGCCGTACGGCCTGATGTCCGGCATCTGGACGAACGACATCAAGCGCGCCCACCGCGTCGCCGAGCGCCTGGAGTACGGCATGGTCTCCATCAACGAGTACCCCGTCACCTTCCCGCAGACGCCCTTCGGCGGCTACAAGGAGTCCGGCTACGGCCGCGAACAGGGCGAGGAGGCCATCAAGGAGTACACGCAGGTCAAGAACGTCAACGTCAACCTGTACTGAGCCGGCCGAGTACGACCGGGACTACTGAAGCGACGCCGCCGATTCTCAGTCGCTTGGAATCGGCCGCCCCCTCTTTTGCTCCGCACTTCGAGTCACCGACTGGGCCGAGCCATCTGCGCCTATCTGCATGTTCGTTGGACCGGACTGACTCGGCCCTTGCACCCATCCGGGTCGGACTCCCGACCGACCCGGACTGCCTGCTGAATCCACCACCAACCGACTCTCTCTTCCCGTGCCTTCTTCGAGCCCCGGGCGACGGCCTCACTCGACGCCGAACACGTCGCGCAGGTGCTCGTTCAGGAACGCGCCGTCGGGGTCGAGTTCTCGCCGGACCGACTGGAACGCGTCCCAGCGCGGGTACCGCTCCGCGAGCGTAGCGGCGTCGGCGGTGTGGAGTTTCCCCCAGTGCGGGCGGCCGCCGAACTCCCGGAAGACGGCCTCGCAGCGGTCGAAGTACTCTCGATAGGCCTTCCGGTGGTAGGTGTGGACCGCGACGAACGCGGAGTCACGGGCGTGGGCGGGGCTCAACAGGGGCTGGTCGCCACCGACGAAGCGCACCTCGACGGGGAACTGGACGTGACGGTCACCGTCGGCGATCGCGCGGATGCGACGGACGACCGGCACCACCTCGTCGGCGGGGACGCCGTACTCCATCTCGCTGAACCGGACCTCGCGGGCGTTCGCGAACACCTCGTAGCTCGGGCCGACCTCTGTCTTGTCCGAGAGCGTCGCCGCAGCGAGCTTCGCACCGGTGGGAGCCGTCACGGGTGCGTGGGTCCCGACCCGACAGATGGTCTCCCAGGCGGCGTTCTCGACCCGGTCGCCGAGCGTGTCGAACCGGCCCGTGCCGGGGTCGCCGGTCCCAGCGGGCTTGCGGTCGTACGTCTTCACGAGCGCGGTGTCGGTGTGGGGGAACCAGAAGAACTCCCACTGGTCGTGGTCGGTGTGGTAGCGGTCGACGTCGGTGAGCACCGCGTCGAGGGGACGGGCCTCGCGCCGGAGTCGCAGGTCGTAGGCGGGGACGACCGACAGCGTCACCGTCGAGAGCACGCCGAGTGCGCCCAGTGAGACGCGAGCCGCCTCGAACAACGTCGAGTCACCGTCAGCGTCGAGTTCATGGACGCTCCCGTCGGCGGTGACGAGCCGACAACCGACGACCTGCGACGAGAGCGTCCCGAAGTCGAGGCCGGTGCCGTGGGTGCCGGTGCCGACCGCGCCCGCGATCGTCTGGCGGTCGATGTCGCCCAGATTCGCCATCGCCAGCCCGTGGTCGGCGAGCTCTCGGTTCAGCGTCGCCAGCGTCGTACCGGCGCGGACGGTCACCTCCTCCGCGTCGCGGTCGACCGCTACCACACCGGTGAACCGCTCCAGCGAGAGGAGCACGTCGTCGGTGGGGACGAGCCCGGTGAACGAGTGCCCGGAGCCGACGATACGGACGGTGTCGCCGGCGTCGACGCTACTGGCGACGAGTTCGCGCAGGTCGGCCTCGGTCTCCGGGCGCGCGAGGACGGTCGGCTCGCAGCTCGCCGTCCCGCCCCAGTTGCGCCAGCTCACAGGAAACACCGTCCGTCGCCGCGGTAGGTCGGGACCGTCTCGACGACCGCCCCGTCGCGGACGAGGTGCAGGTCGCGGAACCGTTCGCAGAGCTCGCCTGCCTTCGCGTGGCGGAACACGACCGGGTCCCCGAGCGAGAGGTCGACGGGACCGTCGTACTGGACGGGCGTCTGTACCTCCCCTGCGCCCTCGCCGTCGAGCAGGGTCGCGCCCGCCGGGTAGGTCGGGACCGGCTGCTTGTCCACGCCCGGTGGTCCCGACGCCTCGTACCCCCCGCCGCGGCAGGTGTAGATGTCAGGGTCGGGTCGGCGGGTCACCGCGACGGCGAAGCCGGCGGCCGGCTCGTGCTGGAACCGCCGGTAGTGGTCGAACAGTGCGGGGCTGTAGAAGCCGGAGCCGACGGTCACTTCGGTCACGCTCGGGTCGGCCGCGGTGAACTCCACGGTGCCCGTACCGCCGCCGTTGACCAGCGACACCTCGTGGCCGGCGTCGCGCAGCGCGTCGACGACGGCACCGCGGCGTTCGCGGAGGCGGGGACGCGAGCGACGCTTGAGGAACCTGACGACGGCGTTCATCAGCCGGTTGTTCGAGGGGTCGTCGTCGGGCAGCCCGGCGAGCTGGGCCTCGTAGCCCATCACGCCGGCGAAGCTGACGCCGTCGGCGTCGGCGATGCTGCCGGCAACGTCGAGCGCCGCGGCCGGGGACCGGACGCCGGACCGTCGCACGCCGAAGTGGACCGAGAGGTGTTCCGTCGACATGTCGACGTCGAGGATGACTGGAACGGTAACGTCGTGCTCGCGGGCGACTGACGCGACGCGGTCGACGTGCTCGGCGCTGTCGACCATCACCTGCACGTCGGTGCCGTCGCCCAGAGCGTCACAGACCGCGTCGAGTTCGGCGCGCTCCCAGAGCGGGTAGGCGACCAGCAGGTCGTCGAAGTCGTGGGCGGCGAGGTGGGCGGCCTCCAGCCCGGAGAAGCACATGAGGCCCTGGAAACAGTCGTCGAAGGCGAGGACGCGGTCGAGGACGGCGCGACAGCGGACGGACTTGCTGGCGACCCGGACTGGTGTCCCGTCGGCGCGGTCGCGGACGGTCGCCGCGTTCGTCTCCAGCAGGTCGAGGTCGACGAAGGCGCCGGGGAGCGTCTCGTCTGAGAGGGCGGTCCGGTAGTCGTCGTACTGGTCGACGGTCACGGTGGACCAACCGTCGCGTGGGGGACGTTCATGACTCACACGGCCGTGTGGCGGCCACATAAATGTATTCGGAGCCGACATGCTGCCCGGCATCGGAACGACGTCTGTGGTCCACGTCGGCACACCGGTGATTCCACCCAATATTGCCGTAACTGAGGGTTATACCAGCTTGCAGGAATATGCACCACATACATGAACGACGACGCCAGCTTCGACACCCGTGCGCTCCACGCGGGCGGGGAGGTGGACCCAGCAACAGGGGCCCGCGCGCCCCCCATCTACCAGACCACCTCGTACACGTTTCCGGACGCCGACGACGCTGCCGCCCGGTACGCGCTCGACCGCGACGACCACGTCTACTCCCGCATCTCCAACCCGACGGTCGACCGCCTCGAGGAGCGGCTCGCCTCGCTCCACGGCGCGCCCGGTGCGACCGCCACCGCCAGCGGCATGGCGGCGCTGGACGCCCTGACACTCGTCCTGGCCGAGGCCGGCGACACCGTCGTCTGCTCCACGGACACCTACGGCGGCACGACCTCGTACCTCTCGAACATCGCCCCCCGACGCGGCATCGAGACCACGTTCGTCGAGACGCTCGACTACGACGCCTACGTCGACGCCATCGACGATGACACCGCGTACGTCCACGTCGAGACGGTCGGCAACCCCTCGCTGGTGACGCCCGACTTCGAGCGCGTCGCCGAACTCGCCCACGCGAACGACGTACCCCTCGTCGTCGACAACACGTTCGCCACCCCGCACCTCTGTCGGCCGCTCGAACACGGCGCCGACGTGGTCTGGGAGTCGACGACGAAGTGGCTCCACGGCTCGGGCACGACCGTCGGCGGCGTCGTCGTCGACGGCGGCACGTTCGACTGGGCGGCCGGCGGCTACGACGAGCTCGCGGGCGAGAGCCCGGGCTACGACGGCGTCGACTTCTCCGAGCGCTTCGACGCACCCCTTGCGAAGGCCGTGCAGTACCGGTCGCTCCGCGCGCTCGGCAACGGGCAGTCGCCGTTCGACGCCTGGCAGACCCTCCAGGGCATCGAGACGCTCCCGCTCCGGATGGACCGCCACTGCGAGAACGCCGCCGTCCTCGCGGAGTACCTCGACGACCACCCCGACGTGGCGTGGGTCTCCCACCCGGGCCTCGACTCGCACCCGACCCACGGGAACGCCAGCCGGTACCTCGCCGACTACGGCGGGATGCTCACCTTCGGGCTGGAGAACGGCTACACCGGCGGGAAGCGCTTCTGCGAGGCCGTCGAGCTGGTCTCGTTCCTCGCCAACGTCGGCGACGCGAAGTCGCTCGTCATCCACCCCGCGAGTACGACCCACGCCCAGCTGACCGAGGCAGAGCAGCGCGACGCCGGGGTGACGCCCGACCTGCTGCGCTTCTCGGTCGGCACCGAGGACCCGACTGACCTGCTGGCCGACGTCGAGCAGGCCATCGATGCGGCGACGGACGCCGAGGGTGACGGCGCGGCCGGCACGGCCGAGGGGACGGAGGCCACGCGATGAACGAGCGCGGCGTCGCCGACCTCGGCGAGTTCACCTTCGAGTGCGGCGAGTCCATCGGGAACCTGCAGATCGCCTACGAGACCTACGGCGAGTACGAACCCGCAGACGGCGACCGCCACGCGGGCAACGCGGTGCTGGTCTGTCACGCGCTCACCGGCAGCCAGCACGTCGCCCGGCGGCCCGAACGCGGCGACGAGGACGGCACCGACACCGCCGGACAGGCCCGCGCCTGGTGGGGCGACGTGGTCGGCCCGGGCAAGGCCATCGACACCACCGGGCAGTTCGTCGTCTGCGCGAACGTCCCCGGCTCCTGCTACGGCTCCTCCGGGCCGGCGAGCGAGGGCCCCGACGGCGAGCCCTGGGGCACCGACTTCCCACCCGTGACGGTCGCGGACTGGACCCGCGCGCAGCGCCGATTGCTCGACCACCTCGGCGTCGGTCGCCTCCGCGCGGTCGTCGGCGGCAGCGTCGGTGGCATGAACGCCCTCGACTGGGCGGTGCGCTACCCGGACGACGTGGACCACGTCGCTGTCGTCGCCGCCGCGCCGCGGCTCGACGCCCAGTGCCTCGGCCTCGACACGGTTGCGCGCCGCGCCATCACCACCGACCCGAACTGGAACGGCGGCGACTACTACGGCGACGACCAGCCCGAGCCTGACGACGGCCTCGCGCAGGCCCGCCGCATCGGCCACATCATGTACCTCTCGAAGGACTCGATGGACGGCAAGTTCGGCCGCCGCTCCGCCGGCCGTGGCCACTCCCGCGAGGTGCCCGACCCCGCCGGCTCCTTCTTCCCGTACCGCGACGTGGAGTCCTACCTCGACTACAACGCCGAGCGATTCGTCGAGCGCTTCGACGCCAACGCGTACCTCTACCTCGTCCGCGCGATGGACGAGTACGACGCCGCCGCCGGCTACGAGTCCGATGCCGCCGCCCTCGGTGCGTTCGACGGCGAACTCCTCTGCCTCTCGTTCACCGGCGACTGGCACTTCACCGTCGCGCAGTCGGAGGGACTCGCCGAGGCCGCCCGGGAGGCCGACGTTCCCGTCGCCCACCACGTCGTCGACTCCGACCACGGCCACGACGCCTTCCTCGTCGAACCCGAGCGCGTCGGCCCGCCGCTGTCGGACTTCGTCGCCGACGGCGTCGCCGGGCAGGCCGTCACCGACACCGCCGAATCAGCCGACGACGGTGACGAGTTCGCGCCGGTGCACACGAGCCTGTTCGGGGATTGAACCGGGTTGGGGCGTTGTCGCGTCAGAGATTCACACAGAACGTACACTTCTACCGCCGGCGCGCGCTGGCTCGCGGCCTTCGGCACGCGAGCCAGTCCGCGCGAGGGATGAGAAGCGCAGGGACGCGACCGAAGGAAGCGGTCCGAGCATCGCAAGAGGCTGGGGAGGAACGAGGCGTGGTTGCTGTGCGGGGTGAGACTGAAAGGGGCTCCCGTCTCGATGAAGGCGGACGACGCAAGCACCGGAACGAAGTGAGGAGCGCAGCGAGTCCTCCGAGCCGAGACGGGGCGGGGCTTTCTGCTTGGTCGAGGGCCGTGCGAGTCCAACGATTGGAGGAGATCTCTGGCCGTTGTTGGCACCAACGAGTTCCACGATTGACCGAACCTACCGGCTGGTCGCAGTCACGATGCCGAAGCACACCCCACACGAAACACCACCAACCACCGTCACTCATAGCGTCAAATCCGGCCGCTACCACCGCGTTACTACCCCCACCAATCATATACGGACCTATGACAGACGAGGACTCCGACGAGCGACAGTTCGCGACGGACTCGCTGCACGCGGGACAGGAACCGGACCCGGCGACGGGCGCACGCGCGCCGCCGCTGTACCAGACGACCTCCTACGTGTTCGACGACGCGGAGGACGCCGCCGCCCAGTTCGCACTTGAGAAGCCGGGACACATCTACTCGCGGCTGATGAACCCGACCGTCTCCACGCTACAGGAGCGCATCGCCGCGCTCGAAGGCGGCGTCGGTGCGGTCGCCACCGCGTCGGGGATGGGCGCGCTGAACCTCGCGACGTTCCTGCTGGCCGACGCGGGGGACAACATCGTCACCGCGTCGTCGCTGTACGGCGGGACGTACACGTACTTCACGCACACGGCGCCGCGAAACGGCGTCGAGGCCAGATTCGTGGACACGCTGGACTACGACGCCTACGCGGAGGCCATCGACGACGACACGGCGTACGTCCACTTCGAGACCATCGGAAACCCGGCGCTCGTGACGCCGGACATCGAGCGGCTCGCCGACATCGCCCACGAGCACGGCGTCCCGCTGTTCGTGGACAACACGTTCGCGACGCCGTACCTCTGCCGACCGCTGGAGCACGGCGCGGACCTCGTCTGGGAGTCGACGACGAAGTGGCTCCACGGCTCCGGCACGACGGTCGGGGGCGTCCTCGTCGACGGCGGCTCGTTCCCGTGGGAGGAGTACGCCGAGGACTACCCGGAGATCGCACAGGACAACCCGGCGTATCACGGCGTCAACTTCGCCGAGCGCTTCGGCGATGCCGCGTTCACCTACGCCGCCATCGCTCGCGGGCTGCGCGACCTCGGCAACCAGCAGTCGCCGTTCGACGCCTGGCAGACCATCCAGGGCCTCGAGTCGCTGCCGATGCGGATGGACCGACACTGCGAGAACGCCCAGGTCGTCGCCGAGCACCTCGCGGACCACCCCGAGGTGTCGTGGGTGAACTACCCAGGCCTCGAGGACCACGAGACCCACGAGGCCGCCAGCGAGTACCTCGAAGGCGGCTACGGCGGCATGATCACGTTCGGGCTGGCGCAGGGCTACGACGCCGCGCGGACGACCGTCGAGTCGACCGAGCTGGCGAGCCTGCTCGCGAACGTCGGCGACGCGAAGACGCTCGTCATCCACCCCGCCAGTACGACGCACCAGCAGCTCACCGAGGAGGAGCAGCTCGCGGCGGGCGTCACGCCCGACATGGTCCGGCTCTCGGTCGGCACCGAGGGCGTCGCGGACATCGTCGCGGACCTCGACCAGGCCATCGGGCAGGCGACGGACTAGAGCGCGCCCAGCAGTTCGGTGCTCGCCCACACCAGCGGGACGAGTACGACGAGGTAGGCCGCCGCGGAGATGGCCCAGTCGCGCCCCGTCTGGCGCACCCGCTGGCGGGCCAGCCCGCGGACCCGGGGGAGCACGACGACGACGAAGAAGCCGACCATCAGGACCAACAGCAGCAGCGTGGTGGCCACGAGCGCGACCGGACCGGTCCCCAGGACACCTTCCGCGAGCAGCAGCAGCGTCACGAACAGCGGCCCGGTCAGCCAGCCGGCGACGTGGTGCACGACCGCAGCCAGGCGGTCGGGCGCGGTGTCGGGCGACCGTTCGGTGAGCACGCCGGCGGCGACAGAGGGCGGAGTCCCGCCCTCTGGTAGTCTCGCCATCACGATATCCATCCCACGGGTCGCTATCACCCCCGCGACGACACCGAGTAGAATCCTGAGTGGCGGGACGACCGAGGCGACGGGTTCGAGGCTCATGCGGGTGGTTGGCGCCGGACCTACTTCGAGGCTGGCCTCGCGACAACCCGGGTGGACCAGAACCGATCCCGCTCCGCGCCGGCTCAGAGCACGCCGCGTGCGTCCAGCAGCTCGCGTAGCTCGGCCATCGTCGTCACCGTCTCGTCGCAGGCCGGCTCCACCGCCGGCTTCGGGTCGAAGCCGACCGCGAGCCCAGCCACCTCCAGCATCGGCAGGTCGTTCGCGCCGTCGCCGACCGCGACGGTGTCCGCCATGTCGATGTCGAGCTCGGCCGCGTGGGACTCGAGCGCGTCGTCCTTCGTCCCCTCGACGAGCGGCCCCTCGACCTCGCCCGTCAGCTCGCCGTCGGCGACGGGCAGCCGGTTGGAGACGATGGCGTCGACCGTGATGCCCTCGCGTTCGAGGGCGGCCTCGACGCCACGCTGGAACCCGCCCGTGAACACCGCCGTCGTCACGCCGGCCTCGTTCAGTTCGCTGATGAGGTCGGCCGCACCGGGGCGCAGACGCACCTCGTCGAACGCCGCCTGGGCGTCCTCGTTCGGCAGTTCCGAAAGCAGTGCCGCGCGCTGGCGGAGGCTCTCGGCGTAGCCGATCTCGTCGTTCATCGCCCGCGCGGTGATCTCTTCCATCTGCTCGGCGACGCCGTAGCGGCGGCCGAGCAGCACCGTCATCTCGGAGTCCGAGAGCGTCCCGTCGAAGTCGAACGCGACCAGCGTCATTGGCTCCCCGTTCGACACCGGCCGGTAAAGGGGTTCAGGTTCCCGCAGGGCTACCTCCACGACCCAGGGACCGGCAGCAGGTGTGGTCGCGCACATCATTTATGTAGCGACCCGGCGAACCACCGTCCATGACCGACGACTTCGACGGCGTCGAGGACCCCCAGCTCAGGGCCCTCCTCTCCGAGTTCGACCTCGGCGACGACGTCCGGCTCGCCTTCCGCTTCGAGGGCGAGTCGTACGAGACCCTGCACGTCCGCGACGACGTCAGCGCGCAGTTCACCGACGAGGAGTTCGAGCACCGCATCCAGACGCTGATGATGAAGGGGCTCGGCGATCCGCCGAGCGACGACTCGCTGTTCGACTTCGGCCACCTCGACGCGACCCTCCGCTTCTACGACGAGGTCGTCGTCGCCTCGTTCCCCGACGAGGACTGGTCCGGCGTCGTCGTCGTCGCGGACCGGGCGGGGAGCGAGACCGTCGAGCGGACCCTCGAGGGACTGGAGAACGAGGAGCTGTAGTCACTGCGGCAGCGGTGTCCACGCCCGCGGGCCGATGTCCAGCCCGCGGGTCCGTACTTCTCGCGCCTCGTCCCCGTCGCGCACCTCGACCAGCCCGTCGAACGGCTGTCTGAGCACCGAGTTCGACCGCAGGTCGCCCACGTCCTCGAGGACGAACCCGCCGCGGAAGTCGTTGCTCTGAACGCGGCCCGTCAACACGTGGAGGAACTGGTACACGCGTCGGAGGTCCGAGTACATCAGCATCGTCGACAGCGTGTGCACACCCAGCCCGACCGTCTCACAGGACGCCTGCAGCTGGCGCATGAACTCCGAGGTGCGGATACCGATACCCGTCAGGTCGCCCGGGTCCGAGACGAAGCGATGGTGGCCGGTCCGGTGTGTCTCCCCGAACTGGCCGCTCACGCAGTCGACGACCCGCAAGGCCGGCCCGGGAGCCACCTGTCGATACTCCCGTTCGACGGTCGACGCCCGCTTGCGGGTCGAGACGAACACCGTCCCGTCCGTCGTGTCCCCACCGAGCAGCTCGTACAGCAGCTGGCGCTTGCCCGTCAGCGGCGGTCCCGCGATCATCACGTTCGCCCCCCGCGGGATCGTGTCGAGGACCGACCCGGCCGTCGCGTGCATACTCCCGTGGGCGTTTGGTCGCAACCCGTATGAATGCCACCCTTCGCCTCGTTGGCTGGCCGTATCGCCACCAGCGAGCGCCCGCCGGACACGCGAACGCGTATCGTCGTACTGACACGGAACCAAAAGCACTTGACCGGTACCGGCCAACGGAGACGTGAATGCTGCTCGTGTTGTGCGTCGACCTCGACGACGACGTGGGCCGTAAGACCGACGTGCGCACGCCGGTCGTCGGCCGTGACGCCGTCGAAGAGGCGGCGGTCAAGCTCGCCACGGTAGACCCCGAGGACAGCGACGTCAACGTCCTGTTCCAGGGGGTCCACCTCGTCGACGAGCTGGCCGCCGAATCGGTCGAGGTCGCGGCGGTCGCGGGCAACGAGCGCGGGGACGTGAGCGCGAACAGACAGGTCGGCGAGGAGGTCGACGAGGTGCTCGCCGGGCTGTCGACCAGCGAGGAGGTCACCGCGCTCATCGTCACCGACGGCGCGCAGGACGAGTCCGTCATCCCGGTCATCCGCTCGCGGGTGAAGGTCGACGGCGTTCGCCGGGTGGTCGTCCGGCAGGCACAGGACCTCGAGTCGATGTACTACACCATCAAGCAGGTGCTGAACGACCCCGAGACGCGGGGGACAATCCTCGTCCCCATCGGCATCCTTGTGCTCATCTACCCGCTCGCGCTACTGGGTGACCTGCTGAACCTCCCCGGCTCGATGCTGGGGCTCTCCTCGGCGCTGCTCGGGCTCTACCTCATCTCGCGCGGGCTCGGCCTCAGTGAACGCATCGACGCGGCGGTCGACCGTGCCCGGCGCGGGCTCTACGCGGGCCGGATGACGCTCATCTCGTACGTCGTCGCCGCGGCGCTGCTCGTCGTCGGCGGCGTCTCCGGCGTCGAACAGCTCGAGGCGGTCCAGGCCGCGAGCGAGACCGGTCTCACCGCGACCGAGGTACTCGCCGCGCTCACGTTCGGTGCCGTGCGCTGGTTCGCCGCCGCCGGAGTGACGACCAGCCTCGGCCAGATCACGGACGAGTACATCGCCGGCACGCTGGAGTGGCGCTACCTGAACGCGCCGTTCTACGTGGTGGCGATGGGCGTCGTGCTCCACTCGGTCGCCGCCTACTTCCTCCAGTTCATGGTGCTGTCGAGCATGGCGGCGGTGCTGCTGGGTGGCACGCTGCTGGGGCTGGCGAGCACGCTCGCCTTCGCCATCGCGGAGACACACTTCTCGGAGCGGGTCGAGGCGGGATAAGGGCCAGCTCGCGGGCGACGACGGCTAGACTACCGTTCCCGAACCACGACGAACCGCGCGAGGTCCTCCAGGTACTCGCCGGCGTCGGTGTTGCCACCGTCGACCGTCGAGAGCGCGTCGAGTGCCGCATTTGCCTCGGTCTTCGCGCGCTCGTTCGCCTCCGCGGGGGTGAGGTCAGTCACCTGCACGACCGAGGGGCGGTCCATCTCGGCGTCCTGTCCGGTGGGCTTGCCGAGGTCGTCGGCGTCCGCGGTCGCGTCGAGCACGTCGTCGCGAATCTGGAACGCGACGCCGACGCGCTCGGCGTACTCGCCCAGCGCCTCGACCGTGTAGGCGTCGGCGTCGGCCGCGACCGCGCCGAGTTCGGCGGCGGCGCGGAACAGCGCGCCGGTCTTCCGACGCGCCAGCTCCATGTACTCGTGCTCGTTCGTCGGCTGTGCGGCGAGCTCCGTCGCCTCGCCCTCGCCGAGTTCGACCATCGCCTCGGAGACGATCTGCATCGCCTGCGGGTCCGACGAGAACAGTGCGAACGCCTCCCCGAGCAGCCCGTCGGAGGCGACGATCGCCGGCCCGTAGCCGTACTCGGACCACGCCGCGGCCGTGCCGCGACGGACCTCGGACTGGTCGATGATGTCGTCGACGACGAGCGACGCGTTGTGGACCAGTTCGATACCGACCCCGAAGTCGACGGCGTCCTCCGGGCTCCCGCCCGCCGTCTCGCAGGCGAGTACGGTGACCGTCGGTCGCACCCGCTTGCCCCCCGAGAGCGAGACGTGTCGCAGCTCGTCGGCAAGCTCCGGCGGCTCGACGGCGTCCAACACTTCGACGAGCCGGTCGTCGACCAGCTCACGCCGACGCTTCAGGAACTCCATCGCGAGAGCCTTAGGAACGCCGCGAAAAGTAGGTGACGGAACACGCCAAGTAGCGACAACATCAACCAGACCGTGCGTTCCGGGGCTCAGGCGCTCGAAGCCCCCGGTGCGGTGGTTACTCGAACTCTTCGATGAGCGCGGGGACGACGTCGAACAGGTCGTCGACGATGCCGTAGTCCGCGATGTCGTAGATGGGCGCGTTCGGGTCCGTGTTGATGGCGACGATGGTGTCGCTGCCCTTCATGCCGGCGACGTGCTGGACCGCCCCGGAGATGCCGATTGCGATGTAGACGTCCGGCGTGACGACCTTCCCGGACTGCCCGACCTGGCGGTTCTTCGGCAGCCAGCCGGCGTCGACGATGGGGCGGGACGACGACAGCGTCGCGTCGAGCGCGTCCGCGAGGTCGCGAACGAGGTCGAGGTTCTCCTCCTCCTCGATACCGCGGCCGATGGAGACGAGCACGTCCGCCTCGCTGATGTCGACGTCGCCGCCGCCGACCTCCTCGAAGCCGGTGACCGTCGAGCGCACGGCGGACTCGTCGACGTCGGCCTCGAACGTCTCGACGGCCGCGTCGCCGGTGTCCTCGGTTCCGGGCCACTCGGCACCGCGGATGGAGACGGCGACCTGGTCGGCCTCGACCGCGGTCGTCGTCTCGACCTTGCCGCTGTACATCTCCCGGGTCGCCGTCAGCGTCGAGCCGTCGACACCGATGTCGACGACGTCGCTGACGTACGTGAGGTCCAGCCGGTTCGCGACGGCCGGCGCGTAGTCCAGCCCGTTGACCGAGTTGGGCATGAGCAGGAACTGCGGCGCAACGGCGTCGAACAGCTGCGTGACGACCTGTGCGTACACGTCGTGGTTGAACTCCTCACCGTTGTCCACGGTGTGGACCGTGTCGACGCCGTCGAGCTGGAGCTGCTCACCGAAGCGCTCGGTATCGCCGGAGATGACGGCGACGTGGAGGTCGCCGCCGGTCTCGTCCGCCAGCTCGCGGCCCGCGGTCACGAGTTCGAACGAGATGTCACGGAGCTCACCGCGCCGGTGGTCGGCGATGGCCAGTACGTCCGTCATTGTGCGCCCACCCCCTTCTCGCGGAGCAGGTCAGCAAGCTGTCCCGCCGCCTCGTCGGGGCCTCCCTCGAAGTAGGTCGCGTCGCTCTCCGTTTCGGGTTCGTACATGTCGGTCAGTGTCAGCTCGTTCTCGACGGCCGCGGCGTCGAGGCCGAGGTCGTCGAGCGTCTTCGGTGCGATCTCCTTGCGCTGTGCCTGCCGGATGCCGCGGAGGCTCGCGTAGCGCGGCTCGTTGATACCCGTCTGGATGGTCAGGACGGCGGGCAGCTCCACGTCGGTGAGCTCCTCGACGCCACCCTCGAGCTCCCGCCGAATCGACGCAGTACCGGACTCGACGGAGTCCTGTTCGAGGTGGTTCACGACGGCAGCCCACTCGTAGCCGAGCGCGTCGGCCAGCGAGACGCCGGTCGCGCCGAAGCCGTCGTCGTCGGCCTGCACGCCGGAGAGGACCAGATCCGGGTCCTCCTCCTCGACGACCTTCTCGAGGATGGCGGTCTTCGCGCCGACGTCGAGCAGGTCCGCGCCTTCCAGTGCGTCGTCCCAGATTCGGACCGCCCGGTCCGCACCCTTCGCGAGCGCCATCCGGATGGTCTCCTCGCTGCGCTCCGGGCCGATGGTCACGGCGACCACTTCGTCCGCGATGCCGGCCTCCTGGAGCTGGACGGCCTCCTCGACGGCGTAGTCGTCCCACTCGTTGAGGTCGTACTCGAGGTACGTCTCGTCGATGGACGTGCCCGCGATCTGGAACTCGTCCTCGACGGCGGCTACCTCCTTGACGGTAACGAGAACTTTCATCGTCAGAGGCTAACGCTGCCCCGTACGTAAATGGTTACGAAACCGGGCGTCCACCGAGAACCGTTTTTGCGGCGGTCTACGCCGTCACTGCTCGTCGTCGAACTCACCGAGACTCTCGTCGGGGAGCGTGATGAGGTTCTCGCGGCCGATGCGGAGCTTCCGTACCTCCTCGTCGTCGGCCATCCCCGACAGCAGCTGTGAGACCTTCGCGTTCGACCAGCCCGTCTCCTTGACGATGTTCGCCTGCTTCATCCGCCCGCCGTTGTCGTCGAGCAGCCGGAGTACGCGCTCCTCGTCGGATAGCAGCTCCTCGTCAACGTCGCCGTCTCCTCCCTGCTCGTCCGCCGGCTCGGTCTCGGTCGTCCCGGCCGCCGCACCGCCGGGCGAGCCGTCGGTGGGGCCGGACCCGTCGTCGCCGTCGAGGGTCCCGCCGTGTCCACCGTTCGGTGTCGGTTCCTGGTCGCCGCCAGCCGGTGTCTCCGACTGGCGCTTCGCGAACATGTACGCGCCACCGGCTGCCGCGACGACGAGGATGCCGACGAGTCCGACGAGCAGGAACGGCGATAGTCGCTCGTCCCCCGGGCCGGGACCGGGCTCCGTCGGGGTGGACGTGTTCGGGGGTGCGAGCTCGAAGTACGTCGCCTCCAGATACCCCGGCTCGAACCTCGCCGGGCCGTCCCACATCAGCGTCCCGTTGTCCGGCCCCTTGTTGTCGGGGGAGTCGCGGATACCGTAGTTCGTCGGACTGTTCAGCACTAACCGCTGGCCCTCGTACAGCTGGTTGAGAAAGGTCTCGTTCTCCGTCCCGAACACGTCACCGACGACGACCGTGTTCCCCTCGACGACTGCGAAGTTCGTCCAGACGAACGAGTACGTCAGCTCGCCGATGTAGGTCGTGGTCTCGTTCTCCGTGCCGGTCGCCGTCGTGGTGGTCGTGGTCGCGGGTTCCGGCCGTTCCCGAACCCGGACGTCCTCCCAGCCGGCCGCCTCGACCGTCATCTCTCGGTCGGTCCAGCCCTCGGCTCGCTCGGCGAATCGCTGGAACACCTGCGGCGAGAACTTGACGTCGGCGGTGCCGGTCGAGACGTCCTCGCCGAAGCGTTCGAACGCCTCGGTCTCGTTCGACGAGTTCAGCACGTACCGGAAGGTGACCGACCACCGGGCGTCCCCGGAAGCAGTCACGTTCACCTCGAAGACCGTGGCAGGGCTCGCCTCCTCGAACGGGACCGAGTCGACGGCCTGAACGCCCGGCCGGTCAGCCTGTTCGGCGGCAGTACCGGACCCGCCGCTAGACACGCCGACCACGGGAGCGGCGACGAGGGAGAGTGCGAGGAGGGCGACGGCGAACGCGGAAAGTGACCGCATACGCCTGGACGTGGAGTCTCATAGGAAAAAACGCTTTCCATCCTGATAAAACGTCAGACGGCGTTATGAAAGGTCTCATGCGTTCTGCCGTCTCGCTGTCACGCGAGTGTCCTCTGAACGGGCAGTTCGACCGCTTTTTGTATCCCCACCGTGTACGTGCCTGCGATGACGCGTCTCACGCTCGCCCTCCTCCTCACCCTCCTGGCCATCGCTCCGGTCGCGTCGGTGGCTGGCGTCGGCAGCACCGCCACCCCGCTCGCGACCGACCGGAGTGGGGACGCACCTGCGACGACCGTCGAGTCGACCGACACTGTCGTCACGATTCAGGCGAACAACACGACACGGCGACTCGACATCACGGCAGCTGACCGCTCGAACTACTCGACTCCGGGCATGGACCTCGCGAGCGCCGTCGCCGTGACCGGGCAGGAGATCGACCAGGGGCTCCATTTCGAGTACCTCTCGGTCCGCGTCGAACAGGCCGGCTCCGCCGAACAGCGACGGGCCATCGCGAACGCGGAGGTTGCGCGACTCGATCGCGGCCTCGCCGAACTTCGAGAGCGGGAGTGGGCGGTGCTCCTGGCGTACGGGAACGGCGAAATATCCGAGCGCGAACTCCTGCACCGGCTCGCGGTAATTGACAGGAGCGCGTCGAATATCGCTGCCGCCGCGACACAGCTCGAGGAAGATGGGGCAGGCTTCAACGCGGACGACCTCCGGCGTCGGGCTACCGAGCTCCAGACCCCGATTCGTGCACAGGTCAGCGAGGCGTTGACCGGACAGGCTGACGCGGCGGTCCGTGTCCACGTCCGCGGGTCTGAGGAGGGAGTGGTGATGCAGTCGCTGTCAGAGTCTCGCTTCAGCCGCGACTACTACCGGGAGGCGATCCGGTTCGACAACTACGAGGAGGGGCCGAACACGCTCAGCCTGAACGCATTCCTCGACCTCCTCAACGCCCGATATCCGCACGCCACGACCTTTGACGCGGACCTCGACGAGACGACCGACGGCACGAACGTCTACGTGAACTCCCACGACCAGGGCGAGATCCGGCTCTACAACGACGGCCGGACCGAAGCAATCTACCGGGAGTACCAGTCGCTCAGGCTGAGCGACCTGCCGCGCGGTGGCGTCGAGACCGTGACGGAGAACGGGACGACGGTCTCCTTGCAGCGGACCCCGAACGGCGGCCCGGCAAAACTGGTCGCGACGAACGCGCTGAGCGGGGACGCAGTCTCCGCCGAGGTGTACGTCGACGGTGAGCTGGTGGGACAGACCGACGGCGGCGGCAGTCTCTGGATACTACAGCCCTCCGACGAGTACACCGTCACCGTCGAGACGCCCGATGGGACGGTCGTCCTCGAGCGATCAGCCACCACGACGAACGCCACCGTCGCAGCCTGACCTTCTTGTCGGATGCCGCGCCCAGACCGGGCGTGAACCCCGCTCGTGCCGTCACCCCGGTCGTCGGAATCGTCCTCCTGCTCGCGCTCACGCTGGTGACCTCGAGCGTCGTCGCCGTCGGTATGCTCGACCTCGCGGCCGGGCAGACGGCATCGCCACAGGCGACGTTCGACGCGACGGCGGACGCATCGACGGGCCGAGTCACCATCACGCACCGCGGCGGCGAGGCCATCGACGTGGACGAGCTGGAGCTCGTCGTCACGGTCGACGGCGAGGAACTGCGCTGGCAGCCAGCCGTTCCGTTCTTCTCCGCGTGCGGGTTCGTCTCCGGCCCGACGGGCCCGTTCAACGTGGCGGCAGACCAGCGCTGGACGGCTGGTGAATCGGGGAGCTTCGTGATCGCGGCGACGAACGCGCCGACACCCTCTGCTCGGGATGTCGTCGTCGTTACGCTCGTGGTCGAGGGGCGGGTCGTCGCCAGCGTCCGGTCGGTCGCGACCGCTCAGTCGGTTGCCTCGTCGGGCTCGACGTTGTCGCTGCCGGCGTCACGGTCGCCGGCCATGTCGGGTTCGGGCTCCTCGTCGGGGTCGATGTTGTCGCTGCCAGCGCCACGGTCACCGGCCATGTCGTGTTCTGGCTCCTCGTCTGGTTCGATGTTGTCGCTGCCAGCGCCACGGTCACCGGCCATGTCGTGCTCGGGCTCCTCGGCGGGGCCACTGGCGACCTCGTCCTCCTCACCAGGTGCGCGTGCGACGGTCGTGATAGCGACGTCCGGGTCGTAGCTCGGCCCCATCAGCCGGTGGCGCACGTCCTCGAGGCCGGCCTCGTTGAACATCCGGTCGGCCTCCGCCTCGTCGTAGAACAGCATGATGGCGTCGGCGACCTTCTGCATGATGGTCGTCTTCGGGTAGTTCGGGCCGACGACGAGTATCTGCCCGCCGGGCTTGACGACGCGCCGGAACTCCCGGAGCGCGCGGACCGGGTTCGGCCAGTACTCGATGGAGCCGGAGGACCAGATGATGTCGAAGCTGTTCGTCGCGAACGGCAGCCGTTCGGCGTCGCCCATGTGGAAGTTGACGAGCCCGGTCCGGCCGAACTTGGCGAAGGCCTTCTCGAGCTGGTGTGGCGACTGGTCGAGTCCCCAGACCTCGTCGACGTTCTCGTGACCGAGCAGCCCCTCGGTCGCGAAGCCGGTGCCACAGCCGACGTCGAGGATACGGTCGTCCGCCTGGATGTCGAGCATCCCGATGGCCTCGGTCCGCATCTCCTCGTTCCAGATGAACGGGTTGATCTTGTCGTACACCTGCGAGAGATACTTGTAGAACAGGCGCGCCCGTGACTTGTTTTCGAGGATACCCATTGGCCGGGGCTTGGGAACGTCGGCACAAAGTTCTGTCGTGACGACGCGAATCGGCCGTCCACGCGGCGGACACCTTTCGCAACTACCTTATAGGCGCTGTGTAAACTCCCGACTGTTCAATCCATGCCGAGGCCAGAGGTTCTCGAAGAAATAAAGGAGGCCGAGACAGCGGCCGACGAGATCGTCGCCGAGGCGGAGGCCGACCGCGACGACCGTATCGCCGAGGCTCGAAAGCGCGCCGACGAGATCCGTCAGGAGGCGGAGGAGGAGGCACGCGAGCTCGAAGAGCAGCGGCTCGAAGCGGCCAGAGAAGAAATCGAGGCGGAACGCGATCGCATCCTCGAAGAGGGTGAATCCGAACGCGAGGGGCTTCGCGCCCGCGCCGACGGTCGCGTCGACGATGTCGTCGCGTACGTCCTCGATACCTTCCAGGAGGAGGTACATGCTCAGACCTGAGCAGATGAGCAAGGTCTCGGTGACCGGGTCCAAGGCGGTCATGGACCCCGTCATCGAGACGGTACACGACCTCAACCGGGTCCACCTGAGCGACTACGACGGTTCCTGGGAGGGGTTCGACAACGGGACGCCCCGTTCGGACGCCGACGA
Source organism: Haloarchaeobius sp. FL176 (assembly GCF_024609245.1). Classification (GTDB taxonomy): domain Archaea; phylum Halobacteriota; class Halobacteria; order Halobacteriales; family Natrialbaceae; genus Haloarchaeobius. Next base: position 60,902 of record NZ_JANJYH010000015.1, read on the forward strand.
CGCGTCCGAGAAGCTCGTGACGGTCCGCTCGCTCGAGAGCATCCTCGACGTCGACGAGGAGGACGCCGGACCGAGCCGCATCGTCACCGACAAGGCGCTCGACGAGGAGCTCGAGGAGATTCGTACCGAGGCCAACGACCTCGACGACCGCCGGAACGAAGTCGAGAGCGAGCTCCGCGAGGTCGAGGAGGAGATCGAGGAGGTCGAGCCGTTCACGACGCTCGACGTCCCCCTCGATCTGCTCTCGGGTTACGACTCGCTGCACGTCGCCGTCGGTCAGGGCGAGCCGGAGGCAGTGCGCCGCGTGCTCGAGGACTCGAAGGCGATTCGCACGTTCGACATCGAGATCGGTGACCAGCTCGTCGCCGTCTTCGCATACCCAGAGTCGAACGCACGCGAGAGCATCCTCGACGACCTGCTCGTGCAGGCGAGCTTCACGCGGACGGAGGTTCCGGACGCGGAGGGTGACGCCGCGAGCTACATCGAGGAGCTCCGGCACCGCAAGCAGCAACTCGAGTCGAAGCACTCGACCATCGAGGACGAGATCGACGACCTGCGCCTCGACGCCGCCGGCTTCCTGCTGGCCGCCGAGGAACGTCTCACCATCGACGTCCAGAAGTCCGAGGCACCGCTCCAGTTCGCGACGACCGAGAGCGCGTTCGTCGCCGAGGGCTGGATTCCGACCGAGGAGGTCGACCACCTGAAGGCCGAGCTCGCCGACGTGGTCGGCAACCGCGTCGATGTCGACGAGATCGAGCGGGCGAAGTACCGCGACGGCCACGCGACCGACACCGAGCACGTCGCGCCCGAGGACGAGAGCGGCGACAAGGCAGCTGCGACCGATGGCGGCGTCGTCACGATGAACGACTCGCCGCCGACGATGCAGGAGAACGTCGACCCTGCGGAGCCGTTCGAGCTCCTGACGAAGATGGTCGGGCTCCCGAGCTACGACGAGCTCGACCCGACGTTCTTCATCATGCTGACGTTCCCGGCGTTCTTCGGCTTCATGATCGGGGACCTCGGATACGGTATCCTCTACGCCGCGGCCGGCTTCTTCCTGTACAGCCGGTTCGACAGCGACGCCATCCGTTCGCTCGGTGGCATCGGCATCTGGGCCGGTGCCTTCACGATGCTGTTCGGCGTGCTGTACGGCGAGATATTCGGACTGCACGTCGTCGGCGAGGTGCTGTTCAACGGCAGCCCGCCGATGCACAAGGGACTGCAGCCGAAGTACGGGCAGTTCGCACAGACCTGGCTGTTCGTCAGCGTGCTCGCTGGCCTGGCACACATGACGCTCGGGTACTTCTCGGGCGTGGTCAACAACCTCAGCCACGGCATCAAGGAGGTCCTCTACGATGATCTCTCGTGGCTCACCATGATGCTGGGGCTCTGGCTCGCCATCCTCAGCCGGGCCGGCCGTGACATCAAGCCGGACTTCATGTTCGAGACGCTCGGTGGGCCGGAAGCGGCCTACGAGCTCGGCTACACCGGGCTCCCCGAGTCCGCAGCGTTCGTCGGCCTCGGGATGTTCGCCCTGGGCCTCGTCGTGATGACCTACGGCGAGTTCCAGCACATGGGCGTACCCGGGCTCGTCGTCGGCCCGCTCGAGAGCGTCAACGTGCTCGTCAACGTGCTCTCGTACTTCCGGCTCGCCGCGGTGCTGCTGGCGAAGGCAGGGATGGCGTTCGTCGTCAACCTCCTGTTCTTCGGCGCCTGGGAGGACTCCCACGGTGCCTGGCACTTCGGGACCGGTGGTATGCCGAGCCAGACGGGCATCGAGTACCACCACCACGAGGTCGCCGACATCATGTTCGGCGGGCTGCTCCACGGCGGCATCGCGATGGCGCTCATCGGGGTCGTCATCCTCGTCGTGGGCCACTTCGCCGTGCTGATGCTCGGCATCACCAGCGCCGGCCTGCAGGGAATCCGTCTCGAGTACGTCGAGTTCTTCGACAAGTTCTACGACGGTGATGGGCGTCAGTTCACCCCGTTCGGCTACGAGCGGGAGTTCACCACCGAGGACTGAGCCCCGGCCTTTCATCACGATTCTTCCTGTTCGTTCCGGTCGGTGACCGCGACCAATCGAAACTATAATCCTCCTGGAACCCTCCAATCAGCGTTTAGAGCGGCGATATCGGCGGTTTCTTTTGGGAAGTTTTATGAAGGCCGTAGGGTGAAGTACCACCTGTTCGGAGGTACACGAAATCATGTTCGAAGCTCTCGCCGACGCCGGTATGCTCACAATGGACAGTGTCGCAAACTTCCTGCCGATGCAGGAGGAGGTACTCAACGGTAACGCCCAGCCCGCGCTCACCCAGAAGGGCGCCGCCGCAATCGGTATCGGCCTCGCAGCGATCGGCGCAGGGTACGCCGAGCGTGGTATCGGTGCAGCCGCCGTCGGCGCACTCGCCGAGGACTCCATCAGTACGGGTATCGCCGTCTTCCTGACGGTCCTGCCGGAGACCCTGGCGATCTTCGCGCTCGTCGCGCTCTTCGTCTAAACCGTTCCCCCTTCTTACAATGACCTTGGAAACAGTCGTTGAGGACATACGAGAGGAAGCCCGCGCGCGTGCGGAGGAAATCCGCGAAGAGGGCGAAGCGGAGGCCGAGTCGCTCGTCGAAGCGGCGGAGGCGGACGCCGAGGAGACCCTCGAAGCGGCCGAGCGCCGGGCGGAACGGAACGTGGAACAGGAACGCGAACGCGAACTGTCGAGCGCGAAGCTCGAGGCCAAGCAGATGCGCCTCGAGGCACGCCGGGACGTACTCGAAGCGGTCCGTGACTCCGTCGAGGAGGCCATCGTCGACCTCGATGGCGAGGACCGCGAGGAGCTGACCCGTGCGCTGCTCGACGACGCCGCGACGGAGTTCGAGGACGCGGACAGCGTTCTCGTCCACGGTCGCGCCGACGACGAGGAGCTCGTCGAGGAGATACTCGCCGACTACGACGGCTACGAGTGGGCCGGCGAGTACGACTGCCTCGGCGGCGTGGTCGTCGAGAGCGAGGAGGGTCGCCTCCGGGTCAACAACACGTTCGACTCGGTGGTCGAGGACGTCTGGGAAGACGAACTCAAGGAAATCAGCACCCGACTGTTCGACGAGCAATGAGCAAGAGCGACAGCGGTTCCAATCCGGAGTACGTCAACGCCCGGGTCAGAGCGCGTCGTGCGAAGCTCTTCGACGACGAGGACTACCGCAAGCTCGTCCGGATGGGCACCGGTGAGATCGCCCGCTACATGGAGGAGTCCGAGTACGAGACGGAGATGAACGAACTCGGCTCCCGCTACAACGGCGTCGACCTCATCGAGTACACGCTGAACCGCAACCTCGCGAAGCACTTCGAGGACATCCTCGACTGGTCGGGCGGCCAGCTGTACGACCAGCTCGCGGCGTACCTGCGCAAGTTCGACGCGTGGAACCTGAAAACGATCCTTCGGGGCGTGTATGCCGACTCGCCAAGCGAGGAGATCGAGGCCGACCTCATCCGTGCGGGCGAGTTCGACGACGCCTTCCTCGCGCGGCTCCTCGAGGTACAGGACATCGAGGGCATCGTCGAGCTCTGCTCGGGCACCATCTTCGGGCCCGGGCTGGACGAGGCGCTGGAGCAGTACCAGGAGACGCAGGCCCTCGTCCCGCTCGAGAACGCCGTCGACCGCGCGTTCTACGAGCACCTGCTCGACGACGCCGGGACGGTGACGGACGTCGACAGCCCGGCCGCGCTCTACCTGGAGTTCCTCCAGGCAGAGATCGACTTCCGGAACGTCCGGAACGCGCTCCGGCTCTCGCGAAGCGGCGCCGACATCGACCCCGCGGAGTACTTCATCGAGGGCGGTCGGCTGTTCGACGCGGACGAGCTGACCCAGCTGGTGACGAACACGGACGAACTCGTCGCCCGGATCCGCGACAGTGCGTACGGAGACGACCTGTCCGCGGCGCTCAACGAGCTGGAGGAGGCGGAGAGCCTCATCGGGTTCGAGAACGCGCTCGACGCGGCGCTACAGGAGTACGCGGACCACTTCTCGAACTCGTTCCCGATCTCGGTAACCCCGATTCTCGCGTACATCATCGCGAAGGAGCGGGAGACCGACAACATCCGCGCCATCGCACGCGGCAAGGAGGCGGGACTGAACGAGGACGAGATCGAAGCGGAGCTGGTCACGATATGAGCCAGGAGATAGCCGTCATCGGCAGTCCGGAGTTCACCACCGGCTTCCGGCTGGCTGGCGTTCGGAAGTTCGAGAACGTCACGCCGGAGGAGAAGTCGGACGAGCTGGACGACGCCGTCCGGTCGGTCGCACGGGACCAGGAGGTCGGCATCGTCGTGATGCACGCGGAGGACCTCGACTACCTCTCGCGCGAACCACGCAGCATCGTCGATACGAGCGTCGAGCCGACGTTCGTGACCGTCGGCGGTGAGGCCGGGAGCAGCGGACTGCGCGAACAGATCAAACGAGCCATCGGCATCGACCTGATGGAGGAAGACTGATACATGAGCCAAGCAACAGATTCGGAGGCCGTTCGCGAGGACGGCGTCATCGAGAGCGTGAGCGGTCCGGTCGTGACCGCCACGGACCTCGGGGCCAAGATGAACGACGTCGTCTACGTCGGTGACGAGGGCCTGATGGGCGAGGTCATCGAGATTGAAGGGAACCTGTCCACGATTCAGGTGTACGAGGAGACCTCGGCGGTCGCGCCGGGCGAACCCGTCGAGAACACGGGCGAGCCGCTCTCCGTGGACCTCGGCCCGGGCATGCTGGACACCATCTACGACGGCGTTCAGCGCCCGCTCGACGTCCTGCAGGAGAAGATGAACTCGGCGTTCCTCGACCGCGGTGTCGACGCACCGGGTATCGACCTGGAGCGGACCTGGGAGTTCGAGCCCACCGTCGAGGAGGGCGACGAGGTCGAGCCCGGCGACGTGGTCGGTATCGTCGAGGAGACCGTCACCATCGATCACAAGGTCATGGTGCCCCCGGGATACGAGGGTGGCGAGGTCGCTGCCATCGAAGCCGGCAAATTCACCGTCGAGGAGACGGTCGCCGAGCTGGACACTGGCGAGGAGATCCAGATGCGCCAGGAGTGGCCCGTCCGGTCCCCGCGCCCGAGCGCGGACAAGCAGACGCCGACGACGCCGCTGATCTCCGGTCAGCGCATCCTCGACGGGCTGTTCCCGCTCGCGAAGGGCGGGACGGCCGCGATTCCGGGGCCCTTCGGCTCCGGAAAGACGGTCACGCAGCAGTCGCTCGCGAAGTTCTCGGACGCGGACATCGTCGTCTACATCGGCTGTGGCGAGCGCGGCAACGAGATGACCGAAGTCATCGACGACTTCCCGGACCTGCCGGACCCCCAGACGGGGAACGCGCTGATGGCCCGGACCTGCCTCATCGCCAACACGTCGAACATGCCGGTCGCGGCGCGTGAGTCCTGTGTGTACACGGGTATCACCATCGCCGAGTTCTACCGCGACATGGGCTACGACGTCGCGCTGATGGCCGACTCCACCTCACGGTGGGCCGAGGCCATGCGTGAGATCTCTTCCCGACTGGAGGAGATGCCCGGTGAGGAGGGCTACCCCGCGTACCTCGCCGCGCGCCTCTCGCAGTTCTACGAGCGGGCCGGCTACTTCGAGAACATCAACGGCACCGAGGGTTCCATCTCGGTCATCGGCGCGGTGTCGCCGCCGGGCGGCGACTTCTCCGAGCCGGTCACCCAGAACACGCTGCGCATCGTGAAGACGTTCTGGGCGCTGGACGCCGACCTCGCGGAACGGCGTCACTTCCCCGCAATCAACTGGGACGAGTCGTACTCGCTGTATCAGGACCAGCTCGACCCCTGGTACCGAGAGAACGTCGCGGAAGACTACCCCGAGGTGCGCCAGTGGGCGGTCGACACGCTCGACGAGGAGGGCGAGCTTCAGGAGATCGTCCAGCTCGTCGGCAAGGACGCGCTGCCGCCGGACCAGCAGCTCACGCTCGAGGTCGCGCGCTACCTGCGCGAGGCGTGGCTCCAGCAGAACGCGTTCATCGAGGTCGACCAGTACTGCCCGCCGGAGAAGACCTACGGTATCCTCACGGCGATCAAGCACTTCAACGACGAGGCGTTCGAGGCGCTCGACGCCGGTGTGCCGGTCGAGGAGATCCAGAACATCGACGCGGCACCGCAGCTGAACCGCATCGCGACGACTGAGGACGAGGAGGCCGAGGAGTTCATCGACGAGCTCGAGGCCGACATCACGGAGCAGCTCCGGGAGCTGTACTAACAATGAAGGAGTATCAGACAATCACGGAGATCAGCGGTCCGCTGGTGTTCGCCGAGGTCGACGAGGATATCGGTTACGACGAGATCGTCGAGATCGAGACCCCGAGCGGCGACACCAAGCGCGGTCAGATTCTCGAATCCAGCAGTGGCCTCGTGGCCATCCAGGTGTTCGAGGGGACCGAGGGTATCGACACGAACTCGTCCGTCCGCTTCATGGGCGAGACGATGAAGATGCCCGTCACCGAGGACCTCCTCGGGCGGGTGCTCGACGGCTCCGGCAACCCGATCGACGGCGGGCCGGACATCGTCCCCGACGAGCGACGGGACATCGTCGGCGAGGCGATCAACCCGTACGCGCGGGAGTACCCGGAGGAGTTCATCCAGACGGGTGTCTCCGCCATCGACGGCATGAACACGCTGGTGCGCGGCCAGAAGCTGCCGATCTTCTCGGCCTCCGGGCTGCCGCACAACGACCTCGCTCTCCAGATCGCCCGGCAGGCGACCGTGCCGGAGGAGGACGAGGGCGAGGACGAGGACGAAGAGGGTGGCTCGGAGTTCGCCGTCGTCTTCGGCGCGATGGGCATCACCGCCGAGGAGGCCAACGAGTTCATGGACGACTTCGAGCGCACCGGTGCGCTGGAGCGTTCGGTCGTCTTCATGAACCTCGCGGACGACCCCGCAGTCGAGCGGACGGTCACGCCGCGGCTGGCGCTGACGACCGCGGAGTACCTCGCCTTCGACAAGGGGTACCACGTGCTCGTCATCCTGACGGACATGACCAACTACTGTGAGGCACTGCGTGAGATCGGTGCCGCACGCGAGGAGGTCCCGGGTCGCCGCGGCTACCCCGGGTACATGTACACCGACCTGGCGCAGCTGTACGAGCGCGCCGGTCGCCTGAAGGGCGTCGAGGGCTCCATCACGCAGATCCCCATCCTCACGATGCCGGGTGACGACGACACGCACCCGATTCCGGACCTGACCGGCTACATCACCGAGGGCCAGATCATGATGGACCGCGACCTGGAGAGCCAGGGCCTGAAGCCGCCGATCAACGTCCTGCCCAGCCTCTCCCGGCTGATGGACGACGGTATCGGCGAGGGCCTCACCCGTGCGGACCACGGTGGCGTGTCCGACCAGCTCTACGCCGCGTACGCGGAGGGCCAGGACCTGCGCGACCTCGTGAACATCGTCGGTCGCGAGGCGCTCTCCGAGCGTGACAACAAGTACCTCGACTTCGCGGACCAGTTCGAGTCCGAGTTCATCGACCAGGGCTTCGACACGAACCGCGACATCGACGAGACGCTGACCATCGGCTGGGACCTCCTCTCGACGCTCCCGAAGACGGAGCTCAACCGTGTCGACGAGGAGCTCATCGAGCAGTACTACCAGGAAGACGCCGAGGCCGTCGAGGCCTGAACTCGGGTTTCTATCTCTCTCTGTTTCGACGGCCGGCCAGCGGCGCTGCCGGTACTCCCGGCGGTCGTCGCCGTCAGCGACACGATTCGCCGAACGTTCAGCAGGCGTCCTCTGCTGCGACTGCCCGCTCTGTTCCTCGGGTAGCGTCGCTCTCGCGCGCTCGCGTACGGGGACAATCGTAAAGGGTTAACAGGCTGGCCGCGCAAGCGTCCCCTAATGGCCAAGGACGTCAAGCCCACCCGGAAGAACTTGATGGCGATCGAGGACCGCATCGAGTTGTCCGAGCGGGGCCACGACACGCTGGAGCAGAAGCGCGACGGCCTCATCATGGAGTTCATGGACATCCTCGACGAGGCACAGGACGTCCGTTCGAACCTGGAATCGGACTACGACACCGCCCAGAAGAAGATCAACATGGCGCGCGCCATGGAGGGCGACGTCGCGGTCCGTGGGGCTGCGGCAGCGCTGAAGGAGCACCCGGAGATCACGACCGAGTCGAACAACATCATGGGCGTCGTCGTCCCGCAGATCGAGTCCTCGAAGGTGAAGAAGTCGCTGGGCGAGCGTGGCTACGGCGTCTTGGGCACGTCCGCCCGCATCGACGAGGCCGCCGAGGCGTACGAGGAACTGCTGGAGAGCATCATCCTCGCCGCGGAGGTCGAGACGGCGATGAAGAAGATGCTCACCGAGATAGAGACGACCAAGCGCCGTGTCAACGCACTGGAGTTCAAGCTCCTGCCCGAACTCAAGGAGAACCAGGAGTTCATCGAGCAGAAACTCGAGGAGCAAGAGCGCGAGGAGATCTTCCGGATGAAGAAGATCAAGGACAAGAAGGAGGCCGAGGAAGCCGAACTCGAGGCCGAGGCGGAGCGCGAGCGAGAGGCCGTCAGCGCGGACTGATTCCGGCCTAGATTTTAGAGGTGGCCCCGCCTTGTGGGGCGTATGCAATGTTCGAACTGTCGCTCCGACACCGTCGCGTTCGCCGTCCCGGACGACGTCTCGGAGTACGCACCGGGGAACGGTTCTGCGGCGGCCATCTGCACGTCCTGTCTGAACGTCTTCGCGGTCGAGTCGCCCGACGAGGACGCTGACCTGTCCGAGGTCAGTGAGGCGTTCGAGGTCGACGAGGAGGCCGCTGTGGAGATGGCGCTCGTCGTCGGCCTGCTCTCCTCGCTCGCGCTGAACCGCTCGAAGATAGAGACGCTGCTCGAGCACGTCGAGGACCGGGGGGTGGACCCGATGCTCGTCCTCGAGGAGCTGCAGGCGGACGCCAGCCTGCAGCCGGCGGTCGCCATCGGACGTCGCCGGAGTCAACTCGAGCAGCTCATGGGTTGACGAAGTTTTTTATAGTAGGACTCGCCGGGTGAGCCACCTCGTCGGGAGGTAACGCTACTTCGGCACTCGTCATAGCACTGACTGCCGCGCGATGCGGCGTCAGACAGGGCAGGTCGTCGACGGACTACGGGGGAACAGTCTCGGCACGCATGCTGTACCTGTCGAACAGCTCGGTCGCCCACTCGACAGCGGCCGGGTTCTCGTTGAACAGGATGCCGGCGAGCCGGGCCGACGGGCCGTAGACGAGCACCACGGCCACGGTCCAGTCGTCGCCGAGGCCTACGCCGAGACCGAACGGGAGGTGGTCGACCACGCACATCTCGAAGCCGGCCTGCCTCATAGGGGGTATTTTACTGCCGAGGTTCGACGTGAGGTGGTCCGCCATCTCGCGGGTGAACACGAACGAGAGGTCCAGTCCCTCCTCGACCACCTGGTCGTGGAAGAACTGCCCGAATCCCGTGCCGGTGTCCATCGCGGACATCCCCAGATACCGGTCCGATCGGCGGATGACCTCTTTCAGCCGTTCCAGCGGTGCGGCCGGCGACGGCGGTTCGGCCCGCTCGACCTCGACGCCGGTGAGCATCTCGCGTCCGAGTTCGCTACCGTCGTCCAGCAGGTCGAGCAGCGGTCCGGCGCGGTCGACCCCGTCGAGTTCGGTGACGTGTGCGGCGCGGGACTCGGCAGCGAGTCGCCCCGAGACGGTCGCCGCGTAGCCGCCGTTCGTCCGCTCGACCAGTCCGACCGCTTCGAGGTCGCGTACGCCCCGGTCGATGGTGGAGCGGGAGGCGTCGACGTGGTCTTCCATCTCGCGTTTGGAGCGCGGTTCCTCGACCAGCAACGCGAGCAGGTCGCTGCGCCGGTGCAGCGTCCGTGCCAGGTCGTCGACCATTCAGTCAACAGGGTTGGTGTGGACGGACTTACAGTTGGTGGGTGGTCACTCGCCCGATTCCCAGTGGTAGTGGATGTGGTAGTACTGGTCGTCGAGCTCGACGAAGAACTCGTCTTCGAACAGCGTCCTGACGGTGTCCCGGAGGTAATCGACGGTCGCCTCGGCGGCATCACTCGGTGGCGCCGACTCGAACGTCCCATCCCGAATGGCCGTCCGTAGCGTCTCCAGAACCTCGATATCGACCGACACCGGGTCGACGGAGTGGACGAGTTGCCCGACGGTGAACTCGCAGAACTGCTTCCGCGTGTCGAAAGCGTGTTCGACGCTGTACTCCGCCTCGTCGTCCCCGGTGAGCGTGATGTCGATGTAGAAGTAGTCCGCCCCGTTGCTGACGAACAGGGCCTCTTCGTCGGCGTAGTCACCGGTCGCGTTTCCGGTCTCGATTGCTTCTTCGACGGGTTCGACGTCGCTCCTGTCGACGTTCTCGACCGCTCGCAACGGCCACGAGCAGACTTCCGACCGGGTCATCGGCTGGGATTCGAGCTGGATTTTCGACGTGCCACCGGTGTTCCAGAGCAAACACCCGGATAGTCCAACGACTGACAGGAAAGAAGCACCAGAAGCAATCACGGAGCGCCGTTTCATGTCGCCGCCGACGGCCAGTCTCGGTAAATGTCTTCTGCAGAGATTTAGACGCCAGTAGAGTACCGCAGCAGACCCGCGATGCCGCCGAAGGCGTTGTAGAGCTGGTCGCCCTTCTCGAAGTCGGTGGAGATGAACTTCGTCTCGGTGCCGCGCTGGTCGGCGATGTTCATGAGGAACTCGATGGCGTCCTCGCGCTTCTGGACCTCGGCCTCGGTGCCGTCCTCGCAGGTGTGGGTCGGCGTGTTCTTCCGGGCGTCGACGAGCTCGTACTCCTCGGTACCATCGGGACAGTCGTAGACGACGGCGTCCTTGCGGAGGTCCTCGGAGATGAGCAGCGTCTCGACCGACCCCATGATGAGGTTCTCGCGGGTCGGCTCGAAGCCGTAGGTGGCCTTGTTGCCGTCGTGGAGCTGCTTGAAGAAGTCCTGCATGAGCTCCTTGTCCTCCATGATCTCCGCGTCGGCGAGCACGTCCTCGGCCGAGTCGACGAGGTCGTAGAGGCCGGACTCGTCGGTGTAGGCGACGTCGAACTTGCCGAGCACCTTGTCCTGGAGCTCGTGGTGGAGGTAGTCGCCGTCGAGGAATTCGTCCTTCGTCGGGGAGGGGCCGCCGACGAGCACGCCCTGGAGGTCGTGGCGCTCGGGGACGAACAGGTCGTTTGCCATCTCCGCGACCTCCTGGTAGAAGTTGTCGATTGCCTCGAGGCGCAGGCGGGCGAAACGCTGGGCGGACTGGCCACCCTTGCGCTGCTTGCCCGGAACCAGCGAGGACGCTGACTTCACAGGCTCGACGCGCTTGCCCCGGAGCCAGCCGACGTTGGCCTCGCGCCGGTCGAGCACGATGAGGCCGTACAGGCCCTTGTCCGCGAGCATGTGCTCCAGGGGCTCGGTGAGGAACGCCGAGTCGCAGTGGTAACGGAACGACTCGACGGACTGGGGCGGAGACTCCAGTACCTTCGTCACCATATCGGTCTGGCCGCCGCCGGAGTTCACCGCGCCGGAGAAAAGCACCATGCCGTTCTCCGGGGGATTGTCGTAGTACCGGAGCCGGTCCTTGATGCTGGTGAGTGCGTCCTGGACGTTCGTCCGTGTCTGCTTGGACTTGATGTTGGACGCCTCACTGTGCTCCTGTGTGACGTGGGCCACCACGTCGCTGATTCGTCTGTCTTCGGGGACGTAGATGGTGACGAGTTGCGTACCCGACCCCTCGTAGTCGTCGAGTTCCTCGATCACCTTCCGGAACTCGTACTTCTTGCGGTCGGACTCCTCGCCCTCCTGCTGACTCATTGGAGGTTCTAGGCCCCGCTGGCGGTAAGTAACTGTTCCTTGCCCGGCAGACCCTCGCATGCGGGTGATTTTCGGCGTGGTTCCGTCACACGATTTATCCCCGAGGACGGGGCCAGACGTGGCGTGACCTGACGACGGTCGCCCCGGTGGACGAGGCGGGTGCGCGGCAACCCCTGGGGCGTGCGGTGATTGTCGCCTGCTCGCCACTCCGGAGCCGTGGCTTCATGTTTTGTATGTGTTTAGCCCGAGCTGATTTCGCCACCATCTCATAGGAGGCGCACAAATCGGGCTGTATGAGCTGGCAGCGGAGGTTCGTGATGATCCACAGGGATGGGCTCCGTCGCGGAGCCCATCCCGT
>NZ_JANJYH010000016.1 GCF_024609245.1 Haloarchaeobius sp. FL176
TCACCACCGCCGCTGCTCGACCGGCTGATCGAAGACGCTCAAAAGATCCACAAGCGACGACCAATCTTACAAGAGACGCTCGCTACCGCTACACAACCGAGGTGTGAGGCTTAACTAAAGACGGATGGAGAAAGCATTTACCGACCCGACGTGCGCGTCAACATATGGTTGACAGGTCCAATTTTCGACAGAGCCGAAGAGACGTATTGCGGTTGATTAGTGGAACGGTTGGGCTGACGATTGGGGGCAGGACTTCTGTGGCTGCCGAACGATCCAGGAGTCACGCAGTCACATCCAGCGGTGCACCGGCTACTGTCGGAGCCAGTAAATCCAGTCGTGCAGATGATTGGTCTCAGCAGGCGGAACTGGTCGCTAACGACCGCGACGAGAGCGATTACTTCGGCTCCGGGGTGGCCGTCTCGAGGGATGGGACAACCGCGATCATTGGGGCACCAGGAGACGACAGTCCGAACGGTGAAGATGGAGGCTCTGCGTACGTGTTCGAGCGGACTGGTGAGGAGTGGTCTCAACAGACGAAATTGGCACCCGATGACGGCAACGAAGGGGGAAGATTTGGCGGGTCAGTGTCGATTTCGAGGGACGGAACGACTGCGGTCATTGGGGCCTATCTGGATGATGGTCCGAACGGCGACAACACTGGGTCAGCGTATGTGTACAACGCAACCGGTGAGGAGTGGAGTCAGCAGGCGAAACTGGCACCCGACGACGGTGACGAGAATGACGCCTTTGGTGCTTCGATAGCGGTATCGGACGACGGGGCAACTGTCATCATCGGAGCACCGAGTGATACCGAACCAAATGGCGAGTATGGCGGGTCTGCGTATGTGTTCGAACAGGCCAGTGGCGAGTGGACCCAGCAGACGAAATTGGCATCAGACGACGGCGCTGAGGAGGATTATTTCGGCGGGTCGGTAGCACTGTCTGGCGGTGGGATGACTGCAATCCTCGGGGCCGCCGGCGACGACGGTCCGAACGGTGAAGCGAAAGGCTCGGCATACGTGTTCGAAGCGGCTGGTGACGAATGGGCCCAGCAGACGAAACTGACCGCTCCAGACGGTGACGAGGGGGATGGCTTCGGCGGCCCGGTCGCGATCTCCAGGGACGGGACAATCGCTTTCTTCGGAGCAAACGGAGACGAGGACCCGAACGGGGAGGGCGCGGGCTCAGCGTACGTGTTCGACCGAGACAATGGTGACTGGACACAGCAGGCGAAACTGGCACCCGACGACGGCGACCCGAAGGATTCCTTCGGCAGAGCGCTGGCAGTCTCCAGTGATGGCATGACCCTTATCGTGGGAGCCTTTACTGATGAGAACCCGAATGGCGAGAATGCAGGCTCGGCGTACGTGTTCGATGGCTCCGATGGCGATTGGTCCCAACAGGAGAAATTGATGCTTGACGACGGCGATAATGCCGATAGTTTCGGGATAACCCTGGGAGTATCAGGGGACGGAACGACGACGGTCATCGGGGCTAACGGGGACGGGTTTCCGAGCGATTTTCAGGCGGGATCAGCGTACGTATTCGCCACAGATCAGCAACCTGCTGGACCGACAGCTGGGCAAACGACTGAGGAACCGACCGGTAGTGAGTCAGACGAAGACGATGGTGGGAGCATCCCCGGCTTTGGTGTCGGAAGTGTGGTGGCAGGTCTGACTGGAGCCGTCTATCTCCTCCGACGTGCTAACGAGGACGACCTCGAGCAGTGACTAGCGCCGTACGATCAGATTGTCATAACCCATAGTCGGCGGTTTGAGACCACTTCGCCCATATTCTCACAAGCAGTGGTCAGAAAGCACCTTTGGCTAATTATCCTGTGCGGACACGTCACCAAGAACACCAACCCCATCGATGTGAGTGGATGTGAAGAACACGGCCCCGTCAACCAAGACCCAGTACCTCACAAAGCCGGTTAGTTAGAACGTCTGCTTGCTGCGAATGTGCCTAGCAAACAGCAGCAAGCAGACAGTGAAATCCACGAAGACCAGCTCCTTAACTTCCTCGTCAATCGACTTGACGAGGAAGTCTCTCTGAACCTTGCCAACAACGCTGAAACCGATGCTAAGGACATTTACGAGGTCCTCGTCGGCGCAACCGCCGACGGGACCTCAATCTCGACGCTGTGCAACTCCAGCGAAGACTCGCCATCGGCAAACACGGTTCTCTACCACCTCCGGACGAAGTTCGAGCCCGAACGGCTCGAACAAGTCGCTAACACGCTTCTTCGCCGAGACATCGTCGAACTACTCCCCGAGCAGGTGGAGGTCTGCGCAGACCTCCACCTGCGGCCCTACTACGGTGACGAAGACGACACAGACTCTCTCTACCACTCGGAAGCGAAGCGAGGTACCACCGCGTTCCACGCGTATGCGACACTCTACGCACGCGTGAGGAACAAACGCTACACCTTGGCGGTGCGCCGTCTCGAAGACGGCGACACCGCCAGCAGCGTTCTCGCCGAGTTTCTTGGAGTGCTCGACGGCCTTGACACCGAAGTCAAGGCCGTCTACCTCGATCGCGGGTTCTACGACAGCAAGTGCCTGACGCTGCTCCAAGCGCACAACTACGCCTACGTGGTCCCTATCATCCGGTGGGGTGAAGCGATTCAGCAGGAACTCTCGGAAGGGTGGAGTCGCGTCGTCCAACACGATCTGACAGGGAAACTCGACGGTCACAGCTGGACCGTCGAGTTTCCCGTCTACATCGACTGCACGTACCTGAACGGGAAGTACGACGACCACGGCGTGGCGCGTCACGGCTACGCCGCTGACGCGCCGTTCATCGAGAGTCCACGCGACGCTCGATACCACTACTCGAAACGCTTCGGTATCGAGTCGAGCTATCGCTTGTCCGAGCAAGCGATAGCGACGACAACGACGCGAGACGCAACGGTGAGACTGCTGTACGTCGTGGTGAGCCTGCTGTTGCAGAACACGTGGCGGTATCTGCACTACGAATACGTGGCGACGCCTCGCCGAGGCGGGCGTCGCCTCTGGTGGTGGCCGTACAAGGAGTTCGTGAATATGGTTCGGCGGGCTGCGTGGACGGCCCTCGCGGTGCGTCGGGCCGTCCCCGCGAACCGGCCGCCTGACGACCGGTTCTACCGGTAGTCACTGATCGAGCAAGCTCCCTTCACGAGTGGCAACGCTGTCGCGTCGGCGGCTGACCGCCGCCGACAGCGACAATTCCCTCTTCGATCAGCGTTGCTTGACCAGTAGCGACGACTCATCCCAACAGAACAGGTGTCTCAGGTCAGGCTAACTGGCGATGCTTTGTGAGGTACTGAACCTGTTCGCGGTGATCAATAAACCGTGCCTCGATCCCCTCATTCGGATGATGGTCGATCACGATGTCGACCGGAGTCCCTTCTGGGACTCTATTATTCGCACCCGGAACTGCGTGATCGACGAACGCGAGCAGTGACCCCTCGGGGCGATTCTGGACGGCTCCGGGCTCGAAAGACTGCAGATCAATATCGAGGAGATTGACGAAGGCCCGATTCTGCTGATGGGAGATATCACCGCTGTACAGAATGTGATGTTCGTCGATGCCGGCCGCCATAGCGATCCGGCCTAGGGCAAAGGCGCTCGCGAGGCAGTCCGGATCTGGATTGTTGTGACAGACGATGGTGAGTTCCTCGCCGTCAGCGAGGAGTTCCTCGAGTTCTTGTGCCGGAGACATGCCTCACTATTGTGAGAGGGCCTACAAGCGTCTGGTGTACCGAATCAGTTTCTGACTGGAAAGACCAATCGTAGCGAGTAGTACGCACTCAATGTAGATCACCATCAACCTCAGTGAGAGCTTCTGTCGCCACGTCCCCTAGCTCCCCGGCTTCAATATGGGAGTACCGCTCTCTCACCATCTCCTCAGAGTTATCTAAGTACCGAGCCGCGACCGTATACCCGAACGCTCGAACAAGTACCTCCCCCATCCCACGTCGACCACCGTGTGGAGCAAGATAATCGTGTTTCGGATGGGCGATGTCGATTTCGGCGGCCTCCGAGAGTCGTTGGAGAATCGACCGTGCGCCGTCCGTCGTGATTGACGGCGGCCGGATATCCTCATCGAGCGCCAGCAGGAGGTCGCGAGCGTACTCATCACGCCCCTCAGCAATTGCCTCTGGGCGTTCCCCTCGGTCGGCGAGCTCTTCCCGGACGAGCTCCGCGAGCGTCCGTTGGTCGAACGTCGGAAACACCGGCCACCGCTCCGTCGGTGGGGCCATCAGCTGACGATAGCTTCGCAGCGGAGAGATTACCGGTTCGGGGAGACTCGCGGCGTCCCACTGCTGTTTCTTCCGGTAGACGTCCATACTCCCGTCGTCGGGGGAGAGGTCCTCCCAGCGAACGCCGCGCCGGCGCGGGTCGTTCGGGTCCCGGAGGAGTTCCCCGACTCGAACGGCAGTGTAGGCGAGGACGAACACCAGAGCCCGGTCACGAGCCGCCTTCAGCGCCGCGTAGCGTGCTCGCTGCTTGTCGAGGGGGCCAGTATCCTCCGGGAGTGTCGTGTACGCCTCGACGGCGTCGCGGGCCCGTTCGTCGACGTGGCGGGTGAGGGCGTGACGCTGTTCGGACGTCCAGGCCTGCTGGTCGCCGGGCTTGCGGCCGTCGTCTTCAGGGAGGGGTGCCATCGCACTTGCCCGCTGAGCGTAATGAGCCTCAAGATAGCCCTCGTTAACGCACCAGCCACACCACGCAGAGATATAGCGGTAATAGGTTTGTACCGTGTTCTGTTTGAGCCCCCGATCTCCACTGAGATGCCGGGCATACTCCCGGAAGACGCGTTCATCGAGATCGTCGAAGGTCGGCTCCCTGTCGACGTCGTCGGGGACGATCCCGGTCCACTCGTCGTCGCCGCGGTCGCCGGCGGCCCACTCGGCAAACCGCTCGAGTTCGCGAGCGGCGTTCCGTCGATAGTTCCCGCCGTCGCCACCGCGGCCTTTCCCCTTGTCCTGGAGGTAGCGCTCGAACGACTCGGAAAGTGAAGTCCTCGGGGCCCGTTCCGTCGGTGTATTCCGGTCCATACTCTCTTGAAGTGTTGAAACGTAGTCAGTCACACAGACAGACGCCGCCTTCCCGGATCTGGCTTACTGCGAACTGATGAACAGCGCTGGCGAGATCAGTCATTGCTTCCGCCTGCTCTTCGGTTGGACGCCCCCCGCCGTAATAACTCTCTGTCCGGTTCTCGCTGTAGAGGTCCTTCATCGCCTCTGCAGTCTCCCGCTCAAACAGCCCGATCTGGTGGGCACGCTCGTAGCTGAACTGGTGGTCCTGAAAGTCCTGAAGCGTATCGTTCGTCATCGCAAGCGCGTACGCCTCGATCGACCGTTCAATTGCGCCGAAACAGACCTCGATGACGGCCGTGTAGTACCCATCCTGTGACTGAAGCGTGTCAACGACCTCGAGTAGGCGGCACGCTTTCGTCAGCTGGGTCTTCCAGTCCTCATCGGCACTAATCCCGTCCTCGAACGCCGTTCGACCGCGTCCGACCATCTCGAAGGCATCCTGTGCGCGGTCGAGTGCTGTGAGCACAGCAGTCGGGTCCGAGCCGTTACTCATCAGTGGCTCCTTCCTCCAGGAGGAGGTTCTCGACGGTTTGGAAGTCACTCGTCTTGTAGACCGGAATCCCCGAAACGATGATCTCTCGGATGTCTTCGGTGTACGCCGGGATCGCCTGAACGGCCTCGACATCGATATCGTAGGCATATCGGTCACCATCGAACTCCGTGTCTTCGAGGTCACGGGCAATGGCGTTCGCTTCACGTTGGCTTTCCGCCCGCCCAGACCGGGTTAGCACCCAGAGATCGATATCGCTCCGTCGGTCAGCCTCGCCCCGAGCTACACTCCCATAGAGGATGATGCCCACGACGTCGTTGATGTTCTCACGGAGCTTCGTAACCGCCGCTTTGACCGGTTGCTGATACTCAGGTTGGGGAATCCGGAGGATCGGATCGTCTGGGATAGACAAGCGCTGTCTGTTGATCTTGACGAGTCGCTGGTTGCTTTCGGGCGATTCGACGACCAGATCGTTCGCGCTGAGAACGTTTACTGCCCGCCGGACGGACTGGTGTGAGTGACCAATCTGTGTCGCGAGTTCTCGCAGTGAGAAGTCACTGAATCGGTGATTTGTTAAAAAGAGAAGGACGTCGCTCGTCGCCTTGTGTTTGAATAAAGTCGGATCTGAAGGGGGTATTGAAAGAGAAATAGCTGCCCCAGACGAATTCGTACTATCCGTCTCGCGGTTCATGTGCCGTATCACGGACCACAACTATATAAACATTATACGTGAGTCGAAAACAGCCTAAATATACATCTGCCAGCAACGGGTGTGCGGAGAACGAGATGCGTCAACTCTGGCCCTCACTATGCTCGGTCGCTGGGGCTAGAAAATCCCACTCCCGGATGGCAAACCCCACAATTTCGATTCGCCGCTGGAGTTGTTCCCACTCACGCGCAATCTCTCGGCGACGGTCCTCTTCAGTGACGTCGAGTACTTGGTCAGCGACCGTTCCGCGAAGCTGGTTCGGCGATTCGACATCGAACTCGTCCTTCCATCCTCGGATTTGAGCGTTCATCTCGGTGAGCCGTTCGGTGAGGTCTTCGACGGTGTGGTCGCTGTCCCGAAGGCGTATGGCCTCTGTAATCGCTTGACGACGATAATCGGGGAAGTATGTCGTGTGGGCCCCGGTGTCGTCACGGTGGAGGATGCCGTCGTCGACGAGCCGTTCGAGGACGCGCTTGGTCGGACCGTGTGACCAGCCCGCGTTCGACGCGATCCAGTTCGCCGTCCGTGGCTCCGATAGTTGGCGGGCGAACATCCGCACGCGGTCTTCGCCCGTGGTCTGGCGGTCCATGAGGCTCTCGGATTTCGGTTCATCTTCAGTCATACACTATGGTTCACCCACTGTCCGATATATATGGAGATCATTGGTTCTATATCGATCTTGTCCTTCGCAATAGCCACGACCTCGGCTGAGGAGAGTCAAAGAAATCTCGAACCCTGTTCTTGGCGGCTCTACCCTGGGGGAAGCGTCTTCCTGAGCCGATTGCAGCATTCGTGCTTCACCGACGACGGCGGGGCACTTCAAAGTGGTCGTGATTATTCGTGTAATCACAACCAAACAGTATATGGGCCATTCTCCATATTTCAGCATCAAGAGGCCCTCTAACCGCAATATCCGCAGTTATAAACTTCATAACGCTATACGAAATCTCGGGTATTTGAAGTTGAGACTACAGGGGGTTTAGCGAGGCTGTGATGCGCAGTCTCGGACGAATCAGTGACTAGTTCGGCTTCGAATCTCCTCTCAATCGTCTCTTCCTATCGCACTCCCAACTAAATCGGTGGATTTTCGAAATTCCTGACAGCGTTGCCACTCAGAAATCCGCACTGGCCCCGACAGAGTACCTCCTTATCCGATTCCAGTCTCCTTCTTCAGCAGCGTGAGCGTATTGTCGGCCGTCACAATCGGCGCGTGTTCGTACTCACCAGTCAACTCGACTTGGACAAGTAAATCGACTGCTCGCCAAATCGAGTACAACAGACACGCAAACGCGAAGTAGAAGAATCGGAGCCCGAAATCCGTCGACGTCGTCGCAGCCATGAATCGTTTGATCGACCGATAGCCACTCTCAATCTCCCACCGGTAGCCGTACTCACTGAGAAAACCACCACCCCGGTTGGACATGAACACCGAGTACTGTCGATGGTCGTCGTGCTCAGAGTCTTCTTTCCGGCGATAGATCAGCGTCGTCTCGTGCCACTCGTTCTTGCCAAGATGGAGCTTGCGGTCGGTCTCGTACCGGTCTTGATCGCGTTGGAGGAGTCGTTTGGCCTGAGCTTTCTCACTCGTTTGCATCCGTTTCGGCACGACGTAGGACAGTCCACGCTGGCTGATCATCTCTAGAATGTGCTGGCTGTCGAACTCCCGATCCATCAGCACGTTATCGACGTGAACGAGGTCCTCAGCGGAGTCGAGCAGGTCCTTGACGATCTCCTTGCGTGACTCGCCTCGTCGAACTGGGTGGGCATCAAGCACGAGTGGAACAGCGTTGCCGACCAGCTGGACTGTCGCCCACTGGTAGGCGTATTCGTCATTCTTCTCCTTCGTTCCGATTATCTCGTCCTCGTGGCCGGTACGGTCGCCGGTAAAGGGGTCGTCCTCGGTGATGTCGATCGCGACGATTCCAGCTCGAAAGAACTCCTCTGTCCCCGCGAGCTCGTTGATGAGCTGACGGAGTGCCTGTCGGTACATCTCGCGAATCTGATTGATGGGGAGGTCACGAATCTGGTCGCGATGACCGTGCCCGAGTGGCGTTCGATCACGCGTCGACTCGTGGATGAAACTGCGAGCGCCCTCGTTAGCCGCTAGGTTCTCACGCAGGCCCAGATAGGTCTGTAAGCCCCAGTAGGCGTTCTCAGGAATCTCACAGCCCTCACCACGATCGAGCGAGAACGCGGGGTATACGACGCGACTGATGTGGTCGGTGACCCTCTCAGCCTTGTCGAGGATGGCCTGATCGTTTGGGACAGATTCGTCTGCGTCGTCGCCTTGATCCGGGAGGTTTCGTTCTGGGTCGCGTGGTACAGCGACACCCGCGTTCTGCGCTTTGATCAGGATTGTTCGAGCCGCTTCCTGGATCGTCTCACGGAAATCGCGCGTGAAGCGCTCGTTCCAGCCGCGCCACAATGTCGATTGATCGGGCACCGTCTCCAACTCGAGGCGTTCACAAAGTTCGGGGTGGCTATCGAGGTACTCGACGAGAGATGTTTCGTGCTGCCATCCGTGGAGTTCTTTCAGCAAGAACATGCGAAAGAGGGTGTCCATCTCGTAGCGTGTTGACCTTCCGTAGCAGTCGTGGGCCTCGAAGCGGAAGTAGGCCAGCGGAAGTTCGCAGACGCACTGTTCGAGTGAGTTATGATTTGGGTGCGTGAACCAGACACTCGAGACGACTCGAACGTCCGATTCTAACCCACCGAGTGAGGAGCGATCGTACAGCGGTGTCGAGTCATATGCGGGCCACTCGATATGTTGGTGTGCGATTCGTCGAAAGACGCTGCGCCGAGACTCGCGAGTCGCGACCACTACAGAAGAATAGCCCGGAGACGCTCAAGAGTTCGTCCAACCGACCAGTATAGAGAGTTCTGTGGCTCTGCTGGATTCCTCAATCGCGAGCAGGGGGTGATGCAGCTAATCGTTAGATGTAGAGGAACAGTATATCGGTTAGTGAAAATTCGTTGTGTCACAGGGGACAAATCTTATTCTACAAGAAATTCTTCTGTGACACATGGACCTGAGCTGGGCACTTCTCCTTGTTGTCGCCGTCCTCGTAATCGGGTACGGTCTTTACACTGTGTACAATCTCTCAAATTTCCTCGGGGACTACCTTCGTTCCTGACAACCAAATTCTGGTGTTCTTGCTTCCGTATACCCGGTACATTCGCACACCTACTGAACGGTTATTTCACGACGAATTCGCTGGTGAGAACCCGCCTCGTTGTGGTGCGTAGTTCGGTAAGTACAGGTTGGACAGATATCGGAGTCGGCTCTCTCTTTCCCGCTGTTGTTCTATCCGTCCTGCTGAGACTGGGGAATCCGGGACTACTCGCTACTGGTTCGTTGTTCCACGTACTCGCGCGTCTTTCCGTGCAACACGTACTCCACCTGCTGGAGCTCGTCGATCGACCCCGAGCCGGTGACGAACATCGCTGTTCGCAGCTCGGCGATCAGGTCCCCGACGCGTTCGATGACAGCGTCTGGCCCGTCTGTAGCTGGTTTCAGGAATGGTTTCGCCAACCCGCCGGCGCGGGCACCCAGGGCAATCGCTTTTGCCACGTCCAATCCCGTTCGGACACCACCACTCGCAATGACGCAGTCGTGTTCGGCAACACACTCGATCGTGCTTGCAGCGGTTGGAATGCCCCATTCTCGGAACAGGGTGCCGATTTGTTTCTGTCGCGGCGCGTTCGCGGCTGCTGCGCGATAGGCTTCGATCCCGGACCACGTCGTTCCGCCTTTGCCAGCGACGTCGAGAGCGTCAACGCCTGCCGCAGTTAGCTCTCGGGCAGTCTCCCCGGAGATGCCGTTGCCCGTTTCCTTGACGATAATCGGCACCGAGAGTGCCTCGGACACTCGTTCGATCGCAGCTACACAGTTCCGGCCATCGACGTCGCCTTCTGGTTGGGTGGCTTCCTGGAGGAAGTTCAGGTGGACCGCGAGCGCGTCGGCGTCGATCATCTCGACTGCCTGCTCGACCATTTCGATGTCGTACTCTCGGAGCTGTGCAGCGCCGAGGTTCCCGTAGATGAACGCATCGGGTGCGGCATCGCGGACGACGGTGTACGATTCGAGGACGCGTTCGTCGTCGAGTTCGAGGCCTGCTCGCTGGCTACCGAGACCCATGGCGATACCGGTTTCGCTGGCGGCCCGGGCCAGCGCCCGATTGATCTCCGTCGTGTTGTGGTGCCCGCCAGTCATGCTCTCGATGAAGATTGGGGCAGAGAGGTCGTGACCCAGGAAGTCGATGGAGGGGTCGATCGCGTCGTAATCGAGTTCCGGAAGCGCGTTGTGGACGAGGTGGACGTCGTCGAAGCCCGTGCCTGTCGTTTCGACGTCCCGCTCTTGGACGATTTGAAGGTGGTCGTCTTTTCGGTCTTCAGTCTGCGTGGAGTCCTGCGCCGTCATTAGTCGGGTTTGTACAAGAGATGGGAAAACAATACTGTTGTATCGACTCTCCCCCATCCTAACTATTCTTGAAATGATAATATTCAGGGGTCGCTATGTGTCTGTATTCAGCATTGCGCTGCTATACGACGTAAATTGACAGAGATACCAGTGATAAGTTCGCGTCTCTACTTAATGGGCGTTGTGGGCGAGAGTAGTGTGTAATTAAGGCACGTAACAAAGCTATCCTCTGCGGTCGGGCCCGTTTGTAAACACTACAGTGACCCGGTTCCGTGGCAAACATTTATGGTTTCCAGTTTCGTAACTCTACACAAGATGAGTTACGATACAGAACACGTGCGAAACGCGGGGGACACTCCAGGAACCATCACTGGAATTCCGACGTTCGCAGAATTACTTGAGAACCCGTCCCTCGCGGACCTCTATACATCGATTAGACAGGCAGAGACTGCAACAGGTCCCGAACTCGTCGAAACAACGACCGTCTCCAAAAAGACGGTGTACGACTACTTGCATAAACTGGAGCAGGCGGGCCTGATCAGCAAGGTTGGCGACGAGACCGGGACTGCCGTATACACCGCTCAGGAGTTCGAGCTAACGTTGACGGTCCGTGAGACGGAAGTCTCGATCACTCCCAAAATCATCGAGGTAATCGCCCAGAAAAACGAGTACCCAGCGATCGAACGAGTCCTCGAAGACTACGGCATCGTCACGTTCGCGCTCGCATACGATCTCGTGAACGCACACAGTGAGGGCGAGGTCACAATCCGGCAAATCGCGAGCCTCACAGATCTCTCTCCTGGAACTACGTATGATCTCGTCGAAGCGCTCTATTCGGTTCTCGACCTCGGTGATGACGATTCGACCCCGACGACGTACACACCGGATGAGTTCGATGCGGAGGGGGGCGATCTCCTCGAGGAATACGCCGATAAGTGAACCGAGCGAGGATGTATACTGCGAACATTGCGGACACGGTGATGTTTCGGAACTTGGGGAAGCACCCCAGTCCACACCTACAATCGCTCAAGAGTGCCGTAGAGGAAGCTGGAACTGAAGTTTGGGTGCCAGCAGCGGTCTACCACGAGCTGGCGGATACCGGGAGTGCCGACTCACCGACGAATCCATACCTCGATACGGCTATCGAAGAAGGGTGGCTTCGGGTAGCCACACCGCTACCAGGTGATCGTACAGCGGGATTCGAGAGTAGTGCTGGACCGGTTGAGAAAGCACGGTTCGTTGCAGATGAGTTTCTCAACCAGCAGAGCAAGTATCCAGAGACGAACAACTGGCAGGACGCGGCGGTGGTCGCGTTGGCAGTTCGATTGTTCGATGCGAATGCTCGAATCCGTGTGATCACTCACACAGCGGACGAAAATCTGGCAAAGGCGTGCGCTCGTATCCCTCCGGAATTCGGATACTACGATATCAAGTCCCGATACTACAACCCACCCCAAACAGCGAAGGTTGAGTTTCCAACCGTTGGCCAGCTCACGTGGAGTGAGTAGAGAGCATTTTGGCGGTTAGACCAGTATTAGCACGTTTACGACTTTAATGTCAACGTCAGCGCGATGTACTGGTCGCCTTGGAATGGGTAGCTTCCCGGCTTTCTGTGATTAGAAGTAAAATCGACGAAAATGTCGAAGGATCACCTTGTCCATAGCCACAAACCAGTCCGAGAACCGTATGCATTGAGAAGGCCGGTCTCATCTTCTGTTCCGGCGCGGGCGTATGTCGATTTCTGAGAAAAGCGAACGGCCATAGACACAGAAACCACGGTGTTCGAACGGCCTGCCATGGATATAGACGCGGATAGAGGCCATGTCTCAGCCGGAGTTACGTACCCCAACACCGATTCCATCCCGTGTCCGTATGCCACACTCTTCTGCAAGAAAAACGGACAGCCCTGGACACAGCTGGCGCTACGTCACCTCGAGATTGAGTGAGCTACATCCCGATTGCCAGCTGGATTTCCCAAGAACAATTTGGCACGCTCTTAACCAACAATATTATTCTGTAGGTTAATTTGAGCTTCTACTGCTGGTTGATTCTGAGTAGCACGCAGTTCGACACAGAGATGCTGTACCGTGTACTACGACCGGCTCTCTGCTGCAGCTATCTGTCATAGATATCTGTACCAAACATCTGTAATAACTGGATAGGGCCACCCACCGGAGATGTCGGCAATACATCCATCCGCTACTGAAGCCAGTTACAGATATCTGTAATAGATATCCAAGACAGGTGCCCGTAACCACTATTCTGGGCAGTATGGTCAGGCACCCAAGACAGATAACCATACAGAACATCATATACAGACATCTACTACAGATACTTGTTACAGACATTCTGCTGTATTGTCTGACACAGATTTATGATACAGCAGCCAAAACGAGTGACGTATGATAACGGCCGTGGTCTACTCAGAATCGGGCGGAACCTACAAAACCACGATGACGGCCAACCTCGCCGTCGCGCTGGAACGGATGGGTCAGAACACACTCGTTTTAGATCTGGACCCACAGGAAGGGAACCTGACGAGCCTATTCGACGCTGGTGAGAAACGGAGCGACCCAGAGGCGGACAATCTGGTAAAGCACATCCTCGACATGCCGGACGGGGAGTTCGACGACCTCATAGAGACGACGGATGAGGGTGTCGACATCATCCCGAGCCACGATATGCTCGGGGATTTCACCTCGAATCTGGAGCAGAAAATCTCGTACGAGACGGGGATGAAAAACATGAGTCGGGAGGAATATCCCCGCTTCGAGCTGCTTTACGATCTCCTCTGGGAGAAGCAGAAGTTGCAGGAGCAGTACGACGCGGTACTCATCGACCCGAACGCACGTGCGGAAGATCTCCTCTACAACGCGATATACGCGCTCAGAACGCTCGTGGCACCAGTCAAGCCTGCAGGCAAGGGTAACCTGAGTCTGGAGGGACTCGAGGAACTCGTCGGGAACATGAGCACTCAGCTCGAAATCGAGATTGGGCTCTCTTGCGTTGTCCCCTCTGGTGTTGGGCAGACGAACGCGCATCAACAGTACCAGCAACAGTTCGAAAACACGGAGGCTTTCGATACGCCAGTCACGATCGGAAACCGCGAGAGCCTCATGGACGCTATGTGGGAAGCCAGAGGATCTGCGTTCAAGGTCGTCGAGGAACGGTGGAAGACCTTCGAACGAGATGGTGGGATGGTAAGCGAGCCCGGACAGCGACGGGTACGGGATAGAGAAATCGATACGCTCCAGAGTCTCTACGAACTCGCCTGGTTCATCGCGACGGAAACGTTCGATGCTGAGGTCGACCCGGTGCTTGAGTTGAACATCGAGGATTACGAGACGCGGACCATCGATCTGCAAGCTGACGAGGGAACGGAGGCGACTACCGCATGAACAATTTCAAATCCGGTTCAGGGAACCTCGATTTCGGGGGCGATGAGAGCGACGAGAAGCCAGGAAAAGACGAGGAAGAGCTGAATGTCGAGTCAGTTGCTGAAGAAGGAGCTGACCAGAGAGACCAGGAATCACCTGTAATCGCAGATACCCCCTCAATAGAACAGGAACGTCCTCCTACTAATTCTCGCGATTCAACTACTGAAGACTCCGATGCCAGCGGAGGTCAACAGCCTGAGTATCCATACTTCATCCGGCGGAACAACGTGGGGGATGAACGTGACAAGCGCCTGGAGCTCCACGTTCGACAGAAAGTTGCGAATCAAGAAGCCGAGTTTCGAAACGAACTCGCTGCTCAACTAGGGACAGGAGACATCTCGAAAACGGATGCTCGTGAATTTGCCCTACTCGCAGCGTTTGAACACCCGGAGCGAGTCGCGGAGCTAATGCAGGAAGAGGGGTTCGGCGCGCTTGAGTAATGACCGCCGTTGGTCAGTCTAGTTGGTGCTGTACTATAGCTATAATTGGCCTCCAGCCATGCCAGGCTGCGTCCGAATTTCCATTACACAAAGAGCGAAGACCTATTTATCATTGGGAGGTATAAAGCGAGTATGAGTTGGAGTTGGTTCGAACGAGCGAGAGACAATGATACGAACTGGATGGAGCGTCTATCTCAATCAAAAGATCGTCCCACCTTCGAGGAGATCCAATCTGCTGCCGAAGAAGTCCGTGATATATCCGGGGGTAGGCTCGGAATCGATACTTATGACCCCTACACCGGCGAAACCTACACCAACGAATTCCGAGTGTACGAGACCGATGATTCAACGATTATCGGCGGCGACGGCCAAATCCGCATATTTGTCCTCCCGGATCTTACGGCTGGACACTTCGACACACAGGGCGGGACCGATAGAATGCCAGATATAGTTCTCGGTTTCGATATACAAAAATAGAGAAGCTTACTCAGCGACTGATTGAACGGCTATTATACGAAAACAGTAGTTTCGTTCTATGACACCTTCGGAGTTTGGCAAAGTATAGCCCCACTCATTGCCAAGGTCGTTAATCTGGATTCAGATCACGAATGACGGCCAATATGATAGACGACTCCCCAGAGAAACGAGAGGACAACCATCACGACGAGGCTCCCAGCAAACTGTTCGTTCACAGGGATTGACGCTCCAGTAATAGACTATGTTTTCCGGATCGTAAAGAGCGCGAATTCGCCCAGTGGAGGAAGAAAGTCCCATACGAACTTCGAAAGAATGGTTCCGATGATTAACGATGCGAATGTAGCAAACCCGTGGGATGCACCTGAGCTCGCGGGCATATTTGGACAATATTGGTTTTCCTCAATTATTGTTCTGCCTGAAACACACTTGGAGAGAAGAGGGGCCGGATTCAACCGCCGGGCCTTGGGGAAACAGCCAAAGGGTAAAATACGGGAAAGCGATCCGTGTGCCAACAGTACTTAGTATCAGTATAATGACCAGCAGGTATGAGTCGATACTGGGTCACTTGCGGAACGCCGACAATCCCCGGGATACTAAACCCAATGACTGCAGCCTGTGACCGAGGGTTCGTTCCCGACAAAATTCACATCTTATCAAATCCGCCAGTCATGGAGTACGTTGAAGAATCTACGGAGCTAATGACTGAAGTAGTCACATCGTACGGTGGAGGTGCTGAAACGACGGTTCACGAATTGTCGCACGAGACTGATTTTACAAGTATTGTGGACTACTACCGAACACAAGTGGAGCAATCAGCAGACGACGATGAGGTAGCGATCGACGTCACGCCAGGGCGGAAGTTCATGTCCGCAATCGCTTTCCAGGCGGGTATCCAGTTCGGTGCGGACCACGTCTACTACTTCCATCGGAAGGCTGGGGGCTACTACGGACAGTTCTATCCCGAGATTCCGCGAACAGCGACCGACCTGATCGACTTTACCGAGGTGCTGTAATGGAGGTCAGCCGACGGCGATTGACCGTCCTGCTGAATGCGTTGTACGATGAGGGCGTCGACTCGATTCCGGTCGAGCACCCAGCCAGTGACATCGGAGAGTTGGCCCGTATCGAACTTGAGACGGATGGACAGGTGACCGTCAGATTCACACAGGGGTCGTTCACCTACCAAGAGAACCGAGAGGGGATCCCCGCAAAGTACGGGGAAGCGGCGCACGATGATCTCCCAGACGCCGAGACGTATACCCGGGCCGCAGTCGCGAGTTCTCTCGTCGAGCTCGACAACAGGGACGAGATTGACGCGTTCTTCGACCGGCATGGGTACTCCGATCTTGAGGCTGGGCATGGACCTGTCGTACTTGGATTGGACACGAACGTCATGCCCTGGCGACTCCCCGAGATTCTGGATGTTGACAGCGACACCGGCGAATCCGACGAGAAGGGTCGTGCGCCGACGAACGGCTACGCGCTGGCCACGGGTGTGAAGGAAGAACTTGACTGGCACTACAAGCAGTACAACACACACGAACTCACCGCCGCCTTCGGCGAAGAATTCGGACGACTAGACAATCAGCCGGCTGGGAGCAACCGGGAGGGATTCATGGGACTGTACGAGTATCGACGTCTTCGGACAAACCGGTCGGTCGATATTGTCGAATCCGACACTGGGGATCAGGCTATCGTCGAGGCGTACGAGGCTTTTAACAAAGAAAGTCGCAAGACTGCGGTGCTTCTGAGCAATGACCGGGGCTTCATCGATCGGGCGACCGACGCTGGAGTCCCTGCCCAGCACGTAGACTTCCCACTCGACATGCCACGGAAGGCGACCGGGACCTGGACCGACGCCTGTGAACTGCTGTACTACCTTGCAGTGCTGTTCGGCGTCATCAAGCTCCCGAAGGTCACAGTATACGGTGTCTGGAACGGCAAAGATGGTCGTCACTGGCAACACGAACAGCTCGACATGGACTGTCGCAGCCCCAAGATAGAACCCAGACTGACGCGGGATCTGCGGATTCTCGATGCGACAGACTAAGTCCAGAATTCAACAGAGCAGCAGATAGAACCAGTAGGGGAGCTGGATCACGCGATTCTCGCGAAGCGTGATCGGCTCCTCAGTCGAGACGGTATCGCCCGTCAAGAGGAATCCCACCGGAACATCGTATTCGTCGAGGAACTCGGTAATCACGTCGAGGGAGTCGTCGATAGGCGGTCGATACGCGAGGACAACAGGCACTGGTGTGTCATCGATATCGAGGACGAAATCGACCTCACCCTGTCTCCCACGCCAGAACTGGACGGATGGGTCGCGCTCGGATTCCTGTGCGGCATTGACGCCATAGGCGAACCGCATACTGTGGTCGAAACCGGCGACACGGGCCAGGTCAGCTTCCCGGTCGAAATCACTCAGCACGCGATCGGCGTTCCCATCGGCGAGTGCAGTCACGAGGCCAGTATCTCGAAGGTACAACCGGACTGACCGCGGGCGGGCGTTGTCGTACTCAGTGACACCAGTCAAGAGATACAGGTCTGCGAGCGCGGGAAGATAACTGTCGGCGATGGTTCGCCGGTCGACATCGAATAGCTCGACGAGCTCCTGATACCGGATTGGATCCGAGCCACGATTGTGGGCGGCAAGTGCGCAGAGACGTTCGAGGTCGGCGATCGTCTTGATGGATTCGAACCCAGGGACTTCCTGGTAGAGCGCATCGCGCACTTCCTCACGTAGGCGTGTGTAATCAGTCGTCGTGAGGTTGGACGCAGAATCGATGACTCCGTCGTACTCGTAGCTGATCGTGCCACCCATCGCGAGGTAATCCACAACCTTCGACTGGATACGGGGTTCGACATCCTCGATCTTCTCGTACTTCCCTCGAAGTTCACCGAGAAGCGGTCCTGTCTCGCCACTCTCGAGGGCTGCTGGGAGGCTCTTTTCTCCGGAGCGTATCGAAGTCGGACTTACACGGCGTTCAGACTCCTCGAGGTCGGAATAGAGGGTGAAAAGGTAGTCACGGAATTTCTCAGGGAGGATGGGCTGCGTGTCGTACTGGTTCTCCGGGAAGCCGGCACTCTCGAGTTCACGTTCGACTTGGACCTCGGCACTCGCTGTGACGATAACGTACCGGTCTGCTGCATCGTCGAGGATATCGACGACTGGGGCTCCCCAGCCGTCGATCGTCGGTTTCCCCGGGTGTTCGATCTGGTGGACATCGTCAAGGAAGATGAAATGTGGCTCGGGTGAATCGAGTCGCCCCAGGATGCGGCTCTCGTAATACCGGACTGCACGTCGGAGTTGTTCGTCGGACTGGAGTTGATACAGCGGGTCCGCGTCAAATGGGAGATAGAGAAACCGTTCTGGCTCGGCACCGGCTTCGATTCGGTGATGGATGAACTGTTTGCAGAGCGTCGTCTTCCCTGCCCCGCGTCGCCCGACCAAACCAAGGAGGGGCTGGTCTTCAAACTGGCTCCCGGAACGGTCCGGACGGGCGAGATGATAGAAGTCACTCTTCTGCCGCGCAGGGAGTGTGAATGCGGCAGTACCCTGTTCCCACCACGGGTTGTGATCGTGGAGGGATTGAACCAGGGAATTTCGCGCGTCAACTGACATCGTTGTCTGAGTATCAGAGCCCACCACAATGGGTTTTTCGGGAGTATTTGAACCGGTGGAGAGATTATTTGACTTCTATAGTACTGGCTACCGCGGGTTCTCAGTTCGTATCGGCAGGGGTATTCACCTTCAGGAGGTCGCTTTCATCGATATAATAGACTAGGATATGATTCTTACCGATGTTTTTAATACATCTTGGAACACATAGTTGCTTGTGGTGGCCGGGAAAGGAACACTGCGATGTCGGTAATCATCGCGATGGGTTTCCACGGTCGAATCCGGTCACCCGCTGGCTGTACGGGGAAGACAGCGCACCAGAACCGATGAACGCGACATACTCAGATCTAAACGAAGAGGAACGCATCGACATCACTGTCGAGTTCGTCTCACGACGAGTACTCGACAGCGGGGGAAATCGTGTCTGCCGGCTGCTCGTCGAAGACGACACCGGCAGCCGATTCGCGATCTTCGTCACGCCCGACAAGGGCTTCCTCGGGGGACTTCGAACGGGGGGGAAGTACACCTTCACCGGCCTCCTCGGAAGCGCTCCGAGCGGACCGGTGAGCAGAGGAACGCCCGACTGTCCGGCGTGTGGGGGGCCACTGCGGCGAGGGGTTGTCGCTGACGCGGTCGACACCGCGATTACCGACGCTGTCTCGCCACTGGGGGTGGAGCAGCTCTTCGCCATCATCGACGAACAGACCACCGTGTCGCGTGCGGAACGACGAACGGATGTCGTGGACGACTGGCAGCCGATGAACGTCGGTGGGAAGAGCGAGTCGGCCGTCACCGCACCCGACTACGTGTGTTCGGACTGCGGCCGAACGCTCGACTCGCGAGAGCTACACGAGAACCAGGGAGAGATAGTCGACTCGGTGGCCAACGAAAGCCCGGCAGCGGCACCGAGCCGAGCCGCACCTGAGACCGTCGGTCTGGCAACAGGGGGAGCGAAGGACGTGGAGAACTTTCGCGAGAACATCGCGAACGGCTACACGCCACAGCCGGAGTCAATCAGCACCGAGGGGCTGTTCTACGACTACTACTTCGAAACGGGGGAACGGACCGAATCGGACGCGCTCTTCGCGCCGCGATACGCTGCAGCGGCGAGAGAGAATCCACTCACGGGAGAGACCGACCAGTTCCTCTCCGTGGGTCTGGATTCGACGCTCGCACTCGAGGACTTCCAGCGACCGCAGCTCGACATCGTCACGGTGCTCGACGTCTCGGGGTCGATGAACAGCCAGTTCGACTCGTACTACTACGATGAACACGGTCGGGAGCGCGAAACAGAGAGTGGCTCCGAGACCAAACTCGAAGCGGCAACGGAGGCGTTGTGTGCGCTGACGGAACGACTTCGGGACGACGACCGACTCGGTGTCGTGCTGTACAACCATCGAGCGCACGTCGCGAAACCACTCCGCGACGTCGGCTCGACAGACATGGACGCAATCCGAGGACACATCCGCGACATCGCGGCCGGGGGAAGTACGAATCTCGCGGATGGATTCGAAGCAGCCGTCGACATGCTCGTCGAGGACGCAGAGACCGGAGAACCGGGGTACGAGGAGGATGTCGAGCGACGTGTCGTCTTCATGACCGACATGATGCCGAACACCGGCACCACCGACGAGTCTTCACTGACTCAACTCTTCGAGGACGCTACAACCACCGGGATACACACGACGTTCGTCGGGATGGGGATCGGCGCGAACGCGGAGTTCGCTGACACGCTGTCCGGCATCAGGGGGGCCAATCACTACTTCGTCCAGTCTGGGGAAGAGTTCGAGCAGCGTCTCGGCGACGAGTTCGGTTACATGGTGACGCCACTCGTCTACGACCTCGAACTGGAACTCGTGGGGGAGGGCCACGAGATAGCGGCTGTCCACGGGTCACCGTCTGCAGACAAATCGTCGGGGCAGCTCATGCAGGTGGAAACGCTATTCCCCTCCGCAAAGGAGGATGGTGAGGCCCGCGGCGGTGTCGTTCTGGTCGAGGTCGAACAGGTCGGAGCCGAACCAGAGATGGAGCTCGTCGCTTCCTGGACCGAACGCGACGGCTCGGAACACGATGAAACCGTCACGGTCGAACTTCCAACAGAGCCCGGTGAGTACGACCACACTGGGATCAGAAAGGCGATCGCGCTGGCTCGGTACGCTGGAGAACTGCGCGACTGGACCGGGGATGTCCACGAGCGTGCGAACGGGTCCTCGGGGGTCGACGACTGGTTGCTACCGGACCAGCGAAGCAAGCACGAGCGTGAGTCGATTCCGCTGGTCGTTCCGGCTGCGTATGCGGAGCGGTTCAGTTCACTGCGTGACTATCTCCACGAGGAGATGGATGCCCTCGACGATAGCACGCTCCAGCAGGAACTCAACCTGCTCGAAACCCTCTGTCAGAAGCAACCTGAGCGACCCTTCGAAGTGACCGAGTAGTCTCTGGCCAAGTCCATCGACTAACCACGGACGCGAATTCTGGCGCGCAATCGGCTGAGCAGGGCCGTGGTTCTGTCTGGCCGTCCCTCTCGTCACCCATTTCCTATTTATAGGAATCAACTAATTCTCCCATTGGCCCCGTCGGGGAAGTGGTAAGCCAGTCGTGTTATTGCACAAGGCGACCGAGTAGAGGCATAATGACGGCAGGGTCTTCGTCACCGAAATCGGCGGGGAAATTCAGTCTGTGATTAGCTCTTGATGGGCCTTGTTTAGACGCCAAAATTCGAGGACTTCACGCCTTCTACTGTGTTTGAGGCGATTCGAATCGAATGCTTGACCGCCCGAATGGACTCCAGGTCACCGGCGAATAGACGGAGGTTTCTTCAAACCGGGCCTCTCAGGTCATCCTCGAAATAGTTATACGGCGTATCGATCATCCCGAATTCGGATAGAGCCCGTCTATCGTTTTATTTCGACCGTCTAAACACGGTCCTCTTGTTGTTGACTAATAAATCCAGACTCAACACCGTGATCTCTGAATGCTTAGCGGTTTCGTGTTTCGGAGCAGTCAATCACTGAGCTCATCGGTGTTCTCGAAGCAGTCGTTCTCGACAAGCCAGCTCCGGAGGTCAACGTACACGTCGCTGCAATCGTCGCGGTTTGATTCAGGTGAGATGAGTGTGTCCCAATTCCCAACGAGAACAAGACGTTTTTTAGCGCGAGTAAGTGCGACGTTGAGGCGGCGGGGACCAACGTCTGGCAGGGAGAGGAATCCCGAGTTCCCATAGCCGTTTGATCTGACGAAGGACATGAGAATGACGGTCCGTTCGCCGCCCTGGAAGGAATCGACAGTATCAACCTCGATTTTGTCGGTGGTGACGGGGAGTTCATTGAGTTTGTTACGAATAGTTTGTATTTGTCCCGTATAGCCCGTAATAATCCCGATGTGTTTACTGGGGGTTCCGCGCTCACGAAGATCGCGAACATGTTGGGCGATAATGTCTGCTTCTGCATCGTTTGCGTAGGAAGTGCCGTATCGTTGTATTTCATCACCGGAGACATGGTGTGCGGTGATGGGTGGGAGTTCCCACAGAGTGTACGGATCATCCGGCCGCTCGACGGTCTTAACCTGTCCCTCATAGAACGCGGCGCTTGGAAATTCAGCGATATCTTCGTGCATTCGGTACTGCGTGTCGAGTAACTGCGTAGCGTCTTGCCCGTACCGATTCACAAGATGTTCGTACAGACTGACCTCTAAATCCCGGTCCCGCATTTCGTCGCTTGCATACGGGGGTAATTGCTTGTGATCACCAGCAAGCACCATACGTTCCGCGGCGAGCCACGGTGCGAACGTCGCAGGAACTGAGGCCTGCGAGGCTTCATCAACGACAGCGACGTCAAACTCGTTCGTGTCGAATTCGGCTGCACCGGACATCGTCGCGCCGACGACATCGGCTTGCTCTGGATATCGTGATACGTAGTTTTGCTGCACGACACGGTTTCCACTACCCGTACCTGCTCGGGCAATCGTTAGCTCATCTTCGAGAGCAGCTTCGTGGAGTGAACCGTCCTCGGGTTCATTTGTTGAGCTAGTACCCACGAGGAGGTTATCCGTGGCTTGATTGGAGTGGGCACAGGCGAGGATGCGGTTCCCTCGGTCGACGAGCTCTCTGATTAGTGTGACTAACGTTCGGGTTTTGCCGGTGCCCGGTGGCCCGTGAATCAGCGTGATGTCATCCGCGCAAAGTCCGTGATAGGCGGCGTAGCGTTGTGAATCGTTCAGATCTGGAAACACGGCACCAAGACCACGTGCCGGGGAGAATGACACGCCACTATTTCCTGCTATCGGCCCGGATTTTGCGGATTTTTGCTGGACACGCTCTATACAGTCAAGCTCTCGATCGTACGGAACCGCATTGAAGATCGGGTATAGACCGATGACGAATTCGTCGTGATTGAAAATATTCCTCAGAGAATCTCTCGCGGCGATTGAGTCTTCGGTTTGCTTGGAGATGGTAAAGGTGAGGTCACGCGTATCGGAATCAACAATCTCCCCCGGGGCAGGCAGGCCAGCTGGTGAGTGAGCCCATGGTGGTGTGTCAATCATAATATCCGTGCCCTCCCACAAATTCGTTTCAGCGCAAATGTACGCCAACTCAGTATCGTCTTCGTCCTCAGTAGGAACGGTAACGTGCCACCGTGTCGGGTCCGACCCGTTGTCCTCATACACTGGGACAGCATCATGCACTCCGCCTTCTCTGACTTGGTATGCGTTCTGGTCGAACGAATGGTACTTTTCGATACTCTCGCTTCGATCACGCTGCTTCTCGGATTTCACAAACTCAGAGAGATGTGTGAAGAACTTTTCCCGCGTCGAATCGCCCCAATGGTTTGCAGTCAGGTGCTCAGGGACGAGTTCGAGTACTGACTGGCTGTCTTGTTTACCTCCGTTCGGCATGTAACTCGGCGCAGTTGGTACATCATAAGCGTCTGTCCAGTAGCGCAATCGCCAACCGATCGTACTCTTACCTGCTTGTCGAACTGATTGGAAATTCTCTCGTTCAACGGTGGACCAGTAGTACTCAACTATTGTTCGACGACGTTCTTCTGTATACCGGACGAACTCTCCTGTGAGCTCAGCTGAATCCGGTTTGTGTAGTGGAAGCCGAACCCCATTGCTCGTCCGTAATGCATCGAACTGCTTGAACTGCTCAGCGAGTGCTTCGATATCGACGTCTTGTCCAGTCTCCGCAAGTACGTCAACTGTCTGTGGTCGTTCCTCAAATGAAGCAAGAGAAGAGGAGTATCGCTCAGCAAACACTTTAGTCATCAATGGTAAATCGACTGACGGCATTACCTAGCAGGAGGCCTCAGTTGCGTATAAATCATTTGGCAGGGAGAGCGGTGGGCAGATAAGAATGAAGAGAAAGGCGGAACAATTTTTCAGTTCTCAATACTCAAATCCACTCCCTCAACAGGGTTTTCATTATCCTGTGTCGGGAACAACTCCCCCTGGGAGCTCACGATACGAACCACCCGTCAGTAGGTGATGGAGTGTTACCACCAACTCCTAACATTTGGGCTCCATGAACTGTACCGTCACACCAGCTTTCTCTCCTGTGCCGATAGTGACCTCCCCATCGACTGTGAACCCCTTCTACTCCTCCAGCCAGTACTAAAGTCGCTGCTTGGCAAGCGCCTCACGAAACGACGCCACAATAACAGGACGGAGCTCGGCCCAACCAGTAAGCGTTCCCGTTCGTTGAACCCATCCTGAGTAGTGTGCCCCAGTCGGAATTGGACCAGGAGAGCAACCTCACTCTATCGGCAGCGTCAAACAATAGCCCTCGACTTCAGGTGCAAGTGAGATGACCTGTCGGCGCCGCTCGAGCTCGGCTTTCCGGTCTTCGATGCGTTCGTCCAACTGCTCTAAGCGGCGGCGCTGTCCGCGAATCGAGATCTCCATGTCTTGCCCCGCGGCAGCTTGCTGCTGGTACTCCTGAATGAACGCCTCGATACGCTCGCGCTCCGCCTGAGCATAAGCATCCAAGTTCTCCCGTTCCTGTGCGACCTCGGCTTCACGATCGGTCTTAATCTCGGATTTGACTGT
The DNA here is from genome assembly GCF_024609245.1 of Haloarchaeobius sp. FL176. Classification (GTDB taxonomy): domain Archaea; phylum Halobacteriota; class Halobacteria; order Halobacteriales; family Natrialbaceae; genus Haloarchaeobius. Next base: position 24,721 of record NZ_JANJYH010000016.1, read on the forward strand.
CGTCAATACGTTAGCCACATACCGCTCAGCAGCCGACTCGAGTTCGCCCCGGCTCTCTAACAGCGCCCGAACCGTCCCAGTATCGGGGTTTGCCGTGATTGTATCGGCCTCAAGCACCCGCTCACCGAGAGGTCGGCGTGGGCTCTGACTACCGAGATCGACAAACACCGGAACGAGCTCTTCCTGAATCGTCTCACCCGTCCCGTCCTCGAATCCGACCCTGAAGACGAACGTTATCCCTGCACTCTCAACGAACGGCAGTAGCTTCAGCCCGACTAATCCATCCTCGCTAGCCAACAACTGCTCACGCAACCGTGTTACGAGTGAATCATCGGGCGAGATATACTCGATGCCCTCGTGGTCCATCGCATATTCACGAGAGAAGGTGATCGGCCCACGCTGCGTCTCGGAACCGGTCTCTGAGACCAACGCCGGCACATGCACGTCGTACAGCTGACTCCCGCGCTTGTCGAGGCGTCCGCCGAACGTTTCCAGTCCACGGTCGACGAACGCCCGAATATCGGCCTCCGTTCCGAAGACATCCGCCGACTCATCGATGACGTTCTGAATCCGCTGTCGGCTCTCAGCGTCGAACGTGCTTGGATCGATGAGGCTGCGATCGTACCACTCAAGCAGCGTCTGCTCACGCTCCTCCATGAGTTCCTCCAACTCCGCAGCCGTCGCTCCGGGCGGCTCCTCGTTCTGCACCGAGCGCATGATCAGGTCATCAATGTTGATGTCGTCGAGCATTCCCAGCACGTCGGCGGTCGACCCGACCTGTGAGCGGATATTCTCGACTTTCTCCTGTAGGAGCTCGAAAATCTCGCCCTCCCGCGTCCCCTCGAACTGGAAGTTCCAAACTTTCACCTCTTTGTCCTGACCATAGCGGTGAATCCGGCCGATCCGCTGTTCCAACCGGTTGGGGTTCCAGGGAAGCTCGTAATTCACCATGATGTGGCAACTGTGCTGGAGGTCGATTCCCTCGCTGGCTGCATCAGTCGCAAACAGCAACCGGGGTTCCCCATGGTTGAACTGGTCCTCGATCTGTTGTCGATCGTCCTTGTCCACGTCACCGTGGATGACGAGGATTTCGTCGGCCCAGGGTTGGTCGGACACCTCGTCCAGGAGGTAATCAAGGGTATCTCGGTACTCTGTAAAGAGCAGCAGCTTCTCGTTGGGGTTCTCCTCGAGCAGTTGCCGGATGTAGCGCTTGACCTGCTGGGCCTTCGTGTCGACGGGGATGGATTCAGCCTGACTCACCAGGTCCTGCAGCATCTCGATCTCCGTCCGGAGTGCGTCGTCGCCTCTGACGACGGTCAGTGTCTCCAGCTCCTGCTCGGCAGCCTGCTGGTCGGCCTCCTCTAAGTCCTGTCCGTCGAGATAGGCCTCTGCCTCCTCCGAGAGGTCTCTGTCGGCACCGCCTTCCTCCAACAATCCTTGGAGGCGTCGCCGCAGCGTCTCCCGAATCGCCCCCACGCTAGAGACCAGCCGCTTCTGCATCAGTGCCATCGCGAACCCCACAGCGGGTTCGTTGAGCTGCTCCGAGCGGTTGTACACCTCCTGGACGTACTCGGTCACACCGTCGTAGAGCTGCTCCTCGGCGGGCGTCATTGACACCTGCATCGTTTTCACCTCCCGGTTGGGAAAGATCCGCTCGCCGTTGTCGTCGTAGATGGTCTGTTTCCCGCGGCGGATCATCACCTGCTCGACGGTCTCTCGACTCAGTTCTTGATCCTCGGCGACGAGTAGCGGGTCGAGAAAGCTGATGAGTGAGCGAAAGCCCTCACCCTTGCCGTCATGTGGCGTCGCACTCAGCAGGAGGGCCGACTCGGAGTTGTGTGCCACTCGTTCGGCCATCTGGGAGGTCACCGATGGACTGTCGCCACGCTTGGCGGCTTTGTGTGCCTCGTCGATGATGACGACGTCCCAGAACGCCTCCTCTAGAGCGGGCTGGAACTCGTCCTGCCGGAGGAACGCCATGCTCGTGATGAGCTGGATGTCGTCTTGGTCCCAGATGTTGGCGGCGTCGCCCAGCCGGCGTCGCTCACCCTCGACCCAGGCTCGGTCGGCAACGGTCAGGTCGATGCCGAAAAAGCGGTCCATATCACGGACCCACTTCTTCTGCAGGTGGGCAGGCACGACGAACAGCACGCACTCGGCGCGGTTCCGCGCTTGGAGCTCCTTGAGGATGAGCCCCGCCTCGATGGTCTTGCCGAGCCCGACGTCGTCGGCGATGAGGGCCCGCTGTCGGAGTGACTCCATCACCTGATTCACACAGGCAAGCTGGTACGGTTCCAGCCGGACCAGCGAATTCGAAATCGAGAGCAGTTGGCCCTGTTCGTGTGCGATAGTCAGGTTCAGCGCCTCCATCCGGAGGTCAAAGCGATCGGCGTCAACGGCCTCGTGGCTCGCATGGAACTGCTCGACATCCTGTGGGAGGCCATCCAGCTGGCTGTCAATCGGCGTGATGTCGACGTCGGCGATGGAGACCGTCTTCGGTCCGACACCCTCAATGTAGGCGCGGAGATAGTCGATATCGCCAACGCTGTCGGTGCGGATCACCTCCGCCGGTTGGTCGTTTATCTGGACGCGGTCTCCTGGCTCGTACATCGTTTAGAGGACATCGTCGTCGACGGTCTTCGGGACGATGTTCTGTTCAGCGAGCGGCGTGATGTTTATCGCCACGCCGTGTTTGGGGTTTGGCTGGTACCCCGCAGTCGTGATCTCCGACAGTGCTCGGTCGGCCCAATCGGAGGGGATTTCCCGATTCACAGCTTGACAGCGGTCGTCGATTTCGTCGGCCAACGTTTTGTACTCCGCCAGTGCAGGTGGCTCCTCCTCGCCGTCCCACACCTCCGCGATGTATTCCTCATCCAGCACCGACGTATCGTTGAGTCCCGTTGCGAGCTCGGCGAGCAGTTTCTCGTCATCAGACAGGTGCTCATACGGATCACCATTCTCGTCGAGCAGCTCACTCCCTTCACGCTCGAAGTAGTAGGTCATGAACAGGATTCCCGAACTGGAGTAGTGGTCGGAGCCCTTGAGACGCCAGTTGAAGTAGTCGAACAGATCCGCGAGATGGGCCTCCACCGGCTCATCGTTAGGCTTAGCGTAGGCCTCACACGCATGTTCGAGCTCGTCTAAGGCATCGAGCCACTCATCGTCCCACTCTTGGACCTTCTCCCAGAACCCATCCGAGAACGTATCCTGGAACCAATTCTGTCCCTTCTCCTCTCGGAGCTCAGTGAGGGCGTCCAAACGTTTCTTCGTCTCCATTCTGAACGCCGCCACCTTCGGCGCGAGTGCTTCGACTTGCTCGCGTCGCTCCTGGCTGAACTCGCGTTCGGTGACGCTGCCCAGGTCCTGCAGCACGCTCTCGAGCTCGGCGATCTGGTCGAGCATGTTCGTCATCTGCTCGAACGTCTCTGCAGCTTCCGAATGTTCAGTGGGGGATAGGGCCTCGTTGTTGCGACGTTGATTCGCTGTCGACTGCCGGTTTCGGAGCTCGACTTTCCGCGGGTCGAGATACTGTGTGGTCAGGCGGTCGAACAGGTCAGAGTCGAGTTGGTGGTAATCGACGAAACACGCGAAGCCGGTCTCAGCCACGTCGGCGACGAGGCGGTCGGTCGTGAGCTTCCAGACGATAGGCGTGTTCTCCATCCGGCTTACGTGGTATTCGAACAGGTCCTCAGCAATCCACCGGCGGAGGTTGGGGTAGGCTTCCTCGGCGGCGGACTCGGCCCCGAGAATTTCGTCAACCTCGACCAGTCGATCCTCGGCGTGCTCACCGTAGGCATCCTCGAAGCGCTCGACGATGCGGTCCAGCATATTCGGCTGGTCGTCGACGCCGTGGAGAGGGATTATGCCGTCGTCTTCCTCCCGGACGGCCTCCATCGCAAAGTGGTGGACAAGGTCTTTGACCTGCTTGTCGATATTCTCAGGTATCTCAGGGACGGATTCGGGGTCCGGAATTTTGCGATCCTCGGGGGATTCAGAGGTTCGAAGGAAAACCTCTTTTAAGACATCTTCCTGCGCTCCCTCTGATATCCCGAGTTCTGAGTAAATCAGATCATTTATTCCGTCAGATAGCTCTTCAAGTTGTCTTTGATGGTTGAGACGCCGAACCTCTTGAGTTCGCGCCGCTTCAGGAATCGCTGTTTCTTGGTCTATCGACTCATAGTCAGTTAGATTGAACTCATCTTTTGCATATTCTGTATGAGGGTGGTCATAAAAGAACTCTATATCAGAGGGTAGAATCTCTGAACCAATATAATAGGGGCTAACTGGATCATGGAATCGCTCTTGCACTACTAGCTGATATTGATCCTTCGCCAGTTCATTCAGCTGTTCCACATCATCTAATTCCGAAAGCCAGGGAACAGCGCCCAATTCACCAGCGTTCCAATGTCTGTCTGGCGTTTGGGAAAGGAACAGATTATGGTATAGATCCGAATTCAGAACAGCCATCATGTTCCACGGAGATCGCTCCCCCTTCGGGAACATCATAAACCCAGCATTATTGAACAATCCACCTGCGTAGTAGCCGAACCTTCTCCCAGTCTCTTTTATGTAAGTCCACGTGAGCCCTTCCTCTCCGTAGAGTTCCTCGTTTGGAGTTCTAACTGCAGGACTGGAGCGTTTCATAACTGTACCATCCTCTCCCCACTCCACAGTCTCCTTTATTTGGGGCATTACCCAAGCACTCTCGCCACCCTTTGAGAGAGGCTCAAATAGGTCGTCTCCACTCACTTCCCAGTAAAATCTCGCAAACCGTTCGTCATTTGCGGTCAGCAGACCAGGGACTGCTTTGCTAGCCGACATACCCTCAACCCCTGCCTGTTTTGCGTCCAGTTTGAGTTCGGTATCGTTGAGATCGCGGACTTCCTTTGGTATGGAATAACAGATCGGATGTCTCGGTATCTGCTGAAATTCATCCATGCCAATCTGAAATAACCGAGTCACATCGTCCGTGCTTCCCGAGAGGATTTCGCCAAAAACTGGCTCTTTCTGACCAGCTTCAACATCGTGTAGTCGTAGGAATGTACCTTTGGGCTTCTGATCCACATTTGACCGGACTACCGTACCAACAGTACGGACTGTAGCATTGTCCAAAATTCCGATCCCGAATTCAGAGAGGAAGTCGAAGCTACCGGCGTCACCTATGAAATCAGTCCGGAAGTCGGTGAATCTACCTTTAAACATGAATGTCCTCGGAACCAGCATACCGATCCGACCCCTTCGCTTTGAAAGACGGTCACAGACCTCGAAGAAATTGATATAAAATTCTGCAGTATAACGGTAGTGATCTTCGACATATTCCTGAACTCTACTCGGCATCCGTCCCCGCGATCCATACGGCGGATTCATCAGGGCCACGTCGTAATCTTGGGCCAGGATGTCCAGCAGCCGCACGAAGCTCCGCAGGTCTTGAGCCAAAAACGAGTCCGACTCGCGGTGCTCCTCCACTGCCTCACGGAGACTGTGAAGCACTTGGGAGAGCGTATGGCTCTCGCGAGGGTCGTCGCCGAGGGTCAGCTGTGTGCCGCCGATGTCGGCGTCGTCCTCGAACAGGTCGCCGAGGGTGCCGCGCACGTCGAGCAAGCTACCGAGACCGTGAACCTCCTCGAAGGCGTCGAGGATGCGTTCAAGCGCTTGCTGGACCTCGGGATCGTCGCCGGCGACCTCGTCGAACACCGCCTCGACGCCGTCGATCTCCGCGATCGATGCGTCAGCACAGACGATTCCCACCTCCGGCATGTCGAAGCCATCGGCGCCCTCGGCTTCGGCCCGGGTGCGACCCTTGAGGTAGAGATTGAACGCCGCGAGCTGGCAGGCCCGCATGTCCAGGTCGACGCCGTAGAGGTTGTGCTGCAGAATCTTTCTGGGGATCTGCTCGGTGGGGAGGTCCGTTTCGGCGCGCCAGATGCGTTCGAGTACGTCGAAGGCGTAGAGGAGGAAGTGGCCGCTGCCACATGCCGGGTCGATGACTTGCAGTTCCCGGGGGTGGTCGAAATCGGTCGGCTCGCCCGCCTCCTCACTCGGAACGAGGTAGGTACAGAAGTCGGCGATGTCGGGCGACTCGTCAGGCGATAGTGGGCGGTTCTTGCGCTCCTCGGGGGCGAACGACTCCTGGTCGTCGACGACATCCTGTAGTTCGCCCGTGTGTTCGAGATAGAGCTTGCCGAGGGAGTTGTCTGTGAGCATCCGGACGACCCAGTGAGGGGTGTAGAACTGGTTCGCCGGTGGCACGTCTTCGGGTTCAAGCCCTTCTCGATCGCCTTTGCGTCGTAGATCATCGAGCAGATTGAGGTTGTAGTACTCATACACCCACCCGAGCACATCATCGGCGCGCCAGACGGCCTCCGGAACCTCATCCAGCTTCTCAGTTGCTTCCTCGAACAAGTCCGGGTTGATATCGAACACAGTATACGGAGAGTTCGTGTCGAAGAGGAGCTCGATTTCGTCGTCAAACCGCTCACAAGCATCCTCGAATGCGGCGATGAGTGCCTCATCCGGTCCAACGTCGAAGCGTTCGCCGAGCACCTGTTCAGCAGCCGGTGTCAGTCCTGACTCCCCAATCTGGGTGACGGGCTGTTGTATGAACCCGCGAACTTCCATACAGCGCAACGCCGCGAGCCGATTGATGAACGTATACCCCACTCCGTTCACGTACTGTTCGTAGCACCACTGCCATGATTTCTCGCCCGGATCCTCGTGTTCGATTGCCGCCACCAACTCTTCCCGCACAGCCTGTTCCTCATCGGAAAGTCCCCCACCGCCCTCTCGCGACGTTAACTCGTACTGATGTTCGAGCTCATACTCGATTTCTCGCTCGACGAGCTCTCGAATATCAGTAACCACATCTTCCAGATGCTCACGTTCCGCTTTGTCGAGTTGGGCTTTCCGTGGCGCTGAATCGGACCCAGACACAATTGTATCCAATCCTTTTCCCGGGCAACATGAACCTTCGGATGCCCAAAGGGCGGCCGATCATCAATTTTCAAAATGAATCACGACAAGAACATCTAAGTGGGCACCTCTCCCCATACCGAGTATGCCAGACGGTCGGCCGTCGGGGGATTTCGAGATCAACTCCCTGAACGGTCAGTTCAGTCCGGACGAAACCCACATCGGGCTCGTCGCTGCAAGTCTAGATCTGGAACAGACTCGCGCGATCGTCGAGCTCTATAACGAATGTGGAGACTGGACGACGACAAATGAGGAGTGGCTCGAACAGCGAAAGGCGGGCCGCCTCACCGTCGAAGGCTCGCGCCGCGCATACAATGCGATCAAGCCTCGATTGCAGGAAGCCGGCGGCGGGCTTCCGCCACTCAGCCATCTCCCGGCTATCCTGGATGCATGCCGGAAAGAACGGGACCAACACCAGGTGCTGTTCTGCTACCTCGTCGCCGAGGACGCAGTCGTTCGTTATGTCCTGCATGAGTACCTCCAGCAACTTCAGCGGAAGAGCGTCAGTAACTTGGATTTCTCGAACGATCAGCTCATCGAGTTCCTCGATGAGTTCCGCCACACAGATGGCTCGCCATTGGATTTCTCTGAGTCAACGAAAGACCGCTGGGGGACGAACTTCCGGAGCGCCCTGCGGTCGATCGGCGTGATCCAGTCAAAGCAAGGAGCTGACGGAGATGTCCCAAACATCGGCGACGTCCCACTAGAGACAGCGGCCTATTGGTCGTGGCAACAGCTGGACGATGAGTGGTTGAAGAATCCGCTGGGGTGGCGCTACCTCTTCCAACCGGAACCGTTCTGGAGCCCCCAGACCGACCGGCTCGCTAACTCAACCCGTTGGAGCATGCACGAGTCTCATGGGCGACTGTGGTACGAGCCGGTCGATGACTTCTACGCCGAATTCGACACAACAGCATGATCGACGACGAGCACCTGTTTGACGACCCTGACCCGCAGTTCGAGGAATCGATTCGAATCGACCGAGACCTGGAGGTAGGGGCCGAAGCCGACAAGCGCGAAATACTCTACCAGCGCTATCTCGACGAGTATCACCTCACGGAGTCGACCGTCACCTTCCTGGAGGAGCTGTTCAGCCATTTCCACGATGAGACGCCCGACGCCGACGAGCGGAACCACTGGCTCTATGGCTACTACGGCAGTGGGAAGAGTCACCTCTTGACCGCACTGGACCTCCTACTCGACACGCCACAGGTAGAAGCCGCCGATAGTCAGGCGGTCTGGCAGCGCTTCGACGACAACGACGACGAGCCGGAGCTGGGCGAGCAATGGTACACACTCCATGAGGAGACCGTCATTGTCCCGATATCGATCAACTTGCTGCAGTACCAGGGGGTTCGCGAACAGAGTTTTAGTGAGATCGTCCTCCAGGAGGTCTACAACCAGCGCGGGTTTGCCGACCGACTGGACGTGGCCTTCTTCGAAGAGGAGTTCAAGCGCACCGGCGGGCTGTTCGACACTCGCGAGGTCTGGGAGCAGAAAGAGCAACTCATCAACGAAATTCTTGCTGACGAGGGTGTGCCGAATCCGACCTACGACTGGAAAGACGTCCGGCAGTACCGAATCCTCTCGGACATCGTCCTCCCGGAGCTGACCGAGCGAGCGACCGGGATGGTCGATAATCTGGAGGACATCCAGAACAAGAAGATCGGCCAAGAACTCGCCGTCGAAAAAATTGAGTCGTATCGACAGGAGCTCGAAGCAAAGTACGACCGTCCGGTAAAGATCGCCCTCCTGATGGACGAGGTGACCCTGTTCATCGGCGGGAACTATCAGCGCCTTTCCGAACTGAACGCGCTGGCAGAGGGGATCAAGGACGTCGGCGAAGGCAACATCATTTCGGTCGTCACCGCCCAATCGGAAATCGAAGACGTCCAGCCCGGGCTTGCCGTCAAACAGCTCGACTTCGGGATTCTCAAAGATCGGTTCCCACAACAGTACGAACTGCCGAGCCGCCACGCCGGCGAAATCGTCCAACAGCGCCTGCTCGCAAAATCCGATCAGGGCCGACAGTGGATCGAAAACAACGCCCTCACAGCACGGGTCGATCCGAATATAATGCTCACCTATCGGGAGGTGGAACAGAACACGGCGCCGCCCCTTGATGCAATCGATGACCAGGAGTTCAGCGACTACTATCCGCTACTTCCCTACCAGCCAGCGCTGTTCATGGAAATCCTCTCGAACCTCCGGAACCAGCTTCCCGACGCTACGAAGTCCATTTTCTCGGGGACGGCGCGGGCGGTGCTGTCACTCGTTGCAGGCCTCCGTGCCGAGTGGACAGAGAAGGATGGCGAAATGCCGATCATCAGTCTAGTCGATTTCTACGACCTCGTCCAGTACGAACTCCAAGACATCATCCCGGACAAGACAGCCGTCATCGGCGACATCGAGAATGACCCTGAGACGACGGCCTTCGACCTGAAGGTCGCGAAAGCCGTCCTGCTGCTGTCCTACGTCCCGGAGATGATCCCAATGACCGACTCAAACATCGCGACTACGGTCATTGACGACCTCGAGGGGGAGATTCGCTCGAACGTTCAAACACGGGTGCGGTCCTCCTTGGAGGGGAACCTCGAGAAGTACATTCGGCCCGACACCAGCACGGACGGTGGCGACCTCCGGCTCACCGATCGAGAGGAGCAGCGACTCATCTCCGAAGCCCACGAGTTCGAAACCGAACCCGCGTGGGACGAGATTATCGAGACGCTGGACCGTCGTCTCTGGGGAGATATCGTCGCCGAGCTCGACCTACCAACGAGCTATGAATGGGGAACCGACGGCGACGACACTGCCTACCCGGTCGGCTATGCGTTCCAGATCGACGAAACAAGTCTAGAAACCGGCTATAGTGAGAGTGAGGACACCGTCTTCGACGTAGACGTCGTCGTCCGCGGGCTACGACCGGACGTCGACACGGATCGAATCGCCCAGGACAAACTCTACTGGCTGCTTGACACGGAGGGCATCGAGGAACTCCGATCACAGCTGACGGAGTGGTGGGCCCTTGAGAAAGCTACTCGAAAAAGCAATCCGCCGGAATCGGTCGTTCGGGACCGGAGCGACGCAGCCAACCGCGTCACGGAGAAACTGCGTTCGGCCCTCTCGAAGGGGAAGTTCACAGTCCAAGCCGACGACCTCACCACCTTCGACAGTGCGGTGTCGGAGTACGTCACCGAGACTTATCCGGATTACTTCCACCCCGAACTCGCCCGGATCACCGACTCACATCTGGATGAACTCCGTCAGCTCGGCGACGACGAATCCCTCCCGAGTTGGGCCGAAACCATCGGCGTTCCGGAACAGTCGACGAATGATTTCGCTACCTTCAGTGATATCGCGTTCGAGGTCCGACGGCTCGTCGGTACCCAGATCCAAGAGAGCGGAGAGGGCGTTGATGTCGCCACGCTGCTGGAGCGATCGATCGACGAGGAGCCGCTGTTCGGCGTTGAGACACCCAGCGGTCGGAACCCATCACCGGCGATGCTCGCAGTCGTCTGGGGGCTCTGCCGAGCGGGCGTGTTCAGAGTCACGACCGTCGAGGAGGAACCGGTCGAGCTCGACGCCCTGCTGACGCCGCGCAGACACACCACTCTCACCCTCTCGACGGTTCCGACGGGGAAACGCACTAAAGACGTCTTCGTCGAGCACGACATCATCGAGCCAACTGAAAGCGAGAATCAGGGGTACATCAACTTCGTCGACCAGCTCGAAACCCTCGAAACCCGAGCCAGTAGCCTTGCAAGCAACGCCGGCGTCAAAGCAGACACAACGTTCGAGACTGCGGGCCTCAAAACGCTTGTCCAGCGACTTGCTACGGAGGCCGAGGGAATCGAAGAGGCCGCCGCAGACCGACAGGAGCGAGCCACAACTGTCGACACTGAAGAACTCAAAGAGATGGTCGAAGCGACGGAGGCCGATGCTGAAACCATGTCCATGGCCGAGACACAGTGGGAGGAACGACTCCCGTTCCTCCTCCAGCTCGAAGGGCTCACCCGACCGGAACTGCGGGAGGTCAACTGGCTCGGCCAAGACGTCGATAAGCAGCTCCAGAACCTCAGTGAGCAAGTCGAAGCGACGACCCAAACGGACTGGTGGACCGATGATGGCTGGACCACCTTCGTCGGCGAGCTTGAAGCACGGAGTCAAGCCCTCGAGACCCTCGAAGAAGCATGGGGCGATCAGCAAGCAAAGACGGCCATCGAGTCACTGCAGGGAGACTTGGAGAGCCTTGCATGGCTGGGCAATCCCACGGAACTCACCATGGTCAAAGACAGATTCATGTCCGAATATCTCGACCCGCTCCGGACGTTCCGCAATACCGTCGAGCAGATCACGACGACGCTTGAGGGCCTGACCGACCGCGAGCCAGGCTCCCGGGATAGGAGCACGCTGATGACGATCTTGGGTAATCTCGATAGGAACCTCGACTGGACAGCCCTCTCAACGGGAACAGTCGACAAACGCCGGGAGCAGTTCTCGAGGGTCGACCGGCTCCTCGGCGAGAAAACGCCGGAGGAGGTGAGCGGGGTTGGGGTCCTCTACGATGATGCCGAGGAGCTTCGCGCACAAATCGAGTCGCTCGAGAGTGAAGAGTTGGAGCTCTTTGACGTCGATGAGGGGGTGATCGTTCGATGAGTCACACGACCGGCAACCCGCTCATCGAGTTCACCGACGAACTTGTCGACTTCGCTCGCGGGGAGCGGCGGGGAATCCGGAACCCCTTCGTCATGGTCCCTCTCGAGCCGGAGATCGAACACCGGGTTACCAAGCGTCTCGAAACGTGGGCGAGTACGCCCGAGGGCAATCTCGCCGACTGGGAGGATGTCACCGACACCAACGACACCGCAGTGACTGTGACGAGCGTCCGGCTCGATGCACTTTTGCCAGAGACAACGGCCTTCGGGACCAGCATCGACCTCGGACCGTTGGATCGCGTCGAGACAGCCGCCGTCGAAGACACCCTTGAAGGGAATCTTTCGACGGAGCTGGTCGAGGGGCTCATCGCAGAGTACATCCAGAGCGGGCACGTTGACAACGACCGCTCGTCGGTGTTGGTGCTCCTGAATCTCGGGAGCCTCTATCCGTTTACCCGGGCCTCCGAGTTGCTTGATGAACTCGATCGGAAAAACGTCAACACAACCGTCGGCATTCCCTTCCCGGGCTCAGTAACCGGCGGTCGACTAAGTTTCTTCAATGAACGTGCACGCCACTACTACCCGGCCCACCGGATCGGACAAAAAGTGACTGCGGGGTATATGACTGATGTCTGAATTCGACACACTTGCCGACCTGTTTCCGCCGGACCGCCAGCCAACTCGCGAGCTCGAGCCAATTCAGAAGGTCGACAAGACCGACCAGATCGAGAAAGACATCGACGAGTTCTACGAAACTGAGAGTGCAAAGCGAGTTCTCAGAGAAACCGCCGCAATCGTCGCAAACGAGGGCGTCGATCACCGGTTCCGATACGTCCATGCGACCTTCGGCTCCGGGAAGTCCCACCTTCTGAAACTCATCGGCGTCGCGACCGGCGAGATCGAAGGCCTGGAGTCCTCCGCTCACGATCTGGCAAACACCACGACAGGGTTCAAGGAGTTCCGGGATGCGATCACTGACTCTCATATCGACCATCTCCAGCCCCTGTTCCTGAACCTGCTCGACCGAGATCGGGACGACACGAAACTCCCGCTGATCCTGTATGAAGAACTCGGTCGTCGTCGTGGCTATCACACCGACCTCCCCTGGTTGCTCGAATTCTGCTGGCAACTCGATATCGAGCATGACCTCTGGGAGCAGCTCTCGACTTTTGAACACGAGGAGCTGCAGCTAACCGACGTCGTCGACCGGCCGGCCTCCCTGCGGCCGTGGCTTCAACAGGCAATCCCCCAGCTCGGAGGGGCGGCCGCGGCCGGTCTTGATTCTGCAGCGGCCGTTGATGACCTTATCGAGGCCGCAGAGACAGCAATCGATCCGACGGCGTTTGGCCCTGACGATCTCGTCGAACGCCTCCATCGCACCAAGCGCCATCTCGAGCAGGACGGCGATACCTACGAGTTCCTAATCGGGCTCGACGAAATCGCGATCTACGTCGGCGACCAGCAACGACGCTATGAAGAAGTCGTCGATACGATTACCGCCCTCATCGAGGGGCTCAATCCGCCGATCTTGGGAACCGGCCAATGGCCAATGCGGGACATGCAGCAGCGATTCTTCGGCGACGCCGACGATGAGGCGTGGTACGCCCAAGAGGTGAAACTCGAAGGCGCCGACACCGAAACCATTGTCCGGAAACGGTGGCTCCAAAAATCCGAAGACGGCGCCGACTATATCCAGTCGGATCTGCTTGAGGACGCCACGGCGCTCGACCCGACCCTGCACGACGAGGCCAGCCCACCCGAACACAACGATCCGGTCGAGGCATACCCGTTCCGCGATCTGGATCTCTGGCTACTTCGGGACTCGATGCAAGGGCTTATCGAGGGTGAGCGAAACACCGACCGAGAGTATATCCAGGGGCGAGCCCTGCTTGCCCGCGTTCGCTCGCTGTTCGTCAACCACGGCTGGGCGAGCCGAACCCCCGGTGTGGTCGTCCCCTGGAACGAGCTCTTCGACATCATCGACGCTGACACCGAGCTAATCTCCGGCTGGGCGTCGGACCTCATCAGTCGCGTTGCAAACACATTCGATGCAGAGACCGCCCAGACGGCAAAGGCGCTGTTCTTGCTCAGTCAGGTCGAGACCGTCCCCCGCACAGCGGACAACCTAGCACGGCTCTTAGTTGATGATGTCGGGACGGATATCCAAGTGCAGCGCGACACCGTCGAGAGTCACCTTGAGGCGATGGTCGAAAAGAATCTGATCAGAAAGAGCACGGAGACTGCAGAGCCGACCTACACCATTCTTTCCGAAGGGGAAATCCAGTTCTGGCAACAAGTCCAGCAAGAAGCGACCGAACTCCCGGAACATCAGGTCCAGAACAACATCCGGGAGTTCATCCGGGAGGCCGACCCGACGCGATTGCCGTCCCACGAAGGGACCAAAATGGGAACATTCGGCGATCTGGATGGAATCAACTACACTGTCCGTTATGCAATCGACCGATCGATTCCGGACTCAGTCACAGAAGAGTACGACACCATCGTGATTCGGGTGCTGGTGCATGACGAGGAGACGATCAGTGACCAGCGCACACAGTGGCAGGAGGCCCACAGCGGGCCAGCTGGCCGTGAAGACGTGTTGGTCACCGTCAACATCACGGAAACCACTCGGGAGCAGATTCGGGAATTGATTGGTATGCAGCAGGTGTTGAGCGGGATGGCGGACCCGAGTCCGGACCATCGACTCCGACAGCAGTCGATGCAAGAAGAGATCGAAGATGATCTGCGTGGTCGGCTTAACGAGGCGGCGGTATACCTGCCACAGCGGGAAGCATCCTATGGGACATACCTACAGGACCTCGATACAGCAGTCACAGACGCTGTCATCGAAAAATTCCCGAGCCGGAAAAATATCGATCACACCCTGCAGGTTGAGGACCTGGAAGCACTCATCGACTTCTTCCAGGACGGTGGAGCGTGGCCCCTCAGCGACGATGATGCCGACCGCCTCGGTGTCAACAAACTTCCAGGGACAATCAGTGATGGCTGGGCGATGGAGTTCCTGGAACTGGACCGATTTGACGGCGATGAACGAGTCAGTGGAGCGCGGATTCTGGGGACGATCAACAGCCGGGGTGGGGAGTTCCTCGGCACGCCCCTCGAGGCACTGCAGACACTCCTGTTCGTCCTCGTCGCCGACAACCGAATCGCCATTCGAAGTGATGGCGATCGAGTGACGGACACCCGGACGATCGCCAGCACCATCACCAGTATTACCCAGTTCGAGGACGCGATCGTCGTGTTCGACCCCTCGCCCCCGCCGGAGGACCTGAATGACGTCTATGCCGCTCTTGTCGGCGAAGAGCCCGAAACCGACGATACGCAGGAACTGCTAGAGGGAATCGAAGCCTGGGCTACGAAGCATGCAGAGGAGTTCAACACGGTCGTCTCTCAAGTAGATCTGAAGTTCAACACGCAACTCTCGCTTGCAACGCTGAATGACGCACTCAAGCCAGCTTTCTCCGGCGAAGAGCTAGACGCAAATCTCCTAACGAACGAGCAGGTCGTCGATCAAGCCCATCGCTATGCCGACGCCGCTCCGCTGTTCATTCCGGCAAGCGACGACGAGGAGCCACTCTGGGACCAGATCACCGCGGTCGACGAGTGGCTCAAGGACCACTATCCGACAGCGGCGATCACGGGGAAGGTAAGCACCACCACTCAGGGATATCAGATCCCGAGGGTCGATACCCTGGAGTCACAGCTCACAGAGGCACAGAAGTTCCGAGTTGAGACCCTCCAGGAGCTGTCTCAAGACCTGACCGGCGAGCCAACAACAACAGATGATCTCGAAACACTCCGCGCTGAGCTGACCGTCAGCCTACAGAGTGCGGCCCTCACTTCGGATATCGAGCGAGTCGTCGAGACCTACCCGAAGGTCCAGCTTGACACGCTGCAAGCCACTATCGATGACGCGAACGACGCCGACGAGCCCCTCGCAGAGGAGGCCTTCGCCGAAAAAGCGATGCGAACTGACGCTGACACGCTCGCGAACGGGCGAACACTCCTCCGGCCAATCACTGACGGCGAGTCACTCTACGAACAGCTTCGGCAGCTCTCGACGAAGCTCCCTGACAGTCCCAGCGGATTTGTGGCCCAACAAATCACCAAGGCGGTGAGTGGGGCGACGATTCCGGATCCCGACCGCGCAGCACAGCTCCTCAAGCAGGGACGAGCCATCCTCGAGGGTGACAATGGCGGTGGGAAAAAGAAGGATGATGACGGACTCTGGCAGCAGCTCTCGACCTACGACGATGGGACCATCGTCGTCATCGACACGGAGGATGACCAATGATCCCCCAGCCTCGACATTCCCTAACTGACGAAGCAGAACAGCGACTTCAGCAAACCTTCCCCGAGAGCCACACCGCAGATGTTCGGGTGGTGTGGTGGGACGACGGTGGACATCTCGAAGAGACCGTCCAGCAGGCCGCGAGCAATCTGGGGATCGGCTTCCGCGCCGCCGAGGGCTTTCCGCTTTCACTTCGAACCGACGCGATCGCAGAAGAACGTGAGACCGACCGGCCGATCGTGTGGTACATCGGCGAAGCCAAAGCCGGTCGGGACTGGTTCCGGGACATCCGTGAGACCGGTGGGGAGGTCTCCTGTAGCATCGAAGAGCTCACTGCCGATCTCTATGAGGTCAACCCTTGGGACATCTTCGACGTCGAAATGAACGATGCTGCCACCAGGGACCAAATTGCAGGCATTATCAAAGCCGAATTCGAGACGCCCGGGATTCCCCAGTATCGCAGCCTCAGAGAGGAGATCCTCACCCGCGGCGACGGCAAAATCATCGACCACCTGTTACGAGAGGGATGGCCGGAGATCAGCCGAGACACAGAGACGGTCGCAGACATCCGCAAGAAGCTCGATGACGAGATTCCGATTGCGGACGACGCCGGTCCCGAGGAAATCACCGAGACCGTTCGCCGCTGGGCTGTCGCCCAGTCGCTGCATGAAAGTGGCGTCGATGGATCGCTGTTCCCCGATGGCTATGGCGAGTCCAGTCACAGCCCTCTGACGACGCTGCTCAACATGGGCGGGACCAGAGCCCGCGCCGAGACATATCTGGGGGTGGAGTTCTGGGGCGACGTGATTCGCAACCTCGAGGACGTGTGGGAGTATGCGGACTGTCCGGTCGATCGAGCGCTCGATGACGCGCTGTGGGAGGCATGGTACGAGCTGTTCGAGGCGGGGGAGCTCGCCACCTGTATCGAGCATGCACAGATCAGGCAGTCCGCACTGACAGTCTACCCTGAACAGACCGGCTGGCGTGATCTCTGGGTCCAGTGTGAGCACCTCGCTCGACTCCAACAGCAGTTCGACGCTTGGGAGGCACGGGATGGACAAACCGACCCCTTCACAGCCTATGCCGATCCCGACGACGGGAGTTGGCAGATCGACAATGAGGTGCTGCATCTCCAGCTCACTGGAACACCCGAGACGGATGTCCCTGCCGACCATCCAGCAACCGGGACGTTGCCCGATATTCGGGACGAGATGCTTACGAGCCGGTACCGAGAGTACCTCGAGACACTTGCAGGAGACGTCGAGGCGGCGATGCAGGTCAACAGCCCACTCCTCGATAAGGCACCAGCCCATGAATGGTGGAACGATCACGAAGACGAGTTCAAAAAGGCCGGTACCGTTGCCATCCTGTTGATCGACGCGCTACGGTTCGACCTCGCACAGCAACTTGCCGAAGCACTCAACGATTCCTTCGACGTCACGCGTGAGACACGGCTCTCAACGTTCCCCTCGGAGACCAAGTTCGGGATGGCTGCGCTCACGCCGGGGCGGTCCTTCCGGTTTTCGGTCAGGATGCACAATGGGACGCTGACGCCCTTCCAAGGGGATCGCTTGCTGTCGAACAAGGGACAACGGATCAGCTTCCTCGACGACGAAGGCTGGGCCGTTCCCGACGACCGGGAGTCCGGATGGGGCCAACACCAGATCGCCTACTACGACAAGGAAATTGACGAAGTCGGGGAAGGCGAGATCGGCGAAATGGTGCACCATTTCCACGACTACGTTTCCGAGCTTGCCTCGATGATTCGCCAGAAGCTCGACGAGGAGAGTTGGGACCGAATCTACGTCGTCACCGATCACGGGTTCGTCCTCTTGCCCGAGGGAACAACGACGGAAGCGGTCCCGTCAGATACACCGGACAGCGAAGTCAAGTATCGGCGTGTGGCTGGAGATGATCTGAGTGGTCTGAGCAACGGTGTACACGTCTCCGCTAGTACACCCGGAATCGACTACCTCGATACGGGCCTTCAGGTTCTCGTATACCCGCGCCAGCACTTCAGCAAGCAGGGCTACAGCGGCGATCGCTACTACCACGGTGGGTTGCTTCCCCAGGAGTGTATGCTCTCGTTCCTAGAGATTCAGAAGTGAAACAAACGCTTGCAAATTGATAAATCGATCTCCATCCGGCCCGAAGGATTCGATATCCTTCGACGGTATCATTATAGTGTCGGCGAGCAGCATTCAAGCTATCATGGGAGATTCAGCTGGACAATCCCTTCATGGGGATCTCCATATCTATCCCTTTCGCAGCCCAGACCGATCGGAACTTGTCGCTCAACACTACCAAACACTCCTGAGTGAGTATGGGACAGAGGATATTCTGTGTCTCACTCGATTGTGTAATGAGGAACGGCTCAGCGATGAGATAGCGAAGACGCTATCTGAGGTCGCGCGGCCAACAACCACGTCGCTCACCGACTTCGCCGCAGAAGTCCTCCCAACAATTCAGCCAGGCGTCCGAACGCTGTCTGATAACGAGCGGATTGAATTGCTGGCTGCGTTCCTTTCTGAGCAGGAGTGGGACACCGAGTACCTCGCACGTGCTGCACAACAGGATTCGTTCCAGCAGGACGTGGGTGAGATTCTGATCGAAATGGAGTCACGGAACGCACTCTCACCGAGCGACTACACCTCTCCCGTTTTAGCTGAAATCGCGACCGTTGGACGAGATTTTCAATCCCATCTCGCTGACAGAGGCTTTGTGGACAGACCATCGCTTCTCCCGACTGCAACAGCGGCACTCGAAAAGGCTCGCACTGAGAAGTCTATTCCACGGCGTGTCGATCAATGGAACGTCCTCCTTGTCGCTGATTACGAAGAGTTCGCAACGACAGAGCGACAGTTCCTCCAAGCGATCAGTGAGGCTGCTGACGCCCCAATCGTTGCCATCGCCGCACGGCAAAGCCGTATTCTTAGCAGCTGGCGAGAAGCAGGGGGCATCGAATCACTGGCTGCCGGACTCGACACAGCCGTTCACGAATTACAACGGGAGTCGGTGAGTGCTCCGGAAGCTGTCGGTGAATACTTGGTGACCGGGAGCAAGCCCGAAAATCACAGTCCGAATGGATCAGTCGAGGTCATTGAGGCTGCGACCTTCCGGGAACAACTGACGCAGGTGGCCAATGAAATCGAGCGCTTGGTTCGTCGCCCTGACTATACATACACAGACATCGCTGTCATGTTTCAAGATTCGGGCGGACCGGTGGAAGAGACACTGCGGCTTCTGAGACGGCATGGCATCCCAACAACTACAGTCGCAGTCTCCCAGCTTGGAAACGACCCAGCAGTCCGGGAACTATACGACGTGGCGAAGACGTGTGCTGCCCTTTCAGACAGTGACCAGGACGCGAGCCGAGAGCGAATACTTTCCGTCGAGGGAGGAACCGAGGACCCCATTGCGGGAGTAGAAGCTTCATCTACTGCAATTGATGGCCTTTGGCACTGGCTGGCTGCAACTCATCTGAAAGAACGGATTGCGGAAAACTGGACTGAACTCGATGCCCGGGACCAATTTCGGCGTGTCCGAGAGGTCGTTGGTTTGGCCGAGTTCCTCGAGGAAGAACCAGACCTTGACGGGTCATGGATAGGGTTCCTAACGGCACTCGAACGGGCGTTCAAATACAGTTCGTCCCGACTCGATTCGATTGAGCCGGAGACTCACGAGGGGGGAGTTCCGGTTGGGACAATCTATGGGCAGAAACACGAGAACTACAAGGCGGTGTTTCTGTTGAATGTCACCGATTCAGAGTACCCATCCACACCAGATCTCACTGCCCTCCTGCCGACAAAGCGTCTTGAGGAAGAAAAGGGGTATCCACTACTGACTTCTCAATCTGTAACAGACATTACAGAGACGTTCCAGCCGGCGAGTGAGACCCACGAGAAGCCCTTCCATGCGTACTTTACGCAAGTGAGCCGGCGCTTGCTCGGGATTGGAATCGCTTCAGCCGCCGAACGGCTGTATTTTGGTGTTCCCCAGGAGAGTGCCGACGCGCTTGGAACGTACAATCAGCCTTCTCGGTTCCTTTCCGAGCTGGTGGAGAATTTCGAGATGATTACACCACTCACGATAGACGGCGAATCGGAACAAACGAGTCACGGCGGCGCAAGTGAGGTCGTGGTTGAACACGTGGATGATACGCTGGACGCCGTTCGACGAGCTGGCGTCGGAGGAGAGACGGTCGATCTCAACCGCTTTGAACGTGAGTTGGCAGCTATCGAATCGGTATTAGACCATCCGGAGGCCAAAACGGTGCAAGCAGCGTTGGAAGCCCGCATCGACTTCCGCCAGGGGAGGGTTCGCCGTGACTGATCGTGTATCGCCGTCCCGGTTGCAGACCTACCTGAACTGCCCACGGCAGTTTGAATTCAAGTATATTCACGACCTCGACGGGGGTGAGAGAACAGACCTGGAACGGTATTTCAATCGTGGCGACGTGCTCGACACAGCACTCCAGTTGACGGCGACGGAAGTGGATACAGATACCGACCCGGAAACGGTCCAATCCCTTGCTCGCGAGAACTTCACCGAATGTTGGCAGAGAAAGACGGATTCCGATACCTACCCGTCACCAGCTGCGTATGAATTCGATCGACGGATCTCGGCCGCGGCAATCGATGACTATCTCGAGGCTGAGACCGACGGTGAGGGACTTGCTCATCTTCGACGGTCGGTCGGGACCGAAGTGCATCTCGAATGGACTGACGACGAACTGGGGGCGATGCATGGCTATGCAGACAACATCGTCGAGACTCGCGATGGCCTCCTTATAATCGACTACAAAGCCAGCTATAGCGGGCGTCGGTTCCCCAATAAGAACGGGTCAGACCTCGAAAAGCAACTCAATGGGACGAATCACTACCCCTCTCGGCTCAAGAAATGGCTTCAGCTCGGGATGTATTGGGAAGGGCTCACCCAGCACGAGCTGTACTCACCCGGCGACGAGATTCGTTTCATGTTCTACGGTCTGATTGCATCTAAAGAACGAACCCCGACTAAGACGGGCTATAGCGTTGATGTCAGAGGGAAAGCGTGGGAAATGACAGACCTGTATCGGGAAAATACGTCGGCCTTCCGGACCCTCATCGATGAAAGTACCACCGGTATTCAATCTGGGGCGTTTGATCCAACCGGAGACCGGTGGGAGCTTATCCAGGAGGAAGCGTGCGGCGACTGTGATTATCAAAGCGCCTGCGGCGACTACATCGCTGAGGAGGTGAAGTTTTCATGAGCCTCTTCGAAGAGGACGACGACGTTACGGAGGAGCCGAAAGGAAACCAAGGCCCAATTATTTCAACGGATGAGTATCCGATGCGGGTCTTAGCCGGGGCTGGGACAGGGAAGACCTTCACGATGGTTCGGAAAATTGAGCGACTGCTCAAAACCGAACAGACTGCGCCAGGGAATGTACTCGCGTTGACGTTCACAAATAAAGCTGCGGACTCAATGCGTTCCAAACTCAACGCGTTGATCGGGTCCCAGGGATACGACATCGAGGCGTACACGTATCATTCGATCTGCCACTCCATCCTTCAGGAATACCCCTACTATGCCGATCTCCCATCTGGATTTACGATCGCTGATGACGCCGACAAGCTGTCTGTGGCAGAAGAAGCGATCGCGGAGGTCCCTTACCAGTTTGTGAGCCCAGACGGAACATATCGAAAAACACCGGCGGAGGTACTCTTGAACTTCATTAGCTCGATGAAACAGGAGGGCGTCCACCCGCAAGAATTGGAAGCATACCTCCCTGCTCCGGACGTGCTGGTTGGACTGGACGAGATGTCGGATCGGATTGAGACCGCTGCGCGAAAGCACATTCGGCGGCAGTCAGTAAGCGAGAGCAGTATTGAGTCGTTCTGTGACGATCTCGAGACGTTCAAGATGGAACTGCAGCTCGAACAACAGAGTCTGGGGTCCTCTCCGCTGGAGAACGATATCAGTAGATATCTACAACACCTGATCGAGACGATCGAGACCTGCCAGTCACGAATTCGGTCGAGACCCGAAGAGGTCACCGTCGGCTCCAAACAGGCTGCTGCACGATTACCGGGAGTACTGTTCAGTGCCTACGGGAGTGAGGGACGGGAGATGACGCGGAAAAGTGACTTCCCGACAGGTATTCCGAAGTTTCCATTCACACTCCTTGATCGGCTCAGGTCGTATCTCAGCGACTGCAAAAAGGCCGCAGACTTTGTGCATGGATACCGAGCGTACGAACAGCAGCGGGAGGCAAACCAGTTAGTCGACTTCGATGATCTGATTAACAATACAGTCTCCCTGCTCGAGGATGAGGACATCGCTGCGGAAATCGCTGGACAGTGGGACTATATCTTCTGCGATGAGTTCCAGGATACCGACTCGATTCAGTTCGACCTCGTTACCACTCTCGCCGAGCAGAACCGCCTCTTCATCGTGGGAGATGATGACCAAGCGATCTACGAGTGGCGCGGTGCAGACAGCGAAAATATCGGTCGGAAGCTGGATGCGACGTATGGCTCCGAGTTACAGGATATGGAGTTGGAACTTAACTTCCGGTCGAGGCAACCGATTTTGGATTTGGCGAATAACGCGATTCAATCCCTCGAAGGACGCGGAAGTGAGAAGGAATTGACCGCGTTTGGCGACAAGGCAGAGAGTACATCTGGCGTAGCCTACATCGATACCACCGTCCCAGACAACAGCGACTACTCAGATACGGATGCGTTCCAGGCCGCACAGATTACGACAACGGTTGGAGGGATGCTTCGTGGCGAGCTCGAACAAGTAGCCGAGGAGTATGATCCAGGGGATATCGCAGTATTGGTCCGTAAAAATCGCCACGCACGTCCCATCATCGATGCATTCAACGAAGCAGGAATCCCCTTCGAATTGGTCGGAGATTTAGCGACCGAATCGGTCGGCGTCGAGACAGTGCTCGCATATCTAAGAGCGCTGGCTGACCCAACGGACGACGTCAGTGTACGGCGCGTCTTGTTGATGCGCTACCGATTCAGTGAGACGGATCTAAGACACCTGGCACAGGCGGAAGATAATCTAATCGATGCGCTCCAGTCCATTGACCCGGCTGAATTATCCGAGCCAGAGCGAGTGAGGACTGCTCAGTCCCACTTTGACCACTTAGTAGCACGTCGACATCTCCTTTCGGTCGAACAGTTGTATCATGAATTGTTGAGTACCACCAATATCGAGTGGTTCCTAACGCGACGGGAACGTCGTGAATTACAGGGCTTGGAAGATCTGATAACTGGTTACGACGAACCAGCATCTCAGCCCCCGATTACAGCAGACTTCATCGAGTACCTCGAGCGTCACGAGTCGATCGCCGAAACGACCGATTCCGGGCCAACAGAACAAGCAGAGTCTGCAGACGATGCAGTCTCGATTATGACGATCCACAAAGCGAAGGGGCTGGATTTCCCCGTGGTATTCCTCCCGAATTTGACCGCTGACGAATGGGCACCACGGACCAGAGAGTACTCTGAATTAGTTGAGTCCCTCAATACGGATCAGTTCTGGCAGCGGGACCAACTCAAACGCGATCAGCAGGAAGCACGCCGTCTCCTCCATGTTGGCATCACCCGGGCTGAAGAGCACCTTGTCCTCTGTGGACAGGGGGATGAGAGCTCGGTACGCGACGATGGTGTTACGCTTGAGTATGCCCAGGAGTGGCTTGCTGATGGGATTCAATGGGATCTCACAGCAGCGTCATTCCCGATCTGGACGGAGATCCAGGACAGTCTCCCCTCTACCGCTCTGGACTGGACTGAGATGGTTACTGATGAAGCCTCCCCTCGTGGTGAGACAGTTGCGACATACGATGGAGATGAGCTCGGATATGAAGACGCAATCACAACGGTGCTTGAGCGTGCCGACAGCCTGATCGACGGGTCGCTTCCAGACGTGGAACCCGCCTCTGTTGGTATAGCTGTTGATGCATTTTCGCCAATTCCTGCACCGTCGATTCGCCGCCGCCACAGCTACACCTCACTCGGCACCGTCGATGATTGTACACGCAAACACTATCTTGACCATGTCGTCTATGCTTACGAACTCCCGTCCCAGTTCACTCCAACCACGTCCGAGACCTCAGCGAAATCAAAGCAAGCGGGGTATGACTCCTCGGGGGCGTCAAACCGCGAGATCGGGGTTCTGTTCCATGAAACCGCTGAGGAGGCAATCAATCAAAATCGCACCGGGCGTGATGAGTGGCAGGAAGTCTGCGAGCAAGTCGCAGTTGAGCGGGGTCTCAAGCATGCGCTGGCGGGTGCGACTGCGTGCATCGACCGTTTCTTCGAAACGCCAGTCCCGGAATGGGATCTCCTGAGTGCCGAACATTCCTTCGGAATCGATATCGAGGGCTCCTATGTCATCGGTGAAATCGACCTACTTGCTCGGCGTCCTGACGGCGAGTTAGTGGTTCTCGATTACAAAGCGACTGGCTCGAAGAAAGGTACCGAGAACCGCCAGCTCCCACTTTACATCCTGGCCTGTGAGGAGTTGTTCGATGAACCAGTTACCACCGCAGGGTACGTGTACGTAAGCGATCTTGGACCCGAGGTGGACCTACGAACCTATGATGACACGCGGATCGAGGAAGCCCAAGAGCGAATCAAGGAGGGGCTTTCGAAAGCAGCAGCCAGCTCGTATAGTGAGTATACCGCAGGGGACCACTGTCAGTGGTGCCCGCACAACGATCTGCCGTGCAGTAGTCTCCACTCAGAGTGACGGCCAGAAGAACATACCGCTCACAGCGCTGACCTCCCTACATTCCATTGAAACCGACAATATCGGGTCCATCGAATGGACCACCAAAGTAGACCGATCGGCTCAGGTTCTGGTTTGAATTCTGGCAGGTGACACTCGATACGAAGAGGCAATCTTCGCACGCACAATTATGATCCCGACGGCAGACAGTGTCGTACGTACAATAATCGGTTTCGTCAAGTTGGTCAATGACGTCAGGGAAGCGTTCCTCGAACAGCGTGAATATCGATCCGAGGTTGAAATCGGTGTCCGAACGCTTGTAGATGATAACCGACATCGTCCGTGGGAGGAGGTGCTCGACGAGGCTATCGCGCCCATATCCGGACAGTTTCCCAATGGACTGAATGACGCTGTGGGAGAAGCTATGCAAGAGCGAGTAGGCCGCCCGTGAAACGGGGTCTCCAGCTGGGTCGATAGCCTCAAAACGAGACGGGTGCCCCACATTCGCCAAGAACCATCGGTCCAAGTCGTCTATATCTGGCTCATCGATAACATCGTTCTCACGAAGCCATTCCACCACGGTTTCTTTATCCAACGTCAACATTACCGCTTCAGCATCGTTCGTCCGTGCAAAGACCTCGGTGTCGCCCCACTGCCCGCTGGAGAACAGATTCAACAACGCCGGCGGGTCACCATCCTCATCAACAGGCGTCGTCCCTCCATCCGTCTCCGCTGGCTGATCGGACGAATCGTTCGTCCCGCCTTCCGTGGATGGCTGCCTCTCAAGTCCGGTTGGCGATGGCTTGATCCGCGAATACCCGTATGACACCGTCGTAATCGGGAAGTTCTTGATGAGGCGAACCTCCTCCAAGTTGAGTTTGTCCCGTAAACGACAGTATCGGTCGACTGTCTCGGGTTCCAGATGCGTGTCCTGAGCGTCTTCGGCTAGATCCGCAAATGTGTATGAGCTGATCCGGTCACCCTCATCGTACTCAGGGTTCACTACAGAGAGATACTCGAAGAGTTCCTCACTCAATCGAATCTGATTGACATCGCTCAGTTGCTCGGTCAGGAAATGCTTCGTCTCATCGCGATGGGCCTGAATATCTACGGTTAACCGTTCTTCCGCTAGCTCAAGTGCTTCGTCACGCCCATCCACCTCATTATTCTCCAGCAGTTCCATTGCCTTGCTGAGCTTCTCCTGTTCACTTGGACCAGTATTTCCAGATCGTTCTAAGAGATAATCACTGACGATCTGGATCTGATACTGATCATTGCTCAGAAGCGTGTCCAGATCTTTCCGGACGTTGATCAGCCGCTCCGTTTGCGGATAAAAGGTCTGCGAAGCCGAATGTGGGAGCATTTTCCGCGCCTGTTGGCCATAGTCGCAGTCAGGGTTGAAGCACTTGGCACTTGGTCGGAAACCGACCGTCGCCTCACAATTTGCTCCGGTACATCGCCAGTATGCGTTATCGAACCCAGTTCCTGGGTTTCGAAGAGCCATCCCGGCACCGCAGTGCTCTGGAACGTAGATCTCCTGAATCTGCCCACAATGGCAGACCGAAACAAACTGCATTTGATGATGGTCACGAAGTTGAGCGCTGCAGCGGCCACACGTTACGGCGTCATCCCGAGGGAAGTCTTTCGCCTCTTCCCAGCGGAGCTGGGTGACTGTCCCACATCGCCCACATTCGAACGTTCGTGGGAATACCTCAAAGTTAGCTGCACCGGGAGTGACAATCGAGGCATCATCGGCCGACAGGGAAAGGTCGGCCCAGTTCGGCCAGGCCGCAGCATGGCGACTAATTCGTTTCAGGATGTACGCGTCGGGCAATTCGGAGGCTTTCGAACGACCGGCCTCATCCCGGTCCTCGTGAATTCGAGATACCAAGCCGCTCAAGTCGCTTTCAGCGTGGTTGAAGGTATTCCCCGGCAGGTAATCGAAGAGGAACTTGGATTTCCGACGTTCCATTGGCATCGTCACTCACGCTCCGTGGTCAGGGCATCGACCAGATTCTGATTGTTGTACTGTGCAGTGATCGTACCCTGCTCGCCAATGTCTCGAAGGCTAATCATAGGCTCGCTTCCCCCAGGATATTGGGGGTACGACATACTGGGTAGCTCCTCGATCCAGTATTGCCACACCTGGTTGATTTTCCGTTGGACTTCCTGGTAGAAGTACGGATTCGTGTAGTAGTCATTGTCAAGTCGATAGGCGCGCTCGACGAGCGACTGAAGCGTGTCCTTGGTGAGCTCTGGATAGTCGTCGTTGGTCATAAGCTCGTAGAGGTGAGTTGCCTTCTGGACGTTCGCCGGTTCTGGGTCTTTGTCATTGAGCGCGAGTTCGTACTGACGATGCATCTTCGGCCGGTAGTACTGGATGAGCAGCGACTGGAGGACACCGGTGAAGGTCCGGTCGATACCGAATTTGGCCCACCTGTCAATCGGGATCGGTTCCACAGTCCGGTCAAGGTATTCGTGGAGTTTCTCGAAATAGCGGTACCGATGATCGTCACGCTCCCTCAACGGATCGAAAATGTCCAACACGAACCCAACAACACCGGATTGTCTGCCCACACGGCTGCTTGCCTGGATATACTGGAACGTCCGCCGGGGATATCCGAAAAACAGCATCATGTTGAACCGGTCCACGTCAATCCCGTGGCCGATGAAGCTGGTTGATGGGACCGTGTCGATCCGCTCATCGAACGGTGCATCACCAGGCTCCTCCAGTTGCGCTAGTAATTCTGGATTCTCAGTGTCGGCGGTCAGCTGCCGTTCGCGAATCGGATGCTCGTAGCCGTCGAGAATCATCTCGCGGGCAGCGTATTTTGCGATGTTCTCACGGTAGCGGTCCTTTCGTCGTTTGTTTGTGAAATAGACCACGCTGGTCTCATAGAGATCAAGAATTTCGGCCTTTTCATCCTCAGAGAGTTCATCAAGACCAGCATCGTCGGCCAGCTCCGCAGCTGGTGTGTCATATGCATCCTGAATCAGCTGGTGGTAGTCCATGATTGTGTCAACGACAGTATAGAGGTGCGATCGGTTCGCTGGCCTGAACCCGAAGTATTCTCGTTCGACGGTCTCAGTCAGTTCGCCATAGAACGTCTCGCCTCGAGTGGGGCCATCAGTCGGGAATCGGGTTGCTCCCTTCTGGAAGAGATGCTCGATCTGCCGCTCGTATTCCGAGATGGTGGCAGTTGACGCGAGCACTTTCGGCTGTTCCCCATGAATCTTCTCACAGAGAGTCTGATAGAGAGTCTCGTAATGAGCAGCAAACGTTCCGAGCTCCTCGTTGAGGAGGTGGATTTCGTCCACCAAGTGTAATGTGGGAACCGGATCGTAGACATCACTCGGGTCAACCGATTCTAACTCATGATCGTCCCGGTCACAGAGCTGGTATTCTGAGCACCGTCCAGAGTAGCCGTACCCATGATCAGGACATTTGGTTGTATAGTTCCCGAGAAGGTTCGCAAATCGGGGCTGCTGTCCAGTGATTGCGATCTTATCCAGAGAGCCGAGGAGAACCGACGGAACATATCGATAGATGTCCCGGTCAACAACATACAGAGGCAGCCTGCCCAGACACTCATCAGCCGTACAGGTGTGGAAAACGCTGTTAGCGTCAACATCGTACTCAACGGTGATATCACTCTCACAGAGCGGGCAGACATCGATGACTTGACAGCGTGCTTCCAGTTGCTCCTGGCTCTCTTGGAACATCTCACGGAATGTATCCCTGTCAGTCCCGATTGCGTTGGGAGTGTCGTTGCTACCGGCGAAGAACCCCAGAGAGAACGGGTCACCAACACCCTCTAGCCCTCGGTCCGAATCGCTCCGTCGCAGCTGCTCAGCGTGAAGGAGGCTTTCAAGGAATCGGCTCTTCTGTTGGCGGCTGAGTAACCGAAGTGGGAAGCGAATCCAAGCAGTTACTCCCTGACTTTTGCCGCGGAGCCGGTCGTAGAACAGATTGAATATGATGAGCCCAATATACGCCTCAGTTTTCCCACCACCCGTCGGGAACCACAGGACGTCAGCATCATCATCATACTCGGTTTCCAAGTCCGACCGTTCGCGGCGAACGATCGCAGAGAGGTTACTGACAATGAATACCAACTGGAAAAGTCGCCAGCCAGGGAAGTCATGCTGCCGGCTATTGACTTCGTTCATCAGTTTGAACGCACGCAGGGCTTCGGGGACCTCTTCCAGCACGGTGATTCCATGTTCGAAGCGCTCGAGTTCTGTGATGAAGTCCTCGGCATCGGCATCGAATTCAGCTAATTCCGCTTCGCTCAAACCGAGTTCAGCTGCGATTTCAGTCCGTCGTGGACCAGTCCATGCGTCATGATAGTCACTCATTCCAGCAGCGATCTCACGGAGAATATCGATCGTATCACCAGTACTGAGTTCCGCGAAATCGGTGTTATAGGAGGTGTTGAATTCGAATTCGTAAACTGGAGCAGTCGGGACTGCAGTCGTCTTGATCGTGCGTGGGTTCGAACCCTCTTCGACCGTAGTGGAGCAATTCCGTCCTTTCGCCCACATTGTCTGGTCGTATCGATAGTCTTCAGGAATGAGATCGAACTCGTAGGGTGCTAATTCGCCAGTGACATTGATTTTTGGATTGAATATGTACCGCTCACCCGGGCCATCATTCGGCTCCTCAGCCCCCGGAGAAGGCGGGTGATTCGAGAGAGTGAGTTCTAGTTCATCGTCCGACAGCTCGGCGCTAAACTGGACATCCCACTCCAATTCCTCCGGGGATAATGTCGATTCTGACTGGTTGAACTCTTGGAACTCGGATTCCGGAAGGTCCGCGAGTTCAGCAGCGGTATACTCTCCAGTTTCGACAGAGTCCGTCGTGAGTCGATGGTTTTCACCCAGCTCAGCAACGTTCTCGTAGAGTGCTTCTGAGATTCGGTTCGTAATCGATTCAGCCTGACCAGAGAGGTCGTCCAACGCGAGGTCAGCTTCGAGTGAAACGAATCCACGCCGGAAGAACGGCTCATCGAATGTGTACAAAATGTCACGGTCGATTTCCTCGAGAGGAATGTCCGCCCAATCGGAGGAGGTTTCGGTCCTATCCGCGGCACTGAGCTTTGCGGCTTTGACCCGTTTCTCCTGAATCTCTTGGTACTCTGTATAGGTGGGAAAACTCGGAACATAGAACTCGAACTCAACGACAACCGACACACTTGACGTGGAGTCGGGCTTACATTCGAGGCTGATGCTGCTTGGGCGGGTTTTCGCATCGAACTCCTCACGATCAGCGCTCCCAAACTCCGGGGAGAGGTTTGCGACGTAGTACTTGTCGCTTGGCAGGTCACCTACGCAATACGGAGATGCTCGTCCCCGTGCTCGCTTGATCGTCTCCGCCATCAGATGCTGCCCGATTTGGTGTGTTTTGTTCATTCTGATATGGATTTAACCGCTTCAATTGTTGCCTTCTGAACGTTCTCCGAAGCCTGATCCACCCCAGCTGGCAGATCAGTCGTGAGGTCGCCAGCGATGCTACTGCTCATTTGGGCCTCGATTGCTTCCCGAGCCTGCCGTCCGATCTTCTGATGCTCTGTCCGAATCCGTTTCATCGCTCCAGCAGTTGCTTCAGCTGTTGGTTCCATCTCGGGGTCACACACTGCAAGAACACGTCTGACATCCTCAGGGTCTCGTGGCCCAATCGTATCCCCAGTCCGCCAATTGGAGACCGTAGAAACGTCGCTGATATCAGAGCCGCGTTCCTGCAGCTCGGACAGTAATTCGTCCTGGCTCATGTCCGCTGACAGTGCATCATCGAGGATCGTTCGCCATCGCTCCACAACCGATTCGGCTTTCCGGAGTTGTTCCTGGTCGTGGGCAGACTCGACGAACAAATCGTAAATGTCGTCAGCGGCCGAATCCAGCAAGAGGAGTGTCTCACCAGCAGTGAGATCTTCGGAACGTTTTCGTGCGATATCCCCGTTCCCCTTAAGCACACTCACACGGCTTTGTGAGGAAAGTTTGCGCGTCTCACCATTCGAAAGCTCGACTTCGAGGCCCGGCTCCCGAGTCTGACCGTCCGACGTCGAAGAGGTGGAGGACATACCAGATGAATCACCACCTTCGAAGTCCTGTCGTAAGGCCTCAGTTGGGTCGACATCGGTTAAGTTATCCGGGCGCTCGTACGTGTCCACGATTGATTCCGCGGACTCTGACGGTGGGGATTGAGATGCCGATTGAGCCACGGACCCGGACTGCTGTGGGGACTGAGCTGCCGATCGAGCCGGTGACGCTTCCTGTGGCTTGGATCGACCACCAACCTGGCCGATGTCCTGGGTTGAGATTGTCGCCCCGATGTTAGCCATCCCCTCTGCAAGTCGTTCTTCTACGATCGGTGCCCACGGCTCGAACTGCAGGAATACAATCCGTTCAGCAGTCGGAAAGTCATAGAGATATGAATCCGCATCAAGCGGCCTGGCAACGATGATTTCCCCGTTCGGCGTTGGCTCAACCTCATCAACGGTCTTAATTGAGACCGAATCCGCAAGTTTGCGGTCCTCCAGCGTAATTGCTTGAAGTATCGCTTTGTGTTCGAAGTCGTTTCGGACGACGACGATTCGCGGTCCCCCCTGACTGCTCTCTCCGGTGGTGATCAGCTCAAAGAGATGCTCTTGAAGTGGATGGCTCCTGTTGAGCCGTCCGTGGAGAGCATCTGCTGCTTCACAGTAATTGATCAGCACATCCGCCGCCCGACCATCCAAGCGCTGGGCTTTGCCGCGGAGGTTCTCTAATAGCTCGCGGACGCCCTGTTGGTAGTAATTATCGGCAACGACGCTATCCCAGTATTCAGGCTTAACTGGGAGGCGGGTGAGGAGATTGAATAACCACCCGACTTCCATTTTGAGCACTCCTTGTACATGATGCATCGACTGGATGTCGTTTTGCATTGCACTCAGATCCGAGACGATCTGATAGAGTTCGGGATAGCCGATGGTTCTCTGCTCAACGACTACATCGGAAGTGTTGATGAGGTGTTCAAAACGGGTGGTCAAGCTGGGGTTCTCCGGGATAGTGTCCGGTTCAGCTGTCGTGAGTAGTTCGTTCGTGATCTGAACCGTCAACCATTTTTCGTCGATCGCCTCTGCTTCGGCCGTCATCTCATCTGTATAGAAGATAAACGGGCAGCTGGTGGCCTCGTAAAGGGCCATGATTTCATCGAAGCGGCGTCCGAAGGAGCCCCATTCGGGTTTCCGGAGATCGACGAAGACCGCACCAACAGAGTCTCCGGGATGTTCCGTATCGATTTCAAAACTATTTTTCGCGGTGTAAATATCCGCCTCTTGGTCGATTTGGGAAAGCCGGTCGATCGGCTCTCTGGAAATTAATCGAGGACTGTCTCCGATGGAATCACGTCGGAATTCGTCGAGTTGAGACACGTAGCCATGATGAAGGGCGGGAAAACAGAGGAGTGATTTGTTCCCGCCAATGATTCCATCAGTGGGGAATCTGGGGTCTTGGGTCCGGACGTACGCGAGGCAAACGGCCAGGGGGACGCGGTTGGAAGGAATCGGGTCATGAATTAACAGTGAATGCCCGAGTTCAATCTTCCGAAGCGACTCCTCAACTACGGCGAGCTCGGTTTGACCGAATGAGAATGCTCCATCAGCAGTTGTGATGTTCGCTGGGAACCACCTATCGAGGTATCGCCGGTCAAGGCAACTCTGCGCGTGTTCCGCGATGGAGTCAATTGTCATTGTTATCTTATTAATCTAAATTAATCAACAAACAGTGTTTGTGTTGATGGATAAATGTATCTTGATAGATTAAACCTTTCCCAAACGTTTCCAAGAAGATGTTACTACATATACTTTTGTGCAGGGACAATAGCCCAGGCGTTGATTTTGGTGGATGCTTTCGATAGCCGATCAGCGGACTCATATATGTTTTCCACATTGAATGGGGACCCAATGACAGGGTGAGTGTGACATCTCCTGATAGTATCGAGATGCTAGTGTCGATACTAATACAATCAGACTATACGAATGCTGTGGCCGATCGTGATGTCCCATTGGCAGACACCCCGTTTTCACTCAACAATTCCAAACGAGGAACACGTGATTCCACGTACTGGGGATAAGGAGGTTTGGCTTAAGCCGTGTACCTAGCACCAGTCTTCTCAGAGAAATCCAGCGGCTTCAGCTGTGAGGATAGTACCGCCCAAACGTGGTCAATCAACCACGGCTACTTCATCAGCTCCCGAATATCGCTGATAGATGATTCACTCACTATCTGCATCCTCAGTGACGTCGTCGAGGTTCTGAAATCGGAATTGAGAGCCCTCAAGATACGATTCGCTATATTCGAATGCCAGCCATTTCCGGCCAGTCTGCTGGGCCATCTGCCCCGTTGTGTTACTACCAGCAAATATATCGAGCACTGTATCACCAGGCTCCGTCAGGAATTGAATGAAGAATTTTGGGAGCTCACGGGGGAACCGTGCGGGGTGAATTTCAGTATCGGTGGCCTTGCACGCCTTGAGATACGTAGTCTGGGACCGCGTGTTCGCGATTTCGAGGACGTTGTCTTGGGTATACGCTGAACCGACGGTTTGGACGAACTCCTCCACGACGTCATTCTCTAAAATGACATCAAGGAGGTTCTCCGGGATATCGAGTTTCTCGAGCAGTTCCTCGGGATCGACGTGTGGTGTCGATTCATCGATCGTGTTCATGAAATTGGGACGAATAGCCCCATCCTCAACTGGTTCGTCGAACGTGTCGCTTATTGAGTGTTCGCTGGGACGATCCTTTGCAGTATACCCGGATTCCATGAGTTGCTTCTGGGCATCACTATATTCCTTGAGGACTCGCCTGTTGTCTGGTTTCTCCCGGGCAGACCCTTTGGAGAGCCACCACACGTGATTGACTGCATCTTTTACGCGAATCCGCTCAATCGTCACCCACTGGGCAGGCGTCGGTAATTTTGCGGGATTGTACCAGTAGAAGTCCTGGGCGAGATTAAACGACTCCCCGATTTCCGTGGCCAGTTGTCCTTCGTCATCGGTCAATGCATGAAGCAGCTCGAAGTGATAGTGCGAGCGGAGAGGTTCCCCTTTCTGCCACCCTCCGCCAATATCGATGACGAACGAACCGTCTTCCTCGAGAGTCTGATAGACCTTGGCGGCGAAGTCCAAGAACCAGTCAACGTACTCTTCTGGCGATTTGTTGCCGTACTGTTTCTCTTTTCGGAGTGCAAACGGCGGTGAGGTTACAACAAGGTCGATGGGTGAACCATTTATCTGGTCGAGTAATTTGAGGCTGTCCCCAGCATATGCAGCCCCCTGAACCGGCCGACCTCCAAGCTGCTCAAAGGATAAATGCACTTCTGTGGTCTCGTTTCCGGGCGTTGTGACGTACTCAGGGGCTGTCCCGTTGAGAAGGTCCGTCACTTGTCTGGGGGACGTTTCAGCCATCAACTTCGTCGGCGTATCAGTCCCGCGATCTCCGTCAAGTTCCATGGCGTGTTCTATTGGCCCAGCTCTATGATAAAAACATCTTCTATCTGAGCTGAAGGGGGTGTGAATTTTCGGCTTTCAATATCTCATACCAGCGGTACCACACACGGCGGTACATCTAATACATCAGTCATAATATTGTCCACACCACGCTCATGACCGATAACCAGTCCACCCTACCGTTCGGTGACGCATTCAGCCCTGGCCAGCTACACACAGACGCTACAGAAAGTTCCGAACTCGTTGTTATTTTAGAGCTTATTGCCGAGCATGAGGGAAACGAGGACAAATTCAAATCCGCTGTGGCAGAACGGTTTTTTCAAGAGACACAGGATTCCGAGGAACGAGCTCGACTCGTTGTCCTCGGCCTCAAGGATCCCGGTTACCAACTCGTCACTGACGACTTCACGTTCACGACCCTTGGCTCTCGTCTCTACGAACTCCGTAGCGACGAATCTGAACTCTATGATGCCTTTGCTCGTCATATTCTACTCAATCTACACGGCCGCAAGGTGATTGAAGTCATATTGGATCTTGACGCAAGTGGGGAGAAAACGACCGCAGAGAACATCAAAGACGCTCTCGAGCGACGATATGGTATCACCGTCAGTGAAACAAGCAACCACTGGAGCCAAATGCGGGGGTGGCTCAACAAAGCCGGCATACTCAACACTGGCTCCCATCACTACAACATCGACACCGAACGCCTCAACGAGGTTCTAGATCTCAGCTCACAGGAACTGGAAACACTTGAGGATTTCACCACAGAACAACGTGCTTTCCTCCGCGGATTAGCTGCCATTGACCCCGGCGGTCCGATTAAAAATACAAAGGTTCGAGAAATTGCCTCCAACAGGCACGACGCAGAAATCCCCCAGAGCAAAATTACGGAGAATATCCTCGAACCACTCGCTGACGCTGGCTACATCGAGATCTCGACTCGGCGTGGTGCTCCGAATCTCGTGGAGCCGACAGCCGACTTCGAGGCGGAGGTCCTCAGTCCACTTCTAAGGCAATTAGCTGAAAGGATCGATGTGCCGCGAGAAGCACTCCAGCTCAATTTCGCGGAGTTGGATAATGCAATCGGAGTACAGTCGAGTTCGAAGCGGCGAACGGCGCTTACAGCCCTCGGTGTCCGGCTTGGTCGACAACTGGGGCTCGAATATGTTGGTCGCCGAACCGAGGACACTGGTGCAGGAGAAGTCAGCGCTGACATCATCATGGATGATACCACTTTCACTCTAACGCGGTGGTTGGTTCACTGTTCTGCATCACGTTCTCAGGTGACACCCACTCAGATAGCCAGTACGACTACGACGGCCCGTCTCACGAATGCGAACACCATTCTGTACGTAGCTCGCGGGGGGTTCCGAGAAGATGCGAATCGCATGGCCACCCGGATCATGAAAAACGAGCCATATACGATTCTGACATTAACCAATCAACCGAATCCTGCTTACGATGATGATCCCAACGAGTTATTCGACGATTTAGCTGAGCAGCTATCCACAATCCGTCGTACGAAAGCTCTCCCAGAAGATGGTCCATTCCGTGGAGTATCAGTATGTCAATTTACCGAAGACGACTCAATCCAGCGGACGGTCGCGGAGTTCGAAGATGGTTTCGGTCAATTCAAAGAGAACGAAAGCGAGTCACGAGGACTGGACGAGTTCACCGATTGATGCAGAGGTAACTGTAGTTGGGGTTCAATACACTACTGAAATCTGGAGTCGGTCCACTTACGTCCATCGAGCGAATTCAGGTTGATATGCCTTCGACGCTGCCGGTGTCCGATTTACTCTCTTCGTCACCGGCCTACACGTCGGATTTGGGAGCTGCATACCATGGCGACAGCCGTGAACTTCTGCAGGAACTCCCCACAAATTCGATCGATCTTGTTGTGACCTCACCCCCATTCGATCTCGCTCATCAGAAAGAATACGGTGACGACTGGGGCGAAGAGGACTATCAAGACTGGTTCCTCGAATTCGCCGCTGAAGTCAAACGGGTCCTCGCTGAGCACGGTAGTTTCGTCATTGAAATCGGGGGAGCATTCGAAGAAGGCACACCAGTTCGATCCACCTATCAGTTCGAGCTCCTTGCAAGGTTGACAAGTGAAGAGGGGATGTTTCAGCTCGCTCAAGACTTCTACTGGCATAACCCTGCGAAACTCCCCTCACCTGCGGAGTGGGTCAACCGCCGTCGAATACGGGTGAGTGATGCTGTCACTCACGTCTGGTGGCTTGCACCAAATATCTCCACAGCAAGCGCAACGGAGGACGACGAACATCCAATTCCTGAAGCTGACAACCGGCGTGTCTTGACTGAATTCAGCGACAGTCAAAAATATCTGCTCCACAAACGGAAGTACAATTCTGGTGAACGGCCATCCGGGCACAACATCAGCGAAGAAGGGTTCTTCACAGATGCCGGCGGAGCCATTCCCGATAATCTTTTCTCCGCAACCAATACCCGTAGTCAGACGCATTACGACAAAATGTGCCAGCGCGCAGGACTGGACAAGCATCCAGCTCGGTTCCCACCTGAGATACCTGAATTCTTCATCCAGTTCCTCACGCCGAATTCGCCTTATGAGAACTGGGACCGGGGGTATCTGGACCGGCCAATCGTTCTCGATATCTTCGGTGGCTCAAACATCACAGGAAAAATTGCCGAGGACAACGACCGCCACTGGCTGGCTTTCGAAAAGGACCAAGACTACCTGGAGTCCTCAGAACTCCGGTTTCTCTCTCCCGGTGAGGTCCTTCGAAAGTACGAGGATGAACAGCGTGGCCTCGATGAGTTTACAGACAAATGATCCGAGTCGGATACGTGAGGGCTTGAGTTTCCAAATTTGTCAATAGAAACGATGAATACTATCTGATTTTCCGCGTTCCGTCACAAGTAATATATTACATTAGCAACATCCCCTTCGTATGGGTAGAGACAACAAGGACCGATATGGATATCGACATCGCAAAGATTCATCCTATGGCCTTGGGGAGTCAAAACCAGGTGATGTAGGGGACAGTAAGGGGACCATCCACGATAGAGCCACCTCAGATAACAACGTAATCATTGATGGGAAGGCCCAGAATTACGAGTCCCACAAGAGATCTCAGTCTAAAAATACCGAGACTAAAAAGTCATCAAATTCCAAGAAGAGTCAGAATTCCAAGTCCCGGCGGAGTCAGAAGGGACAATTTGCGGAACTCGATGGAAAAACGGTTGAAGTCACGGTCGAACGGGTGAGCGGTTCGGGTAATCCGATCGCCACGTATCGGGGGGTTCACGTGCATGTCCCACACGGGAATCCAGGGAACAAGTATGAAGTTGAATTGGATGCCCAGAGTGGGTACTTTGTCGGGAAGGAAACTCTGAAAGAGTAGTTCAATAGACCTACGATAACATCCAGCCCTGCGATTGGATATACTCCGCTAATTCTGCGTATAAATCGGCGCAGCTCTCACTCGGAGAGCGATGTGGAGCGACGGTTCCTAATGTGTCCCAGTTACCAACAAGGACTAGCCGTTTCCGAGCACG
Source organism: Haloarchaeobius sp. FL176 (assembly GCF_024609245.1). Lineage (GTDB taxonomy): Archaea > Halobacteriota > Halobacteria > Halobacteriales > Natrialbaceae > Haloarchaeobius. The sequence continues at coordinate 62,417 of NZ_JANJYH010000016.1, forward strand.
CGTTACTGCAACATTTAGTCGGCGAGGGCCTTCCACTGGGAATTCCAAGAACCCACTATATCCATCTGGATTGCTCCGGACAAATGAAACGATGATCGCCTCACGTTCGCCGCCTTGGAATGAATCAACAGTATCGACAGTCACCACTCCGGGATTATCGATTCCTACCCGGTGTATTTGATTCCGAATCTTCCTGATCTGACCGCTGTAGGCAGTAATTACACCAATATCCTCAGGACCAAGTCCACTCTTGACGAGCAATTTCACTTGTTTCGCAACTGCCTCAGCTTCCTGGGGATTGTAATATGAGTTTCCGTGTGTCTGTCGCTTCTCCTCACCTTGAATATTCACCCCCATGATCGGTTTTAGATCATCGACAGTCCAGTCCCTGTTCCGGGACGCAGTCTCCAACTCTCCTTGATAGAACGCCTGATTGGGGAATTCAGCGATTTTTTCGTGCATTCGGTATTGCTTCCGGAGAAGAACTGCGATATTCTCTCCGTAGCGGTTTAACAGATATTCAAACAATGAGATGTGCATATCCTCTTCCTGCATTGACTCGTCGGCACAGTAAGGCGGGAGCTGCTTATGATCACCAGCCAGAACGAGTTTACGGGCGCAATTGAGCGCGATTGCTGTCGCCGGTCTGCTTGCCTGACTAGCCTCATCGACCACCGCAATATCGAATCTGTTTTGCTCAAAGGTTGCAGCTCCGCTCGTCGTTGCGGCAACAATATCAGCATCTGCCACTGATTCATATGTATAATTTGTTCGGACTACCTGATTTCGCGAATTACTACCGACTCGGGCAACAGAGAGGTTCTTTTCTGGGTCCTGGGCCATTTCATGGAGTGTATCATCCTCGGGTGAATCCAGTGTACTATCCCCAACTAACAGATTGTCTACTGCTTGGTTAGAGTGAGCAGTCACAAGAACGGAATTCCCTCGCGAAACTGTATTTTCAACAAAGGCAGTAAGGGTTCTCGTCTTCCCAGTCCCAGGGGGGCCATGTATACAGACGATGTCTTCCGCACTCGTTGCCCAGATCAATGCCTGACGTTGATATTCATTTAATTCGATACAGCCTTCTGGTAACGCGTACTCATTCACGGAGAATGCGACATCTCGCTGACCAGTTAGGAGCTCACGCTTTTCATCGCTTTTTTTGACTTGGCTAATAGCGGTGAGTCGACGCTCGAAAGGAACTGGATTGAGCAGAGGGTGTAGCCATACTTCGGTATTATCTTGACTCAGATATCCCCGCACGGATTTTGTATTCTGAATACCGTCTTTCTTCGGTTGAATTGTTATCGTCTGATCCCCTACTGAAATCAGTTCAACAACTATCGGGAATGGGTGATTCTCCCCCTCAAGATCCAAGATACAATAATTACCTTCGAACAACTCCTCATCATTTCGTAGATTGACATCCTCTTCGTCGCCGTCTTCGACAACGAATTGAAACCGATACGCTGACCGTCCATTTTTCGCCTTTATTTTTGAGATGTGAGCAAATGGGCCTGAGACGAGATTCCGATGAATTGCTGATTCTAGCCCAACTTCATTGTACGTCTCCCAGTTTGCTTCCTTTTCTGCATCACGTTCTGAGCGGACGAACCCGCGAAGTTGTTGGAAAAACTGTTCCCGTTCAGTCTTGGCCAACCGATCAATCGGTGATACTTGATCTTTTGGCAATTTTGATTCATCTATGTCGATCTCGGGCTCAGGACGGTGGGATGGCAGCCAGAACCGTAACCGATGGCCGATTTCATTCGTCTCTAATTTCTCACAGTCAATGAATCGGGGAGTTCCAAAGTTGGAATCAATACAGCCGATATCATCGTTTTCAGGGCGGTAATAAACGTACTCCCGAATAGGAGCTGGCTCATCTAGTTCAAACAATGGCAAGACAAATCGACCCTCATTTTGTGTCGAGATCTGGAGCTCATCGTTAGCTCTCGAAGCAGCTTCAGAAACATCAACAGGGTCGTACTCTCCGCTTCGTATATCGGTTGTCAGGAGTTCAGCGTTGCTCCGTTTCCAGTCGCTAAATTTTTTGTATGGATTCATTGTCATTCGCTTGAAACCGAATATCCAGACGATTATTTCGCGGGGGTTTTCTGATTATTGGCCAGGCAGCGATACAAGTCGAATACTGACTACCAATAAAATAACCTCAATCATATTATTGCTATGACACTACAGGTGTTGAATCCGGAGATAATGACTTTTCCGATACTCCGCATACAACCTCCCATCCTTCAGTTCACGCAATCGCTGTTAGTTATTCAACTGCCGGTTTTAAGCCGTTTAATCCGTAGAAAGCAGAAACCCCTGTCCGAAGGGCACACACTTCCGAATCGCATCGCCTTAGCCTATGAAGAAATCAAATCCCATAACTGCTCAACGATAGTACACAACTTGGCAGAGCTGTAGAGAGTATCGCGACCACTTGGAGACCGAACAGATCAGCGGCAACTCGCAACGCCAGAAGACACAACGTTGAGTTCATTCACCCTCATCAGCGTCCTGCAGTGGCGGACTGACCCACTACCCCACGTTTCCAACCTGTGCTGGTTTCATCGAACCCTACGCTTCTATCGAGATTTGCGGTCTCGTCGGTTCCCCATTCAGGCGGCAGGAACAGTGGAAGGAGTTCCATCAATTGCGGACGGCCCCGGGGGTGGGGACTGTCTAGTCGAGTTGCTCGGTTATCATCGTCGGTCGTCTCAGTATTCAGATATTTGAACTCATTTTCGGCGCAATCATGCGAAAGAACCACTTGTTAACCAACACAACTCCAGTAATGGCGCCTTTGTTGGTTAAGACTCGTTGGCGTGAGTTCCCACGCACGTCAATGAGAGATTCTCAAAGACTTCGACCGGACACATTAGGCTGAGAGTGTTCTCAAAGGTAGCGGGTCCGCACCATCCATAGCATTAGCTGCAATCGGTCGTAGCTTACTATCTTCCAGTATCGGGTGTCCCGTATATTTATATACAGGAGTCGACTTTTACACTTCGATGACGGGGGGTGTGGCCGACAGATTATTTGAACGACAATATCACAAGTATCCAGATCCAGTCGGACCAGCCGCTGTTTCACTTCGAACACGGGGGGTGAACCACAGCAATGTACTTCGTCACCGGTGCTGAGGAGGGTAACCTCAGACTGGTGAATGCGAGGAGTAGCCCAAATAACGCGGAGAGATATACATCGACGGAGGTTAATCTTTTTAACACCTCCGTCACACAGCAGAAGTATGGCCGGCAGCAATCAGGGTGGCACTAGTCAATCTACGTTGGAAGATGAAGCAACGCAATCACAGACAGAGGATACGTCCGACGCCACTCAGCAGGATACCGCTGCCGACAACGCGTCTCTGAGTCTTTCCGAAGACGACAGTGACGGAAGATCACAGCAGTCGATTCGGGATATGCTCAACGAGGATGGTGGCGGGTCAGTCTTCGTCAACCGTGACCTCGTCGAACCCGACACCATCATCGACGAAGAGCGGATCGTCGGTCGCGACGACCAACTCGAGTCCGTGGTGTCGTTCCTGAAGCCGACACTGCAAGGAAACCGGCCACCCAATATGCTTCTCTACGGTCCGGCCGGTACTGGGAAGTCACTCATCATCGGCGCCGTGACGCAGCAGATTGTCGAGCTCTGCAAATCGAAGGGTGAGAGCTTCGGCGTCGTCGACATCAACTGCCAGCCGATCAATACCCTCGACCAAGCAGTCTACGAACTCGTCCAGACGGTGGCGAAAGATGTCGGTGCAGAGGTTGGCGTGCCCGAAACTGGCGTGTCGACTAAACGTAAGTACCGACGTCTCTACGAACTCATCAACACCCACTACGACTCAGTCATCTTCATTCTCGACGAGATCGACCTTCTTGTCGGACGCCGCGCTAACGACGAGCCCGCCTACTCGAAGTTGCTCTACCAGCTCTCGCGAGCCAGCAACACGAACGAGATCGAGGGAAGAGTCTCCGTCGCGGCGCTGACGAACGATCCGAAGTTCATGGAGGACATCGACGGCCGGGCCGAGAGTTCGTTCAACCCACGGGACGTGTACTTCCCGGACTACGATGCCAACCAACTGCGCGAGATACTCCAGAATCGTCGCGATGCCTTCCGACCGGATGCGCTCTCCGACGACGTGATTCCACTCGTCGCTGCCTTCGCAGCACAAAGTCACGGGGATGCTCGGAAAGCCATCGACCTGTTCCGTGGCGCCGGCGACCTCGCCGACGAGCGTAGTGACGCCAGCGTCGAGGAACATCACGTCCGCGAATCCCAGGAAGAGATCGACAAGGACCGATCGTTGAAGCTCGTCGAGGGACTTACGACGCAGAAAAAAATCTCGTTGTACGCCACTGCTGCCGTCGCGCATTACTCGAAACGCTCAGGAAGTTCGGTTCCGAGCCCCGTCGGATTCAAAGTGTATCAGTGGGTGACGGACGAGCTCGACGCGGATCAGATGACTCGGGAGACGTACGTCAAGTACGTCAAAGAGCTTTCCACGTACGGATTGATTTCGACATCGAGGAAGAGTCGAGGTCGCGGTGGTGGGATGTACATGGAGTTCACCTTCACGGGTGACCCCACGGGAATCATGAAACGGATTACGGAGGACACCCGATTGGAGAGTATTGCCGAACAGGATGAACTCCTCCGAACGGTGGTCAACACACAGCTGAAGAACTTCCACCAGGACTGAGGTGGGCGGTTTTTACGGATTTTGAGTTTGGACACACCCCCCGTCGTCGATGTGTAAGTTCCTGACCCCTCCCCCCGTCATCGAAGTGTAACTGATTTCGATACAGTGACTGATTCCACGAAAGCGAGCAAGGGCGTTCGGTATTAGTTTTCGGAGAATCTGGGTCGCCAATAGTGCAAATCACTCCTACAGGATTTACTGATATTGAAAGATGCCTTCGGCAAAACGAGAGGGAAGGGATCCCTGACGAATTTCCTCGAGTCAATACTGCAACCCCCTCCCCCCGTCATCGATGTGTAAATCACCGATGAAGGGTGGGTAGAGACCACAGAACGAACGGTCTCAATAGGACGGAGAGCGTCTAACGCTCGTGATAGCAAGGAAAGAAGGGTGTAGAACAACGACCATCCAGAGCGATTAACATCGTTCGGTCAGCTGGAACACCACTCCACCTGACACTCACTCTAGGTCCATTGCGGTTTTGGTTAATCCGGAACCTACATAAAACTTCGTTAGACTAGGGTCATAAGTTCCAGAGAAGTTATTTCTGGAGTTTCACGGCCCTCTTGTCCGTTTATGCGGCTGTTCCATCTGTCTTTCTATGACCTCGACTACTCCCCCCGCCCCCTTCTCACAGTTTTACACATCGATGACGGGGGGAGAGGGTCTCTGTCTCTGGGCTCATCGATTTCGTCTTCACTTCGAGTTAACCGGTGTGTTGTACTCATTCTCCACGAATCACCCTCTCACCACGGTCAGTAGAAGTAGCGGTAGCTTCTTTCGCCCGTTTGCTTCGTTGTCTTCACTGTAATGCAGGCCCCGCTTGCAGGAACTTCATCGTAATCCTCCGGATCTGTTGAGATTTCGCATTCTTCCAGCTCCTCGAGTTCCAGTTCGCCGAGCAGCCGGGGACGATCCTTGAGACACTACGTGAGGACTCTCGGATTGGGATGGTCTCGTCCAGCGAAGTCGAATCCGTAGTGAAGGCACAGCTCCGTACTGAGTCCTGACTCGGACTACGGGGACACCCCTCTATCGAAGTGTAACCGTTGCCTGTATAGCAGTTAGCAGTAGAGAGACTCGACAACGTATTTCAAGCGACGGATTTGGTAGTGCCAAAGTCCGACTTTGTCATCGGCTTTGGAATCCAAACTCCCCTCTATCGATGTGTGACTAGGGACTAGACTACTATTTACGGGCGATTTCGGTATTTTACACTTCGAAGATGGGGTGTTGGGTTCGCCCCACAGCGCACGTGGAAACATCACATTTTGAGTTGAGATTACTCGTCGGGGTTGACTGGGGCTTTGTACTTGGATGTGACCGAATCTCCTTCCCGCCACTGCCAGTAGTAGTAGCGGTTGTCGTTGATTTCCTTGATCGTGATCGTCGCTTTGGCAGGGACGTCGTCCGGGAGATCGTCTGGTCGCTCTTCGACTTCATCTTGATCTGCCGACTCCTCGAGACGGGCCTCTCGTTCCTTGTATTCGGCGAGCGCTTCGGCGTATGTAGCAACGTCTCGGAGTTGCCTCGGTTCTGACTCGTTGAGTGTGTTGACGATTTCCGTTGGGAGGCTTCCCGGTGGACTCGGAGGTTCGTAGGACATCAGCTACTCTCGTATTAACCAACACGGCCCACGAATCCATAGTTCTGTTGGTTAAGGCGATGGAGACGGTTCTCTCGATTGCTGTCTGTACACTACTTGAAACTTCTTTATATACAAGTTTCGTACTATGTTACACCGTACTCCGGCGCATCGAACTCGAGGCTCTCGCCACGGTCGACCTCGGCGACACGATCTCCGAACTCGCGACGAAGCGCAACTACAGCGAGAGGTACTTCTCTCGTGCCGTCGGCGACCTCGTCGAGAAGGGGCTCGTCTACACGGAACACGACGGGCGGCGAAAACGAGTCGTTCCGTCGGATGCTCGCGCCGTCGAACTCTACCAGGACCTCGTCCGCCAGCACTCCCACGTCGACTTCCCCGAGCTGCTGACCGGCAAGGCACTCGAGGTGCTGTACTACCTCGACCAGCCGCGAACCGTCTCCGAGATCGCCGACCGGAGCGACAACTACCGCAACACGGTTAACCGCGTCCTCAAGCGGTTTCGCGACCGTGGTCTCGTCGGGACGGCGCGGCCGGGGAAGTTGAAGTGGATCCGAAACTCGCCCTGGTGCTGCGAGATACCCGTTCACGGCGCCGTGTAGATGCGAGATTGGGCCTGTGTGGAAGGCGACTCGTCCGTTACCCTGTGTAGTCGCTCACCCGCTAAATGGGTTCTGCGGGACAAGTCGGCTTTAACATCCAGTCGTATCGACAGCTCCTCTGTTTTTCTTTTGACAATTACAGAGTGCTGACTCGACGGAGAAGACAGCTTCTGGAAGCTCCATCTCCCGCTCTTCACACGCGTATGCGGTAAGCCGGGTCAGGTATTGCGTCCTCTCCCGCAACTCTGCGCTACCGACACCGTCCAGCCCAAACACGTGTTCTAAGCCCCGCCGAGGGCCGTTTGAGTTCACATATTCGTATCGGAGCTGGGTCGGCGCTAGCCAATCGTAATCCAGCGCTTGTACGACGACTTCAAGGAAATCGAATGCCGCCAGTCGTTGGAAGGAATACACGTTCTGCTTGATTTGCTGGAGAGCATCTAAGAACGGAGTATCATGATCCAAGTCATCAAGGAAGTCGGTAAACGAGGAGTTTACCTCTGCTGCGAAGGTTTCCATCGATTCTACAAGAATTTCTGCCTCGTGGGGTCCGTAGCTCTCTCCTTTTTCACGCCGTCTACCTGCGTTTCGTGGGATATTGCTGCGATGTCCATGGGGCCAGCCGCTGGAGTTGTGAAGTTCGTCAAAAACACCCGATAGGGTCTCCAGAACTTCATCGCTCGTTGTTAATTCGGAGAGGCTCCGGATACCTAATCCCGAATCAGTAACGAGAGCGTTGGGGACTTCAAGTGACCATCCTCCAGAGACATAAGAGAATGCTGCTATCACTTCTTGCTCGGTAGAGAGGTTATGATCGTCGATGAATGCGCGGAAGTCGGAAAACGACGAAGGAGGACTGAGTTCTGCATCGAAATCCTCGAACCCCGGCTCCGTCGAAAGTGGCGCTCCGTATAGGTGCCGAGCGTCACCCGTCTGGTAGACCTCGAGTAACTCGTCTCTCTTTTTTTTGGTCAATTGAACTGGACCTCGATACCATACCATGTGGATGTCGATTCCGTCCGAATCGAAGAACGGAATGCGCTTTTCATCGGGTCCTAAGGACCCTTCTGGGAGAGAAAGTGGTACGGCAGTGTCGTACAGTTCTGATTCGTCAGGATCCCCAAGTAGCATCAAGAGGTTGGAATCCTGTTCCGGGCGGCGCAGGTGAGCGTTGTTGGAAAATGGAGATTGCTCAGCCTCCGGTAGGTTCCGATATTCCTTGATGGAAATCGGATCCCGCTGGAGTCGAAAATGTCCGAATACGTAACCGCCCCAGCCGTCGTTAATCCAGTATCGCTGCCGCCTTCCATTCTCGAAATCGTATGTGTTTAGCCCGAGCTGATTTCGCCACCATCTCATAGGAGGCGCACAAATCGGGCTGTATGAGCTGGCAGCGGAGGTTCGTGATGATCCACAGGGATGGGCTCCGTCGCGGAGCCCATCCCGT
>NZ_JANJYH010000017.1 GCF_024609245.1 Haloarchaeobius sp. FL176
TGCTGGCGACGTGGCGCCAGCAGGGACGCAATCCATACGAAGAGCTTCGTCGAGTCGTCAGCAGCAATGATATGATCTCACGGGCTCACGCTGTGCCGGCTGTCGAGACCTCGGGGTAAACACATACGTAAAATATAATCAATTCTCACTCTTTTATATCTGTAATGACGTTCTGTGTCTCTGTGATTATCCCTGTGTACAATAGGTTTGGTAAAGCACAAAGAGCAATTGATTCGGTTGCAAACCAAACCTACGACAACATCCAGCTAGTTATTATTGATGATAATTCAGAGGACGATATTGAAAATCATATTTGTATAGATTGTCAAAAATTCTCAGACGTTTCTATATGTAAACATTCTAAAAATAGGGGTGCGAATGCTGCAAGAAACACCGGCATTGATGAAGCATATGGTGAGTACATAGCTTTCTTAGACTCAGATGATGAATGGAGAGAAAGTAAGATTTCTGAGCAAGTAGAAGATGTTTCAAACTCCAAAGCGAAGTTCAGTTATACATGGGTTAAACAAGTTGATGAGCATAATGAGTATAATTCAATGAATACTCCGTGCGTCTACGGAAGTGCTACAGAAGACCTCATTAAAGGTAATGCGATTGGCACCTTCTCCTCTGTGATGGTCCAACATGATGTGATAACAATGGCAGGTAAGCCAGATGAGCGTTTACCGCTTTGGCAAGATTGGGAATGGTTCCTACGGTTGAGCAGGTATGCGGACTTCACTGGGATAGAGAAACCGCTTACAATACGTCATAACGAAGGTGGACAAATCAGTGATAATTTCGAATTAAAAAGAGATGAAGCATATCCTAAACTGTTGAACTCTTTAAAAAAGTTTGCATCTGAGGGGAATGAGCGAAAAGAGGCAATCGCTAATTTGCATTATAGTCTTGGTTACTCCGCGTTATCTTCGTACCGGTATTCCGAAGCTCGAAAGTGGATCGGCAGAGCAATCAAAAAAGACCCAACAGTTCCTAAGTATTACATGTATCTCTTATCCTCTAGTATTCATTACCCCTACCTTCAGAAGGGTAAGAGAAGCCTTGTGAGGATGTTCAATAATTAAATAAAAATGAACATCGTGCATCTTATAACGGCTTCCAGTTATCTTTGGATACATTCGTAGAAGACTGTGAGTCCCTATGTTAAAACATGAGAAATCCCCCGCCAGTCCCGTTGACTTGTTTACGGGTAGTAGTAGCTATGACCAATTTAAAAGATTTGGACAATGAGGACTGAACTTATTTTCACTCCACGTGAGTTCTTACAAGTCCTTTATGATAAACTAAGGTATTTAATTTCAAGCGGCAAAACCGAGTATGAAATTGGCAGGGAATCTGTTATATTTGTAACCTCATCTTATACCGAATTTATGCGGTTTATTGACCTTGTAGGCGAGGAAACAGTAGTTGAGGATTTAGTCAGTTCGATAAATAAAAGTGATGTCTTCTACGACATTGGTGCCAACGTTGGCACCTACACTTGCTTCGCCGCATCGAAATCACCCAATGGGAGCGTAGTCGCCTTTGAACCAGAACCAGATAACGCAACACGGCTCCGAGAGAACTTAAGTTTAAACGATCTATACGCTGAAGTAGTCGAAGTTGCTCTCTCGAACAGAACTGGAACTGTTAATCTTGAACTCACGGGTGATGAACCCGGTGAAGGCGAGCACACTATCGTAGCAAGCGGTGCTGATTCAGGCTCTATCGAAGTGCCGACAATGAGAGGGGATGATCTCATTGAGAAACGTGGGCTACCCGCTCCGACTATCATAAAGATAGATGTCGAAGGGGCTGAATTTATGGTTCTACAAGGGCTTGCCAAGACGATCGAAGAGAATTGTAGACTCATTTATGTGGAGGTCCATCCAAACAAGATGCTGAGTGGATCTGAAGACCAGGTAGTGTCGTTCCTTGAAAAGAGAGGCTTTGAAGTTGAGTACTTCACGCAGCGTGGTGACGAGCTGTTTTTACGGGCTACGAAGTAGCATCTAATGGCTCAAAGTCTCATCCATCGTTTCGCGTCGATACTTGGTGGGCGGGTGTCGTCCCTTCTATTAGGAGTCCTCATCACACCCATATTGGTCCGTCTCCTTGGTAGTAATCAGTATGGTGACTACGCGTTCTTACTGTCACTGCTTGGCATCACGATGATTCTCGTAAATGCGGGTATCTTTGACGGAACACGAAAATTCATTGCCGAGAATCGCGAGACAGCGGATTGGACGGAGCATGTCTTGGGTTTTTATATCCGAGTAGCCGGGGCATTTGCCGTAGCAGCAGCTATCGGATACGGAGTACTTGCATGGTCTCCACTCTCATCATCAGCCTTAGGCCCACAGTTTGAGACATATCTGTATCTGCTCGCCGCGCTAATACTAGCCCGACAAGCATTCTCCATCACACGTGGTGGTCTAATGGGGTTGGGGTTAGAAAATCGAAGTGAACCACTGAAAATTCTCCAGAAACTGTTGTTTGGTATCTTCGCTCTTTCATTAGCGTATCTGAATTACGGAGTTACGGGAGTTCTCATCGGCCATACCGCTGCGAGTGTTGTCGTCACAGTTCTCGGCGCAATACTGGTTTCGGCAGAAGTTGAGGTCTCAGCTGTCTTCAAGCGGATTCCTGCTGAATTCCCTCGTCGTGAACTACTCTCGTTCAACGGACTCAGCGTAGTTTTGATCTTATTGACTGCCTCGTTATATCATGTTGATATACTCCTGCTCCGGGTGTTAGTCGGGAGCCAACAAACGGGGTACTATCGTGCATCATTAGTCGTCGCAGAGTTTCTTTGGTTTGTTCCAAATGCTCTCCAGATGGTACTACTCCATTCCTCGTCTGAGTATTGGGCAAAGGAGAAAGTGGACCAAATCTCGGAATTAGTCTCTCGAACGACTCGATACAACCTCTTACTCACGATGCTATTCGCTATCGGAATCGCTGCACTTGCCAGTGATTTCGTCCCCTTGTACTTCGGTGCTGAGTTCCAACCTGCAGTCCTTCCATTACTGTTGCTACTACCTGGGGCAGTTGGGTTCGCTCTTGCCCGTCCCATATTTGCTGTTGGGCAAGGGAAAGGTAACCTCAAACCCTTGATTGGTGCGACAGGGAGCGCAGCTATCATGAATCTAGTATTCAATCTCATTTTGATTCCTCGCTATGAAGTAGCTGGAGCGGCAGTAGCTACCAGCATAAGTTATGGAATGATGATACTATTTCACGTGCGGGCAGCACGGAAGATCGGGTTCACTCCTGTCAGAAACCTGCGTATCGACAGAATCCTGGCAGTGGTACTACTGACCGCACCCATCATTTTCCTATTATCTTTCTTGATTGAATCATCTATAAATTCCTTGTTGATAGTACCGCCAATAGGTCTATTCGTATATTCTCTAATATCTTTGAAAGCGGGGGCTATAGAGGCGGATGAGGTAATCTCCGTATTAAATAGGCTCCCAGAGCCATTTTCGAACCACACGAACGTAATAATTCGACGTCTAGAGTAATCCAATTCCGCCGTACTGAATACCAATTCTGATATTCTCAAATAGCGCCCAGTTCCTCCAGAAAAAGAGCATCTTGACGGGGTGTCGTCAAGATAGTCAATGACTTGTAGTAGGGGAAACTGACCGTAGGTAGAACATGACTATTCTGGTGACGGGCGGTGCGGGATTCATCGGGTCACACCTCGTCGAGTATCTGCTGGCGGAGACTGACGAGTCTGTGCTTGTGCTCGATGATTTCTCGACTGGCCGTGAAGAGAATCTTCCCGGTTCGAGTAGGCTGGAACTGGTCGATGGTGATGTCTGTGACCAAGAGTTGATCGAAGACCTGGTGGACAGGTCTGATTCGGTGTATCATCTTGCAGCTGCGGTTGGTGTTGAGAAAGTGGTCGACGAACCGCTGGATTCCTTGCGGACGAATGTGGAGGGGACAAGATACGTTCTCGATGCAGCTGCGGTGGTTGGAACGCCAGTCTTTGTTGCGTCGTCATCGGAAATCTATGGAAAATCGACCGCGGTCCCCTTCAGAGAGGACGACGACAGAGTGATTGGTCCGACGTCGGTCCCGCGTTGGGGATACGCGAACGCGAAGGCGTTGGACGAGTTCTACGCACTCGCTCACCATGACGAGAACAACCTCCCGGTCGTCATCGGACGCTTCTTCAATACTGTCGGCCCCCGCCAGATTGGGGAATACGGGATGGTCATCCCAACGTTCGTCGAACAGGCGCTCGCTGACGACCCGATTACGGTCTACGGCGACGGCACGCAGACGCGGACGTTCATGCACGTCCACGATACCGTCGAGGCCGTTCACGGACTGATGACCGAACCGGAGGCGACCGGTCGCGTATTCAACATCGGGTCGTCCGATTCCGTCAGTATCAATGACCTCGCTCAGCGGGTCAAGGAACTGGCCGGGTCGAAATCAACGATTGAGTACGTTCCGTTCGAAGAGGCGTTCGATGAGGACTTCGAGGAACCGGACCACCGACAGCCAGACGTCACACGACTACGAGATACTCTTGGCTGGACACCGGATAGTGATCTCGATCGGATTCTGAAAGATGTCATAGCTGAACGCCGCGATGACGTGGAGGTGCCCTCATGAGCGACGAACCGCTCCTCGATAGGATCGCGAACCGTGAGACAAAAGTCGGTGTCGTCGGGCTCGGCTACGTCGGACTCCCGTTGAGTCTCTCGTTCGTGGAGGCCGGATTCCAGGTCAGAGGCTTCGACATCGACGACTATCGGGTGGGTGATCTTCAAGCGGGGACCAGTTACATCGACGACGTGACCGACGAACGTCTCTCGGCTGCCCTCGAGAGCGGGTTCGAGCCGTCGACAGAGCAACCGATTGTCGACAACTGTGACGTGTACATCCTCGCAGTCCCGACGGGAATGAGGGCAGATGAACCGGATATGTCTGCGGTAAAAGCCGCAGCAAGGACGGTTGCGGAGCGCTCTGGACGCCGTGAAACGCTCGTCGTCGTCAGCAGCACCGTCTACCCGGGGGCGACGAAGGAAGTCGTCACTCCCATCGTCGAGGCAAACAGAGACGACACAACGCACTTCGCAATGGTCCCGGAACGCCTGAACCCGGGCGGCGAATACGAGTTCTCAGAGATTCCTCTCGTTGTCGGTGCAGATAGTGAGGAAGCAGGGGCGGCAGCAACCGAGCTGTTCGAGAGCGTCGTCGCCAACGCGCATCCAGTCGATTCGACCGAGACCGCGGAGCTCGCGAAGACGCTCGAGAACACGTATCGAATGGTGAACATCGCCGTCGTGAATGAGCTCGTCACGCTCGCAGAGGGACTCGACGCTGACGTGTGGGACGCTATCGACGCAGCAGCCACCAAACCGTTCGGGTTCCAGCCGTTCCAGCCGGGGCCCGGTGTCGGTGGGCACTGTATCCCCATCGATCCCCAATTCCTCTCCTGGCGTGCGGAGGAACTCGGAACCGATCTTTCGCTACTTAACGGTGCCCAGCGGGTCAACGAGCGGATGCCGGCCCTCGTTTCCGAGCGAGTCGAGACGGCCCTTCACGACCGCGACATCGACCCGACTGAGGCACGGATTTTGGCACTCGGTGCAGCCTACAAGCCGAACGTCGGCGACACTCGGAACTCTCCCGCGCTCCAGGTCGTCGAAGCGCTTCCCGAGGACGCCGAGGTAATCGTCGCAGACCCCCACACCGAGCCGACCGAGGTCGCACGGGAACTCGTTCGGACACCGACCGCGTCCGATATGCAGTCCGCAGATATCGTCGTATTGCTCGTTGACCACGACGCATTCGACCTAGACGCTATCGGGGAGCACGCATCGCTCGTCTTCGATACCAGAGATGCGATGCCGGACGAAACGGATGCGGAAGTGGTTACACTCGGTCAAGGCTCCGGCGAGACTTCAGCCGAACATCCCACCAAACCTCCCAAACTGGAATCGAAGTAACAGTCAGCGACTCACTGTTCTCCTTCGGAATCCCAAACAAGTGAGAGCACGTCCTGAAACACCTTCCACAGCTGCCTGATGACAATTTTCAGATCGTACCATAAGCCTTGGTTACGGATGTACTGAATATCGTACTGGATCTTCTCACGCGGGTTCTGGCTGTTCGCCTCGTTGATCTGGGCTAACCCAGTCAACCCAGGCTTGACAAACCATCGCTGACGCCACTGTGCGGTCTCGGCTTCGAAGTCGTCTTCGAGAGCGGTCTGTGCGGGACGTGGACCGACCACGCTCATCCCACCGGTCAGAATCGACCAGAGCTGTGGAATCTCGTCGAGGTGGGTCGTCCGGAGGAAGTTCCCGAGTGGCGTCTCGCGGTCGCCTTCGAACGTGGTTCCGACTTCACCGTCGGGATCGGGCTTCAGTGTCCGGAACTTGTACACGGTGAACGTCTCCCCGAAGAGGTACGTCCGATCCTGACTGAACAGGATTGGACCGTTCCCCTCCAGTTTGATCGCGAGCGCGATGAGAGCGATAACGGGAGAGAGCACGAAAAGTGCCGTCCCAGCAAATGCAACGTCGAACCCGCGTTTGAACACGTAGTCTTGTATGTCCCAGGGTTCGACCTGAACGTCCACGAGTGTCCCTACCTCGATATCCTCGGTCAGCACGGCGTCGGCGTGGTCGCGGTGCACCTTCACAGCGACGCCGTGTTCGTAACAGGCGTCGAGCGCGCCGAAGAACTCCGCACGGTCAGTGTGCTCGAACGCGAGGACGACCGTGTCCACGTCGTATTCGACGAGCACGTCTTCGATGCGTGAGAGTCCACCGAGACGCTCCAGTCCTGTACCGCCGTCTGTGATAGCGATGGCAGGTTCGGTATCTCCGTTCCCATCGAACGCGACGGTCGGACAGAGATAGCCGAGCAGCGGGATATCGACTTCCTCCACGAGCTGCTTCACCCGGTCAGGGTCATCGCCGACGATGATCGCACGTTCGGCCTCACCCGACGGACGTCGACGAATCCAAACGAACCATGCGGGAAGAACCACCAGCAGGAGCGGTGCGACCGTGAGCAGGGTGAGTCGGGGGAGTCGATAGGTGTAGTCGAAGTACCCAATCGTCGCGAGTGCCAGCATCGCGACCAAGACGCGTTTCTGGCCGAGTACGACTGTATCGACGATCCGCCGTGGGCGGGGCTTGTAGAGTGGGATGAACACTGCAGTCACCACGACGACGGTCACTGTGATTTCGAAGACACCCTCCATACCGGAAGGCGAATCGACGGGAAGACGATTCAAGAGCGGGAGGGAGCCGAGAAGTGACTGGACAAGAGAGCTGTTGGCGAGCGCCACCACGAGCACTGTCAGCGCCACAACGCCAGCGACACTCGCGAGCCGATACCGCCAGCCACCATTCATTATCAGTCGGACTATCGTCGGTTAGGTTAAATGCTCCGAAGATGACAGACACCCACCGACGGCAGCACTGTTTCGTTCCAGTCTAGTATCCTATTATTTTCATTATCTCATGGATTCATCCTTCCACATAGAGCCGAGTATCGACACTCGTCGCAACAACATCCCCAATCAAAGTTGGGGGCAAAAAGGGACTGCTGGTTCTCGGCGAGTCCTGTCAGGCTGGAAGTCTCCAGCGAATCACGAATATCGCTCGGTGGCATTCCCGACCGAGACGGTTTCGTTTCCAAGCACTTCCGACTCGGTGACCGTGACAGTCGTCCCAGCCACTCGGTACTCAGTCCCGTACGGGACCCGAATCCGGTACGTTCCGTCCGCGCCGACCGTAACCCGACGCTCGTATGTGAACTCGGCTCCCGAGATCGTGACGGTCGTCGATGCGGTTATCGTTTCTCCTGCAGTCGCATTCCCTTCGATGACAGCCCCCGGTACAACCTGGAACACTCTGATCGACCCATCAGCACTCGCGTGAACTACGCGATAGTGTCCCAAGCCCGAAAATCCGTCCGTCGCACTCCCCCAGTACTCGTGCAATCGAACCCCGACCGTCGACTCGTTCATCCCATCAGAGATCCACTTGCTCTCTGTCACGATGTATCCACGTCTATTTCCGAGTCGTTCGTACGCAGACTGTGGATCAGTTTCAATCAAGAACTGGTTATAGTTCGACTGCGCGAACCCATACGAACTCGATTCGCCGCTCACGAAGTAGTTGTACATCCGGTTCCGGTCCCACTGGCTGAATACGTAGTTCTCGGGGTACTCCGAACCCTGTTCAACAGTGTGGCTCTCGATAGCCGTGGCAGCCTCGTACTGTTCGTCTTCGATTGTAGTGAGGTCGATCTTCAATGGCGTGAAGAGGATACCGACACCTGCGACGAGGATGAACAAGACGAGGAGGTATCGAAGTGAATTCCGGTCGGGGAGGGACAGTCCAGTCCGTTGACTCGATGGAACTCGTGCAGATACCGTGTCTGCTTCGTCGCTCAACACGTGCGGAGTAGGATCGGTGATGTCGACGACAGACGCGAGATGGACGAATCCCAGTCCGGCGAACAGTGCGACGAAGGCACCCAGTTCCCCGCTGAACCGCACCTGGATCAGTGCCAAAAGCAGGAAGAACCACCCGTACATGCAGGGAACGAGCCACCGTCTGCTCGGTGTCCGTGCCGCACGCCAGGTCACCCACGTGAGATACGGCAGGGCGAGAAAGAGGAGGAGTCCGAACCAGAAGATCGGCGCGGCTACCAACCCGAGGTCGCCTTGGAACAGTGGTTGTGACTCCGCGATTCCCTCCGTGTTGAACAGGAAGTCGAGTCCGCCAGAGAGTGTCGATTCGAGGTTGGGAAGTAGTACGAACGCACCAGCGACTACTGCACCCCCACCGACAGCTTCTGCCACCGCGTACGACCGAGCAGACAAACCAACCCGAGTGAACACCGCTGCAAGTACGGTCACCGTCAGGACCCCTGCGAACAGTAGCGCGGGCGTCGACGCTGCGAGATCCGTATGCCAGTCGAGCGTCGAGTGAAACAGCCACACGAGACCAGCCGCAAGGCACGTTCCGAGCAGTATCGGTGCATGATCACGTAACGGATGTCCGTCAGTTGCCACCAGCACGAGTGCAGACCCGGCAGCGTAGATACCCACCGGGAGTATCAGTAGGGGTCCAGCGTCCCAGGCGAGGACTTGTCCCGTAATGCCGACAGTCAAACACGCGACCGCGAGCCATCCCGACCAGTCCCGAACGTGGGGGCGGTCGGTCGCCACAACGAGGCCATAGGCAGTGAGCAGAAGCCACGGGTAGTCGAACGCGTGATGGTCTGCGAATCCGACTGCAGTCCGGAGTGCATGATCAGGAATCACGGCGAGCATCACGACCGCTGCGAGCGCGACTCGCCGGTCGGCGGTCAGCCGGAACGCGAGCAGGTACAACAGGACTGAGAGGACGACTGCTGCAACGACGGGGTAAACTGCCAGTACGACCCCTGTCGTGTACTGACCACCTCCGAAGAGAGCGGATACGAACCACAGTACAGCGACGAGCAGCGGCTCTCCCTTGCGAGCGCCAAATTCGATTTCCGAAACTACGCCGAAGTCGAACGGGCCGCTCGACTGCGCGAGCAGTTGTTCGACCAGATACCGATAGTAGTACGGATCGTTTGAGGAGAGAACCACCGCGTCGCCCCGGAACACCGACGGAATCGAGAACGACCGCATCGCGACCACGAGCAGGAGGGCACCAGCGAGCGCGAGTGCGGCGTTCCGGTCCACCGACGGCAGTGAGAGAGACGGCATCGAGACCCCCGACCCGTCCTCCTCCGTCACGGCGTCCTCGCCGTCGAGTGCAGCACGAACAGCGGACCGATCCGCAACGCGGTAGTCGCCGTCGTCGTCCTTCTCGACGGCGCCCCGGGAGACGAGTTCTCCGAAGGCCCCGGAGTCCAGCGGCACGTCGTCGAACGTCCAGCCGTCGGCGTCCGCATCGACATCGAGGACCGTCTCGAGGTCAGCCTCCAGCGCGGGCTTGTCCGCGAGCAGCGACTCAGTCGCGGACCGTGCGTCGTCCATACTCCGTTACTCCGTGATGAGTGGAATAAATCCATCGCGATAGTCGTCGCCCCATGAGTTTGGTTAACCAACAGAGGTCGGTTGTTGGTTAATGAGTGTCGCGAGTTCAACCACTATCGACCAATCGCGCCACAGCATCACACAACACCGACAGTTTATCTAAAGCGGTCGTAGTCGTTCGACGCACGCGCAGGCACCCCACGATGAAGGTATACCCGAAGATTCCGCGCTACGACCATCCGGTCGTTCCATCGTCGATGTTCGACGCCGACGACCTGACCCTGTGCGAGAAGTTCGACGGGAGCAGCTTCCGGTTCACGCTGTACGACGAGCGCTACAGCGATCACTACCCGGAACAGGTGTCGATGGCAGCTGACGGCGACGGGAGCCTCGTATTCGGTACGCGACGGTCCATCAGAGGTAGCCATCACGATTCGCTCGAGACAGTCGACGGTGCACTCCACCGAGCCGTCCGCACGCTCCGGGACGGAATCGACACCGAGGCGCTCCGAACGGTCCACGAGTCGTACGACACCCCGGCCGTGGTGTACGCAGAGAACCTCGTGTACTCGACGCTGGACTACGGGTACACCGAGCGAGCGCTCCCGGCGCTCGTCGGGTTCGACGCGCTTCCGTACTCGGCCATCAAGACGATGACACCACCCGGGAACCCATACGAAGAGACCTTCGACGGGTTCCTGTCGTGGGAAACCGCGTCGGATATCTTCGAACAGATTCGCGTCGAGGACGTGCCGACAACAGAATCGTTCGTCCCGGCGACGGTGCTCGAGCGCCCGAGCGATGGCTTCGAACCCGAGACCTACACGTTCCCAACGTCCTCGCTCGCGCCCGAGGTACAGGTAGAGGGCGTCGTCGCACGGACCGACGAGCATGGATACCGCGTGAAGCTCGTCCGGGACGAGTTCAGGGAGCTCAACCGCGAGCAGTTCGGACGCCAGCCGGCGGACGCCGAGTCCGGTGCGGAGTACGTCGTCGCCGCGTTCTGTACGCCCGGACGGATCCGCAAGCAGGTTCGAAAGCTGGTAATCGAGGAGGATCACGAGTTCGGCCTGCACCTGAATGACGAGCTGTATCCCCGCGTCGTCGAGGACATGTGGGCCGAGAACTGGCCGGAGCTGATGGAGCTTGATGTCTCGTTCATCCCGGCCGAGATCTACCCGTTGGTAGCCAATCGGTGTCGCTGTAACCCCTCATATATTTGCATAGTCAGAAGATATATTGAGACACACCACGTACAGTCGTGTATTACCGAGTTCGATCCGGCCCGGGACGCCGACACCACCGAGCGACGATGGCAGGAGGGGACGGACACGTTCGGACGCATCTACGAGGTCGCTCTCGGTGTCACAGACCCGACGCCGTACACCGAAATAGCCGAGATAGCGGACTGCTCGCCGAACGCCGCGAAGAAACATCTCGAACGGCTCACCGAGATGGGTATCGTTCGCGCAGACAGGGAGAGTCGGCCCGCCCGATACGAGCGGAACCAGGCCTACCTTGAATGGCAGGATGCCAGCCGGATTGCGGACGAACTCACCGTCGATGAGATCATCGACCGCGTCAAGCGACTGGAAGAAGAGCGTGCGGAGTACGAGGAACAGTTCGATACGACTGACCCAACGACTGTGTCTGTGTTCGACTACGAAGACCACGAGAGGGTCCACGAGCAGATGGCCGCGGTCAGCGACTGGCAGGGCGTGATTCGTGACATTCGATTGTACGAACTCGCGCGTCAGCTGTCACAGAACGACGGTCACCTGATTCCGGCGTAGGATGAGCCCGTCAGCAGACGGCCACGGCACGACTGGGCCACCGGACAGGGAGACACTCCGACTACTCGAACGACATCTCGCGTCGGATTCGCTCGTCGCCGAGACCGCGTTCGACCCGAACCGATTCGAGCCGCGACTCCTTCGAGTGAGACTCGCCGCCGAACAGTACCCGGAGATAGTCGAGACAGCCCGGCTCGACGTTCGATGGTTCACGACGGGCGATTTCTCGATACACTACATCGAGGAGCACGACGAGAGCCGTTGGGAGTGTCGGTGGGACCGGCATCCGAACGGCCACAACGCCCGCCTGCACTTCCACCAGCCTCCGGATGGAGCGGAAATCACGAATTTCTCGCTCTCCTCACTCCACCCGCTCGAACTTTACTCGACAGTCCTGGATGCAACCGAAGCACGAATCGAAACGCTGTGGGAAGAGACCAACCAGTATTTCTACACGCGAGCAGGCCGAATAGCCCGGAGCTTGACCCCGAGTCGACTCACCGAAATACGTGAAGCAGGCGTTGCAGTCGTGACGATTGCCGGATCGTGACCGACTCCGTTTGTATTCTGGATTCGGGCTCATCCTCCTGATGTTCAGTGAGACGCTGCTGGGACTGCTGTAGGTCGGTAACCTCGTCGCGTGTCCGTGCGAGTTCTCGTTCGAGGCTGTCGACTCGATTCCGGAGCAGGTCGACACGCTCGCGGAGCATCGTGGCTTCCTGATTCGAAACTGAAGGACGGGAGTCGCTGTCAGCAACGTCTTCGTCACCTACGGTTTGCTCGTACGTCTCACTCGACACCTGCACGGCGTTCGCGATAGTCTGTTCCCCGTATGTCGACCCGTCGGCGTAGTGGACCTCGTCCCACTTCTCGCGGTACAGGCCGGAGTCGCGAAACAGTCGGTCCATCTGCGTCTCGTCGTTGCCAGTCCAGAACGCCAGCAGACAGCACAGTGCCATATCGGCCTCAGACTGGCTCTCGTACCCCGCCGTACTCCCGTTCCAGAGTCGCTCGAACTTCGCGCCGTTCTTCGCGGTCGTCGCCTTCTCGACGAGGTCGGCATCAGAAAGAGACGTCGGCGTAGACACAGTACCGTGCTTCTGTGCTCGCTCTTCGGTCGACCGCTCGTCACCGCCGTACACGTACTGCTCGTACAACGGCGCGAATGCGTCCTGTCGTTCCTCGATGCATGTCGGCGTTCCCGCGAGATGGTCGCCCGTCATGGTGAAGAGACGGGCCGAGTCGTAGCACTCCACTGACCCCGACCGGGACTTCGTGCTTGGAATCACCCCCTCGATGAGTACGTGGACACCCTCACCGGAGGGGCTGACTTCGGTATAGGAATCTAACCGCTCCACGATATCCTCAGCCCAATCGGTCAGCTCGCCGTCCTCGCGACAGTCGTCGAGGTCCACGCCGACGAAGGGGTCGTCTTCGGTGAACACGAAGCCGAGTCCATCCTCCGCTTCAGAAGCACCAAGCGCGACCTCGTACAGACTCCACGTCTCCGGGTCCGAGACCGATGCAAAGGAACCGGTCTGTGGGTCGATCGGGACCTTGGTCATCTTCCCGTCGCGTTCCTTCGCTCGCCAGCACACCCACTGCGGGTAGTCACGAAGGGCAGCGGGAATCGCGTCCGCGTCGACCGTCATCGAGACCCCTCACCACCGTCGAGACTCAGTCGAACGTTCGGGTGCTGGTCACCATCAGGCTCGGAGTCCGCCTCATCCTCACCCATCACTTTCCCATCGAGCACCTGCTGCTCGTACGGGCTTGCTCGAACACGCAATGGAAACCAGCCTTCCTCGTCGATACCCAACAGTGCCTCAGAGAACCCATCCTCGTCGTTGCCTGCCTTCGCGGTGCGGACCCAGTTCACCTCGCGCTCGCTCAGCCCGAACCACTCCGCGAGCTTCTCCGCCTCTTCATCCACACGATGAAGCAACGTCATCGAGCAGAGGCTCGCGATGGTCTTCGCTTCTGGCGTGAGTGCGAACTCGCCGCCGGTCTGCGTGATGAAGTGCAGCGAGAGATCGTAGTGCCTGCTGTGACGTACCGCGGTCTCGAGAAAGCCCAGCGAGGTCGAGTCATGTAACAGATAGTGCGGCCTCGTCGATGACGAACACGACGCGCTTGTCGGTGCCCTTCGCGCGTTCATACACCGCGTTGAACAGTACCTGCATCATCAGGCTCGTCTCGGCCTGGCCACGGACGCCCTCTTCCTGGTGCAGGTCAAGATACACCACCGGGGAGCCGAGGTCGAACTCCGTGGGCTGGGCGAGGTTCTCGAAATCGCCGTCCGCGCGGAATGACGGCTGGAGGTCGGTGAGCAGCGCCTCCGCATCCGCCCGGACACGCTCCTGGACACCGTCGTTCGTGTAGCCGAACGCCGCAGGGTCGTCCAGCATCGACTCGAGCACGCGCAGGAGGTCGGTAATCGTCTGCGACTCCTTGCCATGCGTTGCGGGGTTTCGCGTGATGCCCGCCTGCTCGTAGGTCTCTTGCACCGCACGACGCAGTGTCTGTGTCCGGTCACCGAGCGGGTTCGACGCGACGTGTGTGAAGAAGGTCTTGAAGAACGGGAGTATTCATGCTATCTGCTCTTCTCACGGGTCGATGTCGGGCGTCGATTCGAGCACAGCTTACGGTGTCTCCCGAATCTCAAGCGGGTTGAACCCACACGTGCCATCCAGAGTGACACGCTCGCCATCGAGAGGGGTCATCGCGCACACCCAACCAGCGCTGTCGTCCGACAACCCCACGAAACAACCAACAACATCATACTTCAGCCCGTCTGACGGATTTATATGACTGCTGCTTCCGGGGACGACGGGCATCAATTCGTCCATCCGGACTCAGAGCCTATCGAGCTCCTGCACGTCGACGACGACGCGAAGTTCGCAGCTCTCGTTGCCGAGTTTCTCGAACGGCATGGAGAGCGGTTTCACGTCCACACCGAGACCGACCCGAACGCGGCGCTGTCGACGATTCGAAATGAAGAAATCGACTTCGACTGCATCGTCAGTGACTACGACATGCCCGGGCTGGACGGGCTCGAACTCCTCCAGGAGATCCGAACGGACTACCCGGACCTGCCGTTCGTTCTGTTCACCGGCCACGGCTCCGAAGCGATCGCGAGCGAAGCGATCACCGCCGGCGTCACGGAGTACCTGCAGAAAGGCGGCGGCACCGAGCAGTACACCGTGCTCGCCAACCGGATCGACCAGGTCGTCGAGCGATACTGGGCTAATCGCTACGCCGATCGCGCACGGCAGGCTATCGAAACAGCACAGGGTGGCATCAACATCCTCGATGCGGACGGTTACATCCAGTACGTCAACCGGGCGTGTGCAGACCTTCTCGGGTACGAGCGTGAAGAGCTAGTCGGCCAGCATTGGGAGACCCTCTATCGCGACGAGGACATCGATGAAGTCTACGATGAGCTGTTGCCGGCCGCACGACAGGGACAGTGGCAGGGCCGGACAACCTTCGAACGCAAGGACGGGGGGATCCTCGAGACCAACCATACCCTCACCGTCGGCCGTGACGGCTCGCTGGTCTGTACGTTCTCGCCGCTCGACGACCCCGCCACAGAACGGGCGCTCTCACTCAGAGAGCGCACGATGGCCGAAGCGCCCGTCGGTATCGTCCTGTTCGACCCGCACGCCGAGGGGAACCCGATCACGTACGCGAACGACGCCTTCATCGATCTCACGGGCTACGACAGACCCGACGTCGTGGGGCGGGAGTGGCTCTTCCTGCAGGGTGAAGAGACGAGCGACGACGCCGTTGCCGAACTCCGCTCGGCCGTCCAGAACCACGACCGAAGCACCGTCGAGATGCGGAACTATCGCGCGGACGGCACCGAGTTCTGGAACCGTGTACGAGTCGCCCCGGTGTTCGGTTCCGACGGCGAGCTGGCACACTTCCTCAGCTTCCACGACGACGTGACGGAACGAAAGACCGCCGAGGAGCGACTCCGCGCCGGGACGGCCCGCCTCGAAGCAGTGTTCGAGGGGTCGCCCGACATGATCGTGATCCACGACGCCGACGGCGTCATCCACGACGTCAACCAGCAATCGTGCGAGAAACTCGGCTATACCGAGGCCGAACTCGTCGGAAAGTCCGTGTTGGACATCGACGTGACGGCCGACAGGGAGCGTGCACAGTCGTTCTGGAAGAATCTGCCGACGAACTGTCCGCGTCGCTTCGAGGGTGAACTCCAGCGGCGTGACGGCACGACGATTCCGGTCGAGATCCACCTGATCCGGCTCGACCTCGACGGTGAGGACCGCTTCGTCGCGATGGATCGCGATATCACCGAGCAGAAAGCACGCGAGGCGGAGCTCCTCCGGCAGAACGAGCGACTCGATCGCTTCACGAGCGTCGTCAGTCACGACCTCAGGAACCCGCTCCAGCTCGCCCAGGGCCGTCTCGAACTCCTCGAAGCGGAGTGCACCAGCGAACACACCGAGGATATCGAATACGCGTTGGATCGGATAGACACGCTGATCGACGACCTACTCGCCTTCGCCCGTCTCGGTGACGAGGCGATGGAAATCGAGCCCGTGGACCTCTCCGAGCTCGTCCGGACGAGTTGGGAGACAGTCGAGACGGCCGAGGCGACGCTCGTCCTGGAGACGAATCGCTCCGTGGACGCTGACCGCGACAAGCTCCAGCAGCTGTTCGAGAACCTCTTCCGAAACAGCGTCGAGCACGGCGGCGCAGACGTCACCGTGTCCGTCGGCGACACGGATTCTGGGTTCTACGTTGCGGACGACGGCCCCGGAATCTCGGCGGCAGAACGGGGCGACGTGTTCGAGGCGGGTTTCTCGACGACGGACGCAGGGACCGGCTTCGGCCTGAACATCGTCAGGCAGATCGTCGACGCACACGACTGGGAGATCAGTATCACCGAAAGCGAGGGCGGTGGCACGCGCTTCGACGTACGAACCGTCTGACCTGCGTTCAAATGAACGCCTGATGCAACCGGTGAGACACTGCTGACGAAGCTGGGCGATATGCCCTGCATCCCACCTCTTGGTTTCGACGTAGTAGCCGAGTGTGGCCACAACGTATTCCGCGGGAAGCACGCAGCGGGTAGCGAGCGTGCGGAGGACGTGCGGTGTCGTAGAGAGTGTATTCCGGTCGTCGAGGGTGAGAGCGACGTCTTCCCGTACAGCAGTGTGGGGTATCGATCAAGTGCCGAGGCTTGACAGCATCGCCCGAAGCCTGTTTGCGTTTTCTTCGGTACACGGCACGGCGTCCATATCGAACGTCAAGACCACTGTGTAGCTGTTCGACGCGCCACTATAGCCGCGGATGTGGGTGTCGTAGCCGGCGTCCGGACCGGGGTCCAGGAGGATGTCACAGTCGTCCGGCGTCTGGGTGGATTGGAGTTCTGAACGCTCGATTGGCTGTGCGGCGCTGGCGCCCCCGGCGAACGCGGTGAGCACGAGTAGTACGCCCAGGAGACCGACACCAGTTCGACGCAGGGCGCGTCGTGATCGTGCGGTGGTCAACGGTGTCTCGCTCATGACGACTGTACCAAGGGACGCACGCATCCAGTCTTCACCCCCTGACCCACTGGCTCACGGTGTGAGCCACCACCACGGAGTTATTTACTGCTCGACACAGAACTGTCAGTCAACTGTATGGGGGGTGAGGACGTGACCGAAGCGGAGCGGCAGACAGTCGCGAAACGGGTCGAGTTCGTGGAGACGCTCTCGGAGGAGGGACCACTCCACCCGCACGAGCTCGTCGAGGTGTTGGGCCACTCCCGGTCGACGGTCACCAGGGCACTCAGTGAACTCGATGAGGCAGGGGCCGTCGAGAAGGGCGACGACGGCTATCGTGCGACACAGGCTGGGCGGATCGCGGCACGGGAGTATCGACGGTACCAGACCCGGTCTGCAGCGGTCCTCTCCACGAAGGAGCTGCTCGCAGCAGCACAGACGGGCGAGGAGTTGTCCGCCGATCTCCTGACCGGGTGCGAGACGTTCGAGTCGTCGAGCGAGTCACCGCTCCGGCCACTCGAACGCGTCACCGACCAGCTCCGTCGGGCAGACACCGTCCGTGCTTCGCTGCCGTCGCTGGGCTATCCGTCGCTGCTCCGAACCCTGCAACGACGAGCAGCCGACGCAGGTGTCGACAGCGACCTCGTGTTCAGTCCGGAGGGACTGGACTCGCTGATACGACGCGACCCTCGGCTGGTGGTACGACTGGCCGACACGGAGTCAGTCTCGGTATCGACGGCGGACGTGCCAACGTTCGGACTCGTGATCACGTCGACCGACGACGAAACGACCGTTTCGGTCGTGCTCTACGACAGCGACGGGGCGCTCGAGGGCGTCGTTCGAAACGAGACGAGACTCGCAGTCGACTGGGCTGATCGACAGTACGAACAGGTACAGGCAGCGGCCAGCGAGGCGACGGAGGAACTGGCTGTCGCGAAGCAATCGCTCTCCCGGGACGGTGGCAGTAGCATCCACGCCGGGCAGTCGACACAGCCGGCAACGGTGGACGCCGACGATTCGGACAGCCCAACGGCGCATGCACTCCCGGAGCCACTCGCGAACGAGGGCTTCATCGCGCTCTCCCGGGCGTACGTTCAGGGGAGAGATGAGACACCGCCTGCGGTCAGCTGGCGGACCGGGTTTGGACTCGAAGATGTCTGGAATGGCCACGCTGTCGAACGGGAGGCCCCCGGAGACGCGTCCGGCACGATGACCGAGCTGTTGCTGTCGTCGCTTCGCGACGGCACGGACCAGGTGCTACTTGGCCCACCCGGCGCCGGCAAGAGCACGGTGTGTAAGTCGGTCGCGTGGGAGTGGTGCAGCCGCGACCTCGGCCCCGTCCTGTATCGGTCAGGGGGGACAGCCGAGACGCTCGACGCGACCACGCTGCTCGAAGCGTATCTTCGAGAGAGAGACGGGGAGACGCTCGTCGTCGTCGAAGACGCGATTCGTGAGCATGCGAACGCAGTGTTCGAGGTACAGCGGTCGCTCGCCGAACTCGACGACGTGACGTTCCTCTTCGATGCCAGAGCGAGTGAGTGGGAGCCCACAGACGGTCTCGCCCTCGATTCGCGACCAGGGGCGTCCCAGCGAGCCGGACTCGAGACCGTGCGGCTTCCCGCACTGGACGAACAGGAGTACGACCGATTCGTCAGACGGTTCGAGACGTTACTGGACATCGATGTCGGGGTCGACGGCGACGCGCTGCAGGCGGAACTCGCGGAAACCGCGGATGGAGGCGATGACACCGTGGGCGCCCCGTTGTTGCTCGGGCACTCGCTCGCACAACGGGTGGACCCACGCGTCGACACAGAAACCGCCACCCCGACCAAGCTTGAGGCGACGGCACGGCAATTCGTGCAGTCGCTGGCCGACGACGAGAACCAGCTCAGGACCGACCTCGCGGTCCTGTCGAACGTTCTCAATGCCACCGATATTCCGGTCGCGCGCGAGTACCTCCACACAGTCGGGGCAGACAGGGACGACGTCGAGGACGCCATCGCATCGCTCGATGGCACCGTCCTGTTCGGGCTGCAGGCGACGGGCTCGCCGACGTATCGCACCCGACACGAACTCTGGTCGGTGCGCTTTCTCGAACAGTTCTCCGACGTGGTCCCGCTCGCACAGGCACAGGCGACGTTCGGCCGCTGCGTGACGAACCTGCTCTCGCTCGCGTCGAACGCGGACCTGCGCGCGCGGCTCAAGCGGGAGCTGGACGGACGCACGCCCCGACTCAACCAGGTCACAGCTGACCCGGAGACGTGGGCCGACGAACTCGTGCGTCGCGTCTTCACGCTCGGTGTGACGAACTCCTCGCTGCAGCCACTGTACGGGTCGACGGACGACGGGTTTCTCGACCTCCCGTCGGACTGCTCGGCACTCGTCCGCCACAAGCAGGGCTACTGGCGTGGGATGATGGCCGTCAAGCAGGGCGCGCTCGATGACGCCGAACGCGAGTTCGAACACACCCGGTCCGCAGTCGAGGCGGACGAGACTCTCTTAGCAACGGAGCTGGCAGAGGGACGGCTCGCTGCCAAGCGCGGGCTCGCGAGAGTCGCGATGATCCAGCGGGAGACCGAGACGGCACGTACGACCCTCTCGGAGTGTCTCGAACACGCCTCGGAGCTCGGCCATGTCCACACACAGACTGCGGTCAGATTCGAACTCGGTGGGCTGGCGTGGTCTCGTGACGAGCAACAGGACGCGAGGACTCATATGGAGAGAACTCACACACTCGCCAGCGAGCACGGACTCGAGCAGCGTGCGGGCGAGGCGCTCGTCGGCCTCGGAACCATCGACCAGGCACAGGGGGCGTTCGAGGCGGCGAAACGCCGTCTGGAAGCCGGGGTCGAACGGATGGACGCTACCAGCACGAGCCGGGAACGCGGCAACGGCCTCGCCAACCTGGCCGGCATCGAGCAGCGCCAGGGTGACCTTGAGGCAGCCGAGCGGCACTACGCCGAGGCGCTGGAGCTCTTCAGAGACACCGGACGGACGCTCCTCGTGTCGCGGACGCTCAACGGGCTCGCGTCACTGGAACGAAAACGGGGCGAGCTGAACGAGGCTGAAACGCTCGCCGAGGAGGCGCTGTCACTCGTCGACGAGCGTTCGCCGTGGCACGTGTCGAACGCACTGGTGACACTCGGCTGGATCGCCCACGACCGTGGTGTGACCGAAGCCGCAGAGGCCCGGGCGCGGGACGCGCTCGACACGGCCGAGGGCAACGACCTGCCGCGAGCACAGGCCAACGCGACCCGGCTGCTGACGCGAGTCCACCTCGACCGTGGCGAGCTCGACGCGGCCGCCGCCAAGCTCGAGCGCTACCACGAGCTCGCAGACCGACTCGAGAGCCGGGCGAAGCGTGCGGACGCAACCCTGTTGCGCGCTCGTCTCGAGTACCAGTGTGGCGACCACGAGAGCGCGGCGTCGAACGCACGGCAGTGTCTCGAAACGTACCAGGAGCGAGGTGACGTCCACAGGGTCGCGTTCTGTCTCCGCTTCATAGGACTGGTCGAACTCGACCGGGGTAACGTGGAGGCCGCAACAGCAACACTACAGGAAGGCTACGAGACAGCGTGCGAGAGCGGCGCAGCCCGGACGATCGACCGGCTCCGGACGGCAGTGGAGCGACTGCCCACCGACGAAGTCGAACTGGATCGTAACCTCTGCACTGATGACACGTAGAGTGAACTGCTCAGTGGCGGTACAGCGCTGCTTGAACACCGGGAGGGACAGAGAGCCAAAGACCGTGTCGTGGGGGACGGGTAACTCCGTTACCGGTCTTGGACAGACCTTGCCTCGCTACCCATAATATGTTAGATATCCTTAAATAATAAGTATATTGGCTGTCATACAAAGCGTCCCTGCCGACGCCTCTTGATCCTCGTTGATGACCTTCGACGGGTGGGGGGTCACAGTTTCACTCGCCAACGGTTTCGTCAACCCGAAGAACAGGGAATTCGACGCGATTAGTTGGGAAGCGGTATATTCAGCTCACACGCTTTTGTGACACCTACTAGTTATAGCACTATGGCAGGTAAGAAGGAGCCGAACGTGGGATCGCTCCCATGTATGGTCTGCGGTGAATCTCATAACTACCTCAATACGGCTCATATGGGGACCCACGATACAGGTCAACCGCAGAATATTGCGGAGTATCGGGATTGGGCTGCCGAGAATGCTGGTCTCGACCGTTCGCATCCCGCGATCGATTCGAACCAAATGCTGAAGCCGCAGCTGTGGCGCGAGAATCGGTATCTCTTCGACGGCTGGCAGGACTGGAACTAAAACAAGTGGTGACAGTTTCAGGAGATACGTACTGAACAGGAGATTCGGGTCGTCTGTGAAAGAGAACCTGTTTGATGTGGCAAGCTCAGGGGAAAAATTTCTCACTCCGAGACGTGATTTGTCGAGTCCCCGTCAGAATGGCCATGCGAGATACAGAGGGTTTGCTTAGCACGGAAACTGCGTTATGTTCTCTATCTGGATCCTGAATCAACCGATAGAACGTGCCTGCGTATCTATCAGTCTCAATCAGAGAACAGAAGTTACAGGACTACCACAAGTAACCATGGAAATCCGTCGCCTTCCCGCCGATGAGGCAGTTGTTCGTCGTTACATCGAAGACCTCTGGCTACCCTATAATCGTGAACTCGAAGGAATTGTCGACTCCTTTTCGCTTGCCGAGGACGTTGACATCGTGGCGAAGGAACTCGAGCATCGACTCAGTCGCCACGAAACGGAGAACTACCAAGCATGGGTCGCCGTCAACGGATCGCAGGACGAGGGAGACCTCGCCACTACCAGCGGTGACTTCGTCGGCTTCGTTACGACTGATATCGACGAGTCCCCGACTGTCTTTGACCGTCCTGACCGGCTTGTCATCTGCGATATTTACATCAAGAAGCCGTATCGAAGCACTGGTTTATCCCGGGAACTGGTTGAACGTGCGAAACGGCGGGCCTGTGAGAGCGGATGTTCCGAACTTAAACTTGAAGTCGATGTGGAGAACGAACGTGCCCTCGTATTCTATGAAAAACTCGGGTTCGAGCCATCTCGTCACACGATGGTCGCCACCGTAGCGGGGAACTGATCCCGTCCAACGAAGTGCTTACGTTCACGAGATATACTTATGCGGCACTGCTCAATTCAGACCCTGTATTTAGCACAGCCGCTGTAACCTATCATAGATTGAGGGCTTCAACAAGGCCCCAAATGTAGTTCCAGTCCATGGTGAGACGTTCGAATTGCCGTCAGTCAAATCGGGTCGAAAACATCGAGGGTTAGGATTCCGGCGATGCGTATTGGAGTTAATCAACAAACGAGGCATCCACCGACGGATGTTGGTTAGCACTGCATCGGCAGGCAACCCGGAGTTGTCCGGCCGAGGTTGTGGCTGCGCGCGCAGCAGAGCGAGCACGGAGCGGAGGGCGGGGAGGTGACTGGTGGGTGGTGGCCTTTGAGTGATTCGAGTAGAGAAATCCGGCGCGTAGCTGTATCGCGCTAGTAGTGGACGTCAGCTGGGACGATCCACAGCGGTTCGGACGAGTCCAGAACGCGGTTAAGGTGTGCCCGGTTCCGAATGCCGTTCGCGTGGCCGTCGTAGAGGAACAGCGAGTGTCCGCGGCACGACCCGATGTTGCTGCAGGCATGTCGAACGAACCCCTTGTCGTGCATCAGCTCCTCGACGGTCATCTCGTCAAGCGATTCACGGACCTTCTCGAGGTTGCGTTCGAACTCCGCGACGGTCGCATCCCAGCCACGCTTGAGCAACCGTGCGCCCTCGTGAGACTCGACAGGAGTCGCGACTGACCGGTCGCCCCAGCGGGCCTTACCAGCGACTGCAGCGTCTTCGTCGTCGAACGTGACGTAGTAATCGAAGACGGGCCGTTCATCGAGCTTCGCACCGACCAGCCTGTCGAACGTCACCGTCGCCTCTTCGAGTGCTTCTTCCTCGGACTCTGCTTCGACGAGTGCGTAGATTATCTGGTGCATGGGATCACACTCGCCAGCGCGTCGACGGGAACTCGGAATCGTATGGCTCCATCTCGCACGCTGGCACCCTGTTGCCAGCGCCACAAACTGGCTGCGGTCGCTTAGTCGAACAGCGACTCGTTCTCGAACTCCCGTTCACCGTCGCGGAAACTCAGCTGGGAAGCATTCGTACAAGGGATTCGTAGGCGAGAGCGGACGAGACGGCGTTTTTCAAACGCTGGTCCGTGGGATGTAGTTGTGGAGCGCCTCGACGGCATCTGTGACGAGTGCTTCTGCTAGCTCCCCCTGCTGGTCGTCGAAGTCACGGTGCTTGATGGTCGTCACGTACCACGGTGAGATGTAGGCCTGCGTCTTCGACCCGCCCCGAATCCACGCGTCGTTTGGAACGCTGATACCCTCGGGATGATCCGTCGTCGTCATTCCAACGGCGACACACTCCTCGGTAGCAAATGGATGCGAGTCATCGTTGACGACGAGCCACGGTCGATATGCAGGCCCAGATTTTTGCGGTGCAGGACCCCACCATACCTCTCCACGACTGGCCATCTAGCTGTCCTCGCCGTCCACGTCGACACCAGGACCCCACTCTTCAGGATTTTCGGGGCCGAGCTGGTACGTTGCGGCGCGAGCGGCTGCCATCGCCGTGAGTGACTTTTCGATATCCTCGGTCTCGGCGATTGCCCAGTACTCTCCTCGGTGGCGAACGAGCCCCCGGTCCTCGAGACGCGATAGTACCACGCCGACACTTCCGCGCGCAACCTGTGTCGCGTCGTGGATCTCCTTCGGCGTGTAGGCCTGGTCCGGAGAGGAGGCGAGGAAGGAGAGGATCTCCTCAGCGTTTGTTTTACCGCCCGCTCGGAGTTTCTCGACCGGGCTATCTTCGAAGCGCTCGATGTCGATGGGCATGCACATGAGTATGTAATCGGATGTAATAGGTGTAACGAGCAATCGGTTGGCTAAAGCGACTCCTCGGTCTCGAACGCCTGCTCACCGTCGCGGAAGCACGGCCAGCACGGCACGCCCGCTGGAAGTTCGTGACAGTCACAGTCGTCTTCATCAACGGATTCAGAATTCGAGTGCTCGACTGGTACCAGACCGCCGTCAGTCGCGACGGAGTTTTGTCGTGCAGCACCGAGGACCGGACCCCTGATGGCTACGGCGACGCGGTGCTTGCACGCACCGTCGAAGCGTTCGTCGGCAGGACAGCTACACGACGACGGAAGCCCGTCGACGACCCGCACCAGATACCGGTGTGCGCTCGGGTCGACGTGGCTGCAGTTGGTCACGAGCACGCCTTCAGGGATGAGCGTGAACTCGAAGGCCTCGTACTCGGCGCGGCGACGCACGCGTTTGGTGAACTCGAGTCTCGTCAGTGGATGCGTTTCGTTGGTGGGAATCAGTACTCACCTCACCCCGCAGGTGAGGATAAAATAGGGCGACTGTCATGACCCCGAATAGTTAATTATCTTTGAGAGGAGGGTAGAAACCATGCACGACAGTGGTGAAAACTTGGTCTACTATCATCTTCCAAATGATAAGGAATTCTCGTTGGAGTTTGTGAACCCTGATCGCTCGGTCGTCGAAGATCAACAACAAGGAATAGAAGGCCGGACACTTGTTCGAGAGTATGAATTAGAGCAAACAGTCTATGCATTGTATACCGCTCGACAACAAGCACTGGGCCCTGCTGAGGATCTGGACTACGACTTCAGTGCTGAAATGGAATCTTTCGATGCAGTAGACCGAACCATCGCCATCCGAATTCTGGGGTTGTTCAGAACGATTATTGACCAAACGTATGAAGAAGAACGAAAGAAGCTACGCGCATACAAACGGGTCGACCTCGATAAAATTCCTGATGCCTTGGGCTACGTGAATTGGGACGGAACCGTCCCGGAGATTGGCGGGTCGCTCCTATCAAATCTCATTTTAACACACCCGCTCCCGAACGCGAACCATCGGACGTCGCTAGCCTTGCTTGAGTTGTACATCCAAGCCCACAGGTACGGGTTTGATCTTCCTGAGATGGCCACCGAAGAGTTCGAGTGGAGAGGGTGGGCAAATCAACGAATTCGAGAATCGAAACGGCTTCTTACGGTTCGCCGGAACGCGAGCATATTTTATTACCTGTGGAAATTCGGTTGTGACGTTGTCGAACGGAAGGGTTCGATTCAGATTCGACTGGAAACTTACGCGCTAGATATCCCTCAGCACATCGCGTACGACAAGTACGGCTCCGAACATGAGGAGCTTTGTACAGACTTGACGGAACAGATTCTCTACCGAGAAGAGTACTCAGAACTGGTCAACGAAGGCGGAATGACAAAGAAGCAGTTCGCGAAGAGACTTCGAGAAATGCCTTAGTCTTGGAGGTGTGCAACGGACCGACCGACATCGTCAACACGCCTACTTGCTTGCAGGTCGTACTTTTCTTCCAGCTTTTGGACTGCTTCGTGAATGCTCATAGTGGTTTGCCTCAATCCGCTCCTTCTTTCTATTCTTTTCGAATCAGTGCGCTAGCCGAGGCACCAGTAGGGTGTCTTCTCTACCTTCTGCTAGCGCGTCCTAGGGAATAAGTCTACTCCCCCTACTAAGCTTCACGACGATCATCGATATGCAGCTCAGCACACCGCTTCAGTGGTTGTACATAGCACTGAATCCTCAACAACGGCTATTCCAGTATCAGATAATCAGGATCGGCTCGTTCGAGCCCCCCAACGAATCAGTACTCACTTCACCCCGCAGGTGAACATAAAATCTCACTCGGCGAGTGCGCCGAGCCGCTCACGGTGGTTCCGAACCGTCGCTGTCGACGTGTCTGCCGCGGCCGCGACTTCACGCTGGGTCAACCACTTCGAGCGCTGTCCGGCCACGTACAGGCAGGCCGCGGCGAACCCGGAGGGCTGGACGCCGTTGGTCACACCCGCGCGTTCGGCATCGTGTGCGAGTTCGAGCGCACGTCGTTGGAGCCTGTCGGGAACATCCAGATTGGATGCCAGCCGCGGAACGAACTCGCTGGGAGTCATCGGTTTCGTCGGCAGTCCCAGCTCGACATTGAGCGTCTTGTACCCGCTCTGGATTCGGTCCTCTTCGACCCGCGCAACGCTGGCGACCTCTTCGAGCGTCCGTGGAAGGCCGTTACACCGCGCGACAGCGTAGACACACGCCGCCGCAATCCCTTCGATTGATCTGCCTCGAAGCAGGCTCTCGGACTGTGCCGTGCGGAACAGCGAGCACGCCTGGTCGCGGATCGAGTCGCCGAGGCCGAGCGCACCCGCGATGCGTCGAATCTCGGTGAAGCCGTGCATGAGGTTCCGGTCCGCCTTGGTCTCACACCGCCCGCGAGAGTGTTCACGACGTAGTCGGGAGAGCTGTCGACGCTTCCGGGTGGAGAGGCCCTTGCTATCGGACTGGTAGCCGATTTTCGTCGAGAGTCCGCGGTCGTGCCGAGATGCGGTCAGTGGTGCGCCCGTCCGTCTTTGGGTGTCTTCGTTGTACGATCCCCACTCGGGGCCACGGTCGATCTGCCGTTCTCTGACAACGAGGCCACAGTCCTCGCAGGTACGCTCCGTCGAATCGGCCGTGATTCGGCCGTCGCATTCGGGACAGCTGTTGGTAGTTCGGTCGAGCGAGACGTCTTCGTCGAACGTTCGTGGATAGATGTCGCTAACAGGCATTTTCGGTAGTCCTCCAGGAGTATCGCCGATTTGACGACACCCCTCACCCATCAGGGGTCGATAAACTGTGCTGCGAGTGCGGGCTAGGACGTCTCCGGGGAAAGATAGAAGCCATTATCACGATAATCATTACGCAGATAATGACCTTTGTCGACAGGGATGACGAACTCGCCGCGCTCGAGCAGAGCCTCGAATCGCAGGGCCACGGGTTCTACGTCGTCTATGGTCGACGGCGTGTCGGGAAGACGGCGCTACTCAAGGAGTTCTGTCGGGACCGTCCCCACATTTACTTTCTCGCCGCACAGGAGGTAGAACAGCGCCAGCGCGAGAAGTTCGTCGAACAGGTCGCGGGCCACTTCGACGACCGCGTCCCACGCATCGACGGATGGGACGAAGCATTCGAGTATCTCGGGGAGCGACTCGCGACCGACCCAGCCGTCGTCGTCATCGACGAGTTCCCATACCTGGTCGAGGAGAACGACTCGCTTCCCTCGTACGTGCAGGCGTTCGTGGACGAACAGCTCCAGCACACTGAGTCGATGCTCGTCCTCTGTGGGTCGAGCATAAGCACGATGGAGTCCGAGGTGCTCGGCCACGAAAGCCCGCTGTACGGCCGTCGCACGGGACAAATCGACCTCCAGCCGTTCTCCTTCCAGCAGGCCCGGGCCGTCATCGACTACGAAATTGCGGACGCGATCCGATCGTACGCCATCACCGGTGGGACCCCGATGTACCCCACACTGTTCGACTCCGATCAGTCACTCGGCGAGAACGTTCGAACGCAGGTCCTGTCGCCGACGGCCGTCCTGTACAACGAGCCCGAGTTCCTGCTCCGGACCGAGTTGCGGTCCCCCGCCCGATATCTGAGCATCCTCGAGGCGATCGCGACCGGTCGGACGACCCCGAACGAGATCTCCGGGGCGACCGGTATCGACTCGGGGCCGCTGTCGAAGTACCTGCAGACGCTTCGGCGGCTCCGGTTCGTCGAGCGAGAGGTGCCAGTCACGGCGACTGGGAAGACGTCGAAACGCTCCCAGTATCACGTCGCGGACGAGTTCTTGCGGTTCTGGTTCAGGTTCGTCGAACCGAACCGATCCAGCATCGAAGAGGCACCCGGGCTAGTCTTCGAGGGGACGATCGAGCCGAATCTCCCCGACTACGTCGCGACGACGTTCGAATCTGTCTGTCACGAGGCGGTCTGGGAGGCAATTCGACGTGGAGAACTCGACTCCTACGCCAGCATCGGGCGGTGGTGGTACGGCGAGGACGAAATTGACATCGTCGGTCTCGCCCCCGACGCAGATCGAGTGCTCCTCGCCGAATGCAAGTGGACTACAGAGCCAGTCGGCCATGGACTCGTCGAGTCGCTGTCGAACAAGGCAGAGCGCGTTCGATGGGGACCAGATGACCGGGACGAACAGTTCGCACTCTTCTCGAAGAGCGGATTCGTCGACGGACTCAGAGACGAACTCGACGACAACTGGTCGTTGTTCGACCTCGCAGATATCGAAGAACTACTCTCGGTTCCATCGGAGTGTTAAGCAGTACGAGCGCGGATCGATCACCACATCGGCGACGATGCCGAGACTAACTACTAGATAGAATGGAGACTGATCCTCGCCGTCGGTCTCGGCGACAACAGGTGACTGTTCAGTCGCGCGAGAATCCACGAACTGGTCTCGTTGCAATCGTAGGAACCTCGTCAGGACGAATCCAACGACGAACGTAGCGGTACCGAACTTGCTACGATGTATCGAGCAACGACCGGGCACGCTCGACGTAGCTGTTTTCGTTCCAACTCCGTGCGTCGCTGATCTGGTCGAGGAGTTCGAGCGCGCTGGTCAAGGAGATGGTCCCAGTCTGAACCAGCACGGAGAGCAGCGTTGGCGTCGTCACGAGTCGTGTCTCCGCCAGCGAGGCGTGGATCAACCCGATTCGGTTGAACTCGTCACACAGCAGCAGTTCTGCACCGGTATCGTTCGCGAGGGTCACGGCCGCATTCTCGCCGTCGTCAAGCGGGAACGCGGAATCGAGCGCAACCGACTGTATCGTCACGTCGTCCGTTCGGTCGAGGACGGCCGATGCTGCTCGTCCATGAGAATCCTCGTACGAAGCGACGTCCTCCAACTCGTCGACGACTACCATCGGTAGCAACACTTCGTAAGTATCGAGACAGTTCGAAAGCGGGTCGATCTCCGCGTCGGCGACGATGCCGAGGCTCACGAGGCCGGAGGTATCCGCGACTAGCACCGTCATCTACAGGTCTGCTACGTCGTCCACGTAGCCCTCGTCGAGTTGTTGTTTCAGCACACGGAAGTTGGCCGCCTCTTCGGCACCGACCAGCGCTTTGAGCTGCTCGAACGAAATTTCGTCGTCGTAGTACGCAGCCGCAATCTCCTGCGTAATTGCATCGTCGTGAGCGGCATCTTGCAGATACTCACGGAGTGCGGTGACGAGGATATCGGTCCGGTCTTCACCGAGA
This sequence comes from Haloarchaeobius sp. FL176, assembly GCF_024609245.1. Classification (GTDB taxonomy): domain Archaea; phylum Halobacteriota; class Halobacteria; order Halobacteriales; family Natrialbaceae; genus Haloarchaeobius. The sequence continues at coordinate 29,484 of NZ_JANJYH010000017.1, forward strand.
ACCGCCGCGAGCGCGTCCGTTCTATCGACCAAGCGGTGCGGAGCCCGGAACTGGACGCGCTTCTTATCTGAGCTCATCATGTGTACATTGTGAGCCAGCGACCTTAGCCGTTTTCGTGTGTACAACGTGAGCCAGCACGTGAGAGTTCTTCACAGTCATACTTCCGTTTCGACCGCGCCGATGATCTCTCGACCCGTCGCTACGATTCGCTCCAGCCGCTCCTGAATCGTCTCCGCAGGCTCACCGTCCCACGCAGCGGCGTACAACGCGCTTCGTGAGGCGTCGAGGCCGAAGTACTGCGAGGAGACCACGTAGGCCGTACTCTCGGCTTCGACCTCGCGCTTCTCACGTTCGTCCGCGCCGTCGATGTCGAAGTGGAGCAGGGAATGGGCGTACTCGTGGGCGAGGACGCTCGCGACCTGCGCCGCGTTGTCGTCGTCTCTGACTTCGACGAGTAGCGAGCAGTCGTACGTGCTCCGTTCTGTACAGACCCCCGCTGCACTCCCATGGGACCACTCCTCGGGAGGAACGATGTTCACCCGAACGCCGAGTTCCAGCCCGGCTTCCAGCAGTGCGTCCAAGAGTTCGTCTCCCGCACCATGCGCCGCCGTATCGAGTTCGGGCAGTGGCTCGCCTTCGGTCTGGGAGACGTCGAAGACGGGAACGGGCTTGAACCCCACGAGCCCCTTTTCCCACTCCTCGGGTGGTGTCTCCTCGTACGCACAGTCACTGTTCGTGTGGTAGGACTGCGAGTTCCCACAGCGGGGGCATCGCTTCGCGATGATGGGTGCCCAGATCCAGATCGCCGACTCGCCCTTCGAGACGTGACGGTCGAACTCGTTCTGCCACGTGTTGTAGCCGGCAACTTTGGTCGCCTCGGGACACTGGTGCTTGATCAGGAGCGTGTTCCGGTACGAGTAGTCGTGGAACCGCGACTGGACGTCCAGCCACTCCTGGAGTTCCGCGCTCGCTCTCGCTTCGTCCGAGAGCTCGGCGAACTGTTCAACCCACGCTTCGAGCGAGTCGTGCATCTCGTCGCGACGGGTGTCCGAGTCGTCGAACTCCGTTCGCCGCGTCTGTAGGTGGTCGGTCTCGGTACTGTCGGTCTGAGTTCTCTCGCAGGACATCGATACTCTCCGAGGAAGTCATTCGGCCTCCCTCACCCGACAGGGGGAGTGATAAATGAGCTCGGTAGCGACGAGTCGAGAGCGTTGCTGAGAGAAATTCTGGAGGGAGACAGGCTACTCGTCCAGCTGCCGAATCTCCGGGCCGTAGTTCCACTCGTACCGGTACTCGTCAGGATAGACGAGCTCTGGCGCCGATCCCCAGAGCGCTGCTCGACGGTCGTCGAGAAATCGGAACGAGCACTCGATCAGACCGTTGGGCTCGACGGGGAGGGTTGCATCGACGGGCACGGTTTCGTCGATATCCGGCGGGGGACGGAAGTGCTTGCGGTCGTTGTGCGAGTTGGTGTGTCGGTCCCACCGGCATTCCCAGCTAGACCCGTCCCATCGCTCCTGATAGTACAAGTTGTAGTCCCCCGACAGCAGGAGTCGTAGTTCGAGTCGAACCGCCGAGATTGGATCAGGGTAGTGTGAGGGGTAGAAGTGAGCGATTACGCGGTCGAGCTTCTCTGGTGGGAAGGTGTCGACCCGTTGGATGAAGGATTGTTGCCCGAGCTGTTGAGCGAGCAGTCGCATCCGCTCTTCGTTGAGGTCGTCTGGCCGACCCATGCTCAGGCGGGTTGCCAGTGGTTGCCGGCGCTGTCGTCCTGCTGAGACTGGAGGAGCGCCCGTCGTATGTCGCGAGTGCGACGGCGAAGCGTCCGAATCTCACTAAGCCGATCGTAGGTGTCTTCGAGTTCGTCGAACGGCACCTCCGAAAGCAATCTCGCGTCGACGTCGCCCCCATCGAGTCCGTCGGTCAGCTCTTCAAGACGAGTCTCGTGCTCGTCGAGCAGCGACTCGAGCTCCGTCTCGGTGTACTCCTTCGTGAGTCGGTCGACACGCAGGAACTCGAAGTACGCCTCGTTTCGCTCGTACAGCACTGGGTCGCTGCTCGTCTGATCGACGACTCCCATCGAAGCCAGCCATTTCAGATTCGTTCTGGCTCCGCCCGGCGAGCAGTCGGCCCGGTCAGCAATCTCAGTAACCGAGGTCGGTTCGGTCAGCCCAGTGACGACCTCGTACACACGCTCCTTGGTCGACCGGTCTGCGACGCTCTCTGCCCACGAGTCAGCAAATGACCCAGGCATGTCAGGCGGTTCGTCCGAGGCGTCGTGTTCTGCCATCGTGTCCTCTGTTTGTATTTTGCCCCATAATATTCTTCTGGTGCCTAAATATATGCTTTCTGTTGGTGGTGTGTCGTCTCAGTTCTCCCAGTAGAGTTCTCAGTCTCCCGATTCCGGCGAGCCAGTCAGGATGAAAGTACGCGAATAAATCACCGAGCGGAAAGTCCGGTCAGTCAATCGACGGACGAACCGCTCCGTTTGCGGAAGCGGTTCGACGATGCCAGCGTCGACGAGCGACGATACACCTATTATCGGCGAGTGTCAAGTGTTATCATGCCACGCCTTCTTTGCGTGGCGGTTAATATCATGAAGGGAATACAGGGCGGAGTCGCGGTCGTCACTGGTGGTGGATCGGGAATCGGTCAACAGTCGTCGCTTCGGTTCGCCGAGGCGGGTGCGAAGGTCGTTGTCGCCGATGTCGACGAGGACGGTGGCCACGAGACGATCGAGATGATCGAGAGTGACGGCGGCGAAGCGACGTTCGTCAGGACAGATGTCACCGACTCCGACGATGTAGACGCGATGGTACAGACGGCGCTCGACGAGTACGGTGGGCTGGATTTCGCACACAACAACGCCGGTATCGCGGATGAGGGGGCTCGTCTCGCCGAGTATGACGAAGCCGAGTGGGACCAAATGATCGACGTGAACTTGAAGGGAATCTGGCGGTGTCTGAAAGCAGAGATTCCGGAGATGGTCAAGCGCGGTGGTGGCGCCGTGGTCAACACCTCGTCAGTCGCTGGCGTGAGCGCGAACGGGAGTGCACACTACGCCGCCAGCAAACACGGTGTAATTGGATTGACTCGACGGGCGACGGTTGACTACGCCGAAGACGGAATCCGCTTCAACGCCGTCTGTCCGGGCGTCATCGACACGCCGATGGTCCAGCAGGCAGGTGAGGACAACACCGAGGAGATGGAGCGCATCACTGCAGCTATCCCTGCAGGCCGTCTCGGTGACCCCCGGGAGATAGCCGACGCCGTCGTCTGGCTCTGTTCCGAGGAAGCTTCGTACGTAATGGGACAGCCGATGATTATCGACGGGGGACTGCTGGTGCAGTAGAAGCGACCACCAGCACGATTTTCGGTCGGTTCGCACTTCCCGTTACGGACTCGTACGACGTGTGCCCATCAGCTGAAAGAGGTCGTGGCTGCGCGCGCAGCGAGCGAGTCGAACGGAGGGACGGAGTGAGTCTCGCGAGCGAGCACGGAGCGGTGGGTGGGGAGGTGGGGTCGCGGTGCCAGGACGACAAATGCCATCCAACCGGACCAATGAGGACCCGTCCTCTGGCCCCCGAGCGATGGCAAAAAAAGAGCCGATGGTGGTCGAACGGGCTCAGTCCCGGAGCACGTCGAGCCGTTGCTCAGTCGACCCTGCGCTAAAGTCCGCGTGGGTCGCCGTCCCGTTTCGCGGGCTCGGGCCGTCACCGTGTTCAAGCACGCGCACCTCCGACTGCGACGTGCATGCCAACGTTGGCCGGCCGCCGTACCAGCCGACCTCGCAGTTCAGGAACCTGACCCGGTCCCCCTCGCGGAGCACCGTCCCCACTTTGGAGCGCTTCCATATCGTCAGTTTCGCCGTTCCTGAGCCGTCTTCAAGCACGCCGACCTGTTGCTGGTTGACCGCCGCCGGCTGGTAGAGCGTCGTCACTTCGGCTTCGACGTTCGCCTGGATGGTGTACTTGGGATGGCCCATCCACTCTTCGATGGTCTCGATGGGCTGGATCGCATCCGTCCCCTTCGCCACGTCTTCGTTCGTCTGGAGGACGGCCGCCGTCACCCCCGTGCCCTGGCACGCAACCTTCTCGGCGAGCTGTTTCGCGTAGGCCGCCCGAGTTGGGCCACGGAAGCGCTCCGCCAACTGCATCCCGTATCGGTTCACCCCTCCCAGGGTCTCGGCGTCGAGTTGTTCACGCGGGTCAACGGCCGGGTCACCACCGCTGCCGAGCACGCCCCGCTCTCGGAAGTCACGGACGCGTTCGCTGGCTGCCCGCTCCGTCTGCACCCTGCACGACCGCTCCCGGTCGACGCCTACTTCCCCAGCCGCCAGTGCTTGTTCTCGATACCGCTCCAGCTCCTGTTCCTCACCCAGCCGCCGTTCCTCCGCTTCGAGCGTCGTCCCGTACGGGTGGTCCAGGTTCGCCTTCCGGCCCCAGTCGTAGTCGATTCGACCCTGCTTCTCGAGTTCGACCGTGGGTCGCAGCTCAGGTGCGTGTTCCCCACAGGCCGCCTCCGCCAGCACTTCGCTTTCGTCCTCGATGGCCTCGCCGAGCGTCAGCTGTTCAGTCGTCTGTTCGGCATCCGAAACTACATCACGAGTTGCGTTTCTACTAGACATTGGAGTGCTAAGCTCCGAAGGCGCTCACTGAGCGTCCACAACCGCGACTCCACTCGCGGTTTTCTGCACTGCATCACCGACCGGCCAGACACGTCTGCGCGCTCTCGCTCGCGCCTTCGCGAGCGCCCCTTGGGCGCGAGCGAGAGCGCGCCGTGGACCAGAAACAACCAGCACCGCGCGGCGACCCGTCCGGAGCGAGCGGCCAGCGGAGTAACCGTGTGGGGTGAGCACCCACGGCGCGCAACCCCCCGCGGTTACCCGCTGGCGTCGAGACCAGATGCCCGGAACGGGCGCGGGCGGTGCGGAGAGCGCCCGCACGCCCGGACTGGTCGGTCGTGAGCGACGCGGAGGGCGGCACGCGGCGAGCGGTGCGTGCCCTAAAGAGACACCAGTCTTCCGCCACGTTGCTCGGCGAACCAGTCACCACCTTGGTGGACTTAGAAAGGGCGAGGGCGCCTCGGTCGTCCCCCGACCCCGCAAGCACCGCAGGCACGAGGAGCGCAGCGAGGTTCCCGTGAGCTGAGCGAACGGGAGCAAGCGAGACGCAGTCTCGCGTGGTCGCGGGATGCCGAGCGGCCGAGGGCTTTCAGGAGTCGTCGCCGTCGCTGGGTGTTTGGCATCGCTACTCGTAGACGGAGATTCTACACTGAAGCCCCGACGGTCCGCTCGTCGAACGACTACTCGTCGAGGCGCTGGAGCAATTGGGTGACGTAGGGGCTTTTCTCCCAACTCCGATGGGGGCTGATCGCCGTGACCAGTGTACGGGCCTCCACGTTGGTCATGTGTCCGTTCCGGGCGTAGTCACAGATGAGCCGCGGTGTCGGGGTGATTCGTGGCCCCTGCAGGACCGCGTGGATGAGTGGGAAGTTCGTCCCGCCGAACTCGTCGGTGAGGAAGCCGTCGCCGTCGAGCGCGTTCGCGAGGACGATGCCATCAGTCTCGCCATCGTCGAGACCAAAGGTTGGGCGCGAGTCCGGGGTCTCGTCGTGTTCGTAGGGATCCTCGACGGTGTAGTGCTCGCGGGCCGCGAGGACGTTGTTCGCAGCAGCAGCGTGGATATCCTGATACTGTGTGATGTCGCGGAGCTCCGAGACCACTTCTGGCGACACGAACACGTCACACGATGTGAGCAGGTACTGGAATGGGTCCGGTGTGTCGGTCCCGACAGCTGCGTCCGCACGAGGCACTGCCAGACTCACCAGCGCGCTCGTGTCAGCGACGACCGACCGCAGTCGATAGCCGCTCATCGGTCGTCGTCGGTTGTGGTGTCGACCGTCGTTCCGTCGCCGTCGTAGATGTCGACGTCATCGGGGGGAGCGAGGTCGAGTGGCTCGTCCTCGAGGTCCGCTTTGAGCAGACGGAGTCGCTGGGCCGTTTCAGCGCCGACCAACTGCTTCACCGTCTCGAACTCGAGCTGGCCATCGTAGTACTTCGTCGCAACCAACTCCTGAAACGTCTCGCTGTCGGCTGTGTCTTCGATGTACTCCCGAATGGCCTCGACGAGGAGATCCGTCCGGTCTTTGTCGAAGAGGTCGGCGATGGCATCGAGCCGGTCGACAAGGTACTCCGGCGACTGGAAGTGAACCCGTCGCGGCTCGTCGCTTGCACCCATTCTATGTGCAAGTCCTGCACATGGAAACATAACTGTTTCGCTGAATGTGCAAAGCCTGCACATCGAGGCTCTTGGAACGGGACGGTCTCGCCAGTCTCAACCGTGGTCCTGGGCGGTCAGCTCTTCGAGAAATCAGCTGGTTGCAGTCACGATACGAACTCCGTCAACACCTTCGCGAGCGCCACTAGGCGCGAGCGAGAGCGCGCCATCAAAGGGACAGAACCAGCACCGCGCGCCGTCCGCCCGGGCCGAGCGTCCATCGGAGTAACACCTCAAGGTCAGTACTGCACTACCCGTGGTGGGGCGATGGCAGAGTTCGCGACCGGAACGTTGGCTTAACTATTCTTCAGCTCGTCGCGCGCCTCCGCAAACCGGACGGGGTCGGTTTCCCCATCGGCGGCCATCTCGTTCGCCGACTGTAGCTGTGAGTTGATGAGCGTGTTCTGTTGGCGTGACCACTCGGCATCATCGTGGGTGCGGACATACTCCGCCCACTTTTTGATCATGGCACGCCGTTGCGCAGCGTTCTTGCGCTGGCTTTCTTCAAACTCGTTTGAGTTCAGCATAGTGGTCCTCGACACCGAGTTCTTCGACGTATTCTACGAGCTGCTCCGTGTTAAATCGTTCCTCGAAGGTCAGATACAGGTGGAGGGCGTCCTCAAAATCTTTCCCAGTTGTTGACCCGGCCGCCTGCGCAAGCCGGAGTTTGTACGCAATCTGGAGTTCGATCGGACTGATCCTGATCTCACTCTCGTCGAGTTCGACGGTGAGTGCGTTCGAAATGGCCTCCCGTTCGACATCGTTCGAGACGAACCAGGTTTCGAAGTTCGGGTACATCGCACCGTCTTCAGCGATGCGGATTCTGCTTCCTTCGTTCAACATCGAATGCATCTCGTCGAGCGGCATCGCCATTCCCCAGTATCCCGCTGCATCGAGTTCCGCAACCAGTTGCTCGGTCTCTGGCTCAGAAAGGGGCTCGATTATCACATCGATATCCTCTGTTGCCCGCGAGCGTCCGGTGAGAATTGCGACGTAGCCACTGACGATGACGTACTCAACGTCACACGAATCCAGTACCTGAACGAACTCGAGTACGTCTGTGTCGAGGTCTGAGAGTGTCCGGGAGATCGTGAGGGTGTCGTTATTGAGTTCCATCAGTTACTCTTGTGGAACTGGAAAACGGGCTTCCAGTTTTGTGGTTGTTCTGGATGTAGCGTACTCATTCATCTGTTGAATACTGTTGGTCGGCTTCATCCCCGCCCTGAAGGGCGAGGCTTTCGCCTCGAATTTTCCGCGAGGAGCCGGCACGCTTTCCGAAGCTGGAGGAGTGCACCATCCTCGATATCGAGTCCGGACTCGATTTGGGTTGGTCGGTAGTCGAACGCGGCCTGTGCGTCGGCGATGAGCTGCTCGATCTGCGTGCTACTCATCAGTCAACACCGTTTTTCGAAGCGACTGGAGTTCGTCAGTTCCGTACACCGTGATTCCCTCTGTGAGGATTTCATCGAGTTTTGATTCGGAACGGTGTGCGCTCTCTAGTGATTCGACGAACGGTTCGAACTCGAATCGATCGCCGTTGAAGCGTTGCTCACCCAGGTCGGCGAGCACGTCCGTGACAATGCGTCGGGCACTCGTGCGATTGCCCTCGACGACGACGAAGAGGTCGATGTCACTCTGTCGGTCTGCCTCACCACGTGCGACGCTCCCGAAGACGACGATACCAGCAGCTTCGTCGATATCGTCAGCGTCAGCGATCGCTGTGGTGACCCGGTCGACGAACGCCCGAACCGGCGCGTGGAACTCGGACTGTCGAATCCCGAGTATGGGATCGTCTTTCTGGAGTCGCTCGTGGTTGACGGACACGTAGTTGCGTTGTGGGGATTTCCGAATGGTGACCGCACCCACATCGGCGAGTAGATTGACGGCTCGCCAGACGGTCGAGCGGGTGGCACCGGTCGCGTCGACGAGCTCTGGAATCGTAAATTCCGTCTCGTGTGCATCGGCCAGCAACTGAATGATGTCGTCTGCGACCCCCACCCGAAAGATACCGGTCTCGGTCTCTGGATGGACATCGATACAGACGCTTATATCTCGTTTCGTCATTTCGGATAGTGTCTGATTGTGCGCAATGACATATAAACCTGGTCTGCACGTCTTTCGAAGATAACTTCCAAAGATGGCGCTGCAGTCGAGGGGGAGCAGGGCTCGGTCAGTAGCGATGAAGCCCGAACCGTAATCGATGGGAAGATCGAAACGAGGTGGTATTGTCCTCCAGATGCCTACGCGAAGATCGTCCAGAAACTCGAGGAGCTTTCGACGTTGTTGACTCCCGTTCACAGAGCCGCTTGGCTAAGGCTCACGACAGTAACCCGATGAGTTAAGCCAGCCAGAGAACGGCGGACACACCGGACGACAAGCCGTCACCGATTGTCTCAACCAGCAGCGAACCAGAAGACGCAACGACCGGTCAGCGACTGGTTCTACCCGTCCACTGCGGGCGGGACTGAAAGGGGCCGAGCGGAGGACGAACCTCGGGGAAGCTCCCGTGAGTGAGCGCTAGCGAGCGAACGGGAGGCAGCGAGACGACGCAGGAGTCTCGCCAGCCAAGCACCGCAGCGGAGCGAGGAGCGCAGCGAGCCGCGGGAGTCCTCCGCTTGGGGGCTTTCCAGATAGTAAACTCGGTCAAAACCAATTTAATTTATATAGTACTCACTAAAATAAAACACACTGCACAATGTCGAAGCAGACGGAGTCAGCGACCGAGCTTCCGGTTCCGAGGCACGAGGACCGGACGTACATTCGCATTCGACCGACGGACACGGAACTGAGCGCGGGGACCGTCGTCACGCAGCTGGGACGACTGCATCGCAAGGAACTCCCGAACGACAGCTCGTGGTACAAGCGGCGGTTCGCCTCGACGACGCCCACGTTCGAGACGCTGCTCGTCAGCGACGGGACGACCACGTCGTACTACGCGGGCGTCGACAGTGAGCTGGCCGATTCCACGACGCGCGTGCTGCGGAGTCTCTATCCGGACACCTACGAGTTCGAGTCGATCGACTGGGCGCCGGATCGAACGCTCGTCGACACGGAGCGTCTCGCTGCCGTCGAGTACGTGGGACAGGTCGAGCGCTGGAAGGACTGGCAGACGAAACTCACGGAGTTCGAGTCGTTCTTGACCGACGAGCACGCGAGAATCCCGCTCGCGACGGTCGTCGAGACGATGGCCGACGTCGACGTCCCCATGGTGTATCAGGCGCTCTTCCGGCCGCGTGCGGACTGGACCAATGGTCGAGACGAGCGCATCTACGGCCTCGAGAATCGGTACGAGACGGCGGGCCAGCAGCTCTCGAACGCGCTCTTCGGCGCTCCGGAGGACCCCACGGTGCCGCGGGCCGACGAGGCAAGAATCGAGGAGCTGGAGGAGCGGAACCCACGACGGTCGTTCGACGTCACGGCGCGACTCGCCGTCGCGGCCCCGAAGGACCGAACGCCAGTCGAGGAGATCGCCCACGACCTCGTCGATGCGTTCGGGCACGTGAGCCACACGACCTACGAGATCGAAGGCCGCGTCAGAACCGACGCCAAAGCGAAACGAGTCCTCGACGATATCCGGAACCGAACCACGTACGAACCAACCTACAGACGCCTGCGAAAGCGGCCGTGGCGTCGCCCGGAGAGCCGCGGCATCGTCATGGACGACACAGAGCTCGGCGCACTAACGGTTGTGGACGGAGCTGCACTCACCAACGCGGGGGATCGAACCGTCCAGCCGACGCCGGGCGAGCGCCAGACGCTGCAGCGCCCGGCGCCGCCGATTCTCGACGCGTATACGACGAGAGGGCTCACACTCGGCAAGCCACTCACGGAGGACGCCTCGAGTGCGGACGAGCCGATTGCACTGCCTGAGGAGCTCCAGCCGATGCACGTCGCGTGGTTCGGGAAGACTGGCTCCGGTAAATCCACAGCCCTCACGTCCGGAATCCTCGACAATCATCAGGCCACAGATGGCGCAAGCATCCTCATCGATCCGAAGGGCGACGGGATGGCAACGGACTACATGCGGGCCCACTACGCGAAGTACGGCCACCTGAACAACGTGCTGTACTTCGACTGTGCGGAGACCCTGCCCGCGTTCTCCTTCTTCGACATCCGCGACCAGCTCGACGCAGGCATTCCACGGACGACCGCGGTCGAGGACAGCGTCGATCACTACCTCGAAATTCTCGGGCAGGTCATGGGGACCGACCGGTTCGAGCGTGCCGTTCGCTCCCCGGACGTGATCCGGTACATGGTAAAGGCGCTGTACGACCCGGTGAACGGCAGCGATGCGTTCTCGCACAGCGAACTGCACGCTGCGGTCCGCCAGCTCCACGAACGCCAAACTGCGCCCGCTGTTTCGGACCCGGACCTCGAACGGATGCTTTCCGGCGTCACGGCGAACAGTGCCCGGTCGTTCGACGAGATCATGCAGGGCGTCGCGAACCGCATCGAGAAGATTCCCGTCGACCAGCGTCTCGCCACCATCTTCGACCACGTGCCCCAGGACGATGACCCGCACTTCGACCTCGTCGACTACCTCGACGAGAACGTCGTCATCATCCTCGACACGGGCTCGCTCCGCCCGGCCGCCCAGCGAGTGCTCACGTTGGTCGTGCTGTCGAACCTGTGGACGGCGCTGCGACGCCGCCTGCGACAGTCCGACGGCGACCCCCCACTCGCGAACCTCTACATCGAGGAAGCCGCCAGCGTCGCCGTCTCGGACCTCCTGCAAGAGCTGCTGGCACAGGCCCGCAGCTTCGGCTGTTCGGTCACGCTCGCGATGCAGTTCCCCGCCCAGCTCAAAGAAGAGAGTGGCATCTACGACGAGATCCTCAACAACGTCTCGACGGTCGTCACGGGGAACGTCCCTCGCGACCGGGAGCTCGCCGCCCGGTTGGCCACGGACGATATGGACGCCGAAGACGTCGGGAACCGCCTGCGTGCGCTCCAGCGTGGCCAGTGGATGGTGAAACTCCCGGCCGCCTACGGGCAGCCGGAGCCGCGCCCGTTCACTGTCGAGTCCGTCGCGCCACCCGCAGGCCACCCGGCGCACGACCACACACCCAGTCGGTCCGAGGAGTGGGAGTTCCAGGACGCGAAGCTCGACGTCCACGAACGGACGCTCGAGACCGCGGGGCTCGTGCTCGGCTCACCGAGCGTCCGGACGGACGACGCCGAGGAGGACGTGGACGAGTCCGAGGATACTGACGTCGTCGACGAGAGCGCCCGCGTCGACTCCGCACTGCCGTACACACAGCGCATGCCGTCGACCGTCGACTACGAAGAATCGATTCACGCCCTCCGCTGTACGGAGTGCGAGAACAGGTACGACCCCGACATCATGGGGATGAAGCGCGCCATCTCGTGCTGTTCGTCGCTCGATGACACTGACAGAGACGACATCCCGGTGTGCAACCTCAACCTGAAGCTCACGCCCGAGGAACGCGCCGTCTCCGGGTGGTCCACGGACCAGTTACTGTTCCTCCAAGCGGTGTACAACGCCCAGCAACTGCGGTACGACACGCTGGAGTACGACCTGCTCGACGACTCCATGATCCGGTTGCAGGAGTACGTCGGTATCGACAGCGGGGACGTGCAGGACCTCATCGACGAGGACCTGCTCCGGCACGATACGGACCACCCCCACCGGCTCTTCACCGTCTCCCCCGACGGACGGAAGACCATCGGCGAGAGCTACCGCCAGGGCGTCGACTACGGCCACGGCGCTGGCGACCTCGAGGAATCGAGTCACCACGTGTTCGCGATCGAGGTCGGTCGACTGTACCTCGAACAGGAGTACGCGAGCAATCCGGAGTCACCGGTCGTCGAGATCGTCCCCTACCACGACATCGACGAGGGACGCCGACTCGACCTCGCTGGCGTCGACGCGGACGGCGAGATTCTGGTCGCTGCAGAGGCCGAACGGGTCAACCACGACATCCACCGCGCCGTTCCCGAGGACTTCGACAAGATGGCCGACTGCGGCGTCGACGAAGCCATCTGGTTCGTGACGAACCGCCGCGCGGGGCACGCGGTGCTCTCAGTACTGAACGACCCACCAGAGGGCGAACCACGCGTCGAGAAGACCTACAGCGAGGGAACCCCGCCACAGCAGTTCACCATCGATACCCCTGGACTGACCGCCATCTATCCACTCGGACACGTCCAGGGAACGTTACTCGACAACGACGACAGCGACACCGGGTAGCAAGAGTTGGGCCACCGGAACCTGAACGCCGCTCCGCCCGATTCAGTCGGACGTCGTCGACGATTCGTGAGACACGGACATGCCAGTTTGACGCACATAGAAATTCAACTTTATCACCATACTGTCCGAGTGGTTGGACACACTGAGACAGCGAGCAACTATCGAAAACCGGCCGCGATGCGCGCGGCGTCTCACCAAGCACGGAGTGACCCAACCGGAGCCGATACCCGCACTCACCGACCACCAGCTCGAACGTCACGGTGAGCGACCACCACCGACCAAGCCGGATCTTCACACTCAGGACTCGCCGTCGAGGCGCGCCCACCGCCGTCGATAGCCGCGCTAGTTCACTCTCCGTCGTTTCACAACCGGCCACAACACCCGCAAGAAGGACGCTATCGCTGTGATGAAGATGAATGTGAAACGCGACTGGAGACACGGACCTCGACCACCCCCGAAGCCCATATCTCTGTTTCCAGCCCCTACAGCGTCCGAACTCCTTCGATCCGGAGCCACCACTCCACCGTCGAACCGAGACGCTCCCCACCTCGCAGTTCGCGCGTCGACAAAACCGCCCGACTCGAACCGAATGTGAAGATTCGAGCCACCAGACCAACCCGCTCAGAGCGCAAAAGGAAACACCACCAAATCACGCTACATACACTCATTGGTGGCCTTACCCTCCGAAAACAGCGAGACACAGCTCTCACCCACTCGACGGCCGAGCACACGACTTTCTCGACAATATTCTCACACTCGGCTTCCTTACGGGTTCTTGCGGGTGATTTCGACGGTTGTGAACCTACGCACGGATGCCTAGCGACCCGCTGGCGTTCTCTGCAGACCGCAGACCGGTTCTCCCTTACTGTGGAAACACTGACTGCGCTCAACCGTATGACGAGGGAGTTGCCGTCTCGTCATCCGATAGCGGCTCCGGAGCCAGTGCTCGTATATTGCAAGCAACCCGCGGTTCCACTCCGAGGCACACCTGGACAGGATGACCGATCACTGAGGCTCGCCCTCGATAACGAAGCGGACCGTAAACGGCCCATCACACCGGAGCAAGGCCAGGGTGATGTAGTGTACGGGACCAGGGCTGTCCGTGACTGTTCCCCAGCTGTTGAATTGCTCGAATTACACAATACTATTTCGTTCAGTCAGCGAGAAGAACTGACGTTTCATCGGTGCACAACACCCCGGCTCAACTGCTACTCTGACCGGCCAGTACCGGGACGAGCAACTGGGGGTCAGAGGTTGGCTTACTCAGAATATATCGATAGTTCACGCGGACGGTCGTGTACGAACGAGCTCGTCCAGACACAGAGACCCACACCACAGAGCAGCGATGGCAGACGGGGACGGACGCGTCTACGGTGTCTCGTTTCCGCCCCGTCGTGAACAGCATCATCCACCGCAGACCGGAACGTGATGTGGCACGATCAGCCGTGCGATGGTTTTTCTTGCTCCCGACCAACCTCTAGGCGTGTCAGCATTCGACGCCGTACTGTTCGACCTCGACGAAACGCTCTGTCGCCGGACGCAGGATACGGCGGCGATGTACGCGGCAGCGTTCGAACACGTCGATGTGACACCCTTCGGCGAACCGGCGGACCTCTGGGCTGCGCTCGATGGGCCGCCGGATCACGACGACTGGACGGGGTATATCGGCGCGGGGTTCGCCCGTCTCGCCGCCCAGCACGGTCGGACGGACGTCGACCCCTTGGCCCTCGCTGCGGCGCTCCGGGAGTCCGTCGACGACGCCGCAGTCGAGTTCACCGAGGGAGCAAGTGCGGCACTGGACAGCGCCGCTGCCTGTGGTGCGGTCGGCATCGTTACGAATGGGCCGAAAGTGCGACAGGAACCGAAGCTCCGCACTCTCGGCGTCGCCGACCGTTTCGACTCCGTGGTGTACGCCGACGATTTGCGCCGAAAGAAGCCACACGCGCTGCCGTTCCATCGTGCGCTCGCCGAACTCGGGGTGTCGGCCGAACGGGCGCTGTACGTCGGTAACTCACTCACGTACGACGTTGCTGGGGCACAGAATGCCGGGGTCCCGGTGGCGTGGCTGCGGACCGAGGAGGGCGCCGCTGACCCCTACGCACCCGAGTACGTGATCGACTCGCTGTCGGAACTGCCGGCGATACTCGAGGGGGAGCGATGACCGGGGAGCAACTTGAGGCCGCCTTCACGGACGAGCGACTGCGCGCCGGTGCACGGGCCGCACTCCGAACGCTGGACGAGGCGGTGACAGCTGTGGAGCCGATCCCGCTGGGGAACAGGAAACGGACCGCAGTCGCCCGGTTCGAGAAGAGGGGCCCGGTCGTCGTGCAGGTGTGTACCGAGTCGACGTGGCTGCGGACCGAGGCGACGCTGTTGTCCATGATTCGCGACCGGACGGGAGTCCCGGTGCCGCCGGTGCTGGGGGCGGGTGAGCACGACGGTGTCGCGTATCTAGTAACCGCCTACGTCGCCGGCGACGACCTTCACGAACGGTTCACCGCGGTCGATCCCGGGGTACGGAAGCTGCTCGCGCGCTCGTTCGGGAGCTATCTGGCGCAGCTTCACGACGCGTTCGCGTTCGACGGCTACGGCCGGCTCGAGACACCGGGTGCGTTCTCGCCGCCCGGTGACGTGCTCTCGCCAGCGCACGAGGACTGGGCGGACTGGTTCCGGGGGTACGGCCTTCGGGCAGTGGACCGGCTTCCGGCGGAGTTCGACGCCCTGCGGCCCGAGCTGCGGGGACTGTTCGACGAGCCGGCGGTCGACGGGAGCGCACAGGCACGACTCTACCCGTGGGACTTCCGGCCGGGGAACGCCCTCGTCGCCGACGACCGGGTGACGGCCGTGCTGGACTGGGAAGCACCGCTGGCCGCTCCGGCGTCGCTGTCGGTCGCGAAAGCGGAGTTTCTCGTGGCCGACTGGTACGTGGACGAGCCTGCGCCACTCCGGGCGGCGTTCCGGACGGGCTACGAACGCGTGCGGCCGTCTCCCGAGGTCCCGACGGCTCACCGCGTTGCCGCGATCGCCGAGAGCGCCGTCGACTCGACAGGACGGGTGACCAACCCGCGGTATCCGGAACTGGATCGCGAGGGCGCTATCGCGTTCCATCGCGACTCGCTCGAGGCAGCGCTCGCAGGCGCACACGACTCGAACTGGTGAGCCGTTCTAGCCACGGGGGTACCGGTAGCATGTCAGGATGAGCGCAGCAGGCGCCGGTGATAGACGACGCAGTCGAGCGGCGGTGGCTACCCAGGCAATCGATACGACCGTCTCAGTAGTCGCCGAGGACGCCGAGCCGGCGCGCGCGCTGGGTGGACAGCTGGAAGACCGCGTAGCCGAGCCCGAGGTAGCCGACGGCGACCCCGACCAGCAGCGCCAGCTCGGTGGGCTGGAACTCCCAGAGCCGGACGCCGTCGACCATCGCCCGCTGGAGCAGCGCGCTCCCGTGGGCCAGCGGCAGGAGCTTCAACCACGGCATCTCCAGGACGGGCGCGGAGATCAGCACGACGAACCCGAACTGCAGGAGGTTCAGCCAGCTGCCGATGCGCTTGTAGAGGACGGTGATGCCACCGGCCGCGAAGCCGAGCCCCAGCACCGAGAGGATGCTGAGGGAGGCGATGACGACGATGGTGAGGACGTGCAACTGGAGGGTGGTACCGGTGAGAAGCAGCATCACCGCCAGGATGACCGACGAGATGAGGAACGTCCGGACCACCTTGGCGGCGCCTTTCAGCAGGGCGACGGGGGCGAAGCCGAACGGCGTCATCACGTGGCGTTCGAGCGTGCCCCACTGGACCTCGCTGCCGATGTCGTTGGAGATGGAGGAGTATGCGCCGACCGCCAGCGTCCACAGGAAGTAGCCGACGATGATACCCTCGATGGAGTCGGTCAGCGCCTGCCCGGCGAGCATCCGACCGCCGTAGAACAGCACACCGAAGAAAAACAGCGAGATGACGACGCCGCCGATAGCGTTGGCGGGGTACCGGACGAACAGCAGGAACTCCCGGTAGAGGACCGCTCGCGCGAGGTGGTAGTAGCCCGCCGGTCTGGGCGCCGAACCGTCCGTGTCGGTGCTCATCGGCCTCCCTCCCGGGTGAGCCCGACGAACACGTCTTCGAGGTCGGGTTCGACCGTGCGGATCCGCTCGGGTGTCACACCAGCGGTCGCGAGCACGTCCATGAGATCGTAGAGGTCGTCACCGCTCGCCTCGACGGTGAGTCGGGTCCCCCAGTCGAGGGTGTCGACGGCCGTGACCGGGAACCGCTCCCGGACAGCCGCGACCGCGTCGGCATCGAGGTCCGGGCTCTCGACCACGACGGTCCCGCCGGCAGCGCCGCGGAGCAGTTCGTCGACGGCGTCGTCGGCGACGATACGCCCCTCCGACATGACGAGCACGCGGTCACAGACGGCTTCGATGACGTCCATGTCGTGACTGCTGATGAGCACCGTGAGCCCCTCCTCCTCGGCGAGTCGGCGGAGCTCGCGCTGGAGCGTCCGGGAGCTCTCGACGTCGAGCCCGAGCGTCGGCTCGTCGAGGAACACGACTTCGGCGCCCCCGGCGAGCACGCTCGCCAGCGAGACCTTCTGTTTCATCCCCCGTGAGAGCTTCCGGACGGGCGTGTCCGCCCACTCCGCCAGGTCCAGCCGGTCGAGCAGGCGGTCGTGGCGGTCCGCGACGGAGTCTGGGTCGACTCCGCTCACCGTCGCGAAGTACCGGAGGTTCTCCCGGACGGTGAGCCGCCAGTAGTCGTTGCGTGCCCCTTCGAGCATCGCATCGACGTTCGCGTACGCCGCACGCGACCGGTCGCCGACGTCGATGCCGCGTATCCGGACCGTCCCTTCGTCGGGGATGACCATCCCGAGGACCGACTTGATGAGTGTCGTCTTGCCGGCACCGTTCGGGCCGAGGAGGCCGACGATCGAGCCCGTCTCCACCTCGAAACCGACGTCGTCGACCGCCAGCACCGAGTCGGGCCCCTCGTTGAACCGCTTCGTCACGCCCTCGACTGCGATGGCCGTCCCGCCGGCTGCCGTCCGGGCGTCGGGGTCGCCGTCGCTCCCGCGCCGCCGTTCGGCTGCCGCGTCCACAGAGCGGTCTACCGACAGTCCGGACGCGGCAGGTTGGTCACTCGACCCGGTATGTTCACCGCCGACCCCGCCCTGTTCGGTCATTGTCGGTAGTTAGGCTGCCAGCGGCAAAACACAGTCGGTGGGGTGCGAGCACGGCGACGTGAGCCACACACCGCGAGTCGTGCTGCCAGGCAGGCACTTGCGGTTCACCCGGACAGCAACGCCCCGGCTCGCTCGACGTCGTGGTCATTCTCACCACGACCGGCCTGACCTACCCCCTGATCCGTGTGCTGTGGCCGGTCGTGCTCGGGTGAGACATCGCGGGGGCAAGAACCAGCACCCCCGGAGCCCGAGGAGTGCTACCACTCGTCGTCCCACCAGTCGTCCCCCCAGTCGGCCAGCTCGCTTCTTGCCCGTCGGTTGGCTTCCTCCCACTCCTGCCGTTTCTTCTCGTGCTCGACATCGAACTCGTCGAGGCGACGACCAGCCGGATACGGGTGGTCGTGCTCTCCATAGTGAGCCGTAATCTCGGCGGCGGCCTCCCGTAACACGCTCACTCTGGCGTCGTGGAGTTCCCGAATCGTCTCCCTGGCGCGCTCGTCGTGGGCAGCCAGTTCACCAAGCGCGAGTACCCCCCAGAGTTCGAACTCGTGACCGTGCGGGTTCAGCATCTCGACGATCTGTGGGGCGTATCGCTCCGCACTCCCCGGGAGTTCCCGACTGATGTGTGCCAGCGTCAGCGCTGGTATCGTCCAGAAGTACTGCCGGCGTGACTGCCAGTCGTCGAGCTTGATGACCTCCTCCTCACTGTCCGGGTCCAGTTCCGCGAGCAGCATCTCTTCGTACGCTCTGGCCTCCAGCGGAGCGTCACGGGCCAGCCGCTCGACGACCAGCAGCAACCGCTTCTGCCGGTGGTCGGCGTACAGTCCGAACAGTCGCTCGTACACCTCTCCGTCCCCACAGTCGAGTCCCGACCAGAAGCTACTCCGACGTTGCGGATTCCTGGTCGCGTCGAGGAGACTGCTGACCAGCGTGCCCACGTGCTTCCGGTCGACCGACGAATCCCCTTCGAGCAACTCGACGATCTCCGTCGCGCGTGGAGAGTCCTTCCGCCTCGCCAGGAGGTCTAGCTCTCCCGGGGGCTGTTTCTCCCGCAACGCGCGTCCTGTCCACACCATAAATCCCAGGAACAGCACGACTGTCGCGACGGACTTGGACGCGTCCCCACCCCCGAGTGAGTCCAGAATCCCCAGCACCACCCCACTTGCCACCAAGTACACCAGGAAGTGGACCCCGATCGTTTGCAGGTGACTCTTGCCGTACCAGTAGTATCGTTTCAGCTGATTCATACGGCTCCTTCCCCGTTTCCTAACCCATGCTATCATGGATCATACCTGGCCATAAATTTTCGGCATCGTGTCATCGCCACGAATGGCATCGAGAAGCGCGCTACTGTCCCGTCACGCCGGTCAGCCAGTCGGCGACGTTCTCGACGAACGACCTCGCGACGTTCCGCGGCTCGGTGTAATACCGCCCGAGGAAGGACGCCCCGTCCGTCGGGAGGAGGAGGTGGTTCAGTCCCGTGTGGCGACTGACCGTCGCATCGTCGACGCCGTCCAGGGCAGTCCGCCAGGCCGCCGTACTCGAATCCGGTGGGACCTGAATATCTCGACTCCCCTGGCGAACCGTGACCGGAATCGACAGCCCGGCGGCGACCGAGCCCTGGTCGTAGTCCGTCACGGCGTTCCAGAACGCGCCGTACTGGCCGAACACGCGTCGTCCTGCCGGGAACCCGTCGGCCGACACCTGTTCACCGACCCGTTCGAGACGGTCCAGCGTCGACCGTTCGTCGTCCGAGACGGTGCCGTCCCACGCGTATATCTGGCGGAGCTGGTAGCGGTTCGCCCGCCACAGCGCCCGTCCCGGCACGTTTGCGAGCACGAGGGCGGCGGCGTGGTCGCTCCGCTCGGCGATCATCGGGCCGAGGTAGCCGCCGAGACTGTGGCCGAGGACGCCGACGCCGTCAGACTGCACACCGGGTCGTGTGGCCAGCGTCCGGACGGCCGCACGGGCATCTTCGACCACGGTCCACCCCGGGGTTAGCGTCGTCACGTCGTCGACGGAGTACTCCCTGGTGCGCTTGCGATAGCGGAGCACGGCGACGCCCCGACTCGCCAATCCGACCGCGAGGTCCCTGAACGGCTTCTGGGGCCCGACGGTCACGTCCCGGTCCTGCGGCCCCGACCCCGGCACTAAGACCAGCCCCGGAACGGGGCCCTCACGGTCGGTCGGGAGCGTTACAGTCCCGGGCACCGGATAGCCGGTTCCCGCATCTACGGTCACCGGTTCCGCCGTGTAGCTGCCTGTCCGGGCGTACGAGGGCAGACTGTACGAGCCGACCTGTTCGAGCGAGAACGACAGCCCGGTCACGGCGCCGTCGCGAACGTCGACCGTGACGGCGAGCCGTCCGTGACCGCCTTGGACGGAGACGAGCACGGAGTCAGCGTCGTCCGCCGTCGCTGTCGCAGTACTCGTCGTCGTCCCGGAATCCCCGGCCCGTGTCGTGCTCCGGATATGTTCACCGCCGTCGATGAACCAGCGCTGTTTCTTCCAGCGCTCTTCGAGCTGCTGTTCCGAAAGCTGTCCCGCCAGGGACGACGAGAACAGAGACCGTGCGGCCCCGTACTCCTCCGCCAGCAGGTTCTCGACGACCGACCGTGCGACCGTTCCCGTTGCCGGTGTGTCCGTCGTCGTCGGGTCGTCGGACGGTGGAGCGCTCGTCGTCCGTTCGGTCGTGGTAGGGGCCGTCGTCTCGCCGTCGTTCGACGTCAGGCCGAGACAGCCCGCCGTCGTGGCGACGAGCGCGCTTCCGAGCGCCTGGAGGGCCCGACGTCTGCCGCGACCGGTCCGCGTCATGCGCCGGTCGGCTCGTAGGTGTTCAGTTTGTAGAGCAGCCGCCCCACCGCGACGAGGATGGCGAGTCCGACGAGAGGGCCGAGAGACGACGGGACGTCGGTGACAGAGGCGAGGCCACCGAACGCCAGCACGGCGATCCCGACCCGCAGTATCGTGTTCCCCGCCATCTCCGCGACCACGTCGTCGGGAATCGCCGACTGACCGTCGTAGCCCGCCAGGAGGAACGTCCACCCCAGGAACCTGACGAGGATACCTCCGACGGTGACGATGCCACCGGCCGCGAGCCACTCGACCGCGGTCGATTCTGGAACCGGCATGTCAGATGGTCACCTCGCGACACTCGACGCCTGAGGAGAGGTGACCGAGGAGCGCCTCGGTCACCGCCTCACGCTCGTGGTGCACCCAGTGCGACGCGTCGGGGAACCGCCGCAACCGCCCGTCCTCGCAGCGGTCGACGCTCTCCTCGGCCATCACGGGGCGGAGTGCGATGTCGTCCTCCCCCCAGCAGACGAGCGTCGGCTGGGTGACGGTGGTTCGTGATGGCGGCTCCGACCGACGGAAGCCCCGGTACCAGTCGATCCGCGGCCCGATGCCGCTGTGCTGCCAGGCCGCCCGGTAGCGCTCGATGGTCTCCTCGTCGAACGTGCCCGGGTTCGAGGTGATCTCGAGCGAGTCGACCATGTTGGCCATCCCGTTCCGACGCAGCAGCCACTCGGGGAGCTTCGGGAGCTGATAGAACCAGACGTACCAGCTCCGCGCGATCTGCCGTGGACTGGACCGGAGAGTGTCCCGGTACACCGTCGGGTGCGGGACGTTCATAATCGCGAGCCGGTCGACCATCGAGGGCCGACGGAGCGCGAGGTTCCAGGCGACGAAGCCGCCGAAGTCGTGGCCGACGACGTGGGCCGACTCGCGCCCCTCGCTGTGTATCAGGTCGACCACGTCGGCGACCAGCTCCGACTGCCGATAGGCGTCGACGCCGTCGGGAGCCTCGCTCAGGTTGCAGCCGCGCTGGTCCGGAACGACCACGCGGAACCCGGCGTCGACGAGCGCGCCGAGCTGGTCGCGCCAGCCGTACCAGAAGTCGGGGTGCCCATGCAGGAGGACGACCAGCGGCGCGTCGGGGTCGCCAGCGGCCACGACGTGGAGCTGCACGCCGTTGACCTCGCGGTAGGTGGATTCCAGCCCGTGGTCGGGCAGGAGCGATGCATCGGTGTCCGGGAACGAGTTGGTGACCGACATCGGAGATGACTCGGGAGTCTCGCTCAGTTCAGTATCGGTACGACAGTCGTGAGACGGGGACCTTCGACAGCTAGACGTACAGGCCGTGGCCGAATACGCGGACTGCCACACCGGTGAGGGGACTTTTACCCGAGCCCGCTACCGGACGAGCTCGCCGAACACGCGTTCCTCGACCTTCCGGAGGTGCTCGCCGACCGTTGCGGGGGCGATGCCGACGGCCTCGCCGATGTCCTCGAGCGAGGCCTCGCGCGGTTCGCTGTAGTAGCCCAGCTCGACCGCGACCTCGAGCACCTCCTCCTGGCGGGACGTGAGCATCCGGCTGAACGAGGACCGGTCCGTCTCGTACTCGCCCATGTTCAGGACCTCGACGGTCATCGAGTCGAGCTCGTCCACGTAGTCGGACAGCTCCTGGAACGTCTCGCCGGTCCCCAGGTAGGTTATCTCGAGGTGGTCCTCGGACGTGAACCGGATGGGCGTATCGACGACCAGCAGCGACTCTCGTTGTAGTTCCAGGGACCGCCGGACCGTCTCCGTCGGTTCGAACTGGCTCACGGCCAGCCAGCGGTCCGCCCCGGCGGTGAGATAGTCGAGGACGTGGGGCGATTCGTCCATTATCTGTCTGTAGCGGTCCTGACTCCCGCTCGCCTCGGCCAGCAGCAGCACCGTCCCGTCGGCGAGCAGCTCGACGTGGTGGATCGCCCGCCGTTCGATGGACGGCTCGTTGCTCAGTTCGTTCCCGAGTGGATGGAGTGCACTTCCCCCGTCTGCTTTGACCAGTACCGTGAGATATCGCATGGACTCACCCGTCGTGCGCGGTATCGGACGACTTGGGCAGACCCGCATATAAATTCCGACACAGGTGAGGCAGCGTGCATACCCGACCGACACCGAAAACTGCCACCTGTGGACGATGCAACGCCAACGACACTTGCCCCCCGACCGACTCGTCGACGAGGTGGTCACAGCTCTCCCCGACGACGCCGTCGTCGGCCGTGACACACACCAGAACGCTCCCGCCGTCGTAGTGCGGGCCGACAGCGTCCAGACGGCTCTCTCGGTGCTTCGCTCGGAGCTCGGACTCGACCATTGCTCCTGTGTGACCGCACAGGAGTACGCGGACCGCTTCGAGACCATCTACCACCTCACCAGCTTCGACGACCGGAGCCGCGAACTCTCCGTCGTCGTCCCCACGAAGCGGGACGCCCCGATCAGCGAGTCGGCCGCGTCGGTCTACCGGACCGCCGAGTGGCACGAGCGCGAGGCGTACGACCTCCTCGGCATCGAGTACGAGGACCACCCTGACCTCCGCCGTATCCTCCTGCCCGAGACCTGGCAGGGCCACCCGCTCCGGGAGGACTACGACCAGGACCGGCCACAGATCGTGCCCCTGAAGGCCCACGCCAACCCGCTGCAGGAGGACCACCGCGGCGGCGGGACCGACACGATGTTCCTCAACATCGGTCCCCACCACCCATCGACCCACGGCGTGATGCACCTGAAGGTGACCCTCGACGGTGAGCAGGTGATCGACGTGGACCCGGATATCGGCTACATCCACCGGTGCGAGGAGCAGATGTGCCAGCGTGGCACCTACCGCCATCAGATAATGCCGTACCCCGACCGCTGGGACTGGGGTGGCGCGGGCCTGCTCAACGAGTGGGCCTACGCCCGCACCATCGAGAGCCTGGCCGACATCGAGGTCCCCGAGTACGCACAGGTCCTCCGGACGATGAGCGCCGAACTGTCGCGCATCCTCTCGCACTTCCTGTTCACCGCCATGTACGCGCTGGACGTCAGCGGCGAGTTCACCGCCGCCTTCATGTGGGGGTTCTGGGACCGCGAGCGCGTCCAGGACATCCTCGAAGAGCTGACGGGCCAGCGCCTCATGTTCAACTACTTCCGGGTCGGCGGCGTCGCCTGGGACATTCCGGAGCCTCGCGACGAGTTCTTCGAGATGGTGCGTGCGTTCACCGACGACCTCCCGCACAGGCTCGACGAGTATCACAGCCTGCTGACGAACAACGAGACGTTCCAGCTCCGCTGTGTCGACACCGGCCACCTCGACCCTGACGTCGCGAAGCAGCACGGAGTCACTGGCCCGGTCGCCCGCGGCTCCGGTATCGACTACGATCTGCGCCGCGACGACCCCTACGGCTACTACGACCACCTCGACTGGGACGTCGTCACCGAGGACGACTGTGACAACTTCGCCCGCGTGCTCGTCCGCCTGCAGGAGATCGAGGAGTCGGCGGCGATCATCGAGCAGTGCGTCGACCTGCTGGAGGACTGGCCGGAAGAAGAGCGCACCTGTCAGGCGAACGTGCCCCGGACCCTGAAGCCCACCGGCGAGTGCTACCGGGCCGTCGAGGGAGCGAAGGGCGAGCTCGGCATCTACATCCGCGCGGACGGCACCGAGACCCCGGCCCGGTTCAAGATCCGCGGCCCCTCGTTCTCGAACCTGTCCGCGCTCCCCGCGATGGCCGAGGGCGAGTACGTCGCCGACCTGGTCGCGACGCTCGGGAGCCTCGACACCATCATGGGGGAGGTGGACCGATGACGAGGGCTGGCTGGCGACCGTGGGCGTTCGACCCCGATGAACAGGTGACGTGCATCGCCTGCGGCGACGAGGTCGCCCGCGACGACGCCCGGGAGTACGACAAACACGGCGACCGCTGGAGCCGCGACGGGAAGCAGTTCGAGTACCTCTGCAAGCCCTGCTACCGGGAGTGCTGCCACCAGAACCGTGACGGCCTCGAGGAGAAACTCGTCGCGGCCGACGCCGGCCGGACCGACCAGCGGACGTTCCTCAGACGGTTCTGCGAGCGAGCGGCGGACGACGCGGAGTCGCGCGCCTGACCGCGCCCGCACCGGAGCCTCGCCACCGGAGCTGTTCGACCGCTTGGCCGTCCAGCGGCCTGCACGCCCATTTGACGCCCGTGTACGCAGCCCTCACCGGAACAGCACCGTCGGCGACCGCGCCACGTCGGCGACCGACTGTTCCGCCTCGATGGCGGGCAGGCGGACCGTCGCGACGGTGCCGTCGTCGTCCCCCCGGATCTGGAAGGAGCCACCGTAACGGGTGACGATCCAGTTGACGAGCCAGAGGCCGAGCCCGCTCCCGTGTTCGAGCGCGGACTCCTTGCCCTTCGAGATGACCTGTGCCTCCATCTCGTCGATGCCCGGGCCGTCGTCGGCGACGGTGCAGACGACCCAGTCATCGTCGTCGACGGCGGTGACACGGACCGCGGGCGCGGGTGATGGGTCGTGTTTGAGGCCGTTCTCGACGAGCTCGGCCAGCGCCTGCTCGAGTTCGACGCCGGCACAGACCGCGCGGTCGGTGCGGCAGTCCAGCTCGACCGTCCCGTCGGGGAACTGCTCGCGCTGGTCCTCGACGAGGGCAGCGAGCATGGCGCCGGTGTCGAGGCGGCCTGGCTCGCGTTCGTAGCGCGCGTAGCGCTCCAGTTCGCGGGCCTGCTCGGTGAGGTGGACGAGCGACTCGGCGGTGTTGACGATGCGCGAGCCGAGGCTCGCGGTGTCGGCGTCGTCGTCGCGGAGCAGGTCACCGAAGCCGAGCAGCGCGTTCATGTCGTTCCGGAGGTTGTGCCGGAGCACGCGGTTGAGCAGCTGGACGAGCTGCTCGGTCCGCTTGCGCTCGGTGATGTCGGTCTGGAAGCCGAGGAACTGGGAGACATCGCCGTCGTCGTTCTCCACGGGGCTGACCTGCACCTGGTTCCAGAACGGCGTGCCGTCCTTGCGGTAGTTGATGAGTTCGACGAGCACCGGCTCCTCGGCGGCGATACGCTCGCGGAGGGCTGCGACACGTCCGGAGTCGGTCGCCTCGCCCTGGAGGAACCGGCAGTCGCGGCCGAGCACCTCGTCGGTGTCGTAGCCGGTGACGCGCTCGAACCCCTCGTTGACGTAGAGCAGTGGGTTGCTGTCCCCGCCGGCCTCGGCGATGGAGATGCCGATGTCGGCCTCGTCCATCGCGCGGTTCTTCAGCCGGAGCTCGCGCTCGCGGCGCTTCCGTTCGGTCACGTCCCGACCGACGCCCTGGACGCCGACGACCTCGCCGTCGTCGGTGACGGGCGTCGCGTTCACCTCGATGACGACCTGCTCGCCGTCGGCGTCGGCGAAGTCGAGTTCGACGTTCTCGGCGGACTCGCCGTCGAGGGCATCGGCGTAGGCGACGAGTGCGTCGTCGAGCGTGGGCTGGGTGATGATGTCTGCAAAGGGCGAGCCGACGAGCGCCTCGGCCTCGTATCCCAGCGTCTGTTCGACCGCGGGAGAGACGTAGGTGAACTCGCCGTCGAGGTCGATCTGGAACAGGATGTCGAAGCTGGTCTCGGCGATTCGCTCGATGCGAGCCTTCTCGCGCTGGAGGCGTTCGTTTCGCTGTTCGAGTTCCCGTTCGTAGCGCCGGCGCTCTAACGCCTGTCCGACGACATTCGCGAACACCTCGATGAAGACGGTCTCCTCGGGCTCGAACCCGGCAGAGCGGCGCTCCCGGCCCCCGAAGCAGACCGTCCCGTACACCTCGTCGTCCACGAGGATCTTCGCACCGATGTACGTCTCCAGACCGAACGTCTGGAGGGCCGTCTCGGAGACCGCGTCGGAGGCCGTCGCGTGGTGGACCGCGAGGTGGCCGTCGAGTTCGACGGTGTGGCGACAGTACGCCTCGTCGAGCGGGCAGCTCTCGCCGGGCTGGATGAGCTCGTGGTCGCCGGCCGCCTGCTCGATGGTCTGGGTCCCGCCCTCGATGCTGGTGAGGAACCCGATTGGCAGGCCGAGGTACTCCCGACCGATGTCGAGCCCGTCGGCGACGAGCTCGTCGACCGGGCGGCCGTGGTCGGCGAACACCTCGTAGAGCTCCTCGCGGCGAGAACTACCGTCCATCAGGCACCGCTTGGGCTGGCTACACTATAACCCGTGTGGCATCGATGGTCGCCTGCCATCGGACGCATCGAGTGGCATTCTGGGAGGAGACTGCCATGGATCGCCCAGCCAGACGGACTCCTCGCGACCGCCGGGACCGCGCTCGCCGCGACCGTGGGCGGCTGTCTCGGGCTGGGTTCGAGCGAGCGCGACCTCGTCGACTACGTTCGGGCGGTCGAGCGGGCACACCGCCGGAACGGGCTGCTTCTGGGAGAACAGCAGTACGGTCGCCTGTCTCGACTGACGCTCGCGCCGGAGGCGCGTCCCGGCTACGAACCGTCCGTGTTCGCCGCGACCCGGTCGGCCTGTTCCTCCAGGTCGGCAGCGAGGGCCCGCGCCTGCTCCGGGCTCAACTGGAGTTCCTCCATGTGCGCCGGCAGCAGGTCCTCGGTCATGTTGTCCAGCTCGAACTGGAGCTTGACGTGGTCGGGCGACTCGCGCGCCGCCGTTGCGTTGCAGACCGCGAACACCTCGTCCTCGAAGTCGTGGCCCTTGACCCGGGCGTCGACGAGGTCCAGCGTCGTGTAGGCGTTCACCTTCAGGAGTCGGTCGGCCATACCGGAGTGAGTGCCGCGAGGCACTTAGCGGGCGCGACCGTGGCAACGGCTCACCGTCGGCAACACCCGTGCCCCCCTCGCTTCGATGGCCCCGGCTCGGGGCGCCATCTCGGACGACACCGTTCCGCCCGTCGTCGTCTACTCTGACCTGCCGATGAAGCTCGCGGTCGGCGTCGGGCTGCTCGCGTGGCTCCGTACGGGACCGGCGGTGATTTCGACCGGCGTAAAGGGTTCGGCCTGAATGTCGCGTACTTTACTTCCTCGTCGGGCGGCTGCTGCTGCTGCTGTTCCCGGGGCAGTGATGGGCGTTCCGACGGGCTGACCCATAGATTGATTATGCACGCGATAATATTATCGTGTGCATAATGATCGACCGCGAGCGAGAACGTGACTGGTTGCAGTCCCACCTCGATGAGGACCGACGCCAGCTCCTCGTTCTGTACGGTCGTCGACGAGTGGGGAAGACGACGCTCGTGACCGAGGTTCTCGACGAGCGAGACACCAGTTCGGTGTACTATCTCTGCGACCAGCGCGGACCCGAGGTCAACGCGCAGGCGTTCGCTCGACGGCTCGCGGACGTGTTCGACGACGTGGAGCCATCGGTCAGTGGGTTCGTCGATGCGTTCAGGTACCTCATACGGCGCGTCGACGGCCCGTTCGTCGTCGCCATCGACGAGTTCTCGTACCTCGTCGAGGAGGACGAGAGCGTTCCATCGGTGTTCCAGAACATCGTCGACGACGTGCTCGACGGTACCGACGTGTCACTCGTCGTCCTCGGGTCCTCGATATCGATGATGGAAGAGGGTGTGCTGAGCTACGAAAGCCCGCTGTACGGTCGCCGAACCGGCCAGTGGCGGCTCGAACCCCTCACTGTCGGTGACGCGTCGGGGTTCCTCTCGACGTACGACTCGGTCGAACTGGTCCAGGCGTACAGCGTCGTCGGCGGAGTTCCGGCGTACCTCGAACAGTTCGACCCGGATGACGACCTCGCCACCAACGTCGAAGCGCGCATCCTCTCGAAAGGTGCGTTCCTCTATGAGGAGCCCGAATTCCTGCTCAGACAGGAGCTCAGGGAGCCGACGACCTACATGGCGATACTCGAAGCGATGGCGGCCGGGGCAACACGAGTTACCCAGATCGGGAGCGAAATCGACAAAGCCGCGAGCAGTATCTCGCGGTACCTCGACAACCTCGAACGACTCGCGCTCGTCGAGCGGGAGACGCCGGTCACGGACCCAGACGGCCGCGGCGTGTATCGATTGGCGGATCAGTTCCTGCGGTTCTGGTTCCGCTACGTGCTCCCGAACCGGGCGACGCTCGAACAGGGACATACCGAACCTGTCCGCGAGTCCGTGGTCGAGACGTTACCGACACACGCCAGCTGGACGTTCGAGGACGTATGTCGACAGGCGGTCAGCCAACCCGACTTTCCGGTCGCGTGTTCGCGCGTCGGGCGCTGGTGGTACGACGAGCTGGAGGTCGACGTCGTCGGACTGAACGAACACGACGAGACGCTCCTCCTCGGCGAATGTAAGTGGACAGAGGAACCGGTCGGGTCGAGCCTGCTGACGGACCTCGAACGAATCGAGCCGGAGGTCCGATGGCGCGGCTCCGACAGATCGGTCACGTACGCGCTGTTCTCGAAAGCGGGATTCACCTCGGAACTAGAGACCACCGCAGAACAGCGCGACGACCTCTCGCTGTTCGACACCGACGACGTGTTGGCGGTGTTCTAGACGCTCGCCTCAGTCGTCCGCCGACAGCGGCGTCCCGTCGGGCGACGCCGGTGCGGGGGAGTCGTCGAGCGAGTCCTCCTCGGCGTAGGGGTACCAGGTGCGCTTCGTGTTGTGCATGAACGGGTCGTCGTAGCTGGTCTCCTCGGGCTCGACCAGCGCGGCCAGTTCCTCGTCGTCGCGGGCGGCGACGAACTCGCGGAAGCTCTGGCTCTCGTCTTCGCGCTGGTCCTCGAAGTTCGCGAGCAGGTTCCGGATGGCACCGGGCACCTCGTCGGCGGGCACGCGCTCGGTCACCCAGGAGGCGAACTGGGGCTCCTCGCCGAGACCGCCCCCGAGGCCGATGTCGAGCGCCTCGACCGGCTCGCCGTCCTTCCGGGTCTTCATGCCACGCAGGGAGATGTCGGCGATCTGAGGCTGGGCGCAGGAGGCGGTGCAGCCCGAGAGGTGGATGTGGAAGTCCTCGACGCCGGCGGGGAGCGCGACGTTCTCCTTCAGCCAGCGGGCGTAGCGCACCTGCCGGTTCTTCGTCTCGACGATGGAGAGCGAGCAGAACTCGGTGCCGGTGCAGGCGATGGAGCCGCGCATGAACGGGTGCGGGTCCGGCGAGTAGTGGTCGAGGGCCGGCTCCGCGAGCAGGTCGTCGACGCGCTCGTCGGGCACGTCGGTGAGGATGATGTTCTGGCGCTGGGTGAGCCGCACCTCGCCGGAGCCGTGCTCGTCGGCGGCGTCTGCGATGTCGAGTGCGTCGTCCGCGCCGATGCGGCCGACGAGGACGTTCAGCCCGACGTAGTTGTTCCCGTCGGGCTGGCCGTGGACACCGACGTGGTCGTGCTTGCCCGCGGCCTCGCCGGCGTTGTAGCTGTACTCCGAGCGGAGGTCCTCGCCGGCGGTGTGGAGCTCGAATTCGACGAACTCCTCCTGCAGGACGTCACGGAGCTTCTCGGGGCCCCACTCGTCGACGAGGAACTTGATGCGGGCGTTGTATCGGTTCTCGCGGTCGCCGTACTCGCGGAACAGCGCGGAGATGCCGCCCGACACGTCGGCTGCCTGCTCGGGCGTGACGAACACGTCGATGTCGCGAGCGAAACGGGGCTCGTTCCGGGCGAGCCCGCCGCCGACGCGGACGTTGAACCCTTCGCGGTCCTCACCGTCGATCTCCTTCGTCGCGGGTTCGAGGGCGAGGTCGTTGATGTCGCCCTGGCCACAGCCCTCGCGACAGCCCGTCACCGAGACCTTCCACTTCCGGGGCAGGTTCGAGTGCTCGGCGTTGCCCTTGAAGCGGTCGTTCAGCTCGTGGATGGTCGGGAGCGCGTCGACGTGTTCGTGCTCGTCCTTCCCGGCGACCGGGCAGCCGACGATGTTGCGCCAGGAGTCGCCACAGGCCTGCATCGTGGTGAGCCCGGCGGCCTCGAGCTCGTCGAAGATGGCGGGAACGTCCTCGATGTTGATCCAGTGGAGCTGGATGGCCTGTCTGGTCGTCACGTCGAGCCAGCCGTTGCCGAACTCCGGGTTCTCGGCGGGGCCGGTCGAGTACTCCTTCGCTATCTCGGCGACGGTCCGGAACTGCCCCGGTTCGAGCACGCCGTTGGGCGGCCCGATGCGCATCATGAAGTAGGACTCCTGGCCGGCGCGCTGGTGGTACAGGCCGTACCACTTGAAGCGCTCGAACCAGGCGTCGCGCTCGTCCTCCGGAATCGAGTCCCAGCCCGTCTCGGCGAATCGCTCGATGTGTTCGCGGATGTCCGTGCCGTAGAGCTCGGACTTCCACTGTTCCACGTCGGTCGGCATGGAACGGCCTACGACGGCCACTCCTATACCGGCGCGCTCCGCGTCAGGTTCCCCCGGTGCTCGCCGTCACCGGATATCGTTGCCGGGTTCGAGCCGGGGCCGGAGTTCGCCGGGGTCGTACGGGTGGAACGCGCCGTCTCGCACCCGGCCGACGGCGAGCCAGTCCAGCGCGCCCTCGGTGCCGCAGTCGATGCACTGCCCGACCGCCTGGACGGCGACGCCGTCCCGGTCGACGCCCACGTCGGTGAACGCTTCCAGCACGACGTGGGCCGTCTCGCAGCCGCAGAAGTCGGTGACTGCGAGGGGCCAGATATCGCTGTTGGGCACCCGACGCTGGTTGTCGACGCTGATCCACGCGCCGTCGTCCAGCACGCGCAGTTCCGTTGCCATACCCGACGTTGGCGCTGCAGCAGGGTGGTCCCGTCGCCCGATGCAACGCTTCGTGCGTTCGACGACGCCGGACGGCGGGGCGAATCGACCCCCGTCCGTCGGTTCCGGCCGTGACCCCGCGTCAGAGATACCGGCCGGAAGCGCCGGTACTCCCGAGCCCCGGTTACGATTGTCCGGGCAGCGTCGGTTAAGGAGGGGGAACCGTTACGTCACGACGATGACCGACGAGTCGACACCCGACCGAGCAGACTCCGAGCGCCAGCACGCCTCCGCCGACGTGGCACCGGAGCTGTACGAACCGGAGGCGCCACGATGACCGGCCGGTCCGTCGAAACCGACGATGACGACGCCGACGACGAAGCAGACGAGGGCCGGCCCGACGCCCATCTCCGTGACCTCGACCCCGGCGCGGGCTGTACCGAAATCTGGGAGCACCTCTCCGAGGAGCGCGACGAGGAGTGAGCGGGACAGACCAGCAGGGAGCTTTTGCATGGTGACCCCCAACGACGCCCAATGAGCGACGAACGGCCCACCCGGACCGAGCGGGAGTCACCCGTCGGCGAGCCCGTCATCCGGGGCGACCCAGCCGTGACCGGCGAGCGCGCCCGCGACGCGGTGCAGTTCGACCCGGCCGACCCCGACTCCCTCGCCGCGGCCGCCGAGACCGTCGACGCCTTCGCCCGTAACACGGTCGGTGCCGAGGACAACGTCTACATGCTGCGCGGGGCCGCCGCCTGCGCCGCCCTCGTCCGCGGCGAGGGCTCCTACACCGCCGCCGCAGAGCGCGTCGGCGAGCCCACGACCGTCTCCTTCATCCGGAAGTGGGCCCGCGTCCACGACCTCCCCGAATCCATCCGGCGGCACGTCGCCCAGGGCCACATCGCGCCCTCGGCCGCCAAGCACATCGCCCGCGTCGGTGGCGAAGCCCGCCTCTACCTCGCCTGGGGGGCACTCGACGCCGGCCTCACGGTGCGAGAGGTGCGCTCGGTCGCCAGCGCCGTCAACGACGGTGCCTCCGTCGCCGACGCGCTCGCCGAACACGACGTTACCCTCGGCGCGCTCGACCTCACCCTCCCGCCCGCGACCTACCGCGAACTCCGGCGACGCGCGTCGGTCGAGAACCGGACGCCCGACGACGTGGTCGCCGAGGCGCTCGACGAGTATCTCTGACATCGGCTCGATTGCGATTTTCGAACCCACACCACCGGCGCGTGGCTGGCGAGCGTGCCGAACAGGGTAAGGTCTCCGCGAACGCAGTGAGCGGAGGGCAGCGAGACGACGGAGGAGTCTCGCCAGGCCGCTCGCTACACTCGTGCGAGGGATGAGCACCGCAGGGAGCGGTCACGAGACTCTCTGCGTCTCGTGAGCATCTCGCAGAATCTTCGAGTTCTGTGGACGTTGCCAGACTGCGTCTGGCAAGCAGTCAGAACGCGGACGCAGCGAGCCTCTCGAGTCGAGAGTGCCGGGGCTTTCTGGCTGTTGCCGACTCCAGCAGTTCCCTCGACTGAGAACACGTGAGCCGTTCCAGCAGACTGAACTATCGACCGCAGAATCGGGCCGCCGCATCAGCAATCACGGCACCGGCAGTCTCGACCTCGCGAACGTCGATGGACTCGTCGGGGAAGTGCGCCTGGTCGATGCTCCCGGGACCGAACAGCACCGTGGGGATGCCTGCATGCTGGTAGTGTCGGCTGTCCGCGCCGAAAGTGCCCCCGTACGGCTCCGAGTCCAGCCCGGCCTCGTCGGCGGCCGCCCGAACCGCCCCGACGACCGGGTCGGCCGGGTCCACCGACGCTGGCTCGAACTGGATGGAGAAGCGCTCGAACGTCGGCGGGTGCTCGGAGAGCCACTCGCTCTCGGCGACCACCTCGTCCAGCCGCGCCTGGAACTCGGCCTCGACGCTCGCGACGGTCTCGCCGGGGGCGACGCCGATTCGCACCTCGGCAACGAGCTCGTCGGGGACCGCGGAGGCCCAGTTGCCCGCGCGGACGGTGCCGACACAGACCGGCCACTTCACCGGGTAGTCCTCGTACAGGGGATGGTCGACGCGTGCCTCGCGCTCGGCCTCCAGCTCCTCGAAGGCGTGTCGAATCGCCTCGAAGTGCGGGAGGACGGACTCGCCGCGCCAGCGCGTCGCCGCGTGGGCGGAGCGACCCTCGATGCGCAGCCGTTTCATCACGCTGCCCTCGACGGCGGTGACGACGCCGAGTTCGGTCGGCTCGCCGATGATGGCCGCATCGCGGTCGAACGGGTACGGGTTGTCCATCGCCGCCGCCGCGGCGCCGATGCCGCCCTCCTCCTCGCCGGCGACGCCCTCGACGACCACGCGGCCGTTCAGGTCCGGCCCGTCCGCACCCGCTGCCAGCTCGGCGAAGTGGCGCGCCGCGAACACGCAGGACACCAGCCCGCTCTTCATGTCCGCGGCCCCGCGGGCGGTCACCCGGTGGCCGTCCCACTCCGGCTCGAACGGGTCGCTCGACCACGCCGACCGCGTCGCCGGCACCACGTCGACGTGACCGTTCAGCACCAGCGTCGGCCCGGCGTCGGGGTCGCCGAACTCCACCACGCCGGCGACCGACGGCCGGTTCTCGACCTCGATCTCGGCGGGGTCGTCGGGGAACGACGGGTGCTCGGCCAGCGCCGCCGCGTCGGCGGTCCACTCGTACGTCTCGAAGCCGAACTCCTCGAACCGCTCGCGGAGCCAGGCCATCGCAGGTGCCTCCTGTCCGTCGGTCGTATCGAACCGGAGCAGCTCGTCGAGGAACTCACGGAGGTCTCCACCCCATCGGTCGGCGAACCCAGTCATGGATAGGAGTGGTTCGACCCGCCGCTAAAATCGTTCGATGCACTCCTGGCGAACGACAACCCTTTAACCGTGCCACTGCCAACTGTCGAGCGCACGGGCCGGTAGCTCAGTTAGGCAGAGCGTCTGGCTTTTAACCAGACGGTCATGGGTTCAATTCCCATCCGGCCCGCTCCTGCTCCGAACGCACGTGAGGAGCGAAGCGGTTCCGAGAGAGTTGAAGCAGAGAGGACACGCGCAGCGGAGCGAGCATGTCCGACCGAGGTTCAGTTCCCATCCGGCCTGCTCCGAACACACGTGAGGAGCGAAGGGGCCACGAGGGAATTGAAAAAGACGAGTCACAGCCCGGAAGGGTCGAAGGCCGCACGGCCGGACCGCATCGGCGTTGTTCGAATCCTTCCCGCCATACTCCCGCGAGGAACGGTGTCGCCACGGTGGGTCGGGAGAAAGCCTACACACCGGCACTCGAAACTTGTCGATGATGCGACGACAGCGAGCAGCTTCACTCGTGAGTGTCGGCCTGCTCGGACTTGGAACGTGGCTACCGTGGCTACGACTCCGACCGGGCCGGGAGGTCTTCCTCCCCGTCTACGTCCCAGGGCTGGGTAGCGGCCTCGAATACTTCGGTTTCCCGCTGCTGGTCTGGAGCGTCCTCGTTGGGGTTGGTCTGTTCGCCCGCCCGGACAGTCAGTTCACCACGACGGCTGCAGTCATCACGGGCTGTGCCGGCAGCCTCGCCGTTGCCGTCGAGTTCTCGTCACTGCTCGGTAGCCAGTACGCACCGGCGGCTGGCCTGTATCTGACGGCGCTCGGGAGCACGCTGCTCGTCGTGTCGCGCGGCTGCCGGGCACTGGTCACGAGCGACGAACGCAAAACGCAGTAGAAGAATCCGAACTCCGTTACTCCTTCCGCGGGAGGTACGCCAGCGTCACCAGCAGCACCAGCGCGAGGCTGCCCACGATGACGACGCCCCAGAAGCCGTTGATGCGCTCGTTGAAGCGGCTCTTGTCGTGGAGCTGGTCGTAGAGCGCGACCTGGGCGTCCTGGCCCTGCTGGAGCGTGACGGTGTTCTCGTTGGTGAAGTGGACGGCGTAGTCGACGCCGTTGAGCGTGACGTTCTCGTGCTGCCCGAACGTCACCTCGTTGTCACGCGGCGCGGTCCAGGTGAACGTCGCCTGCTCAGGTGCCGTGGTGATGGTGGTCTCGTTACCGTTGTAATCGAGCGTGCTCGTCGCGTCGATGGTGCGCGGCTGGATGCTCGAGTTGTTGGAGTTCTCGATGTACGTGTCGACGCGCGTCGCCTGACGGTCCGGCGTGTCCGGCTCGGCGTCGATGTACTGCACGCCGTCGACCCACTCCGGGCTGAACCGGTCGGTCGGCTCCCAGCGCAGGCTGATCTCGGTCGGCTCCGACGTGTTCGCGATGTACGCGCGGTAGGTGTCGCCCTGGTAGG
Source organism: Haloarchaeobius sp. FL176 (assembly GCF_024609245.1). Lineage (GTDB taxonomy): Archaea > Halobacteriota > Halobacteria > Halobacteriales > Natrialbaceae > Haloarchaeobius. The sequence continues at coordinate 64,860 of NZ_JANJYH010000017.1, forward strand.
TGACCGTGGAGTTGTTCGCCCAGCTCTCCGTCCACTGGGCGGACTCGTTGGTCCACACGAGCGCTGCCTCGTACGTGGTGCCGCCACCGCCACCGTGGCCGCCGCCGCCGCCCTCACTCGCGGACACGTCCGTGACGTTGTACACGCGGTCGTTCACCGTCAACGTCGACCCCTTCTGCAGAGTCTCGCCCGGGTCCTCCAGCGAGACGGCCGGTTCCTCCGCGGTCGAGATGAACGCGAAGGCCCCGGCGGTGATAACGAGGAGGAGTACGACGTAGGCCGCCGCTGCTCGTCGTTGCATAGTCGGAGCCTCGGACGCGCTGCCTAAAACGATTTCTCTTTGCGTGGACGCCGTCGGGCGTGCTGGCACGGGTTCGGGTCCGAACCCACGGGTGCAGCCCGCCCTCGCGACCCGTCGGCGGACCTTTGAGGCCCCCAGCCGTACCGCAGGGCATGACGCTCTTCGATGCAGTCGCAGACCTGCCGCTGGTGGTCGACGACTACCGACTGCGACGCCACGAACGCGACACGTCGAGCGGGTTCTCGCGCGTGACGACCGTCTTCGAGCTCCACGGCGACGGCTACGTCGGCCGCGGCGAGGACGTGACCTACGATGCAGACGACCACGAGGCCCTCCAGTCCGCCCACGACTTCGACTTCGACGGCGAGTACGCGTTCGACGAGTTCTCCGCGATGCTCGACGACGTCGAGCTGTTCCCGGAGCCACCGGGACAGACGGCCGCCCGTCACTACCGCCGCTGGGGCGTCGAGAGCGCCGCGCTCGACCTCGCGCTCCGACAGGCCGAGACGAACCTCGGCGACGTACTCGACCGTTCGTACGACCCCGTCCGGTTCGTCGTCAGCACGCGGCTTGGCGAGCCGCCGACGTTCGACCGCATCGAGGCAATCCAGGCCGTCACCCCCACCGCGGAGTTCAAGCTCGACCCCGTCTCGGAGTGGAGCGACGACCTCGTCGCCGACCTCGCCGACACCGGCGCGGTCCGCCTGCTCGACCTGAAGGGCCAGTACGAGGGCACCGAGGTCGACCAGCCCGCAGACCCCGACCTCTACCGGCGCGTGCTCGAAGAGTTCCCGGATGCCGTCGTCGAGGACCCCGCGCTCACCGACGAGACGCGCCCCCTGTTCGACGGCGAGGAGGGCCGCGTGAGCTGGGACTACCCAATCACCGGCGTCGAGAGCGTCGAGGACCTCCCGTTCGAGCCCGACTGGCTCAACATCAAGCCCTCGCGCTTCGGGACCGTCGAGTCGCTGCTCGACACGCTCGACTACTGCGCCGACCACGACATCAGCCGCTACGGCGGCGGCCAGTTCGAGCTCGGGGTCGGACGCGACCACATCCAGGCGCTCGCGTCGCTGTTCTACGCCGACGCACCGAACGACGTGGCACCGGGCGGCTACAACGACCCGGAACTCGACGACGACCTCCCGGCCAGTCCGCTCTCGCCGCCGGCCGACCCGGCCGGCATCCTCTAGCCCGTTACTCGCCGTCGGTCGGTCCTCCATCCGTCGCCCCGCCTTCGTCGTCCGCGGTCGGGAGGTCCCGCGCCAGCCGGTCGAACCGACGCTGCGATGCCGCCGCCCGTTCCTCCGTCTCCGTCGGCCGATAGGAAAGCACTCGAAGGGTGTCACCACACACCCGCAGCTCGAACACCGCGCCCTGCTCCCGCCCCGGTGGCGGCAACTCCCGTCGGTGTACGAACAGCTCGTCGACCACCTCGCCGTCCGCCTCCACCAGCAGCACCGCTGTCTCCTCCTCGAACCGGTCCAGAACTGCCGTGTACTCTCGCATCATGTGTACTCGTCCTCGACGACGACGGCCCCCTCGTCGGTCGTGACGAGCACGGTGTCGCCGTCGTTGTTCCAGATCGCGCCGTCCGCACCCCAGTACAGCTCGCCGTCGCCATCGGTTCCGCTGCCAGTGGAGATCCTCACTCGCTCGCCCGGCGCGAGCGTCACGCCCGACGGGAAGGTGTAGCGATGCCCCGCAGCGTCCGCCAGCACCCAGCCGCCCAGGTCGAGCGTCGAGTCGCCCGTGTTCTCGAAAGTGAGGTACTCGTCGTCGAGGTTCTCGTTGTCGTTCCCGGCCGCATCCGCGTGGACCTCGACGAGCGAAAGCTGTCCCGCGGCCGACGTCACTGTGCCACCGTCCGGTGTGATGGCGTCGACGGATGTCTCCGAGTCAGCGACGAACTGCTCGCGCACGGCGACCGGGTCACTGTTTCGCGGGTCGGCCGCCTCGGCCTCCCGCAGCGCCGTCGCGACCGTCGTCGCCGACTGCTGTGACAGCACCGTCACGGTCCGCCCATCGCTCCGGAACACCACGTCGCCGTGGACGCCGGTCCAGTACGCCGGAATCGACCGCGTACCCAGCCGTTCGAGCACTTTCTGGTGCGGGTGCCCGTACTGTGAGTCGTACGCGCTCGAGATCACTGCGACTCGCGGCTGTACGGCGTCGAGCAACGCCGACCCCGTGCTCGACCGGCTCCCGTGGTGCCCCGCGAGCAGCACGGTCGACCGAAGCCCGTCACCGTAGGTCGACACCAGATACTGCTCCTCGACCACACCCGCATCGCCCGTGAACAGGACGCTCGTGTTCTCGTGCGCGATGCGGAACACCAGACTGTTCTCGTTGCGGTCGACGTTCGCCAGCGGCTCCTCCGGTGGGCCAAACACGGCCACGTCGACGCCCTCGATTGGCAGCTGTGCCCCCGCCCGCGTCTGGAACAGCGGCACGTCGTACTCCTCGACCGCGTCGAGGTACCGCTCGTACGTCGCCGACGACGACGCGATACCGGGGTCGTACACCGCCCCGACGCCCTCACCTGCCGTCTCGAAGTGCTCGATGACCGCCGCGTGGCCACCGATGTGGTCCGCGTCCGCGTGCGAGGTAACGAGGTGGTCGATGCGCTCGACACCCTGCTGTTCCAGATAGTCGATGACTATCTCGCCGTCGTCGTGCCAGTCGCCCGAGTCGACCAGCACCGTCTCCCCGGCCGGTGTGATGACGAGCGCGCTCGCTGACTGCCCGACCGCAATGACGTGGACTTCGAGCGTGCCGTCGACTGTATCCGTCGCTGCCGTCCCTCGTTCGTCGGTCGTACTGGCCACCCCCGGGCCCGGCGCGCCGAGGCAGCCGCTACAGACGACGAGTAACACCAGCAGCGCCACCGATCCGCGGGTTGTGGTCCGCACGCCAGAACGTACTACCGAGATGTCGATAAACGTGGTTGCCAACTGAGTGTCACGACGCCCCGGTCGGAGACCGGGCCGCGGCGCGAACGAAGTGAGCGTCCGCGGCCCCATGCGGTCGCTGGGCGGTCGCGTCGACGGTGGGCCTCGTCTTTCGCGGAAACATCGAGTTCCGAACCGTGGTCACCCGCCGCTTCGAATCACGGACGGCCGTCTCACGACCTGATTCGTCACAGAAAGCCAAGGGCCGGATTTGAACCGGCGGTGGGCGGCTCTGCAGGCCGCTGCGTTCGGCCGGACTCTGCCACCTTGGCGCGATTTTCACTACTGGTCGGCCGAGTTTAAACGTAGCGATGTACGCCGTCGCCACGGCGATCGGCGTGCCCGACTATCGAGTTGCCGAAGAGACCTATGGACGTGGCTGTAGCTATCGAGTCGCTAACTGCAGTCGACGACCCACAGCCCACTACGGGCTGTTGCTCGTCGAAAACTGTGAATGAAGTATGAATGGCAGGCGGCGAATCGCGTTTCCCAGAGGCTCGCGCACTCCAGTACTCCCCGACACGCTGGCGAGCTTAACTTCCGTGTTCGGGATGGGTACGGGTGTTGCCTCGCCGCTGTGGCCGCCTTAACGCCGACCAACGGAGTTGAACCGTTGCAGTGGAACCGATCGTCGGTATCCTACACTCGTGTGTTCGCGCAATCCAGTTCGCGCCTGGACCATTCCGAGTACAGTTCGGTGGTCCCAGTATGCGGTATGACTAATGGCATGATCTGTTAGTGCTCGCGGGCTTAACGCCTCGTTGCC
>NZ_JANJYH010000018.1 GCF_024609245.1 Haloarchaeobius sp. FL176
GCTGGCGACGTGGCGCCAGCAGGGACGCAATCCATACGAAGAGCTTCGTCGAGTCGTCAGCAGCAATGATATGATCTCACGGGCTCACGCTGTGCCGGCTGTCGAGACCTCGGGGTAAACACATACACCTTGTTTAGGCGGTCCTGTAGTTCGTCTCGATTCACCAGCGTCTCCTGATTGCTGTTGACGAAGTACTGGTGGAAGACATCGCGTGTGCCGAACAGTCCGGGTCGAAGTAGCGAGACGACGTTGTAGAGGTCGGTCAGCTCGTTCTGAATCGGCGTCGCCGTGAGGAAGAACGCGTAGTTGTAGGAGAGCCGGTCAATCAGGTCGTAGCGGTCCGTCTCCTCGTTTTTGACGTAGTGGGCTTCGTCGAGGACCAGAACGTCCCAGTCGTGGTTGAGGACGGTCTGACGGTGTCGCTCGCTCTTCGCCGTGTCGATACTTGCGATGATGTAGTCGTGGGCGTCGAAGTCTTCGAACTTGTCGTCGTAGTTGCAGACGAAGTCGAGCCCGAACTTCTCACGGAGTTCGGCCTGCCACTGTTTCGCCAGTTGTGCAGGCGTAAGAATGAGGACGGACTCATCTGTCTCCCTGAAATGCATCTCCTTGAGAATCATCCCGACCTCGATGGTCTTCCCAAGCCCAACTTCATCCGCGAGAAGGGCTTTCCCATCCATCTCGAAAAGGGCCCGATAGGCAGCATCCACCTGATGTTCGAGTAGCTTGACAGAGTTTTCGTCCAACTCTTTCAGCGAGCGAAGTTCGGAGTCCGGCTGGCCCGCTTGGAGACGAACAGCTTGGATGGTTTGTAAATGATCCTCCTCTGCACCAGCTCCAGACAATGAATCGAGAATATCGTCCGCAGACTCGTGTGTGACCTCAACATCAACGAGGTCGTAGCTTCCCATGGTTTCGTAGAGACATGTTCGCGTCAAATACGTTTGGTGACCGGAAAACACGAGACGGTCCGTCTGCTTGGCCGCGAGAGGGGGATTCGAAAGACCATAGTGTTTATTGGGTGTCCAAGAGGTGTGTTTAAGTATCAAGATGGCACAGTCAGGATCCTTGTCGGATACCCTCAAAGACACGGTAACACTCAGCCGTGAGCTTCGAGAAGAGGGGCAAATCGACGGCCAGGTAAAGCTCTACAACGTGGATGACGATGACGAGTTCGAGTCAGACGCGGAACTCTTCTTCGAGCGAACCCTGATGACCCAGGGGCTCCGTGAAGCACTCTCCATTCTCCGCGATTCGCTCACAGGCGATGACCCGCGCGGGACGCACATCCTATACGGGCCGTACGGCAGTGGGAAGTCCCACCAGATGGTCGCGCTGTACCACTGCTTCGACGACCCCGACGCAGCAGGCCACTGGGCAAGCGACTCGGTCGAAGGGTTCGACGCAGCACTCCCTGAATCGGCGACGCCGATTACGGTCGCCATGCAGAACGAGCAGTACGAGTATCTGTGGGAACCGTTTTTCGAGGCACTCGATTACGATCCTGGAACGTACAGTTCGGGAGGGTATCCCGATATGCAGACGATTCAGGAAGCCGTCGGCGACGATACGGTCGCGTTCTTCGTGGACGAACTTGAGGACTGGTTCGATACACTCCAGGGCGACCGTAAGAGTGCGAACAAAGCCTTCCTCCAGTCCCTTCTCGAATCGACGGCACTCTCCGATCTCGAACTCTACACCATCGTCTCTGTCCTCCGTGAAGGCTCCGAGGTCCACGACATCCTGAACCGGGAACAGGCGGTCGAGGTCAACATGAACAACCAGGTGGACAAACGCGAGGTTCTACGTCACCGCCTGATCGATTCGGTTAACGAGAACGCTGCCCGGGAGATCGTCAACGGGTACTTCGATGCCTACGACCAATCTGATCACGTCTCCATTCCCGATGATCTGCTGTCGGAGATGCACGATCTGTATCCGTTCCACCCTGTGCTTCTGGATGCGCTTGAGACGCGGTACTACGCGGACGAGGATAACCAGAACACGCGAGGGATGATCTACCTCTTCTCGAAGGTTCTCCTGGAGATGCAGGACCAGACGGATCTGATTACTCACGGAGATATTGATGCCATCGAGTTCGAGGACGAACTGGCGAAGATCAACTACGAGCGACTGAACGCTGCAACTGGTGACATCAAAAGCCGAATCGACACAGAGGAAGTGCCTCACGGTCGTCGTATCCTGAACACGATCCTGTTGTACTCGCTGAAGCCCAGCGAGGGTGAGGGAGCAGATGTTTCGGAAATTGTTATGGGTGCCTACCAGACAGGGGATCTCGTCTCCGACGTTGTCCTCAATCTCGAACGTCTCCACGGTGTCGCGTGGCATCTCCACAAACTGAACGGGAAGTACGCGATCCGCGACCGGCAGAACCCGAACGCACTCATCCGAAATGCAGCCGTAGACGTCTCCGAGACATCGGCGAAGGCTGAGGTCGCGGACTTCATCACCGATATCTTCGGATCGAACGCGCATCCGGTAGGGTTCCGGACGAACGACATGCGGGACATCCCGGACGACCGTGAGGTCAAGGTCGTCGTGAAGGACGACCAGTGGACGAACGAGGAGGTTGAGAAAGTCATCACGAACGACGGTCGTGGCCGCGAGTGGCGTAACACCCTCGTGTTCGTCCAGCCCTCTGGCGACAAGGCCATCGAGTCGGGGACACGGTACATCGACAAGGCGCGGTACATCGAGGGCGCACGGCAGGTACTCGCTGACGAATCCCTCGATGACGAGATTCGCACGTCGATTCAGGGAATGCGGGAGCAGGAAGAGAACGAACTCCGTGAAGAACTCCAACTCCTGTACGGTGAGGTGCTTGACGGGAACGACCTGCTCAACGACTGGAGACAGATGACGCCGATGGAACTTGACGTGTACGTTCACGACGAGGCCGAGCTGGACGCCTCGAACATCGCGGATTCGGCATCTGCTGATCCGTTCGACCTCCAGTCAGACGTCTGGGACATCGCCGAGGATCTCTTGGAGCGGCGCGGTGAGATTTCGGTCGAGGATATCTACGAGCAGTTCCTCCGCGATCCGGAGCTTCCGATCCCCGGTAGTGCGAACGACGTGCTGAATGCAACCGTCGAAGCGCTCTCGGACAAACCGGTGCTCGCCCGTGACACTGGCGGGTTCCGCGATGATCTCTCCGGAAGCTCGCTGGACACCGTCCTCGTCCAGCAAGACGATGTGGACGTCTGGGGCGTCGATGACGTCGAACAGGAACTGCGTCAGCGGTTCGGGAGCGGAACGACCGCGCTCGATATCGGTGACCTCGAACTGGAACTCGTCGAAGACGGCGAGATCTGGATCGACGGCGACAGCCACGACGTCGTGATGCGGGCCATCGGTCGGCTCGCTCGTGAGGAACAGTACGTCATCGTCAAAGGGAACGAGATCCTCGATAAACCACAGTCCGACGCGACGGTCCGCGACGTCGGCGGCGCGGAGGTCGTCGGTGCGTCGTCCCTCGTAGATCGCATCGAGACGCACATCAACGACGACGGCTACGCGAACCTCGACACGATCATCGGCGAGGTTCGTGCCGAGGAGTCGGTGTTCCTCCCGCCGGACGAGACCGAGTCCGTCGCCCGCGAGGCAGTCAACGAATTCCTCGTAGACGACTACGTCTTGGAAGCCGGTGGTCGGTATCTTGGATCGCTCGGCGACCGCGACCCGACGACGGTGAAGATCGTCCCGACCGTTCCCGAACGGATCGGCGACCAGATCCTGGAGTACATCGAGGACCTAGAACCGGGCGACCAGTTCACGGTGAACAAGGTCACGGACCGGTTCGACAGCAGTGTTACCGAGTACATGGTTCGGACGTACCTACTGGAGAACATCGGGAAGGACGAAGAACCCGAGTACGTCGTCAACACGACCGGCTCGGAGAAAGCCTCCGACTGGGTTCCGGGATACCCGTTCCGAAAAGCCGACACGGAGATCCCCACGTGGCGCTTCGAGTACAACGGCGACGACGTCGCCGCGATGCGGAGTAAGTGGCGGAACAACCACCAGACCGGAAGTGTCGATTACGGCGACGTCACGTTCATGTTGCCCGACCGCGAGGGTGTTCCCGGCGCTCTTCAGGGAACCGCCGATGTCGAACGGACGCAAGTCAGCCTGACGCTGCGATCTGGACAGGACTACACGAAGGTGCAGGATCTGTTCGAGCGGATGCCCGATGAGGCGTCAAGTCTGAAGATCGAGATCACCTTCCAGAAGTAGACTCTCTTCTCCTACTGGTCGGCGTCCGCGTTTCTGACTAAGGCTTCAACGAGTATCTCGTCGCTGTCCGCCTTATCCAGCATATCTCTCAGCACAGCCTTCAGTCGTCTATCGAACAAACTGCGTGGGTTCAGCGGTGTCAGTTCCGCTTCAAGCTCATCTCGGCTTACTGTTCCAGAAATTACGAAATCTCCGTCTTCTCGCACTTCCAGCAAATCCGTCATACCCAACAATCCCCCGCATGCTGAATAGCCTGTTCGATTGTCTCCCAACTCGATAATCGACGTGGAACGGTATTGGTGCGACTCTATCTGTCCCAGTACTCTGAGTCGGGTTCAGGCCAGACTTCACTTGCTTGCTTTGCGAGCCACTCACCACGCTCGGCAATCGTGTCCTCGTTCCATTCGTCGGGCCAGTCTGTTACCAAGTGCTTGTTCAGCCGCAGGACAGTATGCTCCTGAATCGCCTCTCGTTTATCGTCCCACGCTGCATTCGAAATCGAGGGGTTCAGCTTGTCGGTGAGGATTGTCAGGTTCCCGATTCGGTCCTTTGCATCGTCACGCTCCATCCGTTCGACTTCGGCTGGGCGGTCTCCTGGGAGTGACCAGTGGGTGGACCACTTCTGCGGAAGGATGTGCTCAATCTCCAGATCCTGCGTGAACTCAACTGTCTCGCTGTACCCAGTGTTACGCAACTCGCGTTCGATAGCCGCGAACACCATTTTGAGGCGTCGCTGGTTGATGACGGCCCAGTACTCCATGTTCACCATCGAGTCTACCAGCTTCTCGTCTCCGGGCCAGTAATCGCTCTCACCCTCTTTGCTCCGGAAGAATTCGACGATGACGTCACCGACGTGCTTGTTGTCCCCCTCTTTGAGCTCGTCCAGCAGTTCGATGAAGATCTTGTTGTAGTTCTTCGACGTTAGTCGGGAGAGCATCCGACGCATCAGCCAGCTCTCGATTGCTTCGACGGCTTTCACCCGCTGTTCGTTCGGGATGTCCTCGTGGCCGAAGATCCAGAGGAGAACCGGGTACGGTGTCGTGGTATCGAGGATGTCCAGCCGGTGGAAGAAGATCCCCTCCCGAGACCCACGGTCGGGTTCAGAGATCGTTTCGTAGATGGACGCGTAGTAGTCGATGTCCGTTACGATCTCTTCGACAGAGTTGTCGGTTCTATCGAGGTACTTCCGGAACGCGGGGAAGAGCTTCTTCGCACGGACCTGCTGGCTCATCTCCATCGTGAGCCAGTGCATGATGAAGACGTCTATCTTCGGGCGGTCGAGCCGTCCTTGCGAGACATCGACACGCCACTCATCTTCGTCGAACTGCTTCCAGTACTTGTCGTGGAGGTCGCCAGGGTCGTTGTGCTGAACGGATGCTTCCCGGAAGAGGTAGTTCTTGATTAGGTCGGCGGCGAGTAATGGCGTCCCGCGAGCGTTCAGCGTCTCGAAGATCACCTGTGCGTCGTCGTTAGATTCGAGGTCGATGACGACTACGCGGAGCAGGTGCCACATCGTCGTGACGAGCGCATCGAGATGCTCCTCGCTGGATTCGTCCCCGGATTCTGCCCACTCCCGGATTTCGTCTCTGAAGTAGCGGAAGCACTCTTCCAAGTTGTCGCCGCCGTCAAGTTCGGTGTGCTCGGACTCCGGATCAGAGAGCGTCATGACGTCGATGAACGCGTCTTGATCGGCTTCAATGGGCCAGACCTTCAGCCGATCTGTCTCCATCCTTGTGAGATCCTTGTCGTTGTACATCAGCTTCTCGACCAAGGACGCCGACCCGTCGTCTTCGAAGTCCTTCGCTACGGAATGTGTAGCCGACAACAAGACTTGGAGCGTGATCAGCCGCTGTTGCCCGTCGATGATCTCACGTGTCTCCAGCTTCTGCGTCGGCGTCGATTGCTGGTCGAGGACGATGGCACCCAAGAAATGTGGAGAGGTGTCCTGTTGAGCCTCCTGTCGTTCGATATCGGTATCCGCATCTGCCTGCCGATCCATCAACTCGTTCACAACGAGTTGGAGGTCTTCCCATAGGGGCTGCCAGTGTTCCTCCTCCTTCCATACGTACGGCCGCTGGAATCGTGGAACGACGTACCGAGTGTCCTTCCGGAAGATATCCTTTAGATCGAGCGTGTCCGCCTTCATTGATAGCGGAAGGTTCCGGTGAAGGACATAAAAAGGATTCCCAGACGTTGCTACTGCGAGTCACTCTGCAATCGCATCTCTTCTACTACGCTGGGTATGGACACTGAATCCTGGATCGAGTAACAGTATCGGAGCCCGTCCTCTACGTCCGTTCGTTGAATGTAGTTCAAGCCTTCACAAGCAGAATACACCGAACTTACCACTGATTCCGCTTCTTTACGGTCAAGGACCTTCTCAAAGTGGAGTTTGATATTTTCCCGCAGGGACTCTATTTTGGATCCCGAGATCTGCTCCTCTGTATTTTGTGTTGATAGATCATACAATCTTGAAGAGAACACTGCAATCGCAATGTATCGGCTCTGACGTTCCCTGGCACCCATGATATCACCTTGGAGATATTCACGAATTAGGTCATGGGTTCTGAATGTCTGTGTATCCGTGATACTCTCCACTTCTCTGATAATGGATCGCTCCTTCAGATTTGTCAGAATCTGTCTCGCTTCTGCGACCGTATTCCCCGATAAGTGAGCCGCCAACTTCGCGTCGAATTGTTCCAAAACACAAACGTCCCGCATTAGATCCTCTTCCTGAGGTTCCAACCGATCCAGCAACCGGTCTTCAAGATAATCTCGGACCCTCTGTTGGCTCATTGGCAGATCCCGAATCGCATAGGATATGTCCTCATCACGAACCGTTTGTAAAAACAGAGCGAGCATAAACGGATGTCCCTTTGTTCTTGTTTTTATTTCGTCAACCAGGCCTTCCTTAGTCAGATTTGGACCTTCGAAGTTCGTTATTTCGGTTACAAAGCTGGCGGTGTTTTCAGCGTGACCGCCGTCAGTCTCAGCTTCTCCAAAGTCAGTGCCTGTTTTGTCAAGGAGTTGCTCTATCGCTCCACTATCCAGCGGGCCAACTTGCAGACGAGTAATCCGATCTTCATACCCATCAAATTCGTGATCTGATCCGATGCACCAGACGATGTTCGTAGGTGACTTTCTCGCAATCTCTCTAAATGCCCGACCAAGGTCTTGTGACACAGGTTTAGACAAACGGCGCTCATCAAACTGATCAATTATAACAACGATTCTCTCATCTGGGCCGGCTTCAAGCACATTAATAAGAAAATCCACTTCGTCGGTAGCATTGCCCAGACTTTCGTCTTCTACTGCTCCAGACAGGGCTGCATTGATCATTCGAGCACCTGTACCTACGGCAGGGTCAGCAAACTTGGCAGCTTGAACCAACGGTTCCGTATTTGTGCTCTTAACACGTTCTTTGATTGAATCCCACTTCGAACTTGGTAATTCCTGATTCCATTTTTCTAACAACCGATAAATGAACGCAGCTTCCGATTTCGGTTCGCCGATATCGTGACGAACAGTACGGACTCCGTCTTCCTCACACTGCACCTGGAATTGGTCCAAGAGTGCCGACTTGCCAGATCCACTTGGACCGACCAGAACATGGAAGTCCCCCGTATCGGTTTGTAAGCTGCTTCGTAGCTTGCCCAGCTCTTCTTTGCGATTGACGAAGGGGACAGCGTTTGACACAGTTACAATAGGCTTCAGAACGTTGTGGTATAATTGTTGTCGAGACACCCGAATCCTTATGCGGTCAGATTGTGGCTTATACTTATATGACCGATAGCTCTGGAGGGAAGCAGATCACAGAGCGTCAAACCCTCCCAATCGAGAAGGGATTTCCTATTGAGCGAATAAACGAGATTGCAGAGAAGGAAGGCCGGGCAAAGATGTACTACCGCCCGATCTACACGATGCACAAGTGGTGGGCTCGCCGCCTGGGCTGCGTCTTCCGTGCCATCTCTCTTTACACACTGCTTGACGACCCAGAGAAAGTCTCGGTGTTCGAACCCGGTCACGAGGGGGGCACACTCGCTGGTTGGGGAGAGGACGCTGATGCAGAGTCAGACCTTGACGTTGCCTCGTTACTCGAACGTGTAGACATAACCGACCCGGAGAGCCTCTGGGAGCTCTACTCGAAGGACGTCCGCGTCGAGGACAAGAAGATCCTCGACCCGTTCATGGGTGGTGGCACGTCGCTCGTCGAGGCGTCGCGTTTCGGCGCTGAGGTCGTCGGTAATGACCTGAACCCTGTCGCGTGGTTCGTCACGAAGAAGGAACTCGAAGCTGGGCAGACTGATGTCGAAGAACTCGAAGAGGCTTTCGAACAGGTGAAGGAGGATGTCGCCAACGAGATCACGCAGTACTACAAGACACCCTGTCCGAATGGCGACCACCACGCTGACGTGATGTACAACTTCTGGGTTAAGGAGTTAGACTGCGTCTCCTGCGGGCATACGGTTCCGTTGTTCAAAGACTACCGGGTCGCCAAGGGTCGCTATGAGAACGACGATAAGTACAACGTCCTCTGTCCGGACTGTGGAGCGGTGACGCTGGTGGACGACTGGCAGTCGGAGAGTGTCTGTAACGACTGTGGACACGGGTTCGTTCCAAAGGAAGGGAATGTCTCGCGTGGCGGCAAATACAACTGTCCCGACTGTGGTCAAAAGTACGCAATTACAGACGCGATTCAGGAGCAAGGAGGATACGATCTGCGGCTTTACGCGTTGGAATACTACTGTGAAGAGTGCGACGATGCTGGCAAATCGAAATCTGCGCACAAGGGGTACAAGCGCGCAGAAGACTTTGACCAGGACTTATACCGGGAGGCCGGGCGGGAGTGGGAAGAGAGCGAAGACCTCCATGAGTACGTCCCGAATGAGGAAATCCCACCGGGGCATATGACCTCCGAGAGGAACCCAGTTTTCGATCACGGATATTCTCATTGGTCAGACATGTATAACGAGCGTCAGCTACTTTGTCTGTCGAAATTAATGAAGGCGGTCGATGACGTGGAAGGTGAGAATAGCCAGGATTTCCTCCTGATGGCTGTTAGCGGGATACTGAGAACCAACAACATGATGGTTGGATATGACTACTCTTATAATAAAATTGTGAATATATTCAAGTCAAATTCGTTTGATCCCCCTCAATCGCCTTGTGAGGGCAATGTTTGGGGAGCGAAATTTGGCAGAGGGACTTTTGAGTCTATTTGGGACCTTGTCATTTCCGGCGTTGAGTATGCTTCAGCACCCACAGAGCGATATGTTGAGAATGGCGAAACGGTAGAAACAGAACCGTTTTCGCAGCCAGTTGGGGAAACCTTCGAAATACACCAAGGTGACGCTAGGTCCATTTCGGCAGAAGATGAGTATGATGCAGTCATTACGGACCCCCCATATTACGATAATATTATGTACTCTGAGGTTGCAGATTACTTCTATGTCTGGCAAAAAATTCTTCTCGAAGATCGATGCCCCGGGTTTGATAAAGATAAAACACCGCGCGCGGAGTCCATCGTCACGAATCCGTACTTAGGAAAGACAGCAGAAGATTTTGAATCCGAACTTGGAGAATCATTCGCCGTCATCAAGCGCGCACTCAAAGATGACGGATCTCTCACATTCACATACCATCACAGTGATTCTGAATCCTGGGGTGAACTTCTCGAATCCCTTTGCAACGTCGGGTTCGAGGTGACAGCGACCTATCCGATTACTGCGGACATTAACAAATTCATCGGCGGGGAGGCCGTCTCGTTCGACATCGTCGTCGTCGCCCGCCCCATCGACGACACCGAAGCTGCCTCGTGGAACTCCCTCCGCCGGGACATCTACCGCACGGCCCGACGGACCCGCCAGCAACTTGAAGAGAACCGCGACCTCTCCCGTGGTGACATCGGCGTGATGGAGATGGGTGCGTGTTTCCGCGAGTACTCCAAGCACCACGGAAAGGTACAGCGGGACGGCGAGATCATGTCCGCTAAGGAGGTCGTCCAGGAGATCTACGGCATCATCCAGGAAGCCAGCGACATCGGTGTCGAAGACGTGTTCATCGATCTGCTCGATACGTCGAACCCATCGTTCGACGACGTTAACAAGCTTTGCCGTGGGACGAATGCCACGCCGGAGGACCTGAAAGAGACGCACCTATACAACCAGGACGACGGCTTCGAGCTCGGCACGTGGGACAACGAGAAGCGCCAGGCGTACATCCAGGAGCGCGTCAACGGCGACGGCGGCGAGCACCTCTCGAACCTCGACAAGCTCCAATTCCTGCGGTATCGCTATGAGAAGGGTCAGGCGGTCCAGAACTATGTCGAAAAGTGGGACGTCGATGACGACCTGCGCGAACTCGCCGGGCGGCTCGCCGACGTGACCGGCGACGACACCTACACGCGCGTCCTCGGGGATCGAGACATCACGAGTTACAGCGAATAGGAACCCGACGCAGAACGCGAAGACAACGCTCGGTGGGGATTTTCGACAATCCATTTCGAGACTCTCGCTGAGAGTGCTTCTGTTGCTTGCCGCACCCTTCTTCCTACAACCTGTCTAAGGCGAGTCGGCGATATGGTCGTGCCGTGAGTCTGCGTCCCGGGCCCTCAATATGGATATTGACCGTATAGGCTCTGTTGGGGCGATATCACGGTGTTCCCAGGGCAGAGGTTTTTACGCACCTGGTTATTTCACCTATTCCGAACGATGAGGGCAAAACAACAGCTCGAAACGGCGGGTCGTCGGCGAAGGTGGTCAAGAATTGACTCTGTCCCCCTTCTGACTCGAATCGCTCGATCAGCCGTTTTCTCGCGCGTAAAGAGTGGTAGTTGCGATGAGTGACACTGATCATCGGGTTCTGCTCGTGGGATCGATCCAACCATACTGCACGTTCTCGATCTCGCGGGACGAACGGGATACCCTTCTCCGGCAGGTGACCAGAGAGATGGACAAGCAACGTTCAGATCCGACTAGGGACAGTATAGCACCGTGGTTGGAAAATCTGCGGCCCGTGATTGAGGAGTCCGTTTCGACACTCCGACTTGATATGTCGGACCACGCTAATCTGTCCACCCTCCTTACCCAGGTAATGGACTCGGAAGGCCTCCTGGAGCGGTTCCGGGAGGCAACTCCACAGTGTTACTGGTGTGGCGATTCTGCCGACCGGCAGATAGACTTCCATGACTACTATCTCGTATTGGTCTGTAGCGAGTGCCTCGAAACGATCGATTCGTCGGAGGGCCACCATCTTCTACAGGATCTCGATCCCAAGATCACTCCTTCGACGACAATTGACTGTCTGGACGCCTCCACCCACCAAGGAACGAACGAACCGCAGTCCACCTTGTTACAGTTCACTACCTCGGACTAATCGCTGACCACGAGTGAGTTCACGCTACCGTATCCATTTTTGTCCCTTCGGAGACGTTGTAAGCGTAATGGCAGGACCCGGACAAATACCCGGACGCTACAATCTCGTTATCGAAGGTGCGTATGAGACCTTCGAGCATCAGATTCCTGTAGAGGAGTTTGTACAGCGACTCAAAGAAGACGACGTTCCGGATAGTGTGAGTGTTGTTGGTCTCTCAGAAGCCTTGTCGGAGGAGGACCTGGCTAATGAGTTGGCTCATGAGATGGACCGACGCGCAAACGATTTAGAGTACCAAAGTCCGACGGTACAGTTCGTCCTTGAAGGGTCGTTCCACCGAAGTGGCAAAACGTACGATCTCCGGTACGAGGATGAACTTCACTCTCTCCAGCAGGTTTTCGGCCCGCAGCTTGAACGAAAGGAAGACGGTGAGTGGCTCGTCGCACCGTTTTAATCTTCACCAGCGAAGATCACCAACATGCAGTCTGATTGGTTTGTTTCGAACAGTATGTGGGACTAACAAGCTCTATTCAGTGTGGTCTTTGAGCGTTCTACTCCGGGTAGTCCCCCTCAATGCCTGTAGTACTTGCTCTTCGACGGTGTCGCAAGCGTCTGTATCAACAACAGAGTATCCATCCTCTCCATTTTTGACCTTCTCTGTGAACGCTCTTCTGAATGCAGCTTTCACTGAGGGGTATTCGATGATGGGATCGTAATGCCGATCGAAGATTTCGTAAAGTGACAACAAGGATTCGAGTGGGAGGAATGCAACCGGGATTCCCCCTTTTTCAACGTCTTCACTCTGTTCGAACCACTCCTGAACACGAGAGGCGACATGGGGGAATTGACCTTCCCGGAAGTTATTCGAGACGAAGAGGTGGGCATCCAGATTTTCGTCGTCTGAAAGCGAAACTGAGAGAGCGCCGCCGAGGTTTTCCGTAACCATGTACCATGCCGCTTTGTTCTTCTCTCCGGCATCTAGGTCGTATCCCTTCTTAGTGTAGGTGAGCTTTGGATCGTAACTTGCGATGAAGTATCCATCCTCCTCCGGAATTACGAGGCAGCCGTCTGTTTCTGTTTCTCCTTCTCGGCCCCACCGCTCAGTGAAGAGGAACATAAACTTCAGGAGATAGAATACGTCCCGTTCAAACCCGTTGTAATCGTAGTCATCTTTCAGTTCCTTCCGTTCCTCCTGTGATAGGTCGTCAAATTCGCCTGCTGTACCGCGCTGATGAAGGTCTTGGAGACGCTCAAACGCATCATCAGCCCGCCCGATAATCCGATTCCTGAACTGAGACTTGCTGTTACGAATCGCTGAGACAAGAAGGTCTTCTGGGGAATCGGTCATCAACAGGTCATGTAGGTTGATAGTTCCAAAGTGCTCTCGTCCGTTGAGATATGCTTTCCCGTAAACAATGAGAACTGAGTTTAGCAGGTATTGATTGATGCGTCGAGGAAGACGACCATTTCCGAGACAGTAGTTGATATACTCGTATCGGTGGGTGTTGGCTTCTTTTCCTGCACTCGCCACTTCTTGGAATGTGGTTCTGATGTAGTCGTTGTTTTTTGTCTCATACGCATCGATTGTGACGTCTAAGAAATTAATTCCATTATCAGATAGCGTGTCACCGGTCTCTTTCAGTGCCTCAAGTGCTGCTTCATGGATTGCCTCATCGTCAACGCTAACCTCTCGTCGAATTTCATCTCTGAAGCTGTCCCCTTCACATTCCTCGCATTCATCCGGTTCCTCTCCTTCATATACTTCGTGACACCGGTAGCACTCAAACGTATTAATTTCAGACACTTCGATAAATTTGTTTAGGAGCGACCGTTCTTCCTCTGGCAGGTCATCGAAATATCGATTATAAGTGTCAACTGCGCCAGTGAGAATCTGGTGGAAAATGTATGAATCACGTAACTGGACGTCATAAGGATAGATGCTGTCGAACGAGATTCCCAGTTTGTCCTCGATCAGTAATTGGATTGCCTCTTTTTCTGACTCAGGAAGATACCGGTCTTGGATTTCGAAGTAGAATCCAGTCTCTTCACGCTCTACTTTCAACTCAACCTTCTTCCCAGTCTTATTGTGGTTAAATTCGAGATGGGAGAGTTCGGAGAGGCTTTGTAGATCGACCAGTTCCTGAAAGACAGCTTCCGAGTTGAGGTCGTTACGAACTCCTGCAGGGTTGCTGAGGGAAAGTGAGGATCCATCAGGGAGATACGTTCGTTGGAACTCCACCTCTGTGAGTGTGAGCGCTTCAATCTCGTCATTGAAGATGGACGCAAGGCCATCAATAACGGGTTGAGTCGTTTGTGATCTCTCTATTCTATCAACCCCATCACTGTCTGTGAAGGTCTTTGAGAACTTCTTGATTCGATTTTTTGCACCCCGTACCTCTACTTCACTACCATCCTCTTTCCGTACGAACAGTGGGTGGGCTTGCTCAAACAGTCGGCTCCTGACACGATCATCTTCCCGAGTGGTTACGCGGACCTCCTTACTCGGCCATACCAATGTGAAATTGTTAGCCAACTGCTCCACGAAGAGCCCCTCCTCTTTGAGTCGTTGAAGCTCATCTTCGAAATTAGATTCCACCTGAAAGCCGTTGCTGCCGCTGCTCTTTTGAGCCCATTTTTCCTCTGCCCAGATTGTGAGGAGAGTTTGTTGAGCCTGATCTGCCGATTGGTCTTCTAATCCTGCGATTAGGTCGTCGATCGACTCAAACCGGGTGTCGATACGTTTCGTACGCCCAACGTAGAATTCCGAGACGAGATTTTCAAGCGTCCGTTCTGACTCCGGGACTTTGTCATATTTCTTCCCAAGCAGTAGACCCCAGAACCCATCATCGTTCGAGAGAGGGTCATGTGATGTCATCTCGCTACTCATTCGGTTATCTGAGTAATGTGAAACCAAGTATAAAGAGACTGTCGGACAGGACTACTAATTAGAGGAGTTTCAAAGGACCCTCTTTCTCGACTCCACCACTGCCGTCCAGGAAGTACAGGTCGATCCACTCTTGCCCCTGGTCACGACAGAACACCGGTACGCACGTCGTCGTATGCTCGTAACGCTGTTCACACCGCGTTTCAATCTGTTCCCGCGTCCAGTCACCGTCCTGCTCCAGATCGTACCGGTTTCGGACCTCCCAAGAGTGTTCGTCGGCGGCAGCCTTGAGAACACGCAAGGAGAAATCCCGAGAATCCTTGAACGTGAACGGACCGCTCATCGACTTCGAGTCGGTCAGATCCGTCTCTTCGACACCGTCAAGGCACAGTCGGTTTTCCGCGACAGCCCGGAAGGCTTCGAGTTCAGCAGACTTGCGGACAAGTACGTCGTGCAGATAGTCGTGGACGGCGTCGCCATACCCACCCAACGTAAACTCCTGCTCGGGCGAAACGATCTGCAGTTCGGCATCTGTCTGGGTAACTCGCCGTCGCTTCGGTTCGAGAAGCGGACACAGGAATGCGAGCCGATCTGAGTGGAGGAGATACGCGTAACTGAAGAGCCGTGATCTGGACGGCGATTCTTTCACGGGATCGTGACCTTCTGCGTAGTATTTCGAGTCCAGTACAGCCAGTGTCTCATCACCTTCCTGCAGCGCGTGGTCTGGTTCGTGGTATATTTGCCCTTCACCCTCGAACGGGTTAACCGATGGTGACCGAACGGGTGTCACGTCGTCGAGGTCGCCGAGATGGTCGTAGGACTTGATGTACGAGAGTTCGCGCTCGATGACGACCTGGGAGTACTGCTCGAACAGCGACTCCATGTTCAGGACGTAGTCCACGACCAGCTCTCGTGGGCCATCACGGAGTTGTTGGCCGAGCGACGACGACATTACCGCCTTGGCGACGTCGAACGCCTTCTGGTAGTACCGTCGCTGTTTCGGAAGGTCGCTCAGTGAGAGCCGTCGATACTCGTCCATCCGGTCCAACCCGCTGCTGACACCCATACTCTCCAGGCGCTCCACCTCGCGGTGTACTTCCGAGAAGATTCGATCGTATGCAGGGTGGTCGTTCTCGTGAGAATTCTGTCGGAAGAGTCGAAGGAGCGTCTTTCCAGCGAAGTGGAGAAGCGAGTTCGCGGCGTTGTCGTACTCGATCTCGTTGCGGATCCAGTGTGGCTCCAACGTTCCGCGCCCGTGGTTCAACAGCGTTTGTTCGACGTCGATTTCCCCCCGCCCATCGAGACTGTCGAGTCGTCGGATGACCAGATCCCGGATGTAACCCTGCCGGTGGATCGTCTCCAAGCCATCCAGGTAGTTGATCGCCAGCACCACGAACACGTCGTCAAGGTGGATGTCGTCGGAGAGGAAGTCCTGCAGCGGAATCCCGTGATATTCGATGGACCGATTCTGATCGTAGACGGCCAGCAGCATGTCGAAAATGTGTTCCCAGTCGATTTTCGGATCGACCTGAACCTTCGATGACGGTGTGAGGCTCACGACACCGATGATGTCCGTCGCCTCAACGTGGAGTACCTCGTTCTCGTCGCCGTCTACTGTGACCGTCACAACCTCGTATTCCTGCTCACCATCGAGTGCTGCCTGGCTCTTCGTGAAGACACCGGGACTCTCCTGTGTAAATGACGCGCGACGAAGCTGGTCCCCGATGGACGACGGACAGCCTTCTATCCGTATCTCCCCGCGTTCGGGGACGTTGAAGGTGTCCTGCCCGTATTCGTAGACTTCGTCAACGGTGCTCATTACTCGTAGGAGCCCATCTGGCGTCGTTCCTGTTCGAGTTCTCGTTCGGCGAGTTCAGCCGCCGGCGCGAGATCGAACTCCTCAAACTCGCCGTTCATCGCGCGGTAATGCTCAGCGATTCGCTCAATCTGCGGGAATGCGGCGGCGTTCAGGAGCCGCGGGACGATGTAGGTCCGGAACGCCTGTCCGACCGCATCGGTCTGGTCGTACTCGTACTCTCCCCCTTCCCGGCAGCCGACGCCGAGGAAGATGGCGACGTCGCGGTAGTGCATCGGACCGAACCGCATGATCGACCCTTGCGACGTCGATTCGTGGCCGTGATTGATACCCTGGTAGTCACGCTCGAATAGCCGGAGAATCTTGCTTTCTCCGAGGTCGGTGTGGTCGGAACGTGCGTGGTGATCCAGTCTTTGAACAGCTGTCGGCGCTTGTCTTCTTCGTACTCGTCCAACTCGATCATGGCGAACCGGCGGGTGATGGCGTTATCGAGTTCGTTCACCGTCCGGTCAGACATGTTCATCGTACAGATGATATTCACCCGTTCGTCCAGCTCGATGGTCTCACCTTCGTCGGTCTCGAAGATGGTCTGGTGGGGGTTCTCGATGGCGGTGTACAGCGGGCCGAAGATTTTCGAGATGTCTGCTCGCGTGATTTCATCGAGGATGACGCCGTATTCGACGTCGAACCGGCGGGCACGCTGCACGGCTTCGGACACGCACCCGAGTTTTGTCCGGTAGCTTAGCGAGTCACCGGTGTAGTCCGGACTGATGCCGCCGATGATGTCCGACGGCGTCCATGAGGGAGTGGCAGTGTTGAGGGTGTATCCGATTCCAGTCTCACGAGCGAGCTGCTTGGCAAACGTTGTCTTCCCTGTCCCGGTCGGGCCATACAGGACGACTGGTTTGCCCGTTTCGAGTGCGACTTTGGCGTTGCGCTCCACGTCATTCGGGACGAGGATCTCTTCGGGCGTTTCGTCGCCGCGGAGGCTCACAATACGTTTGAGCCGATCTGACGCCAATGGAGACACAAGTACGGCCCGTCGAACCTGTCCCAGTCCCCGTTCTCCATCGTGGATTACGTCGAGTTTTTCCTCTTCAATCAGGAACTCTAGTACCTTCTCGTTCTCCGCGCTCTGGATTGCTTCGACGACGTCGTCGGTAACACGGCGGAGAATTCCGACCTCGTCTTTCGCATCCTCAAGTGTGTAGTCGTCCGACGAGTCACTCATTATCGGATACAGGTAGTCCGGAGTATATAAAATCCCATTCAAGAGCCAAGCTGAGTTCTATTGGCTCACAGGTTCGATATCCAGTCACTCGTTCTTACAGACGCCGAGATACTGTTCTCTCCTGTCCATGATACCGGACATCGTTGATGGGGGAATATCCAGTTCGCCCTCCACTTCACGGTAGGTCGATCCAGTCTCAACCATACAGATTGCTTCGAGTACGGTGTCAAATTCCCCGTCACGATCAGGCACCCATTGTTCTCCCTCATCATCGAATCGAAATCCCATCGGTGGGCGACCGTGGTCGTATCCGTTCTCCATCCGTTCTTGTACGGCCTCGCGTGCGCGCTCGATCTCTTTCTTTTTTGCTTCGTGTTCGCTGGCTGCCTGGAGGACTTCCACAGCAGCTTGAACCGGATCGGAGAGGTCGAGCTTCCCCTCCTCGAAGGTATGGGCTTCAACACCGTATTCACGGAGGTCCAGAATGAGTCTCATCGTTTCGTCGAAGTCGCGTGCGAGACGGCGTTTATCGTTGATGACTATCGCATCAATTTCTCCAGATTGGACACGACTCCGGGCCTGTTGGTACTTCTCCCTGCTCTCGTCCCAACCTGACGTTCGCTCGCCGTCGTCGTAGATACGTTCGAGTGGCATCCCGTGTTCAACGGTGTATTCCCGGATATGGCGCTTTTGGCGCTCAATAGAGGTATCTGAGTCCTGTGAGAGGCGAGTGTATCCGATTACCTCAGCCATCGTCTTCACCTCGTGGGTCACCGACCGGAACCGCCCCGTATTCGGGACAGTCAATCCAACCTTGTCCGAATGCGCCTCCCATCCCACTGTCGGGATACCATTCGTGCATCTCTCCACAGACGTCACACTCTACCAGCGGGGGATCCTGCTCCAGAGCCTCCTGCTCGATATAGTGGTTTCCTTGGTAGGCGTCGCAATGGGTACAGATATTCCCCCATACTTCTCTCCCCTGAGTCTTACTGTACACCTTTTGAACTGGGTGCTCACTTGCTTCCGCTAACTTCTCACCTACGTCACTATTCAGGTGCCCCTCCTCTGGCCAAACAACGGGTGTCTCCCGTTCACACTTCCAGCATTCGGTGTCCCATTCAAGCACGGCAACGTCACTCATCGACAACAGTCACCTCCAATGTATTCCCCGACTTGACTTTCCATTCTAATCGTCGTCCATCCAAGGCCATCGCTTCCGCGATCCCCTTCGGAACCGTGATCTTGTACTGTCCATTCGCCCCCTGACTGACTCTTGTCTTTGGCATCTCTGTATAGGCCTTTAGATAGGCCTATATTTAGTACTAATCCGTGTTTTCGAGAAACCCCGGTTTCTCGAACAAGTGCGGTTGGCAGTAGGTTCGTTAGACTGTAACTATCCCAAAAAGTGTCACAGAACAATTCTCATGGCATTTTCGACTCAGTCGATCTGAACTATCCATTCATTACATGTGCGAGCCAATCTGGTTGTGGGGTTCGCGTATCAGGTCAGGAGTTGGAACTCTCCTTGTGAGAGTCTGTGCATGCAAGCTCCCCGATCAACCAAAGCGTTATTACTCAATACACGAATTATGTATTGTATGTCGAAGGCTACCGGCGGCCCCGAACGAGCGGTCAACGGCCTGTTGTCGGTTGCCCGACTCCTCGAAGAGCCACGGCTGGCACGCCTCTACACGTTTGTGCTCCGTAACGAGGAGGTCACAATCGATGATGTCACCGATGGGTTAGACATCCCTCGGACAACTGCCTACTCGGACACGGGGACGCTCGTCGATCTTGGTGCCCTCACACGAGACGATGACCAGAAGACACACACATACGGGGCCATTCCGATCACCCTCACCGCGACGCTTGACGGCGACGAGTACACCGTCACGCCAACCCTCATCGCCGCATTCGGTCGCGCCCCGCACGACCAGGATCTCGATCTACTCCTTGAGCGCCACGGGCTCGGAAAACTGGCTGCCGCACTCACCTATGCGGTTCCGTACGCGGATGGAGAGATGTCCGAGCGCGTTGCAGCCCGTGAACTTGGCCTCCAGTACGCATTCGGCATCGCGGTGCTACAGGCACTCCGCGATGTCGTCCTCACGATGGAGTCGGTTGACCCATACTTCGGGGACATTCAGGATGCACGCGAGCAGGGTCCAAATTCTGAGGACTGAGAAATGGATGAGGAACGGTTGCTACTCAACGATGTCGATGAAGCGGTCGCGTGGGTCGGTGATTCGGGGTTGTTCATCGCGTGTGGCCGCCAGCAGAACAACAAGTACACCGCCCTCGAACGATTCGCTCGCCGCCACGACATCACGTTCGTGATTCCACAGCGCGTCTACGCGGAGCTTGGTGGTGCCCCCGACCGGAGCACACCTGGACAGACACCAATCAATAGCGCAATCGACGCCGCGTGGGTCACAGTTGCAGACGACCCAGACTACACGAACAGCACCGTGTCACATGTGATGGACAGTGTTCGGAGATACATTGCGGACTCTTCGAGCCGCAACGAGGATCACATTGAGAAGGCCGATGCAGCGCTCGGAGCGGTCGCCGTCAACTGCCTGCTCAACAGGGATACGGAGTTCGTCGTCGTTGTAACGACAGATACCGATGCGGGGGAAGGAGTTGTCGCGGCCCTTGATGCAAATGGATTTGAAGACCGCGCCAGGTTCAAAGATGGATTCGAACTGATTGACGAGATTACCTAAGATACTGTCCCGTTCCTCGGGGAGTACGGAGAAAGTGTGCGAATCGTTCTATGATACCTTCGTCTTGAACTCTGGGTGGCTTGAGTTCGACTGTCGAACGAATCGTCCCTTGAGGCGTGAGGCGTCCGAATTCGGCCGTCTCAAAAAAGCGAATTTTGGCAAATAATTGGGGGTGAATGCATCCTCAATGAACTGTATGCGTATTGGTCACGCGACGCTCTCACCACCATTTGTAGGAATCACACCTCCCATTGTAGACTGCGGTAATGCTTCCGTCCCTCAGTCCAGAACGATGACTATGGCCACGACAGTCGATACCCCCGACAGCGACGAGACGTGTACGTATTGTGGCTCACGGATTTTCGATCACGAGCCCATCTTTGTGTGCGACTGCACTGCCGAGTGTGGCTCATCTGGTTACTTCTGTAATTATGCGTGTCTGTCGGCACACATCGAGGAGAATGAACTGCCCTACGCCAACGCTTGCGAGTGGTCGCCAGAGTAACGCTACTCTCTCGAACAACCATCTCTGCATATTCAAGTCCGGATTCTGGAGACCAGGCTTTCAGAAGCCTTATCTGAAGAGTTGTTCATACACTCAGTTATGGGCCAACAGTCAGAACGACTTGAGCGGCTGATAACCGATCAAGAAGGTGAATGCTGTGCCGCCGATATCGACGCTCGCATCGAAGCGCTCGAACGCCACGTCACGGACCCCCCATCAGGTACTGCACGTGACCAGGCGGCACTCAAGACCCTCAGTAATGACACCCGATACACAATCGTTCGACTTCTCGCCGCTGCTGGGCGGGAACTGTGCGTCTGCGAAATCACGCCCGTCGTCGATGTCAGTGACAGCGCGGTGAGCCACGCGCTTTCCGACCTCTACGACGCTGGTCTCGTCACA
This sequence comes from Haloarchaeobius sp. FL176, assembly GCF_024609245.1. Lineage (GTDB taxonomy): Archaea > Halobacteriota > Halobacteria > Halobacteriales > Natrialbaceae > Haloarchaeobius. The sequence continues at coordinate 21,196 of NZ_JANJYH010000018.1, forward strand.
CGACGTAAAGACGGCACTTGGCGCTACTACGAAGCGACCGACCGAGCAACTGCACTTCTCGATGCGCTCGATCAAACCCGGGAGGCATCCCAATGAGTTCGCCTGCCGTTCGCGTGGCGTTCATGTGCGTTCAGAACGCTGGCCGCAGTCAGATGGCAACCGCGTTCGCCGAGCAAGAACGGCGAGACAGAGGACTGGAGGACGAGGTCGAGATTCTCACTGGTGGAACGTACCCGGCAGATCACGTCCACGATATTGTCCTTGAAGTGATGGAAGAAGACGGGTTCGACCTGTCTGACCGAACGCCACGTGAAATCACGACATCTGAACTGGAGTCTTGTGATTACGTGGCGACGATGGGGTGCTCGACGCTCGAACTTGAGGCTGACGTCACGACGGTCGATGTTCGAGACTGGGCACTTGATGACCCCGATGGAAAGGATATCGACGAGGTACGTGAAATCCGGGAAGAGGTCCGGCAGCGAATTCGAGACCTCTTCGACGAAATCGAGGTGGAGGTGACCGAAGATGTCTGACTCAGAGCCAACGAAAACCGACAAGTCCCTTGATTCGGCAACGCAACGGCGCATCGTTCGGGAACGGTACGCTCGGATTGCGACGGAAACCGAAGCGAAGGAGGGTTGTTGCAGTTCCTCGGATGGGTGTTGCACCGACGACGATGCGTCTGGCACGGGAGATACTGCTAAGACGGCAACGCAACTCGGCTACTCGACGGATGACGTCGAGAGCGTCGAAGGCGAGGCAAATCTCGGACTCGGCTGCGGTAACCCACAAGCGCTCGCCTCGCTCACCGAGGGTGAGACAGTCGTGGACCTCGGATCCGGAGCTGGCTTCGACTGCTTCCTCGCAGCGCAGGAAGTCGGTGAAGCAGGTCAAGTAATCGGGGTCGATATGACGCCGGAAATGGTCGAGAAAGCCCGCGCGAACGCTGCCGAGAACGAAAGTGAGAACGTCGAGTTTCGACTGGGGGAGATCGAGCATCTGCCAGTCGCCGACGACAGTATTGACGTCATCATCTCGAACTGCGTGGTGAACCTCTCCCCGAACAAACCACAGGTTTTCCGAGAGGCATTCCGCGTCCTTCGACCGGGTGGGCGACTCGCAATTTCGGACGTCGTCATGACGGCGGACGTGCCACAGGACATCCGTGCCGATCCGGACTCTGTCGCCTCCTGTGTCGCGGGCGCATCGACCATTGACCAACTTCAAGAGATGCTCACTGACACTGGATTCGAGCAAATCGATATCTCCCCGAAGGATAATAGCGACCAGTTCATCCGTGAATGGGATGACGAATACGACGTGAGCGAATTCCTTGTCTCTGCGAGCATCACTGGTCGGAAACCGGAGTGACAACTGATGAGTAACATTGATCCCCACGAACACGGGCCGAATTGTGAATGCGAGAGTTGCGGAGACCCGCGGGCGATGGACTTCCTCGACAAGTATCTCACCGTCTGGATTTTCGGTGCGATGGCCGTCGGTGTCGGACTTGGGTTCGTCGCCCCGTCGGTGACACAGCCGATTCAGGATCTTCACCTCGTCGAGATCGGACTGATTCTGATGATGTACCCGCCGCTTGCGAAGGCAGACTACTCGCAGCTCCGCGCCGTCTTTAGTAACTGGCGCGTCCTTGGATTGAGTCTCGTCCAGAACTGGCTCATCGGGCCGACCCTGATGTTCGGGCTGGCAGTGGTCTTCTTCAGCGGGCTCGTTCCGGGACTACCCGCTCGTCCCGAGTACTTCCTCGGGCTCGTGTTCATCGGGATGGCTCGATGCATTGCGATGGTGCTCGTCTGGAACGAACTCGCCGAGGGCTCAACCGAGTACGTCACCGGGCTGGTCGCGTTCAACAGCCTCTTCCAGATTATCACCTACGGTGTGTACGTCTGGTTTTTCGGACTGTTCCTTCCACCGTTGCTCGGCATGGAGACGCTCGTCGCCGGAATTGAGACGTTCAACATCACGCCGATGCAGGTCTTCCAAGCGATTGTGATATTCCTCGGAATTCCGTTCGCCGGGGGGTTCCTGACTCGATACGTCGGAACCCGAGCGAAAAGTGAGGAATGGTACGATGACGTGCTCGTTCCGAAAATCGACCCGCTGACACTCGTCGCGCTGCTGTTCACCGTGATTGTGATGTTCGCCACACAGGGTGAGAATATCGTCGCGTCACCCGGGGACGTGCTCCTGATCGCCGTCCCGTTGACGATCTACTTCGTGGTGATGTTCCTCGTGAGCTTCGGTATGGGGAAGGGAATCGGTGCAGACTACTCAACGACGACCGCCATCGGTTTTACTGCTGCCTCAAACAACTTCGAGTTGGCAATCGCCGTCGCGGTCGCAGTCTTCGGTGTCGGGTCGGGTGTTGCCTTCACGACTGTAGTTGGCCCGCTAATCGAGGTGCCGGTGTTGCTTGCGCTGGTCAACGTTGCGCTGTACTTCCAACGTCGGCTGGATTGGGGCGAGACAGCTGCGCGAACCCTGTCCCCCTCTTCGTCGAGGTCCGTTCCCGAAGAGGATTGACAGACACGCACTGCTGAACTCATCTGCTCTGTTCAGCACGTGACATCTAACAGGACCTGGAGCGGTCCAGCTCCGCAGACCACCTACGCATTTTTCCGGTCAGATGGCGTCAATTGGCGATTGATTTTCTCGTTTCCGACGAGTTTGGCTGTACGCGAACTCCGTTGGAAACCGCTCCCTCGTTCGCCCATTGAACGAAAGCAAAATCAGGCTCGTTCGACCGACAATTGCCACGCTGTCTGGCGATTATTCCACCGGAATAGAATTAGGCGACGATCAATGCCAGTGCGACCATCTTGGTGGCCACCACGCCACACGATGGTCTGGCATTTTTCGAGGAACACTCTCTCGTGGGGCCGTGTTCCCACGGCAACTAAAGACAGTGTAGAGATCCACATAAACAGTCGTATATCACTTCGTAAGTTGCGGTTCTGAATATCAGAGGGATAATCGAGACACTATTGAAACAGAGTGATTTCTAGCGTTCACCCCTCGAAAAAGACCTCAAGGTCACGGGCGGGTAAATGAAACCCACTTCGTCGATCCTGCGTTTGAGATATTTCTCCACCGTTTGCTCAGAGATATGGTCGTATTCGACGAATCGTACCAACAGCCCGATAGGGTTCTGTTAACTGCGTAGCCTAAACTGCCTTCTATGACTGGAGAGCGTCAAAGTCACTGACTGCTCACTAACTATACAAATAGTTTTTATACTCCATTCAGTACTTTCTGACGGCGTGAAACCGCCGCCCGGTGGTAGAAGCACCGGGCAGATGCTGCCAGCTATGACAGCGAAAGACACTACTCGTGTCGTGAGTGATAACTCTGTCTCTCACGCGATTGAGGGGCCGGTTCCTCCACGACACGGGAAACAAGACCGAGATGTACAGGTCACTTCCCAAGTAATGGATCGACTTCAGGAGGTGGAGAATGGTGCAGACTAGCTCCGGCCATGCGATCCCGATGGAGCCAGACGATGCGTTCCGCGCAATCTCGAATAGCCGTCGCCGGAGCGTCATTCTGTCGTTGGCACAAAGTGGGGATGCTCTCTCCGTCTCGGATCTCGCCGTCGAAATTGCGGCGATCGAGAACCTTATCGATCCAAGTGAGGTCACCTCGAAGCAGCGCACACGCGTTTACATCTCTCTTATCCAATCTCATCTGGAAACGCTTGACGACACGGGTGCTGCGGTATACGATAACCGATCCAAGCAGGTTGCACCGACGGAAGGAACTGACCCTTTGGCCACCCACATCCGCCAGATTTCGACTGCGTGTTACAAACCCTCGGAGGAAGATCTATGACTACGGAAGAAGCACGTAGCGTCTCTGATGAATTAATCCAGCAGAAGCTTGGCTACCAACTGGTTCGACTTCAGGAGTTGCTCCAAGGACTATCCACAGACGGAACTGATCCATTTGCTTGCATCGTAGAGGCGTACTCCAGTGATGACGTAGAGAAGGCTGCAAAGCAGGTGTTAACGGGTCAGTCATTCCCCAAGAGTACAGCAGAGTGCGACCACTGTGGTCGATCCCTGTCTGAGGGGAGTTCTATACAGGTCCGTGGACGTCGTCCTGCTGGGTTGCTTACCTGGTACATCGAGGCTTTCGCTTGTGACTCTTGCAACCTGACTCTGAATCCGAAGCCAGATGGCTTAGATGTAGTAGCGACTGCACGACTAAGCAGCGTTGATCACGGAGAGGGGTTGTGTCTTCGACAAGTGACCATTGAACAATTGAGTGGATCCTGCTACCGTCCCGCTGGTGGACGGTCGGCGAAACCAGAAGAAACAGATAGTTGATGTGGCTATGATTAATGTAACTATCCGAGAAGAACGATCTGCCGACGATGAGATTCTGCATCTCACTCTCCCTACATTGGCAGACTCTGATCAATCGATGGAACGAACCCTCCAAACCCAACTCCCACGGAACCTAATGCTTCATGTCGGTCACGAAGAGACGCTCCTGGAGCGTGTTCGGCACTCCACCAATAGAACGGAGTTAGTTCTCGCACCAGTCGAGTTACACCGGAGAAACATACAGCGCCGGCTTCGTGAAGCTCAACTCCCCAAAGATCGCCTCCACTTCGCAGATCCACCAGAGGTTGGAAGACAACTCCTTCCAGACGGCCAGCAGTCGAGAGATGCGATCGATCGCATTGACCGATTATCGATGATTCAGTCGCTCTTGGAAGAGAATAATGGGCTGGACGCCTCTGAACCAACGATACCGTCTGCTCCGCAAGAGATTGAGCAGATTAGAACGGTAGTTGAGAGTGTAACGGGGTTCCACCCAGAGCGTCTTGAGACATTTCACGGAACTTCGGAGAAACTCCCATCGCCGATTGATGCCGATTCGACTGAGATCTTGGAGGCAGCTGTAACAGTCGAGCGTGCCCTCCGTCACGATACCGAGAAGGTGGTTTCCGACGTCGAATTTGTTCGACGTGCCACACAGAATCTTCTTCGGACTAGTGGAACCTGTCTGGAAGCCGCGTTTCCGGATGTCGAACGAATCTCGCTTGTCGGAGTCAGTAGTCTCCCTGCAGCACACGTCGATCTACTGCACGCAATTCTGGAAGCAACGCAGGTTCCGGTTCACATCCATTTCCGTCGTGGAACCGGATCATACCTTTCGCGTCGTCTCCCTGAACTTCTCGATGTTACCGAGCCTGGTACGGTGGTGTTCGAGTCGTGACCGCTGAAGATCGCCTCAGCCTTTCGCAACCACTTGACGCTCCTGACGTGCCCATCGTTGAGATAGAAGCGAGGACACGGCGAGCGGAGGCCAGAAATGTGATGGCTACCGTAGCAAGTCTCCGAGACCACGGTGTCCCAACCCGGGATATTGCCGTAGTAGTACGCGACCTCGACAACTACGAGGAACCGTTGTACCGTGCTTCCGTTCACTATGGACTAACCCCCGTGTTTTGGGTCCAGCTCAGGGTAACACAGACACGCCCATTTGCGCTCATCGAGTCGGTATGCGACGTCCTCGCCTCTGATAACCCATCTCGTGAAGTCCTATGTCGCCCGCTCGAACACCGCTGGGCCCCTCCGTCGGCGACGTCGTCAGAGTGGCCAATCGATCCCAAGACGGTTCAGGTGTCGATGCAGGCGTTACCGAACGAATCACGAACGCTCAGTGAGTGGCACGACGAGTTCGAAGGAAATCCGGAGATCGACGAGCGCTTCGTGACATATGCTGAGTGGCTTGGAGACTGTCCCGACCCGGCCCCAGAAGCCGTGACGAACGTCCTTACCGATGTCGTCGAAACGTACGAGGAACTCGGCCTCCCGGTAACCAAGGAGAACGATTCGCCCTCCCTTATCGCAACAGAGCGTGACGCCCGAGCAACTGTTCGTGTGAAGACTCTCGTCCAACAGCTCCGCCACAAGTACGCAGATCGACTTGATGAAGGAACGCTTGACCGGTCGTGGAGTAGCGTCGCAGAATTAAGTCAGCTAATCGCTACCCAGCGCCCAGGCCGACGTGAGCACTCAAACGCACGTGCTATCGATATCCTCGAAGCAAACGATATCTGGCTGTTGAACGTGCCGTACGTCCTCGCCGTCGGATTGATCGACGGTGAGTGGCCTCAGCAAACAGAGAGTGCCGTCCCCCCGGAACTCCAAGAAGCAATCCTCCGTGGCGACGGGCGTATTGGAACGCTCGCACCACGAACAGCGTGGACAACGGGCCGAGACCGTGACCAGTTTGACGACACGTTGCGGGCCGCTGGAAATGGGCTGATTGTGACTCGCCACACAGAATCCACTTCTGGAGAAGAACGCCGCCCGTCTCCACTGCTAGACCATCTGAATACCGACCTTGTTCCTCCCGACGAGCGCCGACAGCTGATGAGCGAAGAACGAGAACTCCCGAACGGCGTTCGAGCGATGCTCAACCACGAGGTGACCGACAGTGAGTGACGATCCGATCCGTCTCCAGAACGCGCAACGAGACATTCGGGACGCGTACTTCGACCATGATTCGGGGTTGTATACGCTCAATTGCGTCCCTGGTGCAGGGAAATCTGAGGTCACAGACCATATCTCCGCAGAGGACATTCTCCGCCGGTACGTTGCTGGAGACCCGACGCCCGAACAGCGAGTCGCAGCCATCTCGTTCAACCGTAGTGAGGCAGAGAACATTATTCCGGATATCTGTACTCGTCTTCGGGAGATTGTCGAACACGATCTCGTCCCTGCCGCAAGCCAGATCTCAGATTCCGAGGTCGAGTATCTGAGCCAACGGGTCAGACAAGCACCGTTCGTCGGTACTATCGACAGTATCCTTCGGGATGTGCTGAGTGAGATCGCCTCCGACATCGGGTTTGAGGAGATGCCGGTTGTTGGCAACACGGCTCGGCAGAAATATCTGCATAAGGCCTGTTACCGGGTTGTTCAGGAGGATCCGGACTTGGCGCAGCGAGTAGAGCGGTTGGAGGATGCGTATCCCACTGGCGAGTACGACGACGACGTGAGCGAGATGCTTGAGACCGCCGTCACCTACTGCCGAGATCGCCGTATCTCTACGGAGAGGTTCCACTACAACCTTGAACAGACGGTTGAAGATGTCTATGCAGAGGGACGCCCAGGATCATTCAGCGACGTCGTCGCCGCGGTGGAACATTGTGTCGGGGCAGACATTGACGAGACTGTCTACGAGGACATCGGCGACGACGAACGAAACAGGATCTGTGACGCAGATTCGAGACTTCACGACAACTGGCGTGCCCGTATCGACGATTTCTGTACAGTACTCGAAAAGTATCGAAGTACGTATCGTCAGACTATCCGGGACCGTGGCGTTGTCTCACACACCGATGTTGCGTACCTCATTGACGCGTACTTCGACGACCGGCTCGGTAATGTCGATGATGCTCACCGGGCCAGAATCAGAAAGCGATACCAGACAAGAATACAGAGTCTGATTATCGATGAGGCCCAAGACGTGTCGTCGATACAGCACGCCGCACTGTCCCACTTGGTCACCTCTAGTGCGCGTGTGTTCGGCGCGGGCGACCTGCTCCAGAGCGTCTATCTGTGGCGGCATGCTGAACCAACGCTCTTCGAGACCGCAACAGACGATGGGGAGTACCTCGGAATCGACTGGGATATCCACGAGCACCGGACTGCGAAGACGACGTATAGGTGCGTCCCCGATGTCGCCAGTGCGATCAACGAAATCTCGGAAGCAGCGCTCACGGATCCAGCACGTGGGAACCTCGGAGTACTGGATGTCCGATACCCTGGGCTCAAAGCTGATCGTGATTCGACCGACGAGTCGAATGTCCACATCGCGGCCTTCGATCCGATAGCTTCAGATCCTGATTCGTACGCCTGGGTCAATCCTGTCGAAGGTCGTGGAGAAGCAACGACACTGGCGACGCTCCTCTCGAAAGGGCTCGCGGATGGGACGTTCACTGACGAGAACGATGACCCTCTCGGAATCACCGTGTTGTTCCGATGGTCGTCGAAGATGGATGTGTATGAAGAGGCATTCGAGGAACTGGGACTCAGTGTTCGGAACGCAAGTGAAGATCTCTTCGGGTGCTCAGTCGTCAATGTAGTCCTTGACGTCTGTGAATGGCTAGTCGCACCCGCCGACCCAGAGAGAACCCGCACGCTGGTTACTGAGTCGAATCTCGGTCTCGGATCACTCGCAGACAACTTCGAGACCCATCATTGGAACATCGATGCGGTTCTCCACGACTGCGACCTCTCTGATCCACATCAACACACAATCGACGGCCTCGCGGAACTCCGAGACCGACGTGACGGCTTCCTCTCCCGCCCCGCTGGCACCTACGCCGAAGACATCATCGAGACACTCGCCCTTCGCGCAGATCCCTATGGGTGCTTCGACGTCGATCCCGCACAACGGGTCGCCAACCTCGATGCACTCGTAGAGACTCTGGATGAGTGGGAAGTAGACGAAAACTTCACGCCACATGAACTCACCGAACTGATCGGACCGTTTCAAGAGAACCCGTACATGGGACCGAACCAGCCGAGTACCGCCGACATGAGTCACGACGTCGAATTCCGTACGATACACGACGCTAAGGGCGACCAAGACGACGTCGTCGCCATTGCGAATCCCGGATTCAGCCTTTGGAAACACGGGCCGCAGGCCCAACGGTTCATCACTCAAGGGAATATTGCCGGGCTCGCTCCACCAACGAACACCGACACCCTCTCAGACATTGCGCTCCCCCCGTTTGTCAACGGACTCTACGACCCCGAAGACACGTGGGACCGGGATGTGGGATTACGGTGGGCTACGGGCCACTGGTGCGACGATGTCACTGAGTCTATGGATTCGACATCGCTGGTCGGCCCCGACTGTCTCAATCGGGTTGCGGCGAACGAACGAGCCGAAGCATGGCGACTCCTGTACGTCTCGCTCACGCGGGCGAAAGATCACCTCGTCGTTCCCCTCCCACGGTCGCTGCCCGGTGAACCCCGTCCTCGTAATCGGTGGCTTGACACGATACGGGACGGGCTCAACTTCACCGGCGAACAGACTGGGTCGTACACGGTCGATACGGAGACTAGAGCGTTCGACATCGGCGTCAACGATGTCGCACTTCGTGCGACGTGGACGAACACGCCTACTACTCACGGCGACGACGTCGCCGTCAATCCACCGCGCCGTACGGGTCTCGACCCGTGGGTGCCACGGTTCATCAACCCGAGTACGATGTACCCCCTCACGGACGATCCGGACGGACAGGTACTCAACCACCTCCTCGGGAATGCCCTGCACACTGAAGCTAACGACGTTCCCGACGACGTCCCCCTGCAGTTCGACCGGTTAGGCCCAGACGACGTCGGCTTTTGCCTACACGAGGTGTTGACCACGCTCGTCGAACGCGAGGTTCCGGAACCCACTCTTCGATCGCTGGGTGACGAAGTTCGGCGCGTGTTCGATGACGTCGTGGATGACCACGCTCCGCGAATCGACGACGACGAACGTGACGGACTGTTTACCTTCTTCCGGGAGGACGTGTTGGACGACTTCCTTGCGTCGGACTTGTGGAATCGAATCCAACGAGCCGAACGGGTTACCGTTGAGAGGCCTATTGATGGTCTCGTTACTGTTGACGACGTCGAAATCGAGATTCATGGCACGAGCGATTTCGTCGTCGAATCACCCTCCGGTGAACAGTACGTAGCCGATTTGAAGATTACGCTGACGGACCAAACACCCGAGACGAGACGCCGGTACGAACTCCAAGTAACTGCCTACTCGTACCTCTTCGAGCAGCGGGAGAGTTCGGAGAGCCCTGTGAAACGGACAGTAGAGACATTCGGTGTCGAACGAGACACAATCGAATCGTCATGGCCGTCGAACATCGTTGAACAGAGACTCGCGGCTCTGGTTCGACAGTAGCCGCCACTCGGAGTGTACTGTTGCTGAAGGAGGGTGACACCGGCGGTCGCTCAATTGTGTTCCAGGCGAGGGCTTGTCTAGCTCGATGATCTCTGTGTTTTGCTGACACATACGTGTTGACAACCGTCGCGTGGGTGGGATACGCGTTGTGTCGTTGGTGAGCCAGAGGTAATAGGTGGGTGTTGACAGGATCGTATGTGTCGTTGGTGACTGCGACGATGCCGTCGCCAGCCTGGCACCCAGGGCAGTTGTGTATGACACTGCCCCTACCGCTGGCGAGCATTCCTCGAAGCTCAGCGGCGCATGAGCGCGACTGCCGGAAAACAACAATTCCCAAGAAAATCAGAGCCGGTTACGAAGCTGTTGGAACGTCAGGATAGTATCGAGACCCGGAGCATCGACTTGCTCGTTGAACTCTCCGATTTTGATACGACCGTTTTCGATTCCTCTGAGCGAGTTACGGCAGATGTTCACGGGAATTGAATCACCCGCAGTCAGTGCCCGCAACACGTTAGCTGCGATTTCGTGATTCCGCACGACCCATACGGACTCCCCATCGGCTTCCGCTAACACTCGGTAGTCGTGGCGGAGGCTCGAATAGTCGTTAATTCCGGGGCTCGCATCGTCAGGCACCCCAGGATCAGCGCTGACACGCCCACCTTCCACCTCGACCGTAGCGACCCGGTTGAAGTCAGTATCTACGACGACTAAGTCAGTCCTGCTCCCGCCCTCGCTCGGTGAGACTTCGACCCGGGTGACGTCGCCGCGCGTTCCGTAGTACTGCCGGGTGAGCTCCACACCGACTCGGTGAGGTGTATCATCGCCGGCGTCACCGATGTCGAACCCGTGTTTCTTCGTCATGCGGCACGCTTCTTGTCCGTCTGCTGTGATTGAGTAGTACTTGCGGCGAGAGACTCCACTATGGATCTTCAGGAACCCGAGTTCCTGTAGTTTCTCTTCGTGAATCTCGTACAGGCTCTTGATACTCGTCATTGATTCTGTGAGATTGTACCCATCCAGGTCGCCATTCATCGCCTTCACGACTGCCAGCATGAACTCTGCTTCATCTCGCGTGATTCCGTATTCCTCCAAGTGCGAGGTCGTGTATCCCCGATTCCCAACTCGGGTGAGCGGAGTGGGTGCGCTGTCACTACTTTGCCGGGTTGGGTCGTGTGGATCGCGTGGATCCGGTGGGTGCTCTCGCATTGCGTTGTTTTCTGGTCCTAGTATAATGTCTCCTTGCTGTGGGGTTCTTCGTGTGGTTTTCAGACTGGATTACATTCACCCTGACCGCGATCGCTGTCTCGAAGCCCAGTGGCGCATGAGCACCCGGCACCCCCAGTTGGCGAAAACGTCTCAACTTCCTGGGAGGTAAATCCTCCACCCCTCTATATCCAAACACATATGCGGGCGTGAGAGGCGATATTACACCCTGGCCAAACCCTATCTGTGGCCACAGAACTCCTTGTAGAGCCTGTAAGGGCCTTAACTACCGCGCGGAGTTTTCAACCCTCAAATATCTGAGGTGGGGTGGTGAAACGGGTTCTGCGTGGGATTTCTGCACCCCCAGTTTCGTTTCTGCAGGGTATTCTGCAACCGTTTTTCGCTTCCGCCGGGGTGTTCTGCGAGTGGTTTTCAGATCACCGCGCAGAATACCCCGCGAAAGCATATACCACCACACGCAGAACCTCTAACCGCAAATCATGACACAGACAGATATCTTAGAGTTCGACACTGACGACGACGGCGATGGTGACGGCACAGAGGGTGGCACTGCGGGTGAGACGTTCGTCGCTGTCGTGACTGCAGAGTCGCGTGCCGCGGTGGACGCCCCACTCCGGCAGGTCCTTGCGGCGACGCGTACTGTTGCGGATAGCGGGCTTGGTGCTGCGGAACGCGACGAGTTCGTTCGAAAGGTTGTCAATCGGGATGTTGACTTACCTACGACGGTCGGGGTCGATAATCCGGGGTTCGTGGGAGTGGCGTCGTCAGCAAGTGGTGTTGGTATTGACAGTGCGATCTCGACCGCAACTGGGCGTGAGATCCCTCACTTCTTCGTTGACAGCTTCGCGTCGTTCGGGGAAAGTCATGGTGCGATTGCCGATCGTGTCCGTGAACTGGTCGAAGGTGGTGTTGAGGTGCATGTCGTCTCGCGCGGGTTCGATATCGATGCCGAGAATTGCGAGCATGTACTGGGGGTGCTGGACGGGCTCGATGCTGCAGGGTTGGAGCTGCAACGACGGGCGGATGTCCGTGACGTGCAGCGGTGGCTTCCGGATGCCGCTCAAGCTGGACGGCCGGCGTTAGGGTTCACGAAGATCGATGGTGAGTCTGTCCCCGGCCCGCGGTTCGATGAGGTGCGCGCCGTGGTGTCGCTGCGTCTCAATGAGGATATCCCGAAGCAGAAGGCTGCTGAGCGTCTGGGTGTGTCGCCGCGGACGATTGGGAGGGCGGTTGATAATGCTGGTCGGTACGGTCTCGAAGGGGAGGACACTGAGGAGTGACGTGGGCGAGTCTGGAGTGCAGCCCCCTCGTCCACGTTCCTACACTCGGTCTAAGTACTTCCTCCGCTGCTCTGCCTTCTGCCGTTCCGTACGCTGGTCATAGTGCTTTTCGAGTGTGTCCGACTGCACGTCCGCCCGGTCACTCACCGCGGGCTTCGGAACGTCACTCTGCAACCAGTGCGTGATCGCCCCCTGCCGAATCGCATGCGTGACACCGACGACGGGCACTCATACGCTAACTGCCGGTCCTGCGCGGCGTCACATTCCTCCGGGTCACGGGCATGCGGACACTCCTGCCCGACAGCACACAGGCGCGTATTGGTGTATGCTGTCGCCTGAATTGTCTGCACATGCGGTCTCCCGTGCACGGTTGTTATCAGCGGTTTACGCCCCTCGGACCCGTCTTCGACGTCGTGTCTGTTCGTGTCGATGAAGTCGTTGACAGTCTCTTTCACCGGGTGAGAGGGCGATAACACGCTCTCCATCGCCCTGATTCTTCAGCGGAGTGGTCCGTGTCGGGTCGGTGTTGAACGTCTATGACGGGGTCGTCATGCTTGAGGAAGCCCTCTCTACACCGTGTCTGGAGTATGAGAACCGCGTTCTCGGCTGTACTGTCAGTAATCCTCGTGTGAGAGCAGATCTTTTCCTTCGACATTCTTTGGGAGTCCATCTGCTGTGTCAAGCGGACGGAAGAGGTAAGTGTCATTGAGATAGTCGTTGTTGAGGGCCTCCCGGAGTTCGGCGAATGTTAGGCTTTCTCCCTGTCGGAGTTTTCGTTGAATTCGGGCTTGTGCTTCGCGTGGGAGTCCGTACTGTAGGTCGAGGCTGAAGTCAAGGACCGTTTGCTCCCCTGTAAGCCCTTTCTCGACCCCGTTCTTGAGGATGTCACGGAATCGATCGTCGGGCGAATATGACTCTGAGTTGGGTGCGTGCTGGCAGAGGGAGAACAGGAATGCGATCGCATCTTCTGCGGCGGTGAATAACTCTTCGTCGGCAATCCCGTCGTCCACAGCTAGTTGGGTTCTGTCTTTGCTTGCTAGTTCTGTTGCAAGGTATTCGAAGTCGTAGAGTGCGTTCCGAGCTCGGTTCCGGATCCTGAGCCGCGCATTCCGTTCACTATCTCGATTTAGGTTCTTTCGCCCGAGCAGGTATTGTCTGTCATCTTTCGTCAGAACTCCACGATTTCGGTCAAGCCCAGCCATAATCCGATTCAATCTACAATCCTGTCTTCATATAAATATATGGCATTATCCGTCATCTGCTTCCGGTGACGGTGTTCCCGGTTTTACTAACAGGCTACCGGATTGAGTGGTACATGCATACGAACTGAACTATGGAATTGGCAAAAATAGACCCTCACGTCAGCTGTCCGATCGTCTGTGGTGAATACATGCGCGCAAGTGGCTTCTTCTTCAACGCTGCGGATCAAACCTACCTCATCACCGCTCGCCACAACCTCCTGCCCACCGATGCGTCAACCCTCGCCACGGGCCGACTCTCGCTTTCCTACCGTACCGAGGACTACCTCCCAACGGTTGACATCTACCTGCGAGATGATCCCTCCTTCACGGTGAAACGAGTTGATCTCACCGAACAATCAGGCATCCTTCTTGATGCCGCTATTGACGTGATCGGCGTCCCCATTACCTTCTCGCCCGAAGACTACGGGTATGTTGTCTGGACGCTTGATGATATTACCTCCGAGAACTCGTCTGAATTCCTTGATATAATTGGCTACCCTGGACCATCCTTCCCGGACCCTGGCCCATACGACAGGGAGACCTACGCACAGACGATCACTGAACCGTACATTCTCACGCTTCAAAACGACTTCCCCACTCACCAAGAGGGATCACCCTCCGCCGATCAGATTGCATTGGGAATCGTAACTGGTGTAGAAGATAGTACTCCCGACTATAGGGGGTATAGTGGTTCGCCTGTCCTCGGAGACAACCTCGCGGGCATTCACTGCGCAGATGTCGGAATAACGGCGATAAACCCAGAGACTGGCGAAAAGAGCGTACATCCGGCTATCGCTTATTGGCAGGCAGATGTCCTCGGGCAGCTCCTGAAATAACTTGGCAGAACGGCAGAGAATGATGAATATCTATAATCCAGACTCCTGGATACAGCCGCAAGGCCTGAACACCCAGCGGGAAACTTTCCAACTTTATACGACAATCCAAGAGCAACAGCGTGTGTGCGAAACGAATGGCAACTCAGACATCTGGAACCGAGTCTTCGAGGCCGACCCCACGGGTTCACACGGCAATGTCAGCAGTGGCTTCGATGTATGCACGCCAATGTATGTACTACCCGGACGAACGTGCATAGATTCGTCCTCGCCACCGCCCATGTTGCCACGGCCGCGACGCGGCGGAGAAGCACCGCATATAAACAGACCCGGGTTCAGTCACCGCAGATTCACGCTCTGACGACCCTCGTATGCACAACGCTTTATGACGACTGACCGCACTACTCTCCGACTCAGCGACGACCGGAAGCGGCTGCTTGACCAAGCGAGCACGATCGTAGCCTCCGACCCGACGGACGACCCGCCGATGTCGGACGTCATTGATGCCGCACTGACGCACCTCATCGAGTCACATGAGAACCTAGAGGATGTCCGCAATCAGTACCCAGCGCAGCAGGTTAAACAGTGCTGCAACACGTCTGTGCTTAGATTACGATACCGAACGTCCATCGAGTCGAAGTGGCGGTAGCTACGTCAACAGACCGAATATCGACGAAAAACCAGTGAGATTTTCCGACCGTCAGTTAAGATCGTCCACAGCCGGTACCTGCACGGCCTCTAACGGTGGACTCACCGACCTTGCTCCGCTGGCTCGCTGCCCGTTCGATTGCATCACCGAACTCGTCAGGATTCCAATCGACAATTTCTGCACCGTTCTCTTTCAATTTGTCCGGCACATCCTCGTCGCTGATGCTGTCATCCACCTTGACAGCCACCAGACCATTCCCGTCTTTCAGTGACCGTTCGATCTCGTAGTCCACCCAGTCGCTGTCCTTCGTGTTCTCGCCTACTAAGACGACAGTGGTAGAAGTTCCCTTGATCTCATCCCGGATACACTGCTGGATGTACCCTCTGTTCGTGCTGTCAACAGGATCAAGGAGGTGCCGGTCTTGGAACTCGACATTGACGTTCTTGTTCCATCGAAGCAGCCGGAACCCCTTGGCTTTCATTCGATCGCTTCCCTCGTAACTGATGAAGACTCGACGGGTGGTCATTCTTTCATGTGGCCTGGTAAGCCGTGCTTACTGACACAATGTGACTAGGCCTCTTGTGCTTTTCGCGTAGTGATCTCCCAGTATCGGTTCTCCTGGCTTGTGAGCGCCATCACCCGCTCGACAAACAGCTTCTCGGGGTTCTCCGCGCCCTCGTATTCTTTCGTTCCGGTTTTGAACATCTGCTCTTCGCGTCGAAGTCCCTCAGCAGTGGTCCGATAGTTCATCCACTTCTTCTGATAGTTCAGGTACGATTCGAGGGCTTCCAGGATGATAAGTAGAACAGAGGCGATGATGATGGTATTCTTCCAGAACGCGCTGGATGTCACCGGGAACAACGTGACGGCGACCGGAAGAATCGCAGCTAAAGCAATCTGGGATATCTTCATCCCTCGATGATACTTCTTGTTGCTCATCGCCTTCGTATCATACCACTCGAATTGCGGCTTATAGAATTCTTCGTAGAATTCGTCGAAGTTCTCTACCATATGAGATGCACTGTCTTACAGAATGGACTCTTCTTCAATTTTGGTCCATCGATCGCTTAGGATCTGCTCAAGGTCGGTGCCCAGGTTCTCTGCAGCGATGAGAAGGTTAGAGACGATTTCTACTGTCTCCTCTTCCAAGACTTCGCGGGTGTTCATCGGTTCCATGTGGTCCAGCGATTCCATCGCGTTCGCCATACGACCCGCCGGAGAGGCCATTCGCGTGAACAGCCACTCTTTCAGCTCCTCCGAATCCATCACTTCATCGGAAGGATTCAGCGCTTCTCCCCATTCAGCGACTCCGTCTGCCTCAAGGCCGAACATCCCCTCCAGCTCACTTTGCAAGTCCAAGTTAAGTGTGTTCGCCGCTGCCAGTCCGACGATGAAGCTGTCAGCAAGCGTCTTTTCGATTTGTTCAATCCGCATATCATCATCGGCATAATCACGGGACATACGGCCTACGTACTTCGAAAAGTGATGCACGTAGTGGTTCATCCTGTCCGGATATGGGAGTGTAAAGATATCGCGGTGATGCTCCTTATCGTGTTCTTGCTGCCGTTTCTGAAGGTCAAGTAGTGTGGTGTTGCTCATGTGTTGATCGCTCTTGCGGGAATAATCCCCCCACCATTATCACAGTTAGGGCACAGTTTCAGTGGAGCCTCATTTTCAAACTCATGGTCACATAAGAGACAGACCCAGTTGGACACGCTCTCTGAGGCGATAAGAGATGGGTCAATGTTCATCGTCTCCATTTTCGTTTCAAGAATCTGCTTTGTTCCGTTATCTTCCCCGGCTTGCATCGTCCCCACGTAGTCCTGGACAGATCCCCAGTCGAATCCGGCTTCTCTCTCCCAAGTTGGGTACCGGTATTCGTGATACCGCTTGTTGATCAGTTCCAGTCGTCGGACCTCGTCGAGGTACTGTTGGGAACAGTCCTCCCGCTCTTCGAAGAGACCAAGGAGAGCGTCGGTTGTCTCGGAGGAGATGAGTTTCTTTCTGAACCCGGTCAAAATCCCGTCGAACCCAGTTTCATCGGCTACGGTTTCGAAGCTGATCGGTGGGTAGATCCACTTCATCTCGTCCGCCACGAGACGGTAGTCGTCCTGGATACTACCGTTCCGGTAGTTAGTGAGCAGCGGTGGACCCAGTGAGTACCAGCCAATATGGTAGTACCCGGTAAGATGACGCTCACCTTTGATGTTCGTGCAGAAGAAGAGGTAGGGGCGGTTGTTCTTCACCAGGCCGGATCGAATGTCTCGGGTACAGGTAGAGCACAACCCGTAACTCATCGTCTCAAGGTTCGGGTCGCTTTTGTTGTCGTTGACCTTGGTCACCTCTCGAACGGGGTATTTGCTGATCTCGTCCTCACAGTAGTAGAGTGTCAGATAGCTTTGGGCATCTTCCGATGCCTGATGCTCCTCCCACGAGCCGTTAGGAGGCGCGTAATCAGGAGCCCCATCGGATTCATACCTCATTTTACGTCTGGGTTGATGTATTCTCCCCATAAAGTGTTTCTCCTACCGAATATTCCGTGAGGACAGGTGTGTCGTAAGATTCAATGAGTCAACGATTGGCTTTCAGAGCATACGAGTAATGTCTGAGTCCTTGATACAGCCCGATGATATTCGGAATAGTCTCGATGAGGAATCACTTGATCTGTTCTGGCAGTTCATCACCGAACGACAGCAGGTATGGTATCGTCGGGTCATTGAAGGCCGACCGTCACCATGGACTGATGACGAGATTTTGCAGGAGTACCGGTTCACGAACGTCTACCGCGAGCTGGACCCCGGGACACAGTACGTGATTCAGAACATCTTGGAGGCGGACGCCTCGCGTCAGGACAAGATTCTGAATGTGATGCTATACCGGTTGATCGGCCGGCTCGAAACCCACGAGTATCTCGGGTTTCAGTCACTGGAGACCTTCGATGCAGCAGAGTTCGAAGAGGCGCTGAAACATCGACGGGACGACTTAGAGGAGACGGTATTCACCGGGGCGTACATGGTGAGCGGCTACAATCAGATGGGTTCTTCTGATAAGGTGGAAAATGTAGCTGCGCTTTTCAATGAAATCACGGATGAGACCGATTTCTTTGACAACATGCTTTCTACCGAATCTCTGGAAGAGGCCTACAAGCTAATCCGTTCACAGCATGGGTTCGGGAATTTCCTTTCGTACCAAGTTCTTGTCGATCTTCTATACCCTGTAGACTACTACGATGGCGGCTCTGTACTCTCGTTTTCTCCGGATGACTGGTCGGCTCCCGGCCCGGGTGCTCAGAAGGGGCTAAAACAGCTTGTCACAGAGTTCAACGGTTTTGATCGTCTTGACGTGATGCGGTGGCTCCGCCAAAACCAGCAACAGGAGTTCGAACGATTGGACCTGGACTTTCCCTACCTGGAGACAAAAGATGGGAACCGTTTGGAGCTGTCATTAGCAAATATCCAGAACTGTCTCTGTGAGTTCTACAAGTACCATAAGATTCTGCACTCGAACGGCCGTGCCCGGCGCTGCTTCCGGAATACCGAAGCACGCTCATATGACGAACTGCGTGACCTGTATGAAGGATCACCTGTGATTAGCCTCCCAAACACCGCCGAGTAGAGCATTTACTTCGTACGCTCTCACGGAATACTGTCGAGGCAACATCTTGTCATTGAACACGGGCACCGCGAGGTGGTGAATTTAATCCTAACCCGTATTCGATCCAGAGCCGACCTAGTCACCGGAGTTCTGGTGTCTTGCTACGGAATTTCTCCGGGGTTATATCACACCAAAGTGGATCCTTGAATCCGAGCCATTCCTTATTGTCCTTTTCTGCCCCGTCAGGATCATGACCGCGGACGCAAAATTCACCAGCGAAGTCATCAGTGAGGTAGTACTGGCTAGAGCCAAATCGATCATACGAACTAATTTGGAGTGCTCGTGAAAGCAATCCTCCTGGGTCTGTGCCATCGATTATTACGACGTCATCGTGTTTTGACTCTCCCTCACCTTGGAAACGGAGTGAGTGAGCATTATTCGGAGACTCATTAAGCAACTCAGCCTGACGCTCGCCTCTATGATGTTCTAAGTCGATTACGTTGTTGACGGTGAAATGGCCAATCACATAGCGATGTTTTCGGCCTTCATTCTGAAGCCCCGCATAGAAGCCGAGAACATCCCCCTGCCGTAGTTTTTTCAGTGCCCTACCGGTTCCGTTATCTCCTTTCTTATCTCCAAAGGTAAGCGCCTCAAAATTCGGGTCTCGATGGAAAGGATGGTTATCGAGTTCGTCTCCTTGAATCCACTCCTCGTCTTTACTCGGCCGTATACGACGGAAGTAGGACGCTGCTGTCGTGTCTTGGTACGCGAATCCCCAATTCACGTAGGTCATAGGTTCGGCTGTTCCTGTCTGTGTTTCAGGAATCGGGACGTACTCAAACGTCCCATCATCATAGATAGGGGGAAGTGGCTTTGTATTAGTGCCATCAGCTCCGATTCCAATTAGTAAAACCTTGGAGCCTTGATTTTCTTCAGACATACAGTCATCAACTGATCCCTTACTCATCAACTCAATGGAACCAGGCTTCAAGAATTATCACTACGCAGGATAATTCCTAAGAACATGCGTTCACTCACGGAACACGACTACTCTATTGAAGCGGAACAAGGGGAAGAGCCTGACTCCTCTGAGTTTAGAACACCCAATGACATCCAAGACTGGATGTCTAACAAAGCGAGGGACTACGCTGATGTATACGATGTAGAAGGCACAAATCCACGAGGTCGGTTCTACGTTGCAAAAACAATTGAGTATCAATCAGAGGCTGGGCTAACACAGACGGGAAGCGCTCCGGGGTACCATGGCGGAACTTGGTCTCTAGCCACCTGCAAAAAGACAATGCGAGGGTACGGAACGGTTGACAGGCAATTTCGATCAAAGACAGAAGATGGCGTTCGACGTCCGAAGTACCCTTTCTTCGTAGCGGTTTTCGGAACTCGTGATCCGGATAAGTACCACACAACGCCTCCAGAAGCACAGAAGCACCAGAATTGGCTTGCTTCGGTTGCTCTCGTAACTGCCGGTTTCGAACGTATGGATGAGATGGCAGATTATATCTCGAAAAATCACTCCGAAGCTGCTCTACTCCACCGTCGAACTGCCGCGAGTGATAGTACTCCGCGTGCAAGGAACAGAGGCGATCTCCACGTTGATGACGACCACTCTGTAATGTATCCCACAGAGGACCACCAACACGGACCCAACAAAACGAACACCTCCAGTCATTGTGGTTGTTCTCACCAACAGTCCAGAAACCGGAATCCGCTAGAGCACGAGGACAACCAGCATAGTCACATCAAAATGGTTTCGGACCCCGGTGATTGGATCGCTTGGCGTCACCCGACCGTGGCATTTGAAGGTGGGTTGGAGCAGGGGAATCGAAAACTGGACGGGAGCTACGGTTCACTAATTAGCAATCTTACATCAGTTCAATAGAGGTCCGTTGTACGTGTCATCCAAGAGTAGCCATTAAGCCCCAGAAGTGCAACTTCGGTGTATGAGTCTCAGGAGCGTTCGGGCGAAACACGACTCGCTCTTCGAACAACTAGCGACATCTGAGGGCTCTTCACTCGCACCAAGCCGGATTGCTGGCCAATTTTATTGCGAAAAGAAGGTTGACCTCACACGCAAACACGGAGATATAGAAACCCCAGCAAAGACACGGGGCAGTAAGACTCACAAAAAAGCGGCAGAGGATTCCGAGGAGGTTTCTGACGAAGAGTTCTGGAACGCCCTGGAGACTGGCGATCGACAAATAATCGTGGAGAGTCCGTTCGTTGGTGAGGCAGCCGACTTCCTCATCGGTGGAATCCCCGACGCCGTGCTCTTCGAGAGCCAGAAGCCACAGCTGATCTTTGAGCGAAAGACGACATCGAGACCAGATCACCTGTACAAGAATCAGAGTATCCAAGCGTGGCTTTACGGATTCATCCTCGATAGTTTGGGATTCGGGACAGACAATCTGAAGATTGCTATCCTCAGTCACGAACAATCACTTGCGCTCGAAACTGGCAAGCAACTCCAACAGTCGGTTATCGCCAACTACGACAAATGGGAGTTCGGAGACCAAGAGTTGACTGAGTCACCGAAATCTGTTCTTCATCTCTCCGAGTTTTCGAAGGTAGAGTTCCTGGAGGATCTTAATTGGGCTCTCGGTTACTGGCGAGACGAACGTGAACCGATACCGACTAAGAAGGCTGGAAAGTGCCGTGCGTGCGAGTACAATGACGCTTGCCCGGATTCTCGGGCTTGAAAGCCCTTACTGTACATCTTGACGGTTCGTCAGAAGCGAAATCCCGATAAACCGGTAATGAGATTGCCAAATATGGCATTAGTTTCCAGCCTTCCCTCTCGGCCCCTGACCGATGATGAACTATACGCCCTCCACACCAGCGGGAAGTTCGTAGCGGTGGTCCCGATTAACGCCGTCACGGATCCGGACAAAGACCGGAGGAGATCGTTAGTTGTGGGAGCAATCTTTGTCACGGAAAGCACTATCGTCTCCATCGAATACCTTCCGGATGAGCGAAGTTGGTCGAAGGTATTCCAGGACGAGAACGGACCGGAGTCGGAGAAGAATGCTGAGGGCGTCGTGGACTCGGTCTTTGACGAGGCTGAGGCAGCCCTTGAAGGAGCAGCTGCCGAGATGGAAGCCAGCGGCGACGTAAGCGAAGTAGTTGAGCGACAAGTGGATCCCGATGGAGAGGCAGCTTTTCGGGATGCGGCAGAATTCGGAGAACTTCTACAGCAACAATACGACAACGCCACCTAATCTTGGACAAGTTATCCTGAGTGGTACCGATGCTTACAGACGTCTTCCTTTGGAGGTGTGGTTTGTCTTACCGCGAGACCCCATCATTCTGATGTGGGCCCAGCTCTGTTGGAATCCCATCAGATAATATGTCTGTTGTGGATCGGTGAGTACAGCGAAAGTAGTGTCCGATCTAAGCTATTCGAATCGTTGGTCTGTCGGCGATAGGTCGAGTAACGACGTGTACCGATCGCGTTCCTCGTCGAGAGCGAATTCGTTGACAAGCACCCGCCTGAACAGTGTAATCGCAGCCTCGTAATCCGTGAAGAGATTATCAAATGGCATATCGTCCCGTTCGTTGTGCAACACGAAATTCCGTGAGTTAGAGTAGAAGTACTCTCTCGTCCCATCCGGCGTATCCTCGAACGTTTCAGAGAACGCAGCAAGATCAATCACATCAACATCAAGCGACGTGACTAAATTCCGGATCTTGTCAGCCGTGGTGCTCCCCACAGTCTCGTCGTGCGCTGCGTACCGTTCAGCCAGAACTTCCATCCCGGCCGCAATCGACGCGATCCGAGAATTCACCGTCCGGTCACGCAGCATCGCATCGAGATACCACGAAATACACCGCTTGTACCGGTACTGGTCCGCTCGCTCAACAAACCGGTCATATCCGTGATCGAGGAACACCCGCACGTCGTTCGCACCGTCAATCCGACCACCAGAGAAGGCATGACCGATATCATCACGCCATGTCGTCATCCACCGCTCGTATGTCCACGGCACCGCGTCCCCATCAACCGCAGTGATTCGAGCTCGAACCGGTGCGGGGAATACGCCTTGAACGAACGCTATCAACCACATCGCGGGTTGAAGAGTACACGACGCGTGATCGAATTGAATGTCTACCGGGCCGTTAACGGAGTGCGTCAGCGTAACCGTCGCAGTGCGTAGTGACCGTCTGTATTCTTTGATTTGCTGCATTCGCTCTTCGAACCCGTCCACTCGGTGTGATTGAATCGAGAACTCATCGCGGTCCAACAGCGGTGTGTCGTCCGGTTGCGGAAACCACGTATTCGGAGTACGGAAATTCATCACATCAAATTCGATCGTGACGTCTTCTCCAACAAACGCGTCGTCCGGAGCTGAGTCGAACACAACAACAGACGGAGTGATCCCGGTTACCTGGGCAGTCCCGTCCCTGCCATCGAATTCCGTTGACGTGATTACTTTTTCCAACATCACCGAAACGCCATCACGAGTCTCCCCGCGGAATTCATCGAATTGCGGGGGTTGAGAACCAGTTACCTGTCCGAGGGATTCTTCGGCTGTCTCTGACGGTTCAACATCACCGGTCACGTCACCAGTAATGTCACCGGATTCGGTCAGCGACAGGTCAATAACACCGCTCTCACCGTCCGTGTCACCATCAAGAAGCACGGATTCGGTCGTGATAGCGTCGTTGAACATGAGTCTTGGTTGGTACGTGAATACTCCCTGACTTGTACATAAACCCAGTTCTGAGAGAGTGTCACGGAAACGCCTCACGAGATTTCATCGATAGTCGATTGAATTAACCGGTCAGGAAGCACGTCTACTTAACAGCCAGTTCACCGACGGTAAGGGTGAAATCACCTCCTTGTGAATTTATTCATGCCACTCTCATTCACAACGATGATTATCAAGATGACCGCTGGTATGGGGAGGAAGTACTTCAATGAGCAACTCGAATCCATCTTATGAACGGGCTGAATGTACCCAAAGATGACGACACCCGAGAGCGTGTGCGAGATGCGCTTCGAAACGTAGATGATCACAACGAGACAGAGTTCTTGAACGCTCTGTTGAAAGTCATCGAGTACGAGCGTGATGAGACGTTCGACAGCTCTGAACTGATTTGAATGGCCACCCCACTGGGGTAGCCGTTCTTCTAATGTCGCGCTCGATGTTCGGGAACTGACCCGGCCTGCGTTTCTGTTTCGGCTATCGATATCGCACGGCGGTTGTCTGTGTGACCGGTCTCGGTCACGCTCGTCACTCGTGAGCGGTCGCTCCTTGCTGACCAGTGGGGGCCGCACCCGGTGACATCTGTACGTCGCTGGGGGCAACCGGCCACCCGTCTGTCAACAGAAATAAATCACGTCGCAACCACGAATGGCGTACGTCATGAGGGGGAACGCGACCGACGAGCAGGGGGCCACATCGCCGATTGGAACGCTGTTACTCGTCGCGCTGGCCCTCGTCGCGGCCGCGGGCGTTGGCGTCTTCGTGCTGGACCTCAGTGCGGGCCAGGGTGCGCCGACAGCCGAGGCCGCGTTCGAGTACACGGAGACGCCGGCCGGCCTCGAGATGACGGCGGTCGGCATCGGCGAGGACGTCGTCGTCGAACTGAACGGCCAGTCCGTCGCGTCGTTCGACAGCGACGAGGCCGGGAAGACGGTGCTCCTACCGACCGCGCCGGACGATAGGATCACCGTCGTCTCTCGCGACGGCGACCAGACGGTACTCGTGAACAGACAGGTGGACAGTCGGGAGGATGTCGGCGACCTCATCTCGTACTACACCTTCGACCAGGGAACCGGGAGTACCGTCGTCGACCGGTCCGGAAACGGGAACGACGGCGAGGCGTTCAAGGGTTGGTCGCGCGTCAGCGACGACACCGGGACCGCGCTCGACTTCGATGGAACGAGCGGCACCCACGTCAACATCGGCGACCTCTCCGTGGACGGCCCGGCCAGTGTCGACGAGCTCACCATCGCCATTCATTACCGGAAAGACGGTGGTGCCAACAGCATCCAGAACCTCATCGAACACCAGGAAGGCGGGTTCGCGTGGTACATGGAGACCGACGGTAACCATGTCGATCCCCACCGGATGAGGTACACCATCGGATACAACAATCCGCCGAGCGGGACGCTCTACACCGGGAACATCGACGAGGGCGAACCGCAGGTGCTGATCGGCACGTTCGACGGGGACCAGATGGTGCTCTACCGCAACGGCCAACGGGTCGGGTCGGTCCCGCTCGACCGCGATGTCGCACTGGGTGACGTCATCCTCGGTGCGGACTCCGACCCGTACGGCATCGGGCAGAACATCGACGGCCGTATCTACGAGATGCGGCTCTACTACACCAGCTTCAGCGACGACGAAGTTGGTGTCCTCACGCGGGCGATGCAGAGCAACAGTACAGCCGCGTGAGGCGTCAGCCTGGCCCTTAGACGTCCCGGGGCGAGCTTGGCCAGCCGAATCTGGACAGCGCTGAGCGATGCCCCTGTCAGCCGTCAGACCCGGGTCGGGTAGACGGCTCGCTGTTGCTCGGTGACTCACGTCGTGAGAAGTGGTCCGTCAGGGATTCGAACCCTGGTCCTTGCCGTGAGAGGCCCAAATTCTGTCGTGGACGCACTCCAACGACACGAGCACCGGTTTCCTTCGTAACCCTGCTATCTGGCTGCTACTACCCACTCTTAAACCATCTACCTACTTAAATCCCGAGATGGTTGCCCGCCAGGCAACACCGATTCGGAGTATTCAAAACCTATTTCGAGGGCATGAATAGCCCAACCAACCAAAATAAAACATAGTCGTGCCACCATTTTAATTCATATAACAAACTAATTGGCCCAACTAGATTTCCATAGATCTATTAATATATACTCATTTCGCTGCTGCTGCTGCAACAACCGTCCGGTAGTTGGTGCGAACTTATCACTGGCAGCTCTGTCAATGCATGCTGTATAGCAGCGCAATGTTGGGTACAGACGCATAGCGATCCCAGCATGTTGTCATTGCAAGAATCGTTAGGAGGGAGCCGAGTCGATACAACAGTATTGTTTTCCCATCTCTTGTACAAACTCGACTAATGACGGCGCAGGACTCCTCGGAGACTGAAGACCGAAAAGACGACCACCTTCAAATCGTTCAGGAGCGGGATGTCGAAACGACAGGTACGGGCTTCGACGACGTCCGACTCATCCATAACGCGCTTCCGGAACTCGATTACGACGCAATCGACCCCTCCATCGACTTCCTGGGTCACAACCTATCTGCCCCGATCTTCATCGAGAGCATGACTGGCGGGCACCACAATACGACAGAGATTAATCGGGCACTGGCCCGGGCCGCCAGCGAGACCGGTATCGCCATGGGTCTCGGTAGCCAGCGAGCAGGCCTCGAACTCGACGACGAACGCGTCCTCGAATCGTACACAGTCGTCCGCGATGTCGCTCCCGATGCGTTCATCTACGGGAACCTCGGTGCTGCACAGCTCCGAGAGTACGACATCGAAATGGTCGAGCAGGCAGTCGAGATGATCGATGCCGACGCGCTCGCAGTCCACCTGAACTTCCTCCAGGAAGCCACCCAACCTGAAGGCGATGTCAATGGCCGGAACTGTGTAGCTGCGATCGAACGAGTGTCTGAGGCACTCTCGGTTCCGATTATCGTCAAGGAAACGGGCAACGGAATTTCCGGGGAGACTGCCCGAGAGCTGACTGCGGCAGGCGTTGACGCGATCGACGTCGCTGGAAAAGGCGGCACGACGTGGTCCGGGATCGAAGCCTATCGCGCAGCGGCCGCGAACGCGCCACGACAGAAACGAATCGGCACTCTGTTCCGAGAATGGGGTATTCCAACCGCTGCAAGCACGATCGAGTGTGTTGCCGAACACGACTGCGTAATTGCGAGTGGTGGTGTACGAACGGGATTGGATGTGGCAAAAGCGATTTCGCTGGGTGCCCGTGCCGGCGGATTGGCGAAACCGTTCCTGAAGCCAGCTACAGACGGGCCAGACGCTGTCATCGAACGAGTCGAGGACCTGATCGCCGAGCTGCGGACGGCGATGTTCGTCACCGGTTCGGGGTCGATCGACGAGCTCCAGCAGGTGGAATACGTGTTGCACGGAGAGACGCGCGAGTACGTGGAACAACGAACCAGTAGCGAGTAGTACCGAATTTCCCAGTCTCAGCAGGATAGATAGAACAACACCAGGAAAAAGAGAGATCCTACTCCGATACTTGTCGAACCTACATCTACCGTTTAGAGTGATTGGTCGGGATTGTGAGCAAGGCAGGCGATGGTGAGTTCTCGAAACTGTTTCCCCTGCGCTTAACCTGGGAGTTCACCGTTCCGTTCTGACTACGCTGACCATAGAGACCTGTATCCAGTCGAGCATCCCATGTCTTGTGGACCGAGGAAACTCTCTGTGCATCCGTCTTTAGTTAAGCGAGAAAACGCGTGATAGCGGCGGCTTATCGAGGCATCTTTCGGAAGGAATGAGGAAGTCCAGTCTGTGCACGACAAGGACTCCTCATCTCGGATTATGCGTCGGCTCA
>NZ_JANJYH010000019.1 GCF_024609245.1 Haloarchaeobius sp. FL176
AGCGTCTCCGTCTCCACGGCATTGAAGAACGTCTCTACCGTAGGATTATCTTGCAGGGTCGCTGGGCTCATACCACCTCAGCGTTCACCCTGCTCTCTGGTATGAGAACTGTTCTATGACACCCTCAGACGCTAGTTTACTCAGCTTTGCACGTTGTCGTATTGACAATATAACTATCGAAAGCGGCGCAAGAAGCGTTCTACACGGGATTCACGAACCAACTCAACAGAAACGAGAAGTCATTGGAGACGTTGGAGACGACCTTCACGCTGTTTGATCCGCCAGCGGAGAGCTTAGAGCGACCGACTGAAACTCTCCGTTCCGTTTGAACACCGTCTTAGCTGCCATTTTCGGTCTATAAAGTGTTAGATTCTCAACGTGCAAAGCCGAGTAGTTTATAGATTGTCGTGCATCCAATCAGTACAATCGCTTGAAAACGTAGTTGCCCAGCCGCTTCGCGGTCTAGTAACCATTAGACGATCATTTGAATCAATGTGTTCTTGTAGCTCATCTCGAATATCACTTGACGACGTGTCTGAGGCTTCAACCAACCATGTTGATTCCAGTATATGGCAGTAGTCGCCAAGTGATTTGATTGCGTCATGGAGTTCTCCGTAATCCTGTCCTGGACTTTGAAGGTCATACGAAATTTGGTACAAAGTCACAATCATATATTGACAGTAGCTGGCTAAAAAGGTCGGTTAACCCTAGTGAAAGTGGTCATCGATGGACGGTCAAGACCGGGTCGGAATGGGAATACCACTCGTCGAAAGCCCTGTACTGAACGGTGTAGGCACGGGGATAATGCAGTAGTAGATCCCCTGTATAACGCTATCAGGTTGTGGCTGCCGGCCGACCGGAGGGAGGCCGGGAGCGGAGGGTGGGGAGGTGGGGCGTCTACTGGGCGGTGGTCGCAAGAAAAAAACGAGGGAGGAGTTCGCTCAGTGCAGGGTGTCCGGCTCCTGGTCGAGGATAACACCCGGGTCTTTGGTTCCGTGTCGGGCCTCGTAGGCGTCGACGAGCTCGCAGTTGTACCGACTGATCCGGCTCATCGATGTCTCTAGGACCGTACTGGTCGCCTCCGCGACCTGCCCCTGGGTGAGATGCTTCTGGGGCGTCAACCGATCCGCACCATAGAGTGCCGCCGCCGCGATGGTGAGCCGCGACGTCCCCGACCCGACCGGCTCTTGATCGCCCAGCTTCATGAGGTGGTGTGCCAGCCGCCACGTCCGCACGGCTGCACTCGCCGGAATGGCGTCGTCATCGAGTGCGTCCACGACCGCCATCACCGCGTTCGGTCGGGTAACGGGGACAGTGTCGACCCCGAGTTCACACCGAATCTTCCGCGCCGCAGCACACACCCGCTCGTGAGGTGCCTTCGTGTAGGTCGCCACGTCGACGTCGATTGCCTCGCGCTCAATCCGCGACTCGCGCGCTGCGAGGAGCATGGCCCCGCCCGCGAGTGCCTCCCAGGCCATCCGCCCGCCGGCCAACCGCGCCTCTGAGGCGCGTCGGAGGTATCGTGCCGCCGTCTTGACGACGTGCCCCGGCATCCCCAGGTTTCCGCCGATCATCTCGATATCGCGCAGCCCCTCGTTGAGCCGCTTCGTCCGCTTGCGACCCTCGCCGAACTGGTAGCGCTTGTGCCACTTCCGGAGGCGCTGGAACTTCTGCCACCGCTTGGTACTGAGTGGATTGCCGTGTCCGTCAGTACTCTTCGTGATCTTCGTGTGGAGGCCCTTGTCCGTCCGCAGCGGGTCCACCGTCTCGATGCTCTGCTCAGCGTTCCCGACCAGCCCCAGATCGCCCAGCGTCGGGCTCCGATCGACCCACTCGGCCGCGACGACCAGGCCACAGTCCGCACAGAATGACTCCTCATCGTGGGTCACAACTCGTCCTTCACACTCCGGGCACGCCGACCGGGCCGCTGGCTCTCGCTCGACGACCGACTTCTCGGACGCCTCATTGTTCTCGGATGCCTGTTCGACCGAAGATTCATACCGTACAAAGCTCGTACTTGACATTGGTTCTTGCACCGAACCTGAAGGCGCTCACGCGCCCGACACCGCGATGCTACAACATCGCGGATTTCCTCGACGACGACAACCCGACAGACTCGTCTGCGCGCTCTCGATCGCGCCTTCGCGAGCGCCCTTGGGCGCGAGCGAGAGCGCGCCCGAGACGTCCGACCATCCAGCACCGCGCGCCGACCCGCCCGGAGCGAGCGGCCAGCTTTAAGCCGTTTCTCGCGTCCGGCCCGGACTGCGGGTCCGTGTCCAGGGCGACGGTCGCCGAGCACGCGCGCCGCGGTGTGGCGCGCGCCAGCGCAGGCGGCCCAAAGCGCTGGAACGCGAAAGCCCGCGAGGGGCGCAACCGAAAACGCGCTTAATGCTGGCGTCGAGACCAGATTCACTTTAGCCCGGAACGGGCGCGGGCGGTGCGGAGAGCGCCCGCACGCCCGGAATGGTCGGTCGCGAGCGATGCGGAGGGCGGCAGCGGCGCGCGGGGCGGGCCGCGACGACCCACCTAGCTAACCGATTCCGACACTCGAGGAACCAACCGATCTCCTGGTGGACTCAGAAAGGGCGAGGACGACTCGGTCGTCCCCCGACCCCGCAAGCACCGAGCGACGAAGGAGCGAGACGCGCAGCGGCGTTCTCGTGAGCGCAGCGAACGAGGGCCAGCGAGACGCAGTCTCGCGCGGTCGCGGGATGCTGAACGGCCGAGGGCTTTCGAAGGGGTTCCCTCACTGTATTTATCAGGTACGGTGCCACTATGTTGGATATGGGATTCGGACCGAGTATTTCGGTTCCGAGCATAACGGGAACACAGGTCGTCTACCCAGCACGGCTCCTTGCAGCGTGGGCCATACTCACTATCGTCAGCCTTGGTCTCGAACGCGTCATCCACCGGTGCAAATACTGGACTGTCAAACTCACAGGCACGCATCCGTTCGGCTGGTTCGCGTCGCTCGACAGCGATCACCAAGGCGACTTGAGAGAGACAGAGTCGTACACGGTTGCGGATCTCAAGGACCGACTCGACTGGGAACGCAAGTGGTGGCGTCGAACAACACGACGAGGCGTCCGCGCCGTCGTGATCGCGCCGGTGGTCGAGGAACTCACGTTTCGCGGCGGCCCATATCTGCTGGCGGTAACCTTGGGCGTCGCTCAACTCCCACTGTTGGTCGCTGGGTCAGTCCTGTGGGCGTTCCTCCATACCCGGAATCCACGCCGCTACCGCCGGGGAACCCTCCCGGTGTTCGTCAGCGGATTGTTGAGCCTGTATCTGTGGCTGATAGGGCTCTGGTGGCTGGCGATCTTGGTGCATGCAGGCAACAATCTGGTTGCGATCGCGCTGGCAGCCAGCGAGAAGTGGTGGCGGCGCTGGCAGCACTCGTTCTCACCAGGCGAAGAATACACCGTGACAGTTGACGACCGGAGCCCACAACCGGATCGTCATGGCCTGTATCGGGCGTACACACCGGCTGAGGAGACACTCCACGTCGCCGACGTCGAACCAGGTGAGACGACGCGGGTGCGAGTGGCAACGACGGTTGGACTCCACGGCTACGCGTATCCCATCACCGAATCAGGCCAAGAACCCGATTGCGCTGAGTCTTCTTAACCAACAGTGGAGGCAAGTAGCCGACAGCGTTGGTTAATCAAACGGAGGACAGCAACTGGATCAAATCCAGCTATTATCTGAAGTTCGACAAGTACGGCAACCCGAGTCCCGCAGGACAGACCCTATGAGGGATCACCGATCACCGCGAGACAGATCCTGTGCAAGCGCGTCTTGAAGTCCGTCGGGAAGCAACGACCCAGGCTGCTCTGCGTGAAAAGCGACGTTCTCGTAGGCCGCTTCGATATGTTTCTGTGGGGCGTCGTCACCGTGCTTCTCCGCAAGCGCTCCTAACTCCTCGATCATCGTTTGGAGTTCATCGTCGGCCTCGATCATCTCGGCTGACAACGCCAAGTCCTTGAGCGCCTTGGCGGCGGCCCGTCGGCCTCGCCCATCGTCGTCGACGAGCGCCGCCAGATAGATCGCCCGCAGCTGGCTGCGATGCGTCGCGATGTCGTCGAGTGTCCACTCGCCAGGTAACGCGTCGTCGGTGATGGCGGCCCCGACCGTCCGAACGGCAAGGCGTGGGTACAGCGCGACCGCAAAGCGAATCACGGACTGCCGTTGATAGCCGTCATCGCTCTCGAACAGATCACGACACAGCTCAAAGCAGTCGTCGAACAGGGCGGCCCGTTCCTCGAGGTCCATGTCCTCGACCTCGCCGATGGCCCGATTCACACGCTCGGTATCACCCGACGACAGCGCAGCACGGAACGCTTCGGGTGTCTGGTCCATAGTCGTTGTTCCGTCGCCACTCGTGTAACTCCACGGGTACCAAGAGAGCGATGGATCACGAAGGATGGAGGGCTGTACTCGCGATCTCTATCGATAACGAACCATACTCTAGAACTGCAAGCGAACACGAGGGACGGGCATACTTGTACTGACGGGCGGTAGTGACTGCTATGACGGGTGACGATACGCCGGTCGAACACTATGTGTTGGCCGAGCCGATGGATCTCCGCACGGCGCTTGCAGCAGCTGGGATCGAACATCTCGAGGTCGACGACCAGCGAACGATTGTGATCTATCAGCAGGCGATTCTCATGGTGATCGCCACAGAAGGATCGGCAACGGCAGCGCAAGAGTTCAACGTCGAGTTCTGGAAGGAACCACCGAACGACCCAGAGCGCAATCCCGAATCACTCTTCGCTGCATTCATCGACGAGCTGTTGGCGATGACTGAGACGACCCGTCGTTGAGTCCGAACCCAGTCTACTGTCGAAGGGCTCTCGATACTGACGCTGACCCAGCTTTTCTATCGGGAGACACCGTAAAGCGGGCTACCGATGGAACAGGCACCGACCATAACCGAAACAACCATCCGCAACCTCGCACGACCACAGTCATACGATCGGGGCGAGGACTACTACGAGCGCGGTGCCGTCAACGAGATTACGCGCCGTGGCAGCCTCCTGCGAGCGGCGGTCGAGGGCAGTCAGTACCAGCCCTATCAGGTACAGATCGAACTCGATGAGACCGGTGTCGTCGACACGAGGTGCTCCTGCCCGTACGATCACGGTGGGGTCTGCAAGCATCGTGTGGCCGTCCTCCTGACGTACATCCACGACCCTGACGAAATCAGTCAGCGCCCACCTATCTCCGAACTGGTCGCCGACACAGATCCAGCGGAACTCCGGGACCTGCTCGTTGCCCTCGTCGAGCGCCGGCCCGACCTCGCAGAGTGGATTGAATCTCAACTCGAGACAGCCCAGTCAGAAGACACAGCCGACACCACCGATCAGCGTCCAAACATCAACCGAGACTCAATTCGACGGCACGTTCAGTATGTCCTCCAGCCTCCACGCGAGCGCGGCGGTCAAACCCACGATCCGTATGCGACAGTCGAAACCGACGTCGAGGAGCTTGGGGAGCTGCTCGATCAAGCGTGGGCCGCCATCGACGCCGGCAACGGCGAGACGGCACTGGATATCCTCGACCCGCTCGCAGACGAACTGATGGACCGCGAGTGGCTCGCGCTCTCGTACGACGATTCACAGGCCATCTTCGAGTTTTTCGACGAGGTCGACACCGCCTTGGCCGAAGCGCTGCTTACAGCCGACCTCGCGGACCCAGAGCGCGATGACTGGGAGGCGAGACTCCGAACCTGGGAGAATGAGATGAGTAGCTATACGGACCGGCCTCCTTACAACGTCGCCCTTGCGGTCATCCAGCGTGGCTGGGACTTCGACCCGATCCAGCAGGCGATGACACCTGGTGACAGAAATGTAGACCTTTGGGAGGCAGAGCCGCCCTGGTACGCTGAGGAGTGCATCAGAGCCTACCTCAACGTGCTCGAACGCCAAGGCCGCATCGAGGAGTACCTGAATCTGGCGGCGGCCGCCGACTTGGTCGACGCATACGTCACGATGCTCGTTGCGGATGACCGTATCGACGAGGTGATCGAGTACGGCCAGCAGAACCTACACTCACCGGATGACGCACTCATGCTGGCCAGAGCACTCCGGAATCACGACCGACCACAGGCAGCCCTGGAGATAGCCCAGCACGGAGTGACCCTGGATGGCAGCGGGAAAGCCGAGTTGGCCGAGTGGCTTCGCGACCGAGCCAGCAGTATGGACGACCACGACATCGCGCTGGAGGCGGCCGCCGCCGCGTTCGAAGCCGCACCCACGCTTGCGGCTTACCAGGCGACAGAGGAACTCGCCGTCGAGGACTGGCCGGCTGTTCGCGAGGAACTACTGGAGACACTTGCGGACCGAGACACGACCCAGCGGAGTGCGCACCGACATATCGAGATCTTCCTGTACGCGGAACGGTACGACGAGGCTATCGCCATCGCGGATCGGTTCTCGGATGACACGGTGGTCGAGCCTGTCGCCGACACCGTCTTCGAGGAGCGCCCGCAGTGGACGATCGACGCCTGCAAGGCACAGGCCGAACCGATCATCGAGGAGGGGAAATCACAGCGGTATCGACACGCCGTAGACTGGCTAGAGATCGCCGGAAACGCGGCCGACGCTGCGGACGAACTCGACGAGTGGCGGGGCTACGTACAGGACCTCCGGGATGAACACTCTCAAAAGTACAAGCTCCGGCCGATGCTGGAGGAGTTACTCGAGCAGTTTGAAGATCGATAGCGCAACGAAGACTATGACTGACACAGAGATCACAGACCGACTTGTCATCGAAGGATGATGGTCACTTTTTTGATTACAGTGAAGGAGAGGAGGCCCAGCAGAAGAGACGAGTGAGTCCACGGGTTCAAGGTATTTCTCTACGAATCGTCACATATGACCGATGGTTCAGGAACATCGCCGTCGTTCCTCTCGTCGCTTCCGGGCCACCCCATTACCGACGACATCGTGAAGCAGATTGGCGAGAGCGATAACCCGAAAATTCACGGAGCCATGGGGTTTCCGGGATCATCCCCCGGCACGATCGAAGCGTTCCTGCTGGATATAGAAGCGAAGACACACGTGATCGTCTTTGAGCCAAGCGCGGAACGATGGTACGTCTACAAATCCTTCGAAACCGAGGGGATGAGCCATCAAGAGATGGTCGACCATGCGAGCGAACTCGCTAACGAGTGGCTCGCGCAAAGCCTCTCAGATCGCATCGCAGCCGCAGAAAACACTGAGCAGAACACATGATCCTCCGCTACTATGCCGATGCGGACGTCCGAGAATGGCACGACCACGCGCTCCGGCTCTTGCGAACGCTACACGACGAGCACCGCATCGCAGTCGAGATCGACCGGATCGACGAGCAGCACGGGCCGATCACAGACTTCCCAGGCGACGTACGATCCCTGACGCCCGAAGAGGTCTACGAGCGCGACCTCAAACGCAACCGTGCGTTGAACCAGGCCATCGATCAGACACCGTCAGAGGCGTTCAAACGCTACGGGAAACTCGACATCGCTGGGAAGGTCGCGGTCGTCGATGATGAGGGGACTGTCCAATGGGCCTCGACACTGCCGGGCTACGCTGACGGCTATCGGCCGGGTGCCGCGTCACAGACTGCGATGGACTTTCTGGAGGATATCGCCACCGCTCCGAGCAACCGTCTCTGCGTCGAGTGCCTCTCTCTGCTGGACGGCGACGAAACCTTCTGTCCGAACTGCGGCTCCGAATTGCCATAGCGCAGGACGCTATTGGATCGACGACGTCGAACGCCGACTGGCTGCTGACACACGTCCTGGGCACATGACAATGAGTAGCCCCTATCAGCTGGTGTCACGCCGTGAGAGGCCTCTATACGTCATCACACATCTCCGCCCCATCGAATTAACCAACAGTGAACGGGTTTGATACCTACTGTTGGTTAATCTTGTCCGGCGACTCAGGCCAGGAGTTCTGCAGTCACAATCGAGCAAGCCTTCGATAGGTCGATGGGTAGATCCGGCTGTCCAGAGTATCTTACGAACAGAATGCGTACTGATGGATATGCCACGAGCCGAGAGAGACGAAGAGCGAGACGAACGCATCGAGATGCGGATCATCGTCGATACGTACAGTGCTGAAGAGCAGGCGATGGGCTGGCACGCGTATCTGGGCGACACGATGGACTTTCCCTTCGAAGCGCGGTGTGTCATCGAGCGAGCGGAATCGCCCCTGAATCTGGGCGAAACGGTACGCGTTATCGAAATATCCCCGACTGAGCCAACGCTCAGCCAGATGTTCGTAACGGTGGAGTGGATGGACAGAACATTTGGCGTGCCATTAGAGCAATTAGCGCCCGTCGATGCCAGCAACAACACGGAACAGGCGATCGCAGACTGGCAGTACTGGCTCGACCGCTGATAGCCGTGCGTCCGTGCTCGAACCATCCTCCCCAGAGACAGACAGCGCCACGTCTCACCGACCCCCGGACAATCCACAGATTAAATCCGTCCGAACTCATCCATTCTGATACTGAATGCGACTCGAGTTCGACGACGGCACCCTCCTGCTCCATGATGCCTCCGACGACACTCCGTATGCGGAGTGGGACGACCGCGTCGACGAGTACCGCGCCCAGGCGTATCGGTATCGACCGCTCCTCGAATGGGCGGGCGCTTGGGCGGACGAAAACGAGCAATCAACGCTGCAAGACGGCTTCGCTCACGCTCTCGAAGACGCCGCCCGCGCCTATCCCGACCTCGAACTCACCCCGGCGCTCCACATCGAACCGCGCGACTATCAGCAGGCTGCGCTCGACGCCTGGATCGACCACGGCCGCCGGGGGAGTGTCGTCCTCCCGACGGGGAGCGGGAAGACGTTTCTCGGCCTACAGGCGATCGCCGACGCTGGCGTCAGCGCGCTCGTCGTGACGCCGACGATCGACCTGATGAACCAGTGGCACGCCACGCTCACCAACGCCTTCGGCGACCAGCTCTCCGAGCCGATCGGCGTGCTCGGCGGCGGCAGCCACGATGTCACCACGATCACGGTCACCACCTATGACAGCGCCTATCGCTACGTCAACGAGTACGGCGACCGGTTTGGCCTACTCGTCGTTGACGAAGAACACCACCTGCCAGCTCCGACCTACAAGCTAATCCCCGAGATGATGATCGCACCGTATCGCCTCGGCCTTACGGCGACCTATGAGCGGCCCGACGGCAAGCACGAACTCCTCGAGGACCTCCTCGGCCCGATCGTCTACCGAGAGGACGTCGACGAACTCGCCGGCGAATACCTGAGCGAATACGAAACGATCCGCATGTCGGTCGAGCTCATGGCCGACGAGCGCGAGACATACGACGAAGAGTATCAGATCTACCGCGACTACGTCGACAGCCACGAGTTCGATCTCTGGAAAGAGGAAGGCTACGCGGAATTCCTCAAGCGCACCTCCTACGATCCACAAGGCCGACGGGCGCTCATCGCCAAGCAGCGGGCCGAGCGGATCGCCCGAACAGCGGAGAAGAAACTCGACACGCTCGACAATCTCATCAAGCGCCATCACGACGACCGCGCGATCATTTTCACCGCCAACAACGACTTCGCCTACGACATCTCTCGGGAGTTCATCGTCCCCTGTATCACCCACCAGACCAAGACCGACGAACGCACCGAAATTCTGGAGCGGTTCCGCACGGGCGAATACTCGATGCTCGTCACGTCCCAGGTCCTCGATGAGGGCATCGACGTGCCGGCGGCAAACGTCGGTATCATCCTCTCGGGGAGCGCCTCGAAACGCCAGTACGCGCAACGGCTCGGGCGCATCCTGCGGCCCACCGATGACCGCCAGCCGGCACGGCTCTACGAGATTATCACGGACGACACGATGGAGACGTACGTCTCACAGCGCCGCCGTGAGGGGGTGAGTGCGTAGTGCTGACCGCGAATCTCGCACGGTCACGCACGACCGACAAGGAAATCAGCCCGTTGTTTATCGATCCGACTGATGGGCGCTATCGTGAGACGGCAGGAGAGCTCATCCAACTGTTCGAGAGCCATCTCGATGAGCCAAAAGGCGACCTCGAAGACGCAATTGACGAGCTGACCGTCGCGGATACCGACTACAAAATCGTCCAGGGACTCGCGAAGCTTCTGAAAGACGAGTGCGAGTTCGAGGTCGTCGCCCCGGTCGATCCCCACGAGATCCGCCAACGACTGTTCGAGAAAGCCAACGCGCGATATCCGATCGTACGTCAGCCCACCCTCGGCGAGGATACACAGAAATTGGAGGTGTATAGCGGGGTCGCCGACGAGTTAGGGATCTCACTGGAAGAGTGCTATCGCGGAATGTACGCCGACCTGGAGGACAACAAGCGGCTTGTTCGGATCGGGACGCGAACCGCCGACCAGTACGCGACTGATGGCGACTCGTCGACGTCGACGACCGCGTTGACCGGCAGCAGCGACGCGGAGTACGAACACACGGATCTCACCGCAGACTGGCTGTTGACGCGGTACAATCTCGCGCTCGCTCAGGCAGTGCTTTACGACGCCACCGAGATGCGGATTCGCGTCTGGGATCATTTCGGGACGGTGTTCAGCTATGTGAAGCTGTTCGGGCTGATGCACCGCATCTATCCCATCGACGCCGACGGCGAACGTGTTGGGAGTACGGATCAGGCCGCTGGCTACGAGGCCATACTGGATGGGCCGGCGTCACTCTTCTCGAAATCACAAAAGTACGGGATTCGCATGGCGAACTTCCTGCCAGCGTTGCCGCTCTGTAACCGCTGGGAGATGACCGCCGAGATTCTCGTCGACGAAACGACCGGCGAGACGCAAGCGTTCACACTCGACCACACTGAGAACCTCGATTCGCACTACAGTGCCGGGGATCAGTTCGATAGCGACGTCGAACGTACGCTCGCGCAGAAATGGGAGCGCTCGAATACGGAATGGGAGCTCGTCCGTGAGGATGACATCTTCGACCTCGGTGCCGAAGTGATGATCCCCGACTTTGCGATTGAACACCCCGACGGTCGACGGGCGATTCTCGAGATCGTCGGGTTCTGGACACCCGAGTATCTAGACGCGAAGCTGGAGAAGATTCGAAAGGTGGAGGCCGACAATTTCGTGTTGGCCGTGTCAGAGCGCCTGGATTGTGCGAGTGAAGAGTTCGGACGGACAGCCGATCGAATCCTCTGGTTCAAAACCGGGATTCACGTCTATGATTTGGTCGAGCTGGCAGACAGCGTTGCCGTCCCGTCCGAGACACCGTCTGGTTCCGAGTAGGATACTTCGGTGACTGGGCGACCGATGCCTTGCACCGTGTCGCTGTCTTTGGTTTCGAACTCACTCGTAACGAGGGGTGTTCACTGGAAATGTGGTGTGTTATTAACCAACAGATAGAGGGAATAGGCGGTTATGTTGGTTAATCAGGCTCTGAAGGGAACGGCTAGCGACTCGGGGTAGTCTGGAAGGTAGCGCCAGTGATCGAACGGAACAATCGAGAGGAACACCGGCCTTCCAGATCTAGCGGCCGACAATATCGATGAGCCGTTGGCGCATTCGGGAATCGATAGGAATCTCTGAGCATCGATCATCGAGGCCGATCGATTGAAGCAAGAGACTCGCCTCGTCCAACAGTGAGAGCTGAAGGTACGTTCCCTCTCGATATCCGTCACTCGTTCGGGTCATGTCGATGATTTTCAGCGTCTCGTACTCCCGGAGTTGGTCGGTGATTCGCTTCTGCCCGAGGACATTCGTATCGATCGCTTCGGCGAATTCGCGATAGACTTGATACATTTCGGTTGCTTTGAAATGAGACTGGTTCGTGTATTCGTCCATCGCAGCGAGCGCGGCAATTGCAACCTTCGCCTGCGTCGGACACCCGCGGATAAGATCCTGAATCCGTGTCACTTCGGCATCATCGTTGGCAGCGCGAACGTGTTCTTCACGGACGTGGTCGGCATCGTCGTCCCGAGCGATCTCGCCGGCGAGCCGAAAGAGGTCGATCGCACGTCGTGCATCACCGTGTTCCTGTGCAGAAAACGCCGAACATAGCGGGATGACGTCATCCGAGAGGACACCGTCATGATAGGCGTCGCGACGTCGGTCCAGAATGTCGCCAAGTTGGTTTGCATCGTACGCTGGAAACACGATCTCGTCCGGAGCGAACGAACTCTCAACACGAGTGTCTAACCGGTCGCCGTATTTGAGATCGTTACTGATGCCGACGACTGTAATGCTGGCCTCAACATCGTTTTCTTCACCGGCTCGGGACAACTGCATCAGAAGTTTGCTATCATCCGCCTCCTCTGGAGGGACATTTTGGGCGTCGTCAGGGGGTGCAAGCCGGTCGATTTCGTCAAGAACGACAATAACGGCGTCGTAGAGTTTGTCAATAACCGTCCACAAACGATCGTAGTAGGCCCCTGTCGCGATGCCCGACTGTGGAATCTCCACACCCGTTTTGTCGGAATCGTTCAAGCTCTTCGAGAGATGAATGATCGTCTGGACCTCCGAACGGCGTTGGGCACAGTCGATGATTGCACGTCCAATGCGAACGTCATTGCTCGCGCCTCGTTCTTCGACTTCACGACTGACGTACCGAGTGACGAGTGTCTTGCCGGAGCCGGACTTGCCCAAGAGGAGTGTGCCCTTTCCGGAGCCACCGTCGATCGTCGGTTTGAGTCGCCGAGCAACGGTTTCGATCTGGTCGTTTCGACCGACGATTTTGTCGTGGTCCGGGATGTGGTCGATACGGAGCAGATCTTCATTGGCAAAAATCGGATCTTCCTCGTCAAGGACAGAAAGCGGATCATCGCGAGACTTGGAGCGAGAGTAGGCAACGGCCCCGTGTTCGGCAGCATAATCGCCGAGTGTATTCGTCTGCTCCTCCCTTGAAGCCATACACCGGATTTCAAATGAATTCGACTTAGTTCTTTCCCTCGGTCCCGTCCATCGCGCGTATTTAGTCGAATACCGGCCTCATTCCTCTCGTTCGTTCTCGAACCAAATTCGGCGATCAGCACTGAGAACACGTTTGCGTAACACCGCATTTCGGATGATTTCTCGTGTGGACAGATCAACTGGAGGGACTACCCGACCCCCACACCGAATTTCAGATGAAATCTTGGTATCGTCTGGTTCGGTTAGAGTGGTACGTACACCCCCACACCGAATTTCAGATGAAATCTTGGTATCGTCTGGTTCGGTTAGAGTGGTACGTACACCCCCACACCGAATTTCAGATGAAATCTTGGTATCGTCTGGTTCGGTTAGAGTGGTACGTACACCCCCACACCGAATTTCAGATGAAATCTTGGTATCGTCTGGTTCGGTTAGAGTGGTACGTACACCCCCACACCGAATTTCAGATGAAATCTTGGTATCGTCTGGTTCGGTTAGAGTGGTACGTACACCCCCACCCCGGATTTCAAATGAATTCTCCGAAGAGTAGAAGCGCCGTATAGCCAGTGCGTGAGAGAGAACGCTACCACGGAAGTCGGATAATCACGGGATAGAGGCCCTGCAAATGCGAAGTCATTCGGAACATGGTGCTGCTCTCGTAGGCGTTCGAGAAGTGTTGCGTGTAACTTGCCGAGGAGGAACAGAGTAGCTGTTCTAGCAGAGAGTATATAAACACACATCTAGGATTCATCGAGCTGTGGTCGGTAGCTGTTCTAACTCTCGAAATTGGGTCTTTCACAGCTTCACTACTACTACTACTTTACCGTTATAGTAAAATATATAATAACGCGAAAAGTAAGATGGTTTCCACACGAAACCTAAAACCTGAATATCGTACAATACAAACTCGCTACCACACAATTGGCCTTCTCAGGCAGTCAACCGAGTTCCCTTCCGAACCAACCCACCCCTTCCTCTGGAACCGATTTCATTTGAAATCCGGGGTGGGGGTGTTGTCCGGCAAGCAAGGTCGTTATTGTTGCAGTCTCATCTCGCTATGTTGCTCGAGGTTCGTGATGTTGGTCCTGAACCGCGCCTATTTTCACCGGCCGCCAGCTGATCCGACCTCTATCGTCGAGGGCTCTTGCTTCTTCGTCGACACCGGCTCATTCACTAAAATACTGGTCTGCTGTACTATTCCAGATCGAGATCCTCCCACCCTTCGAAATGCTTGAGCCGGATGCGCAACTCGAACTCCGACCATCCACACGTATCCGCGAGATACTGTGCAAGCTGGCCAAATGCAGAATGATCCAGCATGATACCGCGCTGACCCTGATCCGTAATGAATGGCAGATCTCGCAGTGCCGCAAACACCTGTTTCGCCTCACCACCGCGGTGACTCCCGTATGACGCGATTCGAAGCAACTCGTCTTGTGTTGCCGTGTTGAACGCAAGACAGCGGCAACATCGGATTTATGATATTCGATTTTCTAACGGTAACGACCCTCTAGCCATGGATTCTGAGATCGGACGATTCGATCCTAGTCGAATTGCGCGTTGAGCAAAACATCAGTTTCACAAGATACCGCACGAAGTATGAGGTGGACGATGGCGATGCCTCTCCCGAATACGTCCGGAGAAGGAGAGCAGGCGGCGAGCTCTAACTCGCCGCCTGCGTCAGGTTATGGACGATGCACTTCCGTGTGAGCTCCCGGAACTGGCCATGCCAGCTCCGGGAGCGGATCTCGTCGCCATCGTCTTTCAGCATCGCAAACACGGTTTCACTCATTGACCGCTGGTTGTAGACATCGTCGTCAATTCGGGCGTTGTGGGCCTTCTTGAGTGCATTTTTCTCACAGTGTTTGATCACCGGTCGTGTCAACGCTGCACGACAGGCTTCACGGAGATCACTCCACGAGTACATTTTGTCTGCCAGCAACGCCTGCAGGTCTTCGGCATTGCGCCGAAAGACCTGCAGCCCAATATGCCCGTCATAGGCTTTCTTCGTCGTGAAATGTGCGTCCCTGATGGCAAGCGACTCCGTATCCACAAGTAGCGTCGTCTTCATCGCGTTGAACGAGTAGCCGACGCGATTGCGGTAGTGAGAGCTTGCCTGATCTCGCTGGAAGCCGCTTGCGTCAATCGACGCAGTGCCCGAGAGCCCCGCCTGCTCCGCTGAACGGCGGAGCAGGCGGCGCAACTCTTGCATTGGAAATTCACCGTCCCACACGCTGAAAGACGAGTAATCAGGAGATTTCTCAAGGTCGAACACATCGAGGATTCCCGGCATCTCGTTGAGATAGTCTTCGAGTTTCCGGAGCGGCTTGTTGATCTCCTCTTTGAGCAGAAGGAGCGCGATTTTCGTTGATTTGGCGTACCCGTCCGCGCCGTCCGGCGCGGCGGGTACGTCTGGTTCCTCTACGTGGTTTGTGGCAAAGTTTCGAAACGTCCGTGCGAGGGTCTTGAGACGCCCCATATCGCCAGACGGCGTCCAAATCCCCTGAAATCAACGATACAATCCGCAGAAGGAAGGGCCGTTCAACGGAGCAACCAAAGATAAATGGAATCAGAATAGGCTAGGGACCAAGATGTACGTCAGTAACATTCCGAATAGGCCAGCAAACACTGCAAATATAATCATTGGGATGATAGCTTTCCGCAGCAGGTCCCCTTCACGCCCGGTGATTCCAACGACACCACAGATAGCGGCGATGTTCAATACCGAGACCATATTTCCGAGACCGCCGCCGACGTTCTGAAGGCTGACGGCGATTGTACGGGAGAGACCAACTGTGTCAGCGGCATTGTACTGGAGCACGCTAAAGAGAATGTTCGAAGATGTATTACTTCCAGTCATGAACGAACCGATGGCACCGATCAACGGTGAAATGAGCGGAAGCAGACCGCCGGCACCCATAGCTAACGCACGGCTGAGAGCCTCCATCATACCAAGGAAGTCAGCGGTATTCGTTTGTGACTGGATCATTATTTGGGTCATCGAGACGGCAATAACGAGTGTGAGTGCAGCGGGAGCAACCTGCTTAACCGAGCGTCGCCACGCCATGCCCATTTGGGATGTGTCCATCTTATGGATGAACCCGGTAAGGATAGCGATAGGGATGAACGGCATCGTTCCTGGAAGATAGAGGTACTGGAGGGTGTATCCGAGCTCTGTACCAAGAATTGAGTCAAGACTAATAGAGAAACTCTGGATCCAATCGAGAACGGCGACACCACTGATAGTAAGGTCTGGCCACCGCGTGATGAGTAGCGCAAGCGCAACGAGTAGGTACGGTGTCCACGCTAACAGCACGGACATCTCCTTTTTCGACTGGTCTTGGGATACCTCATCAAGTTCGAGGCCGCCAAGCCATGTATCGCTCCACCTTGACTCCTCGGGAAAGTCCCACTCGCTCTCGGGAATGAGGATATTGTTGTTTGCAAGCTGAAGACCAACCGCGAGGACCACAAATCCGGCAGCGATATCCGGCAGCGCGGGTCCGACGAACCACGCGATCACTAATTGTGTACCCCCAGTGACAACACCAAGGAGGAGCGCAAATGGTGCAATGGGAAGAGTGCTCTGCACAGCCTTTGAAATGCTACGTCCACCGCTGGCGTCACCAAACCAGTATGTTAAGAAGAATACGCCAAGTAAGCCCCAAAACACGTACGTAAGTCCCGTGACAATACCCGACCACGCAGAGACTGCCGAGAGGAACTCATTAACGCTCATCGAGCCGGACAGAGCCGGTTCAATAACTGCGCCGGTCCCGCCGGTAACAGGTGTCCCGGCCGCACCGAATGGCGGATTTGGGGCGTTGAAGTAAAGACCGAATACTGCGGCGGCTAACGGCGGGAATCCAAGACCAATGAGCAACGGTGCAGCGAGCGCGCCCGGAGTACCGAACCCTGCCGCGCCTTCAATAATAGTCATAAAGCCGAGGCCGATGAGCAACACCTGAATTCGCCGATCCTCTTCGATCTGACCGAAGTACCACCTGAT
Source organism: Haloarchaeobius sp. FL176 (assembly GCF_024609245.1). Lineage (GTDB taxonomy): Archaea > Halobacteriota > Halobacteria > Halobacteriales > Natrialbaceae > Haloarchaeobius. The sequence continues at coordinate 16,894 of NZ_JANJYH010000019.1, forward strand.
AGTGGCGATAGCACCGCTCCCTTCGAGGTAGTTCATCAAGAGGATAGCACCGAAAACGATGAGAATGATGTCTACGGCTTGAAACGCGCCGTAGATCGCTGACGCCAGTAGCCATGTTGGATCCATACTCCAGTACGTGAGTCCGATACCGCCCGCGAGCAACCATCCGACCCCCATTGCGCGGGCCGCTGACCACCGAAGTCCAGCCAGCAATACGAACGCGACGCCGATCGGAATGACACCGACAAGCGCCAGTGTGAGTACATCAGGCATAGTTACTGATTTTAGCTGTATTTCGGCGTCGCGTAACCAACCGTATATCATTTTCTTTTTGTTACAGCATCCACTATAGTCTTCCATGAATGTCTAGTATATAACGAAAATATACACATATTCTATCAGGGGGCCTACAGAGGGAAACACCCATTAGGTTGTTTCATAAATTGTCGTTCTATGTCTGCCGAGCCAATCACGACCTTCGAATCGTCCCTTGAGGAAGTCGGGGTCGAACTCGTCCGGACAAGTACGGATCAGTTCGAGTCCACGCTGATCCCGCTTCTCAGCACACCCGCAGTCGGCGCTCCGCTCCCGTTCGAGAACGTCTCTCTACCGGACGCCGTAGAGACCGATCCTGGGGTAGAGGAACTCGAGGCCGCTAAAACCGGCGTCACCGCCGCCGGATACGGTATCGCCGAATACGGGTCCGTGATTATCCAAGGCGGCCCCGACGGCGAGGAACCGGCAAGCCTCTACGCCGACGAACACGTCGCCGTCGTCGCCGGCAGCGACGTCCTCCCGGACATGGACGCGACGTTCGATCGGCTCGCCGAGGATATTCGTAGCGACGCCGGGCAAGCTATCATCGCAACCGGACCGAGCGCTACGGCGGACATGGGCGCGCTCGTAAAGGGTGCGCACGGACCGGTGGAAGTCACCGTCGTTCTCCTGGAGGACAGATAGATGAGCGTCGATACCCGCCAACGGAAAGCTGAACGCATCCGCCACCTTCTCGAAACCGAAGGCGACAGCGTCCACAAGAACACGCAGGTCTTCAACAACGGCCGTTACGAGTCCACCGCGGATCTCGAGGACTACGAGGAACTCAAAGACGAAGCCCGCGCCATCAAAGAGGATGCCATCGAACGCCTCCCCGAACTCGTCAAGCAGGTTACCGAAACGGTCGAAGCTAACGGCGGTACCGTCTACATCGCTGACGACGCTGCCGACGCGAACCGATACGTAACGGAGGTCGCCGACGGCCGCGACGTCGTAAAATCGAAGTCGATGACCAGCGAGGAGATCGAGGTAAACGAATCCCTGGAGGCCAGCGGGTCGGATGTCTGGGAAACCGACCTCGCCGAGTTCGTGTTGCAAGTCGCCGACGAGGCGCCCTCGCATATCGTCGCACCGGCCATTCACAAGTCCCGCGAGGAGATCGCGGAGCTGTTCAACGCGTATTTCGAGCCGGAGAAACCCCTCGAAACCGCCCAGGAACTGACGCAGTTCGCCCGCGAGTATCTCGGTGAGAAGTTCGTGGACGCCGAAGTTGGTATGACCGGGGCGAACTTCGTCACAGCGGATACCGGTACACTTGCATTGGTTACGAGCGAGGGCAACGCTCGCAAGTGCGTGCAGGCGACGGACACCCACGTCGCGGTCGCAGGCGTGGAAAAGATCATTCCACGTGTCGAGGATCTCCAGCCGTTTGTCGAACTCATCGGCCGGTCGGGGACCGGACAGGATATCACCTCTTACGTTTCGCTCTTCACGCCACCTGGTGATTCACCGACCTTCGATGTGGACGATGAACTTGGTTCCGGCGACGAGCGCGAATTCCACCTCGTACTCATCGACAACGGCCGCATGGAGATGCGTGAGGACGACCAGCTCCGGGAGACGCTGTACTGCATCCGGTGTTCTGCGTGCGCGAACTCGTGTGCGAACTTCCAGCATGTCGGTGGCCACGCTTTCGGTGGTGAGACGTACTCTGGCGGTATCGCCACCGGGTGGGAAGCCGGCGTTCACGGTGCCGACAGCGCCGCGGAGTTTAACGATCTCTGTACAGGGTGCAGTCGATGCGTGAATCAGTGTCCGGTGAATATTGACATCCCATGGATCAATACTGTTGTCCGCGACCGCATCAACCGCGGAAAGGATGGAGATCTCGACTTCCTTGTAAAAGGACTTACTCCTGATGAGGAACCTGGCGGAGTCGACCTCCAGAAGCGCTTATTCGGGAACTTCGATACGCTGGCGAAACTCGGTTCGGCGTTCGCACCGCTTTCGAACTGGGTCGCACAGGCCGGTCCCGCCCGCTCTCTGATGGAGCGGACTCTCGGCGTCGATAGCCGCCGTGAACTTCCGGAGTTCGAGCGTGAATCCCTCGTCGAGTGGTTCAAGAACCGTGGACCACAAGTAGATCCCGAAGAGGCACGCCGTCAGGTTGCACTATATCCCGATGCATACACAAACTACGTGCGCACCGAACGCGGAAAAGCCGCCATCCGCGTCCTCGAGGCGCTCGATGTCCGCGTCGACGTCCCGTCTGCCGGCGAGAGCGGACGCGCACCACTCTCACAGGGGATGGTGGCGACCGCCCAGTCCAACGCCGAGGACGTCTATGATGCCCTCGCACCCGCCGTCGCTGCGGGCCACGACGTCGTCGTCGTGGAGCCCTCGGACCTCGCGATGTTTCACCGGGAGTACGAACGGCTCCTCCCCAAGGACAATTACACTGTTCTGAAAAACCATAGTTATGAGGTTCTGGAATACGTCTACGGTCTGCTGGAAAATGGCGCAGATATCAATGCACTCCCGGACGGAGACGACATGCAGATTGCCTATCACAGTCACTGCCAACAGCGCACGCTCAACCTCGAACCTTATACATTAGCGGTTCTCGAGGACTGCGGGTTCGACGTCAGGACCTCAGACGTAGAGTGCTGCGGGATGGCTGGAAGCTTCGGCTACAAGTCCGAGTACTACGAACTCAGCATCGATGTCGGCGAAACGCTCGTTGATCAATTTACGACGGAAAACACTGCGGACCGGACCGTCGTCGCCAGCGGCACGTCGTGTCTAGAACAACTTGACGCACTGCTTACGCGCCGGCCTGCACACCCAGTGCGTTTGCTGGATACATAGTAGTCAGATTGATGACAGTACTTCAGAAAGTATGAATACTGCTAGAAAGAGGGAGGTCAGCCACCGTCAAATAAAATCTTAGGAGAGTTCCGTTAATATAATCTCTCCTCACACGTCTACAACGATAACTTCGTCAACAGAGCGCAGCCTCTCGGTTTCTCGGCTTAACCGAGCACGGATGCTGATTTGACCGAATTAACCGACAACAAGCCTTCTTGTGTCATTGGTTGCCCGTATCGATGTGTTGCAACGAGCGCCTCGAGAAGGGCACAGGCGAGATCAGTCTGCATACGCTACCGATTTCAGCCACTCCATAATAAAAACGGTGGATTGAATTACCAACAATGGAAATCCAAACCAACAACTCTATGCACAAGTTTATACGCGAGAAGGGAATAGATGTACCATAGCATGAGCACGCCCGATCACGCTGAGGGAGATAGCTCAGAGCAGAGCACGAAAGAACTCCGCTACGAACATCCGAGCGGCTGGCTGTATCTCATGAAGGATAGCTCCGAGGGCCTTCACCTCATCATCGATACCCTACTATCGGCCTCGGACCGTGAATTCACGAAGAGCGAACTGGCTGAAGCAGCAGGTGTAAGTCGCCACACGGTCCGTGCACATCTCGGTACGCTCCTCGAACATGGGATCGTCCAAGCTGTCGCTAACGGGAAACGCTATCAACTCAATCTCGACAGCCCGGTCACACAGGAGATTTTCGAGTTGAACAGCGCGATCAACGCCGTCGGGGCTGGACACGTGACAATCGAGAGCGATACTGGTACTGTCGTCGACGAATAGGCGACCACTCCGCTGGATCGTGGCTACGTCGACTCTTCTTCCGTGTCGTCTGTCAGTCCGAGCTCCTCTTCTATTGTCGTCCGGTTACAGACGGCGTCGATTACTGCACCGTAGAACGCATCATTTTTCGGGAGATCCTCTTCAAATTCGATCTCGTACTCTAACGACATCTCCTTGTAGAGCCGGTCTAACCGCTTCAAGCGATCCGTTCCAAGGTAGAACGTCCGTGCCTTCGTCTCACGAACTGTCTTTGAATCAGATGATGTCGATGAATCCATTGACTCTGATGACGTCGTTGAGGTAGATGACCTCTTTGATGTCGTTGAGGACGTTGTAGATTCGTCTGATTCAGCTGCCTCATTGATCTCATTCACGTCATTGACTTCATTGTCGTCGTTGGGAACTTCCTCAGTGTCTGTCTCTTCATCCTCTACGGACTCACTCTGCTCGGCTCTGCTACCGAAGCGTTCACTCATACGGTTTTGCCGATCCGTCTTCTTATCGTCAGTCATAGGGCGTCCTCCAGGTGGGCAGCGAGCTGGTCGAACTCGCCTTCCATATCACAGTCTTCGGTATGTTCGAACACTGAGACTCCATTACTCCACGCCCGCTTGAGGACGACACGCTTCCGTATCTCGAAGATGGGTAGCCCCGGCTCAAAGGTTTCCTGAAACCACGTCATCATCTCTTCGGCTTCGCCATCGGGTTCGACACGGTTCGCAACGATCGCCTGCTCGGTGATTGATGTCTCATACTCGGCCTCGAGCGTGTCGATTTGATCAAAGAGAATATCGAGCGCGCGGGTTGACGTAGATTCTGCAAGGGCGGGAATGAGAACGTTCTGTGCAGCAAGGAGCGCGCTGTCAGTCAAGACGAGGAGTGAGGGGGGACAGTCATAAATGACGAAGTCGTAGCCCCCGCCGACATCGGCGACGGCCCGCTGGAGCCGTTTGCGTCCTTGCATCTCGGTGACGAGTTCGGCTTCGCCTTTGAACAGATCGATATTTGAAGGAACGAGATCCATCTCGGGATGTGTCTCGATGATCTCGGATAACGCTGTGTCTTGTGAGACGAGTACTGATCGGAGGTTCGGTTCAGGCTCTTCATAGACCTCGGAGAGGCCAAGGCCTTCAGTGGCGTTTCCTTGTGGGTCGACGTCGACGAAGAGGACGGTATGGCCTCGCTGGTTAAGTGCACCAGCGAGATTGATGGCAACCATGGTTTTGCCGACTCCACCCTTCTGGTTCGACACTGCGACGTGTTTCGTCGATGTAGACATATCTCAATGAATTCAATGAGGTCATATAAACTATACTCTCTCAACGACGTCAATGATCTCATTGACTACATTGTATCTCATCTACGCGCTTTGACTCTGCACGTCTTCTGAGCAAGGCGATTAACCAACATCTTCCCGCTCCGTCCGGTTTGTTGGTTAATCCGGATCAGAAAAATCAGTTCGTGTGGTCACCTGATATCGGTGCCAGGTTTGAACTCGGTCAGCTCCTCGATACGCTGCTCAAGCTCGTCGACTTCCTGGCGGAGTTCCTCGGCGTCGGGATCGTCACTCAGTGCGAGCTGATCCTTCAGCCCTTGCAGCCGGGTTTCCTTGCGCTCCTCGTCGACGTCGGCTTTGCGCACGTACTCGCTCTCCTCAATCTCGTAAACCGCCGATTCGGAGAGTTCGGTCACGTCCAGGGCCTCGTCGACTTTCTCGCGATCGACGGCCAGAATCCGCTCGCGAGGAATCCCCGCGTCCTCGAGCACGTCCATGACCTCGTCGTCGTCCTTCAGCGAGCGATTGCGGCGACTCGTCCGCTGGACGGACCCATACTGGCCATGCACCGGCTGGTCGTGGTGGAGCCGCCCGAGGAGGACCTCTCGGACCGCCTGCCGGAGGTCGCCGGCGTTGCGCTGGACGTCCGACAGCAGCGTATAGAGGTTAATCAGCGCGGGCGTCTCACAGTCCTCCAGCGCCGTCGGATCGTGACGTTCGAGGGCATCGATCAAGAGGAGCATATCCGCGTAGACGTCGAGGTCAGGCTCGGTGCGATCCGCCGCGTCGTCCTGGTCGGCGGCGGGCTGGGGAGACGTTCCTTTGATGAGTTGGGACGTCGTTGGCTCGTCGGTTTCGGTGAGCGTCCCCGCTCGATCGTTGATCTCGTAGCGGGGATGAAGACTGAGCACGGCCGCATACGGTTCGGCGTTCGGGGGCAGGCGCTGGAGGTCGAAGGTACCACCAGCGTCGGTAATGCGGTCGGCGAGCGTTTCGAACTGCTCGCGTTGCAGCGGCTGGGAGTCGCCTGAATCGGCGAACTCGATGATGATACGGTGCTCCTGGACGTCGGTGAGGCGGAATCGCGTCTCCGAGAGAGGCGTAATGAGCGTTGCGTCTGCGGCGAGCTCCTCACACTCGTCGAGGAGCGTCCGCCAGCTCGCGGTAAAGGGCATGGTAGTCCTTGGTCGTATCGCGGGAAAACCTCTCGGCTCAGCCCTTCTCGAAATTGACCTCCTGCAACGCTTCGGCTAACTGGCGGCAGTTAACCAACAATAATCGCGATACACAGATTCTGTTGGTTAACAGGGCCGCGATTCAGCGGATCACTCGTCTGCAAGCAGTGTTTCGATTGAGTCACGGAACGCTGCGAAAGCTGCTTCAGCTGACTCAGTCTCTTGCGCGCCAGTGATCACCACCTTCCCGGTAGCAAATACCAGTAGTACGCACGCGTGGTCGTGAGGTCGGTACACCAAGCCGGGGAACTGCTCAGGCTCGTACTCCGTCACCTCAAGCCCTAAGCCGATCGCAAGGGCTGACAGATTAACCGACCGCTCCATATCTGCCATACACACGTAGTTCTGGACGGTGAACCAGGCATCCTCGGCAGCCGAGACAATCCCGTGGCGATGCAGGAGGGTCAGGAACTTCTCTCGGAGCTGTCCAGCCTCGGCTTCGGATGACGCTCCGGTGATGATGTACTTCCCGGTGCGGTAGAGCGTGACCAGCGGCTCGTCGCCACCGAATCGAACGTAGGCACCAGGGTATTTCTCGGGATCGTAGTCGACGACGTCGTCAAGGTCTCGGGCGACTGCCTCAAGATCGAGTTCCACATCGAGGGCTCCCGACGCGACGACGTTGACGACTTCTACCATCAGTTGCCCACCTGCGGCGATGGAACGACAAACGCTGCGGTCACCAGGTCGGGCTCTTCCGGCGTGACGTGTTGCTCCTCGTCGAGTTGCGCAAGCTCCGCTTCGCGCTCACGACGGAGACTCTCGAGTTTCTGTTTTGCATTCCCAATCGGGGCGGACATGTCCCGCCCCTGCTCTGCACGCTGCTGGTACGTTTCGAGGCGCTCCTCCCATTCCTCGATTTGCTCGGCGAAGTAACGCTCGGCGTGTTCACGCTTGATCTCGATTTCGCGTTCACGCTCGCAGCGAGCTTCCTGAGCAAATGATTCTACCTGCGTCCAGGCCTCCATCTCGGCCGCCTGATGGAGGTCGTCAACCACTGCAGCGAGCTGTTCACAATCCGGATGGGACGCTGCATCTTCCGGTGGCATCGTCTCCACGAACTCCGGAACCTCCGTCATAATTGACTCGTCTAGCGTGGCATAGAGTGGAACGAACTTTTCGGTCACTACGTCTCCGGCCCCTGAGACGTAGCCGAGTCGGTAATTGAAGAGGATGCCCGGCGCACGATCAGCGCTCGCAGCCACTTTCGTTGCTACCTGGCCTTGGACTCGCTCCGAGTCCAGGCAAAACTCAATGAGTGATTGGACGAGTGGATGATCGAGCGAGATAAACTCGATGTCGTCCTCCACAATGGCGATCTCTTTGGTGAACGTTGCCCGTTCGTAGCGGCGGTGGACATGACTGCCATTCAGTACATCGGGGACGTCGAGTTGGAACACGTCGCCGTCCGTCCGTGCGGGACCGGGGCGGACGCCCGTGATCAAACCACCGAACTCGTCGAAGAACACCCGAACGAGCGTCTCGATATCGTTCTCGGACACCTCGCCGTGTTGGCTCCGCTCGATGACGTCCAGAATCTCGTCGTCTTCGCCCGAGAGGTCGAACCTGTCTCGGATGAGGAAGTCGTCTTCGACGGTCTGGATCGCTTCCTTGCGCTCTTCGATCGTCGCCTCAACGTCGGCAACGACCTCCTCGGTCGGCTGGCCCTCGGCAATGGCCGCCATGATGGTTTTATCGAGGTCGACGTCTTCCAACACGCGACCGAGCACGTCCGAGCGCATCCCGAGGTCAGACTCGATCTGGTTGGTCTTCTCGATGAGGAGATTCAAAATCTCGCTCTCGCGGGTGTTGGCGAAGAAGAGGTTGCGGATCTCGACGGTATGTTCTTGGCCGTAGCGGTGGAGTCGCCCCATTCGCTGGTCGATGCGGATGGGATTCCACGGCAGGTCGTAGTTCACCATGATGTGAGCGAACTGGAGGTTGAGCCCCTCCTGGGCGGCGTCGGTCGCGAGCATCAGGTTCGCCTCCTGTTCGAACTTCTCCATCTCCTCTCGTCGACGATCCTGGTCGAGATCGCCGTACACCTGCGCGATATCGTGCTCGGGGAACACCTCGTCACGCAGGTACTCCAGCGTGTCCGTGTACTCGGTGAAGATGAGGATCTTCTCGTCGGGGTCATCGGAGAGAATGCGATCGACGAACTGGCGAAGCAGTCGGGCTTTCGAGTCGGTCTCGATGTTCTTAGCTTGCTGCCAGAGCTGTTTCACGCGATCCAGTTCCTGCTGGATCTTCGACCGATTGAGCGTGATGGTGACGGTCTCCAGTGCCTCCTCGACGCGGGCACGCTCGGCGTCGGTCAGCGTCTCGGGTTCCGTACTGTAGCGGGGGATGAGGTCCTGGACGTCGTCCGGAAGGGATTCGGCGACGGCGTCGTTCTGGATCGCCCGCATTCGATTTTCGAGCGACTTGCGGATCGCGTAGATACTCGACACGAGTCGCTTCTGGTAGATGACCATCGTGAATCCGGCGGCCTGGTTCTCTTCCTGCTGGGCGAGGTTGTAGTACTCACGAATGTACTCGGTGACGTCGTCGTACAGTTTCCGCTCCTCGCGAGTCATCTTGACGGGGAGTGCCTCGATGTTCTTTTCGGGGAACATTCGGGTCCCGTCGGTTTCATACATGCCGTCTTTCAGCCGGCGAATCATCAGGTTCTCCAGCGCATCGGGATTGATCTGTGACTCGTGACTGAAGCGGTAGGGATCGAGCAGGCTGGTGAGGAAGTAGAACTGGTCGGATTTCCCCTTGTGCGGTGTCCCGGTGAGCAACAGGAGTGCGTCCGAGTTCTCGGCGACGGCTTCGCCGACCATGTAGCGCTGGGTGCGCTCCATCGAATCGTCGCTCGACCGGCGGGCCGTCAAGTGGTGGGCTTCGTCGAAGACGGCGACGTCCCACTCTTCGTCGAGATTGTCGAGTGCGTCGAGGACGGAGACCGCGTCTGACTCGGGGTCGTCGGTGGTCTGCTTCGCGAAGTCGATGGACGTGATGATGAGGTCTTCCTGCTTCCAGACGTTCTGGTTGGGGTGGGACTTCCGGTGGGTCCGGACCGTCTCGCGGTCGTAGATGACGAAGTTGCGATCGAACTTCTCGCGCAGTTCCTCCTGCCACTGGACGGTCAGCGGCGCCGGCGCGACGATGAGCACCCGGTCGGCGCGGTCCCGAGCGATGAGTTCTTCGATGACGATACCGGCTTCGATAGTCTTCCCAAGGCCGACTTCGTCCCCGATGAGGTAGCGGTGGTCGTAGGAGTTGAGAATCTCGTAGGCGGCCTGGACCTGGTACGGTTCGATCTCGATTCGGTTGCTGGTCAGGGAGAGAAAGCGATCGTACTTGTAGGCGAGATCGAGTCGGATCGCCCGCTCCCGGAGGTCGTAGTGAAGCGGTGCGTCAGACTGGCCGGCTGCGAGGCGGTCTAGGAGCGAATCGAGTTTCTCGATGTGAGGGAGGCCGCTGGGGAGTTTCCGGAGCTGTCCCTCCGAAGTGTAGACGTGGAGGAGGTGGCCGCCGTTTGGCCGTTCTTCGATTTTCGTGATCTCTCCACGTCCGCCGGCGAACTTGACGTGGTCGCCAACCTCAAAGTCAGTCATCAATAGTAGAACTCTCAACGAGTTCCACTTCTTCCTGATTCAGACCATAGAGTCGGTAAACGACCTGATTAAGGATTTGGTCTGTGTTTTCGGACTTCAGCCTATATTCATCAGCCCGCTGTTTCGTATTTAAGTACCTCTCGAAGTCGTCCCACACATCATCAATTTCTGGTAGAGTGAGTTCTTCCAGTCGATCTATCAGTGAATTAGTCTTCGTAGCTTTCTCTCGGAAGCCAGCAACGCCATCATCGCGTTCGTTTACGACGTGGGGAACAAACTCTTCAATAACCTGCTCTAATTCAGTGCTAAGTCCAATAAATTCCATCACTGGTACGAGATCTGTTCTTGTGTATCCCCACTGGTCTGTCTCGTATTCATCTTCATCCTCCGGCTTATAACGAGCATTAGCATAGAGAACAAGCTTTGAACCTTGATTTCTGACCTCAACCTCACCAACCCGAAGACTGTCTCGAGATTCGCTCGTTTCAGAGACAATCGCGTCGGAGACACCAGCAGGTGGTTGATATCCTGAAATGCTCCCCAAAGACTGACCCTCTGAATAATCAGTTAAGTAGTCAGACAGGTTGAGATTTAATGCACTATAAGCATCCTGTGCATCGATACGCTCTCTAACTAGATAGCAGAGTAGGTGATAGACAGTACTCATATTCCCCTCCTCAAGAAGCGAAAGAGCCTCTGCCTCTACCGAATTATACTCGCGATTCTCGTACTTTGACTTAATCAGCGATAGATGTTCTTCGACCGAATCATCATACTGTGTCTCAATCTCTGGAATGCCGATCGGACGGAGATATCCGGTTTTGAATCTGTAGTACCCTCCTCGGAGAACGTGGCTCGTGTTACTCACGTAGAACCACGTTGTCGCTGAATTCAGTATGGCAAGAAGATACTCCAAATCGTATGGAGATTCAGAGGCTGTAATGCTGTATATGACCGATGTGGAATAGTTACCTCGGTTATCCAGAGTGAAGCTACAGTTATCACTAATTTCTGGAGTCAGTATTTTTTCTTTCTCGTGCTCATGGAGACTCTTCGGATAGGTATAGGCATACCGTATGTGTTTAGCCCGAGCTGATTTCGCCACCATCTCATAGGAGGCGCACAAATCGGGCTGTATGAGCTGGCAGCGGAGGTTCGTGATGATCCACAGGGATGGGCTCCGTCGCGGAGCCCATCCCGT
>NZ_JANJYH010000001.1 GCF_024609245.1 Haloarchaeobius sp. FL176
TGCTGGCGACGTGGCGCCAGCAGGGACGCAATCCATACGAAGAGCTTCGTCGAGTCGTCAGCAGCAATGATATGATCTCACGGGCTCACGCTGTGCCGGCTGTCGAGACCTCGGGGTAAACACATACCAACCTTCTTTCACTCTTAGAACCTCGCAGAGTTGCGACGCCCCTTCCAGTTGACAACGCATTCAACCCCGCGTACGACTCTCTATACTATAGGGGGTCAGCCAGCCAACACCGCCAGCCCAAACAGTCAAATAACTAACCACCAATTCTAATCAACCACACGACACGAATTGGTGGTCATGTTTCTTACAATTTGGGCGCGCGGTCCCAGCGAAATGACCCCCAATGTAGTAGCTGAATAGTTACAGTGTGGATAGGGAGGGCGCGGCGGCTGCCGCGCTCGATTGTGTTCGGGCGACTGTTCGTCTGGATCGATGGTCTCGGTGTTCTGTGCTGTCGTGTGCACGTGTTAGCCGCGTGTGCTGGGTCAAGAGACCGAGACACGTGTGTGGGTGTGAGCATTGAGTGGCGTGTGAGCGGTTTCTGAGCTGCTGCTTCGTGTTACTGTCGGGGAGCACTGGCGGCGTGTGAGTGGTTGCTGTCGTTGACAGGGTCATTGGTGTCGGTCGTGACTGTGGCGACGTCGTCGTCTGCACCCCAGGCCGGGCTGGCGTGACACTGACCGTGGCTGCGGGCGGCGTGACACTGTCTCGAAGCCCAGCGGCGTCTGAGTGACCACCAACCCGCCACTTCTCAACGGAGGGTAAATCCCTCTATACCGGACACCATCTTTGGACGAGATCGGCCGATATACAACCCTGGCAAACGGGATTTACGCGCTTAGATCGCATGCCAGGGTGGTATATCGCCTTAGCTACCCTGGTTCGTTTCACGTCGATTCCGCGCCTGATGTCCGATCGCGGGATTTTGCATTGATTCTCGTAACGGTTCCTCGGGAGTCGTTGAGCTGCACGGCGTGTGAGCGAAGTCACAGTGACACTGAACGTCTCAGACTCTTGGGAGGTAAATCCTCCACCCACCCTACATCTAACACCCTCTTCGGACGAAAACGGCCGGTATAGACCCGCGCCAAACCAGCTTTACGCTCTTAAGTTGCTTGGCGCGGCTTCTAAAGCGCTTAGAACCCGCGCCACGATTAAACAACTCAACGGTTTGAGATGGGGTGGTGAAACGGGTTCTGCGTGGGGTTTCTGCACCCCCAGTTTCGTTTCTGCGCGGTATTCTGCGAGGGTGTTTGATTTCCGCGGGGGTGTTCTGCGAGTGGTTTTCAGACGCGCCCGCGGAATACCCCGCGAAAGCTTATACCGCCACGCGCAGAACCTCTAACCGAAGAATCATGCCACAAGCAGATATCACAGCGTTCGACACTGACGACGGTGACGGGGAGGGTGACACTGCGGGTGAGACCTTCGTCGCAGTCGTGACTGGGGCGACGTGGAGTGAGGTGGACGATTCGCTCCGCCAGGTCCTCGCAGCAACTCGCGTGATTGCGGACAGTGGGCTTGGTGCAGCGGAGCGTGACAAGTTTGTCAGGCGTGTTGTCAATCAAGAGGTGGACATCCCTGCATTGGTTCGCGGCGAGAACAACGGGCGTGTCGGTGTTGGCCGGTCAGCAGATAACGCCAAGATCGCCGGGGCAGTCGGGTACGTTACCAGTCACGACATCCCGCACTTCTTCGTTAACAACCTCGTCACTCTCGGTGAGTCACCGGGTGAGATTGCTGACCGGGTCAGGGAGTTGGTCGATGCTGGTGTTGAAGTGCATGTCGTCTCGCAAGGGTTCGACATCACTGAGGATAACGTTGACGCGGTACTGGGGGTGCTGGACGGGCTCGATGCCGCCGGACTGGAACTGCAGCGGCGATCGGATGTCCGTGACGTCCAGCGCTGGTTGCCTGAGACCGCGCAAGCTGGACGGCCGCCACTCGGGTATGAGAAGGTCGATGGTGAACTGGTTCCGGGTCCAAACATCGAGGACGTCCGCGCGGTGATCTCGATGCGACTGCATGAGGACATCAACAAGCGGCAGGCTGCGGACCGTCTCGGTGTGTCACCGCGGACGATCACTCGTGCTGAGGAGAATGCTGATCGGTACGGGCTTGAAGGGGAGGGTGACACTGAGGAGTGACGTGGGCGGGTCCGGGGGTGCCTGCCTCTCTCCCGCGGTGCTCAGAAGTTCTCTAACGCGTCTCTACGGTCTTCCACTGGAACCTGATCGTACTTCATCGTCGTTTTCGCCGACTTGTGCCGTAACTGGTCCTTCGTCGCTTTCAAATCCCGCTCTGCAGTCATCAGGGTGCCAACACTGTGTCGAACGGCGTACCACGTCAGACTTCGTCCGCCTGAGTCGATTCCTGCATCGTCGCACAGTCTGGACAGTAACCGGGAGAGTGACCGGGACCCGTACGCAGTTGCTTCTCTGGTTAACCAGAGTTCGTCACGATCGTCGTACATCGAGTCGTCGCTGCGTTCCTGCAGCCAGTGTTCGAGCGCGGTCGCCGTTCGACTCGTTAGACTGACGCGCCAGTTATCGACGTTCTTCGATGAGTCTTCGCGCGGGATTCTGAGTAGCATGTTCTGCGTATCAACCCACGCAGGTCGCGCTCGCGCGACTTCTACGGGTCGTAACCCGGCATCGAGGCTTGTGAGAACGATTGATGCGACGCGCCACCCGTCGCCCGTTTCGAGGGCTTCCTCGCGCACCAGGCGTCGCTCACGCCGGGTCAGGTAGTCACGCGGAGCATCGCCCCCGCCGGAACGGAATCGTTGTTCTCGGTCCCACTCGGCGACGTGAGACGTCCCTGATGCCCATCGGTAGTACCGCATCAAGGCCTCCTCCGTCTTGCCCTTCGTCGCGTTCGTGATGTCACGGTATGCGACGACGTCGTCCATGTACTCCGTCGCCTGCTCGGGTCGTGGCGGGACGGTGTATCGACCGTCTTCACCCCATGTCCATCGATCGAACCGGGCGGTCTTGTACGCGGTCTCGTACACGGTGTAATCTGAGTACCCTTCGCGCTTACCCGGGTTCTTCCCCTTCGACCGTAGCCATTCGATGAACTCGGCGCGGTGCTCGCGGTAGTCCACGAGCTGCTTATCGTTCAGTGCGTCACGGTTCGGTTCCGGGACTAATCGGATCTTCCGCCCGGACTCGATTCGAATGTCACAGCGTTCGTTTTGCTTGGCTGTCATGCTTGTGTGCACAAGCAAAACCACGGGACTGCGTGAGGATTGAGTGCGCGGGAGGAGATTTGAACTCCTGGACCCCTACGGGACAGCGTCCTAAGCGCTGCGCCGTTTCCTGGCTTGGCTACCCGCGCTCAGCCCGAATTTCACCCGAAGGCTGTAAGAACCTGTCGGGTTCAGACGGCAGGCGATTTATGTACGAGAACGCGCTACGACCGGGCATGTACAGCGCACGGGACCAGGTCGAGAACGAGGAGTGGCTGGCCGAGATGGAGGTCGCCGCCGACCGACTCGACCTGAGCGCCGACGCACGCTCGTACGCGGTGGACATGTTCCTCTCCTCGGTACCGGAGTCGGACCGCTCGAAAGGGCCGGCGATGGCGGCGAGCCTTTACGCCGGCGCGCTGGTGGCGAGCGAGGGGCGCAGCCAGACCGAGGTGGCCGAGGCTGCGGGCGTTTCACGGCTGTCGATTCAGCAACGGTGGAAGGACGTCCTCGAGTCGGCCGGATTGCAGCCGCCCAGCTGGTGAGCTACCGGGTGGCGTCGCGGCCGTCGCGCTCGGGCGTGAGGTTGCCGTGTTCGTCGATCTCGCCCTCGACGATGCGGGTGCTCGAGATGACCGCGCCGTCCTCGGCGTAGACGTGGTCGACGACCTCCACGGTGAGTGGCTCGTGGCCGCGTTCGCGCCTGACCTCGTTGACCAGCTCGCCGCCGTCGCGTGTCTCGGGCGAGACCACGAGGTAGTCGAACTGTGGTTCCGTAGCGATACCTGTCGGTTCGGTCAGCTCGCGCACCTCGAACTCGCGGTCGTGCTCCGCGGCGAGTTCGGTCAACTCCCGTTCGAGGGCCGCGGCTCGTTCGTCGTAGGGCCTGACGTATCGGTCGACGTTCCGGGTCTTCGGTGCGAGCTCGTCGCTCGTCAGGCCGACCGTCACGTCGCCGAGTTCGAACGCTCGCTCGAAGAGTGCACGGTGTCCATCGTGCACCGGGTCGAACGTCCCGCCCAGCGCGACTTCCATGCACGGCCAAAAGCCTGCCCGTGCAATAAAAGAGTCGAAAGCGTGGGTCGTCCGTCGGCGAGCGCTACTCCGATGTGGGCTGGCCGTCGTCTGCCGTGGAACCCTCGTCGGCGTCGTCCTCGTCCGCGTCGGAGACCTCCTCGACGGTTATCGTGACCGGCTCGGCAGTGCTGTCTTCGGTCCGGCGCTCGCCATCGAGCACCTTGTCGAGGTTGAAGACGGTGTTCAGTTCCTCCTGTACCTGTCCGACGACACCGCCGACGAGCTCGCTCGGCGCGATGGCCGTGTACTCGTAGGGGTTGTTGCCCGCGCCGGCGCTCTCGCGCTTCTCGCGGTGAACCTTCTCCTCGTCGTGCAGTTCGGCGAGTGCCTCCCGGACGGTGGAGGGATACAGGCCCGTCCCCTGGGCGATCTCCTCGCTCGTACTGCCTGGACGCTTCTGGAGGTAGACGTAGATCTTCGCGCGGGTCTCGGTGTCGAGTACCCACGAGAGGAGGTCGACGAGGCCCTGGTCGAACCCTTCGACGGCCCTGTCTCGTCTCGACCGGTCGTCGAAGTCCTCGAACTCGTCGTCGGTCACGTGCTCGTCGTGGTCTGTATCGTCAGAAGACATGTCCTCTACAGGAGGACACAAGCCTCGGAGTGGTAAAAACCCATTGCTCACAGCAGGAGGTCCCGACAGAGCGCGTCGAGGCCCTCCGATTCGAGGATGCGCCGCTGCCTGGTGGCTCCACTGTCGGCGTCGTACACGTCGCGGATGCCCGAGACGCCGAGTCGGTCGCACTCGCGGTCGACGACCTCGCCGAGGTCGACGGTGCCGCTTCCCTCGCGCTCGATGAACGAGGCGGCGTGGCCGTAGCGGAGCGCTCGCCACTTGTTCTCGTCGAGCACCTCGCGGCGCATGCAGCCGTCCGTGCCGTCGGGGGTCGCCAGGTCCTCGTAGCGCTCGGAGAGGTCGGTGACGAGTGCCTGGGTGTACTCGAGGAACGCGAGGACGACGTCGGCGTCGGCCTGTGCGTCCGGCGCTCGCACCTCGACGGTCCCGTGACCTGAGTGGGGCCGCACGTCGTGCCAGAGCTCGCCGCGGTCGTTAATCGAACCGCTGTCTATCATCCGGTTCTCGAAGCGCTGGTACGATTCGTAGTCCGCAAACGCGGTGGGCATCCCCGTGTTGGGCAGGCCTTCGAAGATCTTCGCGCGGGCCGAGGCGAGACCGGTGTCGTAGCCGTTCCAGTACGGCGAGTTCGCCGAGAGGGCGAGCATCACCGGGAGGTGCCAGCGCAGTCGGTTCGCTACCCAGACTGCTTTGTCGGGGTCGTCCACGCCGACGTGGACGTGCAGCCCGGCGGTCGTGTTTCGGTGCTGTGGGTACTGGATGCGTTCGAGCTGTGCGCGGTAGCGGTCCTTCTCTGCGTGTTCGAGCTCGCGCCACCGGGCGGCCGGATGCAGCCCCGCGGCCGCGACCCCGAAGTCGTGGTCGGCGGCGTACTCGACGAGCGCCTCCCGGACGGCGCGGACGTTCGCTCTCGCCTCCGCGAGATCCGCCGACTTCGGTGTCTGCGTCTCGATGACGGTCTTGAACAGCTCGTGGTCGAGTCGGTCGTCCAGTAGCTCCGGTCGCTCGCCCTCGTAGACCAGTTCGTCACTGCCAGAGACGGGGGAGCCCGCCTCGTCGACGACGAAGAACTCCTCTTCGACCCCGAGCGTCCCCTGCTCGGTGAACGCGTCGGGTGACCCTCGCTCCATCGGACATCTCTTCGAGGGGGCGCCTCAAAAGGCGTGCGGAGTCGGGCAGCTTCACCGCGGACGCGCGACGACGGCGAGGTGATCCTCGTGGAGCGGGTCCATCCGCTCCGTGGTGACGACCTCGTACTCGGTCTCGATGGTGTCGACGACGTGGCCGAACGTGACCTCGGTGGGGCCAGTCACGTCCTCGCTCCGTGCCTTGATGGTGGCGACGAGCCAGCCGTCGTCCGCGAGGAACTGCCGGTTCCGGCAGGCGACCTCGCCCTGCCCCCGTGTCGCCACGTCCTGGAACAGCACGTCGACACCCGACTCGACGACGTGGGCGTAGGTCTCCGGCTTGCGGGCGTCCTTCAGCAGCGGGAACAGGTTCGGTCGGCTCTCGGCGGCTCGCACGAGGTCCCGTGCCGGTCGGGGCGCGAACTCGACGGCGTAGGTCGGGCCGGCGAAGTCGGCGACGTGGCTCACCGTCGTCCCGCTCGCCGCACCGAGGTAGAGGACGGTGTCGCCGCCGGCGAACCCGGTCTCGACTCCACGCCCGAGCATCGCCCCGAGCTTCGAGCGGCCGGGGTCCCACGCCCGCCAGCCGTCCTGTACGGGCTCGCCGTACACCGGCTCGCCGCGGGTCGCGAGCCGCTGGTCGCCGTCGAACGTTCTGGGCTCGACGCCGTCCGGGAGGTGACTGTCGCCGCCGTCGGCGAGTGGCGTCGCGGTCATTCTTCGTCGCCCTCCTCGTCGTCCTCGGCCCGGGCGCGGATGGCCGCCATGCGCTCGTCCAGCTCGGCGTCGAGTTCCGGCTTGCGCTCGCCCGAGTAGTGGTCCACGCGGGCGGCGATTGTCAGCTTCCCGGCGACTGCGCGGGCAGCCGACCCGCGGTCAGCCGGTCGGGTCCCTCTGACGTACTCGTGAGTGTAGATGACGCCGTGTTTCGGCGACGACGCGTGGCCACGGAGATGTGCGAACAGCGCGTCCTCCGCGCCGAGCACCTGCACCGTCCCGCTGGGTTTTTTGGCCAGCGACTCCAGCCCGCCCGCGAGCGCGACGAGCCGGGCGGCGAGCACCGGCCCGGCCATCGCGGCGAGGTTCGGCGCGACCGTCGGTGCACGGGTCTCCACGTACGCCTCCAGGTCCTCCGCCTCATCGGCGAGATCGACCACGCGCTCGGCCAGCGACACCGCACGCTCCTCGTCGGGCGTCGTCGGCTCGCGGTCCGCGACCGTCCTCGCGAACTCGACACCGGCGCCGTCCTCGTCGAACAGCGCGCCGGCCCACTCGCTCAGCCGCTCCGCGAGCTCGTTGGCCGTCCGCATACAGTCGTCCATCGCGCGAACGGCGTGGACGAGCTGCTGGTCACCGGCGCGCTCGGCCTCGGTTGCCTCGCCCCGTGTCGCGGCGACGCAGGCCTCGTGGAGCGCCGTGTAGTACGCCTCCTCGTCGGGCGCGAAGCCAGACTCGACGGCCCGTGTGGGCCAGTCAGCCGGCGCGTCGGCACGGCCCTCGCGGACGTGCTCGGCCGCCGTGGCGGTGTCGCCGGCGTCGCAGCCAGCGAACCACCCGTCTCCTGTCATGGACACGTCTTCGCCGGCCAGACGAGTAAAGGCCACCGACTCGCCCCAGTCCTAGAACGTGATTAAACTGTCCGGTGGGCGGAATCAGTCACGGCGGAAAGCTTATGCCTGCAGACCCGTCTCCATTTGATACCGCATTCGGGCCACAACGCCCGACACAGACTATGAACAGCGCGAACGATACGACCACTGACGGCCCCCAAGCTATCGACACGAGATTCAGAGCACGCGAATCCGACGACGGCCGAGTCGAGATATTCGACTCGGAGAACGAGGACGCGTGGATTCGCTCTGACTACACACTCGAGGTAGCGGGACCGAACTGAGCACCTACGATTCTCCCTGCGACAGGACGTACCGCAACGTGAAGCCGGAGCGACGGCTGACGACGGCCAGCGGCTGTCCCGGCCCGGTCTGGAGCGTCACCGGACCCGTCAGTACGTCGGCCACACGACCGAGGGGGCCGTCGTACTCGTTGCGGACGGCCGGTCCGCTGACCTCCCCTGTCAGCGTCTCGCACGCCCGAAGCCTGCCGTCTTCGCGGAGTTCGAACTGCAACGACCCGTCGTCGACGACGAACGGGAACGTCGCCGCGCCGGCCGTCCGGCGGCCGTCCGCGATGCGGCGGAGCTGGTCGGCCTCCGTCTCGACGACCGTCGGGGCGGGCGTCCCATCGGCGAGGAGAAATCGCTCGTCCTCGGTGAACCGGTCCGGGAGCGTCAGCGATACGTCGGCTCCCAGCGCGGAGTCACGGACGCAGTCGATACGTGCAGTCGCGTCGCCGCTTCGGACGACCAGCCGCGACGCATAACCCGTTTCTGGGTCGCCGTCCATCCTGACCGAAATGTCCCCCTCGCCGCCGCCCACCCACGCCAGCCAGTCGCGGAGCTCGACGATGTCGAACACCGCAGTGACGGGAGTTTCCGCGACCGCGTCGAACGTGTCGAGCAACTCCGTCCGTGCCGTGCAGTACGCCGAGAGTGGGGCGTCTGCACTCCCCGCGGGCGTCCGGAGCGACGACCCGTCGACCCGCACCAACATCTCGTCGTAGTACGGTTCGGCGCTGTCCGGCGGCTCGACCGCCGCGAGCGAGAGCATTCGCTCGAACATCTGGGAGGGTGCGGTAAACTCGGCGAGCAACTCCTCGTCCATATCTGCGTGTGCGTTCGGACGACCAAAGCTCCGACGGTCGGTCCAGTCGGGGGAAAACGGCGGAGACGGACCGGTTACTCGAACTTCTCGAAGGGCTGCTCGCAGTCGTTGCAGTAGTGCATCGACCGGCAGAGCGACGGGCCCTTCGGGTGGTCGCGGACGGTGTTCTCGGAGCCGCAGTACGGGCACTCGGCTCCCTCCAGGTCGCCACTGGTCGTGACGGACGGGTCTGCGCGTCTCATATGCTGAGTCCGAAGTCGCGGAGGTCCTGTTCACCCTGCTCGGTCACCAGCTCGAGGTTCCACTCCGGCGACCAGACCAGCCGGAGGTCGGCGCGGTCGACGCCGTCGACGTCCTCGACGGCCTCCTGTATCTGGTCCTGAAGCATGTCCCGTGCGGGACAGCCCGAGTACGTCAGCGTCATGTCGATCGTGGCGACGGTGCCGTCGTCGGTGTCGTCGACGCTGACGCCGTAGATGAGCCCGAGGTCGACGATGGAGATCGGCATCTCCGGGTCCTCGATCTCGTACAGGGTGTCCCAGACGTCGCGCTCGACGCCTTCGGCTCCCTCGCCCGTCGCGGGCACGTCGTCGTACGCCTCGCCCTCGACGTACTCGGTGTACGCACAGGCCTCCCCGGCCGGCTCGACGCAGTCGTCGTCGACGGGGTCGACCGAGTCCGGGATGTCGGTGTCGTAGGCGTTACTCATCGTCGGGGTCCTTCATGATGCGTTCGGCGCTGGTGCGGCCGAGCTCCTGATACGTGTGCGTGAAGTCGTCGTGCAGGTCGAACCAGGCGTCGGTGTGGGACTGGTCGCGACCGGTGTGCTCGGGGAGCTCGAGCTGGCTGTGGTGGACGTCGTACTGTTCGGGTAGCTCGGCGTCGTCGACGCTGAGTCCGAGCGACTCGAGGAACGGGATGACCTCGTCGA
Organism: Haloarchaeobius sp. FL176; assembly: GCF_024609245.1. GTDB lineage: Archaea > Halobacteriota > Halobacteria > Halobacteriales > Natrialbaceae > Haloarchaeobius. The sequence continues at coordinate 9,629 of NZ_JANJYH010000001.1, forward strand.
GCCACTCCTCGCGCATGGTGACGAGCGGCTCGCTGCGGATCCCGAGCTCGTCGATGCGTTCCTCGACCGCCTCGTCGGTCGGGGCGAACAGCGTCAGTGCGTGCGGGAACAGCCGGTCGAGGGCGTCCTGCACACGGGCACGGCTCTCCTCTTCCTCACAGAGCCGTTCGAGCCAGTTCGCCGCGTGCTCGCGGTGGTAGTCCTCCTCGCCGAGGATCTTCCCGACGCGGTCGCGGATGCGCGGGTACGACGAGTCCTGCAGCGCGCGGAGCTGGATGTCCTCGGCCACGTCGTAGAGGTACGACCGGAGGACCGGATCCGCCCAGTCGCCCTCGTCGAACGGCAGCTCGGCCAGCGTGGAGTGGCGCCACTCCGACGGGTCGCGCTCCCAGATGAGTTCGGACTCCTCGGCTCCCCAGTCCTGGAGCAGGTCGTACCAGAGCCGGGCGTGACCCAGCTCGTCCTGCGCGATGTTCGAGAACGCGAGGTCGGACTCGAGGGTCGGAGCCTTGACCTGCCACTCGGTGTAGCGCTCGGCGACGACGAACTCGTCGTCTGCCAGCCGGAACAGCTGGTGCTGGACGGCCTCTCGCTCGTCGGCGGTCAGGTCATCGGGCTCGGAGAGCTCTTCGACGGCCGCCATCAGCTACCACCCTCTATCTGGGCCTTGCGCTCGCGTTCGGCCGATGCCTGTTCGCTCTCGGACTCCTCGACCTCCGAGGCGGCGGCCTCGAAGTTGTAGGTCATGGCCCACCGGTAGGACTTGTCGGTCGTGCCGCCGAAGGCCGCGTCCTCGGTGTCGACCTCGCCGATCTCCTTCTGCGGGGTGACCCACAGGCTGTTCGTGGGCTTGCGACGGCCGTGCTGGACCTCGGCGAACAGCAGGGCCATCTCCCGGTCCGGTGCGTGGACGTTCCCACAGTGCTTGTGGTAATCGCCCGACTTCTCCTGTCTGAACACTTCCCAGATCATGGTCTCAGTCTGCCGCCTGCGGCTGGCTGGAACCGTAGAGCCGGTTCTCGTGGCTGTCGAGCGATTCGCGGACCCACTCGACGGCGTCCTGAGCCGCCTTCCGGCCGTTGATCTGGCCGACGCCGGGCTCGTAGTCGTTCTTCGCGATGGTGAAGAACTCGTCCCAGTCGAGGTCCTCCTCGACGACCTCGTAGGTGCCGTCGTCGTTCTTCGAGATGCGCGGCTCCTCGGGAATCTCGAGGCCGTACTTCTCGGCCTTCGGGATGTACGCGTTGAGGAACGCTGTCCGGAGGTCGTCGTTGCTCATCTGCTTGAGCCCGACCTCGCTGGCGAAGCCGTGGTGGGTCGACTTCTCGTTGGTGGGGCCGAAGAACTGGATGATGCGCGGCCACCACTCATCGAATGCCTCCTGGGTCATCTCCTGCTCCTTCTTCGAGCCGGTCATCAGCTCGTAGAGGATGGCCTCACCGTGCTTGACGTGGAAGCCCTCCTCGAAGCAGACCTTGTCCATCGCGTGGGCGTACGGCTCCCACGACGTGGACTTGAGCGTCGCCTGCCGGCGCATCGCCGCGCCGTCGACGAAGAACGCGATCATCGGCGTCTCGACGTAGCTGTCCATCGGGTAGTGGAAGCAGTTGAGGAACTTCCCCTTGCCCTCGGCGAGCTCGTCGAGCATCTCGTCACGCGTCTTGATGCCCAGGCTCTCGGCGGCCCGGTAGAGGAGCTGCCCGTGCCCGATCTCGTCCTGCACCTTCGCGCTGAACGCGAGCTTGCGGTCCAGACTCGGTGCCTGGCGGATGAACGGCTTCTCCAGGTACGCGCCCATGATCTCGGAGTTCGCGTGGAACTGGATCATCCGGGTCGCCGCCTTCCTGTACTTCTCCGGCATCTCGTCCTTCGGACTGAACTCCCGCGGTCCTGCCCGCTGTTTGACCTCCTCGATATCCATGATAGTTCATCCCAATTTTCGGAGCCCAACGACTAACAGGTTAACCCGTCCATGTGTGGGGTTTATATACTGGCCGCGGCAAGGTGTTCGGCTCGACGACAACACCATAGGTCCACACCGTGAACGCAGTCTCATGATAGAGGAGTGCCTCGTCGTCGAGTTCGCGGTAACCGGTGACGACTGTCCACTCGCGACCGCGACGCGCGAGACGGACACCACCCTCGAGGCGAAGCCACCACAGCGTCGTGCCGACGGCAACGCGCTCCTCCAGTTCACCGGCGACCCCGCCATCGCGCCGGTGCTCGACGCGGACGAACGCATCCGGTACCTCCACGCTTCGTCGACCGACGAGCGGGTCAACTACCGCTGTCTCTCCAAGCATCCCTGCGTCGTCCACCAGCTGACGGACGCGGGGTTCATGGCGGAGGCACTGAGCTACGCCGACGGCGTCGAGACGTACACCGGCGCGGTCGTCGGGTACGACGTGCTCGAAGGCGTGCTCGAGGCAGCCGGGGAGGCCGTCGGTGTCACCCTCGAGCGCATCTACCCGCTCGGGAGCGAGGACGACGAAGCCGTCGCGCGCCGGTGGGGGTTCACGCCCGCACAGGAGGAGGCGCTGCGGCTCGCCGACGAGATGGGCTACTTCGAGGTACCGCGGCGGGCCGATGCCGGCGACGTTGCGACAGAACTCGGCATCGGCAAGTCGGCGTTCCTCGAACGACTCCGCCGGGGACAGGCCGCACTCATGGCGCAGGTGTTCGACTAACCGAACCGCAGCGGGTGGTTACCCGGCGGTCGACCCGCTTAGCCCGAAGGTGAACCCCGCACCGCCAGTTGCGCTCTCCTCGGCGACGACCGACCAGCTGTGAGCCCGGGCGATGCGCTCGACGATGGCGAGCCCGAACCCGAGCAGGCCCAGCGTCGAGCCGCACGCACCGATGAACTGGACCACCAGCCAGGCGCGCTTGGCGACGAGATCGGTCGTGAGGAGCCAGAACACGTCGCCGACGGCCTAGATTGCGATGCTGAACGTCAGGGCGACGAACATCCGAACGACCGGTCGGTCGAGCAGGTGCGTCCGACCGACGCGCACGTAGACGAACAGCCCCAACGACAGGAGCGTCGAGAAGACGAACGGGATGATGTAGACGGTGAGTTGCCATTCCATACAGCAGGACTGAGGGAGGAGCGGGCCTGGATACGCTTTACTCTAATCGGCAAGCTCCGACCTACGAGAGAGCCGGACGACCGGGGAAGCATCACCCAGTCTTGTAGACGCCGCGGGCGTCCGCGATCAGCGTGTCGTCTTCGGCGGTGAACACGTCGACGTCGACGGTGCCAACGTCGCCACCACAGCGGACCACGTCCGCCTCCGCGTACAGGTCGCCCGTCCCGGCGTCGAGGTAGTCGATGCGCATGTCGATGGTCGGCACCGGCTGGTCGACCAGCGAGACGAGCGCCGCTCCACCCACGGTGTCCGCGAGGGTGAACGTCACGCCGCCGTGGGCCATCAACTGGTCCGCGTTCCAGGACAGCCCCTCGCGCATCTCCAGTTGTCCCTCGGCGTGTCCGTCGGCAGCTTCGGTCACTTCGACACCCAGGAGGTCGGCGAACGGCATCTCCTCGAAGAACGATTCGATGTCCATGCCCGGCCCTGCTCGGTGCATCCTCTTAACCCTTCAGGAAGGCCACGGTCGCGGCGTCGATTCCGTTGGCTGTTGCCACCGACGAGTCCGGCTCCGGATGGTCCCATACTCTAATCTATTAGGGTGCGGTTCGACGTGGCACTTATAGATTAGAGTCAAACGTTACCTACCTTGCCTCCCAAGAGTTACTTGGCGAATTGCAGCGACGTGCTGTCGCCACCCCCCATACCCCCCCAACCCCCCTTCCTTGAACCACCACCCCCGAGAGAGTTCCATCGCCGGCGGTCAGTCGCCGACGACAGCTAGTGACGTCGATATCGCTCCCCGTCTACTCCGGCCGTTCAGCTTCGTACCGCTCCACGAGCGACACGACTCCGTAGACGAACGGGGTGTCGACCACTGCGACGAGCACCTTGAAGACGTACTGCCCGACCATCAGGGCGAGGATGACCGACACAGGAAGGCCACCACCAACACCGAACACTTTGGGTGCGACGTAGAACGCGACCGAGACGAAGATGACCGTGTCGATGGCCTGACTCGTCGCCGTCGAGAGGATGTTGCGCAGCCACAGCGACTCGCCGTCGGTCGCCGCACGGAGCCGGTGGAATACGAAGACGTCCCAGTTCTGGCTCACGATGTACGCGAGCAGCGAGCCAGCCACGATGTTCGTGCTCGCGCCGAGGACCGTCTCGAACGTGTCGGCGGCGACGGCGCTGTTACCGGCCACGGGCGAGGCGATGGTGCTCCAGACGAGCACGAGGACGACGAAGTTCATCGCGAAGCCGACGTTGACCATCGCGGTCGCCGCGCGACGCCCGTACAGCTCCGAGTAGCAGTCGCTCGCGAAGAACGTCAGCGCGTACGCCAGCGCCGCGCCGGGCAGGACCAGCGTGTCACCGGTGTGCGGGAGCGAGAGTGGAATCCCGAACGCGAGGAGTTTGCTCGCCGTGACCTGTGCCGTCGCCAGCGCCGTGACGAACAGCCCCACGAGTGCGATCTGTCCGACGTCCGCTGCGTCGCCCTTCCGGATCGGGTCGGTCATGTCTACCGAGCGAACTCTCGCGACTCGTTTGAGGATTCTGGTTCGCGACCGTCGTCCGCGGAACCTCGATAGCCGCCGGGAGACACCTCAACCGTCGGCAGACGGTCGGTCCGGAACGGACTCCGTAGCAGCTTCGACGGCCCGGATGGCGTCGGCTCCCGCTCTCCGGCCGACGAGCGCGACGAACGCCTCACCGTCGAATCCCATCGCGTGCACGGTCACGTCTGCGAGCGCGAGCCGGTCGAGGGCGGCCGCGGCGAAGCCGGCATCGACCGCGCCGGTCGCGAGCACTGCCGTCCAGTCCCCGTCCGCAGTCGGGCCGTATCCCGCGTCGTTTACGCGAAGGAGTAGGTCGTCTTCCCCGTCGTCGCTCCCCGTATCGCCGTTGTCGACGCGGCCCAGCCCGCGCTGCATCGTCACCCGGACGGGCGGGGAGGAGGGCGCGTAGTCGGGGAGCGATTCGGCGTATCGGCGAAGGGCGGTCGCGACCGCCTCCGGCTCCCCCTCGACGTCGACGAACCGCGCCGCCGCGGCGTAGTTGACGACGCCGGCGCGAAGCGCGTCGACGAGGAACGGATGTGCCGCCGCTGCCTCTCGTGTCCGTGCCGCGAGCGTCATACCCTTCATCCCGTCCGCGCCCCCGATAAGCACCCCGGTCCTCGGGACGGGGCCCGTCCGCTCCCGAGGTGAGGCGTCGACCTACACCGGTTTTTCCGACCCGGAACACGACGGACAGTTTTTACGTGAACGGACGAGAACCCGGTTGCAGTGACCGAGGACCCGGCGCTCTCGGACGTCGTCGCGCTGCTCGACGACGAGTACGCCCGCGCGATCCTCGAAGCCACCAGCGAGGGGCCGAAGTCGGCCAAGGAGCTGAGCGAGGAGTGCGACGCCTCGCTGCCGACGGTGTACCGACGGACCGAGTCCCTGCAGGAGTGTGGCCTGTTGCGCGAGGAGACACGTCTCCAGGACGACGGCAATCACTACAGCGTCTACCTCGCCACGCTGGAGCGGTTCTCGGTCGAACTCACGGAGGGCGAATTCGACATGGAACTACAGCGAACCGAACAGGACGTCGCGGACACGTTCACCGACATGTGGCACAGACTCTGACCATGCTCGGGCTCACACTCATCGGCGACCCGGTGCAGGCGCTGGTCGTTGCACTCGCAGCGCTCTCGACGATCATCGGCCTGGTCATCGGCTACCAGGCGTACCGGGGCTTCCGCCGACACGACAGCCGCCCGATGCAGCTGCTCTCCATCGGCCTGCTGCTGCTGACGGCCGTGACCTACAGCATCTCTTTCGGCGGGAGTATCCTCCTCCGGGAGGGAATCCTGCCGCTCGCGTACCAGCAGGCCCACACCGTGCTGGTCCGCGTCACCCAGCTCGCCGGGTTGAGCTGTATCCTCTACTCGCTGTACTCCCGGTAGCGACCGACCCCTCCGTGACCCGCGGTCCGTGCGGCAGACTCTCCGAGTTCCTTTAAGTGCTTCTCGTCACAAGGGCTCATAGTGAGCGGAGACGGGCTCCGACGACACCAACCTCGGAGCCCCGCCTTTCTATACACTGGAGCCGCAACGAGGAGTCGAATGACCGACTCCGCAGTCCCACCGGCGGCCGACCCACGGTCGTCAGAACCGCCCGAACGCCGGGACCCACGCGACGTCCACGCCGGCCCCGGCGACGGCTCGCTCGGCCGCATCGACGCGGTGAAAGACGAACGGGTTCGCCGCTGGGACGTCGTCACCCCGAGCGCCACGCTCATCGGCCGCCCCCGTCACGCACACGAGGACGTGAGCGAGAGCCTCCGGCGGCTCCACGACGAGCAACACCCGGCGATGGCCGGCCACAGCGAGCGGATGCACCGACTGGAGAAGGTCCGTATCACCCACGCCTTCTGCAACAACCTCGCGCTGACACCCTGGGAGCGCGACCGGGCGCTCGGCATCATGGCGGAGCTGGACCTCACCGCGTTCGGCAGCCAGCGCGCCATCCAGCGGGTCGCACTCGTCGTCATCCGCCACGTCGTCGACGAGGAACGGAAGCGCCGCCTCGGGCTCCACGACGACGAGTGGGTGAGCGAGCGTTCGCCAGACGAGCTCGCCGCGCTGTCCGAGCAGTTCGAGTCGCTCACCGACGACGGCCAGTTCCGGCTGCTGCTGGACGAACACGGGCTCGACGTGACCGCCGTGAACCGGCTCACCCGCACCCTCAGGGACCAGCTCGACGAGCAGGACCTCGCGGACGCCGTGTTCGGCCGCTCGCCCTACCGCGACCCGAGCCTGCCGCCCATCCGCACCGACCCGCCTGCCCAGGACGGCGAGTCCGCCTGATTCTCGGTCTCAGATCTCGTCGACCCCAGCCGCTGTGAGCACCTGGGATTGCTGGCCCACGCGGATACCCGCACTCTCAGGCTCCCCGTCGACGCTCACCATCGGGCTGGAGAACCCCTGCCTCCGACCGCCAGGACCCTGAAGTGCCGCCGGCACCGCCCAGGAGTCCACGTCGTCGAACGCGAAGATGAACGGTGTCCCCGATGGGTCGGAGGGCGTCGGCTGTCCAGCGAGCCGCATACAGTCCGGGTCGGGACTGTCGTTCGGCCTGGCGTCCGTCGTGCTCGCGCCATCGGCACCACCACTGCCATCGGTCTGTGACGTGGCGCTCCCATCCGCGGTCTACGTTCCGTCTGCATCGTCGCCAGCCTCGCCAGCGGCGGCGGAAGCGTTTTGCAGGCGTGCACCGACCCACTCACCATGGACAGCTTTCCAGCGCTCGACCCCGACGACGGAGAGGTCCTCGACGCGGAGGTCGTCGTGACCGACGACGTGCTCGTGAAGGCGTTCGCGCTCGGCCCGGGTGCGGAGCTGTCGCCACACGAGCACGCCGACTCGACGAACGTCTTCCACGTGCTGGCGGGCACGGTCACGGTGGTTCGCGGCGACGCGGAGGCTGTCGTCGAAGCGCCCGGTGTCGTCCAGCACGACCGCGGCGTCGTCCACGGTGCACGCAACGAGACCGACGAGCGGGCCGTGTTCACGGCGAGCCTGTGTCCGATGCCGGGCTCCGGCTGACCGGCCAGAACGAATACGCTGCGGATTCGTGCCGACGATGCTCCCTCAGCACGGGGCGACCACCCCCACCGGGAACGCGGCGTTCGTCTCCCTGCTCCAGTTCACCGACGACGAGACGACCGTGCGGCCGGATTCGGTGGAGTTCGAAGAGAAACTCGGCCACGAGAGGAGTGATTCGACCGTGGTCGGGTTCATGGTGTCTGAAGTCGACGAGACAGTAGACGGCCTTCAGCTCGTCAGTCGTCCGTTGTTTGGCGGTTTGCTACCCGCTATTAGTGATTGCCAAAACTTTTTGTATCGCTTACCGAGGATACGGACGCCCGCATGAAGAAACCAGAATTGTACCGCGCGACAACGCTCTGGTTCGTTGCCCTGATTGCGGTCCAGACCGCTCCCACTGGTCTCGATGGCCCGATAATCACCGCCCATGCCATTGCGACCGTACTCGTGTACCTCATGCCGCTGTATGTGGTAGTTTCGTTGTTCAGCAGATGGCTTTCAGTTGCTCTCTCTGATTGATTCTCTCAGTACCGGACAACGGACGTGCCCAACGAGGCGTACGGCCTGCTCGGCATCTACGCCGGTGAGAAACGCGACCGTCGTATGGTCTCGGTGACCCTGGCGTGTACACCATCGACGAACTTGACCAGCGCTCCGGCCTGAAGAACACCCTGACGAGCATTCGGACACTCTCGTTGACCACCTCGGAGCCAACCGAGAAGAGGTGACCAACCAGTACGGGCGCCGGTAACTGCCCACCACTCCGAATGGGAGGTTGCCACACCACCGAGCGTACAAGCCGCCGGTACCGCTGACCCGCCCGTGCATTCTTGCGGCAGACTGTCTCAACGACCGAGTGATAGACGACTATGAGGCGGCTCAATACAGCGAGAAGGCGAAGACGCGTCGCTATCTTGCGATTTTAATCCGTGGAAGAACCGGGATGGGGACGGAGGGATTTGAACCCCCGATCGACTGATATCTCCGGTGTGCGCCTCGGAACTCCAGAGGGTCGTCGTCGCGAGCCGATGATCAGTCGGTCGCTCGGTATATCAGTCTGGAGTCTCGTCCCGGGCGCGTGGCCTCTGGAGTCAGTCGCCATGCCTGGCTTGGCCACGTCCCCGCAGGTGCTTCGTTTGGCGGTTCTCACTAAAGGGGTTTCGATTCGGACCCTAGTCGCGGTCGTCGTCGGCCCAGTCGCAGTCCTGGCACTTGTGGCCGGTGACGAGTTCGGTGACGCTCGGCATGTAGACGACTTCGAGGACGTCACCGCCGCAGTCGGGGCACTGTCGGTCGGCGTCGGCGATGGGTTCGGCTTCCATGACGGACTCGCCTTCGACGAGTTCGGCGAGTTTCTTCGGGGTGACCATCCGCCCCTGGACGACGCGGTTGTCGGACATGAACGAACAGGACGCCCGAACGCAGGTAAGCGCTCCGGTCAGTCGGCGGCGTCGGCGTGCGGAGTCGAGTCGGCGGTTGACTGGTCCGGGCGGTCGTCGGCGCAGCCGGGTTCGAGCGCGAACAGCGCGGCGACACCGACGACGGCGAGGGGTGCGGTACCGACATCGAGGCCGAGGATGGAGAGGGCGAGGAGGCCGAGGGCGACGGCGCTGCCGAAGCGGAAGCGGTCGATGTCCATGCGACGGCGGAGGTGTGGGCCCGCGACGGCGACGGCGAGGGCGAACCCGGCGCCGACGGCCGCGGCGGCGGCGGCGGCGGCGACCAGTCGCGGGTCGAGCACGACCTCGAACTGGGGGTTCGAGAGGTCGAGGCTGACGAGGAGGCCGAGGCCGACGACGACTGCGGGGCGCGGCAGGTACTCGCCGATGCGCGCGGAGGCGGTCTTGGCAGCGACGGCGAGGACGACCAGCGCGGCGGCGCGTTCGAACGTGTGGATGTCGAGGACGCTCTCGATGGTCGGTGCGAGCGTGGCTTCGACGGTCGCGAGTGCGACGAGGCCGACACCGACGGCGGCGACGGTGGTGACGATCTCTCGGTGCGAGCCGTCCATCTCTGCGAGGACCACGGCAACGGTCGCGCTGCCACCGAAGACGAGCAGACCGACCTGCACGATGTCCAGCGGCCCGTCGAGGGCGCCCGCGAGGACCAGCGCCGGGAAGATGCCATCGACGAGCGGGAGGCCCATCACGGTCGCGAGCAGCTTCGCGTCGCCGCCGACGAGCGACTGGAGTCTGCCGGCGACGGGGTGCGTAGCCGCGCTCATTCCGCAGGGGCCCTCGTGGTGGAAGTCGTCACTGCGGTACGCTGAGCGGCACCGGCTGTCCCGACCCTGCGCGGCGCGCGCTCGTTCCCTGCGAGTTTCGTCACGGGCCGCATCGAGGTTGCTGTCACGGGGAGGAACGGAAACGAGCACCCGGCGTGGTCGCTGTGCTCGGCACCGATGCGTGCTCCGTCCGTCGTGACGGCGGTCATACACCGCACTCGGGACGTGAAGGTAATAAGAATTCTGTGTCAACGGCATCCATGGCCGAACTATCGTCGGCTATTGCTGGCAGATGGCTACGATGTTTCGCCCGGTGCGGGGGAAATCCGTGTGGTTCTCACTAACGCATTCCCTCGTGTCGGATGGGCGAACCAGCCCGGGGCGGGCGGGTGTGGGACCGCGCGCCACGGGGCGACGGTCTCGGAACGTTTTTGTGCGAATCGTGCGGACCGCTTATATGGCGAAAGACGCTCCACGCAGCGGTCAGTTCTCGGCCAAACTCGATGTCCCAGAGGCGTTGACGTTCGACGACGTCCTGCTCCGACCGAAGGAGAGCCGCGTCGAACCCGACGACACAGACCTCGCATCGCGGGTCTCGAAGCACGTCGAGATTCCGGTACCGGTGCTATCGGCAGCGATGGACACCGTCACCGAGGCGGGGATGGGAATCGCGATGGCACGGCACGGCGGTCTCGGCGTCATCCACCGCAACCTCGACGTCGACGAGATGGCCGCACACGTCGAGCGCGTCAAGCGCGCGGACGAACTCATCATCCGTGACGTTGTGACCGCGAAGCCGGAGCAGACGGTCCGCGAGGTCGACGAGATGATGGACCACGAGGGAGTCAACGGCGCACCCGTCGTCAGCGACGACGGCGTCGTGCTGGGCATCATCTCCGGGACGGACATCCGCCCGTATCTGGAGGTCGGCGAACAGGACAGCGTCCGCGAGGCGATGACCGAGGAGGTCATCACCGCCGAGAAGGGCACCACGGCGCGGGAGGCGCTCGAGCTGATGTACGAGCACAAGATCGAGCGGGTTCCCATCGTCGGCGACGACGACCAGCTCATCGGCCTCGTGACGATGCAGGGTATCCTCCAGCGGCGCGAGTACGACAACGCGGCACGCGACGAGGACGGCCGTCTCATCGCCGGCGCCGCCGTCGGGCCGTTCGAGGTCGACCGTGCGATAGCCGCGGACGAGGCCGGCGCGGACGTGCTGTTCATCGACTGCGCGCACGCCCACAACCGCAACGTCGTGGACAGCGCCCGTGAGATCAAGGCGGAGGTCGGGGCCGACGTCGTCGTCGGGAACATCGGGACCCGCGAGGCCGCAGAGGCTCTCGTCGACTTCGCCGACGGCCTGAAGGTCGGCATCGGGCCGGGCTCCATCTGTACGACGCGGGTCGTTTCCGGCGCAGGAATGCCCCAGATTTCCGCGGTCGCACAGGTCGCGGATGTCGCGGCCGAGCACGACGTGCCCGTCATCGCGGACGGCGGTATCCGCTACTCCGGCGACGCGATCAAGGCCATCGCGGCCGGTGCGGACGCGGTGATGCTCGGCTCGTACTTCGCCGGAACCGACGAGGCACCGGGACGAGTCGTCACCATGCAGGGCAAGAAGTACAAGCAGTACCGCGGCATGGGCAGCGTCGGTGCGATGCAGTCCGGCGACAGCCAGCGGTACCTCAAGGAGGACAACGAGGACGAGGAGTACGTCCCCGAGGGCGTCGAGGCCGCGACCCCGTACAAAGGTAGCCTGAAGTCCGAACTCCACCAGCTCGTCGGGGGGATGCAGTCCGGAATGGGCTACGTCGGCGCCGGCACCATCCCCGACTTCAAGGAGCGCGCCGAGTTCGTCCGCGTCTCCTCGGCGGGGCAGACCGAGAGCCACGCCCACGACGTGCTCATCACCGACGAGGCACCGAACTACTCGCCGGACGGGAACTGACCGCTCTCTGGCCCTCGTGCTTTTTAACGTTCGAATCCAAAACCCATAGCCAATGGCCACCGAAGAGTCGGACAGCAGTGGCACGGGGACGGATGGGGGCAGCGACGTACCGACCGAGGGGACGCGGGCCGGCCGGTGGATCGGGAAGCGCTGGTACAAGACGTCGGTCGGCATCGTGACTGCAGCCCTGCTGGTCGTTCTGACCGGTGTTGGCCTCGCCGTCTCGACGGGGGTGGTCGCACCTGCGTTCACCGAGCACGAACCGTCCGCGGCGGCCGCCGTTCCGCCCTACGTCTATCTCTACGGTGGACTGGGCGGGCTGGCGTACGTGTTCACGAGCATGGTCATCGAGTTCGAGAAGACGACGGAGGAGCTCGGTCGCGCGGGACTCCGGCTGCTCGCAGCCCCGCTGCTGGCGGCGGGCATCTACCTGTTGATGCGGTTCTTCCTGAGTTCGCCGTCGACGCGCCAGGTGGCCGGGCTCTCCTTTCTGGTCGGCCTCTACGTCAAGGTCACCATCGAGGCGCTCGGCTCGCTCGCCCGTCGGCTGTACGGTCGACCGACGGGTCGAACACGGGACGGCGGCGACGATTCGGAGTGAGGAGAGCGACGCAGCCGCTCACTGCTCCCAGAACTGCATGAGGGTGTGGTTCCCGACGACGAGCCCGGCGAACAGCCCCGCAACAATCGGGTGCCCGACCGCGTAGACCCCCGCCGTCGCCGCGCCGAAGACGAGTCCCTCCAGTAGCAGCCGCCACCGGTCGGATACCGGGAGTGCAGCCTTCGGCGAACCGAAGACGCCCCAGACGATTGCGACGACCGTCGGGGCCGCGAGGGCGAGTGTGATACCGACCGGGAGCGAGTCACCGGTTTCGAACCCCCAGTACGCGATGGCGAGCAGTGCGGCCACCTCGAGGAGGAAGCGGAGGCCACGGTTCGCCAGCCCGAGGACCATACGAACGCACAGGGCCCGATAGATTTCAAGCCATCGACGTGTGCCCCTTCGGTCAGGCACAGCTCATCGAGGCGGCGATCTCGAGCAGCGTGCCGCGAGGGAGCGAGCCGCTGACGACGTAGCTCTGGTCGCCGCACCGCCACTGGACGTAGCCGCCCGTGTCGGTCCCGACGTACTGGACCGTCCGCCCGTCGAGCGTGACGGACTCGGCCTCGGACGGGGTGCCCCTCGGCGTGCCGTTCCGGACCAGTACGTGCAGCGTCGCCGAGCCGTTGGTGTACCGCAGTGTGGCCCGCTCGACGGAGCCGGCCGACAGGGCTGCTCGCCCCAGTGCGAAACCGGTCGGGACGTCCGGGGCCGGGACGTGGAGGCTCGTGTTCGTCCGCAGGAGTTCGACGCGCTCGAACGTCGTCACGGCCGGCGTCTCGTGCTCGGACCACTCGACGTCAGCGGGCACGTCCAGGGTGAAGCGGTCGTCGTCGATGGCGACGCCGAGGCGGAGGTCCTCGAAGGTCGTCGTCGAGGTGTACACTCGGTCGCCGACCGTCGACGTCGATACCAGGCGCTGGGGGAAGTACGTCTCGGTGTCGAGCCAGGCGACGAGACTCGCGTTGCCCGCCATCGACTCGTTCGGCACGAACCGCACCTTGTAGTGGTCTTCGCCGTCGAGTGCCGCCACCCCGACGAACTCGACGGTCGTCCGCTCGAGCAGTGACTGGACCGGGAGGCCGAGCATCGTGACCGAGCCGGCCGACTGCGGGAACGTCGTCACCTGCTCCGCGTCGGGCTCGTACACCGTCGTCGCGCTCTCGTTTCGCAGCATCACCGTGCCGGCGCGCTCCCGGGGAGCGACGACCTCCTGTCGGAGCTGCCGGTCCGAGGGACGCACCCACAGCCGGACTTCGCTCGTCGTGACGTTCTCCCCGACGGTGACGTTCGTCCGACGTGTGGCCACGTAGCTATCCAGCGACGACATCCGCTCGCGGAACGCGGCGACGACCGCCGCACCGTCCGGCCGGGCCGACTCGTTCGCGGAGACCGTGTGGGGAGTAGTCACGTCCGCTGTCGTCTCGGGCGCTGCCGCGTCGGTGGCCGTGCCTGCGTCGTCGAGACAGCCCGCGAGTGTCGTCGACGAGAGCAACACGAGACAGAGCACGGCGATTCGGAGGAACCGGTGGACCATATCGACTCGGCGTTCAGCCGCATCACGCATGAAAGGTTTGATACGAAGCGGTTCTGTGCAGGGCGAGTATAATCGAAACAGCACGAGTGGATGGCTCTATCTCTCTGATGTCGTCGTGACGGAAGCCGAGAACCAGGAACGGATCCACCGGAATTCGAGGCACGATCGTAGAGTCGCTACGCCGCGTGCTGGTTCACCATTCGTCTCACGACGGCCGTCCCGCTCGCACGCTCGCTTTGCTCCCTGATTCGATTTCCATCGCGGCCGCGACGCTCGTCACTTTGTTCGCAAGAGAAGCGGGCCGGATGGGAATTGAACCTCAGTCGGAATGCTCGCTCCGCTGTGCGTATCCTCCCTGCTTCAATTCCCTCGGAGCCGCTTCGCTCCTCACGTGCGTTCGGAGCAGAAGCGGGCCGGATGGGAATTGAACCCATGACCGTCTGATTAAGAGTCAGACGCTCTGCCTAACTGAGCTACCGGCCCGAGTGCACTCATTCGTTACGTGGTAGTGTTAAAAAGGGTTTTCATTCCATGGCGGCGCCCGCTCGCGAACCGCAATCCGTAACCCCCTCGACCCACAGACGAGAGGCATGTCCTGGGGAATCCTCGTCGTCGCCGGACTGTTCGAGATCGCGTGGGCGGTCGGGCTGGAGTACTCGGACGGTTTCTCGAAGCCGGTCCCATCCGCGCTGACGGTGGTCGCCCTCGTCATCAGCATGCTGCTGCTCGGGCGGGCGGTCGAGAGCCTCCCGGTCGGGACGGCCTACGCAGTCTGGACCGGTATCGGGGCGGTCGGGACGGCCATCCTCGGGGTCGTCCTGTTCGACGAGCCGGCGACGCTCGCACGGGCCGGATTCGTGGGGCTCATCGTCGCCGGAATCGTGGGACTGCACTCGACTGGGGCCTGAACCGAGGGTCGGGACCGTTAAGTGGGCCCGGCGAAAGATTTTGCGTACATGAGTACCGGGGTCAGCATCGCTGCGATGTCGAGATATGCGATTCTCGGCTGCGGGAGCGTCGGTCACGCAGTCGCCGAGGAGCTGGTCGATCAGGGCAAGGACGTACTCATCGTCGACAGGGACGAGGGCCGCGTCGAGGCGCTGCGCGACCAGGACCTCAACGCACAGGCGGCGGACATCCGCGAGCCTACGACTGCGGACGACGTGCGCGACTGCGACGTGATCCTCATCATGTCCTCGGACATCGAGGCCAACAAGGAGGCCGTCGCGAACATCCGTGAGCGCGATGCCGACCAGTTCGTCGTCGTGCGCGCCTCCGACCCCGTCTCCGGTGACGAACTCACCGAACTCGGCGCGGACGTCGTCATCAACCCGTCGTCCGTCATCGCCGACGCGGCGATGCGCTCCCTGGAGTCGGGCGAGCTCGAGTACCGCGCCACACAGCTCTCGGAGGTCCTCTCCGACGCGAACGACCGCGTCGCTATCTTCACCAACGAGAGCCCCGACCCGGACTCCATCGCGAGCGCGGCCGCGCTGCAGGCCATCGCCACGCATCTCGGCGTGGAGGCAGACATCTGCTACCTCGGCGACATCGGCCATCAGGAGAACCGGGCGTTCGTCAACCTGCTCGGCATCGAACTGCTGAACTGGGCAGACATCGACGACCGCGAGCAGTACGACACGATGGCGGTCGTCGACCACGCGAAGGGCGGCGAGGCATTCGAGCTCGAGGTGGATATCGTCATCGACCACTACGAGTCCGACGAGGAGTGGGACGCGTCGTTCGTCGACGTGCGCCCGAACGTCTCCTCCACGTCGACCATCATGACGAAGTACATCCAGGAGTTCGACATGAAGGTCGACGAGGCTGTCGCGACCGCGCTGCTGTACGGCATCCGTGAGGAGACGCTCGACTTCAAGCGCGACACGACGCCGGCGGACCTCACTGCGGCGGCGTACCTCTACCCGTTCGCGAACCACGACCTGCTCGAACAGGTCGAGTCGCCGTCGATGAGCCCGGAGACGCTGGACGTGCTCGCCGAGGCGATCCAGAACCGCGAGGTGCAGGGCAGTCACCTCGTCTCGAACGCCGGCTTCATCCGCGACCGGGAGGCGCTCGCGCAGGCGGCCCAGCATCTCCTGAATCTGGAGGGCATCACGACCACGGCGGTGTTCGGCATCGCCGACGACACCATCTTCCTCGCGGCGCGCTCGAAGGACATCCGGATGAACATCGGGAAGGTGCTCTCGGACGCCTAC
Organism: Haloarchaeobius sp. FL176; assembly: GCF_024609245.1. Classification (GTDB taxonomy): domain Archaea; phylum Halobacteriota; class Halobacteria; order Halobacteriales; family Natrialbaceae; genus Haloarchaeobius. The sequence goes on from NZ_JANJYH010000001.1 coordinate 25,847, forward strand.
GGCGGCATCGGCGAGGCGGCCGGGCACTCCACGCAGGCGAGTGCGGAGATCTCACTGGGCATCTTCACGGGTATCGAGACGAACGACGAGAACCGCGATACGCTCCTCTCGCTCACCGAGGAAGCGGTCAAGCGGAAGCTGTTCCAGGCGATGGGTGTCGAGAGCGGCGAGTCAGGAAACGGCTCCTAGGCGACGACTTCCTCTTCCTCGTCCGGCGTCTTCAGGCGCTCGATGATGTCGTTGATGAGTACCACGTCACCGACGGCGCGGACCCAGCGGTACGGGACGAGCACGCCACGGTGATCGCCGATGCGGTTGCTGAACAGCTCCTGATTGAGGTTCGCCAGCGCGAGTCCGGTGACGACCTCGTTCTCGACGTCGAGTCGGACGTCCTCTATCTCGCCGACGAACACGCCGTTGTTCGAGTAGACCTCCCGGCCGACGAGGGCCGTAATCTCCTGTGGAGTGCCGTTCATATCCGTCCTGTCGTGGAGACGGGTCTTATAACTTGGTCAGACGCACGCGACACCGCACTACGCGAGGCTCGCGCCCGCCTCACGCGAGGTCGTCCAGCACCGACCCGAACGCCGACAGCGCGTCCTCGCAGTGGGCCGGATCGCGTCCGAGGCTGACCCGCACCGAATCGGGTTCGTCGAAGAACCGACCGGGGACGACGAGGATGCCGTCGTCCCACGCGGCCTCGGCGACGGTGTCCCCGTCGGCGGCCGTCGGCTCCAGCAGTGCGTAGGTCGCGCCGTCGTGGACCGTCCCCTCGAGGTCGTCGCGTTCGTCGACGAAGGTCGCGAGCAGGTCGTGGTTCGTCGCGACGAGCTCGCGCTGGCTGGCGAGCAGTCGGTCCTGGTGGTGGAACGCACGTCGTGCCAGTGAGACGCTCGGCTGGGCGAGCGCCGGCAGGTGGTGTGCGACCTGTTCGGCGCGCTCGACGAACGCGTCGTCGGCGACGAGCCAGCCGACGCGGAGCCCGCCGAAGCCGAAGAACTTCGTGAGGGAGCCGGTCACCACCACGTCGTCGAGGCCCGCCGCGGTCGGGCCGCCCAACGCTCCTGCGGCCGGGTCGGTCGTGAACGGGGCGTACACCTCGTCGACGAGGAGCCGGCCACCCGCGTCGCGGACCTGGTCGGCGGTTGCGGCGAGCGTCTCCCGCCCGATCAGCTTGCCGGACGGGTTGTGTCGGTTGGTGACGACGGTGAGACAGGCCTCGTCGGCGAGCGCACTGTCGACGCGGTCGGGGTCGAGCCGAAAGCCGTCATCCTGCGTCCGGAGGAAGCGATGAATGTGACCTCCGAGGGCGCGTGGTGTCGCTGTAAGTGGCTCGTACGCCGGCTTCTCGACCAGCACCTGTGGCTCGGCTGGCTCGTCGGTCTCCCGCTCGTGCCCGTCGAGCGCCGTCGCCATCGCGAGGACGTTCGCCATGCTGGCACCCGCCGTGACGAGAACGTTCGACGGGTCGACGTCGTACGCTGTCGCGACCTGCTCGGTGAGACGCACCGACGCGGGCGGCTCTGCGAGCCCCGCCAGTCGGCCCGGGACGGGGTCCCGTCGGTCGCCGCTGGATCTCCGGAGGTCGCTGGACCCGAGGTCGTGTTCGGCAGCCGCCGGGCGTCCGTCGATCCAGTCGAGGTACGCGATTGTCGGGAACACGTTCCCTCGCTCACCGGCTTGCGTGTTGAGTGTTCGGTTCGACGACGCGCCTGGAGTATATAAACTGGCAGTAGATATTTATATTATGATTCATTACCCGCTACTACTTCCAGGCGATGAGTGTAAGCAGGAGCCAACTGTACGGAGGAGTGCCGGGGTGCCTCTGACAATCCGGCCCTCGACGGTCGGCCATGCCCGGGCCGACCGTCGTACAGGGTTCGTTCCCTGTTTGTCTGTCTCAGCAGCCACGTGTAACCGAAGCGACCACCGGTTTCTCGCTCAGTGCTCGCGGTAGTCGAGTTCCACGTCCATCGTGCCGCCGAACCGCTCGTAGGTCGAGTCGGTCACGGCGTCACGCACTAGCGCGAACACCCCGCGGGCCGTCCGTTCGCGTGTCCTCGCCGTCGCCGAGTCCACGAGCTGGCCGACTGCCGAGCGCTCTGCGTACATCGACAGCACGTTGACGTTGTCGAACACCACCCAGCCCGTGCCGGGTTTGACGTGTCCCAGCGCTCGCTCGAAGCGGTCGTGGATGCCGGTCAGGTCGTTCGGGTAGACGACCGAGGTGGTCCACAGCGGCCCGTCGTAGTCCACCGGCGACCCCGAGACCGGGACGACGCCGACCCTGTTCGGGTCGCCGCCGCGGTCCTGCACGAACTGCTCGACCTTGTGTGCCGGGCGCGTCGTCGAGATGACGAGCAGGTTCTCGAACGCCGCCGGGGGCAGCGTCGCGAGCGGCGACCGCAGCGAGTCCGTGAGCACCAGCGCCTGCGTCCCCGGAGTGAGTCGGTCGAACGGGTCGCGCTCAGTCCGCACCGGCATCCTCGAACCCCCCTGTGCGTTCGGTCTCTCCAGCAGCACGTCAACCACCATCAGAGGTCCCTCCTGCCGTCAGCAGCACCATCGCTCTGATCGCGGCCACGACGGGGGCCAGCGTGGCCACGGAGAAGGTGGCCGCGTAGGCGACCGTGGACCCGGGGAGACTCGGAACACCGAACACCACTCAGAGGATGTTGACGAGGACGAACCCCCGAACGCGACCGGGAGGGGCTTGGGCATCCCGTTGATGGGTGCCCCGGCGAACCCCCGGACCGCAACCAGGGAGAGGCAGAACGCCACCGTCAGCACCAGCACGTTGGTCAGCGAGAGTAGCTGGACAATGAACCAGTACGCCCCGGCCGACACCATCAGCGCCCACCCACGAGCCGTGTCGCTGTCCGTCGTGAGCGTGGCGTTCTCAAAAACGTTGTGACCTCAGTCCCCGAGGATGCCGTCGAGGTCTGCGTGCCCCGCCAGCAGTTCGCCCATCCGCTCGACGGTCCCCTCGTCGCGCGTCCGGCCGACGCGGACCACGTCCTCGGCCCGTTCGATAGTCGTGAGGGTGTTCGAGTTGACCACCATGACGGGGACACCCTTCTCGGCGGCCTTCCCGAGTACCGCGCCCGACGGCCGGTGGCCGCCGGTCAGGATGAGGCACTTCACGCCCGGTGCCTCGAGCGCAGCGGTGTGTATCTCGGAGCGGTCGCCGCCGGTGATGACGGCGGTGTCCTTCGTCCGGCGCAGGCCGCGGAGGGCGGCGTCGGGGCCCATCGCGGCGACGCTGAACCGTTCGACGAACGCGTCGGTCGGCACGTCGGTCAGCAGGTCGGCGCCGAGGTCGTCGGCAAGCTCGCCCACCGTGACGCCGGCGAGTTCGCGCTCTCGCGGGAGCACGCCGTGGACCGTGATACCACGTCCTTCGAGGAACGGCACCACGTCCTCCTGTAGCTGGTCGTACACCGAGTCCGAGACCTGGTTGAACAGCACGCCCGAGAGCGAGCCGTCCAGATCGTCGACCGCCGCGAGCACGTCGTCCACGTCCGTCACCGAGTCGTACGGGCAGACGAGCAGGACCGACGCGTCGAGCAGCTCGGCCACGTCGCCGTCGGCGATGTCGAGCACCTTGCCGGCGGTCAGTCCGCCACCCTCGACGAACAGCCGGCCGTGGCCCGCGGCGAGCCCGTCGTACGCCTCCTGAATGCGCTCGCGCACCTCGGTGGCCGTCTCACGGCCCCGGATGGCCTCCTGGACGAACGTCGGCGAGTAGACGACTGGCTCGAGCTCGTGCATCTCGGCGTCGAGGTCGAGGAGGTCGCGGGCCAGCATCGGGTCCTCGTCGAGCGTCTTGCCGACGTTCGACTGGAGCCGGGTGCCCTTGGGTTTCATGTAGCCGACGTCGGTTCCTCGCTCGCGCGCCGCCTGGGCGAGTGCGAGCGTGACCGCCGTCTTGCCGGTGCTCTCTTCGTTCGCGGTGACGAGTAACGGGTTCATAGTTGATCGGTGTCGACCGTGAGTCTGACGTCGACCGCCCGGACCCCGTCCGGACCGGCGACGAGTGGGTTGATGTCCAGTTCCAGTATCGCGGGGAAGTCGGTGACGAGCTGGGAGAGCCGCTGGATGGTCTCGATGACGCCCTCCACGTCTGCGGGCGTCCGGCCCCGCGCGCCGCGGAGCAGCGGTGCGGCCTTCACCTCGTCTATCATCTCGCGGGCCTCCGGTTCGGAGACGGGTGCGACCCTGAGCGTCGTGTCCTCTAGCACCTCGACGAAGATGCCACCGAGGCCGAACAGGACGAGCGGCCCGAACTGCGGGTCGCGGTTGACGCCGACGATGGTCTCGGTCCCCTCGTCGAGGTCGACCATCGCCTGCACCTGCACACCGAGGATGGTGGCGTCGGGCTGGTAGTTCGTCGCGCGGGCGACCAGGTCCTCGTAGGCGTCGAAGACGTCCTCGTTCGCCACGCCGACCTTCACGCCGCCGATGTCGGACTTGTGGAGGATGTCCGGACTGACGATCTTCATCACGACCGGGCCGTCGATGCCCTCTGCGACGGCCACGGCGTCTGCGGGTTCGTCGACGACCTCGCCGGCCGGCGTCTCGATGCCGTAGGCGTCGAGCAGTCCCATCGCCTCCACGCCGAGACGATTGTCGTCCCGCTCCTTGGCGTCCATGAGGATCTCGCGGGCGGCCTCGCGGTCCACGTCGAACGTGGTCGGCTCGACGTACTCGCGTTCGGTGATGCGGCGCTGGCGTGCGAGCGCGTCGAGGCTGTCGACGGCTCGTGCAGGGTCGAAGTAGTTCGGGATGCCGGCCGCCCGCAGTTTCTCGACCGCCGGCCCGGTCCGTGAGCCCCCCATCAGGCTCGCGACGACCGGCTTCCCGTGTTCGGCCTGTACGTCGACGACCGCCTCGGCGAGTTCCTCGAAGTCGAGCACGGCGGTCGGCGCGCTGACGACGACCGCCGAGGAGACGTTCGGGTCTGAGAGTGCGGCGTCGACCGCCGTCGTGAACCGCTCGACGCCGGCGTCACCGATGACGTCGACCGGGTTGTAGATGTTCGCCTCCTCCGGCAGCACGTCGCGGAAGGTGTCGAGCGTGTCGTCGCCGAAGCTCGCGAGCGACAGCGTCGAGTCGCCGATGGCGTCCGTCGCCATCACTCCCGGGCCACCGGCGTTCGTGACGACGGCCACGTCGTCCGATTCCGGCAGTGGCAGCCCCGAGAGCGCGCGTGCCGAGTCGAACAGCTCCTGTACCGAGTCGGCCCGGAGCACGCCCGCCTGCTCCAGCCCCGCCTCGTAGGCGGCCTCGCTCCCGGCTATCGCGCCGGTGTGGCTCGACGCCGCCTTCGCGCCGGCGTCGGTGCGACCCGACTTGACGACGGCCACGGGGGTCTCCTGGGTCGTCTCGCGGGCCGCCTCGAGGAACTCCTGGCCGTCCTTGACACTCTCCAGGTAGCCGAGCACCACGTCCGTGTCGGGGTCGTCGCCCCACTCGCGGACGAAGTCCGTCTCGTCGAGGACCGCCTTGTTGCCCAGCGAGACGACGTCCTTGAAGCCGATACCCTGGTCGGCCGCCCAGTCCAGGACGGCCGTGATGAACGCCCCGGACTGGCTCATGAAAGACACCGAGCCGGGCAGTGCCATCTCCGGGCCGAACGTCGCGTTCATGTCGACGGTCGTGTTCATCACGCCGAGGCAGTTCGGGCCGACGAGGTTGAGGTCGTACTCCGCGGCGACGGCCTTCAGTTCTCCTTCGCGCGACGCGCCGTCCGCGCCGGTCTCGCTGAACCCGGCGGTGACGACGACGACGTTCTCGACGCCCGCCTCGGCGGCTTCACGTACCACCGGAATCGCGACGGACGGTGGCACGACCACGACCGCGAGGTCGACAGAGCCGTCGACGCTCGCCACGTCCGGATAGCAGCGGTAGCCGAGCACCTCCTCGCGGTTCGGGTTCACGGCGACGACGTCGCCGTCGAACGCGCCGAGGTTCTCCAGTATCGCGCGCCCGACCGAGCCCTCGCGGTCGGTCGCTCCGACCACGGCGACACGCTCCGGCGCGAACAGTCCTGACAGCGTTCCCATCGTTCGAAACGACTGTGGGCTCGCCGATAAAGGTACGTATCCGTCGCCGGGCTCGGCGGGAGCCGGCGGTCCTACTCGGCCACGTCGGCGACGGTCCCGCCCGACAGCTCGACGAGCCGCTCGGGGTCGACGGGGAACACCGCGTCGGGCGTCCCGGCGGCAACCCACACCGTCTCGAACTCCTGCAGGGTCTCGTCCACGAACACCTGCAGGTCTCGTTCGTGGGCGAACGGTGGCACGCCGCCGATGGACCAGCCCGTCGCCGCCTTCACCTCGTCGGGCTCGGCCATCCGTGCCGTCTCGCCGCCGACGAGGCGGGCCAGCGTCGCCGTGTCCACGCGGTTCGCGCCGGAGGTAACCGAGACGACGACCTGCTCGTCGTCCGTCCCCTCGTCGACGACCAGGACGATGCTGCTGCCGATCTGGGCCACGTCGCAGCCGATAGCCGCCGCCGCGTCGGCGGCCGTCTTCGTCCCCTCCGGGAACTCCGTCACCTCGGGCTCGAACCCGTACTCCTCGCGGGCACGGTCCGCGAACTGGGCTGCGGTCGAATGCATACCGTAGAGCGTGTACGAGAGGTGGCAAAAAGCCACGCAATCGGGCAACACTGCTAGGGCAGACAGTTTTGTGTCCGCCCCGAGTGGGTGCGACCATGACCCAGAGGCCCACCGTACTCGTCCTCAGGAAGGCCGCCCACGGGATGCCCATCGAGCAGTACGCGGCGGCTTTGCGGGAGCGGCTCCCCGACCACGACGTCGTCCTCGCCCGGACGCCCGCGGCGGAACGCGATGCGATACGAGACGCCGAGATCGTCACGGGCATGTGGCTCACCGACGACCTGCTGGACGAGGCCGAGAACATGCGGCTGTTCGCCTGCGGCTACGCCGGCACCGGCCACCTCCCGCGCGAACGCCTGGCCCAGCTCGACGTGGCCGTCACGAACGCCTCGGGCGTCCACGGTCCGAACATCGGCGAGCACGTCCTCGGAGCCATACTCAGCTTCTCACGGCGCTTCCACGAGGCGCGACGCCGCCAGCGCCGCCACGAATGGCGGTCGTTCGAGACGCACGAGCTGCAGGGCTCGACGGTCACCGTCGTCGGACTCGGGGCCATCGGCGAGGCGACGGTGAACCGGCTTGCGGGCTTCGACGTCGACACCATCGGGGTGCGCTACTCGCCGGAGAAGGGCGGCCCGACGGACCGTGTCGTCGGCTTCGAGGACGACGCCCTCCACAACGCGCTCGCGGAGACGGACTACCTCGTGCTCGCCTGCCCCCTGACCGAGACCACGCAGGGACTCATCGGCACCTCCGAACTCGTCACCCTCCCGCCAGAGGCCGTCGTCGTCAACGTCGCTCGCGGACCCGTCCTCGACAGCGACGCGCTCGTCACCGCCCTCCAGCGCGGCTGGATCCGCGGGGCGTCGCTCGACGTGACCGACCCGGAGCCGCTGCCGGCGGACCACGAGCTCTGGGACCTCGGCAACGTCCAGATCACGCCACACAACGCCGGCCACACCCCCGACTACTACGAGCGCCTCGCCGACATCGTCGCCTCGAACGTCCGGCACGTCACCGAGTCCGGCGAGTACGACGGTCTGGCGAACCAGGTGCCGCTGTAGTCGAGCGCTCGTGACGATTGGACACGTTCGATGAAGCGAACGTGACGAAGCACTCACTCTTCGAGGTAAGTGTCCCGGTAGGCGGCACGACCCTCCACGACGAAGTAACCGACGAGAAGCGCCACGCCAGTGGCGAATGCGAGGTCAGCCGGGTCCACGCCGAGTACGGTTCGTATCGGCCCCCCGAGGTAGTTGGCTGAGAAGAAGAGTGCGACAATCGCGTACAACGTCAGGACCCAACGAGCGCGCGAATCGACCGGCACCTCGCCGTCCTCGCCGCGGATCCAGAGGTAGAGATGAGAACCACCGAACACAATGGCTACGAACCCGACCGAAACCGCAGTGGAGACGGCGGAGTTGCTGACGGACGCGGAGATGTAGGTCAGCAGGAACCACGCCGGGGCGACGATACTGATATGGACGACGGTGTCACGAGAGAAGAACTGCGAACTGTCGGCGTTAGACATATCACGAACTCTACATCGCTCCCATGTATGTCTTTTCGGTCTCTACAGGTAGCCTTCGGAGCGGAGGAGTTCGCCGTTCAACACGCTCGCGCCGGCCGCGCCGCGGATGGTGTTGTGTGCGAGGCAGTTGTACTGGAGGCCGAACGTGGACTCCTGGAAGCCACCGGCCGCGACGGCCATGCCGCCGCCGACCGTGCGGTCGAGACGGGGCTGGGGACGGTCCGGCTCGTCGAACACGTGGATGAGTGTCTCGGGCGAGGACGGGAGGTCGAGGCTCGGGTACGACGCCATCGCGTCCACCGCGTCGGCGGGCGTCAGCTCCTCCGCGGCCTCGACCCAGACGTTCTCCAGGTGGCCGTCGATGGTGGGGATGCGGTTACAGGAGGCCGAGACGCCGACATCGTGTTCCGTGAGGGAGACGCCGTCGAACTCGCCCAGCAGCTTGCGGGACTCGGTCTCGAGCTTCCCCTCCTCGCCGCCGATGTGGGGGACGGCGTTGTCGATGATCTCCATCGAGCTGACGCCGTCGTAGCCCGCGCCGGAGACCGCCTGGAGCGTCGAGACGTGGACGCGTTCGAGCTCGTAGCCGGCGTCGGCGAGCGCGGCGAGCGTCGGCACGAAGGTGATGGTCGAGCAGTTCGGGTTCTTCACCAGCGCGCCGTCCCAGCCCCGTTCCTCGCGCTGGACCTCGAGCAGGTCGAGGTGGCCGGCGTTGATCTCCGGGATGACCAGTGGCACGTCGTCGGCCATCCGGGCGTTCGAGGAGTTCGACGACACGACGTAGCCCGCCTCGCAGAACGCGGGCTCGACCTCGGCACCGACGGAGGACGGGAGCGAGGAGAACAGCAGGTCGACGTCGTCGGGGACGGCGTCGGGGTCGGTCTCGGTGACGGTCATCTCGGCCACGTGATCCGGAATCGGTGCGTCGACGCGCCACTTGGCGGCGTCGCGGTACAGTTCACCGGCACTGGCCGAACTCGCCGTGAGCGCGGCGAGCTCGAAGTCGTCGTGTGGTGCGAGGAGCTGTACGAGGCGCTGGCCGACGGCACCCGTCGCGCCGAGGATGCCAACCTGTACGGTCATTGCTGATGCCCTCGGCCCCGGCGAGAGAAAACCCTTCGGGTGTTGTCAGTGATTGCTGCCGTCGTGGAGACGGGTCGTGTCGCCCGGGGGTCGCCCTGCCCGCGGGCCAGCGCCGCGCCTACGTCCGCAGAGAGAGTCGCAGTTACTGTTCGGTCGTCGCGTTACCCTTCTTCCGGGTGACGTAGCCCGCGATGCGGTTCCGGACGCCCTTGGACTCGATGTTGGTGAGCTTCGTGACGCTCTTTTTGTTCATGTCGAAGTCGTCTGTGAACGCGTTGGGGTATCGCTCGAGGAGGATGGTCCCCGTCTTCTTCACGTAGTCGGGCTTGATTGCCATACCCCTTCGTTCCTCGTTCGCCCCCTAAAATGATTCGTTCTCCGTCTTCCAGTCCGTCAGCGAGCCGATGAGCGCCATCGCCTCGCGCTCGCGCTCCCCCCCGCAGCGCTCGACGACGGCCTCGAAGTACGAGAGTCGCTGTCGGAGCGTCGTCTCGTCGTACGACGACACGTCGAGCCTGGACGCTGCGACCGTCGCCTCGAGGACGGCACCGAACGCGCGATTCACCGGCTCGACGGACCGCGACTCGACCGCCGACTCGGCCGGGTGGAGCTGCCATTCGGCCCACTCGGTGCTCCCGTCGTCACCGGTCGTGACGTGTTCGACCTCGACGCGGGCCCAGGCCTGTGCGCTGTCGAGCACCGGCTCCTGGCGCTCGTACACGTCGAGGGCCGCGCGGGTGAAGTCGACCGGGTCGCGGGTGAACTGTACGACACCACCGCCGCGCCGGTCGAAGTTCAGCCTGGTCCGAGTCCGACCCCACGTCCGAGCAGTCACCGGGTCGCCGGCGTGGAGGCCGAGCGCGGCGAGGTTCCAGCGGCCGTTCGGGCCCTCGGTCGCGACGACCGACTCGGTGACCCCACAGAGGTCGACTGGCCAGTCGGCGGCATCGGCGGCGCTGCCGGTCGGCTCCCCGTCGCTCACGGCACCACCCCGTCACGTTCCAGCGCGACGAACGTCGCCGCCGCCGTGATGTCCGCCGTCGTGCCCGGATTCACGCCACGTTCGACCAGTTCGTCCGCGAACGCCTCGCGCTCGTCGCGGTCCGCGTGACGGAGCGTCGCTGCCCGGTCGCTGACCGACTCCGCGACCGCGGCACCGTGTTGTTTCGCGACCATCGTGTCCGGCTCCCCGGCGAGCAGTTCGAGGAACGCCTCGGTGATACGGTCCGGGACCGGCCCGTCACCGTCCCGGACCGTCTCCGCCGCCGCGAACGTCCGCCGGAAGTCGTTCGTCCACTCGGCCGCGACCCCGTCCTCGGGGGCACTCAGCTCCATCACGTCGTAGAGGGTCAGCCCCCGGTCCCGTAGCGCCGGAATCGCATCGGCACCCCGGCGGACGTCGAGGTCCTCGGCTTCCGCGGGCGGTTCGTCGACGAACACGTCGACGTGCTCGAACGCCCGGTAGAAGCCGGCCGCGTCGTCGACCGTCGTCGCCTCGACGGCGGCGGCGGTCTCTTCGGGCGTGAGACCCCACGTCGTCGCCGCTCGCACCAGCGGCACGAGCAGAAGCAACGCACCGAACTGTGCGTTGCCGCCGCGTTGCTGGCTCATCCCCGCGACGGCGGTGTCGAACGATTCGCCGACCGGCTCACCGGCCGCGGCCGCCTCGAGTCCGTCGCACGCACCAACCGCCCCCGTGAGGAAGTGCTCGAACCGCAGGTCGTCGAAGTCGCGATGTCGGTCGACGTTCCCCGGTTTCGGCGTGCCAGCGACCTCGAGCAGGAGGGCGAGTTGGGCGTGCTGTGCTGTCCGCATGAGAATCAGTTCGACCTAGCTCGGTATGAAAGCCGCGCCACCGGAGACGGGCAGGAATCCTTTTCACAACCCCCGGACAAGGCTCGCACATGACTGGGGGCGGGTTCGACCGGAGAACGCTCGGTACTGGTGCAGCCGAGCAGATACGCGTCTTACACGTGGACGACGACGCCAACTTCCGGGAGCTGACGAAGACGTTCCTCGAAAAGCTACGCGACGAGTTCACCGTGACGTCCTTCGAGGACCCGACCACCGCAATCGACCGCGTCGACGAGTTCGACTGTATCGTCAGCGACTACCAGATGCCGGATGTCGACGGTCTCGACTTCCTGTCGCTCGTCCGCGAACGCCACGAGCGCATCCCGTTCGTGCTGTTCACCGGGCAGGGCAGCGAGGAAATCGCGAGCGAGGCGATCTCCGCCGGTGTCACCGACTACCTCCAGAAGGCCGGGAACCGGGACCAGTACGAGGTCCTCGCCAACCGTCTCGAGAACGTGGTCGCACGCCACCGAAGCGAGCAGCGCCTGCGGGACAGCGAACGCCGCTACCGGGAGCTTGCGGACACGTCACCGGTGCCGATGGGCATCCACGTTCCCGACGAGGGAATCATCTACGTGAACGACGCAGCGGTGGAGTTCTTCGGCGCCGAGACCGCCGACGAGATACTCGGGCGGAGTCCCGTCTCGCTCATGCATCCAGACGACAGGGCTGCCGTCGCCGACCGAGTCGACTCCCTGTTCGAAGACCGCGAAGCAATCCCCGGAGAGCCCGAGCGGTTCGTCGGCGTCGACGGCGAGGTCAGGACCGGCATTGTCTCCGCCGTCCCGACGACAGTGGCGGGACAGCCAGCCGCCCACGTCGTCATCAACGACATCTCGTCGTACCTCGACGCCAAGGCGCGAATCGGAGCCCAGCAGTCGCTCGTCCAGGCGATCATCGACACGCTCGACGACCTCGTCTACGTCTTCGAGGACGACTCGCTTGTCCGGTGGAACCAGCGGGTGCCGGAGGTCCTGGGCTACGACGAAGCGACCCTCGCCGGGATGGGCCCGCTCGACTTCGTTCCGGCTGCGATGGAGCCAGCCGCTGCCAGGTACTTGCGGCAGATCGAAAAGGACGGCCGCGCGACCGGAACGTTCGACCTGGTGACCGCCGACGGCGACCACCTCCCCCACGAGCTCGAAGGGTTCGCTGTGGACCACGAGGAGTCGACGTTCAGGGTCGGTCTCGCCAGCCCGGCCGACGAAACTGCCGGTCGGCGCGACCCGGAGAGAGACCGCTAGTTCGGCGACGAACGTCGGCGACCCGGGTCTGCCCGAGTCGCCTCAGTCGTCCGTGTGCGGCTCCGGCGACACGACCACGGAGACCGGAACCGGGTCCGGAGGCAATCGTCCGGCAGTTCGCGGAGCCCCACGACTGGACGGTCACCATCGACCAGGGGTCGCACAGATTGAGGTCGGCGGCGTCGAACCAGCCCGAACCGTCGGTTCAGGCCGGCGACGCGAACCACTCGACGGTCGCGTCGCGTACCCGCTCGAGCACCCGTGGGTCGTCGCTCGGGCGACCGACACTCACCGCGTCGGCACCGTACTCGAGGTACTCGCGAACACTGTCGCGGTCGCGGACGCCGTTGTTCGCGACGACGAAGCAGTCCGTTGCATCGACTATCTCGGCGATCATCTCCTCCGAGTCCATCGCGTCCACGTGGAGCACGTCCGCACCGGCGGTCTCCAGCCGTCTGGCGGTCGCGACGAGGTCGACGCCCGCGACCTCCGTCCGGAGCTTCACCGAGACGGTCGCGCCGGTCTCGGCGGCCGCGGTCACGTACTCAACCAGACGGTCCGTCTCGACGAGCAGCGACTCGCCACAGCCGACGGCGCACAGTTCGTCCTGGCGGCAGTGGGCGTTCACCTCGACGACCGCATCGTGGTCCGCACAGACACGGGCCGCCTCGCGGACCGGCTCCACGGTCGCGCTCCGGACGTTGAACGCCGGGTCGATGTCGGCGTCAGCGAGCGACGCCAGCTGTGCGTCGATGAACGCGAACGGGTCGTCGGGAAGGAACTCGTTCCGGTCGCGGGCGACCAGCTCGCGGGCGGCCCCGCGACTCGCCGTGTCCAGTGCTATACCGCCGAGGAACGCCAGCCCCGCGTACTCGCTGCCCGCCCGGGCCCAGTCGGCGTCGGCCTCACCGCTGAGACTCGCGAGTGCCACGCGTGGCTCGAACATCACTCGACGGCCTCGATGGCGCGAGCCACCGCTTTGCAGACTCGACCCGCGTCCTTGCGGTCGTCGATTCGGATGTCGGTTCGTTCGACCGGCCCGTCGAACTCGGCGTCGTCGTTCTCGTCGACGACGAACGCGTCGGCGAAGGGGTACGCCGTCGCCAGCCCCTCGGTGCTCGGCTCGGCGTTGACCGCCTGCATCAGCTTCCCGGCCGGCCCGGAGAACGCCTCGTCGCCGAGGAACGGCGAGACAGCGACGACGGTCGTCTCGTTGAGCGCGGCACCGAAGCCCGGAATCGATAGCATCGGTCCGATGCTCGTCACCGGGTTCGACGGTCCGATGACGACCGTGTCGTCGAGCGCGTCGAGCACGCCCGGGGCTGGCTCTGCCTTCGAGGAGCCGCGGAACTCGACGTTCTCGACCGTCGGCTCCCCGCCGTGGGCCACCCAGAACTCCTGGAAGTGCATCATCCCGTCTGGCGTGTGGATGAGGCTGGCGACCGGGTCGTTCGTCATCGGAAGCAGGTCGATCGTCAGCCCGAAGCCGGAGGCGAGTCGATCAGTGACCTCGGCGAGCGTCTGGCCCTGGTCGAGCAGGCTGGTACGTGTCACGTGGACCGCACGGTCCCTGTCGCCGATCTCCATGAACTCCGCGACCCCCGAGAAGCGCCGCCAGCGTGCGAGCTCTCGCCCCTCGGTCTGGCGGTCGTTCGGAAGGTACTGGGGGCCACCCTGTAGGCCGACCGCGTTCGCGATATCCGTGAGCGCATCGTGGGTCCGCGTGGTGTCACCCTCGATACCCCACCAGCGTTCGCGGTCGAGGAGCCCACCACCCTGAAAGACGAGCGTGTCGACGTCGGGACAGATAACCAGGCCGCCGAGTTCGATGTCGTCTCCGGTGTTCGCGATGACCGTCGTGTCGTCGGGGGAGAACGCAGCAGCGGCACCGTCGAGTAGTTTCGGTGTTCCGGTGCCACCGGAGAGGAACGTCACCATGGACGAACCGTTCTGTGTCGGGACTATAATCAGTTCCGGCCTTCACGGAGCCAGTCCGCGAAGCTCCCGGCGAGGAGCGTCTCCTCCTGAGCCTCGATGTACTCCCGCTGGGCGGCGTACACCGCCTCGTCGAACGCGGTGCCGCCGTCGACGAGCTCGCGGACGCGGTCGTGCTTCCAGCGCGCCGGCGTCGTGTGCTGGCGGACACGGACACGGAGCGGGTAGAGGAACGTCGCCGTGTCGTCGTCGCTCAGCCCCCGGTTCTGCAGGCCCTGCTCCGCGTGGTCGAGGATGTCCTCGTAGATGGCGACCGTGTCGGTCGACTGCTTGCCGTCGTTGGTGATCCAGGTGAAGTCGGCGTCGAGGCCGTCCCGCATCGCCCGGTAGAAGTTGTCGTGGGCGAGCTCCCAGTCGAGGTCCGCCACCGGATGTTCGAGCTTCGGCAGGGCCTCCATCAGCCCGGCGAACGCCGCCTGGAACGCGAGGCTGTCGCGGACCGTCGGCTGGGCGGCGATGGGACGGAACTCGATACGCGCGTTGGCGGCCGAGCGGGTCGGTCCGCCGAACACCGGCCGGACCCACCGCCAGTACGTTCCGTGTTTGGTCCGGAAGTGGGCGAACTTGTCGTCGAACCGATTGGTCTCCTCGACCTCCAGCGGCACGAACGTGTCGTCCTCGGCGATCCGGTCGACTGCCTCCTCGACCGTCTCGAAGTCCCGGGGAAACCGGACCTTACCCGCGGTGTCGGAGGCGGCGTTGAGCACCGTCTCGAAGACGCCGATGCGGTGCTCCATCCACGCCTCGTCGAGGATGGTCTCGGCGTCGACCGACTCGTCGTACAGCTCCGGTGGGAAGAACGGCGAGTTGACACCGAGGGCGAGGAGTGGCCCGGCGACACGGAGCGCGTAGCTGAAGAACGTCGGGAGGTCTGCGGCGTGGGACACCTGATAGTGCGGCTGGATGGAGGTGATGAGGCTCTCCGGCAGCACCGTGTCGGCCTCGAGGTCGACGTTCGGTGCGTCGAGTCGCATCCCCGCGGTCGTCGACCGGTCGGTGTTCGCCATCGCGTGATAGCGCGCCGAGTCGCTCATGTTCGTCGCGATACGGATGCCGCGGTCCTCGACGCTGTCGGTGAGGTACTGGCTCGCCGACTCCCCCTCTGGAGGGATGGTCCACAGCGCGTCGCTGACGAGGCGCATCCCCTCCGGCCGGGTGCAGTCGAGGGCGGTCTCCAGTCTCGCCAGCACCTCGTGTTCCTGGGCGAGCAGGCCGTGACGGTTGAACGGCTGCGGGCTCGTCGTCATCTCGGCGTTGTGGAGGCCGAGTTCCTTCTCGAACCCGATGAACTCGAGCAGTCGACGGGGGACGCGACGCAGGGGGTAGTCACCGTCGGTTCGGTGTCGCTCCGCATCGGGCTCCGAGACCGCGTAGAACTCGTACTCCAGGCCGACGATGGCCTGGGGGTTGTCGAACGTCCCCGCCTTCAACTCCTCTTTCAGCACTGCGGTGTCGTCGTCGACCTTGGCCTGAAACGCCTCGCGGTCGACGGACAACGCCGACTGGACTCGTTCGGCGAGGTCGTCGTCTGGCATGGGGGACAGTCGGACGGGTGTGCTCTAAAAACCCGTGGGTCAGCAGGTTGGCGTCGGTGGCGAGCAGGCGACACTGGATGCGCCCGAGGGACCGTGTCGCGCACCCGCGTTCCCCCTCGGGACCGGTCGGTCTGGCACGCCGACGTTGGCCCCGGCTTCCCTGATAAAGTCCGGGTCGTGGTTGGCGGCGGAATCCGACCGGTTTATCCCCCAGTCACCGGTACGCTCGGTCGATGAAGTTCGCGTCGTTCGCCGAGCGTGCGGCGGCAATGGAGGCGGAGCCGGCGGACCTCGAGACGGTCGCCCTCGTCAGCGACCTGTTCGCAGCGGCCGAGGACGACCTCGCCGTCGTCGCACGGTTCGTACAGGGCCGCGTGTTCCCAGCGTGGGACGAGCGCAAGCTCGACGTGGGGTCGAGTACGTGCTACACCGCCATCGCCCGCGCGGCCGGCCCGAACGTCGACGCCGACGACGTGGAGGCACGCGTCGCCGAAGTCGGTGAGGTCGGTGCCGTCGCAGCGGAGTACGAGTTCGGCGGCCAGACGGGGCTCGATGCATTCGGTGCCGGGGGCGGCGGGGACGACCGGACCGTGACATCGGTCTACGGGGACCTGGTCGCGCTCGCGTCCACCGAGGGAGCGGGGAGCGAGAGCGCGAAGGTGGACCGGCTGTTCGGGCTGTTCAACGAGAGCGAGGGACGGGAGGCCCGATACCTCGCACGTCTTGTCCTCGCGGAGATGCGAATCGGCGTCGGCGAGGGCACCGTCAGGGACGCCATCGCGGACGCGTTCGACGTGCCGGTCGACGCCGTCGAGCGGGCGCTCCAGGTGTCGAACGATTACGGGCTGGTCGCGGAGACGGCCCGGAACGAGGGTGAGGCGGGTGTAGCCGCGATGGACCTCGAAGTCGGCCGTCCCGTCCAGCCGATGCTCGCGCAGGCCGGCACCGCGAGCGACGCGCTGGCAGAGTGGGGAACCGCCGCGGTCGAGACCAAGTTCGACGGCGCACGCGTGCAGGTCCACTGGGACGGCGACGAGGTCTCGGTGTACTCGCGAAACATGGAGGACGTGACCGACGCACTTCCGGAGGTCGGCGAGTTCGTCCGCGAGCACTGCGACGCGCCGGCCATCCTCGACGGCGAGGTCGTCGCCGTGGACGACGACGGCGAACCGTTGCCGTTCCAGCAGGTGCTACGGCGGTTCCGCCGGAAGCACGACGTAGCGCAGGCCAGAGAATGGGTAACCGTCGAGCTGCGGGCCTTCGACTGCCTGCACGCCGGAGGCGACGACCTGCTCGACGTGCCCCTCCGCGAGCGGTACGGACGCCTCCGGGAGACCATCGACGCGGGCGTCGATGACCTGCTCCTGACCGACGACCCGGAGACGGTCGCGGTCCACGAGGCCGACGCGCTGGCCGCGGGTCACGAGGGTATCATGCTCAAGGACCCCGAGTCGACGTACTCGCCCGGCAAGCGCGGCCAGAACTGGCTCAAGCGCAAACCCGACGTGGAGACACTCGACTGCGTCGTCGTCGGCGCGGAGTGGGGCGAGGGGCGGCGGGCGAACCTCTTCGGGACGTTCCACATCGCGGTGCGTGACGGCGACGACTACCTGCCGGTCGGGAAGGTCGCCACCGGTGTCACCGACGAGGAACTGGCCGAGCTCACCGAGCGGCTCGAACAGCACGTCGCCACCGAATCCGGCCGCGACGTGACGTTCGAGCCGGCCGTCGTCTTCGAGGTCGGCTACGAGGAGATACAGACCTCGCCGACGTACGAGTCGGGCTACGCGCTCCGGTTCCCGCGGTTCGTCTCCGTTCGCGACGACAAGGCACCCGCGGACGCGGACTCGCTGACCCGGCTCGAACGGCTCGCCGAGTCGCAGTGACACCTTGAATTTCCCTGGTTTCGTCGACTGTCGGGCGGGTTGGCCGACGAATCGGCAAACACGCTTTTGTCCATCGGTATCCCTTCGTGGCTGTATGGGAATCGGCACACCGCCGGACGACATCGGCGACGACAAACCCGAATGGGTTCGCGAACGTGCCGACGAACTCGACGTCCAACCCGCCGTCGTCTGGGACTATCTGGAGGAGAAGACGGGTGGTGTCGCAACCGTCGACGAACACCGCACGCGCCTCGCGAAGCTGCTCGGCGCACATCTCGGTCGGCCCATGCTCTCCGACCACTACCGCGTCCAGATCTACGACGGCCCGACCGGCCGCTACGACTACGTGAAAGGGACCCACTACGCACGAGACGTTACCGACGACGTTCGCGAGGTCGTGCGGACGCTCGTCGACGAACATCAGCTGGTGGTCGAACTGGACGGCACCACCGGCATCGCGGTCCGCTACGACGAGCCGGTGCCGTCGGCGGACGCCTGTCTCGCCGCGGAGCTCTGCCGTCGCGCCTTCGACACGACGCTCGACGGGCTCGGCGACGAGGTGTACGAGGTCGTGGACCAAGACACCCGCCACTCGTGGACCACGGTCGACTGAGACGTACTGCCGCGACCCGCATCCACCGTCGTTTTGCCCCGGCCGTACCAACGGACAGCCATGACGATCCGCCACGACGGCCTGCTCGTCGACTGGCTCGGCTACGCGACCACGCGCATCGAAGCACCGGACGGGACCGTCGTCTACCTCGACCCCGGCCGGTACGGCGTCCTCTCGGGCGAGTGGACACCGCCGGGCGAGGAGGACCTTCCCCATCCGGAACCGCAGAACGACTACCCGAAGGACGGCGACCTCGTCTGTGTCACGCACGACCACCACTACGACACCGACGCCATCCAGCGCGTGGCGACGCAGGAGGCGACCGTCGTCGTCTACGAGGGCGTGGACGCCGCGAACATCGACCGCGACGTGACGCCGGTCGACGACCTCCCCTACGAGGTCGTCCGCGTCACCGACGAGGACCACCTGTCGGCTGCCGGGGTCGAGTGCTGGAGCGTCCCGGCGTACAACGACCCCGACGGGCCACGCGCCGGCCCCGACGGCTCCGTCACCCACCCGCCGGGGTTCGGCTGTGGCTTCCTGCTCTCCGTTGCCGACGTGACCGTCTTCTGGCCCGGTGACTCCGACGCACTCGATGGATTCGCCGAACTCGACGTGTCGCTGTTCCTCGCCAACATCGGCGGCACGGTCGTCAGCGACCGCCACGAAGCCGCGGGCCTGGCCGATCGCCTGGACCCCGACCTGGTCCTGCCGGTCCACTACAACACCATCGACATCCTCACCACGGACTCCGCGGCGTTCGCGGTCGACGTGGCCCGCCGCGGCGTCCCGGTCGTGCTGGACGAGAACTAATCAACGAACGACAGAACTGTCGAAGCCGATCAGAGGACGCCCATGTCGGTGAGCCGCTCCGGTAGGTAGGTGTCGGTGACGAAGTCGAGGCCGTTGGCAGCCAGTGCCTGCTGCTCGGCCTTCTTCCCGATGTCGAGCTGGAGCTCGATCTGTTCGGTCCAGAACTCGTCCTGGAACCGGGGGTCCTCCAACTCGGACTCCAGCGCGTTCACGTCGGAGTCGGCGAGCGGGTCCGTCGGCAGGTCGTACTCGACGATGTCCTGCGGGCGGATGCCGACGTAGCGTGCCTCCGGCGTCGCGAGGTACTTCGAGAGGTGTGCGGACTTGATGGAGCCGTACGCGACAGAGCCGAAGATGCGGTACGACCACGGGTCGCCGTCAGTGAACACCAGCACCGGGAGATCGAGTTCGTCGTGCAGGCGTTTCGTGACGCGGCGGGTCGCCCGGGCGGGCTGGCCCTTCAGGTGGACGATGAGGCAGTTGTACTCCGTGTCGAAGCCGTTCTCGACGAGCCGGTCGCGCATCCCACCGGTCTCCACGCAGAGGACGAAGTCGGTGTCGTGGTCCGTGAACTCGATGGTGTCCGGGTTGTTGGGTATCTGGTAGCCGCCCTCGCCGACGTCCTTCTGACAGTGGATCTGGCGTTCGCCCCGCCGGGTCTGCTCGATGAGTTCGAGCGGGCCGATGAGGGTCGCACCCGACTCCTCGGGGCGCATGTGGAAGTCCTCGCGCTTGACCTCGCTGACGATCTCCAGGTCCTCGACGAGCTTGTTCGATTCGTCCTGCCCGTTGAACTGTGCCTCCTCGGCGTCCCAGGACTCGGAGAGGTAGTACAGCTCACGCAGTGTCGACGAGCGGTCCTCGTCGAGCTGTCTCGCGAGGAACTCGATGGTGTAGATCGCCTTCAGGAGCTTGCGTGCGCCCCGGACGGAGTTCGCCGAGCGGGTGGACGTACGGTCGCCGTACACCCACACGTCGCTCGCCTCGTCGTACTCGATGTTTGACTTCGTCCGGGTCGGGAGCGTCATCGACGGGACGTCCCCGCGCTCGAACTGGTCGTAGAACTCCGCGGCGAGGTCGATGAGTTGCTGTCGTGCGTCTGCGTCTGTGTCGGTGCTCATATCAGTTGGTCACGGTGAGTTTCGGTCCCTCGACCCCGCTGACGGAGAGGTCGAACGATGCGTCGGTGGCGACGGTGTACTCGAGGACCGCCTCGTCGCCCGAGCTCACCTCCGGCTGCCACTTGACGAACCACTCGCCGTCCATCTCGACGACGCTCGCGCCGTCGGTCAGGTTCGAGGGTTCGGCGGTGACGATGTCCGTCAGCTCCGGCGACTCCTTCGTCGAGGCGTTGTTCTCGATGCGGACGGTCACGGTCTGGCCGTCGCCGTTCTCCGTCGTCTCGCGCTCGACGAGGACGTTGTTCATGATGCGGGCCAGCGCGTCGTCGTAGTTCGGCTCCGGTCGCCCGGTCACCTCGGCGACCTTCGTCGCCATCCGGGGCATGATGTCCGCGAGCACGTTCTGCTTCTGCTGGCGTTTCCGCATCGAGCGCTGCTTCTTCAGGTACGACTTGAGGTCGCGTGCGGCCTCCCGCACTGCGAGCTCGATTTCGTCCTCGATTTCAGGGACTGAGGCGACGGCGTCCTTCGACTCGCTCGTGAAGGGGACGTTCGTCGAGGCGACGTGGACCATGATGACGACGGGGCCGTTGGGAACGCCGCGGCCGCCCGGCTGGTCGAGGTTGTAGTTCCGCCAGCCGATATCCTGGATGACCTGCGTGATGGCACAGCCACCGCGCTTGTAGACGAGCGGAACGCGGTTCGCGTAGCGGAGTAACTGGGCCTGTCCCTCGGCCTCGATGTCGCCGCCGTAGGCGATGCCGGCCTCGACGACGAACGGGTCGCCGGCGGTCACCTCGGCGTCGCGTGTCGCCGCCGAGTAGAACTCCGCGTCGAACTCCTTGCGGAGGCCGGCCTCGACGAGTTCTGCCGAGATGGGCGAGAGACAGGAGGTCGGTGGCGCGATGATGTCGGTCATCCGCATCGCGGCGACGAGGTCGCCGACGCCCTGCCTGTCCGCGGCGAGGTCGCGGACCTTCGGCGGGTCGTCCGGGACCGTCACCATCGTCCCCCACAGCTCCTCGACGACGTTCTCCCGGGCGGTGTCGCCGAAGGTCGCGTCCTCGCGCTCCTCGGTCATGTCCGCGGCGCGGTCGACGTAGTCGCGGACGGTATCCCTGTGGAGTCGATTCCGGCGGGCGTCCAGGTCCTCGGTGTCATCACCCTCGGGGACGAACTTCGCGGCCAGCCGGTCGGCGAACGCGACCACGACCGCGTCGTCCTTCTGCACCGAAGTGGCGGCGTCGGCGTGGGCGCGCACGTCGTCGCGGATTCGCGACGTATCGTCTGCCTCCTCGTCCTCGCTGGTGACACCGTAGCCCGTGATGGCGGTCCAGACACCCTCGACGACGTTCCCGCGGACGGTGGAGCCGAACTGGGCCTCGGCCTCGACGGCCTCGGCGGCCGCCTCCACCGCCGCGGCGACCTGATGGTGTGCGACGCGACCGTCGGCAGCACGGTCGCCGAGTGCGGCGACGACCTGGTCCGCGAACGCGCCGACCGCCTCGGCGGGCTTGTTGTTCACCGCCTCGGTGACTGCCGCGATGACGGCGTCGTCGTCCGGCAGCGACCACGCCATCTCGCGGCCGTAGTGGCGGTCGCGGAACGCGTCGACGATGTTGTCCGCGGTCTTGCGGCCGACGCGGGTGAACTCGGTCTGGAGGAAGCCCGACACCGAGTGCGAGTCGGTCGCCTTCAGCATCTTGAGGACGTTCCCGAGCTCGACCCCGTGTGGGTGCGGGCGGATCTCCTCGGTCTCCTCGGGGAGGTCGGCGTCGTAGTCGGCTTTGGCGACGAACTCCTGGTTCGGCTCCGAGAAGGAGATGGTCGCGTGCGGGTTGACGACCGCGGTGTGTTTGATGTAGTCCTGTAGCTGTTGACGGGCACGCATGTTCCCCGCCATCTCCAGTTCGATGCGTGTGCCGTGTGTGTCGCCGAGGTCGGACTCGCCCGGGGTGAGCTCGCGCTCGTCGCGGATCTCGGGCTCGTTGTCGTCCGTGTCGATGACGAGTTCGAACTCCATCACCGTCTCCGACCCCTTCGTCCGGGAGGTGATCTTTGCGGGTTTCCCGCTGGTCAGCTGGGAGTACAGGACCGCAGCGGAGATGCCGATACCCTGCTGGCCGCGGGACTGTTCGCGCGCGTGGAACCGGCTACCGTACAGCAACTTCCCGAAGATCTTCGGTATCTGCGCTTTCGTGATACCGGGGCCGTTGTCCTCGACGGCGAGCCGGTAGTAGTCGCCGGACTCGGTTATCTCGACGGAGATGTTCGGTCGAATCCGGGCCTCCTCCGTGGCGTCCAGCGCGTTGTCGACGGCCTCCTTGACGGCCGTGACGAGCGCCCGGGCCTCGGAGTCGAACCCGAGCATCTGCTTGTTCTTCTCGAAGAACTCGGCGATGGAGATGGCCCGCTGGCTCTCGGCCAACTCCTCGGCGATGCCCGCCTCTTCGCCGAGTGTCTGCTGGAAGGACGTCATTCTGTACTCCCTCTTTCCGCGGCCGAGGTTAAAAGGGGTACGCTGGCGGAGTGAAAGTGGAACGAACGGCCGGCAGAGTCAAACCACGACCCTTCGTATCAACGGAACAAGAGATGGTCGTCTCCACGGCGGGTGACCCCGGCTACGGCGTGCTCCTGACCGGCGTGGCCCTCGTCGCGCTGGTCGTGGCGACCCGGACGACGATGCTGCTCGTCCAGCGCGGCGCCTTCGGGGAGAGCAGGCCCTGGCTCTCCGCCGGGGTCGCCGTCTGCGAGGCCAACGCGCTCCTGCTCGTCGCACTCACTGGCTACCTGCTGTCGTCCAACCAGCCCGTGCCGTTGGCACTGTTGCTGGCTGGTGCCGGGGTGATGCTCGCCGCCCTCGGCTCCTACCGATGGGTGGTGACCCACACGGCGGACGTTCGAGGAAACCACTGACCGCACTGCCCGGACACTCGGCTTCGGTGTGCCGTGTTCGGCGTCACCGACGCCCACTCTTCGTTCGGCCTCGTCGGTGCGTCTTCCTGACGAAAATCGTGACAGGGGACTGCAACGAGGTCGGACACGCGCGAGCGCGCACACGTGACTTTTATTACCCCACGTCATCTACCCGGAATCAGGTTTTCATGTCCAACGAAAATGAGTACAGCGCCGGTCAAATCCAGGTCCTCGAGGGCCTGGAGGCCGTCCGAAAACGGCCGGCGATGTATATCGGTTCTACAGACTCTCGAGGCCTCCATCACCTCGTCTACGAGGTGGTCGACAACTCGATCGACGAGGCCCTCGCCGGCTACTGCGACAACATCACTGTGACCATCCACGAGGACGAGTCCGTAAGCGTCTCCGACGACGGGCGCGGTATCCCCGTGGATACACACGAAGAGCACGACATGCCCGCACTGGAGGTCATCATGACCATCCTCCACGCCGGCGGGAAGTTCGACAACAAGTCCTACCAGGTATCCGGCGGCCTCCACGGCGTCGGCGTCAGCGTCGTCAACGCGCTGTCGAAGCGCCTCGAGGTCGAGGTGACGCGCGACGGTGCCGTCTGGAAGCAGTCGTTCAAGCGCGGCGTCCCGGCGGGCGAACTCGACCGCGTCCGCGACATGGAGGCGGACGAGGACACCGGGACGACGATCCGGTTCTATCCCGACGACGAGGTTTTCGAGACACAGGACTACTCGTACAAGACGCTCGCCAACCGCCTGCGCGAGCTCGCGTTCCTCAACTCCGGTGTCAACATCAGCATCGTCGACGAACGCGACGGCGAGTCGGAGACGTTCCACTACGAGGGCGGCATCAAGGCCTTCGTCCGGTACCTCAACGAGACCAAGACGGCGCTCCACGAGGACGTCATCTACTTCGAGGACGAGGAGCAGAACATCCACGTCGAGGTCGCGATGCAGGCCACGGACGAGCTTCAGGGCTCCATCCACGCCTTCGCGAACAACATCAATACGCGCGAGGGCGGTAGCCACCTCACGGGGTTCAAGACCGCGCTCACGCGGGTCGTCAACGACTACGCGACGACCAACGGGATGCTGAAGGACCTCGACGACACCCTCAAAGGCGAGGACATCCGCGAGGGGCTGACGGCCGTCATCTCCATCAAGCACCCCGACCCGCAGTTCGAGGGCCAGACGAAGACGAAGCTCGGGAACTCCGAGGTCCGGGGTATCGTCGAGGGTGCGATGCACGAGCACCTCGACACGTACTTCGAGGAGCATCCGAACACCGCCGAGGCCATCATCGGCAAAGCCGTCGAGGCCGCGAAGGCCCGCAAGGCCGCAAAGAAGGCCGAGGAGCTCACCCGACGCAAGAGCGCGCTGGAGAACACCGCGCTTCCGGGGAAGCTCTCCGACTGCCAGACCAAAGAGCCCTCGGAGGCGGAGCTGTTCATCGTCGAGGGTGACTCCGCCGGCGGCAGCGCGAAGCAGGCCCGGAACCCCGAGTTCCAGGCCGTCCTGCCCATCCGTGGGAAGGTGCTGAACGTCGAGAAGCACCGCCTCGACCGCATCCTCGAGAACGAGCAGATCCGCAACCTCATCACCGCCATCGGCACGGGTATCGGCGACGAGTTCGACATCGAGGAGGCGCGCTACGAGAAGATCATCATGGCGACCGACGCCGACGTCGACGGAGCGCACATCCGGACCCTGCTCCTGACGTTCCTCTACCGGCACATGCGCCCGCTCGTCGAGGCCGGCTACGTCTACGCGACGAAGCCACCGCTGTACCGCATCCGATACAACGGGAACACCTACGACGTGATGACCGAGGCCGAGCGCGAGGAGGTCGTCCGTGAGAAGTGCAACGGGAACCCGACGCAGGTCCAGCGGTTCAAGGGCCTCGGCGAGATGAACCCGAAGCAGCTCTGGTCGACCACGATGGACCCCGACAACCGCGTGTTAAAGCGCATCGACATCGAGGACGCCGCCGCGGCGGACAAGATGTTCTCCGTGCTGATGGGCGACGCCGTCGGCCCGCGGAAGCAGTTCATCAAGGATCACGCGCCCGAGGCGAACTGGGTGGATATATGAGCTCGGAAGCACCCGACGCCCCCGACGTCCCGGCGGACCGCATCGAGCACGTCCGCATCGAGGACGAGATGGAGCAGAGCTACATCGACTACGCGATGTCGGTCATCGTCGGGCGCGCGCTGCCCGACGTCCGCGACGGTCTCAAGCCCGTCCACCGACGCATCCTCTACGCGATGCACGAGATGGGCGTCACCAGCCGGTCGAGCCACCGCAAGAGCTCCTCCATCGTCGGCGAGACGATGGGTGACTACCACCCCCACGGCGACCAGGCCATCTACGACACGCTCGTCGGGATGGCACAGGAGTTCTCGATGCGCTACCCGCTCGTCGACGGCCAGGGGAACTTCGGCTCGATGGACGGCGACCCGGCCGCTGCCATGCGGTACACCGAGGCACGGATGTCGCCCATCGCCGAGACGCTGCTCGAGGACATCGAGAAGGACACGGTCGACTTCTCGGGCAACTACGACGACCGACTGACCGAGCCCGACGTGCTGCCGGCGGCGTACCCGAACCTGCTGGTCAACGGCAGCACCGGCATCGCGGTCGGCATGTCGACGAACATCCCGCCGCACAACCTCGGCGAGGTCATCGACGCCACCATCGAGCTCATCGACAACCCCGACTGCGACATCAACGACCTGATGGAGCACGTCAAGGGGCCGGACTTCCCGACAGGGGCGAACATCGTCGGCCGGAACGCCGTCCGGAAGGCGTACGCGACCGGCCGCGGTCGGCTCCGCGTCCGTGCCGAGTTCGAGGTCGAGGAGTGGAAGCAGGACCGCAAGCGCATCGTCATCACCGAGCTACCCTACCAGGAGAACAAGGCCCGACTCGTCGAGCGCATCGCCGAGAACGTCAACGAGGGCAAGCTCGAGGACATCTCGGACCTGCGCGACGAGTCCGACCGCAACGGCGTCCGCATCGCCATCGACCTCAAGCGCGGCACGAACGTCGACGTGGTGAAGAACCAGCTCATCGAGCACCACCTCGAGAAGACGTTCGGCGTCATCAACCTCGCGCTGGTCGACGGCCAGCCGAAGGTGCTCTCGCTGAAGGAGACGCTGGAGCACTACGTCGACCACCGGAAGGAGGTCGTCCGCCGGCGCTCGCAGTTCGAACTCGACGAGGCCGAGGACCGCGCGCACATCCTCGAAGGACGGCTCATCGCGCTCGACAACGTCGACGACGTGGTCGAGCTCATCCGCAACTCCGACGACCGCGACGCCGCGAAGGCGGGGCTGCAGGAGCAGTACGAACTCTCCGAGGCCCAGACCGAGCACATCGTCCGGATGCAGCTCGGCTCGCTGACGAGCATGGAGCGCACGGAGATCGAGCAGGAGTACGAGAGCGTCCAGGAGACCATCGAGTACCTCCAGTCGGTGCTCGAGAACGAGGAGAAGCTCCTCGGCGTCATCAAGGACGAACTCCGCGATGTCAGGGAGGAGTACGACGACGACCGTCGCACCTCCTTCGTCGAGGACACCGGCGAGGTCACCCACGAGGACCTCATCCCGGAGGAGGACGTGCTCGTCGTCGTCACCGAGGACGACTACGTCAAGCGGATGCCAGTCGACGCGTTCGACGCCCAGCACCGCGGTGGGAAGGGCATCATCGGCGGCGACATCAAGGAGGGCGACCGCGTCTCGAAGGTGTTCCGCGCGAGCACCCACGACTACCTGCTCTGCTTCACGAACCACGGGCAGGTGTACCAGCTGAAGGCCTACCAGATACCGGAGATGGGCCGCACGGCCCGCGGGAAGTCGGCGGTGAACATCCTCGACCTCGACGACGGCGAGGAGATAACCGCGGTCGTCAACACCGACGACTTCGAGCCGGACGAGGCCATCACGATGGTCACCCGGAACGGCTACGCGAAGCGCACGAAGACCGAGGAGTTCCAGAACATCCTCTCGACCGGTATCATCGCCGCCAAGCTCGACGAGGACGACGAGCTCGTCGACGTCGACGTCACCGACGGCACGAAGGACCTCGTCATCGCCACCGAGCAGGGGATGACCATCCGGTTCGACGAAGACGAGGTGCGCACGATGGGCCGGAACACGCGCGGCGTCCGGGGCATCAAGCTCACCGGCGAGGACCACGTCGCTGGACTCGTCGCCACCGACAAAGACGACGACGGCGCGCTGCTGACCGTGACCGAGCGCGGCTACGGCAAGCGCACGCTGTTGTCGAACTACCGACGGCAGTCCCGATACGGCAAGGGCCTCATCGACATCAAGACCAACGAGCGGAACGGGCGCGTCACGTCGGTCAAGGCCGTCGACGAGGACGACCACCTCGTCGTCATGTCCGAGCAGGCCCAGATCATGCGGACCCGCGTCTCGGACATCTCGCTCCAGGGCCGCAACACCATGGGGGTCACCGTGATGGACGTCGTCGAGGACGACGCCGTCGCGACGGTCGACGTCATCCCGACGCCGGAGGACGACGTCGCAGGTGACGCCGCAGGGAACTGATCCAGAGACTGCGGCCGTTTTCGGCCGTCGTGGACCGTCTCAAAACTTCTTTACTGTCGAATTTGCACTGAACGGTATGGCTGTCAACCGTACGTCGGTCGGCGTCCGGCTCATCGGGGCCTACTTCGTGCTGAGCGCTCTCGCGTTCGGCCCGGTCGGGCTGGGTGGTATGGACCAAGGGTTCGGGCAGTAAGGAGAAAAGGCCGAGCTCGGGTTCCTGGGCGCCAACGGGTCCACGCGGCCTCTGAACCTACAGGATTCGTTTTCCGAGCGCGCTGGCTGCGAGCTCCGTCGCCAGCTTCGCCGTCTGGTTGTGCTCGTCGAGCACCGGGTTAACCTCGACGGCGTCCATCGAGCGGAGTACGTCGTGGTTCTCGTCGTACTCAGCCACCCGTTCGAGCGCGTAGTGTGCCTCGCGGTATGTCGCACCGCCGTGGACCGGCGTGCCGACGCCCGGCGCTTCGTTCGGATCGAGCCAGTCGAGGTCGAGGCTGACGTGGATACCGTCGACGCCGTCGGTCGCGACTTCGAGTGCCTGGTCGATGATCTCGCTCATGCCCTGTTCGTCGATGTCCGACATGGTGAACGCGGTCGCCTCGCTCTCGCGGATGGCCTTCCGCTCCGCGTCGTCGAGGGACCGAAGCCCCACCCAGACGACGTTCTCCTCCTGTAGGCCGGGCGCGTTGGCCCACTCCACGTCGGCCAGGTCGCGATGGCCGAGTGCCGCCGCCATCGGCATCCCGTGGATGTTGCCGCTCGGCGAGGTCTCCGGCGTGTTGTAGTCGCCGTGTGCGTCGAACCAGATGGCACCGATGTCGGCGTCGCGGCTGGAGCCCGAGAGGCAGCCGATGGCGATGGAGTGGTCGCCACCCAGGACGAGCGGGACGCGCCCGTCGTCGATGGCCTCGGCGACCTGGTCCGCCAGCCGGAGCGAGACGTCCTCGACCTCGCGGACGAACTTCGCGTTCCGGCCCTCTTCCTCGGGCTCATCGACGTTCGGGTCCCGGGTCTCGGCCGTCGGTACCAGCAGGTCTCCGGTGTCGGTCACGTCCGCGCCAGCCGCTCGAAGCTCGTCCGCCAGCCCGGCGTATCGGATGGCCGACGGTCCCATGTCGACGCCGCGTCGGTTCGCCCCGTAGTCTGTCGGTGCGCCGATAATACGGACTTCTCTTCCCATAGACCCGCGTTCTCGCGGGCCCGGTAAGAACAGTCCGGTCCGGTGGCGTGACAACGGTGAACATTTAACCTACGGTGAGCTATAAGTAGACAACGGAGAGTCCGAAGCACATGAGCACGGAAGAGTACTACTCGGACGAGGATGGTCGGAGCAGCCTCCTCCTCCGCTTCGTCGTCTGGGTCCTCGCGGTGTTACTGCTGGGTCGGGTGTTCGACAACAACTCGCTGTACGACCTTCGGCAGCTCAGAGCGGAGCAGGTGGTCGTCCGGCTCGGGACGCTGGCCGTCATCGGGAGCTTCTTCTTCTGGACCATCTTCGTCGCTCGTCACGACGTCGTCGCCATCGTCTTCGCCGCCTCGGCCGGCTTCATCGGCATGTACACCCTGCCGCTCGTCGCGGTCAAGCTGATGACCTACGCCACCGACCGGGCCGACTACGAGGAGGCCCGTAACTGGGAACGCATCACGGAAGACCGCGACTTCGACTGACTACTCCAGGTACGGCGCACAGACCCGCTCCAGCCCCTCCTCGAACGAGATATCGGGCTCCCAGCCCGTCGCCTCCTGCATCTTCGTCGCGTCCGCCATCGTGTGCTGGACGAACACGTCCTCGTCGATGGGGTTCTCGACGTGCTCCGGTTCGACGTCGCTATCAAGAATCGAACAGAGCCGTTCGACGACCTCGTTCGCGGTGTGCTGCTCGCCAGTTCCGAGGTTGTAGATGCCCTGGAGCTCGTGGTCGGCCGCGAGCTCGATGCCCCGAACGATGTCCTGGACGTGGGTGAAGTCCCGTGAGTGCGTGCCGTCGCCGTAGATGACCGGCGACTCGCCGTTCGCGACGTCGTCGGCGAACTGCGCGATGATGTTCGCGAACTCGCCCTTGTGTTCCTCTGCGCCCCGGTAGCCCTGGTACACCGAGAAGAAGCGCAGCCCCGCCATCGACATGTCGTGGTAGTTGTGGAAGTACTCGGCGTAGCGCTCGCGGGCGAGCTTCGACGCTTCGTAGCCCGTGTTCGCCTCGACGGCCATCGACTCCGGGGACGGCTCGGTCCGGTCGCCGTAGATGGAGGAGGTCGAGGCGTAGACCACGGTTTCACAGCCGTCCTCGCGAGCCTGCTCGACGGTGTTGGCGAAGCCCTCGACGTTCACCCGCAGCCCGGTACAGAGGTTCTCGCGGGAGTCCTCGTGCATCTTCAACGACGAGAGGGCGGCGAGGTGGAACACCGCGTCGACGCCTTCGGTCGGGAGGTCGTCGTCGAGCACGCTCTGCTCGTGAAACTCGACACTGTCGTCGAGGTTGTCGGCCGTGCCGAGGTAGCAGTCGTCGACGACGACCACCTCGTTGTCGGCGGCGAGGTGGTTCGCGAGGTTCGACCCGATGAAGCCAGCGCCCCCCGTCACGAGGACCCGGTTTCCATTCATACACCGGCGTTCGACGGACCGGGTTGTAGCATTGTCGCTTCACGCCCCCCTGAGGACCCAGCCCGCGTTCTCGGGGTGTGCAGGGCCATCCCACGGATTTAAGGACGCGAGCGACCAATCGGACGCTATGTCGTCTATCGAACTAACGCCGAGCCAGAAAAACATCTTGCAGGCGTTGATCAACCAACACCGGGAGGACGAGAGCGCAGTAAAGGGGGAAGACATCGCACAGCGGGTCGACCGGAACGCGGGCACCATCCGGAATCAGATGCAGAGCCTGAAGGCGTTGCAGCTGGTCGAGGGGGTTCCGGGGCCGAAGGGCGGGTACAAGCCGACAGCGGCCGCCTACGAGGCACTCGAGATTCAGCAGATGGACGAGCCGGCGACGGTCCCGTTCCGTCACGAGGGCGAGACCGTCGAGGGGGCCATCGTCGAGGAGATCGACCTCTCGTCGGTCCATCACCCGGAGCTCTGCCGTGCCGAGATCCACGTGCAAGGTTCGGTCCGAGACATCCACGAGGGCGACGAGGTCATCGTGGGCCCGACGCCGCTCTCGAAGCTCCGCATCGAGGGCACTGTCGACGGCAAGGACGACACGAACAACATCATCATCCTCCGTATCGGCGAGATGACCGCGCCGTCGGAAGAGCCCGAACACTGACCCGACTTCTATCCTGACAATCTCTCGCACGCCCATCGGGGTTTCAACACCTTTGTATCGGTCGGTTTCTGAAGCTCTCGTATGGCTACGAAGGTCGTCGTGCTCGGCGCGGGGTACGCGGGCGCTGGCACGGTCAAAGACTTACAGAAGCAGCTGGGCCAGGGCATCGAACTGACGTGGGTGGCCGACGTCGACTACCACCTCGTTCTCCACGAGTCCCACCGCGTCATCCGGGACCCGTCGGTTCAGCACAAAATCACGATTCCCGTCGGCGAGATCGCAGACCCCGGCACCGAGTTCGTGCGGGGCGAGGTCACCGGACTCGACACCGACGAACGCGTCGTCGAGGTCGACGACGGCGAGACGACGGTCGACTACGACTACGCCGTCGTCGCACTGGGCAGCCAGACCGCCTACTACGGCATCCCCGGACTCGAGGAGCACTCCCACACGCTCAAGGGCCTCGACGACGCACTCGAAATTCACGAGGCCGTCAAGAACGCCGCACAGGACGCTACCCGCGACGACCGGGCGCAGGTCGTCGTCGGCGGTGCTGGTCTCTCGGGCATCCAGTCCGCGGGCGAGATCGCGGAGTTCCGCGACAAGCACCGCGCGCCGATGGACATCTACCTCGTCGAGGCGCTGGAAGAGATCTTCCCCCCGGGCGACCCGGAGATCCAGGGCGCGCTCCGCAAGCGCCTGCAGCAGAACGACATCGAGATCCTCACCGACGACCCCATCACGGAGGCCGAGGAGGACGCCATCCACTTCGACGAGCGCGACCCCATCGACTTCGACGTGTTCCTCTGGACCGGCGGCGTCACCGGCCGCGACGCGATGGACGGCGTCGACGTCGAGAACGAGCACAACCGACTGAACGCCGAGATGGACTTCCAGACGTCCGACGAACGCGTGTTCGCCCTCGGTGACTCCGCCATCGTCGACCAGCCCGGCGAGCACCCCGCGCCGCCGACGGCCCAGGCCGCCTGGCAGGCCGCTGAGGTCGTCGCCGACAACGTCGTCCGCGCCATCAACGGCCAGCGACTGGAGACCTGGACCCACGAAGACAAGGGTACCGTCGTCTCCGTCGGCGAGAGCGCCGTCGCCCACGACGTCTACATCTCCCCCATCGACACCTTCGGCGGCCTCCCCGCGAAGATGCTCAAGAAGGGCATCGCCGCGCGCTGGATCGCCGACCTGACCTCCTACAAACGCGCCTGGAACGCCTGGGACGCGCTGTAGAACGAACCGCCGCTCTCTCCGGTTCCGCTCCGACTGTTTATACCCGAAGCCGCGCCCAGAGCCGTCGTGACCTGAGCGACGACGGCGTGGGGGACGAGGCGGGTGTGCGACACACCCCACGCTCGCGGTGCCGTCGCCTGTTCGCAAAAGGGATTCCCGGTAGCAGTGCAGCGTTACTCGATGGAGAGCCCGGCGTGCCAGCGGTCGACCCCCGCCTCCTGCTTGACCTCGTCCATCTTCGCGAGGAGCTTCGTCGCCAGCGACGCCGTCTCCGAGGCCCGGCGCTCGCCTTCGGTCCGGAACTCACCGGTGACGCGGTTGGCGTACACCGAGCAGACTGCCCCCGCCCGGAGCCCGTAGACGTTGGCGATGGTCATGATGGCTGCGGCCTCCATCTCGATGTTCTTCACGTTGGCCTCCTGCAGGTGCTCGACGAGTTCCTCGGCGCCTTCGGCCATGAAGCCCTCGAAGCCGGGGCGGCCCTGCCCGGAGTAAAAGGAGTCGGCGGACATCGTGACGCCAGTGTGGTAGTCGTAGTCGAGGCGCTCGGCGGCGGCGACGAGCGCGCTGACGACCTCGAAGTCGGCCGTCGCGGGGTACTCGTCCCGGACGTACGCCTTGCTGGTGCCCTCCTGACGCATCCCGCCGGTCGTGATGACGAGGTCGCCGACGTCCATCTCGGGCTGGATGGCACCACAGGAGCCGACGCGAATGAACGTGTCCGCGCCGACGCGGGCGAGCTCTTCGACGGCGATTGCGGCCGACGGCGAGCCGATGCCCGTCGACGTGACCGAGATGGGTTCGCCGTCGTAGGTGCCCGTCGCGGTGCGGTACTCGCGGTGGTAGGCGATCTCCTCCGACTCGTCCCAGTAGCTCGTGATCTTGTCGACTCGCTCGGGGTTGCCCGGCAGCAGGACGGTGTCGGCCACGTCGCCAGCCGTCAGCTCGACGTGGTACTGCATCTCCTCGTTCGGGTCCTCGCTCGCGTCAGTCATGGCCCCGCCTTCACCGTCCGACAAGAAAGGTCTGTTCACT
Organism: Haloarchaeobius sp. FL176; assembly: GCF_024609245.1. GTDB lineage: Archaea > Halobacteriota > Halobacteria > Halobacteriales > Natrialbaceae > Haloarchaeobius. Next base: position 59,178 of record NZ_JANJYH010000001.1, read on the forward strand.
CCCGCCCCAGAGTCTTCGCGGAGATAGCGTCGGGGAGGAGAGTGCCGAGCGAGTACGACCGGTTCGTGTCCCCCTCGTCGCAGACGACGACCAGGTCGTCGTCCGCGAACTCCGAGAGCGTCTGCCGGCACATCCCACAGGGCGTGACGCCGTCCTGCGCGCCCGAGGAGACAGCTACGCGCTCGAACTCCTGCTGGCCGTCGGAGATGGCCTTGCCGACGGCGACCTCCTCCGCGTGCAGGCTGTTCGAGTAGTTCGCGTTCTCGATGTTGCAGCCGGTGTAGACGGTGCCGTCCGCCGTCAGGAGTGCGGCACCGACAGTGTACGTTGAGTACGGCGCGTACGCGTTCTCTCGTGCTGTCCGGGCGTGCTCGACGAGGTCTGCGTCGTCCATGCCCCTCGGTACCCGAGCCAGGGTGAAGTAGCCCCCGGCTTTTCGGGGGTCGTTCGGGAGACGGCGGTGATGTGGACCGCCAGAGACGGCAGTCAGTCCTCGCCGGACTCGTAGTGCTCGCCGGCGGCCTCGGGCAGTCGGGTGCGGCCGACCAGTACGAGCACGATGACGACCACGACGTACGGCAGCATCAGGAACACCTCCGTGGGGGCGATTCCCTGAAGCCGGATCTGCAGCGCCTGCAGTCCGGAGAACAGGTACGACGCGGCGAACGCGCCGAAGGGGTTGTAGTTGCCGAACAGGTACGCTGCGATGGCGATGAATCCGCGACCGTCCACCATCGTCTGGCCGGCTCCGTTGAACAGCCCCCCGCTCCCGAGCGAGAGCGCACTGCCGCCGATCCCGGCGAAGAAGCCGGAGATGAGGACGGCAGCGTAGCGGACGCGATTGACGTTTACACCGACGGTATCGAGGGCCTTCGGGTTCTCACCACTCGCCTGGACCCAGTAGCCGAAGCTGGTCCGGTTGAGCCCGTACCAGGCCACGGGCACCGAGACGAGCATGATGAACACCATCGGGTTGGCGTCGAACAGGATGGGGCCGACGAACGGGATGTCCGACAGGACCGGCACCGTCCACTCGCCGAGCCGGACGACCTGCGGCGTCGACGGCTGGCCGTACATCACCTTCGAGGCGAACGGTGCGAGCCCGAGCGCGACGAGCCAGACCGCCAGCCCGGCGATGATCTGGTCGCCCTCGTAGCGGATGCAGATGACGGCGAACAGGAACGCGAGCAGCATGCTCGCGAGCACGCCGCCGGCGATGCCGAGCCAGACGTTCGGGACGAGCAGCTGGACGCCCGGGTCGATGGTGTACGTGCTGCCGCCGACGTCGAAGCTGACGACCGGCGGGAAGCCGGTCGAGCCGGCGCCGCCGAGCACGTCGGCGACGACCACTGCGGCGAACGCCGAGATGATGAGCAGCCCCTCCAGACCGATGTTGATGACGCCGCTCTTCTCGGCGTAGAGGCCGCCGATGGCCGTCAGCGCGATGGGGACGGCGAGTCGGAGCGACGACTCGATGGTGCTCTGGCCGATCGCGGTCCAGAACACCTCGCCTGCCGTCGAGCCGGGGAAGACGATGCCGTAGAGGGCGACGAGGGCGAGTACGCCGACGGTCAGCCAGGTCGCGAGTCGCCGCGCGTCAGCGCGGCTCATCGAGCGGAGTTCGGCCACGCTGAGCGGCAGTACCTCGGGAGCTGCGTTGCGCAGTCGACGCTCGAGGTCGTCCCTATCCATCGTCCTCACCTCCGTCGGTGGCGACGGTGGCCTGTTCGTCGCCGATACCCATGCTCCGGCCGATGAGCCGGAAGAACTCGGGCATCGCGACGAACAGGATGATGAGGCCGGAGAGGATGGAGACCAGCTCCGGCGGCACGTCGGTCTGGAAGTTCAGCGCGTTGCCACCGCTCTTGAGTACGCCGAACAGGATCGAACCGAAGATGACCCCGAGCGGGTTGTTCCCGGCGAGCACCGAGACGGTGATGCCGTCGAATCCGAGGCTCGGCACCTCGGTGCCGGTCAAGAACCGGCCGTTGGCGAGGAGCACCCAGAGCGCACCGGCGATACCGCCGAGTGCACCCGAGATCGTCATACTCCGGACGATGGTCCGTTCGGCGTTCACGCCGGCGTACGTCGCCGCCTCGGGCTGGAGACCGCTCGTCCGGACGTCGAAGCCGAACGAGGTGCCCCAGAGCACGAAGTAGACGACGAACGCGAGCACCAGCGCGAGCACCAGCGCGAGGATCGAGAAGCGGGTGCCCTGGAACCCGAAGGGGATGCTCGGGACTAGCGAGTTGCCGGGCACCATCCGGGTCTGCGTACCACCGGCGGATTGTGGGTCCTGGAAGAACTCGCTGACGAGCAGCGTAGTCCCGAAGGTCGCCACGAAGTTCAGCATGATCGTCGTGATTACCTCGTTCGCGTCCGCGTAGGCCTTCAGTGCACCTGGTATCGCGCCCCAGATACCGCCCGCCACGGCCCCTGAGACCAGCGCGAGCGGGAGCAGGATTGCGGTCCCTGCCAGCCCGGCCGGTGCGAAGTCGGCGACGAAGAGGACGGTGACGGCGGAGACGAGCGCGCCCCAGATCATCTGCCCCTGCGTCCCGATGTTGAACAGTCCGGCGCGGAACGCGACCGCGACCGAGAGGCCGGTGAACAGCAGCAGGGTCGCTCGCTGGAGGAACACCTCCATCGCGAAGTTCGTCGGCTGCCAGCCGCTCTCCCACGGGAGACCGCCGATGGCCCCGATGAAGAGCTTCTCGTAGACGTTGATCGGGTCGTAGCAGGACTGGAAGCCGAGCATCGAGAGCCGACCGTCGAACAGGAGAATCTCGACGCTACCCGGCAGCGGGATGGCGATGTGGTAGTTCGCGCCGGCCTCGCAGGCCGCACCGAGACCGGAGACGAACACGATGAGGCCGCCGACGACGATCGAGAGCGCAAGCGCCGCCATACTGATGACGGCCCGTTCGACCCCGGAGGCACCGACGAGCCGTTCGAGCACGTCGCGGGCCCGGCTCATGGCCTGCCACCTGTCGTCCGCATACTCTCGATACCGTCCGGTCGTTCACCGGCCATCAGCAGACCGATCTCCTCCTCGGACGTCTCGTCTGGGTCGACGATGTCGACGAGTTCGCCCTCGTACATCACGCCGAGGCGGTCCGAGAGCTGTCGCACCTCGTCGAGCTTCGAGGAGATGAGCAGCACGGCGCGGTCGCGCTGCCGCAGGTCGAGCAGTTCCTCGTGGATGAACTCCGTCGAACCGATGTCGACGCCACGGGTCGGGTGCGTGGCGACGACGACCGACGGGTCGCGTTCGAACTCGCGACCGACGATGAACTTCTGCTGGTTCCCACCGGATAGCGAGTGTGCGTCGGCGTCAGCGTTCGGGGGCCGCACGTCGTACGTCTCGATGATGTCCTCTGCGTGCCCCCTGACGGTGTCCCACTCGATGCGACCGTTCTTCGAATACGGCTCTGCGTGCTGGCTCCCGAGCAATCCGTTCTCGACGAGGTCGAAGTCCATGACGAGCCCGCGCTCGTGGCGGTCCTCCGGGATGTACGCCATCCCGTCGTCGATGCGCTGGCGGCGGGAGTGTCCGGTGATGTCGTCGCCTTCGACCACGATTCGGCCCGATGTGGGTGACTCGAGACCGGTGATGGCCTCGACCAGTTCGGACTGGCCGTTGCCGTCGACGCCGGCGATGCCGAACACCTCACCGGCTCTGACCTCGAACGAGACGTCTTTCACGCGGTCGATGTCGTCGCCATCGGTGACAGTGACGTCGTCCACGGCGAGGGTGGTCTCGCCGGGCTCGTGTTCGGGCACGTCGACCTCGAGCAGCACCTCCCGGCCGACCATCATCTCCGCGAGTTCGTTCTGGTTGGTCTCGTCGACGGACACGGTGGCGATGCTCTCGCCGTCACGGAGGACGGTGATGTCGTCCGCGGAGTGCATCGCCTCGCCGAGTTTGTGCGTGATGAAGATGACCGTCTTGCCCTGTGCGGTCAGCTCGTCGAGCACGTCGTAGAGGTCCTCGACCTCCTGTGGTGTGAGCACCGCCGTCGGCTCGTCGAGGATGAGTACGTCCGCACCGCGGTAGAGCGTCTTCAGAATCTCGACGCGCTGCTGTACGCCGACACTGACGTCCTCGACGGTCTCGGTCGGGTCGACCTCGAAGCCGTAGCGTTCACACAGGTCGTGGACCTGCTGGATTGCCGCCTGTTCGTCGACGGCGAGCCCGAAGTACTTCCGGGGCTCCTGGCCGAGGACGATGTTCGCCCATATCTGCATGGGGTCGACCAGCATGAAGTGCTGGTGGATCATGCCGATGCCCGCGTCGATGGCGTCACGGGGCGACTGGAACTCGCGGCGCTCGCCCTTGACGTACACGTCGCCCTCTTCGGGCTGGAGCAGGCCGTAGAGCACGTTCATCAGGGTTGTTTTCCCCGCCCCGTTCTCCCCGAGCAGTGCGTGTACCGACCCCTTCTCCACGGTCAGGTCGACCTGGTCGTTCGCGACGACACCCGGGAATCGCTTCGTGATACCTGCCAGTCTGACTGCTGTGTTACTCATTGCTATCCGATGGAACGTGGTTCATCTGGGACCGGGCTCAGGGCTCGGTCGGAACGGTGATCTCGCCGTCGATGATGGCCTGCCGGGAGGCGGCGACCTGGTCCTTGACGTCCTGCGGGATGGCGTCGCCGAGCGCATCGCCGTAGACGCATGCCACGCCGTCCGACTCCAGTCCGAGCGTCGTGACGCTGCCACCGTTGAACTCCTCGTCGACCTCGTTCTCGATTGCTGTGTACACCGCGGTGTCGACACGCTTGACCATGCTCGCGAGAATCCAGTCGGCGAAGTCGGGTTCGCTGCGCGACTGGTCTGCGTCGACGCCCATGGCGAACTTCCCACGCTCCTGTGCGGCCTGGAACACACCGAGACCGGACGCGCCGGCGGCGTGGTAGACGATGTCCGCACCGGAGTCGTACATCGAGAGTGCGGCCTCGCGGGCCGTCGCGGCGTCGTTGAACGAGCCCACGTAGGACGTCTGGATGTCGATGTCCTCGTTCGCGTACTGCGCACCGGCCTCGAAGCCGGCCTGGAACTTCCGGATGAGCGGCACGTCGAGGCCGCCGACGAAGCCGACGCTCGTCGAGTCGCTGCTGGTCGAACCCTGGCCGGCCTCGAACGACTGAGAGGTCAGGAGGCCGGCGAGGTGACCGACCTGGAACGAGCCCTCGTGCTCACGGAACACGTAGCTCGCGACGTTGTTCGAGTCGATCGTCGAGTCGACGATCTGGAAGTGCTGGTCGGAGTAGCGGTCCGCGTTCTCCGTGAGCGCGTCCGTCTGCGCGAACCCGATGCAGGAGATGAGGTCGTAGTCGCCGGACTCGGCGAAGTTACGCTGTGCCGGCGAGAAGTCGGAGTTCTGTTCGGGCTGTGCCTGGTCGAACGAGATGCCGAGTTCCTCCTCGGCCTGGAGGGCCCCCTGTCGGGCCATGTCGTTGAACGACTTGTCGCCGAGGCCGCCGGTCGCGTACACCATCCCGATGTTCACGTCGGCACCGGCGTTGCTACCGTCGTCCGTCTCCGTCTCGGTCCCGTCTCCCGATTCCGTCTCCATCGAATCGGTCTCCTCGGTCGGGGTGTCCGTGTCGTCTCCACCGTTGTCTGTGCTGCTGATACACCCTGCGAGCGCGATGGTACCGACCGCACCGGTACCCTTCAGGAACCGCCGCCGACCACTGTTCGGGCTCATGGAGACAGCCTTTGCTACCATACGAAAAAACTCTTTGGAATGCGAGACGCCCAGAAACGGGCGTCTCGGTAGGCAATACGCCGAATATATAAATTGTATACCACTACAGATAGAATGAAAACGGCTGGTCTGTCTCGGACCGTTGGCTCAGCGCCCGGCGGCGACCGCCGTCTCCACGACCGAGGTGGCCTCGTCGACGAGGGTGTCGACGTCGTCGCTCTCCGCGTACACCCGGACGTACGGCTCCGTCCCGCTCGGCCGGACCAGCACCCAGGAGCCGTCCGGGAGGTCGATGCGGACGCCGTAGTCGGTGTCCACCTCGCCCTTCGGGAACGCTTCCGGGAGGCTCGTGCCGAGCCGCTCCATCGCACCCGGCTTCGCTTCGTCCGGACAGTCGACGCTCACCTTCCGGTACGGCCGCTCGGTGATCGGCTCCCGGAGCGCGGCCAGCCCGCCCGCGTCGGCGACGAGGGTCGACACGACGGCCGCGCTCGTTACCCCGTCGATCCAGCCGCCGAAGGCAGTGTGAATGTGCTTCCACGGCTCGGCGGCGAACACGACCTCGGTTCCTTCGTCGCCCGCCTCGCGCTCCCGCGCGATGCCCTCGTGCAGTGCGCCCAGTCGGACACGCTCGACCCGTCCACCAGCCTCTTCGACGCGTTCGTCGATGCGAGCGGAAGCGTTCGGGGTCGTCACGACCACAGGGTCGGTAGCGTCGCTCAGTCGGGTGTAGTGGCCGGCGAGCATGGCGAGCACCGTGTCCTCGTGGACGACCTCCCCGTCGCCGGTCGCGACGACGATGCGGTCCGCGTCGCCGTCGTGGGCGATACCGAGGTCGAACGAACCGTCGGCGAGCAGCGACAGGAACTCCGTGAGCGTCTCCGGCGTCGGCTTCGACGGGCGGCCCGGGAACCGACCGTCGACGTTTGCGTTGACCGCGACGACCTCGGCACCCAGCGCCCGGAGCACCTGGGGCGTCGCGAGACCCCCCATGCCGTTGCCACAGTCGACCGCGATTCGCAGGTCGGTGAGCGGCTCGGTCCCTGGCTCCGCCTCACCGCCCAGACCCCGTGCGTACGCCGCCACCGCGTCGCGGTAGTCGTCGAGGACGGCCGCAGTGTGGCCGTCGCCCCACTCGTCCCACGAGACGGTGGCGTTCTCGCCGTCGACACGTTCCTCGATGCGCTCCTCGGCGTCGCGGGCGTACTCGACGCCGTCGTCGAACAGCTTGATGCCGTTGTCCTCGGGTGGATTGTGGCTGGCGGTCAGCATCACTCCACGCCGCCCCCGTGAGGCGAACGCGAGCGCCGGCGTCGGCAACTGGCCGACCCGGACGACGTTCGCGCCCGAACTCTCCAGTCCGGCCTCCATCGCGGCCGCCAGCGCGGGGCCCGTGTCCCGGCCGTCGCGGCCGACGACGAACCGGTCACCGTCGCGGCCGGCCGCCCGCCCGACCGCCATCGCCAGCTCCGGTGTGACGCGCTCAGCGACCGGTCCTCGAATCCCCGCCGTCCCGAACAGTGTCATACCGGGGGGTTGCCCCGAGGCCCACTTAATTTGTGGCATACGGCCGTCGGACGGCGGCCCGGGGTTTAACCGAGGCCGTCACGTACGATGTCGCCATGTCTGCACGCCGGCTTCGAGGTGGGGTGACGCTGTGTACGACGTGAGCGACCACCTACCGGTCGGCGAACTCAGACGGGGGACGAACCTCCTCGTGACCGGCCCGCAGGGCGTCGGGAAGTACGAACTGCTCCGTGAACTCCTCGCGACGGGCGTCGAGCGTGGCCAACGCGGCGTCGTGGTCTCGACCAGCCGGAGCGCGCCGACCATCCGTGACGATGTCTCGGCCAGGACGACGACTGCGGACCCCGACCTGTCGGTCGTGGACTGCGTCTCCGAGCGCCGTGGCGAGTCGACACCCCCGGACGTCGACACCGAGTACGTCGCCTCGCCGTCGGACTTCAGCAGTATCGGCGTGGCCGCATCCGAGTTCCTCGGCCAGGCGGACGGGCGGGCGACGGAGACCCGGCTCGGGTTGCACTCGCTCTCGAACATGCTGCTGGAGGCCGACGTAAAGACCGTGTTCCGGTTCACGCACATCCTCACCGGGCGTCTCAGCGGCGTCGAGGGGCTCGGAGTCGTGACGCTCGACGATGGACACGACCAGCAGACCACGAACACGCTCAGACAGCTGTTCGACGGTGTCGTCGAGACCAGACACGGCGTCGACTCGCGCGAATGTCGAGTCGTCGGGGTCGCGGAGTCGGCGACCGAGTGGGCCGGGTTCTAGAGTTCGACGCCGCTCGGGATGAGACTCTGGTTGCGGAGGAGGTTCCCGTCGGCGTTGTAGACCAGGAACGTGCTCTTGTCGTAGCTGACGAACTCCTCGCCGTCGAGCAGGATGTGGACCCCGTACTCGCCCTCGTCGCCCGCGTGCTCGCCGTAGCGTCGGGCGGCGCGGATGAACTTCAGGACGTTCCCGGCGGATTCGTTGAGTTCGAGGACGAAGTCACCGGTGATCCTGTTCGTGACGCTGACGACCCCCTGGGCGTCGCTGTCGTCGACCGCGGTCTGGAGCCGGAACGCGACGTCCGTCTCGGCGGCGTCGAGCGGTTCGCCAGCCGGCCCGGTGAGGCGCTCTCGCAGTGTGGCGACTGGTCCCTCGAACGAGATGGTTACCGTCGGCCGTTCGGGGGTCCCGTCCTCATCGACCCAGTCGACGTTGCTGACCTGCAAAGTGAAGTAGTCACGCCTCATTCAACAGCCCTATCTTCGGTCTCACGCGGTATGAACGTAACGACCGGGGCAGGCCGGCGGACGCCACTCACCCCCACGGTTTCTGGCGTCCTGACCTGTCTCCACGACGGGAGGAACTGGCACCGACAGCTTTTACGTCCGGCGGCGAGGCGTCGTGGGTATGGTGTGGATCAACTCCGAGTACGTCGAGGAGTTCGCCGTGCTCACGACGTGGCTGTCCGTGCTCCTCCCCTGGTCCGTGGTACGAGCCACCAGCGAGCAGGGCGCGGAACTCGTCGTCCTCCGGTTCCCGTTCTTCGGTATCCAGTACGTGTTCGGCACGGGGCTCGTCGACGGGACGACCATCAGGACACCCTGGGAGTACTATACGCTCAACGCGGGACAGTTACCTGCACAGGCGACGGCGTACCTCGTCTGGACGGTGGCCGCCGTCGTACTGGTCGCGGCCGTCGTGGTCAGCCTGTTGATGTACTTCGAGCACGACCTGGCCGAGAAGCTCCCGGGACGTGGCGTGTACGTCCTCGGTGGAGCGATGCTCGTCCTCGGGGTCGCCTTCACCGCTGCCGCCATCCAGCTCCACATGAACCAGCCGGCCGACATCCTCGGCTGGAGCGTCTTCGTCCCCATCGGACTGCTCGGCGTCGTCTTCTTCTACGCGTTCGGCGTCCTCGACCTCTTCGCAGACCGGGCCTGACCGGCCGGCCGCTGGCTCTCGTTCGAGAGTTGGCCACCTCATTTAAGTCTCGGTACCCCCAATCGATTCCAAGAACCACCGTTCGGTCCGTCGGACGGGCCCGTCCCAGGGGAGGCGACCGTACACACGATGACAGAACCAGGCCAGCAGGCACCGAACGCGATCTCGAGCGACGAGAGCGACGGCACCATCACGCCCGGGGCAGTCGCCTCTGGGCGGAGCGACTCACTGACCGACCGAATCAAGCACACCCTCCAGATGCTCAGGGGGACCACCATCTCCCGCGAGCCGTACTACCCGGACGAACACGGCGAGCTCGTCACCTTCGACGGGCTCGACGGCTGGGAGGAGATCGACCGCTACTGGGTGAACGCCCCGTACGCCTACGTCAGCATCAACCACGATACGGACGCCAACGAGTTCCGGTACCACGTCGTCGAGCCCGAACTCGACGAGTACGAGCACGCGCTGCTCGAGACGCTCTTCGAGGACGTCCGCGACCCGCTGGTCTATCAGCGAGATATCGACGATGGCGAACCCGACGAGGTGCTCGACGACGCGCTGCTGGACCACCTCGAACGGTACGGGGCCGATGTGGACATGGGCACGTACCACAAGCTGTTCTACTACCTCTGGCGGGCGTTCCGTGGGTACGGAAAGCTCGACCCAGTGATGCACGACCCGCACGTCGAGGACATCTCGTGTGACGGCTACGACCTCCCGCTGTTCGTCTACCACGACGAGTACACCGACATCGAGACGAACGTCACCTTCCCGCAGGAGGAGCTGGACAACTTCGTCGTCCGGCTGGCCCAGCACTCGGGTCGACACATCTCAATCGGTGACCCGATGGTCGAGACGACGCTGCCGGACGGTTCGCGTGCCGAGCTGGCACTGGGCGAGGAGGTGACCCCGCGCGGTTCCGCGTTCACCATCCGGAAGTACGCCGAGGAGCCGTTCACGCCCATCGACCTGCTGGAGTACGGCACGTTCAACGTCGACCAGATGGCCTACCTGTGGCTGGCCATCGAGAGCAACAAGTCGCTCATCTTCGCCGGCGGGACGGCGTCCGGGAAGACGACGAGCATGAACGCCATCTCGATGTTCATCCCGCCACGCTCGAAGGTGCTGACCATCGAGGACACCCGCGAACTGACGCTGTACCACGACAACTGGCTCTCCTCGGTCACGCGCGAACGGCTCCACGAGGGCACCGACGTGACGATGTACGACCTGCTGCGTTCCGCACTGCGTCACCGCCCCGAGTACATCATCGTCGGCGAGGTGCGTGGTGAGGAGGCTATCACGCTGTTCCAGGCGATGAACACGGGCCACACGACCTACTCGACGATGCACGCTGACTCCGTGCGCACCGTCATCAACCGGCTGGAGAACGAGCCAATCAACGTTCCCCGGTCGATGGTCCAGAGCCTCGACATCCTCTGTGTCCAGACGCTCACCCGGTTCGACAACGAGCGCGTCCGCCGGAACAAGACCATCGCGGAGATCGAAGGCATCGACCAGCGGACCGGCGAGCTCGACTACTCGACGGCGTTCACCTGGGACGCCGAGGACGACACGTTCGGCTCCTCGGGCTCCCAGGTGCTCGACGAGATCCGCGACGAGCGCGCCTGGAGCCAGCAGGAGCTACTGCAGGAACTCCGGAACCGCCGCCGGTTCCTCGAGTACCTCCGCGACCAGGGCATCAACGACTACCGGCGGTTCACGGCGCTGATCAACGAGTACTACGCCGACCCCGATGCTGCACTGGGGCGCATCGAGGCGATGGGCCAGGAACGGGAGTTAGCCGAGGCCGAGACGGACTGATATGTCCTGGGCGAACTGGATTCCGCTGGTGCTGGCGGTCTTCATCGTGCTGCCGGTGCTTCTGGCGCCCGTGAGCGTGCACGCTGACCGCGTCGTCTCCCGGTTCGCCCTGCTCATCTTCGGGACGTACGCGAGCCGGAAGGGCCGGAACAAGGCAATCCGGAAGAAGCAGCTCCGGGCGGCGCACATGCCGACGACGTACCGGACCTACTCGGCGAAGACGATGCTGTACAGCGCGGTCTTCGCCGTCGCCGGCACGATCATGGGGATGTACGTCATCTGGTTCGGGCTCGTCCTGCTCGCCATCGACGCCGAGACCATCCGCCAGACGTTCCCCACGGAACTGCACTTCCTCACGGACTTCGTGGGGCTGCCGTCCCTGTCCGTGCTCGAACTGTTCGGACTGATGGTCGTGACGAGCCTGACCCTCGGTGTCGCCTTCGCCGGGGCGACGTACTGGCTGCGCTGGTGGTACCCGCAGTACGTCGCCGACGAGCGCGAACGCCGCATCGAGGCGTCCCTTCCGCGGACCATTGCGTTCATCTATGCGCTGTCGCGCTCGGGCATGGAGTTCCCGAAGGTCCTCCGCATCCTCGCCGAGAACGACGGTATCTACGGCGAGTCCGCCAACGAGGTCCGCGTCGCGGTCAGGAACATGGACATGTTCGGACAGGACATGATAACGGCTATCCAGACGATGGCCCGGCGCTCGCCGAGCTCGCAGTTCAAGGAGTTCTCCGAGAACCTCGCGAGTGTACTTCAGTCCGGGCGGTCGCTCTCTACGTTCCTGGAGCAGCAGTACCGCGACTTCCAGGAGGAAGCCGAGTCCCAGCAGGAGAAGCTGTTGGACCTCCTCGCGACGCTCGCGGAGGCGTACGTGACGGTTCTGGTGGCCGGCCCGCTCTTCCTCATCACCATCCTGGTCGTCATCGGTATCGCGGTCGGCAACACGCTCGAACCGTTGCGCGTGTTCGTCTACGTCATCCTCCCGGCGTCGAATCTGGCGTTCCTCGTCTACCTGCTCTCGGTGACCGACACGCTGTCCACCCAGCGTGGCTACGAGGATGTCGATGCGCCGGTGGACGGGCTCGCGGGAGTCCGCCTCGCCGACGGTGCTGGCTCAACGGGCGCACAGACCGACGGTGGCTACGAGCAGGCCGAGACGAGCGCGGATCGACAGGCCGCAAACCGCGACCGGCTGGACGCCTATCGGCGGTTCCGGTGGCTCCGAGGCAAGCTTGGCAACCCTATCCGAACCGTCGTCGAACGGCCGGTGACGGTGCTCTGGGTGACGCTCCCGATTGCATTCCTCATCGTGGCGCTCCGACTCCCGGGGAGCCTCACTGCGACCGGCCTCGACATCCGGTCGTTCGACGACGTACTCATCCAGGCGCTCCTGTTCGTGGTCGGGACGTTCGCAATCGCGTTCGAAGTCCACCGGCGACGTGCGGAGGCCATCGAGTCAGCCGTGCCGGACCTGCTCGACCGTCTCGCCAGCGTCAACGAGGCCGGAATGACGGTCGTCGAGTCCATCGAACGGGTTCGCCGGAGCGAGCTCGGCGCGCTGGACGCCGAGCTGGACCGTGTCTGGGCTGACATCCGCTGGGGGGCGGACGTCGAGACCGCGCTCAAGCGGTTCGAGTCCCGGCTGCGGACCTCCATCATCTCCCGCGTGGTCACGCTGACGACGCAGGCGATGAACGCCAGCGGCGACCTCGCGAGCGTCCTGCGCATCGCCGCGGGGCAGGCGAAGTCTGACCGGCGCCTGAAGCGCGCACGCAGGCAGGAGATGCTGACCTACATGGCGGTCGTCTACATCGCCTTCTTCGTCTTCCTGTTCATAATCGTCGTGCTCTCGACGGTGCTCATCCCCAACCTGCCGGACAGCGGCACCGGCGTCATCAACGGCACCGGCGCGGGGCAAACAGGGGCCTCGGGCGTCCCCGCGGTCGGGGGCGTCGGTGCCACCGGAGGGATAGACAAGGCGGAGTACACGCTCGTGTTCTTCCATACGACCGTCCTCCAGGGGCTGCTTTCCGGGTTCGTCGCCGGCCAGCTCTCCTCGGGTGACGTCCGCACCGGCGCGAAGCACGCCGCCATCCTCGTCGCGCTGGCCTACGCCTGCTTCCTCCTGCTCATTCCGGGGCCGTGAGCGAACGGAACCGCTAACCGACTGTGGACCGACGCTTCGCCCATGGATCGGTCGCCGAACGGGACGCGGTCGACGTACGACCGCATCGCCGACCACTTCGCCAAGACCCGCGAGTACGCCTGGCCGGAGGTCGAGTCGTTCCTCGAGAACCAGGAGGGCGCCGTGGGCCTCGACCTCGGCTGCGGCAACGGTCGGCACGCGGAGCTCCTCGCGGCCCGCTGTGACCACGTCGTCGGCCTCGATATCTCCGGCGGGCTACTCGCGACGGCCCGGGAACGCGCCCGCGAGCGCGGCTTCGACGTCGAGCTCGTGCAGGCCGACGCCGCGCGGCTCCCGGTGGCGACGGGCAGCGTCGACCTCGCGGTGTACGTCGCCACCCTGCATCACCTCCCGAACCGCGAGGCCCGTCGTCGGAGCCTCGACGAACTCGCTCGGGTGCTCTCGCCCGACGGGACCGCCCTCGTCTCCGCATGGAGCACCGCCCACGACAGATTTGACCGCGAGGTGGGGTTCGATACGACGGTCGACTGGACCCTGCCCGGCGGCGAGACCGTCCCGCGGTTCTACCACGTCTACAGCCCGGCGGAGTTCGACGAAGACCTCGCCGCCAGCGACCTCGGGATCGTGTCGTCGCGGGTCTCCTCGGGCAACTGCTACGCAACCGTCACCGAACAGAAAAGACCTTAAGTCGTCGTGGAGAAGTCCCCTGTGCGCACACCCGTTGGTGTGGGATTCGCGTGCCCTGTGGGCCCTCGCGCACGGCTCGCATGGGCGTCATCGGTGATGGTCTTCATCACCGCTTTCGAACGACCCCGTACCACCTCGGTTCGCGGTCCGGTGCGGCGTCGGCTTCCGAAGGAGTCTTAATGTGCGGCGCGACAAGCAGGTAGTGACGCGTTCCGGTGTCCGGTCGTGTGCCGCACGACCGGCACGAAACGTGTGAACGCCGGTGTCCTGCGGAGCGAAGCGACGCAGGGCTCGGCGCGAGAGGCGAAGCGACGAAGCGCGCCGGTGGTCTAGTGGTAGGACCTGAGCCTTCCAAGCTCATGGCCCGGGTTCAAATCCCGGCCGGCGCATTTCTGCAGCGCAACTGAGTGAGGAGCACTACCTCCGAACGAAACATGCTGAGAAGGGCAACCCTGTGAGATTCTGAACCCGACGGGGCACAGCCCGGGTAGCGGAGCGAGCAGGAACGTCTCGGATTGGTTCGAATCTCTGCCGGCGCACTCTCTCGAACCAGTGATCCAGGAACGAGTCGACTCAGAGCAACGTCGCGTCGACCGCTGGCGCGTACTCGTCGAGGATGCCGGCGACGCGGTCGGGCTGCTCGAAGTGTGCCCGGTCGAACCGGTAGGCCTGGAGCGGGAACCAGGTGTGGACGACGAACTCGCGGTCGGTCAGCTCGTAGCCGCGGACGTACCACCACGAAAGCGTCGAGCGGAGGCCCGAGCGCCCGTTCTGGACGACGATTCCGTCGTCGTACACGGTGAGCCGTCGGTCGCGGTCCGGCATGAGGAACGTCCCGATTGACGCTCCGAGAACGCCGCCGATGATGCTCGGGGCCACCTCGGCGAGGAGTCCCCAGGCACGGGTCGATTCCAACCAGCCGAGTCGGTGTGGGAGCAGAGTAAAGATGACGAGCGGGAACGCGATCACCATCACGGCGGCGAGGACAGCCACGATTCGCATCCGTCTGACCGTCCGGGGGTGCGGGCCGCCGAACCAGCTGACCCGGGCGGTCTCGCCTCCAAAGACCGTCTGGACGTGGCGGTCACGGAGGAGGACGAACGCGACGACGCCCGCGAGGGCGCTGAGGATGAACGGGAACACGAGCGGATGCGCCGCCTCCGGCCCGTTGCCTGCATCGAGCGCCAGCAGTGCGAGGAGGCCACCGACGTGGACGGCGAGCGTGACCGAGGGGACGTGGTACCGGACCACCGGCTCGGCAAGGGACGGCCGTCGGGCGAAGGCACCACCAACGAGCAGACATGTCAGGACACCAGCCGCCTGAACCGGAGGTTCGGACAGGCCGGTATCGCGCAGCAGCGCGCTGGCGAACGCGACGAGGAGACCGACGTAGGAGCCGACGGAGAGGCCGAGTTTGAAATCGAAGGAGGGCACGATTCGAACATTTCAGTTTCGATATAAAGGCGTTGTCGTCCACGGTCTCCAACCGCGTACGACCGCTCAGGGGACAAGCAGCACGGCCAGCGTCGCGGCGATGAACACTACCTTCAGCACGGTGTTCACCACGACCACCTTCGTCCCGAACTCGGCCCCCCAGATGCCGAACTGGAAGGGGATGGAGCGTTTGAACGTCGAGAAGGCGAACGAGACGATGCCGCCGACGAGCATCGTGGCGACGGCAGCCTCGGGCGTGAACGGGTCGCCGAGCATGGGGGCGACGAACGCCGCACCGCTGGTGGTGTCGATGGCGAAGACGCCGACGACGGCGGCGGCCTCACCGGGCAGTCCGAGGAGGCCCGTCACCGGCTCGGCGACGACGGTGAACGCGGAGATGTCGACGCTGGCGGTAAGCATGGCGACGATGGTGTAGACGAGAACGAGCCGTGGAGCGATGTCCCGGAGCTTGTCGCGGGTGCTCAGCAGCGCGTCGAGGACGGTCTCGCGGCGGGTCCGAGGCTCTTCGTCGTCGTCGTCACCGACCGCAGGGCCACCGTCGCTGGCGACGCCGTCGGGGAGTTCGTCGGGCTCGTCGTCCGGCGGCGAGAGCAGGACCGCGCCGGCGACGATGCCCGTCAGCGTGATGGCCAGCGAGATCGCGGCGCGCGAGCCGACGTACAGCAGACCGACACGCAGGCCGAGGATGGGGATGAGAACCGGGACGTAGAACGTGAAGATGTGCTGGACGAAGCCGAAGAACGTGTTGATGGTGACCGCCACGAGCGTCGCCCGATCGCCGAGGATGCCCTCCTCGCGGAACTCGGCGAGCATACCGTAACCAGCAGTCGGCGACGCAGCCGTCGAGAGGATGGCGGTGCCGACCTCGTCGGGCAGGTTCGCCGGCGCCGTGAGCGGCCGGGAGAAGATAGCGACGTACTCGACCAGCCCGAACTCGACGGCGAGGTTCGCGAGGGTGAGACCGAACCCGATGAAGACGAGGATGTAGAGCACCCGGCGGAGCACCGAGACCAGCAGGTCGAGCGGGACGCTTTCGATGCCGGTCTGCAGCGTCACGAGAGCGACGGGGAGCGTCACGGCTGGGCGTTGGCGTGGGACCGAAAAATGTGCGTCGGAACCGGTCTGCTTCGTCGACAGTGGCTGGCGTCGCCGTTACCGTCGGCGGAGTGTGACCAGTGCCGCGGCGACGAACGGGACGAGCGCGACCACTGGTCCGAAGCCGGGCGAGCCGCCGTTGACGTGAGCGCGTCCGCGGTCGTCGCGGCGACCGTCGCGCCTGCCGCCGTCGTCGGTGGTCGAAAGACGGTAGTGTCGACCGTCCCTCGTTCCACCCGTGAGCGACCCCGAACTCGCAGTCCTCGGCTGGCCGGCAGACGGCCCGACGCTCCGGCTCGACCACCGTCGGTTCAGCTACGCCGGGAAGTTCGTGATGTCCTCGACCGGGAAGGCCGTGGTCCGCGACGAGTCCTTCGATCCCGATGCCGGAGACGAGTACGACGACCACGTCCTCGCCGCAGTCGCCTTCAACGAGGACCGCACGGACCCCGACACGCTCTGGCTCCGGTACGTGACGGTGCGCGAGGACCACCGGGGAGAGGGGCTCGGCCCCCGACTCGTTCGATTTGCCGACGACCGGGCTCGCGAGCGTGGCTACGAGCGCGTTCGCATCGCCGTGAACAACCCGTACTCCTACGAGGCGCTCTACCGGGCGGGGTTCGGCTTCACGGGCGACGAGACCGGCATCGCCGAACTCGTGCTCGAACGACCGGGAGACCGGTCCACCGACCGCTACCGCGCCGGACTCGACGCCTTCGCGGAGCGGGAGGACCTCTCGGCCGCCGAGCGCGAGTTCGTCGCCGAGAAGCGCGAGCGCGGGCCGCCGGCGACCCTCGACGACGGGGCCGCGGGCACGGACCGCCAGGATTGAAGCCTCCCGAGCCGAAGAACGACCGATGGGTAACGCAGACCTCCGGGACCTCGCACACCTCGAGACGGTACCGTTCGACGAGCTTGACCCCGGCGTCGTCGCGGTCGACGCCCACAACTGGCTCTACCGCTACCTCACGACGACCGTCCGATGGACGAACGACGGCGTCTACACCACCAGCGACGGCGACGAGGTGGCGAACCTGGTTGGCATCGTCCAGGGACTGCCGAAGTTCCTCGAACACGACCTGAACCCAGTGATGGTGTTCGACGGCGGGCCGTCCGAGCTGAAGGCCGACGAAATAGCCGACCGGCGCGAACAGCGCGAGAAGTACGAGTCCCAGCTCGAAGACGCCCGCGAGGCGGGGGACGCCGTCGAGGTCGCCCGGCTCGAATCCGCCACGCAGCGGCTCACGCCGGTCATCCAGGAGACGAGCCGCGAGCTGCTCGAACTGCTCGACATCCCGGTCGTCGAAGCACCGGCGGAGGGCGAGGCGCAGTGCGCCCACATCGCCAGGCGTGGAGACGCCGAGTACGTCGGCAGCGAGGACTACGACGCTCTGTTGTTCGGTGCACCAACGACGCTCCGGCAGCTGACGAGCAAGGGCGACCCCGAGCGCATGACTCTCGACGAGACGCTCGCGGAGCTCGACCTCTCGCTCGAACAGCTCGTCGACGTGGCCATCCTCTGTGGCACCGACTTCAACGAGGGGGTCCACGGCTACGGCCCAAAGACCGCCCTGAAGAGGGTCAGAGAGCACGGCGACCTCTGGGCCGTGTTCGAACAGGAGGACGTCTACGTCGAGAACGCCGACCTGGTGCGCGAGCTGTTCCGGAACCCGAACGTGACCGAGGAGTACTCGTTCGACGTCGACCTCGACCCCGACATCGAGGCCGCCCGGGCCTACGTCGTCGACGAGTGGGAGGTCGCGGCGGACGAGGTCGAACGTGGCTTCGAGCGCATCGAGGACGCGCTCACCCAGACCGGCCTCGACCGCTGGACGTGACGGGTGCTCCCGTCTCGGTCGACGTGGCCGTTGGCGTGCCGCCGGCCGGCCGGACCGGGCGGTCGCCGGGCAGGTTCGGTACGGTGGTCTTTTGCCCTCCAACGCCCCAGAGGCAGACATGGAACCCGACGAGGTCGCGGCACTCATCGAAGCTGGTATCGAGGACTGCGACGCAACCGTCGAGCGCGCCCGCGGCGAACACGACGACGACCACCTGCGGGCGACGGTCGTCTCCCCCGCGTTCGAGGGCCTGCCGCTGGTGCAGCAGCACGAACTGGTGTACGACGCCCTCGGCGAGCACATGACGACGGACATCCACGCACTGGAGCTCAAGACGTACACGCCCGAGGAGGCAGCGGGCTGATTCACGGAGCCTGAAGCCGACCCCGCCGCTATTTGTGTGCTCAGGCCGACCTCCACGCTATGGAAGCCCTTCACGCGAGAATCCGAATCAGGTGGGTCCTCCGGGCCCTCATCGGTGCTGTCGTGCTGGCCGGCGTCGTCACGGTCGGAGCAGTGTTCTTCGAGGAGCAACTCGTCGACGCAGGCGTCCCGACGTTCCTCCCCGGGGCGCTCGTCGCGGCCCTGGGACTGCTGCTCGGCACCGCACACGCCGTCCTGCTGTACCGTGACTGGCGCTTCGAGCTGCAGGACGACGCGCTCTACCTCGAACGCGGCGTCCTCACCCGGGTCGAGACCGCGGTGCCGTACGTCCGGGTCCAGCACGTCGACACGCGACGGTCGCCGGTCGACCGCGCGCTCGGCCTCTCCTCGGTCGTCATCTACACGGCCGGCTCGCGCGGCGCGGACGTGACCGTGCCCGGCCTCACGCCGGAGCGGGCGAAGCGCCTGCGGAACGAACTCCGGGAGCTCGCGGTCGAGAGCGAGCCGGAGGACGCCGTATGAAGCGGCTCCACGCAGTCACCGGGGTCGTCCGGGCGCTGCAGTACGGCGTCAACGGGCTCTCGGTCCCCTTCTTCGTCCTGCTCGTTGGCTCGACCGGTCTCGAGGCGGCCCTCGGCATCGACTTCGGCGGGAGCGTCATCGACCTGCTGTTCGTTGTGGCACCGCTGTTCGGCCTGCTCGGGGCCGGCTACGGGGTCGCGACCTACCTCCGGTTCGAGTACGAGCTGACCCCGGACACGTTCGACTTCGCCGCCGGGGTCGTCGGACGGACCGAGCGCGAGATCCCCCTGCGGCGCATCCAGAACGTCGACATCTCCCAGAGCCTCTGGCATCGCCTGTTCGGCGTGGCAGTCGTCCGTATCGAGACCGCCGGCGGTGGCGGGACCGAGGCCCAGCTCTCGGTGGTCTCGCTCGCCGAGGCCAACCGGCTCCAGCGCGAGATCCGCGAACGCCGGAACAGTTCGCAACGCGCCACCGAGGCCGAGCCCGCGGCGGCTGAGGCCGACGGGGAGGCCCCCGCCGCGGATGCACCCACAGGGGCGTCGACGACGGACGGAGCAGCCAGCACTGGCGACTCGGGCCCGCTCGAGCCGCTGTTCACCATCACGCCCATCGAGCTGGTCGTGCTCTCACTCACGCGGTTCCGGCCGGGGGCCATCGTACTCGTCATCATCGGTCTCCCGGTCCTGCCGGAGCTGGCCGGCGAGGTCCTCCTCGCCACCGCGGACCCCTTCGGCGGCCCCGAGACGATGGCCCTCTTCGAGGCGACCGCCGACGAGCTGCTCGTGCTCGCGGTCGTCTCGCTGCCGCTCCTGCTCGTCAGCTCGTACCTCGTCAGCGGCGTGCTCTCCGCAGCCGGGTACTACGGCTTCCAGCTGGCACGTAGCGGCACCGACCTCGTCTACGAGCGCGGCCTCGTCCAGCGGTACTCCGGCTCCATCCCGAGCGACAAGATACAGACCGTCACGCTCCGGGAGTCGCTCCCCATGCGACTGCTCGGCTACGCGGCCCTCGACGTCGAGACGGCGGGCTACGCCGGCCAGCGGGCCGAGCAGGGGAGCCAGTCGGCCATCCCCGTCGCCGAACGCTCGCGCGTCGTCGAACTCGCACGCGACCTCGGGGAGTTCTCGGACCCCGACTTCGAGCGCCCGCCGAGACGTGCCCGTCGGCGCTACGCCGTCCGATACGGGCTGGTCGTCGCGGGCCTCCTCGCGGTCCTGTACGCCGCTTCGACCGTCGTCGCCGGCTTCACGCTCTGGTACCTACCGGCGGTCCTGTTCCTCGGTGTGCCGCCGGCAGCCCACCTGAAGTGGACGAACCGCGGCTACTACGTCGGTGAACAGACCGTCGTCGTCCGCACCGGTTTCTGGCGGCGGCGCACGCAGGTCGTCCCGTACTACCGGCTCCAGACCGTCATCCGGCAGGCGACGGTGTTCCAGCGACGGCTCGCGCTCGCCTCGCTCGTCGTCGACACCGCCAGCTCGAGCACGCTCGTCAGGTCGACGCCGACCGCGTTCGACATCGACGCGGGGACGGCAGCCTCGCTGCAGCGGACACTTCGAGACAGGCTCCATCTGGAGCTCCACGGGCGAGAACGAAGGGAGAACTGACCGCTCAGACCGCGCGACCGAGCGTCTCGGCGTCGTCCAGCGAGCGGTTCTTCACCGCCTGCCCGGTGTCGGCGTCGAACAGGTGGATCGCGTCTTCCGGGACGTGAGCGACGATGGGCTGGCCGGCCTCGATACGGTTCATGCCACCGGTCGTGGCGATGAACGTGTCCGGTTCGCTCGCGTCCGGGTCGAACGTCAGGTAGAGGTTGTTCTCGTCGCCCGTCGGCTCGACGACGTCGACGACCGTCTCGAAGTCGTGGGGACTGCTCGCCTCGGTCCGGAGCTCGATGTCCTCCGGCCGGATGCCGAGGCTCAGCTCGGTCCGGTCGCCGACCGTCGAGAGCGTCTCGTTCGACACTGGGTAGGCGAAGTCCTCGGCCAGCAGGCGGTCGCCCTGTACCTCGACCTCGAAGAAGTTCATCGCTGGCTCGCCGATGAAGTCCGCGACGAAGCGGTTCGCGGGCTCGTGGTAGCACTCCAGCGGGGTGCCGACCTGCTGGAGCACACCGTCGTCGAGCACCGCGATACGGTCGCCCATCGTCATCGCCTCCGTCTGGTCGTGCGTGACGTAGATGGTCGTCACGTCGAGGTCGTCCTGAAGGCGCTGTAGCTCGGTGCGCATCTTCGAACGCAGCTTCGCGTCGAGGTTCGACAGCGGCTCGTCCATCAGGAACACCTCGGGGTCACGGACGATGGCACGGCCGAGCGCGACGCGCTGCTGCTGGCCGCCCGAGAGCTCGCCGGGCTTCCGGTCGAGCAGGTCGCCGATGCCCATCATCTCGGCCGCCTCGGTGACCGTCTCGGCGATCTCTGCGGCGGGCATGTCGGTCGACTCCTCCAGCCCGAAGCTCATGTTCTGCTTGACGGTCATGTGCGGGTAGAGCGCGTACGACTGGAACACCATCGCGGTGTTCCGGTCCGCGGGCTTGCGCTCGTTGATGCGCTCGCCCGCGAGCCGTAGCTCGCCGGACGTGATGCTCTCGAGGCCGGCGATCATCCGTAGCGTCGTGGACTTGCCACAGCCCGAGGGGCCGACGAGCACGAGGAACTCGCCGTCGGCGACCGTCACGTCGACGCCGTCGACGGCCACGATCTCGTTCCCGTCGTCCTCGACGAACACCTTGGTGAGGTCGTCGAGTTCGAGTTCAGCCATGCGTGTACCTCCGTCGTCCGCGTGTGTAATCGTTGTTCATAGTCATGCGGTCACTCCCTTCGCGAACTGTTCGCCGAAGAAGATGTACACCAGCAGCGTCGGCAGGGCGGTGACGAACGCCGCCGCCATCTGCAGCGGGAAGTTGGTCACCGCCTCCGACTGGCCGATGCCGATCAGACTCTGCGTGATAACCGACGCGTCACCCGGTCCGACGATGATGAGTGCGAACAGCAGGTCGTTCCAGATCTGGGTGAACTGGTAGATGAGCGTCACCGCGAACATCGGGACGGACAGCGGGAGGATGATGCGCCGGTAGATACGACGGATGCTCGCGCCGTCGAGCCGTGCGGCCTCGACCATCTCGTCTGAGACGGACTTGTAGTACGACCTGAACAGCAGCGTACAGATGGGAATTCCGTACGCGATGTGGGTAATCGTCAACGCCAGCAGCCCGGCGTAGTCGGTCCCGAGCCCGGTCAGGTTCCAGATCGGCTCCAGCCAGATGTGGAGCGGGGCCCACTGCGACCAGAACCGCTTGAGCGGGACGAGGACAGCCTGGTACGGCACGAAGATGCCGGCGACGAACAGCACGTAGACACCGACCTGTCCGCGCCAGTCGATGTTCGTCAGGCCGTAGGCGGTCATGCTCCCGAGCAGCGCCGAGAAGACGGTCGCGGGGACCGCCATGAGGACGCTGTTGAACAGCCCAGCCGACAGCTGGTCGACGGCAGACGACCACTGCGCGACCGTGAACCCGCCCAGTGCGGGCAGGAACGGCGCTGTCTGGCCGTACGCGCGCATCGTCTTGAACGAGGTGACGATACCCGCCTCCAGCGGGAGGAGGTAAAACACCACGAGCCCTAGCAGTATGGCGTAGATGCCGATACGGTCCAGCGACAGTCCATCGTCGTCGAGCCTCGTCTGGGTCATAGTGCACCTCGTCTGTACTCGCTGTAGAGGTACGGCAGTACGATCGAGAACGCCAGCGCGAACAGGACGACCGCGACGGCGGACCCGTAGGCGATCCGGCTGGCGTCACCGAAGGCGACACGGACCATGTAGGTTGGGAGGATGTCCGTCCCGACCGCGGGCGTGTCGTTCCCGTACAGCGCACGGAGGAAGTCGAACGCCTTCAGTCCGAACACCATCAGGACGACCGACGCGCTCACGGTCGCGGTCCGCAACTGCGGGATGACGACCCGCCAGTACATCTTCACGATGCTCGCGCCGTCGACGCGGGCCGCCTCGAAGTGCTCGTCGGGGATCGCTCGCAGCCCGGCGAGGTAGACGACCATCGCGTAGCCGCTGAACTGCCAGATGAGCGCGAACACTACCGCCGCGAGCTGGACGTTCGGGTCCGGATTCCTGATGAAGTTCACCGGCCCGATGCCGACCACGCCGAGTGCACGGTTCACGAACCCGCCGTTCGAGCTGTACATCCAGAGCCACATCTTCGCCGTCACGACGAACGAGAGGCTCATCGGCAGCAGGTAGATCGTCCGGAACGTGTTCTCGAAGCGGATGTCACGGTCGACGAGGATGGCCACGACCAACCCGAACGCGAGACAGATCAGCGTGAACGCTACCAGCAGGACGATGGTGTTCACGAACGCGTTCGTGAACGAGTAGGAACCGGTCTCCTGGAGCATCTGCCGGTAGTTCTCTAGGTCGAAGCTGGCGTACTGCGGGTCGCCGAGGCCCTCGTAGTCGGTCAGTGAGATGATGACGTTCCAGACGATCGCCCCGTAGACGAACAGCCCGACGAGCAGGAACGAGGGGAGCCAGAACGGGGCCGATTCGACGGCGTCGCTGTCGAGGTAGCGACCGAGTCCCGACCGTCTCTCGCCCTGAGACACTTCGGATGCTGTCCCGCCGTCCGTCCGGACCTGCTGGTCGGTCTGGATACTGTCGATTCTGCGCCGCAGCCACGAGCGTACTGAGTCCATGGGAACGTTGTTGGCGGGGTGGACTTACTGGACCGCCGAGACGACCTCGTCGGCGGCGGATTCCACGTTGTATCTCCCGATGAAGGCGCTGATGGCCTCGACGACGTTCGTGCGCTGCTCGGGTGCGAGCGCGAGACCGTGCTGCATCGACGGCGGCTGGTGGTCGACGTTGCCGAAGTCCTCGATCTGGTCCTGCTGGAACTGCGGGAACTCCGAGGGGTCCACGTCGCCACGCGGCGGGATGGAGCCCTTGGCCTTGTTGAACCGAATCTGTGCGTCCTTCGTCCCGCAGTAGCGGAGGAACTTCTCCGTGGCTTCGGGCGTCGGGTTGTCCGCCGCGTACGGGAACGAGTCCATGTTCAGCTGGTAGCTGTGTTCGCTGCCCGGGAACGGCACGTAGCTCCAGTCCTCGCCGTAGGCGAAGTCGTCGGGGTACGCGCCGGCCGCCCAGTCGCCTTGGTGGATGAACGCGGCCTCGCCGTTGATGATCTTGGCGTTCGCGCCGGTGAGCTCGAGGGTCGACGAGTCGTCCGGGTAGTACTCGCTGAGCTGGGAGACGATGTCGAGGGCGGAGGCGACCGCTTCGCGGTCGGGATTGCCCTCGTAGAAGTTCTGGTAGGCCTCGTGGCCGGAGTCGGCGAGGAGCACCGTCGCCCAGAGCTGGACCGTCGACCACGGGCTCTTGGTCTGCTGGGTGAACGGCACCGCTTCGGTCTCCGTGGCGATGGTCTCGCAGGCCGAGACCAGGTCAGCCGGCGAGGAGAGGCTGGTCGGGTCGACGCCCGCCTCCTCGACGACGCTCTTGTTGTAGAACAGGTTGTTGATACGGTGGATGTTGATGGGGACCGATACGTAGTGGTCGGTCGTGCCCTTGGCCTGCTCCTTCGGGCCCTCGCGGTAGGCCGACTCCATGTCGTTCTCGCTCCAGACGGAGTCACTGATGTCACCGAGTGCGTTCGAGTCCACGTAGGGAGTCAGCGCCGCGCCCGGCCAGTTCTGCCAGGTGCTCGGCGGGTCGTCGTTGCGGATGCGCTCGTTGACGACCTGGCCGAGGTTCTGCGTCGCCGCACCGGAGATACCTTCACTGCTGAGTTCGATGTCCGGATACTCTTCGTTGAAGCCCTCGAACAGGGCCTCGATGGCTGCTGCGCCGTCACCGTTGCTCCACGCGTGGAGCAGCTCGAGAGGCTTTGGGCCGCTATCGCCGCTGCTCAGGCCACTGAGGCAGCCGGAGAGACCAGCCATGCCGGCCGCGCCCGCTGCACCGGTTGTCTTGAGTACTGTACGTCGCGAAACGCTGGAGTCCGAATCGTGTCCTGTCATGCCACCACGTGTCTCTATGTGAGACGTACCCATTCTTTACGCAAGGTCCTACTTAATAGTTCCCCAAATTAATTCGTTTCCGAGTAAGTGAATTGCTCACACGAGACGGGCCGCGCTGGCGGTCGAGACCGGCCGCCCAGTGTTACTCACGGGTGAGCCGGGACGGCAATATTAAATGGAACGCCTGTTTAGTGTGAACACACACCATGTCATATCTGGTCGGGGTCACTGCAGTGATGGCGGTGTTCCTCGCCGCCGTCGTCGCCTTCCTGGCGAGCCGTGCCTGGAAGGAATACGAACCCGGGGACGCGGACGGAGAGTCGTTCCTGCGGTCGCTCAAGGGAAGCCCACTCGTCTGGGTGGTCTCGTTCCTGCTCGTGGTCGGTGGGGTCGCCGCGAGCGTCGTCGTGTTCGTCTCCGGCCCGCCCGGCCAGCAGGCACTCGTCAGCGGCGTTCTCGTCGGCGTCGGTGCGCTGCTGCTCGTCGGGTACGTCGGCTACGGGACGTTCACGTCCACTCGCGCGCACGGACACACGAACGCGGTGGCGGCGATGCTCAGCGCGTGGGCCCTCGGCACCTTGCTCCTGTTTGCCGTCACCGCCAGCCTCCTGCTCGCCTGACGATGGCCGCGAACACGGCGACCGTCGACCCCGAGACGCTCCCCAGCGAGCGCACGCTCTGGCTCCTCCTGCTGGTCGCGGTCGAACTACTCGTCCTCGCGGCGTACTTCGTTGCGACCGGCGAGCGCGTGTTCGACCTCCGCTACGTCGTCTACCCGTTCGTCTGGATCAACGTCGCCGCGTACGCGGTGGTCCACACCGCACCCGTCACCGGCTCGCCTCGGACGAAAGCGGTCGCCGCCGCCGTCGCCCTCGGCTACCTCGCGCTGCTGGCCTGGCTCGTCGGCATCGTCGGCCTGCACGACGTGGGCACGGCGGCGACCGGCCTCTCGGTTCGTCTCGCTTCACCCGGCTGGGGGCCCATCGTCGCCTACGTCGCACCGTTCGGGCACGTGACGCTCGTCCCGTTCCGGGTGCTCGGCTACCTCGCGCTCTCCTATCTCGTGTACGCGACCGTCGTCGAGGCCGCCAGCTCGTCGGTCGGCGGCCTGGTGGGGCTGTTCTCCTGTGTGAGCTGTGCCCTTCCGGTGGTCTCCTCGGTCGGTGCGAGCCTGACCGGTAGCACGAGCGCCGCGCTCGGCACCGTGTACGCGTTCTCGCTCGACGCCTCGACGCTCGTCTTCGTCGTCGCGGTCGCGTTACTCTACTGGCGCCCCGAGGTGAGCCTCCGTGCGTCGGCGTGAGGCCGGACGCACCCTCCTCGCGACCGTCGGTGCGACCCTGCTCGCGGAGCCGGTGCTCGCGCACTCCGGCTCCCTGGCGGGCTCGCTCACCTCGACGTCGGTGCCGTTCTGGCTGGTCGCCCTCTCCGGTGGCGGCCTCGTCGGCGCGTCGTTCCTGTTCACGAGCTTCGCGACCGACCACGAGTTCATCGCGTGGCTCAACGACCGACGACTCGGGCTCCCGTCGGCCGCGTCGCTCTCGCGGTGGGTGGTCGGCGGGCTCCGCCTCGCGAGCGTCGCAGCCCTGGTGCTGTTGCTCGCCGTCGCGTTCGTCGCCCCCGCGGACCCCCGCCGGAACCTCGCCATCGTCGGCGTCTGGGCCGTCTGGTGGGCCGGCTACACGGCATCGGTGTACCTGCTGGGGAACAGCTGGCCGGCGCTCAACCCGTGGCGGGCCATCAGCGGCGTGCTCCCCGATGTGAACGACCGCGACCTGCCGGCGTGGGCCGGGGGGTGGCCGCCGACGGTCGGGCTGCTCGGGATGGTCTGGCTGGAGGTCGTCACGCCGGTGGCCTCGGAGCCGGTCCTGCTCGCGACGGTCGTACTGGCCTACAGCGTCGTCACCCTCGCCGGGGCAGCCGTCTTCGGCGACGCCTGGTACGAGTCCGTCGACCCCATCTCCCGCGTGTTCGCCGTCTACGGCCGGGTCGCCCCGGTCCGCCGGACGGACGATGGGTTCAGCGTCGAGCTGCCCGGCTCGCGGCTCGTCCACGACGCCGACGGCGCGACCCGGGCCGACGTGTGGTTCGTCCTCGCGCTCGTCTGGGTGACCTCGTTCGACGGGCTGGTGTCGACGCCGACGTTCGCCGGGACGGTCCGCTGGCTCGACGACCTCGGCGTGCCCGCGCTCGCGGTGTACGTCGTGGCGGTCCTGCTGGGGTACGCGCTGTTTCTCGGCGTCTACCGCCTCGCGGCACGCATCGGACGTCGAACCGCAGGGAGCTACGTCACCGCGGGCACGGTCGAGCGCCGGTTCGTCGGCTCGCTGGTACCCATCGCGGCCGGCTACCACCTCGCGCACTTCCTCGGCTACTTCCTCTCCTTCGTGCCGACCGTCGAGGTGCTCTTGCTCGACCCGTTCTCGCCGCCTCAGGGCCCGCCCGTCGCCGTGCTGCCGGGCTGGTTCGGATCGGTTGGGCTCGCGTTCGTCGTCCTCGGGCACCTGCTCGCCATCTGGGTCGCGCACGCCATCGCCTTCGAGACGTTCACCGGCCGGCTCCAGCCCATCCGCAGCCAGTACCCGTTCGCGCTCGTGATGGTGTTCTACACGATGACCAGCATGTGGCTGCTCGGGCAGCCGTACGTCTCCCCGCCAGTATGACCACGACACACGACCGCTCCACGGACGAGGCGAACGCGACCGACGAGGCGTCGGAACCCGCGGCGTCACCGACGTCGAACCCGACGGGCCACAGCCAGCCCGGCTTCGAGGTGCCCGTCGGCGAGGACCCGGCGGCGACGTGCGAGCGCTGCGGCCGGCCGTTCCCGACGACGATGCACCGCGACCTCCATCTCGGGGAGGTCCACGTCGAGGAGCTGACCGAGCGCGAACACGAGCGGTACGAGGACGCTGTCGAGGCGGAGACGGACGAGCTGTTCGTCTACCACCTGAAGGTCATCGCGGCGCTCGCGAGCATGTACGCCGTGCTCGTCCTCGTCTACATGGTGGTGTTGAGCCTGTGACCCGCCCTCGCTGGCGGCTGCGGACGCTCGCATTCGCCCACGCGTCGACCTGCTCCTCGTCGTACGTCCGCGCGCCGAGGCCGCGGATGGACGCCTCGTGGACGCGTCTGACCGCCGCGATGTCGTCTGCCGTCGCTTCACGGACCTGCATGGACCAGTGTCCGGTCGGATTCCTCCTCGAACTTTCGGTCGCACAGCCGAGGCTGCCGGGTTCGAGAGCACGAAAACGGCGGCCGGCGGTCAGAGGATGGAGTACGACGCGGCGACGGTGAGCGCGACCGCACCGAGCAGGCCCAGCAGCATCAGCGTCGTCAGCGAGCGGGGCTCCCAGCGCAGGTGCTGGTACCAGCCCGCGACGACGACGGCCTTGACCGCCGACAGGACCATGATGGCCCAGAACGCCAGCCAGTACGACTCCTCCAGATAGCCGGCCTGCTCGACGACTGCCTGTGCGGTCGCCAGCACGAACAGGACGACGTATATCGCGGTGTAGAGTTTGGTTCTGGACATGGGTATCACACGATGTAGAACAGCGGGAACAGGAACAGCCAGACGATGTCCACGAAGTGCCAGTACAGGCCGAAGTACTCGATGGGCTCGTCGTCGCCCATGTACGCCCCACCCCACGCTCTGAATATCATGTAGCCGGCGATGACGAGGCCGACGATGACGTGCAGCGCGTGCAGGCCCGTCGTGACGTAGAACGTCGTCGAGGCGATGTTCGTCCCGGGGTCCCAGCCGGCCGGGAACGCCTCGGTGTGGATGTGGAACAGGTGCTGCCACTCGATACCCTTGTTGATGAGGAAGCCGACGCCGAGGCCGACCGTGGCCACCAGCGAGCCGACGACGCCGAGGCGGTTCTCCCGCTTGGCGAACTCCATCGCGATGACGACCGCGAACGAGCTGGTCAACAGCAGGTACGTGTTGATGAGCCCCGGCAGCACCACGTGCGCCTCCGGGATGAGGTGGTGCCAGTCGGTCCAGCCGTGTGCGACGCGGGAGAACACGTACGCACCGATGAACGCCCCGAAGAGGATGACGTCGGAGGCGAGGAAGATCCACAGCCCCAGCTTCGTGTTCTCGACGGTCGTGAACGGCCAGCTCTCCCCGAACGGGCCCTCGGGGCCGTGGAACTTCTCGCGAGTCATCGCGACGAGGCTGCCGAACGCAAGCACCCCGCCGACGATGGCCGTCCCGATGTGCACCCCGCCCATCGTGCCCTCGGGGAAGTAGCCACGTTGGAGCCCGGAGAGTCCGAGCAACACAAGGAATGCGCCCGCGCCGAGGACGAACGGCCAGATGCTCGCGTGGCTCTCGCCGCCCCCGTGCTCGGTCTCGGTCACCTCGCTGCCCGGGAGCGCCGCGGCCTTGCCGTGGACCGCGCCGCCGTCGGTCTGGGCGCTCCCGCCGTCCTCGAACTCCAGGCGGCCGCTCGCGTACGTCGGCACGCCCGGGAAGTTCTCCAGCGGCGGCGGCGAGGGAACGGTCCACTCGGCCGTGGAGGCGAAGTCCCATGGCTGCCCCTCGACCTGCTCGCCGACGAACGCGCTCTTGAACAGGTTGTAGAACATCACAAGGAACGACGAGCCGAGCAGGAACGCTCCGACCGTCGAGAGCTGGTGCCAGCCGGTGAGTGCGGGCGCGTACTCGAACACCCGACGCGGCGTCTCCCAGGCCAGGAACATCGGGAAGTACAGCAGGTTGAAGCCGACGAAGTACATCCCGAAGTGGACTTTGCCGAGCGTCTCGTCGTACATCCGGCCGGTCATCTTCGGGAACCAGTAGTAGAGGCCGCCGACCAGCCCCGTCACGCCGCCGACCATCACGTAGTGGAAGTGCGCGACGACCCAGTAGGTGCCCCGGAGCGTGTAGTCGAGCACGACCGCGCCGAGGAACACGCCGGTGATGCCGCCGAGGATGAACAGCACCAGCGCGCCGAAGCCGAAGAGGAACGGCGTCTTGAACCGTATCTTCCCCTTCAACATCGTGTAGATGAGCGAGAACACCATCAGGTCGAACGGCAGTGATATTCCGATGGTCGTCGCCATGAACAGCGTCTTGATTTCGAGGTTGATGCTCGTCAGGAACATGTGGTGCATCCAGACGACGAAGCTCTGAATGGCCACGAGCAGCATCGCGCCGATGAACCACTTCCGACCGACGAGACGGCGGCCCGTGAACGTCTGGAAGATCTCCGCCATCGCGCCGAGGGCGGGGAAGAAGACGATGTACACCTCGGGGTGGCCGAAGAACCAGAACAGGTGTGCCCACAGCATCGCGCCACCGGGGCTGCTCTCGGCGAAGTAGGCCGTGCCGATGAGCCGGTCGGAGCTGAGCAGCATCAGCGCGGCCAGCAACGCGGCGAACGCAAAGAGCATCATCCACACCGTCAGCAGGATGCTCCAGGTGAAGATGGGCATCCGGCGGAGGGTCATCCCCTCCGCACGCATCCGGTGCATCGTCGTCAGGAAGTTCACCGACCCCACCGTCGCCGAGGCGACGAACAGTATCAACGCCAGGACCGTCGTCGTCCCGCCTATATCTGGCGTGTAGACGGGCATGTTCAGGGGCGCGTACATCGTCCAGCCGCCGTTGAACGTGCTCCCCTGGAAGAAGGAGATGCCCATGAGGATGCCCGAGAAGAGGTAGAGCCAGTACGAGAGCGCGTTCAGCCGCGGGAACGCGAGGTCCTTCGCGCCGATCTGCAGCGGGACGACGTAGTTCGCGAACCCGAACGCCAGCGGCGAGAGGAACCAGAACACCATGATGAGCCCGTGCGCGGAGACGGCCTGATTGTACGAGCCCGCCGCGAGGAAGTCCGCGCCGGGGGCCCACAGTTCGAGGCGCATCAGGAGGGCGAGCAGGCCGCCGAAGATGAGGAAGAACAGGGCCGTCACCGTGTACAGCAGCCCGATGTCCTTGTGGTTGGTCGTGACGAACCAGCGCCGGATGGAGTGGGTCGGCGGCAGCCCGTGGTCGTCCCCATGGGGGGTGTCCGGGACGCCGTCGGCCGGGAAGTCGTCGTCAACGATTGAACCGCCGTCGCTGGCCGTGCCGCCGTCGCTCACGGCTGGTTCGTCACCGGTCGGGTCGGCCGTCGTCTCGTGTTCGTCGTCGGTCATGCCCTGAGAACTCCCTCCGTGGCTGCTGTGCGGGCGGGCAGCCTCGTCGCCACGCCACCGTCAGCCGGCAGCCCGACCGACGGTGCGGAACTGCCACCGGCCGCCGTCGCGGGGTCGACGCGCTCCGTGCCGCCGTCGCTGGCGTTCGTGCTGTTCATCGGCTCCACGAACATCCGCTCGTACTCCTCGGCGTCGATGACCTCGACGGTCCCGGTCATGTAGGAGTGGCCCGCACCACAGAGCTCGTAGCACTTGATGGTGTACTCGCCGTCCTCGACCGGACCGAACCAGGTGCTCGTGGTCTGGCCGGGGATGGCGTCGGTCTTCGTCTTGAACGCGGGGATGCCGAAGTTGTGCATCACGTCCGAGGATGTCACCACGATCCGGACGCGCTCACCCTCGGGCACGTACATCGTCCCATCGGTCGTGTTGCCGTTGGGATACTCGAACTGCCAGCCGAACTGGTAGCCGGTGACGTCCACCGTCGTCCCGTCCTCCATCTCGGGCTCCGCGGGCTGTGCGGCGCCCGCCTCGACGTACAGCAGCGCCCAGTACGTCCAGAGGATGAGCGAGATGACGATGATGGCGCTGAGGGTGAACGAGAGGAGCAGTTTGCGCCCGTGACCACCGCCCTCCGGGAGCTCTCCGAGTGTGGGCCGCCCGATGTCCTCGGTCTCCTCGGCCGGGGCGGTGCCGTCGTCGCGGTACCTGTACGCGTTGTACAGCATGTACCCGATGACGACGACACCGACCGCTGTGCCGAGGACCAGGAACACCTCGAAGATGGTTCCGAACAGCTCGGCCCGGTTCCCGTCGGGCTCCAGCTGGCCAGCCACCTGTAGCAGTAGTCCACCGTGCATCGGTTGACCGAGAGTCCAACGCGTGAGTATTTATTTATTGGGGAGTGTTACCATGGACATTGGTGCATGACAGCATTGGTCTTGGTGCGGACGAGGAGCCCTCGTACTTAATCACCGCCGAAAAATTCATAGATAGCTGCTAATTACGTCCGGTTAGCAAGGACTCGACGCGGTGTCGAGCCGCTTGCCCTCCACCCACGATGACAGAAACCCGTACCCGACCGACCAGTCGCGAGACCGACCCTCGCGAACGCGACGTCTCCGAACAGGCACGCGAGCGAGAGCGATGTCCGGAGTGTGACAGCCGGCTCGTCAACGACGGACGCGGCGAGACGGTCTGTACCGACTGCGGACTCGTCGTCGAGACGGAGAGCGTCGACCGCGGGCCCGAGTGGCGTGCGTTCGACGCCGCCGAGAAGGACGAGAAGTCCCGCGTCGGTGCGCCGACGACGAAGATGATGCACGACAAGGGGCTGTCGACGAACATCGGCTGGCAGAACAAGGACGCCTACGGCCGCTCGCTGAGCTCGAAACAGCGCCGCAAGATGGAGCGCCTGCGCACCTGGGACGAGCGCTTTCGCACGCGTGATTCCCGCGAGCGCAACCTGAAGCAGGCCCTCGGCGAGATCGACCGGATGGCCAGCGCGCTCGGGCTCCCGGACAATATCCGTGAAACTGCGTCGGTCATCTACCGGCGCGCGCTCGACGAGGACCTCCTGCCCGGCCGCTCCATCGAGGGCGTCGCCACCGCCGCGGTGTACGCTGCCGCGCGACAGGGCGGTGTGCCGCGCAGCCTCGACGAGGTCGCCCGCGTCAGTCGCGTCGACGACATGGAGTTCAAACGCACCTACCGGTACATCGTTCGCGAACTCGGCCTCGAGGTCGAGCCAGCGGACCCCGAGAGCTACGTTCCCCGGTTCGCGAGCGACCTCCGACTGAGCGACGAGGGTGAGATGCGTGCCCGCGAACTCCTCCGGGATGCCAGGGGGACCGGTATCCACTCCGGCAAGTCGCCCGTCGGCCTCGCCGCTGCCGCCGTCTACGCGGCGTCGCTGCTCACCAACGAACGAGTCACCCAGAGCGTGGTCAGCGACGTGGCCGACGTGAGCGAGGTCACGATCCGCAACCGCTACAAGGAACTTCTCGATGCTGCAGACGAAGGCGGCGCGAGCTACTGATCCCGCGTCACGACACGGATGTCGCAGCTCCGGATGGTCCTCGGGACCACGGTCGCCACCTTCTCGCCGGCGTTGAGGTTCGTCGAGACTGCAACCCCAGTACCGTCCGAGAGCGGCGCACGGAGCAACAGCCCGTCGTCGAACCCCTTGACGACGAAGTTGAACTGCCCGAGCTGGAGGAGCTCCTCCTGGAACGCATCGCCCATGCGTCCGTCGAGACAGAGGTCGGCAGCGAGCGCGTCGAGGTCCGACGGCTCGTACTGCTCGCGGAACGTCTCGTGGAAGTAGTGGATCTCCAGCACGTCCGCGTTGTACGCCGCGACCATCGTGAGGTCGCGGCCGAGTTCGTCACGCAGTCGGTCGACGATGCCGTCCGTCCTGTCGACGATTCGCTTGCTCGAAGGCGTTTCGTCGACGAACTGGGCCCTCGCCGGCGACTGCGTCGGGCTGTCGTAAGTCATCCCAACGGCCGGAACAATGATACTGGTGGTTAAAAAACCGGGCAGTTTCCGCCCGTCAGTCCGTCGTCGGCGCGAGACGAGGCTGTTCGTCCGTCAACAGTCGGTCGAGCGCGTCGACCATCGCCTCGACGCTCGCTCGGGTGATGTCGGCGTCGCTGTGTGCCACAGTCACCTCGTCGTCGTCGCGGGCCATCGTCACCTCGACGGTGACGAGGGCGTCCGTCCCACCGGTGATGGCGTCGACGTGGTACGCCGTGAGGTGGACGTCCGTCGCGCCACCGACCGCCTTCCGGACCGCCGAGACCGCGGCGTCGACCGGCCCGGAGCCGGTGCCGCTGGCGACGCGTTCGACCGTGCCCTCCTCGACCTCGTCGTCCCCGTACTGGTCGGGACCCAGCACTGACTGATCCACGTCCAGCCTGACGCTGGCCGTCGGTGTCGCGCTGCCCGCGGTCGCCGTGACCTTGAGGAGTTCGACCCGGCGCTCGCGCTCGCGCCCGGTCACGTCCTCCGTGACCGCGAGGAGGTCGGCGTCGGTCACGCGACGGCCACGCTCCGCGAGGTCCTTCACGCGCTCGACGACGGTGCCGAGTTCGTCCTCGCTGACGTCGAGGCCGTGCTCGGCGAGCGCCGCGCGGACGCCCGCTCGACCGGCGTGCTTGCCGAGGACCAGCCGGCGCTCACGGCCGACCGCTTCCGGTTGGTACGGCTCGTACATCCGGTCGTCCTTCAGCGTGCCGTCGGTGTGGATGCCGGACTCGTGGGCGAACGCGTTCGCGCCCGTCACGGCCTTGTTCGGCGCGGGCCGCATCCCCGTCGTCCGGGCGACGACGCTTCCGAGGTCGTACAGCGTCTCCGTGTCGAGCGTTTCGACGTCGTAGACGTGCGAGAGCGCCATGACGACCTCCTCCAGCGCGACGTTGCCGGCGCGCTCGCCGACGCCGTTGACGGTCGCGTGGACGAGGTCCGCCCCTGCCTCGACGGCCGCCAGCGCGTTCGTCACGCCGAGTCCGAGGTCGTCGTGCGTGTGTGCACTGACCGGGCCGAGGGCCGCCAGGCGCTCGACGGCGTCGGCGGTCTGCTCCGGGCCAGCGTGGCCGACCGTGTCGGCGAAGCAGAACCGGTCCGCACCCGCGTCGAGCGAGACCTCGGCGAGCGCAGCGAGGTAGTCGAGGTCCGCACGCGAGCCGTCCTCGCCGATGACCTCGACCCAGAGGCCGTGGTCCGTGGCGTACTCGACGAGCTCGACGGTCGAGTCGAGCACCTCGTCGCGGGTCGAGCCGACCTTCCGCTCGACGTGGCGGTCGCTCGACGGGACGACGAGGTTGACGCCGTCGACGTCACAGCCGAGCGCGCTGTCGATGTCGGCCTGCAGTCCGCGGGCGAAGCTCGTCACCGTCGCGTCGAGCCCGAGGTCGGTCACGCGGCTGATTGCCGCGCGCTCGCCCTCGCCCGTGCAGGCCGAGCCCGCCTCGACGACGGAGACGCCGGAGCGCTCCAGCGCCTCCGCTATCTCCACTTTCTCCTCGGGCGTCAACGAGACGCCGGGTGCCTGTTCTCCGTCGCGAAGTGTCGTGTCCAGAAAGCTGACGTCAGCGTTCGAGAGTGTGTGTTCGGGGGAGCCCCCGAATAAATCGGTCACCGGTCATATGCCACTCGGTCGGAGGCCACACACGGTAATCAACGACTCCGTCGGACAGGCCGACCTGTCGGACCCGCAAAAACTGCCGCCGGTCACTCCTCCACGTGGACGACGTCGCCCGGTTCCACGTCGTCGGCTGCACCCGCCGGCAGTTCGACGATGGTGTCGGCCGTCGCACGGCCGAGCCCGACCCAGGGCCGGAGCCGCTTCTTCTGGACGACCTCGTCGTCGACCAGCCAGAGCGCGTCGATGGCGAAGGGGACGAACACCATGTGGAGGTCGTGTGTCCCCGGTCCGTCGAACTGGAACACCAGCGCGTAGTCGTCGGGAACCGAACGACGGAACATCAGTCCCCGCGCCCGCGAGAGGAAGGTGTCGGCGAACTCGACGGTCGAGGCGAGCGTCTGCGAGGTCAGCTCGTCGTCCCCCTTCGCCTCGTTGTGGACCACTCGCACAGGCAGTGGCTTCGACCGCCCCCGATTTATGTCTGCGGGTCGGGCCGTCGTCCAGCCACGTCCCTTCCGGCACGACCGGGCTCAGAACGGCACGTCGGAGAGGTCCTCCGTCGTGGGCCGGGACTCCTCGCCCATGCCGGTCTCGACGGTGACCTCGGTCAGTTCCGGAACCTCGGCCGGCAGCCGGGCACGGAGCGCTTCGGTCGTCAGACTGGAGATGCCACAGCCGTCGCAGGCCCCCGAGAGCAGCAGGTGTACCTCGCCGGTCTCCGGGTCGAGGCTCGCGATGTCCCAGCTCCCTCCGTGCATCTCTATCTGCGGGAAGTTCCGGTCGAGGAACGCCCCGATGCGGTCGCGAAGTTCCGCCTCGTCGGTCATGGTTACCGGCAGGAACGCGAGCAGTATAGACGTTGGCATAGGGCGGCGGTGCCGTGCGAACGGTTTTTGTGCTGTGTTCCCTAGCGGAGGTGAACAACCGGCCTCCATTATAAACAATGACACGAACGGTCGCGATACTCGGCGGCGGCATCGGCGGACTGAGCGCAGCACACGAACTGACGGAGCGGGGATTCGACGTGACCGTCTACGAGCGGAACGACCGCTTCGGCGGGAAAGCCCGGAGCTTCCCCGGCCCTGCCGACGGCGACGCCCACCTCCCGGCGGAGCACGGCTTCCGGTTCTTCCCGGGGTTCTACCGGCACGTCACCGACACCATGTCCCGAATCCCGGTCGACGGCGGCACCGTCACCGACCGGCTGACGACCACCGACGAGCTGTTGCAGGCAGTGACGGACGGCGACCACCGCCTCATGCGCGTCGAAGCACCGGGGTCGGTCCGGGAGTGGCGCGAGCGCATCCAGAACGTCTTCGGCTCCGACGTCCCCCGCGACGAGGGGGCGTTCTTCGCGAACCGGCTCTTGACGCTGCTGTCGAGCTCGGAGCGACGCTGGCGCGAGGAGTACGAGCACCGCTCCTGGTGGGATTTCATCCGCGCCGAGGAGATGTCGCAGGCGTACCAGACGTACCTCGGCTACGGCATCACCCAGTCGCTCGTGGCGATGCGCCCGCAGGTGTCCTCGACGCGGACCATCGGTCGCATCTACCTCCAGATGCTCCGCGGGCTGTTCGACCCGGAGCTGCCCGCCGACCGGCTGCTCGACGGGCCGACGAACGAGGCCTGGATCGACCCGTGGGTCGACCACCTGCGCCGCCGCGGCGTCGACCTCGTGCCGAGCGCGGCGGTCACCGCCATCGACGCCGACGGCGAGCGCGTCACCGGCGCGACCGTCCGCCACGACGGCCCCGACGGCGACGAGGAGCGCGTGACGGCTGACCACTACGTCCTCGCGGTACCGGCTCCGGCCGTGGCGGAGCTACTCACACCCGAACTGGAGCGGGCCGCCCCCTCCCTGTCCGGCGTGCGCAACCTCGACCACGGCTGGATGAACGGCGTGCAGTTCTATCTCCGAGAGGACGTCACCCCCGTGCGCGGCCACGGCGTGTTCTACGACTCGCCGTGGGCGCTGACCGCGGTGAGCCAGCGTCAGTTCTGGGAGCGCTTCGACTTCGACGCCTACGACGAGACCGAAGGCGTGCTCTCGGTCATCGTCTCCGAGTGGGACGAACCCGGCATCGTCTACGGGAAGCCGGCCCGGGAGTGTACCCGCGAGGAGATCGTCACCGAGGTCTGGGAGCAGCTCCGCGCCCACCTCGGCACCGACCTGCTGAACGAGTCGAACCTCGTCGCCAGCCAGCTCGACCCCGCGGTCGGCTTCGACGAGGAGACCGGCACCGTCACCAACGACGCCGAGCTGCTCATCAACACTGTCGGGAGTCTCCAGCACCGCCCCGAGGCGACGACCGCGGCCCCGAACCTCTACCTCGCCGCCGACTTCGTCCGAACCGAGACCGACCTCGCGAGCATGGAGTGCGCGAACGAGGCCGCCCGCCGTGCCGTCAACGCGCTGCTCGACGACATCGGCCACCCCGCGAAGCGCTGCGAGATATGGCCGTTCGAGTGGCCAGCCGTCTTCGAGCCGCTGCGCCGCCAAGACGACCTCGGCCAGCGCCTCGGGCTGACCCACCCGGGCGACGGCGCGTCGTCGCTCTGGTCGGCGTACCGCGACGTGGTGCGGCCCTGAAACAGGTCACGCGACGACCTCGCCGCCGTGCTCGCACGGGTCGTCGGTGGTGTTCCGTGGCTGGTTCAGCCGGACGGCCGTCGTCTCGTTGACGAAGTAGTTCGCACCCAGTCCGCCGTCAGCGACCCACACGTCCCCGTCGGTGCAGCCCTGGTACGTCACCCCGCCGGTAACGTGGATGATGAACCCGTCGGGAGTCCGGTTCACGACGGCGGCGTCGCTGGTAACGCTGAGCCCGAACTCCGCCGATTGGATGCTATCATTCCACGCCAGGGCCTCAGCGTGACTTTCGGCGAAGGAGAGTGCAGTCTCCCGAGTTGCGTTCGAGGGCAGTTCGGGGACCGGGCGTTGCTCGTACTCGACCGTCGTCGAACATGGAGCGTCCGTCGCCGTCGTCGTCCCCGGGGCTGGTGCCGACGACGAACAACCTGCGAGGACGAGGCAGAGACACAGCAGGGCGGTTCTGTGTCGCATGTCCGAGGTATCGGAGAACACGGACAAGTGTCTTCGGGAGGTCGCGACGGGCAACGTGGGATTTCCGGACCGTGACGTCGTCGTTGTCTGACCAGCCGGATGGCGCGCGGGTGGCGAGCGTGCCGCAGGCCGCTCGCCGCACTCGCGCGAGGAATGAGAAGCGCAGGGAGCTTGCGACCGAGCATCGCAGTCGGCTGGGGAGGCGTGAGGTGCGGTGCTGAGCGGGGCGGGACTTTCTGGCTGTTCGTTATCGACTCAGTATGACCCTAGTTACAGGCTCGATTTACCGGTCCCGATACGCGTCGCTTTTACCCACAGACCCGATACCGACGGGTATGAGCGAGAAGATCAGCATCGGCCTCCGCGGGTGGCGCTTCGACGAGGACGAGGTGTTCACCGAGACTGGCGAGGTGCGGCCCTTCGACGAGATCAGCGACGACACGCGCCGGCGGCTCGTCCGGCTCAGCGCCATCTTCAACGGCCCCTGCGACGCCTGCTGGCTCATCCACGGCGACGAGAACATCGAGCAGTGCAACGTGGCCGCGGCGGTGTACGGCGAGCCGCTGAACGAGGCCGTCCTGTGTGACGAGCACGAGCCGGACTTCCTCTACTGGTTCCGCGAGGAGGGCGGCGCCGAGTACGCCGAGACCGACGAGTTCGAGGACGCGTTCCACGAGTGGTTCCTGGACGGCGGCCGCGCACCGGAGGGGTACGGCGGGCTGGAGCACGTCGACACCGACCCGCGTGACCTGCCGGAGCCGGAGCTGCCCGACCCCGAGGAGTTCGCCGACGAAGAAGATGAAGAGGACCACGAGGAGAAGCGCATCGACCTGCGGAACATGGAGTTCGACCGGGACTACCCGACCGGCGGCGACACATGAGCGTCCCCGCCGTCGCGGTCGTCGACGCGAAGACCCCAGGCAACGTCGGTACCATCGCTCGCTCGATGAAGAACTTCGGGCTGTCGGAGCTGCTGCTGGTGGACCCACCCGAAGGCGTCAAGGAGAAGCACGGGGAGGCGTGGGGGTTCGCCGGCCGCGCGCGGCGCGACGTGCTCGCAAACGCGCGCGAAGTGAGCTTCGACGACATCGTCGAGAACTACTACACTGTCGGGCTGACGGCGACGACGAACGAGGACTGCCGGAAACACGTCCGGTTCCCGTACTCGACGCCGGCCGAGCTCGCGGACGACCTCGCCGAGCTCGACGGCGACAGCTGCATCGTGTTCGGCCGGGAGGCGAACGGGCTGCACAACCACGAGCTCTCCCGGCTGGACGGGGTCTGCTCCATCCCGGCCAGCGACGAGTATCCGGTACTGAACCTCGGCCAGGCCGCGACGGTGACGATGTACGAACTGCGCAAGCTCACCGTCGAGGAGAACCAGCTGCCGGACCGACAGCACGAGCGCGCCGACGAGGAACTGATCGAGCACCTGTACGAGAAGTTCGAGGACCTGCTCGACGGGATCGACCACAACGACGAGAAGCGACACAAGACCGTCAGGATGGCCCGCCGGGTGTTCGGTCGAGCACATCTGACGGAACGAGAGACGCGAACCATGATGGGCATCTTCCGCCGGGCGAGCGAGGAACTCGAACGGGGCCGAGCTGCTCGCGGCCGCGACCGCGAGCAGTAGCCGGGCCGCATGTCAACCATACCGGAAAGTCTTTAATCGACGCGAGAGACTATGTAGTAATCGGTAGGACCTATGCCTCTCCAGAGCCCCCAGCGACGGTTCCGCCCCGACGCCCCGCCTGACGCCTCGCCCGACGAACGACAGCCGACGACAGCCCACATCGCGTAGGACCATGCAACAGCTCCTGCCCTCCATCTCGTTCGGGACCCTGTTCACCATCGTCGTGACTGTCCCGACCCTCATCACGTTCGCCGTCGGCTTCGCCGTGTTCGCCCCGGATACTTCGCCCCGAGAGTTCGCCCGGGAACTAGTCAAAACTGACTGGAAGTACCTCGGTGTCGCCTGGCTCGTCACACAGGGCGTGAACACCATGGCGGCGACGTTCCACTCCGGTGCGGCGTACACCTCCGTCGTCTACGACCTGGAAGGAACGACCGTGCTCCACTTCCAGGCGTTCACGTGGGAGCCGCTGACGTACCTCTTGGCGTTCGTCTACCTCGTCGGCTTCCCGTTCCTGACCCTGTTCACGTACTTCAAGCTGAAGGTCCACGACCGCGAGCAGGCCAGGCGTTACTGTGCTGGCTACGCGCTCGTCGTCCTCCTCGCACTCCCGTACTTCCTGGCGTTCCCGGTCGCGGTGACGTCGGAGTACCTGGGACAGACCGCGAGCGGTGAGCCGGTCATGCGTGCGCTCCTGTACGACCTGCATCCCATCGTGAGCGAGGGAATCACCTCGACGGACACGCTGGTGAAGGCGTTCCCGAGCCTGCACACCGGCATCTCCGCGATGGCGGCGCTGTACGCCCGCGAAACCGACCGGCCCTACGCGTGGCTGGCCGGCATCCTGACGGTGTTCATCATGTTCTCGACGTTCTACCTCGGCGTCCACTGGCTGACCGACGCGGCGTTCGCGCTGGTGCTCGTCGGCATCGCGTACTACATCTCCCAGCGGATGCCCGACCCGGCAGTGTACGAGGCCCGCATCGCCCGGCTGCTCCCCATCGGCGACGAGGACTCCGAGGCACGCGGACAGCGCGCCGACTGAAAGAACGCTTCCCGCGCCCGTTCCTCAGGCGCGTTTCTGGATCTCCTCGCGGAGCGTGTCGCTGACGACGTCGCCGTCGGCCTTGCCCCGCAACGCACCCATGCACTCGCCCATGAGCGCCGAGAACGCGCCCATCCCCTGTTCCTCGACCTGGTCGGCGTTGCGCTCGACGACCTCGACGACGGCCTCGCGGACCTCGCTCTCGTCGACGCCGCCGAGGTCCTCCTGCTCGACCGCTTCCTCGGCGGTCAGCCCGGGGTCCGCCGCCAGTGCGGTCAGTAGTTCGGGGAGGCCCTCGTTGGGTACCTCGCCGTCCTCGACGAGGTGGAGCGCGTCACGGAGGTGCTCGTCTGTGAGGTCGGCGACGGGAACGTCGTCGCGGCGGAGCTCGGTCAGCGTCGACTCCAGTGTCCCTGCGGCGAGCGTCGCGTCCACGCCCTCGGCGACCACCGACTCGAACAGCGGCATGTGCGTGCCGTAGGCGACCTGCTCGGCGAGCCCGGCGTCGAGGTCGTACTCGTCCTGATACCGCTGCACCTTCTCGGTGAGGAGCTCGGGGACCGCGACCTCGCTGGGGTCGAGCTCGACCGGCGGCACGTCCGTCTCGGGGTACATCCGCGCCGCGCCGGGCAGCGGCCGCAGGTAGCGCGTCGTCCCGTCCTCGTTCGCACCACGGGTCTCCTCGGGGACGCCGTCCATCGCCGTCTCGGCGCGCGCTGCAGCCGCTTCGACGGCTGGCTCGGCGACGCCCGCCGCGGCGGCGACCATCGCGACCGCGTCGTCCGCACCGGCACCGACGGCCTCGCGCATGGCCGACACCTCCTCGTCGGTGACGCCGTAGGCCGGCAGTTCGTCCGTGTGGAAGATGCCGCCGGCACCGTGGCGCTTCGCGTGGTCGGAGAGCTCCGTGCCGAGCCGGCGGTCGGGCTGTATCTCCCGGCCGACAAGCCCGTCGAAGCCGTACAGCGGCACCGCGTACACCGCGCCGCCGTCGTCGAGCGCACCGCGGACGACACCCGAGTCGGTGTCTTCGAAGACCCCGGTCACGTCCTGTACCTCGCCGACGCTGGCGTCGCGTTCGTCCAGCTCGTCGGCGATGTCGAGCAGAGCGACCTGTCGGCCCGCCTCGTTCCGGACGATGTCGTCGATGTCGTCGAGGCTCTGGACGCCCTTCACCTCGACCCGGGCACCGTCGGCGATGGAGATGTTCACGTCCTGCCGGATGGTCCCCAGCCCGCGCTTTACGTGGCCCGTCGAGCGGAGGAGCATCCCGATGCGCTCCGCCGCGTCGCGGGCCTGCTCCGGCGAGGAGATGTCCGGCTTCGTGCCGATCTCCACCAGCGGGATGCCGAGCCGGTCGAGGCTGTAGGTGACACCCGCCTCGGTCTCCTCGACGCGCTGGGCGCTCTCCTCCTCCAGCATCAGGTCCGCGATTCTGACGGGCCCCTCGTCCGT
This sequence comes from Haloarchaeobius sp. FL176, assembly GCF_024609245.1. Lineage (GTDB taxonomy): Archaea > Halobacteriota > Halobacteria > Halobacteriales > Natrialbaceae > Haloarchaeobius. The sequence goes on from NZ_JANJYH010000001.1 coordinate 101,834, forward strand.
CTGTATCTCGCCGTCGGTCGCCACGAGCGTCGAGCGCTGGAAGCCCGACGTGTTCGAGCCGTCGACGACGAGCTTGCGCATGACGTGGGCGACGTCCACCGGCTCCATGTCGAGCAGCTGGGCGATCTCGAGCACGACAGTGCGTGCCTCCTCGTCGAGCCGGTGCGGCGGTTCGTCGTCTTCCTCGACGAGGCAGGTGGTGTCGTAGCCGAGGTAGGTGAACTCCCGTTCGACCTGGCTCTCCTCCAGCGCCGCTTCGTCGATTTCGCCCAGTTCGCTCTTCGTGGGATGCAGGTACCGCGTGAACTGGCGGGTCGACGCTTCGGCCTCGCGGAGGTCGGTCGGACACGCACAGAACAGCTTCGTCTCGGTGTCGAGCTGCTGGTGGATCTCCAGCCCGGCCACCAACCCGAGCTCGTCGTAGTCGTGGTCGGTCATTGAGAGCAGGTCCGACCCGGAGGGGTAAAAAACCGTCCAGTCTCCCCCGGTACCGTGGCGAGTGTGCCCGAATAGTGACGGCCATCGTCCCGTCGGTCGCAGTCCGAACGTCGTCGCATCGTCGGCAGGTACCGGGTCGGACAGCAGCCAGAGAGCCCTCTCAGAATTGTCGTGCCGCAGAACCGCCCACCGTCCGTGTCCTCACTGCGTCGCTGCCTTGATGTCCTCGATGCGGACGATGTCGTCGCCGAGGCCCTCACCGTCGCACTCCTCGTCTGGACATCGGTAGTGCCAGCCGTCTCGTGTCGCTACGCGCTCCGAGAATCGTCCCCCACAGGCTTCGCAGAACAGCTGCCCCTTCTCGCATTTGTCGTGGTGTAGCTCGAGGGCGAGCTCTGTGCTGAACGACTGATTACAGTCTCTACAGGTGTACATACTGAAATCCACTCCGGCAACCCCCATAACAGCAGTGGATTGTTCGCCGTAGCGCCGTCTACCGGTCACTCACGGTAACTTACTGCAGTCGTGCGGTCAGTCTGACCTCCGCCAGATCTCTTCGAAGTAATAAATCTTTCTCCGGACGGCGGGACCGCTACGTCCTGGTCAACGGGCCGAGCCGTACGGTCCTGCCGAACGGTTCAGGGGTGCCGTGAACCCGCCTCGAGAAACGCTCCAGTGGCCCGGCTCAGTCGTCGCCCAGGATACCGGTGTAGGTCATCGCCTCGGGGTCGATGACCTCGGCAGCTTCCTCCTCGGAGAGGTAGCCCTTCTCGACGACGACCTCGCGGACGGTCTTGTCCTCCTTCAGCGCGGCCTTGGCGACCTCGCTGGCCTTGTCGTAGCCGATGTGCGGGTTGAGCGCGGTCGCGAGCGCCATCGACTGCTCGACCTGGGACTGGCAGTGCTCCTCGTTGGCCTCGAGCTTCGCGACGAACTTCCGTGCGAACACCTCGCTCGCGTTCGTGACGAGCTCGGCGGACTGCAGGAAGTTGTACGCACAGACCGGCTTGTACAGGTTGAGGTCGAGCTGACCCTCCGCAGCGCCGGCGGCGACGGCGGCGTCGTTGCCGACGACCTGCTTGTGGACCTGGTTGACCGCCTCGGCGACGACCGGGTTCACCTTGCCGGGCATGATCGAGGAGCCGGGCTGGTTCTCGGGCTGCTCGATCTCGCCGAGCCCGTTGCGCGGGCCGGAGGCGAGCAGCCGCAGGTCGTTCGCGATCTTGTTCAGGCTGCCGGCGACGGTGCGGAGCGCGCCGTGGGCCTCGCCCATCGCGTCGTGGGCGGCCTGGGCCTCGAAGTGGTCGTCCGCCTCGCGGAACTGCACGCCCGTCTCCTTCGTGATGTACTCCGCGGCGCGGGCGGGGAACTCGGGGTGCGTGTTCAGTCCGGTGCCGACCGCGGTACCGCCGAGCGCGAGCTCGCCGAGGTGCTCGCGGACGTTGTCGACGCGGACGAGCCCCTTCTCCATCTGGGTGGCGTAGCCGCCGAACTCCTGGCCGAGTCGGACCGGCGTCGCGTCCTGCAGGTGGGTACGGCCGGTCTTGACGACGCCGTCGAACTCCTCCTCCTTCGCGCGAAGCGCCTCGCGGAGGATGTCCAGCGCCGGGATGACGTCCTTCTCGATGGCCTCGAGCGCCGCGACGTGCATCGCGGTGGGGATGACGTCGTTGCTCGACTGGCCGAAGTTCACGTGGTCGTTCGGGTGAATCTCTCGGGAGCCGATGTCGCCGCCGTAGAGCTCGGTGGCGCGGTTCGAGATGACCTCGTTGGCGTTCATGTTCGAGGACGTGCCCGAGCCGGTCTGGAACACGTCGACCGGGAACTGGTCGTCGTGCTCGCCGGCGATGACCTCGTCGGCGGCGGCGACGATGCAGTCGGCCTTGTCCTCGGGGATCATCTCGAGGTCGCGGTTGGCCTGCGCGGCGGCCTTCTTCACGACGCCGAGGGCGCGCACGAACCGGCGGCCGAACGTCAGCCCCGAGATGGGGAAGTTCTCGACCGCGCGCTGGGTCTGTGCACCCCAGTAGGCGTCGGCCGGTACCTGCATCTCGCCGAGGCTGTCCTGTTCGGTGCGGTAGTCGTCGGACATGGTCGAACCGACGCGCGACGGGGCGTAAAACCCACCGAAACCGCCCCGCCAGTCGGTCGCCCTGACAGCCCCGCAGGTGACCCACGGCCGGCTGGTACCCTGGGTGGCCCGCCGAAAATTCGGCAGCGTGTCGGGGGCAGGAGGGGCCGAGCCCGACGCGTCACTCGTCGTCGTCCGTCCGGTGGGAGTACCCCTCGATGATGCCGCTCACCTGCGTCGGCTCGATACAGGCCACGTTGAACTGGATGTCCGTCGCCGGCCGTGAGTGGACCTGAAAGTACGGGATGTCGAGTCCCTCCATCGCCTCGACGATGGCGGCGTCGAGGCTGTCGTGTGACAGCATCGTCACCTTGCCCTCCACGAGGACGCTCTTCCAGCCCTCGTCGGTGTCGTCGTAGACGGTGAACGAGACGTGCTCTGTCGTCTCGAGGTAGCGTTGCTTCTGGCTCCCCGGTGCGAACCCCAGTCGCAGGTACACCGACCGGTCATCGTCGTCGTACGCGAACGAGATCGGGACCGCGTAGGCGTCGCCGTCGTTCGCGAGCGCGAGGACACCGGTCTGTTGTGATTCGAGGAACTCGTCTATCTCCAGTGCGTCCATCTGCTTCGCTGTCTTCTGCGCCATACGTGGGTATTGATAGCACGAGACAATAGGGGTAGAGGCCGGTTCCCGCCGGCTGGTAACGTCGTGTCGTCCGAGAACGGTCGAGACAGGGCACCGCCGGTCGCTCGTCGCTTCCCCCGACGCGGACGGCACGCTACGCTCGTCGTCGGTGGCTGGGGAGAACGGCGGAGAGAGATTCGAACACGGTTGTCTTGCTCGCTACGCTCGGGTCCTTGTCTCCTGAAAAGCGCCGAGAGGGAGATTTGAACTCCCGTGTCCGTGTGGACAGTAGATTTCGAATCTACCGCCTTGGCCAGGCTAGGCTATCTCGGCTCGGTCTCACCTTGCCCGCTGAGTATTTTAGGGGTTTCGATTCGGGCGGACGTGTGGTGACAATCGTCAATAATAAATTGCATGCCTTGCAGAAAGATACTATGGACGTTAGCCAAGCAAACGAGGACTGCAACGCAGTTCTCGACGCCATCGGGAACTCGGTCATCGCCGACCGAGAGTTCCTCGAGACGGTGCTGATGGGCGTCGTCGGTCGCGGTCACGTGCTCCTCGAGGACGTGCCCGGCACCGGCAAGACTCTCACCGCACGGTCGATGGCCTCCGCCCTCGGATTGTCCTTCTCCCGCATCCAGTTCACCCCCGACCTCCTGCCCTCCGACGTGACGGGGACACACGTGTTCAACGAGGAGAGCCGCGAGTTCGAGTTCCAGTCTGGCCCCATCTTCGCGAACATCGTGCTCGCGGACGAGATCAACCGCGCGCCGCCGAAGACCCAGGCCGCCCTGCTCGAGGCGATGGAGGAAGGGCAGGTCACCGTCGACGGCGACACGCGGATGCTCCCGCAGCCGTTCTTCGTCATCGCGACGCAGAACCCCGTCGAGCAGGAGGGGACGTTCCCGCTGCCGGAAGCACAGGTCGACCGGTTCATCGTCAAGTCCAGCATCGGCTACCCCGACGAGGAGGGCGAGATAGAGCTGCTCCGTCGCCGCGCGGGCCGCGTCGACCAGAGCCCGAGCGTCGACCGCGTCCTCAGCGACGAGGAGGTCGCGGAGCTCCGTGAGGTGCCGGAGGACGTGCGGGTCGACGACGACCTCCTCGCGTACATGGCCGCGGTCTGCCGCGAGACCCGGGAGGACGGCCGCGTCGACATCGGCGTCTCGCCGCGTGGGACCCAGCGCCTGTTCGAGGCCTCGCGCGCCTACGCCACGATGGTCGGCCGCGAGTACGTCACGCCCGACGACATCAAGCGCGTGGCGCTGCCGGTGCTCGCACACCGACTCGTGCTGACGCCGGACGCGATGGTGAACAACGTCGACAAACGTGAAGTCGTCCAGACGGTGCTCGACTCGGTCCCGGTCCCGACCGTCGAGTAACTCCTTCTACGTCTGTCGCAGCGACGTGGTCAGGACGAGCGCCGCGACGAGCAGCATCACCAGTGCGGGGAGCGGCTGCCCGGAGCCCGCGATCTGGTACAGACCGTACGCGACGCCGACCGTGACCCCACCGACGACCAGCGTCGCGCCGATGTGTGCGAGTTCGGCCCGGGTCGTCTCTGCCTCCCGGCCGAGCTGCTCGCCCAGCCCCACGGCGTTCTGGCCCACGTCCCAGGCGACGACGGTCGCCGCGGTGCCGACGAGCAGGAACAGCTCTGCTGCAGCGCCGGCACCGGTCGCCCCCGCGAACACCATCCCCACCGCGAGGACGACGCCGCCCCCGTGGACGAGCCGTCGCGAGCCGACCACGAGGCCGGGTGCGAGTGCGACGATGCCCAGCCCGGCGACGACGCCCCCGACGCTCGCCGTCAGGATGGCCGCGAGAGCCGCGACCGCCGCCGCACCGAGCGAGACGATGGCCGACAGCCGCACCGGCCGCCTGTCGATCTCAGTCATCGCGACCACCGCACGGTGTTCCGTGCGATCGACTCCGCGAGCGGTTCGTCGGGGTCCCAGTCGAGCACCCTGACGCCACCCTGGCGGAGCTTCGAGATCCGGTCGGCGCGCTCGACGCTGGCGAAGCGCTGGCCGAGTGTCTCGTCGTTCGTCGGGTCGGGACTGAGCACCGTCACCTTGTGCCCGTGTGCGTGGAGCAGCTGTGCCGCCTTCACCGCGTCGTCGTCACAGAGTGGCGAGAAGAACATCACCTGTATGTCGCCCGACAGGCGCTTTCGAAGGTTCCGAACGCCGAGCGTGACGGAGTAGCGACCCTGCGGGCGCTCCGCCGACAGCGCCGGGTGGTGGGCGAACAGCTCCTCGACCTCGACACGGTGCTCGTTGCCGAGTCCGGGCGAGAGCCAGACCTTCTGCGGTGCCAGCGCGGTGATACCGACCCGGTCGCCGGTCTCGAGCAGCGTCGTGAATATCTGCCCCGCCGCGTTGATGCCGAGGTCGGCCGCGTGAAGGTCGTCATCGTCGCGCCGCACGTACGCCTCCTGGCGCAGGTCGAGCAGCAGCATCACTGTCGCGGCCCGTTCCTCGCGGAACTGGAGGGTCGCGAGGTCGCCGGTTCGTGCGTAGCGCCGCCAGTCCACCCGCGACAGCGGGTCGCCGGCGCGGTACTCGCGGGTGGAGTGGAACTCGACGCCGTCGCCGGCGAGGTCCGTCTCGACGCGGCCCGCGTACTGCGAGGTCTGCTTGCGGAGCGGCATCGGCAGCGTGGACGAGAGCGACGGCGTGACGACGACCTCGCCGCCGGTCCGGAAGCAGGTGTGTCGCTCGCGCTTGCCGGCCCAGTCACGGACGATGGTGTCACACGTCTTGAACTCGTGTGTCCCCCGTCTGGCGTTCAGCGTGTACGTGAACGAGTCCGTCTCGCCGGGGCGGAGCGCGGTGCCGAGCCGGGCCGTGCCGCCCACGACGGTGAGTTCCTCCGGTACGCCGTCGACGACCCGGAGGTCCGGCAGGACACGGTCGCCGACGTTGCTGACTCTCACCGTCACCGTCAGGTCGTCGCCCAGGTCAGGAGTCGGGTCGGACAGCTCCCGTCGGATGCGAACCGTCGCCTGGGGTACCGTCGTCACCTGAACGTACGCGAGGTAGGCGACAGCGACGACCGCCGCGAGCAGCAGGGCGGGCTGTTTCAGGATGATGCCCGCGCCACCCGCCACGAACGTCAGCGCGCCGATGCCACGCCAGTGGTTCGTGTCCTCCTCGGTCTCGGAGATGACGCGCTGGCTCCCCTCGCTCCGTCCGTCTCGGGTTTCCGTCGACGGCCCGCTGCCGGACTCGGCCCCGCCGGCCGTGGACTCGTCGGTCGCGGACTGCGATAGCGTCGAACTCATGCTTCGGCCGCCTCCGACTGCCGCGTTATCTCGCTGGCGGCGTGGACCGCCCAGCGGTGGTACTGTGTCCGGTTGTCCCGCTGGAAGTCGAACCGGTCGAGCAGCGATGCCCCTTCGACGGAGCCGGTGAAGAAGGCCCGAGCGTACGGGTCGTCGGTCCACTCGCCCGACTCCAGCTGCCGTTCTGCCTCTGCCCGCGTACAGCCCTCGGTGCGGACGATGGTCGCGATGGCGGCCCGCTCCAGCCGGGTCCGCACCGTCTCGCGCGTCTCGATCTCTCGGCGGTCCGAGCCGGCCGTGACGAGCATCTCGTCGAACTCGTCACCCGGGGTGGGGAGGTCCTGAGACGCCTCGGGGTCGGGCGTCTCGACCTGCTCGTAGCTGGTGCGTGACCGGCCGATGGCGACACGCGCCCCCTGGAGGACGCCGAGGAGGCCGACGACCACGAGGACGGCCTCGTCGAGCGTGATGGACGAGGCCAGTCCGGGCGCTGCGACGAGGACGAACCCGGTCAGCGCGAGCGCCACGCCGAAGACGGCGAGCAGGGTTCGCGACTTCATTCGTTCTCACCCTCGAACTGGTCCTCGAGACGCCTCAGTGCTTCGACTGCCCGCTCCTCGCGTTCCGCGGTCGCCGCCTCGCTACCGTAGCGCACCGACTCGAACAGCTCGGTGAGTTCGCCGACCGTAGCGGCCTCGAAACCGGCGGCGACGGCCGCGCGTTCGAACTCCCGCGGGGTGCTGGTCTCGGGATGCTCCACGGGCAGATGGTCGGTCATCTCGACCCAGGCGCGGTAGATCTCGTTGTCGACCGCGGACTGCTCCTCGATGCGGTCCGCCGCCCGGCCGGCGGCCGCCGCGACCGCCGCGGAGTCGGGCGGTTCCGGCTGTTCTTCCTCGTCCTCCGGGTTGGCCGCCTTGACGAGCTCCGACTCGTCGTCCTCGTCGCCGGAGCGCACCACCCACACGCCCGCGACCACCACCACTGCGACACCGACGACGCCGAGCAGGAGCAGGAGGACGTCGGGCAGCTGCTGGCGCGTCTCGCCCTGTTCGCCGCCGCCGCTGCCATCGCCACCACCACCCGACGCCGTCTGGTTACTGACGAGGTCGGGACTGCCGTTCTGTTTCTCCTCCGGCACCGGCTGGGAGGGACAGGTCACCAGAAACGGTACCGTCGTCGCAACCAGCACACCCACCACGAAGAAGGCGCTGAGCGCGACCATCCGGTCGTACTTCCGGTACATGAACGCCGTCACTCCGACGACGATCCCCATCAGTCCGAGCAGTAGCAGCGGCGGGATCGACCGCTCGCACCGCTCGACCTTCACCGGCGGCTTCTGTTGCGTCTCACCGCCCTCCACGTTCACGTCCATCGGCGAGTCCGTCGCATCGATGCTGTCGTCCTGTTCCGGTGCCGGCTGGGTCGCGTCCTCGCCAGCACTCGTCGTCTGACTGAGCGTCCCGGCCGCGAAGACGATAGCGCCCACACAGCAGATCGCGATAATAGCGACCCCGATCGTCCGTCTGTTCACGAGGCACTGTTACCACAACCCGTACTTAACGAGTTCGTATACACAAGCACCTGCTGTACCGAACCAGCATCGGAAGCGAGGCAGGTGGCGTCAACGACGTCAGCGCTCGTCACCGTACTCGTCCTCGATGTGCCGGAGTGCTTCGACGGCACGCCGTTCCCGGTCCGCCGTCACCGGCTCGCCGCCGTAGCGGACCTCCTCGAACAGCTCGGTGAGTTCGGTCACGTCCTCGCGCGAGACACCCGCCTCGACGGCCGCGTCGGCGAACTCAGAGGGGGTGCTCGACCGTGGGTGCTCGACGGGGAGGTGCCGGGTCATCTCGACCCAGGCGCGGAACACCTCGTTCTCCGTGCCAGTGGTCCGTTCGAGCCTGTCGGCGATCTGGCCGGCGACGTTGCCGAGCTCGGTGATCTGTCTCCGGTCCCCCTCGTCGGCGATTTCGTCATCGGGTGCCTCCGCCTCCCTCGCGTCGTCGTCCGTACTCGACAGGGCGGCGTAGCCGAGGAGGCCGACGACCAGGGTCGCCGCGACGAGCACCACGAACACCGAGGGCTGGGTGATGACCAGCCCGGAGTCGTCGGCGATGCCGACCGAGGCGTTGCCCCCGATGCTCGGCGGTGCCGGCTCGGAGGGGAGGATGTCGACGGAGGTCGGCTCGGGCTGGTCCGCACAGTTGGTCAGCAGCATCCAGACGAAGAAGGCGGGGAACCCGATGGCGACGAGCACGGCGGAGGCCGCGAACCCGTCGTCGCGGTACGCGAGCGCCGACCAGAGGAGGAGTCCGACGCCGATGACGATAGCGAGGAACTCGCCCGTCAGCAGGAACGGGAGACAGATGCCGAAGGAGAACGAGAACTCGCCGGGGTCGGTGAAGGGTTCGCGCCCGCTGCTGCCGTTCTCTCCGGAGTCGCGGTCGTTGCCGCCGGTGGGGTCGCTGACGCTCGACCCGCCGCCGCCGTCGGCTGGGTCCACCACGCTCGCGGCGACCAGCGAGAGCGCGACCACGCAGACGAGTGCGAGGACGACCGGGAGGAGCCGCTCTCGGTTCACGCTCGCCACTCGGGACCGATGGTATGAGTGGTTTTCGTTGACACACACGTCGACTGTACCGACCGCACCGACGCTCCGGGTCCCGGCAGTCGCTCCGGGGAACACGGCCCTTTTCACTGGCAGCGCCCCCAGAGGAGGTATGCAGAACGTCGACGCCGCCGGACTCGGTATCGGGGACGACCACCCGACACGAATCATGGGCGTGCTGAACGTGAGCGCGGAATCGCCGTACGACCCGAGTGTGTTCGACGACCCCGCCGAGGCAGCCGCCTACGTCGAGGACGAACTCGTCGGGGAGGGGGCGGACATCGTCGACATCGGCCTGGAGTCGGCGAACAAGCGCTTCGAGGTGCTCAGCGCCGAGGAGGAGCTGGACCGGCTGGACGTGGCGCTGTCGGTCATCGAGAACGCGTCCGTCGACCCGGTCTGGTCCATCGAGACGCGCTACCACGAGGTCGCCGCGGCCGCCCTCGACGGTGGCTTCGACATGATAAACGACATCGCGGGCTTCGCTGACCCGGAGATGCCACGGGTCGCCGAGGAGTACGGAGTCGCCGCCGCGAAGATGGCCAGCCCGCCGGACCTCACGCGCCCCGGGGCCGTCGAGGAGACGCCCTGGGCGGAGCGCAAGGGCGAGGACTGGGCCGAGCAGGCCGACTACGTCGACATGGTGTACGAGGCTCTCAAGCAGAACGGACTGCCCGACGACACCATCGTCGACCCCGCGTTCGGAGGCTGGTCCGAGGCCAAGACCGTGGCGAACGACCGGGAGACGTTCAGGCGGCTCCGCGAGTTCCGTGGCCTCGGCCGGCCGATGCTCGTCTCCATCAACCGGAAGAACTTCCTCCGGTCGCTGACCGACCGCCCGACAGAGGACGCACTGGCCGTCTCCCTCGCGGCCACCTCGATGGCCATCGAGCGCGGCGCACACGTGATCCGGACGCACGACGTGCGGGAGACGGTCGACGCGGCTGCCGTGGGCGACGCGTTCATGCCCGAGCGACACCGGACCCACGCGAACGGCGTCAGCGTCGAGGAACTCGACGTCAGCTCCGAGGGCGACGTGCGACGGCACGCGGACCGTCTCGGCACGGCCGACCTGGCCGCCACAGCCACCCTCGCCGTGTTCGACGTCCGTGGACTCACCGAGGATGCCTGCGAGGAGCTGGGGGGACTCGCTGCCGACGCCGAGACGACGTTCGCGATGAACGCGGCAGGCGACGGTGGCTTGCTCGTGGGAACCCACGCCGCACTCGAGACGCTCGTCGAGACCACGCCCGCGACTGCGGGCACCGGGGCAGTCCTCGACGCCGTCGCGTCGGCCCTGAAGTGAGCCTGTACCGTGGTCCGTCCGCTGGTGGACGGTGCACCACGGTCCCGTCGGACACCGAGGGCCGACAGTCTCCGAGCCGTATATCTATTGAATTTCGCGTGCAGACGGCTCTAACGACCCGTTATGGGTCGTATAACTCGGTAAGAGAAAACTTATACCGGTGGATTCAGAAGGTGGGGGTGGAAGCCGGGAGGGCCTCTCGGGTAGGGGTACTCACAAGAGGCAATTCCGGCCCACACCAACGGTTATCTTGGAACTACATCCGACAGCTACAGCCATGGACTTCGAAACGTTCGAGCCGGTGTACGAGACCATCCTCGCTGACTTCGGCTTCGACCGCGCCGGCGACGAGCGCGCACGCGACGTCCTCGCCGAGCTGACGACCCCGTTCGACGAGTCGCGTCTCTCGGTGCTCGCCGGCGAGCACGTCGCCGTCTGTGGTGCCGGCCCGACGCTCGCCGCGGACCTCGCGGACTGTGAGGCCGACCGGGTCGTCGCCGCCTCCTCGGCGGCGGCGGTCTGTCGTGAGCGGGGCGTCCCCGTCGATGTCTACGTGACCGACCTCGACGGCGAGCCCGAACTCGTGAACGACCTCGCCGCCGAGGGGACGCCAGTCGCGGTCCACGCACACGGCGACAACGTCGAGCGGGTCCGGTCGGTCGTGCCCGGCCTGCCCGCCGAGCCGGTGCTACCGACGACACAGGCCGCACCCGTCGCACACGTCCGGAACTACGGGGGTTTCACCGACGGCGACCGGGCCGCGTTCCTCGCGGACCACGCCGGCGCGGCCCGGCTCTCGTTCCCAGGGTGGTCGTTCGACGACCCCGGCGTCGGGCCGATGAAGCGGCGCAAGCTCCGCTGGGCGGCGCGGCTGCTCGCGTGGCTGGAGCGGCGGCGCGACGAGCGGTTCGCAGTGCTGGACGGTGCCCGGGACGAGCTGGAGCCGCTGCCCTGAGTGTCTCGTCGGCGAACAGCCGGACGGGCTGGCGTCTCCCTGTGCGAACGTAGCCCACTGTTGAACTCATAGGAGCGCTTTCCCCCGTCGGCCCTCGCTTTCCGTGCGATGGCTTCGACCGACAGGACCACCGGGGAACTGGTCGCCAAGACCGGCGTCTTCATGCACCACGTGACCGAGAGTACCGACGACCTCGCTGCCGCACTCGACGCCTACGGGACCGATGGGGACGCGTTCACGTCCGCCGTCGATCGCCTCGTCGCAGTCGAATCCGCCTGCGACAGCACGCTCCACGACCTCCGGCGGACGGTGGCCTCGGAGATAGACCCCAGCTTCAGTGGTGCGTACCTCCAGAAGAAGGACCTCCTCGAGCTGTTCACCCACGTCGACAGGATTCCGACGGGTCTCGAGCGGTTCGCTCACCAGCTTCGGGCGATGGCTCCCGTCCTCTCGGCCGAACAGCTCGCGTCGTTCGCAGCGATGACCGACCACATCTCGGCCGCCGTCAGGACGCTCACCGAGGCGATTTCGGGCTTCGTCGAGCGGCTGGTCGAGGGTGGGGACCGGGATGACCCGGCCGAGACGGTCGCACGCGTCGCTGAACGCGAGTCCGCCTGTGACCAGTTGAAGTACGACGCGGTGGCGGCGGCGTTCGAGGAGGGGGCGACGCCGCGCACCCTGATGGTTCGCGAGCTGTTCGTCTGTCTCGACGGAGCGATGAACGCGGTAGAGGACGCCGCCGACCACCTGCTGTTCGCGTCGGGGACGACACTCCCCTGAACTCACCCGTCGCGCTACGGCTCCAGCACGACCTTGCCGACGGACTTGCGGTCCTCGATGTACTCGTGCGCCTCGCGGGCGTCCTCGAGGGCGAACGTCTCGCCGACGACAACCTCCAGCTCGCCCTCGCTGAGCCCCTGGGTCAGGTCCGGCACCGCCTCGAGCACCTTCTGGGGCTTGCGGGCCATCGCACGGCCGAGGTGGTAGCCGATGACCGACTGGTTCCGGAAGAACATCTCGCTGGTGTCGAGCGTGCCGGGCACGCCGCTGGCCGCGCCGTAGGAAACGATACGCCCGAAGTCCTTCGTCGCCTGGATGGAGTCAGAGAACACGTCGTCGCCGACGCCGTCGAGCGCGAGGTCCACGCCGGCGCCGTCGGTCTCGGACTGCACCACGTCGACGAACTCCTCCTCGGTGTAGTTGATGGGGTGATCACAGCCGAGCTCCGCGGCGAGGTCGAGCTTCTCCTGTGTGCTCGCGGTGCCGAACACCTCCGCGCCGGCACGGTCGGCGAGCTGTACTGCCGCGGTGCCCACGCCGCCTGCGGCGGCCTGGATGAGCACCGACTCGCCCTCCTCCAGCCCGCCCCAGCCGAACAGGCAGTTGTGGGCGGTGAGGAACTGCACCGGGAAGCCCGCGGCCTCCGCGAAGCTCATCCCCTCCGGGATGGGGAACAGGGAGTCGACATCGGTGACGGCGTACTCGGCGTAGCCGCCGACGCCGACCATACCGACGTAGCGCGAGCCCTCCTCGATGTCGACGCCCTCGCCGGTCGCGTCGACGGTACCGGCGGCCTCGAAGCCGGGGACGAACGGCGCGTCCGGTCCGCCCGGATAGTGGCCCCGTCGCTGCATGATGTCCGCGAAGTTGATGCCCGCCGCCTCGACCGCGATGCGGACCTCGCCCGGGCCGGGCTCCGGTTTCTCCTGCTCGACGACTTCGATGTTGTCGCTTCCGCCGTACTCGGTGACCTGAATGGCGCGCATGTTCGAACCATCGTACTACCGCCGGCGGGAAAAGCCTCGGCCAACCGGCGAAACCATCCACAAGTTCAGTGTTCAATCCAGCTGGGGACCACGACCACCACGGGAGACAGTTTTATCGCCGGGGTCGCCCCACGTCTCCGTATGACAAACGACTGTTCGTTCCTCGACGAACTCGCTCTCGACGACGACCAGGTGTCGTTCGCCGAGCCGACGCGGGAGGCCCACGACAGCGACTGGGGGACGAAGCCGGGCGACGAGGTGCTACCCGACGCCGTGGTGTACCCCGAGTCGACAGCGGACGTCTCGGCCGTCCTCGAGGCTGCGACGGGACACGACGTTCCGGTCACGCCGTACGCGGCGGGCACCAGCCTCGAAGGGAACGCCGTGCCGGCGCACGCGGGCATCAGCCTCGACCTGACCCGGATGGACGCGGTGCTCGACGTCCGCCCCGAGGACTTCCAGATCGACGTCGAACCGGGCGTCATGGGCTCGGCTGTCGACGACGCGGCGGGCGAGCACGGGTTGTTGTTCCCCCCGCTCCCGTCCTCTGGCAGCATCTCGACCGTCGGTGGGATGGTTGCGAACGCCGCCAGTGGCATGCAGACGGTGCGGTACGGCGAGGTCGCGGACTGGGTGCTCGAACTCGAGGCCGTGCTCGCCGACGGCTCCGTCATCACGGCCGGCTCGAAGGCGGTCAAGACCTCCTCGGGCTACAACCTGCGCGACCTCCTCATCGGCAGCGAGGGCACGCTCGCTGTCGTGACCCGGGCGACGCTCGAACTCGCTGGGCGACCCGCACAGATTCGCGGCGGCCGCGCGCAGTTCGAGACGCTCGACGACGCCACCGCCGCCGTCGAGGACGCCGTCCAGTCCGGCGTCGACGTGGCGAAGCTCGAACTCATCGACGCCGAGAGCGCGATGATGGCCAACGCCTACTCCGGCACCGACCTTCCCGACCGACCCACCGTCTTCGTCGAGTTCCACGCCAACCACGGCATCGACGAGGAGGTCGACTTCTGTGAGTCCGTCTTCGCGGCCCACGACGCGACCCTGTTCGAGGTGGCCGAGGCCGACGCCGGTATGGACGAGCTGTGGGCGGCCCGCAAGGACCTCGCCTACGCGATGGAGTCCTGGGACCCCGAGCTGACGCCGCTCCACCCCGGTGACATCACCGTCCCCATCTCGAAGTACGGGGACGCTATCCGCTACGCGAAGGAGCTCGCTGCCGAGCACGACCTCCTGATCCCCTGCTTCGGGCACGCCGGCGACGGCAACGTCCACTACTCCGTGCTGGTCGACGAGGACGACCCCGATGCGGTCGAGCGTGGCGAGGCCGCATACCGGGACATCGTCGAGTTCGCCATCGAACGGGGCGGCACCTGCACTGGAGAGCACGGCATCGGCCTCGGCAAGCGGAAATACCTCGTCCGCGAGCACGGCGAGGCGACCGTCGACGCGATGCGCCGGGTCAAGCGCGCGCTCGACCCGACGGACACGCTCAACCCCGGCAAGATGTTCCCGGAGACCGTCGACGGACACCGCGTCCGCGACGGGGAACAGTAGGATGGCACCCCGCCACGTCCTCGTCCCGCTCGACGGCTCGCCGCTGTCCGACCGCGCGCTCGTCCACGCACTGGAGACGTACGACTGCCGGACGACGGTGCTCAACGTCGTGACGCCGCTGGACACCTCGATGAGCGAGGGCGGCATCCTCGACGCAGACGAGGACCGGGAGGAGTCCGCCGAGGACCGCGCCGAGACGATAATCGAACGGGGGAAGCGCCGCGCGGAGGAGCACGGTCACACCGTCGAGACGGCCGTCGAGACCGGCGACCCCGCCGAGACAATCCTCGAGTTCGCCGAGTCCACCGACGTGGACCACATCGTGATTGGCGGGCACGGGGGCGGACGCAACGGTCTCGTGGCACGGCTGCTCGGCACCGTCGCGACGACCGTCGTCAGCGAGGCGACGATGACCGTGACCGTGGTCAGAGACTGACGCGGGGCCGAGCGCTCAGCCGGTCGCGCCGCCGAGGACGAACGCGAAGACCCGATAGACCCCGAAGCCGAGCACGACCGACGTGCCGAGGGTCAGCACCCAGAAGAGAAGCGTCGTCCCTATCTTCCGCCGGGAGACACCGGCCGAGCCGCCAGCCAGTCCGCCGCCGATGACGCCCGAGATGATGATGTTGTTGAACGAGATGGGGATGCCGAGCAGGATGGCCGCCTGCGCGATGATGAACCCGGGGACGAGCGCCGCGATGGACCGGCGGACCCCGAGCTGGGCGTACTCCCGCGAGGTCGCCTGCAGCAGCCGCGGTGCACCCATCCACGCGCCGCCGAGGATGCCGACCGAGCCGACGGTCAGCAGGGCGATGCCCGGCAGGCCGAGCTCGACGCCGTAGAGGTTCTCCAGCGGCCCGGTCGCCAGTCCGACCTGACTGCCGCCGCTGGAGAACGCGACGATGCTCCCCAGGATGAGCAGGAAGCTCTTGATGCCTCTCTCGACCGACGTCTGGGTCCGCCGGCGGATGAACTGGAAGCTCACCACGGCGAAGACGAGCGTCACGACCGGCACCAGTAGGTCGACCTGGCCGACCGTCGGCGACGGGACGGTGCCCGAGACGAAGCCCGCGACGGACTCCTGGGAGTGCCCCGTCGGCGACGGGATGACGCTCAGCCGGATGTTGGCGACGATACCCCCCACGACGGCCGCTAACAGCGGGATGCTGACCGTCTCGGGGATGTCGTCTCGACGCAGGAGCGTCGCGGTCGTGTACGCCAGCCCACCCGACACCGGCGGAACGAGCAGCCAGAACGTCGCGATGCGCTGGTAGGTCCCGACCGCGGGGTCCCCGCCAAGCGAAAGCCCGACGCCGATCATCGCTCCCGTCGTCGCGAACGCCGCCGGCACCGGGTAGCCGGAGTAGATGCCGAACGCCATGAACGCCATCGCCGTCAGCAGGCCGGCGGTCGCCGCCAGCGACGTGATGGTAGCTCCCTGGATGAGCCCCGCTCCGACGGTCTCGGAGATACTTCCGCCCTGCGTGAGCGCGCCGAGCGCCGCGAGGATGCCGATGAGGAACGCGGCCTTCATCGTCGAGACGGCGTTGGCCCCGATGGCCGGTGCGAACGGCGGCGAGTTGCTGTTCGCGCCGAGGGTCCACGCGGTGCCGAGGCTCGTCAGGGTGGCCACCACGACCAGTCCCCAGAAGACGAGATCGGTCATCGGGCCCGTCCCGGGTCGGTCACGGCGAGACTCTCCGGCAGGTGGTTCGCTGCGTCACTGTCATACCACTCGGTTGGTGCTATCAGGTGAAGTAAGTACCCGCCCGGGCCGGGCATCGCTCACCGCTCGAACTCCCGGCGCTCGTCGTCTGACGCCTGTTCCTGCCCGCGCTCGACTCGCGACCGGACCCGCTCTACGTCCTCGTTCTCCAGGACGCGCGCCGTGCGTTGCTCGAACTCGGCCTCCGAGAGTTCGCCGCGGGCGTACATCCGCTGGAGTTCGTCGAGCGCGTCGTTCGTCGGGTCCGGCCCGTCCGCAGGGTCGGGCTCGCGGCCGAACAGTCGCCGGAGCTCGTCCCTGAACAGGAACGACAGCGGGAGGACGATGACGAACCCGAGGGCGACGAGCGGCGCTGTGACGGCGTAGGCCCCGACCCCGTTCCCGACGATGGCGACCGCCAGCGTGGCGAACACCACGAGGGCCGGGAGCTTCTCGAAGAAGTCCCCGTGGACCGGGTCGAACCCGCTAGCTCGGTCAGACATGGCCGGAGTGTTCGACCGCCTCGACCATATCGTTTGGTGGTTGCCCGGTCGCGGGGTCGCCCCCGACGGTTCAGTCGTGGACGAACGCGTCGACGACCGTCGGCCCCTCGGCCGCGACGGCCGCCCCGATGGTCGCCTCGAGCTCCTCGCGGTGCTCGACCGTGAAGCCGGTCGCGCCGTGACTCTCGGCGTTCGCCGCGAGGTCGACCGCCGGCTCGAAGTCCATCCCGACGTACTCGTAGTCGTCGACCTCGCCGCCGAAGATGGCCGCCGTGTTGTCCTTCAGGATACGGTAGTTCCGGTTGTCCGGCACGACGACGGTGAGGTCCAGGTCGTGGCGCACGGCGGTGTTGAGCGACTGGGGGTAGTAGAGGTAGGAGCCGTCGCCCACGAATCCGAAGACAGTCCGGGGGTCCTCGCGCTCTGCCTCCGCGAGAGCCGCGCCGACGGCCGCCGGGAGGCCGTAGCCGAGTCCGCCGCCCTTGTTGCCGAACAGGTGTCCCGGCGCGAAGTCCCAGCGCGTGAGCAGCGCGTAGCGTGCCGTGACGCCCTCGTCGATCACGAGCGCGTCCGGCGCGACGGCGTGCATCGCGTCGACGAGGTCCGCCTTCGACCCCCGCGCGTCGCCCTCGGGGGCCTCGTCCTCAGCCATCGCGTCCATCTGCTGGGCCGCGAGCTGCTTCATCGCGTCCACCTGCACGAGCCGCTCCTCACGCGTCTCGTCGTCGATCCGGTCCGCCACGGCGTCTGCGAGTTCGTCCACGACGTGCCCGAGGTCTCCCGTGACGACCGTCGCGGGCTGGTTCTTCCCGCCCTCCCACGGCTCGTCGGTGAGGTCGACGACCGTCGCGTCCTCGGGGACGAGCGGGTTCTCGTGGCCCCAGAGCGTCGTGTTCGTCGAACAACCCGCGAAGACGAGCGTGTCCGTGTGGAACAGCGTCGAGGCGACGTCCTCGCTGGGGGGAACGTTGCTCACCCACTGCTCGTGGTCCGTCGGGAAGTTCACCTCGTAGCCCAGAATCTCGCCGTGCACCCGCATCCCGCCCGCTTCCGCGAGGTCTACTGCCGCGTCGACGGGTTCGACGCCGGACCAGGCACGGTGGCGGCCGACGTGGTCGCCGACGACGAGCACCGGGTTGTCGGCTTCGGCGATGGCGTCGGCCGCCGCTTCGATGGCCGAGGGGTCACCCCGGCCCGGGTTCTGGACGGCGCCGCCGAGTGGCTCCGGCTCGGCGTCGGTCTCCTCGCGCATCACGTCCATCGGGAGTCCGAGGAACACCGGGCCGGTCGGCGGCGTGCACGCGACGCGGAACGCCCGACGGAGCATCCGGGGGAGCGCCTCGACCGAGAGCACCTCGTCCGACCACTTCGTGAACTGGTCGGTCAGCTCGACGAGGTCTCCCGAGAGGATTGGCTCCTCGGCCCGGAAGTCGCGCTCGTGGTTGCCCGCCGTGACGACCAGCGGTGCACCCGCCATCGCTGCGCCGTAGAGGTTGCCGAGTCCGTGAGCCGTCCCGGGTGCGACGTGGAGGTTCACCACGCCGACCGGGAGGCCGTCGAGTTCGTCCGCGCGCTGCCGTCGCACGCTCGCGTAGCCCGCCGCTGCCCCGACGGCCACGTCCTCGTGCAACCCCAGCACGTACTCGAGCTCCGAATCCACGAGTGCGTTCATCACGGGGAGCTCCGTCGTCCCGGGGTTGCCGAAGACGTAGTCTATGCCGTACTCCGAGAGGGCGTCGACGAACAGGTCCGCGCCGGTGTACTCGCTCATAGTTCTCCCCTCGGCGGGGGGAGTGAAAATCGTTGGCACGGCGGCACCGAGGGTTCAAGTCGGATAGCGGGGCCAGCATCGGCGTGTACTGAGCACGGCCGTGGGACGCCCAGCGGGTGTGCGACGCACCGTTCCACGTCCTCGTCGTCGAAACCAGCGTCGCCTGTTCGCCCTCCCGCGCCAGCGACCCGTCACACCTACCTGTCGGGCACTCGCACGTCCGGACGATGTCGGTCGGCTCGACAGACGCACTGGGGAGCCAGCGTGCGACGACTGTCGCCGCCACCCTGCTGACGGTCGTCCTCGTCGCTCCAGCGGCTGGGCTCGCGGGTCGTGTCCCGCCGCTCGCGCTCGCGCTCGCCGTCGGGGTTCTCCATGCGGTCGTCGTGCTCGCCGTCTGGGCGGTGGTGGTGCGCCGTCACACCGAGCTGCTGCGGACGTACGTCCACGAACGATTCCGCTTTGCAGCGCGGCTGGTGTCGGGCGGCTGGCTCGTCCTCTGCGCCCAGGCAGCGGTCCCGACGTACCTCCTCGGACGCTGGGCACTGCTGGCCCCCATGCTCGCACTCGTCCCAGTGACGTGGGCACTTCTCGTGACGTTTCTCACCCGCAGCGGCGACACCGACCCGCTCGGCCTGTACGTGTTCTACGGCCCGCTCGTGGTCCTGACGCTCTCGATGCTCGGCGGCGTCGAACTGGTGCTTCGGCACGCGCCGGTGCCCCTGTGACAGCGGTCTACTTCCGGTGAGCCACTTAACCGCCAGGACTACTGGAACAGTTTGCTGACTGCCCGTCGTGAGAACGTCCATCCACGAGTGGCGACGCGACCCTCCTGCCCGAGTTCATCGCCGAGGTGCTGTTCGGCCAGTCGGTGGGACCTGCCGGCGCGTTCGCGAATCCAGCGCTGACCGGCCACCTATCCCATCAGCTTTCCGATGGTTCTCTGGACAACCGCTACGGCGTACTGGTTCACCATTCGATATCTCTATATATTCCGCAATAGGCAACTTATCGTCGACGTACCATACGTATCCGTACAGTGGTGTCCGTTCCGATTTGGAGTGGAACCGTTCCGTCGGTACCGCTATTATAAATCGCTTTACATACTACTCGTTTCCTTGCACCTGATGACGCAGGACTCGACGCGTCTGGAAGAGGTGGCATCACGTCGTAAGTTCCTCCTGTCGACAGGGGCCGCGGGACTCACCATGCTGGCTGGCTGTTCCCAGTCCAACGATGGGGAGGAGGGAGGGGACGACACCCAGACTGATGGGATGGACACCGAGAACAGCGACCAGGACACCGAGAACAGCGACCAGAACACCCAGAATAACGAGGAAAGCAACGAGTCCGGGCTGGACACGACCGTCCTGACCGGTGACGGCTCCTCGACGGTGTTCCCCATCACGAACACCGGCGCGAGTTACTGGAACTCCAACCCGGAGGCCGGCGACGGCGACTACTGGCCGACCGAGTGGGCCGACGAGTACGGCACCGACATGCGGCTCGCCGACTACTTCGCCCAGCAGTACGGCTACGAGCCGACCGGCGAGCGCTCCCGTCCGTCGTTCCGCGTGAGTATCGCGCTGAGCCACTCCGGGACTGGTGTCGAGGGCGTCATGGAAGGTCGGGTCGACATCGGCGACTCCTCCGCCTCGGCCGAGGCAGAGCTCGCCGGAAGCGACGCCTCCGACGAGACGCTCGACAACTTCGTCGAGCACGTCGTTGGCGTCGACGGCCAGCCCATCGTGGCCAGCAACGAGATCGTCGAAGCCGGCGTCACGGAGATCACTATCGAGGAGCTCCGCGCCATCTACCGCCAGGAGATCACGAACTGGTCTGAACTCGGCGGCCCGGACCGCGACATCCTCGCGCTTGGCCGCGCAGAGGGCTCCGGGACGGACACCTCGTTCCGGTCGAACGTCTTCGGTGACCCGAATGCACCCATCAGTCCGGACCAGCGCTTCGGCCAGAACCAGCAGCTCCAGCAGGCCATTACCCAGGCCGACAACGCCATCTCCTACATCGCGCTGGCGTTCGTCGAACCCGACGGCGGGACGCCGCCGCTGGACCTGGTTATCGACGACACGACGTACTCCTACGGCGATAACCTCGGTGCGGAGGACTACCCGCTCTCGCGTGACCTCCACGCCTACACGTGGGAGGACACCTCGCGCAAGGAGGCCGCGTTCCTCAACTTCATCCTGAGCGACTTCGGTCAGGAGATCTTCGTCGCCGGGAACAACTACTTCAAGCTCCCGTCGGACCGGCTCGAGACCCAGCGCGAGAAGGTCGCCGCGTCGAACTACTCGTAACTCGGTTCCCGACGACGGGAATCGCCGTACTACCGACCATATTTCAGTACGAATGCTACAACAGATACCATACCGCGCTGGCGAGTTCGCTCGGGACGTGCCCAGGCGGCTGCGGTCGTACCGCGCTCGGACGGACGACGAGGCACTCCTCATCCACGCGCTTGGCGGGCTGACGACCCTGCTGACCTTCGTGTTGTTCTTTCAGAGCTCGAAGTGGACGGTCATCCCACTTCTTGGCTTTGTCGCCGTCACCGCCGTGGGCTGGCGGCGGCAGCAGGCGGAGGTCGCGAAGGGGTTGACGTTCCTGACCACTATCGCGACGGTGTCGATACTGGCGCTCATCATCGGGTTCCTGCTCTGGGAATCCAAGGACATCGTCGAACACATGGGCCTCGGTCTGCTGACCAAGGCGGAGGAGCCCCTGTGGGGAGCATCGAACGAGGGACAGATATACTCGCTGACCCCGATGATGATGGGGACGGCGCTGACGACGCTCATCGCGACCGCCATCGCGGCACCGCTCGGCATCGCTGGCGCAATCTTCATCAGCGAGATGGCCCCCACGCGGGTCCGCGAGGTCGTCAAGCCTGGCATCGAGCTGATGGCCGGCATCCCTTCGATCACGTACGGCTTCATCGGCCTCACCATCCTGAACCAGTACTTCTACGCCGAGTTCCGGACGCCGACCATCGGGAACTACTTCGCAGCGGGCATCATGATCGGCCTGATGGCCTTGCCGACGGTCGTCACCGTCTCCGAGGACGCCATCTCGACGGTGCCGGAGTCCATGAAGAGCGGTTCGCTCGCCATGGGTTCGACGGAGTGGCAGACGACCAAGAGCGTCACGATGCCGGCGGCGCTGTCGGGCGTCTCTGCGGGCGTCCTGCTGGGCGTCGGCCGCGCGATGGGCGAGACGATGGCCGCGACCGTCATGCTCTCGCACACGAAGGGGTTCCCCTCGCCGGCGTTCGACGTGTTCTCGAACTACGGCGAGACGCTGACGACGGTCATCGCCTTCGAGGGAGGCAGCGCGAGCGGCCTCCAGCTGAGCGCGCTGTTCGCGGGTGGCGTCGTCCTCTTCTTTACCGTGATGGTGCTCAGCATCGCCTCCCAGTGGGTCGAGTGGCGGATGCAGCAGAAGCTCGGAGGTGAGAAGTAATGAGCAACGCCACCGAGACCGAGCTGCGTGCCGGTCACTCGACGCTCGGGCGGCAGGTCGCACTGCCGGTCCTCGGGCTCGCCTTCCTGACGTTCCTCGCCACGTGGGCGACCACGTTCCAGTGGATCGACGAGACCCGGACGGTGCTTGGGATGACGGTGCTGACGCTGTTCGGCGTCGCGCTGCTCCTCATGGCGGCCGGCGTCGCCGGCATCGGCGTCCTCTCCCGATTCGGCTTCCTCGACACGACCCCGTCCCCGACCGCGGGACTGCCGGTCGGCATCGTCTTCGGCACGCTCTGGGCGTTCATCGGCATGGCCGTCTCGCTGCAGTACATCGGCAACACCATCGTCTACTGGGGGCCGATCGCGTTCGTCCTGGGCGCGGTCGGGCTCCTGACGGCGACGCTCCCCCGCGAGGACATCGGGTCGACGGTCCCGTCAGCCGTGCTACTCGCCGTCCTCGGCGGCCTCATCGTCGCCGGGGTGCTCGACGCGACCTGGGTGTACGAGGCCGAGTGGACCGGTGCCATCTTCCCCGGCAGCGAGCTCATCCCGCTGCTCGTCTCGGTTGCGACGCTGCTCGGCGTGTGGAGCGCCGGGAAGGCGAAGGAGGGCTTCGGCGCCCAGGGCCGCGAGGTGGGTGCGTTCTACATCATCGGCACCGTCGTCTTCAGCATGCTGTCGGTGCTGGCGCTGCTCATCTGGTTCATCGTCAAGAACGGCCTCGACACGTTCCTGACCGGTGCGAGCCTCACGGGCGGCCACCTGAACGTCCCGTTCGCGAGCATCAGCTTCCCGTTCATCGAGGTGCCGTTCGTCACGAACGTCACCGGCAGCCTGTTCGTCGAGACGCCGGGGGTCATGCCGGCAGTCGTCGGGACGCTCTGGCTCGTGTTCGGCGCGGTGCTGTTCGCCGTCCCGCTCGGCGTCGGTGCCGCGGTGTTCCTGACCGAGTACGCCGACCAAGGCCGGTTCACGCAGGTCGTCGAGGTGGCGACCAACGGGCTCTGGAGCACGCCGAGCATCGTGTTCGGCCTGTTCGGACTGGCGTTCCTCGTCCCGCGGATCAGCGGCGGGAACTCCATCTTCGTCGGCCAGCTCGTCCTCGGGTTCATGCTGCTCCCGCTGGTTCTCATCACCAGCTGGGAGTCGATCAAGGCGGTTCCGGACGAGTACCGCGACGCGAGCGCCGCACTCGGCGTCTCGAAGTGGCAGACCATCCGGAGCGTGGTCATCCCGGCGGCGATGCCGGGCACCATCACCGGCGTCATCCTCGGCGTCGGCCGCATCGCCGGCGAGACGGCACCGCTGCTGCTCGTCTTCGGTGGCGCACCGTACCCGAGCAAGAGCCCGAACGTCGTCGGGCAGTTCTCGTTCAGCACGGAGCCGCCGTTCATCACGAACCAGGCGCTGCTCGAACCGGCGAGTGCGCTGCCGTACCAGCTCTACGCCACCATCACGGCCGGGGTGTTCCCGCGCCCGGAGATCTACAGCAACCAGGAGTTCGGCTGGGGGACCGCGCTGGTCCTGCTGCTCGTCGTTCTCGGACTCTACGCCATCGGCGTCGCAAGCCGACTCTACTTCCGGAGGAAACTGCACTATGAGTAGTAACACCGTCGACACGGACCAGATGGACAGCCAGTTGACCACATCCGGCGAGACAGCAGAGGACATCGAAGATGCCTGGAGCGACTACCAGTTCCAGGGCGAGGCGAAGCTCTCGGTCGAGGACCTCGACGTCTACTACGGCGACGAGCAGGCCATACAGAGCGTCTCGATGAACATCCCGGAGGAGAGCGTCACCGCGCTCATCGGCCCCTCGGGCTGCGGCAAGTCGACGTTCCTCCGGTGTCTGAACCGGATGAACGACCGTATCAGCAGTGCCCGCGTCGAGGGCTCCGTCGAGTTCGACGGCGAGAACATCTACGGCGGCCGCACCAACCTCGTCGAGCTGCGAAAGCGCATCGGGATGGTGTTCCAGGCGCCGAACCCGTTCCCGAAGTCCATCAAAGACAACATCTCGTACGGCCCGCGCAAGCACGGCGACCTCGAGACCGGGCTGCTCCCCAGTCTGCTCGGTCGGGACGACACCGCCGAGGAGATGGACCTCGTCGAGCGCTGCCTGAAGCAGGCCGCGCTCTGGGACGAGGTGAACGACCGGCTCGACGACAACGCACTCGGGCTCTCCGGCGGGCAGCAGCAGCGCCTCTGCATCGCGCGCTGTCTCGCGGTCGACCCCGACGTCATCCTGATGGACGAGCCCGCGAGCGCGCTCGACCCGATTGCGACGGCGAAGATCGAGGACCTCATCGAGCAGCTGGCCGAGGAGTACACCGTCGTCGTCGTCACCCACAACATGCAGCAGGCGGCACGCATCTCCGACCAGACCGCGGTGTTCCTCACCGGCGGCGAGCTGGTCGAGTACGACGATACGGAGAAGATATTCGAGAACCCCGAGAGCCAGCGCGTCGACGACTACATCACCGGCAAGTTCGGGTGATTCTGTGGCGCGAGAAGGCTATCGGGAGGCGATGACCACCCTCCGGACCGAGGTGGCGGAGATGGGAGCGCTCGTGACCGAGCGTCTCTCGCTCGCACTGGACGCCCTCGCGGGCGACGAGGCGGCCGCTCACCGCGTCGTCGAGGGCGACGAAGCGGTGAACCAGACGTACGTCGCCATCGAGAACCGATGCCTCGACCTGTTCGCCCTCCAGCAGCCCGTCGCCTCGGACCTGCGAATCGTCGCGGCGTCGTTCAAGATAATCACCGACCTCGAACGCATCGGCGACCTCGCGTCGAACCTCGGGACGTATGCGCTGACCGAACAGCGTAGCAGCGTCCCCGAAATCGACGTGGTCGCCCTCGCGACAGACGTACAGACGATGGTCGACGATGCGATGACGGCCTACGTCGAACGCGACGTCGACGCGTGTTACGCGCTGGCCGAGCGGGACGACGCGGTAGACGCGAACGGGCTGCGGGCGAGCGAGCAGCTCGTCCGGGCGCTCATCGAGCGCGAGGACATCACGGACGCGTGGTCCGTCGAACGCGTCCTCGACGACGTCTCCCGGCTGCTCCTGACGGTTCGCGACCTCGAACGCATCGGTGACCACGCGGTGAACATCGCGGCGCGAACGGCCTACATGGTCGATAGCGACCGGACGCTCATCTACTGACAATGGAACGGAGAAAGGTTCAGAAGGTCGGCGGGTCGACGTACACGGTCTCGGTGCCGAAGGACTGGGCCCACGAACACCACATCGAGGCCGGCGAAGACGTTCACATATACACCCACGGGGACGGCTCGCTCGTCGTCCGGAGCTCGCGGACCGACGGCGAAGGGCTCGCCGAGCGCACCGTCGAACTCGACGACGAGGCTCCGGGGACGATAGAGCAGGTGCTCAGGGGACTGTGTGCCGCCGGCTTCGACGAGATAACCCTGGCCGCGCCCGCCGGGTTCGACGACGACCAGAGGCGGCGGGTCACGAGTGTCGCCCGGGACACCGTCGGACTCCAGGTCGTCGCCGCGGACGAGTCTGCCGTCACCGTCCGCAGTCTCCTCGACGCCGCCGACGTGTCGGTACAGCAGTCCGTGCTCCAGCTGCAGTTCATCGCGCTGTCGCTGCACCGCTCGGCCGTCGACATGCTGGTCACGGGCGAGAACAGCGGCCCGACCGAACTTCGCGAACGCGCGGCCGAGGTCCACCGGCTCGCGGGCATGGTCGTCCGCCACTTCAACCGCTCGCTCACCGACTTCGAGGAGACGGACGCGCTCGGGGTGAGCCGCCCCGCGCTGTTCACGCACTGCCGGGTCGCCCGGGAGTACGAGCGACTCGCGGACGACAGCGTCACCCTCGCCGGCGTCGCGGAGTCCGTCGAGCGCCCACTCCCCGACGGGTTCGGGGAGTCCTTCGAGGCGGTCGCGACCGACGCTCGAACGCTCGTCGAGGACGCCACCGGGCTGGTGCTCGAGGAGGCAACCGTCGACGAGGTCACTGACCTGCTGGGTCGCTCCGAGTCGGTCGCCGCGGCGCTGGAGACCGTCGAGACGGCCCTGTTCGAGACGGCGTCCGGTGCCGACCCACGGCTGCTGCGCGCGCTCGATTCGGTTGGGCGTACCGCCGAGGGCGGGCGTGCCGTCGCCCGGGCGGCGCTCGGGACCACGACGGCCGGGTCGCGTGCCGCCAGCGCCGGCGACGTGGGTGTCGAGGTCGCCGACGGCGAGTCGACACCCTGAGAGCGGAACTCCGTCTCGCGGCCGAACTCAGTGCTGGTCGGGAGCGAGCGCGTCGAGGGTCTCGTGGATCTCCTCGCGGGAGGCAGCGCGCGGGAAGCCCACGCTGATGTTGTCGACGCCGTCGATCTCCGCGAACTTCGCCAGCTCCTCGCGAGTACGCTCGGGCGTACCGGCGGCGGCGAAGTCGTCGAGCATCTCGTCGGTGAAGACGTCGAGTGCGGCCTCGCGGTCGCCGTTCATCCAGTTCGCGGCGATCTCGTGGGCCTCGTCCTCGTAGCCCTGTCGGGCCAGCGAGTCGCGGTAGTAGGTGCCCATCGCGCCGACGTAGAACGCCGAGTGCTGCTTGACGAGGTGGCGGGCGTGCTCGCCGTCGTCGAGCGCAGCACAGGTCAGCGAGAGCGTCACGTCCTGCTCGCTCCGGTCGCCGTCGCCCATCTCGACCCCGCGGTCGAAGTCATCGAGGCGGTCGCGCATCGCGTCCGGCGTGAACAGGATGGCGTGCCAGCCGTCGGCGAACCGGCCCGCGAGCTCGACGGCCTTCGGGCCCATCCCGGCGGCGTCGACCTTCGGGCGCGGCTCGGGCGGCTCACAGCGCAGCCGGAACCCGGAGAGGTTGAAGTACTCGCCATCGTAGTCGAGCTCTTTCCCCTCCAGCACCATCTTCACGATGTCGACGTACTCGCGGGTTCGTCGGAGGGGGTTGCCGAAGTCGATGCCGTGCCAGCCCTCGATGACGGCGGGGCCGGACGGGCCGATGCCGAGGCGGAATCGCCCGTCGGAGACCTCCTGCAGCGTCGCCGCAGTCTGGGCCAGCAGCGCGGGCGACCGCGAGTAGACGTTCATGATGGAGGACCCGATACCGATCTCCTCCGTGGCGTGGGCGATGCTCGTCATCACGGTGACGGCGTCCCGGCCCCACGTCTCTGGTAGCCAGACGAAGTCGTATCCCAGCTCTTCGGCGCGGACTGCCATGTCGACGAAGTCCTGCACCGAGTCCTGTGCGGCGACCGGCAGGTGGACGTGATAGTCTGTCACGATACTGCGGGCGTTGGAGCCGTAGGAACTTGATTACTCCCCATTTTCGTGCAAGGAACGTGGAACCGAGATGAACTCACTCGGTGTGTCCCCTGTGAGAACTAGAGTGGTCCGGCCGTTCAGACGTCCGGGTTCTCCATGATGTCGGGCAGCCCGGCGGCCGTGATGCTCTGACCCACGATGTAGGAGGACGCGGGCGAGGCGAGGAACTGCGCGAGGTCGGCGATCTCCTCGCTCAGGCCGATGCGGCGTTTCACCTCGTCGCGGTCGATCTCGTCGGCGGTGACGCCCATCTGACTGGCGACGCCGGGCGTGGCGACGAAGCCGGGTGCGATACAGTTGACGCGTACGTCGTCGTCGGCCCACTCGTAAGCGAGCGTCTTGGTGAGGTTCTCGACGGCGGCCTTGGCGGCGGCGTAGTGACTCATCCACGGCGCGCCCTGCTGGCCGGCGACGCTGGAGAGGTTGATGACTGTGCCCTCGGCCTCCTTCAGGTGCTCCTCGGCAGCCTGCGTGCAGTGGTAGGTGCCGGTGAGGTTGATGTCGACGATGGTCTTCCAGCCGTTCGGGCTGATGTCGTCGAAGTTCGCCATGAACGACGCGCCGGCGTTGTTGACGAGGACGTCGATGCCGCCGAACTCCTCGACGGTGGCCTCGACGAGCGCTTCGACGGCGTCGCGGTCGGTCACGTCGCACTCGACGGCCAGTGCACGTCCCGGGCGGTCGCTGTCCTCGATGCCCTCGACGACGGGCTCGACGTTGTCGAGTTCGCGCGAGCAGACGACGACGTCGACGCCGTCGTCGGCGAAGCGCTCGGCGATCACCCGGCCGATACCGCTCGACGACCCTGTGATGACGGCCACGTCGCCGTCGACCGCGAACTGTTCGGTACTCATCGAACCGCCTCCCGATGCTCGTGAGTCATGCTGCCGTACCGTACGGGCTGCGAGCAATAAAGATGGGTGAAGGCGGAGGCGTGAAACGCCGTGCGAATCGTTCCCAGTTTATTCTCGGTAAAAGCAACAGTTCGACCGACCGCAATTGTAGGAAAGGTATAACTATTGTGGAGTTGAAACGTGGGTAGATAGCGAAGCGGGGGAATCAATGGAACACACGAACGGGGATACCCGTCGACACGGGATGACGGTCGCCCGGGGGGGCATCGTCGTCGCGAAACGACTTGACGTGGAGTCGCTACCGCTACCGGCCGTCTCGTACGAACTTCGGTCGGAGCGCGAGGAGCGAACGGAAGTCACGCTCGTCGAGCAGCTGCCGCCGACGGTCGAGCCCGACCGGGTCGGCTACCATCCGGAGTACGGCGGCGAGGGCTGGACCTGCTACGACGGCGGCGAGCTCGTCTGGCGCGGCGAACTCGCACCGGGAGAGTCGCGGCGCGTCGTGCTCGCCGTCTGGCTCGACGCGCCCGAGACGGCGCCGTCGCTGCTGACGCCGCCGACCGTCGAGTCCGTCCGCACGGTCGCACGCGAGGCTGACCCGCACGTGCTCGACGAGACGCTGCTCACGGGTGCCGGCTCCAGCGCGGGCACGTCGGCCGTCGCGGAGCGCGTGCCGGATGCCGCGCTCCGGCAGGACGCGGAGGCCGTCCCGACGCTCGCCGAACTTCCGGACCCCGGCGACGGCCTCCACGCACCACCCCGGGCGGTCGTCGACGAGGCGGCCGACGCCATCGTGGGCGGCGGCTCGGACGAGGACCACGACCGGTACTACCACCTCCGGCTGTCGGTGGAGTCCGCGGACCGTGGTGCGCGCGAGGTCTCCGTCCTGGAGGACCTGACGAACGCGCTCTCGGTGCTGTACGCCGACGCGGACGACCGCGACTGCGGCTCGTGGCGCGTCCTCGACGTGGCCATCGGAACGAACTGGCAGGCCGAACGCATCGTGACCGCGCTGGGCGACGACCACCGGGTCTCCGGGCTGGTCGTGACCGAACTGACGGGCGCGGTCGCCGCACGGGCGGCGCGGCCAGAATCCGCCGACCCGAACCCCGACGAGTTCGCTGCCTCCGTGTTCGAGGCAGCGTCGCCGACGACAGACGAGGCGGGCGACGCTGTCGCACAGGATGGAACACCGGACGACGGCCCCGACCCGGTCGAGCCCACGACGGCGCTGGACGGCTCGGGTGCGCCGGTCGTCGCCGAGGGAACCGTCGACGACGACCTCGGCCGCATCGACTTTCCCGAACCGGGCGACCACGTCCCGAAGCCTGTCTCGCCGGGCGATGACACTGACGACGGCGAGTTCGAGACCGGTGACGGTGGGGTCGAGACCAGTGACGCCGGGTTCGAATCCGTCGACGTCGGAACCGGCGGCGACGCCGACAGCGGCGCTGGGTTCGGCGTCGACGACGAGTTCGGCTCGTCCGAGGACTTCACGTTCGACGACGAGGACGAGCCCGACGCTGGCTTCGATGCGGACGCGGGGTCGACGCTCGACAGCGACGAGCCGACCGACACGATGGCAGCGTTCGCCGAACTCCAGCAGGAGACCGAGCAGGCGGACGTCGACGAACTCGACGCCGAGTTGGAGGACATGGTGCTCTCGCCGACCGGCTCCGAGGAGTACACCATCGGGAAGCTGCTCGATGACATCGAGGACGACCAGGGACTCTCGTCGGTCTGACGGACGGTCGCGATACGTGCGGTCAGTTCTCTCGCTCGCCCCGGGACGACTGTCCCTCAAATATCTTGTTTAAACCCCGTACATAGACGGGCGAGTCTCCTCGTCGGTCCGCCCCGTAGCTGTGCACAGTGATAGCAGGATGGCAACGAACGCGTGCGGTGGCTGGAACGTGGACGGCTGCGAAGGGACGGCCTACTGTCCGCCACGCTGTCCGCGGTTCGTCGGCAAACACGGGACGAACTACCTGATACAGCCGATTCCCGCCGCTGACGCCCCGCCGGAGGCACTCGTCGAGATGTACCTGGACTACCCGCAGGAACACCGCTCGATGGGCCTCCCACCGCTCAGAGAGCGAGGGATTCGTGACTGGCTGCGGACCCTCCATGCAGGCGGCACCAACCTGCTCGCGTGGGACGACGACCGGGTCGTCGGACACACCGGGTTCGCCCCGCACGACGCCGAGGAGCCGGAGTTCCTCGTCTACGTGGACCCGGCGTACCACGGTCGCGGACTCGGGACCGAGCTCACCAGACACGCCATCGCGTACGCGGCCGCCGCCGGCCACCGGGCGCTGCGGCTCAACGTGGCGAACGAGAACCGGACCGCCATCGCCGTCTACCGGACGCTCGGCTTCCAGGTCGTCGACCGCGCCGGTATCGAGCTTGAGATGCGCCTCCCGCTCGACGGCCCGGTCGCGGTCGAGAGCCAGCTCGCGCCCGCAGCCAGAGCCTGACCACTGCTCCTGCGACCCTGCCGAAGCGGCGAGACAGCCCGACCTTCGATGGGCCGAAGTAGCTCGCTGACGACCCAGCGATGACCAGATACCCGGCGACGAGAAACCGTTCGACCAGTACCGCGCGGACGTGGACCGGCCGCCCGTACGTCTGTTCCGTGAGTACGGCCTGCCGCGGCTGCGGTGGTTCGTCGTCGGCAACGTCCCCAGCGTCGCCGGCCGGAGCGCGAGCTTCCTCCCGCCGCTGGTGCTCGTGACCGCCATCGACGCCGTGTTCAACGGAAACGGCGACTACTCACTCCCGCTCGTGCCCGGGTCGATGCTCCCGACCGAGCCCGCGGCACAGTTCCGGCTCTCCGTCGCGCTCATCGTCACGGGCTTCGTCCTGACCGGCGTCGGGACGTTCGTCTGGGGCGTGACGATGAACCGGTTCGCCCACGGCGTGATGCACGCGGTCTGGACCGACCCCACATGTCAGTCCTGACGCTCTCGTACTTCTACCGAGCCGGGATGGAACTGCTGGCGGGCATCTCCTTCGCGGTCACGCTCGTCGTCGGTGGGCTGTGGCTGTTCCAGGGCGCGCCGTTCGGGCTCACGGGCCGGCTGACCCTCGGCGAGTCCGTCGTGTTCCTCCTGCTGACACGGCGGTTCGTCGAGCCGTTCTCACAAGCCTCGAACCTCGTCGACTGGCACGAGAACGCGAAGGCCTCCGACGAGCGCGGCCTCGAACTGTCGGGCGGCCAGCGCCTCGCGATCGCCCGCGTCGTCCTGAAAGATTCGCCGAGCCTCGTCCTCGACGGCAGCGAGGCCGAGGATGTCCCGACAGCGTGTTCGGAGCGTCACACGGCACCTGATACGACGGTTCTAATCACGATTCGACAAACGCAAGAATCATGTCGATTCCGTGGGTTTACTTCGAAATACGGATGCCAGACGACCTCCGCGTCCTCTGCGTGGACGACGACCCGGACGCCGCCCGCACGACCGCGGAGTCTCTGCAGGACGCGCGGCTCGACTGTCTGGTCGCGACGACCGGTACGGACGCCCTCGACCGCCTCGGTGAGAGCCGGGTCGACTGCGTCGTCAGCGAGTACGAGATGTCCGGGATGGACGGCCTCGACCTGTTGGCGGCCGTCCGGGGGCGCAGGACCACGCTCCCGTTCATCCTGTTCACCAGCACCGGCTCCGAGTCCGTCGCCAGCGAAGCAATCTCCGCCGGTGTCACCGACTACCTCCCGAAGAGCGCGACGGAGGCCCACCAGCTCCTCCGTGAGCGTGTCGAGAACGCCGTGGACCAGTGCCGCGCCGAACGCGGGCTGGAGGAGACCCGGGGCCGCCTCGAAGGGCTCCACCATCACGCCGTCGCCATCGCCGGGGCGCACGACCGCGAGACCGTCGTCGACCAGGCGCTGGTCGCCGCCGAACGCATCCTCGACTTCGACGTCTCCGGAATCTACGTGCTCGAAGACGGGACGTTCGTCCCCCAGACCGAGCGCAGCTACCAGCCGGAGGGTGACCTCCCGACCGTCGACGACGGCGTACTCGGCTACACTTACAGCCAGCGCGAGTCGGTGCTGGTCAGGGACGTCCGCGAGGACACGACTGCCCGGCCGGACCAGCCGGAGTTCCGCTCGGCAGTCAGCGTCCCGGTCGGTCGCTACGGCGTGTTTCAGGCCATCTCGGAGGAGGCCAACGCCTTCACCGAGACCGACAGGGAGCTCGCGGAGCTCCTCGTCACCCACGTCACGCAGGCGTTCGACCGACTGGAGAGCGAGGCGGACCTGCGACGGGCGAACGAGCAGCTGCGAGCCATCCTCGACAACACCACGGCGAACATCTACATCAAGGACCTCGACGGCCAGTACCAGCTCGTCAACGACAGCTTCCGGGAGCTGGTCGGGCTGGAGCCGGGCGAGGCGGTCGGCAAGACCGACTTGGACCTGCAGAACGGCGAACACGCCAAGGAGGTCCGCGCGAACGACCGGCTGGCCGTCGAACGCGGCGAAGCCATCCAGATCGAAGAGACCGGCGAGTTCCAGGGCGACGAACGGATCTACTACTCAGTGAAGGTCCCGCTGTACGGGGACGACGGCGAACCCGTCGGCGTCTGTGGCATCTCCTCGGACATCACGGAGCTGAAGCAGCGTGAGCGGGAGCTACAGCGCCAGAAGGAGCGACTCGACGAGTTCGCCCACCTCGTCAGCCACGACCTCCGGAGCCCGCTCAGCGTGGCGCATGGCTACCTCGACCTCATCGAAGCGGATGTCGACCACGAGTACATCGGGAAGATTGCGAACGCACACGAGCGGATGGAACGCATCATCGAGGGCGTCCTCACGCTGGCCCGTGAGGGTCGGGAGATCGGCGACCGGCGACCCGTGTCCATCCGGGCACTCGCCACCGAGGCGTGGAAGACGGTGGAGACGGGGGCAGCGACCCTGTCCGTCGTCGACGACACGACAGTCGAGGCCGACCGGGACCGGCTCCGACAGGTGTTCGAGAACCTGTACCGCAACGCGCTGGAGCACGGCGCACCAGACGACGGCAACGAGCTCACTGTCACGGTCGGAACACTCGCCACGGGCGGTTTCTTCGTCGCGGACGACGGTGTCGGCGTCCCCGAGTCGCTTCAGGACGAGCTGTTCGAGGCCGGGGAGAGCTCGGACAGGGACGGCACCGGCTTCGGGTTGGCCATCGTCGAGCGCGTGGTCACTGCCCACGGGTGGACGGTCGAGCCAGTCGACTCGCAGGACGGCGGCGCGCGGTTCGAGATCCGGACCTGACTACTGTCCGAACCGGGTGACGTTCTCCAGCTCGTCCAGCTTCGGCTCGGCGAACGCCTCCCGGGCGATGCTGCGGAGGTGGACCTCGTCCGCGCCGTCGATGATGCGGAACGCACGGACGTTCTCGTAGAAGTCCGCGAGCGGCAGGTCCTTCCCGATGCCGTTACCGCCGCAGATCTGGACGGCCTCGTCGACGGCCTCCTGTACGACGTTCGCGGTGAACACCTTCGCCATGGCGACGCCGATGCGGGCCTCCTTCCCGGCCGCGATGTCGTCGGCCGCGTGGCGAATCATCGTCCGGGCCGCGTGCAGTCGGGTCCGCGAGCGCGCGACGCGGAACCGGAGTGCCTGCTTCTCCGCGATGGGCTCGCCGAAGGACTCCCGCTCGCTCGCGTACGCCGTGGCGATGTCGAGCGCGCGGTCGGCCATCCCGCCGAAGCGCATGCAGTGGGTCAGTCTGGCCGGGCCGAGGCGCTTCTGGGCCACCGCGAAGCCGGCGTTCTCCGGGCCCAGCGTGTTCTCGACCGGGACGCGCGCACCGTCGAACTTCACCTCGGAGTGGCTGGAGCCGACGGGCTCGCCGCCCAGGTGCGGGATGTCGCGGACGACCTCGACGCCGTCCGTGTCACGCGGCACGAGGACGATGCTCGCACCCTCGTAGGGGTGTGCGTCGGGGTCGGTGCGGGCCATCACGAGGAAGACATCGGCGTCGGCACCGCCCGTTGTCCACCACTTGTGACCGTCGATGACCCACTCGTCGCCCTCCTTCTCGGCCGTGGTGCTGAGCATCTTCGGGTCCGAACCGCCGCCCTGCATCGGCTCGGTCATGCAGAACCCGGAGTTCATCTCGCCGGCCGCGAGCGGTGCGAGCCAGCGCTTCTGCTGCTCCTCCGTCCCGACGATCTCGAGCGTGTGCATGTTGCCCTCGTCCGGGGCGGCACAGCGCATCGCGAGGCCGCCGAGCAGACTCCGCCCGGCCTCCTCGAACACGGGCAGCATCGCACGGAAGTCCAGACCGAGTCCACCGTACTCCTCAGGTATCTGTGGCCCGTACACCTCGTACTCGCGGGCCGTCTCGCGCAGGTCGTCGATGACCGAGTCGGGGATCGACTCGTGACCCAGCCACTCGCGCTCGACGGGGATGACCTCGTTCTCGACGAACTCGCGGGCTCGCTCGGCGACTTCCTGTCCGGCGTCCGGGTCGTGGTACTCCATGGCACCTGTTTCGGACGCCGGGGTCAAAAACGGTCCCACACAGCAGGGAACTCGTTCGGCGTTTCCCCTCGTCCTCGGGCGGTAGCGGCCATTTCTACCCCATTTTAACATTGTTAGCTGCCGTGACCCGAGGTTATTCCTACGACCCCCACGTCGTCCCGGGCGTGACAGACGAACCCGACGAGTACTTCGACCGACTCGTCGACGAGGCCGCCCTGGAGTCGTACCTCCGGGCGAACCTCGGCGACGCGGACGACTTCGAGGTACGCCGCCACCAGGCCGGCCATTCCAACGAGACGCTGTTCGTCACCTGGGGCGGCGAGGAGCTGGTACTCCGGCGGCCGCCGCCGGGCGAGACGGCCGACAAGGCCCACGACGTGTTGCGGGAGTACTCGGTCGTCGACGCGCTCCAGTCGACCGACGTGCCGCTCCCCCGGACTGTCCTCGCCTGCGACGACCACGACGTGGTTGGCAGCGACTTCTACCTGATGGAGCGTCTCGACGGCACGGTCGTTCGGGGCGGGGACGGTGACCCGCTCTCTGCGCCGGCGGACCGCAGGCACATCGGCGAGGAGCTGGTGGACACGCTCGCGGCCATCCACACCGTCGACGTCGACGACGTGGGACTCTCGGAGTTCGGCCATCCGGAGGGGTTCAGCCAGCGGCAGGTCAAGCGGTGGTCCGAGCAGCTCACCTGGGCGTTCTCGAAGACGAGCGACGAGCGCGAGGTCCCGGCCATCTACGACGTCATGGAGTGGCTGCAGGAGAACGCACCCGAGGAGCACCCGCACACGCTCGTCCACGGCGACTACAAGCTGGACAACGTGATGTACGACCTCGCCGACGAGCCAGAACTCATCGGCGTGTTCGACTGGGAGATGAGCACCCTCGGCGACCCGCTGACGGACCTCGGCTGGATGCTGTCGTTCTGGCGTGACGCCGGCGACCCCGACCCGGTCTCGGGCGAGTTCTTCGACGCGTTCCTCGAGAACGAGGGCTACCCGACCCGGCGGGAGCTCGTGGACCGGTACGAGGCCGCGACCGGCATCGAGTACACCAACGACCGGTTCTACCGGGCGCTGGCGGTGTACAAGCTCTGTGGCCTCGGCGAGATGTTCTTCGCGCGCCACCTCGCCGGCGACGCCGACGACCCGCTCTATCCGAAGATGCGCGAGGCCGTCCCCGCGCTGGCCGACCGTGCCCAGCGCATCATCGACGGCGAGGAGCCACTGTAGCCCGGAGGCCCGCCGCCAGCGGTGCTTGCCATAAATTTCGATAGATTATGATATCTATACCAATAGTTCTTTGACACTTGGAAACCTGTGCGTGAGTATGGGGGTGCTCGCCGCACTCGCCAGCTTGGGGGCTGGCACGACAGCGACTGCAACGACCACGGGGTTGGGGGACCTCGGCGCGTTCTGGACTCTCTCTGTTCCGGTTCGAGCCGCGGTTCTCTCCGCCTCGACACTACTACTCGGGATACTTGTCGTCGGCCTGTTCCCGGACTACGGAACGACAGCGATCGACCACGTCCGCGAGGGCATGGTCTCCTCGTTCCTCATCGGGAGCGTGGTCGCCGCCGCCTACGGGGCCTGCATCGGCATGATCTGGTACGCAGCGGGACAGGACCCGGTCGTCTCACTCATCGCGATGCCGGTGCTCTTCGTCCTCGTCGGCCTCGGCACGGTCTGGACGGCCATCGGCCTCGTCGGCCTCTGTCAGGCCGGTGCCGACCTCCTCGGTGCCGACCACTCCGCGTGGGGCGTCGGCGGCGCGGTCGTCGTCGCCGGGGCGAGCGTCATGGTCCCGGCCTACGGGCTCGCCATCGCCGTCCTGGCGGCCGTCTTCGGCTTCGGGGCCGGCATCCGGACGCGTCCGAGCGTCCGTACCCGCGACGAGCGGGTCGTCCCGCCGGACCGCAAGGTGTAGCGCGACGTTGGCA
Organism: Haloarchaeobius sp. FL176; assembly: GCF_024609245.1. Taxonomy (GTDB): domain Archaea; phylum Halobacteriota; class Halobacteria; order Halobacteriales; family Natrialbaceae; genus Haloarchaeobius. Next base: position 138,498 of record NZ_JANJYH010000001.1, read on the forward strand.
GTAGCTTAAGGGAGCGACCGGTTCTTCGGTCGGGTATGCAACTGCACTGGCACCGCGACGACCTGCGGGTCGCGGACAACCTGGCTCTCGCGACAGCGACCGACCGCGCCGTCGACCGTGGTCCCGTCGCCCCGGTCTTCGTGTTCGACGACGACGTACTCGCGCACGGCTCGCCGAACCGGGTCGCGTTCATGCTCGACGCGCTTTCACAGCTCCGGGAGGCGTACCGTGACCGCGGCAGCGATCTGCTCGTCCGGCACGGCGATCCCCGCGAGGTGCTTCCCGCGCTCGCCTCCGACCTCGGTGCCGAGTCGGTGACGTGGGCGGCGGGCTACTCCGGGCTCGCGAACGAGCGCGACGCCGCGGTCCGACAGCGCCTCGACGCGGTCGACGTGGCTCGCGAGTCCGTCACCGACGCGCTCCACCACGAGCCGGGGTCCATCACGACGAACGACGGCGACCCGTACTCGGTGTACACGTACTTCTGGAAGAAGTGGCGCGACCGGCCGAAGGCCGATCCGGTCGACGCGCCCGAGGCCGACGCGCTCGCGGACGCCGACGAACTGCCGGAGCCCGAGCCGTTGCCAACACTCGCCGACCTCGGCTTCGCGGAGCCCACCGCGGACGTACAGCCGGCGGGGACCGACGCCGCTCGCGATCGGCTCACCGCGTTCTGTGACGGTCCGGTGTACGACTACGCGGAGCGCCGCGACTACCCCGCCGACGGCTGCACGTCACGGCTCTCGGCCGACCTCAAGTGGGGGACCATCGGCGTCCGCGAGGTGTACGAAGAGACCGCGGCCGCCGCCGACCTCGCCGACTCGGAGGCCGACCGCGAGTCCGTCCAGGAGTTCCAGAGCCAGCTCGCGTGGCGCGAGTTCTACCACCACGTCCTCTTCTTCAACCCCGAGGTTGTCTCGGCGAACTACAAGGAGTACGAACACCCTATCGAGTGGCGGAACGACCCGGCGGAGCTCCAGGCCTGGAAGGACGGCGAAACCGGCTACCCAATCGTCGACGCCGGGATGCGACAGCTCCGCGAGGAGGGGTACATGCACAACCGGGTGCGGATGATCGTCGCGTCCTTCCTCACGAAGGACCTCCTGATCGACTGGCGCGAGGGCTACGAACACTTCCGCGAGCATCTTGTCGACCACGACACTGCGAACGACAACGGCGGCTGGCAGTGGGCCGCCTCGACGGGCACCGACGCCCAGCCGTACTTCCGCATCTTCAACCCGATGACCCAGGGCGAGCGCTACGACCCCGACGCCGAGTACATCACGCAGTACGTCCCCGAACTGCGCGACGCCGACCCGTCGCTGATTCACGGCTGGCACGAGGCGAGCGAGATGATGCGCGAACAGGGCGCACCGGAGTACGCGCGCCCCATCGTGGACCACGGAGAGCGCCGAGAGCAGGCCTTAACAATGTTCAAATCGGCGCGCGGCGAGGAGTGACACACGCCGAATCGTTCGGCGGGCCGGTGGTGGTCACCGGAGCGGCACAGCCCCGGGCCGAACTCCGACTCCCCTGGGCGATGGGACCGACTGGTCGGTAGCCAGCTGAGTCGCCGTCGGCGGCCGTGCGAGCCCGTCGAGCGCCTCCTGACATCCCGTGCTCGAACCCATCGTGACCGGACGTACCGATAGACGAATCGACGCACACCAGACGTTCTATTATCTTCTTCATAGTTGCAAAGAACCCCTCGATTAAAGGCTACAGGGTTGAAATAATTGTTGGCAATCGTACTAAGCTATTTCCGGGGTCGTACCCGACTGCCATCTGTTCTATGAGTCAATCGAACGACCCCTACGGACCCGAACAGTACAGGTACCGCCTTCCGGACCCGACCGTCGCCGTCGAGCGCGCGTTCGGTGTGGCGAAACACGCGTCCGTCCTCGACGGTCTCGTCGCGGCGACGAAGGTCGTCGTGGTGTCGTTGCTCCTGTCGCTACCGCTCACCACGGCGGCACTGCTCGCCGGACTCGTCACGTTCTCGGTCTACGGCTCGAACAAGCTCGTCGACGCCGAAGACGAGGTCAACTGCCCCGACCGTGCCAGCTTCGTCGCCCGGAACCGCGAACTGCTGCTGTTTGGCACGCTCGGCGCGTACGTCGTCGCACTCGGCCTCGCAGCGCTGGACGGAGTCGACTCCTTCCTGCTGACGCTCGTCCCCGCTGTCGCCGCAGTGCTGTACAGCACCCCCTGGCTGCCGTTCGACGGCGGAACCCGGGTGAAAGACCTGCTCGTCGCCAACACCGTTCTCGTCGCCGGCTCCTGGGCCGTCTACGTGACGTTCATCCCCGTCGCGTACGCAGATGCAGCCGTCTCGGTGACCGCCGTGGTCGTCTGTGTGTTCTTCTTCCTCCAGACCGTCGTCGCGGGTGAGGTCCTCAACGCCCGTGACGTGGTCGGCGACCGTGCGGAGGGCGTCCGGACGATGGCAACCGTCTTCGGCGTTCGGCGGACCCAGTGGGCGCTCTACGCGCTCGACGGGTTCTCCCTCGTACTCCTCGCCTGGGCGGCGACGACCGACATCCTGGCGTCTCCCCTCGCAATCGCCCTGGTGCCCGCGGTCGGCTACTCGGTGCTGGTGACCGCGCTGGTCGGCCGCGACGTCGACCGCAGACGGCTCGGCACCTGCCGCGACTGCCAGTACCTCGTCATGCTCTGCTGTGTGGCGGTCGCCGCCTGAAATCGCGGCTCGATATTGCCAGTCGAGTTAAGGGCGTGGGACGAGAACCCGATGTACATCGGCTCCCCCCGGAAATGTCCGCCTCGCTCGTTCCCATGTCAGGGCTCCTCATCATCGCCGCCGTGGCCACGATAGTCGCCTGGCTCGCATACCGTCAGCGCCCGAAGCCAGGAGCGACGTGGCTCGCCGTGATGCTCGTCGCGGTCTCGTGGTGGGCAGCCCTCTACGCACTCGAACTACCGATACAGCGGATGGCGGTCCGTCGTCCGTTCATGAAGCTCCAGTGGCTCGCGAGCCTCACCATCCCCGTCCTGTGGTTGCTCTTCGCTCTCGAGTACACCGGCCGTGACCGCTACGTTACCCGCCGGTCCGTGGCGGCACTGCTCGTCGTCCCGGCGGTCGTGTTCGGCTTCGTCGCGACCTTCGAGCGTCACTCGCTCGTCTACCAGAACCCGCAGATCGTCGAGCAGGGCGGTACGTACGTCGTCGACCACGTGTTCGGGCCGCTGTTCTACCTCGGTATCGGCTACGCCTACCTCGTCATCCTCGTCGGGTCGCTGCTGTTCGTCTCGCTCATCTTCGACCGCAGTCCGACGCACCGACGGCAGTCGTATGCCCTGCTCGCCGCCGTTCTCGCACCCTGGGCCGGCAACCTGGTACACGTCCTCCACATCCCGATGTTCGCGCTCGACCCGACACCCATCGCGTTCATGGTGACCGGCGTCGCCAGCTACGTCGCACTCGACGAACTCGAGCTGTTCGAGGCTGTCCCCGTCCCCGACCACATCGCCCGGGACGTGGTCGTCGAGGGGATGACGGACCCCGTCGTCGTCATCGACGAGCGTAACCGCGTCGTCGACGCGAACTCGGCCGCGTCGACGATCCTCGGCTACGACGCGGCCGCCGCGCTCGGTCGCGACGCCGCGCGGGCGATCCCCGGCTACCCAATGGCACTCGACAACGACAACGAGACAGTCGAGGTCGAGACCGCACGAGGGAGACGGTACTTCGACGTGACGGTCTCCGCCGTCACGAACAGCAACGACAGCCGCATCGGCCGGGTGGTGACGATGCGCGACGTGACCGAACGCACCCACGACGAACAGCGCCTCGACGTGCTGAACCGCGTGCTCAGACACAACCTCAGGAACGAGATGAACATCGTCGCTGCCTGCGCCGAGGAGCTCTCGGACCGGGTCGAGGACGACGACCGCGAACTCGCCGAGACCATCCAGGAGCGTGCCAACGACGTCGCCTCCCTCGGTGACACCGCGCGGCGAATCGAGACGCTGCTGGAGAGCGCGGATGAGAGCGCTCTGGAGCCACTCGAGACGATGCTCTCGCGCGTTCTCGAGCGGGGACGGAACCAGTACCCGACAGCGACGTTCGAGTGTGCATGGACGACCGAGCAGGAGGTGGTATACTGTCCACGGACCCTCCAGCCTGTCGTCTGGAGTCTCGTCGAGAACGCCGCAGCGAACGGGGACGCGACGGTGACGCTCTTCGTCACGCTGGGGACCGACGGCTTCGTGTCCGTGACCGTCGCGGACGACGGCCCGGCCATCCCGCAGCGCCAGCGCGAGGTGCTCAAGTCCGGGACGGAGACGCCGCTCGACCACACCAGCGGCCTGGGGCTCTGGCTGGCCGTCTGGGGCGTGCGGTCCATCGGCGGCACCATCGACTTCGAGAGCGAGGCGGAGACCGGCAACGCCATCACCCTCCACGTGCCCTGCGAAGTCGACGAGCCGGCGACCGCCGAGAGCCGGGTTGCCAACTAGACGCATACGGGTTCTAAACTTTTAAAGGGTAATCGACCGTATGGTAAGACTGGGTGATACAAATGGCCGAGAAATCACACGCTGAACTACCGCCGCTTCCGTACGACTACGACGCACTCGAACCATCGATATCCGAACAGGTTCTCACCTGGCATCACGACACACACCACCAGGGGTACGTCAACGGTCTGAACGCCGCCGAGGAGACCCTCGCCGAGAACCGCGAGGCCGGGGACTACTCCTCGACCGCGAGCGCACTCGGGAACGTGACCCACAACGGCTGTGGGCACTACCTGCACACCCTGTTCTGGGAGAACATGTCCCCGAACGGCGGTGGCGAGCCCGAGGGCGAACTCCGCGACCGCATCGAGGAGGACTTCGGCTCCTACGAGGGCTGGAAGGGCGAGTTCGAGGCGGCTGCCTCGGCCGCCGGTGGCTGGGCGCTGCTCGTCTACGACCCGGTCGCCAAGCAGCTTCGTAACGTCAAGGTCGACAAGCACGACCAGGGCGCACTCTGGGGCGCACACCCCATCCTCGCCTGTGACGTCTGGGAGCACTCCTACTACTACGACTACGGCCCGGACCGCGGCAGCTTCATCGACAACTTCTTCGACGTCGTGAACTGGGACAAGGTCGCAGCGGAGTACTCGAAGGTCGTCGGTCGCGTCGAGTAAGCGACGAGCCGTACACCACCGAATTTTTTCGCGCCGCCGCGGCAGTCAGTTCACGACAACGCCAGCAAGATAGAACAGATCCCCGAGCGAGCGGCTGCGGCCGTCTGACTGTGGCCGGATCCGGATGTCAACGTGCCGACGGCCGACCACAGAGCCGAGTGGCATCAAGAGGGCCAGCCCCGTCGACGCGAGAAGGGTCGCCTGGTACATGGTGGTGACAGGGAGCCCCACGAACATTACTGGGTTCGGTGGGTACGTCCAGTTAGATTCCCCGGCCCGGGTGCGCATTACGGCACAAAGCACGGTGAGACGACGGTGTACGCGCCTTGCTATCGATGTCTATGTAGGCCACCGTAGCCGGCTGTCCCTCTCAGAACAGAATATATATTAAATTCGATAGCTTTAGGCGTCGCGGTGTCGTGCCTCCACTTGCTGCCAGCCGCCGCAGTCCTACCGTGCCACTGCCCTCGCCGTCGCGGACGGCGACCGACTGCAGAGCGCAGCACCACCACCACCACTTGCGAGTCGACACACTCGCAGCCTGCACCCGGCCCACCGACCGGCGTACCGCAGACCACCACCTGTCATCCTGCCGGTCGGACGGGCCGTCCCTTGCTCGAACGGGACCGCGGCTCTGAGCCCCGATCCCGTTCGACGATACTCACGACCAGCGGCCGCCGTGGACCACACGCTTTAGGTCGGGCACGGACCTACGGGGCCGCATGCCCACCGCGAAGTCAGAATTCGACGATCTCCACCCGTGTGATTTCTACGAGCCGGACGAGCTGCTCGAGGCCGACCAGATGTACACCGTCTACGAGATCGCTCGCCTCCTGCAGGGGATCGAGCCCGACGCCGAACTCGACCCGGAGACGGAGGATGTCCTGCTCGACTGGGCGATCCCGTGGATCATCGGCAACGCCGACGACCTCGTCGTCGCCACTCCCCGGTCCGACGACGAACCCGGCTACTACGGCGTCGCCACATGAGGCTCCTCGTCGCCGGCGACGCCCGTGTGGACGCCGGAAAGACGACCTTCTCGACCGGCCTCTGCGAGTACCTCGACGCCACCGGGTTCAAACCCCGGGCCGGCAACGACCACTGGTTCGACCACGACGACTACCTCACCGCCGTCACCGACGGTCGACTGTACGGCAAGGACGCGAAACGGCTCGCGGCGGCGAGTCCGGGCGACCGCCCTCCCGAGGACCTGAACCCGCTCCACCGGCTGTGGCGGCCCGCACCGGGCAGTGACACCGGCATCATCGGCGCGAGCCACCGCCAGTTCGTGCTCGACCGCGTGGGCGACCGGTTCGTCGTCAACGAGCGCGCCGACGTACCGGACGACGCCCGCGAGCACCTCCCGCTCGACGACGCCATCCACGTCGGGACGCTCGACGAGTTGAACGCGGTGATGGAGCAGCTCCACGCGCCGGCGCTCGCGGAGATACGCGAGACGGTCGAGGCGGCCAACCGGGCGGTCGTCGAGTCCTACGCGGACATCGCGCTCCCGCTCCAGGATGTCGCCTTCGACGCGGTCGCCGTCGTCGAGCCGGAGCGCGCCAGGGTGTATGGCGGCGGTCGCTACGGTCGGGCCTGCGAGGCCGTCAGCGGCAGTCCGCGCGAGGGGCGGCTGGAGGAACGTGTCGAAGACGTGCTGTCGTTCTGTGACCCGCTCGCGACCTGTCGGCTCCCCGCGCTCTCGAGCGACGAGCGGTCCCACCCGGCGACGGTCGCCGACGCGTACGAGGTCGCCTACGAGGCGCTCGTGACGGCCGCGCTCTCCTGAGTCAGGGCCCCGAAGACCGGGCCATCCGCGCCGCCAGTTCGATCTGACTGTACGGGCGGTCGGTCATCGACGGGCCGTGCCCGACGTGCATCTCGTCGAGGTCGTCGTCGACGACGTCGAGGACCCGGTCGATGCTCTCGACGAGCAACCCGTGGTCGCCCTCCTCGAGGTCGGTACGGCCGAAGCTCCCGTTCTGGAACACGAGGTCGCCCGCGAACAGCACGCCGGCGGCCGCGCTGTAGAAGCAGCAGTGGTCGTTCTTGTGCCCCGGCGTGTGCAGGGCGACGTACTCGTGGTCGCCGAGCTGGACCGTCTCCTCGTCCGCGATCCGTTCGTCGACCCCCGGTTCGTCCGTGTCGAACCCCCAGGCCCGCACGTCGAACTCCGCTTTCACGTCGGCGAGGTTACCGACGTGGTCCTCGTGCGTGTGGGTCATCACGACCGCGTCGATGCCACCGTGCTCGGCGACGCGGTCCGTGATGTCGAAGTTCGCACCCGTATCCACGAGCACGCGACGGTCGCCCTCGACCAGGAAGGCGTTGCTGGTGAACGCACGGACGCCAGCGGCGAGATTCTGTATCATGGGCGTCCCTACCCGGGCGACGGGTTTCACGGTTGCGGAGCCGGCGGACGGGGCTGACTGTTCCCCGCTGGTTACGGAGCGGTCCCGACGAGCACGAGCTGCGCGCGCTCGTCGCCGTCGTTGTGGATCTGGCGCGTCTGGTCGGCCGACAGTCGGATTGCCTCGTGTTCGCCGACGTGGACCGTCTCGTCGCCGAGGTCGATGGCGACCTCGCCCGCGACGACCACGTACACCTCCTCCTGGCCGTCGCCCTCGTGGTCGTGTTCCTTGCCCTTCGCGCCGGGTTCGAGTTCGAGGATTGTCACGCCCACCGCCTCGGTATCGAGGGCGTCCCTGAGGAACCACATTCCGCCGTACTCCTCCGGGACGACCGAGTCCACGTCGTCGGTGCTGGCTTTCGTGTAGGACATACGTATCAGAGGATGGCCGCGACGGGCAAGAAGCTATGTTTCACGGTGGAACAGGACGGCGGTACCACCGGCTCCGAACCGACACGCTCAACGGGCGTTCGACCCAAGCGACGGTCGATGAGGAGCGAGTACGCTGGCGTCGTCTACGACCTCGACGGGACGCTGGTCGATCTGGTTGTCGACTGGGACGCGGTCGCGGCGGACGTCCAGACGGTGTACACCGATGCGGGCGTCACGCCGGCCGACCGGGACCTCTGGACGATGCTCGGCGAGGCACGCGAGCACGGGCTCTACGAGGCGGTGGAAGCAGCCATCGCGGCCCACGAGTGTGACGGCGCCCGCGAGTCGCATCTGCTCCCCTGCGCCGACGAGCTCGTCCGCGAGGTCCGCCCCACCGCCGTCTGCTCGCTCAACTGCGAGGCCGCCTGTCGAGTCGCGCTCGACACCCACGACCTCACCCCGCACGTCGGCCCGGTCGTCGGCCGCGACACGGTCTCGACCTGGAAACCCGCCCCGGAGCCGCTGCTCCACGCGGTCGACGGACTCGGCCTGTCGCCCGAGGACGTGCTGTTCGTCGGCGACTCGGAACGCGACGCGGTGACGGCCGAGCGCGCCGGCACCGGCTTCCAGTGGGTCGACTGACCCGCCGGTCAGCGCTTGCGTGACGCGTAGAGATAGACGCCGATAGCGGTGCCGAACCAGACCACGGCACCGACCCGGACGGCGAACTCGGCGCGCGCGTTCCACGTCGGCAGCGAAACCGGTACCGAGAGCAGTGTCACCAGCGGTGCACCCACGAGGATGGTGACGACGAACGTCGTCCGCATCACCCACGCGTAGTCGACGCCCTCGTCGTCGCTCTCTCTCACGGCTGCGTCGACGACCTCCTCGGGGTTGCTGACGGGTTCCGGCTCCTCTTCGCTGGCGGTGCTGGCGGGTTCCGGGTCGTCCGCCTCGGCGTCTGCATCGCTCACAGTCGGTGCTGACCCCGCCAGTGGGTAAGGTCTGCCGATTTTGCGGTCGGGAGGTGGTGGACGCCATCCCGACCGCCGGTTTACTACGAGTGTAAACTCCGGGCTCGACCCCATCTTCGAGCGGGAGAGAGCCTGGTATGTGACCACCAGCCGTCACGGAACCGGCAGGCGTTTGAGCGATGTCGAGCTAGTTCGGGACATGCGAACCACGGTGCGTGACGTGCGAGAGAAGGCGGGTGACGACCCGATCACGATGCTCACCGCGTACGACGCGGTGACGGCGAGAATCGTCGACGAGCAGGGCGTGGACGTCATCCTGGTGGGCGACAGTATCGGGAACACGAAGCTCGGCCACGAGTCGACGCTCCCCGTGACGGTCGACGAGATGGCGAGCGCCACGGCCGCCGTCTCGCGGGCGACCGAGGACGCGCTGGTCGTCGCCGACATGCCGTTCCTGAGCTACGGCCACGACGAGACGGAGAGCATCGAGAACGCCGGCCGGATGTTGAAGGAGGCCGGTGCGCACGCGGTGAAACTCGAGTGCGGGCCCCACACGGTGGAGCTGACGGAGCAGATGAGCCAGCTCGGCATCCCGGTGATGGCACACCTCGGGCTGACCCCCCAGCGCGTGAACCAGCTGGGTTACGCGCGACAGGGCACCACGGCGGAGGCCGCGGCGGAGATGCTCGACCTCGCGGTCGCTCACGAGGAGGCGGGCGCGTTCTCGCTCGTGCTGGAGCACGTACCGGCCAACGTCGCCCGCGAGGTGACGGAGACGGTGTCGATGCCGACCATCGGCATCGGCGCGGGCCCGGACTGCGACGGGCAAGTGCTCGTCGTGGACGACGCCGTCGGCCTCTCGACGTGGACGCCGTCGTTCGTCGAGGAGTTCGGTGACGTGCGGAGCGAGATGGCCGACGCCGTCGACTCCTACCGCGAGGCCGTGGAGTCGGGCGAGTTCCCGGCGGAAGAGCACAGCCACGTCGAGGACGACCTCGACGGCATCTACTGAGTCTACTCCTGTACGCGTGCCACGAACCGGTCGAGCGCGCTGTTGAACGCCTCGGGCTGTTCGAGCATCGTGAGGTGGGCAGCGCCCTCGACGACTGCGACGCGGCCGTTCATGGCCTCCGCGAGGTAGTCGTGGTAGTGCGGCGGCGTCAGCTGGTCGTGCTCGCCGACGATACAGAGCGTCGGCACGTCGAGACCGTCGAGTTCGCCACGGACGTCGAACTCGTGGCAGGTCCGGAAGTCACGCTCCGTGACCGCCCGGCCACAGGCTCGCATGCTCTCGGTCGACAGTTCGACGAGCCGCGGGTCGGGGTCGTGGAACAGCCGGTCGTCCGCGTGGAGGAACTCGATGGCGCGCTCGAAGTCGTTCGCGAGCCAGTTTCGAAGGTCCTCCAGTACCCCCAGCTTCGCGCCCGTGCCGGCGAGGACGACACCGTCGAACTCGGCGTCGCGCTCGAGCAGGACGTGCAGGGCGACGGCACCGCCGAGCGAGTTGCCGACCAGGACGCTCGCCCCCACCTCCTCGGCGACGGCGAGCACGTCGTCGGCGTAAGCCGACAGCGACTCGAAGCCCGCGCTGGCGTCGGTGTCGCTCGCGCCGCCGTGGCCGCTGAGGTCGAGCGCGACCACGGGGAACTCGTCGGCGAGCCGAGCCTGTGACTTCCAGAGCCGTCGGCTTCCGCCGCTTCCGTGCACGAACAGTACCGTCTCCCCCGACCCGCCACGGTCGAAGCTCTCGTACGTCGTCGTCCGACCGTGGTGTGTGACCTGCTGCATACGAACAGGTTGCCGGGCCGAGGGCATAAAGCCTAAGTCTGTCGTGAACCGCAGATACACCGTCCGTAGTAGAACCCGCTACCGTCTGGTGGTTCCGCCGGCGAATCATTTATATAGTAGTACGACTAACTTTAGGTTAGTTGAAATCATGAATATCCAAGACTTCACCGCGGCGGACGAGCTGTTCGTCCGGCAGTACGCGTACGACGACACCCACGTCGTGGCAGTGGACCTCGCCGACGAGTTCGCCGGCACCGGGTCCGTCGACATCATCGGCGAGACGGTCATCGTGGTCGGCGACGGGGACGAGCAGTACGAGCTCGAGGCCCCCGGCGTCTCGCAAGCGTTTATCAGAAACGGCGTCCTCACTATCGAGATGGAGGTCAGTGCATGAAACTCACCGTCAAACCCCTCAAACAGAAGGACGCCGGTCGTGGACTCGCCGCGATCGACAGAGGCTCGATGGCCGAGCTCGGGCTCGAGAACGGCGACTACATCCGTCTCGTCGGCAAGCAGGACGCGACCACGGTCGCCCGCGTCTGGCCCGGCTACCCCGAGGACCAGGGCCAGGGAGTCGTCCGTATCGACGGTCGCCTCCGCCAGCAGGCCAACGTCGGTATCGACGACCGCGTCGAGGTCGAGAAGGCCGAGGTGAAGCCCGCGACGAACGTGACCGTCGCCCTCCCGCAGAACCTCCGTATCCGCGGGAACATCGGCCCGCTCGTCCGTGACAAGCTCAGTGGGCAGGCCGTCACCAGCGGCCAGACCGTCCCGTTCTCGCTCTCGTTCGGTCCGATGGGCGGCAGCGGCCAGTCCGTCCCGCTGAAGATCGCCTCGACCGAGCCGTCGGGAACGGTCATCATCACGGACTCGACCGACATCCAGATATCCGAGACGCCCGCCGAGCAGGTCGGCCCCAGCAGCGAGGGCGACGCCGAGGGCGTCCCGAACGTGACCTACGAGGACATCGGCGGCCTCGACAACGAGCTCGACCAGGTGCGCGAGATGATCGAGCTGCCGATGCGCCACCCAGAGCTGTTCCAGCAGCTCGGCATCGAACCGCCCAAGGGCGTGCTCCTGCACGGCCCGCCGGGGACCGGGAAGACGCTCATCGCCAAGGCCGTCGCCAACGAGATCGACGCCCACTTCCACACCATCTCCGGGCCGGAGATCATGTCGAAGTACTACGGGGAGAGCGAGGAGCAGCTCCGCGAGGTGTTCGAGGAAGCGGAGGAGAACGCACCCGCTATCGTGTTCATCGACGAGATCGACTCCATCGCGTCGAAGCGTGGCGAGGCCTCCGGTGACGTGGAGCGCCGCGTCGTCGCCCAGCTGCTCTCGCTGATGGACGGCCTCGAGGAGCGCGGCCAGGTCACCGTCATCGCGGCGACGAACCGCGTCGACGCGCTCGACCCCGCGCTCCGCCGCGGCGGCCGGTTCGACCGCGAGATCGAGATCGGCGTCCCCGACACCGGTGGCCGCCTGGAGATCCTCCAGGTCCACACCCGCGGGATGCCGCTGTCGGACAGCGTCGAACTCGACGACTACGCGGAGAACACGCACGGGTTCGTCGGTGCAGACATCGCCAGCCTGACCAAGGAGTCGGCGATGAACGCGCTCCGGCGCATCCGGCCCGAACTCGACCTCGAACAGGAGGAGATCGACGCCGAGGTGCTCGAGAACCTGCAGGTCACCGAGAAGGACTTCAAGGAGGCGATGAAGTCGGTCAAGCCGTCGGCGATGCGCGAGGTGTTCGTCGAGGTCCCCGACGTCACGTGGAACGACGTGGGTGGGCTGGAGGACACCAAGGAGCGCCTCCGCGAGACCATCCAGTGGCCGCTCGACTACGGCGACGTGTTCCAGGCGATGGACCTCGAAGCCGCCCGTGGCGTGTTGATGTTCGGTCCGCCGGGAACCGGCAAGACGCTGCTGGCGAAGGCCGTCGCCAACGAGGCCAACAGCAACTTCATCTCCATCAAGGGGCCGGAGCTGCTGAACAAGTACGTCGGCGAGTCGGAGAAGGGGGTCCGCGAGGTGTTCGACAAGGCGCGCTCGAACGCCCCGACGGTCATCTTCTTCGACGAGATCGACTCCATCGCCACGGAACGTGGCAGCCGGACCGGTGACTCCGGCGTCGGCGAACGCGTCGTCTCCCAGCTCCTGACCGAGCTGGACGGGCTCGAGGACCTGGAGGACGTCGTCGTCATCGCCACGACGAACCGCCCGGACCTGATGGACGGCGCGCTGCTGCGCCCCGGCCGACTGGACCGTCACGTCCACGTCCCCGTTCCCGACGAGGACGGTCGCAAGCGCATCTTCGAGGTGCACACCCGCGACAAGCCGCTCGCGGACGACGTCGACCTCGAGAAGTACGCGAGGCAGACCGAGGGCTACGTGGGTGCAGACATCGAGGCGGTCTGCCGCGAGGCGTCGCTCGCAGCGACCCGCGAGTTCATCAACTCCGTCGAACCGGAGCAGATGGCCGATTCGGTCGGCAACGTCCGCATCACCGCCGACCACTTCGAGCAGGCCTTGGACGAGGTGACTGCGAGCGTCACCGAGGAGGTCAAGGAACGCTACGAGGAGATCGAGCAGCGCTTCGGCCGGGAGGACGTCGTGGCCGAGGAACAGCAGATCGGTCGGACGTTCCAGTAACGCTCAGTCGAGGTCCGCGAGGATCTCCTCGGCGTGCTCTTCGGGGTCGACACCGTCGTAGACGAGTTCGATGGTGCCCTCGTCGTCGATGACGTACGTGTTCCGGAAGACGCCGTCGAACGTGTTGCCGAACAGCTGCTTCTCGCCGTAGGAGTCGTAGATGGTTGCGACCTCGCCGTGTTCGTCCGAGAGCAGGCGCACTGGCAGGTCGTGGTCCGCCTCGAACTCCTTGAGATCCGCGACCTCGTCGTCGCTGACCCCGAGCACCGCGATGTCGCGGTCCTCGAAGGCGTCCCAGTTGTCGCGGAACGAGCAAGCCTCCATCGTGCAGCCCTCGGTGTTCGCCCGGGGGTAGAACCAGAGGACGACTTTCTGGCCGCGGTAGTCCGAGAGCGATACGAGGTCGCCGTTCTGGTCCGGGAGTTCGAAGTCCGGAGCCGCCGCGCCAACGTCGAGCATAGACGCTGGAAGGCAACGACGGGTAAAACGGATTTCGCTTCCGGCGAGCGCTCACTCCGGCGCGACGGTGTCACCGACCGCCAGCACGCCGGACTCGACGATGGTCGCACGCAGGCCGCCCCGGTGGACGAGCGAGCTGGCGACGCCGTCCTCAGTGAGTCCCTCCAGATACGAGCAGGGCTCGCAGAGCTCGACGCCGCGACAGACCGCGTCGCCGACGCGGAACTCCTCGTCGACGAGGTGGTTCAGTGCGACCCCCCGTGTCGTCACGTTCCGGCGGTGTCGCCCGTCACGCAGCTCGACGCCGTAGTCGCTCTCGGCGGCCTCGATGGCCTCCGCCTCGATGAGCGTGATGCCACGGGGCGTGCCGTCGGAGAACGTTCCGCTCTCGTCGAAGTAGCGATCGCCACGTAGTCCCGCCTCGGCGACGGCCTCGACCCGTTCGACGGGCTCGACCGGCTCGCCCGACTCGGGCGCGAGGTGGATGGCCTCGACCGTTCCAGTCGTCGCTGTGGCGTCGCCCGCGGCCGCAGTCGCAGCGTCCGTCTCCCTCATGCCACCGGCTACGGAGCACCGGTGCAAGAACCTACTGGAGGGATGTGAGGGCGTGTCAGTGAACGACGACTCAGTCGAGTCGTTCCGCGGCCTCGCGGTCGAGCAGGGGTTCGGCGTTCGCCGTCGGGAGCGTCACCACGTCGTCCGTGCCGAGGCTGTACTCGCGCTGGTCGACGCCGAATATCTCTCCGACCTCGTCGGTGATGCGGACCGTCGTCCGTTCGACAGTCGCCCCGCCGTCGTCGCCGGGCTCGCCGACACCGCGTCCCGCCGCGTCGTCGCTGCTCGTCGACTCGGCTGCGCCGCCGGCCGGAACCGGCTCGGCCGGCTGGTCCGTGGACTGTGCCGCGACGCCCGAACCGTCCGTGGCCGCGTCCCCGGGTGACGGGTCTTCACTGGTCGATGGTGTCTCGCCCATCACGTCCGCGGCGCTGACGCCGTCGGCTCCCGGGTCGGTCTCGTCGGCGCCCGCGACCGCACTCGCCTCCGCGGCTGCAACGTCGGGCGCGCGGTCGTCGTCCGGCGCTGGCTCGTCGTCCGCTGGTGCAGCCGTCGAACTGTCCGTCTCGGCCGCCGCCGTCGGGTCGGCCGTCTCCCGACCGCCCGCCTCGGGTGCAGCCGACGACCCGCCCGCCTCCGTCGCCATCCCGTCCTCGGGGTGGTGTGCGGGCGACTCCTCGTCCGCGACGGCTGGCGGCGACGTCGCCTCGCCGGCGATGACGTCGAACATGTGGTCCTTGTTGCCCTCGATGCGGTCGACGAGGTCGTCGTACAGGGCGTGCTCCTCGTCGGTGAGGCCCTTGACTTGGTCCATGCTCGCCATGTCGGCGGCCGCGAGGCTGGCCTGCTTGACCAGCTTGCCGAGGCGGCGCTCGTACAGCGATTCGGCGGTCGACCGCGCAGTGTCGATCTGGTCGGTGAGCCGCTGGACCTCCGGCGAGCCGAACGGGTCGTCAGACTCCGCGGCCACCCGGTCGCGCTCCGCTTTCAGCTCCTCGACGAACTCCGCGACCTCCTGGTAGAAGGAGTCGCGCAACCCCTGGAGGCCACCCTTCTGTCGTTCCGTGTCGAGCGCAGAGCGCAGTTCGTCGAGATTCATTCTTTCCCCTTCTCGGCGTGGTCGCGGGCCATCAAGAATACGCCCACGTACTCCGGTACAGTCTGTGTGCCTGCCTCCACCGTAAAGCTACCGCCACCGAGTTCCACCTCGGTCGGTTCGTCGACCGTGACCTCGATGTCGTTCCCGACGAACGTCTCCGGAACGGCGTCGTGCAGTGGATCGAACTCGGCGACCTCGTCACGCGGAATGCGCGTCACCGCCAGGCCTGTCCCGCCGTGCAGACTCCCAGGTAGCCGGATGAGCCGGTTGATGTCCGTCGTCACCGGCTCGTCGATGGGTGCCGTCTCGGCCGCGAACGTCTCCTCGGCGAAGATGTCGGCGAGCCGGACGACCGTCGGGTGCACGTCGAGGTTGCCGGCGGCGAGCTCGTCGTAACGGTCGTCGAGCACCTCGACGAGCTTCTTCGAACGGCCGGCACCGATGCCCTCGAAGGACTGCAAGTGTTCCCGGCCCTCCTCGTCGGGTAGCTCGCGCACCTCGTCGACGAACGCCAGCAGCCGGTCGTGGACGCGCCGACCCCAGCCACCCGTCGTGTCGAGGCTGCGCTTGTCGGTCGGGTTCTTCAGCCCCAGCCCGGCGACGGACTCGCGGTTGACCAGCGACTCGAAGTCCACCTGGTTGGCCATCACGTAGTCCACGATCTCGCGGCGGTTGCCGCGGTCCAGCTCATCGACGCCGTCGTCGCGGACGTGCACGTGGTAGCCCCGGCCGCCGGAGAAGACCACGGTGAGGTCCTCGAAGCCGAAGTCGGTTTCGAGCAGGTCGAGCAGCCGCAACAGGGCGTCCTTGCAGACCGCGAGCATCTCGCCGTAGCTGTCCTCGTCCGGGTCGACCCCCGGCAGGTGGTCGGCGTCCAGGTCGAACACAAGGTCCGACCCGCGCCAGCCCTTCTTCGACATCGAGCCCGCGCCGGGGTCGTCGTACCGGCCCGCGGAGAAGTAGACGTGTCGCGGGCGCTCGTCCGTGAGGAACGTGCGAAGGTCCCCGACCTCCATCCAGGAGTGATGGCGGATCATCGTCGTGCCACCCGACGACCAGGTGATGTACCCCCACTCGCGCTCGTTCGGCTCGGGCGGGGGCGAGAGCTCCGTCCCCCGGTAGTGGTCGCCGAAGCGACCGCGGAGGTATCGTCGGGTGCGCTCGTTCATGGCTCTCGTTGGTTCGGAAGGGGGTCGTACAAACCTTGCGGAGTCGGCCCGTCTCAGCGACGCATGAACTCGGAGAGCCGCCCCGTGATGCTCACGTCGTCCCCGAGTTTCAGGTAGTACGCGTCGCCGCCGTCCTCGTAGTAGTTGTCGATGCGTCGCTTGATGTCGAAGCCGAGGTGCTCGTAGAACCGGAGCGCGTTCTCGTTGCTGGTGCGTGCGTGGCACGTCACGGTGCGGTGCTCCTCGGCGACGCGGGCGACGAGTCGTTTCCCGATGTCCTCACCACGGTAGCTCGGGTCGACCGCCAGAAAGAGGATGTAACCGTCGCGGCGGACTGCGGCGAACCCGATGACCGGCCGGTCCTTGCCTTCGTCGAGGAAGAGGTGGACCTTCGACCGGCGATACGCGTCGGTGAAGAAGCTCTTTCGCTGCTTGAGTACGTCCTCATCCCGGCGGATGCGCTCTTTCAGGCGCCACGCATCCTCGACGTACTCGTCGCTTCCGGGAGAGACGACGCGCGTGTCGACGTTGACGCTCACTGTCGTGAAGCTCCGGGACACGGCGATATAATTCCACCGGCACCCGAGCGGGACCACGAGAGTTTGGGGAAAGGCTTTCACAGGCGCCGGCCCTCCACCCTACGAATGAACTCCTCAGGGGACGGAGAGGCTGACGCGGGACGGTTCTCACCACTGGACGTGGTTCAGGACGCATTCATCGCCGGGCTCGCGGTCGTGATCCCCCTCATCGTCACCCTGTTCGTGTTGAACGTGCTCGCGGGCTACCTCTTCACCTTCCTCGACGCCGTCGTCGTCGCGCTCGGGGAGGCAGGGTTGAGCCAGGGCGTCTCGGTGCTGGTCGTCCAGACGCTGACCATCCTGTTCGTCGTCCTGCTCGTGCTCACGATCGGCTTTCTCACCCGGTTTCGGTACGGGGAGCTCGCCATCTCGTACGTCGATGGCTTCGTCGCGCGCATCCCCGGCTTCGGCTCCATCTACGACAGCTTCCGCGAGATGTCCGAGGTCATCGTCCAGAGCGAGGAACGGAACTTCCGGGACGTCAAACTCGTCGAGTTCCCGCAGGAGGAGACGTACACGATCGGCTTCCTCACCACCTCGACCCCGCAGCCACTTCAGGAGGCCGTCGGCCGGAACGACATGGTCACGCTCTTCCTCCCGCTCGCACCGAACCCCGTGATGGGTGGCAATCTGGTCCACGTGCCGGAACATCGCGTCGTCGACGTCGACATGTCCGTCGAGGAGGGCATCCGGACTATCGTGACGACCGGCGTCGCGACCGGTGGCGACCCGAGCGAGCCCGACAACCTCACCGAGGCGGAACTCAGTCAGATGGCCGCGTTCGAGCAGGCCGAGAACGACGTTGGGACGGCGGCCGAGCCCGAGGTCGAACCGGACGTACTCGACCAGGAGACGGCGGACGAAGCCGAACAGACGGCGGAGGAAGTCGTCCCCGACGGCGACCTCGACATCGAGACCGGCGGCCGGCGACAGGCCGGTGCGCGCGAGGAGCACGAGCTCGGTGGCGATGCCACGACGGCGGAGGACGCGGACGACGACGACCGACAGACAGAGGCCGATATGACCGACGAGAACACGCCATGAGGAACGTCGGCGAGGTCGTCCGGGGAGCGAGGCGCTCGGCATCGGCGGCCAGGTCGCACGCACGCTCCCCGTCTGCAGCATCAAGGACTGAGCGGCGGCAACTCGCCGCCGGCCGTCCGGCCATTCAAGTGCGAAGCCGGGGCCAGACCAGGCGTGGTGTGACCCACGCCGCACTCCGGTCCGGGTGGTTGCGCGGCACGCCGGATGCGGTCCGACACGTGCCGCCTGTTCGCCAACCGACCGCGAGCGCCCGCTACTTCAGCCGATAGGGGTTGTCGTCGTCATCGTCGCCCCCGCCAGCCCCTTCGGGCACGTCGCTCTCGGGGAACTGCCGGCGTGCGGTGAGCGTGATGGTCGCTTCCGGGGTGTCGTCCTCCTCCCACGGGCTCTCGTACACCGATAGCTCAGACTCCGTCACGTCCCAGCCGTGCGCTTCGAGTACGCGGACGAGTTCGCGCTGCTCGTCGAGTATCTCGTCGTCCATCACCTCGGTATCGGGGGTGACGCCACAAAAGCATCCGGCTGGCGGCTACCTGTCACCCGTCAGCGCAGGAAGTCGAACCGGGGCTTGTCGATGTCCGGGACGCGATGCTCGACCGGCTCGCCCGCCTCGTACTTCACGAAACTGAGGTAGAACGTGCGGCCACAGCCAGCATCCGCCTCGTCGTCGGCATCACCGAGACAGACGAACTCGACACCGTCGGCCGCCTCGTACTCGCCGGTGGTCGACGCGTACTCCCAGCCCGCGAGCGGCTCCTTCGTGACGCACTTGTCGGCCATGTAGGCGTCGCGTTCGAGGCTCGTCAGCGCCTCGCAGTAGGGACAGTAGTAGGTGACGGAGACCATACCTGCAGTACGCCCCGGACGGACTTAGCTCCGCGGCCTCCCGTCACAGTGGAAAGGTCTTTGACACCGAGCGGCGACGTTTCGACCATGATAGACGAGACCGTCGAGGAGATCGAGGAGATGCAGACCCACTCCTCCTCGGTCGTCGCCGTCAAGGCGACCCGCGCCCTGCTCGAGCTGCTCGACCGCGAGTTCGCGACCGTCGAGGAGTACGAGCGGGCACTCGACCGCAACGCGAGGGCGCTCCAACGGGCGAACCCGTCCCACGCCTCCCTGCACAACGCGATGCGGGAGGTGGTCGATACGGTGAGCACGGCCGACAGCGAGGACGTCGAGGATGTCAAGGCGACGACGAGCGAGGCGGTCGAGCGCGTCGTCGAGTCCGTCGAACACGGCAAGAGCGGGGCAGCCGAGCGCGCGGCGGAGCACATCGAGGACGGGAGCACCATCCTCACCCACGACTACTCCTCGACAGTGCTCGAGGCCGTCGAGCTCGCGACGCGCGACGGCGCACACGTCGAGATGTTCGTTACGGAGGCCCGTCCCCGGTACCTCGGCCGGAAGACGGCCCGGACACTCGTCGGCAACGACCGCGTCGAGACGCATCTCCTGACCGACGCCGCCTCGGGGTACTACCTCGAGGAGTGCGACGAGGTGTTCGTCGGGATGGACTGCATCGTCGGGGACACGCTGTACAACCGCGTCGGTACGTACACCATCGCGGCGACTGCCGACCACTGCGACGTGCCGGTGAGTGTCGTCGGCTCCAGCTCGAAGGTCATCGAGAGCGGCTTCGTCTTCGAGAACGAGTTCCGGTCGCCCAGCGAGGTGATGCGCGAGCCAGCGGAGGGCTTCGACGTGCGCAACCCCGCCTACGATTCGACGCCGGTGTCGCTACTGGAGCGTGCGATAACGGACGAAGGCGTGATGGAGTTCTGAGCTAGCGGTCGACTGCCGGCGGCTCGTCCCGACCGATGGTTATCTCGTGGGCTTCGACGTCCTCGTAGGCCGCAACCTGGCCACCGACGGTGACCACACCGTCGTCGGTCTCGAGCGTGAGTCCGGCGACCTCCTCGGTCATCTCGAAGTCGATGTCGGTGACCTGCCCACGAACGAGTCTGGGCGTGCCGGTCTCGACGTCTCGCCCCTCGATGGTGGCGTAGAACTCGCCGCCCTCCTCGATGAGGTCCTTCACTGCGCGCCGGATGGAGGAGTAGCGCCGGGGGAACGGCCGGTTCTCGCCGTCGGCGAACACCTCGTCGGCGGTCGTCCAGAGCACCGTCCCGAAGAAGCCGGAGACGAGGAAGCCGAGGGCGGAGCGGTTGAAGATGACGCCGTAGCGGTCCTGGTCGTCCCGGAGCGCGTCCTGCGTGGCGTAGATGGAGTAGGAGCCGTCGGCGACGGCCATGACGGGGGTCGTGATGCCGCGGCGAACCCTGACCGTCGTCGCGATGCGGTCGTAGTCGAACTCGTCGGGGTCCGGTGCCCCGGCGGCCGGGGTGACGAGCAGTTCGATGCTGATGCCCTGATGGTGGCGGTTCGCCAGGAGGTCCTCGAAGCGTTCGAGCAGGTCGGGCGTGAGCGACAGCGCGAGTTCGTACTCGGCGGCGTCGATGACCTCCTCCAGGTAGCGGAGGATGGTCGAACGCGACTTGACGAGGGAGACGGCTTCAGTGTCGCGAGCGGGGGCCGTGTACCGGGCGTTCAGTTCGTCGACGAGCTCCGAGAGCGAGGATTCGAGGTCGGAGAACGCATCGTCGGGGTCGACGGCGATGATCTTCATCGGTCGGGACTCGCGCAGTTCGACGAGGCTCCGGTCCGAGAGGCTACGAACCGTGTCGTACACCCGCGGCTGGGGGATCTCGGTCCGGTCTGCGATCTCCGATGCGGTGAGCTGCCCGTGTTCGAGCACAGTCAGGTAGGCGTCGATCTCGTACTCCCCGAGATTGAACCGCTCCCCAACGCGCTCCATCGTCCCACGGAGGTCGTCGGATGGCATACTGTATCAACTCGGGGGGAGCGTTAAACCATTTACTGAAATTCGAGTAGCACGCTGTTCCGAAACGGGCTCCTGTCAGAGCGTCACATGTACATCCGGTCGTCCGGCGTGTCGCGTTCCGGGACAGCCTCGAGGCGCTCCGCGAGTTCGGCGTAGTACTGGGCGACGCGCTCCGCGAACTCCTCCAGGGGACCGGTTTCGAGGTCGAGATCGTACACTGCCCCAACGGCGTCGAGCAGGTTCAACGCGGCGTCCACGTCGGGTGCCTGTGCGTGGACCGGCGTGGCGTAGACACCGACGGCGAGCGACGAGGTCATGCCGCGTTCGACGAGCGCAGCGTTCACCCCGTCGAGGAAGCCGTTGGGCATCGGTGAAACCTCGCTCCCTTCGAGCCGACCGCTTCGGTAGTCCTCGGTGGCGACGTAGAACGTGCGATGGTCCTCCGGCCCGTGCGGGACCGGCACGCCGGAGAGGATGGCGACCTCCTCGACGGCGTTCGTCTCGGTCCAGTCGAGCACTGCGCGTGCGAACGGCTTCGCGGCCCAGACGGGGACGAACAGCTCGGACATCAGTACGGTCAGGTTCAGGTCGTCCCGCGAGAGCAGCCGGGTACTGTGGCGCGGAACGCCGTCGTCGAACGGCGTGATGGAGGGCAGGTCTTGCGCCACGATGTGGCCGGTCTGTTCGAGTTCCAGTTGCTCGACAAGGTAGTCGACGGCGGTGAGTCCGGCGAGTCCGAACTGCGAGAACCCGGCGACGACGACGTCCGAGACCGGCTCGTCGTGCGACACGTCGAACCGCACGTCATCGATGGTCTGCGTAGCCATACTACCAGTACGTCCCTGCCAGCGATAAATCCCGGAGCAGGTCCCGCGTCGGCCGGGGTCCCAACCCTTATTTCGGGGCAGCGAGAGGGCTGGGATATGATACCCGGACTGGTCGCCCAGGTTGGCGGAACCACGACCACCGGGAACGGAACGACGACCACGGACAGTGCGACTCAGGAAGGCGTTCGGCTCGTCGAGCAGTTGCTTCCAGAGGGGATTCCGGGGTGGCTGATCGAGTACGGGATGGCCGTGCTGGTGCTGGTGATCGGGCTGTACGGCTCCAAGCTGGCCATCCGGCTGTTCGGGCGCACCATCGCCCGCCGCATCCAGCGGCCGAGCATCACCCAGACGGTCCTCAGATCGGTCCGGCTGGCGATAATGCTCGTCGCGGTCGGAATCGCACTCGCCATCGTCGGCTTCCGTGGGAGCGATATACTCCTCTCAGTCGGTGTGTTCTCCGCGGTGCTCGGTATCGTCCTCGCTCCCATCGTCGGGAGCATCATCAACGGCGTCTTCGTCCTCGCCGACCAGCCCTACGAGATCGGCGACATGATCGAGATCTCCGACACGAACACCCGCGGGTTCGTCGAGGACATCACCATCCGGTACACGAAGATTTTCACGCTCGACAACACGTTCATCGTCATCTCGAACTCCTCCATCCGTGACCGCGACGTCGTCAACTACTCGGCCGAGGACGAGCGCACGCGGCTCTCGCTGAAGCTCACCGTCACCTACGAGGGTGACCTTGACGAGGCCCGGAATCTGATGGAGACCGCAGCGAGGAGGGTCGACGAGGTCATCACGGGTGGTCCGGACATCCGAATCGGGTCGGCACGCTACCCGGCCGCGCCGACGTGTTACATTGAGGAGTACGCCGACCACGGCGTGCAGCTCGTCCTCCGTTACTGGGCGAAGGAGCCGTACAAGCTCATGACAGTGCGCTCGAAGGTGAACGAACGGGTGTGGGCCCAGCTCGAAGACGCGGATGTCCACATCCCGTACCCGCACTCCCACGTGGTCTTCGACGAGACGAGCGGCTCGCTCCCGGTGGAGATGCAGCGTGAGGGCCAGCCCACTGGACGTGCAGGACAGGCTCCGGAGGAACGCGAGGAGTGATTACTGGGCCTCGACGGTGAGGACCTCGCAGTCGAGGTTCCGCCGGAGGTAGTCGTCGATGTCGGGTTCGTCCACGACCTTGCGGAGCATGCGGTGCCACCGGCCTACCTGCTTCGAGCCGATGACGACCACGTCCGCACCCTCGGCGGCGACTTCGTCCAGGATGGTCTCCTCGACGAGGAACCCACGGCGGACGACGTACCGGGCGTGAGGGACGGTCCCGAACTCGCGTTCGGTTGCCCGCTTGAGGTCGGCTCGGGAGACGCGCTTGCCGTTCTGGTAGAGGTCGACGTGGAGGACCGTCAGCGCAGCGTCGCGTTCCGTCGCGATGTCGATGGCAGATTCGAGCGTGGCTCTGGAGTGCTTGCTCAGCGGATACCGGACGGGGACGACGACGCGGGTCATCGGTATGAGGAAGTCCACGGAACCGCGTAAATCTTCTCAATCACGACGCCAGACGATGCGGCCGTCGACCGACGGGTCGACGCCGACCGACCGGGCGTACGCCGCCAGGACCTCGTACTGGGTGTCGTGGAGCGCGACCCGGTGGTCCTCGTCGAGCGTCGGGAACTCGTGGTCCGTGTGGAACAGGTAGTCCGTCGTCGCGACGGTGTAGGTCGTCTCGGGGTCGACCGGCTCGCCGTCGACGGTGGCGTCGACGAGTTCGTGCTCGCTCCGGTCCCAGGTGACCGACGCGCCGCTGAGGTGGGCGTGCCACCAGTCGAGCTCGCCGAACGCGAGGTTCGCGCCGCTGGCCTCGCGGAACACGTCGCGCAGCTCCGCGCCGGAGACCTCCGCGATGGCGACGGGCTCCTGGAACGGGACGACGCTGACGAGGTCCGCGATGGTGACCTCGCCGTCGAGCGCGTCGCCCTCGCGGATGCCGCCGGAGTTCTGGAGGCCGACGTCGGCCTCGGTCGCCCAGCGGTAGGCGTCGGCGACGAAGTTCCCGATGCGGCTCTCGCCGCGGAACGCCGCCGAGTTCGTCCGTTCGATGGGCTCGTCGACGTGGCCGACGACCTCGTCCAGAGCGGCCGCACTCATCCGGTCGCGGAGGGTGTCCGCGAGCGCCTCGTCACGGTTGCCGTCCATCGGGTCGTGGCGGATGGCCGACGGACCGTCGGGCCCGAGTTCGACCTCGTAGACGGCGGCGGCGTTGACGCCGGGGCGAAGGAGGAGCGTGTCGTCGATCCACTCCTCTACGACGCTGTGGACGTGGCCACCGAGGACCACGTCGACGTCGACCGAGACGGCGAGCTCCTCGTCGCCGCGGCCGAGGTGGGAGACCGCCACGACGTAGTCCACGCCAGCGTCACGGAGCGCCGCGACCGCCTCCTCGGCCGCAGCGATCGGTTCGGTGAAGTGGAGTTCGGTCGCGTTCGGATTGATCGACGGCGTCTTCGGGTCGGTGACGCCGAAGAAGCCGACGCGCGCGCCGTCGACCTCGCGGACGGTCCACGGTTCGGTCTCGCCGGCCGCGAAGCGGTCGTCGCCGTCTCGGACGTTCGCGGAGACCCAGGTCTGTGGCGAGTCGGCGACGAGGTCGTGGGTCGCCTCGGGCCCGTAGTCGAAGTCGTGGTTGCCGAAGGTCTCCACGTCGGTGTCGACGGCGTGGAAGAAATCGAGCGCCTGTCGACCCTCGTTCACGAGCGAGAGC
Organism: Haloarchaeobius sp. FL176; assembly: GCF_024609245.1. GTDB lineage: Archaea > Halobacteriota > Halobacteria > Halobacteriales > Natrialbaceae > Haloarchaeobius. Next base: position 163,199 of record NZ_JANJYH010000001.1, read on the forward strand.
ACCCCGGGGGAGGTGTTGTCGCCGGAGCCGACGACGAGCGCGTCGTCGTCGCGGAGGGCCGCGAGCGTGCCGGCGAGCCGCCCGATTCGGTCGGGGTCGTCGTAGGCGTTCTCGACATCGGAGTAGTGGAGCAGACGGGGAGACATCCACTCCCGGTAGCGGGTGTCCCAGTATGAACGTGTCGTTCCGGCAGGGCCTTCGCTGGCTGGGTGGCCGGCGCGACCTTCAGCTCGGCACGTCGTCGGGCGTGCCGTCCCGAACGTCGTCGAGTGTCGGTCGCCGAACCCGGCCCTCGATACGTGGAGAGACGTCGTTCTGCCGTGCGTACTCGACGACCGCGTCGTACTGCTGGCCGTGTCTGTCGACGATATCTTCGGGTCCGAACCCGTCGAACAGGTGGGAGGATTCGACGTAGTAGCCGCTCGTCGCGAGCGTGTACGTCGCGTCGTGGTCGAGCGGCTCGCCGCCGACGTGTATCTCCCGTGCCTCGTCGGCCACGTCGTCCCAGACGACCGAGAGGCCGCTGAGGTGGCCGAACCAGTGCGCCGGCACCTCGTCGCCGTACTGGGCGAGGGCCGCATCGTGGACGGTCCGTCTGACCTGCTCGCCGGTGATGCGGACCGACACCAGCTCGTTCTCGAACGGGCAGAGGCCGATGACGTCGGCCGCCGTCACGTCGCCGGCGAGCGGGTCGGTCGGTCGGAGGCCGCCCGACGAGTGGACCGCGATGTCGGCGTTTGCGGCCCATCGGTAGGCGTCGGTGACGAGGTTGCCGACGCGGCTCTCGCCCTGCTTCGTGTCGGCCCGGTCGACCGATACTGGCTCGTCGAGGCTGGCGACTTCGTCCGTCAGGCCCGCCTCCAGACGACGGGTATCGAGCGCGTCGAGGAGGTCCGCTGCGACCGGGGCGTCGCGGGTCGGCAGCCGGTAGCCCCGGGGGCGGTCCTCGAAGACGACCTCCGAGAGCCCGGAGGCGTTCGAGCCGGCGCGGACGAGCAGTGTTCCCGCCACCGTATCGATGTACTCCTCGTGGGCGTGTCCGCCCAGGACGACGTCGACGTCGAGCTGCTCGGCGAGGGCCGTGTCGTCGCCGCAGTGTGAGAGCACCACGACGTGGTCCACCTGCCGCTGGCGCAGTTCGGTGACCGCCTCGCCGGCGGTCGAGACGGGGTCTGCGAAGGTGAGCCCCCTGGCGTCCGGGTTCATGTCGGGTGTGTCCGGGTTCGCGACACCGGTCACGCCGACGCGGTGCTCGTCAGTCTCGAGAACGGTCCACGGGACGACGCCCTCGTCGGCGGCGAACAGCTCGCCGTCGGCGTGGACGTTGGCACAGATCCACGGCATCGGGGAGTCCGCGACGACGTCGCGGGTCACCTCGGGGCCGCGGTCGAAGTCGTGGTTGCCGAACGTGTCGCCGTCGGGCTCGACGGCGTCGAAGAAGTCGAGGGCGTGGCGGCTGTCGGTCACGAGCGAGAGCACGCCCGGACCGAGGTTGTCACCCGCGCCGAAGACGAGCGTCTCCTCGTCGCGGCGCTCGCGGACGAGGCCGACGAGTCGTGCGAGCAGTTCCGGGTCGTCCGGCGCTCGCTCGACGTCCGCGTAGTGGAGGATACGGAGGGACATAGTGAAGCCGTGCGGCCATCGGGTCATGAGCGTTCTCCTTCCCTGTCAGGACCCCCCGCGCGCTCGGAGGCGGCCGTTACGGCCCGTCGACGCGCTGGAACCACTCAACCGGCTCCGTGGGGATACCTGCCCGTTCGGCGTGCGCGACCATCGCCTCGTGGATGGTTCCGGGCTCGGCGACGACCTGGTCCTCCGTCAGCGTCGGGAACTCGATGTCCTCGACGACGAGGTAGGGGATGGTGGTGAGCCGGTAGGTCGCGTCGTCGGCGAGTGGCTCGCCACGGACCGACAGCTCCGCGGGCACGTCCCGGTCGGCGTCCCAGACGACGTCGAGGCCGGCGAACTGGCCGTTCCACCGCGCTCCGTCCTGGTCCCGGTGCTCCTCGCCGGCCTCCCGGACGACCGACCGGAGCTCGTCGCCGTCGAGTTCGACCGTGACGAGCCCGGTGGGGAACGGCACCAGCGAGTGCAGGTCGACGCGGCGGACGGCACCCGAGAGCGGGACGCCGCAGTCCCGCATCGTCCGGCTGTTCACCAGCCCCACGTCCGCGTCGCCGGCCCGCCGGAACGACTCGGCGACGAACGTCCCGACCGGCGACGGCTCGCGGGCGCGACGGTCGACGCTGCCGTCGACGTGGGTCACGACCTCGTCGAGACCGAGCGCGTCGAGCTGGCCCCGGAGCTCGCCCGTTAGCGCCGGGTCCGGCTCGTGGTCGGTCACGTCGTGGAACCGCGTCTCCGTCTCGCCGTCGTCGATGCGGACCTCGACGAGATGTTCACCGGCCGCACCCGGACGCACGAGTCGGGTCCCCGCCACGACCTCGTCGCGGGGTTCGTGGACGTGGCCCCCGAGCACCGCGTCCACGTCGACGGCGCGGGCGATGGGCTCGTCGTCGCCGCAGTGGGAGACGCAGACGACGGTCTCCGCGTCGGCGTCCCGCAGGGCGTCGACCGCCTCGGTCGCCGCCGCGACCGGGTCCCGGATGTCGAGTTCGAGGTCGGGTTTGATGTCGCCGAGCACTGGCGTGGTCACGGCGAAGAGACCGACCCGGCCCGCCGCGGTGTCGACGACGGTCCAGGGCTCGGTCGCCTCGGCCGCGAACCGGCGGCCGTCGGCCTCGGAGAGGTTCGCGGTGAGCCAGGTCGGCGGCGTCTCCCCGGCCAGCCGGCGGGCGCTCTCCGTCGGCCCGTCGAACTCGTGATTGCCGAACGTCTCCACGTCCGGTTCGACCGCGTCGAGGAACGTCGCGGCGTGGCCGCCGTCGCTCTCGAAGTCCACGACACAGGGCCCGGTGTCGTCGCCACCGCCCGTCACGACGGTGCGGTCGTCGCGGCGCTTGCGGATGGCGGTCGCGAGCCGCCCGACCCGTTCGGGCACGTCGTAGGCGGCCTCCAGATCGGCGTAGTGCAGCAGTCGGAGGGTCATATCCGTGGCTCGTTCGGCCGTGTTCAAAACGGTTCTCCCCGTCGAGACGAACAGACCTAAGCGACCCTATCCCCAAAGCCGTCGCATGAGCGAGCACGCGCTGGAGGAGCTGCGGACGGCCGACGGTGAGACGGTGTACGTGGACCGGCGTGAGGGCGACCGCGGCTCGAAGGCACCGTTCTTCGTCGTCTACCGGACGCCGGACCGGGAGCGCAAGTACGGCTGGTTCTGTGCGAACTGCGAGACCGTCGACAACGCGATGGACTCGATGGGCCGCATCCAGTGCAACGTCTGCGAGAACTTCCGCAAGGCGACCGAGTGGGACGCGGCTCACGAGTGAGTGACCGGTCGCTCCGCCAGCCTCCGGCGGCGAGCCGCTCGAATCGGTCACCAGCGGGATTCCGGCACCACAGCGCCCGTCGACGGCTTTCCGATTGGTAGCTTGGGTGAACGCTTATTACCGTGGCCGTGGTAGTAGCTACCGAATGTGCCCCGTTAACACGAATCGGCACTTGCGGGAGGAAGCGGAGTCGATTTTCAGCCGCCTCGGCTACACCGTCACGACAGACGGCGACGAAGTCCGCGCGGAACGAGACTGGAAAGTCGTCCACGTGACCGCCACCGAGGACCTGCCCAATCCGCCCGAGTCCACCTCGCCCGGTTCGTATCGCTGTTTCGTCACCCGAGCGGAACACGCCGACACGGTCCGCCGTCGCGTCCGCGAGACCGACCCGGAGTACGAGTGGGCCGTCATCGGCGTCGACGAGGAGGCCGACTACCAGGTCGAGCGCGCACCGCCCGCCATCTGACCGGGGACAGATAACGCGCCCCGCTACAGCTTCTTCGCGGTCGCCGCAGCGCCAGCGGCAGGGTCGACGTCTGCGCCCTCCTCTTCCAGCACGCTCCCGAGCGCGTTGACGAGGTAGGTGACGTTCTTCGGCCGCGCCGAGTGGCCCATGCAGCCGATGCGGAATATCTCGCCGGAGAGGTCGCCGAGACCGCCGGCGATCTCGAGGTCGTACTCGTCGAGCAGCCGGGAGATGACCTGTCCGTCCTCGACGCCGGCGGGGACACGGACAGCGTTCAGGCTCGGGAGCCAGTACTCGTCGGGCGCGTTCATCTCCAGCCCCATCGCCTCCACGCCGGCCTTCAGCGCCCCGGCCATGCGCTCGTGACGCTGCCACCGTCTCTCGATGCCCTCCTCGGCGACGAGTCGGAGCGCCTCGCGGAGCGCGTAGACGTTCGTGATGGGTGCCGTGTGGTGGTACGCGCGCTCCTCGCCCCAGTAGCCTTCCAGCAGCGAGAGGTCGAGGTACCAGGAGCGTGCGGGCTCCTCGCGGGAGAGGACCTTGTCCATCGCGTCGTCGTTGAGCGTCAGCGGCGACGCACCCGGTGGACAGGAGAGACACTTCTGCGGGCCGGCGTAGGCCACGTCGATACCCCACTCGTCGACGCGCAGTTCCACGCCGCCGATACTGGTGACGCTGTCGGCGACGACGAGGGCGTCGTGCCCGTGGGCGATGCTGGTGAGTTCTGACACGTCGGGCTGGCGGACTCCGGTACTCGTCTCGGCGTGGACGAAGCCGAACACGTCGGGCTGATGCTCGGCGAACGCGTCGGCGACGTCCGCGGGCGAGAGCGGTTCGCCCCACGGCGCGTCGACGTGGACGACATCGCCGCCGGCGCGGCGGGCCATCTCGGCCATCCGACCACCGAAGTAGCCGTTCGTCGGGACGAGCATCGTGTCACCGGGTTCGACGACGTTGCCGATGGCCGCCTCCATGGCCGCGCTCCCGGTGCCCGACACCGGAATCGTCCACTGATTGTCGGTCCGGAACGTGTACCGGAGCAGGTCCTGCACCTCGTCCATGACCTCGATGAACGAGGGGTCGAGGTGGCCCACGAGCGGTGTGCTCATCGCACGGAGCACCCGCGGGTCGACGTCGCTCGGCCCGGGCCCCATCAGCGTACGGTTCGGCGGTGTGAGTTCGCCCACCTGTGGTGCGTCCTGCATACCGGGTGAATCAGCCCGTCGCGGGAAAAAGCTACCTTGCCGACCCGTGGCGAAGGCGTCCAGCGCCCCGGGAGCCGACCGCCTCCCACGTCCGTCGCCGCGTCCGACCGTCGCTGGGGTCGGCTATAGTTTTACCACCCCCGCGGTCGAGGAACTGGCCATGCAGGACCAGCCCGACCCACCGACCGGCGTCGTCGAGGTCGTCCAGCGCTCGCTCGACCTGTTCGTCACGGATATCACCGAGGCACTTCCGAAGATACTGGCCGGCATCGTGTTCCTCGTGCTCGCCAGCCTGCTGGTGAAGCTCGTGATGGTCGTGGTCCGGCGGGTCCTTACGCGGGCACTCCCCGGCGAGGCACCGGTCTACCGTCAGTTCCTCTCGACCATCGTCGCCGTCCTGCTCTGGTTCGCGGTCGCCCTCTCCTTCCTCTCGGTCGTCGGGCTCTCCGAGCTCGCCGCCGCACTGGGGACCTCCGCCGGCTTCGTCGCGCTCGGTGTCTCCTACGCGCTCTCGGGGATGATCGCGGACGCCGTCGCCGGCGTCTACCTGCTCCGCGACCCGGACTTCAACCCCGGCGACGAGGTGACCGTCGGCGACGTCAGCGGCGAGGTGACGACCATCGAGCTCCGCAAGACCCGGTTCGCGGTCGACGGCGACACCGTCGTCCGTGGGAACGCCGAGATAGAGAAGAAGTGGACGAAACGCGGCGAGCCGAGCGACGCGGCCGTTGCCGAGGACTGAGACGGTATCACACGGTTGGCGAGTGACTTATTACCCGCCGCGACGTATTGAAGTTGACATGATGATCGGGCACTCGCTGCTGGCGTTCGCACTCGTCGCCACGGTAGCGCGTGCCCTCGACGCCTCGCCGGGACGCGCGTTGGCCGCTGGCGCAGCCGCGGGGGCGTTCGCTGCGGTGCCCGACATGGACATGGTGTACGCGCTCACCGGCTTCGCCGGCGCGGAGTTCGACGGCGTGTTCTCCATGACGACGGCGTTCTGGTCGGCGAGCACCGTCGTCCACCGGTCGATGACGCACTCGCTCGTCGTCGCCCCGGTCGCGGCCCTCGCGTTCGCGCTCGTCGTCGTCCAGGGACGCCACGCGAGCCGCGCGACGGTCGGCGGCTTCGCCCTGCTCGGCGGCCTGACCGTCGTCGCCACCACGCTCCACGGCCTGCTCGGCCTCGTCGTCCTCGGCGCGTTCTCGCTCGCCGGCGTCGCCGTCGCGGCCATCGTCCGCGAGAGCAGCCAGCTCGACGCGCGGACGACCTTCGCGGTGGCGGTCGTCGGGCTCGCCTCGCATCCGTTCGGCGACTTGTTCACGGGGGAGCCGCCGGCGATGCTCTGGCCGCTCGACGCCGCCATCTTCCCCGGACGCGTCCTCCTCTCGGCGGACCCGACGCTCCACCTGCTGGGCGCGTTCGCGCTGGAGCTGGCGGTCGTCTGGGCCGCGCTGCTCGCGTTCTGCTGGGTGACCGACCGCCGCCCGCGGGTCAAGCCCCGCGCCACGGCCGGCCTCGCCTACGGCGGCGTCTTCTTCCTGCTCCCGCCACCGACGCTCGACGTCTCGTACCACTTCGTGTTCTCCATCCTCGCGGTCGGGACGGTGCTCGCGATGCCAGTCGCGGCCCCGACCCGGACGAGCATGGCGGTCGAGACCGTCCGCCGGGGTGTCGCGGCCCACGGCGTTCGCTCGGTCACGACCGGACTCGCGGCGGTCACGCTCGCGCTGGTCGCCTACGGCGGGCTCTACCTCCTCGTCTGAACGGGGCGGGATTCCACGAAAACAGACTCTTGTACCTCCGGCCCCTCGGGGTGTCGTATGGCCGAACGACGGGACCTGGGAAAACTGTTCGAGGAGCACCGGCTGAACGCCGTCGTCTCGTGGGTTCTCGTCGCCATCGTCGTCCTGGCGGCCGTCGAGGAGGTAGTCCTCGGCGACTGGCTCTGGACGGTGTTCGCGCTGGCGGTGGCCGCCGTCGCGGTCATCCCACCGGTGAAATACAGGCGCCGGCTCGTGATGCTGCCATGGGAGGTGTTGCTGCTGGCTGCGTTGCCCGTCCTCGGACGGACCGCGCTGGTCCGGGGACTGGTGAACGACCTCGTCCTCGCGACGATGCCCGGGGTTCAGGAGTTCCTCTCCGCTTCGCCGGTGTCGAGCACCGCCGCCTACGTCGCGGTGGCTGCCTTCGCGCTCATCGTCGTCGTCGAGCTGCACGTGTTCACGCCGGTCAAGCTCACGTCCGGCTTCGCCGTGCTCACGGTCGTGGTGCTGACGCTCGCCGCCGCGGGCGTCTGGGCGGTCGTCCGCTGGCTCGCACACATCTACATCGGGACGGCGTTCTACTCGGAGCTCGACCCGCTGATGTTCGAGTTCGTCTACTCCGCCGCGGCGGGCCTCCTCGCCGGCGTCACGTTCGAGGGGTACTTCCGGCGGCGCAATCACACCGCGCGACGGTCGCTCGCGATGGCCGACGAGGTCTCCGAGGAGCTCGGCGAACAGTTCGACCTCGAGGTGGGCGAGAAGTGAGACTCCGGGACAGACTCGGTATCGACGAGGCGTTCCAGCGTCGCGTCACCCGGTTCATGCAGATCACGCTGGTCGGGCTGCTGTTCGTCGGCATCGAGCGAGGGAACCTGGGCATCGTCGTCAACACGCTCGTCGCGCTCGCCGTCACCCAGCTCCCGGCCGTGCTGGAACGCGACTACGGTATGCCGCTCGACGCCGGGCTCACGCTTTGGATCACCACCGCAGCGTTCCTCCACGCGTTCGGGACGGTCGGCATTCCCGGCACGGTGGGAACGCCCTACCGGAACACCACCTGGTGGGACCACATGACCCACGCGCTCTCCTCGTCCGTCGTCGCGGCGGCCGGCTACATCACCGTCCGAGCGCTCGACGAGCACAACCCCGGCATCGACATCCCGTCGCGGCTCATGTTCGTGTTCATCCTCTCGTTCGTGATGGCGTTCGGCGTCGTCTGGGAGCTGGTGGAGTTCAGTATCGGCGTCGTCACCGAGTTGCTCGGGAGCGAGGGCTTCCTCGTCCAGTTCGGCGTCGAGGACACGATGCTCGACCTGCTGTTCAACACCGCGGGCGGGCTCATCGTCGCGGTCTGGGGGCAGGCCTACCTCTCCGACGTGGCGGGCATGTTGCGTGACAGACTCGACGGTCGCGACGACGATTCGGCCGGCGGCGCGACGTAGCTTTAAGTCAGTATGCTCCGTGCTATCACACGGATATGGTGTTCAAGAAGATCACGCTCATCGGGACGAGTTCGGAGAGTTTCGAGGATGCCGCGGACGACGCCATCGACCGCGCGCAGGACACGATAGACAACGTCCACTGGGTCGAGGTTGAGGAACTCGGCGTCGAGCTCGCGTCGGCGCCGGAACGAGAGTACCAGGCGGAGGTGACGGTCGCGTTCGAACTGGACGGCTAGGTTCTGAACGACTCGCCGCAGCCACACTCCGACACCACGTTCGGGTTCTCGACGTGGAAGCCGGCGCCCTGAAGGCCGCCCTCGAAGTCGAGGACACTGCCCTCGACGTAGTTCAGGCTCGACGGGTCGACGAAGACGCGCAGCCCGTGGTGTTCGTAGATGGTGTCGTCCGGCTCCGGCTCGTCGTCGAACCGCATCCCGTAGGAGAGGCCGGCGCAGCCGCCCTGCTGGACGAACAGCCGAAGGCCCGACTCGTCGGTGTCGAGCCCCTCGCCGTCGAGCAACGAGAGGGCCTCGTCGGCGGCCGTCTCTGTCACTTCGATTCGTGGGGTGGTCTCCCCGTCTGCGGTGCCCGTGCTCATACGTTCCCGTACGGTACCGTGGGATGTTAACCCTGTTGCACACGGGGGTCGTTCCGCCGGTAGTTTGAAGCTACTTCCCCTGCTCTCGTCAGTAGATGTCGAGGACCATCCGTGTCCTCCACGTAGACGACGACGAGGCGTTGCTGGGGTTGACGAAGACGATGTTGGAACGGGAGGGGGAGGACATAACCGTCGAAAGCGCCGGCTCCGTCTCCGGCGCGCTGACGTGCCTGCAGGAGAATGGACGTATCGACTGCATCGTGAGTGACTACGAGATGCCCGACATGGACGGGCTCGATCTGCTGGAGACGGTCAGGGAGACGGAGCCGGACCTCCCGTTCGTGCTGTTCACCGGCAAGGGGAGCGAGGAGATCGCGAGTCGGGCGCTCTCTGCCGGTGCGACCGAGTACCTCCAGAAAGGTACGGGCACCGACCAGTACAGCGTCCTCGCGAATCGCATCGAGAACGCGGTCGCGAAGCGACGGGCCGAACGAGAGCGCAACCACACCCAGAACCGCTACCGGGCACTCATCGAACACTCTTCCGACCTCGTCGCCATCATCGACGAAGACGGTGTTTTCAAGTACGTGAGCCCGGCGACGCGCGATGTCCTGGACTACGAGCCGGAGGTCTTCGTCGGCGAACTGTCGTACGGGTTCGCCCACCCCGAAGACCGGTCGGACGTGGTCGACGCGTTCGAGCGCATGACCGAGGACCCGGGTGCGACGCCGTCGGTCAGCTACCGGCTGCGCCACGCCGACGGGAGCTGGCGATACATGGAGTCCAGAGGAACGAACCGGCTCGACGACCCAGCCATCGAGGGCCTCGTTATCAACACGCGCGACGTGACCGAGCGCGTCGAGGCCGAGCGACGACTCAGCGAGGAGCAGGAGCTGTTCGACGCCGCGCTCGACGCCCTCCCGCACGTCTTCTACGTCGCGAACATCGACGGCTCGGGCTGGCGCTGGAACCACAAGCTGGAGGAGGTGACCGGCTACTCGGCCGAGGAGCTCCGGGACATCGGGATCGACGAGATGTTCGCCGCGGCGGACGTTCCCAAGGTGGAGTCCGTCGTCGAACGGGTACTCGATGGTGAGACGGTGACCTACGAGGCACGGATAAAGAAGAAGTCGGGCGAACTCGAGCCGCGACGCATCAGTGCGTCCCTGCTCACCGACGACGGCGGCGACCCGATCGGAATCTGTGGTATCGGTGTCGCTATGGACGCGGACGAGTAGCTCCTACTCCTCGAACCGACGACGAACGCTGTCGGCGTGTGCGCCCAGCCCTTCCGCGTCGGCGAGCGTCGTGACCGTGGACGAGAGGTCGTCGAGCGCGTCGCGGTCGAGTCGCTGGACCGTCGTCGAGCGGAGGAAGTGGTCGACGGAGAGTCCGCCGTGGCGCTTCGCGCCGCCGCCGGTCGGCAGCACGTGGTTCGTGCCGGAGGCGTAGTCGCCGGCGGCGACGGGCGTGTACGGTCCCAGGAAGACGCTGCCAGCGCTGTCGATACGGTCGAGGACGGCCTCCTCGTCGTCGGTCTGGATAGAGAGGTGCTCGGCCGCGTACTCCTCGGCGAACAGGATGGCCTCGCTCATCGACCGCGCGACGAGGACGCCCGAAGCGTCGTTGTCGAGGGCTTCACGGGCCACGTCCTCGCGCTCGGCGTCGGCGACCTGTGACTCGACCTCCTCGGCGATGGCCTCGGCGACTGCCTCGTCGTCGGTCACGCAGACCACGGAGGCGTCGGTGTCGTGTTCGGCCTGCGCGACGAGGTCGGCCGCGACGAAGGCAGGCTCGGCAGTTGCGTCGGCGAGAACGAGCACCTCCGAAGGGCCGGCGAGGAAGTCGATGTCGACGTCGCCCTGGACTTCTGCCTTCGCGGCGGTTACCCACCGGTTGCCGGGGCCGACGATCTTCTGGACCGCCGGGATGGACTCCGTGCCGTAGGCCATCGCAGCGACGGCCTGGGCGCCGCCGACGGAGTACACCTCGTCGGCACCGGCGACGTGGATGGCCGCGAGCGTCACCGGGTTCAGCTCGTCGGCCGGCGGCGTACAGACGACCACGTCCTCGACGCCCGCCACGACGGCCGGCACGACCCCCATGATGACCGACGACGGGTACGCGGCGGTCCCGCCGGGCGCGTAGACCCCGACGCGCTGGAGCGGCCGGAAGCGACGGCCCAGCTCGCGGCCGTCGAAGTCGTCGCGCCAGTCTTCGGGCACCTGCGCCTCGTGGAACTCCCGGACGTTCGCGGCCGCCGTCTCGACGGCCGCTCGCACGTCAGCGTCGATCTCCTCGTACGCTCGCTCGCACTGGTCGGCCACGTCCAGATTGGCGACCTGCACGTCGTCGAACTCCGCACAGAACTCCCGGACCGCCACGTCGCCCTCCTCGTGCACCCGGTCGACGATGTCGGCCACGTCGCTCCGGACCGCGTCGACGCCCGCGTCGCGCTCGAAGACGGCGCGGCGCTCGTCGGGCCCCAGGTCGGCGACTGCTCGTACGTTCATGGGAACGGGTTCGGACGGCCCGCGAAAAACGGTTGCGTTCGGTTCCCCGGGCGGTCAGTCGCCGGCACGACGTCGGACGACCGTCCGGACGCCGTCGAGAAAGAGCACGACGACGATGGCAAAGCCCGTGAGCCCGAACGGGGCCGAGAGCAGCTGTGCGGTGTGGTAGCCGAGGAAGATGCGGCCGAACCCCAGCAGCACGAACCCCACGAGCACGAGCCCGAAGGCGAGGAGTGCGAGCGTGACGTACCGGTCCCGGTCCATACCCGTCCTCGGCAGCGCGTCGTCTAACCCGTTTTGGAACGGCGACCGGGTGGTGCCGCGTTTCCGGGGCCGACGCTCAGGCGTCCTCCCGGCGCGGGTCGTACTCGTAGCCGACACGGCCGCCAGTGCCCTGCGCCCGGAGCTGCCGAGCGAGTTCGGCCACGTCCGCCGGGCCGGCGAACGCGAACGGCCCTGCGACGAACGGGAGCGCGGCTGCCATCCCCCGCGCGGTCGGCTCGAAGCCCGGGGCGGCGGCGAGCGGATTGCACCAGACGACAGCGGCGGCGCGCGCCGAGAGCCAGGCGAGTTCGCGCTCCAGCGCCGCGACCTCACCCATCTCCAGCCCGTCGCTGACCACGAACACGACCGTTCGGTTGTCGACCGCGTCCGGCGTCCGCGTGCGCAGTTCCGCGAGCGAGCCACCGATACGGGTGCCCCCACCCCACGCCGCCTCCGCGTCGGCGAGCGCCTCGGCCGCCCCGCTGGCGGTGCCGTCGTCGAACGCCGACGTGACCTCGCGCAGGTCCTCGTCGAAGAAGAAGACGCGACAGTCGCGCCACGCCGTCCGGCTCCGGCCGAGAATATCGAGCAGGAACCCACGGTCCAGCGTGTCCAGCACGGACCGACTCACGTCAACCAGCCAGGTCGCGCGCACCTCGCGCCGCTTGCGGTCCCTGGTGGGCAGCGAGACGACCGTGCCGCCGGTGCCGACGCTGGCCCGGAGCGCGCGCCGGGCGTCCGTGTGGCGGTCGCCGGCGGTGTCCCACGCCCGCCCCCGGAGCGTCGCGAGCGCGACCGTCAGCTCCTCGACGGCGTCTCCCAGCTCGTCGTGCTCGGCGAACCCCGGGAGCGCCTCGACGGGTGCTCGCGACCCGGTCGGGCTGTACCGCGAGACGGCCAGCGGTTCGTCGTCTCGGTCGTCGAGGTGGGTCGCCAGCGACGAGGAGCGCCAGGCCACGGTGCTCTCCGTGTCGTCGTCGGACTCCGACGCGCTCTCGCTCTCGTCCGTCGCCTCGGGGTCCTCGCCGTCGGCCGGGTCACCCCCGAGTGGTGCCAGCGCGCCCTCCGGCGGGTCGTCCCACCGGGCCGCCGGTCCCGTCTCGCCGAGTCCTGCCGTGAGCCGTCGCCAGAACTCGGGGAACATGCGCTCGAACTCGTCGGCGTCCCGCGGGTCGGTGACGAGCGTCGCACGGGTCGCCGCCCTGGCGCGGTCCTCGTCCGAGAACCCGACCACGACGAGCGACCGTGCAGCCGTGGTCGCGGCGTTCGCAGGCACCGACGCGCCGGCCCGGCGGAGCGCACGGGCGAACCGGACCAGCTCGTCGCGGACGTGCTCGGTGGCGCGGGCGACCGCCTCGCCGTCGATGTCGCCCGGGTCGTCGGTGACGTCCGGGCCGTGTGCCGGCGCTTCGTCCGTCACGACTCGGCCGCCTCCCGCGCGGCCCTGGCGGCCTCGACCAGCGAGTCGAGCAGGTCGTCGTCCACGCGTTCGACGTCCTCGACCTCCTTCAGGACGGCCCCGAGGGTTCGACGGACCTCCGCGTGGGAGAGCGTGCCCTCGCTGCCGTTCTCCCGCAGCGTGGCGACGGCGCGGGCCCAGTCGATGGTCTCGGCCGCACCCGGCGGTTTCCTGAGGGGTTCCTCCCGGAGGCGACGGACGATGCCACACAGCTCGGCGGCGACGGCGTCGTGGAGTTCGGGCACCTTCCGGGCGAGTATCTCGCGTTCCTTCTCGAAGCTCGGCGGCGTGACGTGCAGGTAGAGACAGCGCCGCTTGAGCGCGTCACTCAGCGGCCGCGTCCGGTTCGAGGTGACGACGACGACCGGGGGTGTGCTCGCCGCGATGGTGCCGAGCTCCGGCACCGAGACCTGGAAGTCGCTAAGGACCTCCAGCAGCAGGGCCTCGAACGCCTCGTCGGCTCTGTCGACCTCGTCGACGAGGAGGACGCGGCGGCCCTCCCCCCGGAGCGCCTGCAGCAGCGGGCGTTCGAGCAGGAACGGCTCCGAGAAGACGGACTCGTCGTCGGTGTCGCTCGTCGCACCCTCGGCGACGCCGCCCTCGCCGGCCTGCACCGCGAGCAGCTGCTTCGTGTAGTTCCACTCGTACAGGGCGTTCTCGGCGGCGAGGCCCTCGTAGCACTGCAGGCGGACGAGCTCGGCGTCGAAGCCGCCGGCGAGCACCTTCGCCAGCTCGGTCTTGCCCGCGCCGGGCTCGCCCTCGATGAGCAGCGGGCGGCCGAGCCGGAGCGCGAGCAGCACCGTCGTCACGATCTCGTCGTCCGCGACGTACGACTGCTCGTCGAAGGCCGCCCGGATCTCGGCCTCGGTCACGTCGTCGAACTCGTCTGTCTCGCTCGTGTCGTCGTCTCTGGATGGCATAGATGGTCCCAGCAGCAAAACGTCCCCGGCGGGACGGGTGGTTCAGTCGGCGGCGGCCGGCGTCGCGGTCCGGTCGAGCACCCGCTCCAGCGCGCGCCTCGTGTAGGTGCCGACGAGCTGTTCGCGGAACTCCGCAGACGCCTGCAGGTCCGACATCATCATCGCGGTGTCGAGGCCCTCGCTGGCGCGGTCGGCGGCCGCCGCGATGCTGTCCTCGTCGAGCGACTCGCCCGCGAGTTCGTCCTCGACGCCCTCGAGGCGGACGCCGTGGTCCATGACGCCGTTCGCACCGACGCGAACGGTCGTCACGGTGCCGCCGTCGACCGTGGCCTGCACGCAGACACCGACCATCGCGTAGCCCGACGACGGTGACGGCTTCTTCGCGTACGCGCCGACGGCGTCGGCCGCCGACGGCACCTCGACCCGCGTGACGAGTTCGTCGGGGCCGATGTCGGTCGCGTACATCCCGAAGAAGAAGTCGTCGGCGGAGACCCGACGCTCGCCGTCCGGGCCGGTCACGACGATAGTCGCGTCCGTCGCCAGCGCCGCGCCGGGCAGGTCCGAGGCGGGGTCGGCGTGGGCCAGGTTGCCCCCGAGTGTCCCCCGGTTGCGGACCTGCGTGTCGCCGACCTGCCGGACGGCGTGGTAGAGCGCCGGCGCGTGCTCCTCGGAGACGTCCTCGGCGATGAAGTCGCTGTACGTCGTCATCGCGCCGATGCTGAGCGTGTCCCCGTCGACTTCGACGCCGTGCAGCTCCTCGACCTCGCCGATGTCGATGAGCACGTCGGGGCTGGAGAGCCCGGACTTCATCGCCGGCAGCAGGCTGTGGCCGCCGGCGAGCAGCTCCGTCTCTGCCCCGGCGTGCTCGCCCATGAGGTCGATGGCCTCCGAGACGCTCGTCGCCTCGTGGTAGTCGAACTCGTCGGGGAACATCAGCGCTCACCCCCGTGGTCCGCGTCGTCGCTACCAGGTTCCGCGCCGCCGTCGGCGGTGGCGTTGGCCTGTACCGCGCTCCACACCGATTCAGCGTCCATCGGCATGTCGATGTGGTCCACGCCGAACGGCTCCAGCGCGTCCGCGACCGCGTTGACGATGGCCTGTGGCGCGGCGATGGTGCCGGCCTCGCCGACGCCTTTCACCCCGAGCGGGTTGTGCGGGCTCGGCGTCACCGTGGCTCCGGTCTCCATCTCGGGGACGTGTTCCGCCTTCGGCACCGCGTAGTCCTGCATCGAACCGGTCATCAGGGTCGCGTTGTCGTCGTACTCGGCGCCCTCGTAGAGCGCCTGGCCGACCCCCTGGGCGATGCCGCCGTGGATCTGGCCCTCGACGATCTTCGGGTTGATCTGGTTGCCGACGTCGTCGACGGCGACGTACCGCTCGATCTCTATCTCGCCCGAGTCGGGGTCGACCTCGACGATCGCGGCGTGCGTGCCGAACGGGAACACGAAGTTGTCCGGGTCGTAGAAGCTGGTGGCCTCGAGTCCTGGCTCCATCTCGTCGGGGATGTCGTGCGCGAGGTAGGCCGCTCCTGCAACGTCGGCCATCGACATGCTCCGGTCGGGGGCGCCGGCGACGCTGTACTCGCCGTTCTCGAACTCGATGTCCTCGGGGTCGGCCTCGAGCTGGTGAGCCGCGATCTCCTTGCCCTTCTCGACGACCTTCTGGGCGCTCTTGACGAGCGAGCTGCCGCCGACGGCCGCGCTCCGCGAACCGTAGGTGCCCATCCCCTGGGGAATCTCGTCGGTGTCGCCCTCGACGACCTCTACGCTGTCGTAGGGGACACCGAGCTCGTTCGCGACGATCTGGGCGTACGTCGTGCCGTGGCCCTGGCCGTGACCGGAGGTCCCGCAGTAGGCCGTCACGGTGCCCGAGGGGTGCATCCGGACGAGGCTGGACTCCCAGAGCCCGGCCTGTGCGCCGAGCTGCCCGGCCAGCTCCGAGGGTGCGAGCCCGCAGGCCTCGATGTAGCAGGAGAAGCCGACGCCGAGGTACTTGCCCTCGTCGCGGGCCCGTTCCTGCTCCTCGCGGAAGTTCTCGTAGTCGAGCATCTCCAGTGCCTCGTCCATCGGCTTGGTGTACTCGCCGCTGTCGTAGACGACGGCGACCTGGGTCTCGTACGGGAACGCGTCGTCGGGGACGAAGTTCTGCTTGCGGAACTCGACGGGGTCCATCCCCATCTCCTTCGCGCCCAGGTGGACGAGCCGTTCGACGAGGAAGGAGGCCTCCGGTCGGCCAGCGCCGCGGTAGGCGTCGACCGGCGGGACGTTCGTGAACGCACCCTTCACGTGGCCGTAGATGGCCGGGATGTCGTACTGCCCCGACAGCAGCGTGCCGTACAGATACGTCGGGACGGCGGGTGCGAACGTCGAGAGGTACGCGCCCAGGTTCGCCATCGTGTCGACGCGCAGGCCGACGATGTTGCCGTCGTCGTCCATCGCGATCTCGGCCTTCGTCTCGTGCCCCCGGCCCGGTGCGTCGGTGAGGTACGTCTCCGAGCGCGTCGCGGTCCACTTGATTGGCCCCTCGTGCATCATCGAGCACCACGCGACGAGCGCCTCGTCGGCGTAGTGGTGAATCTTGCTCCCGAAGCCGCCGCCGACGTCGGGTGCCCGCACGCTGAGCTTGTGCTCGGGGTGGCCGAGGACCCCGGCCATGAGCAGCCGGTGGACGTGCGGGTTCTGCGTCGTCATCGCGACGTCCAGCTCGTCCGTGCCGGGGTTGTAGTCCGCGACTGCGGCGCGTGGCTCCATCGCGTTCGCGATGAGCAGCTGGTTATCCAGGTCGATGCTCGCGGTGTGGCTCGCGTCCGCGAACGCGTCGGCGGTCTTCTCGGCGTCGCCGATCTCCCAGTCGAAGGCGACGTTGTCCTCGGCGTCGTCGTGGAGCTGTTCGGCGTCGTCCGAGAACGCCTCGCTCGGATGGACGACCGCGTCGAGTCGCTCGTACTCCACGTCGACCGCGCCCGCCGCGTCGCGTGCCGTGTAGCGGTCCTCTGCGACGACGACCGCGATTCCGTCGCCCTGATGGCGCACCTTGTCGCTCGCGAGCACCGGGTGCTCGACCTGCTTCAGGCTGTCGAGCAGCCACGCCGTCGGCAGCGCGAAGGAGCCACCACCGGGTGTCTCGTCGCTGACCAGGTCCTCGTAGGTGTAGACGCCGTGGACCCCGTCCATCGCCTCGGCCTCGCTGGTGTCGACGCCCTCCAGCTTCGCGTGGCCGTACTGGCTGCGGACGACCGCCATGTGGAGCATCCCGTCGATCTGGATGTCGTCGGTGTACTCGGCGTTGCCCGTCAGTAGCGCGGGGTCCTCCCGGCGCTCGATGGCCGAACCGAGGATGTCCGCCGCGTCGACGTCGTCGGGGTCGAGCGAGTCGACGGTCACTGCTTCTCACCCCCGTCGGTCGCCGGCGTCGGGCCGTCGTCGTCGGTCTCCCCGCCGTCGGCGACGGCCGCCGGCTGCATCTGCTCGGCGGCGTTCTGGACCGCGTTGACGATGTTCTGGTAGCCCGTGCAGCGACAGAGGTTGCCCTCCAGTCCCTCGCGGATCTCCTCGCGTGTCGGGTCCGGGTTCTCCTCCAGGATATCCAGCGCCGTCATCATCATCCCGGGCGTGCAGTAGCCACACTGCAGGCCGTGCTCCTCCTGGAATCCCTCCTGGATCGGGTGGAAATCGTGGCGCGTGCCGAGGTCCTCGACGGTCCGTATCTCCGCGCCGTCGGCCTGCACCGCCAGCGTGGTACAGGACTTGACAGCTTCCCCGTCCATGCGGACGGTACAGGCCCCGCAGAGACTGCTCTCGCAGCCGACGTTCGTGCCGGTGTAGCCGAGCTCGTCGCGCAGCGCGTGGACCAGCAGCGTCCGTGCTTCGACCGTCAGGTCGTGCTCTGCCCCGTTGACCGTGAGTGTGATGTCGTGTTCAGTCATTCAGAATCAGTCGATTTCGACCGGCCCAGCACGCGGTCGACCAGGCTCCGGCCGTCGCTCTCGTCCCCGTCGGACGTCGATACCTCCCCCACGCCGAGGTCGTGGAGTTCCTCCTGTACCGAGGAGAAGAAGCGCTTGACGATGCGGTTGGCGACGGGGTTGATGACCCGCTGTCCCATCCCGGCCACCTTCCCGAACACGTCCGCCTGCGTCTCCCACTCGACGGCGACCCCGTCGCCGTCATCGGTCTCCGAGAGCGCCATCGACGACGACATCTCGAACGAGCTGTCGCCCGAACTGCCTTCGCCGGAGGCGTCCATCCGCGGCCGGTCGCGCTCGTCGATGGTGACGACCGTCTCGAACGTCGGGTTGACCGGGCCGACGCTCACCTGCATCAGCGCGGCGTAGCGCTCTCCCTCCTTGAACGCGCGCTGCGCGATGACCTCGGGGTCGTTCGTGAGCTCCCGGTCGAGCTCCGACGCCTGCTCGGCGAGTTCGTCGAAGTCGGCCTCCTCGCCTTCGACGTGCAACAGGAAGGTACAGCCCGGCAAGGACTCCTGGACGAGCACCGGGTCCGAGAGCGCGAGCCATACCTCGTCTACCGTGGTGTCTTCGAGTTCGAATGTCCCGCTGAATTCCATGTATGTGTGGTCACCTCGTGCCAGACCGTGTCAGGCCGTGCTGTGTCAAATGATAGTCCGTGACAGTAAAACAGTTACCATGGTTATGATAGTCACGGACACGCCAGACACAGGTACCGGCAGTCCGGGGTGGGTATCGTCGCACGCTCACAGGATTTAGTCGGAGTCGTCACGCTCGGCGGCGTGGCACCCGCTGGGTTCCAGCCATCCGCGCGCGACGGGTCGTTACTCGTCCAGCCAGACCGCGAGCTGGACCTCGTCGACGAGTTCGTCGTCGACGCGATAGTGGCCCTCGCGCGTCGACTCGACCGACCAGCCCGCGTCCTCCAGAAACTCGATGGCTCGCTCGTTCGTCGCCGGCAGGCTCTGGGAGACCTTCAGCAGATCCTGTTCGCGCGCCCAGTGGAGGCCGCGCTCCATGAGCGTCGAGCCGAGCCCGTGGCCACGGTACTCCTCCAGCACGCCGACGGTCAACTCGGCGGTGTGGTCCATCATCGGCGAGCTGATGGCTTCGACGTGGAGCCAGCCGACGGCCTCGTCGTTGACCGTCGCGACGAAGAACACCCGGTTCCCGCTCTCGTTGTGCCGCAGGAGTACGTCCTCGCGGGCGACCTGGTCGGCGAGCCGCCGGGCGACCGCGTAGGCGTCCTCGGCCGCTATCGTCTCGACGACCCCCACGATGCCCCCCATGTCCTCGTGTCTCGCCGGGCGGATGGTCGCCTCGAGTTCGTCGTCGAGTTCGACGGTCGACTCGTCCTCGTCCATCGGGAGCGCGACCCTGAGCTTGCCGTCGCGTTCGGTCAGGTAGCCGTCGCGCTCCAGCGCGGAGACGTGCTGCCTGAACTCCTGGAACGACATCGGCGTCGACGGCGGGAGGTTCGGCCCGGAGCGAGCGGGTTTCGAACTGGTCTCCGGCGTCACCAGCACGTTGCGGCGGACCGTCTCCGGCTCTACCGCGCCCTGTGACTCCACGTAGTCGTAGATACGTCGCCGCCGGTCGTGCTCGAACTGCTCGAAGCGACCCATGAGTTCGTGTAGCACGCTCTGCCGGATAGCTGTTCGCCCGGCACCGTCACCCAGGATCCGAATCGAGGGGCGAGGCCCCGTCCAGCCTCCCCTGTCGTACTCATCGGGGCGACCACACCACAAGAGCCGGTATCACAAGTTCCATGCCACCTCGCCGCGCAGTGGGCCGTACTCAGGTGGACACCGGCATGGAGAAACGCGAATACAGCGACGACTACCGAGACAAGACTCTGTACATCCCCGGTCCGACCGAGGTCCGCGACGACGTCATCGAGGCGATGGCGCAGCCGATGTTCGGCCACCGGATGGACCGGATGACGGACCTGTACACGACCATCGTCGAGGACACGAAGGAGTTCCTCGGCACCGACAACGACGTCGTCATCCTCACGGCGTCCGGAACCGAGTTCTGGGAGGCGTCGACGCTCGACCTCGTCGACGAGAACATCCTCGTCCCGACGTGTGGCAGCTTCAGCGAGCGCCACGCCAACGTCGCCGAGCGACTCGGCAAGGACGTCGACCGGCTGGAGTACGAGTGGGGCCAGGCGATCAAGCCCGAGGACATCCGCGCCGAGCTCGAATCCAGCGAGAAGCACTACGACGTGGTCGCGACCGTGATGAACGAGTCCTCCACCGGCGTCCGCAACCCCATCGAGGAGATCGGGGACGTGGTCGCGGAGTACCCGGACACGTACTTCGTCGTCGACGCGGTCTCCGCCCTCGGGGGCGACTACGTCGACATCGACGAACACGACATCGACGTCATCTTCGCGTCCTCCCAGAAGGCGTTCGCGATGCCGCCGGGACTCGCCATCTGTGCGGTCAGCGACGACGCCTACGAGCGCGAGGTCGAGAAGGAGACCTCGTCCTGGTACGGCGGCTTCCGGCGTACCATCGACTACTACGACCGGAAGGCCCAGACCCACTCCACGCCGGCCATCCCCATCATGCTCGCCTACCGGGAGCAGATGAAGTACATGCTGGAGGAAGGCCACGAGGCCCGCGACGAGCGCCACCGCGAGATGGCCGAATACACCCGGGAGTGGGCCCACGAGCACTTCGACATCTTCCCCGAGGCGGGCTACGAGTCCCAGACCGTCTCGTGCATCGAGAACACGCAGGGCATCGACGTCGCCGCGACCATCGAGCGGGTGAGCGAGGAGTACGACTTCGCGTTCTCGAACGGCTACGGCTCCCAGCTCGGCGAGGAGACGTTCCGCATCGGCCACATGGGCGAGCACGACGTCGACTCCATCCGCGCACTGACCGACGCCATCGAGGACGTCGCCGGCCTGTAACGGGCGATTGGGCCGTTCGACCCGCGTTCGAACGCGGGGCATCGAGGCAGGAACGACTAAACTGCAGCTCCCGAACACGTGGACGATGACCGCCCGGCACCCTCCCGGTGTGACCCACATCGACTGCCGGACCAGAGACTGACCGAACGTCTAGCTCGTCGACGACGGTGCCCTCACGCTCGTCGACGCTGGGTTGCCCGGCGACGACCGCCCACCGCGGACCCCCAGGAACGGGCTGGAAGCGCTCCACCGGCTCTACTACCACCGACTCGACCTCCCTGAACTGGACGTCGAGCCGGTCCGGGACGCCCCGCTCCCGGCGGACAGTCGCGTCGAACGCTACGAGGACGCGGACCACTACTTCCAGCACGTGACCGCGCCCACCGGCTTCTTGAGCCTCTACTTCGGCGGGAACGTCTCCGAAGCGGTGGTCGCCGACCTTGCCCACTGGGTTCACGACACGCCACCGCGGTGACCGTCGGCCACGGCGGTACCGGGAATCAGGCGACTTATCCCCGACGGAATCGAGAGACACGGACGACAGAGTGGTCTCGGACGACATTCCCGACGACGAACGCGAGGCGCTCCTGACCATCGGCCACGGCGCGGTCGTCACCTCCGGCGGCCAGTCCCTCCAGCGCGTGCTGACGACTGCGACCGAGTACGCCCTCGCACAGGGGCTCGGCCCGGTCGTCTACGGCGTCTACGCCTTCGCATGGCGCATCACCCAGCTGCTGTTCCGGCTGGTGAACTTCGGGTCGGTCGGGACGCTCCAGCGCTACCTCACCGCCTACAGCGACGACCAGGACCGGCAGGGGCGCGTGGTTGCGCTGGCTTACCTCACGACGGTGGTGGTCGGCCTCGTCCTCGCCGGCGGGCTGTTCCTCGGCGGTGACTGGCTCAACAGCAGGACCGTCTCGCACCCGGAGTTCCCGCCGACCGTCCGCCTGTTCGCGGCCCTGATACTGCTCGTCGGACTGGTCAACATCCACGCCGGCATCCTCCGTGCGATGCAGTCGGCCCGCGGCGAGGTACTGTTCAACCGGGTGCTCCGGCCCGCCGTCAGGCTGGTCGGGGCCGTCGGCGCGCTCCTGCTCGGGTCCTCGGTCGTCGGCGTCGCCGGCGCGTTCGTCCTCGGGATGGCCGGCCTCGCGCTCGTCGGGTTCCCGGTTGTCGTCTCTGCGACCGGCATCCGGCCCGTCCTGTCGGGGATTCGGTCGGAAGCCCGCCGCTTCTACAACCACTCCGGCCCCATCGCGCTGAG
Organism: Haloarchaeobius sp. FL176; assembly: GCF_024609245.1. Lineage (GTDB taxonomy): Archaea > Halobacteriota > Halobacteria > Halobacteriales > Natrialbaceae > Haloarchaeobius. Next base: position 185,378 of record NZ_JANJYH010000001.1, read on the forward strand.
CAGCCTCGGCAAGGTGTTCCAGAACCGCGTCGACGTGATGCTGGTCGGCTTCCTGCTGACCGCGAGTGCGGCCGGCGTCTACAACGTCGTGCTCGTGCTGGTGTCGCTCGCGTGGATTCCCCTGCTCTCGTTCAACATGCTCCTGCCGCCGGTCGCCTCGGGGCTGTACGCCGACGACGAGATGGCGACGCTGAACGCGGTGTACTCGGCGGTGACGCGACTCATCGTGACCTGCGTCGTCCCCATCCTCGTCGTCCTGCTCGTCTACGGCGAGGCGATCCTCTCGGTGTTCGGGTCGAGCTTCACCGCCGGCTACGTCCCACTGGTGGTGTACCTCGGCGGGGTGCTCGTCGGCAGCGCGGTCGGCGCGACGGGCTGGCTGCTGATGATGACCGACCACCAGTACGCCCGGATGGGACTGGACTGGCTGCTGGCGGTGCTGAACACGCTGCTGACGTTCGCGTTCGTCCGGGAGTACGGGCTGGTCGGTGCGGCACTCGGCACGGCCGTCGCCATCGCCGTCCAGAACGGCATCCAGGTCTTTCTGCTGCGGCACTTCGAGGGACTGTGGCCGTTCGACGCGACGTTCCTCAAACCGCTCGGTGCGGGCACCGCGACGGCCGGGGTCATGTTCCTCGTCCGCGAGAGTCTCGCGGGGGTCGGTGGGGTCGTGGCCGGCCTCTCACTGGGGGCCGTGACGTACGTCGGCACCCTCGTGCTCCTCGGCGTGAACGACCGCGACCGGCTCGTCGTGGGGACGCTGGCCAGCCGGTACCGTCGGGCGATAACGACGGTCGTCGGCGAGCGCCGTTCGTAGGACAGGCGGGAAACACCCGGGACAGTGTCGCGACTCTCGGTGTAGAGATGTACGCCCGGAACACTAACGGCCGGTCTCATCCCGAGGCGGCGTGCCAAGTCGACCGGGAAACCCTCGTGCCGGGCGGGCAGTGTGCCAGCACCGCCAGATGCCGACCGGCGTGAACCTGGTCGGCGGGCCGCAGAGCGGCCGGCGCAATGTCGCGTGCCTGGGTTCTCCGCCAGTTCATCGCTCCCGAAATGGATTGGCTCGGGCGGGGACTAATGGCACGCAGGCGAGGATAGCCGGGCGACGCGGTAAGGTCTTGCGGGTCGGACGCTCAGACGGTGAACTCGTCCTCGCGGATCTGGACGAAGCCGTTCTTCAGGAGGTTCCGCTTGCGCTTCTTGTACTGGTAGACGAGCTTCAGGCCGCCGATGCCGCCGGAGAAGTTCGTCTCGATGAGCTCGCTCGCCGCGTCGGCCATGAGTTCGTTCGCGATGCCGAACGTCCGGTCCCAGTCGTCCGGCTCGTAGTCCTTCACGATGTCCGCGAAGGAGAGGTTCCGGACGAGCTCCTCGCCGATGATGTTCTTCCAGACGTCGTTGTAGCGGTGGAGCGAGTCGACCGCAGCGAGGCGGCCCGCGAGCTTGCCCGAGCGCGCGGCCACGTGGTAGCCGCCCTCGTGGAACGCCGAGGTGGTCCCCATCGCGCCGCCGGCGACGGCGACGCCGGCCCCGACGGGCGAGTCGATGGGTCGCGTCGAGGAGATGGGGTAGGTCTCGGTGCCGCCGGACTTGCCGCGGTCCTCGACGAGCGGGAAGTCCTCCTCGATGTCGTACTCGTCGCCGTACTCGATCTCGAGCAGCCGACGGATGTACTCGCCGGCGCGGGGGAGGCTGTCGTCGTCCGGCTCGAGCAGGCGGTACCCCTCGGGATGCTCGACGTCGTCGAGGGTCATCCCGATGGGCATCGTCAGGCCGATGCGGGCGATGTTCTCGTCGTTCGGGAAGATCCAGGGGTAGGCTGTCTCGCCGGGCATCCAGCCCCACCAGAACTTCAGCATGTTCTCCTCGAACACCTCCTCGGGGACGCGCCGGTGCTCCTGGTAGGCGATGTGGTTGGCCTTCGTGGAGGCCATCACGTCGGTGACGCTGCGGTCACCGGGGAGGAACTGGTCGAGCGTCGGGATGGTGACGGTTCGCTGCGGGCCGTCGGCGAGCACGAGGTACCGGGCGGCGACGTCATCGCCGTCGGCAAGGTGGACGGTGTGGCGGTGCTCCGCGTCGAGGTCGGAGTCCACGCCCCTGACGGAGACGCCGACGCGGTACTGTGCGCCCTCGTCCTCGGCGCGCTCGCGCAGCCAGTCGTCCATCCGGGCGCGCTGGAAGGTGAAGCCGAACCGGTCGTACGACGAGTCGATGCCCGTACTGCTCATCCGGGTCGTCGTGGCAGGGCCGATGAAGTCAACGCCGTCTAACTCCTGCAGGACCACGTCGTCCGGCAGCTCGGAGACGTCGAGGTCCATGAGGTCGATCCAGTAGTCGAGCATCCCCGCCGCGTCCGTCGAGTCGGGACCGAGCCCCTCGCGGTCGGCGCGCGGGACGCCCTTCTCCAGCACCACAGTGTCGGCATCGTGGTATGCCGCCTCGATGGCCGCGCTGGTCCCCGCTGGACCGCCGCCCACGATAGCTACGTCCACGTGTTCCATACCCAGACTGGTTTCATGGCGGCGTATTAAACCCCCTGAACCGCCTCGGCGGATTTTTCACGGTGCCACCCGCAGGTCGGGACATGACCGACGGAGCCGACGACACAGACGGAGCCGGAACGTCCGACAACGTGACCGTCGAGCGGAACGACGGCGTCGGGCGCGTCACCCTGAACCGCCCCGATGCGTACAACTCGCTCGACGCGGCGACCGCGCGGGACCTCCGCACCGCAGTCGTCGAACTCGCAGAGGACGACGACGTCCGCTGTCTCGTCCTCGGCGGCAACGGGCCCGCCTTCTGCTCGGGGGCCGACCTCGGCTCCTTCGAGGGCGACGAGACCGACCGCAAGCGACTCGACGCCGTGGCGACGCCGCTGCACAAGGCTGTCGAGACGCTCGCGACGGCGCCGAAGCCGACAGTGACGGCGGTGGGTGGCGTCGCGGCTGGCGGTGGTCTCGGACTCGCACTCGCTGCCGACGTGGTCCTCGCTCACGAGGACGCGCGGTTCGAGTTCACCTACACCCGCATCGGTCTCTCCGGGGACGGCGGTTCCACCTGGTTCCTCCCGCGCCTCCTCGGCTACCGGCGGGCCCGCGAGTTCGCGCTGCTCGACGAGCCCATCGCCGCCGAGGAGGCTGCCGCCGAGGGGCTCGCGACGGAGGTCGTCCCCGACGACGGGTTCGACGACCGCGTCGACGAAGTCGCACGGGAGTTCGCGTCCGGCCCGACGAAGGCCTACGCGAGCATCAAGCGACTCCTCGCACGCGGCGAGGACCGCGACCTGCCGGCGCAGCTCGCGGCGGAGAAGGACACCATCACGCGACTCTCCCGCACTCAGGACTACGCGACGGGCTACGAGGCGTTCTTCGGCGACAATGAACCCGGGTTCGAGGGACGGTAGGTCAGCCCCGCAGTTCGACGACGACGCTCTTCCCCGGCAGGCAGTCGCGCCGACGGTAGGTCGCGGCGTCGCCGGACCGGTCCAGCTCGAACAGCTCGAACGTCACGACGAGCCGGCCGTCCGTGACCGTCGCTCGACAGACGGGGCCGACGCTCGTGACCGCGACGTAGGGCGGTGCGGCGACCGGGCTTGCCTGGAGCTCGTAGCCCGCCGCCGCGACGGTGCTGGCGAGCAGACTCGGGAGCCGCTCCAGCACGCCCGATTCGCCCATGACGCCCCGGAGCGGCTCGACGACACCCGCACGGTCGGTCGGCGGCGTCTCCCACGCCCCGGCGACCTGGTCTGCGCACGCCGCGACCGCTTCGACGAGGTCGGCGTGGTCCTCGACGACGTGTGAGCGGGCACGGGCCGGGGCCTGAGAGCGCGGGTCCTCTGGTGACACTGACGGTGCTTCACCCGCCCCCGACAAGAGCGCAGCGGACCGTCGTGACCGCCGAGACAGCAGCCGACCGTCTCGCGCCGCACTGTCCGCTCGGCCCAGTCGCCCTCGCATCCTGTTCCAGGTGGACGCAGTCGCGGCGAACGCGCTCATCCCGGAGCAGAGCCTCGACATCCACGACAACGACACTGCCTGCTCGACTACGTTGTCGCCCCGTCCGTGTTCGACTACGAGGACGGGTACATCCAGGGACCCGACGGGCCGGGACTGGGTGTCACAGGTGACGAGGATGCAGTCGTCGCCGCAAGCCGGGAGCCCGACCGGCACAACCCCATCCGGCGGCGTGCCGACGGTGGCGTCACGGAGTGGTGATTGTCGGCTCGCTCAGGTCAGAAGACCTTTACGTCCACTCACGGAACGCACGGGCATGAAAAGACCCTCCAGACGACGTCTCCTCGCCGCGACGGGCGCTGCCGCTGCATCGTTCTCCCTCGCCGGCTGCTCGTCAAACTCGAGCGATGACGCCGACGACACACCGACTGGAACGGCCCCGCCCACAGACGGGACGACAACCGAAGACCCGAACACGACACAGGACACTGGCGGTTCCGGCGAGCCGGTCGGTGCCGATCAGCTCCGCCACTGGGTGCCGGTCAATGGGGCGTACGAGTTCGACGTCCAGGCGGCCGTCATGTACGATGGAGATCTGGAAGCTATTCGAGAGTACGAGAGTGATTTCTACACCGGAACGTACGACCAAATCTCGCAGACTCTGCTCGGACCGGCACTCTCGAGTATCGTCCCGCCCGAGAACCGCCGGGATGTCGTCCAGATTGCGACGGCGGCCACGGTCATCGCGGAGACCTCGATGGGCAACGATGAGCTCGGGACCGCACTCACCGACGCCGGACTCTCCGAATTCAGGACCGAGGGCGACGCGACACTGTATGAGGGCGAATTGAACGGAAACCCGACGGCCGCGGCTGTCGTTGAGGGCGTCGTCGTCCAGTCTTTCGGCTCGAACGCCACGACCACGGTTGAGACGGTTCTCGGCGCCCGATCGGGTGAGGTCGGCCGTTTGGTAGACAATTCGACCGCTGTGAGCCAGGTTTTCGGTGCTATCGGTGACGACGAACTCACCGTCCTCACCGAGCGCGCCGAGGACTCGCCATCAGGCGACCCGTCGCTTGACGGTGCGACCGCGCTCGGCTACGGCTGGGAGTTCGGCTCCGACAGCGCCGGCCTGACGCTCGCAGTTACATTCGGTAGCGTGGACCAGGTTGGTGACCCTTCCGCAGTCGCCTCCTACTTCGGCGAGCAGGACGGCTTATCCGACTACGAAAACATCCAGAGCTCAGCCGACGGAAATCTCGTCCTCGTAACGGGTAGCATCGCGACGAACGAGTTCGACCTCCTCGCCGCTGGTACGCCCGGTGAATCGGGTGGCGGGGGCACGACGGCCCCGCAGGTGCAGTTCGCCTTCGAGTTCACTAGCGACACCATGACCGTGACCCACGAGGCGGGTGACACGATACAGGCATCGAACCTCACGCTCATCGTCGGCAACGGTCAAGCCAGCACGCAGTTCGTCGACGAGTACGAGGAAGTCACCGCTGGCGACAGTATCCCTGTTGACATCTCGAACACAGACAGCGGTAGCCAGGTCGCGCTCGTCTGGAGCGATGGACAAACCAACTCGATTCTCGCTCAGACACAGGTCCCCTGAGTCGCTACGCTGATCCGGGAAACAGTGTGTTTTTTACGCACTTATCTGCTTTAGTACAGTATGCAAAGGCCCTCCAGACGAGAAATACTCGCGAGCGTCGGGGCAGCCGGCGCGACGGTCGCGCTCGCGGGCTGTCTCGACGACACCACCGACGCGCCACCGGCCAGCGAGTTCCGGCGCTGGCTCCCCGCACCGTCCGTGCTCCGAGCTGGCGCCGTCACCCTGTACGATGCTGACGTGGCCGCCGTCGGGGAGCATCGGGACGCGATGGTGCCGAGTACGTTCGGTAACCTCGTCGAGACAGTTCTCACCGGGCCCTTCGCCCAGTACCTCGAGATAGAGCACGTCCGGGAGGTCGTCCAGCTGGCCCAGGAGCGGGTCGTGCTGGTCCGGACCGACCGTTCCGATGCAGCGCTCTCCGAAGCGCTCACCGACGCCGGACTGTCCGAGGTCGCCACGTACGGCGACGTGCCGCTGTACTCACGGCGCGCCGAGCCACCGACGACGACGCGGATGGACTCACCCGAGGCTGACGACCCGGACTCGGCGACGGTGACGAGGAGCACCGACGACACAGCTGCGGCGGGAGGGCCGTCGAGCGCGGCGTGGCCGGAGACCGTCGCCGTGGTCGACGGTGTCCTCGTCCAGGGAGCCGACGAGCCCGGTCGTGACAGCGTCGAGACTGTTCTCGACGCCCGGAAAGGCGAGGCTGACAGGCTGCTGGAGACGAGTGACACCCACGGGACGCTGTACGACAGGATAGGCGAGAGCAACGTCCGCGCGGTCGGCCCGCCGGTGGTGGGTGCGGAACGGAACTCTCTCCCCGGCGTCACCGGCCTCGCGTTCACCTGGGAAGTCGGAGCGGCGACGACCGGGTTCGCCGCTGTCTCGACTTTCCGTGACGGCGAGGCACCGACCGCCGAGCAGTTCGCGTCGTTCGTCCAGTCGAAGCTCCCGACGGACCGGTACGAGGCGTTCGAACCGACCGCAGACGGGCACGTGCGTACCGTCACCGCGTCGGTCCCCACCGACCGGTTCGCCCCCTTCTCGAGCGGTGCCCCGGAGGACTCGGACGGTGCTCCCGTCATCGAGTTCGAGTTCGACTACGACATGGACGCCGGGACGGTGACTATCGCCCACGGTGGCGGTGACGCGGTCGCTGCGGAGCGCCTCCGCGTGGACGTCGCCCGTTCGCGTGCCGACACCCAGTTCGCGGACGAACACGGGACGTTCGCGGCGGGTGACGCCATCACCGTCGACATCGCCGACGCCGATGCCGGTGCGGAGGTGACGGTGATATGGACGAGCGCGGATGGCGACGCGGCACAGATCGTCGCCGAATCGACCGTTCCGGAGTCAGCTGTCGACGTGGACTGACCGGGAGAGGGAGCGACGGATAGCAGGTTTTTACACTCTCTCAAGAAGTGAATTCTGTATGCGCAATCCCTCCAGGCGACGACTACTCGCTGGCTTCGGTTCGACGACCGCAGCCCTTGCCTTCGCTGGCTGTCTCGACGACGACAGTGGCGACGACAACACGACAGGGACGCCGACTGCACAGCAGACGACCGCGAGCGAAGACGCCGGACCGGTGCCCGCGCTCGTGGACTGGGTCCCCACGCCCGACGCACTCGAGACCGAGTCCGTCGCGTTCTACCACACCGACCTCGCGGCGCTCCGCGGGATGCGGGACTCGCTCACGGCGGGCCTCTACGACAGCACGGTCCGTGGGATGGTGACGGGCGGACGGGACCCCATCGTCCCGGCCGAGCGACTGCAGTCGGCGATCGCCATCCAGAACGTGCGGACGGTGGTCGTCCGGACGGACATGGACAGCGAGGAGCTGAGGAGTGCCGTCGTGGACGCGGGCTTCGAGGAGGACGGGACCCACGGCGAGGCGACGCTGTACATGGGAATCGACGACGGAGGGAATCGGTCCCCCACGACGCTGGCGGTCCGCGACGGCATCATGGCACGAGGACCCGGTAACAGCGTCCGGACCGTCGTCGGCGCCGCGGCGGGTGACCAAGCCCGGCTCACCGATGAGACCGACGACGTGGCCACGCTGTACGAACGGACTGCGGACGCTCACGTCCGCGTCCTCGGCACGGACCCGGCGGCCGCGACCGGCGGCGGGGAGAACCTGCTCTCCGGAGCGGAGACGCTCGTCTACGCCTGGGAGCTCGGGTCGTCCGAGACGACGTTCACCGCCACCGCGGTCTACCCCGGTGGCTCCGTTCCGGCGACGTCAGACTTCGTGACGTTCGTGGAGGAGGAAGCGACCCCGGCTCACTACAGTGGTTTCGAGGGCGCAGTCGACGGGCGTATCGTGACGACGACCGGCACGCTTGCCACCGAGGAGTTCTCGGTGTTCGGCGGTGGTGGGAGCAACACCGGCTCGAGCGACACCGGGGCGCCACAGGTCATGTTCGGCTTCGACTACGACGAGGCTGCCGAGACGGTGACCATCGTCCACGAGGGTGGGGCCTCGGTCGAGGCGAGTCGACTCACCGTTGAGATGGACGGGGAAGACGGGTCTATTCCGTTCGGCGAGAACGGTGAGACGATCACCGCGGGCTCGTCGGTCACGGTCGACGTCAGCGGCCTCGCCCGTGGCAATTCCGTCCGGGTCGTCTGGACCGGGCCGGACGGGTTGAGACAGGTGATCGGAAGGTTCACACCGAACTGAGGCCACCGTGGAATCGGTCGGTCTCGGGCTTCGAGAGAAAGCGGATCGCTACCGTCTCAGAGCACGATGCTCTTCTTCCGCATGAACGCGTGGATGGAGGCGTCGATGCCCTCGCGGCCGATGCCGGAGTCGCGGTTCCCGCCGAACGGGATGTCGCCGAGTCCGTGGCTCGGAGCGCCGTTGATGCGGACCGCGCCGGCGTCGATGACGTTCGCGAGCCGCATCGCGCGGTCGTAGTCACCGGTGAAGACACAGGCGTCGAGCGCGAGGTCGCCGCCGTTGGCGATGTCGACGGCCTCGTCCTCGTCGGCGACGGACGTGACCGCACAGACCGGGCCGAACTGCTCCTCCTGCAGGATGCGGGCGTCGTGCGGGACGTCGGCGAGCAGCGTCGGCTCGTAGACGAGGCCGTCGCGGCCGCCACCGCGGACGAGCGTCGCACCCTTGTCGAGGGCGTCCTCGACGAGCTCTTCGACCCAGTCCGCCTGGTCCTCGGAGATGAGCGGCCCGAGGTCGGTGTCCTCGTCGAAGAGGTCGCCCTGCGTCCAGTCGTCCATGGCGTCCTCGATGCGGGCGACGAGGTCGTCGTGGATCTCCTCGTGTGCGAGGACGCGAGAGACCGCGGAGCAGCGCTGGCCGGCGTACTTCAGGGAGCCCTTCGCGGCTGCCGCGGCGGCCTCGTCGAGGTCCGCGTCCGGGAAGACGAGCTCTGGTGCGTTGCCGCCGAGCTCCATGTGCAGGTTGACCATTCCGGACTCGTAGGCGACGTGCTTGCCGGCCCCCGAAGAGGCGGTCATCGCGATGGCGTTGACGCGATCGTCGCCGGCGAGGACATCGCCGATCTCGGAGCCGCGGCCGGTGACGAGATTGATTGCACCCTCCGGCACCACGTCCCGCATCACGTCGGCGAGGATGGCTCCGGCGACGGGCGTCTTCGTCGCGGGCTTGAGCACGATGCTGTTGCCCGCCGCGAGGGCCGGCGCGACCTGGAGCGCGGTCGTCGCGAGGGGGTAGTTGTACGGCGTGATGCAGAGTACGGTGCCGACCGGCTCGTGCTTCACGACGGCCTCCCAGCCCTCGTGTCCGCTGGTGGTGCCCTCGCGGAACTCGCCTTTGATGTGGCGGATCTCCTCTGTTGCGCGGCGGAAGCGCTCTGCGGCACTGCCGACCTCGCCACGGGCGCTGGAGATGGGCTTGCCGGCCTCGCGGACGATGACCTCCGCGATCTCCTCTGTCCGGGCTTCGAGTCGGGTCGCGATCTCCTCGCACCACTCACCACGCTCGACGATGGTCGTCTCCCGCATCGTCGCCTCCGCGCGCTGGGCGGCGGCGAGGGCGTCCTCGGCCTGCCCGGGGGTGGCTGCGACGACCTCCGCGAAGTGGCCGCCGTCGGCGAGGTCTGTGACCGGAATGACGTCTGCGCCGTCGACCCACTCGCCGTCGACGAGCAAGCGTTCCTTTCGCTGTGCGGTTCTGGTAGCCATACACAAGGCATGGACTCCGCAGCACAAAAATTTACTCATGGGTGAATAAAGGGGTTAAAGGCGGCAGTAAAGAATCGAGTCTTGGTCGAGAGAGCACCACTGGTCTCAAAGTGGGAAACTGAGTTTAGGATAGCCAAAGAATTGTTTTCCACGTGTGAAGTTTTAAGTGGGTAGCGACCGAAGCTATGGACGCAATGAGCACACAGAAGACGGTCCTCCAGGAAGCTGGCACGGTCGAAGAGAGTTCGCTACGGCTGGACGTCGAGAAGGCCGAACAGATCATCGACGCACTGAACACGGACCTGGCCGCCACGTACACGTTCTACCATCAGATCCGCAAGCACCACTGGAACGTCGAGGGCGCGGAGTTCCGCGACCTCCACATCTTCCTCGGTGAGTTCGCCGAGGACCTCGAAGCGGCCGCCGACGAGCAGGCCGAGCGGCTCCAGGCCCTCGGCGGCGTCCCGGTCGCCGGGATGGAGGCCCTCGCGGAGCGCTCGCCCGTCGAGCCCGAGGACGAGGACGTCTACGACATCCGCACGTCGCTGGAGAACGACCTGGAGATGGGCGGCGAGATCATCGAGACGATGCGCGAGCACATCGAGGTCGCCCAGAACCTCGGCGACCACGCGACCGCACACATCCTCCGCGAGGAGCTCACCGAACTGGAGGAGAACGTCCACCACATCGAGCACTACCTCGAGGACGACTCGCTGAAGCAGTAGGCCGGTACGACCCGGCGGTAGAACAGCGCGTTTTCCCGTTATCGCTCGACGGCGACCGTCAGGTCGGTCGCGATCCACGCGTCGTTGTTGTCGTCCTCGGAGAAGACGACCTTCCCAGGTGCGGTCTCGTTGGCCCTGACGACGGTTTCTTCGGTGGATTCCTGACGCGGCGTTTGACTCATCACCTGAGATTAGGTGGGCCTAAAGCAATAATGGTTTTGGTTCGCCTAAACGAGTGGCTGAGCTGCCGAAGGTGGATTGATGTGACCGCCGTGAGAGTGGCCGCCATGGACGAACTGCCACTCGATTCCTACTACGACCACAGGACGCCCGGCTCCCAGCTCGCCGTCTCGCCGACTGGCGAACGCGTCGCCTACACCGTCACGGAGTTCGACGCCGACGAGGACGACACGCACGGCTCGCTGTTCGTCGTCCCGACGGACGGCAGCCGGAAGCCACACCGCCTGAACCACGCCTCCGACGCCGGGCCGGCGACGTGGAGTCCGGACGGCGAGCGCCTCGCGTTCGTGGCCGGGCGCGACGAGGACCTCGAACTGGGCGTCGCCGGGGACGAGGCAGACGCGGAGTCGGAGGAAGACGGTGCAGACGCACCGAACGGCGACGAGGAGTCGGACGCAGACGCTGCTACTGCGAACGACGAGGAACCCGAGCCACAGGTCTGGCTGTTCGACCTCGACCGCGGCGGCGACGCCAGACAGGTCACGACGTTCGACGAAGGCGTCACCGACTTCGACTGGGGTCCGGACGGCGAGCGCCTCGTGGTCTCGGCCCGCGACCCGACGGAACGAGAGGAGGCCGATGCCGCTGTGCGCGAGGACGGCCCGGTCGAGACGGAGACGGAGCGGCTCCAGCACGTCCACGAGGGACAGGGGTTCCTCGACGACGCCAGCACGTATCTGTTCGTCGTCGACGTCGAGACGGGGGACCAGCGGCGGCTCGACGACACCGCCGACGCCACGGCGGCGGGGAAACGCGGTCTCGGCCCGGCGTGGAGCCCCGACGGCGGCCGCATCGCGTTCTTCGCCAACCAGCGCGACGATGCCGACGACAGCTACACACGGGACCTCCACAGCGTCGCGCCAGACGGCACCGACCACACGGTCCACACCGACGGCAGTCTGAGTGGCGGGCGGGCCGCGTGGGACGACTCCGGCGACCGGCTCGCCTTCGCCGCGAGCCCGGCCGACGACGTGTACGAGCCGACCGAGCCGTACGTCCTCGACCGTGAATCCGGGACCGTCCGGTCGGTTGCGGCCGGCCTCGACCGCACGCTCTGGTACTTCGGCGGGCCCTGCTGGGTCGACGGCGACGTGCTCGCGCCGGTCGGCGACCAGGGACGCACCCGGTTCGTGCGGTTCGACGCCGACGGCAGCGGCGCGACCCGGCTGTACGAGGGGCAGCGGGACGCCGAGTCGCTCCTCACCTTCGACGCCGACGGCGGTACCGTCGCGGGGGTGTTCTCCGCGCCCGACGACGGCGTGGACGTGTACGGCCTCGACGCGACGGCACTGACCGCCGGGGGTGACGTGGAACGGACCCGGCTCACCGCGCTCACCGACGACCTGCTCGACCGGTACGAACAGCCCGGCTGCCGGAAGCTCACCGTGGACTCCGGCGACGCGTCCGTCGACGCCTGGACGTTCTATCCACCGGGCTTCGACCCGGACGACCCGGAGCCCCGCCCCACCGTCCTCGCCATCCACGGCGGCCCAGCGGTGTACGACCAGCCGCGGTTCCAGTTCCTCGACGCCGTCCTCACCACCCGTGGCTACGTCGTCTGCCGCGTGAACTACCGCGGCTCGACCTCCTACGGCAGCGAGTTCTCCGGTGCCCTGCGGGGCCGCTGGAACTCCGTCGAGGTCGACGACCTGCTCGCCGTCACCGACGCACTCGTCGAGCGCGGCTGGGCCGAGCCCGACCGGCTGTTCGCCACCGGGTTCTCCCAGGGCGGCATCAACACCGCCTACCTCGTCACCAACACTGACCGGTTCACCGCCGCAGCCGCCGAACACGGCATCTACGACGCGCGCTCGGCCTTCGGTACCGACGACTCGCACGTCTGGTGGGGCCAGGAGTTCGGCCTGCCCTGGGAGGACGGCGACACCTACGACGCCATCTCCAGCCTCCCTGATGCGGGGCGGGTCGACACGCCGACCCTGCTCACCGCCGGCGCGAACGACCGCCGCTGCCCGCCCGAACAGGCCGAGCAGTTCTACGTCTCCCTCCGGAAGCAGGGGCTCGATGCCCGACTCGTCGTCTACGACGATGGACACGACGTCTCCACGCCCGACCGCGCCATTCACCGGTTCGAGGAGCTGCTCGGCTGGTTCGACCGTTTCGACCCGGCGACCGACGATGTGTCGCGCGAAGCGTACGATCCGCACGGGCGGGACGTGGCGGACGAAGCCGACGGTGAGGGCGAAGACGGCGAGGAGTGAGTTCGGGCCGCCTCCCGGCCCAGCAGCGGCCGGCCGGAGTCCCCAGTTTCAGGGCCATGGCTCACGAACACCATCCCACCCATGCAGTTCACCGTGGTCCAGGGCGACATCGCCGCACAGTCCGCCGACGCGCTGGTCAACGCCGCCGGCACGAGCCTCCGGATGGGCTCGGGCGTCGCCGGTGCGCTCCGCCGCGGCGCGGGCGACGAGATAGACGAGGCCGCGATGGCGAAAGGGCCGGTCGACCTCGGCGAGTGCGCCGTCACCGACGCCTTCGACCTCGACGCCGAGTACGTCGTCCACGCCGCCGCGATGCCCCACGACGGCGACGGCCGGGCGACCGAGGCGAGCATCCGCGACGCGACGCGGAACGCGCTGGCGGCGGCAGAGGAACGCGGCTGCGAGTCGCTCGTGATTCCGGCGCTCGGCTGCGGGGTCGCCGGGTTCGACCTCGAAGACGGTGCGCGCATCATCTGCGAGGAGCTGACGGCGTGGGAGGCGACGACGCTGGAGGACGTACGGTTCATCGCCTACAGCGGCGCGGAGTGCGAGACGATACGGCAGGTGGCAGCAGCGTTCGACTGAGCTACTCGTGCCCGGAGACCCGGACCGGCTCGTACGGCTCCTCCAGCCACGCCACGTCGCTGTGGCTGAGGTCGATGTCGAGCGCCTCGACGGCCTGCTCCAGGTGCTCGATGCTGGTCGTGCCGACGATGGGCGCGTCGACCACGTCCTTCGAGAACAGCCACGCGAGGCCGATCTGTGCCATCGTCACGCCGTGTTCGGCGGCGAGTTCCTGGACGCGCTCGTTGATCTCCCGTCCGCCGCCCTCGAAGTAGGGGTGCTCGCGGGCGAACTGGTCGCTCTCGCCGCGTGCCGTCGCGTCGAACTCCTCGTGGGGGCGGGCGAGGTAGCCCCGGGCCAGTGGTGACCACGGGATGACGCCGATGTTCTCCTTCGCACAGAGCGGGAGCATCTCGCGCTCCTCCTCGCGGTAGAGCAGATTGTAGTGGTTCTGCATGGTGAGGAACCGCTCCGTGCCGAGGCTGTCGGCGGTGTAGAGCGATTCGGCGAACTGGTGGGCCCACATCGAGGAGCCGCCGATGTAGCGGACCTGGCCACGACGGACGGCGTCGTCGAGCGCGCGGAGCGTCGTCTCGATTGGCGTGTCGTCGTCCCAGCGGTGTATCTGGTAGAGGTCGACGGTGTCCATCCCGAGCCGGTCGAGACTGTTCTGGAGCGCCTGCTCGATGGCTTTCCGGGAGAGTCCGCCCGAGTTCGGGTCGTCCTCGTCCATCTGGAAGTAGCCCTTCGTGGCGACGACTGCCTCGTCCCGCTGCCCATCGAGGGCCTCGCCGAGGATACGCTCGGACTCGCCGTCCGAGTACATGTTCGCGGTGTCGAAGAAGTTGATCCCGAGGTCGAGGGCGCGGTCGACGAGCTCCTTCCCCTCGTCCTCGTCGAGGACCCAGCCGCGCCAGTCCGGGTCGCCGAAGCTCATGCAGCCGAGGCAGATGCGACTGACCTCCAGTCCGGTGTCGCCGAGAGTCGTGTACTCCATAGTGGGCACCACGAACCGGGGGGAGAAAAACGTGAGCGGAACGCTTATTTTCGGGCTGGGAGCACGTCGAGACATGTCGACGTATCTGAATGCCCTCCTCGCACTGTGCTGTCTACTGGGCTGTGCTGTGGGTGTCGCGGTGGCGGACACGCCCGCTCAGGCGGCCGACGACGGCCCCAACGTCACCGTCTCGGCCCCGGACCAGGCCGTCTACAACGCCACCTCGACGTTCGAAGTGGCGGTGACGAACGCGACCGGCGACGTGTCGGTCGAGTGGACGTTCCCCGACGGCTCGAATGCGACCACCAGACAGGCGAGCTACCGGTTCCAGCAGGAGGGCAACGTCACCGTCACCGTCGCCGTCACCGACGACACCGGGACGACGACGCGCACGCTCGACTACGAGGTGTACCGGTACAGCTCCGGGCAGGGGGACTCGCAGGCCCTGCCCGTGCTCGGGATGCTCGGCGTCGTCGTCGGCCTCATGACCTTCGTCGTCGCGCTCTACTTCAAGGTGCTCCCCTGGTTCTACCGGAACATCTAGAGCCCTTCCGGGTCGATGAAGCCGATGGCGAGTCTGGTGCCGAGGTACGCGACGACGCCCAGACAGGCGTAGACGACGACGAACGCCCAGGTCCACTCGCCGGGGCTGCCGATTGCCAGCCGGGCGACGGTGTTTGCCGGGTGCTCGGGCAGCAGGCCGGCGACCGTGATGGTGCCGAGCACGCCCGTCGAGTAGAGGAACTGCGCCTGCCGCCGGTCTGTGGCCGCGAGCGCGATACCGATGCCGACGGAGACGACGAGCACCGCGAGCGCGGCGACCAGCCCGACGAGGACGAGCGGGTTCGATATCGCCGTCCCGTTGAACCAGAGCAGGCCGATCCAGAGCGCCGCCTGCACGGGCGCGAGCGTCGCCGTCGCGAGCAGCTTCGCGTCGACGATGCCGCCCAGCGTGACGGGCGCAACTCGGAGCAGTTCGAGAGTCCCTCGCTGGCTCTCCTCCGTGAGCGAGTCCACCGCGATGGAGCCGGAGATGAACACCGGCAGGAACATCAACAGCGGCACCAGCACGGTGTAGGTGAAGCCGAAGTACGGGCTCGACCCCTCCTTGGGGGGCACGTCGAGCACCGCCCGGTCGAGGCTGGTGCGGTACTCCTGCCGCAGGTTCTCCTCCATCGCCTGCAGCGTCTCCCGCACCTGGACGATGATGACCGTCGTGCGCAGGTTCTCGTCCGGCACCGTGGCCTGGACCGCCACCGTCCCGTTACCGGCGTGTCTCGCCACCATCACGGCGTCGACGCGCCGATTCCGGAACCCCTCTCGGGCGTCGGCCGGCGTCTGATACCGGACGACTTCGATGCTGGGGTCGTCGTCGACGACCTCGATGACCTCGGCGGAGGCGTTGCCGCCGACGGCCATCTGGAGCGTGTAACCCTCGACGCTCCCCGGGTCGTACAGCGAGACCAGCCCGACGACGAGGAACGAGGAGAACGACGCCACGAACAGCTGGATGAGCAGCGCGAGGACGATGGTCTTCTCCGACCGGAGCGACGCGACCTCGCGCTTGGCGATGGCGAGGCGAGCGCGCACCGCGGCGCGTCGGCTCCGCTCACCCGTCGGCTCGTCGTCGCTTCCGCTCCCGTGGTGAACCGGCGGGCCGTCATCCGACAAGGCCGGACACCCCCAGGTTGTAGACCAGATGGACGACGACGGCGACGCAGAACGCGCCGAGGTACGCACGCCTCGACCGCTGTGCGCCGAGCGCGGAGATGGTGGCCGTGACCGTGTGCAACAGCAACGGCAGCGCCAGCAGGCCGAGCGCGATCAGCGGGTCGATACCCCCGACGGCCGCGTCGGGGAACACGCTCTGGCCCTCCGGGAGCGTCTGGAGCTGGACCAGCTGGACGAGCAGCGTCAGCTTCTCCGCGATGAAGAACCCGACGCCGCTCGCGATACCCAGCACGACCGCCGCTCGCTTCGACCGCTCGAACCGCGCGTACTCGAAGCCGGCGTAGACGTGGACGCTCTTCGCGATCTCCTCGATGACCGCCACGGTGAGAAACAGCGCGGGGACCGAGACGGAGCGTGGGAGGATGAACACGAGTGCGATGGCGAGCAGCTCCGCGAGGAAGACGAACGGCAGCAACAGCATCGTCACGACGGCAACGGACCCGACGCTCCGTACCCGCGTCGCGATGGCGTCGAGCGCCTTCTGGTGGACCGGGCGCTGGCTGAACATGTCCTCCTCCCGGTAGGTGCCCGCACCGAGCGTGAACAGGACGAGCGCGGTGAGCAGGAACGGCACCGTCGCGAAGGTGAACTCGCCGAGCCCCACCGCCTGTCCCTGCAGGTCCATCACGACGACGGTCAGGGGCGAGATGAGCGCGATGGGCGTCACGTCGGTGAAGATGGCGGGGACGAACACGTACGACGTGAGGAACACCGACACCGCGATGGTGACGAACGTGAGCTCCTTGAACGACCGTGCGAACATCCCGCCGACGAACGTCGAGGCGAGAAAGAGCAGTGCGATGGGGATGACCGCGCCGACCGAGGCCAGGCCGCCGCCGATGGCCCACGCGATGCCGACCGTGACAGCGACCAGCCCGAGGAAGTACGGGAGCGTCTTCCCCGCGATGATGTCCCGCCGGGAGACGGGCGCGACGAGCAACAGCTCGCCACGGCGGTTGATGCGCTCGTTGATGATGGTGCTCCCGTACGCCTGGATGACGAAGTTCATCGGGACGATGAACAGGAACGCGAGCACGAGCGAGCTGAACGGGAACGGCGGGCTGATGCTGCTCGGGTCGCCCGAACTGGTGCCGCTGCCGAAGCCGCCGCTGCCGCCGAGGTTCGGGGCCGAGACACCGTCGTCGCCGTCAGCGGCGGTGTCGCCCCCGCCAGCCGTTCCGTCCCCACTCGTGCCGGACCCGTCGCCGCCGTTGCTGGTGCCGCTCCCGTCGGCGTCCGTTCCGTCGGTCCCGTCGGTGTTCCCGGCTCCGGCGTCGGTTCCGCCGTCCGGCGCGAATCTCGAGCCGCCGCGTGACTCGTAGAACACGTCCACGGCGACGGGGAACGCGGCGCTCTGGTTGTCGTCCAGACGCATCTGCCCGTCGTTGTACTCGACCACCGCCGTGCGGAACTCGGCGTAGGCCGCCTGCCCCTTCCGCGTCGAACGCGGAATGATGGGGCCGCGGTCGGTGACGAGCAGGTCGATCTCGCCCCTGTTCAGCGCGGTGGCGGAGGCCTGCCCCGGGCGGGCGTCGAACTTGGCGCTCTCCTGGACGACCTCGTGGTACGGGTCGCCGGGCTCGACCCCGACGCGGTAGATGCCGTCGTCGAGGCCGGGGCCCTGTTCGACGACGGCCGGCGCGGCGAGCCCGCCGACGACGAGCATGAGGACCGCGACGGCCGCGGTCCGCCTGTCGATGGTCCCGGCGCTCTTCTCTACCTCCCAGCGGGCGATTCGGAGGGTCTTCCGTGGGGATAGTGGGGGCCAGCCGTCGCGGAGTCGGGACGGGAGCGAGCGGAGCCGGGTGATGACTGCGGTGAGGCGCGAGCCCCGCGTCACGTCTCCGCCTCCACGGTCCGGTCGCGTTCGCCTTCGCTCGCCTCCTCGGGCGTCTCGCCCGCGATGTCGAGGAAGATGTCTTCGAGGCTCGGGTCTCTGGTCTGGATGTCGACGACCGAGCCGCCGAGGGCGCCAGCCTGCGACCGGAGCGCCTCGACGGCGTCCATGTCGCCGACGACCGACTCGTAGCGTTCGTCCCCCGCGGGTTCGGCGGCGTCGAGCTCCACGTCGGTGTACACGTGGTACTCGGTCGAGCCGTGTTCGCGTCGAATCTCGTCCAGGGTGCCGCGGGCGATGATCTCGCCCTGATTCATCACGATGACCCGGTCGCAGATGCTCTCGACGTGGTAGAGGTTGTGCGCGGAGAAGACGATGGTCTTGCCCTGCTCGGCGAGCTGTTCGGTGAACTCGATGATGTAGTTGGTCGTCAGTGGGTCGAGCCCCGACGCTGGCTCGTCGTAGATGAGCACGTCCGGGTCGTTGACGAGCGACCGGGCGATGGCGACCTTCCGCTTCATCCCCTTGGACATGTCGCCGATACGGCGCTCGCGGTGTTCGAGGTCGAGCCGGTCGAGCGCCTCGGTGATGCGCTCGGCGGCCACGTCGTCGGGAACGTCGTAGAGGTCCGCGAAGAACTCGAGGTACGATATCGCCGTCATCTCCTCGTACAGCGGGGACTCCTCGGGGAGGAACCCGAGGTTACGACGCATCTCGGGGTCGTCGGCCGCCCGGCCGGCAACCGAGACCGTCCCGCTCGTCGGCTCGATGAGCCCTGCGAGCGTCTTGAGCGTCGTCGTCTTGCCGGCCCCGTTCGGCCCGACAACGCCGAAGACCTCGCCACTACCCACCGAGAACGTGCTGCCGTCGACCGCGACGAAGCCGTCGTACTCTTTGCGGAGGTCCTCGACCGTTATCATCCGTTGTCATCTGCCAAGGACCCGCGAGATTTGAAGATACCGGCCCCGTCTATCGTTTCCGTTGACACGAACGGGCGGCGTCCGGGGGCCTCGACGGTACGCTTATCGGGCCCCACACCGCAGTGTGAGGCGTGTCCGCAGGAACGTCGGTCCAGCTCGGCTCGACCCCCGACGGCCGCCGCATCGAGGTCGCCCGCGAGGTGAGCGTCGACCACCGCCGCGCCTGGGAGCTGCTGACCGACACGTGGCGCTGGCCCGAGTGGGGACCGACCGTCGAGGACGTGAAGGCCCCGGCCCGGTTCATCTCCGAGGGAAGCCACGGCAGCGTCAAGGTCCTCGGGGCGTTCTGGGTCCCCTACGAGGTGACGAGCTGCGACGATGGCCGGTGGACGTGGGACGTGGCGAAGCTGCCGGCGACCGGTCACCGCGTCGAGCCGGTCGACGAGGACCGGTGCCGCGTCATCTTCGAGATTCCGCCGCTCGCGGCCGGCTACGTGCCGGTGTGTCGCCGTGCACTTTCGAAGATCGAATCTATCCTGCTCGCGGACGAACGCGCTCGCTGACCGGTGGCGCGTGGTGCCAGTTACAGTAGCGGCGCGACGAGTGCCGCCGCGATGTCGCCCGTCGCGACGCTGTACTCCCACTGCGTGCCGGCGAGGACGAGGAAGCCGAGTGCAGCGCCCAGCATGACGACGTTCTTCAGGAACGCCGTCATCTCGTTCTGCTGCTGTTCCGGGTCGTCAACCGTCCAGAAGTCGTGCATCACCGGTGTGGTCACGACGAGGAACACCGCGATGGCACCCGCGCCGACGACCGGGTAGAACCCCAGCGCGATGGAGAGCCCCCCGAAGAGGAGCATGCCGCCGGTGAACGGGACCATCAGGTCGGGAGCCGGCACGCCCTTCATGCCGGCGTAGCCCGCCATGTCCTCGGCGTTCAGGAAGTGGTTCACGCCCATGAAGGCGACGACGCCCCCGACGAGCACCCGCGCGACGAGGAAGACGACGGCCGCAGTGCCGGTTATCTCGAGCGTCATTCCTGTGTCTCCGTGCGGTTCTGGGCGGCTCGGGTCGATACAAGTCGCGGTTCGCAATCTGGTATCATTACGTTACCTGATTCTATTCCGAACCTATATATACTTCAGGCGACAATTGAGTAACCAGATACCATCGATGTCATCGGAAGCACTCGACTCGACGGAGAAAGACGGTACCGCGGAGAAGAACGCGGGCGCCTGTCCGGTCGTCGAATCGCTCGAACAGATCGGTTCGCAGTGGCGGCTCGTCGTCCTCCACGACCTCGCGGACGGCGAGAAGCGGTTCAACGAGCTGAAGCGGTCCACCGGCGCGAGCTCGCGCACCCTCTCGCGCGTCCTCGACGACCTCAGTGACCTCGGCTTCGTCGAGCGGCGCGTGGAGGCCGACGCACCCATCGCGTCCTACTACAGCCTCACCGACAAGGGGGCGTCGCTCTGTCCCGTCTTCGACGAGATCGAGAGCTGGGCGACCGACTGGCTCTGAGATGGCGGCGGACCTGCAGGAGAAGACCGACCGCTACCACGACCTCCTCGCGGAGGCGCTGGAGGAGGTGAGCGTCTCCGCACCGGAGGACACGCCGATGGGCGAGGCAGCACTCGACTGTCTGGAGATGGCCGCCTCGTACCTCGACGACGGCGAGCACTTCCGCGAGAACGACGACCCCGTGAACGCGCTGGCGGCGTTCTCCTACGGCCACGCGTGGCTGGATGCGGGTGCCCGGGTCGGCCTGTTCGACGTCCCACGCGAGGGACACCTGTTCACCGTCTGAAAACTCTTCCTCAGCCGTCCAGTTCCCCGGAGAGCACGGCCTCGACGATTTCCGAAAGAATCGGGAGTGCCCGCTCCGCATCGCCGACGGGGATGGACTCGTCGACGGTGTGGGCCTCCGAGAGCGAGCCGGGGCCCCACACCACCGCCGGGGTTCCGTCCGCGACGAACTCCCGGGCGTCCGTCGCCGCGGCCATCCCCCAAGGGTCGTCGGGGGCGAGGTCGCCGGTGCGGTCCCGGACGAGTTCGGCGAGCGAGTGGTCCGCGGCGATGCCGGCCGAGGCGTAGTGCTGGACCGTCTCCCGGTCCGTGGCGACGCCGTCCTCGCGCTCGGCGGCGGCGAGCAGGTCGTCGACCTCCCGGTCCACGTCCGCGATGGACTCCGCCGGGAGGATGCGCCGGTCGAGCAGGAACTCGGCGCGGGCGGGAACGACGGCCATGTTCGAGCCGGTGCCCGCCTCGAACGCGGTGACGTTCGCGTACGCCTTCCCGACGAGCGGGTCGCTGCGCTGCCGGAGCTGCGCGTCGTACTCGTCGATGCGGTCCAGCAGCGTCCGAGCCGCGTCGATGGCGTTCGTCCCCTCGTCGGGGTTGCTCGCGTGGGTCGACTCGCCGTGGACGCCGATCCGGTAGGTGACGACGCCCTTCGCGCTCGTCGCGACGCGGAACTCGGTCGGTTCGAGGACGACGGCGTAGTCGCCGCCGTACCCCTCGTCGATGAGGGTTCGGGTCCCGGGCAGGCCGGTCTCCTCGCCGGCGGCCGCGTGGACGACGAGCGTCCCCGACTGGTCGTCGTCGGCACGTTCGCGGTTCCTGGCCGCGACCATCGCCAGCGCCAGCCCGGTCTTCATGTCCGCGCTGCCGCGGCCCCAGAGCCGACCGTCCGCCACCACGCCGGCGAAGGGGTCGTGGGACCACTCGTCGGGGTCGTCGGCCGGCACCACGTCGGTGTGGCCGTTCAGCACGAGCGTCGGGTCGCCCGAGCCGACCGTGGCGACGGCGTTCGGGCGGTCCGTGCCCGGCGTCGGCACCAGCTCGGCGTCGACGCCGTGTTCGGTGAACCAGTCGACGACGTACTGGGCACAGAGGTGCTCGTTCCCCGGCGGGTTCTCGGAGTCGAACCGGACGAGACGGGCCGCGAGGTCGACCACGTCGTCGGGATGCTCGGCGTCGGATGCCTCGACCATGGCTCAGTCCAGTGCCACGTCGAGCGCCTGCGCCAGGTCCGCGACGAGGTCCTCCTGGTGCTCGATACCGACGCTCAGCCGGACCAGCCCCTCGTCGATGCCGGCCTCGGCCAGCTCATCGGGCGAGAGGTCCTGGTGGGTCATCAGCGCGGGCACCTCGACGAGGCTCTCGACGCCGCCGAGGCTCTCCGCGAGCGCGAACACCTCGAGTCCGGCGGCGAACTCGGCGACGGTCTCCCGGTCGCCGTCGAGTTCGAACGCCACCATCCCGCCGAAGTCGGCCATCTGCCGGGCGGCGACCTCGTGGTTCGGGTGCGACTCGAGTCCGGGGTAGTACACCGGGTCGACGCCGGGCTGGTCGTCGAGGAACTCGGCGACTGCCCGTGCGTTCGCGCAGTGTCGGTCCATCCGCGCCGAGAGCGTCTTCATCCCACGCAGGACGAGGAACGAGTCGAACGGCCCGAGGATGGCGCCCCGGGTGTACTGGGTGTACTCTATCTCCTCCGCAACCTCGGGGTCGTTCGTCGCGACCGCGCCGGCGAGCACGTCGGAGTGGCCACCCTGGTACTTCGTGAGCGACTCGACGACGATGTCGGCCCCGAGTTCGAGGGGGCGCTGGAGGTAGGGCGACGCGAACGTGTTGTCGTTCGCGAGCAGCGCGTCGTGCTCGTGGGCGGCCTCCGCGGCCGCCGCGATGTCGCCAACACGCAGCACTGGGTTCGTCGGCGTCTCGAAGTAGACCAGCGCGGTGTCGGGCCCGATGGCATCGGCGATGGCGTCGGCGTCGTTCACCGGGACGTGCGTCGTCTCGACGCCGTACTCGGCGTAGACGTCCGCGAGCAGGTCGTGCGTCTCAGCATAGAGGTTCTTGGCGGCGACGACGTGGTCGCCCGGGGAGAGAACTGACGCGAACACCGCATCGATGGCGGCCATCCCGCTGGCGAAGGCGTACCCGTGACTCCCGCCCTCCAGCATGGCGAAGGACTGCTCCAGTGCGTCACGGGTCGGGGCGGACATCCGTGAGTACCGGTGCTCGCTCTGTTGCTCCGTCGGCGAGGCGTACTCGTAGGTGGCGTTCGCGTAGATCGGCGGCATCATCGCGCCGTACTGGTCGTTTCTGGTGTGTGAGTGTACCTCCCGTGTCTCGAAGTGACGCTCGTCCATACGACACCCACGACGGGTTCTGATTTATACGTGTTCCCCGGAGCATCCCCTGCCGCTGCCCGGAATACCGCCGTTCGTTGGCGATGGAATTACAAGGGGTGCCCGAGTCGAGACGTACTGATGGAGGCTGTTCTCTGGTACGTGATGACCGGGACCCGCGGTGGTGAGAACCGGGTCCGAATCCTCCGTGCCATCGACGAACGGCCACGCAACGCGAACAAGCTCGCCGAGGAGCTGGATCTGGACTACAAGACGGTCAGACACCACCTCGACGTGCTGATGGAGAACGACATCGTCGAGAACAGCGGCGACGACTACGGCGCCGTCTACCTCCCGACGGGGCAGGCACGGGACCACTGGGACACGGTCGAGCAAATCATCGAACAGGTGGACTGAGCACTACTATGGCCGAAATTGGGAAAGAGTATTTCATGGGACTCTTCATAGGTGGAGACAGATGAGCATCTGGGTGGACCTGGCGAAGGTTTCGACCGGCGTCAACGTGCTGTTGTTGCTGGTGCTGGGCTACATCTGGGGCCGCAACTACCTGCAGTTCCGTTCGAAGCACACCCTCGGACTGCTCATATTCTCCGTCTTCCTGCTGGCGGAGAACGCGCTCGTGCTGTACTACTACCTCGTGGACCCGACGCTGTCGGTCTGGTGGCACGACCAGGTATCGCCGGTCTGGCGGGCGCAGATGATAATCAACGGGATGCAGTCGTTCGGCCTCGCTTTCCTGGTCTGGGTCAGCTGGGACTGATACTGCCACGATTCTCGCCGGGCTGAAACGGGCAACTGGTTACCGGAACCCTTTATCCTGCCGTCCAGTACCACAGCTGACGCTGCCGTCCGACGGCGGTTGCGGCGATAATCGCGTTACTGCGGGCACATGTGGAACGAAATTGGGTGAGAGGCGGGCCGCAGTTCGGAAAATCCCTTTTTAACACCTTCCCGTCGGTCTGGGTATGCGAGACAGATTGACAGTACTGATCGTCGTCGTCGCACTCTGTACCAGCGCGGTCGCAGGGGTCGCGGCGGCAGGCACCGACACGACGGCCGAGTCGAACCACGCCTCGGTCACGTTCGAAGCACAGACGTCCGGCGGCCACACGGTGACCGTCGACGAGGTGACGATGGCGGAGGGTGGCTTCGTGACGATCCACGACGCGAGCGTCACCGAGGGCAACGTCTTCGGCAGCGTGCTGGGAACCTCGACGTACCTGGAAGCGGGCACGCACGAGGACGTGACCATCACGCTGGACGACCGGGTGAGCGAGGACGCGACGCTCGTCGCGATGGCGCACCGTGACACGGACGGCGACCGCTCGTACTCGTTCGTCGCGTCGAACGGTGAGACGGACGGCCCGTACACGGCTGACGGCAGCGCCGTCGTCGACACGGCCGCGATCACCGTCTCCGCGACTGTCTCGATGGACGACGGCGTCGTCGCGAACGACACGGTCGTCGTCGACCGCGTCGAGCTCTCGGAGGGTGGCTTCGTGACGGTCCACGACGCGACCGTGACCGAAGGTGCCGTGTTCGAGAGTATCCGTGGCACCAGCCAGTACCTCGAAGCGGGCGTCCACGAGAACGTCCGCGTCACGCTCTCGGAGCCGCTCGAGGGGGACACGACGCTGGTCCCGATGGCCCACGTCGACAGCGACGGTGACGGGACGTACACGTTCGAGGAGTCCGAGGGCGGCGCTGACGGCCCGTACACCGCGAACGGGAGCGCCGTCGTCGACACGGCCGCGGTCACGGTCAGTACCGAGGCGACCGTGAGCTTCGCGAACCAGTCCACCGGCGGCGAGCGCGTCGTCGTGGACGAGGTGTTCCTGCCGGAAGGTGGCTTCGTGACGGTCCACGACGCGACCGTGACCGAGGGCGCAGTGTTCGACAGCATCCGCGGTACCTCCACGTACCTGGCCCCGGGTACGCACGAGGACGTCGAGGTCATCCTCGAGGAGCCGCTCGGAGAGGACACGACGCTGGTCCCGATGGCTCACATGGACTCCGACGGTGACGAGACCTACACGTTCGAGGAGTCCGAGGGCGGCGCTGACGGCCCGTACACGGCTGACGGCGCCGCGGTGGTCGACACCGGTGTGGTGACGCTCGGCGCGAGCGTCTCGATGGCCGACCAGACCGCCGACGGCCACACGGTCGTCGTCGAGGACGTCGACCTCGCTGAGGGCGGCTTCGTGACGGTCCACGACAGCTCGCTGTTCGCGGGTGCGGTGTTCGAGAGCGTCGTCGGGACGTCCGAGTACCTCGAAGCCGGTCACCACGAGGCGGTGACGGTCACGCTCGACCAGCCGGTCCGCTCGACGCAGACGCTGGTCCCGATGGCACACATGGACTCCGACGGTGACGAGACGTACACCTTCGCCCAGAGCGAGGGTGCGGCGGACGGCCCGTACACGTACGACGGCGGTGCGGTGGTCGACACCGCCCGCGTGCAGGTCGGGGCGTACGTCAGCATGAGCGACCAGGAGACCGACGGCACGACGGTCGTCGTCGACTCCGTGACGCTGCAGGATGGCGGCTTCGTGACGGTCCACGACGCGACCGTGACCGAGGGCGCAGTGTTCGAGAGTATCCGGGGTACCTCCGCGTACCTGGCCCCGGGCACCCACGAGAACGTCGAGATCGCGCTCTCGGAGCCGGTCACCGAGGACACGACGCTGGTCCCGATGGCCCACTACGACACCGACGGTGACGAGACGTACACGTTCGAGGAGTCCGAGGGCGCTGCTGACGGCCCATACGTCTACTCCGGTGGCGCAGTCGTCGACACCGCCAGCGCGACCCTGACCGGCGGGATAGACGACGGCACCGAGACGACGGCGGACGACGACTCGATGGACGACGGGACGACGATGATGGAGGGGACGACCGAGATGGACGGCACGGGGATGAACGGTGAGGGCGAGTCCGACGATGGTGGCTCGCCCGGCTTCGGTATCGCCGTGGCACTCGTGGCGCTCGTCGCGGCTGCCGGCATCGCGCGGCGGCGCGCAGCCCGGTAAGGCAGCCAACCGACACCCAAGTCTTTTATACCAGCACGTTACCGAGTAGCACAGCAGTATATAAGGGTTTCACCGCTGAGCGTCTGCGAGATGTACTCATCGGCGCTTTGTTTATAAAGCAAGGCAAAAGTTTATATACTTGCCGCACTAACTAAGGGTGAAGAGTACTCCGGGAAGGGCGTCCTTTCTTTCTGGCCCGAACGGAGGCGAGCTTCAGGAGATCAACATGAGCGATTCAATAACCACCCGTTTCACAGACGAGACACAGGCGACCGAGACAAACGCGACCGAGACAAACGAGCGAACGCGGACGGAGACGAGCGAAGCCGAGACGACCTGCCCCGAATGCGGCGGTGACGTGCGGTTCGACGCCGAGCACGGCGAGACAGTCTGCACCGACTGCGGCCTCGTCGTCGACGACCAGAACATCGACCGCGGCCCGGAGTGGCGTGCGTTCGACGCGAGCGAGCGTGACTCGAAGTCGCGCGTCGGCGCGCCGACGACGAAGATGATGCACGACGACGGCCTGTCGACGAACATCGGCTGGCAGAACAAGGACGCCTACGGCCGCTCGCTGTCCAGCCGCCAGCGCAAGAAGATGCAGCGGCTACGCACCTGGAACGAGCGCTTCCGCACCCGCGACAGCAAGGAGCGCAACCTCAAGCAGGCCCTCGGCGAGATCGACCGCATGGCGAGCTCGCTCGGCCTCCCGAAGAACGTCCGCGAGACGGCGTCGGTCATCTACCGCCGCGCGCTCGCGGAGGACCTGCTCCCCGGCCGCTCCATCGAAGGCGTCGCCACTGCTGCGCTGTACGCCGCGGCCCGACAGGCGGGGACGCCGCGCAGCCTCGACGAGATGGCGGTCGTCAGCCGTGTCGACAAGATGGAGCTGACCCGGACGTACCGCTACGTCGTCCGCGAGCTGAAACTCGAGATTCAGCCCGCCGACCCCGAGAAGTTCGTGCCGCGGTTCGCCAGCGACCTCGACCTCAGCGACGAGGCCGAGCGTCGGGCGCGCAAGCTGCTCGAGAACGCCCGCGACGCGGGCATCCTCTCGGGGAAGTCGCCGGTCGGTCTCGCGGCGGCGGCCATCTACGCGGCCGCCCTGCTGACCAACGAGAAGGTCACCCAGAGCGAGGTCAGCGATGTCGCGAACATCTCCGAGGTCACCATCCGCAACCGGTACAAGGAGCTGCTGGAAGCATCGGATACGGGCTTCGCGTCCGCCTGATCGGGCGGCGTCCACCACGAATCGCTCCGGTCCCGAGGCTGTAGCCTCAACCTTTTTCTCCCCAGGTGGTGTTATCCCGTGGCATGGTGGAAACCTACGTCCGGCTTCTCTGTCCTGAGTGCAACAAGGAGTGGGAGCTGGGACCGGACGAGCTCCCCGGCCCGAAGCGCAACTACAGCTGCCCGACCTGCCACGCGACGCGTCGCGTGGCGGAGTTCATGCGGACGGAACGCGACCTCGAGACGCTGAAGCAGCTCCGGTGACTACAGGTCGGGGACCGCCGAGAGGGCCCCGCACGCATCGCACTTCAGTACCGTCGT
Organism: Haloarchaeobius sp. FL176; assembly: GCF_024609245.1. Classification (GTDB taxonomy): domain Archaea; phylum Halobacteriota; class Halobacteria; order Halobacteriales; family Natrialbaceae; genus Haloarchaeobius. The sequence goes on from NZ_JANJYH010000001.1 coordinate 213,094, forward strand.
CCCCTGCTCGGTGACCAGCCGCGTGTCCGGCGAGGAACACTCCGTACAGCGGACGAACGAGTCGACGTACTCCTCGAGCGCGTCGGCGATGCGGTCCTGCCGGAACTCGCCTTTCAGCCGCGCACGGCCGCGTTCGTCGATGTGGCCGCTGGTCCCCAGTTCGTCTTGGAAGAACTTCATCACGTGCGACGGCTCGCGGTTCAGGGTGTCCGTCGTCGGCTTGAAGTTCTCGTAGACGGTCATCTTCCCCTCCTGGCGGACCTCGGCGTCGGGGACGCTGAAGCGCTCGCCCGTGGAACTGAACTCGGGCGTCTCGTCCAGCGCGCGTTCCAGTTGGTCCTCGTAGTCCATACCTACACGAACGTGGCGACGGAACTAAAATTGCTTCGTACTCGCCCGGGACGGCTACGCGCCGCCGCCGAACCGCTCCTGCAACCAGTCGAGCTGCCGGGTCAGCTCCGTGGAACGCTGTCGCTCGATGACCGTCGCGTCGAGCACCTGCCCGACGATGGCGACGTCGAGCGCGAACTCGGTCTCGGCGGTGACCTCGCACGATTCGGTATCGCCGGTGACGGTGTACCAGGTGGTCATCGACTCGAAGATGCCGTCGCGTTGTTCGAGGACCAGCGTCTCCGGGTCGTCTCTCGTCACGACGAGTTCGAGCTGTATCTCCAGCAGTCCGACGTGGTTCGTGATGGTGACGACGTCCTCCTCGACGGTCACCCCGTCGAAGCCCGCGGCCTCGGTGAACGCCTGGAGGTCGCCAACCGCGTCCCTGACGGCGTCCGCCGACCCGTCGATCGACCGCGAGAGCGTGACTGTGTTCATCGGTTCTGATTCGTCGCGCCGTCGGAAAAGTCCCGGTGCGAACACGTTCGCGACTCGCCGCCCCGCTCAGTACGCCGCCTCGAGCACCGCCTCGATATCCTCGCGTGTCGCGTCGAGCTCCGGCGGTGCGTTCCGCATGAGGGAGTCGTCGAGGATGGTCTCGGCGACGGCCTGGAACGCCTCGGGCGCCGGCCCGTCCACGTCGCGGAGCTGGGTCGGCAGGTCGAGCGCATCCCGGACCGCGGTGACGGCCTCGACGACAGCGGTCGCCGGTTCCGCGGCGTCCCCGACGCCGAGTGCTTCGGCGATGAGCTCACGGCGGGCATCGACGTGCTCGAACAGGTACTCGAGGACGTGCGGAACGACGACGGCGTGGGCGACGCCCTGCTGGACGCCGTAGCCACGGGTCAGCCCGTGGCCGAACGCGTGGACCACGGAGAGCGTCGTCTCGGACCGGCGCGAGATGCCGTACTGGACCAGCGTGGTGCCCTCGACGACGGGCTCGAGGACAGCGGGTGTCGCACCCTCGCGTCCGAGTCGCGGGAGGTGCTCTGCGAGCAGCCGGAGGCCGCGACTCGCGGTGCCGTCGGTCACCGGCGTCCGGGTGCTCGCGTACAGCGTCTCGAGGCCCTTGTCGAAGCCGTTCATCGCCGAGCCGACGAGCACCGACTCGGGCGTCGTCGCGACGAGCTCGGCGTCGCCGACGACGGCGGTCGGCATCAGGCGCTCGTCCCAGACGCCGCCGGAGACGAACGTCTCGACCAGGCTCGACGACGGGTGGGCCGTGAGGCCGGCCACCTGCGAGAGGTCGGCCCCGGCCAGCGTGGTCGGCACCGCGAACACCGGCGTGAGATCGCCGTCCGGGATGGAGACGCTGCCGGTCTCCGCGAGTTCGGCACCGACCCGGTCCGGGGGCCGTTCGTCGGCGTGCAGGACGCTCATCACCTTCGCCACGTCGATGCTGCTCCCGCCACCGACCGCGACGAGTGCGTCCGCGTCGTGGCGTTCCATCGCAGCGACCCCGTCGTAGGCGTTCGAGAGGCGTTTGTCGGGTGTCGTCCGCGGGAACTCGCCGGCGAGGCGGCCGCCCAGACCAGCACGGACCGGCTCCATCACGGCGCCGGTCCCGCCGACGGTCGAGCCACAGACGACCAGCGCACGCTCGCAGCCAGCCGACGCGAGCTCGGAATCGAGGGAAGCGACCGACCCGGAGCCGAGCCGGAGCGTCGGCCCGTCGTACGCGAACCGGGCACCGTCGGAAGCATCGTATTGCATGATGCATCGGAGTACGCTCTCCCACGGTATGTCGTTTCGCCCGTCAGCGACGACAGACCGAGTCACGGTACACGACAACATGTGCTGCATATTTACTCCCGTTCCTGCCGAACGCGAACCATGAGCTGTCCGCATCTGGCGTACCGGCAGGGAGCGACGAGCACATCTTCGACGAGCGCCGAGCACTGGGGGAGACACCGCGACGCGGGGTCAGTGGTCGGTGAGTGACGTGGCCTACGCCGACTCCCTCGACCGCGAGCCGGTCGTCGTCACCGCCGCGTTGACCGGCGGCGTCCACGGCAAAGAGGCGAACGCCAGCATCCCGGAGACCCCGGAAGAGATCGGCAGGGCGGCCGCAGAGGCGGCGGCCGCGGGAGCGACTCGGCCGCTGACAGCCAGCTGTTGCCTCTGGCGAACCGCCGCAAGTTACCTACGGCGTCGCTGTCAAGTAACGTCTATCCGCAGCGCGCGGGACACGCCACGATGGGAGACGACACACTACCGACCGACCTCGATGCCCTCGTCCAGCACGTGCCGGGGCTCGCCATGGTCATCGACCGGGACGCACGTATTCGACGGACGAGCGAGACCGTCGAACAGGTGCTCGGGTACGTCCCGGGCGAGTTGACCGACCATCACCTCGGGGAGTACGTCCACCCGGACGACCGGGCGGCAGCGCTCGCCGCCGTCGCAGAACCGGGAGACCCGACCGAAGAGCCGACGGAGTGCCGTCTGGCGACGGTGGACGACGGCTGGTCCCGCCTGACAGTCGTTCCGAGCGCCGGGACGAACACCGACCTTGGTGGCTACGTCATCCTGGACGGGACCGACGCGGTGCAGCCCGACGACGGCCAGACGCCACTGCCAGAGGGGATGAACGACGGGTTCCTCGCCGTGGACGACGACCGGGAGGTCACCCGGGTCAACGAGCGGGCGGTCGAACTGCTCGGCCGAAGTCGGGACGCGGTCGTGGGGGAAGACCTCGCGACCGGACTGCAGGACGAAGCCGGCGCGACGCTCGACGACCGTCTCGCGGCCGCGATAGCGAGCGGCGACTCACCCTCGTTCGACCTCGACTACGACCCCACGGGCTCGCTGCTCGCGGTCCAGGTGTACCCGTCCGGGGATGGCGCGACCGTCTACGTCCGCGACGTGACCGAGGAACGACAGGTGGCCACGGAACTCGAGGAGAGCGTGGCCGCGCTCCATCAGCTCTACAAGCTGGCGTCGAACGCGGAGCTCAGCTTCGAGGAGAAGCAGTCGCGGGTGCTCGAACTCGGCCGCTCCTACCTCGGCCTGCCGTACGGCTTCGTCTCGAAGACCGACGACTCGACACAGTACATCGTCACCGCGACCGGCGACCACGAGCTGCTGCAGCCCGGAGAGAGCTGTCCGATCGACCAGTCGTACTGCCGAAAGACCGTCGAGACCGACGGTATCCTCGCGATGCACGACGCCCTCGCGACCGGGATGGACCCCGACGATTCGGCCTACGAGCTGTTCGATCTCGGCGCCTACGTCGGCGGGAAGCTCGTCGTCGACAGCGAGCTGTACGGGACGCTCTGCTTCGCGGCGACGGCCCCCCGCGACCGCGAGTTCACCGGGAGCGAGCGGGCGTTCGTCGAGGTCGCCAGTCGCTGGCTCGCCTACGAGATCGAGCGCCGCGAGTACCAGGCCCAGCTCGAGGAGCGGAACGAACGGCTGGCGGAGTTTGCGAACTTCGTCAGCCACGACCTCCGGAACCCGCTGAACGTCGCCGAGGGAGAGCTCGAACTCGCGATGACGGCGGTGGACAACGAACACCTCGACGAGGTTGCCTGGGCCCACGAGCGGATGCGCGAGCTCATCCAGGACCTCCTCTCCGTGGCCCGCGGCGGCGACGAGGTCCGGGACCCCTCGGCGGTCGACCTGGCGTCGCTCGTCGACGCCTGCTGGCGGAACGTCGAGACCGACCCGGCGACGCTGGTCGTCGAGGCCAGCGGTGTCGTCGCGGCGGACGAGGGCCGGCTCCGCCAGCTGTTCGAGAATCTCTTCCGGAACGCCGTCGAGCATGGCTCGACGAGCCCCCGCTCGACTTCGTCTCACGAGGACGCCGTGGAACACGGTTCCACGAGCAGTCGGACGGGGTCCGACGACGCCGTCGAGCACGGCTCGACGGGCGCTGGTTCGGGGGCGCACGAGGACGAGCAGAGCGCCACCGGGCTGACGGTGACTGTCGGCGACCTGCCCGACGGGTTCTACGTCGCCGACGACGGACAGGGTATCCCCGAGGACGAGTGCGACAAGGTGTTCGAAGCCGGCTACACGACCGCCGACGAGGGCACCGGCTTCGGCCTGCAGATCGTCGAGCAGGTCGCCGGGGCCCACGGCTGGACTGTGACGGTGACCGAGAGCAAGGACGGCGGGGCACGCTTCGAGTTCACCGGCGTCGACGGTCGGTGACGGCCGTCAGTCGGCCTCGCTCTCCTCGGTGTCCCCCTGCTCGGCCTCGATGTTGAGTTCGGCGAGCAGCCGGGCCGTGACGACCTGTTCGACGATGTCGACGAGGTGCCGGTCGTTGGACGTGTAGTCGGCGAAGATGCCGAGCGGGATCTCCGCGCCGGCCATCTCCCGGTGGCCGCCGCCGCTGCCCGCGTCGTCGAACGCCTCGTGGAGGACGTCGCCGACGTTGACCCGCGAGTCCGTCGTCCGGCCGCTCAGCTGGATGGAGTCACCGACGATGCCGAAGACGAACGTCGTTCCGACGCCCTCGAGCGTCGCGAGGTAGTCGGCCGCCTGTGGCAGCGCGTCCCGCTCGCTGGTCCGGCCGACGTTCGAGAGCAGCACCGGACCGTACACCTGCCGGTTCTCGATGGCGTCGGCGATGGCGTCGACGGTCGCGCTGCTGACTGCGGGGCTGGAGAGCTGTCGGAGGAGGTCGCGGTCGGCCTGCTCGTGGAGGAACCCCGCGGCCCCGTACTCGGCGGCGGTCGCCCCGCGCAGGAACCCGAGCGTCTCGCGCCGGATGGCGAACAGCAGCGCCGTCGCCAGCCGGTCGTCGACCTCGGTCTCGAGCTCGCGGACGTACTCGGTGAGGATGGTGGCCGTCGCGCCGACGTCGGCGCGATGGTCCTGGAAGCGGGCTTCGATCTCGTCGCTCGGGTGGTGGTCGATGACCACGTCGACCAGCGTTCCGTCGGGGACCTGGTTGTTGACGCCGGGGACCGAGTGGTCGACGAACGCGAGCAGCGACCCCGGCTCGCGGTCACGGACGATGTCGGGGTCGAACTCCTGGAGCTCTATCTCGAGCAGGTTGACGAGCGCGCGGTTCTGCTGGTGCGAGATGTCGCCGCTGTAGAGGATGCGTCGCTCGTCGATGCCCGCGTCCGCGGCGATGCGGCCAAGCGCGAGCGCGCTCGCGAGGCAGTCGGGGTCCGGGTTGTTGTGGCAGACGATGGTCAGCTCGTCGCCCTCCGTGAGGAGGTCCCGGAGGTCGGTGGCAGCGTTCATCGTCTCCCGCTTCGCAGCGAGGCATCAAGCCTCTGGTGCCGTCAACTCTCCTCGACGAGTGCGAGGCGTCGCACGGACCGCCGGATGAGATCGCCGCGACCGGGACGTCCTGTCCGCCGCTGTGGACGACGATGCTGTCGACGCCCCGGGAGTCCGAGAGGCGGCAGTGGATCTCCACGTCCTCGGCCGTCGAGCCTGCTCCCGACACCATGGGAGATAGTCGGTCGAAATCTCCCGAGTTGCTGCTCCCGAAGGTCTTCGCTTCCCGGGCTCCCGCGGCGGTTCCGTCAGCCATCCGGGCGCGGACTCGTCCCGAATCATTTACGACACCCGGCGTACAAATCCGGGGCATGACCGAGGAGATACCGGACGAAGTCGCCGCGCTCGTCGACAAGATGGCCTCGGAGTACGTCCAGTCTGAGTACGAGATCGCCGAGGCCCTCGCTGCAGCAGAGGGCCCGCTGACACTCGACGAGCTCGTCGAGGAGACGGGGTACACCGAACGAACCGTAGAGAAGCGAACGGGCACCCTCGAGGACCGGCTCGGCGGCGAGCCACTGTTCCAGCGCGACGAGGACGACAACCCGATGCTCCACCCGGTGCTGGCACGCGCCATCCGCAACGGCACAGACGAGTAACGCCACGCGGCGAGGCCAGCCCGAAGGCCACAGCGGCGGTGCTATCGCTCGTCGCCGCGGGACGGCGGCGACAAACGTTTTCATGCAACCCGTCTGATGTGTGGATATGCAAGACGGTCAGCTGTTGCCGTTCGCCGGGTGGGGGCTCGCCGGACTCCCCGTGGTGGGGACGTTCCTGCAGGCAGCGTTCGCACTCGCGGGCGTTGAGGCGCGCACGCTCCCGGTCGTCGGTGGCGTCGTCGACGCGTTCATCTCGCTGCAGGTGTTCAGGGAGGCGGCCATCCAGTTCAAGGCGAGCACGGCGGTCGTGCTGGTCCTGTTCGTGCTCATCGCCGCCGCGTGGGTGGGCCAGGGCGTCGCCATGGGGCTACTACGGAACCGTGACGTGACCTTCGCCTGCGCCGGCCTCGTCTCCGTGCTCTTCCTCGTCCTCTTCTTCGGTGTCTACTCGTCGCTGTTCGGCAGCGGCATCGGCGTCGCACAGCTCGCGCTGTTCTTCGCCGTCCCGTTCGTCGCCAGTGTGGGCGCGCTGGGCGGTGCCTGGCTCCGCGACTGGGAGATCGACCTCGAGTCAGCGGCCGCCGAGGACCTCGCTCAGGCGGTTGACCTCGTCGACCGGAAGCGGGAGACGTTCGAGTCCGAATACCGCCGGGCGATTGGCGAAGATACGCTCGACGCCCTCGCGGAACTCGCCCCGAACGCCGTTGCCGAGGCGCGAGACGCGGTGGACCGCGAACGCGGGGACTACGACGAGCTCGCATCGAAGATAGAGCGCGTGCGGTCGTCCGTCGCGGACGCCAGCGAGGGCCGGCGGCGCGCCGCGGAGCTGCTCGAGACCGCGAAGCGACGCGACCCGGAGGGAGCGGTCGAACGCATTCAGGCCGACCTCGCCGACGGCGTCGATGCAGCTGTCGAACGCGGGGACGTAGACCTGACAGTGCGCTCGCGCTACGGCCGCACCTACGAGATCGTCAACCTCCAGAGCACGTTCCGCGAGGTCAGGCTCCCCCCGAGCAACGAGCCGACCCACGTCGGCGAGGTCGACCGGACCGTCCGGCGGCTGCTCGACCGCGACGACGTCGACCTCGCGACGGTCGCCGACGTCCTCGACGAGATTCGCGTCCACCAGGAGCGCATCGAACGGCACGTCGCCGACACCGAGGAGACGTTCGACGAGGCCCACGAGGCCGCCGAAGCCGACGTCGAGCGTGCTCGCGACGAGCTCGACCGGCTGGCGGGCGCGGTTCGCGAGCGCGTCGAGTCGAAGCTGGTCGAGGGTCACGACCCGGACATCGACAGCGTCCACAGCGTCGAAACCCAGCTCCGCGAGGCCCGCGAGGCGCTCCACGACTGTCGCTTCGACGAGGCCGAACGGCTCGTCGAAGACGCCCGGAACACCGCCGACAGCTTGCTGACGTCGGTGCAGTTCTTCGGCAGCCTCGCGGGTGCGCTCGACCACGGGCAGGACCGAGTGAGCCTCCCCGACGAGGTCGACTCCGAGTTCGCTCGCGACCTCGCGCCGGCCTTCGAGAGCGAGTACGGCGTCGAGTACCGCGTCGCGGACGGCCACATCAGCGTCAGCAACCGCGGTGAATCGGTCTCCACGGAGTCGACGAGGGACCGGGACCGTTCGACGGGTCGTTCGTCGTCCGCCGCCGGGGGTTCCAGCAGCGGCCGCGAGGAGTACGTCGACCCTGAGGAGGTCGTAGACGAGGTGTTGCTCCTGTTCGACGAACTGTCCACCGCCGCCGAGGCCGGGTCCGGCACCGTCCACCTGGAGACCGGCGACCTCCCGGACTACGCGGTACAGTCCGAGGCGCTGGCGGCGGTCGAGCGGTTCTGCGGCCGGCAGAACGACCTCGTGGAATCGTTCGCCGTCCCGGCTGGCGCGCCGCCGGGCATCGTAGACGTCCGTTTCACCGACCGAACCGACGCAACTGCTGCGCTGGACACGCTCTACGACCGCTTCAAGGAGCAGTACGTGTAAGTCTGAGCGGACCTCGACTGCAGTCCGGCTGCCCGCGAACGACGGCGCTGACCCGCTCTGCGTCATCTTCACGAAGTTGACTGCCCTCCCGCGGTGGACGTGAGCCCGGCTGGGACCGCCCGTTCGGCTGCCGTCCGCGAAACGTGTCTGTCGTGGTCGTTCTTTCGGCGGGCCAGTACGTTCATATCTCAGGCTACACCAGTTCCCCACAGTGACCGTCGGCTATCATGTCTGAAACATGTAAAATATGTGTCTCGCCGCGTGGGGAGTGGGACCACGACACGCTGGAGAGCCACATCGCACACGAACATCGAGACGAACCGAAGTCGGTAGAGCAGGTGTATCCGGACCTCTACGAACCGATCTTCGTCGAGGAACGCTACTGGGAGGACGAGGTCGAGGAGACGGACGACGACCCGTTCCCGGGCGGCGGCAACGGCAACGGCGCGACGGCCAGCGGCGAGACCGACTTCGGGCTCTCCTCGGTCGGGAAGAAGTGGTACGTCATCGGCGTCGGTGGGGCCGGGAACCACATCGTCGACGCCATCCTGCTGCGCCGGAACACCCTCGCCGACGAGAACGAGGACCGGGTCCGCATCTGGGAGGGTGGGCTCGCCGGGACGGGCGTGCTCAACACGAACGTCGCCGAGATCGAGGAGACGTACTACGCACAGGAGGAGAAAGGGTACAACCGCCACGACATCGTCGCGAACTGCATCATCGGCCAGGGCGTCCACAACTACGCCGGAGCCGGCTATCGCTGGGACCACGGCCGGGACTTCGTCCTCGCGGACTTCGAGGACGGTGGGAACCCGTTCCAGGAGCGCTGGGACACGAACCCGGTCGAGCTGCGCGACTCGCAGGCCGTCATGTTCGTCCACAGTGTGACGAAAGGCACCGGCTGCGGGTCGACTCCGGTCATCGCGGAGAAGCTCCGCGAGGCGGTGCTGGACGACGACAAGGTCGTCGGGAAACCCATCTTCTCGTCGGTCGTCATCCCGAGCGAGTACGCCGACCGCTCCGGACGGGCGATGGTCAACGGGGTCATCGGCATGGCCCGGACGGCGGCGAACGTCGACGCCATCATCCCGTTCGACAACCGCAAGCTGCGGGAGGCGACCCAGGACATCGAGCCACGCATCCACGGCGTCGAGCGATACAACCCGCCGGAGTTCGCCGACCTGAACAAGCCGCTGGTGGCGTTCCTGGAGGCCTTCACGATGTCCTCCATCCCGCAGGTGGTCGAGCAGGACACCGACCTCTCCGTGCGCGGCGAGGTGTTCGACCCGGCGGACAGCTTCCGGCCCGTGCAGGACAAGTACCCGTTCGACCCGGACCGGGCGTACAACCCGGCGGTCGTGCTCGCGCCGGTGCTCGGGAAGATACACGCGAGCTCGTTCGACCGGTCGAAGCTCCAGATGCTCGCCCGGAAGGCGCTGTTCCAGAACAAGCTCGCCGACTTCGACCCGACGACGGCCTGGGGCGGGACGTTCCTCATCTACGGGCCCGAGGAGAAGATGTCCAAGGTCGCGCCCCTGGTCAACGAGGGCGTGTTGACCGAGGTGCTCGCCAGCCCGGATTTCCTCGACCGCGACAACGTCGCCGGCGTCGAGACGGTGGACATCCACACGCACCAGCTGGTGACGCCGTACCTCGACGACGTCTACCTCTGGGGGACGCTCTGGAACCCCGAGATGCCGTCGCTGGAGGAGATGTACGAGCACGCGCTGACGATGAAGCAGGACGGCAACAGCCAGCTCTCGGCCGGCGTGCGTGAGGTGTGGGATCAGGTGGAACCGCTGTTCGACTGCCTCGGCCGGAAGAACATGCCCTGAGGACCCATGAGCACTGTAATCGCGACCGGCCTGCTGCTACAGCAGGTCCAGGAGACGAGCACCGGTCACTCGACGATGGTCCTCGCCGCCGCAGCCGTCGGCGCGCTCGTCGTCGGCCTCGGTGCCGGCGCGCTGGGCATGCGCCTGCTCGGCGGCTCCGACGGCTCAGACGGTTCGAGCGCGGCCGTCGCACGGTTCGCCCAGCCGCTCTCGACCGAGCCGGACGCCGACGCGGTCCACGACGAGCTGCAGACGTTGACGACGACGACCGACGCCATCCTGCGCGCGGCGAGCGACACCCCGGCCGTGGACCGCCGTGACTCCCGCTCGGACGCGCTGCAGTCGCTGGCGCGGGCGCTCTCGGGCGGCGACCTCCGCCTCACCGAACGGCCACCCGACACTGCGGGGCGTGGCGGTGGCGGACAAGAGCCCGCCGGCGGTCTCGCGGTCGACGCCGTCGCCACCGAGCTGCGCTCGGCGTGGTCGCCGGGCTCCCGGACCGCACGGGACCTGCTCGACACGTTGTCGGACCCGAACGCGCGTCGCGGCGACGCCTACGACGCGCTCGACAGGGCCGTCGAGGACCTCGAACACGCCCACCGTGTGACGGAGGCGGCAGAGCGTGCCGGGAGCGTCCGGGGACCGGACCAGGCCCGAACGTTCGACGACAGACTGCACGAGCTGGACGGCCCGCTGGCGTCGTCGCTCCGGCCGGTCTCCTCCCGGTTGGCCGACGCACTGGCGGAACTCGACGCCGAGCGCTCCAGCCGGTCGGCCAACGCGACCGCGCTGGCGGACATCTGCGACCGGGCGGAGCGCGACACGACGCTCTCGCTCCGCGGCAGTGACACGGCTGCCCGCGGCGACGACCTCGTCGAACAGCTCGAACGCGGCGACCTCTCGTTCAGCACGGGCGAGACGGGCGTCGCCGGCGTCGCGGCCACGGTCGAGTCGCGACAGTCACCCGAGAGCGCGGCGGCGGCCCGGCTGCTCGACGAACTGAAGTCGGCCGGAACGACCGACGAGGACAGTCTCAGGGCCGCGCTCCGGACCGCCACGGGCGCACTCGACGAGCACGCCGCGACGAGACAGCTCGTCTCGGGCGTCGACCGCGAGTCGGTGACCGAGCTCGCCAACTCGGTGAAGCGGGACCTCGACCCCGGTGACCCCGTCGAATCGGCGTTGCTGGAGCGTGTCGCCGACCTACAGGGCTCGCTCGACCGCGCAGGGCAGTCCGATCTCGTCCGGCCGTACGTCGTCCGGCACGAGCTCTCGTTCTACCGCGACACGCTGCTCCCGACGCTCGACTCGACCCGTTCGGACGCGGCGGCCGCGGAGACGCCGTCGGGGCTGGTGGCGCGGGTCGGCGACCGTATCGAGGAGGTAGAGGAGTACTACGAACTGCGCGACGACCACAACCACACCATCCCCAGACACTTCGTCTCGGTGGCGCGCTCGCTCCACGACGAGGGCGAGCGCCTCTCGACACGGGAGCCGGAGCGGGCCAGGGGCACGCTGACGGCGGCGCTCGAACTGCTCGATGCGACCGAGCAGCTGTACGAACGCAACCAGTTCTCCATCATGTTGCGCCGACTCCGCGGATAGGACCGGCGTACGTGCCACCGAACTGAGTCAGAGAATCATATCCTTTCTTATGATTTCGCAGGTCGCAGTTTTCCTACGAAATGCGACCGACGTGAAACAATCTGTCGGTGGCCAGTACTGTTTTATTCAAGATAGCGGAACAGACAGTCGAGTGAATCAATGACGTATCTGTTCGTGGGGGCCGGACAGGCAGGGAGTGCTATCGTCGACGCCGTGTTCGAATACACGTCCGACTCGACGCTCGGACTGTTCGGCGGCAACGACATCACAGCGCTCGCCGAACCCATGGTGTTCAATTCGACAATTCGAGACCTGCAGAACCTCTCGAACGTGGCAGAATCGGACCAGTTCGGCATCGCCGAACAGCACGGTCTCGTCGATGGAACCACCGCCGGATTCGAGGAGCGCGTCACCGGCGGTTTCGGACGCGACCCGAAGGAGGCGGACGAGGTGATGGGCGAACACGCGCACGAGGTCGTCGACCTCCTCCGTCGCCGGTTCGGCTCGGGGAGCGGGCTGGCGACCGACGGCGGCGGCCCCGGGTGGGACGAGCGGGACCGGACCGACGAATACGACGACGGCTGGGAAGAGGAGCCGGCCGACAGTCGCGACGACGGCTGGGGCGACGAGCCCGACGACGAGTGGGCCGAGGACACTGGCGGTGGCTGGGAGGACGACGAGGTCGACCGGCAGGTCGAGGACATCGAGTCCGAGATGAACGGTGAGCCACGGGCTGCCACCGAGAGCGAGGAGATCCAGTTCGCGTTCGTCTGCCTCGGTCTCGGCGGCGGGACCGGCTGTGGCATCGCGCCGCACATCGTCGACGCCATCGACGAGTACACCGACGGCCGGGCGAGCATCGTGGCGCTGGCCATCCTCCCGAACACGATGGGCCCGATGGCGAGCGGCGGCGGCGACGATGAGGGCGGCGGCGCGGGCCGACAGGCCTGGAACGCACGGTACGGCCTCGACCGGCTTGAGGACAAGGTCGACGGCATCGTGCTCGTCGACAACCAGCGCATCTCGTACCAGGCCGCGGCCGAGAGCCAGTTCGCTGAGTACAACGAGTACATCGCGGCGGGCATCTACGATCTCGTCGCCGGCCCCGTCCTCTCCGGCATCGACCCGAGCGACTACGCCGACATCGACACGCCCGACATCGACGTGCAGGACATCGTCACGTCTCTCTCGTTCGGCGTCGGGAGCAGCGATTCCAAGGCGGGCTACGCCGCGCTCGGACGGGCGGCGACGATGACGCGCTCGCTCTCGGGCTATCTCGTCCCGTTCATGGGGAAGAAGGCAATCGACAGCGCCGCTCTCGTACGGCTCGCGACGAGCAAGCAGTCCGTCTCCGATCTGGACACCGCCGACGCCCAGAAGGCGATCGGGCTCGTTCGTGCACCGTCGGGCTATCTCGCCGGCGGGAGCAAACGCATCGAGACCTCCACCATCCGCGAGTACCTTCAGGCACAGTGCGCGCTTCAGGAGGTGAACCTCGGCGTCGCACTCAACGACCGCAACCTCGCGACGGTGACGACGCTGCTGACCTACGAGCGCGAGGACATCTCCCGCATCGCTGAGATCGAGGAGAAGGCCGCGGAGTACGAGGAGCGAACCGAGGCGATGGTCCAGTGAGATCGCGTCGGTTCGCACTCGTCGGGCTGGTGCTCGCGTGTCTGTTGACCCTCACGTGGGTCGGAGGGCCAGCCGCTGCGCAGGTCGGCACGGGCGTCACCGACGCCATCGAACGTACCGACCGCGTCGCCGAACTGGAGTCCCTCGCCGAGCAGTCGGTCCTCCAGTACCTCGGCGGTGGCGGCATCGGGCTCGGCCTCGGCATCGTCCTCGGCAGCGTGGTGGTGTACCGGATACAGAAGTCGCGGATCGACGAGACCTACGAATGAACCGACGAGCCCTCCGAACGACTCTCGTCGCGCTGTGTGCGGTCTGGCTCGTTGCCGCACCGCTGGCGGGTGGCGGGGTGGCCGCCCAGCCGGGGGCGACAGCCGGCCCGGGCGACGTGGCCGTCTGCGACTCGGTCGACGCCAGCGACCCCGTCGCGGTGGCGACGGTCGCTGGCAGCGACGAACCGATCCGTGACGACAGCGCGCTCTACGCGGGCACGGTGCTCACGATACGGCTCTGTGACGCCGACGGGGTCGTCACGCCCTACGGCGAGAACGGCGCGTGGTCCATCGCCGACGGTGACGGCTACGAGATACAGAACCGGACGGATTCGAGCGTCACCATCCAACTGACCGAGGACTACGGTCAGCTTGCGGTAGCAGGGCAGCTCCGGCCGGCCGGGAAGACCGACACCGGGCCGACGTTCACCGAACCCACGCCGAACGTCGTCGAGCCGGCGTTCGGCGACGGGACGCTGTTCCTCCCGACCGCAGACGCCGTCGGGACCTACGGCGAGCGCGAGGCCAGCTACCGGACGGCGCTGAACGAGACGACAGCGGCGACCGACCGGCTCGAATCCCTCTCGGCCGCCGTGAACGGGAGCGGGCTGACCGACGCGCGGGCGACGAACGCGACGGAGACGCTCCGGGCGCTCGCCGCGGCGACGAACGCGACAGATCGGACCGCCGCCGAGTACCGCTCGTACCTGTTCCAGGTGGCCGCCGAGTCGCCGACGCCGGGGGTCGCCGTCGACGCCATCGACGCCTCCCGCGAGCGCGAGGGTACGGTCGAACAGGACGCCGACGGGGCGGTCGCGGGCTACGAGTCGGCGCTCGATGCCCGCGCGAGTGACGCACGCTCGACGATGCGGACGAACCTCCTCGTCGGGCTGATCGGCGGGCTGCTGGTCGGCGTCGTCCTCGGCGGGGTCGTCCCCTACGCGGCGGCGTCGCGGACAGAGGGCCGCATTCGGGTCGACTCCTCGGCGGAGTACAGCCGGAAGGCACAGTGGCTCCCGGTCGGCGTCGGCGTCCTCGTCCTGCTGGCGACGGTCGGGCTACTGGTTGCGACGGACGGGCTCTCGATACTCACGGTGATACTATGAAAGGACAGACTCGCGCCGCGCTCGGAATCGGCGCACTGACGGTACTGTTGGCCGCGGTGGGGGCCGGACTGTTCGTGTTCGCGAGCACGCAACTCGGCGTCTACTTCGTGGTCGGTGGCATCCCGGTCGTCCTGCTGGTGGTGGCCGTCGCGTACGTGCGCGGCGTCCTCAGCGGCGAAGACAACACGGGTCAGTACGTGGAACAGCGCACGAAACAGGTCGGTGAGTCACTGCGGGACTTCTGGCGGTCGCTCTCGACCATCGAGGAGTCCTACCCCAGGTTCGACGCGGGTACGCTCCGCTCCCGGGCGGACTCGCTCGTCTCGGACTACGAGGCACAGGGCGGCGAGTTCGACCGGGACTCCGGCTCGTTCAGCGTCGGCAAGGACGCATCGAGCGGCGAACTGCAGGAGCTCGAACGCATCGACGCCGAGGTGACGACGCTCGCCGCCGACCGCGACGACCAGCTGTACGACTTCGTCCGCGACGAACTCGACGCGCTGCACAGCGACATGGGGGCGCTGGCGGATGCCGACATCGCCGCCGAACCGGTCGCACCGCCGGAGCCGCCGACCCCGGACGAGGGGGGGCCCAGCGGGCTCTCGTACTGGGACGCCGTCAGTGAGGACCTCGAGGAGTACCGGACCGAGGCCGACGCGGCCGTCGACGAGGCTATCGCCCGCGTGCGGGACATCCAGCGGAACGCGACCGACCCCTACGACGAGGCCGCCGTCGACCAACACCTCGAGGACGCCGAGGCGGACTGCCGCGACGGCGAGTACGGCCACGCAGTCGATGCGGTCCTCGAAGCCCGGGCCACGCTCGAGAGCGAGCTCTCGGGCTCGTTCGACAAGGACCGCGAGGACCTCGACGCGTTCGTCGACACCATCCTCGACTCCGGGGCCGAGCAGTACGTCGACGCCGAGCTGTTCGACCAGGTGCGGTCGGTCCAGCGCGAACTCGACGCGCTCGACTCGGCGCTCGACGTGGGGTCACTGAGCGAGCACCGACAGACGGTCAGAACGGCGGCCCTCGACACCGTCTCTGCCCTCCAGCGGGAAGTCGACCGTCACGTGGAGCGCCTCGAGGGCGAGGACCTGCCGGCTGGCTACTACAGCCGTCCGGACGTCGCCGACGAGGACCACAGCGAGGAGCTGCGAGCCATCGGCCCCGTCCGCGACCTCGACCGCGAGTGGGCGACTGTCGTGGCCGACCTCGTGGACGCCGTGGGCACCGTGAAGACGAAGGCCACGGTCGTCGAGGCGTACGCGGACGTGAGCGAGACCATCGAGCAGGAGCTCCGACGGAACGGCAGCGTCACCGCGGACGACCTCCCGGTGCGCAACGCCGGCCAGTTCTTCGGGCTCTACTTCCGGCGCAACCCCGACGTGGAGTTCGACCCCGACGGACCTGCGCTCCACCGCGGTGACGTCGAGACGTACACCGTCGACGTGACCGTCTCCTACGACGAGGGCAGCGAGGCCAAGCGGCGAGCGACGGTGACCCTCGACGGCGGCGAGTACGACGGCCGCGAGGTCGTCGAGACACACCTCGTCGGCACCGCCACGTTCGCCGACGTGCCCTTCGGCGAGTACGAACTCGTCGTCGCACCCGGCGAGGACGACTACGGTCGCGTCGAACGGATCGTCACCGTCGAGGGCGACAGCGACCTCTCGGTCGACCTCGAACCCGTCACGCTGGTCGAGCAGCTCGTCGGCGACCGCCGGGACGAGATCGCGGAGCACGTCACCGAGTTCGGGCCACGGCTTCGCGACCGCTTCGACGAGGAGGGGTATCTCAGCACGGAGATGGCGTTCCCCATCACCGACGACTTCGTGCCCGGTCTGCTCGCCGAGTGGGCTGACCAGGAGGGGTACACCGTCACCCGAACGGACGACGGCACCGTCATCGTCTACGACGACTCGCAGCTCTCTCAGGAGATCATGAACGTCATCCAGTACAATCTCGACGAGGGGGACCGACTCAGCTACGAACGCATCCGGTCGAAGTACCTCTCGGTGCCGGTCCCGAATCCGGTCATCGAGGAGCTGGCCGCGGCGACCGGCCTGTCGGTGGAGACGACGCCGGACAGCCTGCTGAAGTCCGCCGGGGGTGAGGCCTGATGTCGCGCGGCCAGTTCACGCGCTGGGCCGTCATCGCCTCCGGTGAGGGGGGCGGTCGCATCGCGTCGCAGTTCTTCAACCGGGCTGAGAACCCCGGCATCGAGGACCGCATCCTGGTGATGAACACGAACCGGAACGACATCCGGAACACCATCGACCGTATCGACGCGAGCATCACCGACACCGGCGATATCGGGGAGAACCACGCGCTCGAGTTCGGCGACAAGCAGGGTGCGGGGAACTCGTACTACTACGGTCGGCAGGCCGCAGAGCAGGACCTCGACCGCATCACGAGCCACATCAAGCAGACGTTCACCACGGCCGATGCGTTCCTCTACGTCGCCACGCTCGGCGGCGGGACCGGCAACGGCTCCATCCCGTTCGTCGCCGACCAGTTCAAGCAGGGCCTCACCGTCAGCGAGAGCGAGCCCTGGATGGACAGCGTCATCCACGTCGCGATGGCGGTCTGGCCGTACTACTGGGAGCCCGACCAGCGACACTTCAACGCCGTGTCGGGGCTCTCTCGCCTCCTCAGGAACCGTGACGGCGGGCAGAACGCCGACATGGTGATGCTCGCGGCGAACTCGCACCTCGACGGCGAGAACGGGAGCGACTACGACCGCGTGAACGAGCTCATCATCGAGGCCGTCGACCTGATGATCGGCGCGGGCCGGGAGACCCACGGGGTCATCGACGTCGAGGACCTGGTGACCATCCCCCGCCAGTACGGCTCCTACCACTTCACGCCGGCCGTCGCCACGGAGATGAACGGCGACATCTACGAGCTGGAGTACATGTTCGACAAGGCGGCGGAGAACCCGTTCGTCCCGATGGACGTCGCCACCTCCCAGATTGTCTTCCCGGTCGTCCGCGCGCCGGAGAGCATGATCGACAACGGCGACATCACCGAGCCGGAGGTGTACCAGGCGTTCAACCAGTGGCAGAACAAGCACGACCTCAGCGTCGCCGGGCAGGCGAGCCTGACGCCGAAGCGCGGCCGCGGCTCGGACGTCGACGTGCTCCTCCTGCTGGGTGGTTTCGACCTGAGCCCGCTGTTGAATCACTCGATGGAGCAGTACGAGCAGGTCCGGGACAACCTGGCCCGTGGGAACACCGCGGGCGCGGAAGGACTGACCGAGCGCGAGGTGCAGTCGGTGCTCGACAACCTCGCCGACTATCGCGACCAGAACGAGGGGTAGCCATGTCGTGGGGAACTCGCGCGACGGCGCTGCTCGCACTCGCGGTCCTCGTCGCCACGGTGGCCGGCGTCGGGGCGGCAGCGACGGCCACCGACGGCACTGCCGCCGCGGAGGCGTCGGTCTCAGTCGAGCGGACGAGCCCGGAGACGCTCGGCGTGACCGTCGCGTTCGAGAACGGAACCGAGAACCTCTCGACGGTCACGCTCGCCATCGTGGGTGCTGACGGGACCGCCGAGACGAACGTGAACGAGACTTCCTCCGACACCTGGGAGGGTAAAATCGGGGTCAGAGACCTCGTGGGCGATTCCGAGACCGCCCCGCTCGGCGGCGCGACGGTCGTGGTCAGCGCCGATGGGACGGAACTCGGCGAGGACACGGCCGACCTCCGGTACGCCTCGCTGAACGGGACGACGGCGCGGTTCGAGGACGGCGCGGTCCACCTCACGCCCGTCGACGTGCGCGGGTTCGCCACCACCGAACCCATCCCGGTGAGCGTCGGTGACGCGACGGTGAACGCGAGCTACGACGCCGAGGTCGGCGCGCTGGTGCTCGATGGCGGCGCGCTCGGAGGCCTCGACCGGGCCGCCCTGTTCGAGGATCGGGAGATTCGCGTCGCCCCCGACGAGGACGTGACGGCGACGCCCACCTCGGTGAACCTGCGTGCCACCGCCGAGGCAGCCACCGAACTCGTGCCGAGCGGGGGCGAGGTCGCCATCTCGAACCCGCTCCTGTCCGTGCTGGACGCGGAAACGTACCATCTCGAGCTGGCGACCGAGTCACCCGACGGGCAGTTCGTCGGCCCGGTCGAGCCGACCGACGCCGGCGTCGAACTTCCCCGAGCCGCACTCGCCGCGAACGTCACCGCGACGCTTTCGGCGAGTGACGCAGACGGTCCGCGACTCCTCGACTCGTGGACGAGCCGGTACGCGAGCGAGTCCGTGACGCTGACGGTGAACCGGAGCTACTTCGCGGCCGACCGCGACGACGTGTCGTCCCTGCTGGTCCAGCACGACGACGACCTGGAGCGGCTCAGCGTCGAGCTCGCGGACGGCTACTACGCCGTCGAGAACGAGACGGGACTCGCAGCCGAGCAGCCGGTCCTGCTCGTCGTCGAATCGGACGGCGAGCGCAGCTTCGTCTCCGCCCGGACGGTCGACGGGACCGTCCCCGGCGCGCCGAGCGCGTCGACGCCCGACGGGTCGAACGGCAGTGACGGCGATACTGCGGCGACGACCACGGCGACGACCGGCACGGCTACCGCGACGAACGCGAGCGCCGGCGGCGGGCTCCTCCCCGGCAGCTACGGGTTGACGGACTGGCTGCTCGTCTTCGGTGTCGCGTTGGCGTGTGGCCTCGGAGCGACGGTCATCCTCACCGGCGTCCGGTTCATGGCCGGCGCGTCCGGCCCGAACGGCGACCCGACAACCCCCAAGGGGGCCGGCGTCGTGTTCGGCGCTGGCGCCGTACTCGGACTCATCGGCTGTGGCGTCGTCGTGTGGCTGACGGTCGCCGGCGATGGGCTGAGCGCCATCGCGCCCGGCCTCGTCGTCGGCGTGCTGGTCGGTGGCCTCGCCGCACTCGGCCTCGCCGTGGTCCTCTCGTGGCTCGACTTCTGGGACTTCGGCGGAGGCGCGGCGACGACCCCGGACCCGGTCGACGTGACGGTCACGCTCGTCGACGGCAACGGGCACCGCATCCGGGAGGGAGCCAACGTCGTCGCCAAACCGACCCGGGGAACCGGCTCGAAGACCACGAAGGCGACCGACTCCGGCAAGGTCGACATGTCGCTGCTCCCCGGAGGTTGGCAGCTCACCGCGGCGGTGGGCACCCAGCAGCGGACCGACCGGCTCGAGGTCGAGGACGGCAGGCACACCGGCGAGCGGGCGCAACTGGCCTTCCCGCGCCCCGGGGTCACGGTGACGATCACCGACAAGCAGGACGGTGAGCCGATCCCCGGCGCCAGCGTCACGGTCGAACCGGACGAGGGCGACACGGGGACGAACGACACCGGTCGGAACGGCCGCGCCGGGGTCACCCTGCCGTACGCCGCGTCCACCGCGACGGTGCACGTCGACCACCCGAAGTACCACGCGGCGAGCAACGACTGCACGCTGGCGGACGACGGCCCGCTCGAACTGAACGTGGGGCTGAGCCGGAAGACGGGGCGACTGTCGGTGACCGCGGAGGTCGACGGCGTCGCGACCGAGGGACTCCCGGTCTCCATCGGCCCCGCCGGCGACAACCGCTACCGCGTCGACGAGCGGCGGGGCTCGCGCCGGACCGACGAGCGCGGCCGGGTCAGAGCCTCGGACGTGTTCGTCGGCGACTACGTCGTCGGGCTGGACGTGGCCGGCTCGCAGTCGGACCTGTTCCGGACCCGGTCGACGGAGGTGACCGTCCGCGAGGACGACCCGACGACCGCCACCGTCCAGGCGTCGTTCGAGTGGAGGCTGCCGGAGGCGACGCGAGACCGTATCCGTCGGCTCAGGCGCGAGGTCGACGGCCTCTCCGAGCAGTCGGGGCGGGACACGGCGTTCCCCGGCTACTACGGGAGCGTCGTCGGCCGTCTGCTCGACCTGGTCGAGGCGCTCCCGCAGTACGGCCACCTGTTCGCGACCGGCGAACACCGGCCCGACGACGTGGCCGACGCGCTGCTGGACGCGGCCGAAGACGGTATCTCGCGGGTGAACACGGCGATGACCACGAAGCGCAACGTCGACATGTTCGCCGCGTGCGCCGACATGGCGAGCGTCGACCCCCAGTGGGAGGGCGACGTGCTCACCCACGAGGCGTACTTCGACTACGTCGACGCGGACGTCGACAGCGAGCTGACGGGGCGGATCGAGCGGACCCGGTCACGCATCGACGACGAACGGGCGGACCTGAGCGAGGTGGAGCCGACGACGGAGATGTGGGAGCACGCCAGGGAGCTGTTCCAGGAGACGAGACGGGAGCGCGAGCCGCTCGCGAAGGCGGCCCGGGCGCTCCTCGTCGCCGGGCTGCTGGACGCGGTCGAGCACAGCTTCGACCGCCGAGAGCTGCGGGAACGGATGAAGCGGACGGTGTTCTGAGAGATGGATGGACTGAAACTCCTCGTCGGGCTGGTCGTGTTGGCGTCTGTGACCGC
Source organism: Haloarchaeobius sp. FL176 (assembly GCF_024609245.1). GTDB lineage: Archaea > Halobacteriota > Halobacteria > Halobacteriales > Natrialbaceae > Haloarchaeobius. The sequence goes on from NZ_JANJYH010000001.1 coordinate 234,210, forward strand.
GTCGCCGGCTGTCGCCGCGAGCGCGGGTGGGACACCCGGCGCACCGGCGACGGCCAGTGACGGGGTCGTGGCGACACACCAACAGCCCGACACGACAGTTGGACAGGCACGGAGCGACCAGCCGCCGGAGACGGCCGACGAGTACCTCGCGGCGTTCAACGAACTGTCGGGGACGCCCGCGTTCGAGCAGTACACGGAGTTCGAGACCATCCGGTCGCTCGCGGTCTCGAAGCTCCAGGTCGTCGAGTTCGACGACGAGACGGAGCGCGAGATGGCGACCGTGCTGTCGCTGCTCCGGTCGTTCAGCGAGAGCTACACCGCGGCCGAGAACGGCTCTGTCAGGGCGAGCCTCGAGACCGCGAACGGGACCGCACGGCAGGTACAGACGCTCGAAGAGCAGGGGCTCACGTACGCGCCGCTGGCCGACCTCGCGCTCAGCCGGTTCTACGAGAACCAGGGGGACGCGCTGCTCCAGTCGGCATCTGAGGTGACGACGACCCCCGAGAAGCTCCGGCTGCTCGAACAGGCCGCGACCGCGTTCCGTGCGGCCGGTGCCTCCCAGAAGTTCTCGCAGGTGAACCTGCGGGTCGAGGAGCTGCGCAGCCAGTACGAGCGCGACGTGGCGCGGATGAACAGCGCGGAGCAGCGGGCGAGCAGCTTCCTCGAACGCTGCTCGTCCTGTGACGGCGTGAGTGCGGTGGCGAGCGGCGAACTGTTCGGGACGTTCGCGCTGTATCTGGATTCGGGCGGCACGCTCGCGGACGTCCGTGATGCCGAAGACCGCGCGGGCGAGAACGCCCTCTCGGACCGGCAGAGCCAGCTCGCTGGTCTGCGAGGCGATGTCTCGTCGGCGCGGACGACGCTCGCGCTCGCCAGCACCGCGTTGCTGGTGGGCTACGGCGCACTCGTCGCACTGTTCGCGATGCTGGTGACCCACCGGCTCGTCGTCTGGCGGCGGACGGTCGACGCGGCGAACGTCGGTGACATCGTCGTCCTCCAGGGTGGTCGGGATGCGTAGGACCGCCGGAACCGCGGTCGTGCTCGCCGTCCTGCTGCTCGCCAGCGCTGCGGTCGCCGTGCCGGCGACGGCTGGCAACGCGGCCCTGGCAGGGCCCGGCGAGGCGGTGCTGAACGACGGGAACCAGACGGCCGACGGGGCGACCGTCGTGCCACAGACGGCCCAGCTCGAACTCCAGCAGGCGTTCCCGGGCGAGACCGACACCGACATCGCGTCTATCGAGTTCACAGCCACGAGCAACGAGACCGTCACCGCTCCGCGGGAACGCACCGACGGCGAGGTGACGTTCGAGTTCGACCGCTGGTCCGGCAACGGCGACGACGGGACGGACAACGAGTTCGACGTGGTCGCTGGCGAGACGTACGAGGTCGAGTACGAGGCGACCGGATCCTCGCAAGGGGAGTCCGGGTACGACACGACGCGCTCCGTCTACATCTCGCGGCGTGGCGGCATGAGCGGGACCCTCGAAGCGAACGTCGAGTACGTCGAACCCCGGTTCGGCGGCACCGATGCCGGGTCGACGCAGGAGGTCCGGTTCGAGGGCACGGACGAGCAGACGCTGAGCGTGACCGTCGAGTTCCGGAACAGCGGGGCCGGCGACATGGACCTCCAGTCGACCTCGGCGTCGGCCGGGGCGGACATCACGGCCTCGACCTCCAGCGAACCGAACCGGGTCGACGCCGGCGAGACCGAGACCGTCACCGTCGACATCGCCGTCGACGAGTCGATCCGGGAGGGAGTCCACTCCATCGATCTCACCCTCGAGGACAGCCTGGGCAACGTCGAGACGGTCCGGTTCGACATCGAGGTGGTGAAGGCGACCTCGGTCGAGTCGGACGAACCCGTCGTCGACCTCGGGAACGTGCTCGTCGGGACCAGCGAGAGCGTCCCGGTGACCATCGCCGAGCAGACCGGGTACGACAGCGTCGACGTGTCGGTGAGCGACCCGAGCGGCGTCAACCGGAACGCCTCCGCCTCGGTCTCCGGCCTGTCCGGCAGGCTCGGTGCCGGCGACAGCAGGACCGGCACTGCGACGGTCAGCATCGACGGCGACGCCGCCCAGCACGCCGAGAAAACCTGGACAGTCCAGCTGGATACGGACGATCCCGACGCGGAACGGAAGTCGTTCCGCATCGACGCCCGCGTCATCTACCCGGCGATGTTCGGTGACTCGACCGGCACCGGGGCCTCGTACACCTTCGACGAGCGGCGTGGCGAGTCGACGTTCACGCGTGAGGTCACGACGACCGTCGAGAACACGGGCGACCTTCCGCTGGCCATCGAGGACGTCAGCGTCGGCTCCCCGACCTTCGACGACGACTACGTCAGCGCCGATCTGACCCGAGCGTCGGACTCCGTCCCCGGGCTGGACAGCCGTGACTACAACCTCGACGTGACCCTCGACAGCGAGGTCCCCGAGGGCGACCACACGCTGGGTGTCCGGTTCACGTCCAGCAACGCCTCCGCCGGCACCCAGACCGTCGAAGTGCCACTCACTGTCGAGCACGAGACCGAGCTGGACACCGATTCCGAGCGCGTCGAGTTCGGACAGCTGGAGATCTCCCGGACGGACACCGCGACGGTGACGGTTTCCGAGGCACTCGGCTACAACGCCATCGAGAACCTCACGCTCCAGCGGGTCGACGGGCCCGACCAGGGATGGCTCACGGTCCAGCGCGACGTGCCGGAGCAACTCGCCGCCGGCTCCGAGAGTCAGACCGTCTTCGGTCTGCAGTTCGACACCGACGCCGAGGTGCTGACTCCCTACGAGTGGACGTACCGGGTCGACGGGGACGACGTCGAGCCTCGGACTATCACCGTGACCGCCGAGCCGGGCATCATCGAGGGCGAGGAGACCCACGAGCGGCTCCAGTCGTTCGGGGACCACCCCGATCTCGGCGAGTCGGCGGGGTCGATGGACGAGATGCTGACCCGGCTGGAGGAGAAGATCGAGGACGGCGACCTCGAATCGGGCCAGGACATCTCCCGCGGATTCACCGCAGCCCAGACGTTCGTCGAGTACCTCGACGCAGCCGAACGCGTCCAGGAGGTCCGCGAGTCCGAGGGGAACGAGGCGGCCCAGGACGAACTGGTCCGGTCGGCCTCGACGTACAACACCGTCGCACTGTACGTCTCCGAGCTCGAGGACCCCGAACTCCGGGACCTCGGCCAGCAGGCACTCGAGGAGGGCAACGTCGTGCTGGACGACGAGATCTCGACCCAGCGGTCGTACTACGAGGAGCGCATCGCGAGCGAGGAGACGTCCCTGCTGGAGGAGGCGATGTTCAAGCGCAGCCTCGCCCGCATCGCCGTCCTCGAGGGTGAGGACGAGCGCGCGACGCAGCTGCAGGCCGAGTCCGACGCCGCGTTCGAGGCCTACTCGGCGAACGTGAGCCAGGGGCAGGCCAGCCTCCAGGAGGCACGGTCCGCCAGAGAGAACCTCAGCGGGTCGATGCTGACCTCGGTGGGAGGGACGCCGCTGCTGTTGAACCCGGCGAACCTCGGGCCGTTCGACAAGCGGAGTGCACATATCGAGGCACAGTACGACGAGGCGATCGCACACTTCGAGGCGGTCGGCGAGCAGGAGACCGCCGACTCCATCCGCGCCGAGCGGGGCCAGCGGCTCTCGGCGCTCTCGACCGCCCGCACCGCGATGTTCGTCGTCACCGCGGGCTACGTGCTCGCGTTCCTCGCCCTGGTGCTCCACCTGATACGGGGGACGCTGGCGTACGTCTCGGACGCCAACGAGGCCGTCAGCGGCGAGTTCCTGGTCTGACCGCTCTGGAACTCGCCCGAACGCCCCGCCGTCGTTGCAGTGTCGTGAATCGGGAGCGCCCGGAACAATGTTTATCATTTTTCGTGAGCAATTTCCAGCTACGATGCCCCGGGACCACTCTGACCACCGTGCTGACGACGCCGGCGGTGAGACCACCGCGGCCGGCCTCGCTGACGACCAGCTCTACCGGGGACTCGCGGCGACCGAACGACGCCGTGTCCTCTACTCGCTGCTGTCGGTCGGCCCGGCGGACGCCCAGCAGCTGGCGACGGTGCTCGCCGGATGGCGGGCCAGCGACAGCGGCCGGTTGGTGACGGCGGAGCAGCGCGAGGAGCTGCTGACCGAACTCGTCCACGTCCACCTCCCGCTGCTCGAGGAAACGGGCCTGGTGGTCCGCGAACGGGCGTCGAGCGACATCGCGGTCGGACCGCTCGACCCGGCGGTCAGACAGCTCGTCCGCGACAGCATCGCCGCCGAGGAGTGAGGATGCTCGACCGCATCATCGAGCGTCTCACGCGGAACGACAGACGGTTCACGGTGTACGGCCGGGAGGAGGAGACCGACATCGAAGCGCAGTTCGCGGCGCACTCGGTGACGGTGGACTACCACCGGCTCCCGCCGGACGGCCCGGATCCCTTCGTGGTCGTCGAGGAGGACGGCGAGTTCGCCGGTGCCGTCCCCGTCACCGAGCTGGAGTGGCTGCTGACTCCGCCAGTCGTCCGGCCGGCCTCCCCGGCGGCGGTCTCGCCGGGCTACCGGGTCCTGTTCGAGGTACTCGACGAGACGGTGTTCACGGCGTTGAACCGTCGCCAGCTCGACGCGGTGAGCAAGGAGATAGAGGACCGTGCTCGTCGCGTGGGAGGCGGACAGCTCCGGGCCAGCTTCCAGCAGCTCTCCACGTTCGCCGACCAGGTCGAGTGGTACTGGACACTCGGCGAGGCTGGGCTGGACATTCACGTCTACGGCGCACCGGACTGGGAACCGCCGGCGATACCCGGGGTGACGTACCACGGCTACGGCGACGCGTCGACGGAACGGTACTGGGTCCTCACGTTCGACGGTGGGCCGAACCCGACGCAGGCGTGTGGGCTGGCCGCGCGAGCCGCGGAGGACTCGTTCGACGGGTTCTGGACGGACGACGCCGAACTCGTCGCGGAGATAGAGGACGCTCTGCAGGCCGCGGCCGGCGTCGACTGACCCCGTTCAGTCTGTCTGTTCGAACGGCGTCGAGATGTGGGCGGGCACGGACAGCTCCTCGGCCGGCTCGTCGCCCTCCCAGGTCGCCGTCCACCCCTCCAGATGCGACCGTTCCCACTGCTCCGGCGTGGCCGCGACCGGCCCGTCGAGTGCGAGCCGGTCCGTCTCCCCCTCGCAGGTGACCAGCAGGTCGACCGCCAGCTCGCGGTCGCTCTCGGCGGGTTTCACGTCGACGTAGTGCTCGACCGTCTCCCCGGGCTGGAGCTCCTGGATGGTCTCCTCGACGTAGATCATCTCGTTCAGTCGCTCGCCGGTTGCCGCGAGCTGGAGCTCCTGGATCGGCTCCTCGGAGGCGTTCCGCAGGTTGCAGACGACCTTGCTGTAGGTGTCGGCGACGTGGGTCTCGCGACCGATACCGGGGTCGAGCCGGTTCGCGACGGCGGTTCCGGTCCCGGCGTCACGTTCGACGGTCGCGAGCGACTGGAACCGCCTGTCGCCCCCGTACTCGATGGTGAGCGGCACCACCTCGTCGGTGTCGGCGAGCTCCGTCTCGGGTGCCGGAACGCTCCCCGACCAGCGGACCGTCTCGCCGGGTGCGACCCCCTCGCCGTGGGGGTCGATGTCCCAGGCCCCGACCCACGTCACGTCGACTCCTTCGACGGAGAGGTAGTCGTCGGTGCCGTTCTCGACGGTGCCGCGGACACGGACCGTCGGCCCGCTCGCGTCCACGCTCGCACGGACCGCGAGCGGGCCGTCGCGTACGTCGACGTCCATCGCGCCGGTCTCCGCGAGGTGACTGCCGCCCGCCGTCGCGGCGACGGGGGAGAGCTGGCTCCGGCCGCGGCGAGCGAGCGCGTGGGCCCGCTGATAGCGGCGCTCCTCGCCCCGGTCGAAAGAGCCGAGCCGGAACTGCTCGCCGTCGGCCGCGAGCGTGAGGTCGTCGATCTGGCCCTCGACCTCGACAGCGAGGTACTCCAGGAACGCCTCCGTCGCGGCCGGCTCGTCGTCGGCCACGGCGCGGCGGAGCGACACGGCCGGTGAAGCGCTGGCCCCAGCCGTGTCGCCCCAGTCCGCCTGTCGACCGTCGTGGGGCTGTCGGCCCTGGCCGCTTCGCCCGCCGGCAGGCTGCCCGCGGTCCGTCCCCGCCGAGGCACCCGCTCGCTGGTCGCGGGCACCGGGGGCGGCCCCTGCCGCGAAACTGCTGTCGAGCGAGAGGTCGTGGGTGTCCTCGACGCCAGCGCCGTCGAGTCGACCCCGGAGCACGTTCCCGTCGAGCCCGGCCGCGACGGCCCCCGGGAGAGCGACGGACAGCGTCCACGTCGCCCCCGGAGCGGCGTCGACAACGCGTTCGACCGGGCCGGCGTCTCCGATGCCCAGCAGGACGACCGAGTCCGCGACCTTCGTCTCGGTCGGGTTCTCCACGGTCACGTCCACGAACAGGAACGACCCCTCGACCGTCGGCTCGACCGACACCGTCACCGAGCCGTCGGTCGCGCTCGTGGACGCGGTCGCGACCGTCGCCCCGGTGTCGTCCACGACGGTCCGTTCGACGGACTCCCCGGGGGTGTACCGCTCGGTCAGCTCGACGCGGCTCGTCTCTCCCGGGGCGACCGCGCCGACGTGGAGATCGTCCTCGCGGACGCGGAGCTCCTGGAGTACCTCGCCCTCGTTGTGGACGAACAGCGTCGCGTGGACCGTCGCGCCCTCGACGCGGTCGACTGTCAGCTCGGCCGCGATGGACTTCTCGGGCGGCTCCGGCCGGTCGATGGCTATCGACTCGCTCGCCAGCTCGACGCCGTCGGCGGAGACACGGACCTCGGCGGTCTCCACGTCGTCGATGTCGGTCACTTCGAACTCCGCCGTCGCGCTGCCGCCCGCCGGCAGGTCGGCCGTCGTGCTCCGGCGAGCCGTCGACGCTCCCTCGACCGCGATGGTCACCGTCGTGCTCCCCGCCGTCTCGGCCTCGTTCGTCAGTTCGACGACGAGCGGCTCGCCCGGTCCGATCGCGTCGACCGGGAGAGTCGCGGTCACCGCGTCAACGTCCGCGCTCCGGCGATGGACCGACAGCGTGTCCTCGCGGTAGACACAGACGAGGTCGCCGTTCCGGGCCGGGTACACCGAGCCCGCCGGCAGGCCGTCGACCGACTCGTAGGTCCCGTCGGGCTGTACCGCGAGCAGGCCGTCGGCGGTCCGCACGAGCAGCGTCTCGTCGCCCCGTGGCGTGACCTGTGTCGGACGTATCTCCGTGCGCCAGTCGACCGTTCCGGACTCGGGGTCAACGCCCACGAGCTGGTCGGACTTCAGCGCGGCGACGACGGTGCCACCGGTGCCGCCGACGCCCGTGAGCGCGCTGCCGAGGTCCGCGTCGAACACCTGCTCCCCCTCGGCGTCGACCCCGGTGACGAACGACCACGCACCGAGCAGGAACCGGCCGTCGGCGGCGACGAACGACACGTCACCGGCCACGTCCGCGTACGGTCTGTCGACCGTCCACCGGCGGGAGCCGCTCTCGCCGTCCACGCCGACGAGGTTCCGTTCCGTGAGCACGCAGACCACGTCCGCCTCCGGGACTGCGGCGACGCCCTCGACGCCCTCGGCCGCGAGGTCGAGCGACCAGACGCGGGAGCCGCGGCCGCCCGGCGAGAGTGCGAGCAGCGCGTCGGCGGCCAGCACGTAGACGCGTTCGCCCAGCGCCACGTCGACCGGCTCGGCGTCGACGCCGAGTGTTGTCCGGTCGGTGCCCCTGACGTAGGTCAGGTCACCGTCGCCGACGAGGGCGACGTCGTCGACACCGCCGTCGCTGGCCGTGACCGACGGCAGCTCGAACGCCGCGACTTCGGCGTAGCCGCTCACGCTGCATCGCCTCCAGCGTCGTCGGCCGTCGCTCCGTCGTCGGCCGGCCCGTCAGCCGCCGTGTCGCCGGCACCGCCGTCCGTCGCGGCGTCACCGCTCGGGCCGCCGTCGCCCGCCGACCCGTCGTCGCTGCCGGGGGCGTCACTGCCGCCGGTCCCGTCGTCGCCCGCACCGAGGAGGGATTCGAGCGCAGTCGGCTCGGTGCCGAGGCGCATTCCCAGCCGCTCGGCCTGGGCCTCGACGTAGCGCTGCATCTCCGGGTAGCCCTCCAGGTCGTCGGTCTTCTCGCGAACGCTGGCGACGTACTGCCGGACCGTCTTGGGCTCCGAGGCCGCGAGCTTCTCGAGCAGGTAGTCGGTGTCGGGGACGATGGGGTCGCCGTCGATGACGCTCTCGACCAGCTCGCGCTGGAACTCGCTGCCGAGGATGCGGTCGGCGACCTCGGCCGGCGTGTAGCCGACCGACGCATCCCCGAGGCGCTCGTAGTCGATCTCGTCGGCCGTCGAGAGCGAGTCGAGCTGCTTGCGCCAGACCTCCGCCATCACCGTCTCGTCCGGCTGCGGGATGAACTGCTGGATGGGGAACCGCCGGGTCGCCGCCGGGTCGATGGTGAAGGGCATGTTCGTCGCGCCGATGACGAGCAGGTTGTCCTCGACCTCGTTCATCTCCTGGAGGAAGGCGTTCGTCAGCGAGCGCTCGTGACGCTGGAGCGAGTCGTCCCCGCGGTCCGGGATCAGCGTCTCCACCTCGTCGAAGAAGAGTACGCAAAAGCCCTCCTGTGCGATGCCGTGGGCCTTCTCGAACACCGCCGAGACGCGCTTCTCGGACTCGCCCGAGTACTTCGAGAGGATGTCGGAGCCCCGAACTTCGAGGAACTTCACCGGCCCGTAGTTGTCCTCGATGCTCGTGTTGTACATCGCCTCGTGCGCGATGGCCTCCGAGACGAGCGTCTTCCCACAGCCCGGCGGGCCGTACAGCAGCATCGAACTGCCACGGGAGGCAAAGGCCTGTCCGTACCGACGTTCGACCTCGTTGCGCGTCTCGGCGTCGAACAGCGCGAGCAGCATCCGGGCCGTCTGCTTGACCGCCGGCAGTCCGGCCACGTCCTCCTCGAAGGAGACGGTCGGCTTCTTCGGTTCGAGGTTCACCTCGACGGCCTCGTCCTCAGCGACCTGCTGGCCGCCCGCCGGGCCGCTACCGTGGGTGGGACCACCGCCTGCGGACGAGCGCGGTGACTCCGTCGCCTTCAGCTCGCGCAGCTCTCCCGCCCCGATGAACTCGATGTCGGTGTCGTCGGTCACCCGGACCGTAGTGTAGCCCGCCGGCTCGACCTTCGCCGCGGTGAACGTGGCGAGGCTGTCACCCTGCTTGACGACCTCCTCGAAGGGATGCAGGAGGTAGTTCGTCGAGCGCAGGAACGACTCCAGCTTCTCCGGGTCGTTGCCGCCGGCGTGGATCTTCACCGCGTCGCACTCGACCACGTCGTGGACCGAGGCGTTCGGGTCGACCCGGAAGTCCCGCGAGGAGTCGATGCCGCCGAACAGCTCCGCGACGTTCCGGTGCATCCGCACCTTGTTCCCGATAGTCTCGCCCGCGAGCGGGCCGTCGTCGACCGGCTTCACGAGGAAATGTGCGGACCGGTTCTTGTGGCGAATCTCCACCACGTCGCTCGCGTTACCGAGCTTCGATTCGCCTATCTTTACGTGTGAGGTCGGCTGATCTTGTCGCAGTATCGGCGTCAGATTAAGCATTGTCTCCTCCGTTCAGTCGCCCGCCGGCCCACTCCGCGAAGGAGAGCGGCCGGTCGTTCTGTCGGTCCATCCGGCGACCCACGAACGCCACGCCCGAACTCGCCCGGACGAGCACGTCCCGCAGCGACGCGAGCATTCGGTACAGGCTCTCGCAGGCGACCCGAGCGTCGGGTGCGTCCACCGCCCGGCTGCGTCGTGCCAGCGTCTCCGCCCGTTCGTGCAGGTCTTCGGTCACCGCCCGCAGCACCGCGAGCGTCGGTTCCCAGTTCCGGGCTGCCGGGCCGCTGTGCGAGAGCGGGACGACCAGCTCGCCCGCGTGGTGCTCCAGCCGCCCTGCGTCGACGAGTGCCTCGACGGAGTCGTCCCCCGTCGACGCCGCGTCGGCGTAGCGCGTCTCGAGCACCCTCGTCAGCGCACCGTCGAGGTCGTCGCCCGTCCGCTCCACCTGCGAGGGGAACGGCGCTGCGGCGACGAACGCCTCGCCCAGCTCGGCCAGCGCGTCCGTCGCCTCGTCCGCGGTCCGGTACACCGACACGTCGTCGTAGGTCGGGACCCCCAGCAACGTCTCCAGCCGCTCGTCCACCCGTCTGAGCGTACCGAAGAACGATTCAGCTCGGAGCACGGTCGACGTGGCCGACACGAGTCGCCCTCCTCACACCTCGAAGTTGACCGCGTCCGCGTCCGTCTCGACCTCCTCGTCGGCCGTCTGCTGTGCACTTTCGGCGGCCTCTTGCACGTCGCCGACGGTGTCATCCACCATCGACGCGAGGTCCGTCGCCGAGGTCTGGTCGATCTTCTCGTCGATGTCGCCGACGCCGCCGAGCTTCGTCGCCAGCGTCCCCATGTTCTCGACGATGTTCGTCGCATCGTTGGGGAACTCCCGCTTCTGGACGGCGACGACCCGAATCTCCTGTTCTTTCGTCACCAGCGCCTCCTTCGCGGAGTTCAGCATCGATATCTGGTGGGCGAGCTCGGAGGTCCCTTCCTCGACCGTCTCGAGCAGGTTCTCCTTGTCGACCTCCTTCATCTGCTTGTGGTAGATGAACTGGCGTTTGAGCTGCTGGTACCGGGTCCGCTCGCTCTCGTCCAGCTGCGACGGGTCGTCCGGCACGCCCGGGCCGTCGCCCAGCGCCTTCAGCTCCTGTGCGGTCTCCTGGATGCGCTCGTCGATGCGGTTCGACCCGGTGTCGATCTCATCCATCTTGTCCTCAAGCTTGTCCCGGGCCCGCTTGACGCGGTCTTTCGTCTCGTCGATCTTGTCGACGCAAGCCTCGATGCCGGCGGCCCAGTTCAGTGCGGCCCGCCCGGATAGTTCGTCGTCGCGCGGGTCCTGGAGCAGCACGACGTCGTTGCCGTCGAACCGGAGGATCTCCTGGTCCTCGAAGTACTCGAGCAGCGCGTCGGCCTGTCGTTCGCTGGAGACAACCTTGCCGTGGTCGTCCTCGGCCGCCGCGAGCGTCTCGATAGCGGTCTGGCGGTCGATCCGCCCGTTGCCCTCCTCCAGGTTCATCTCGCCGAGGAGGTCGCCCTTGATGATTGCCCGTACGGCGCGCTCCCACTCGCCCTCGACGTCGTCGCCGTTGGTCCAGTCCGCCTCCAGGCGCACCATCTCGTCGGTCTCGTTCACCGGGTTTGCGATGACGTAGTCGATGCCATCGACGGTCGTGGTCTCGAACGTGTATTTGCGTGGCATTGTCTGAAATCTGACTGCTGGTTACGTGTCGACGCCTCCGAACTCCTGCTCCGCGACGACATCGGCGTAGCGTTCCTCGACGGCCTCGCGGACGTACCGGTTGACCGCCGGGTCGTTGCTCACCTGCATCTCCTCGACGTGTTCCGTCGCCGCCTCCTCGAACTCCGTCGGCGACGCCGGCAGCACGTCGCGCTCCGTTTTCACGTCCGTCAGCACACGCCGTGCCTCTCCATCGACGTACGCGTCGAAATCGTCACGCATGACGACCATCTCGCGCCCGACTTCGAGGTCGAGCCGGTCGGCGAGTGCGTCTCGTGTCGCATCGACGATCTCGTCCTGCATCCCGTGGGCCTGCGACAGCACCTCGAACCGGGCCTCTATCTCGGAGCGGACGACGCCCGGGAACTCCGCGGTAGGAACCAGGTACTGCGAGTCCTGGAAGTGTGTTTCGACCTCGTCCTCGACCTCGCTCGCGACGTACCGTGCGAACTCGTCGAGCGCGCTCTTGACGAGGTACTCGCCGTCGAGGTCCACGATGAACCCCTCCTGTTCGAGATAGCGGATGACGTCGGTCGTCGCCGCCACGTCGATGACCTTCTCCAGGTCGCTGTGGCTTATCTTCCCCCGAGCGGCCTTGCGTTCGAGCTGGGAGTCCAGCCCGACGTTGCCGGCCTGCTCTTTGAGCCGTGGCCCGATGGTGTAGTAGTCGCGCTCCCCCGCCGTGATACGCGCCACGAGGTCCCGGGATTCCAGCTCGCTGGCGAAGTAGTCCACGTCGTCGATCGCCAGGTCGAACCGCGACCGGAGGGTCTCCGACGTGATAACGATTCGTTGGCTGAACACGCTCGTCAGTTCGTTGGTCACGGCGTCGGAGCTCCCCACGCTGAACGTGTCGACGTAGTAGACGCCGTCGCGGATCTGCTCCAGGTCGGAGAATTCGTCCTCCGTCAGATCACGGAGTGCCTTCTTGAGGTCCGACGTGGACAGGTTGCTCGCGTTGAGCGTGCCGGTGTCCGCGCTCTCGTACCGCTTCTGTATCTTCCCCCGCTTGTCCGTCACGTAGAGAAACCCGTAGTTGGACATCGCAACGGACCGACATATGTCTTCGAGGGCGTCGGTGTCGACCGGCAGCAGTGACATACACACGTCTATATCTATCCGAGACAAAATACTTCGGGCCGTGTGCCCCCGCACGCGCACGAGCCGAGGCGCTCAGAACTCGGTGCCCTTCCGTGCGCGCTGGCCGGCCTCGATGGGGTGGCGCTCCTTCCGGACGTTCGTGACGAGGTCGGCCACGCCGTCCAGCCAGTCCGGCCGCTCGTGCCCGCCGGTCAACACCAGCTCGAGGTCGTCGGGCCTGTCCTCCACGAGCGCCACCACCTCGTCCACGTCGAGCAGCCCGCGATTCGCCGCGTAACACACCTCGTCGAGGACGAGCATGTGGACGCCGTCGGTCGGGTCGCCGTCGAGAGCGAGCGGGGCCGTCAGGTCGGCCGCCTCGCAGCCCGCCAGTATCTCCCGGGTCCGGGCCAGCCCGCCGGCTGCCTGGGCCGCGTGCTCGTCGTCCTCAGAGCCGTCCATGAAGCCGTGCCAGCCGTAGTGGCCGGTGTTCTCGTAGGAGATACCCGGCATCGCGTCGATGGCGTTGTACTCGCCGCGGATATCCTCGACGCTGTCCGCGCCGCCCTTCATGAACTGGAGCACGTGGACGCGGTAGCCGTGGCCCGCGGCCCGGAACGCCATCCCGAGCGCCGCCGTCGTCTTCCCCTTCCCGTCGCCCCAGAACCCCTGGACGAGGCCGAACTCTTCGGGAGCGGACGGCTCGATAGCTGTCGATACCGGTCCCGCAACGTCCCGCTCGCCGCCGTGTTCGCTGTCGGTCATCGTGGTGGACTACGGCGCTTCCGTACTTGAACCTCACAGGTCGACGGCGTCGCCGACTCGAACCGTCTTCCCCCAGCTCGCCTCGGGAATCCGCGTGTTCACCATCACCCGGAAGAAGTGGTCGAACCAGTCCCGGTTCGCCCAGTCGGGCAGCGTCGCCTCGCGCCGTTCCACGAACAGCTCCCGAAAGCCGGGCGTTTCCGCGCCGGTGTCGGGGTTCCGCGTCGGGACGACACAGCGCTGGCAGGGCTGGACGCCCTCGACCCCGACGTCGCCCACGGAGAAGCTCTGCACCGAGTCCCGGTCGGCGTACAGCCGGTCCTCCCAGAACGGTTCGTCCGCCTCGACGACGACGTTCGGGCGCAGTCGGCGGAGCATCTCCTCGGTGTCGATGCCGTCGTACCAGCCTGCGATCTCCGCTGCCGTCTCGCGTGCGATGACCGTCGGGCCGTCGGCCTCGGTGTCGTCCGGCATCCCGCCCGAGGCGTCGCGGACGACGCTGACCGGGTAGTCGAGGAACTCGCTCAGCCACGCGTTCAGCTCGCCGCGCTCGGCGTCCATGCTGAACGTCGCCCACTCGTCGTCGCCGCGCTCGCGGACGGAGAACTCGCGGCGCTCGGGGTCGTAGTCGGAGGCGAGCCGGTGGAGGGCGGGCTCGCGCTTGCCGTTGACGAACTCGCGGTCGCCGTCGACGATGGCGAACTCGCGGTCGTGCCGGAGCGCGCCGGCGTTGACGTCGACGGCGTCGAGTTCCAGCGGGTCGAGTGACTTGACGGGGTAGACGCGGAGACTCGTGACGGTCGGCATGCGGGTTGGTTGGGAGCAAGGGGCATCAACGGTTCCGGTTCGTACCAGTGATGCCCGAGGATGAGGGCACCGTTTACGGTCCTCGTGAACGATGGGCTACACGATGCCCTCCCGCCAACTCTCGACGACTCGCCGTGGCGCACTGGCCGCCGTGACCGGCGTTCTCGGTTCGCTCGCGGGGTGCTCCAGCAGCCGCAGCGACGACGGCGACCGGCCGGACACTACCCGGCAGACGACACGTTCGACTGACACCACGGCACGGCGCGCCGAGGACGACCTCCTCGTGGTGCACGCAGACGGCTCGCTCTACCGGGTCGTCCGCGACCTCGCGGGCGTCTGGAACCGGAATCCCGTACCGGGAACGCCGGGCTACTGGACGCCCGGAGACCACGACATCGACACCGACGCGCGGCTCGCGGACTACTTCGCGTCACATCGCGGGCTGGCGCCGACGGGTGACTCGGGGCGACCACCGGTCCGTGTCGCCGCTGCCCCGGTTGCGGAGGAGCCCGCCTCGCGGGACCTGGTTGCCGGTCGCATCGACCTCGCGGGGGTCGGCTCGGAATCACTGGACGAGCTCTTCCGCGGCGAGGCTCCCTCCCAGTACGAGCCAGGCGTCGTCGCCCGGCATGGAAGCTGCTTCGCGGTGAGCCCGGCACTGCTGGAAGACGGGCTCGGGCCACTCACACCGGACGAGGTCCGGTCGATCTACGCTGGCGAGGTCGGAAACTGGCGTGCCGTCGGTGGGCCGGACCGCGACATCTACGTGCTCACCGGCGCCGACGTGACGCCGAGCCGGCAGATACGTCGAGGGTTCTTCGGCGGCGTCGAGCTCTCGCTGGACCGCCGGCTCAGCCGCCCCGAACACCGGCTCGACGCGGTCCGGGACCGCCGGGACGCGATAACGGACCTGCCGGCCGGTGGGACGGACCCCGAGTGGACGCTGCCTCTCGTCGTGGATGGACGGACCGTGGGGCCCAGGGATGCCCCGTATCCGACCACGTACGCCCAGCGACTGGTGGCGTGGGGACGGCTCGAACCGGCAGAGGCTGCGTTCGTCGACGCACTCCAGTCGCGTCACGCCCGGGCGTTCTTCGACAGTGAGGACTGGCTCGTCGGGGTCGCGGACTGAGCCTCCGCAGTCGCCGCCGGACGTTTATACGCTCCGGGTGTGAACCCCGGGCATGGCGACGGTCGCGGTCGACGGCCACGACATCAGGTACGAGGCAGCGGGCGAGGGACCACCGCTAGTGCTACTACACGGCGGCATCATCGACGCTGGCCCGGTCTCGTGGGGCGAGGTCATCGACCCCCTCTCGGAACAGTTCACCGTCTACGCGCCGGACATGCTCGGCTACGGCGACAGCGACGTGCCCGACGTCGACTACACCATCGACCGGCACGTCCGGACGATGGCAGGGTTCTGCGACGCGCTGGACATCGAAGAGCCGTCGGTGTGTGGGCTCTCGCTCGGTGGCGCGGTAGCGCTCGGCCTCGCACTCGACACCGACGTGGACGTCCGCAGGCTCGTCCCGACGAGCTGTTTCGGCCTCGGGACGGAGCTCCCGCGCGGGACTCTCTCGTACGCGCTCTCGCGACTTCCAGTGCTCAACCGCATCGCGGTCGCGCTGTTCCGACGGAGCCGCGGGTTCACGAAGGCGAGCCTGGGCGGTATCGTCGACGACACCGACAGCCTGTCCGAGGAGTGCGTCGACACGGTCTGGGAGTACGCCCGGAAGCCCAGCGCCTGCGTCGCGTTCCGGAACTTCAGGAAGCACGAGATGACGCGGGACGGCTACGTGACGAACTTCGCGCCCCGGCTCGGCGAGCTCGACGTCCCGACGCTGTTCGTCCACGGACGACACGACGAGGTCGTCCCCGTGGAGCTGGCCGAGCAGGCAGCGGCACGGGCGCCGAACGCCGAGCTGACCGTACTGGAGAGCTGTGCGCACTGGCCGCCGCGGGAGGCGCCCGAACGGATGGTCGAGCTCCTGACCGAGTTCTGTGCCGCGGTGGACACCTGAACCGCTCGCGGCGGTCCCGGCGACAGTAACCCAACCCAGGTGGCCGTTAGTGCAAAGCTACTTGTCATCGACAGCCCAAGCTCCGACAATGGCCCCCGACGCCGACCCGGAGGAGGAGCAGAGCGTCCTCCAGAGCAAGCGCAACGCGACGCGCTACCAGATTCTCTCGGAGATCGCAGAGCGGCAGCCGGCGGTCAGCCAGCAGGAGATCGCGGACGAGATCGGTGTCACGGCACAGGCAGTCAGCGACTACCTCCAAGACCTCGTCGAACGGGACTACGTCCGCAAGCTCGGCCGTGGCCGCTACGAGGTGACGAAGGAGGGTGTGGACTGGCTCATCTCGCGTACCGAGGACCTCCGCGAGTACGTCACCCACGTCTCCGAGGAGGTCATCGGACAGGTGGACGCGGAGACCGCAATCGCGGACGACCCCATCGAGGAGGGACAGACGGTGACGATGTCGATGCGCGACGGCGTCATGCGGGCATCGACCGACGGCGACGGCAGCGCGACGGCTGTCGCAGTCACGAGCGCAGCCCCCGGCCAGGACGTGGGCGTGACCGACTTCGAGGGTGTGCTCGACTACGAGCTCGGGACCGTCACGGTCGTCTCGGTCCCGCGGGTCGCGAAGAACGGTTCGTCAACGGTGGCACCGGCCGGCCTCGCGGACCACGCCGGGACACACGACCTGTTGGCGGTCTCCGGAACGGAGTCACTGGTCGCCTGTACCGAAGCCGACCTCGAACCCGACATCCGCTTCGGTTCCGCCGAGGCCGTCACGGAGGCGGCAACGAAAGGCCTGACCGTGCTGCTGGTGGTCGTCACGGACGAGCTCTCGCGGCACACCGACAGACTCCGCGACGGGAACATCGGCTACGAGGTCGTCGACGCGGCCGACCTCTGAGGAGGACTCCTCCCGAGAAGATTACTGTGGCGTATTCAACAGATGATGTCTACGCACTGCCACTCATACCGGTAATTTTAAGTATCAGTTCATTCCACAATCTGACACCTCAATCCCGACTCTCGACCGGGTACGGGGTACCCACTGACGATGACCCGCTCGATGCTTACCATCTCGGCGTCCGCCACCGTGGTCACTGGCGAGGCCGTCCCGTCCGGCGTGGAGGGTTCCTCCCCTGCCGGCTGCCAGCGCGGCGCTGGGGATGGTGAACCGAGCGGGATTCGTAACCCGAAGGGGTATCCCGCCGTTCGGTTCGTCTCTGCCGGCGCCGCGTGACGGTGTTGACGCGGCCCGGCGGTGTTTCTGCCGCTCCCTACGGCTCCTAGGCACCGCCGCTCGCGCCGGCAGTCGGGTTCTCCGAACCGAACTGGTTCCATCCTGACTGACCGGCGGGGTCGCGTCTCCACCTCGACCGCAGCGCCGACACACGAACCGAGCATCGACTGCAGCGTCCGCTCGCACACTCGGTGTGACGGACGCTACCGTCGACCACGCTCGCCCGTGCGGTTCGTTGCCGCCGGAGCCGGCCACCGCGGTCGGTGGGGTTCGACTCCTCGCGGGCGGCTCGCCCCAACGGGGGCACGATGTTCGCTGCCGGGGCACTCGCCTCGTCGCAGAGAGGCATCGCTGGAGATCGGGGTGTCAGTCCGACGGACTGGCACTCCCGTGAGTCACCGCAGGCCAACCTGCCACGGCTCGCACGCACGCCACACGGGCCTCGCACCCTCGCGGACGGCGCCCACCGACCTCGCGTCGGCGGCCGCGTTCGACTCGCGGCGAGGGAGTATGGCCCAGACCAGTCTCGGCCGAGAGACAGAAGCGACAGTCCACCTGCGCGTCCGCGTCCCCGACGGCGCGTCCGGCGACCTGCTCGCCGGCGCAGCGACCGTCGTCGCACGGATCGACGCGCTGGCCGACGTCGACGTCGCGGAGATCACCGGCATCACGCCGAACCTCAACGCGATCGTCGTCGACGTCCGTGCGACCGTCACGCTTCACTCGCAGGGCACCGACGACAGCACCGTTCGGGCCGACCTCGAGGACGGCACCGGCATCGAAGCCGTCCACGAGGTCGCGCTCGCGAACAGGACCGCAGCAACGGCGTAACGCGCCCACGACGCTCCGCTGCGTGCGCCTCCCGCGGTCCCCACCGCGACTGCCGACGCCGTCCCCGCCGACGACGGCCCTCCGACGGTAGCGTGCGGCCACACCGACGTGGCCGTCTCCGTCATCCCACCGCAGTCGTGCTTCTGCGGGCAATTCTGACGCCCGTGTCCGACTCACCAGCAGGGTCAAGTCCGGTCCACGCGAAGACGAGGGAGGACCGAATCAGGGGCGATCAGGAACCAACTACCCCATGATTTATTATTTATCCGTTCGAACGGGTGCCTATGGCAGATGCAGATGACCTTCGCGAGCAGATGATCGACGCCTTCGGTGGCGCTGACTACCCAATCTCCAGCCCGATGGACCTCGTGCCGGCGCTCCCGGACGGCCCGGGCACCCGCTTCGAGTCCGGTGACTTCTCCATGACCGCGATGGAGCTCCAGACGAAGCTCCCCGGCGGCGACTTCCCGTACGACGACGTGGAGTCGTTCGTCGACGACGTCATGGAGAACCTCGAAGACGCCGGTCACCTCGACTGACCGCCCCGCTACTCACTTCTTTCGACGCCACCGGTCAACAGCGACGGTGTCTGCGCGTTCGACTGCGACGAGTGAAGCGCGCCGTCAGTCGTCGCTCGCGACGTATCTGACCTGTCGGCTCTCCTGGCCGAGTATCGAATCCAGGTGGTAGGTCACGTCGTGCAGGCCGTCGCCGAGCTCGTCGTCCCCCAGCGGGGTCGTATCGAAGCCGCCGGTGTGGTCCCACGTCTCCGACGCACCCGCGGGGACGACGAACGACGCGTCGGTGACCGGGGTGTAGGCGATCCGCGGGCCGACCCGGTTCAGGCCGGCGACGAACCGGGCGTCCACGTCGCCCTCGTTCTGGACTGTGAGGGTGACCGTCGGATGGTCCCCCTGGGGGACCTTCTCGGGGACGGTGAACGACATCGACAGCTCCGGATACTCGGCGGCGAGTCTGCTTCGCAACGGCTCGCCCGGCCGCCACTCGCCGCCGGGCCAGCCGACGCGGACGTCGTCGCCGGTCACGACTTCCGGGAGTTCGAACAGCAGCCAGCCGCTCTCGTTGCCGTCGCCGTAGCTGTCGTCCTCGTGGTACTGCCGCCAGAGCTGGCTCTTTCCGGGTTCGACCGGAGAGTACGCCTCGTCGCCGTGAACGAAGGTGAACTCGTCCCGTCCGGCCGGCTCGTCGGCTGCGGACGCGTCGACCGAGAGGAACAGGTACCCACCGTCGTCGTCGTTGACGTGGATGGAGTCCGTCGCCAGCTGGACGACGGCGGGCTGGTACGACAGCAGGGACACCTCGGCCGGCGATTCCGCGGGCTGGGACGTGTCCGTCGGGTCGCTCGGTGTGTCGGTGCCGTTCGTCGTGTCCGTTCCGTCTGTCGGCTCGTCGCCGGACAGACAGCCGGCGAGTCCGGCGAGCATCGCGCCAGTCGTGGAGAGGAGGGCTCTGCGTCGCATGCAAGAGCGGGTCCCGCGTTCACGGGCATATGTCTTCTGTCGCCCCCGCCAGGCCACCACGTCGACGACCGACTTTTGCCCTCCCCACCCGAACGACGCCCATGGTCACGCAGGTCGCCCGCGACACGTACGCCCTCGACGCTCGGATGATGGGCATCCCGGACGCGATGTCGCCCTACGTCGTCGACGCCGCCGAGCCGGTCGTCGTCGACCCGGGCCCCGCCGCCGGTATCGAACACGTCATCGACGACATGGAGGCGGCCGGCGTCGACCCAGCCGAGGTCGCACACATCCTCCCGACGCACGTCCACCTCGACCACGCCGGGGCGACAGGCGCGCTGGCCGAGCACTGCCCGAACGCGACGGTCGTCGTCCACGAGCGCGGGGTCGACTACCTCGTCGACGCCGCGAAGCGCGACCGACTGTACGAGAGCGCCCGCGCCGCCGTCGGCGACGAGATCGCGACGGGCTACGGCCGGCCAGAACTCGTCGACCGCGAGCGCTGCCGCGTCGTCTCTGGCGGCGAGACGGTCGACTGCGGGGACCGCTCGCTCGAACTCGTGTCCGCACCGGGGCACGCACCCCATCAGGTGGCCATCCTCGACGGCCGGACCGGCGCGCTGTTTGCCGGGGACGCCGCCGGCATGAGCCTGTTCGGCGAGCTGCTCCCGACGACGCCCGCACCGGACTTCGACCTCGAACTGAGCCTCGAGACGGTGGCGCGGCTGCGCGAGCTCGACGTCGAAACGCTCTGCTACGGGCACTACGGCGCCCGCGACGACCCCGACGACGCGCTCGCCGCGTACGCCGAGTTGCTGCCAGAGTGGGTCGCCGCGGTCGAGGAGACCGCGGCGGCACACGAGGACCGCGACGCCATCGTCGCCGCCCTGTCGAACGAGTGGTCCTCGCCGACCATCGAACGTGACGTGGCCGGCGTGTTGCAGACCCTGTGAAGGCTACCCACGCCAGCCCAACCGACTTTGTGACTCCGTTCGTCGGTCCGGCCGATGTACGTCGTCCTGACCAGCATCCCGATCGACCCGGCACGTCGCACCGAAGCCCTCGAACTGGTCGCGGAGCTCGCCGAGCAGTCCCGCGCAGAGCCCGGCGTCGTCGCCTACCACGCAACGACCGACGTCGTCGACCCGAACGTCGTCCGGTTCGTCGAGCGCTACGAGGACGTCGCGGCGCTGGAGACCCACACCGAGACCGGGCACTACGAGCGATTCACCGACCGCCTCCCCGCGTTCGTCGACGGCGAGATGGAGACGACACAGCTGCGGGTCGACGACGAGGTGCTCAGCGCCAGCTTCGGCGTCGACGACCTCGACTGATTCCCACCGACGGAAAGTCGGGGGACGTTTTAAGCGCCTGACGGGTGTCGGTTCAGGTATGGTCGACAGAATCCTGGTCCCCTTCGACGAGTCCGAACAGGCACGGTCGGCGCTGGAGCACGCGCTGGCGACCCACCCCGACGTCGAGATCGTCGTCCTGAACGTCATCGACCTCATGGAAGCGGGCTACAGCGCGCCCTTCGACGGCGGGCTGCCCGGCTACTGGGAGGAGTGGTACGAGCAGGAGGAGGAGGTGGCCGAGGACCTGCTCGCGCAGGCCCAGAAGCTAGCAGACGAGTACGACACCGAACTGGAGACCGACGTCGTCGTCGGTCGGCCCGCTCGCGCCATCAACGAGTACGCCGACGAGCACGACATCGACCAGATACTCATCGGGAGCCACGGTCGCACCGGCGTCAGCCGCATCCTCCTCGGTAGCGTCGCCGAGGCGGTCGTCCGGCGTGCGCACTGCCCCGTGACGGTCGTCCGCTGATGTTCCCACTGAGCGGGGCGTGGAGCCACGAGGACGTGACCGCGTTCCTCGACGACGCCCGCATCCCGGTCAGGCTGGCGTGTCGCACCCCGAAGGGCGGGCTCTGGATGCTCTCGCTCTGGTTCGAGTACGACCCGGACACGGGCCAGCTGGCCTGCGCTACCGCCGCCTCGGCCGACATCGTCCGCTACCTCCGCGAGGACGACACCGTCGCCTTCGAGATATCGACGAACCGGCCGCCGTATCGCGGTATCCGCGGGCAGGGCATCGCGACAATCACGCCGGACGACGAGAAGGCACTGCTGCGCCGGCTGCTCGACCGCTACCTCGGCGGCACCGACTCCGGCCTCGCACAGTCGTTGCTCGACCCCGACCGGGAGGAGGTCCGCATCGAGCTCGACGTGACGAAGGCGTACACCTGGGACTACTCCGACCGGATGCCGTCGGACGCGCCCGCCGAGCAGTAACGTCGGCTGCAGCCTCGGACACGGTTTTACACCCCCATCCCGTAGCATCGGGCATGACCGACCTGCTGGCTGACGACGCACTCCCGTCGACGCTGAGCCGCGACCGGTTCGAACGGCTCGAGGGACTCGTTACGACGGCCGACGGCGGGCGTGACCGCCGTGCAGTCACCGAGACGTTCACCGGCGAGACCGCGGCGACCGTGACCGAGTGCGAGCCCGCGGACGTCGAGTACGCCGTCGAGCGAGCCGCCGCGGCCCAAGAGCGATGGGCAGACCGCGCCCCCGAGGAGCGCGCCGCCGTCGTGAAGCGACTGCACGACATCGTGCTCGACCGGCAGGACGAGCTGCTCGACCTCGCACAGGTCGAGAGCGGCAAGTCCCGCGCCCACGCCTTCGAGGAGGTGCTCGACGTGGCGATGACGAGCCGGTACTACGGCTACCGCGCTCCCGAGATGCTTGCGACGGAGCGACGCGACGCCGCGGTGCCGTTCCTCTCCTCGAAGGCCGAGGTCGTCCACCATCCCGTCGGGGTCGTCGGTATCATCGCGCCGTGGAACTACCCCATCACGCTCGCCATCTCCGACGCGCTCCCCGCGCTGCTGGCGGGGAACGCTGTCGTCCTCAAGCCCGCGGAGACGACCCCGTACACCGCGCTGGCACTCGTCGAACTCCTTCGCGAAGCGGGGCTGCCGCACGACCTCGTCCAGGTCGTCACGGGCGACGGTGCGGAGCTCGGCCCCTCACTGGTCGACAACGTGGACTACGTCAGCTTCACCGGCTCGACGGCGGCCGGACGCGAGGTCGCCGCCGCCGCTGGCCGGAACCTCGTCGACTGCTCGCTCGAACTCGGCGGGAAGAACTCCGTCCTCGTGCTCGACGATGCGGACCTCGACGAGGCCGTCGAGGGTGCCATCGGTGCCTGTTTCACCAACGCCGGGCAGCTCTGTATCGGCACGGAGCGCGTCTTCGTCGACGAGTCGCTGTACGACGAGTTCCTCTCGCGGTTCGTCGCCGCCGTCTCCGACCTCTCGCTCGGCGCGAGCTACGAGTACGGCGTCGACGTGGGGTCGCTCGCCTCCGGCGACCAACTCGAGACCGTCACGGAACACGTCGCCGACGCCCGCGAGCGCGGCGCGACGGTCCACGTCGGCGGCGACCATCGCCCCGACATCGGCCCGTACTTCTTCGAACCGACCGTGGTGACCGGTCTACCGGACGACGCCCGGGCCGCCTGTGAGGAGACGTTCGGTCCGGTCGTGAGCGTCGCACCCGTCGCCGGCGAGGGCGAAGCCATCGACCGCACCAACGACACCGACTACGGCCTGAACGCGAGCGTCTGGACGACGAACCGCGACCGAGGGCGGGCTGTCGCTCGCGAGATCGACTGCGGTACCGTCACCATCAACGGCGGCTACCTGGAGACCTGGGCAGCCGTCGACGCGCCGATGGGCGGCCGGAAGGACTCGGGGCTCGGCCGTCGCCACGGGAGAGAGGGACTCATGCGGTACACGGAGTCACAGACGATCGCGGCGAGGAACTACCCGGTCGTGCCGCCCATCGGCATCGAATCCGAGCTGTACGCCCGCGCCCTCAGTACGTCGCTCCGACTCTGGCGGAAGGTGCCGTTCCTCCGGTAGTCAGAGGTCGTCGAACTGGGTGAACCAGGGGTCGCGGTCGACGCGCTGTTCCGGCTCGCTACTGTCGTCACCGTCGCTCTCCTCGTCGTCGCCCGACGCGAGCGCGGCGAAGCAGACGAGCGCGAGGAGCAACAGCGCCAGTGCGCCGACAGCACGCCACCTGGGCACGTCGACGACGAGTGCGGCAGCGCCGATGAACTCGACGCCGAGCAGCGTGACGAGGACGGCGACAGCACCGACCGCGAGCACGCCCGCCGCGTGGATGACCTCACCGCGGCGGGTCTCGGCATCGCGGCCGACCTCGCGACCGACCAGGGACGCGTTCACCGAGAGGTCCCACGTCGCCAGCGCGGCGGCCACGCCGACGAACACGACGGGTGCCGGGGCGTCCCCGAACCCGGCGGCGATGGCGCTGAGAAGCAACAGCCCCGCGCCGGCGGTCGAGCCGTTCTCGGCCGAGGCGGTCGACTCGTCCCACACCAGGAACATGAACACGGGGAGCGAGACGAGGACCGCACACAGGGCCGCGACGACGAGCGCGAGGAACGTCGTTCCCATTCCGTAGGTGGCGAAGGCGACGTCGAGCGTCGACCCATCGGTGACGGGCCACTCGACGAGCCAGGCGACCGGCGGCAGCGCCGTCAGGACGCCCACGAGCACGGAGACGACGACACCGCCCGCGGCGTAGCCCAGCGTCTTCGGCGGTTCCCGGCCGATCCAGTTGACGACCACCAGCTGGCAGAGCCGGGCGACGACGACGCTCCCGAACAGCAGGATACCCGTGCCGAGCAGCGCGTGTGGCACCCACGACTGGAGGAACCATCGCACGACCGTCCCGAAGGGACCGGTCTGTGCCAGCAGGCGGGTGAACAGCGCCCGACCAGTCCCGGTGGTCGCCAGCACGAACTGGAGCCCGAGCAGGACGTAGACGCCCTTCGGCACGTCGCCGGCACGCACCCCGAGTTCGCGAAGCGCGGTCTCCCGGCGGTCGAACCGACGACGGGGGACCCACGCGTCGACGACAGCGAGTGCGCGCTCTACGAGGACGACGAGGACGAGCACCTCGACCTGGAGCACGAGGAAGCTGACGAGTGGGCCAGCTCCGACGAGGGCACCGTAGCTCGCGACGGTCACGACCGCGACCGACCGGAACAGCGCCACGTGAATCCCGGCCAGCAGGACTGTCCCGGCCACGACGACCACCAGCGACCGCGAGAGCGTGCCACCGAGCGACCGGACGAGTCCCTCGTCGATGCCGACGGTGACCGAGAGCCCGAGCAACACCAGGGAGAGCGTGCCGAACGTCGTCACGGCTGCCGCCGCGAGCGACGGCTTGTACGCCACGATGGCGCCGAGGACGCCGAGGACGCCGAAGACGAACCAGACGCTCCCGACGGCCCGCTGCCGGCTCTCGTCCTCCGTGACGCCGGTCGCGCCGCGAACGAGCGCCCCGGCACCGAGCAGCCCGAGCAGCAGCTCGGGGGTCTGCCCGAGCAGCCCAGGGCCGGTGCCGAGTCCGAGCAGGAGTGCCGCGACGGCCGCGACGGCAAGCGCGAGTCGGCTGCTGAACCGGGCCGGCTCGTCGTCGAACTCGTAGGGCGTCATCGCTGCCACCTCCGCGTCGCGCGCTCGATGGCGGCGTACAGCGGCTCGTCCGGCGACCACTCGATGACGTCGGTCGTCCGGCTCCGGAGCTGGGAGACGCGGCCCTGGCGCTTGATGGCCTCGACGACGCTCCCCGGCGTCTCCGTCGAGGTGACGTCCGGCGAGACGACCCTGAGTGCGTGGCCCGACGCCCGAAGTCGTTTCAGCAGGTCGAGCGGGGCGTCGTCGAGCAGCGGCGAGACGAACACCACCTGCGCGCCGTTGGGGACGCGACGGCGGAGCCAGTCCACCCGCCAGCCCCCGTCCGTGGCGGCCAGTCCGCCGCCGTCGGCGTCACCCGGCGACGGGTCGGGGTCGGCGGAGTCCGCAGAATCGGCGTTCGTCGCGGTTCCCGTCCCGCGAACCGGGATAGAAGTCGCGGACTGTACGTCCAGGTTGTTCCGGATGCGGGCCGCCTGTCCGTCCCCGGTGCCGGGCCGCAGGTAGCCGAGCGAGCTGCCGTACTGGGCCAGCCCGACACGGTTGCCGGCGTCGAGCAGGTGGCCGGCGATGCGCCCGGCGGCGTAGGTACCGAGCTCGACGCCGTCGGGCTCCTCGGGGCGGCGTGATACGCGCGCAGCCCGTCGCGTGTCGACCACGACGACGATGGTCGCCGCCTGGTCGGTGCGGAACTCGATGGTCCGAAGGTCGCCGCTGCGGGCGAACTCCCGCCAGTCGATGCGGTTCATCGGGTCCGAGTGGTGGTACTGCCGGATGGAGTGGAACTCGATGCCCGACCCGGTCGAGTCCGTCTCGACGCGACCCGGGTACGGGATGGTCTGGTCGGCGAGGTGCATGTCGTCGACCGGCGCGTTACACGACAGCCGGCTCTCGACCGGGAGCGTCTCGGTGACCTCGACGCCACCGCTGACGTTGCGCGCGACGACTGTCGGCTCGCCGAACGCGTGGACGCCACGGCGGACCTTCACCGAGTAGGTGAACGACTCGGTCTCGTCGGGCTGGAGCCCCGTCATGAACCGCGGTGACCCCTCGACGACCCCCAGCGTCGTGGGGACGCCGTCGACGAGTCGCAGGTCGGCCAGGGGCTCGTCCGCGGCGTTCCGGACGGTGACCGTCACCTCGACCTCGTCGCCGGGCATGGGCGACGTGTCCGAGAGCGACCGGTCGACGTCCAGGTCGAGCGTCGGTGGCCGGCTCGCGTAGCCGTACACCGCGTAGCCGAGGCCGATAGCGGCCGCGCTGAACACGACCGTGTTCTGGGCCAGCAGACCCAGCGTCCCGGTGACGAGGGCGACGGTCAAGCCGATGTTCCACCGGCCGGTATCCCGCCGTCTCATTCCGTCTCGACCTCCGTGAGGTCGGCTCGCGCAGCTATCTCGTCGACCGTGTGTTCGACGTGGCGGTCGTACGCTTCGCCGGAGAGCCAGTCGTAGAACTGCATCTTGAGGGGTGGTTCGGGTGCGTCAGCGCCACCGAGGAAGCTGCGTGCACGGGGGTCGGTCGTCCAGGTGCCCGCCTCGAGCATCGCCGCGGCTTCCTCGGGGCTGCAGTCGTGGTTGCGGGCGAGCACGCTGACGGCGGCCGCCCGTATCTCGTCCTCGACGTTGTTGCGCTCGCGAGCTTCCCACCACTCCGTCGGCCCGGGTTCGCGGAGCGTGCCGTCGACGCTCTCGATGGTCTCGTCGAGGTCGTGCCCGGTCTCGCCGACCGAGTCGTAGTTCGCCGCCTCCGGCGTCCCGAGCGATGGCGGCTCGGGGCTGGGGTCGTCCCGTCCCTGGACGATGCGGACGACGCCGAGGACGGCCGCGGCGAGGCCGAGCAACGCGATGGTGGTCCCGTTGGCGAGCGCCGTGACGGGGCCACGAAGCGACGTGAGCGGCACCGGGAGGAACGCGAGCACGAGCGCGCCGAGCAGCGACGCGCTCCCGATGGCCGTCAGAAGCTGCCGGACCGAGAGACCGAGCCAGTCGAGGATGCGCGGCGTCATCCGTCTCCCTCCAGGCGCTCCCGAATCTCGGCGAGCGCCTCGCGTGCCGTGCGCTTGCGTTCGTCGCTCCGCGGGTAGCGTCCGTACCGGACGTCGCGGAACACGGCCGTCAGCCGTTCGACAGCCGACTGCGGGAGGCCCTCGTCCACGGCAGCCCGGGCGACCTCCGCGGGGGTCTTCGATTCGTCGCGGCGGAGCGGCACGTATTCGACCATCGTCTGCCAGGCCTCGTCGATGCTCACCGGGCCCTGGTCCACGGGTTCTCCGTCGTCGGTGTCGGTCCGCGCAGCGTCGCGCGGGTCGTCCGGTTTGTCGCCGCCCCCAGAGAGCCAGTCGCGGGCCGACATCCCGGCTGTCAGCGAGGAGAGGCCGAGCGAGAGCGAGCCGAGCCCGCTCCCGATTCCCCGTGGTATCGCGACGAGGCCTTTCCCCATCGCTGTCGGGACGGCGACGAGCGCCGTCCCCACGCCGGACGCGAGGTCGTCGAGGCCGGCGAACAGGCCGCCGACAGTCCGGCCGAGGCCGTCGAGCACCTGCGGTGCCGACGCCGTCAGTCCGACGAGAACGGACATCGTCCCCTGCGGAATCGCGAGGAACGAGGCCCGCACGCGGAACGTCGGTAGCATCGGGAGATCGACGACGTACCCGTCGAAATCGCCCGTCTGCTGCCGTTGAACGTCGCCGACGACCGCGAGCACCGCCACGACGACGACGCCACCGAGGAGCAGCACGAGCAGCTGCAGGAGGAAGCTGAAGATCGGGAACCCGTCACCGCGGTCAGGCTCGGTGGCCCCGCCGCCGTCCTGCTGTTCGGTGGTCGCGGTCGGGTCCGCCGTCTGTGAATCGGTGGACTCCCCGGACGAGTCCGTGCCGACGGTGGTCTCGGTCGCCGTCGGTTCCTGCGCGGTCCTCGTGGCGGTGTCCGGGTTCTCGACCGTCCCGGCCGGGCCGTCTGGGCCAGCCGGCGCGTCCGAGTCCGACGGGCCTGCGACGCCGTCCCCGACGGTGCCGGGGTACGTGCCGTACCCCGACGCCGGGAACAGCGACGCCGCGAGGAGGACCGTCAGGACGGAGACCACGACGAGGACCGCGCGACTCAGGTCGTATCCCACACGGACAGGAATATGTCTAAGCGTTTAAATATATTGCCATTCAATCGTCCGCAAGAGAGGTGAAATAAGGTTTCGCATCGTCTCACATCAATCCACGAATGTTTTTGTTTCTTCAGAAACGAACTGGGACTAATGGAACGCGACACCGCCCTCACGTGGCGTATCCTCCTCGCTCTCGTGGCGATACTCGTCGTCGACGTGGTCCTCGTCGCAGCCGCCGCCTATCTGGTCGGTCCCTGGCTCGCGCCGCTCCAGGTCGCGGTCGCGGACGCCGTCGGGCTCTCCGGAACCTCGCCCCTCGTATGGGGTGGTGTCGTCGTCATCCCGGTCGCGCTCGCGTTCGGCTGGGCACAGCTCCGGTACAGCCGCCGGGAGCTGCTCGACGAGGTCGACGCCCCCCTCGAATCCGGTGCGTCGTACCCGGAGGTGCAGGGCCGAGTCCAGCGCCTCGCCGTCGGCGCGGACATGGCCACGCCCTCGCTCGCCGTCGCACAGACCGACGTCCCCAACAGCTTCGCCGTCGGCGGCATCACGGACGGCACCGTCGTGGTGAGCACCGGCCTGCTCGACGCGCTCGACGAGGACGAACTCGACGCCGTGCTCGCCCACGAGCTCACACACCTCCGGAACCGCGACGCGCTCGTGCTCACGCTCGCCTCGTTCGTCCCCGCGCTCATCAGCGACGACTTCAGTCCGTTCGGGTCCCGCGCGACGAGCACCGCGGTCTGGACCGGGCTGGTCGTGCTGGCCTACGTCCTGAGCGCGCCGTTCATCGATGCGACCCCGTTCACGCTCGGCTACACCGTCTCGTTCGTGTTCACGCTGCTGGTCACCGTCGTCCTCGGGGGCATCTTCCTCGGTATCGCGGGTGCCGTCGTCCTCGGCCTGAGCCAGCACCTCTCGACGTACCGCGAGTACGTCGCCGACCACTCGGGGGCTCTCCTCGCCGGCCAGCCGACCGCCATGGCGACCGCGCTCAGGAAGCTCGACCAGTCCGTCGAGACCCCGACCGCCGACAAGCGACGCGAGTACGCGGGCGTCGCCGGCCTCTGTTTCCTCCCCCACGGCTTCTCGACCGACGACGAACCCGCTGAAGAAGGCAACTTCACCGTGGAGACACGCTCGCACCCCGCGACCGAACAGCGCATCGAACGCCTCCAGCAGCTAGAGCGCGAGCAGTTCTGAGAACGGTCCGCCGCGGGTCTACGTCGACAGCAGGTCCGCACCGCCCGTGATGCCGATGACCTGCCCGGTCATGTAGCGGGCCTGCTCGCTGGCGAGGTAGCAGACCATCGGGGCCACGTCGTCTTCGCGGCCCAGCTCCTTCATCGGCGTCGCCTGGCGCAGCCGCTCGAACGACGGCTGGAACTGCTCCAGCGTCTCCGGGTCCATCTCCGCCAGCTCCTTGACGACGATGCTCGGCGCGAGCACGTTCGAGGTGACGCCGTCGGTCGCGCCCTCCAGCGCGAGCGTCTTCCCGAAGCCGACCAGCCCCGACTTCGTCGTCGAGTACGACAGCTGGCCGAAGCTCCCGTGGGTGCCCGCGATGGACGCCATCGTGATGACACGCCCCCAGCCCCGCTCGCGCATCCCGGGGAAGATCTCCTTCGTGATGTTGTACGCCCCGGTGAGGTTCAACTCGATGTCGCGGTCCCAGAGCTCGTCGTCGAACTCCCCGGTCCGCGAGACGGCGTCCACGAACCCGGCGTTGTTCACGAGGATGTCGACGCCGCCCGTCGCCTCGCGCACCGTTTCGACGGTCTCGCGCACGTCCTCGCGGTCGGTCAGGTCGCAGGTGACCGCCATCGCGTCGCCGCCGTCCGCCTCGATCTCGTCGACGACGCGCTCCGCCCCGTCGGTGTCAACGTCGAGGACGACGACTTCGGCCCCCTCTGCTGCGAGATGTCGTGCGTCCTCGCTGCCGAGACGGCCTGCCCCGCCCGTCACCAGTGCTGTCCTGTCGTCGAGTCCGAGGTCCATAGGCGCGGAAACGGACCCGGGATTGTTAGTTGTTCGCATCGGACGTGCGCTATTCCGGTACTGACCGTTCCAGTCCCCGGCAGGTATCGGGGGTGATGGAAACATAAGCGACCCGAGAAGTCTCCTGCGGGCTCGACTCCCACGACTGGCGCGACCCCGTCGTCCTGCTGCCCTCCGTTCGTAGGGCCACAGAGAAGCAAACCCGGCAGCAGAAAGCTCAGAACGCGTCCAGCGTCGCGTCCACCATCGTCCGCTGGAGGTCCGCGGGCTCGGGTGCGGGGAAGGTGACGACCGGCGGCCGTCCGGTGGCCCCGGCGACTGCCTCGTCGAGTTCGTCGAACAGCCGGTCGGTCGCGGCGTCGTCGCGGTCGACGCCGGTGACGGTACACCACGCCGTGGTCCGGGTGAGCGCGACGAACGCTTCGTTCCGCCGCTGGACGACGTCGGACCGACGACCAGCGTCGGCGACGGTGTCGAGACCGACGACGTACACCTGGGCGGCCTGGTTTCCCTTCGCGCGGTTGACCCGGGAGACGGTGACCTGCCCCTCGCGGTCGAACACGTCGGGGTCGCTCTCCCAGACCAGATTGGGCGGAATGTCGCGACGGCGGAGGCGGTCGGCCAGCGACTCGCCCCAGTCCCGCGAGTCGTGGACGGGGCCGAGGACGACGACCGCGATGCGCTCGGGCGCGAGGCCGTGGCGGGTCACGTCGCGCTGGACCGCGTCGGCGACGGCGTCGAGCTCCGCGCCGCGGTCGGCGAACGTCTCCGTGACGACGAACGGCCGCGCGGCCTCGACACCGGAGAGCGGGTGCGGGGAGTGCTCGGGTGGCCGTCGGAGCGTGACGGGGGAGCCGTACTGTCTGAAGTCACCGTCGACCTCGTAGCCGATGTCCTGCCAGCCCGACTGCGTGGTGAGTGCCTGGACCGCGCCGCCGTCGCGGAGCAGCCCCATGCCGAACACGTGTGCGAGCACGAGCACCGGGCGCGGCATGCGGTACGCCGTCCGCATCACCTGACTCTTCTGTACCCCGCCCTCGTAACTGCCCTGCAGGGCCACCCGTGGCGTGCCGTCCGCCGCCGTGCCGAACACGTCCGTCGGCCGCGGTGCGGACAGCGTCTGGAGGCTCTGTGCCTCGTCGTACGCCCAGACGAGCCGCTTCGGCGGGCGAAGTGCGGCGTGGCAGAGCCGGAAGAACGGCGGCTCGAAGTCCTGTGCCTCGTCGATGAGGATGGCGTCGTACCGCTCCGGAATCGGGTCGTCCGCGAGCACCTCGGCACAGCACTGCGCGAGCAGGTCGCCGTCGTCGCGGTCGAACGTCGAGCGCGCGTCGCCGAACGTCCGCGGTTCGGCGCCGGCAGCCTGTGCGACCTCGTAGTAGAGGCCGCGACGGGTGCGGCCACCCCAGCCGTGGAGCACCTCGAGACGGTCCCAGTCCGGCTCGGTGCCGGCGTAGTGTTCGTGGTACCGGCGGATGGTCTCGATGACCGTCGGGTACAGCGAGCGCGTCTGGAACGTTACGACGACCCGCCAGTCCGGGTGCCGGGCGTGCATCTGGGCGGCCTTCTGGGCGAGTAGCACCGACTTGCCCGAGCCGGCGATGCCACGAATCTGCTGTGGGCCGTCGGGAATCTGCAGGCCGATCTCCTCCTGTTTGCCGTCGAGCCGTTTCAGTCCGCCCGCGACGTGCTCGTACAGCTCGGCCTTCGTGCTGGCGGCCTCCGGTGACGGCCCGTCGCCGGTCGCCGGACGCGACCCGCCGCTGATCGGCTGCCCGCCGCTCAACACCGCCCGTGCCGCCTCGTACGTCGTGGTGTCGAGCGGTTCGCCGGCCGTGCCTTCGAGTGCCTCGCGCAACGAGCCGGGCGTCAACTCGTCGGCGGTCAGCACCGGCGGGGCCGACGGCAGCGACCCGAACCGGTCGTCCCAGGCGTCGCGGTCGACGTTCGGGAGCGCGACGAAGAAGTTGGCGGGCACGGTCGGGTTCCCGCGGTCGTCGGTCAGCGCGGGCTCGTCGTCGAGGTGGTTCAGCAGCCGGAATCCGTGGTCGCGGGCCTGCGTGTACGGGGTCGCCGTCGACTGGCGGGTCCCCTGCAGCCGCCACTGGTCGCCTTCGATGGCGGCGACGTGGTCCAGCCGGTAGCCCTTGCACTCGACGACAACCAGCCCGAATGTCTCGTGCAGCAGGACGAAGTCGGCCTCCCGGTCGAACGCGTCGCGGTCGGGAGAGACGATGGGGTACCGCCAGTAGGCGACACCGCGGTCGCCGGGGCCGAACGCCCGGGTGACCGCCCGCCAGACCGTTCGTTCGGCGTCGACGCCGGCGTGGTCACCGCCCTCGCCGGACGCGATGAACTCCATGCCGGCGACTGGTTCCGGCCCGGGTATAAGCGTGTCGGGCCCGCGCAGTCGGGCACTCGCCTGGACCACACCGCGAAACTGGAACCCCGTGAGAGCGGCCGAGAAACACTAGTTGAGTGGTCTCGAGTTTTGGGGAATTTAAGTACTGGCCGTCTATAACCGTAGGTCGCGACGTGGCGTGCAGAGCCGGCAGCGGTTCACCACCCAACCCCCCAACCCCCTCTGATGTCCCGGTGGGCCGATGGCGACGCCGTCTGCGTCCATCCGTGCCTCCTACTCCAGCGCCGCCGAGAGCGACTCGGAGACGGCGTCGTCGAGCAGTCCCGAACTGACCAGCGCCGCGACCCGGTCCATCTCGGGCGCGAGCTCGCGGTCGTCATCGAGCGGGTCGACCAGTTCTCGGACCGCGTCGTAGGCCGCTGCGGTCCCCGCGCCGGGTGTGAGACCGTCGTCCACGAACTCCATGGCCTGCGCGCCACAGAGGAGTTCGACCCCGACCACGGCCGTCGCGTTGTCGACGGCGGTGCGAGCGTGGTGAGCCGCCTGCGCCGACATGCTCACGTGGTCCTCCTGCCCACCTGAGACGGGCGTGTTGTCGGTTGCGGCGCGGCCGAGCGACCGGCACTCGTTGACGAGCGAGGCCGCGGTGTACTGGGCGATCATGTAGCCCGAGCGCAGGCCGCTCTCGGGAGTGAGGAACGGCGGGAGATGTGGCTCCTGCAGGTTGGGGTTGACCAGCCGGTCGACGCGGCGCTCGCAGATTGCCGCGAGGTCGGTCATCGCCGCGGTCAGGTAGTCGAGTCGGTGCGCCAGCGGCGCGCCGTGGAAGTTCCCACCCGAGAGCACCGCGGCCGCCTCCGTGCCGGAGGCCCGGGCGTGGGTCGCGTCGGCGTCGAAGACGAGCGGGTTGTCGGTCGCGCTGTTCAGCTCGACCTCGACCGCCTCGCGGAGGTGCGAGACGGCGTCGCGGACCGCGCCGTGGACCTGTGGGAGACAGCGGATGCTGTAGGCGTCCTGCACGCGGTCGCAGTTCCGGTGCGACTCGACGATCTCCGAGTCGTCACAGCAGCGCCGGACGTTCCGGGCACTCGCCGTCTGGCCCTCGTGTGGCCGCACGTCGTGGATGACCGGGGCGCTGCTGGCCGTGGTCCCCATCGTCACCTCGGTGGTGAGCGCGCCAGCCACGTCGGCCGCGCGGACCACGCGCTCGGCGTCGACGACCGCGAGTGCGGCCTTCCCGACGGTGAGCTGGGTGCCGTTGATGAGCGCGAGGCCCTCCTTGGCCGCGAGCGAGAGCGGTTCGAGGCCGACGGCCGCGAGCGCCTCGTCGCCCGACAGCCGCTCGCCGTCGTGCTCCGCTTCGCCCTCGCCGATGAGCACGAGCGCCATGTGGGCCAGCGGCGCGAGATCGCCGCTCGCACCGAGGCTCCCGCGCGAGCGGACGACGGGGTGGACGCCCTCGTTCAGCATCGTCACGAGGTGGTCGACGACCCGTTCGCGGATGCCCGAGTGGCCCTTCACGAGCGCGTTGACCCGGGTGACGAGCATCGCGCGGACCTCCTCGGTCGTACATTCGCGACCGGAGCCGGCGGCGTGGCTCCGTAGCAGGTTCGTCTGGAGGTCGGCCACGCGTTCGGGCGGGATGCGCTCGTTGACGAGTTCCCCGAAGCCCGTGTTGAGGCCGTAGACGGCCTCGCCGGAGTCGAGGACGTCCTCGACGCGTTCGCGTGCAGTGCGCACCCGCTCGCGAGCGTCGTCCGCGACCGCGACCGGTTCGTGGTCGCGGACGACCGCGACGACGTCCGCCGGCGTCAGCGTCTCCCCGTCGAGGGTGACCGTCACGGCTGACCACCGCCATTCGGTTCGCGTTCTCGGTGTTCGTGCATAGCGTTCCCAACGACCGCCAGCCCGAAGGCACCTGCACCAGCTATGAGAGGGCTATTCAAGTAGTAACGTCCGGGACGACGCGACAGACCCCACGGAGCCCCCAGAGAAATTTTCATACGGAACCGAGTAAACGACCCTGCGATTTTATGTCTGGTCGGGTCGTACGCGGCGCAAATGCCACTCCAAACCGTACTGCTCGCGGTCGGACGCGGGGACAAGGACCGAATCGGCGCGCTGGCGGAGACCGTGACTGACATCGCCGGGCCGGCGGGTGCGACCGTCGTGCTCGCACACGTCTTCGGCGACGACGAGTACGCCGACGTGCGCGAGAAGCTAGGCATCGCCCCTACCGCCGAGGTGACCGCCGACGACGTGGCCGAGCGGTACTCGACGGTGCGGGAGATCCGCGCGACACTCGACGACGCCGGGCTCGACGTCGTCGTCAGGGGTAGCGTCGGCGACTACGGCGACGAGGTCGTCGACCTGGCGGACGAGGACTCGGCCGACCTGGTCGTCGTCGGCGGCCGTGGTCGCTCCCCGACCGGCAAGGCGGTGTTCGGCTCGACCGCACAGTCGGTCATGTTGAACTCCCCCTGCCCCGTGACGTTCGTCCGCGAGGACTGAGACGGTCAGCGCGGCTCGCCGAAGTGGGCCCCGCAGGTCGGGCACGTGACGACGGGTTCGCCGTCGTCCCCCGACTCGACCAGGCTCGCCTCACAGTCCGGGCACTCCTCGAGGTGACGCCGGAGCACGGGGAGACATGCGAGCCGGTCGGGTGGGGCGATATCGGAGCCGGCGAGCGTGTTGACTGCCGCCACGTCGGCGATGGCGGCCGCACGGGACAGTTCCAGCGTCACACCGTCCCAGGCGTCGGAGACGACGATCGTCTGCCCGTCCTCGCGGTCCTCGACAGTGACCGTCGCGTCCTGCCGGACGCCGCGGACGCCGTCGGCTACCTGCTCGGCGGTCGCTGCACGGAACGGGGCCATCGAGTCGAGCCAGCGCGCACCGAACTCGTCGGCGAGTACGTAGCCGTCGTCGACGGGACGCAACACGCCGGCGTCGACGAGCGTCTCGGTCGGGCTGTCGTCGTCGCCAGCTGTCCCGAGAGTCGCGTCGGCGCCCGTCCGAACGCCGCCGCCGCTGGAGAGCCCGAGTCTGGCCGTCAGCTGCCGAACCGAGTCGCGCAGTGTCACGTCCGGAACTGGTGGGTCGGCGGGCCTAAACCTGTCGTCGCCGGCGCGGGCGAAGGTTTTACACAGCGTCGGTCGTTGCCCCGGTATGGACGAAGCTCTCTCCGTCGGCTTCCTCGGCTACCGGTTCATGGGGAAAGCCCACGCGAACGCTATCGCCCGGCTGCCGATGTTCTTCCCGGACGCGCCGGCGGTCGACCGCGACGTGCTCGTCGGCACCGACGAGGACGCCCTCGACGAGGCGAAGGACCGCCTCGGCTTCGCCCGCACCGCGACCGACTGGCGCGACGTGGTCGACGACGTCGACGTGTTCTACAACCTCGGCCCGAACTTCCTGCACGTCGAGCCGACCGTCGCCGCGCTCGAAGCCGGCACCCACGTCCTCTGCGAGAAGCCGCTCGCGCCGACGACCGGGGGTGCCGAGCGAATGGTCCAGGCGGCCCGAGACAGCGACGCCACGGCGGGCTGTGCGTTCAACTACCGGTTCGTGCCGGCGCTGCAGTACGCGAAGAACCTCGTCGAAGCCGGCGAGCTGGGCGAGATACACCAGTTCCGCGGCCGCTACCTCCAGGACTGGCTGGTCGACCCCGAGGCACCGTGGAGCTGGCGCAACGACGCCGAGCTCGCGGGCTCCGGCGCGCTGGGCGACCTCGGCGCGCACACGGTCGACCTCGCGCACTTCCTCGTCGGCGAGCGGACCGGCCCCATCGAGCGCGTGAGCGGCCACCTGCAGACGTTCGTCGAGGAGCGCCCCGACCCGGAGACGGGCGAGCCGAAACCGGTCACGGTCGACGACGCCTACAGCGCACAGGCCGAGTTCGCGAGCGGCGCGATGGGCACCTTCGAGGCCTCCCGCTTTGCGACCGGGCACAAGAACGACCACCACGTCGCCGTCCACGGCTCGAAGGGGAGTCTGCGGTTCTCGCTGGAGCGCCTGAACGAACTGGAGGTTCGCCGCGAAGGCGACCGGGGCTACGAGACGGTGCTCGTCACGGACGAGGACGACCCCTACGTCGACCACTGGTGGCCGCCGGGCCACGTCGTCGGCTGGGAGCACACGTTCGTCCACGAGAACGCCGAGTTCCTGCGAAGCGTCGCCGATGGCACCGCCTACGAGCCGGACTTCGAGGACGCGATGTCCGTCCAGCGGGTGCTCGACGCCATCGCCGAGAGCGACGAGACCGGGGCCTGGGTGAGCGCCGACGGATGATGATGGACTCGAAGCTGGGTCGACTGGACGACCTCCGGGCGGAGCGCGGACTCGCGTCCGTCTGGTTCGCCCGCCCGAACAGCTTCGCCTGGCTCACCGGCGGCGATAACGTGGTCGACCGGGCCACCGACGTCGGCGTCGCGGCGGTTGGCTACGACGGCACCGGTCTCCGCGTCGTCACGAACGACATCGAAGCGGACCGGCTGGCCGACGAGGAACTCGACGACGTGCCGGTCGAGGCGTTCCCGTGGCACGCGAGCGACCTCGCCGCGGCCGTCGCCGACCACGCCGCGACCCCCGCCGCCGCGGACTTCGACGTGCCGGGCTTCGAGTCGGTCGACGCCGCGACGCTGCGACAACCGCTGACCGACGGCGACGTCGAACGGTACCGCGAACTCGGAGGTGACGTCGCCGCGGCCGTCGAGGCGGTCTGTCGCGACTGCGGACCGTCGGACACCGAGCGGGCCGTCGCAGCCCGGCTTCGGGGCGCGCTGACCGCAGGTGGCATCGACTCGCCAGTCGTCCTCGTCGGCGGCGAGCGCCGGGCGAGGGCGTACCGGCACTACACGCCAACCGACGCCACACTCGACGGCTACGCGCTCGTGTCGGTGACGACGACGCGGGGCGGCCTCGCGGCGAGTTGCACCCGGACAGTCGCGTTCGACGAGCCCGAGTGGCTGGCCGAGCGTCACGCGGCCGCCGCCCGGGTCGAGACGACCGCACTGGCCGCCACGCAGGCGGTGGCTCACGACGGCGGTACTGCGGGCGACGTGTTCGCCGAGATTCGGGCGGCGTACGACGCAGTCGGCTTCCCCGACGAGTGGCGCGAACACCACCAGGGCGGGGCCGCCGGCTTCGCCGGGCGGGAGTGGATCGCGACGCCGGAGAGTGGGGCCCGGGTCCACCTCCCGCAGGGGTACGCCTGGAACCCGACCGTCCGCGGCGCGAAGAGCGAGGACACCGTCCTCGTCACCGCGGACGGCCTCGAGGTGCTGACGACGACCGACGACTGGCCGACGAGGACCCACGACGCGGTCGGCCACGAGGTCAGCCTGCCACGGCCGGACCCGTTACGCTGAATCCTGTACCCCTACCACAGTCTCGTGTGACGGGAGAGCGGCCATCGCCCCGGTGGCGGTGGTCGCCACGGCCGCCACCGCGTTCGCGTAGGAGAGGATATTTTCGAGGGAGCAATCGCCCGCGGTCGCCCGGGCGATGGCACCCGCGAGGAACGCGTCGCCGGCCCCCGTCGTGTCCACCACGTCGACGTCGTAGCCGGCGTGTTCGACCGTCGCCGGTCCCCACGGTGCGTCGGCGGTCGCGTGGGCGAGCGCGCCGTCCCCGCCGAGGGTCACGAGCACCGTGTGGGGGCCCCGTTCGGTCGCGGCTTCGGCCAGCTCCGTCGGCGTCTCCCCTGTGAGGCCGAGTTCGCGGAGCTCACCCGTCGTCGCCTTCAGCACGCCCACGTGGGCGAGCGCGTCGCCGGCGACAGCGCCGAAGTCGTCGTCGCGCCAGAGCTCGGGCCGGTAGTTGGGGTCGAACCACGTTTCGGAACCGGCTGCCCTGGCCCGTTCGAGCAGGTCCCGAGTCGCCTCACGCGACCGGCCCGCAGCGAGCGGCACACCGCCACAGACGACACGGTCCACGGCCGCGAGGGTGGCGTCGGGGACCGTTCCGGGTTCGAGCCGCGTATCGGCGGTGCCGTCCCGGTAGAAGCTGAACGTGCGGTCCCCGGACGCGTCGTGGGTGACGAACGCGAGCGTCGTCTTCGCGTCGGAGTCTCGCTCGACGAACCGTTCGGGGATGCCCTCCTCGGCGAGTGTGTCGGCGAGGAACTCCCCGAACGGGTCGGCACCGACGCGCGTCCAGAACAGCGGCGCGTGTCCGAGCCTGGCGAGCCCGACGGCGACGTTCGCGGGCGCGCCGCCCGGCCGGCGGTCGAACGTCTCCACCGCGGACAGCGGGCCCGGACGCGCCGGGAGGAGGTCGACCAGCGTCTCGCCCGCGACGAGTACGCGGTGGTCGCGATGGTCGGTCATGGTACCGGCTTCGCCGGTAGGGCACCTAAACGCACCTCTCGTGACAGCGCCAGTCCAGCCGCTCGTCTGCGCCACGAGCTATATCCCCCCGGCACGCCTCCGTCCCGCCATGCGAATCAGTCGACGCCGGGTCCGCGAGATCGTCACGGCCGTGGTCCACGAGATCAGGGCCGAGAAGCTGACGTTCATGGCCGGCTCCATCGCCTACCACGCGTTCATCTCCATCCTCCCGCTGCTGTTGCTCGTGCTGACGCTCGTCCAGCAGCTGCAGAACGTCGCGCTGGAGGACTCGGTGGTGTCGGTGATGCAGGCCGTCCTCACCGAGCAGTCGAGCGACATCATCCAGCAGGGCCTCGCCGACGCCGACGCGTCGGTCTCGCTGCTCGGGGTCGCGTTCCTCGTCTGGGGGACGCTGCGCATCTTCCGCGGGCTCGACACCGCCTTCTCGGACATCTACGAAACCGAGCGCGAGAACACGTTCGCCGACCAGATCGGCGACGGGCTGCTACTGCTCGTCACCGTCGCGCTGGCCATCCTGCTCGCGAGCGCCGCCGGCAGCCTCGTCACGGTACAGGGCGACGGTGCCCTGGCGCTGGTGCTCCGTTCCATCGCAACCGCCGCCGGTTTGTTCATCGTGCTCTACCCGATGTACTACGTCTTCCCGGACGCGGACGTCTCCCTCGTGGAGGTGGTCCCCGGCACCGCGCTCGCGTCGGTCGGTATCACCGTCGCGCAGGTGGTCTTTACGGCGTTCAAGTCCGGCGGCAGCGGCGCGAACCTCGTCGCGAGCATCCTCGTCCTGCTGACCTGGCTCTACGTCGCCGGCCTGCTCATCCTGGTCGGCGCGGCTGTCAACGCCGTGCTCTCGAACCGCTCGCGCGACGTCGACATCGACCCGGTGTTCGGCGGCGTCGCCCGGGACCGGACCGACCGTGTGACCGACGCTGGCCGCGACGAGCTGCTGGCCGACCTCGAGGCGCTCGCGACCAGCCTCGAAGGCGAGGACGCGACGCTCTCGGTGACTGTGAACGGCGAGACCGTCGCGGTCGAGGCACCCGAGTCGGCCGTCGTCGACGAGGAGGACGGGCTGTTCGGCGTCGGCGGCTCGGTCGGCCTGGAGCTGCGCTGGTGGCCGGAGGACTGACTCCTTTCGCACGCGCTCGGTTCAGTTCTGGTGCTGTTCGATGGCAGCCTCGGTCAGTGTCTTCGCCCGTTCGACCAGCTCGTCCGCCTCGGCGGAGCCGGTGCCGTCGACGTTCGAGAGCAGGTGTTCGACGTGGCCCAGTCGCTCGTGGACGACCTCGTCCGGCAGGTCCGCCGCCGCGAGGTCCCCGGCGACGGCTGTGGCCTCCCCGAGCCAGCGGTTGGCCACGCGGTCGACGGGGTACGACTCGGTCTCACGCAGCGCCGCGGCGAGGTCGGCGAGTGGGTCGTCGTCGTCGCTCATGACGGTCCGTACGACCTGACGGGAGTTGAACGCACCGCCGCGGCCGCGCCCACCGGTGACACGGTGCGCGCTCACCGGCGACCGCGGCCGCTTCCAAAACCGGCTTTCCCGACGACCCGCTATCTAATCCGTGAACTGGCGGTACGCGTACACCGCACTCGTCGCCTGCACGCTGGCGTTCGCCGCGACGATGGTCGCCCGACTGGCGATCAGCCCGGTGCTCCCACTCGTTGTCGACGACTTCGGGGTCTCCTACGGCGTCCTCGGGCTCGCACTCTCCGGCATGTGGGCGGCGTACGCGCTGACGCAGTTCCCCTCGGGCGTGCTCGGCGACCGCTACGGCGAGCGCCGAGTCATTCTCGCAGCCGTCGGCTCGACCGGCGTCACTGCCGCCCTGCTCGCACTCTCGCCGACGGTTCCGGTGTTCATCCTCGGTGCAGTGCTACTCGGTGCCGGTGCCGGACTGCACTACTCGGTCGCGACGACGTTCCTCGCGAAGCAGTTCGACGACGTGGGTCGAGCCATCGGCGTCCACGTCGCCGGTGGGCCGATGGCCGGGCTGGTCGTCCCGCCGGTCGCCGCGCTCGTCGGTGCCCAGTTCGGCTGGCGCTGGGCCATCGCGCTCGGCATCCTGACCGCCGTCCCGGTCTTCGTCCTGTTCGCGACGCAGGTCCGGCCGACCGAACCGACGCGGCCCGACCAGCCGATGCGCGAGCGGTTCGCGCTGGAACCACTGGTCGAGCTGCTCTCGCGGCCGCCCATCGCGTACACGACGCTGCTGGCGTTCCTCGGTGCGTTCACGTGGCAGGCGACGGCGTCGTTCCTCCCGTCGTTCCTCGACGAGGCCGGGAGACTGTCGACGACGCAGGCGAGCCTGCTCTTTTCCCTGTACTTCCTCGTCCACGGCGCGACGCAGCCGCTGACGGGCTCGCTCTCCGACCGCGTGGGACGCGACACGACGGCGATGGTGACGATGAGTGCCGGCATCGTCGGCTACTCGCTGCTCGTGGTCGGCGCGAGCCGGGGCGCTGGCCTCCCAACGTTTACCGTCGCGTCCGTACTCGTCGGGCTCTCGATGTCGTGGGGTGCGCCCATCCAGTCCCGGTTCATCGACCTGCTCGGGGCCGAGGAGCGCGGGGTCGGCTTCGGGCTCGTCCGTACCGCCTACATGCTGCTCGGCGCGACCGGGAGCGTCGTCGTCGGCGGCGTCTCCGACGCCACGACGTGGCTGACCGCGTTCTCGTTGCTGGCGGTCGTGATGGCCGTCGGGCTGCTGACGCTGCTCGCGAACCGGACGCTCCGGCTGGGGCTGTGAGGACAGTCGGGCCGCTCAGCCCTGCACCCGCTCGCCGTCCTTCCAGACCGTCTCGACGACGTTGACGCCGTACTGGTACGGCACGTGGACGAACGACGGCGCGTCGAGCACGACCAGGTCGGCGGGCGCACCCTCCCGAAGCGTCCCGTGTCGGGCCGGGAGGTCCAGCGCCTCGGCGGCGTTGTGCGTGCTCGCCAGCAGCGCCTCGGCGGGCGTCATCCCCATGCCGACGCAGGCGAGCGACTGGGCGAACCCCATGCTGTGGCTGTGGCAGTTCGGGTTGAAGTCGGTCGCGATGGCGACCGGCGCGTCGCGGTCGAGCATCATCCCGGCGTCGGCGTACTCCGCGCCGAGGCCGAACGCGGTGCCGGGGAGCAACACGGGGACGACACCGGCCTCGACGAGCCCGTCGACGTCGTCCTCGGTCGAGTGGAGCAGGTGGTCCGCGCTGGTCGCACCGACCTCCGCGGCGAGCTGGGTGCCGCCGATGTGGGCCAGCTCCTCGGCGTGGACCTTCGGCGTGAGCCCGTGGGCCATCCCGGTCTCCAGCACGCGCCGGGACTGGGCGACGGAGAACACGTCCTCCTCGCAGAACACGTCGCAGAAGCTCGCGATGCCCTGCTCGGCGACCGCGGGGATCTGTTCCTCGACCACGTGGTCGACGTACTCGTCGGTGTCCATCCCCTGCGGGACGGCGTGGGCACCCATGAACGTCGGCACCACGTCGACCGGGTGCTGTTCGTC
This sequence comes from Haloarchaeobius sp. FL176, assembly GCF_024609245.1. Taxonomy (GTDB): domain Archaea; phylum Halobacteriota; class Halobacteria; order Halobacteriales; family Natrialbaceae; genus Haloarchaeobius. The sequence goes on from NZ_JANJYH010000001.1 coordinate 276,577, forward strand.
GGCGCGGCCGATGACCCGGAGCATCCGGAGTTCGGTCTCGGTGTCGAGCCCGTAGCCGGACTTCACCTCGACCGTCGTCGTGCCGTGTTCGAGCATCACGTCGAGCTGGGAGCGCAGGTTCGCGAGCAGCGTGTCCTCGTCTGCGGTCCGGACGGCGTCGACGGTCCGGAGGATGCCGCCGCCCCCCGACAGAATTTCCTGGTAGGACTTCCCCCGGAGCTTGGCCTCGAACTCGTCCGATCGGTCGCCCGCGAACAGGGCGTGGGTGTGCGGGTCGACGAAGCCCGGGAGGACGGCCCGTCCGGCGGCGTCGTGCGCTTCGTCGGCCGCCGATGGCGGATGCTCCTCGGTCACGTCGTCGGTGTCACCGACCGAGACGACGGTGCCGTCCTCGACTGCAACCGCCGCGTTCTCGATGGTCTCCATCGGTTCGTCCGTGCCGGGTCCGACCGCCAGCTCCGCGATGTTGTACACGACGAGGTCCGTCACGCGGACCACCCCGCGAGGAAGTGGGCGACGGCGCGGGCCGCGGCGTCGACGGTTCGGCCGTCGTCGGCGTCGAGCGGGGGTGCGGTCTCGACGACCTCGAACCCCGCGACGCGGTCGTCGCTGGCGACGAGTCGGAGCGTGCGGTACAGCTCCCGAGTCGTCAGCCCACCAGGCGTCGGGGCGCTGGCGCCCGGCGCGGCCGTCACGTCCAGCACGTCGATGTCCACGGAGACGTACACGTGGTCGACGTCGCCGAGGCCGTCGAGCGCCCGGTCCGCCGCCGCGACCGCATCCGCGCCGACCTCTTCGGCCGTGACGACCTCGCTGCCCCGCTCGCGGAGGTAGTCGTGATAGGCCGTGGAGGTCTCGAAGTGCCGCACACCCACCGGTGCGTAGCCGTCCAGTCCCGCATCGAACAGCTGACGGTACGGCGTCCCGCTCGTCGGACCACCCTCCGGAACCGCACGACAGTCGAGGTGCGCGTCGAAGTTCACGACGCCGACGCTTCCGGTGTCGAGCAACGGCCGGACGTTCGCCGCCGTCAGCGAGTTGTCACCGCCGAGAAAGACGGGGAGTGCGTCGGTCTCGTGGACTGCAGCCGCGGTATCGGCGACCGCGTCCTGCACCGCTGCGACATCCCCTGCCGCCGGGAGCGTCACGTCGCCGAGGTCGGCGGTGCGCGAGACCGGGCCGGCGTCGAAGTGGTGGCTCTTGACGCCCGCCAGCGATTCGCGGATAGCCTCCGGGCCGTCAGCAGCGCCCGTGCGGCCGATGACCGCGCCGTCGTACGGCTCGCCGACGAGGACGGCGTCGTACTCGCCCGCCGACGGGAGCGTCGTCGCCTCGACGAGGTGACCGAGCTGCTCGTCGTTCGAGTCCGACGAGGTGCCCGACCACTCCGGTGGGCCGGTAAAGGCCGTCATCAGTTGGACTCACCGCGGTCACGCATCGGCACCCGGACGTCGGACTCGCGGGCCTCCGCCAGGGCCTCCTCGTAGCCCGCGTCCGCGTGGCGGATGACACCCATACCGGGGTCGGTGGTGAACACGCGCTCTGCCGTCTCGACGGCCTGTTCGGTCCCGTCGAGGACGACGTGGTTGTTCGTGTGCAGCGAGTTACCGATGCCGACGCCACCGCCGTCGTGGACCGAGACGATGTCCGCGCCAGCAGCGGTGTTCAGCAGTGCGTTCAGGATGGGCCAGTCCGCGACCGCGTCGGAGCCGTCGCGCATCGCCTCGGTCTCCCGGTTCGGGCTGGCGACGGAGCCGGCGTCGAGGTGGTCACGCGTCACGACGACCGGCGCGGATATCTCGCCCTCGGCGACGAGCTCGTTGATGCGGAGGGCGAAGCGTGCGCGCTCGGTGAGCCCGTCCTCCTCGTCGTCACCGGCTCCGGCGGCTTCGCCGCCTCCGTCTCGATGCGCCTGCGGCGCATCGCCCGCCTGATACCCCAGCCAGCAGACCCGGCTCGGGAGCCCCTGGAAGTGGACCTGCTCCTGTGCGAGCTCGATCCAGCGCCGCAGGTGGTCCTTCTCGGGGAACAGTTCGAGGATGGCCTCGTCGGTGCGGTGAATGTCTTCGGGGTCGCCCGAGAGCGCGGCCCACCGGAACGGCCCCTTCCCGCGGCAGAACAGCGGGCGGATGTACGCCGGGACGAAGCCCGGGAAGTCGAACGCGTCCTCGTGGTTCCGGTGGTCCTGCACCTGTCCGCGGATGTTGTTCCCGTACTCGAAGGCGATGGCGCCCTCGTCCTGCATCTGCAGGATGCCGTCGACGTGGCGCTCCATCGTGTCCATGCTCTCCTCGACGTACTGCTCGGGGTCCCGCTCGCGCAGTTCGTCCGCCTCGTCGACGGTGTAGCCCGACGGGTAGTAGCCCTCCAGCTCGTCGTGGGCGCTCGTCTGGTCGGTGACGATATCGGGCACCCAGCCCCGCTCGAGCAGGCCCTCGAACATGTCGGCGGCGTTCATGTGGACGCCGATGGAGAACGACTCGCCGGCCTCGGCGGCCGCCTCGGCGCGCTCGATGGCCTCGTCGAGGTCGTCCGTCTTCGCCATGCAGTAGCCCGTCTCGATGCGGCGGTCGATGCGCTCCTCGTCGACCTCGGCGGCGATGCAGACGCCGTGGTTCATCGTCACCGCGAGGGGCTGTGCGCCGCCCATCCCGCCGAGGCCGGCCGTGACGACGGTCTTGCCGCGGAGGCCGTCGTTGTCGGGATAGTGCTGCTTGGCGAGTTCGGCCAGCGTCTCGTAGGTCCCCTGGATGATGCCCTGCGTGCCGATGTACGCCCACGAGCCGGCGGTCATCTGACCGTACATGATGAGCCCCTTGGACTCCAGCTCGTGGAAGTGCTCCCAGCTGTCCCAGCGGCCGACGATGTTCGAGTTCGCGATGAGCACGCGCGGGGACTCCTCCCGCGTCTGGAACACGCCGACGGGCTTGCCGGACTGCACGAGCAGCGTCTCGTCGTCCGCGAGCTCCCTGAGTTCGTCGAGTATGGCGTCGTAGGCGTCCCAGCTCCGTGCCGCGCGGCCGGTCCCGCCGTACACCACCAGCTCCTCGGGTTTCTCGGCGACCTCGGGGTCGAGGTTGTTGTTCAGCATCCGCAGCGCGGCCTCCTGCCGCCAGCCCTCGCACTCGATGTCCGTGCCGGTCGGTGCACCCTGGTACTCGCGCCACTGTTCGGACGGCTCCCCGATGTCGTGACCGCCCTCGTCGCTGTCGTCGTGCCGTTGCATACCTGATTAGACGGCAGCCAGACCGAAGGGAGAATAGCAAGCTATGGGAGGTATTTTTAAATGTAGCATGCGATTCGTCGACTATGCACGAGGTCACCGCTCGCGTCGCCGACGACAGCCCGTACGCGCTCGCGACCGCGGGATCGGACGCGACCGTCGAACTGTGGTGCAACGACCACCGCGATCTGCTCCACGTGCGCGGCCCCGCCGAGGGCGTGCGCGAGCACGTCGAGGCCGCCGTCGGCGTCTCGGACGCCGTCGCGCACGACGACGAACTGCTGCTCGTCACCGCCGACTGCCTGCGCGAGCACGACGAGACCATCGAGCCGTACGTCGCCGCGAACGACTGCCTGCTCGTCCCGCCCATCCGCTACGAGCGCGGTGCGAAGGTCGTCCGCGTCCTCGCGCTCGACCCCGCGAACCTCACCGGCTTCTACCGGGACCTCACGGCCGACCACGACGTGACCGTCGAGGCCAAGCACGACCGGGCGACGCCGAGCCGCCGGTCCCCGCTCGTCGACCTCGACGCCGTCCTCCCCGACCTCAGCCCGCGCCAGCGCGAGGCCCTCGTCATCGCCTTCGAGGCCGGGTATTACGAGATACCCCGCGAGACGACCACGGAAGACCTCGGGGAGGCACTCGGCGTGGACCGCCGGACCGCCGAGGAGCACCTCCGGCGGGCGGAGAACAAGCTGCTGGGTGCGCTCGCGCCGCGGCTGCGGTGAGCTTGATCACCTGCCCGGTCACTCGCCGAAGTCGACCACCCGCTCCTCGGTGCCGCCCGGCCAGGCGAACGTGAACCGGACCTCCCCGTTGGTCCCACCGAACAGCGACTCCGTCCGCTCGACGGTCACCGACTCGCCGGCACCGACCGGCCGGATGACCGTGGCCAGCGGGGCGTAGCCGGGGCCGCTCTGGTTGAGTGCCGCGCGGAAGGTTCCGTCCACGTCCGCAGTGTTCTCGACGATCACCGAGAAATCGGCTGGGCCACGGCTCCAGGCCGGCTCGATCGCGAACGTCCGGAGGTCGAACCCCGGTGGCGCACGCGCCAGTTCGTCGAGCACCGCCGACGGGAGCCTCCAGGACGCCGTCTCGTCGTCGACTGACAGCTCGATCCGGCCCGCTTCGGCGTCGAGCGATTCGGGGACCTCGAACAGGAGGGACCCACCCTCGTCCGCGTAGTACGACGTGATCGATTCGCCGTCGACCGTGGTGTCCCGGTAGCCGTAGCGGCCGGCCGGCCGGGTCGTCGTCGACCCCACGTCGAGCACGAACTCGTCCGCGGCGGGCGAGACGCCGTCGAGCGAGACGTTGGCGAACACGTACTGGTCCTCCCCGGAGACGCCCAGCGAGTCGGGCGTCGTGAGGTGGACGAACGACTCCGTCGTCACGACCGCATCGAGCGTCACGGTTCCGTCGCCGACGGCGACCGACTCCGACACCGTGACCGCTGTCTCGCCGGCTCCGGTGGTGGTGCCGGCCGGGTCGTCAGTCGTCGGCGTCCCGTCCGTCTCCGTCCCGCCGCCGGGCGAGCTGTCCCCCCCGAGACAGCCAGCCAGCGGGACGACGCCGCCACAGAGTGCGATGAGTTGCCGTCGGTTCATACGCCGTGGTGCGGGACGGACCGGTAAGTGCCTTCAGCAAGCTGAAACGCTGGTCGAACCCTCCGCCACCCCGGCGGGCGTCGCATTCAGACGGGAGGTCTCCACGCTGACCGAGCCCGCCGACCGTTTATGAGTGATGCCGGGGCCAACCAGGGGTAGATGACACCGACCATCACTCCGCCCGTCCGCCCTCCGAACGACCCCGCGATCGGGAACCGATGGGCCACCGCGCGCTCGTAGCCTACGGCCGCGCCGACGGGACCTACTCCCTGCACCACTCGCAGTGGGGTGCCCTCGGCTTCGCGCTGTGCGACGACCTCGGCCCGGACAGCCCGTTCGGGGCCGACGCCGACTGGGAGGAGCCAGCCCACGAGGCCGTCGTCGCCGGCGAACGCCCCGCCGTCCCCGAGACCCACGACGCGCCGGTCGACCCGGAGCCACGCGGGTCCATCCCGTCCCTCGGCGCTCTCCCCGCACGCTTCGACTTTCTGGAGTACGAGGCCGCGTTCGTCGTCTCTCGAACCGGCGACGTCCGCGCGTTCCAGCCCTGCTGGTTCGCCCGGGCGCTGGACGACGCCGAGCCCGTGGGCGACGGCGCGCTGGTCTCGGTCCGGCGTGGACGTGACCCAGTCAGCGATGCAGCCCGCGTCTCGACGTGGTTCCGCGGCGTCGCCGACACGGTGCGCGTGCTCTGTGAGTGCGGCACGCTCGACCGCGACGACGCCCGCGAGCACCTCCGGACCCGGCTTCGGGAGTGGGCTGCCGAGGGCCGGACGGTGCTGTTGCCACCCTGAGAACTCGCCGTCGACACGTGCGGCTTTTGTACCGCCGCCGCCGAGATGCAGGCAGTGTCACGCGAGCGAACCGGAGCCGGCGTCAGCACCGTCGTCGAGCCGACGCTCTCCGAGGCGGAGACGGCGATGACGGAGGCGCTGGGCCGCGGCGACCTGCTCACCGTCTTCGGCCGCTGTGCGGTCGACTACGAGGGTCGGGCGTCGAGCACGCTCGGCCCGGGCGACCGTCACGTCACTGCCAAGCCCGACGGGACGGTCCTCGTCCACACCGACGAGGGCCAGCAGCCCGTGAACTGGCAGCCACCGGGGTGCTCCCAGCACGTCGAGCGGGCCGCCGAGGACGACGAGCTCCGGCTGGTCAGCACGCGGGAGAACCCCGACGAGGAGCTGGTCGTCAACTTCGAGTCGGTTCGGCAGGTGTCCGCGTTCGCGGTCGACGACGGGGAGGACCTGTCGCTCACCGGCTCGGAGGCGGACCTCCGCCAGCGCATCCTCGAATCGCCGGGGCTGGTCGAACCGGGGTTCCAGCCGCTCGTGACCGAACGGCAGACCGCCGCCGGCGCGGTCGACATCTTCGGGGAGGACGCGGACGGGAACGTCGTCGTCGTCGAGCTCAAGCGCAAGCGCGTCGGGCCCGACGCGGTCGGTCAGCTGAGCCGCTACGTCGACGCGCTGGAGCGGGACCTCCACGCCGACGCCACGGTCCGGGGTATCCTCGTCGCGCCGTCGGTCACGGAGCGGGCGCGCCGGATGCTCGCCGACCGCGGACTGGAGTTCTCGGTGGTCGAGCCACCCTCGAAGGGCGAGTGAGGGCCGGTCGCGCCGCTCGCGACGCCCTCGCCGCGACGGGTGGACTTTTGACGCTCCCGTCCGCACTCGGGTGCATGGAGAAAGTGAACATCGACGACGTTGAACCCGCATTCATGGACGGCTCGGACCTCGACCGCCGCGGGCTGTCGGACCACCTCGGCACCGAGGACCTCGCCATCAACTACTACGCCATCGAGCCCGGCGAGTCGCTCTCGGGCGGGATGCACGCCCACTTCGACCAGGAGGAGGTGTTCTACGTGGTCGAGGGCGAGGTGACGTTCGAGACGCCCGAGGACGAGTTCGTGGTCGGCGAGCACGAGGTCGTCCGCTTCGCGCCGGGCGACTTCCAGACGAGCGTCAACGGCGGTGACGAGGACGCGGTCGTCATCGCGCTCGGGGCCCCGAAGCCGAGCGAGGACGTCCGCGTCCCGATGGAGTGTCGCGAGTGCGGGGAGTCGGACACCCTCCAGTTCCACATGACCGAGGACGGGCAGTACCTGCGCTGTCCCGAGTGCGGGAACGAGTTCGCCGCGCCGACCTGAGCGGCGTCGTCCTCTACTCGGCCCGGAACGAGATCGGCGGGAGCCGCGACCAGTTCGCGGCGCTGCTCCCGGTGTGGAGCCGCTGTCTGGTGCGTAACTCGACGATGTAGCTGCACTCTTCTGGGCCCTCGTCCGCGATGTCGAACCCGGCGTATCGGCAGTCACTCCAGCTCCCGCTGCAGCTCGTCCAGCAGGCGCAGCGCCTCCATCGGTGTCGTATCAGCGACGGTTACCCCGCGGAGTCGCTCGGCGACCACCTGTGCATCGTCCTCGCCGGACGCGGTGCCGGTGGGTGCCGTCGTCGTCCCCTCGACGGCGGTCACATCGCTTGGCTCGTCCTCACCACTGGTCGGTGCCGTTCCGGCGGTCGTCCGGGCCAGCAGCTCCCGTGACCGGTCGAGCACCGCGGTCGGGACGCCGGCCGCGCGGGCCACCTCGACGCCGTAGGACGCGGTGGCGGGGCCGCGGCCGACCTCGTGGTTGAACCGGACCTGGTCGTCCGTCTCGGTCGCGGAGAAGTGAAGGTTGAACGCACCGTCGAGCTCGCGGGCGGTCTCGGTCAGCTCGTGGTGGTGCGTCGCGAACAGCGTCGTCGCCCGGAGCTCGTCGTGGACGTACTCGGTGACGGCGCGGGCGATGGCGAGCCCGTCGGCCGTCGAGGTGCCCCGACCGACCTCGTCGAGCAGGACCAGCGAGTCATCGCTGGCCTCTCGGAGGATGTCTGCGAGCTCGGTCATCTCGACCATGAAGGTGGACTGCCCGCCGGCGATGTCGTCGCTCGCGCCGACGCGGGTGAAGACGCGGTCGAGTATGCGGAGGTCGGCCCTGGCCGCCGGGACGAAGCTGCCGGCCTGAGCCATGATACAGATCAGGGCTACCTGCCTCATGTACGTCGACTTTCCGCTCATGTTCGGCCCGGTGACGACGGCGAGGTACTCGTCCCGGTCGAAGCTCGCATCGTTCGGGACGAACGACTCCTGAGTGCGCTCGACGACGGGGTGACGACCGGCCTCGATGTCGATGCCGGTCTTCGAGAACGTCGGCCGGCTGTAGTCGTACTGTGCGGCGGCCGTGGCGAAGGCGACGAACACGTCGAGGGCGGCGACCCGGTCCGCCAGTCGCTGGACGCGTTCGGTCTCGGCGGCGACCGCCTCGCGCACCTCGCGGAACAGCTCGTACTCCAGGTCGTCGGCGCGCTGTTCCGCTCTGAATATCTCGTCCTCGCGCTCCTTCAGCTCGGGCGTGTAGAACCGCTCGGAGTTCTTCAGCGTCTGTCGGCGCTGGTAGTCCGCCGGCACCGAGTCGAGGTTCGGGTTCGTCACCTCGATGTAGTAGCCGTGGACCTGGTTGTGACCGACCTTCAGCGAGTCGATGCCGGTGCGCTCGCGCTCCTGTGCTTCGAGGTCGTCGATCCACTGCTTGCCGGAACGTTCGGTCTCGCGGAGGTCGTCGAGGCGTTCGTCGTACCCCTCGCGAATCACACCGCCCTCGGTCACCTCGATGGGCGGTTCGGGACGGATAGCCCGCCCGACGAGGTCCCGAACGTCTTCGAGTTCGTCGAGGCCGTCGCGCAGGCGGACGAGGCGGTCGCAGTCGGTGTCGGCGAGGGCCGCTTTCAGCTCCGGCACGACGTCGAGGGTGTCCTTCAGCGAGCGGAGGTCCCGGGCGTTCGCCCGGCCGCGGGAGACCCGGGCGATGAGCCGCTCCACGTCGTAGACGTCACGCAGCAGTTCGTGGAGCTGCTCCCGCGTTGCGGGGTCCCGGCTGAGCTCGCCGACGGCGTCGTGGCGACCGGCGATGCGTTCCTCGTCGACGAGCGGACGGCGGAGCCAGTCCGTGAGCCGACGGCGGCCCATCGCACAGGCCGTCTCGTCGAGCACGTCCGCGAGCGTCGCGCCTTCGACGCCGCGGACAGCGCGGCGCTCGAACAGCTCGAGGCTGGCGAGGGCGGTCGGGTCGAGCACCATGTACTCCCGCGGGTCGTACCTCGTGAGGTGGTTGAGGTAGTCGAGGTGGCCGTCCTCCGGATCGGTCGTGTCCGCCGAGTCGTCCGTCGCCGGTTCACCGGCCCCGCCGCGGGCGTACTCGGCGTAGGCGAGCAGCGCGCCGCAGGTCCGGACCTCGGCCTCGCCCGCGAGCAGGCTGTCGGGGTCGCCGAAGTACTCGCGGACCGTCTCGGCGGCTGCATCGACGTCGAAGGCGGTCCGGTCGAACGGCGAGACCATGCAGTCCGCCGGGAACGCGTCGGTGCCGACCTCCGGCCCGACGATGGCCTCGGCGGGGTCGAACCGTCCGATCTCGTCGGCGACGGCGGCTGGCGACGACGGCGCAGTCGCGTAGAAGTCACCCGTCGACACGTCGAGCACCGCGAAGCCGTACTCGCCGGTGGTCGCGGGGTCGTCGTCCGGGTCGGCGCTCCGGGTGAGACAGGCGACGAAGTTGTTGTCCGCCGAGGCGAGCAGTTCGTTCTCGGTGAGCGTGCCGGGCGTGACGACCCGGGTGACCGCGCGGTCGACCACACCGGTCGTCTCCGCCGGCTCCTGTACCTGGTCGGCGACTGCGACGCGGTAGCCGGCCTCCAGCAGCGACTCGATGTAGCTCTCGGCGTTGTCGATGGGCACCCCCGCCATCGGGTAGCGGCCCGTCGAGTCCTCCCGCTTGGTCAGCGTCACCTCGCAGATCCGGCTCGTGACCTCGGCGGCCTCGCAGAACGTCTCGTAGAAGTCGCCGACCTGGAACAGCACGAGCGCGTCGTCGTAGCGCCCGGTCAGCTCGAAGTACTGCCGCATCATCGGCGTCAGCTCGTCGGCCTGCTCGGCCATCTTCTCGGGCGGTCCGAGCGCTCCGTTCATGGGTGCCGCTCAGGAAGCCGACCCACAAGAGCGACCCGGTCTGTGGTAGCGAATCCGGGACGGGTTCCGGTCAGATGGTCGACGGGCGGACGTGGAACTCGAGGTCGACCCGCCGACGCTCCCCCTCGAGGTCGGCGACGGCCCGCTCGAACACCTGCTGGGCCTCGCGGGCGGCGAGGGGTTTGATGCGCCGGAGCACCCAGTCGGTCGAGACCATCGGCGGGAGGCTGAGCCGGCCGAGACGGGACCGTCGGCGGTCGAACTCGATGCGGAGGCGGATACGGGTCGCGGGAGCCTCGTCCTCGATAGCCCGGCCCCCGTCGGCTGCAGCGTCCGTCGCGTCCGGTTCCTCGTCGGCAGGCTCCAGTCCCCAGTACCCCTTCGCGTGCACGTCGTTCGGGATGCGCCAGTCGATGCGGTTCGGGCGGTCGAGCTCCGTCACGGCCGGGGTCAGCGTGTAGGAGAGCTTCCACCACTGGAGCGTGATGTCGAAGCGGGTCCCGACGGCGCCGTCGCCGCGTCTGGTCACGTCCGAGACGTACTCGGAGTAGCGCTCGTGGTTCGTGAAGTCCAGCAGGAACTCGAACGCCTCCTCGCGGGGCACGTACACGACGGTCGAAAGCTCGACTGCGTCCACGCCCGCACTGAGGACCGGACCGAAAAATAGCTGTCTCCGGCCCCGGCGCTGTCAGCCGCCCTTGACGAGGGTGGTGATGCCCGCCTCCTCGAGTATCAGCCAGACGACGAACAGGGCGTACAGCCCAAGGAGGAGCCACGCTTCCCTGCCGGAGACGTTCATGTCGGTCCGCATCAGGGTGAACAGCACCACCGTGGCGAACACGAGGAAGGCCATCATCGGTGCGGCCCGGGAGAAGTTGATCTCGAGGGCACCGCCGACGACGACCCCGAGTGGGACCGCGACGAGCAGGTCGAAGATGTTGCTCCCGAACACGTTGGCGAGGCTGGTCGAGTCGCGCCCGCCGCGGGCCGCCTGGACGCTGACGACCGTATCGGGCAGGCTCGTCCCGGCGGCGACGACCGTCAGCCCCCAGACGAACGAGGGCGTACCGAACGCGTCACCGAGCTCGATGGCGCTCCTGACGAGCATCTCGACGCCGACGAGGATGACTACCAGCCCGGCGAGCAGTTCGAGCCAGCGTCGCCCGATGTTGGCCGAGCGCTCGTGGTGACTGGAGTCGTAGTCGTTGGTGTCCTGGTACTGGTTGAAGACGTAGAGCCCGTACAGCGCCAGCGGGATGAGTGCGAGCATCGGGGTCATGTTCCCCTTGAGCGCCGTGCCGGTCTCCGTCGGGTAGTAGATGACCGCGAACGCGAAGGCGAGGAACAGCGTCGCGACCGACAGCATGTAGAACTGCGCCTCCTTGTAGACGAGGTCGCGGTCGGCGGTGAGGCCGGTGTTCCCGCTCAGTCCGGCCGCAGCGGGGATGATGAGGATGTTGAACACCGCCGAACCGACGATGGCCGCGACACCGAGCTCGAACTCACCGTGGACGAGCACGGACAGGAGCACACTCGACAGCTCGGGGAAACTGGACCCGAGGGCAGCGACGATGGCACCCTGGACGACCGGCGGGAGGCCGTAGTGGACGCCGATGCGCTCGCTCGAGCGCTCTAACCACGTACTACCGACCCACGTCACGCCGGTCCCGAGGGCTGCGAGACCGAGGAACAGCAGGACGTCTAGCATCCGGTTACGGCACCACCGTCACCGGGTACGTCTGGGCGTCCAGTATCGTCTCGGTGGCGCTCCCGAGGACGTACTCGTCGATGCCGGACCGCCCGTGACTCCCCATCACGATGTGGTCGACGTCGCGCTCGTCCGCGAGTTCGAGTATCTGGCCGCCGATCTTCGTCGCGTAGTGGAGCCGTGAGTCGTCCTCGGCCTCGGGGAGGGCCTCGATGGTCGCCTCGACTCCCTGTTCCTCGCACTGCTCGCGCGCGCTGTCGAGCAGCTGTTCGGTCGCCGCAGCCTCCGGGTCGCCGATGTGTACCACGTCGAGCTGGCCCTCGGACCGGTCCGCGAGGCCGATTCCGAGTGAGAGGGCACGGACGCTCGGCTCCGACCCGTCGATGGGGACGAGTACGTGCATATCGGAGGCAGTGTCTGGATTCGGGTTAACTGTTGGGTGTCCGGGCGCGCCACCTGAACGGTACGTAGGTGAAACCAGTATACATGACCGTAAGATATCGTTAATCAGCGGTTGTGGCCAGTAACGAGCCGTTGTGCCTGGCTGGCCGAAACGGGGGTCCGCATATAAACGTGTTGGCCACACAGGGCGTAGAGCTATAACGGTCGATACCCTGTATCACACTGGGGGAGAAGAGAGGTGTCAATCAGCACGCCAGCGATTAGTCGTACCGAACGCGCTGTCGACTCGACAGCGCTCGAAGAGGGGGAGATACATTCCGTACTGAGCAACCAGCGTCGGAGGCTCGTACTCAAACAGCTCCGTCGTAACGGGGGAGAATCGACGCTACGCGACCTCTCCGAGTCTATCGCCGCCGAGGAGACCGGAGAGTCGCCGCCACCACGGAACATCCGCGACAGCGTCTACGCGTCCCTGCACCAGACCCACCTGCCGAAGCTAGACGGGCTCGGCATCGTGGAGTACGACTCGAACACGAAGTCGGTGTCGCTCACCGACCTCGCGGACGATCTCGTACCCTACACGACGGTCATGAGCAACACGGGACTACCGTGGTATCAGCACTACCTGCTGCTCGGGCTCGCGGCGATGGCGAGTGTCATCGCCGCGGACCTCGGCGTTCCGCTGCTCACGGAGGTGGGTCCCATCGGGGTCGCACTCGTGTTCTCCGTCGCGATGATTACCTCGCTCCTGGTCCAGCTGTACACCGGGACGAGACCGCTTCAGCGACTCGGACAACGCGTCCGTAGCGGCCGAACCGACTGACCGGGGTAGTCCGAAAGGGGGGCTTCCTGGTCCGTTGTTTCTGCGTGAGAACGAGCTAGCGAGTGATTAGTACCGCGGGCAGAACGGTCTTTACGTTTCGATACGTTACATCGGACGACTGATGAGTGCGATCCGAACCGAGAAACTCCGGAAAACCTACGGTGACGTCACCGCTCTGGCCGATCTCACGCTCGATATCGAGGCCGGCGAGCTGTTCGGGGCGCTCGGACCGAACGGCGCGGGCAAGACGACGACCATCGGCATCCTGACAGGGCAGCTACAGCCCGACTCCGGCACCGCGTCGGTGCTGGGCCACGACCCTGTGGCCGAGCCGGTCGAGACGCGGCGCCACGTCGGCATCCTGCCGGAACAGGAGTCGCCGCCGAGTTTCATGACCCCGAGAGAGTACTTCGACTTCGTCGCGACCGTCCGCGACGTCCCGGCTGACGTGGTGGAAGAGCGCGTGGAGCAGTGGGCACAGCGGCTCTCGTTCGCCGAGAAGCTCGACACGCTCAGCTCGGACCTCTCGCGCGGCCAGCAGCAGAAGGTGATGATAACCCAGGCGTTCCTGCACGAACCCGAGGTCGTGTTCATCGACGAGCCACTCGCCAACCTCGACCCCATCGTCCAGGAGCGCGTGAAGCGCTACCTCCAGGACTACCGCGAGCGAGGCAACACCCTGTTCATCTCGACGCACCACATCGAGGTCGCCGAGGAGATCTGTAGCCGCGTCGGCATCGTCTACGACGGCCGTCTCATCGCGGACCGGCGGCCGGCCGAGATGGACGACGAGGAGTCGCTGCTCGACACGTTCGTCGCCAACGTCGGCAGCGACGAGGAGTGGACCGAACCGACGGCGACCGCCGGCGATGACTAGCCTGAACCGCCGGCTGTTCGTCGAGATGCTCCGCGAGGAGTGGCGGCTCCACAGCGAGCTGTTCGGGGGCAGCCGGTTCGCCGGGTTTCCGGTGTTCGTCGCGCTGCTGACCTCGGGGGCGGTGTATCTGCTCACCACCACCGGCACGGAGATCGGCGCGATACTCGCCGGTGTCCACGGGCTCGCGCTCTTCTTCGGGCTGCGTACCGGCTCTACCGGCTTCGTCGGTCAGGATGCGATGCGTGACGTGCTCGGGGACGCGACGATGCTGGTGTTCAGCGCCCGCACGCTGCCGGTCTCACAGCGTCGGCTCCTCAGCGTGTTCCTGCTGAAGGACGCGGTGTACTACGCCGTGCTGTTCCTGCTCCCCATCGCGGTCGGTTTCACGCCCGCCGTCGCGTCCGGTGACCTCACGCTGCTTGCGATTCCCACGGCGTGGGCGACCACGACCGCGATGTTCCTGCTCGGCGTGACCATCACCTTCGCCGCCATCGGCCTCTCGACGCGTGGGGCGTCCGGCCGGCTCCTCCTGCTCGGACTCGCCGCCGGTGCGGGACTGGCCTTCGTCTCGGGCGTCGACTTCGTGCAGTTCACGCCGTACGGGCTGTTCGACGGGGCGACGCTGCCGGAGGTCGTCGTCGCGCTCGCGCCGATTCCGCTGCTCGCGGTCATCGGCATCGCAGTCTACGACACCAGCTACGAGCGCGCCGCCCGCACCGCCGGCCGGACGTTCCCGCGCTGGCAGGCGCGGCTCCCGTTCGACGCCGACGGCCTGACCGTGAAGACGTTGCTCGACGTGCAACGCTCCAGCGGCGGCCTCGGCAAGGTGCTGTTCTCCGGCGGCATCCTCTTTGCGGTGAGCTGGCTGCTCATCGACCTCGCCGAGACCATCACCGGGCTCGAACCGTCGACCGGCATCTCCTTTGGGGCCATCCTCGCGCTCTCGGCCTTCACCACCTACAACTGGATCACGATGTACGACGACGTGGCCAGCTACCAGCTCTATCCGGTGTCGGTCGCAGACGCGGTTCGGGCGAAGTTCCGGGCGTTCCTCGTGCTCGGCATCCCGACCTGCGTAGGCTACTTCCTCCTCGCGGTCGTCTGGCAGGGAGCGCGGCTCCCCGAGGCGGTCGTCGGGCTCGTGCTGCTGGTCGGGGTCGCGCTCTACCTGTTCGGCGTGACCGTCGCGCTGGCGGGCTTCGACCCGAACGAGTTCCTGTTCGACACGGTGCTGTTCGCCGGGTTCGGGGCCGCACTCGCCGTCGTGCTCGTTCCCATCCTCATCGTGGGGCTGGTACTCGCGCCCGTCTCGACCGGACTGCTGGTCGCACTCGGCGTCGGCGGTGTCCTCGTCGGCGGTATCGGCATCGCACTCTACCGACGGTCGGTGCCGAAGTGGGAGCGCCACTACCGGCGTTAACCCGGTTACAGTGACGTTACCTGCATCGTTTGGAGGCAGGTATATCGGTCTCCGCGGACTACCTCGGTTCCTATGGAAGACGATCAGATTCCGGTCACCGCCGAGGCACCGGACAGCCCGTTCCGCACCACCGGCACCGACCACATGACCATCATCGGGAGCAACGAGGCGGACACCGTGGCGTTCTACCGCGACCTGCTCGGGATGCCGCTCGTACTCCGACAGCCGAACCTCGACGACCCGTCGCAGACGCACCTGTTCTTCGACACGGGTGATGGCCGCATCCTCACGTTCTTCGTGAGCGACGACCGGCCGTCGAACGCCGGCCCGCAACGGACCGGGGTCGGCGGCGTCCACCACCTCGCGTTCAGTGTCGCCCCCGACCGCTTCGAGGAGATGGTCGAAGCTATCGAGGCGGACGGCCGCGGCTACAACATCTTCGACCGCGGTATCTTCCACTCGCTGTACACCACCGACAACAACGGGCTCGTCATCGAACTCGCCACCGACAAGTACGAGTTCCCCGACGAGCGGCGGGCCGAGGTGCTGGCGACGACCCAGCGCATCCGTGAGGAGGACGGTGCCGAGTACGCGCAGGACGAGCACATGGCGGCCGCGCTGGAGGAGCTCGGCATCGAGGTCGTGAAGCACGACCTGCCCGACGCGGACAGCGGCGTCGGCGGCGTCTCGTAACCAATCCGTGCAAATCACCCCCCAAAGATAAGCCACCCACGGGTGTAGCGGTGGGTATGTACGAGGTACTGCTGGCACTCGACACGGCGGAAGAGCGCGCACGTTCTCAGGCTGAGGCGGTCGTCGACCTTCCGGAGGCTCCGGACTCCGTCCGCGTCACTATCTTCCACGTCTTCCGGGACAACCCGGAGGGGGCGTCCGTGACCCAGCTCGCCACGGTCCACGCAGTCCGTGACGTGCTCGACGAAGCGGGTATCGACTACTCGCTCTCCGAGTCGAGCGGGGACCCCGCCCCGGAGATTCTCGACCAGGCAGCCAAGAAGGACGTCGACTGCATCTGTGTGAGCGGCCGCCGGCGCTCGCCCGCCGGAAAGGCCCTGTTCGGCTCGACGACGCAGGGCATCATCCTCGATGCGGACCGCCCGGTGCTCGTCGCACCGCCGCAGAACAAGTAACGGAGGGCTCCGACCCCGTTTCTCGACGAACTCCTACGCCGAGTGATATCTGTGCCCGATAGAATAAAATGAATGCAGTACACTGTGAAATATATGTCTGGGCAACGTTCACGGACGTCGCAAGCTGCGACGGGTGACGGCGGCTCGCCGACCGTCGTCAGGACGGACTCGGTGCGTGTGGCGAAGCACCTCTCCGACGACGCGGCGGCCATCCCCGTCATCAGGTACGAGATCGAGTCGAACGCCGACACCGCTGTCGCAGTCACGCTCCGGGACACGATGCCACCCGGGGTCGAGTCCGACGACGTGGGGTTCCACGCCGACTACGAGGCCGACCAGTGGCAGAAGACGACCGAGGGCGTGGAGTTCCGCTACTCGCTCGCGCCGAACGACCTTGTCGAGACGGTGGTCGGCCTCCGTACTACGTCCGTCCCCGACCCCGCCGCGTTCGCGAGCGAGCCCGAGCTCACGGTCCTCGGCGGGGACGGGACCAGCCGGTCCGCCTCGAGTGCCGACGAGGACCCCGACACGGCTTCCGGTCCCGAAGTGCCGACTCCCGACGACGAATCGGCGGACTGGGAGCGCGATATGGACCTCTCGTCCATCGAGCGGTCGTTCGCCGGTCAGGACGCGGCCGGCTCCAGCGACGACGAAGACGACACCGCGCCCGCCGCGCCAACCACTGACGCCTCGGACGAGGTCGCCGACGACCCCCCGACCCTCGACCTCGAAAATCCCACGGGCGCGGCACCCGGGAACGACGAACCGAACCTGGGCGACACCTCGACCGACAGCTCGAGCGAAGCCGACGGCGACAGCGAGCCGCCCGGAACCGACCGACGGCTCGACGCCGAGGACGACGTGGTCGGCGAGCTCGTCGCGGCCTTCCGGAACGACCGCGTCGACGAGGCCGACCGCGAGCTGCTCCGCAACGAGCTGAACCTCGAGCTCGCCGATTCGACTTCCTCGTTCGTCGACCACCTGCAGTCCCGGGCGAAGCGAAAGCGGGACCAGCTCACCGCGGAGCTGGACGGGCTCGAGGAGAGCATCACCGACCTCTACGGGCTGAAAGCCGACGCGAGCAGCGTCTCGAACGTCCAGAACCGGGTCGATGCGCTCCAGCAGACCACCGCCGAAGCCGAGCGCGTCGAGACGCTCGCGGCGTCGCTGCGTGACCTCGAGGACCGCGCCGCGTCGGCGTCGACAGTCGGCGAGCTGTCCGACAGACTCGCCCACCTCGCGGACGACGCCGCCCGGGCCGACGATCTGGAGCGTGTCGCCCAGGCCGCCCGCGAACTCGAAGAGCGCAAGGCCGAGGAGCGGACGGTTGCGGCGCTCGAGCGCTCGCTCGGGAGCGACCTCGAAGCAATCCGGGCGGACCTGGCGGCCGACATCGAGACGACTGGGATCGAACTCGATGCCCGCATCGACGATGTCGTGGAGGCCCACGCCACCGTCTCGGAGGTGAACGAACTCGAGGGGCGGCTCGCGAGGCTGCGCGAGCGCGTCGCAGCGCTCGAGGAGTCCGCCGCGGCCGCGGCGGACCTGCAGGACGCCGAAGAGCGCCTCGATACCGCCGTCTCGACGCTCGCCGACGAGGTCGAGGCGCTCGACGAGCGCGCGGCCGACGACGACGACGACCTCGGCGCAGTCGAGGAGACGCTCCGGGCGGAGTACGTCACCGAAGCGGACGTCGAGGGCGTTGTGGAGGCGCGGCTGGACCAGGGGGTCGAGCGCTTCCTCGCCCTCGCACTCGGGACCGGCGCAGTCATGTCGAGTGTCTCGGTTGGGGCGACGACCAGCCTGACCGCGGGCGGTGCCGTCGCCGCCGTCGGTGTGGCACTGCTCGGCGTCTGGTGGTACCTCGGGCGGCGGCGAACGGACCCCGAGAGCGTCGGCGTCTGACACCGGCCGGCAGTGTTGGGGAGGGGGTGGCGTCAGCGGGTGGAGGGCAGGCGTCAGCGGGTGAAGGGCAGGCGTCAGCGGGTGGAGAGGGAGGTGATTCGGTGCGGCTCCGCGGGAAGCCGTCTCGGTGTTCAGACACGCTGTAGGTCGATACACGGCTCGAACCCACCGCCGACAACTGTCTCGGCGTCGACCGCACGCCGCTCGTAGGCGGTCCGTTCGCGTTCGGAGAGTGACTCCCACTGGTCCGAGAGCCGGCGCGTCGCCGTCGAGAGCGGGCCGCGTTCGTCGGCGACGAGCGCCTCGTTGAGCGCGACCGCGACCGCAGCGGGTGTCGAGCGAGCGAGACACGCATCGGCAGCGGCGTCGGCGTTGACGCTCTCGCCCGTCGGCTCCTCCACGGTGACCCGCTCGCGCAGCTGGTCGCTGAACCAGACCTCGCGCCCGGTGAGCGGGAGCCGCTCGACGGCGACGCGGGGGTCACCGGTCCAGGCGGGGAACTGCGGCGCGCGACGGTAGGCGTCGCCGAAGCCGCCGATCCGGTCCGTGCAGTCCGTACTGAGCAGGTCGTAGCAGGGCTCGCAGACGGCCACGAGGGTGCGGAGGGCCCAGCTGTCCTGGTCCTCGTCGGCGACGCTGAACAGGTACGCGACCTCGCCGTCGCCGCCGCTCCCGGTGTCGATCTGTGCGGCACAGCGACCGCATCGGTAGCCGTAGAACGCGACGACAGCGCGGCGACGGGCACCGAAGTCCGGGGGTGCGTCGCGGCGGCCGGTGTCGGGGTCGACGACGCCGTCGTCGTGCGCGGCGTCCACGTCGAACCGGTGGTAGCAGTAGCTGCGGTCGTCGACGAGGTACGCGAGGTTGTAGGGTGCGTGCTGGGCGTCCGTCTCGAAGGTGAACTCGGTCATGGGTTGGTGGAGTCGGCGCTGGCGGTCGAACGGCGGTTCCTCCACGGGTGGCCGCCTGCCAGCAGTACAGGGCGTGCTGGCGGTGGAGCCACGCGCTGCCGGGCGTCGGGGACCGGCGTGACGGGGGGCCTCAGCGAGAAAGCGGCGTACCCGTCACCGTGGTCGACGGCTTGTCACCGTGTGCGGCGTACCGGTGGTCGCCACCAGTACGGGTCTCGTTCCGCACGACGTGGGTACGCGTCATGTAACTCGATATTCAGGCTATGGGGTGTTAAAATTTTCTATCGTAAACTTATACCACTTATAATTGGTGTGGCTCCGGTTCTTTCGTGGATTACCCAATAAACACCCAATCAGTTCCGAGTTCAGTGCCCCCGGCCCGGACCAGCGTAAGAAACAAGTAAATCGTGGTACAGTTGCTATCGATGAACGAGCCAGTCATCGTGGACGCGGTACGGACACCGTTCGGGAAACGCGACGGTGCGTTCCGTGATACTCATCCACAGGACCTCGCGGCAGCACCGCTCCGTGCGCTGGAGGAACGCAACGGCTTCGACCCCGCCATCGTCGACGACGTGGTGTACGGCTGTGTGACCCCGAAAGGCGACCAGGGGTCGAACATCGCTCGCATCGCACCCCTCGTGGCGGGGTGGGGCGAAGAGATACCCAGAGACGCCGGGGCCGGCGCGTCCTACGAGGGCCGCCACGGCCCGCCGGGCGTCCAGCCCAACCGGATGTGCGGCTCCGGGCAGCAGGCCATCAACTTCGCGGCCGGGCAGGTCGCCGCCGGCTTTCAGGACGTGGTCGTCGCCGGCGGTGTCGAGCACATGACGCGCGAGCCGATGGGATCGGACGGCGGCTCGATGGCCGAGACTTACAGCGAGCACTACTCGGAGCTCGTCCCGCAGGGCGAGTCCGCCGAGCGCATCGCCGAGACGTGGGGCTTCGACCGGGACGACCTCGACGACCTCGCCGTGGACTCCCAGCGACGCTGGGGCGAGGCGTGGGAAGCTGGCCGCTACGACTCGCAGGTCGTCCCCGTCGAGACGACGCTCGACGGCGAGCCAATCACGGTCGAACGCGACGGCCACGCCAGACCCGGCACCGACATGGACACCCTCGGGGGGCTCCCGCTCGCGTTCCGCGAGGAGGGCGAGGGCGTCATCCACGCCGGCAACAGCTCCGGTATCGTCGACGGCGCGGCCGCGACGCTCGTCTGCTCCCGCGAGGTCGCCGAGGCGAACGGCTGGGAGCCGATGGCGCGTATCGTCGCCCAGGAGGTCGTCGGCGTCGACCCCGTGATGATGCTCACCGGTCCCATCCCGGCCACCCAGCAGCTCCTCGATTCGGAGGACATGACGGTCGACGACGTCGACCTGTTCGAGGTGAACGAGGCGTTCGCGAGCGTCGTCGCCGCGTGGCTCGAAGAAACGGGCGCGCCGTGGGAGCGCACGAACGTCAACGGCGGGGCCATCGCCCACGGCCACCCGCTCGGGGCGACCGGCGCGGCCCTCGTGACGAAGCTGGTCCACGAACTCGAACGGACCGGCGCGGAGACGGCGCTCTCCGCGATGTGTATCGGGTTCGGACAGGGCATCGCGACGCTCATCGAGCGCGAATAAGCGGTCGGTCAGCCGGGATGCTCGCTCTCGAGCGCGGTATCCCCGCGGAGCGGCCGCTGTCGGTTGGCGCGCTCGAAAGAGAAGAACCGCCGAATCAGGCGAGCCGCGCGAACGCGAGCGTGCCGGAGATATTCTTGATGTAGATCTGGACCACGTCGCCCTCCTGCGCGCCGGGCACGAAGATGGTGTACTTGCCCTTCTCGGCCACACCGTCGCCCTTGCGGCCGGTGCCGGTGATCTTGACCTCGTAGGTACGTCCCTCCTCGACCTCGTCGGGATTGACGTTGGCGCTGCTCGGGGACTTGCTCTTCGAGACGGGCTGGAAGGCACCACAGGCCTCACAGCGCAGCATGTCGACGCCGTCCTCGGTCACGAGGCGCGTGTCGGGGAGGCCGCACTCGCCGCAGGTGACGTACTCGTCGATGTACTGCTGGATGGCCGCGTCGAAGTCGGAGACGGAGAACGAACCGTTGTAGCGGGCGCGGTTGCCGTCGAACTGGCCGTTGGTACCGAGCTCCCGCTGGATGGTCCGGTGGAGGTGCTGGGAGTCCCGCGAGAGGGCGTCAGCAATGGCCTGGAGGTTGGTGAGCCGTGTGAACGCACCGTCTGTCTCGCCCGCGGGGTCGGGAACGGAGAGGCGGCTGCCAGCGTCCTGCGGTCTGTCGGGGAGGTCGTCGTGTGCTCGGTCGAGAAGTGCCTCGTATTCCATACACGCTGGAGGTGATGGGCGCGTTTCAACCTTCGGATACTGCCGTCGGCGGCCGTCCGGCGGTTCGCGGGTGGCTGACGGAGAAGCCCGAGGGTTCCCGACGGGCTACCTTCGGTGTTCGACGGCGACGTCGGTCGACCCACCATCGGGAAGCGCGTGGACCAGATCGACACCGGTGACACGCCCGGAGAACGTGAGCCGCGACTGGTAGGTACACACCGGCTGGTCGTCGCAGGACTCGCAGTCGGTGTCGCCGCCCGTCGGTCGAACCGGCGTCGCCTCGACGATGGCCTTCCCGCGCTCGTCCTCGGACGTGAACACGCTCAGGTTCACGTCGTCACAGGGGGTGTGCAGCAGGAGGTCCCCGCTGACGACGACGGTATCCGAGCCGTCGAACCGCACGGTGCCCTCGCTGACAGGGTCGGCCACGCACCGGCGGGCCGAGACGGTGGTGTCGGCGTCGTCGATGCCGAAAGAGTCCCCGCTCAGACAGCCGGCCAACGGGACCGCACCACAGAGTGCGGACAGGACGCGGCGTCGGTCCATACACTGATTCCCACCGAACAGTTCATCAATCTGTCCACTTCTCGCTGGAGCAGCAGGCTCTCGAACAGCAGAACCCGACGAGCAGCAGGTGCTTTACCGACGGCGGCCGATAGACCGGCCGTGACCGACCCGGACACCGTCGCGGCCGCGATCGCCGACGCCGAGGAGGTAGTCGCACTGACCGGCGCTGGCCTCTCCACCGCCTCCGGCATCCCGGACTTCCGGAGCGAGGGCGGCCTCTGGGACGAGTTCGACGAGGGAGCGTTCACCATCCGACGCTACCGCGCACAGCCGGCCCGGTTCTGGGCGGACTGGCTCTCGCTGCACGACCACTTCTTCGACGGCGAGGTCGCCCCCAATGCGGCGCACGATGCGCTGGCCCGGCTGGAGCACGCGGGCCACCTCGACGCGCTGCTGACCCAGAACGTCGACGGACTGCACGCCGAGGCCGGCTCCGAGACCGTCGTCCACCTCCACGGCACCGGGACGCGGGCGACCTGCCCCGACTGCGGCGCGTCCATCGCCGTCGAGGCCGCCCGCGACCGCGTCGCCGCCGGCGAGGGCGCGCCGACCTGCGACTGTGGCGGCGTCTACAAGCCCGACACCGTGCTGTTCGGCGAACAACTGCCCCCTGTGGCTATCCAAGAGGCGCGGCGGCGGGCGGAGACGGCGGACGTGTTCCTGGCCGCGGGCTCGTCCCTGACCGTCGACCCCGCTGGCCTGCTGCCCGACACCGCGCTCCGAAATGGCGCGACGCTCGTCGTCGTGAACCTCGACCGCACGAAGTACGCGGCCAGGGCCGACCACGTCGCCCGCCGGTCCGTCGAAGAGTTCCTGCCGGCGGTCGTGGCGCGGGTTGCGGAGCTCGACCGCTGAGTCTCAGTCCTCGGCCAGCCGCGCCGTGACGACGCTGCTCGTCAGCTCGTCGAGCGTAGCGGTGACGGTGTAGGCCGGTGTCTCCACCCGGAGGCGGGAGTCCGGCGTGACGTCCGCGAACCGGACGTGGACCTCGAACGTCCCGTCGCGCTGGACCGGCGCGGCTTCGACCCGGTCGCTCCCGACGTGGCGCGCCACGACCATCTCGCCGGCGTATCGCCGTCGGGTGCGCCCCCGGACGCGGTAGAGGGTGCGGTTCGACGCGTCGGCCCCGACCACGGGATAGGACTGGTCAACCCACTCGAAGAAGCCCTCGTCGATGACGTAGACGTTCTCGTAGCCCGCGGCCTGAAGCTCGGCCGCCCGCATGGAGGAGAGGTGGTGCGGGCAGCCGCAGTAGCAGACGATGCGCTCGTCGGTCGCCCAGTCGCCGACGTGGGTGTCGTCGATACCGGTCCCGACCGGGCTCGCGACCGCGCCGAGGACGTGGGACTCACGGTACTGGCTCAGCCCGCGGGCGTCGGCGATCCGGGCCTCCTGGCGCGCCCACCAGTAGTGGACGTCCTCGATGGGTGCGAGCTGTATCTGCTCCCCCTCGACGCCGATGGTCCGGTAGCTCGACGTGTCAACCGCGCGTTCGGCGGGCACCGCCTCGGGCTCAGGTGGGAAGCCGTCGGTCGGGTTCGGGTCGCCGGGGTTCGCGGTCACGTCGCGCGGGGAGTCCGAGGAGCCGCCCGACTCGGTCCCGTCCCCGCCGATCTCCTTCGGGGTGTTCGCGTCGGTCGTCCCGCTGGTCGTCTCCGTCGGGGCCTCCGTTCCTGTTGCCGGGTCCGTCCCGGCGGCGTCGCCGCCGTCGCCGAGACAGCCGGTCAGGGTGCCGAGGGCGACGGCACCGGAAGCGAGCAGCGCGCGTCGTTTCATACCAGATTAGTTCAGTCGGAACAAAAAATGCGTTCCGGTTAGAGAACGTCTATCACACTGTTCAGGTGTCCCGGTCCGGACCGCTCAGCTGGGCCGGAGTGCGGACTCGTCGACGTCGTCGACGGCGTCGTAGCCCGCGAGCGCGACCGTCAGGTCGAGATCCGCGAGGAAGTTCTCGCAGACCGTCGCCACACCGTCCTCACCGGCGAGTGCCAGCCCGTACACCCAGGGGCGACCGACCGAGACCACGTCGGCGCCGAGCGCGAGGGCGACCACGGCGTCGGCCCCGCGGCGGATACCCGAGTCGAAGACGACGGTGGCGTCCTCGCCGACAGCTTCGACGATGCCGGGGAGCTGGTCGAGCGCGGCGACGGCGTTGTCGACCTGTCGGCCACCGTGGTTCGAGACGACGACGCCCGCCGCGCCGTGGTCGACAGCCGCTCTCGCGTCGTCGGGATGGAGGATGTCCTTCGCGACGACCGGGAGGTCCGTCAGCTCGGCGATCCAGGCGAGGTCGTCCCAGGTGAGCGTGGCGTCGGAGAACACCTGCACGAACTCCTGGGCTGCGGCGCGCGGGTTCGCTTCGGGCGGCTGGGCGAGCCGGTCGCGGAACACCGGGTCGCTGGTGTAGTTCGCGATGCCGTCGCCGTCGAGGAACGGCAGGAAGCCGCGGTCGATGTCGCGCTCGCGCCAGCCCAGATGGGGCGTGTCGAGTGTCACGACGATGGCGTCGTAGCCGGCGTCCTCGGCGCGCTGGACCAGACTCCGCGTCAGCTCGCGGTCCTCGCTTGCGTAGAGCTGGAACCACTTCGGCGTCTCACCGAGCGCGTCGGCGACATCCTCCAGTGGCTCGGACGCCTGCGTCGAGCAGACGTATGGAACGTCCCACTGGGCCGCCGCCCGGGCGCTCGCGAGGTCGCCGTCCTCGTGGACGATACCCTGCGCGCCGATAGGTGCGAGGAGGACGGGGACCGCGAACTCCTGTCCGAGCACGGTCGTCGAGAGGTCACGTGTCCCCGTGTCACGCATGACCCGTGGGACGATGCGGTAGTCGTCGAACGCCCGGCGGTTGGCCCGCATCGTGGACTCGCCGCCGGCCCCGCCGGCCACGTAGTCGTACGCCCGGCCGTCGAGCTTCTCCCGGGCGCGCTCGGCGAGTCGGTCCGGGTCCACGGGGATATCCGGGACGGTTCCAGTGAGCATCCCCGTCGTGTAGACGCTCGTTTGACGGTGCCGTCCGTACGGTGTCGAGGCGTCCTCGTCGTCGACCATACGGAGGAATCGGCGGGTCGTCGCTTCAGTCTAGGGGCGCTCTACCGCCCGGGCGTCTACACCGTGCCGGGCGAGCCGTCGCCGAAGCCGTCATCGCCCTCGTCGGCGGGCGTGCCCTCCTCGAAGCCGTCCTCGTCGTCGAACCCGCCGGGGCCGCTGTCGTCGCCGGGGGTCGCACCGCCGGAACCACTCTCGTCGTCCGGTCTGCGGTCCGCAACGAGGTCGTAGTCCGGCAGCAGGTCGCCGAGGACGAGCAGCCCGTGGTAGCGGTGGTACGACTCGACGGGTACGAGGACGACGGCCCAGACCGCGAACAGCGCCACGGCGTAGACGGCGCCGACCACGACGACGGTGGCGGCAGCGAGCAGACCCGGCGTCGTCGAGAGGACCGCGAACACGCCGAACACGACCAGTGCAGCCGGGATGAACAGCACGAGCGCGGTCACGCCGAGGACCATCGTCGCGGCGGTACCGGTGACCAGCCGGATGACGTAGCTGATGACCGCGAACCCGATGTACTCCACCGTCTCGTCGGTGATGGACGGCCAGAGGGTCCGCCAGCCGTCGAGGACCCCGCAGTCGTCCGCGAGCATCACCGGGACGACGAAGGCGCTCGTGAACCCGTTGAGGATGCCGACGACGAACGCGAGGATGAGCAGGAGCGGGATGGCTGCCAACAGGAAGAGGAGCCCCAGCTCGGCCCCGGTTCCGAGCAGGAAGGGGACGAAGAACGCCGCGACGACACCGAGGACGACGAGCAGCATCGGCAGGGACACGGCGAGCCGGAAGCCGAACAGCCGGAGCCCACGCCGCCAGTACTCCCCGAGGTTGTGTCTGATGCGGATCTCGCCGCTGACGAGCGCCTCGACGAAGACGAACTCCATGATGGCGCCGAGAGCACCGAACAGGAGGAAGAACCCGAGGACGGCCACGACGAGCCCGCCAACGGCGAGGAGCAACTCGCCGTCGGTCAGCGTCAGCCCTAGGTCGCCGCCGCCACCGCCACCGCCGCCGCCACTCGACCCCGCGAAGTTGAAGGCGTAGGACGGGAAGCCGGTGCCGCCGCCGACGAACAGCACCACGAGCGCGAGCTTGAGCCAGCGACGCAGGTCGAAGGGGAACAGCAACCCCTTCGTCACGTCGATGGCGTCGTCCAGTTCGTCTACTGCGTGGAGGGACATGTCCGAGCAATTCGCTGGCACTACCATAGATGTACCGGAGAACCGACAGGACTCGGTGCCGGACCCGGAACACGTTTCCGCCGACCGGCCGTGGTGACCACCATTCGATGGCAGACGTACGACGGATACAGGTGTCGGGCGGATCGGACGGTAACGCCGAGGGCGGCAACAGCGCGTACCTGCTGCCCGACAGGGGTGTCCTCGTCGACCCCGGCCCGCCGACCGAATCGGCGTGGGACCGCCTCCACGACGGCATCACCGCCGCCGGGCTCGCGCTCGCGGATATCGACCACGTCCTCGTCACTCACTGGCACGCCGACCACACGGGGAACGCGGCACGCCTCCACGAGGCCGCCGACGCGACCCTCGCGATGCACGCGCACGATGCGCCGCTCGTGGCTGACTACGCGGCGGAACGGGAACGCCGCCTCGACCGCGACGCGGCGACGCTCGAACGCTGGGGGGTCTCGGCGGACCAGGTCGCGACGCTGGTCGACTTCGACAGCCCATCACCCGTGCCCGACTCGGTCCCCGTGCACGAACTCACTGACGGCGGGAGCGTCGCCGGAATAGAGGTCGTCCACACACCGGGCCACACAGCCGGGCACGCCGCCTTCGTCCTCGACGACGTGGGGTTCGTCGGCGACGCCGTCTTGCGGACCTGCACGCCCAACGTCGGCGGCGGCGACACCAGACAGGACGACCCGCTGACGGCGTACCGACGGACCCTCTCGCGGCTCGAAGCGCGGGTCGAGGTCGCCCGGCCCGGCCACGGCGAGTCGTTCCCGCTCGCGTCGCGCGTCGCCGAACTCCGCGCGCACCACCGCGAGCGCTCCGGTCGCGCGCTCGCTGCACTCGCGGCCGTGGAGCCGGCGACGCCGTGGGCACTCGCCGAGCGGCTGTTCGGCGAGATGACGGGCTATCACGTCAAGTTCGGTGCCGGCGAGGCGTTCGCGCACCTCGAACACCTCCGGCACGCGGGGCTGGTCAGCCGGGTCGACGACGACCCGCTGGTGTACGGGACGGACCACGACGGTAGCATGGACCCCGCTGAGGCCGGTGTGGCGGCCTGGGACTCCGAAGTGCCGAACTGACGGCTTCCCGAAACAGCTGGTGGCTCCCCCTGCTCGACCGACCCCTCGGAGACGACACGCCCGACGAACAGGTCGACCTCGAATCGCGCCGGGGGGACGCCGACGAGGCCTGCTGGGCAGGCCTCCCCCGATTCGGATTCCGCGACCCGAACCACGAAGGGGTCGGCCCACGTGTTGCCGGTATGCCAGCAGCAGTCGTCACCGGCTCCTCACGTGGTCTCGGCCGTGCAATCGCGCTCCGCTTCGCCAGCGACGGCTACGACGTCGCGGTGAACTACCACAGCAGCGACGAGGCCGCCGCCGAGGTGGCCGACGCGGTCCGCGAGCGCGGACAGGAGGCCGTCGTCGTCGGCGCGGACGTCTCGGAGCCCGACGGTGCCTCGCGGCTCGTCGAGACCGCGGCCGACGAGTTCGGCGGCGTCGACCACGTCGTCAACAACGCCGGCATCGACCAGCACGTCTACACCGAGTCGCTCTCCCCGGCCGATTTCGACCGCATCATGGACGTGAACGTCAACTCCGCGTTCAACGTCACGAAGGCCGCGCTGTCGTATCTGGAGGCCTCCGACGACGACCCGTCGGTGACGAACGTCTCCTCCATCCTCGCACACACCGGCGCGCCCATCGAGTGCCACTACGCCGCCTCGAAAGGTGCGCTCATCTCCCTGACGAGGAGCCACGCCGGGGACTTCGCGCCCGGGATCAGGGTGAACGCCATCGCGCCCGGCCACATCGAGACGGACATGACCGCCGACCGCACGCCCGAGGAGAAAGCGGAGGAGATGGCGGGCATTCCGGTCGGTCACTTCGGCCAGCCAGCGGACATCGCGGAGGCCGCCGCGTACCTGCGTGACGCGACGTTCGTGACCGGGGAGACGCTGAACGTGAACGGTGGCGAGCGGATGGGCTAAAATCCGTTCGGGACGTTCGCGGGCCGCACGTTTTCCGGTCGGGTGAACACGAGCTACCTACCGATTCCGGTACGCCCGCAACCCGGCCTCCAGCCGGTCGAACCCCTCGTGCAGTCGCTCCTCGGAGTTGGCGAACGAGAGACGGAGTCTGCCCTGTCCGGTGTCGCCGAAACCGCTTCCGGGAGCGAGGACGACGCCGTGCTCGCGGAGGAGGAACTTCGCGAGCGCGAGGTCGTCCTCGACGCCGGGGTCGAGGAAGGCGTAGAACGCACCCTCCGGCCGCGGCGCGGTGAGGCCGTCGATGGCGTCGATGCGGTCGACGACGAGGTCGCGGCGCGACTCGAAGGCATCGTACATCGCCTCGACGGGCTCCTGCGGGCCGGTGAGCGCGGCGATGGCGGCGTGCTGGGCGACGCTGGAGGCGCAGGCAGTCGTGGACTCGTGGGTCTTGACGACCTCGTCGACGAGGTGCGAGTCGCCGGCCAGCCAGCCGAGGCGCCAGCCCGTCATCGCGTACGTCTTCGAGCACGAGCCGACCGTGAGCACGTGGTCGGGGTGGTCCGTGAGGGCCGCGATACCCGTCGGGTCGCCGTCGTACGACAGGCCGAGATACACCTCGTCGGCGATGACGTACGCGTCGTGGTCGGCGGCGGCCGCCACGACCTCGCGGCACTCCTCGGGGTCGAAGACGCGCCCGGTCGGGTTCGACGGCGTGGTGAGCACGACCGCGGCGGTGTCCGTGCCCATCGCGTCGATGACCCGGTCGGCGTCGAGATCGTAACCGTCCTCGGCGGGCATCGGAACCTCGACGAACTCGCCGTCGGCGAGCGTCGCCTGCGTCTCGTAGTTGGGCCAGGTCGGCCCGGGAACGAGGAGTTCCTCGCCGGGACCGACGGTGGCGAGGACGGCGAGGTGGAGTGCCTCCATCCCGCCGACGGTGACACAGACCTCATCGGGGTCGTGGTCGACGCCGTACTGCTCGCGCATCGTGTCCGCGATTGCCCGGCGGCACTCGGGGAGTCCGGCGTTCGCGGTGTAGTGTGTCTGCCCGGCGCGGGCGGCCTCCGTGGCTGCGTCGACGACGTGCTCGGGCGTGTCGAAATCCGGTTCGCCGACCTCCAGCCTGACGAGGTCGCCGTCGTGTCGCTCCGCGAGGTCGAACATCACCCTGATGCTCGACCGTTCGACCGCCTGGACGCGCTCGGTTGGTCCTCTCATACCGGGGGATGTGCCGGCGGCGAGAAAAGCGATTGGGAGCCGGTGGTCTGGACGGGAGTCAGAGCGCGTCGAGTCGGTCGGGGGCTGCCGGGTCGTGGCCGGTCAGCATGACCGCGTCGTGCCGGCGGCGCAGGTCGGCGAGCCGGTCCAGACTGTCGAACCAGTTCTGCTTGTTCCAGACCAGCGAGCCGTCCATCGGGCGGCGGTCCGTGACGTTCTCGTCCACGAAGCCCACGTCGCCCGCCAGAATCACCGTGTCAGCGTCGCGGTGCAGCACCGTCGCGACGAGCCCGGGAGAGTGGCCGGGGAGACGGACGAGGTCGATGTCGCGGAACGGGGTGGCGCGGTCGCCGGTGAGGAGCTGCCAGTCGATGTCGTGGTCGAAGTCGCCGGCGAGGTAGGCGGCGTCGCCGGAGCCGGTCTTCGCACTCACGTACGCGAACGCGAACTCCTCCCGATGGACGTACACCAGGACGCCGGTGCCGGCGAAAGCACCGAGGCCGCCCGCGTGGTCGAGGTGCAGGTGGCTCTGGACGACGGCGTCGATGTCGGCGAGCTCGTAGCCCGCCGCGTCGAGGTCCACGGAGAGCGGGCGGAGCCCCTCGTGGGTGAACGCGTCGTACAGCTCGGCGGGCCAGTGCCCGTCGGCGGCGTCGGGATGCGACCCGGTATCCCAGAGGATGGTCGCATCGGGGTGCTCGACGACGACGTTGTAGACGGGACACTCGACGCGTTCGTGGACTGGGTCCGGTGTCGTTGCCGTCCCGAGGCCCACGTCCTCGAACAGGTAGCCCTCGTCGACGACGAGCCGGCCCCGTCGGACCGGGGTGAGCGAGATGTCGGCCATGGCGTCGGTCGGTGTGCCAGCATCCTCAAACCCCGGGGCGTGGGGAGACGGTCGGGACCTTGCCACTCGGCGGGGCGTCATCGCCACGTTCCGGCACCGACTTTTACCCTGGCCCCTTCGACCGAATCATGCTGGACGGATTCGAGCACGCGGCGGGGGCCCACTGCGGTTCCACGTCGCTGACCGACGTGGCGACGTACCGGCGGTGGGGGCTCTCCGAACCGATGTGCTTCGGCATCGGTGCCGGACTGGGATTCAGCTTCATCGAGTCCGAAGACGGCCCAACGAAGCAGTTCGTCGGCCGCACGCCGTGGCTGGAGACCGCCTTCCACGAACACCTCGGTGTCACGGTCGAACAGGGCTCCGAGCAGACCTTCGAGGCGGCGTGGGACGACGTGACCGCACACCTCGACGCGGGCCGCCCGGTCCTCCTGTTCGTCGACATCTTCTACCTCCCCTACTACGACTCGGACGTCCACTTCAGCCCGCACGTCGTCCTCGCAGTCGGCTACGACGAGGAGTCGGTGACGCTCGCCGACAGCGAACACGACGACCTCCAGCGACTCTCGCTCTCGAACCTCCGGACGGCGATGGGCTCGGAACACGGGTTCTTCGGCGAGCTGACGAACGACTGGCTGGTCGCGATGGACGACCCGACACGGTCTGTCGCCGACGCCGCCCGGGACGGCCTCCGGACGACCGCAGAGGCGATGCTCGAACCCGAATCGACGACCTGGGCGGGCGACGCGACGAACGGGCTCGACGGCCTGCGCGCGTTCGCCCACTCGCTCCCCGACTGGCCCGACCTGCCCGACGCTGAGTGGTGCACCCGCTTCGCCTACCAGAACGTCGAGAAGCGCGGGACCGGTGGGAGCGCCTTCCGCGGCCTGTTCGCCCCGTTCGTCGCGGAGATCGAGCCCGAGCTCGAGGCCGTCGACGACGCAGTCGTTACGGAGGCCCGTGGCATCGACGACGACTGGGGCACCGTCGCCCAGCACCTGAAGCAGGCCGGCCTCGCGGACGAACCCGATGAGAGCCAGCGGGCCTACGACGCCGCGAGCGAGGCTCTCCTGTCGGTCGGTGACCGTGAGGAGCAGCTGTACGAACGCCTGCTCGACCGGCTCTAGCTCGCCTCGCGTCGGGCCTCGACCGTGTCCTGGAGGTCCCGAACCCGCTCCTTGACCGCCGTGACGATGTCGTCCATATCGGTCCCACCCTGGTCGCGCTCCTCGTCCGGGTGTCCGAAGTAGTACGGCTTCGCCGGCTCGAGCTCCTCGATGAGCTTGAAGTTCACCACCACCCCGACGACGACCGCCGGTCCGCCGGTCGACGAGCGTCGCTGGAGCGATGCCGTCAGCGTGACAGGTCGACCTGTCTGACCGGACCGACGGATAACCATCGATTTGAGCCAGTACCGACCCCATAACGGGGTTACCTGTGTGAATAGATAACAGTATGCTTTATAATCCCTGGGTCGTTACGACACGACAACATGAAGCGACGGCACCTGCTCGGAGCCTGCGCTGGCGTGACCTCCCTTCTGGGGGGGTGTGTCAGCAGGGTCCAGGTGCCGACGGACGACGACCCCGACAGACGCAGGAGCAATCGAGTCAACCGCGGTGACCTGGTTCGACCCGAGGACGACTCCCTCCGGCGAGTCTCGGACCTGCCTCTCGCCTCGCTGAAGCGAGCACCGGCACCGCCGGAGGGCGAACCGCAGCCGGCCGAATCCCCGTCGAACGGTGGCGAACTCACCGTGACGGACGAGTACTGGCGCAACCGCACCCACGTGAGCGCCTACAGCATCGATGGGGTGGAAGTCGAGGTGTACCCCGACCAACCGGTCAGCGACTCGGACGTCGGGAAACTGTACGTCGCCCTGATGGAGTACCCTCGCCAGCAGGTCATCGCGGAAGGAATCAGCGAGCGGTTCCAGCGCTCCCAGCGACGGCAGTCCATCACAGTCGATTTCGACCTGTCCACGGCACCGCGGAACGACCGCCTCCAGTACGTCGTCTTCCTGCTACCCGGTGACGCGGACATCGAATCGGTCGACCCCAGCCGGGCGGAGTTCGTCATGGAGACCGACCCGTTCGTCGTCTACTCCGGCGAGAAACGCATCCGCCGGGCACCCTCCGGTGAGGAACCCGGGGAGACGACCAGCAGCCGCTACAGCCGGACGCCCATCGAAGGCGCGTACCTGCTGCGCATCGGCGGTCGAACCGCGGGCCGCGACTGGGACCTGAACCTCCTGGTGTTCAAGTCCGCACACGAGCAGTCTTGGCGCCGGCCCCGAGGCCGTGCGAGGCACGAGTACGTCACCGTCGAGCTGGTCAACGGGACCGCGAACGAGCTCGCGACGATCCTGTACGAGGAAGCGGAGTCCAACGGTGCGGCGAGCGAGAACGGGAGGGTCGAGTTCGCGGTGGACGTCGTCCAGTCCCTTCCGTACGCGTCCGACAGCGTGACCGCCGGCTTCGACGACTACACCAAGTTCATCCTGGAGACGCTGGTGGACGGCGGGAACGACTGCGAGGACACCGCTATCCTGCTCGCGTCGGTGCTCGAGACGCCGGTGTTCAACAACGACGCCGTGCTCATCCAACCCCCCGGCCACATGGCCGTGGGTATCTGGGGGCCGGAGCTCGAGGGCTACAAGTACCATCACGAGGGACGCAGGTACACCTACATCGAGACGACGAACCCCGGCTGGAGCATCGGCGACGCCCCGGAGGCGTACCAGGGCGAGCGTGCCGATATTCATCAGGTGTAGGCCGACGGCTGCGTCTCACGGAAAGATACAGGTAGCCTGGGTGAAAGTATCCTCGCAGGACGGGTATGAGCGAGACGAAAGAGATCGTACTTGGAGAGACAGTTGACGGGGCGGCAGTGGCGGTACCCGTCGTGGAACTGCTGACCGGACGCGGTTTCGTGACGGGCAAGTCCGGGTCCGGGAAGTCGAACTCGGCGAGCGTCATCGCCGAGGAGCTGCTCGAGGCTGGCTTCCCCCTGCTCATCGTCGACACCGACGGGGAGTACTACGGCCTGAAGGAGGAGTACGAGCTGCTCCACGCGGGGGCAGACGAGGAGTGCGACATCCAGATCGCACCCGAGCACGCCGAGCGGATGGCGAACCTCGCGCTGGAGGAGAACGTCCCCATCATCCTCGACGTGTCCGGCTACCTCGACGAGGACGAGGCGAACGAGCTCATCCTCGAGACGGCGAAGCACCTGTTCGCCAAGGAGAAGAAGCTGAAGAAGCCGTTCCTGCTCGTCGTCGAGGAGGTCCACGAGTACATCCCGGAGGGCGGTGGGATGGACGAGACGGGGAAGATGCTCATCAAGATCGGCAAACGGGGGCGCAAGCACGGACTGGGCATCGTCGGCATCAGCCAGCGCCCGGCCGACGTGAAGAAGGACTTCATCACGCAGGCGAACTGGATGGTCTGGCACCGGCTCACCTGGGAGAATGACACGAACGTCGTCGGGCGCATCCTCGGCAACGAGTTCGAGGAGCGCGTGACCGACCTCGACGCGGGCCAGGCGTTCATGATGTCGGACTGGGCCGAGCAGGAGGTCCAGACGGTGCAGTTCCGGCGCAAGCGCACGTTCGACGCCGGCGCGACGCCCGGCCTGGAGGACTTCGAGCGGCCGGAGCTGAAGTCGGTCAGCGACTCGCTGGTCGACGACTTAGAGGAGATCAGCGAGGAGAAGTCCCGGCGCGAGAACCGGATCCTCGAGCTGGAGGCGGAGGTCGAGAAGAAAGAGCGACGCATCGAGACGCTGGAGGAGGAGCTCGAACGTGCCAAGGACATCTCGAACGCCGCCAAGCAGATGGCCGACGCGGTCGCCGGCAACACGGGCATCGAGACGACCGGCGAGCAGTCCACGCTGCCGACCGGCGACGAAGGTACCGACGACGTGACCGACGCCGGCGACGAGGACCAGAGCAACGCCGAGATAGAGGCCGAGCGCAACGAGCTCCGTCGGCGGGTTCGCGAACTGGAGGGCGAGGTCGACCGGCTCGAATCGCGCAACGAGAGCCTGCGCGAGGAGGCCGAATCGCTGCGCGAGGGCGACGTCGACGCCGACGTCGTCCAGGACCAGCGCGACCGCATCGCCTTCCTCGAGACCGCCGTCGACCAGCTCCAGCGGCGGCGCTCCGGCCGGGCGGACGACGAGAAGTCGACGGCGGGTGACGAACTCGACGCCACGGCCGACCTGAGCGCGCTCGTACAGACCGACCCCGTCAGCGAACGCATCGAGCGGGCCATCCGCGAGGCCGACTGCAACGAGCGCTACACCTGGGAGGTCGTCACGGTGCTGCGGGAGAAGGCCCCGACGACCGTGAGCGACCTGTCGACGTTCGTTGACACGGGGAGCGACCGCATCCAGAGTGCGCTCACGGAGCTGCGTCGCGAGGGCGTCGTCGCCCGGGAGAAGTCGACGGGCGAGTATCGGCTCGACGAGTCAGCCATCCGGTCGATGGTGGCGACGGCTCGCGAACGCGAGGCAGTGTCGTCGTTGACGGGTCGGGAGCCGTAATCGCGGTCGAGCGAGGGCCGGCTCAGACCGACCGCTCGGCGGCGAGCCGCAGAAAGTTCTCGTACACTCGCGTCGCGTCGACGCCGTCGAACCCGTGGTCGCCGTCTTCCCAGCCGAAGTCGGCCACGAGGCGGTCACGGTACGCCGCAGTGAACTCGGGGTGGAACTGCACCGTCCACAGCGGCGCGTCGCGGTGTCGCGTGCCGAAGACGCGGCAGTGCTCGGCGGACGCGACGACGTCGAGCCCGTCGCCCGGCTCGGTGACGGCGTCGCCGTGGACGGCGGGCACGACGGGCTCGACGCCGTCGAACAGCGGGTCGTCGTCGAACTCGACATCCACCAGCGTCGCCGTGGTCCCGACGTGTTCGACCGTGCCCCCGAGGGCGGCGTTGACGAGCTGGTGGCCGAAGCAGACGGCGAGCGTCGGTATCTCGCGTTCGACCAGCTCGTCGACGAGCGCCATCTCGTCGTCCATCCACGGGTGCTCGTCTGCCTGATACACGCCGGCGGTGCTCCCGGTGAGGACGACCGCATCGACGCCGTCGAGCGTCGGTTCCTCGCCCTCGGGATAGCGCACGACGACCGGCTCGTCGAACTGAGCGAGCAGCGCCTCCTCGTGGTACTCCGCGTCGGTGTCGACCTCGTTCCGGACGACCAAGACGGTCTGGTCCGCCATCGGCTACGCGATACTGCCCACGTCGTCGATGGGCATCACCGAGTAGTCGACCGAGAGGATGTCCTTCGTGGCGCGGATCTTCCCGACGAACGTCGAGATGTCCGTGAGCCTCCCCTCGAGGATGAACAGCTCCATGCAGTAGTGGTCGCCGACGTGGTTGTGGACGTTCGAGGCGACGAGGTTCTCGTACTCGTGGCGGAGGTTCATCATCCGCTGTTCGACCTTCGAGGACTCGTAGTCGAACAGCACGGTGACGACACCGATGAGCTCCCTGTCCTCCAGTTTCTTGTCCTCGAACTCCCCGAGCAGGTTCCGGGAGGCCTCGCGGACGACCTCGCTACGGCCCGTGTAACCGTGTTCGTCCGAGAACTGATCGATTCGTTCGAGCAACTCCTCCGGCATGGAGACGCTGACGACGGTCATGTATTAACGGATTCGTCCAGATATATTAAGAAGTTCGTATCAGCCGGCGCTCAGGCGGGCTCAGTTATTAGCTTCGAGGGCGTCCCGCCGGTCCCGGTAGGTGGCTGCCGTCTCGTCGGCCCCGGTGCGTTCGCAGACCTCGCTGAGCTCGTCCAGCGTCTCCCGCAGGTACGTGGACGCACCGATGGCCTCGTACTGGTCGACTGCTGCCTCGTACGCGTCCCGCGCCTGCTCGTACTCGCCAGCGGCCTCGAGCGCGCGGGCGTGCCACCGACGGGCTCTCGCCAGTCCGGGTGACCGGTCGAGCGACTCCAGCGTCTCCACGGCGTCGCCGAGTATCTCGGTCGCCTCGACGGCGTCCCCATCGGCGAGGACGAGCAGGCCGCGGTGTGCCCGTGCGAGTGCGCGGTCCCGTTCGTCGCCGACCTCCGCGGCGAGTTCGTCACACGTCTCGAGCAGCCGCGCCGACTTCTCGAACGCGCCCCGTTCGCGATGAGTCGCCGCCAGCCCGCGCAGGGCGGTGCACTCCTGATACCGGAGCTCCTCATCGCGTGCGATGTCGAGCGCCGCCGCCAGGTGTTTTGCCGACTCGTCGAGTGCGCCGCGCCAGCGGAGCGTGTTCCCGAGCGCCCTGTTGGCGTTCGACTCGGGTTTCCCGACGCCGAGGCGCTGGGCCTCCTCGACCGCACCACGGAGCCGCCCGACGGCTTCGCCGAGCGCACCGCGGTCCCTGGCGGCGACGCCCAGGTTGATGCTGGTGCTGACTGCCTTCTGCTGGGCGCCGAGCTCGCGGTACTGGCGATGGCTGGCTTCGAAGAACTCCACGGCGTTGCCGAGGTCGCCCCGTTCCCACTGGACGATTCCGAGGTGGTTCAGCACCTCGGACTCGGTCCGCTTCGACTCGACCTCGTCGAAGATGGAGAGCGCGTCCCGGAGTCGGCGTTCCGCCTCGTCGATGTCGCCCTGATACCACGCGAGGAGTCCGAGCCCGTTCAGCACGGACGCCTCGCCCTTCCGGTCGTCGACCTCACGGACGAGTTCGAGCGACTCCTCGGCCAGTTCGCGGGACCGGTCGAACTCGCCCTTGGACTCCGCGATGATGCTCTGGACCTCCAGACTCCGGGCGCGGAGCACCGTCTCCTGGCGGTTCGACTCCGTCGATTCGGCCACCGTCTCGATGCGCTCGCACTCCTGGCGGGCGGCGTCGAAGTCCCCCGCGTCGACGTACATCTGCGCGCGGCCCACGAGGGCGTGTCGCCGGCACCACGTCGAGCAGGAGTCGGGGAGCGTCAGCTCGGTGTACTTGGGGTGGCCGTACAGCGGCGCGAGGTTGGCCGAGTCACGGCCGAGTTCGAACACGCGGTCGACGACCACGTCCCGCCAGTGGTCGGGGCTGTCGTCGAACGCCTCGACCGTCGGCGCGTCCCCCTGCCGGTAGCGGACGACCTCGCTCCGCAACGACGGCTCGGTCACGAGTCGGAACAGCGGGTTGACCGCCTCCGCGAAGGTGCGATGCGCACTCGCGTCCCCGCGCTCGTTGACGAGGTGCGTGAGGAAACTGTGTGACCAGGCGCCGTGGACCGCCGCCACCCCCTCGTCGTGAGGGAACAGCACCTTGCCGTGGAGTGCCGTCACCGCCCGCTCGACCGCGTGGGCTTCGGGCCCGTCGTCGACGAGGGCGAGCGCGTCGAGCAGGTCCCGTTCGACCGGGAGACCACCTGCGTTGAGCACGTTCACGAGTGTCGCGACCACGAGGACCGGCGGGTCGTCCGCGACGTCGTCGTACACCTCGCGGACGTTCCGCGACAGCGGACTCGCCGTCCGCCGGTCGCCCTCCACGGCGATGTCGGCCGCGTTCCCGTAGCGGTGCGCCAGCGTCAGCAACTCTCCGGCACCGTCGCTCCCGGTGCTCTGTGGTGTCGCCCAGGAGTCGCCAGGGAGATCCTCGTCGTCGACGAACTCCTCGAGCGGAGGTATCGGACCGTCGACGATGCTCGCGACGTGGTCGTGCAGTCGTGTCCGCTCCTGGTCGTCCAGGTCGGGGACCTGCACGGTCTCGACGCCGGACCGTCGGAGCGACTCGCGACGGGGGTCGAGCGGCTCCGGCGGCGACGACCACTCCGACTGCCGCGCGTCGAACAGGAACGCGACGTCGTCGGCCTGCTCCAGAACTTCGAAGACGGCGTTGGCCACCGGCCGGACGGCGTCTTCCACGACCACGAGTGGCGTGCCGCGCGCGTCGTCGAGCGACGCGGCGAGCCGCAGCGGGTCGTCGAGCACGGCGGCGCTGTCGCTCTCGCGATAGCAGACGGGGCCGTTGCCACGCTCGCGCCAGCGACAGGCGGCCGCCTTGCAGACCGTGCTCTTCCCCGCGCCAGGCGGCCCGACGACCGCCAGGTTCCCGCCCGTCGCCAGCGCGTCGACGAGGTCGACCGCGAACTCGCGCCGCTGCCCGTCGACGACGTGCTCGCGGTCGAGCGTCCGGCCCGCGGCGACCGCCCCGAGCGTCGGTGTCGTCCGCAGCATGGCACCCGGAGACCTGTCGTCATCGTGTGCCACCGTGCGTTCGTCGACCGGGATGAACCCCTGACTGCGGAGGACGTCCTTGCTTCCCTCGTCCCACGTCGGCACGTCGCCCGCAGCGCCGACCAGCGGGTTGACCGCGTCCCCGCGGTCGAACGCCGGGGTTTCGGCGGCCTCGAAGACGGTCGTCGCCCAGCTGGTCGCCGCCTCCGTCGCCGCGACGTCGGCGACCGCGTGCATGGCGCCTCCCTCCTCGTAGATCGTCACGAAGACGCGGCTATCGTCCGCCGCCTCCACGCGGAACACGCCGAGCCGTGTCGGCACGTCGTCGCTCGTCTCGACGCGACACACGGCGGTATCGTCCGGACCGAACGTCGTCGGGGCGACCGAGCGCATCGTCTCGTAGACCTCGTCGTCGACGGCGAGTGCGACG
Organism: Haloarchaeobius sp. FL176; assembly: GCF_024609245.1. Lineage (GTDB taxonomy): Archaea > Halobacteriota > Halobacteria > Halobacteriales > Natrialbaceae > Haloarchaeobius. The sequence goes on from NZ_JANJYH010000001.1 coordinate 315,396, forward strand.
GTGGCACCGTCTTCGACGAGCGAACGCAACGTGCTGACGGTCCTGTCGTCGGTGACCGAGGGCCACGCCCCGCGCACCGCCGTCGCGTCTTCGAGCGCCGAACGTAGCCGCCCGACCAGTTCGAACGGGTCGGCCTCGGCGACCGTCTCGACGGTCGCGTCGGCGAGGACGCCCGGGTCGAGTGGGGTATCGCCCGGCAGTGGCGCGAGCGCGTCGGCGTGTCGCTGGACGGCGTCGAGCGCCGTTACCTGATCGCGGTACTCCTGGAGGGCGAGCGAACCAGTGGTGGTCCGGACGTAGCCGTCGTCGGCTCGCTCGACCCAGCCGGCATCCTCGAGCTCACGGATGGCGCGGTTGACGGTCGAACGGGAGACGTCCAGCTCGTCGCAGAGGTCCCTCACGTGATGTCCGTCCCCCCCGAGATGCCCCAGCACCTGTCGCCGTCGGTCGAGGAGCTCGACCGCCGAAGCGACGTCGTCGGGACTCATGTATCGTCAAGGATGATTTGTCAGGGGTGTTATTAAAACTCACGTCGTGAGACAGTGTGTCAGTCGGTGAGTTGAGTGTGTATGCACCCGTCCGCCAAAATGGGATCAGTGGAACCATCGGTCACGTCGACGTGATGGGGGATACGGAGGGTCGAGACGTTCGACCCAGGCCACGTCGGCGCCCGGGGGGACGCCGACGTGGCTGCACGCCGCTGATCCTGACACGCCGCCGGGCCCTTGCCCGGGACCTCGGCGGCCTCGCCGATGGAGTGGGTTCGTGCCTGCCCGCTCCCGTCGGTCACACAGTTTCGGACGCCACCGGCCCCTTGCCCAGGCCGCCGGTGGTTCGCGACGGCCGGGGTCCGTGCCCACCTCCGTCCGTCCACCGAATCTTTCTGTCCCCGCGACGACTCGGCCCACCGACGCACGGCGTCCACGCCGGCGATTGCCGCCGTTACTGCCCGTAGGATTCGAACTTCTCCTCGACGACGCCGAGCTGGTCGTCGCTCAGTTCCTGTGCCTCGCCGTTGCCGCGCGCCTGCAGGTACACCTGCGAGAGGTTCTCGACGTGGCCGGTGTTCTCGACGGCGGTCGGCAGGTCCTCACCGGTGACGACGAGCCCGTGGTTCTCGATGAAGCAGGCCCGGGAGTCCGCCTCGTCCATCGCGTCGACGATGTTGCGGGCGAGCTCCTCGGTCCCGTACGGCGCGTACTCCGCGACCGGCACCTCGCGGCCGACTGCGACGATCATGTAGTGCACCGGCGGGAGGGGCTCGTGGAGCACCGACATCGTCGTCGACCACGTCGAGTGTGTGTGGACGACCGCGCCGGTGTCGAGAAAGCGGTAGAGGTGGCGGTGCATCGGTACCTCGCTCGACGGTTTCATGCCGCCGGCGACCTGCTCTCCCTCGAGGTCGACGACCGGGACGTCGTCCGCGTCGAACCCGTCGTACGGGACGCCGGTCGGCGTGACCGCGAAGGCGTCACCCTCGCGGACGCTCAGGTTGCCGGTCCGACCCGGAGTGAGGTCCGCGAGTTCGGGTGCCCAGTCCACGACGGCCTGTCGTTGCTGTTCGTGGCTCATGCCGCGACCACCGCCGCGATGTCGCCGAAGTCGTCGACGTGGTGGTCCGGCTGCCGTCGGCTCTCGAGCTCCGCCTCGTCGGAGTTGAACAGGACCGTCGTCAGGCCGACGGCGTTACCGCCCTCGATGTCGGCGGTGACCGAGTCGCCGACCATGACGACCTCGCTCGGGCGCAGGTCGAGCTGCGAGAGCGGGAGCGTGAACATGACGGAGGCCGGCTTCTCGGAACCAGCCTCCTCGCTGGTGACGACGAGGTCGACACTGCCCTCGATGCCCAGGTGCTCGATCTTCTTGAGCTGGATTCGGGTGGTGAGGTTGCTCACGATGACGATGTCGAGTCCTGCCTCGCCGATGGCGTCGAACGTCTCGACGACGCCGTCGAACAGCTCCATCTCGTCGATGTATGCGTCCCAGTAGGCTTCGCCGAGCTCGAGCGCGTGGCGGGACTTGTGGGTGCCCGTGTGGATCTCGATGAGGCGTTTGAAGTAGAGGAAGCGCTCGTGGGCCGACGCGGTGCCGGCGAGCTCGCGTTTTACCTCCCTGCGAGCTTCCTGATAGCGCGCCTCGAACGCCTCGCGGTCCAGCTCGTAGCCGAGGTCGTTCGCCCGCTGCCAGGCCGTCCGTTTCCCGGCCTCGTTGCAGGGCTGATACGGGTAGAGCGTGTTGTCGAGGTCGAAGAAGACCGCACTGAAGTCCATGGTACCCCGAACCGTGGGGGCGGCGCTACATTACGCTGTTCATCCAGCCCCCCGGGCCGGCAACCACCGCGTACAGCCAGACCGCGTAGAAGAATCCGTAGAAGCCCGAGACGCCGGGGATTGCGGTCGCAAGCCTGACCGGGACGGCGACGAGCAGTCCGAACGGTCGAGCGACCGTCGGGAGCGCTCGTGCGGTCGCGACCATCGACGCGGTGTCGCTGTGGCTCGGGAAGGCAGTGAGGGCGAGCGTCCCCCCGACCCAGACGAGGAGCGGCCACACCGGCGTGCCTGCCAGTGCGACCGCACCCACGAACGCGGCGAGTGCGAACGTCGTGTTGACGACGAGCGGCGCGAGCGCGACGATGGCGTCCGCGTAGAACGACTCGATCGGCTCGTGGTCGACGTACGCGTCACTCGCCAACGGGTTGAGGTACGCACTCCCGTGGACCGGCACCCCGAGCAGCCGGCACGCCAGCTCGTGTGCGAACTCGTGGGCGGCGATGCCGGGTGCGAGGAGGACGGTCACGACGATGTTGGTTCCGACAGCGACGTGGGACACGCTTTACGTGCCGGCAGTGGGGCCGACGGGCGAAAACCGTTGCCCTCGCCGATGTGTCAGTCTCGCCGAAGTCCCGGGAGTTAGGGTCGTCGCCGTTGACGGTCGACCATGGAGTTCGACGGATACCTCGGGACGGACGACCGCGACTGGGAGACCACCGCCGACGGCACGCTGCGGGTTGCCATCGTCGGCCTCGGCTGGTGGTCGCGCGAACGCGTCCTGCCGGCGCTCGCGGACCTGGAGAACTGTGCTGCGACGGTCGGCGTCAGCGGTTCGTCGGCCAAGCGCGAGCAGGTCGTCGCCGACTGGCCGTCGGTCGAGCACGGCCTCTCCTACGACGAGTTCGCCGCGGGCGAGGCGGTCGGCGCCTACGACGCGGTGTACGTCTGCACGCCGAACGCGTTGCACCTGCCACACGTCGAGACGGCGGCCGAGTTCGGGAAAGCCGTCCTCTGCGAGAAGCCGATGGAGGCCTCGGTCGAGCGCGCGGAGCGACTCGTCGCGGCCTGCCAAGCGGAGGACGTACCGCTGATGGTCGGCTACCGGATGCAGACCGACCGTGCGGCGCGAGCGGTGCGCCGGCTGGTGCGCGAGGGCGTCGTCGGCGACCCGGTGACCGTCCACGCCCACATGTCACAGCCGATCGCCGAGATGTTCGACGACCCGTCGCACTGGCGGCTGGACCCCGACCTCGCGGGGGCCGGCGCGTCAGTCACCGACCTGGGCGTCTACCCCATCAACACCAGCCGGTTCGTGCTGGACGCGGACCCCGAGGCCGTGACGGCCTCGACGTGGTCCAGTGAGAGCGAATGGTTCGAGCGCGTTCCCGACGAGCGTGCGAGCTTCCAGCTCGCGTTCCCCGACGGCGTCACCGCGCTGTGTTCCGTCTCGCAGAACGCGTACAAGACGGCCGAGTTCCGCGTCGTCGGCACCGCCGGCGAGGTACGGATGCGCCCGGGGTTCTTCGGTGCCCAGGAGAACGAGCTGCTCCTCTCGACCCCGGTTGGCGAGACCAGCGTGACGTACGAGCCGGCCGACCAGATGCGCGAGCTGTTCTGCTTCTTCGCGGACCGCGTGCTGGCCGGGAAGACCATCCCAGCGGACGGCCAGCACGGTCTCGTCGATATGCATGTCGTGGAGGCAGTGTACGACGCGGCCGAGGACGAGACGCGTCGTAAGCTCTGAGACGCGTATCGGAGCTGGGGAAGACGGTACCTAACGTGTAGCGGTGTACGACGAAGTGGGCGGCCGGGGAATGCTGTATCCGTGTCCCGAGGAACGTCGCCAGCGCACGGTCCCCGCCGGCGACCGACTGGTACGCCCGCCGTAGTCACTCCGGGAACGTCTCGTCCGTCTGGCGACCGAAACCGCGATACTGCGCGACCACCGATGACAACATTCTGTTTCCTACTATCGTAGTAGTGGAGTAGAAACTATTAAGATAGTACACTGCATAGCTGGGAGTACACGAGCATCCGAGCCGCTCGATGGTTCACCAATGTCCGAACCGAAACAGACGCTGAAGACGACCGAGAGTCGAACGCCGTCGCGCGACAGACGGCGTAGCAGAACGAGTGGCCAGAGTCGGGCCGAGAAGACCGAGCGCACGCAGGACGAGCGCCAGGTCTGCCCCGAGTGTGGTACTGATGCCATCACCGACGACGAGCACGGTGAGACCGTCTGTGGCGACTGCGGAATGGTCCTCGAGGAGGACCTGGTCGACCACGGCCCCGAGTGGCGTGCGTTCGACAGCCGGGAGAAGAACCAGAAGTCGCGCGTCGGCGCGCCGACGACGCAGATGCTCCACGACAAGGGTCTCTCGTCGGTCATCGACTGGCAGAACAAGGACGCCTACGGCTCCGCGCTCTCCTCGCGCAAGCGTCAGAAGATGCAGCGCCTGCGCACCTGGGACGAGCGGTTCCGCGCCCAGAGCGCCCAGGACCGCAACCTCAAGCAGGCCCTCGGCGAGGTCACCCGGATGGCCAGCGCGCTCGACCTCCCGGACAACGTCCAGGAGACCGCGTCGGTCATCTATCGGCGTGCCCTCGAGGACGACCTCCTGCCCGGCCGCTCCATCGAGGCGATGGCGACGGCCTCGCTGTACGCCGCCGCCAGACAGGCGAACGTGCCCCGGAGCCTCGACGAGTTCGCGCCGGTCAGCCGGGTCAACCGTCGGGAGTTCGCCCGCGCGTACCGGTACATCGTCAAGGAGCTCGACCTCGCGCTCGAACCCGCGGACCCGCTCGACTACCTGCCGCGGTTCTGCTCCGAGCTCTCGGTGCCCAACGAGCTGAAACTCCGCGCCGAGGAGCTGCTGGAGGCCGGCAAGCGCCAGAGCGTCCACAGCGGCAAATCGCCCGTCGGCCTCGCGGCGGCGGCCATCTACGCCGCCTCGCTGCTGACCGACGAGAAGCTCACCCAGCGCGAGATCGGCGAGGCCGCCGACGTGAGCGAGGTCACCATCCGGAACCGGTACAAGGAGCTCCTCCAGGCGGACGAGGAGTTCCAGCAGACCCCCCAGGCGACGGCCTGATGCGCCCGAACTGGCCAGTCCAGCGCGGGCACAGCAGCGACCGTCGCGAGGCCGAACGATTAAACGACTACCCACCGAACCAGAGCCAACGACCTGACCGAGAATGACAGACACCGACGCGGGGTCGACCGACGACATCGTCGCTGAGACGGTCGAACTCCTCAAATCGTTCGAACTGACCGAGTACGAGGCGAAGTGCTTCGTCGCACTCGCCCGCATCGGACAGGGCACTGCCAAGGAGGCCAGCGAGGTCGCCGACGTGCCACAGGCGCGGGTGTACGACTGCATGGAGACGCTTCAGGACCGCGGTCTCGTCGACGTGCAGCAGTCGAAGCCACGCCAGTACCGCGGGAGCGACTCCGACGACGCACTCGACACCATCGAGCGGCGCGTCGACCGGAAGCTCGAACGCCTCCAGGAGCTACTCCCCCAGCTCCGTGAGGGTGAACGTGGCGACGGCGGCGGAGAGATATGGGTCACCGACGGGAGCGACGAGGTCGCCGAGCGGATGGCGACGCTCGTCGAGGCCACCGACGACGAGGTGATGCTCGCGGTCGCCGCCCCCGACCTCCTCACGGACGACCTGCTCGAGGCGCTCGCTGCCGCGACCGACGCCGGCGTCGACGTCACCGTCGGCTCCCCCGACGAGAACATCCGCGAGCGTGTCACGGAGCACGCCGCGGCCGCGACCGTCGTCGAGACGTGGACCTGGTGGGAGACGGTTCCCATCCGGAACGGCGCAGTGTCGAGTGTGTTGATGACCGACGGCGAGGCGCTGCTGGTGAGCGCGGACGCGCCGACAGAGCTCCCGAGCGTTCGCACGCATCGGGCCGTCTGGACCGACAGCGGCGAGGCACCCCTCGTCGGGATGATGCGGCCGCTGCTCGCGAACGCGATTCGTGGCGAGATCGAGGGAACGGCCGCACTGTAGGAGGGCGACCGGGAGGGCCGTCCCGGTCAGTTCGCGGCGACCCGACGGAGGTTCTTCACCAGTTCCGGTCGCTGTTCGACGAGTACGTCGAGCAGCCGTCCGGCACGCTCACGGTGGAAGTCGGCAGCGCGCAGCTCGCCGGCGTCGGCGTAGTGGCGGGCGACGCCGAACAGGCCGCTGACGAGCAACACGACGTCCGAGGCGTCGAAACGAGCGGTGAACTGGTCGTGGGGGAGCGCCTCCACACGAGCCGTCAGGGATTCGACGCGCGTCCTGACGGCATCGACAACGCAGGCGCCGGTGTCGGTTGTCCGGTCGGAGTCGTCGAGGTATCCGAGTGCGGAGCGGGCCGCGCGGAGGAGCTGTTCGTCCACGTCGACGGTGACGGTCTCCCCGGTGAGGGGTCGCGGCTCGAGCGACGGGGAGAGCCTCGCCGGGTCGTCTACCGTGCGGGTGCGGGAAGCGGGGGGCATAGGTCGGACGACTCGTACTCGTGCCGCCGAGAGCATATAACGGCCAGACGGTTGGCGTGAGTTCGATTCGTTTCACCGTATCGGCGCAAAAAACCACGTTTTACTGCAGTAAACACACCCTTTATGAGCGGACGAGCGCCTGCTATATGTTTTATGCCGCCATCTCAGTCGGTGTAGTCGTCGGGCGGTCACCGCTTCGACGACCTCGTCGACAGCCCGCCCTTGCAGCAACACAACCCTCGCTTGAACCGGCCGTATCATTCATTGTTGCTCCTAGACACCGTTCACCCGATGGGGCAGGAGTCGATATTCACGACCGAGTCGGTCGAACCGACGCAGCGAGACAGCGTCTTCGCGAGCACCCCGGACGCTGCCCACCGGGACCCCGAACGGGAGGGTGGACGCGACGTGAATCCGCTGCTCGACCAGCACGCGCCGTTCGACCGCCGGTTCGACGCCGCGACGACCGCCCTCGGGCTCGCACCGTCGACGCTCGACTTCGAGAGGCCGACCGTCACGCGGATGCGTATCGAGTCGGCCGCCGGCGAGGCGACGGGCGAGACCGAGGCCGTCGTCGAAGCCGCGCGCGAGTTTCTCGTCGGCGTGGTCGCCGAGCCGTCGGCCTATCCGCTGGAGCGCTGAGCGTCGGGCGGCCGGAACTCACCGTATCTCGTCCTGCAGCCGTTGTAGCACCGGTATCTCGTCGATCCGTTCCTCCGGGAGCGCCCGCCAGTCGATGCCGGACGGTCGTCGTCCGTCCCCGGCTGGTCGGACCGTCCGCTCGGGCGTCACGACCAGGTCCATGGGTACGTCGTGCTCGTCGTGTGGAAGGGCCTCGCCCCGGACCTGTCGCTCGTGGACGGTCGTCGCGACGGTGGTCCGGGCGTCGACGCGGTCGAACTCCGCCAGGACCCCGAACTCGAGGTCGCTGTAGCCCTCTCCTTTGCCGATCCGTGCGCCGTCTTCGGAGACCGCGACGCTCCCACTGACGACGAGGTCGACGTGCGGGAGTTCGTCGGGCCCGACCGCGACGCCGGCGTCGGCCAGCCCGCCCACCGTGGTCGCGTCGTCGATGTCCGTGACTGCTTCGGGGTCCAGCTCGACGAAGCACCGCTCGTCCCGGAGCCGCGGGACCGCGACGTAGAGCGTCTTGCCCGCCCGGAGCGCCGCCCGACGGACCGGGAGCTGTGGCGCGTCCGGGTTCGCCTTCACGGTTCGGGCAGCCTGCCACTCGTCGCTCTCGGTCAGTCGGTCCGCCGCCGCGTCCGCGCCCGCGAAGTTCGGAATCCGGTCGTGCGGTGGGTACGGGAACCGTGCCGTCCCGCTCTCCTCGAGGTCGTCCCAGACCTGCTGGCGTATCTGCTCTTTCTCCATGGGCCCGGGGTTGGGGCCGTGACCTGAAAAGGACTCGCGGCCGCACTGCTGACTGCTGGTCGGAGTGAGTGTCTCCCGGTGGGGAGGCCGACGTAGTGGGGTGATGGAGGGAAACGGTGGTGCGGGTGGAAGCGGAGGCGAGGGGTGGGTGGTGGAGAGGCCGAGGTGGCAGGCAGGGAACGTGGTGTGGGTCGTTTCGGTGTGGGATGCCAGTGGACCTTACGCGCCTGCGGCGTCGTCGGCGGGGCCGTGGCCGTGACCGACGACGAGCGCGAGCGTGTTCAGAGCCAGCAGGACGAGGAACGCACCCGCGCCGTTCGTGCTCCCGAGTCCCGACGCGAGCAGCGGCAGGTGGACGAACGGGAGGACGACTGCCAGCCAGAAGCTGCCCTTTCGAACGGGCGCGAGCAGTGACTGGGTGTCGATGCGTCGGTCGTGGGTGTCAGGGAGCGCGGTGGACATCAGGGGCACCTCGTCGGCATCAACGCCTTGAACGGACACCATCATATAACGGGTCGAGCGTTCGGGTTATTTCCCCGCGTTTTACCACCTGTTAGTTCGTTTTGCCGTTCTTCTTGACCTTTCGAGAGACGTTTAGAAGTTTTACAAGTCTCTCTGGGAGCGTTATTTGCATCTATTGCCACAATTGTGTACGAATCCGGACAACTGCTCCGCCCCGCGCCTGCCGGTCTCGAACGAGTCGTTCGACCGGCTCGAGCGGCGGCGCGCGCGGCGAACGGTTTACCGGGGCTTCCGAATTTATACGTCCGGCCGCGCAACCAGCAGCTATGGAACTAGACTACGTTCCGCTCGGACGGACGGGCACGATGGTCAGCGAACTCGCCTTCGGCACCTGGCGCTTCGGCCGCGAGACGGAGGCCGGCGTCGAGATCGGCGAGAACCGGGCCTACGAACTCCTCGACGCCTACGAGTCTCACGGCGGTCGCTTCATCGACACTGCGGACGTCTACGGCGGCGGCGACAGCGAGACGTGGATCGGCAACTGGCTCGCCGACCGCGACCGCGAGGACTACGTCATCGCCTCGAAGATCTACTGGCCGACACGCGAGGAGGACCCGAACGGCCGCGGGCTCTCGCGCAAGCACCTCCGCCGACAGATCGACCTGCTGCTCGAGCGCCTCGGGACGGACTACGTGGACCTGCTGTACATCCACCGATGGGACGACGACACGCCCGCCGAAGAGTTCATGCGGACCCTCGACGGGTTCGTCGAGGACGGGAAGGTGAACTACCTCGGCGCGTCCACGCTGTACCCGAACGCCTGGAAGGTCGCGAAGGCGAACGAGCTGGCCGAACGCAAGGGCTACGAGCCGTTCACCGTCACGCAGCCGCGGTACAACCTCGCCGACCGCGAGGTCGAGGCGAACTACCTCGACATGTGCGCGGACTACGAGCTCGGCCTCTGTCCGTGGAGCCCGCTCGCCCAGGGCTTCCTCACCGGGAAGTACACGCGAGAGGACCAGACACCGGAGAACTCGAAGGTCGCAGCGGAGGACCGCTTCCGCGAGAACTACCTCACCGACGAGAACTTCGACCTGCTCGACGAACTCCACGCGGTCGCCGACGAGGTCGGCGGCTCGCCCGCACAGACCGCCATCGCGTGGCTCCAGCACCACGACCGCGTCTCCGTCCCACTCCTCGGCGCGCGCACCGTCGAGCAGCTCGAGGAGAACCTCGGTGCCGCCGCCATCGACCTCTCCCAGGAGCAGTTCGAACGGCTCGCCGACGCGAAGGAACAGCCGCTGGGGAACCTCTGACGGTCGCCGTCTCGAGCGCCGAGGAAGTGACTGAGTGAGTGAGCCGGCGGCGTCACGAGGGCCGTCAACACTTTATCCCGGTTATGGTTCGATAACAGTAGTAACAGCTGATGGCCGAAGAGCACCCGGTCAGTATCGTCTGGGTCGCCGCCGAAGACAGCTCTCGACAACCTAGAGAGACAGTTCTCGACGGTATCGACGCTGTTCTCTCACCCGGAGAGGCGACGGACCACGCGGCTGCGCTCGAGAGGCCCGGTGAAACCTGTTTCGTCGCCGTGGGCGTCTCCGGATTAGTCTGGTTCAGGCAGTGTGCCGATGTGGTCTCGGACCCGCCGCCGGCGCTCCTCGTGGTCGACGATGCGAGCCTGGCCGAGGCGGCCGTGTCGGGCCCCGTCGACGAGGTCATCTGGCAGGACGCGGTGGCGGATCCGGAGCGCTTTGCGCTGCGTGTCGAACGGGCGGTCGAGAGCTGGTCCGATAGCAGGCATCCGAGCGCCCCCGGCTTCGACCCCCTCGTCGAGCACACCCGCGACATCGTCATGATAGTTGGGCGCGACGGCCACCTGCGACGCTGGAACTCCGTGGTCGAGACAGTCCTCGGCAAGACGGGCTCGGAGCTCGACGACCTCGAGGTGCGGTCGCTGTTCGACGACGCGGACGTCCCTCGGCTCGACGACCACCTCGCGGCGGTCACGGGAGGCGAGACGCGGACGATCCAGCTCGACGTACGCACGGCCGGCGGCGAACTCCGCCCCTTCGAGTTCGAGACGAGCCCCTTCGTGGTCAGCGGGACGACAGTCGGCGTCTGTGCCATCGGCCGGGACGTGACGGAGCGCGAGGCCAGGGCGGAACAGCTTCGTCGGACGGAGCGTCGGTTCGAGGCGGTGTTCGCCGACCCGATGTCCTTCCTCGGCATCCTCGACACCGACGGTAAACTCCTCGACGCGAACGAACGGGCGTGCGAGTTCGCGGGTATCACGGAGGCAGAGGCCACCGGTCGGCAGTTCTGGACGCTGCCCTGGTGGTCGCACTCCGACACCGAACGCGACCGGGTCCGGGCCGCCATCGCCCGCGCGGCCGACGGCGAGTTCGTCCGGTTCAAGACGACGAACATCGGAGCCGACGGCGAGGTTGTCCACGTCGACATATCGTTGCGCCCGGTGGTTCGCGACGACGGGACCGTCGGCTCCATCGTCGTCGAGGGGATCGACATCAGCGACGAGGTGACGGCGAACCGGGAGCGAGAACTGCTGCTCGATGCGATCCAGTCCGCTGCCCAGTCTCCCGACCTCGGGGCCTCGCTGACCGCGACCCTGCGGACGGTCGTCGAGAACACGAACGCCGCCTACGGCGAGGCGTGGATTCCGGACGGCGACGAACTGCGGTTCCAGAACGCGTGGTGGACCGGGGATTCTGCCCTCGAGTCGTTCGGCCGGCAGCGAAGCGGGTTCCAGCTCTCCCGGGGCGAGGGGCTACCGGGACGCGTCTGGGAGACGGGTGCGCCGGAGTGGATAGCGGACCTCGAAGCCGGCAGCGAGGCCCGGCTCCCGTGGCTCGGCGAGGTCGACCACTTCGGGCTGCAGACCGCGGTCGCGGTGCCGGTGCTCGGGACCGGCGGGAGCGTCCTGACCGTGCTCATGTTGCTGACGGACGAGAGCGGGGGTCGCGACGACCGCTTCCTCGAACTGCTCGAGACCATCACAGCGCACCTCGGTGCCATCCTCCAGCGGAAGCTGACCGAGGCCGAGCTGGCCGCCGAACGGGAGCGCCAGCAGCGCCTCCTCGAGACCAGCCCGGTCGGCATCCTCGTCGTCGGCAGCGACGGCTCCGTCGAACAGGAGAACCAGCGCGCCCGCGACATCCTCGGCGTCGACGACGACCGGTCGGTCGCGGACGCTTACGAGCATGAACCGTGGCGGGTGACTCCGACAGGTACGGATACCCCAACGCTCGGGGAGAGCTGGTTCCAGAAGGTTTCGGAGAGCGGTACGGCGATACGCAACGAGGTGTACGTCGTCGACCGGGCCGACGGCGAGCGGCTCTGGCTGCTCGTCAACGCCGCGGCCGTGGGCGACGACGAGAAGGAGATCATCATCTCCTTCTCCGACATCACCGAACAGAAGCGACACGAGCAGGCGCTCCAGAACCAGGCCGAACGGGTGAGCGTCCTCAACCGCGTGCTCCGACACGACCTTCGGACGCATCTGACCGTCGTCGGCGGGCTCCTCGACCGCATCGCCGAGCAGGCCGACGTGCCGGCGGCCCCAGTCGAAGCCATCCGCCAGTCGCTCGAGGACATAGAAGAGCTGAGCCAGCGCGCCAGACGCATCGAGACCGCGTTCGAGTCCGACGCCCGGAGCACCTTCGACCTCTCGGCGCTGGTCGACCGCGCCGCGGCCGACCTCGTCGAGACTCACCCGAACGCGCGGGTGCGGGTCACCGAACAGAGTCCACCACCCGTCCTCGCACACGAACATCTCCGGCTCGTCCTCGACAACCTGCTCGAGAACGCCGTCGTCCACCACGACGACGATCAACCGACGGTAGAGGTGTCTATCGCACGCCACGACGAGGGGACCGTCCGGCTCGTCGTCGCGGACGACGGCCCCGGAATCCCGGAGTCGGAGATCGAACTCCGCGAGTCGGGGCTCGAGACCGCACTGGAGCACTCCGACGGACTCGGACTGTGGATCGTCCGCTGGCTCGTCTCGAAGTCGGACGGCGACCTCAGACTCGAGCAGACGGCGGCCGGTTCGCGGGCCGTCGTGTTACTTCCGGTCGCGCCCGGAGCAGGATAACACCGAGGCAGCGGACACTACTGCGCTCTCGTCGCGAACTTCTCGCGGACCTTCTCGATCTTCGGGTCGGCGTGGAACGTACAGTAGCGGTCGTTCGGGTTCTTGTCGTAGTAGTTCTGGTGGGCCTCCTCTGCCTCGTAGAAGGTCTCGAGGTCGACGACCTCGGTCACGACGTCGTCGTCGTACTCGCTGTCGAGTTCGTCGACGAACGCCGCGGCGAACTCGCGCTGCTCGTCGTCGTGGGCGAGGATGATGGAGCGGTACTGCGTCCCGACGTCCGGCCCCTGTCGGTTGAGCTGGGTCGGGTCGTGGACCGTGAAGAACACCTTGAGCACGTCCTCGAAGCCCAGCACGTCGGTATCGTACTCGATCAGGACGACCTCCGCGTGGCCCGTCTCCCCCGAGCAGACCTGCTTGTACGTCGGGTCCGAGACGTGGCCACCCGCGTAGCCGGAGGTGACGGACTCCACACCCTCGAGTTCCTCGAACGCCGCCTCGATGCACCAGAAGCAGCCGCCGCCGAGCGTCGCTCGTGCTGTCGTCATGCATCCACGTAGGGTCGGCACCGGCAAAACCCCGTCGGAACCCTCAGTCCTCGGTGACTTCGAACGCGATTCCCGAGCAGCGCCAGTCGTAGCCGACGACGTGGCGGTCCGGCCCCATCGCACAGGAGCTCGTTATGATGCAACCACCAGAAACACCGCAACCTGCCTCCTGGTTTCTCACGACATCGCGTCGCGGTCGAGCGGGTCCTCGATGTCGCCCATGACCGTCTCCAGCGCGTCCGTCGCGGTGAGTAGCCCCTGGACCTCACCCTCGGCCATGGCGAGGGCGAGCTCCTGGCCCTCGGCCTGGAACTGGTCGATGACGCCGCTGACGCTCGTGTCCACCGCGACGGTCATCGGCGGCGCGGCGACGTCCGCCAGATCCAGCTCCCCGGCCCGGATCTCGTCCAGATGCTCGAGCAGGGACGGCACGTAGACGACGCCACGGTAGTCGTCGAGGTCGCTACCGACGAGCGGATAGCGCGTGTGCGGCGAGTCGTACACCTTCTCGATGTTCTCCTCGATTGGGTCCGCCGTCGAGAGGACGACCGCGTCGTCGATGTCGACCATGACGTCACCGACCATGATCTCGTCGACGGTCAGTGCGTTGATGACCTCCTCGTGGCGCTCCTCGGAGAGGTCTCCCTGTTCGAGCAGGAAGTTCAGCCGGTTCCGCAGCTGTGCACGGTTCTCGATGACGTCTTCTTCGGCCTCGAGCCACGCGCCGGTCATCTCGACACCGAACAGCTTCAGCGTCGCCTTCGCCACAGTGTCACCGACGCTGATGATCGGGGAGATGACCCAGGCGAACCAGTAGAGCGGGCGAGCCCCCCACTTGCAGACGAACTTCGTGCGCTCGACACCCAGGTATGTCGGCGTCTGCTCCCCGTGGGTCAGGTGGACGAGGTTGATGATGAGGAAGGCGAGCAGCCCACCTGCCCCGAGGGAAGCCAGCGCGGTGTTGTGGAAGTACGGCTCGAAGATGGCCCCGAGCGCGGGTTCGGCGACGATACCGACCGCGATGCTCGAGCCCGTGATGCCGACCTGACAGCTCGTCAGGTAGATCTCGAGGTCGTCCGTCATCTCCCAGGCACGTCGGAGCGCCGGCGTGTCGAACTCCGACTCGGAGTACTGTCTGACCCGTGTCAGTGCGAACTCGATCGCGACGAAGAACCCGTTCGCCAGGATGAGGGCGAGACCAGCGAGTAGCCGGATGGCTATCTCAAGCGAGTTCATCACGTGGCCGGCTTCCGTCCAGTCCGGGAAAAATGACCGGGGTTACTGCCTTGGGTCGACGCTCCTTGCGTCGGGGAATCGGTGTCCTTTTGCGAGCGACACCGATAGTCAGAGCCACCGATTCCCGCTCTCGGGCACCGTTCCGGGTCACTTTTCTTCTATCTTTCTTACTGGTGCTGCCAAGTATCCCAACGCCGATACACCCGATCCGACCGAATCCTTTCCGCGTGAAAGACACCGAAACCGAACCGGCCAAATCGATTCAGGAAACAAAACACTCATTTTCTCTGGATACGTTTGTAATACTATGTACGACCTCACAGGGTTCCAGCGGGACCTGTTGTACGTAATTGCGGGGCTCGACGACCCCCACGGACTCGCGATCAAGGATGAGCTCGAAGACTACTACGAATCCGAGATTCACCACGGTCGACTCTATCCGAACCTCGACACGCTCGTCGACAAGGGCCTCGTCGAGAAGGGAGAGCTGGACCGGCGGACGAACTTCTACACACTGACCCGGCGCGGTCGCCGCGAGATCGACGCCAGACAGGAGTGGGAAGCGCAGTACGTCGACCAGATGGAGACCGCAGAAGCGTCTTCGTAACGACCGCTAGGTCCCGCCACCGACGGGCAGCACACGAGGGAACAGGGACCACGGATTCACGGCACCCCGATTCATTCTTTCGACGCGACGACCGACAGCGGCAGCGACGGTCGGCGGTCGAGCAGCCGCCGAAGCCCGCCACGGAGCCCGTCGCCCAGCGCCTCGTCGGTCCCGTCGTCGCTACGACGGACGAGCCGTCCGCGGACGATGGGTGCGACCGGCGGGACGCCGGCGTCGATACGCTCGAACGCGGCCGTCTCGAAGCGTTCGTCCGCCAGGAACCGTTCGTCCGTCGCCCGGTCGAGCTGGCAGCCCGCCGCCAGACGACCCCAGATCGGCTGGACCGTCGTCTGGAATCGAGCCTGCCAGCCGTCGGCGCGGACGTGCTCGAGGAACCGGAACTCGCCGCCGGGCTTCAGGACGCGCGCCACCTCGTCGAGCGCCGCGTCGAACCCTGGGATGGTGCAGAACACGAGCGCGGCGACGACGACGTCGACGCTGTCGTCCGCGAGCGGGAGCGACTCCGCGCCGGTCGGGTAGATGGTGACCGAGAGCCCGGACTCGCGGGCGTGCTCGACCGCTCGCTTGCGCATGTGCGGGTCCGGTTCGACCCCGAGGACCGCGTCGGCATCGCTGGCGGTCAGGTACGGGAACATCGCACCGGTGCCGACGCCGATGTCCAGCACCGTCCCTTCGATGTCGGCCGCCAGCCACCGGCGGTGTGACTCGATGCGGCGCTCGAACGGGGCGACGACGGGGTCGTAGATGGCCGCGAACAACGGATGTCCCTCCGCCGGTGCGTCGTCGGTCACTGGAAGTTGCCCGTAACGTACGCTTGGACGTCGTCGATACGGTCCGGGTCGAACGTCCAGAACCCCTTCCAGGGCCCCAGTCGGCCGTCCTCGCCCGAGAGCTGGTGGCAGACGAGTGCCGCCGACTCCGTCGGGTCGGTCGGGTGGGTGTAGACGACGAACCAGGCACGACGGAGGTCCTCGACGGAGGCGTCCGTGTAGGTCGTCGCGTCGATGTCGCTGGGGATGGCCTCGTCCGCGATGCCGTAGATGTTCACGTCGACACCGATCTCCCCAAGCGAGCGGTACACCTCCTGGGTGCCGCGTTCGTCCTGCAGTCGCGAGAGGTACTGGAAGCTCGAATGTATCTCCCCGACGCCGTGTTCCCAGGCCAGTGCCTCGATGTACCGGGAGAGCTCGATGAGGAGGAACTTCTGTTTGCGGGTGTCGGGGTAGCCCTCGACGGTGAAGACGGTGTCCGCGAGTCCGAGGATTGCCTCCGGGGTGTCGACGGCGTCCAGGTCGCGCGCGCCGGAGATGTAGGTGTCCGAGTTGACGAACAGGATGGCGTTCTGTAACGACTCCAGTGAAGAGCTGAACGCCGTGCCGTCGGTCCGGGAGACGACGACGGTGTCGCTGGGGACGGTGCCCTCGCCTCCGTCCTCGATGACGTGGACCGGTTGCTCGTCGAAAAGGTCGTCAAGCATCCCCTGGACGACATCCGATGTCTGCCTATCGACAACCGTCAGGGTCCGTGAACCCCCCTCGACGCGGTCGATAAGCTCCATGAGACCCATACTAGCGGGAGTTCCCGGACGGCATTAAACGTTCTCGCCGGACGAAACCGCAAGCAGTAATTCGGCTCTACCGACAGCCGGTGGCGACCCCCGAGGTGGCCGCGAGCGAGTGTCTGCGGGGTGACTGGAGCCATAGTGTGTTAACGCGACTCAGGATAATAATATAACCCTCCAGCCGGTAGAACTGTTTGCTATGAAGAAGCAGGAACTCATCCACCTTCACGGACTGCTTGCGGAAGTATCCACACACTACGAGACAACGGCCGACGGCGACCTCAACCTAGACGAGTACGAGTCCCTTGGTATTCGACCAACGAGCATCCACAAATCGAAGACTGACCACAAGGCGGCTGTTTTTGCACTCGCGAACGGCATCACCTCCGACATGAGTTCCGAGGAGTCCGAAGAGACGGTCGCCGTCTCCGCAGACTAAACGGTAGAACTCGTCCTGCACTGAACTAGAACCCGACAGCGACAGCTTCGTCTCGCTCGAATATCGTGGCTCGTTACTCGATCAGGTCCTCGAACTCCGGCAGGACCTCGTCGTCCTCGTCGCTGCCGTCCTCGGCCTCGTGAACGTCGTCGTCTGCAGTCGGCGTGTCCTCCTCCGCTTCGGTCTCCTCGTCGTCGTCCTCCTCGATGACTTCGACTTCGAGGACCTCCAGCGGGATGTTCTCCAGCCGCATCCCGATCTCCTTGCGAGCGATCCGGGACGCGTGCTCCTCGCGTTCGACGTTGAACACCGTCATCTCCAGTTCGAGGGCGACCAACGCCTCGTCGGCCGCGATGAACGCAGGTGGGAGCTCCTCGCCGGACGGCGACGTCCGGCTGCCCATGTTGATCTCGACGTAGTTGAGGTCCGGATTCAGCATCTCGCCAGTTTTCGAGATGGCGATACGAACGGCTTCGTCCGGTGTCCCTACGTCGTAAACCGGCACTGCAGCTTCGACGACAACTCTGCAGTTCATGCAGTAACATGGTTGCCCGCCGAACAGTATCAAGGTTGGCGTTCGTTCAGCCCGACAGGCGACGGCGACAGGAGCCTCCGGGACGACGACCCGGCTCCGTAACCCCCAAACCGACGCGGCCCGGAGGGTCGGTCGATGGAGACAGGGTCTATCCCGCTGTCGTCGCTCCCCGGCGGCTTCGACGTACACGCGACGCTGGAGAGTGGCCAGTCGTACCTCTGGCGACGCGAGGACGGACGGATGTACGAGGGCGACGAGGACGGCTCGCCGTGGTACTACATCGCGCTCGACCTCGACGAGCAAGACGCCGCGACCGTCCCGCTACCCGACGGCGAGCCACACGCCATCCGGTTCCGCGTCGCGGCGGACAGCCTCGAGTGGGAAGCGACCTGCGACGCCCACGACGCGCTCGTCCACCTCCTCCGGCTCGACGACGACCTTGACGCCATCGTCGCGGATGCGCCCGACGAGGCGCTGATAGGCGAGGCGTACGACGCCTACCGCGGCCTCCGGCTCGTGCGCGACCCGCCCTTCGGCTGTACCGTCTCGTTCATCTGCTCGGCACAGATGCGCGTCGAACGCATCCACGAGATGGTGTCGACCCTCGCCCGGGAGTACGGCGAGCCGGTCACGCTCGACGGGCGCACCTACCACGCCTTCCCCACGCCCGACCGGCTCGCGGCGGCGACGGAGGCCGAGCTACGCGACCTCGGCCTCGGCTACCGTGCGCCCTACGTCCAACGAACCGCCGAGATGGTCGCCACGGGCGAGGCCCACCCCGCGTCGGCGGCCGGCTTGGCCTACGAGGACGCCCGGGAGTACCTCACGCGGTTCGTCGGCGTGGGCGAGAAGGTCGCCGACTGCGTCCTCCTGTTCTCGCTCGGCTACGACGAGGCCATCCCGCTCGATACGTGGATGCGTACCGTCGTGTCGGACTACTACCCCGACTGCGACCGTGGCAACTACACGGAGACGTCCCGGGCGCTCCGCGAGCGCTTCGGCGGTCGCTACGCCGGGTACGTACAGACGTACGTGTTCCATCTGCTGCGGACCCGGGAGTGAGTCGGCCGCGGCTCCGACACCCAGCCTTTTCCCGACCGACGCCGTCGGCCACCGTATGAGCGAGGAACGAACCCGCGCACACGTCTTCGTCACCGGTCGCGTCCAGGGCGTCTACTACCGTGCGAACACCCGCGACACCGCCGACGAGCACGGCGTCGACGGCTGGGTTCGGAACCTCGACGACGGTCGCGTCGAGGCCGTGTTCGAAGGGCCGGAAGATGCCGTCGCGGCGATGGTGGAGTGGTGTCACGAGGGCTCGCCGGCGGCGAACGTCGAGGACGTAGCGGTCGAGTACGAGGAACCCCGGGGCGAGGAGGGCTTCCGCATTCGACGGTGAGGCAGGCCCCTCTCTCGGGGAGCAACGCCAGCCCGTGCGAATGGCGCGGATTTACCACGGCTCCGTCCGAATCACAGGCCATGATTACGAGCGAGCGCATGGCCCAGGTCGACGAGAACGCCGAGGCCCTCGGCGTCCCGCGCAAGCAGCTCATGGAGTCGAGCGGCAACGCCGTCGCACACGTCGTCCGCGAGGTCGCACAGCCCGGTGACCGCATCGTCGTCGTCGCCGGCCGTGGGAACAACGGCGGCGACGCGTTCGTCGCGGCCCGCTTCCTCGACGAGTTCGAGGTGACGACGCTGCTGCTCGGACGCGCCGAGGCCATCTCGACGAAGATCGCTCGCGAGAACTGGAACGCGCTCCAGCAGGCCGAGTACGACACCCGCGAGGTTCGGGACTCGACGGCCCTCTCGCTCCCGGACGCCGACGTGGTCGTCGACGCGATGCTCGGGACTGGTGTCACGGGCGCGCTTCGCGAGCCCGAGGCGACCGCCGCCCGGGCCATTAACGACGCCGACGCGACGGTCGTCGCCGTCGACGTGCCCTCCGGCGTCGACGCGAACACCGGCGAGGCCGCGGGCGCAGCAG
Source organism: Haloarchaeobius sp. FL176 (assembly GCF_024609245.1). Classification (GTDB taxonomy): domain Archaea; phylum Halobacteriota; class Halobacteria; order Halobacteriales; family Natrialbaceae; genus Haloarchaeobius. Next base: position 335,043 of record NZ_JANJYH010000001.1, read on the forward strand.
TCGCGGCCGACCACGTCGTCACGTTCCACGACGAGAAGCCCGGGCTCGCGGACGTGGACGCCGCGGTCACCGTCGCCGACATCGGCATCCCGGACGCCGCCGAGACGCTCGTCGGTCCCGGCGACCTGCACGTGCTCTCCCGTGACCCGATGGCCCACAAGGGCGACTTCGGCGAGGTGCTCGTCGTCGGCGGCGGGCCCTACACCGGCGCACCCGCGCTCTCCGCGCAGGCGGCGATGCGTGCCGGTGCCGACCTCGTGCGCGTCGCCTGCCCCGCGAGCGTCGCCGACACCGTCCAGGGGTACGAGGAGGGCCTCATCGTGCGCGGCTTCGCCGGGGAGCTGCTCCGGCCGAGCCACGTGGACCAGCTGCTCGACGCTGCCGTCGACGCCGACTGCGTGCTGCTCGGACCGGGGCTCGGCCGCGCAGAGGGGACGCTCACCGCCGTCGGCGAGTTCCTCTCCGAGTACGACGGTCGGGCAGTGGTCGACGCCGACGCGCTCCGTGCGATCCCGTCCGCCGGAACGGACGCCGACCTGCTCTGTACGCCCCACCAGGGCGAACTCGTCGCCATGGGCGGCCAGACCGACGAGGACTGGGAGACGCGAGCCGAGCTGGTCGCCAACTTCGCGGCGGACCTGGACCAGACGCTCCTCGTGAAAGGGGCCTACGACGTGGTGAGCGACGGTGAGACCACCCGCGTCAACCGCACCGGCAACCCCGGCATGACCGTCGGTGGGACCGGCGACGTGCTCGCGGGTATCTGCGCTGCACTCGCGAGCACGCACGACCCCGTCACCGCCGGCTCGGTCGCCGCGTACGTCAACGGTCGTGCCGGCGACGCCGTCGTCGACGAGCAGGGCTACGGCCTCTTCGCTAGCGACCTGCTCCCCGAGATTCCGCACGCGATGTGGGGTGCGCGCGATGTCTGATGACGGGTCGGCGGGCGACGCCGGCGACCTCACCCACGTCGACGACGACGGCGACGCGCAGATGGTCGACGTGGGCGCGAAGCCGGACTCGCACCGGCGGGCCGTCGCCGAGGGGACCGTCCACCTGCGCGAGTCGACCGTCGATGCCATCCGCGACAACGCGGTCGACAAGGGCGACGTGCTCGCGACGGCCCGAATCGGGGCCATCCAGGCGGTCAAGCACACCTGGGAGACCATCCCGATGTGCCACCAGATACCCGTCACGAACGTCGACACCGCGTTCGACGTGGCCGACGACGCGGTCACGCTGACCGTCGCCGTCGAGACCACGGGCAAGACCGGCTGCGAGATGGAGGCCCTGGAGGGCGTGACGACCGGACTGAACGTCGTCTGGGACATGGTGAAGGCCGCCGAGAAGGACGAGCGTGGCGAGTACCCCGAGACGTGCATCACGGACGTTCGCGTCGTCGAGAAGACGAAGGAGGAACCGTGACGGGGTTCGACACTGCCGCGACCGACCTGCTCGGTATCGACCACCCGGTCGTACAGGCACCCATCGGGAGCGCGACCTGCCCCGGACTGGCCGCCGCGGTCGCCGACGCCGGCGGACTGGGCCACCTCGCAGTGACGTGGCGCGACCGGGAGGCGACCAGCCGAGCTATCGCGGAGACCGCCGCCGCGACCGACGGCACGTTCGCGGTGAACCTCGTCCTCGACGAGGAGACTGGCGTGCTGGACCCGGCCGAGCACGTCGAGACGGTGCTGGACGCCGGTGCCGAGGTCGTCTCGTTCTCCTTCGGCGACGCCGGACCGTACGTCGCCCGCTGTCACGACGCCGGTGCGACGGTGTTCCAGACCGTTACCGACGCCGAGTCCGCTCGCGAAGCCGAGTCCGCGGGCGTCGACTGCGTCGTCACCCAGGGGTGGGAGGCTGGCGGCCACGTCCAGGGCGAGGTGGCCACGATGCCGCTCGTCCCGCGCGTCGCCGACGCGGTCGACGTGCCGGTCGTCGCCGCAGGCGGTATCGCCGACGGCCGTGGACTGGCTGCGGCACTCGCGCTCGGGGCCGACGCTGCCTGGCTCGGCACCCGGTTCCTCGCGACCGAGGAGGCACGTGTCCACCGCGTGTACCGGGACCGCGTGCTCGCCGCGAGCGAGTCGGAGACGGCCTACACGACGCTGTTCGACAAGGGCTGGCCCGGGATGCCCCACCGGGTCGTCGAGAACGAGACCGTGCACCGCTGGCGGGAGGCCGGCGAACCAGCACCGGGCGAGCGGCCGGGCGAGTCCGACACAGTTGCGCGGTCCGGCGACGGCGACCCCATCGAGCGCTACGACGAGGCGCTCGCGACGCCAGCGGTGTCCGGCGTCGTCGACGACATGGCGCTGTTCGCGGGACAGTCGGCCGGCCTGACGGACGAGCGACGGCCAGCCGGCGAAGTCGTCACCACCGTCGTCTCCGAGGCGGCGGCGACGCTGGACGGGCTCGACGAGCGCCGGCGCGATAACTGAGTCACTGCACCGGCGTCGAGAGGTCGCCGGCCCGCGAGCGCGCCTGCTCGACGACGGCCGGCCGTGCCTCGAAGTCGACCATCACGTCCTCGTCGCCGTAGGTCACGTCGTCCACGTTCGCGTTGTCGTGAATCCACGAGACGAGGCTCATCGTGTCGTCGGTCATCGGGAGGACCAGCCGCTCTTGCTCCCAGTCGGGCAGCTCGTGGACGATGCGCTCGCGGAGCTCGTCGACGTTGAGCCCCTCCATGCCCGAGACGGCGACGGGGTTCGGTGCGAGCGCGGAGAGCGCATCGCGCTTCTCGGCGAGTTCGTCGTCGTCGACCGTGTCGATCTTGTTCAGGACGGTGACGATGGGGGCTTCGTTGCGCTCGTACAGCGTGTCATGCGAGGTCACGAGCTTCTCGCGTATCTCCTCGACCGGCTCGCTCACGTCCACGACCAGCAGCACGAGGTCCGCCCGGTAGACCGAGTCGAGCGTCGACTTGAACGACTCGACGAGCCAGTGGGGCAGATCGGAGATGAACCCGACCGTGTCCGTCAACAGCACGTCCCGGTCCTCGATGTCGGCCCGGCGGGTCGTCGTCCCGAGAGTGGTGAAGAGACGGTCCTCGGACTCGGCGGTCGCGTCGAGGTCCGGATGGAGGTCCTCGTTCGCGTCGATGTCGAGGTCCTCCGCGAGCCGGCGCAGCAGTGTCGACTTCCCCGCGTTGGTGTAGCCGGCGAGCGCGACGAGGTCGAAGCCGGCCTCGTGGCGGCGCTCGCGTCGATCCTGCTCGGTCTGTTCGATGCGTTCCAGCTCGTCCCGGATGCGGGCGATCTGGTCCTTGATGTCCTGCTCGCGGCTCTCGTCGTACTCCCCGAGCCCCATGAAGCCGGGGTGCTCGTCGCGCTTCGCGAGGCTGGTCTTGGCCTCCGCGCGGGGGAGCTCGTACCGAAGCTCGGCGAGCTCGACCTGGAGCTGTGCCTTGCGGGTCTGTGCCCGCTGGCCGAAGATTTCCAGGATGAGCGTGAACCGGTCCATCAGCTCGGTGTCGTCGGGGAGCTTCTGGCCCAGGTTGTACATCTGGTACGGCCCGAGCCGGTTGTCGAAGATGACCGTGTCGGCGTCCTCACGGGCCGCGAGGGCCGCGAGCTCGTCTGCCTTCCCCTCGCCCAGCTGGAGCGCCGGGTCGGCGGTGCGTGACTGGGTCAGCTCCGCGACCACGTCGTAGCCCGCGGCCGCGGCGAGCTGGCGTATCTCTTCCGTGTCGGCGACGCCGTCGTCGACGCGTTTCGCGACGATGGCTCTCATCGAGCCACCTCGGCCGTACCGCTGGCCGGTCGATACTGTGTCCCGCCCGACGGCGCGACCGCCATCGGGCCCTCGACGCTAGGCTCGGCGGTCCGCCACCTCGATTCTGCGAACACGTTCCATACGGACTGTAGCCGCTCGCCCCTCTTGAATCCCTCCCCGCGACAGTCCGGGGACGCCACCGTTCCAGCGTCCGTCTGGCGGTTCCCGTCGGTCGCGCCAACGACCCTCGAATCCTGCCGCCCTCGGGGAGTGCGTTAAGTACTGGCCCCAAAAGACTTATTCAGGAGTCGCGTGCGTATCAGGATATGTTATCCCTACAGCTCGCCCTCGACCCCCAGCAACTCGGGCTGGAGTTCGGGACAGGGGCCGTCATCGGCGGTCTCATCGGGTTCGCGGCGAAGAAGGTCGCGAAGATCATCGCCGTCCTCGTCGGCCTGGAGATGGCGCTGTTCAAGTTCCTCGAATCGAAGGGCTACATCTCGGTCAAGTGGGACGAACTCAGCGGTGGTATCCTCGGTGCGGCCGAGCAGTCCGGCGAGATAAACACCAGCTGGGTCGAACCCATCATCTCGACGCTGTCCATCGGCGCGGGCTTCACCGGCGGCTTCATGGTCGGCTTCCGGAAGGGATAATCGACGGCAGCGCGCTCCGATCTCTCGCGGTCTGATTCTTCGCGACGTAGACGCCGACGTGTGAGCGACCAGCGACAGCTGCGGTGCTACCGCCCGCCGACGGCGAGTGCATCCACGGGGGCCTCGGCCAGCGTGTGCTGGACGAGGTGGAGTCTCTGGCACGGGAGGCAGGCCCGGGACCCTGATGCCCGACCTGACGGCGTTCGAGGAGCGGTTCGTCCGGCGGCCCTACCGGGCGGAGCCTGACTGAGACCAGCGGGAGAAAGCACTTACAACCCCGTCTGGAATCGACGGCCGTGACATGGCCCGTACGTCCCTCCTCACCTGTCTCGTCCTGGCACTCCTCCTCTCGGGGTGTCTCGGCGTCGTCGGCCCTGCGGACCCACGACCATCGGGACACGTGCAGGGGAGCGTCGTCTCCGAGGCGTCCGAGAAGTCGTCCGTCGTCAGCCTCGACTCGTCGAGCATCCCCGAGGACTCCCACGTCGCGGCAGCCGTTCGGGGCGCAGTTGCAGAGCACGAACGGGTGAGTGGCGACGGCACCGTCGCGGTGTCCCTGAACGCCTCGGAACTGGCGACCGCCGAGAAGCGTCTGGAGCAGCTTGAAACCTCGTCCGTCCGCTACGAGGGGTACGTCGTGAAGCTGCTGCTGGCGGTCGAAGACTGACTCCGAAGAACCGGGGACGACTCTACCGCGTACTCAGTTCGTCCTCGTCCTTGACGATCTGGGTCTCGGCGGTGCCGCTGGTCCGGTCGTTGACCATGTCGTAGAAGTCGTTCTGCATCCCGGCGGGGAAGCGGACGACGCCGATCCACGAGCCGTCGTTCTGCCACTCCTCGCTTTCGAGCTCGCCGTAGCTCCGGACCTGCGCCTGCGTGCTGCCGGCGTAGTCCGCGGGGACGTGGACCGCGACGGTGACCTCGTCGAACCGGATGGGGATGACCGGCCGGAGCGCGTCGAGTGCGTCGTCGACGTGGCTCTCGACGGGCTCCATCGGGTCGACGGTGAAGCCGGCCTGCTCCAGGGCGGACTCGATGCGCTCCGGTGGGTGGGGCGCGTCGTCCATCTGCGGGTTGACCGCGTTCCGGGCGATCTTGTTCACGAGCTGCTTGCGCTTCTGTTCCTGCATCTCGCGGCGCTGCTCGGCGGTGATCTGAATCTCCCCCCGCTTGATGACCATCGGGATGATCTCCAGCGGGTCGGTGGTCTCGAACACCGTCTCGAGGTCGTCCTCCGCGGGACGGTCGCCACGCGAGGCGTCCTCGAACACGTCCTCGGCCGCGATGACGTCCTCGAGGTCGCCCTCGAACTCGTCTCGTTTTATCTCCAGGGCAGCGTCCGGGTCGACGAGAACCTCGAACCGCGCACCGTGGCTCTCGAGTCGCGCGGTCACCGCTTCGTCGAGCGAAATCATACCCGAACCTTACACGGGGTGGTTAAAAAGCTGTTTCCCGTGACGTGGGTTACTCCTCGGAGTCGTCGTCCGTGGAGTCGTCCGCGCCGGCGTCGTCGTCTTCGTCCGCGTCGTCGGTTTCGGTGTCGTCCTCCTCGGCCGCCAGCAGGTCGAACGATTCGAGGTACTCGCCGACCTCCTCGTCGGTCAGCTGGACGAACTGCTCGGACTCGGCGTCGACGGTCGCCATTCCGACGCCTTCCGGGCGCAGGCTGCCGTCGTTGGCCGTCGCGAGCGCGGAGAGGGCAAGCTCGATGCCGCCCTCGAGATCCGCCTCCTCGTCGTAGTTCGTCTCGAGGTACTCCTGGATATCGCCACGGTCCGCACCGACCGCGAGCGCCTTCCACTCGTAGGGGGTGCCCGACGGGTCGGTCTCGAAGAGACGGGGCTCGCCGTCCTCGATGCCGCCGACGATGAGCGCGACGCCGAACGGTCGCGCGCCGCCGACCTGCGTGTACTGCTGGATGTGGTCGGTGACGTCCTTCGTCAGCGTCTCGACGCCGATGGGCTCGCCGTAGCGGAGGTGGTTGACCTGCGCGTCACGGCGGGCGAAGTCGATGAGCTTGCGAGCGTCGGCGACGTGGCCCGCACTGGCGATGCCGATGTGGTCGTCGGCCTTGTGGATCTTCTCGACGCTGGTCCGCTCCATCAGCGGGGAGCGGATGCGCTTGTCGACCGCGAGGACGACTCCCTCCGCTGTTCGGACGCCGATGCTCGCCGTCCCGCGCTTGACCGCCTCGCGGGCGTACTCGACCTGATAGAGGCGCCCGTCCGGGGAGAAGATGGTGATGCCCCGGTCGTACGCCTGCTGTTGTTGTCCCTGCATTGTGTGTCACTCGAAATCCGTGTTCGTCGCGCCGACGTACCGGTCGTCGACCCGCACGTCGAGAACGCCGTTCCGCTCGACTGCCGGTACTTCGCCGCCCTCGAACGCGACGGTTCTCTGGGCCGAGGATTGCCTCGGCCGTCCTAAATACTTTTCTTCACAGGCCCGTATCGTGCCCGAAATCCCGCGAACGACGACGCCGAGGTCGTGGCTGTCGACGCTCGCCACGCAGGCCAGCGCGGCCCGGGCCGCGTCGGCGTGGCCGTGTCGTGCGCGGACGATTGCCTCGCCGACCCCATCCGAGAACTCGAACCGGACGACCGTGCAGTCCGCGTCGGCGCTGCCGGAGTCCCCGAGGAGGTTCCCCGCCGCGTACCAGAGCTCGCGCTGGAACGAGCGCCGCGAGAGCGAGGCGTCCGGCGTCGACTCCAGCTCGACCGCGAGGTAACGATAGCGCGGCCGGAGGTGTTTGGGGAGGTGCTTCACTGTCGTTCGGTTGGGGCGGCGGCCGTTTCAACCTCTCGAAGTCGGCGGTCGGCTCAGACCCGCTCGCCGACGAGGACGCCGACCTGGTCGTGGACCGGCTCGACCGCGATGAGCGCGTAGCCCGCGTCGGTGAAACAGTCAGCCAGGTGGCCGACCGTGGAGGGGTCGTCGACATCCGGGGAGTAGAACGGCTCCTCGGGGTCGGGCTCGCCGAAGAACATCACGTCACCGAGGACGATACGGTCCGGACCGAGGGAGCCGAGCACGTCGATTGCCTCCCGTTTCTCCTCGTCGGAGAGGTGGTGCATCGCGAAGTTCGAGACGACCACGTCGACCTCGCCGTCGTAGTTCGGCTCGCGGAACGTCCCCTCCCCGAACGCGACGTTGTCCAGGCCGGCCTCGTCCGCCTTCCGGCGCGCCTCGTCGAGCATCCCCTCGCTGATGTCCCGGAAGACGACCGTCCCGGCGTCCTCGGCGAGCGAGAGACCGATGGCACCGGTGCCACAGCCCACGTCGAGGACCGTCTCGGTGCCCGAGAGGGCGTCGCGGGCGTGGTCGAGCACCAGCGAGACGCAGGCGCGGTACTCGTCGGTCTGGTTGTGCTCGTCGTCGTACTCGGCGGCGACGTCGTCGAAGCGGGCGGCGTGTTCATCGATCGACTTCTTCATACCGCCCTCTACGCACGCCGGGCTCTATGAAGGACTCGGACTGGCGCTCCCGGTTCCGGTCGGCGAGCCGACCCCACTCGGCGAGCCCCTCCCGGATGCGCTCGGGACCGAGCCCGATTGTCTCGCCGATTGCGGCCAGTTCGCGCGGGGCCCGCAGGTGGAGGTGACTCGTCGGGTCGACGCTTACGACGTACGGCACGTCGAACTGGTCGACCAGCTCGGCGAGCTTCGTCAGCCCCCGGAGTGCCTGCACCCGTCCGCCGCCCGAGAGCCGACAGACCCGCCCCAGGTCGAACTCCAGGCGGACGCCGTTCTCGACGGCGGCCTTCGCGAGCACGTGGTTCACGTCGCCGTCGTTGCGCATCGGGTGGGCGAGCACGTCCACGCGGTCCTGCTCGACCGCGAACCGGTTCATCGCGTTCGTCCCGCCGTGGACCAGCAACAGCGTGTGGTCGCCCCGGTAGTTGCCGACGTAGCCGCTCGCCTGCGAGGGGTCGTCCGCACGGATCTCCATCCCCCGCACCACGTCGACGCCCATCTCGTCGCGGATGTGCTCGGCGTCGTACTCGGTTCGGGCGTCGCCGTGGTTGCGAACCACGACCCCGTCGAAGCCGTAGCTCGCGGCCGTGTGGGCGTAGCGGGCGACGGTCGCGTCGCCGTCCGGGTGTGCGTGGACGGCCTCGTACATGGCTCGTCGTCTCTCGGGGGATTCCCTTAGGGTTCCGGTTCCGCGTCGAGGAGCTTCGAGAACGTAACTGCGTGTCGCAGAACTATCCACGCGACATCGAGTTTCGACTATCAGCCCACGGATTGGGTGGTATGTCGGTGTGCGAACCTAACGCTGGCGTGTTTATCACCTATCGGTGATGTTGGCATAGCTATGTGGAATACAGGGCGCGAATTCATCAACTACTTTAGTATACGTTGACAAAAATAATTTAAAGAATAATATAAAGCAATTCTGTATGAGCGAACGGCAAGGAAACGGGCCAGAATTCAACGACACCGAGCCCTCACCCGCAGAGATCCTCGCCCCAGCTCCAGTCCTCGGGCTCGGCGCGTTCCTCATTGGTGTCGCCCTTCATTTGATTAACCCCATCAGCGTCTTCCCAACCCCGTTGAACTTCGTTGGCGGCGGCATACTCGTCGTTGTCGGGGTCGGAATTCTCCTCACCGCCGTTCGAACGATGCGTCAAATAAATAAATCACCACCTCACGAGGACGAACCATCGGAACTCCTCACCGACGGCCCCTTCAAGTACACTCGTAACCCGCTTTATCTCGGAATTATCGTTATATACCTTGGGTTGACTGGCCTTCTCAATAGCCTCTGGCCGCTGGCCCCTCTCCTCGTTCTCGTATGGTATTTTGATCGGGTTGCCAGACGCGAAGAGGCATATCTCGACTCGAAGTTCGGCGACGAGTTTAGCCAATACCGTGAGAACGTACGTCGGTGGCTCTGAAGCGTATCCATCTCTCAAGTCTCATGACTCACAGCCGATTACAAACCGCGTGCAGAACTCATCCGCTGTATTCTGTACGCGGTTCATAACAAAAGGGATGAAGATTGGGCCATGCAGCGTTACATCGTTCGTCTGCACTTACCGGACCGATCGATGACAGAGTAGAGTTCTCCGTCGTTGCCTGCGCTGGCTCACCTGGCGAAGCCCGCGGGTGGTGACGCGAGCGAGCATCGCAACCCGGTGGAGAACCGTGGGGCGGTTGGATTGCCGGGGCTCTCTCAGTATCGACGTCGGTGTCGGAGGCCCCGAGCAAATTGCTGTCCTCCCGAAACGCGCCGGGGACCTACGTCCCGTCCTCGTCGGCCAGCGTCTCCAGCGTCTCCTCGGCGTTGTCGACGGCCTTCTCGCGCTTGGCCGGGTACGCCTCGACCTTCGCACGGAACGTGATGCCGTCGCCGAGGGCGGTCTCGCCGGAGAAGGCGGCCTGCTTGTCGAGGTGGACGAAGAACTCGCAGTTCTCGGTGACGCGGTCGTCGAGCTCGTCGACGAGGCGGTCGACCTCGGGCGCCTCGGCCAGTCTCGAGAGGACGTGGCGCACGTCGTCGGCGTTCTCGACGCGAGCGGAGAGCACGACGATGCGGTCGCCGTGGTGACCCTTGCTCTCGGCCCGCTCCAGCTCGAACTCCTCGGGCAGGTAGTGGCGGAGTGCGCCCTCGACGCGTTTCTCGTCCTCCGTCGCGTAGCAGAACGCCCGGAGGTCGACGTAGTGGAACGGGACCGAAGCCATGGTGAAAACAGGTGGTGTGCCGCGTTACTCCTCGTCGTCTTCGTCGTCGGCCTCGGCGGCGTCGAGCTGGTCCTCGGGGATGCCCTGCTCCTGACCGTCCTCGAAGGAGACGGTGTAGGTGGCGTCGCCGAACATCGTGTCCATGACCTGCGTGATGGTGCCTGTCTCGCCGTCGAACTCGCTGTGCTTGTCGTTCAGGACGACGGTGTCGTCTTCCTCGAAGCTCATGCCCTGGGATATCCGTGGCGGCGATAAAAAGGGACTGATTCGCGGTGGGTCGACCCGACGGCCCGCCCGGCTCAGGCGGGAGTCTCGATACCGAGTTCGGCGAGCAGCGTCGCGGCGGCGGCCGACGACGACTGCGGGCCGCGACCGGTGATGAGGTCGCCGTCGACGGTCACCGAGGTCTCGGACTCCAGCTCCGCGTCCCAGTCCGCTCCCGCGGCGACGACCTCGTCCTCGACCCAGTAGGGGAGCTTCCGACCGTCGGGCATGATGTCGTTCTCGTCGACGATGTCGCCCTCCCAGGCGTTCGGAAAGCCGGTGACGGAGCGGCCGTCGACGAGGAACCCACCGTCCGCATCACGGGTGAACGCGAGGATGCCGACCGCGTGACAGACGACGAGCGCCTTCCCTTCGTCGCCGGCGACCGCCTCACGCAGGAGGTCGCGGGCGTGATGGTCCTGGTTCACGTCCCAGGCGGTGCCGTGGCCGCCGGGGAACACGACCGCGTCGTAGTCCTCCGCCTCGACCGTCGCGAGTGGTTCCGGGTCGTTGAGTCGCTCGTCGGTCTCGTGAATCTCCCGGGCCTCCTGTGCGTACTCCTCGCCGACCTCCTCGGGGTCGAGCGAGCGCTCGTCCACGACCGGCGGGTTGCCGTCCGGTGTGGCCACGGTCACGTCGACCCCGGCCGCGGTCAGCGTGGTCAGCGGCTCGATGCACTCCTCTGCCCAGTACCCTTCCTGACTGACGACGAACAGTGCAGAACTCATTCTATCCCCGCTAGGCAACGGAGACGTTTCAGGGACGAGGAAGCGGTCCGCCATGCCGTAACCGTCTCGTGTGACACGTTTCCGGACCGGCGAAACGACGAAGTGAGCGGGCGGACGACGGACCACCATGACCCGCGACTGAGCCCGGACGGGTGGCCCGACCGTGGCATGCCCGTTCACGACGCTGTACCGTGCTCAACCGACACGTAACGGACCGCCACCCATGGAGATACGCGACCCACGACCCGACGAACACGACCGCATCGGCACCGAACTCCTCCGCCCGGGCTATCGAGAGGCCGAGGAGCGCGAACCGGAGTACTGCAACCTGGCCGAGCAGGCACGGACGACACCTGGCCTCGACAGCTGGCTCGACGACGACGACCGGACCATCCTCGTCGCCGCCACCGACGACGGCGAGCTGGTCGGCAGTATCTCCGGTGCAGTGTCGCCGACGCCACCCATCTACGACCGCCCACCCGTCGTCTACTGCGACGGGCTCTACGTCAAACCCGAGTACCGCCGCGAGGGCGTCGCGACCGACCTCCTCGACCGGCTCGTCGACTGGGGCCGCGAGCGCGGCTGCGGCTTCTTCTCGCTCTCCGTCCACGTCGACAACGAGAGTGCGACCGAGTTCTTCGAAGCGTACGGTATGGAGCAGGCGTACCGCTCGATGCGGGCGAGCATCTGAGTCGGACTCGCCGGCCAGCCCCGCCCGCGGTCGGGCCTACGCCACGTCACCGAACGTCTGCCCGTCCTGCGAATCGGCCTTCATCCGGCGGATGGTCGCCCGCGCCTGGCTCGCGTCGTAGCCGAAGTAGACGTCCTCGGCGTACTCGTCGGCGACCTCCGTCGCGTGTGCCAGGCTATCGATGTCGACATCGACGGCGTACAGCTCGATTGAGAACGGCTTCGAGAGCGCGTCGACGAACCCGCTCGCGATGACCTCCAGCCAGTAGGTCGTCGAGTACGCCATGTCGTACAGCGGAACGACGAACTCGTCGACGTGCTCGGCGATGGCGTCGAGGTCGAGTCCCGCCCGCCGGTACAGGTGCTCCGGGTACGGATCGGGGTACAGCGTGAAGTACGTCTTCCCGGGGATGCGTTCGGCGGCTTCGGCGACGAACTCCGTTATCACGTCGGCACGCCACTCGAATCGGTCCGCGTCGGGGGCCTCACGGAGTTCGTAGTCGTCGGGGTCGCCGCCGTCGCGGTCGACCCGCCACTGCGCGTACGACTCCTGGCAGTGCTCACAGTAGCAGTACTCCTCGCGGGGGAAGCCCACGTCGTCCAGCCGGACGGCCCCGTTGGCGTCGGCGCAGTCGGCGATGGTCTCGAGCAGCCCCGCCCGATAGCGCTCCCGCGTCGGACAGATGTACCCCCAGTCGAAGTATGGCCGCTCCCGCGTCGCGGGCTCGCCCTCGTCGCTGACGGGGACGAGGTCCGGTTTCGCCTCGCCCGCGGCCGTGTCGCCGAAGCAGGAGACCATGTTCACGGCTTCGTCGACCGGCTCGACGGCCCGACCGGTCACGTCCTTGACCTCGTAGAATCCCAGCTCGAACTCCGCCCAGTCGAGCTCCTCCTCGTTGCGCGTGACGACGCCGTACATACCCGTCGCTACAGGGTGCTGTCGGGGTAAGTGGTTCGAAAGAGGCGGGCTACTCTTCGTCGAGGTCGTAGTCGACTTCGACCGTGGAACCGCCGCTGGTGGCCATCTTGTACACGAGCGCTGCAACGATCAGGGCGAGCAGGAGTTTCACCTTCTTCGACATAGAGATACGTTCGTCCGGTGACTATTTAGTACTTTCCGAACGGGTTTCCTTTCCCATCTCCGAGACGATGAATTAGTTACTCCCCACCGATGTGGTTCGCGATGTCCTCGCGGACGATCTGTCCGCAGAACTCACAGCGCACGCCGTCGCGCAGCACGGCGAACCGTGTCTCGACCGGCTCGTCGGCGTTGGTGATGCAGTTGTGGTTCGGACAGGACAGCACGCCGGTGACGTTCTCGGGGCGGTCCACCCGATGCTTCTCGACGACATCGTAGTCACGGACGATGTTGATGGTCGCGTCGGGCGCGATGAGCGAGAGCACGTCCACCTCGTCCTGACTCAGCTCGCGGCCCTCGACCTTCACGACGTCTTTCGTCGCGAGTGTCTCGGAGGGGACGTTCATCCCGATGGACACCTGCTCGCCGCCGCTGCCGTCGATGCCGAGGATGGCCAGCACGTTCAGCGCCTGGCCGCCGTGGACGTGGTCGATGACGGTGCCGTTCTCGATCTTCGAGACGCGAAGCTGTTTGTCGGTCATGCTGAATCCTCCAGCAGCAGGTCGAGCAGCGCCATCCTGACCGGGACGCCGTTGTGTGCCTGTTCGAAGTACCGCGCGTAGTCCGTGTCGTCTATCTCCGGGGCGATCTCGTCGACGCGCGGGAGCGGATGCATGACGGTGAGGTCGTCGCTCGCCGCCTCGAGCGTCTCGGCGTCGATCTGGTACTCGCCGGCGATGCGGTGGTACTCGTTCTCGTCGGGGAACCGCTCGCGCTGGATGCGCGTGACGTAGAGGACGTCGAGCTGGGGCAGCACCTCCTCGAGGTCGGTGTGCTCGCGCACCGTCGCGCCCGCCTCGTGCAGGTCGTAGCGGACCGAGCGAGGGAGCTTGAGCGATTCCGGCGAGACGAAGTGCTGGGTCGCGTCGAAGTTCGTCAGCGCCGTGGCGAGGGAGTGGACGGTCCGGCCGTACTTCAGGTCGCCCATGATGCCGATAGTGAGGTCGTCCAGCCCCGCGTTCTCGCGGACGGTGTACAGGTCGAGCAGGGTCTGTGTCGGGTGGTGGCCCGCGCCATCACCCGCGTTGACGAGGGGCACGTCGACGAACTCGCTCGCCATCTTCGCCGCACCCATCAGCGGGTGACGCAGGACGAGCGCGTCCGTGTAGCCCTCGACGACGCGGACGGTGTCAGCGAGCGACTCTCCCTTCTTCACCGACGAGGACTCGATGGAGCCCATGTCGACGACGTCGCCGCCGAGACGCTTCATCGCCGCCTCGAAGCTCATCTTCGTGCGCGTGCTCGGCTCGAAGAAGCAGAGCCCGAGGAGCGTTCCGGCGTGTCGCTGGCCGAACGACGCCGGGTTCGCGTCCACCTCGGCCGCGCGGTCGAGGACGAGTTCGATGTCCTCCCGCGTGAGTTGGTTCGCCGTCAGCAGGTGGTCGTGACGCATCGAGTGAACAGGGTCCGGCGTCGGACTTGAATCCAACCATCTTCCGCGGGGCGTGGTCGACCGTTCGGATCGGCACGGTCGTCGGCACGAAAGCGACTTCCTCCGGTCGAATCGCCCGGAGTTATTACGACGCGTTGACAACCGCACGGGTATGCCCTCCCGTCGCCAGCTCCTCGCGGCCGTCTCGACCGGTGTCGCCTCGACCGCTGGCTGTCTCGGCAGCCTCCCCAGCGACGCCGACGTCCGTCTCTGCGTGGTCGAGGTCCGCAACCGCCTGCCGGACGCCCGCGAGGTCAGGCTCCGCGTCCACGCCGACGATCAGACCGTCTTCGCCGACGAGTTCACCGTCGTCGCCCAGACGACGGCCCGAGTCGACCTCCCCGTGGAGCTACCGCCGGCGCTCTCCGTCGAGCGACCCGACGATCTCGGACTCGAACTCTCCATCGAGGGGCTCTCCGGCCCTGCCAGAATCGACCTGCTGGAGGAGTCGACCGTCGGACAAACCTGGCTCGAACCCGCCTTCGAGGTCGGTCCCGAGGCCGAGCTACTGACCGAGGTTGGGTCCACGTCCGACTGCTGAGCCGGAGCCCCCGGCCACGAATCCTTTTATGTGGACGCGACCAATCCGCGGGCATGAGTCTCGACGACCGCGCCGAGGAGCTCGCCTCCGACCTCGGTGTCGACAAAGAGGAGGTCAAATCGGACCTCGAGAACCTGGTGTCGTACAGCGTGCCGATGGACGAAGCCGTCCAGAGCCTCCGCCGCAAGTACGGGGACGGCAGCTCCGGTGGGGGCGGCAGCGCGCCCTCCGAGAAGGACATCGGAGACGTGACCACCGACGACAGCAGCGTCAGCCTCACCGCACGCGTACTCACGGTCGGGAAACGCTCAATCCAGACGCAAGGCGAACAGCAGGACATCTTCGAGGGCGAACTCGCCGACGAGACCGGGAAGCTGTCCTACACCGCGTGGACCGACTTCGGGCTGAGCGCGGGCGACACCGTTCAGATCGGTAACGCCGGCGTGCGCGAGTGGGACGGCCAGCCCGAGCTCAACCTCGGCGAGAGCACGTCGCTGTCGTTCCTCGACGACGAACTCGACGTGCCCTACGAGGTCGGCGGCGAGGCGACGCTGCACGAGCTCCAGTCCGGCGACCGCGGCGTCACGGTCGAGGTCGCCGTCGAGGAGGCCGAGCGACGGACCATCGACGGCCGAGAGGGCGAGACGGACATCCTCAGCGGCGTCTTCGGCGACGAGTCCGGCCGCCTGCCGTTCACCGCGTGGGAGGTCCACGAGGCCATCGAGGACGGCGACCCGGTCCGCGTCGAGAACGCCTACGTGCGCGAGTACCGGGGCGTCCCCGAGGTGAACGTCTCGGAGTACTCCACCGTCACGCCGCTCGACCGCGACATCGAGGTCGGCGAGGACGCCACGCAGGTCTCCATCGCGGAGGCCATCGCGGCCGGCGGGATGTACGACGTCGAACTCGTCGGCGACGTGCTCGCCGTGCGGGACGGCTCCGGGCTCATCGAGCGCTGCCCGGAGTGCAGCCGAATCGTACAGAACGGCCAGTGCCGAAGCCACGGCGACGTAGCGGGTGAAGACGACCTGCGCGTGAAGGCCATCCTCGATGACGGCACCGCCACCGTCACCGTCGTCCTCGACCGCGAGCTGACCGAGGACGTGTACGACGGCACCCTCGCGGACGCCAAGGAGCAGGCCCGCGACGCGATGGACAAGGAGGTCGTCGCCGAGGACATCCGCGAGAACATCGTCGGCTTCGAGTACCGGGTGCGGGGCCACTTCTCGGTCGACGACTACGGCGCGAACTGCGACGCGACGAGCTTCGAGCGGACCGACGACGACCCGGCCGACCGTGCCCGGGCGCTGCTCACGGAGGTCGAATCATGAGCGACATTCAGCGCCGCGAGACCGCCTACCGGCTGTTCGCCGCGGAGTTCGACAACGCGACGCTGTCGCACCAGGAGGCCGACGAGGAACGCGCCCCGAACTACGTCATCACGCCGACCGGCGCTCGCGTCAACCGGCTCTTCGCGGTCGGTGTGCTCACCGAGGTCGAGTCCGTCAACGACGACGTGCTCCGGGGGCGCATCGTCGACCCGACCGGGGCGTTCGTCGTCTACGCCGGCCAGTACCAGCCGGACGAGATGGCCGCGCTGGAGCAACTGGACACGCCAGCGTTCGTCGCGGTGACGGGGAAGGCGCGGACCTTCTCGCCGGACGACTCCGACCGCGTCTACACCTCGGTCCGCCCCGAGAGCATCACCCAAGTTGACGCCGCGACGCGTGACCGCTGGGTGGTCGACGCGGCCGAGCAGACGCTCGAACGCGTCGCCACCTACGCCGCCGCGGCCGGCCTCGCGGAGCGCGGCGAGGACCTGCGCCTCGCCCTGCAGTCCCGCGGTGTCTCGCCGGGACTCGCCGACGGCATCCCCCGCGCGATGGACCACTACGGGACCACCGCAACCTACCTCTCGCGACTCCGTGAGACCGCCCTCGACGCGGTCCGCGTGGTCACCGGCGACCGCGACGAGGCTACCGCCGTCACCATCGACCCGGACGACGAGGGCGACGGCAGCGCGACCTGGGCGGACCTCCGCGACGAGGACCGCGCCGCGTTCGGCTCGCCGCTCGGCGAGGCGGAGCCCGTCGAACCCACGGACACGGACGAGGCAGCCGCCGACGAGGAAGCCGCCGAAGCAGTGCCCGACGACGGGACAGCCAAACAATCGGTAGCCGACGACGAGGCGACCGAAGAATCGGTGGCCGACGAGCAACCGGTCGCTACCGACGCCGAACCCGCGAGTGAACCGGACTCGGCAGCCAGCGTGGACGAGCCGACCGACGACCCCGACGAGAGCGAGCTGGCGGCGCACGAACCCGAACCGGAATCCGGGACGACGGACGAAGCCGAGGACGAGACGGCTGCCTCGGAACCCGCCGACGCCGAGAGCGAACCCGAGGACGCTGACGCCGGCGGCATCGGCGACTTCGAGCCGGGTGACCTCGGCGACGACGACGAGGAATCGGAGGAGGACGCGACCGCCGAAGACACCGCCACCGAAGCAGACGCATCCCCCGCGGCTGACGACGGCGGGATGTACGAGATGGACGAGGCGGAACGCGAGGAGATCGAGGACGAGTTCGGCACCGAGTTCTCCAGCGGGAACGACGTGGCCGACCCCGGCGAGGCAGGCATCGAGACGCCCGAACCCGAGGCCGACGCCGAGCCCGCCGCGGAGCCGGAAGCGGACGACGCCGAGGCCGATGCCGACGAATCCGACGCCGAGGCGGACGCATCCGAGGACGAGGGCGATGAACCCGCCGCGGACGTCGACCTCGAGTCGCACCTGCTCGACGTGATGGCGGAGCTCGACGACGGCGACGGCGCGGACCGCGCCGAACTCGTCGACCGCGTCGCCAGCGAGACCGGAACGTCCGAGGCGGCAGTCGAGGACGCCATTCAGGACGCGCTCATCGGCGGGCAGTGCTACGAACCGGGCGACGACCGCCTGAAGGCGATCTGAGCGATGGCGAGCGTCGAGCCGGTGCCCGGCCGGCCGGCAGCCGTCGTCGACACCGGGATCGAGCGTACACTCGTCGTCGCGGACTTCCACGCCGGCATCGAGGCCGGACTCAGGGTGGAGAGCGGCGTCCACGTCGCCAGCCGCGCCGAGGAGCGGCGCGAGGTGGTCCACACGATGCTCGATTCGACCGACCCGGACCGGTTCGTCGTCCTCGGCGACTTCATGCACTCCATCGGCAGCCCCGGCGGGGCAGAGCGCGGCGAAGTAGAGGTGTTGCTCGAAGCTATCGACGTTCCGACGACCGTCGTCAAGGGCAACCACGACGGCGACATCGAGTCGTGGGTCGACGCAGCCGTCACCGACGGCACGGGCGTCAGGCTCGGCGATATCGGGTTCGCCCACGGCCACACCTGGCCCGACCCTGCGGTGCTGGCCGCCGATATCGTCTGTATCGGTCACGAGCACCCCTGCGTGCGGCTGACCGACGAGGTCGGCGGCAGCCGTATCGAGCGCGGCTGGCTCCGCGGCTCGCTCGAACGCGAGCCCTTCACCGAGCGGGAGCTCGACCAAGACTGGTCGGAGCCCGAGCTCGTCGTCTTCCCGGCGTTCAACGACCTCTGTGGTGGGACGTGGGTGAACGTGAACGAGAACTTCCTCGCGCCGTTCCTCCCCGAGGCGCTGCCGAGCGCGCAGGCATACTTGCTCGACGGGACGCGACTCGGCGACTACGGTCGCGTCTAGTCGTCGGTGTCGGGTTCTACGGCGGGCTCGCTGTCCCCGTCGTGAACGTCGGCGGGCTCGCTGTCCCCGTCGTGAACGTCGGCGGGCTCGCTGTCCAGCTCGTCGAGTTCGGCCTCCAGCTCGGCGACGTGGTCCGCGAGGCGGCCGATCTCCTCCTGTAGGGTGTGGAGCTCGTCGGCGGCGGCGTCGCCGGCCACCGCGGCGGCGTCGACCTCGCCCTCGACGAGCTCGGTGATAGTGAACTCGTCGCCGTCCGGGCCGGGGAACTCCGTCTCGTCGAGTTCGGCCTCCAGCTCGGCGGCGTCGACCGGGTCGAAATCCGCGGCCAGTTCCTCGAACGTCTCGACGACGTCGTCGATGACCGGTTCGGACGTCTCCTCCTCGGCCGTGATCGGCGAGACGAACACGTCGACGACCTGCGGGCGGTCGACGAGCGCCTCGACGATGCGTCCCGGTGGCTGGTCGGTGACGACGACCACGTCCACGACGTCACGTCGGCCGTCGCCGGTGACCTGCCGGCCGTCGATCTCGAAGGCGTTCGCGAGCTCCTGGGCGACGACGACCGCGCCGCCGCCGTGGTAGCTGTCGCGTGTCTCGACGCGGACGAAGTGGCTTCCCCGCGACACGGGCTGGTCGAGCAGGGCGTCGACAGTCGCCTCGTCCGGCGGCGCAAGTTCGCCGGCACCGCCACGGACGACCGGATGGGGCCAGTCGTTGTCGGGCTCTGGGAGCGCCTCGGGGAGCGATCTCGTGACGGGCGCACCCGGTGTCGGTCCAGCCCCTGCCGTCGCACCGTCGGTGTCGTCCCAGGTGCCACCCGCTGGCGGGGCAGCGACGGGCTGTGACCCGGCATCCGACCGGTCTGGTGTGGCGTCGGCCGGCGTCGTGAGCGCACGCTCGACGGCGGCTCGGATTCGCTCGAACGGCTCGTCCGAGGCGAAGCGCCCGTCCACCCGGAGGAGGTCCGCCTCGACGCCGACCGGTCGGAGCGACGGCGCGTTCGGGTTGGAGGTGACTCGCAGGTGTGGCTGGCCGAGGAAGCCATAGATGTGGTCGGGTTCGGAGAGCCAGACCATCAGCAGCGTCACGACGGTATCGCCGGGCGGGACCGAGCCGGTGTAGACGAGCCGGCCGTCGTCGAACGCAGTCCACCCCTGGCCGCCGTAGTCGGCGTGGACCGCGACGTGCTCCCGCTGTACCGACTCGGGGAGTCGCTCGGTCAGCCTGACGCCGACGGGGGCGTCCCTCGCGGACTCGAAGGCGAATTTGACCGACGGCAACGGGAGGGTCTCCAGGTCCAGCCCCTTTCTGACGACGACGTCTTCGACCTCGACGTCGACGGTGTACCCCCCATACCACCTGCTGGGCACACGCATTCGGACGTATCACCGTGGTAGAGGGAGATAGTCGCTTTGTCAAAAATCCTGATTTTACCCGACGAAACGAAGCGCCGAGCGACTTATTCCCGTCGCGGCGTTAGGACGGGCGATGACGGAGGGAGCGGCCGCGTTCACCGTCCTCGGAAGCGAGGTCAGGTCGGCGCTGTCGGACAGGGGATTCCAGACGCCGACACGCACCCAGCGGCGAGCACTGCCGCCCATCGCGGCGGGCGAGCACACGCTAGTCGTCGCTCCGACTGGGACCGGGAAGACGGAGACCGCGATGCTGCCGGTTTTCGACTCGCTGGTCCGGAACGAGGACGAGGAGCGGGGCACCTACGGCTTCCGGGCGCTGTACATCACGCCGCTCCGGGCGCTGAACCGCGACATGCGCGAGCGACTCGACTGGTGGGGCGAGCGGCTCGGCCTCGACGTGGACGTGCGCCACGGCGACACGACCGACTACCAGCGTTCGAAGCAGGCGAACGACCCACCGGACGTACTGGTGACGACGCCGGAGACGGTGCAGGCGATGCTCACCGGGTCGAAGCTCCGGACCGGGCTGGAGTCGCTGGAGCACGTGGTCATCGACGAGGTCCACGAACTCGCGGCCTCGAAGCGGGGTGCACAGCTGACGGTCGCGCTCGAACGCCTCCGGGAGCTGGCGGGGCCGTTCCAGCGTGTCGGTCTCTCGGCGACGGTCGGCGACCCCGGAGAGGTCGGCGCGTTCCTCACCGGTGGCCGGGGCTGTGCGATACGGCAGGTCGACGTCGGCAGCGACCTCGACGTGTCGGTCGTCGAGCCCGCCGTCGAGGACGGCGACGAGCGCCTCGCGAGCGAGCTTGTCACCGACGCAACCGTCGCGAGCCACGTGCGGACGATACTCGACCTCGTCGAGCGAAACGAGTCGACCCTCATCTTCGTGAACACCAGACAGACGGCGGAGGCACTCGGCTCGCGGTTCAAGGAGCTCGGTGCCGACATCGGCGTCCACCACGGCTCGCTCTCGAAGGAGGCCCGCATCGAGGTCGAGGACGAGTTCAAGGCCGGCGATCTCGATGGCCTGCTCTGTACCTCCTCGATGGAGCTGGGCATCGACGTTGGTCGTATCGACCACGTCGTGCAGTACCAGAGCCCCCGCGAGGTCGCACGGCTGCTCCAGCGCGTCGGCCGCGCTGGCCACCGCCGCGACGAGGTCTCCTCGGGCACCGTCGTGACGACACGGGCCGACGACACGTTCGAGGCGCTGGCAATCGCCCGTCGGGCCCGCGACGGCGAGGTCGAGCGGGCAAACATCCACGAGTGGAGCCTCGACGTCGTCGCGAACCAGGTACCTGGCATCGCGATGGATGCAGACGAGATATCGATGCGCGCGCTCCACGAGCTGTTCACCCGTGCCTACCCGTTCCGTGACCTCGCCGAGTCCGACCTCCGGGCGGTAGTGTCCGAACTGAAAGGCAACCGCGTGGTCTGGTTCGACGAGGCCGCCGACACCGTCGAGACGACCGGCGGTACCTGGCAGTACGTCTACGCGAACCTCTCGATGATCCCCGACGAGGAGACCTACGACGTCGAGGACGTCGCCAGCGGCCAGCAGGTCGGCACGCTCGACGAGCGCTTCGTCGTCAACTTCGCCACCGCCGGCGAGGTGTTCGTCCAGCGCGGCGAGATGTGGCGCATCGTCAACGTCGACGACGACGAGTCGACGGTGAAGGTCTCGCCCGTCTCGGACCCCGCCGGCGAGGTGCCGTCGTGGGTCGGCCAGGAGATTCCGGTGCCCGAGGCGGTCGCCCGCGAGGTCGGCGCGATGCGCGACGTGGCGACGCCCCAGTTCGAGCGCGGGGCCCCACGGACCGCCGTCGCCCGCGAGTTCGCCAACCGCTATCCGGCCGACGAGGCCTCGCTCGCGAGCGCGCTGACGCAGGTGGAGAACCACGTCGAGACGGACGCGCCGACCCCGACCGGCGAGCGAATCGTCGTCGAGGGCCGCGGGAACACGTTCGTCGTCAACGCCCCGTTCGGGCACAAGACGAACGCGACGCTCGGCCGCGTGCTCTCCTCGCTGCTCGGGCAGCGCGCGGGCTCGACCGTCGGGCTCGATACGGACCCGTACCGCATCGAGCTGGAGGTGCCGTCGGGGGTGTCGCTGGGTGAAGTCCGCGAGCTGCTGGAGACGACCGACCCGGAGCACGTCGAGGCCATCGTCGAGCTCTCGCTGAAGCGCTCGGACGCGCTGAAGTTCCGGCTCTCGCAGGTGGCGGCGAAGTTCGGCGCGCTCAAACGCTGGGAGGGTAGCGGTGTCTCCGGCGACAGACTGCTCGCCGCGCTCTCTGACACCCCCATCTACGACGAGGCGGTCCGCGAGGTGTTCCACGAGGACCTCGCGGTCGAGGCCGCCGCCGACGTGCTCCGTGCGATACGCGACGGCGACTGCGAGGTCCTCGTCCACGGCGACCGGACGCCCATCGGGACCGACGGTCGCTCCGCCGGGAAGGAGTTGCTATCGCCGGAGAACGCCGACGCGAGCGTCATCGAGACGGTGAAAGAGCGCATCCGCAACGACCGCGTCATCCTCTTCTGCGTCCACTGTGGGGACTGGAAGCAGAAGACGAAGGTCCGACGCGTGCGTGACCAGCCCGACTGCCCCGAGTGTGGCTCGACGAGGATCGCCGCACTCAACCCCTGGGACGAGGAGAGCGTCGCGGCTGTGCGCGCCGACGACAAGGACGAGGAGCAGGAGCACAAGACCGAACGCGCGTACCAGGCGGCGGGCCTCGTCCAGAGCCACGGCAAGCGAGCCGTGATCGCCCTCGCGGCGCGTGGCGTCGGTCCGACGAACGCGGCCAGGGTCATCAACAAACTGCGCGAGGACGAGCAGGCGTTCTACCGGGACCTGCTCGCACAGGAGCGGGAGTACGCACGGACCCAGAGCTTCTGGTGAGTGGTGTCATGAACAGTAAGTTTGGCCAGCCCGGAAGGGGGGGAGTGGTGGGCCAGGCGTCAGCGGTGGTTCAAAACGCGCAGTTGGGGAGTAATCCATACAGTTTCGACGTTCGGCGAGGAGATAGCCACACGCGTAAGCAGTGACAGTCGGAGTCACTCTCATCGATTAGTACCGGCTCGCTCGCTCCCGAAACGCACAAACCTCTCGCCCCCACTCGTCCAAGCATGCGATTCGTGCCCGACGGCCGTCGATACGCCGGCCTCCTGTTCGCCGCCGCGCCGGTCGCGACGGTCCTGGCCACCCCCATCGCCGGCGCGGCGTTCGTGCTCGCCGGCGCCGCGACGCTGCACTTCTTCCGCGACCCACCACGGTCGCCGCCGCCGTCGGGCGTCGTCTCGCCCGCCGACGGCCGTGTCTCCGTCGTCCGCGAGGAGGACGACCGGCTCCGCGTCGGGGTGTTCATGAACGTCACCGACGTGCACGTCAACCGCGCGCCGATCGCGGGGACGGTCCGCGAGGTCGAGCACGTCCCCGGAGCACACGGACCGGCGTTCTCGAAGGACTCGGACAGAAACGAGCGCGTCCACCTCCGCATCGACGCCGCCGAGGAGGCTGCGGGTCCGGCCGGCGCGCTCGACGGCACCGAAGTCGAACTCACGCAGATCGCCGGTGCGTTCGCCCGCCGCATCCACCCCTGGGTCGAGCCGGGCGCGACCGTCGAGCGCGGCGACCGGGTCGGCCACATCGCGTTCGGGAGCCGAGCCGACGTGCTGTTCCCGTCCGTGGTCGACCGCTCGGACCTCGAGGTCTCGACGGGCGACACCGTGCGCGCCAGCGAGTCGGTGCTCGCGACGGTCGAGTCGGCGACGGACGAGACCGCCTGAGCCAGTCACTCCCAGCCGACCAGGGACTTCAGCCACCCGTAGGCTGTCGACGCGACGTACAGCCAGCCGAGCATCAACACGACGGCGAGCGCGAGCCCGAGAAGACCACTGAGGAGGACCAGGGGGTACGACACCTCGTCGAGGCCCCCGACCTGCTGGACGACGAGGTCCGGAAGCTCGACGAAGACGGAGAGGAAGCTCCAGGTCCCGAGCGCGACCCCGACGACACCCACGAGGAGGAAGGCGGCGAGTCCGACCACCTCCACGAGCTGGACCCGCTCGACGGCGTCGAACATGGCTGTAACTCGTCGCGACGGCCACTAATCGGTTCGGGCGGCCGGGGACGGAACTTTTAGGCCGGGGAATCCCGTCGATGAGAGCGTGAACTGGGACTCCCTTCGCGAACGACTCTCGCTGTCCGGCGACGAGGGGAGCGACGCTACAGACGACGGTGACAGCGTCGCCAGCGACTCTCCAGCCGAGAGCGGCTCCGACGGTGGCCCGCGGGTCACCCGCCGTCGCGCACTCACCGCACTCGGCACCGTTGGGTTCGCTGGCTCCGCGAAGGCCCTCGACAACGTGGTGGTCGGCTACGGCATCCTCGAGGGGACGAACCTCCGCGACCAGGACCTCGCGACGGTCGCCGGCCAGCGGCTCCACCCCCGCCGGACCTGGACGAGCGTCCAGGGGAACGAACTCGTGTTCGCGGACCGGACCGCCTTCCTCTCCGGCGACGGCGTCGACGAGACACTCGACCTCGCGACGGCGACCAGCGCCGACGCACGGGCGCTCGACGACGAACTCGGCTTCGAGCTGTTCGAGCCGCTGGTCGCCGCCGACGACACGCTCGCCCGGATGGTCGACGAGGACCCGGCAGCGGTCGACGGCCTGCGGTTCGAGTTCTCGACGTACGAGCCGTTCTTCGAGCGGGTCCGGGACGGCGACGCGCGGCCCGGTGCGGTCGCCTGGCTGCGGGAGAACCGCTACACGGACGTCGAACCCGCGACCGTCGAGGCCTTCGCGGGTGCCGACCCTCGCGAGCCGAAGGCCGTCGTCGACGGCCTCGTCGGCGCGTTCCGCGGACACACCAGCTACGACATCCCCAGGTATGCGGCCGGCTCCGTCGAAGACAACGTGTTGCTCGGCAGCGTGGACCTGCGCCAGCACTTCGAGTCCCCGACGGCCTTCGAGGCACTGGAGGACGGCCGCAACAGCGGGCTGTTCTGTTACGAGTTCGTCTACCGCTCGGTCGAGGCACTGCACTCCGTGTCCGCGTACGAACAGACGACGCCGGTGTTCGGGGGGCGCGTCCACGACGAGCGCCACAAACACGCCTTCACCGCCATCGGGAGCGTGCTCCGGGAGGACGACCAGCTCGTGATTCCGATGACGTTCGTCGACTACACCCACTCCACGCTGTACGACGACCTCGCGCTCCGCGGCGTGATGGGCCGCGGACTGGAGGCGTACAACGACCGCCACCGGGCGACCGACATCTACTGGAACAACTGACGCCGGCCGCCCGCACGGTCCGTCCGCCCGGAAACTGTGTCACCCGAACTCTTGCGGCGTGGAGATGGCCCGCGTAGTCGTCCTACTGACCGTGGAGCCGCTCCAGCGCCGCCTCGAAGTCGGCCATCTCGATGACCAGGTCGGCGGTCCGCTCGTTGGCCTCCTCCGCCGGGATTCCCTCCGCTATCTCTCGGATAGCGCGCATCGAGGCGTCCCGCACGAGGCCGTCGATGTCCGCGCCGGTCATGCCCTCCGTGCGTGCGGCGAGTTCGTCCAGGTCCACGTCGTCGCCCAGTGGCCGACCCTCGACGGTGACCTCGAATATCTTCCGACGACCCGCCTCGTCCGGCTCGGGCACGAGGATGTGCGTGTCGAGCCTGCCGGGACGCAACAGCGCGTCGTCGACGTGGTGCTTGCGGTTCGTCGCGGCGAGCACGACGAGGTTCGGGTTCTCCGCGAGCCCGTCGAGCTCGGTCAGCAGCTGGGAGACGACGCGCTCTGTCACCTCGTTCGTCTCGCTCCCGCGCTGGCCCGCCACGGCGTCGATCTCGTCGAGGAAGACGATGCTCGGTGCGGACTGGCGGGCGCGCTCGAAGACCTTCCGGACCGCCTTCTCGGACTCGCCGACGTAGCGGTCGAGCAGTTCGGGGCCGTCAACCCGGATGAAGTTCACACCGGACTCGCCGGCGAGCGCGCGGGCGAGCAGGGTCTTCCCGGTGCCCGGCGGGCCGTGCAGCAACACGCCGGACGGCGGCGTGGTGTTCGCCGCCTCGAACAGCGGCCCGTACGCCAGCGGCCACTCCACGGCCTCGCGAAGTGTCTCCTTGGCGTCGTCCAGCCCACCCACGTCGGAGAAGTTCACGTTTGGCTTCTCGGCGATGTACTCCCGCATCGCGGAGGGTTCGACGGAGGCGAGCGCGGACTCGAAGTCCGAGCGGCCGACCGTCGGGTTCTGGTTCCACTCGCTGCGGGCCTCCTCCTCCGTCGGCCGGTTCCGGATGGCGATCATCGCCGCCTCGCTGGAGACACTGTCGAGGTCCGCGCCGACGAAGCCGTGAGTCCGGCGCGCGATGCGGTCGAGGTCCACGTCGTCGGCCAGCGGCATCCCGCGGGTGTGCACGTCGAGGATCTCCCGACGCCCGTTCTCGTCCGGCACGCCGATCTCGATCTCGCGGTCGAAGCGGCCGCCTCGGCGGAGCGCGGCGTCGATGCTGTCGACCCGGTTCGTCGCCCCGATGACGACCACGTCGCCCCGGGACTCGAGCCCGTCCATCAGCGAGAGGAGCTGGGCGACCACGCGGTTCTCGACGTCGCTCTCGTCGTCGCGCTTTCCCGCGATGGAGTCGATCTCGTCGAAGAAGACGATGGCCGGCGAGTCCTCCCGGGCCGCCTGGAACGTCTCGCGGATCTTCTTCTCCGAGTCGCCCTTGTACTTCGACATGACCTCGGGCCCGGAGACGTGGTGGAACGAAGCGTTGACCTCGTTGGCGACCGCCTTCGCGATGAGCGTCTTCCCCGTCCCCGGCGGCCCGTACAGGAGCACCCCACGGGGCGGATCGATGCTCATCTTCCGGAACAGGTCCGGCTCCGAGAGCGGCAGCTCGACCATCTCTCGGACGAGTTCGAGCTCGTCGTCGAGGCCGCCGATATCCTCGTATGTGACCCCCGAGGTCGGCTCGCTGGGCTGTGACGCCGAGGAACCACCGCTCCCGCGCTCGGACGTGGCACCGCCGGCGGTGCCCGACTGGCCGCTCGTCGCTGTCTTCGGCGTCGTCGTGGACCCAGTCCCCTCGACGACGATTCGGGTGCCGGCCGTGATGCGGACCGGCGACTCGGGTGTCGTCTCGGCGATGCGGAACGGCTCCGCCGCGATGCGCTCCAGCCGGATGCGCTCGCCGACGCTGACCGGGTGGCCCTCCAGGTCGCGCGTAATCGCCCGCTCGACGATGCCGTCGGGGACGTCACGTAGCGACTCCGGCGGCGAGAGCCGGATCGTCGTCGCGTCCGTGACCTCCTCGGCGTAGACGCGGACCTGGTCGCCGACGTTCGCGCCGGCGTTCGCCCGCGCGTCGGCGTCGATCTGGATGACCCCGTCCGGCACGTCGGCGTCGGCCGGCCACACCTTCAGGACCGTGCGACGCGAGCCCTCGACGAGGACGGTGTCGCCGCTCAACACCCCCAGGTCACGACGCGCCGATTCGGTGACGCGGGCGACCCCTCGGCCGGCGTCGCGCTTCTCGGCGGCTCGCACCGTCAACAGCACTTCCGTCCCTCCCTCGGCACTCATACTGGTTCCTTTCGGTCGGACGCTCTTGAGAATTGTCCTCTCGTGACATCGAACCCGGCTTCAGTCTCGGACTCACGACCCGGACAGGCCCGGGAAAACACCGATGGTTCTTGCCGTCGTTGTCTCGACCATGGTCGCCACGACACAGCGAGACGGCGAGACCTGGTACGAGTGCGAAGACTGCGGGCTGCTGTTCGACGACCGGGACGACGCCAGAATGCACGAGGCAGACTGTGACGGCGAGGACCCGTCGTACATCCAGTAGCTACAGCTTCGCCTCCTGCTCGGCCGCGAGGTCGGCCGCCTGCTCGCGCGTCTGGGCGGTGGTCCAGCGCACCTTCGCGGCGTCGCGGTACGCCAGCGCGTCCTTCAGCTCGTCGCGCAGGACGCCGTGCCCAACCTCGACGACGGTGCCGTCCGCGTCCCCGAGTTCGTACACTCCCAGCCTGTCGGGCGCGCCGGCGACGGTCGACCGCTCGAACGCTTCCCAGCGGCGCTGCAGTGGCATCAGACGACCTCGTAGGAGTGCTCGCTCATCTCGTCCTCGGCGAAGACGAAGACGCGGCCGCGGGCGGTCTCCGGGTCGGCCTCAACGACGACGGCGTAGCCCTCGGTGCGCACCGTGACGCCCGGGAACACCTCCTCTTCCTCGTCTGGGTCGAGGATGACCCGGCCGACACCGGTGGAGTCGAGGATGTCGTCGTGCGTCTTGCGGTCGTTGACGTACAGCATGACGCCCTCGGTCTCCGTGGGGTCGGTGACGAGAATCTGGACGTGCTTGCCCGGCGGACAGCGCACCGAGTCCTCCTTCCGCTGGGGGACGCCGTTGTAGAACGTCTCCCGCCCGTCGGTGTACTCGACGACGACGCCGCCGTCCTGCAGTTCGACGCCGAGCGTGCTCGGCGCGATGTCGCTCCGGTTGCTCATGCTCCCGACTTGTTCGCCGGTGGGCAAAAGCGACGCGATGCAGTGAGCGACCGTCGCTCGGATGAACCCCTGCCGGAGTGGCAGGTTTGGGTGGCACCACAACCCCCAAGTTCCCCCTCGTCATCCGGTCGCACATGGACGGCCACGGCCGCGCCGTCGCCCCCGCCGCGGGGACGGTGTGCAACGCGCTCGCGACCGGTCGAGGCTCGGCCTTCGCCATCGACCTGAAGACGACGGCGACGGTCGACCTCGACGCGACCGGTGCGTACAGCGGTGAAGTGGCGGACGCGCCAGCTGCCGACACCACACTCGTCGAGCGCTGCGCCGAACTCGCGGTCGCGGAGTGGGGCGACGGCGAGGGCGCGACGGTCCACACCGAGAGCGAGGTCCCGATGGCCGCCGGCCTCAAGAGCTCGAGCGCGGCAGCGAACGCGACCGTGCTGGCGACGGCCGACGCGCTCGGCGTCGACCCCGACCCACTCGACGCCTGCCGCCTCGGCGTGCGGGCCGCCCGCGACGCCGGTGTCACCGTCACCGGCGCGTTCGACGACGCCAGCGCGAGCATGCTCGGTGGCGTCACCGTCACCGACAACCAGCGCGACGAGCTCCTCAGCCACGAGGTCGTCGACTGGGACGTGCTCGTCTGGTGGCCCGACGCGCAGGCATTCAGCGCGGACGCAGACGTCGAGCGCTGCAAACGGGTCGCACCGCTCGCGGACCTCGTCACGGACCTCGCGCTCGACGGCCGCTACGGCGAGGCGATGACGGTCAACGGCTTCGCCTTCTGTGGCGCGCTCGGCTTCCCCACCGAACCGCTGCTCGAGGGGATGCCCGCCGTCGACGGCGTCTCGCTCTCGGGGACCGGCCCCAGCTACGTCGCCGTCGGGAGTCAGGACGCACTCGAATCGCTCGCAGGACACTGGACCGAGAGAGAGGGAACTACATGGCACACGACGACACGACAGACCGGCTGCCGGACGAGATGACCCTCGACGAACTCCGCGCGGAGATCGAGGAGATAGACCGCGACCTCGTCGAACTCATCGCGAGACGGACGTACGTCGCAGACACCATCGCGGAGGTCAAGGCCGACCAGAACCTGCCGACCACCGACGAACAGCAGGAGCAGGCGGTGATGGACCGCGCCGGCGCGAACGCCGAACGCTTCGAGGTCGACGCCAACCTCGTCAAGGCCATCTTCCGGCTGCTCATCGAGCTGAACAAGGTCGAACAGCGAGAGTCCCGGTAGCCTGTCAGCGGCGACTCAGACCTCGTAGCGGAGCAGAACCATTGATGCGCCATCGGAGCCCGTCCAGAGAACCCTGACGGTGTCACCGGCCTGGACGTTTGATACTGTCACGCTGTCTCCCTGTGTGACCGTGCCGGAACCGGGCCAGGGCTGCGTCTCGCCGTCGACTTCAACCGCGACGTCGCCGCCTTCGAACGAGTCACCGACCTCGTGCGTGATGGTGAGTTCGCCGGCGGCCTCGTCGTAGCTCGTCGCGAACTCGACCTGTGGGGCCTCGGCCATGTCGGCGCTGCTTCCGACGTTCAGAACGAACGCCCCCACGACGGCGGCGAGGACGACCAGGAGCGGGATGAGGACGAACATCCCGACGGCGAGTGCGACGAGTAGTTTTACCCAGGTGGGTAGCTCTCGTATCGATTGAACGACATCTGCCATATGAAACGGGCCTCTGGCACGTGAAATAAAGATTTGGTTTCGAGCTGGCTGTCGACCGCGAACCGATCAGCGGGCTACTCCACCGGACCCTGCGTCCCCGCACACAACCGCCGTGGCGGCGGCAGCGGAGACGAGTCGCGGCGGCCGGAATACGAATCTGACGAGGCGGTCCTCGCCGCCGTCGTCCCGCTTTACGTGTATATCACCGAGGGAGTCGCGGCTCGCGCGCCCGAGTAAGCGGTGGGAGGGGAGACGCTCCAGTGCCTGTGTCGCCCGCACGCGAGTCAGTACGTCCAGCGTCGCCGGATGCGGTCCGCCACTTCCGGGTTCTCTTCCCGGAGTGACGCCACGTCGCGGTCGCCGTCCACGTTGACGACGTGGACCTCACCACGGCGCTCAGTGTAGCTGTCCTGGAAGTCGTAGACGACGCCGACGACTGTCACCCCGTCGGAGACGTCCTCGCTCTCGAGCAGGAACTCGACCTGCCGGTCGACGTTGTACTCCACGAGGTGGTTCACCGCCGTGGAACGGTCGAGGTCGGCCGGGAGCATCTCGACGCCGGGTTCAAGGAAGTCACTGAGCAACGACACCGAGTGCTCGATGCCCGCCGGTTCGTCGATGCCCTCCGTCAGGGCGTCGTAGGTCGCCGTCACCGCCCCACAGCCGGTGTGGCCGACGACCAGCGCGACCTCGGTCCCCGTATGCGCCAGCGGGTAGAGCACGTCCCCCGACACGACCGGTCCCGCGTCGCTCTCCTGGACGACCCGGTTGCCGATGTTCCCGCAGGTGAACAGCCGTCCCGGCCGGTCGTTGCCCCAGACGTGGTCCTGAAGGACTCGGGAGTCCGAACAACAGACCGTCACGGCTTCCGGGTGCTGTGCGTCCTGTACGTCGTCGAACCGGTCCACGAACTCCCTGGCGTGTTCGGCGTTCCCTGCCAGAAGGTCTGTGATCGTCTCCCTCATGATGCGTAGCGCGGCTGGCACCGAGTAGAATCATTCGGTCTCGCCAGGTGCTCTGGAGAACGGCGCATCCGGCGGAATACGGGCGATACTGGCCGATCCCGGGTAGATTCGAAGGCCAAAGCTTACCGCTGAACTATGGGGTGACGCGGCCGACCCTCCGGAGGTTCGCGAGTCGCACGCGCATCGATCACACCCCGCCCGAGCACGCCGGGGCGCTGTCCACCGTGTTTGTCCATCTCCACCGCTGAGGCCTCGACACGACCGCTGCTGCGACGCCTCCGTGGGGCGCTCAGAAGTCCGCCCGCTCCAGCCAGTCGACCGCGGTCAGCACGAACCAGGCCATCCAGACCACGAACGCGGCGAGTGCGGCACCGTACAGCGCGACCCGCGACCCGGCGACGAGCGCGAGCGCGAGCGGAGCCACGACGAGAACGAGTGCGACGACGTTCCGCCGCCAGTCCCTCAGCGCCGCGCGCAACGCGGTCAGTCCCGGTCCCTTCGACACGTCGCGTCGTTGGGTGACCGCGACCAAATAGGTGGGTGCTCGCCGCGACGGCGACCGTCAGCGGCGGCGACGGCGAACGACGAACGCTCCGAGCAACGTCCCGACGAGCGCGGCGACCACCCCGAAGCCGGGGGTCGACCCGGTCGATTCACCGCTCTCGGTCGTCTCGGCTGCCGTCTCGCCCGCACCCGCCGTCTCGGCAGTCGTCCCCTGCTGGGTCCCTTCCGGCGTGTTGATGAGCGGTTGCGTGGTCGCCGACGCGTTCTCTACCTTCGAGAACGAGAAGAACGTCCGTACGGGCTGTCCGTCCGGGGCGACGACCCCGTCGCCCTCGGCGTCGAAGGAGCCGTCGCTGTCGGACGTGTGGAGCGTCGCAGCGAGCGACTGCGTGCCGTCAACGCTCATCGACTCGAACAGCGAATCGTCGATGTCGACGGAGAGATTGTCGTAGCTGCCAGCGTCGAGACTGCGGGTCCCGACCACCTCGGTCGGCGCACCGGCCTGGACCCGCTGGAGCACCACGTAGCCGGGCTGGTTCAGCTGGACGCGGGAGAGCGTCACCGAGGGGGAGTCGGCGCGCTGGCCGTTGTACTCCGCGGCCAGCACTCGGGCCGGACCGTCGGCGCTCTTCCCGACGGGGATTCGGGCGGCGACGTAGCTCCCGTGGAGTCCGGTGACGGAGCTGTCGACCATCGGGTCGAATCCGCCGTCGTCGGGGTTCTTGTCACGGTGCAGGACGATCCAGTAGGTGCGATTCCCCTCGTGTTCGTCCCAGTACTGCTGGTCGATCTGTATCTCGAATTTCGAGCGAGCGCCGCTGTCGATGTCGACGACACCCACGGGCCGGCCCGGCTGGTCACCCTGGTCCTGATGGACGACGAGGTAGCCACCGTTCACCGAGAACATCGACTCCACCACGATGGTCCCATCGTCGGAGACCTGCGGGTCCGCTCTGACGTGGCTCCCGTGAGCCGCGACGGGCGTCGCCACCAGCGTCGACACCATCGCGAACGCGAGCAGGAGGGCAAGCGGTCTGCGCATGTCGTTCCGTGGGGAAGCCGCCGGGAAAGAACTGTCGCTACGCGGTAAAGCTCGCCCCGTCCATCCGCAGGAAGGCGGTCTCGTAGCCCTCGTGGCGGCCGACCTGTGGCGGCGTGACGACGGTGATCTCGACCTCGTCTCCCGACTCGAGGCTGTCGACTCGCGTCCCGTAGTGATACTGGATGTCAGGGTGGATGGCACGGGACAGCTGGCCGTCGTAAACGTCCTCGCCGCCGCGTGTGACCGTCGCGTCCATCGACATCATCGGCAGCACGAGGTCGTTGTGCGGCGTCCGGGCCGAGACGTAGAGGTAGGCGCCTGCGTCGCCAGCGAGCTCGTTCTCGGCGGCTTTGAGGACGAACTCCGCCTCGTCGACGCTCTGGGTGCCGACGGTCTCGCCCGGCAGCTCTCCGGGGGACGTGGCGACGCCGGTGGGCATCATGCCCATGTCCATCGGACGAATCGCACCGGGGTCGCCGGCCTGGTCGAGCTCCTCGATGGTGAGCTGGTCACGGACGGCCTGGTTGAACTCGAATCCGAGGTCGACGGTCGTCGGCTCGTCGAACCGGCCGGCGAACGACCCCATCGGCTCGGCGCTCAGCGGGCTGGCGGAGACACGGGCGGTGTAGCTCCCGTCGCCGGCGAGCGTGAAGTTCCCGCCGTAGTGAAAGCCCATACGCTGGGAGAGCATCGGGTAGATGACCTCCTCGCTGACGGTCTCGCCGTCCTGCAGTATCTCGACGCTGACGCCGGATTCTGGCAGGACCACGCCCGTCTCCTCGTCCCAGACCTGGACCATCAGGTGGACCGACTGACTGTCCTCCCGCTGGTGTCTGGAGAGGTCGCTGCCGGTGACCGTCCAGAAGTTGTGGGGCACCGCGAGCATCAGGCCGAACGAGTAGTCGCCACCCATCGACATGCCGGACTCCGGCATCGCCATCCCTTCGAGGTAGGACTGGACGTAGACGCCGTCGGGCCCGTCTGTCACGGCTGTCTCTGTCGGGGTCGCGGTCGGCGTCGGCGTCGGCGTTCCGGTACCGTCGCCCTCGCTACCACCGTCGCCGAGACATCCCGCTGCGCCGGCGAGGGCCAGGCCGGGCAGCGTCCGGAGGAGTTGGCGGCGTTGCATGTAATCCCCTAGCGAGAACCTGTAAAAAACCGTTCTGGTTCGCCCGTCGAATCACCCGCCGACTGGTCGGGCGAGAATCCACAGGGAGAGAGCCGTGTAGCCCACAATCAGCGCCACCAGCGGCGGCGTGTCCCCGGGGTGCAGCTGCGTCCGGGGCCTCAGGTGGGCCGCGACGGCAGCGACGGCGTCGAGGAGATATACGTCATGTACCCCGACGGGCGTATACAGCAGCTCCCGTACGAGAACTGGGGCCGACGTCCGGTCAGTCGTCGAGGTACGTGTCGCGCATCGTCCGTGCGAGCAGTCCCTCCCGGTCGAACGCAACTGCGACGGCGACGAACGGGTCGCCGACGGGGTCGAGCACGAACACAGAGCGCGCCACACCGTCGTCGTCCCGCGAACGGTTCACCCGTAGCACCAGCGGCTCGATGGGCCGGGTACCACGCTCGAACCCGGCGAACAGCTCGCCGCTGCTGTCCCCGAACACGTAACAGACGCCCGTTTCCTCGCCGTCGGTGTCGCGCAGCACCGTCGAGTTCATCCCGGATCCACTGGTCACAGCCTCCGCCCAGGCGTCCTGCGCTGCCTCGAAGAGATTCGTCGTCTCCGGCACGAAACGATATCGCGTCGCGCGCTCGACGGCCAGCTCCGAGACCGTCGGCGGCGACGCCTCCCAGTCCAGCGTCGCCGACACCAGTGCGCCCGGCACCACGTCCCCGAGGGCGTCCGAGTCGGCGACAAAGGTCGGCTCGTACTCGTGGGCGTCCGGGTCCTCGTCGGGCTCCGGTAGCGAGACGAACACCCACTCCTCGTCGCTCCGGGGGCTCGCCAGCGCACGGAACCGCCCGCTCGTGGTTCGCATGGTCGTGCCGAGGGACCGACGCCAGTTAACGCACCCGGAACGGGAATCCGTAGATTCAAACCGCTTCCACCGCCTTGTACCCACGATGACTATCCCGACGTTCGTAATCGGTATCGCGGGCGGAACGGGGGCGGGGAAGACGACCGTCGCCCGCGAGGTCGCAGACACAGTTGGCGAGGCCGTGACACGCATCCCCCTCGACAACTACTACGAGGACCTCTCGCACATGCCACTCGAAGAGCGCGAGGAGGTCAACTACGACCACCCCGACGCGTTCGAGTGGGAGCTGCTCGTCGACCAGCTCGACTCGCTGCTGATGGGCCAGCCCATCGAGATGCCCCAGTACGACTTCGAGATACACAACCGAACCGACGAGACCGTCACTGTCTCCCCCTCGGACGTCATCGTCGTCGAAGGAATCTTCGCCCTCTACGACGACGACATCCTCGATATGTGTGACCTCCGCGTGTTCGTCGAGACCGACGCCGACGTCCGCATCCTCCGCCGCATCCGCCGCGACGTGCTCGAACGGGGGCGCGAACTCGCCGGCGTCATCGACCAGTACCTCTCCACCGTCAAGCCGATGCACGAGCAGTTCGTCGACCCCACGAAGAAGAACGCCGACGTCATCATCCCCGAGGGCGCCAACCGGATGGCCGTCGACCTCCTCGCCGAGAAGGTCGAAGCCGAGACCGAGGGTGGGCCCGACGGGGAGACCGCCCGCGCGTGGGAAGCCGTCGAGGAATCCGACCGGACCACCGTCGAGCCCTCCGACCCCGAGGCGGACTCCCCCTCCCCGAACTGACCGGGACAACAGGCAATTTTTATCACTCTCCGTTCGAGATGCGTCCACATGAGCGCCAAAAACGGCTCCGACGGCGACCTCCAAAGCCCGGCCCGCGTCGAGGGGGGGTTCCTCAAGCAGAACGCCTGGCTCAAGCCCTTCGCATTCATCCAGTTGTTCCTCATCCTCTCGCTCCTCGTCCTCGACCTCGCGAACGACCTCATCGTCCAGATCCAGGGCCGCTTCAGTAACGTCCTGTTCGGCATCATCCTGGCAGTCGTCGCGCTGACCCTCCTCACCGGTGTGATCGTCCTCGTCGTGAACGCGTACCGGTACGTCACGAACACGTAACCGCCACTCTGTCGGCTGTTTCGCGGATTCAGTAGTCGGAGCAGGGTCGATGTGCTACGAAATCGACGGGGATATTCTTAGATTCGAAGCCGGTCCGGTCACGTTTCGGAACGGCAACACGGCGACCCGTCCGTGTCACTACGAGAACGCTTTCTTCGGGTGTGTTGCTCGTCGTTGGCTTTCTCTTCGTCGCTATCCGGAGACTGAACATTCCAAAGAACACTACTGATTACAGCCAGAGAAAAGCGTATGGAGGAGAGGGTCCGCACACTGTTTGTCTACGATGCAGACTCTATGGTCGCTCTCGACAGCGACGAATTATCCAGTGCTGCGGACGCGCTGGTGGTTCAGACTGCCCATAGCGTCAGCGAGGCACTCGACCGTCTGACAACCGATGCCTTCGACTGTGTTCTGTCGACCTATCAGTTGCCAGACGAAGACGGGGTAGCTTTCCTCAGTCACATCAGAGATTTCGATACCGACCTGCCGTTCGTACTGTATACACACAGCGGAAGTGAGCAGATTGCAAGCGACGCAATCTCGACGGGTGTCTCAGAATATATCAGAAACGATCCCGACACGGACCAGACAGAGACAGTTGCCAGTCGACTCCTCGCAGTGGCAAGTGAGACACCCGGCGATTCGGAGGCGAAAGTCCGCGAACTCACGGAGGCGACAGACGACGTTCTCTGGCTCATTTCCGCGGATTGGGATGAAGTACTGTTCGTCAACTCGGCGTACTCCAGAGTCTGGGGGCAACCGGAAGCAAAACTGCGAGACGACCCACGGGCGTTTCTGGAGGCTGTTCACCCCGAAGACCGCCCACGTGCCGAGAAGGCAGTCAACCGTCTCAGAGCCGGAGAGTCAGTCGAAATCGAACTTCGGGTCGATTCGACCGAAGAATCTCAACGGCGAGTCTCGATTCAGGCCGAGCCGATTTTCGACGCGGATGGAAATGTAAGGAGAATTGCAGGGGCGTCTCGCGAGGTGACCGAACAGCGTCTCCGACAGCGCCGTCTGGGCGAACAACAGCAAATGGTCCAGAGCATCTTCGATGCAATCCCGGACGTGCTGTACACGTTCGATACCCACAGCACCCTGCTCCGGTGGAACGACCAACTCGAGGCAGAAACGGGCTACGACGCAGACGAGATAGAGGAGATGATCGTGACCGATTTCGTCCCGGCAGACGAAGTCGAAAAGATCGCAACCAGTTTCCAGTCGATTATTGAGGATCGTCGGTCGGTGACAGTCGAATCAGCCTTCGAAACCAGCGACGGTGAACGTGTCCCCTTCGAGTTCACTGGTGCTCCGCTGGAAGATGCTGATGGTAGTCTGCGCGGTGTGACCGGCGTGGGGCGGAATATCTCCAACAGAAAGGAGCGGGAACGCCGCTTCGAAGCAGTCTTCAACAACACCTACCAGTTCACCGGAATTATGTCGCCCGACGGAACACTGCTTGAGATAAACCAGACAGCAATCGAATTCGCCGGGCGCAGTCGCGAGACACTCGTCGGACAGAAGATCTGGGACGCATACTGGTTCCAATCAAACGAGACGGCCAAACGAACAGCAAGAGAGGCCGTCGAGACGGCCCGACGCGAAGAGCTGTTCCGGGAACAGATCTCCGTCCAGGGTGCCGATAGAGAGGCAGTTATCGACTTCTCTGTCCGGCCAGTCGTCG
Source organism: Haloarchaeobius sp. FL176 (assembly GCF_024609245.1). Taxonomy (GTDB): domain Archaea; phylum Halobacteriota; class Halobacteria; order Halobacteriales; family Natrialbaceae; genus Haloarchaeobius. Next base: position 372,540 of record NZ_JANJYH010000001.1, read on the forward strand.
ACGACAGCGGTAACATAGAGCTGTTAATCGCCGAAGGACGGGATATCACTCGCCTCTCAGAGCGGGAGCAACAACTCGACGTGACGAACAGGTTTCTCCGCCACAACATCCGGAATAAGCTGACCATCATCCAGGGCCACGCGTCGGTTATTGAAGAGGCCGACGACGACCAGTTACAGTCCTACGGAAACAGGATTCTGATGGCAGCGACTGACCTCGACGGGTCTGCCGAGATGGCACGGAACATCCACGACGTGATAGAGGCTGACCCGACACCCAAGAGAGTCAATCTCGCCGGACAGATCGAGAAAGCCGTTTCAGACGTGGGAGACGAGTATCCGGAGGCCAACCTGCCAGTTGATTCGCCAGAATCGGTCACAGTCGCCAGCCTTCCGTCGCTTCACGAGGCACTTGGCGAACTGCTTCGCGTCGTATTCAGGGATACCACAATCTCCAATCCGACGGCGAAAGTTACTGTCACACAGGACGAGTCAATAACTCTCGAGATAACAACTGTCGACGGTGGTCTTTCCAGCATCGAACAGGAAGTGCTGGCGGGCGAAATAGACCTCAATCAGATACGGCACCCACAAGGGCTGGGAATCTGGTATGTCTACTGGCACGTCTGGTACTCCGGTGGCCGAGTCACAATCGACGGGAACGATGTACGGATTCACTTTCCCGAGTCATGAGGAATTTACTCAGATCGCCACTCTTCTCGCACCGTGCTACACGACGTTTCAGGACCAGCTCAGAGAGATCGAAACCACTTTCTATCATCCATCTGAGTTATACGCCCCCAGAGAGTCGATGGCCCGACGCGGGTCGATAAAACACAGCAGGTGCGTTCGAGTTTCAAAGGCCAAGACCCACCGCGATCAAGTCTCTCCCACGGCGGGTAGCCCGAGTGCGGCCGCACTCACTGGGCGGACGCCAAAGGTGTAGTGCGTATACCAGCAGAAGGCCCCATGTTATCAAAAATTATATGTTCTCCTCACGGACTGGCTGATCTCTACAGCGACTACATCGTTCAAGGCTATCAAGCAGCCTATGGGATACGATAGCGGGATCCCTCCCGATGCCCGGATATAACCAACGAGATTATACGCAAAATGGTAGAAGCCGGTGGAGGGATTTGAACCCTCGACCTATTCCTTACGAAGGAATCGCTCTAGCCAGTCTGAGCTACACCGGCGCTCCGTGCGCACTCTCCCGTTGTCCGATGAGTACAATAAGGGTTGCGAATCGCCCCGGGAGTCACGCTCTCGTCAGGCGAACGTCCAGGCAGACGTTGTACTCGTGAGGGGCGTACGAGCGGACGGTTCGCCGCTCCTCGACCGTGACATCGTACGCGGGTTCTGCGGCCGCACGGATCGCGCGCTCGCCCGGGCCGAATCGGTCGTCCTCGTGCTGGATGTCGTAGTAGTGGAGCACGCAGTCGTCGCCGGCGACGGCGACCGCAGTGTCGAGGAACTCCTCCGCGCTGTGGGGGAGGTTCATCACGACGCGGTCGGCCCAGTCGTGGTATCTCTCGCCAACGTCACGGACGTCACCCTGGACGGCGGTCAGCTGGGCCGTCGTGTCGTTCCGACGCGCGTTCTCGCGGAGATACTCGACGGCGGCTTCGTTCAGGTCCACCGCGACGACCTCGCCCCCGCGCGCCGCGGCCGGAATCGCGAACGGCCCGACACCGGCGAACATGTCGAAGACGTGCTCGCCCGGCTGGACCTGTTCGACGACGCGATGGCGTTCGGTCGCGAGCCGTGGCGAGAAGTAGACGGTGTCGAGATCCAGCGCGAACTCGTGGCCGTACTCGCGGTGCACGGTCTCCGTCTCCTCCCCGACGAGCACCGTCCAGTCGCGTACGCGGAGCTCGCCCTGAATCTTCGAAGCGCGGTCGACGACCGTCTCGACCGGGAGGTCGGAATCGACGATAGCCCGGGCGATTTCACGGGCCCGTGCCGGCTCGTCCTCGTCGACGATGGCGACGTCGCCGAGCCGCTCGTAGCTGAGGTCCTCGCCGAGGATGTCCGCCGGCGTCGTCGGTGTGCGCCGCGTCGGCGCGTCGTATGTGACGACGGTGAATTCTCCGGGAACCGCGTCGGCGTCGGTCACCGGGAGGTAGAGCCAGCCCTCGTCCCCGGTAATCGCGTACTCGTCGTCGAGCAGTTCCGCGTCGGCGAGCCGCTTTCGCGTCGTCTCGCCCTCGGACTGCTCGACGCGAACGCAGGGAACGTCCATGGTCGAACCTACCTCGCGGCGGCCCTAACGCCTTCGCTTTCGGTGGGTGAGCCGAACACGGCCAACTTATCGGTCCGGCCGCCCGAACACCGGTATGCTCACCTTCATCGGTCTCGGCCTGTACGACGAACGGTCCATCACCGTCGAGGGCCAGGAGGCGCTCCGGGCAGCTGACGCCGCCTACGCGGAACTGTACACGAGCAAGCTCGTCGGCGCGGACATCGAGGACGTCGCTGCGTACCACGACATCGATATCGAGGTTCGCGACCGGGCCGGCGTCGAACAGCACCCAGGGGAGATCCTCGACGCCGCCGAAGACCAGGACGTCGCTTTCCTCACTCCCGGCGACACGATGATCTCTACGACCCACGTCGACCTCCGCCTCCGCGCTGACGAGCACGGAATCGACACCCGGGTCATCCACGGAACGACCGCACAGACCGCGACCAGCTCCCTCACTGGGCTCCAGAACTACCGGTTCGGCAAGGCCACTACGCTCCCCTTCGAGTACGCTCACGGCGGGGACGGCGTTCCCCAGAGCGTCCTCGACACCATCGCGGACAACCGCGAGCGCGGCCTCCACACCGTCGTCTACCTCGACATCAAGGTCGGCCGCGGCCCCGACGGCGACGACCCCACGCACGAGGAGTACATGACCGCCGACCACGCGGCCCGTCAGCTGGCCGAACACCTGCCGGACACGCTCGGCGTCGTCGTGGCCCGTGCGGGCAGCCCCGACCCACTCGTCACGGCCGACAGCCTCAGTGCACTCGCAGATCGTGAGTTCGGCGACCCGCTGCACCTGCTACTCGTCCCCGGAGAGTTACACCCGATCGAGGCTGACGCTCTTCGCGAACTCGCTGGAGCACCCAGGGAACTCGTCGAGTACTGAAACGGATTCGTTCTCCGGATTGACCGACGTGACGAGTGCCGACAGTCGCGAGAATCGACATTGCTGGCGCTGGTGGATGTAGCGTCCGAAAGAAAACGAAGTACCGCGAAGGACCGGACGAAGTCCGGTTAGTTAGCTATCTAGTTCTGACGGCGGAGCGCGAGGAGCGCTGCGCCCATCAGAGCGACGAGTGCGACACCGATGCCGAAGCCGGGCTGACCGCCATCATCGCTTTCAGTGTCGGTCGGCGTGTCCGTCTGCGTCGCCGTCGGAGTCGGCGTTGCCGTCTCGGTCGGCGTCGGCGTTGCCGTCTCGGTCGGCGTCGGCGTGCTCTCTGCCTCGACCGTTATCTCAGCCGTCCGGCTGGAGTCGCCCGCGGAGATACCGTGCGTGTAGGTACCCGCGTCGACGTCAGCCGCGATGCTGAACTCGACGGTCTTGGACTCGCCGGGTGCGAGCGTGACTTCCCGAGAGTCGACGACGTCACCGCCGAACGTGAATTCGACAGTCGTCGTGCCCTCGGTGCCACCGTTGTTCGCGACGGTGGCCGTGGCGGTCACTTCGTCACCGACGGTGACCGTACCGGGTGCGCTGAGGTCGGAGACCTCGAACGAAGCCGGTGCGGCGGCCTCAGTGACCATACCGTCAGCCGTTGCGACCGTGGACCCAGCGACACGTGCGTTCACACTGAACGTGCTGTTGACGGAGACATCGCTGAAGTTTGCCTCGAAAGACCACGTGCCGTCGGGCTGAACTGTCGCGCTACCCTGCTCGAGGAAGGAAACGCCGGAGTCGGCGTCCGTGCCGGGCAGGCGGAAGTTAATCTTCGTACCGGGTGCCAGCGTCGACTCACCGGAGATGGTCTGGGCCGAGTCAGACTCGACGACAACCATGTCCTCGTCGTTAACGTCGATGCTGGTGCTGCGTTCGATTACCTGGAACTCCGTCGTCACGGTCTGCTGGGAGCCCGCGAGCGGACCCTTAGCGACCGTGAGGTTTGCGACGTAGTCGCCGTGACCGACGAGACTGTCGAACGTTCGACCGTCACGCTCAGCAGTCAGGTCGTCAGTGTCGGACACCAGGTAGTAGGTGTCTGCACCGAACGGCGCGATGACGTCCGTGTTCTCGCTGCTGAGGCTGACCGTGCGCGGAGCGAAGTTCCGAGCGGGGTCTGCCTCCGTGACCGTCAGCGAGACGTCTCCGGCGAGGCCCGAGTCGCTGTTCGCGACTGCGAGAACGTTACCGAAGCCGGAGAGACCGCTGGCTTCGAGCTCGTGGACCAGGTAGTCACCACTGGCAATGTCATCGCTTTCGGTGATGACACTTGCATTGATGCCTGCAGTAACGTCTTCGCCGTCAACGTCGCCGTCATTGTTGACGTCGAGATTGGCGTTACCCGGGATAGTCCAGGTGTTCAGCGAAGTCGTGCTGCGCGGTCGGATGTCGAACGTGCCGACGTTCTGCGCGTCAGCCGTCGTGTCCGAGCCAGCTGCAATCTCAAGCTGGTAGCCGCCAGTTGCGATGAGTTCGTTGCTACCGAAGTAGCTCTCATCGACCGGCGTGACGCTGTCGTCCCCAACTGCCAGGAACGTGTTCTGCGCGTTGTCGTCCGTCATCGACGCAGTGTTGACGATGAACGCAACCGACCCGTCCTTGTTCTCGTCGGTAACGGTCAGGTTGGCCGTGTAGCCTTCGTCAGCGTTACCGATCTGAACTGCGGCGGTCTTCGTGTTGTCCATCGTCACGGTGACCAGCGCGAGATCACCGAGTTCGTCTTGGTACAGCGAGTTAGAAGCGGCGAAGTCGGCCGACCCGGACTGCGCCTGGTCGACGTTCACCGTCGCGCTCGCTGCGTTACCAGTGTCTGCGACGACGAAGTTCGTCTCGTAGGCACCGGTATCTTGGTCGTCGACACTGTCGAAGTCGGCGGTCAGGACCGAATCGATGCCGTACGTAGTGCTAGTGACAAGCAGTGCGTCAGCCTCGTCGTTGCTGTCACCGTCCTCGTTCCAGTCGATGTAGTCGCCGCTCACACCGAAGACCGTCTCGGTCTCACTCGGGGTGAGCTTGTCGTTGACTATGTAGAGAGTGTAGCCGTTGCGGTTCGAGTCGAGTTCGATCTCCGTCGTGGAGTCGGGCGCCTCGTTCGTGACGTTCACCGGCGAGACGTCCTCAACGGAGAACCGCTGGGACGTGACGTCGAACTCCACGGTGGTGGAGCCGTCATTGTTCGTTAGGCGGTACGTGTCCGTGCTGAGCCCGGACGTATCAACAGTGACGACACCGTCGTCGTTGTTGACAGCCGTCTCGAACGTCCAGCCGTCCTCAACCTGCTGCTCGAGCTCGACATTCTCGCCTGCGGCGAAGGAGTCAGTCTCGTATGCGACCTGGCCGGACCAGAGACGGTCGCCCTCGTCGATCTCAGGCGTGTAGTCCTGGCCGTCGTCGCCGTCGTCGCCATCCTGACCGTCGTCAGCCGACTGGACGGTCACGGACGTGTCGACGGTTGATTCACTCTCGCCCATGGCGCCGTCTGCGGTAACCGCCAGGTCACCGGTCGAGGCATCACTAGCGACGTTGAAGGTGACCGTCGTCGTGACGGACGAACCCTGGTCGACTCCGCTGAGGTAGATGACTACCCCATTGGAGAGCTGGCCGTCTCCACTTGCGCTCGCTGCCTCAACACCCGAGGGGGTGTCGAGAGCGATTGCTGCGGAGCCGGCGTCTTCGTCACCATCATTGGTGAGCGTATATTCAATCTGGAACTGTCCCCCTTGGTCGACGGGCGAATCGGGGCCGGAAGCGGTCAGAGCCGCTTGCGACGGCGTTGCGGACGCAGATACGGGAACGGCCGCAAAGACCGACAGCACCATCAGTGCTGCCAGGCCGATTGCCCAGACTTGTTTCGTTGTGTCTGTCATAGGTCGTTGATTGTGTTCGCTATCTCGTTAGTTGTCTGCGTTGTAGGCATCGATCACGGCCAGGATGTCCTGGATCGTGGCGTTGCCGTTGTTGTACTCGTCGATGACGCTGAGGACGTCCTGGATGGTCGTCGTCTCATCGCCACTGCTTTCGATCGTCAGCGTCGTCGCTTCTGTGTCGTCAGAGGACGACACCTGAACCGTGTAGCTACCAGCATCGAGACCGGTCGTGTCGATGGCGGAGCTGATCGTGACCGTCTCACCGCCCGAGATGATCTCGGTGGTCACGGTCTGCGTCGACACCACGGTACTGCCGTTCAGCACCTCAATCGTGGCATCCTCGGTGGACGCCACGGAGCCACCGTTTTCGATGTCGGCGGTCACAGTCACGGTGTCACCGCTGGTCGCGTTGACCGGGTCGACTCCGAGGTTGGACACCTGGAAGTCGCTCGGGGTGGCACCAACGATGACGAGGTTCACGTCGTCAGTAACACTTGCTCTGGTCTGACCGTCACCGAGACCGGGCAGTTGCTGAACCGGCGACTCGGCGCGGACGCTGTACTGGTTGTTGGATGCCTTGGCCGGCACACGCGGGAGCGTGTACTTTCCAAGGAAGCCAGCGTCGTTGTCGGATTTCGTGTACAGCGTGAAGCCGGAATCGGGGTCCGGAGCGACCAGACCATACTGCTGACGCACTGTCGAGTTGAAGTCCTCGAACCGGTAGTTTGCGAGGTCCTCGAACGCCACTGCTTCACTGGTAACCAGGAAGTTGCTGTTATCGAGCTCAGCCGGTTCAAAGCCGGGCTGACTGGCGTTGTAGGAGTCCTCGTAGATACTGACCGTTGCGTGCGTGTTGTTGAGCCGCTCGATACGAACTTCGACGCTGTTTTCGTTCAGCTGGAACGCTTCCACCCAGACTCCGGCATCCGCAATCGGATTGTTGCTCTCGTCAGTGACGATACCGGAGAGCGAACCGAACTGCGTGATGCCGGTAATGGCCTTTGCGGTAGCGTCCGTTGCGCCCTCGTCGGTCGTCGACTGAGCGTAGACGCCCGAGAAGAACCCTTCATCGGTAACTGCGTCCGCAGGCGTGCCTGCGGGCGGAGTGACGACTCCGAGGTCCTGCGTGGACACGTCAGACTGAAGCCAGAGGATAGCCTGGCCGTCATCACCGGTTGCAACGGTGATGGTGTTGTTGACCGAATCCTGGCTAAGTATCGTTCCGCCAGCAACGTTGGTCCACTCACCGTTGAAGTTGTCCTCGTTGGCGTCAGTCGAGCCGAGTTCATTGTCGGGGACCGTCACGGTCACGGTGCCGTTAATCGGGTCGCCCGAGCTCTCGGCAGTCGTCTGGAGCAGGTCAACCTCGACGGCGGAGTCGTCACGGGGGAGAACCTGCGTGAAGCCATCAGACTGGTTGTTGTACGCGTACTCTTCGTATGCGTCGGGGTTTGCAGCGTCCGACGGCGCTGCGTCCGTCGACGGGAGCAGCGCGATCGCGTCGATGTTGACGACCGGGTCAACATCACGCTCCTCAAGCACCAAGGTTTCGTCGTTCTGGTCCTCGTAGGTAGCGCCATTCTCGGTGACGAGAACGTCTGCGAAGTCACGATCGTAGCCAGTCTTCTCGGCGATGATCGTGTAGTAGACGCCTGCCTGCCCGTCAGTGTAGAGCTGATCAAGCAGGTAGTCGCCGTCCTCGTTGGTCTCATCGATCAGCTGCGGGCCGTCAGCACTGCTGTCGGCTGCAGCCTGGTCGGAGGTCAGGTTCTCGGACGTCTGGATGACCACGTCGGTCGCCGAGACGTTCTGGAACGGATCGTCCGGTGTAGTACCGATCGAAGCCTCGCGGCTTGCGTTCGTCTGCTTGGTCGAAACCTGGACCGTGTAGTTCCCCGCCTCGAGCGGCGTGATGAGGAACGCGGACTGACTGTCGTCGTTACGGTCCGTGGCGAAGAAGCCCTGACCAACATCGTTGTTGGTCGTGTTCAGGGAGTCGACCAGACCAACCTGTTCATCTTGGTTCCACATCCCAGGCCCGGAGGAGTCATCTTCCTCAAGCTCACCTATTCCCGCAAGGGGGTCGGCGATTCCAACTTCCGACGCAAGCCGGACCTGAGTTTCAAGGCCACCATCTTCACCGAAGTCGGGGCCAACCTCAACCTCGTACTCGTCGTTGTCCATCACTTCACCGGTGTCCTGATCGATGACGCGGTAGTACAGCGTGTCTCCCGCGCTCGCACCGAAGTCAGTGACGTCGACCGTAGTCCAGATAGTGTTGGACCGGTACTGTGCCGACGTGACCGTCCACACAGTTGCATCGTCGAGACCACTTGTGGTGTCGCCGTCGAACACCTGGCCAACGAACTGACCCTCACCGGACAGCACGCCGAAGCGCACCGGCGCGGTGTCAAATATCGTCGTGGTGGAGTTGGTGACAGTTGCGTTGAGCGTTGCGGACTGAACGACACCTGACCGTGCGGTGAAGTACGTTTCACCGTTGGCGTTTGTCGTGTTCGTGATGGCGCCAGCAGTGACAGACTGGTCCTCGTCTCCGAGGGTAATGAGGTCACCGTTGTCGGAGAGAGTGACATCGATACCCTCGAGGCGCACGTCGGTCTCCTCGCCGATCTGGCCGTACACAGTTGCACGGTATTCGACGAGCGTACTGTCATCGGCGGGACCCGAAGTCGTATCGACAGGCTCGAGAACGACGCGTTTGGGCTCTGCGGTCGCCTGCAGCGTCACGTCGAGCTGACGGTTGTCGTCAGCTGGAGTCAGCGAGGCAGCCGCAGACGTTTCGGTGGTGAAGCCGCCCTTCTGGGCCTGTGCACGGTAGTCACCGTACGGCACGCCAAGGGGCAGGGTGTTACCGTCCGTGTTCGTAGTCAGGGGGTTGTCAGGGTTGACGATGTTCCCCGTGTTGGTGTTGATGATGAACACCTGTGCGCTCTCGACGTCGCCTTGCGTGAAGGAGTTCACGTAGGCCGAAATCACGCCGGGTGCACGGTTGTTCGCCTCATCGAACTTGAGAATCTGCGTACCTTGCGTGTCGTAGTAGCTGGAACCGACGAGGAGCGAACCATCGAAGTCGTCGACCGCTTCGACACCGGCGTCGATGGTGTCACCGTCGGAAGCCGAGTCGGAGAGTCGTGCGCTAACGTACACTCTCTCTACGGAGTCAGAGGTGTTCGCAGCGGTTCCGTCGAAACTCACTCGCGTGTTGAGGCTGTCGTACGGAACGGTCCGATTCTCGGCAATCAGCTGACCTTCACTGTTGTACAGTTCAACGTTGACGTGCTCGACGTCGTCGGCAGTGATGCCGGTGCTTTGGCTGCCGAAGGCGAGGTTCACGTCAACGTAGGATACGTTGTCTGTAGCACTCGTGTCACTCACGTTCGCAGCTTCAACCGTCAGACCACGAGTGGTGTTTGCGTTCTGAGTCGTGTCGAAGGCACCGGTGGAATCGTAGGTCACCTGTGCCGTTGCGGCGGGCTCACCGTTAATCGTAATGTCAACGGGGGCACTGCCAGCGGTACTCGGGTTTTGGACGTCCGAGTACTCCACAGTGACTGTGTCTCCAGCACTGACGGATGTAGTACCGTCGAGGGTGATAGTCAGTGTTTCACCGTTGTTGGAACTGGAGACATCGGTGACGGTGTTAGTGACGTCATTACCGTTGACGATTACAGTCACGTCACCTTGGCCGACATTACTTATGTCAGATGTAGGCGAACCTACACTATAATCCACAACTATACTAGTTAAGCTGCTGTCTCCTTCAGCATCTGCACTCACGGTGTGGGTTGATCCAGAATCAACCGTAGCCGGATTTGCAGACGCAGATGCGTTTGCAGTCGCAGCAACTGTCCCGGTAAACGCCACGGCTCCTCCTGCGATAGAGGTGACCATGAGCGCAGCCAGGAACAGGCTGCGTACCTTGTCTTTCGTTTGTGTTGATGTCATGTTTTGTCGTTTCTGTCGGTCGGTGCAGCACTTTTCTCCCCGTGTCCGTCTGTGGGATGCGGGCCGAACAAGGGGCTACTTGCTACTGTCACCATGGGTAGGGGTACATCGAAGAAGCAGGAACCGTTGTTATAAATGCTTTGTGGTGGTGGGCCTGTTTGTTAACGGGACGCACACACGTGCTATCGGTTGTTTTTCGGAGCCAAACGGTATGTATACGACCCAAAGTGTGCGGACAAATTATTTAAATCAACGATAGTCCTCGGGGGTCCGGTGGAGTCCCTGGCTTTCTCCGCAACGAGTGTGGTACTTCTGCTTGGCCCGGCTCAGTCCCGCGTGACGATCTCGACTTCCTGCCCGTCGAGCGTCTTGGTGAACGCGTAGCGGTCGTTGCAGGACTCGGGGTCGCGGTAGTCCTCGGCGCCGCGTGCCACGAGCGTGTTCCACGTCTCGTGGAGGTCGTCACAGCGCACGGCGACGTGTCCCCAGGCGTCGCCCACGTCGTAGCTCCGGCCGTCGTAGTTGTAGGTGAGCTCGACGCTCATCGCCTCGTTGGCGGCGTCCTCGGGCTTCAGGAAGTAGAGCGCGAAGTCGTCGAACTCCTCGCGGCGGAACAGCTCGTACTCGAGCTTGCGGGTGAACCAGCCGATTGCGGCGTCGGCGTCTTCCACTCGCAGCATCGTGTGGTCGAGGCTGTACTTCGCACCGTGGTCGCGCTCGACGAGTTCGACCTCGTGGCCGTCGGGGTCGCGGACGAAGGCGTAGGAGCCGCCACAGGAGTCGGGGTCACGGTAGTCCTCGACGCCCTCGTCCATGAGCCCCGCGTAGGCGTCGTAGACATCCTCGACCCGCACCGCGATGTGTCCCCAGGCGTCGCCGTGGTCGTACGTGCGGTCGTCGTGGTTGTAGGTGAGTTCGAGCAACGCGCCCTCCGCGTGGACGTCCTCGGGGCCGAGGAAGACGTTGGTGAACGTGTCTGCCTCCCAGCGGCCCTTCTCCTCGTAGTCGAGATGTGTGGTGTACCAGTCGAGACTGGCGTCGAGGTCCTCGACGCGCATCATGGTGTGGCCGAGCGTTGCCTGCATACGAGAACGTACGGCCAGCCTGTTGAAACCAGTAGCGGATGCGGAACACCAGTCCCGGCTCACTTTTCGTCACCCGTGCTCGCACACGTGTGAGAGAAGTCGGATTACTTCCGCAGAACGAGCTTCAGCACGTCCTCGTCCTGGAGTTCGTGCTCCGTCCCGACCTGCTGCCCGTCGTGCTTTGCGCTCGGGCCGCGGATTCGGGCGAACCGAAACCGGTCCTCGAAGTCGCCGCCGAGCTTCGAGAGTGCGTCCTCGATGGTCGCCCCCTCGGAGACGACGAGTGGCTCCTCCCAGTCGACACCGCGGCCGGGTTTGTCCATGTAGACGCGGATGAGCCCGAGGTTCTCCCAGATGCGCTCCTTCAGCGCGTCGAGGCCCTTCTCCTCGGCGGCGGAGATGAACGTCGCCTCCTCGGGGTCGATGTCTCGCTTCCGGAGCTCCTCGTCGACCTGTTCCTTGTAGGAAGGCTCGATGAGGTCGGTCTTGTTGACGGTGACGATGGACGGCGTGTACACCCGATTGTCCATGACGCCGTCGATGAGCCGGTCGATGTCGAGTTCCTCGCCGAGGTTGACGTCGGCGTTGACGTAGCCGTGTTCGCGGAGGACCTGTTTGATCGTGTCGTCGTCCATCGGCTGGTCGACCGTCGAGGTCACCTTGATGCCGTCTTTGATCTTCTTCCGGATGGTGACCCGCGGGGGCTGCTGGTCGATCCGAATCTTGTTGTTGTACAGCTCCTTCCGAAGCCGGTCGTACTGCTCGATCTCGAACACGGAGAGCATGAACACGAGGAGGTCGGCGCTTCGAACGACCGAGAGGACTTCCTTCCCGCCACCGCGCCCGTCTGCCGCCCCCTCGATGAGACCGGGCACGTCGAGCAACTGGATGTGCGCGCCGTTGATGTCGACCATCCCGGGGTTGACGGTCAGCGTCGTGAACTCGTACTCGCCGGTCTCCGAGTCGGCGTTCGTCATCGCGTTGATGAGCGTCGACTTGCCGACGCTGGGGAAACCGACCAGTGCGACCGAAGCGTCGCCGTGTTTCTCGACCGCGTAGCCCTGCCCGCCACCGCTGCTGGACTGGTTCTCCAGCTTCTCTTTCTTCTGTGCGAGCTTGGACTTCAGCCGCCCGATGTGGGCCTCGGTGGACTTGTTGTAGGGCGTCTCGGCTATCTCCTCCTCGATCGCCTCAATCTCGTCTTCGAGCCCCATCGTTGCACTCTCGGCCGTCGGAGCCGAAAAACCTGTCCACTCCGTCCCGCCACCGATGGCCAGCTTCCCTCCCAGGAGGTTCGGTCCATTAATCAAAGTGAGAAATAAACTTCGCGCAGAGGATGACCGACCCGGCGCGGTTACGCGACAGTACGCAGATCGTCCTCCCCGACGGGACGCCCCGCGCGGTGCGACGGCGGCTGGCCGAGGAGTTCACGTTGACCGTCCGCAAGGAAGCGGACACGTACCGGCTCGTCGGGAGTCCCGTCGAGATTGACCGCGCGAGCGACTTCCTGGTCAGGCAGGGCGTCCTCGTCCGCTGAGAACGTCCGTTCCGGCTCGCGGAGCCGCGCAGGACGACTACGTCCGGAGCCGTGCGAGCGCGTCGAGGGCCCCTTCGGCGTGTGCCTCGTCCAGCACCACGTCGGCAGCTGCGAGCGCCCGGTCGTCCGCGTTCGACGGTGCGAAGCTCCGCCCGACCCGCTCGAACGTCGACACGTCGTTCTCCGAGTCGCCGACCGCTGCGAACTCCCCCGGCTCGTAGCCCAGCCGCTCGGCGACGCGTTCGAGCATCAGTCCCTTCGACATGTCCGGCTGTTTGAGGTGGAAGGCGTAGCCGGTGTCGACGACCCCGAGGCCGTGCTCCGCGGCGACCTCGCGGAGCAGTGCTTCGTCCGCGTCGAGGTCGACGGCGACTTCGGTCTCCCGCCAGCGGTTCACGAGGTCGACGTCCCCCCAGCCGAGGTCGCCGCCGGCGGCCTGGAACGCCTCGACGGCGGCGGTCGTGCGCTCTCTGTCGCCGTGGACCAGCACCTCGTGGTCCACGTGTGCGATACCCCCGTTCTCGGCGATGACACGTTCCTCGATGGCGATGAAGGTACAGAGTGCAACCGGATACGGGAACGCTTTCCCCGTCGCCAGCACGACTGGCGCGGGCCACTCCCGCACCGGCTCGAAGACGCGCGGGTCGATACCCCCCTCCGGCCGGGTGAGCGTGCCGTCGATGTCGAGGACGAGCGGCGGGGCGTCGGTCATACCTCCCCTGGGGCGACCGGGGCTAAATGGCTCACGCTCTCGAGTCGCTCTCGTGTTGCAGCTCGTACAGCCGGCTGAACACGAGCGTCGGGAACCGGGGCTCGAGCTTGCTCGGTGGCCGGCCCGCGCTCTCGGCGTCCCGCTCCGCCGTGACGCGCTCCGTGATCCCCTCCTCGGCAAGCTCGTACAGGTACCGCTTCACCGTCGACGGCGAGAGGTCGATGCCCGGTGCCGCCGCGACGGACGCCGCCGCGTCTCCCACTGACCTCGTCGCCTCCTCGGGCAGGTCCACCAGCGTCCGCAGCACGACCTGTCGGTTCTCGGGGAGCGTCAGCACCCGCCCCAGCGCGACCGTCGGTCGCGGAACCGCGTCGAGCCCGGCCTCCAGGTCGCGTTCGGTGATGCGCTCGTGGCCTTCCCTGGTCGCCACCTCGGCGGCCCCGAACAGTGCGGTGAGCGCGTCGTGGGCGTCCCCCTTCGCCCACTCCGCGATTCGCCTGATCTGTTCGTGGTCGAAGGCCTGCCGGGCGAGGCCGTCCGAGGCTCTCCCCGTCAGCAGGTCGACGAGCGCGTGCTGCTGGTACGGCGGAACGTGGATGTGCTCCGGTGGCAGCAGTTCGCTCGACAACTCCTCGGGTGGGGTCCGGCCGACTGCGATCCAGCTGAGTCGGCCGTCCATCCCGTCGAACGCGCCGTGGAGTGTGGAGAGCCCGAGCGTGTCGAACTCGTCCACGTGGTCCACGGCCACGACCGCGCGGTCAGTGCCCGACAGGCGCTGCATCAGCCGCGACCGGAGCGAGTCCGTTCGCACGCCCTGCTTCGGCACCTGTTCCTCGACGAGCGCATCGAGCACCGTGTGGTAGAGCGCGAACTCGCTGTCGTCGACACGGGCGTCGACGTAGACGAAGTCGGGCGCAGGGGTCGAACGAGCCCGGGTCGTGGTGTGGATGACCCCCCCGGCACCGGTCAGCAGCTGGTCGAGGTGGTCGAACAGCGCGGTGACGACTGCCGACTTGCCGACCCCTCCGTCCCCCCAGACGTAGGCCGTCGGCGGCAGTGACCGCTCGAAGATCGGGTCCAGATGGTCGAGCAACTGCTCGAGGACTGGGCCCCGTCCCGACGGATCTTCGACGTGGACGACCGGGGACAGGGCGTCGTAGTCCTTCACGATGCTGGGCTCGCCGCTGCGCCGTTGTCGTCGTCTGATTCGTGCTTCGATATCCATGCGATTGGTCGGTGCGGTTGTGGTAGCTCGGTCCGTCCAGTGCTAAAAGCCTCGGGAGTGCACCGAGGCCGTGTCGGTGGCGACGCCTCGTGGGCGTGGTGCCTCAGATGTAGCCGGCGTTCGGCAGCACGGAGACTATCTCGAGGATTGCTACGCCGACCATCGCGATTGCGATGGCCATCGCGGGCGGGTCGACGTGGGTTCCCGAGTGCGCGTAGAAGAGGCGCTGGGTCACCTCGCCGAGGAGCCCGCTCACCGCGCCGAAGACGCCGGCCGCCAGCAGCGCGACGACCGGACCGAAGTCGGGCAGCAGCACGACCGCTCCGACCGCCCCGATGAGCGTGATGTGGTGGGTCACCGGGATCTTCTCGACGCCGAGGTTCAGGAACAGCAGGCTCATCGCAGAGATGGCGTAGCCGAGGAAGATGCTGTTGGTCATGATGTAGATGTACCCACCGAGGATGCCACCGACGAGCCCGATGGCCGTGACGCCCGACCACCTGTACTGGTGGGGGAGCCACGGCTCGGTCGCCAGCCGACCCTGGTGCTCCATGGGCACCTCACCGCCGTCCGCAGCGGTGTGGGGCTCCTCGCGCTCGAACGGCGACATGTCGAGGAGGCCCGAGCCGGCGGACTTCCCGACGATGGGGTAGCCGAAGACGCCCCGCGCGACGAACGCACTCACGACGACCGTCAGCGCGATGGAGTCGGTGACGCCCGTCCCGCTGACCACGAGAAGCGCGCCGGCGAACTGGTTGAACAACGCGCCGAACACGCCGAAGATGGCACCGACCGCGAGGATGTCGGGCTTGGTGCCGAAGGCGTACAGGATGTTCTTCCCGAAGTGGTAGTCCCAGTCGTCGGGCTCCATCTCGGGATACTTCTTCCCGGCGTAGGCCGAGGCGGCGACACCACCCGCGAACGCGATGTGCGGGCCGGTGACGGCACCGAAGCCGATGATGCCGGACAGTCCGCCGACGAGTTCCCCCTGTCCGACCGCGAGGTCGGTCCCGCCGAGCTGGCGGTTGATGATCCCGAGGCCTTCACCGAGGAAGACGACGAACCCGGTGAAGATGAACGCCGGCAGTGCCCCGATGGCGGCCCCGAACGCGCCGCCGGCTGCGGCTGCGATGACCAGCAGCAGGAACGTCTCGACGCTGATGTCGATGATCGGTACCATCGTCTGGATTGCGACCTCGAACATCGTCAGTCACCCCCGTCCTGCGCCCAGTTCAGGCTGCGCTCGACCGCGTCGCCCCAGCGGTCGTACTTCGCGTCGAGCTCCGCCTGGTCGCCTTCGGGGTCGAACGCGCGGTCGACCTGCCAGTTCTCCCGCAGCTCGTCGATCGTCTCCCAGTAGTCGACCGCCAGCCCGGCGGCGTACGCCGCACCGAGCGCGGTAGTCTCGTCGACCTCGGGCCGGACGATGTCGGTCCCGAGGATGTCCGACTGCAGCTGGCAGAGGAAGTTGTTCTTCACCGCGCCACCGTCGACGCGGAGCCGGCCCATGTCGATGCCGGCGTCGGCCTCCATCGCCTCGGCCACGTCGCGGGTCTGGTACGCGATGGACTCGAGCGTGGCACGGACGATGTGCTCGCGCTCCGTGCCCCGCGTCATCCCGACGATGGTACCGCGTGCACGGCCGTCCCAGTGGGGCGCACCGAGGCCCGTGAACGCGGGGACCATGTACACCCCGTCGGTCGAGTCGACACTTCGGGCGAGTTCGGCCGTCTGGACCGGGTCGTCGATGAGCTTGACGTCCTCCAGCCACTCGATGGCCGCGCCGGTGATGAAGATGGCACCCTCCAGCGCGTACTGGACGGGCTCACCGGAGCGCTGGAATCCGATGGTGGTCAGCAGGCCGTGGTCGCTCTTGACGGCCTCCTCCCCCGTGTTCATCAGGAAGAATGACCCCGTACCGTAGGTGTTCTTCGCGTCCCCCTCGTCGAAGCACGTCTGGCCGAAGAGTGCGGCCTGCTGGTCGCCGAGGGCGCCCGCGACGGGCACCTCTGCCCCGAGGAAGCCCTCAGGATCGGTGGAGCCGTAGGTCGCGTCGTCGCTCGACGGCCGGACCTCGGGCAGCAGGGTCTGGGGCACGTCGAACTCGTCGAGGAGCTCCGAATCCCACTCCATCTCCCGGATGTTGTACAGCATGGTCCGGGAGGCGTTCGTGACGTCCGTGATGTGGTTGCCGGTCAGCTTGTAGATGAGCCAGGTGTCGATGGTCCCCATCAGGAGCTCGCCGCTCTCCGCGCGGTCGCGCAGGTCCTGCGGGAGCGTCCGCTCCATCTTCATCGGGTCGGCGTTGTCCAGTAGCCACTCCACCTTCGTCGCCGAGAAGTAAGCGTCCGCCTCCAGGCCGGTCTTCTCCCGGATCCACTCCACCTTGTCCTCCGATTCGAGCTCCTCTACCCTGTCGGTCGTCCGCCGGTCCTGCCAGACGAGGGCGTTGTGGACCGGTCGTCCCGTCTCCGAGTCCCAGAGCAGCGTCGTCTCGCGCTGGTTCGTGATGCCCAGCGCGGCGAGTTGCTCCGGGGCGAGGTCGGCCTCGTCGAGTGCACTCTCGACGACCGACTTCGTGTTCTCCCAGATCTCCATCGGGTCGTGCTCGACCCAGCCGGGTTCCGGGTATATCTGTTCGTGTTTCTCGTATGCATTGGCGACGACCTGTCCAGCGTGGTCGAACACCATGAATCGAGTGCCTGTCGTCCCCTGGTCTATCGCGCCGACGTAGTGCTTGCCTGCCATAGGTTCCTCCGTGTCCGCGGGCCAATGTTTACTCTTGGCCCGCAACCGGTAGTAAACACTATGGTAAACCCTGATAAAACTTGTGCGTGTTGTTCACAATCAGAGTAATCTTACGGCCGGAGACGGGAAAAACCGCCGAACAGGTTTGGAGCACCGCCGAAACGTGGAAATAGTTTGTGCTGAGTTACTGGCGCCCCGGGCACTAGGGTAAACAATGAAGTACTCGCGGTCCACAGTGTCGGTATCCGGATGGCAACGACTACCGAAGTACTCGTCATCGGCGGCGGGTCCACGGGCACGGGCATCGCACGCGACCTCGCCATGCGCGGGGTGGACGTGACGCTCGTCGAGCAGGGCAACCTGACACACGGCACCACCGGGCGCATGCACGGGTTGCTCCACAGCGGCGGCCGGTACGCCGTCGCCGACCAGGCGAGTGCGACAGAGTGCATCGAGGAGAACAGGGTCCTGCGTGACATCGCCGGTCACTGCGTCGAGATGACCGGCGGGCTGTTCGTCAAGCGCCCGGAGGACACGGACGAATACTTCGAGGAGAAACTGGAGGGGTGTCGGGAGTGTGGCATCCCGGCCGAGGTCCTGTCCGCGGAGGAGGCACGCGAGGTCGAGCCGTACCTCGCGAAGGACATCGACAAGGCCATCGAGGTTCCGGACGGCGCGGTCGACCCGTTCCGACTGGTCGTCGCGAACGCCGTCTCCGCGGAGGAGCACGGCGCACGCATCGAGACCCACGCCGAGGTCGTCGACCTGTTGACCGATGGCGACGAGGTCACCGGTGCACGCGTCGAACACGACTCCGGGCCGGGGAAGCGCGAGCACGGACTACCGGGCGAGACCGAGGACATCCACGCCGAGCACGTCGTCAACGCGGCCGGCGCGTGGTCCGGCCAGCTCGGGGAGATGGCCGGCGTCGACATCGAGGTCCGCCCGTCGAAGGGCGTGATGGTCGTCATGAACGTCCGGCAGGTTGACACCGTCGTCAACCGCTGCAAGCCGAAGGGCGACGCCGACATCGTCGTCCCGCACGAAACCACCGCCATCCTCGGCACGACCGACGAGGAGGTCGAGGACCCGGAGGACTACCCCGAGGAGGGCTGGGAGGTCGACCACATGATCGACGAGCTCTCCGAGCTCGTGCCCATCCTCTCCGACGCGCGGACCATCCGCTCGTTCTGGGGCGTCCGCCCGCTGTACGAACCACCGGACACCGGGACGACGGACCCGACGGACATCACGCGTGACTTCTTCCTGCTCGACCACGCGGACCGCGACGGCATCGAGGGGCTGACGACGGTCGTCGGTGGCAAGTTCACCACCTACCGGATGATGGCCGAGGACGTGACCGACCACGTCTGCGACCTCCTCGACGTGCGCGCGTCGTGTACGACCGCCGACGAACCCCTCCCAGGGAGCGAGGACCTCGACCGGCTCGAATCGGCGATGGACGACTACGGTCTCCGCTCGCCGGTCGCGCGCCGGAGCAAGGAGCGACTCGGCTCGTACGCCCCGGACGTGCTCGGCACCGACGAGCCGAACCCGGTGCTCTGCCAGTGCGAGGCCGTCACCCGCGCCGAAGTACAGCACGCCATCGGCCAGGCCGGCACCGACCTCAACGCGGTCCGGCTCCGCACCCGCGCCTCGATGGGGAACTGCCAGGGCGGCTTCTGCTGTCACCGGGTCGCGAACGAACTCCACCCCGAGTACGACGCCGAGACCGCCGACGCCTCGTTCGACGAACTCTGGCAGGAGCGGTGGAAGGGCCACCGCCACGCGCTCTGGGGCGAACAGCTCTCGCAGGCGATGCTGAACCACACGCTCCACGCGACGACCTGGAACCGCGACGGCGACGACGCGTACATCGACTGGGACGCCTTCGCCAGCCCGGCACGCGCCGCCACGGACGGGGGGAGCCATGATCGGGACTGAGGTGCTCGTCGTCGGTGGCGGGCTCGCCGGCTCGGTCGCCTCGCTGTCGGCCGCCCGCGAGGGCGCACAGGTCACACTCGTCTCGAAGTCCGAGAGCACGCTGCAGCAGGCCTCCGGGCTCGTGGACGTGCTCGGCCGTGTCGACGGCGACCTCGTCGCGGACCCGTTCGCAGCCATCGAGAACCTCGCCGACGACCACCCATACTCGGTCGTCGGGACAGACGCACTCCGCGGGGGCCTTGCCCTGCTCGACGACGTGGCCGGCGACCGCTACCGCGGCGGCGACCGGAACGCGCTCGTCCCGACCACGCAGGGTACCGTCAAGCCGACGCTCCGGTACCCCGCGAGCGTCGCACCCGGGGTCGCCGGCGACGGCCGCGAGACGCTCCTCGTCGGTATCTCGACCGACCCAGACTTCGACGCGAAGCGCGCGGCGGAGTCACTGGACGGGACCGTCCCCGGCGACGTCCGTGGCGTCACGGTGCGGTTCCCGCGGCTCCGGGACGACGCGAAGCGGACCCGATACGCGAAGCTCCTCACCGAGGACGACGAGTTCCGCGATGCCCTCGTCGAGAAGATCGCGCCGAAGGTCGACGGGGCGGACCGCGTCGGCTTCCCGGCGGTGTTCGGCGAGGACCCCGCCTTCGTCAGGGCCGAGCTCGAGGAACGGTTCGATGCGGCCGGCGAACCGGTGTCGGTGTTCGAGGTACCAACTGGCCCGCCGAGCATCCCCGGAACGCGGCTCCGGGACCTGCTCCGGCACGAACTCGAAGCCGCTGGCGTCGAACTCGTGACGGGCGTTCCAGTGGTGGACTTCGAGGCGGAACCGGCGGCTGACGGGAACGATGCCAGTGAGCTCGTCACGAAAGTCGTCGTCGACCGCAACGGCGCACGCGTGCCGTACGCACCCGAGCAGGTCGTGCTCGCAACCGGCGGCCTCGTCGGCGAAGGGATCGACTCCGAGCGCGACCGCGTGTACGAACCCATCTTCGACCTGCACGTGCCCCACCCCGAAGACCGGTACGACTGGTCCGCGGAAGGGGCGTTCGGGGACCACGCCTTTGCGCGCTTTGGCGTGCGCATCGACACCGACGGGCGGGCCCTCGACGCGGGCGGGGCGGTCGCGTTCGAGAACCTCCGCGCGGCCGGCGCGGTCGTCGGCGGCGCGGACACGGCAGCACAGAAGGCGGCGAGCGGCGTCTCGCTGGCGACGGGCTGGCGGGCAGGGACACGGGCAGCCACAGCAGTGAACCAGTCATGAGTACGGACAACGAGGACGATTTCGAACCGATCCAGGTGTTCCCCGAGGGCGACGCGGACCTGCGTCCCGGGGCGGACAGTTGCTACAAGTGCTCGACGTGCGACTCGTCGTGTCCGGTCGCGGAGGTCGACGACGAGTTCCCCGGACCGAAGTTCCAGGGCCCCGAACAGTGGCGGCTCACGCGCAAAGAGGACCAGGAGATCGACGACTCCATCATGAAGTGTTCGAACTGCATGCGCTGCGACGGCGCGTGCCCCTCCGACGTGCCGCTGAGCCAGATGCACAACACGGCCCGCGCCCAGTACGTCGAGGAGTCGATGAGCAAGCTCTCGGTGGAGTACTGGCGCAACCGACTGCTCGCCAACTACGGCACGATGGCCCGGTTCGGCTCGATGTTCCCGCGGCTCACCAACGCCGTCATGGGCAACTCGCTCGTCCAGAAACTCAACGACCGATTCATCGGCATCACCAGCGAGCGCGACTTCCCCGAGTTCGCCACCCAGACCTTCCGCGAGTGGTGGGCAGAGCGGGGCGGTGCGGCCGTCGAGAGCGAGGACAGGCGTGTTGCCTACTTCCACGGCGACTACGCCAACTACAACACCCCCGAGGTCGGCAAGGCGATGGTCCGGGTGTTCGAACACTTCGGCTACGAGGTCGCCGTCCCCGAGCAACGCTGCTCGGGCACGCCGATGTTCGCCAACGGGATGCTCGACGACGCCCGCCGTGCCGCGCGGTTCAACGTCGAAACGTTCGCCGAACTCGTCGACGAAGGCTACGACATCGTCTGCTCCTGTACCTCCTGCTCGATGGCGCTTCGTCAGGAGTACCCCGAGCTGTTCGACTTCGACAACACCGACCGCGTCTCCGCACACACCTACGACGCCGTCGAGTACCTCCGTATCCACGAGAACCTCGACGGCGAACTGGAGGCCGTCGACGACGTCGACGCACCCGATTTCGCGTACCACGCGCCCTGCCACGCCCGCAATCAGGGCCTCGACGGCCAGACGACCACGGTACTCTCCAAACTCGGCGACGTCGACGCCCACGACGTCGGCGAGTCCTGTTCGGGCATCTCCGGCACCTACGGCTGGAAGTCCGAGAACTACGACGCCTCCATGGCCATCGGCGAGGAGATGTTCGAGCACATGGACGAGGCCGAACCCGAAACCGGTCTGACCGAGTGTCCGACCTGTGCGATGCAGATGGAACACGGCAGCGACTACCCGGTTAAGCACACCCTGCAGGTGCTCGAGGCCGCGCTTACCGACCGCTCGCTCCCGGCCTGAACAGGTCGCTTCCGCCGCCCCGTCTGCGATAATCGGACGTTAGTGATTTCCGATTGATACAACCAGCAGCAGGAAATTTAAGTAGCACGACCAGTATCTACAGTTAACGACCACGACGGTGCTCCGGCACTGCTCGGACCGGGCGAAACAGTCACGGCCGACGAGACCCTCCCACACTCACGCGGTGACGGTACGACAGGGTGGTGGCGGAGTCGGACACGGACCCCCGTCGATGGTATCGTCGGAACACCATGAAGGTCAGTTACAAGCAGACGGACGATCCCTGCGGCGTCGCCATCACGGACCAGATCAAACAGCGACGCCTGCAGGTACTGACCGACGAGCCGGTCTCGCCGACTCCGACCGACGCCGAGTCCTTCGAGTTCCCGGTAGACGAGGCGTTCACGATCGAGGCGAGTGAGCTGTTCATCGATCGTGCGGAGGAGGTATATTTGCGTAGTGACTCCGGCGGTCATGATGGACCGGTCACACATCAGACTCAGGTGGAACCCGGATCGGGGTTGTACAGCCTCGATATCTCGGGTCCTGTCAAGCTCTATTGGCGGTTCAGTGGAACTCCAACAATCCGAAACGGTGCCGACTCTCTCCGGGTCGTGTTCGACGAATCCAGAGTCGTTGAGTTTGGCGTCCGGACCTATCACAAGCACCCTGCTGGTACCATTACTACTACCGAGGACCCGACAGATGTTATGGCTGCGGTCAGTTCGCTTTCCTCGGCGCTCAAAACCACATCCTGTGAACGTTCGTATCCGACACTTCGCGGGCATCCGCCACTGCTGGAACTCGGCGACGACCTAGACATTCCCGACAGTTTTTCCTCCCCCAACACTGGCATCGAGATCGTCATCCCACCTGATCTCCTGTACATCTACTCCGCGACACCTCTGGCATACTACCTCGGTGCGGACCTCGTCCCGGGGAACGAGCCCAAAATCAGGACAGGAGAGTTCGAGCACGGGTTGCCCAGAGGTCGCAGCTTCGAGGACGAGATAGCGAAACTGCTGAAACAAACGCTGTTTCTCGACTGCGTGGTCAGAACAGAGGGCATCCATCAGGTCGATCTCTACGAACGCAGGCAGGTCGAACCGTTCCTGCCATTCGAAACCGGGGCGATGTACGACCGACCCCTGACGGAACAGTTGGCGGCTTACCTCTCTGTCCCGCACGAGGTCATCGAACCATATCTCCCGCGGTGGTGTTTGACTGCACACCTTCCAGCGGAGGCCAAACACGTGGACGCGATACCCCACATCGTGAACGACCTCGGAATAATCAGGTCACCCAAAGGTACAGCACGGACCGTTTCGCGGACAGTGTCGACTCAGGCAGAAGAAGCACGTCTCTACCGTTCGAATGCGCGGAACTCGACGCACGAAGAAGTCTCGCTGTCACTAATCGAACCAGAACGGAACGACGAGTCCATCGAACACGCCTGGTTCGGCGAGAAACTTCCACTGGGCGCGTCGAAGGCATCGGTCCGGTCGTTCGAACACCAGCTCGAACAGGGCGAACGGAGCGACTCCATCAACATCACCGTCGTCTGTAACGACCCGCTGATGCTTGACGAGCAGGCTAGCATCGACGATGCGTACGGGAAACGGGGAGATCAGCCCTACAACGTGGACTCTCACTTCGGCGTCCCCCAAGCCGAACTTGCGACTCTGTTGACCGACGAGGCCTGTGACTTCCTTCACTACATCGGACACGCGACTCCAACCGGACTCAGATGCACGGACGGCGAACTCGATGTCCGCGAACTTGAGTCGGTCGGCGTGAACGTATTCCTCCTTAATGCGTGCCGGTCCTTCGAACAGGCCGAGGCACTCGTCGAGAAAGGATCGTTCGGAGGTGTTGCGACACTCGGCGACGTAGTAAACGAACATGCGGTCGAGATAGGACACGCTATCGCACACCTGCTCAATCTCGGTTTCCCGTTGCGGGCCGCAGTCGAACTGGTTCACGAACACACGCAGATAGGAGACCAGTATCTGGTGGTCGGTGACGGTTCGGTCGATATCGTTCAGTCCGAAGGTGGGCCCCCGCTAGTCTGCCACGTCGAGCACGCGGACGGGGGTAATTACGGCCTGTCGATTCACACGTACCCAACCAAGGAGCTCCAGCTCGGGTCACGAACCGTGCCGACGTTGGAATCCGTCGAGGATTACTACCTCCTCCCGGGACGGATGCAGACGTTTGAACTCGATGAACAGACGCTGCGCGAGTATCTGATGTGGACTATATCTCCTGTAGCGTACCGTGGCCAACTTTTCTGGGACAACGCGATGGGCAACGTAAACATCGAGTGAGGACGACCTTGCTGCCCGCTAACCGGTTTGCAGGAGATCGCAGTAACGGTCCTGTTAGTCGATTACGGGCCGGGGCTGGCGGATGCACCAGTCGCCATCACAGGCGACGCCTGCATCAGCAGCAGGCCGATCATGAACAGGACACCAATCATACGGGGATGCTCGGACAGCCAGTCGGACATCGTGCCTTTGTCGGACATCGTACTTGCATGGTGAGCAGGCACATACATCAAATTATCTTAATATTACTTATAAAATTTCATGGTTTTTTACAGTATTGGTTTATATATGTACTACTTATTGGCAGTTAAAAATACATATATCCATTATTTGCACTCGATTACTCGAGAGTCGGCCAAAAAATACAAATATTGGTGTACGGCCGGGCAGTTATAATAGCCTCCAGTAATCACCAATCAACGCACCAGCAGTAGTCGGGTACTAGTAGTCGATTTCGTCCGTGAAGAAGTCGACCGCGAGTACCAGTCCACCACCGACCAGTGCGAACACGGCGACACCAGCGAGGTCGGCTGTGACACCGAACTGGGCCTCTGTGGTGATGGTCCTCACCGGCTTTACGAGACCACCGACCATCAGACTCACCAGGAACGTGAGGGTTCCAGCACGGTACTCCTGAAACGCCCACTTCACCACCCGCGCCATCGTCAGCAGCCCCAGCAGTGCCCCGGTACAGAACGTGGCGACGACCGTGAACGACTCCCCGAGCGACGCCAGGTCCCCCCCATCCGCGAGACCGATGACCCCATCGACGAACGTCGTGAGGTTCGTAACCATGTACTCGTACTGATTGAGTACGTAGAGGAGGAACGACCCGGAGACGCCGGGAAGTATCATCGCGCAGACGGCGATTGACCCCGCGACGAAGACGACGGGGTAGGAACTTCCTATCGCACTCTCGGGGAGGCTCGACACACCCGCCGCGAGGGCAATACCGACCAGGGCGACGGCCAGGCGCTGCGGCGTCCCCACGTCGACCTCGGAGTAGAGCACGATGGCAGAAGCAGCGATCAGACCGAAGAAGAAGGCCGCGGTGAACGCCGGGAACTGTTCGAGGGTGTGTTCGAGAACGCGGGAGAGCGTAAGCACCGCGGAGGCGATGCCGAACCCGAGTACCATGAGGAACAGTCCATCAGCTCTGGCGAACAGGTCACGGAGATCGTCCCGCCCCTCCGTTGTGTGGAGTGCCAGCAGAAGCCGGGCATCTGCAGGGCTGACGCTCGTGATTGCCTCGATGAGTCGTTCGTAGATACCGGTGATGAGGGCGATGGTCCCACCGGAGACGCCGGGGACCGTGTCCGCGGCACCCATGAGGAACCCCTTCAGGTAGACGGAGAGTGACGAACGCATCGAACGGTGCTAACCACCGTGGTGCGGAAAACAGTTCGCTTTCGGGCCGCTACGCGAGCGGTACGTGGTGACGGACCGGGAGGAGTGCCCCGTCGGTCCGCTCTCGACTGTCCTCGGACTCGTCCGACTCGTCGCCCGAGGACGAGGCGTTCTCGTCGAACGTGACCTCGATGGGCGAGCCATCCTCGTCGACGACTGCCGTCTCCGGGACCGACACCCGAGTCGATTCGTTGTCGTATGTGACCTCGTAGTCACCGGTCGCCTCGACGGCCACGTCGGTCGCGCCGTCCTCGGGCCCGAGTTCGTCGTTCGTGGCGTACGGCACCGTGATCTCGAAGCTGCCGTCCGCGTCGGTCTGGACCGTCCGCGTGTAGTTGAACGTCCGGTTCAGCGTGTCGGAGGCGAGCTCGACGCGCGCGGTGACGTTCGTCGGACTCCCCACGTCGGCCTGGCCAGAAAGCGTCGCACCGGGGACCCGCTCGTAGGTCTTCACGGTGGACTCGGCCTGGGTGTTGTACGTCTCGTACTGCGGTCGGACCTGATACTCGAAGTACTGCTGGACCGGGAGCGGCTGGTTCACGAACCGTGTCGGCCGTAACGACCCCGACTCGTTGATCGCGATGGACGTGAACACGCGCCGGTTCGATGCCTCGTGGACCAACCGGTAGTGCTCCATGCCCTCGGCGTCGTCGAAGTAGAGCCGTGAGAGCATCGTGTTCTCGTAGGAGTCCGAGCGCGTCGGCAGCGCGGCCTGCTGCCCGCCGACGGTCACGTTCTCACGTTGGTTGTAGTACGACCCCGGCCCCGGGCCAGTCCAGGTCGCGATGGCACCGAACTTGCCACCGGCCATCTGGTAGTCGATGACGACGTACTGGGTGTCCTCGTGGGCCTCCTGTTCGGTCTGCTGGTCGATGAGGCTCCGAAGCTCGTCGTTGCTGAGGTTGTATATCGGCTCGTCCGCGTCGCCGGAGTTCGGCATCGCCTCGAGCAACAGGTTCGCACGCGTCTCGTCCTGTGCCTGCAGGTACGCGGAGGAGATACGTGCGTTGTGCTGGAAGGGGTTCGAAACGGGAACACGTTCACTCTGGGTCGTAATCCAGTGTCCGTAGTCCCACCACGACATCACGCCGTATGCACCCTCGGGATACGCGAAGTCGTCTTGGTTCGAGTAACGGTCGTAGTAGCCAAGATCGTTGTCCGCATCACCGTACTGGCCAGGGGCCGGCGTGTTCTGCTCCATCCACTGGGTGCTCTCGTTCCAGATGAGCACCGAACCGGGTGAGAGGTCGGCTGCCTGCTGATCGACCGTCGTGGACGTCATATTCGCCGGCGGGACGAGCGGAACGAACACGAGCATCAGCACGGAGATGACGGCGATGACCTGGTACATCTCGACGTCGAACGCCTTCTCCGAGAGGTTCGTGAGCCCGATGAACTTCGCGACGCGGCCGAGGAACCAGCCATTCAGCGCCGCGACCGGGACAACGAGGTAGTAGTTGAAACGGACCTGTGTGAGTGCCATCAGCAGCGTGAACACCGTCCAGACGGCGACGAGCAGGTACTCAGCACGGTAGTCGTCGCCGACGTAGAGGGACGTGAGGAGCCAGATCAGCGCGGCGAACGCGACGACGTAGCTCAACCCGTACTGCGCGTTCATGAACTGCGTCAGCGTGTCGAAGAACGGTTCACCTGCGGGGACGACTGCCTGTGCCTCGCCGATGGTGAGCGTCGTGTCGCTCGCATTCAATGCGACGGTTCGGTTGATGTTCCGGATCAGCAGCCCGAACGTGTCCGGCAGAAGAAACCGGAGCGCGAGGAAACCGGCGATCAGTGTCGACGCGATGGTGAGCGAGTACGTCGCCGCCCGTACGTCGTCATTCTGAGCGTATGCGACGATGGCGAACGCACCAGCGAACACGAACACCATCGCAAACGGAATGTCGAGAAACGGGAAGCCGATTACGGGTGCGAGCAGGATGCCGAAGAACAGTATCACTGCCGGCACGACCCCGACAAGCTGGAGCGTCGTGACGTCGGCATCGTCCCAGAGCCGGGCCAGATACGCCATGAATACGCAGCCGGCCGCGAGGCCGAGACCGAGGCCGATTTGAAGGAACGAAAGGGAGGTGACCGCGAAGCCGAACTCGTCGATGTTCGGGAGCACCGTCACCGCACTCACGAGTCCGACGACGACACCGGTGAAGGCGACGTGGTCGGGCGAGCGGCCAGCCTGGTACTCCACGACGAGGGCGAAGGTAAAGAAGACACCGAGGATGCCGACCAGCACGACGGCCGGCGGCCATACCCACATGTAGAGCCCAGCTGCGACGCCGGCAAGCCCGGCCCACTTCGTCGGTTCACGGAGTGCAGCCCAATCGCGGTCGAGCAGCAGCTCGAAGACAGGCTTCTCGCGTTCGGCGGATCGGAGCGCGACCATCACCGCGAGGACGGCCGTCGCCTGCAGGAGCACCTCTGCGACTTGGTGGTCCGAGAAGCCGACCGTGCTCCGGCGGAGGAACACACCCGGGAGGAGCGCCAGAACGAGTGCCGCGGTGACGCCGCCGAGGCGGCCGCCGAGACGCTTCCCGATGAAGTAGGTCGGAACTGCGACGAGCATTCCGAACACGGCGGGGGCAATCAGCAACGTCATCGCGATGGTGTTCTGTGACGGGTCACCGAGTCCGACGATCAGCGCGGCTGTCGCAACGATCTGGTCGAAGAGCGTCCCGAACTGGTCTGCGCTGACACCCGTAGGGAATTCGGAATAAACGTCGTACGGCATCGTCCAAGGCCAGTTGCGGACAGTCCACGATACCTCCCGTAGGTGGTACCAGGCGTCGTTCCCTGCGAAGAAGACCTGGCCGTTCCGCGTGAACTTGTCGAGCGGCTGGAGCCTGATCCAGAGCATGAACAACATTATCAGCCCTACGCTCGGTACGTGATACCAACGTTCGAAGGCGTCGAGAAGTGAGTCCGAGGTGGTCTCCTCGGTCTCTGACTCTTCTCCGGTCGACGTACTCATTGTACGGGAAAAGTCCAAACCCACGAATAAGGCTTGTGTAATCGTTTCGGAGAGGAACAGGTGCGAAAAGCACGATGCAAAACGCTTATTCGCGCTTCGGGGGTGAGTCCGAACGATGAACGTCTCCGTCGTCGTCTGTACGTATCCGACGGACCGCTACGAGGTATTCTCCGAAGCCGTCGAAAGTGTGCTGAACCAAACATACGACGACATCGAGGTCGTCCTCGTCATCGACGGGAACGAGGAGGTACACGAGATGACGGTTGCGGACTTCGGTGACGAGGAGACAGTCCACATCCACTGCAACGACGAGAACCGCGGCATCTCCCACTCGCGGACGAAAGGGGCCGAAATCGCTTCCGGGGAGGTCGTCGCGATGATCGACGACGACGCTGTCGCAGAGCCCGACTGGATAGAGAACCTCGTGCGCACGTACAAGGAAACCAATGCCGTCGCGGTCGGCGGTCAGGTGCTCCCCGACTGGCAGGTCGCAAAGCCTGACTTCTTCCCCGACGAGTTCTACTGGCTCGTCGGCTGTGATGAGAAGGGTTTCGGTGAACACTTGGAAGAGATGAGAAACACCTACGGCTCCAACATCTCGTTCCGACGGAAGGTTCTGTTGAACGTCGGTGGCTACGACGAGAACACCGGGCGCAAGGGCGACAAGCACATTCAGGCCCACGAATCGACCGTCGGCGCTCGCATCAGGCGCGAGTACGGGCGCGGCGTGATTTACAATATGGAGGCGAAGGTACATCACAAGCTCTTTGAGTACCGTGGCGACTTCAAATGGCTCGCCAGCCGGTCGTTCTGGCAGGGCTACTCGAAGCGCATCATGGACCACATCATCCCCGAAGCGTCGGGCGACAAGAACGAGTACCTCGCCGACCTGCTCACGGAACACGTACCCGAACGGCTCGTTTCGCTCCTCAGAGATCCCGAGCTAGCGAAGGTGAAACAGCTCGCCGCTCTGTTCGTCTTCACGGCGATGGTCGGATTCGGGTACGTGTACGCGATACTAAAACCGGATCTGCTTGAGGACTACGACGAAGCCTGAGGCAGACTACTCCGTATCGTACTCGGCGTACCAGTCCGGCCGAATCGCTGCCCGTGTGATTGCCTCTCTTGTGACCTGTTTCATCTCCTCGTGGAACGATTCGACGGAGAACCGCTCGGCAAACGAAGCGATTTCCTCTGGTGACCACTCGACACCTTCCGTCTCGAACCGTTCGATGCTCTCTTCGATGCTCGTCCCTGTTTCATCACGTTCGTGATGGTATCCGTTCTTCCCGTCGAGAACCTGAAACTGCGTCATTCCTTCTGCCACGCCGAGCAACGGTGTGCCAGCTGCGAGTGCCTCGACTGGAGCGATACCGAAATCCTCATCTCGAGCGTTGAACACGAACGCCTTCGCCCCCGCCAGCAGTCGTCGCTTCTTCGCTTCGTCGACGAAGCCAGCGAACTCGACGTTGTCTCCGGCTATCGATTCGAGCCGCTCGCGCTCTTCGCCGTCACCCGCGACTATCAGGCGTTCGTCGAGCCCATCGAACGCCCGGACGATACCGTCGATATTCTTGTGCCAGTCGAGGCGCGAGAGCGTCAGATAGTAGTCGCCGTTCTCGGCGTCTGACCGGGAGTAGCTATCCGTCTCAACAGGTGGATACACGACACGAATCTTGTCCTCGGGAACGCCCCAGTATCGGACAATCCGACGCTTGACGACCTCCGAGTTCACCACGAACAGGTCAGGTTTGTGGGTGTTGTGGTCGTAGGCGACGCGCATGCCGTAGTACAGCAGCAGCTTGACCGACTTGAGCCGAGACGACTCCAGTTCGGTAATCTGGTCGGACTGCCGCCGGTTCGTATGGTGAATGTACGCAACCCAAGTCTGGTCGTCCGGAGCCACGTAGAACAGCGGCTCGTTTCCGCTGGTCACGAGTACGTCGTAGTCACGGAGTTCTGGTGCGACCTGCCAGCCGATTAGATGCGCGAGCTGTCGAAGGAGGCCACCACGACGAAGACCGAAATTCAGGAATCGCCCATCGATAAGCTGTTCCGACTCGACGTCGTCCGGCTCGATGGATTCGTCGGTCCAACCAGCGTAGTACGACGAGTCGTCGAAGGTTCTCGCGAGTTCCCAGGCGAGGCGGTCACCTCCGCCGTTCGCGTGCTCACCCCAGTGTGCGATAGCGAGGCTCCGGTCCGAGAGATTCGGAGACCCGTCGGGCTCGTCGGTCATCGTCTACCATCTTTAGTCGGAGGGTCATATCTGTCACGACTTCCGAATGGGACGGGGTGTAGGACCTCAGAGGAGTCGTTCGTAAGCCGATACGAACTGCGGCACCACCACGTCTGGATGGTACGTGGCCCGGACGTACTCACGGTTCTTGGCCCCGTATTCGTCCCGTCGGTCGTACGCCTGCTCGATGGCGTCGGCCATCGAGACGGGATCCGCCGGTGGACACAACATTTCCTGCTGTTTAATTGTCTCCGCCGGTCCGCCGACGTTCGTCGCGACGACAGGTAGCCCTGCCTGCATCGCTTCTAGTATCGTCCGACCGAACGGCTCCGGCCACACACCTGGATGGACGAATACGTCCGCAGTCGCGTACGAACGTGTGACCTCCTCGTAGGGGACTTGTCCAGTGAACCGTACCCGATTCGAGAGCCCCATCTCTGAAACACGGGTCTCCAAGGCTTCCCGTGTCGGTCCGTCACCGACGATCTTCAGCGTGAGGTCTGAGGAGACATGCTTCATTGCGTCTATCAGGTACCGGACTCCTTTCGAATCCCGGAGATACCCCACGTAGAGCAGTTCCGTACTGTCTCCTTCGATATTGGTCGGGAGTTCGAACTCTGGGTCGAGCATGTTCGGGACGACTTCATATTCGGGACCGTCAAACCCGTTCTCCCGGTACACCCGTTCGACCGCACTGCTGAGTGGGAGGAGGAGTTCGATTTGCTGTATCTGTTTCCGTAGTCGTGGCCGTTCGAGGCGGAGCACCGTCGACTCGTACAGTCGCCGCTGCAGCGACGGCGTCACTCCAATCGACGCCCAGTCCAGAAGCGGGTACGCGTTCAGTGTTGCAACGGTGGGGATGTCCCGTTCAGCTGCAAGCCGACCAACAGCAGGGTGGAGGTGCATGTTGTAGGCATGGAGGAGATCGAAGTCCCGGTCCACTGATTTGAGCTTCCGATAGGCAATCTCGTTCGGGAGACTGTAGGGATACTGCGGGACATCGGATAGACGACTGACTTGAACACCTTCGACTGTCTCGGTTGTCGTCCCGTCGAACGAAAAAACCTCGAGATTATTGACCGTCTCGTGGGAATGCAGTTGATTCGCGAGGAGTTGGACGCTTATTTCACCGCCACCGGCATGGTTGGGCGGATACCGGGGCGTCACGATTCCAATCTTCATTCACGTCTAAGACAGCGGTGGGCGACTTTTAGCTACTGCGGGTTGCCCTGACGAAGTAGTTGTCACGCCGTTCGCCGAGCACATCCAGTTCGAAGTCCAAATCTTTCAGGAGAGCCTCAACGCGTTCCGGGGAACCGCCGATGGCCGCGATCTTTTCCGTATGAATTTCGCAGTAGACGACTCGACAGTCAGAGGACCGGAGCGTCTGTTCTAACCCCGAGAGCGCCAGATACTCGGCGCCCTCAATGTCAATCTTGCAGATGTCCGGCCTGGGAACTTCGTCGTCTTCGACCAGTGCGTCACCCCGCGTCGTCTCGACACGCAACGTGGCATCGTCGGTGTCGTCGGCCATCTGGTGGCCCGTGTAGCCACGAGAAACCATCTCTACTTCCCCTTGCTGGTCTGACAATGCCACGTTCTGAAGTTTCACCGATACGTCATTCTCGGCTACATTCCGCGTGAGCAAATCGAATACCTCCGGGTGTGGTTCGAAGGCGACGACCTGTCCCGACTCGAGTTCGTCCCCGACAAGACAAGTGTAGATGCCGGCGTTTGCACCGATGTCATAGAACACGTCGTCGGGCTTGACATCGTCCAAGACCTTGGCGATGAGCACCTCCTCCGAACGAAGATCGTCGACGAAGTCGTGCTGCCGGAGCGACCGCGTACCCATGTCAAAGAATGCTGTCGCACCACTGACGGAGTACGAGTTGAATGCCGGTTTTACCAGCTGGTACAACGGGTCTATCGGTCGAACACTCCGGTGGATTCCCCGACTGATGAGTTCCGTCAGACCATCGTCACGGGCGATTTGGAGTGCTTTTTCGGTGGTGCTCATAGAGAAGATAGAGGTATTGTAGTCGTATAGACGTCCGCAACGAGTAACGACCGGAGTCGAGACTAGAATCGAGACTCGAAACGTGCGATTGTCTCAAATAGCCTATCCTCACTTATAGCCTAGCGCCTCTAGCTGCCGGTCCAGGGCTTCCTCCGACTGGGAGGCTTCCGGTGGGTCGTGAACCGGCGTGTACGAGCCCGTATCAGTCGCAGAGGTGGTTGCCCAGGGCACCGTCCTGACCTTTGGGTGGAGGCTGCCGTTGTTGTGGCCGAACTCCCAGTACTCGCCAAACGCCTCACCGTGGTCCGACGAGATGGCGACGGTCTCCGCGTCTAGGTTTTCGAGGAGGAGTTCGACATCATCAAGAACGTATCGTAGCTCGTCCAGATATGCGTTCCACACGGCCTCTTTGTCGCCTGTCTCTGCCAGGTACCCCCACCAGTCAGTCTCGTACATTTCGAGTGGCCTGTCCTCGGCGATCCCGTTGGCCATGTAGGGCGAATGTGGCTGGAGGTAGTGTAGAATCATCCTGTCGAAGTCGTACTCACGCCACACCGCGATTCCCCTGTCGGTGACGTACCGTGGCGGCGTCCCGCCCTCTGCGTGACTGAGAGGACCGTCTTCCCCCACCCCCTCGTAGGTGTACAGGTACTCACACCGCCCGAGGGTGTCCACATCCACGTTCTGGATTCGTCCCAGCAGCCTGTAGCTCAGGTTTGTTTCACTGAGCGGAATCTTCTCGTGCTCTCTGTCCTCCAGAATCTGGTCGGTGTAGACGTTCGCAGAGAGGTATGCGGTTTCCGCGATCATCTCTCGGTAGTCCTCGTGGAAAGTCTTCGCAATCCATTCTGGGGACCGCCCACCAACAGAACGTATCTTCCCGACCTCACCGATAAAATCGTACTCATCGGCGACCGCGCGCAGTGCATCCACTCGGCATGTGTCCAAGATTAGTAATACATCCCACTCCTTGTCGAACACGTTGGTACCAATAGTTGTGAGGGTGTTGAGGTAAGTCGACGGAATCCGGTAGAAGAACTCGTAGACGGTCGCATCGAACGCCTGGTCAGGAGCTTTCAGTCCCTTCCGGAACGTGTCGACGCTCAGATCGTGGCGCAGCATTGGTTAGAGGTTCTCGACGGGGCGTTTAACGGTTTTGCTCCGGTTAGTCATTCGTTATTTGTAACCGAGCGCCCGGAGTCTATCCTCGAGATTCTCATCGGACCCGCTTTCGGTATCGACTGGTTCGTCCTCTGTTATGTGCCGACGGTCTCCCTCTATCTCCAGCCATGGAACCTCGTACAACGTCCTGTTCCGGATTGCGTCATGTGAGTGTCCGAACTTTGGATTCGTAAGGAAGTTCATCCGTTCGCCAAGCAGTTCGCCGTGATCAGAGCTGATAACCGTTTTGCCGTCGATCCCATCGAGCAACTCCGCTACGTGCTCCAACACGATATCAAGCGTTTCGGAGTACGCCTTCTGCGCCTTCTCAGCAGGAATCTTCCCTCGTTCTACCATCTTCGAGAACGACTCCCGACTGTCGTGCGAACGCTCCTCGTTGGCGACGTGTCGGTTGAACCCGCGAACATCGTACTTCGCCCGGAGTTCCTCACCCGTCGGTCCGAGGTACGGTCGGTGAGGTTGCATGAAGTGGACGATGAGCCGCTTGTCCGGGAAGCGCTGGTGTGCCGCGAGCGCCTCCTCGACGACTGTCTCCGGCAGCACCGTCTCGTTCTTGTCGTCCCATTCTTCGAGGTACAGAGGTTCGACTGCGTGAAAGACATCGTCGGCAAGCTTGCCAGTATGTGGGTTCGCCGTTACGTAAATAGTGTCGTGAAAGGTCTTCCCGACGAAGTTGCCCTCCATGAACTCCCAGCTTCGACCACCGCGAGAGATGACAGATTGCAAGTCACCTTCGAACTCGCATCGCTCCTCAAAATAGTCGTACCGGCAAGCGTCCAATAGCAGCAAGTTGTCCCAGTCCTGCTCCATAACATCGATACCCCCTTCATATCGCAGATTAAAGAGAATTCGCTGAGCCTCCCAGAGAATATACTCAGGTTTGCCCATAACCTTCTTCAGATTCTTTAGATTGTACCGATGACTCATGATTGTCCGGTCAGTTTGGGGGAGCATGATTCTTTGGGATTTTTCCTAAACAAGGAGACGACCGATCCTGCTGTAGCCACACGCCCATCTGGTTGAGTGCGAATCGCGCCATCAAGACTGCATGACTGAGTACGCTTACACCAGTAAACGACAGCGTTATTATTCAAGCGAAGTAGGTCCAGATATGCGCCATCACCTCAAGAAGGCTAAAAATAAATATAGGTCTGAGGGGGCCATACCGGTGTTCAAAAGCGTGCTTCGGTATCTACCGATCGAGTGCAACAATCTGTTTTTCAGGCTCAAATACGGTCCGGGCACGAAGGTGATGGAGGAAGACTGGGACAACCTCGTGATACTTGACGCCTGCCGATATGATATGTTCTCAGAACGAATTCAGCTGGACGGGGAGCTTCAGTCCCGGATATCACTCGGTTCCAGCAGCGAGGAGTTCCTTGAGGAGAACTTCAAAAAAAGGTATTTCGAAACGGTTTATGTGAATACCAATCCTTACGTTCCGCAGTTGGGGCTGGACAGAGGGACGTTTCACGCCGTAATCGATTTGCTAGAGCAGTGGGATTCTGACCTCCAGACGGTTCGACCGGAGACAGTCGTCGAGGAGGCGCTCGCGGCACACCAGCGCTTCCCGGACAAGCGGCTCATCGTCCACTTCATGCAGCCCCACATCCCGTTCATCGGTGAGACCGGAAAGAGGCTGGTTGGCGAGGACTGGACGCTAGGTACAACCAACGAAGACACCAGTGGCGTATGGGAGCATCTCCGTCGTGGCTCCGACGAGGTAGATATCGAGACATTTTGGGAGGCTTACTACGAGAATCTTGACATTGTCCTCGCCGAAGTAGAGAAGTTGCTCGATGAACTCGACAGAAAGACAGTCATCAGTGCCGACCACGGGAACATCGTCGGTGAACGTCTCTTTCCGGTCCCCACACGCCGGATGTATGGACACCCCTACGGCGTCCACACGACATCATTGGTCAAAGTACCCTGGTTTATAGTTGAGGGCGACGAACGCCGCACGGTACGGTCGGACCCACCAGTCGAAGCGGAGAGCATCTCGGGAGAGACCGTGGAGTCAAGACTAGAGGCCTCGGGGTACCGGTGAGTCGCGTCGTTCCGGCAAACACAGAGCGAGGGCGCAGTCCAATCAGGAAGCAAATCCCCAAATAACATGGTATCAGCCGAATTCGCACCTAGCAAGCTCCGACGAAAGATTCGTTCCGACGGCGTCAAAGACTCCCTCATTGCGGCGGGCGATCTACTCGTCCGGAAGCGCCTCGGGAGACCGCTGTTCGACCCACTCGTATACTACGGGCTAGTACAGACCGTGTCGCGAGACGAACTCAAGCGAACCGCCGACCAGTGTGTCTCTCTCCAGCCCCAGTCCCAGGACTCGTTCGCCGCTGCCGCTGGCGGAGGGACGATACTCTCCGAGACTGGACTGGCAATAACGGCAAGCGGCGAAATAATAGAGGAGAGTGCCGCGGCCCCGCCACACGAACTGCAGGCGATGATGGGGATGTTGTCCAGACAATTCTTCTTCGGACAGTTCCCACTCAGGGCGCTGGTACAACGGACTGCACCGAAGGCGTCGACGTCGCTTGGAACCGCTGCCCCATTCATCCCACGGTATCCGAACTATTACCACTGGATGGTCGAGACAGTGCCGAAGCTAAGGTACGTGCAACGGTATGAGAAATCGACCGGCGATAGCGTCACGTTGGTCATTTCGCCCGATGCCCCCCCGTTCGTGGACGAGACCCTCCGAGCACTCGACTGGCCGGCGGAGAAAGTTGAACGCGCTTCGGAGCCAGCTTATGCGGTACAGAAACTAATCATACCATCGTTCCCGCAACGGCGACCAGCCGACTTCGAATGGATCCGCAGGCAAGTTCTGGGTAACAGTGCCACTTCGCTTGCCGCAGATGGAGACGGGAAGAACGTGTATATTTCGCGAGCGGGGGCGGTCGAACGCCGTGTACTGAACGAGGGTGCGGTGATGGAAATGCTATCTGAATACGGATTCAAGCGGTACCGACTAGAAGAGCGATCCCTGGCCGAAAACGCTCACCTGTTTAGCGAGGCGGATATCGTGGTCGCCCCCCACGGAGCAGGGATCACGGATATAATCTTCTCGACCGACTGTACCGTCATCGAATTGTTCGGTGACAAGATCAAACAGCCATACGAGATACTGGCGTCGGTCCTCGACCTCGAGTATCGGGCCGTGTACTGTAAGCCGGAATCTGCCGACATTCGTGTCGATGTGGAAGAACTGGAGAGCGTCGTGGCCGATGTGAATATAGATTCTGGAAAGTCAGAACACACCTAGGTTTTCCGCGCTTCTTGTGGTTCGTAGTAAGTGAAACCCTCTCCAATATGGGACTCGAATCAACCAAGCGCTACCGGAAGCAATAACCAGATCTATAGTTAAATTCGGTTATAGGGGTTGCAGTATGGATTTACAGGGGGAATGCGAAGTCATCATCAGAAGGGTTTTGATCGAAGGTTTCGAACCTGAAATGCACGTCCCCGATGAAGAACCACTACACCCTCGAGAATCTACGACGGGCAATCAACAACCCTGTCTTGTTCGGTCGTGAGGCCCTTCGACTCGGCAGCCTTCCGATTCATCGAGTCTACGGGGGATACCTCGAGTACAAGTATGAGGATGGCATCGACGTTATGGACGAGGACTGGGACAACCTGATCGTCCTCGACGCGTGCCGATACGACTACTTCGAGGAGTTGAATACCCTTGACGGCGCCCTACGCAGGGAAGTGTCGAAAGGAAAAAAGAGCTGGGAGTTCATCCGCGATAATTTCACTGATCGGGAGCTATACGACACGGTATACGTGACCGCGAACCCGTTCTCGACGGATATCGAAGAGGGCACATTCCACGATATCGACCACCTGCACATGAACCGCTGGGACGGCGACATCGGGACCGTTCAGCCGGAAGAAGTCGTGGAAGCCGCAGTCGAAGCCCATGAGAAATACCCCAACAAGCGGTTAATCGTCCACTTCATGCAACCCCAACGTCCGTACCTCGGGGAGATGGCTGACCGCCTCAGAGAGCGGGTTGATCTGCAAGGCTACGGGAATCACGATGAAGGGATCCAGATCTGGGGAGCGGTGAAACAACGCGAGATAACGGTCGATGAAATCCGGACGGCCTACACAGAGAGCCTGCAGATAGTACTCGAATCAGTCGAACAATTACTGGCCGAGGTCGACGGGAAGTCGGTCATCACAGCGGACCATGGCGAGATGCTGGGCGAACGGCTACTCCCAGGAACGACTAGAGTGTGGGGCCACATGGAAGGATTTAGCACACCAACGCTCAGAGGAGTCCCCTGGCTTCAGATCGATTCTGAGAACAGACGTGACATGGTAGCTGAGGAACCCGTTGGCCAATCCGAGTTCGACGATGACACCGTCTCGGACCGGCTGGCAGCTCTAGGGTACAGGTGAGAGTGGCGGATATGACTGTAAGCCACAAAGTGGCAACGGACAGATAAGACACCACAAGAGAAGGATTATGAGCGTCTCAGTTCCAGATGGATGTATCATAGGTCCCCAAGTACGATGAATCTCGGACAAACTTCAGTCGTCTACCTCGTATCGCGTATCGTCGCGACCGCATTCGGCTTCCTTTCGACGATCTATCTCGCCCGTATCCTCGGCGCAGACGTACTGGGCGACTACTACTTGGTCGTCGGTCTCGTCGCATGGCTCTCCATCGTCGGCAACATCGGATTCTCGAAGGCCATCTCTAAACGCATCAGTGAGGGGGTCGAACAGGGGGAGTTCGTCGCTGCGGGTGTGTTCATCATTGGGACCATGTTCACCCTCATCACGTTCACTCTCGTCGTTGCACGACCGTATGTCAACGACTACATCGGGCTTGAGGCGACAGTATACGTCGTCTTCGTGCTGTTCGCGACCTTGGCCAACTCTACGATGTCCTCAATACTGACCGGCCTCGGACTTGTCCACATCGACGGTGTTCTCGGGACGGTGAAGACCGCCGGACGGAGTCTGTTCCAGATTGGGGCCGTCCTCCTCGGGCTAAAGCTGGCTGGATTGTTCATTGGTTACCTTGCGGGTTATCTGGTCGCCATTGCTATCGCACTCTACTTTGTGATGCGAGGCCTAGACCGATTCTCGTTACCGAGCCGCCGGCACTTCGAGAGTCTCACGGACTTCGCGAAGTTCTCCTGGATCGGAAGCCTGAGGTCAAAGATGTTCAGCTTCACTGACATTCTGGTACTTGGCTTCTTCGTTCCGTCGTCCCTCATCGGGATCTACTCCATAGCGTGGAATATCTCAGAGTTTCTTATTATTTTCTCGACTGCCATTAGCACGACGCTGTTTCCAAAGATGAGCGAGTTGTCGGCGAAAGAGGGGAATGATGCGGTGCGAAACCTCGTTGAGGATTCGCTGGCCTACGCCGGTCTCTTCCTTATTCCCGGCATCGTCGGTGGAGCGATACTCGGACGACGTATCCTCCGAATATACGGCCAAGAATTCACCCAAGGTGCGATAATACTGATCATTCTCATCGTCGCGAACTTTATAATGAGTTATCAGAACCAGATCCTGAACACCCTCGATGCAATCAACCGACCGGACCTGTCGTTCCGTGTGAACGGCGCGTTCGCGGTCGCGAACGTTGCGCTGAACGTGGCACTCATCCCTGAGTTCAGCTGGGTGGGTGCCGCCGTCGCGACAACGCTCTCGGTCGCAATTAGCCTCATATTGGGCTACTACTACCTGAACACCGTGATGACCTTCTCCATCCCGTACGCCGAATTCACCCGACAGTGGGCGGCGGCACTGAT
Organism: Haloarchaeobius sp. FL176; assembly: GCF_024609245.1. Classification (GTDB taxonomy): domain Archaea; phylum Halobacteriota; class Halobacteria; order Halobacteriales; family Natrialbaceae; genus Haloarchaeobius. The sequence continues at coordinate 412,311 of NZ_JANJYH010000001.1, forward strand.
CATGGGCGCCGTTGTTTATCAGGGACTTCGGATGGAGCGCTCTTCGGACCTCATCTCGCAGAACTTCATCGTTGTACTCGTACTCGTCGGTCTCGGAGCGTCCGTCTACTTCGCCGTCTACTTCCTCCTCTCGGCTCGCTTCCAGCGTACGGTTTCGGACAACCTGCCCTTCGACGTTCCAATGCTCCCGAAGCTGTAGTCATCTCGCCTGAGCACCTTCTCATCAAGAGCATATCCTCACTCGACGTCTCGCAGAACAGCCTCTCCAGGTCTAGTCATCGATCCGGAACTCAACGTCGCTCCAGCATTCAAACTCGAGTTGATACCGGTCTTCGCCTCGTCGCCACACACCACCCCGAACTTCCGCCGTCCGGTATCGACCCGCTCACACTTCACGGTCACACGGACGTTCTCGTCGTCGTGGCGCAGATTGGCGACCTTCGTCCCGGCCCCGAAGTTCACCTCTTGCCCGAGCACCGAGTCACCGACGTAGGCGTGATGGGCCACGTTCGTCCCGCGCATCAGCACTGAGTTCTTCACCTCGACCGCGTTCCCGACTCGAACGTCGGGGCCGACGACCGTCGCACCGCGCACGAAGCAGTTCGGGCCGACATCCGCGCCGGACTGCACCACGACGGGGCCCTCGATGTACGCGCCGTCGCGCACCCGAGCGCCATCCTCGACGACGACCGGGCCCGACAGCGTCGCGCCGTCCTCTACCGCACCGTCGACGCGACCCTCCAGCCCCTCCAGTAGCGTCTCCGTCGCCGAGAGCAGCTCCCACGGGCGGCCGACGTCGAGCCACGGGCCGTCGTACTCCACCACAGAAACGTCTTCACCATCGGCAAGCAGGTGACCGATGGAGTCCGTGATCTCGTACTCGCCACGCTCGCTCAGCTCGGTTCGCTCGATGGCGTCGAAGGCGGACTCCTCGAAGGCGTAGAGGCCGAGATTGGCGAGGTTCGACGGCGGGTCCGAAGGCTTCTCGATCAGCTCGGTGAGGAGACCGTTCTCGTAGCTGACGACACCGTAGTTCGACGGGTCGTCGACCGGCTTGGTCGCGACGGCAGTGCCGCCGGCCTCGACGAGCCCCGAGACGAGCTCGTCGGTGACGACGACGTCACCGTTGAGCACGAGGAAGCGGCCGTCGACCGCCTCGGCGGCTGTCCCGACGGCGTGGGCGGTTCCGAGCTGTTCGGTCTGCTCGACGTACTCGACGGGCCGGCCGCGGTAGCTGTCGCCCACGAGCTCCCGGATGACCTCGTCCCGATAGCCGACGACGAGTACGAAGCCGTCGACGTACGGCGCGGCGGCGTCGAGGACGCGCTCGACGAGCGGCGTCCCGGCGACCGGGAGCGTCGGTTTCGGCCGGTTCGCGGTCAACGGCCGCATGCGAGTCCCCTCACCGGCGGCGACGACGACTGCCTGCATCTATTCGGACCCGCTCTCGGCGGTTGCTTCCTCGGTCTCCTCGTCGGTGGCGCTCGCGTCGTCCGCGACGACCTCGTCAGCCTCCTGGAGTTTCCGCTCGGCCTCGTCGCGGTCCTCCGGGTAGCCGATGTCGGTACGCCAGCCGTCGATGCGGATGGCGTCGATTGTCCGCCCGCTCTTGATGAGCAGGTCGACCGCGTCGCTGATCTCGTACTCGCCACGGTTCGACGGCTGGACGAGGTGACACGCGTGGAAGATGGCCGGCGAGAACGTGTAGAACCCGGTCATCACGAGGTTCGATGGCGGGTCCTCTGGCTTCTCGACGACGTCGACGATCTCGCCGTACTTGTTGGTGTCACAGACACCGTAGCGGCTCGCATCCTCCCAGGGCACCTCCTCGACGAGGAAGGCGGCGTCGGCGCGGTCCTCGCGCTGGCGTCGCACAACGTCCTGGAGGTTCGCGCGGAAGATGTTGTCGCCGAGAATGAGCATGAAGTCGTCGTCGATGTACTCCTCGACGCACAGCAGGGCGTGGGCGAGGCCCTTCTGCTCGCGCTGGTGGGCGTAGGTGATGGGGATGCCCTCGAACTCGTCGCCGTAGTGGCTGATGATCTTCTCCTTGAGGTAGCCGACGACGATGACGAACTCGTCTGCGCCGAGGTCGCGCAGCTGTTCGAGACAGTGCGTGATGATGGGCTTGCCGTTGACCTCGACCATTCCCTTGGGTTTGTCGTCGGTCAGGGGTCGCAGACGGGTCCCTTTCCCGGCGGCGAGTACGACAGCTTTCATACCACCATATCGGCCGCCCCGGCTGTAAATAGTTTTAGTCCTCCACCCCGGGACCGACAGCAACTCTTTTGCGCCCGCCACGTGGAACTTCGTGCGATGGCCGAGACGGACGACGACGATGTCTGCGTGCTGGTGCCCACGTACAACGAGGCGGCGACCATCGGCGAGGTCGTGTCGGGCCTGTACGACGAGGGGCTCGAGAACGTCCTCGTCATCGACGGACACTCCACCGACGAGACCCGCGAGATCGCCGCAGAGCACGGCGCACGCGTCGTCCTCCAGACGGGGACCGGGCGCGGCTCCGGCAAGGGTGAGGCGGTGCGCGAGGGCGTCGAGCACATCGACGCGGAGTACGTGCTGATGCTGGACGGCGACGGCACGTACAAGCCGGAGGACGCACAGGCGATGCTCGAACCGCTCCGCTCGGGCCGTGCGGAGCACGTCGTCGGCGACCGCTTCGCGGACATGGAGTCCGGCGCGATGACGCGGCTCAACCAGTTCGGCAACCGCATCATCAACGCGGGATTCCGGCTCATCCATCGGCAGGACTTCGGAGACATCCTCTCGGGCTACCGCGCGTTCACGCGGGAGTCGTTCGAGTTGATGTCGCTCAGCGCGGAGGGGTTCGGTATCGAGACGGAGCTCGCCGTCGAGTGCGCGCGGCACAACGTCGCCACCGAGGTCGTCGACATCACCTACCTCGCACGGCCGGACGGCTCCGAGACGAACCTCCGGCCGTTCCGCGACGGTGGTGGCATCCTGTTGACGCTGTATCTGCGCTCGAAGACGCACAATCCGTTGTTCTACTTCGGGACGGTCGGTGGCGTGGTCGGGGTGACAGGCGTGTTCGTCGCTGCGTTCGTCGCCTACGACTGGTTCGTCAACGAGGTCCCACACGACGTGCTCGCGATGCTGGCGGGCGTCCTGTTGCTCGTCGGGGTACAGCTCGCGATGTTCGGCGTGCTCGCGGACACCATGGTCGTCCTGCACCGCGAGCAGCGCGAGCGCGTCGAACGACTGGCAGAGCGGATGGACATCGACGAGCAGTACGACGACTGAGGGCGGGATCTCCCAGAGCAGACGGGTTAGAACGGTAGGCTCGACCGGAGTCGGTCGAAGACGGTTCCTTTCTCGCGACGACGCTCGAAGACGGGGTGGAGCGCGTTCAGGAGTGCCTGTTCGTCGGCGAACTCGGCGCAGTCGACCTGCTCGAGCGCGTCGCGCATCGACAGCGTGTGACCCTTCATGTCGTAGGCGACGTCGAGGTGACCGAGCCGACGTTCGAGGTCGTGTTTCGTCGCGGGGTACTCGATATCGTACTCGTCGAGCCTGGCGTCGACCGCCGCGATGCCGAACTCGACCGAGGTCGGCTCGTCCGTGTCGTTCGACGGCGGGCGCATTCCCATCGTTGCCCGGTCGTTACGGCTCGCGGGTCAAAACGCTTCGGCCACGGCGTCGGGGCTCCGCAAGGCCCAATAGTGACGCCACGCTCTGAGCGCACGTGACTGACTACACCACCGTCTCTATTCCGAAGGACCTCGCGGAGCGCGTCGAGGAGACGATCGAGGGTACGAGCTTCTCCTCGACGTCGGACCTCGTGCGGTTCCTGCTGCGCAGCATCGTCATCCAGCACCAGCAACGGGGCGAGCTCACCGAGGCGGAGTTCGAAGAGATAACTGAGCAGCTGCAGGACCTGGGCTATCTGGAGTAGCAAGCGCGCCGGCGCGCCCGAGCCGGGCTCAGTCGAGCGAGCCCTCGGGCGGCACCGCGTCCACGACGTGCATCTCCTGCCGGCGGCCGGAGCGGTCGAACGCGCGGACGTTCTCGGTGGCCCAGGGCGGGACGGCGACGAAGACGACGGCGTGGAGGTCGTCCTCGCGGGAGACCGCCAGCTCGCCCGTCGCGTGCGAGACGAACCGGCCGTGTGTCTGTCCGGGCGGGGTACCGAGGTCGACGCCGAACACCGCCGAGACCGAGCCGCCGGCGTCGGGGAGGTAGAAGTCCGTCAGCACGGGTGTCTCCGGCGAGAGGCCCTCAGCTCCGTCGAGCTCGGCGGCGGCCGTCGCGGCGAGTGACACCGTCACGTCCTCCGGGTCAGCTTCGCGAGCGAAGTCGAGCAGTGTCTCGAGCAACCCCCGTGTGAGATATACCACGTCAGTCGTTAGCAGGTGGGCGGCTTAAAGGGGTTTGGTCGTCGCCAGCGACGCGTCAGTCGTCGGCCGCCGTGCCGGTGCTCGACCGCGGGACACCGTCGGATTCGCCGCGGTCGTCGAACCCGAATCCGAGCACAGCGCTCCCGAACAGGACGAGCGGCGAGAGGTACGCGAAGAAGTAGTAGGGGGCGAAGCCCGCCAGCCCGAACTCGCCGGCCCACGGCAGCACGCCGAACACGCCGGCCATGTAGACGCTGCCGGCGTGCCACGGGATGAGCGCGCCCGTGGGCGTTCCCGCGGCCTCGACGGCCCGCGAGAGGTCGTCGCTGTCGAGGTCGTACTCGTCGTAGAGGTTCCGCAGGGTCATGCCGGGGACGACGATGCTCATGTACTGCTGTGCGGAGAAGGCGTTCACGACGATGGCGGAGACGCCGGTCCCGGCGACGAGGCTGCGCGGGCCGCGGACGGCGGCCGTGAGCCGGTGGGCGAGCACGGCCAGCACGCCGACGCGTTCGAGCAGGCCGCCGAGTGTGAGGGCGGCGACGACGACCGAGATGGTCCACGCCGAGCCGGCGAGTCCGTCGCTCACCAGCAGGTTGGTGACGACCGGGACGCCCGTCTCCGGGCCGGTACCGTTCAGGAACACGTTCCAGGCGGCGGTGAAGCCGGTTCCCTGGACGAGGACAGTCGTCGCGACGCCCGCGAACACGCCCGCGACCAGGGTCGGGAGGGCGGGGTAGCCGTACAGCGCGAGGCCGAACGTGACGACTAGCGGGAGCACGACGAGCACCGAGAGGTCGTAGGTGCCGGCCAGCGCGCCCTGTATCTCGGCGACCCGGCCGGCCGGAATCGCCCCACCAGCGCGGAGGCCGAGGGCGGCGTAGGCGAGCACGGCCAGCCCGAAGGCGAAGGCGGTGCCGTTCCGCATCGCGTGGATGTGGTCGTAGAGGTCGGTGTCGGTCACCGCGGCCGCGAGGTTCGTCGTGTCCGAGAGCGGCGACTGCTTGTCGCCGGCGTACGCGCCGGAGAGGATCGCCCCGGCGGTCATCGGTGCGGGGATGCCGAGGCCCGACCCGATGCCGATGAACGCGACGCCGAGGGTGCCGGCGGTGGTCCACGACGAGCCGATGGCGAACGCCACAAGCGCCGCGAGTACGGCCGTCACCGGGAGGAACACCGTCGGAGTCAGCACGGAGAGCCCGTAGTACATCAGCCCTGGAATCGTCCCCGCGCTGATCCACGTGGCGATGAGGGCGTAGATGACGAACAGGATGAGGATGGACTGCAGCCCCATGAGGAGGCTGTCCGCGATACCCTCGTAGAGGTCGTCCCAGCTGTAGCCGAGCCAGTGCTTGCCGACCGCGGCGGTCAGGACGATGCTCCACAGCAGCGGTGCGTGTGGTGCGAGCCCGAGGTAGCCCGAGCCGATTCCCAGGAAGACCACGACGCCGAGTACCGGGACGAGCGCCTGAGCGAGGCTCGGTCGCCGGGCGGGGTCGAGGTCGGAGTACGTTCGTGGGTCGAAACTGCGTTCAGTCACGGTTGCCGGATATAACTACTGAGAGTAATTAAACTGCACAGATTTATTCGTCTAAGGCATGTCTTTTGGTCCCACGTCCCACGGGACATGCTGGCGTCGGTGCCGGCCGAGGCCGGGATTGATGGAGACCATCACCGTCATTAGCCGCCCCGGTGAACTGGCTGGCAATGGACGTCAGCATCATCGGGAGCGGCTACGTCGGGACGACGGTCGCGGCCTGTCTGGCCGACGACGGGCACGGCGTGGTCAACGTCGACATCGACGAGGAGGTCGTCGCAGCCATCAACGAGGGCCACTCACCGATCCACGAGCCGGGCCTCGACGACCTGCTCGCCGAGCACGCCGGCGGCCGACTTCGCGCGACGACGGACTACACGGCGGTGCGCGACACGGACGTGACGTTCCTCGCGGTCGGCACGCCCTCCCGCGACGACGGCAGCATCGACACGAGCGTCATCGAGGCGGCCACGCGCTCGCTCGGCGAACAGCTCGCCGCGAAGGAGGGCGACCATCTCGTCGTCGTCAAGAGCACGGTCGTCCCGGGCACCACGGACGAACTCGTAATTCCCACTCTCGAAGAAGAGCTCGACGCACCGGTCGGCGAGTCCGTCCACGTCGCCGTCAACCCCGAGTTCCTCCAGATGGGCTCGGCGGTCGAGAACTTCCGGACGCCCCAGAAGATCGTCTTCGGGACCACGGGCAACCAGTGGGCGCTCGACCAGCTCCACGCGCTCTACGCCGGCGTCATCGAGACCGCCGACCCCGCCGTCGTCGAGACCGGCCTGCGCGAGGGCGAGATGATCAAGTACGCCAACAACGCCTTCCTCGCGAGCAAGGTCAGCCTCATCAACGACATCGGCAACGTCTGCAAGGAGTTCGACGTCGACGCCTACGAGGTCGCCGACGCCATCGGGCTGGACGACCGCATCGGCGAGCGCTTCCTCCGCTCGGGACTCGGGTGGGGCGGCTCCTGCTTCCCGAAGGACGTCGCCGCCATCATCGCCGCCGCCGAGCACGCCGGCTACGAGCCGCCGATGCTCAACGCCGCCGTCGAGGTGAACGACCTCCAGCCCGAGCGCCTGCTCGACCTGCTCGCCGACCACGTCGACCCCGCCGGCGCGCGCGTCGCCGTCCTCGGGCTCTCGTTCAAGCCCGGCACCGACGACGTGCGCGGCTCCCGTGCGGTTCCGGTCGTCGAGGGCCTGCGCGAGCGCGGCGCGACGGTCGTCGCCTACGACCCCGTCGCGACGGAGAAGTTCCGCGAGAAGCACCCCGACGTCGAGGTCGCGTTCGCCGACTCCGCGGCGGCCGCGCTGGATGGAGCGGACGCCTGCGCCGTCGTCACCGACTGGGACGAGTTCGCCGCGCTCGACGCGGAGTTCGACGCGATGGCGAGCCCCGTGGTGGTCGACGGGCGGCACGTGGTCGAGCGTCGCGAGGGAATCACGTACGAAGGGCTGACCTGGTGAAGCCTACCCCCGAGACAGTGTCGCTATCCGCGGTTCGATTTCATCCTGAAAGTCGGCCATCGACTCTACTCCCCACTCGACCAGTTCCCTCCGTTGTTCGGTCGTCAGTTCTGTGATTCTCGAATCTATCTCCATCGACCACTTTATCCTGCAGGCCTGTTTCTCCGGGAGCCGCTGCCACTCCAGTGCGGTGGCCAGTCCCGACTCGATTTCGCTCCGGGTCTCCTCCAGTGCCTCGAAGATTTCTTCGTTCCGTTCTTTCTCCGACGTCGAGATGTAGAGCTCGATGCAGAATTCGGGCCCCTGATGGAACACCCACCCGAAACTGACTCCCGAGAGTCCGGCACTGAACGTCAGGTAGTTTCGAGGCCCCGGCTTCAACCGGTTCCATCCCGGCCGGTGCTCGGCATATGCGTCCACCACCAGACCGAAGAACTCCCGGTAGCCACGTTCCGTTTCACTCAGATCGTCCGAGATGAGCTCACGCTCCCAGTCGTTCGGCTCGACGACGATCTCGAACTCGAATCCCCGTTCGCCCGACCCTTCGATACTCACCACCCGAGGCCTGATACCGAAGAACCGCACGTCGTTCGGGCCGCTCTCGTTCAGCCACTCGAGGACGCTCCGATGCTCGGGTCGGAACTCCTCGGCCAGCCACATCGTGAATCCGGCGTGCTTGCCCGCGGAGTAGGTCAGCAACTTCCCCAGATGGTCGTGGTCGGTCTTGTGGTACTGGTTCTCGATGACGACTGTCTCACCCGTGTTCATCTCCCGGGCCACGATGTCCGCCGAGAAGTCCCCGATGGATTCCTCGGCGCGGGCGTCCTCGATCTCGATTCCGAGTTCCGATCCCAGCAGGTCGATGTTCTTCGTCAGCCATCGAGTGAAATCCCGCTCCTCGTTCTCCCAGACCGACCGGAGATCGTGGTCTCGAATCCGGCCGATTTCTTCTTCCATACCCGTATCTCCCAGATGAGCGGCAAAAAACCTCGGCAGCGCTATGTCCACCCGGTGGGTCGACCAGCGGGGAAGATTTTGTAGGAATCGTGTATGAACTATCAGTCGATGCCCTCCGCAGACGCCGTCTCGCAGATCCGCGAGCGAGTCCGTCGCTATCTCTCGCTCCGCGTGCTGGTGCTCTGGTGTGCCCTTACCGTCCTCGTCGTCGGGGCCGCGTCCGTCGCGGTCCATCCGGCGTTCAGCCACGTCGGAGCGATGGGCCTCGTGCTCCTGTCTCTGTTCCTCATCGGACTCTTCAGGCTCGGTGTCGGTGACCGAATGCAGCCAGTACTGTCGGCGAAGTGGCGGGCCGCCTTGCTCGGCGTGATGTTCTTCGGCGTCGCAGCGTTGCCGATTCCGTTATCCGCCTGTTTCGGCGCCGCCTGCGGCGGGGTCGAAGAGCTCCACGTGTTCTACGACTGGTCGCCGGTGTTCGGGCCCTCCGTCGCTGCCTCGTTCGCCGCCGAACCCTGTGCGTACAGGTGTCCACACAGGGTACAGCTCCTCCCGCTCGCTGCTGGCTACCTCCTCCTCGCCGAGACCATCACGACCGAGCAACTGTGAGAGGCCAGGTCCTCAGAACGGCATCGCGTTCCGCGCCGCCCTGGCGTACACGCCGAGCATCCGCTTTCTCGACCCGGCCAGCGCGTCGGACAGTGCCGTGGTCGTGTCCGTCCCGACGCCCTCGCCGTGGCCGGCGTGGATGCGCTCCGGCCGCAGCTCGCCGAGCGCGCGCCGCGGCGGGAACGCCCGGAGCGCCGGGTGGACGCCAAGGTCCTCCCCCGACGCGAGGAAGTAGTCGCAGTTCCCCACTGATTCGGGCACCCAGAGCGTCCCGCTCTCCTCGTGGTACAGCCCGGCCTCCTGCCAGAACCGCCCGTCTCGCAGGCGAAGCGTTCGGTAGCCCGAGTCGTCGAGCTCGTTCCCGAACCGCTCGACCGGCGCGTCGAGGTCGTCCGCGACGCCGGTGAACCACGTCGGCAGGTAGACGGGCACGTCGTGGCGGTTCGCCACCGCCGCCGAGTCGCGCTTGTGGCGGTCCAGCGTCACGACGACGCCGCCGACCTCGCCGTGTTCTTCGAGCAGCTCGTCCAGCCCGGGCACGTCGATCGGGTCGCACACCCACACCTGTTCGTCGTCGCCGACCAGCGCGACCGACGCACGCTGCATCTCCTCGTCCGGGTAGGCGATCCAGCCGAAGCCGTGGTCGCCCTCGTTCACGACCCGGAAGTCCTCGGCCGTGCCGGAGCCTTTCATTCCCATGCGTCACCAGTGGGTCCGGTCGCTGATAAATCGACGGCTCGCGGCAGGTGGTTCGACAGACCGAACCACACCTTCGGCAATCCTTTTCCGTCGGCCGTCGTGGAACCGACCATGACAGACACCACTGACCCCGAGGCGTTCTACGACGAGTACGGCGAGCGCGAGTGGGACCGACTGGAACGGGATTTCTTCCACCGACTGGAGTGGGAGGGGACCGTCGAGTACCTCGACCGCTACCTCCCCGAGTCGGGCCACGTGCTGGACGTGGGCGGCGCGGCGGGACGCTACACCGTCTGGTTGGCCGAGCAGGGCTACGACGTGACGCTGGTCGACCTGAGCGCGGAACAGCTTGACATCGCCCGCGAGCAGGTCGGCGAGCGCGACCTCGGCGACCGCGTGACGGTGGAGAAGGGCGACGTGCGGGACCTCGCGTTCGACGCGGACGAGTTCGACGCGACGCTCTGTCTCGGCGGCCCCGTCTCCCACGTGGTCGACGAGGCCGAGCGCGAGACCGCCGTCGCGGAGCTACGTCGGGTCACCCGCACCGGTGGCCCGGTGTTCGTCTCGGTGATGGGCCTGCTCTCGGCGGTGGTGAACACCGTCGACCACACCGGCCGCGAGCGCTTCGACGGGTCGGCCGCGGACTACCCCATCCTGTCCCAGCTCGTCGATACGGGTGACTACACCGGCGAGCTGTGTGCCGAACACGGTGTCGAGCCCGTGATGGCTGACTGCCACTTCTTCCGCGCCGACGAGCTGGAGTCGCTGCTCGAATCGGGCGGGCTCGCCGTCGAGACCCTGGCCGCACTGGAGGGCGTCGCCTCGACCCGTCGCGACGAGTTCGACGGGCTGGGCGACGACCGTCGACGGGTCGTCCGCGAGGTGAACGACGCGCTGCGCGAGGACCGGAGCGTGGTCGACCTGTCGAGTCACATGCTCGCGGTGGCGCGGGTGCCCTGACGAACGCACCGTGGCAGTCCACGTTTAAGCGACAGCACGCCGAACCCCACGGTATGCTCGATTCACTCTCTCGACTCGGGCTCGAGGTGAAGTACCTCGACCCCGCCACAGACTTCTACGGCGACACGCTCGCACTGACGGAACTGCGCCGCGACGACGACGCCGTCGCCTACGACGCCGGCGACACCGAGCTGGTCCTCCGGCGGCCGTCGACCGTGCCGCGGGGCGGCGTCCACACCCACTTCGCGTTCTCCATCCCGGCCGCCGAGTACGACGACTGGTGGGACCAGCTCGATGGAGAGCTCGACCTCGAGGAGCACGTGTTCGGCGACGCCCGCTCGCTGTACTGCTACGACCCCGACGGCAACTGCGTCGAACTCGGGCAGACGACGGTCGCGGGGCCGGGTATCGACGGGGTGTTCGAGGTCGTACTGGAGGTCGAGGACCTCGCGCGGGCCGAGTCGTTCTACACCGACCTGGGTTTCGAGCCGGTCGACCGCGGCGAGGACCGCGTCCGCACCCGCCTCCAGGGGCCGATGGCGCTCGAACTCTGGGAGCCCCACCTCGGCCTCGCGGACGCCCGAGGGGGTCTGCACGTCGAGCTCGGCTTCGAGGGCGACCCTGCGGCGGCCAGCGAGGCCGTCGGCGACGCTGCCTGCGCTGTCGAGTCGGTCGACGGCGGCGTCAGAATCCGGGACCCGGACGGGCACTACCTGACCGTGCGCTGAGTCAGACGCGGTCGGTGTCGATCTCGATGCCCGGCGGCGAGACGATGAGGAAGCCACGGAAGTGGACGAGCCCACCGCCCTCGTTCTTGATCTTGCGGGCGAACCCCGACGCGAGCTCGTTCACGTCACCCTCGACGTTGAGGACGAGGATGCGGCCGCTCATGACGGTCTCCACCCACTCCTCGTCCGATGTGGATCCGTCCAGATGCCCGAGTTCGACCGCGCCGGAGACGTCCTCCTCGTCCGCCTCGTCGGGCAGGTGGTCCTCGACCGCGTTCAGGTCCAGGTCGAAGTTGCTCATGGGGCAGTAGTCGAATCGCCACGAGAAAAATCCTCGCCTCGGCCACGACGGAAGTAGTTTTTCCCGATTACCAGTTGCGAAGCACCATCGGCATTGATATTGTCCCCCAGACACAATATCAGTACGAACGGTTCCCACTCCAACGAGTTTCCCATGTGCCGACACCACCACAATCGCACGAGTCCCGCGGAGACTGACGACCACGACGTGTCACGACGGACGGTCCTCGGCGCGAGCGGCGCACTCGCCGCCACCGCGCTCGCCGGCTGTCTCGACGGCGACGGTGACAGCTCCGCCCCCGCCGCCATCACTATCGGCAGCAGCGACGCCTGCGACAACTGCGGGATGGTCATCGCGAACCACCCCGGCGCGAACGGCCAGATATTCTGGGAGGACTACACCCCTGACGGGCACGACGCGCCGTTCCGGTTCGACGCGCTCAAGCAGTGCCTGTTCCCGCACCTCTTCGAGAACCGGGACCAGGGCCGGACCGCGGCAGCCATCTACGTCACGGACTACTCCACGGTCGAGTACAGCGTCTCGTCGTCCGACGACGCCCCGTACATCAGCTCCCACCCCGAGGCGGAGGCGTTCGCGCTGGCGCGTGACCTCTCCTACGTCGTCGGGAGCGAGGTCAACGGCGCGATGGGTGCGGACTTCGTCCCGTTCTCCGACGCGGGCGACGCCGACGCCTTCGCCGGTGAGTACGGCGGCGAGGTCGTCTCGTTCGACGACATCACCCCCGCACTGGTCGGTCGGTGAGCCGTGTACGCGCGCTACCTCGTCACCGCGCTCGCCGCCATCCTGCTCGTGACCAGTGGGGTCTTCGTCGTCGACGTCGACCCCGGCGAGGGTCCGTCGGTCGTCGACTTCGACGACACCATCACGATGAGCGACCTGACCCAGGCCGAACAGCGCGTCGTCGAGGAGCGCTCCCTGGCCGTGCCGCAGGCCGAGGTGTTCTACTCGCGCTACCGGTACGTCGTCGGCCATCAGGGGCTCTCTTCCCTCGTCACCGAGCTCGACCGGGACGGCCACGAGCGCCAGTTCGGCGTCCCGCTCTCCATCTACGTCACCGACTACGCGGACGCTGAACTCGCCGCCGGCGACGACGGTTTCCTGCGGATGACCGGCGGTGACACCGACTGGGTCGCCGTCGAGAACGCCCACTTCGTCGTCGACTCCAGCGCGCGACATCCCGGTGGAAGCGCCGTCGTCCCGTTCTCCGAACGAGCAGCGGCCGAGCGGTTCACCGACAGCTTCGGCGGCACCGTCGTCGGCTGGGAGGGCCTGCGCGCCCACCCCTTCGACCGGTCCGACCTGTCCATCGCCGCCGCCGAGCGCCGCGCCACGGACCGGCACGCCTGGGCAGACGCCGCGGCGGCAGACGCCCGCCAGCTTCGTGACCGCCCCGTCTCCGTCGTCGTCGGCGAGGACGCCCCCACGCTCGCAGCGGCCATCGAACGGGCGCCGCCCAACACGACAGTCGTGCTCCCGGCCGGCGAGTACCACGACGTGAACCGTACCGTCCGCAAGCCCCTCACCATCCGGGGGGCGGGCGTCAACGAGACCTGGCTCGTCGGCGACGGCAACGGCAGCGTCCTCCGCGCGTTCGACGCCCGCGTCGCCGTCACCGACCTCTCCATCCGCGGCATCGGCCAGCAGCAGGCCCGACCCAACCTGACCGTCGACGCCGACGCGTGGGACGCACAGGTACTCCGAGCCTACGGCTACGCAGCCTCCGGTATCGAACTCGACGACGCGGCCGGCTCGTACGTCGCCGACGTGTACATCGACACGCCCACGAACGGCGTGACGGTGCGCTACAGCGACGGCGTCGTCATCGAGGACGTGCAGGTCGACGGGCAGACGCCGTGGCGCGAAGGCTTCATGAGCACCATCACCGTCCACTCTCGCATGCTCGTGCAGGACTCGACGTTCGTCGGCGGCCGCGACGGCGTCTACATGCACCTCGGCGACGGCACCGTCGTCCGGGACAACCAGTTCGCGGATCTCCGCTTCGGCGTCCACGAGATGTACACCTCGGAGACGCTCGTCGCCAACAACAGCGCGACGCGGACCCGGACCGGCGTCGTCGTGATGACGCTGCCAGAGGACAACGTCGTCGCGGGCAACCACGTGACTGACAGCGCCGTCGGCATCGACGTGGCCGGCCGTGCCTCCTACGTCGTCCAGAACACGGTCGTCGGCAACGAGGAGGGGCTGGACGTGGGTTCGGATCGGTCCCTGTTCGCCCGGAACGTCGTCGTCGACAACGACGTGGGCATCCGGGCCTCGACGCTCATCCCGACGAACATCGTCACCGCGAACGACATCGTCGGCAACGACCGCTACGTCTCCACCTCGCTCGGGCCGGTCCGCATCTGGACCGACGACGGCGCGGGCAACTACTGGGGCGGCGCACCCGGCGTCGACAGCGACCGCGACGGCTTCGTCGACCGCCCGTTCCAGCCGACCGGGGCGGTGGACCGGTACGCCGCGTCGTCCCCAGACGCCCACGTGCTCGCCACCTCGCCCGCGGTCCAGCTGCTCCGCTCCCAGGAGGGCTCGCTCCCCGGCCTCCGGAGCCGCGGGGTCGTCGACGAGGCACCGCAGGTTCGGCCAGTCCGGCCCGCGGCGGTCGCGGCCGCACTGAACACCAGCGCGACGCGAGCAGCCACGGGGGTGGTGGCATGAGCGAGCACGAGCCAGCGGCGGACGCCACCCACCAGTCGGTCGACCGATACCCCGTCGCCAGCGTCGACTCGGTCGCGCTCGCGTTCGGCGACGTGACGGTGTTCGACGACGTGTCCTTCACGCTCGAATCCGGCACCGTCACCGCTGTCGTCGGCCCGAACGGCTCCGGCAAGTCGACGCTCCTGCGGGTGCTCGCCGGGCTGCTGCCCGCGACGGAAGGCTCGGTCACGGTCGCAGCCACCGGCGACCACCCGATCGGCTTCTGCCCGCAAGAACCCGCGTTCCGGTCGGGCTTCACCGTCCGGGAGACGCTGTCGTTCTACGGGGAACTGCTCGCCGACGACCCGGACGTCGAGGAGACGCTCGAACTCGTCGGGCTCGGCGGCGTCGCCGACCGCCGGGTCGGCGCACTCTCGGGCGGCATGAAGCGGCTGCTCGGGATGGCCGGGGCGGTGCTCGGGGACCCGCCGCTGCTCGTGCTTGACGAACCAGCGAGCGGGCTCGACCCGGCGATGCGGCGCCACATCTTCGAGACAGCCGACGCGTTCGCCGACCGCGGCGTCGCGGTCGTCCTCGCGACCCACCACCTCGTCGGCGCGGAGACCGCGGACCGCCTGCTCGTGCTCGACCGGAGCGACATCATCGCCGACGGGCCGCCGCAGTCCGTCATCGACGACGCCGGTGCGGAGACGTTGGAGGCGGCGTTCCGCGGGATGGTCGGCGACGAACTCACAGTGCGAGCCGGTCGAACCGGGGCTGACCGGCCAAGACGAGACGAGGAGTCGGACCCGGAGACGGAGGGTGACGCATGAACGGTGAGACCGACGACCTCTTCGCGGTGGTCGAGCGCGAGCTCACCATCGTGGCGCGGACGCCGGCCTACATCGCGACCGCGGTCGGCTTCGCCGCGATCGTCTGGTGGCTCGCCTTCGCGAGCAGCCTGACTGGCTACGTCCCGCTCGTCGCCGACCTGCTCACGCCCGTCGAGGTGCTCGTGCCGCTGCTCGCCGTAGCGTTCGGCTACCGGGCCATCCAGGCCGACGCGGCCTCGAAAGAGCTCGACGTACTGCGTACGTATCCACTCCGGCCCCGAACCTACGTCGTCGGCGTGTTTGTCGGGCGGGCGACGGCGGTGCTCTCGCTCGTGTTCGTCACGTTACTCGTCGCCGGGCTGTTCGTGCCGCTGTTCGGCCCGCCCGCGAACCCGGTCATCGCGACCCACGGCGGCGACGGACCCTTCGGCACGTACCTCCGATTCGTCCTGCTCGCGACGCTGTACGCCGCGGTCGTGCTGGGCGCGGTCGTCGCCGTCTCGACGGTCACGGCACGGGGCCGAACCGCCATCGCGGCCGCCGTCGGCGTGTTCGTGCTGCTGACGGTCGGGCTGGACCTCGGGCTCGTCGCCGCGCTGTCGTCCGGCACCGTCGGCCCGGACGGGCTCCGGTACCTGCTCGCGCTCAGCCCGAACAGCGCGTTCCGCGGGTTGACCCTCGCACTGTCGATCCAGACCGTCGAGGCCGCGACGCTGCCGCTCTCGGCGGTGCTCGCGAACGTCGTCGGGCTGGTGCTCTGGCTGGTCGGCTCGCTCGTCCTCGCGGCTCTGACGGTCTGGTCGGACCCACCGGCGGACCGCTGGCGGGTCGTCGAGACGCTGGACGCAGCAGCAGCAGGGGCACCCGACTCGTCCGCCGCGACGCCCGACGAGCCGACCGAACCCGCGGCTGCGGAGTCGGCAGACGCGTCGACGGACAGCAGCGAGGACAGGCCGACGGGGCCCGGCGGTGCCGAGGGCGCGCCGGAGGACTAGTCGTTGCGGTACTCCTTCCGGTAGCCGCGGAACTCGGTGCGGTGTGCCTCCTCGTCGGCGAGGATGGTCACCGCGAGGTCCTCGGTCACGGGGTCGTCCGCGTCCTCGGCCGCGTGGATGAGCGACCGGTACGTCTCGATGGCGTCCTCTTCGGCCTCGATGACGCCGTCGATGACCGAGAGCACGTCCGTCGTCTCCGCAGGGGGCTGGAGGCTCTCCTGGCTGGCCTCGAACGCCATCGATCCCGGCGGGGCGTCGTCGAGCTGCTTCAGCCGCTCGCCCAGCTGTCGGGCGTGCGTGAGCTCCTCTTGGATGTCCTGGTCGAGGCTCTCCTTGATCTCCTCGGCCCGGACGCCGTCGAGCACGATGGAGTTCGACATGTAGTTCATCACGGTCTCGATCTCGTCGCCGTACGCCTCCTTGAGGAGCCGGATAACTTCGTCTGCCATAGCTAGACGGACGGCGACCAGCCGTTTAACGCTGGGGTAGCCGGCCACCTGTACGAGCGCTCGAACCGGGCTGGCACCGCGGTGAGGGATGCAAACAATATAAGGAATGCATATCCGACAGTAGCCGGTGCCCGCTGGTGGTTCTCCAGATTGTCACGGTCTACAACCCCGTATATCGCCGGGGGCGGGACCTGTCACAGCACCAGGCTTATATAGGAGTTCGCACCTCGGAACGGGTACGATGTCTCACAACGACACTCGCTCTGACACCAGTCAGGGCGGTCGAGTTCTTCCAGGGCACCCTGGACGTAACTGACGAGTTCGACGCTGCACGAGTTTTCGACACCACACTGCGGGACGGCGAGCAGTCCCCGAGGACGTCGTTCTCCTACGAGGACAAGCGCGAGATAGCGGCCGTGCTGGACGAGATGGGGACCCACGTCATCGAGGCCGGGTTCCCCGTCAACTCCGACGCGGAGTTCGAGGCTGTCTCCGACATCGCCAGTCACACCGACGCGACGACCTGCGGGCTCGCCCGCGTCGTCGACAAGGACGTGGAGGCCGCACTCGACGCCGGCGTGGAGATGGTCCACGTCTTCGTCAGCACCTCCGACGTCCAGATCGAGGACTCGATGCACGCTACGAGGGAACAGGTCAAAGAACGCGCAGTCGACTCCGTCCGGCAGGTGAAAGACGCCGGCGTCGACTGTATGTTCTCGCCCATGGACGCCACCCGAACGGACGAGGCGTTCCTGGTCGAGATGGTCGAGGCCGTCACCGAGGCGGGCACCGACTGGATCAACGTGCCGGACACCTGTGGGGTCGCCACGCCGCGGCGGTTCTACGACCTCATCGACACGGTGACCGACCACACCGACGCACGAATCGACGTCCACACCCACGACGACTTCGGGCTGGCGACGGCGAACGCGCTGTCGGGCATCGAGGCCGGTGCCGACCAGGCCCAGGTCTCGGTGAACGGCATCGGCGAACGCGCCGGCAACGCCGCCTACGAGGAGTTCGTGATGGCCGTCGAGTCGGTGTACCAGACGGACACCGGCATCGACACGACGCGCATCACCGAGCTGAGCAAGCTGGTCGAGGCACGCTCGGACATGCCGGTGCCGGCGAACAAGCCGGTCGTCGGCGACAACGCCTTCAGCCACGAGTCGGGCATCCACGCCGCGGGCGTCATCGAGAACAGCGACACGTTCGAGCCCGGCGTGATGACCCCGGAGATGGTCGGCGCGACTCGCGAGCTGGTGCTCGGCAAGCACACCGGCGTCAACGCCGTCCGCGAGCACCTGGTCGAAGCAGGCTACGACCCGACCGAGAGCGAGGTCCGTACGGTCACACAGAAGGTGAAGGACCGCGGTGCCGAGAAGGAACGGGTCACCGCGTCGACGGTCCGCGAGTTCGCACGCGACGCGGGCATCGAGCGGGTCGAGGACGGAGAGGAGGTGTCGGTCTGATGCGGTCCGGTGGCAAGGACTGCACGACCGCCAACGTTTATATATCGTGCTCGCCCTACGTATCCAGTAATGAGACGTCGACCGTCTGTCCGGGGCCTGCCCCTCGACAGCGGTCGCACCGTCGTACGTATTCTCGGTATTGTAGGGGCCGCCTAGCCCCTACCATCACCCCTCCGCCGACCGTTTCTGCACCGACTCCAGACCCACAGCCGAGCGTCCGTACGACACCGATGCACACCGCCGACACATCCACACGAACCCGAACCACAGCCACCCGTCACCCGCCAGCCGCGGGTGACCACCGGTATCGCCCCACGACCACAACACCGTTCGACGGCCCGACTCCATGAGCGAACGAGCGAGTACCGCACCCACGGACGGAGCCACAGGTGAGGCGACACCGGCCGAGGACGAGGAGCCGCCACGGCCACGCACCGGCGCGACCTCGGTCGTCGAGGCGCTGGAGAACGCCGGCGTCGAGTACTGCTTCGGCGTGCAGGGCGGTGCCATCATGCCAGTCTACGACGCGCTCTACGACTCCCAGGCGGTGCGCCACGTGACGATGGCCCACGAACAGGGCGCGGCTCACGCGGCCGACGCGTACGGCATCGTCTCGGGCGAGCCGGGGGTCTGCATGGCCACGTCCGGCCCCGGGGCGACGAACCTCGTCACCGGCATCGCCGACGCCTCGATGGACTCCGACCCGGTCGTCGCACTGACCGGGCAGGTCCCGACCGAGTTCGTCGGTAACGACGCCTTCCAGGAGACGGACACCACCGGTGTCACGGCACCCATCACGAAGACGAACTACTTCGCCAGCGGGGCCGACACCGTCGGCGACGACGTGAGCGAGGCGTTCGGCCTCGCAGCTGCGGGCCGTCCCGGTCCGACGCTCGTCGACCTGCCGAAGGACGTCACGCAGGACGAGACCGACCACGAACCCGGCCCGCCGACCACGCCCGACACGTACCAGGTGACCGAGCGCGCCGACCCGTCGGCCGTCCGCGAGGCCGCCGACACCATCGAGGCCGCGAACAAGCCGTTGCTGCTCGTCGGTGGCGGCGTCATCAAGGGCGACGCCAGCGAGGAGGTCCGACAGTTCGCGAACACCTACGACGTGCCGGTGACGACGACGATGCCGGCCGTCGGCGCGTTCCCCGAAGACCACGAGCTGGCACTGGAGATGGCCGGCATGCACGGCACCGGCTACGCCAACATGGCCATCACCCACACCGACTGCCTCGTCGCGGTCGGCTGCCGCTTCGACGACCGCCTCACCGGCGGCATCGAGACGTTCGCGCCCGACGCCGAGGTCGTCCACGTCGACATCGACCCGGCCGAGATCAGCAAGAACGTCAAGGCCGACTACCCGCTCGTCGGCGACGCCGCGACGGTCGTCACCCAGCTGGACGAGGCGATGCGCGCCACGCCCGAGACGAAGAAGTGGCGCGCGACCTGTCAGCAGTGGAAGTCGGAGTACCCGATGGACTACGCGACCCCCGATGACGAGCCGCTGAAGCCGCAGTTCGTCGTCGAGGCGTTCGACGAAGCGACCGAGGACGACGCCATCGTCACGACCGGCGTCGGCCAGCACCAGATGTGGGCGGTCCAGTACTGGCAGTACACCGAGCCCCGCACCTGGGTCTCCAGCCACGGGCTGGGAACGATGGGCTACGGCCTGCCCGCCGCCATCGGCGCGAAGGTCGCCGCCCCCGACACGCAGGTCGTCTCCTTCGAGGGCGACGGCTCGTTCCTGATGACGATGCAGGAGCTGTCGGTCGCGGTCCGCGAGAACCTCGACATCACGGTCGTCGTGCTGAACAACGAGCACATCGGGATGGTCCGTCAGTGGCAGGACGCGTTCTACGACCGCCGGCGGATGGCCTCCGAGTACCACTGGTGTCCAGACTTCGCCACGCTCGCCGAGGGCTTCGGCGCGAAGGGCATCACCGTCGCGGAGTACGACGAGGTCGCCGACGCCATCACCGAGGCGCTCGAGTACGACGGGCCCGCCGTGCTGGACTGCTACATCGACCCCGAGGAGAACGTCTACCCGATGGTCCCGAGCGGCGGCGACAACGGCCAGTTCGCGCTGGAGGAGGGGCACCTGTGAGCTCCGGACTGCCCGGGCCCGCTCCCACGGAGCGCCCCACCCCCGAGGGACGACGGAACAAACAGGGCATCCGTATCGACCCCGAGGTCGAGGCCGAGCCGGCGACGCGCCGCGCCGTCATCTCGGTTCTCGTCGAGCACGAGCCCGGCGTCCTCTCGAAGGTCTCCGGGCTGTTCAGCCGGCGTCAGTTCAACATCGAGAGCCTGACCGTCGGCCCGACCGAGAACGACTCCCGCGCCCGCATCACGGTCGTGACCGAGGAGTCCGACCCCGGCATCGACCAGATAGAGAAGCAGCTCAGGAAGCAGATCCCGGTCATCTCGGTGAAGGAGCTGCCCGAGAACGCCATCAACCGCGAGCTGGCGCTCGTGAAGGTCGAGGCCGAGAACCCCGACCAGGTCGCCGCAGTCGCGGAGATGTACGACGCGAACACCGTCGACGCGTGTCCGGAGACGGTCACCGTCGAGATCACCGGGAGCCGCCAGAAGATCGCCGCGGCCGTCGAGACGTTCGAGCGCTTCGGCGTCCACGAGGTCACCCGGACCGGCACCGCCGCGCTCGCCCGCGGCAGCGAATCGACAACCGACGACACCACCCCGCAATCAACCAACCAATGACGACAGACGACTCCACGACGACGACAGTGTACACCGACGACGACGCCGACACGAGCTACATCGACGGCAAGACCGTCGCCGTACTCGGCTACGGCAGCCAGGGCCACGCCCACGCACAGAACCTCGCCGAGAGCGGGGTCGACGTGGTCGTCGGCCTGCGCGAGGACTCCAGTTCCCGGGCGGCCGCCGAGGCCGATGGCCTGCAGGTCGAGACGCCACGCGACGCGGCCGAGACCGCCGACATCGTATCGGTGCTCGTCCCCGACACCGTCCAGCCCGCCGTCTACGAGGAGATCGAGCCGGCCCTCGAACCGGGTGACACGCTCCAGTTCGCCCACGGCTTCAACGTCCACTACAACCAGATCCGCCCCGCCGAGGGTGTGGACGTGACGATGATCGCGCCGAAGTCCCCGGGCCACATCGTCCGGCGGAACTACGAGCGCGGCGAGGGCACGCCGGGCCTGCTCGCAGTGTACCAGAACGCGACGGGCGAGGCCACCCAGGAGGCACTCGCGTACGCGCAGGCCATCGGCTGCACCCGTGCGGGCGTCGTCGAGACGACGTTCCGCGAGGAGACCGAGACCGACCTGTTCGGCGAGCAGGCCGTCCTCTGTGGCGGCGTCACCTCGCTCATCAAGCAGGGCTACGAGACGCTCGTCGACGCGGGCTACAGCCCCGAGATGGCGTACTTCGAGTGCATGAACGAGATGAAGCTCATCGTCGACCTCATGTACGAGGGTGGGCTCGGCGAGATGTGGGATTCCGTCTCCGACACCGCCGAGTACGGCGGACTGACCCGCGGCGACGTGGTCGTCGACGAGCACGCCCGCGAGAACATGGAGGGGGTGCTCGAGGCGGTGCAGGACGGCACCTTCGCCCGCGAGTGGATCACCGAGAACCAGGCCGGCCGCCCGAGCTACGACCAGCGCCGCCAGGCGGAGAAGGCCCACGACATCGAGGCCGTCGGCGAGGAGCTGCGCGGGCTCTTCGCGTGGGCCGACGACGCACCGACCGAACAAACGGATGACGCGACCCCGCCACAGGCGGACGACTGACGGACACCCCACAATGACCGAACGCACCACCGACCGACAGACCCGCACCGAGAACCGAACGATGGCGAACGTGAGCCACACGAACCCGTTCACCGGCGAGAGCATGGGCCAGGTGTTCGACCACGGCGTCACCATCGTCGCCGACGGCGGCCGCGACCCGGCCCGCGAGGACGACGAGTCGGGAGCCGAGCCGTTCGACGCCGGAGCAGAGGAGGACGACGTCTCCGAGTCGACCGACGGCACCGACGAAGACGAGTCGGACGACGACCCTGACGTCATGGCCGACGTACGCCATCAGACGACAGACGACGCCGCCGCCAACCGCGTGTTCGAGCGCGGGGGCGAGCACAGCGAACGGGACGACGACTGATGTCCGGGGGCACGCTCTACGACAAGGTCTGGGACCGCCACGCGGTCACGGAGCTCCCGACCGGCCAGACACAGCTGTTCGTCGGGCTGCACCTCATCCACGAGGTGACGAGCCCGCAGGCGTTCGGGATGCTCGAGGAGCGCGACATGGAGGTCGCGTACCCCGAACTTACGCACGCCACCGTCGACCACATCGTCCCCACGGCCGACCAGTCGCGTCCCTACGCCGACGATGCGGCCGAGCGGATGATGGCCGAACTCGAGGAGAACGTCCACGACGCCGGTATCGAGTTCTCCGATCCCGAGTCGGGGAACCAGGGCATCGTCCACGTCATCGGGCCGGAGCAGGGGCTCACCCAGCCCGGCAAGACCATCGTCTGTGGCGACAGCCACACCTCGACCCACGGCGCGTTCGGCGCGCTCGCGTTCGGCATCGGCACGAGCCAGATCCGCGACGTGCTCGCGACCGGAACCATCGCGATGGAGAAGAAGGACGTCCGCAAGATCGAGGTCACGGGGGAGCTCCCCGACGGCGTCGGTGCGAAGGACGTCATCCTCGAGATCATCCGGCGGCTCGGCACCGACGGCGGTGTCGGCTACGTCTACGAGTACGCCGGCGGGGCCATCGAGAGCCTCGACATGGAGGGACGCATGTCCATCTGCAACATGAGCATCGAGGGCGGTGCCCGTGCGGGCTACGTCAACCCCGACGAGACCACCTACGAGTGGCTGCAGGAGACCGAGTACTTCCGGGAGCACCCCGAGAAGTTCGACGAGCTGAAGCCGTACTGGGAGTCCATCCGGAGCGACGATGACGCCGAGTACGACGACGTGGTCACTATCGACGGGAGCGAGCTGGAGCCGGTCGTCACCTGGGGCACCACGCCCGGGCAGGGCGTCGGCGTCACCCAGCCCATCCCGGCTCCCGAGGACCTGCCTGCGGACAAGGCGGACACTGCCCGTCGCGCCCAAGAGCACATGCGCGTCGAGCCCGGCGAGACGATGGACGGCTACCCGATCGACGTGGCGTTCCTCGGCTCCTGTACGAACGCACGCCTGCCGGACCTGCGCCGTGCGGCCGGCATCGTCGAGGGCCGCGAGGTCCACCCGGACGTCCGCGCGATGGTCGTCCCCGGCAGCCAGCGCGTCGCGAGAGCCGCCGAGGAGGAGGGCCTGCGCGAGACGTTCGAGGCGGCCGGGTTCGACTGGCGAAACGCCGGCTGCTCGATGTGTCTCGGCATGAACGAGGACCAGCTTGAGGGCGACGAGGCCTGTGCCTCCTCCTCCAACCGGAACTTCGTCGGCCGTCAGGGGAGCAAGGACGGCCGTACCGTCCTCATGAACCCCCGGATGGTCGCCGCCGCGGCCGTCGAGGGCGAAGTGACCGACGTTCGTGACCTCGAAACCGCGGAGGTGGTCGCGGATGACTGATTCCGACGGCCCCGCCGAGACCGTCGAGCGCGTCTCCGGCTCCGGTATCCCCGTGCGCGGCAACGACATCGACACGGACCAGATCATCCCGGCGCGGTTCATGAAGGTCGTCACGTTCGACGGCCTCGGCCAGTTCTCGTTCTTCGACCAGCGGTTCGACGACGACGACAACGAGAAGGACCACCCGATGAACGAGGACCGCTTCCGCGACGCCTCGGTGATGGTCGTCAACGCGAACTTCGGCTGTGGCTCCTCGCGCGAACACGCCCCGCAGGCGCTCGTCCGCTGGGGCATCGACGCCATCATCGGCGAGTCGTTCGCGGAGATCTTCGCGGGCAACTGCCTCGCGCTCGGCGTGCCGACGGTAACGGGAGACGCCGAGACGGTCGAAGCCATCCAGGACTGGGTGGACGAGCACCCGGACGGCGACATCGACGTCGACGTGGCGGCCGAGACCGTCACCTACGGCGATACGACCGTCGACGTGACCGTGGACGACGCCCAGCGCAAGGCGCTCGTCGAGGGCGTCTGGGACACCACAGCGCTGATGAAGGCGAACGCCGGCGAGGTCGAGAAGACGGCCGCGAGTCTGCCGTACGTCGACACCGCCTGAGCGGCTACGCTTCTATCCTTTCGGTCGTACCGAGCCCCGCCGCGAGGAACGCCTTCACGCGCGGCCAGGAGTCGGCCGCGGCGTGCGCGGTGGCCTTCGCACGGTCGGCGGGACCGACGCCGGTCATCGGGACGTACGGTCGACCGATGAAGTGACCGACACCGTCGTAGGTGTGGTGCTCGAACCGGTGTGGGAAGTCAGCCCGCTCCAGGCGCTCCATCGCGAGATCGGAGAGGTAGCGAGACTGCCATACCTCGTCGTCCCCGCCCGAGAGCAGCAGGACGGGGCCGTCCGTCTCCTCGACGTGGACCGTCGCGCGCTCGACCTGTTCCTCGGTGAGCCCCTGCTCGATGGACGCGCCGGGCGTCGGGTCGGCGACGACGTGCGGGACGGGCTCACCGTCGTCGGTCCAGGCGGGTTCGCCCGAGGGCGTGTCCCACATGATGGCGCTACCGGCGTAGGAGACGACGGCACCGACCCAGTCGCGGCGCGACCCGAGCAGGAGCGCGAGTTCGCCCCCGCGGGACGCGCCGACGAGACCGACCGGACCCGTGCGGACCCGGAGCTGGTCGTGCAGCCAGCCGACGGCGGTGTCGAAGTAGGAGAGGGGAACCCGCCGGTGGTCGTCCGGGATGGGTTCACCCTCGCCGAAGTAGTCGACGGCGAGCGTTGCGTAGCCCTCGTTCGCGAGCACCTTCGCGGTCGAGTCCGAGAGCCGGCCGGCCGAGCCGTGGAGCTCGATGACGGCCGGGTGGGGCCCCTCGCCTGCGGGTTCGTACAGCGTGCCGACGACGTCGTCGTGGTCGACCGGTCTCGCCGTCACGTCGTCGGCGTACACCTGCCGAGTGATGGTCCGGCTCGCGGACCGGTCGCCAGCGGTCGCGCGGAGCTCGATGTCGACGGTCGGCTCGTCGCTGATAGCGGGGAAGCGCGTCTCTTCGTCCGTGGCGGCCATGGACCAGTACCAGCCCATCGGGTCGACGCCGTCGTAGCTTCCCGACTCCGGTGCGTGTTCGGCGAGCGCGACGGTTCCGTCCTCGTCGGCGGTGAACGTCGCCTCCGAGCGCCAGGTCACGCCGTCGTGAGCGACGAGTTCGGCGGTGACCGTGACGGATTCGCCGGGCGCGAGTCCGGTCACCGTGACGGCGATGGACTCGTCGTTCGCGCTGTGGACTGGCGCGTGGACGGCGAGACCGCCGTCAGTGGCTGGCGCGGGCTGGTCGTCGGCTGTGCTGGGGTCCTGTGGATTGTGTTCTGACATGGCTGTCGGTGGTCGCAGGGGGTTGCAGGCTGTGCTGGCTGTCGGCGGACCGAGGGGCGGGCCTCGGCGCGGTCAGTCGAGGAACAGGCGCACGTCGTCGCCCGAGGGGCTGTCCTCGTCGAGCATGTCGTGGGGGTAGCTGTCGAGCCAGTCGACGGTCCACGACTCGTCCGTGGGTGGCGCGAGCTCGGGGTCGTCGGCGACCGGTTCGCCCGCGAGGACGAGGTGGGTCGTCACGTCGGCCGGGTCGCCGCCGCCACCGAGAATCTGCTCGGCGTGCCTGAGGCGCTCGACGCCAGTGATGCGGACGTCGATGCCGGCGACCTCGGAGACCTCGCCGCGGGCGGCTTCGATCCAGTCACCGTCGCCGTCGACTTTCGGGCTCGGGAGGACCGCGTTCTCCCCGCCTTCGGCGACGATGAGCAGCAGCTCGTCCGCGTCGTTGGTGACGCCGACGATGGCGCGGCCGGCGTACTCCTCCTCGCAGTAGTCGTGGTCCTCGTGGACGAACTGCTGGGTGACCTCGTCGACGTCGTCGCGGGCCGCGAGTTCGGTCGGGTCGTTCGGGACTGCAATCGTATCCTGTGTCGTATCGTACATCTGTGATGTGAGCGGCGGAGTTGCGTATCTTGGTCGACGAGCGACGTAGCTGTCGCTCGGTGTCGGGCAGTACACTGTCGTCAGCAGGGTGGTTGGCCTGTCGTCGGGCCCGGCTCGGTACCGGGAGCAATTGCTACTGGAGACTGATACAAGAAACTACTGATTTCTATTCGAGTCGCTACTGCATGTAAATATTTCTGCGCCGGGGATAAAAGTGTTGTGGTGGTCGCGTGGTCTCGACACGGCGCACAGCCGCGGCGGTGGGCCCCGTTCCCTCTCGGGTCCCACGGTCAGCGGGTCGGAGTGAGACGCCTGGTATCCCGACGAAGGACGTGGCGTCCCACCAGCTGCCGACGTTCGGTGTCACGGGCGTCGACCTGGGAGCCGACTGCACTGGACCGGTACCGACGACCGCCGGCCGAACGGTCCCCCAACCGTCCAGTCGGCGGCCGCCGACGATACCGAGCGTCCGTGATCGACAGGTGGTCTCGGAGGGCTCCCCCGCAGGCACGGTGGTCGGTGTCAGCGGACCACGGGACGACGGTGACCCAGATGGACACGATGCGGGCGATGGCTCCCGATGGTCGACACTGCGACGGCCCATCCATCGGCGTCCGAATCGTTGTGAGCGACGTGTACTTATCTCACCGACTGGGAGCGTGTTCACGCCGTGGGGAGAAGTACCAGACGGAGTATAATTGCAGCGTGGCACCGCATCGCAAAGATTTAACAGAACTCCCTCCCGTGGCACGATATGGACCTGTCGGCCGAACCGGAGGAGATCGAAGTCATCGCACGACGGGTCGAGTTCCTGGAGCAGCTGCAGACCACCCACGCCCACAAGCCCGACCTGGTCGAGGCCCTCGACCACTCGCGCTCGACGGTCGACCGGGCGGTGAAAGAGCTAGACGAGGCCGGACTGGTGACCAGGGAGACCGAGGGATACGTGACGACACAGGCCGGACGGCTCGCCGCCGAACGGTACCGGACGTTCCTCGTCGACCAGCGGCAGATACTCGCCGCCAGGGACGTGCTCGAGGCCATCCCACCGGACCGAGCGTTACCGCTCGAACTGGTCACCTGCGCGACCGAGGCATCGACGGACGGCCCCTACCGGCTGTTCGAGCATCTCGCCGGCCGTCTGCGCGATGCCGACCGCTATCGTGCCGTCGTCCCCAGCTTCGCAGACTCGCGACACCTGCGCCTGTGCCACGCCCGCGCCGTGCGCGACGGGACACCCGTGACCGTCCACACGAGCGCGGACGAGCTGTCCCGACTCCGCGAGGAGTTCCCCTACATGGTCGCCGAACTCGCCGACTCGTCGGCGTTCACCGCCCGGACCGGCGACGTACCGGCCGTGGGACTCGTCCTCATTGACGCCCCCGAGACGGCGGTCACGCTGGTCGCCTACGACGGCGACGACATCGCGGGGTTCCTCCACACCGACGACGAGGACGCCGTCGCGTGGGCGGAGCAGCAGTACGACTCGGTCGCCGCGGACACCCACGAGGCGACCGCGGCGCTCCGCGACGCGGCCACGGACACGGATCTGCCGTCGCTCACCGGCGGGCGTCTCCCGACGACGCTCCGTTCGGAAGGGTTCGTCCGGGTGGACGACCGCTACTTCGAGCGCCGGGAACCGATGTCGCCGGCGACCGCGTGGCGGGCCGGGCTCGGGCTCCCCGAGGTCGACGCCGGCTACGCGGTCGACCGGACCAGGGACGGCGAGTCGGTGACCGCGGCACTCCTCGACCGCGTCCGCGACGGCGAGTCGGTCGCGCTCGTCGGGCCGCCGGGGACCGGCAAGAGCACGCTCTCCCGTCGCGTCGCCTGCCGATTCAACGAGCATGACGACGCTGCCGTGCTCTACCGGCAGAGCGCGAGCGGTCAGCCGTTCGAGTCGCGCGCAACCCTCGACGCGTTCGTCGAGACGACGCAGGGGCCCGTCCTCGTCGTCGTCGAGGACGCGGTTCGCGCGGCAGCGAACACGGTGTTCGAGGTGATGCGCGACTTCGACGGCGACGACGACGTGGCGTTCCTCGTCGACGCCCGCGAGTCCGAGTGGCGCGACCCCGACGAGTTCCCGGTGGACGCACGACTCGAATCGTTCCGCCACGAGGCCGTCGAGACGGTGACGATGCCGCCGCTCACCGAGGACGACGTCGAGCGCGTGGTGGAGCGCATCGACGACCTGACCGACCAGGAGCTCGCCGTCCCGGTCGCGGACGTCGTGCGGGACGTGCGGTCGGAGGCCCCCGACGACATCTCGCTGCTGTTTCACCGCCTGGCGAGCTACGTCGAACCACTCGCCCCCTACGAGAACGGGACGCCTTCGACGCTCGACGAGGACGTCGACCGCCTCCGACGGGACCTCGACGACTGCGGCGACCTGGCAGTCGAGGTCGGCGTCCTCGCGAACGTGCTCAACGCGGCCGGGCTGCCGGTCGCGGAGCCGTACCTCCGTGCTGTCGGGCGCGAGACGGTGGACGAGACCGCGGCGGCAGTCGACGACGCGCTCTCGCGGATGCACGGCCACGTCCTGTTCGGCTCGCCGGGCGACGGGACGACGGGCTACCGCTCGGTCGCCGAGACGTGGTCGACTCGCTACCTCGAACGCCTCGGCGACGACCGCGCTGACGCTTCGGACCGGTTCGCGGCCGCGGTGACCGCCCTGTTCGGCCTCGCGGACAGCGCGGACGACCGGGAGGCCGTCGCCGCAGCAGCCAGCGGCCACACGGCTGCGCTGGACGGCATCGTCGCCGACCCGACCGACTGGGCCGACGAGGCCATCAGGAAGGTGTTCGACCTCGGAACGTCGGCCCCGAAGCTCGCACCGCTGTTCGGGACGACCGGCGAGTCCGACATCGAACTGCCCGCGGCGTGCTCGGACGAGGCGCGGCTGCGGGCCATCGAGGCACGCGGCCAGATGTTCACTGGTGCCGGCGCACTCGACCGTGCGAGCGCCGAGTTCGACACCCTCGTCGAGACAGCCCGCGACTGCCCCGGCGTCGACGCCGACGAACGCCGGCTGACCGCGCTGTACGGCCGCTGTCAGATCGCCCGCCGCCGTGGGGAACACGAGGCGGCGGAGCGTCACGCTCGCGAACGTCGGTCCCTCGCCGAGTCGCTCGACTCCCCCCGCGAGGTGGCCCAGAGCCGGCTCCTGCTCGGGCAGATCGCCCACGGCCGGGGCGACCTCGACGAGGCGGAAACCGAGCTCACGGCGGCACTGGAAACGTTCGAGGCGCTCGAGGAACCGCGTGCCGAGGCGGAGACACGGCGCGAACGTGGGCTCGTGGCCGCGTACCGGGGGAACCACGGGACCGCGACCGAGCACCTCCGGCGGAGCCTCGAACGGTACCGCGAACTGGACGACCGCCGCGGCGAGGCGTCGGTTCTGAGCCACCTCGGCGAGCTCGACCGCCGACGCCGCGACGTCGAGACCGCCAGCGAGCGGTTCCTCCGCGCGCTCGAGATCGCACGGGAAATCGGTGACCGGGCGCTCGAAGGGGAGAGTCTGGCCACGCTGGCGAACCTCGAACTCACGGCCGGCGACCTCGACGCGGCCGAGCGGCACGTCGAGCGGGCCATCGAGGTCGCCCGCGAGATAGACGAACGCGCGGTCGTCCCCGCGCTCCTCGGGACGTTCGGCGACATCGAGTACGAACGCGGAAACGACGCGGCCGCCCGTGAGCGCTACGAGCGCGGGCTCACCGCCGCCGAAGAAGCCGGCGACAGTCGGACGGCGGCGATCCTGCGCCGCGGACGAGCACTCGTCCTCGCTCGCGACGGCGACGCCGGGCAAGCCCTCGACGATGCGGAGCGGGCGGTCGAGCTCGCCGAGGAGGTCGGCGACCGGACCGTACAGGTGCGGTCGCTCCGTGCGCTGGCGACCGTCCGCAGGAATCGCGGCGAGTACGGGGCGGCCATCGACACGCTCGACCGGGCTCACGACCTCACCTCGGCAGGTGGGCACCCGACCGCCGTCGCGCTCGTCGCGACCGAACGGGGCGTCACCGAACGAGAGCGCGGCGACCTCGCGGCCGCAGCGGCGGCACTCGAACGTGCGCTCCAGACCCTCGACGGCAACCAGGCAACGGGTGCAACTGCCCGGGCGCGGTTCGAGCGGGGGCTGACCGCGCTCGCGGCCAACGAGCCGGGGAGGGCCCGCGACCACCTCACCGAGGCCGTACCGTACTTCCTCGAGGTCGGTGCGGACGGACGCGCCAGGGACGCGGTGGAGGGACTCGTCGACGCCTGCGCCGCGGTCGACGACCGCGAGACGGCGGCCGAGTGGTGCGAACGGGCACGGGACGCCGGTGTAGCGGTCAGCCTCGACGAGCGGTGGGCGCGTCGCGACGCCTGACGCGCCCGTACCGGCGGCCTCGCGTCGTCGGCGACGCAGTGCTGGCGGATGTGGCCCCTTCCGGAATCCTGATTTGAGCACGCCGAGTGGCTTCCGTCATGACAGAGACAATCGCTGTCGTGCCCGGCGACGGCATCGGCCAGGAGGTCGTCCCGGTCGCCGTCGACGTGCTCGACGCGGTCGGCGAGTTCGAGTTCGTCCACGGCGAGGCAGGCGACGCGACGAAGGCCGAGACAGGCAGTGCACTGCCCGCAGAGACGTACGAGCTCGTCGCCGAGTCCGACGCGACGCTGTTCGGCGCGGCCGGCGAGACCGCCGCCGACGTGGTGCTCCCGCTCCGGGAGGCCGTCGACTCCTTCGTCAACATCCGGCCGGCGCGGGCGTACCCCGGCGTCGACGCGCTCCGCCCGGAGACGGACCTCGTCTTCCTGCGCGAGAACACCGAAGGTGTCTACTCGAGCCACGAAGCCCGGCTCTCCGACGACCTCTCGACGCTCACGCGTGTCGTCACGACATCTGCCTCCGAACACCTCGCCGAGTTCGCCTGCGACTACGTCGACGACCGCGGCCTCGACGGCTTCCACGTCGCCCACAAGGCGAACGTGATGCGGGAGACGGACGGCCGGTTCCGGGACGCGGTCGTCGGGGTCGCCGACGACCACGGCGTCGAGACCGAGGAGGTCCTGATGGACGCCTTCGCCACCCACGTCTGCCTCGACCCCGAGCAGTTCGACGTCGTCGTCTGCCCGAACCTCGCGGGCGACGTGCTCTCGGACCTCGCCGCCGGTCTCGTCGGCGGCCTCGGTCTGCTCCCGTCGGCCAACGTCGGCCCCGAGAACGGGCTGTTCGAGCCGGTCCACGGGAGCGCCCCCGATATCGCCGGCGAGGGCGTCGCGAACCCGTCAGCGACCCTGCTCTCGGCCGCGATGCTCCTCTCGCACCTCGGCTACGACGAGGAGGGCGACCGCGTCCGCGCCGCCGTCGAGGGCGTACTCGCGGAGGGGCCGCACACGCCGGACCTCGGCGGCGAGGCGTCGACGGAGGACGTGGCCGACGCCGTGCTGGCGCGGCTCTGAGATAGAGTTTT
This sequence comes from Haloarchaeobius sp. FL176, assembly GCF_024609245.1. Classification (GTDB taxonomy): domain Archaea; phylum Halobacteriota; class Halobacteria; order Halobacteriales; family Natrialbaceae; genus Haloarchaeobius. The sequence continues at coordinate 443,881 of NZ_JANJYH010000001.1, forward strand.
GGGTAACCCAGACGTATGTTACCGTATGCCAGAGATAGAGCTCCGGGAGGAGACGGTGGAACGGCTCGACAGTCTCCGCGTCGACGACGAGAGCTACGACGAGCTCGTGACGGAGCTGCTGAACATCTACGAGGCGGAAGAGCTGACGATGTTCCGGTCGGGGGACGGCTAGCGCTCGTCGTCCGCCGGTGCCCGCGCTGCGACCGCACAGACCTCCTCCCAGCGGCCTTTCGACTCCAGATGCGCCTGGAGCTCCTCGCCGTAGCGTCCCGCGAGTTCGCTCGCCGCGTCGATACGCTTCTGGTCGGGCTCGTCGTCCCCGCCATCGCCACCCATGCCGAGTGCGGACTTGACGGAGTCGACGATGCCGCCACCGCCGGAGCCGCGGTCACGTGACCCGCCGCCGGGCGCTCCGCCCATCGCCTGCATCTGGGCGTTGATGTCGTCGAGTTCGGGCACGATGGTCGCCACCTTCTCCGTGTTCGCGACGATACGGGCGTCCGCCGGCGACTCGGGGTTCTCTATCTCGAACTCGACCGCGCTCATGATGAGGTTCCACTCCTGATTGGAGAACTCCGAGTCGATCACGTCCTGTGTGAACTCCTTGTCGACCGTCATGCGCTCGCCGACGACCTGGTCCGTCCAGCCGTTGTTCATGTCACGACGTTTCGTGAGCATCCGTATCAGGGTTGCGCTCGCGCGCACGTCAGCCGTCATCTGACAAGAACTTTACTCCCGTTCACACAGGGTGGGAACGGCAGGCCCCGTATTTGTCTCCCGACCGGGTCACTTTCGAATGGTCCCCATGGATTCCGACAAGTACCCGACAGAGAGCGACAGACGACGGTTCGTCAAAGGCGTCGCGGGCGGTGCGGCGATGGCCGCTATCAGCACTGCGGCCGGTGCTGCCATCGAGGGCACGACGACCGGGAGCGGCACGGGCGGCGGGTCAGTCACCTACCGCGCCGCGAAGAACACCGACGGCCCCGCTCCCCGTGGCCTCCCACAGATTCCGCTCGAACTCGACGACGAGGGCTACCTGAAGGGCGTCTGGCCCGAGTCCGAGGAGCGCGAGCTCGAGGACGGCACGACCGTCACCGTCGCCGAGATGGAGCTCGGCGGGGTGACCTACTCCACCCAGTGGTTCCAGTACTGCGGGTGCCAGACCTTCCAGAACGTCCAGCCCGACGGCGACTACGACAACTACATGCGCTACAGCGCGAACACACGCCTCGGCTGGCAGAGCTCCGAGAGGAGCATCGGTGAGCGCGTCCACGTCGACCACTTCGACGACTACGCGGACTGGGGCAACGGCATCGGCGATGACGGCTACGGTAAGCCCGCGAACTGCACCTGGCGCTCGCAGGACATCGACAGCGGGGAGACGCTCCCCATCCAGGTCATCCGCAGTACGCGCGTCGAGCGCGCCGCCGAGGAGGACGAGTGGCTCGCCGACAGTACGGTCGACGGCTTCATCGCCTTCCTAAACAAGTGCACGCACTTCTGCTGCATCCCGGGGTTCAAGGACAGCTCCGACGCCCCGAAGTTCGGTGCCGCGAACAAGAGCTACTGCGGCTGTCACCAGTCCGTCTACGACCCGTTCGAGGTCGTCGAACGTTCGTTCACGGCTCTCCCGCGCCCGAACAGCGACGGCTGAGACGGGCGGTGACAGCGCGACGCCGGCCTCAGAACGCGTCGCCTTCGATGTCGACCTCGGCCTCGAGCGCCGGCTTCACCGCGTCGCCGACCTTGCAGAGCTCGTGGGCACGCTCGACGATAGCGTCGCCCTTGTCGCCGATGTCGCCGGCGACCTTCACGTCGAAGTGGACGGACGCGAGCTTGTCGTCGTCGTTGAGTTCGCCGGTCGTGTCGATCTCGATGTGGCCGAGGTCGCCAGCCTGCCGCTGCTCCGCGCCGACGCGGAGTGCGGGGACGTAGCAGGACGCGTAGGCGGCGAGCAGCGCCTCGAGTGTGTCGGGCGCAGCCTCGCCGGTCGCGTCGACGGTCGTCTCGAAGTCACGGATCGTGTTCTCGGTGCTGTAGCCCTCCTCTGAGACGCTGTGGACTTCTTTGGACATTGCATTCGTGTCCTCGCCCGGCAGCGCCTTCATACTTGTTCTTGCGGGTGACGCGACTCTGTCTCAGGTGAATCGTGTACGAAAACTTTACTTACAGGACCGGAGACAGACTGAACGAGCCATGACAGCTCAAAGTAATATACGGATTGGCAACGGTCGGAACGCTGCGACGACGACGATGGGGTGGTCAGCGTGATTCCGCTACAGGACAACTTCGAGATCACGGCGACGCCGCTCATCCGGTGGCTGGACAACGCGTTCTCCCGAGTCGTCACCGACTTTCAGGGTATCGCGCCGAACCTGCTGTACGCCCTCGTCTACCTGGTCGTCGGGTTCCTCGCCGCGAAGTTCGTCTCGGGCACCGTGGTGAAGGTGACGCGGCGGATGGGCCTGGACGAGATGGCCGAGGACTCGCCCGTCGGCGAGTTCCTCCCCGGACGCGACCTGAGCCAGCTGCTCGGCCAGTTCGCGACCCTGTACATCTACCTGCTCGTCGGCCTGCTGGTGATGCAGGAACTGGGCATCGGCCGGCTGGCCGCAGCGTTCAACGGCGCGGTCGAGTTCCTCCCTACGGCTATCATCGCGGCCATCGTGGTGGCGCTCGGCTTCTGGCTCGCGGACCTCGTCGAGGACCGCATGAGCGACTCCGAGCTGGGTGACGGGCAGGTCGGCGCGCTGTTCGGGGCCGCCGTCCAGGTGTTCGTCTACCTCATCGCCATCGCGGTCGGCTTCGGCGCGCTGGCGTCCTCGACCGGTGCCGGCGGCATCGCGTTCCCCATCATCCAGGCGTTCGCGCTCGGCTTCGCCATCGCGCTCGGCCTCGCCGTCGGCTGGGTGAGCAAAGACCACCTCGCCGGTGCGGTCGAGAGCGACGGGGACGAGTAACTGCCCGGCTATCGCAGCCGGACTCCCCACAGGAATCGGTCCGACGGACAGAACTGTTATTCCGTTTCGTACAGAACACGCGTCTCATGACAGACTGTTCCCTGGAGTCCTCGGGCCCCGTCCTCGAGACGCTGGTCGAGAACTTGCCCGAGGGCGTGCTCGTCGAGGACGCCTCCAGGGAGGTACTGCTGGCCAACGAGCGCCTCTGTGAACTCCTCGAACTCGCTCGTGACCCCTGTGAGCTGATCGGGAGCGACTGCGAGGAGGCCGGGGAGCGCATCTCGGACCGGTTCGCGGAACCCGAGGCGTTCGTCCCGCGACTCGCCGAGCTGCTCGACGCGCGCGAGCCGGTCCACGGCGAGGAGCTGGCCCTCGCGAACGGCCGGACGCTCGAACGGAGCTATATCCCCTACACCACGCCGACGGGCGAGGCGAACATCTGGGTGTACCGCGACGTGACCGAACGCACCACCCGCGAAGCCGAGCTCGAGCGGCAGAACGAACGTCTCGCGGAGTTCGCCTCCGTCGTCTCGCACGACCTCCGGAACCCGCTCAGCGTCGCGAAGACGAGCCTGCAGCTCGCCCGCGACGACCCGGAGGGCGACCACCTCGACGAGATCGAACGGAGCCTCGACCGCATGGACCGACTCACGACGCAGCTCCTCACGCTCGCCCGCGAAGGGGACCAGAGCGAGGAACTGGAGCCGACACCGCTGTCGACGCTCGTCGAGCAGTCCTGGAGCAACGTCGAGACCGGCGGCGCGACCCTCGAGAACGACACCTCGGGCATCGTCCTGGCGGACTGGAGCCGGCTCGGCCAGCTGTTCGAGAACCTCTTCCGGAACGCCGTGGAACACGGCTCGCCGGCCGACCAGCCACACGGCACCGATGACCTGACCGTCTCCGTCGAGTCCACCGCGGACGCGATCGTCGTCGAGGACGACGGCGACGGCCTACCGGACCCGGACCTGGAGACCGAGCGGCTGTTCGAGACCGGCTTCTCCACGGAGCCGGACGGTACCGGGCTCGGACTCGGTATCGTCCAGGAGATCGTCGCGGCACACGGCTGGGAGATCAGCCTCGAGGAGGGCGCGGAGAACGGCCTCAGGTTCGAGATGACCGGCATCGAGTTCGCGGAGTAGGCACCCGGACCCGGCCACTGCCGGGCTTCGGGTCGTCTCGAAAACGAGTCGCTTGCGGCTCAGTCGAGCAGATTCTCGCTGAGGGCCCAGCTCTCGTCGCCCTCAAGGACGACGACCTCGGCGTCGCTACCCGTCCCACGCACCTCGCGGGCGAAGTCGTCGGGGTCCTGTTCGATGGGCGGGAACGTGTCGTAGTGGATCGGCAGTGCGTAGTCGACGTCGAGCCAGTCGACGGCGATGGCGGCTTGCCACGGACCCATGGTGAAGTGGTCGCCGATCGGCACCGCGGCGACGTCAGGTTCGAGGTACGGCGCGATGACATCGCGCATCTCGGTCATGAGCCCGGTGTCGCCCGCGTGGTAGAACGTCTCGGACTCCTCGTCTGCGACCTGTGTGGGCTTCGTGTCGGAGATGACGAAGCCGGTCGGCATCCCGCCGGAGGTGCCGTAGCCGGTCTCCATCCCGTTGGTGTGGTCGGCGCGGTGCATCGTGACGTAGGCGTCCCCGCACTCGACCGTGCCACCGACGTTCATTCCCATCCCACCGATGGCCTCGTAGTCGCCGAACTCGTCCCGGCAGTACTCCACGACCTCTGGCGTCGCCACGAGCGTCGTCCCCTCGTACCGGTCCACGTCGCCGATGTGGTCGGCGTGGCCGTGCGTGAGCAGGACGTAGTCCGGGTCCAGCTCCTCGGGGTCGGTGTCGGTCTTCGGGTTGTCGAAGAAGGGGTCGATGAGCAGCTCTGTCTCGCCGACTGTCACACCGAACGTCGAGTGTCCGAACCAGGTGAGTTCCATACACACGTGGGTTCGTCCGGTGCCTACTTCAAGGTAGGCGGACCGTCGCTCGGAACCGACCGCAGGAACGGAAACTTGCCGTCGCGGCTGGCCCGACCACCCACGACTATGGTCCGGTGTCGACAACGGACGGCTATGCTCGCACTCGAACTCGACGAGTTCATGGTCGAACTGAAAGACGGCAGCATCAAGAACGTGGGTCCGACGAACAAGTCGGCCTCGGCGAAGCTGTTCGACGTCGAGTCCGCCGACGTCCGGGAGTTCGGCGACAAGCGTCTGAAGTTCGTCTTCGAGGACGACTCCGGGAACGAGGTACAGGTGTCCCTGTTCCCCGAGGAGGCAGAGAAGATGGCAGCAGACGTGGAGTCGCTGGCGGCCGACTCCCCTGTGTTCGAGTGACCGCCACGGCTCCGGTGTGGGATGAGCGAGCGGCTCAGGCGTTGTTCATCCGCTGGCTGGAACGCTCGCCGCAGGTCTGACACTCCTTGACGCGGTACGGCTCGCGGGAGAACTGGGCGTTCTCCTGCTTGCTGCTCTCCGTGATTATCTGGACGGACACCTTGTGGAGCGTCTCCGTACCGCAGTGATCACAGTGTTCGGTCAACCCATCTATTGAGTCGTCAGTCGTTGCCATACTCCCACTTCAGCGCCTATCCACATAACGACCAGTTAGCGTTTTCATCCGATGTAATAACCGGGTTATCGAGTAGGTTTATCGCCGCGAGTTCGGCAGCTGAAACCCTTCGGGCACAAACCTTTTAGTCACCAACCGGTCACGTAGTGTCGTGGACGACGAGCGGCCAATCGAAGAGATACTCGATACAATCGGGGACGAGACCGCGCGAGAGGTCCTCGCAGCCGTGAGCGAGGAGCCACGGTCAGCGAAAGAAGTGGCAGAGTTCTGTGACCTCTCGCTCCCGACCGTGTATCGTCGCATCGAGATGCTCAAAGAACACGAGCTGATCTCGTCAGAGACGCTCGTGGCCCGCGACGGGAACCACTACGACGCGTTCAAGTCGAACTTCGACGCGACTGTCATTCGGCTCAAAGAAGATGAGTACGACATCCGCATCTACCGGAAGGAGAACCTGCCTGACCGCTTCTCCAGTCTCTGGGACGAGCTCGGTCGGTGAGCCACCACGTCGGGACTGCCAGCCACGGCGGCCAGCGAGGGGTGAGGGCTGGTGGTCGAACTGAGTGCGATAGCGGACGTGCTCCTGATGGGCCTGCGCCTCGTGCTGTTCGCGCTGGCGCTCGGACTGACGTTCATCAGCTTCCAGGCGTACAACCAGAAGGGCGGTAGGCGACTGGAGTCTGCGTTCATCGGCTTCGCGTTCATCAGCATGGGCGTCGCGCTGACGACCATCAGCACACAGATCACCCGAGAGGCCACTGCCGAGACCGCGACGTACTTCCAGGTCGCGGAGACGATCCCGTTCATCGTCGGGTTCAGCATGCTGTACCTCTCGCTCTATCGCTGACACAGATTCGACAACCGTTTTAGGCCGGGTCTACTCTACTCGGTCAAATGGGTAACTGTATCATCTGTGGTGCCTCTGCTGACGGGCACATATGTTCGAGCCACGAGGAAGACGTCGTCTTCACTTTCGAAGGCAACCGAGCTAACCAGCTGAAGCCCGGCCGCTACTACGAGGGGTCGGTCGACGGGTTCGCCGAATTCGGCGTCTTCGTCGACATCGGGACCTCCGTGACGGGCCTGCTGCACCGAAGCGAACTGGACCGTCGACTCGACAGTCTCGACTGGGACGCCGGCGACTCGGTCTACGTCCAGGTGACCGACATCCGCGACAACGGCAACGTCGACCTGGGCTGGTCCATCCGCCAGCGCGAGTCCGACTTCCGCGGCAAGCTCGTCCAGACGCCGGAGGGCGACGAACTGCCCGACGAGCCTGACGAGGCCGACGAGCCCGACCAGGAGAAGACCGAGCCGGTCGCCGCGGGCGGGAACGCCGGCGCGAAGCAGAAGGTTCGCACGCCCGATGCGGACGACGCCGCCCCCGCGACCACTGAATCCGACACGACTGAGGAGGCCCCCTCCGAAGGCGAGGCCGAAGGCAGCGACGAGACCGCCGACGCGACCGACGCGGTCGACGACACCGAGCCGAGTACCGCGGCCGAGACCGACGACACCGAGGACCACTCCGAGCTCGCACGCAGCACGGTCGATAGCGTCACCGACCTCATCGGCCAGGTCGTCCGCATCGAGGGCGAGATCATCAGCGTCCGACAGACCTCCGGCCCGACCGTCTTCGAGATCCGCGACGAGACGGGCGTCGTCGAGGTCGCCGCCTTCGAGGAGGCCGGCGTGCGCGCCTACCCCGACGTGGAGGTCGACGACGTCGTCCGCCTCGAGGGCGAGGTCGAGCGCCACCACGACGAGGTCCAGATCGAGACCGAGGTCCTGACCACGCTCGAGGACGAGGACGCCAGCAACGTCGCCGACCGCATGGACGCCGCGCTGGACGAGCAGGCCGACCCCGGCAGCGTCGACCTGCTCGCCGACCACGATGCCGTCACCACCGTGGCCGACGAGATCCGCGACGTTGCGACCGAGATCCGTCGCGCGGTCATCCAGGGCCGTCCGGTCGTCGTCCGGCACACAGCAACCGCCGACGGCTACGTCGCCGGTGCCGCCATCGAGCGTGCCGTCCTCCCGCTCGTCGCGGCGGAGCACGAGCGCCAGGACGCCCAGTACCACTTCTGCGAGCGCCGCCCGCTCGACGACACCGTCTACGGCATGGACGCCGCGACCGACGACGTCACCGACATGCTCGACGCGCGCGAGCGCCACGGCGAGCAGCTCCCGCTCGTCGTCCTCGTCGACCTCGGCAGCACGCTCGAGTCCCGCGAGGGCTACGAGCTGCTCGACGTCTACGGGGCCGAGTGCCTCGTCGTCGACTCGGGCTACCCCGACGACGAGGTCGTCGACGACCTCGGCGGTATCGTCGACCCGCACCTCGCGGGCGACGTCACCGACGTGACGACGAGTGCGCTCGCAGCCAACGTCGCCGCCCACGTCAACAGCGACGTGCGCGACGACCTCGCACACCTGCCCGCGGTCAGCTACTGGCAGGACACCCCCGAGGCCTACATCGACCTCGCCAGCGAGGCCGGCTACACCGAGGACGACACCGACGAACTCCGCGAGGCCGTCGGCCTCGAAGCGTTCTACCAGTCCTACAAGGACAAGCGCGAGCTCATCACCGACATCCTGTTCGAGGAGGCGGACGGACTCGCGGGCCACGTCAGCGAGCAGTTCCGCACCAAGCTCGACCGCGAGCTCCAGACCGCCCGGCGCAACCTCTCGACGCGCTCGGCCGACGGCGTCGAGTTCGCCATCCTCGACGCGGACGCGTTCAGCAACCGGTTCGACTTCCCGCCGACCGAACTGCTCCTCGACGCGCTCCACCGCTCCGAGGCAGCCGAGACCGACGACGACGACCTCGTCACCCTCGGCCTCGACGAGGACGAGCTCCACATCCGGAGCACCTCGCCCATCGACGTCCGCACCGTCGGCGACGAGATCGCCGCACAGGTCGACGGCGGCGGCGTCAGCGTCGTCGGCGGTCGCGACGGCCACGTCGAGTTCCTGGCCGGCGAGCGCGACGCCGTGCTGAACGCGGCCGTCGCCGAAATCGCGAACTCCTTCGCCTGAACGCGACGCTGCGTCTCGTTCCGTCGGTCGTCTCCGTGACCTGCACCTGGGAGTGACGACACCAGCCAGGCAGTTCCGGGCCCATCGCCTCGCGACGGGAAGTCCGGGTGGCGGCCGACGCCAGACTCACGCGAGGCCCCGAGCGGCGGCACGTTTTTCTCGCCCGCACGTCTTGCAGTCGCGTAATGACGGGGCAACTCGCAGCGAGCCAGCCGTACACGACACGCTTCGAGACCACTGTCGCGGGCGTCGACGGGCGAGCGGTCCGGCTGGATACCAGCTACTTCTACGCCGAGAGCGGTGGACAGCCGAGCGACCGCGGCACCGTGGGCGGCGTGCCGGTGGTCGACGTCCAGGTCGAGGACGGCGAGCACGTCCACACGCTGGCCGAGGCGCCGGGCTTCCACGAGGGTTCGTCGGTCGTCTGCGAGGTGGACTGGACGTTCCGGATGTACTGCATGCGGGCCCACACCGCGAGCCACGTGCTGTACGGCGCGGCGCGTCGGGTCTGTGACGACCTCGGCTACGGTGGCTTCGGCATCGACGAGGAGAAGGTCCGGGTCGACCTGACGACGTCGAGCGACGTGACCGACGAGACGCTGGTCGAACTGGAACGACTGACGAACATGGCGGTCTGGGAGTCCCGCGAAGTCGGCTGGAAGTCGGTGCCGCTCGCGGAGCTGCGCGACGACGAGTTCGTCGCGTTCAACACGAAGACGGAGGAGGGCGTGTTCGAGGGCGCCGACGAGGTACGCGTCGTGACGGTCGGCGAGGGCGACGTGGTGCCGGGCGAGCCGCGCGAGAGCCCGTGGGACGTGGCGGCCTGCGGCGGGACCCACGTCCGGAACACCCGCGAGATCGGCCCGGTGACGCTGCTCTCGCGCTCGAACCCTGGCGAGGGGATGACGCGGATCGAGTTCGCGGTCGGTGACCGCGGCATCGAACACCGTGCCGCGGAGAAACAGGCTGTGCTCGACACCGGCCGGGCGCTCGACGCCCCGCCGGCGGACCTCGCCGACGCGGCGGCGCGGCTCTCCGGGCAGGTCGAGGAGTTAGAGGAGTCGCTCGCGTCCGCCCGCCGACAGCTGGTCGCGTCGGCGCTGTCGGCAGCGGACCCGGTCGAGCGGGACGGCGCTACCTGGCTGGTCGCGACCGTAGAAGGCGTCGAGGCGAACGACTGCCGAGAACCACTCCAGGCGTCAGCGGGTCGGGATGCGGATGTCGTGGTGGCGGTCGGCGAGTCCGGAGGTACGTTCGTCGCGGTCGCAGCCGGGCCGGGCCACGACGCGTCGGCCGTGGTGGAGAGGGTGACGGCCGACTACGGAGGTGGTGGTGGTGGCAGCGGGTCGTTCGCACAGGGCGGCGGCATCGACGCATCGTCAGCGAGGGTAGCCAGGGGCCTCGGCAGCGAGGGCAGCTGAACCCCTGGCTCGGGCACGAGCGTCGACGGCGTACGACGAGGGAGGCGTACGCCGGAAGCACCGACAGACAGCAGTGGAAAGTACCGAAAGCTGTTGTCTAAAGGTTACTATTCCGACCTGAACGAAGCGAGCGGAGAGGGCCGGAACGTTCCGACGTACTCGGAAACTTTGGTAATGCAGCCTAGAAGAAAACACATATGCCCGACGCCTCGTCACGTTCTGTATGGTCGGACCGACCGAGCGCGTCGAGTTCGTCTGTGGCTCGCGCTCCCGGCGGGAGGTGCTCCTCTCGCTCGCCAGCGAGCCACGCGAGCGACAGACGGTCGTCGCATCGACATCCGCCAGCGAATCGTCGGTGTACGACGCGATGAGCCGACTCTCGGACCGCGGCTTCTGCTACGAACGCGACGACGGCTACTGGGCGCTCACGGGGACGGGACGGGCCGTTGCGGACCTGCTCGACCGTGTCGGCACCGTCGAGTCCGTGGTCGACGACACCCGACCCTACTTCGACGAGCACGACCTCGGCGTGGTCCCGGACGCGGACCGCCGGGAACTCCACCGGCTCGTCGGCTGCGAGGTCGTGGAGTCCCCGGAGACCGACCCATTCCGGGCGGCCCGCCGGGTGCGGACCGCCATCGCGGGCGCCGACCACGTCTCGATCCTCGCGCCGGTGTACGACGACCGGTTCGCCGACGCATTGGTCGAGAGCGACCCCGACTCCGCGCGGCTGGTGCTCGAGCCAGAGATACTGGAACTCGCGCCCGAGGACGACGCGAACGCCGACGAAACGCCTCCGTTCGCGGAGCTGGTCGATATCCGCGTCGCCGAGCTCCAGTTCGCGATGACCGTCACCGATTCCGGTGTCTTCCTCTCGCTCCCGAAGCTCGACGGCACCTACGACCCACAGACCGAACTCGTCAGGGAGTCCGACGCGGCCGCCGACTGGGGGGCGACGCTGTTCGAACGCATCTGGGACCGGGCGACGCCCGTCGAGTCGCTCGTCGAGGACTGAGCCCGGTCCACCGTCGGGGTCGACGTACCCGCCGCGAGAATGGGGCAACTTTTTCCACTCGCTCCCGAAGGCAGTGGTATGAATCTGAGTTCGGAGCAGGCCGCCGTCCGCGACGTGGTTCGCGAGTTCGCGGCCGAGGAGCTACGGCCGGTCGCCCGGGAGTGCGACGAGGAGCAGCGCTTCCCCGAGGATGTCTGGGATGGACTGGCGGAGCTGGACCTGACCGGGCTGACCGTCCCCGAGGAGTACGGCGGCTACGATGCCGACCCGGTCACCTACGCCATCATCAACGAGGAGCTCGCCCACGGGATGCTCTCCGTGGCGACCGCGCTGTCGGTCCACGGGCTCGCGACCTCCTGCATCGACGAGTTCGGCACGCAGGACGTGCGCGACGAGTGGCTCCCCGAGATGGTCGACGGCCGCCCCGTCGGCGCGTTCGCCCTCTCCGAGCCCGAGGCCGGCTCGAATCCCGCCGAGATGTCCACCGTCGCCGAGCGCGAGGGCGACGAGTTCGTCCTGAACGGGAAGAAGCAGTGGATCACGAACGGGAACCGCGCCGGCGTCTACGTCGTCTTCGCGAAGACCGACCGCGACGACCCCGGTTCCATCACCCAGTTCCTCGTCCCCGCGGACACGGACGGCGTCAGCGTCGGGAAGAAGGAGGACAAGCTCGGCCTCCGGGCGTCGGACACGACGACGCTCATCTTCGAGGACGCACGCATCCCGGCCGAGTACCAGCTCACCGAGGAGGGCCGCGGGCTCTCCGCCGCGTTCCAGATTCTGACGGGTGGGCGCATCGCAATCGGCGCACAGTCCGTCGGGCTCGCTCAGGCCGCCCTCGACGCAGCCGTCGAGTACGCCCAGCAGCGCGAGCAGTTCGAGCAGCCCATCGCGGACTTTCAGGCCATCCGCCACAAGCTGGCGGAGATGCAGACGAAGGTCACCGCCGGTCGCCTGCTCACCCGCGAAGCCGCCCAGAAGAAGGCCGAGGGCGCGGGCATGGAGACCGCGTTCCTCGCCAGCCAGGCGAAGTACTTCGCCAGCGAGGCCGCGATGGACGTGACCAACGAGGCCGTCCAGATACACGGCGGCTACGGCTACACCACCGACTTCCCCGTCGAGCGCTTCTACCGCGACGCGAAGATCCTCACCATCTACGAGGGAACCACGGAGATCCAGAAGAAGATCATCGCCCGGCACCTGCTCGGCGACGACGCCTGAGGCGTTCTGCCCCGCCAGTCCTTTCTCGTGCTTGACCCCTGAAATTATTAACCTCGCCCCCGTTGCCCTCAGCGATGGCCACCGGCAGGACCGACCCGAACCGGAACGACACCGACGGGTCCGACGGACGGGACGGCGAACCGACCGACCAGCGACCCACCAGCGTCTCGCCGGAAGCGCTCACCTGTCGGCTCCGGTCCGCAGTCGGAGAAGCCCAAGCGGTCACCCTCCGGGTCCAGCAGACCGAGTTCGGCTCCGAGGTCGAACGCGTGCTGCACGCCGAGGAGGCGCTGACGACGACTACCGAGCTCGACCACCACGTCACGCTGGCCTGTGCCCGCGTCCTCGTCACCGAACTGCCCGGCGCCGCATCCGACGTGCGACTCGTCCGGCCGACGCTCCGGAGCTGTGACGCCGACGACGCCGTCGCGCACGAGGCGACGTTCCGCCGCGATGGCGACACCTTCGTCCGCGAGGGTCGTCAGGGACCGCCGACACCGCCCGCGTCACCACCCTCGTACACCCTGGACCGGCTCCGCGGGAGCGGCCTCGTCGCCGGCCTCGTCGTCCCCTCCGTCGCGCGGGTCACGCGACAGCTGTTCCGCCTCCGCGAGCGCCTCGGCGACGGCGACGTGACCGTCACCGCCGACGCCCTCGTCGTCCGGTTCGATGCCACTCCGGGTACACAGCGACACGACGACATCCGGGTCGAAAACGGCGCACTCTGTGTCTGGCTGCTCGGCGAAACCGACCGCCAGGACGGTGTCGAGCGGAGCGAACGCGTCGCTCGCATCGTACCACCGTTTCCGATAACAGCCGATGGGGCGACCGCCGAGCGAACCGACAGCGTCGTCGTCAGGCTGCCACGCTGTGGCCGCGGCGACACCGCCGACGGCCCGGTCCCGCTCGACTAGTCGTCTGCCTCGACCTCGGTCTCGTCACCGGGGATCGACTCCGCCGGAGAGTCGTCGTCGACAGTCTCGACGTCGCCCGTGTCGGCGTCGTCCGCTTCGTCGTCGCCCGTCTTCCCGGAATCTTCGGGTTCGCCGCCAGCGACGCGAACCGCCGGAACCCCGGCCCAGGTCTCGCCCGTTGCGACGTCCTTCGTCAACACCGAGCCCGCGCCGACACGCGCCTCGTCACGGACCTCGATGTCGCCAATCAGCGTTGCGTTCGCACCGACGACGACACCGTCACCCAGCGTCGGGTGTCGTTTCGTCGGTTCGGGCGAGTTCCCGCCGAGGGTGACGCCGTGGTACATGTGCACGTCGTCGCCGACCTCGGCCGTCTCGCCGATGACGACGCCCATCCCGTGGTCGATGACGACCCGGCGACCCAGCTCCGCGCCCGGGTGGATCTCGACACCGGTCATGAACCGGACGAACTGCGAGAGGAGCCGCGCCGTCAGATGGAAGCCGCCCTCCCAGAGCCGGTGGATGCCGACGTGCGCCCAGACGGCGTGCAGGCCCGCGTAGCAGGTCAGCACCTCCACGCTGCTCTTCGCTGCAGGGTCGCGCTCCAGTACCGCCGCCACGTCCTCGCGGAGGCGGGCCAGCATCAGTGGCCCACCCCGTGGTCACGCGCACCCGACGAGAGACAGCAACACGCCGTGTTCGACCGGTGGTGGTCGACGGCGATACGGTCGGGTACAGATGTGACCGACATACACATTCGTGGGAGCGGAGCGGCAAAAAGGGGTACGGTTCCGCGACTGGGACGCACAGCCGCCGATTCAGGTGATCGTCGGAGGCCGTCTCCCTACCCTGTCCTTGGGTAGTGTTCCGGGCCGGTGCTTATGCGACTCCACCGCTAACAGAAGCACGAGGTATGAGCACAGACGACACAGAGTCCACGGCGGAGATCTCCGAGACCACCAGCTGGCCGGAGTTAGGAATCGCGCTGTACGAGCGACTGACCGGGAGAGGTGCGACCATCGAGTACGTCTTCGAGGAGATGGAGGTCGCGGTGCCGAGCAAGGCAGGCGAGGATGCCGACCACGCACACTGGAAGGTCGACGGCACGGTCAGCATCACGACACGCGAGGACTGATGACGACCGCGGTCGAACCGCTGTCGGTCGACGCTACACTCGACGTGACGGTCGACGGCAGTCGGTGTGCGGTCTGGACCGAGACGGAGCTACTGGTCGTCAACGCACCGACGCTGTCGGCGGCCCGGACTCTCGTCTCCGGGGTGGACGCGCTTCCGCTCCCACGGCGACGCCTGACGGGGGCGCTCTCGGCCACCGACCTCACCGTGGAGGTCCGTGTCAGACACACGCCTGTCGCACGGGTCGGGGCCGGCGTGACGCCGTCCCGCCCCGCAGCGGCGGCCGGCTACGACGCCGACGTGTCGCTGCGAGGGCTCGCTGTCGCCGCCTGGCGTGCCCTCATGTAACGGTCCCCGGCGGGAGCGCGGACTCGCGGCCGTCTCCCGCCCGCGTCGCTTGGTAGTCGAACCATCGGTGAACGACGTTCGCCGAGCTGTGGCGTCGTCGGTCAGAACACGAAACGCGCTTCAGTCACGAACGACTACCGGCGGGGCATGAGTGGACTCGACGACCTGCAAGCCGACGTGACCGAAGCCTACGACGAGATCGACGACCAGCTCGACTTCGACCGCGAGACGACGAACGAGCTGGCGATGCTCGCCGCCGGCCTCGGCACCGACACCGACCAGCTGGTCGAGCGCGCGGTGCAGCTACTGTTCCAGACCACCGTCGACTCGGGGAAGCTGGACTTCCACCTGCGCTCCGCGTACGACGTGACCTACGACGAGTACCTCTCCGGAATGACCTACGAGGAGATGACCGGCGGAAGCTTCCCACAGCCGGAGACGAACGACGACCGTCGCTACCAGTTCTGAGCCGGCTCAGTCGTTGGCCGGGGCGGCGACGTCAGAGACGTCCTCGATGGCCTCGAACAGCAGCTCCGCGGCCAGTGCTATCTCGCGCTCGGTGACGTCGAGCGGCGGCAGCAGGCGCAGCGTCTTGTAGCCACAGCCGAGGGTCAACAGCCCCCGTTTCAGCGCGGCGTCGACGACCGCGTCCCGGCGCTCTTTCATGTCGAACTCGACGCCGAGCATCAGCCCTTTCCCGCGGACATCGACGACCGAGTCGTGGTCGGCGTCGACGACGAGCTCGGTCATCTGGCGACCGCGCTCGACGGCGTTGTCGAGCAGATCGTACTCCTCGATGGCCTCGAGGGTCAACACGCCCTGAAGCGACGAGAGCACGTCACCGGCACCCCAGGTCGAGGAGAGACGGCTCTTCTCGTCGGGGAACAGCTCTTCGCGCCCGACGGTCGCGCCGACGCGCAGCCCTTTCGCGCCGGTGATGATGTCGGGCTCGATGGCGTAGTGGTCCGAGGCCCACATCTCGCCGGTCCGGCCGACGCCGGACTGTATCTCGTCGGCGATGAGAGTGATGTCGTGCTCGTCGGTGAGGGCGGCGATCTCGTCCATGAACGCGTCCGAGGGCGGCCGGTACCCACCCTCGCCCTGGATGGGCTCCATGATGATGTAGGCGACCTCGTCCGGGTTGACGTGGCCGGAGTCGGGGTCGAGCTTCCGCCGCAGCGCCGAGGAGTCGTCGGCCCCACCGGGGAAGAAACCACAGCCGCAGGAGGCGGGGTCGCAGTCCGAGTCCGCACAGAACGGTACGTCGTGGACGCTCGATATCTCGGGGAACTCGCGCCGGTACACCTCCTTCGACCGGTTCAGGGAGAGCGTACCGAGGGTCCGACCGTGGAACGCACCCTCGAAGGTGAAGCCGTACTTGCCGCCGTCGCTCGCGTCGTAGGAGAGCTTCAGCGCGTTCTCGACCGCCTCCGCACCGGAGTTCGAGAGGAAGACCCGGTCCATGTCGTAGTGGCTCGTCAGGTCCGTCAGCCGGTCCATGAGGTGGGCCGGACCGGGGATGTCCGCCTCCTCGGGCGGCCAGCCGCCGCTGAAGTAGAAGTCCTGGCCGGCGATCTTGTTGGGGTCGACGATGTCCAGTTCGGACATCGGCTCCATGATCTTCGGGTTGTTGTACCCGAGCGGCGCGGCGGCGACGTGACTCGTGAAGTCCATGAGAACGTTCCCGTCGACGTCGGTACAGAACGGGCCCTCCGCGTCGGCGGTGATGTCCCAGACGAAGTCGTAGACGTACGTGGTGGTCGCCGCGTGCTGATGGTGGTACTCTGCCCACTCCTCAGCCTTCTCCCCGGGCATCTCTTGTACCCGTGGCTCGGCCGTGTCTCTGTCCATAATCCTGCTATGGACAGGGTTCGTTTAATACATTCGTTTATTTCCACGCAACATTTGCACGGAGGCCACACCGTCACGCGAACAGGACGACGAGAGCGCCCACACCGGCGACGACGACGAGCAGGCCGCTGAGAACGGCGACCCGACGAGCGAACTGTCGGTTCGGGCTCGCGGCGGTGAGTCCCGCCTTGACCAGCACCGACGATGCCGTCGCGAGCAGCACCGAGATGACCGTGGTCGAGGTGCTGAGAGTCCCGCCGCGGTGGAGCAGCACCGCGGAGGTGGTCGCGCCGGCGCTGGAGACCAGTCCGGAGGCGGCGGCCGTCGCGATGAACCCCTCCTGGCCGAATCGCGCCTCGGCGACCGCGCCGACCACGAGGACGGCGAGGAACATCACGCCGAACCCGAGCGCGTATCGGAGCGAGAACGGGCTCTCCAGCTCCATCTCGACGCTGTCGCGCCAGTCCGCTGACCACGCCGCGACCCCGAACGAGGCCAGCACGAGCAACACGAGCGGGACCGCCGTCGGGACCAGAATGTCGGTCGAGACCGAGAACGCGACGACGATGAACAGGTTCCGGAGTGCCATCGCGGCGTCCGCGAGCAGGATGGCGGCGACCGCGTACGCGACGGCGTTCTCCTGCTGGCGGACGTAGTCCATCATCGAGCCGACGACCGCCGTCGACGAGGCCAGCCCACCGAAAAAGCCCGTGACCGCGATACCGCGGCTCCCGTAGGTCATCACGACCGCGTAGTTGACGATGCCGATGGCAGCGACCGTCACGACCATCAGCCAGACGACACGCGGCTCGATCGTGATCCCCTCGACGCCCAGTGGCTCGTAGGCGTAGGTCTGTTCGCCGGTCGGCAACAGCGGGTAGACGACGAAGGCCAGGATTGCGAACTCCGCACCCGAACGCACCTCCTCGCGCGAGAGGTTGTCAGCGAACGAGTGCAGCTCCCGCTTCAGTACGAGCAACATCGAGGAGAGCACCGCCACGGTGACCCCCTCCAGGACGAAGCCGCCGACGACGAGCGCGCCGACCCCGTAGGTCACGAGCATCGACATCGAGGTGGTCAGCGCCAGCCCGCTCTCTCCGCCCTCCAGTAGCCCACGGACCGCCAGCACCACGCCCTGGGCGACGACGAGGACGCCACCGACGACGTGCAGCAGTCCCCCCCACTGCGTCTCCATGGCCAGCAGCGTGAACACGCCGCCCGCGACCGCGATGAGCGAGAACGTCCGGACCCCGGCAGACTTCTGTGACCACTCGCGTTCGAGCCCGAGGAACATCCCGAGCGCTCCAGCGAGGATCAGCCGGATGACCGAGCTGTCCAGCGAGAGGCTCGCGGAGCCCTGAAGTACGGCGTTCACCCCACATCGTACCTCGTTCCGATGTAAAAAACCTGCCCTGGGTGGAGGTAGCCGGACGGGGTATCTTCGGCCTGCTGACCGGGGGCGTGAGCTTCATCTCGGTCGTCGGAATGACACTCGTCTACGCCCTCGTCGCGGGGTCCTGCGCTTCCGTGCGGCGACTGGGGAGCCGACCGGCGCGTTCCCCGCACTGTTCGTCGCCGCCTCATCCGTCACCATCGACCGACTCCCGCCCTCGTGTTGCGAGTGTACGTCCCGGGGCGGAACCTGCAGGTCGGGTCCGTCATGTCCGCGTACATCTTCGGCACGCTCCTGTTCGGCTGGTACGGCATCTTCCTCGGATCGGTGCTGCTGGTGCTGTCGGTCCACTTCGCACGGGTGGTGCTGCCGGCGCTACTCGACGCGGAACGAGTCCAGCCAGACGCGGTCGACCCATCGCGTTTCGAGACGGCGACGGAGCCGCCCGCGGAGACTGGAACAGAAGATGTGCCCGGTGGCTCCCCTGCAGTGAGAGTGACGGGTGAGTGCCTGGTCACCCGTCGTCGAGCCTGTGCCCGTTACTCGACGTACTGTGACTCCCATTCGTCGCGGGCGCTGATCTCTCTGCGCCCACGGCGCGTCAACGTGTAGAAGTTGGTCCGGCGGTCCCGCTGACCCTTCTCCACGAGGCCCTTGTCGACGAGCGTGTCGAGGTTCGGGTAGAGGCGACCGTGGTGGATCTCCTTCTCGTAGTAGTTCTCGAGCTCTTCTTTGATCGCAAGTCCGTGTGGTTTGTCTTTCCCGGCGATTACATACAGTAAATCGCGCTGGAATCCTGTCAGGTCGTGCATTGGGGGAACGTCGCTCGCGGTTTATTGTCGGCTATTATTAAATATATCGGCTTATCCATGCATATTCAGCGTATGACCACGGATATCGCCTTATTTTATCGTGTTCTCCGTAGCTACAGGAACTTACCGATAGCGTCTGACTGAGTGGAAACAGGCAAAACTGTACGGAATCTGTCTATATCGTCTGAGTTGAGACACTTATGGTCCGTCGGCGCGTACTGAGAGGTATGCCAGAAGAAGTGCTGTTCAAGACGGAGGCGATGCGAACCCGAAGTGACGTCGCAAACTACCTGCGGACCGTCGCTGACAAACTCGACGGTGGCGACTCGCTCACGCTGACCGCCGGCAACGACTCGGTCACGCTCGACCCGCCGGAGCGGGTCGAGTTCGAGGTCAAAGCCGAGCGGGAGACGAGCAAGGGGGACAGCGAAGGTGAACTCAGCATCGAGTTCGAGGTCGAGTGGGACGAACGGCAGTCCGGCGGTGCCGGCGACACCGGCGACCTCGCTATCGAGTAATCGGCGGCGCCGCCGCTCGACGACGCTCTTTTTCGTAGTTCACGGCGGAGGCACGCCTCCGCGTTTTGTATCGGAAACAGGAAAGCAGACCACGCGGGAATAGTGGGCCCGCGTGGTCGCTTGCCGCCCTGAATTGGTCCCCGCTGACGCTTCGGCCCTCCAAGCGAAGCGTCACCTGAAACAATCGGTGCCAGACTCTTAAATGTACCGCAAACGGCCAGCCTGGTGCCCTCTCGTGGAGGACAGAAACCCGGCCGACGGCGTCGACGCTGGGCGAGTTGTGCAACAGAAGAATGCGCGAGGTGTTCAGTTGAGGATGGACTGTGCGACCGTCGCGAGCTGGCCGTTGTCGGCGCTCCGCAGGCGGTCGTCGCCGATCTTCAGTCGGAGACGCGGGCGGCCGACGTCGATTGGGACCTTCTCGGTGTCGATGAGGCCCATGTCCTCGAGCTTCGTCTTCGTCCGGGAGAACGTCGCCTTGCTGGCGATTCCAACGTCTTCGCCCCACTTGCTGATGTCGTACAGCAGCGCCTCGTTCTTCGCGGCCACGAGCAGCGAGATGGTGACCTCGTCGAGCCCCTCACCGTCACCACGGGCGGTCTCGAGCGAGTCGAGAATGTTCGTGAAGTCCGCTTCGGCCTCGGGGCTGATGTCGGACTCCAGGGACTCGCGGACACGCGAGATCGGCGGGGTGCGGAGCTTGAACGCCTCGGCCTCTTCCCACGCCACCGTGTAGGCGTCGTAGGCGGTCGTGACGAACTCGTCGTCCGCTGTCGTCAGCCCACCGACGCGGTTGCCCGCAGTGACGAGCGCGACGACGCTGTCCTCGGTGACCAGCAGCGAGTTCTCCGGGGTCTCCTCGACCGTCCGAAGCTCGAGCGAGTCACGGTCGACGAGGTCGGACGCGTTCGACGCCACGATGAAGTCGTCCATGACGTCTTTGAGGGTGCGTTCGTCGGCGAGCATGTGGACCATCGGAAGCTCGCCCTCGAAGCGAGTCGCGACGCGGACGAACTCCTCGATCGCGTCGGCCGACGGATTCACCACGAATACGTCGCCCGTGGCATTCTCCAGCACGGTTTGGAGAATATCGTCAATCTGTCTGTCGAGTAAATTCGAACTCATGCCTATGCACAACAAAACGGCCCCGCGCCACTTAATTTTATTGGCCACTGATGCCTCAAATCTTGGCAATCTGCTCTTGATTCCGGGGCAATGTAAACGAGAGGAAGATTGTGAGTGGCTCGCGTGGGATATTATAGCATATATCGTCGAAACGCTTTCGTTTCAAAAATCGACGGCTGCGACCACGACTTCAGGGTCGGAGGCGGCTATCGCTCATCGCTTCGGTGGCCGAACCGACGCTCGATCGCCCCCGGGCGAAGTCTCGCTCCACAATCTATAAGTCAAATCGAGAGACAAGGTGGGGTACTCTCGCATGCGACGTGGTCTCTCCACCCCCGACCGGCAGCCCACGAACGGACTCGACGGCGGCAGCAGCCCGTACACGGGCCCCTGAGATCGGTTCGGTACTCGGTCGCTATTCGTTCGACAGCTGGGTATAGAGGTCGTCCGACCAGCAGAACTCGCCGTCGTAGATGACCGATGTGTCCGCCCGTTCGAGGAAGTCGAGCAGCGCCGGCCTGGAGAGCGCGAACTCCGACTCGTTCCCACAGAGGTACGAGTACTCGTTGCCCTCGACGTACGGGTGGTAGTAGCTGCCGGCGTGCTGGAGCGAGAACTGGTCGAACGTGAGGAAGAACTGGTCGTCGTCCAGCCGTTCGAGTTCGGCGGTCGTCGGGAGCCGGTTCGTCGTCTGAGTCAGCGTGTAGGTGCCGTCGCCGACGACGGCGTAGTCCTTCCCCATCATGATCCGTCGACGCGCGATTCGGAGCGCGCGCTCGAAGCTGAACCCGTGGATGAGCAGGCGGGCGAACGCCGACCCGACCTTCACGGCGTGGTCGTTGAGCACCTGAGTGAACGTGACGCCACCGGCGACTGCCCCCTTCTCGACGAGCTCCATGCCCTCGTGGAACGAGCCACAGGCGTTCAGGAAGAACGTCTGGGTGGCACACGACGAGAGGCTGCTGGCGGAGAGGTAGCCGTCGGGACAGCGCAGGCCGTCCGTCTCGCAGTGACCGATGTAGTGGACGAACTCGTTCTCGTCCTCGAACACCCGCGCGAGTTCGGCGGTCCCGAGGTGGTCGACGACGTTCACCGACAGCGGGAGGTCGGTCGCGTGCTCCCGGTAGATGCGGCCCACGTCGATGTGCTCGTCGTCCATCTTCTCGTCGTTGAGCACGACGGTCACCTCTGCGGTCTCGTGCTGCCGGTCGAGCGACGACAGCCGGTTCCGATACGCCGCAGGCGCACATTTGAACACGTCGATGGGGACGCCATCCGCCAGCCAGCCGTGGACCCGTCCCTCTCGCAGCTCGGGCTTGACGACGTCCACCGAGGCGACCTCGCCGGGGCCGGTCGCGCGGTAGAAGTCGTCGAGCGAGCGTTCGACCAGCTCCGAGCCCGCCAGCTCCGACGTCCGTGGCATGTAGATCGCCGCGAGGTCGTGGAGCAGGAACGGGATGGTCTCGAGGGTCTCCGGGCTCGGCTCGACGTACATCGAGAGGTGCCAGTCCGGCAGCCGGTGTTCGAGCGCGGCGTAGGGGACGTCGAGGTAGGTCTCCAGACGGTCCACGGGCGTCCCGTGGTACAGTGCCTCGGCGTCGAGGTCGAGCGCGTCGAGGAGACTCTCCTCGGCGAGGTTCGTCCCGTACGGCCCTGCGTTCCGGACCAGACAGTCGAGGAAGAACGTCTTCCGGAGGACACGCGTCGTCCGACGTTCGAGGTCGGGCATCGTCCCGAGCTCGTGGCGGATGCCCGCCCCCGGCGCACAGAGCATCGGGGCTTCGATGTCGGGGACGGTCTCGACGTCGGCCTGCAGATAGTACGCCAGCGGCGCGGTGACGTACAGCTCGTCGAACGACGGCGGCACCAGCAACTCGATACCGACGTCGGGGGTGGCGTCCCTGATGGTCGAGGACACGTCGACGGTGTCACCCGTCTCGATGAGCGGCGGGTGGCCACGCAGCGTCGGGTAGGTGCGGTCCGGCGCGGTGGTCTTGTGTGAGGCCGGCAGGTGGCTGAGCGCGACCGCCAGCCCCTTCGGCGTCGGTGGGACGGTGATACGACCCGACGGCTGGACGTTCCGGCTCCGGAACCCGAGGGTCACCTCCGTCTCGTCGGCGAAACTGACGACCACCTCCTCGAAGTCCGGTGTCTTCGAGATTGCCAGCGGCCCGTCCGCGCGCAGGTACGTCTTGATGTCGGTGTCGAGGTCGACGATGTACTCCCCGGCCGGCAGCTCGAGCGGGCCGGTGTCGTTCTCCAGCTCGTAGGTGGCGTCGCTCGACTCCGAGGCGACGTACACCACCGAGATGGGAAAGCGAACCTCGTCGGTTCGACAGGAGAGCGTCGCATCGACCGGTCGTGGGAGGGAGACATCGTCGTCGTCGGCCACGGAGAGGTTCGGCCCTTCGACCGTGACCTCCGAGTTCCCGGGATCGACCACCCGGAGACCGGTGGCCGTCACCTCCCACTCTATCATTCGCGTTGGTAGATGTAACTAATGGCAGTTAGATGTATCGGGAGACGTACGAGAGTACATATTCGGTGGCAGTATCGCCCGGAGACGAGTACACTTATGCCCGAACCGACCGGGTCTTCTCGCATGGACTACGAGCACGTCCGCGAGGTCGACCCGGCGGTCGCTGACGCCCTCTCAGGCGAGGTCACACGCCAGAACGAGACCCTGGCGATGATCGCGAGCGAGAACCACGTCTCCGAGGCGGTGCTGGAGGCACAGGGCTCCGCACTGACGAACAAGTACGCCGAGGGGTACCCAGGTGCACGGTACTACGGCGGCTGTGAGTACGCCGACGACGTCGAGAACCTGGCCATCGAGCGCGCGAAGGAGCTCTGGGGTGCCGAGCACGTCAACGTCCAGCCGCACTCGGGCACCCAGGCGAACCAGGCGGTCTACTTCGCGATGCTCGACCCCGGCGACAAGATCCTCTCGATGGAGCTGAGCCACGGCGGTCACCTCAGCCACGGCCACCCAGCCAACTTCACCGGCCAGCTCTACGAGGTCGAGTCGTACGAGGTCGACACCGAGACGGGCTACATCGACTACGAGGAACTCCACGCGATGGCCGAGGAGTTCGAGCCGGACATCGTCGTCTCGGGCTACTCCGCGTACCCGCGGACAGTGGAC
The DNA here is from genome assembly GCF_024609245.1 of Haloarchaeobius sp. FL176. Taxonomy (GTDB): domain Archaea; phylum Halobacteriota; class Halobacteria; order Halobacteriales; family Natrialbaceae; genus Haloarchaeobius. Next base: position 467,356 of record NZ_JANJYH010000001.1, read on the forward strand.
TGGGAGCGCATCCAGGAGGCCGCCGACGCAGTCGATGCGCTCCACCTCGCCGACATCGCACACATCACCGGCCTCGTCGCCGGCGGCGCACACCCCTCGCCGGTCGGCGTCGCGGACTTCGTCACCGGCTCGACGCACAAGACCATCCGCGCCGGCCGCGGCGGCATCGTCATGTGCGACGAGGAGTACGCCGACGACATCGACAAGGCCGTCTTCCCCGGCGGGCAGGGCGGTCCGCTGATGCACAACATCGCCGGCAAGGCCGTCGGCTTCAAGGAGGCGCTCGACCCCTCGTTCGAGGAGTACGCCGCACAGACGGTGTCGAACGCGAAGGCGCTCGCCGACCAGCTTCAGGAGCACGGCTTCAGCCTCGTCTCCGAGGGCACCGACAACCACCTCGTCCTCGTCGACCTCCGCCCGTCCCACCCGGACACCACCGGCGGCGACGCCGAGGAGGCGCTGGAGGACACCGGTATCGTGCTGAACGCCAACACCGTCCCGGGCGAGACGCGCTCGGCGTTCAACCCGTCGGGCATCCGCATCGGCACGCCCGCGCTGACGACGCGTGGCTTCGACGAGGACGACATCCGGGTCGTCGCGGACTGCATCGCGAAGGTCGTCGACGCCCCCGAGGACGAGTCTGTCAAGAGCGAGGTCGGCGAGACGGTCTCGGAGCTGTGCGACGCGAACGCGCTGTACGACTGACCGGTAAGCACACAGCCTTCCTTCGACTCGACCTGGAACTACGCAGCTCCGACGGTGAGTTCGATACGCTCGTCGTCGATGATTATCTGGACACCCGGCGGAGCAGACGCCTCGAACGACGCCGAAAGTCCGGAATCCGTCGACACGTCGTACACCAGCCGCCCGCCGATGTCGATCTCGTCGTAGACGTGCGTCCCGGCCCCTGGCAGCGTCCGACTGTCGGTAAACACTGTTCCACCGCCGGGGCGTATCATCGTGAGTTCGTACGCGACCCGGTCGCCCGTGTAGTTCTCGACCTCGATGGCAGGGGGCTCTGACCCCCGCTGGAGGGACGAGAGACAGCCCACCAGAGACACCGTCCCCGTTGTCGCCACGCCACGTGCGTACTCCCGTCTCGTGAGTTCGACCATTCGAGGACATCGAGAGCGTCGACACCGTGGAACATAACGTTTCGGACGGGAGGACAGCCAGATCAGGATTCCGAGAGCTGCACGTCGAGCCTGTCCTCGAGCTTCGCGATGAGGCCGCCGCCGATGCCGGCCCGTGCCGCGCGGCCCTGCTCGACGGCGATGATGTCGGCTTCGTCGGTGTCCAGTTCGGCGGCGAGTTCGTCGCGCTGGAGCCCGGCGTCCTGCCGCGCCTCGGTCAGCAGCTTGCCGTAGTCCTTGACGAGGTACGGCAGCTGGTCGTCGTCGTAGTTCGTGCCACTCTCCTCCCAGTGGGAGGTGTCGCCGTCCCAGTTCGATGTCTTGGCCGTGTTCTGGGCGGCGTTGCGCTTGCGCTCGCCGGAGTCACGGCTGCTGCCGTCGCCGCTGGAACCGCTCGTCGTCTTCTGGGCGTCGTCGTGCGGGGCGCAGTCGGGACAGACCTCCAGCTCGGCTCCGGCGACGTTCGCCATCCGGAGCCGCTCGCTGGCCGCACCGCAGAGTTCGCAGGTGTCACCGTCGCCGCCACCCGACGAGTCACCCGTCGAGTACTTCGCCATACGCACCCCTATCCGGGGCGTACATTTGAATACCCCGCTTTGCTGTTTCCTGTCACGCACCCTGCCGGTCGCTACCACAGCCTCCGGCGGCGCGAAAAGGACACGCTTTTATTTGTGCCGGCGAAACGCAGGAATGCAGTAAGACACAGCGAGCGTGGGTAGCCAAGCCAGGCCAACGGCGCAGCGTTGAGGGCGCTGTCCTGTAGAGGTCCGCCGGTTCAAATCCGGTCCCACGCATCGTATACAAATCCCACAGGATTTGGCTGCCAGCGAATCTTCGATTCGCGCGGCACAGGCGGTCACCAACTCGACCGCCAACACGATGCGGGTGCTCTCCTGACGGACAGCACCCACGCATAATCCTTTCCGACGCAACACTCGAACAGCGACGGCGCTGTCCTGTAGCGGTCCGCCGGTGAGGATTCAGATTGCTGAATCCGAACGCCGTCGTGGAGCGAAGCGGAACGACGGAAGTTCAAATCCGGTCCCACGCATCGTATACAAATCCCACAGGATTTGGCTGCCAGCGAATCTCCGATTCGCGCGGCACAGGTGGTCACCAACTCGACCGCCAACACGATGCGGGTGCTCTCCTGACGGACATTCTCAGAACGGTGAAGCCGTTCTGGGAAGCAGCCAGAAATCTCCGATTTCTGGCCAGCGCACCCACGCATAACCCTTTCCGACGCAACACTCAAACAGCAGCAGGACTACTCCTCGCGTTCCGTTGCCGACGCCACCTGTGACGACCGGATAGACCCCTGACAGCGCAGGGTTCGACGGCGGTACGGTTCCCAGCGACTGGGAACACTTTCGGGGGTATTTTTATCACGGCCGGGATAGCTGAACCGAGGATTGGTCCCCGATGCACGACTCCGACGATACATCGACGAAGCGACGGCGTACAGTACTGAAAGCGACGGGCGGCACGCTCCTTCTCGGCGGTCTGGCGGGCTGTAGTTCCGACGGTGGCGAGGATGGAACGCCGACGGACACACCGACCGAGACCCCGACGGCCACGGCGGAACCGACCACGGAGCGGACGACGACAGACGAACCCGAACCGACGGGCGAAGACGAGACTGGGGACGGCGGCCAGTCGAGCACGGGTGCGGTCGTCGAGGTCGGCGCGGACGGCGAGTACGTCTTCGAGCCCGGCACCGACGAACCGCTGTACGTCACCCCCGGAACCGAGGTCCTGTTTGCCTGGGACTCGGACAACCACAACATCACCGTCGAGGAGACACCCGACGGCGCGACGTGGGAGGGGCACGAGCCCGTCGAGACTGCCGGGTTCACGTACCGTCACACGTTCGAGACGCTCGGCGAGTACCGGTTCCACTGTAAGCCACACCGCTCCATCGGGATGACCGGCACCATCGTGGTCAACGAGGCCGGTCAACCGCCCGAGACCACGACCGAACAGCCCACTCCCGACGGACCGGTCCGCCTCGGCGAGGACGGCACTGCGGAGATCAGCGTCGGTCCCGACGATGAATACGTCTTCGAACCAGGGACCGAGCGTCCGGTGAGTGTCCCGCCCGGAACCCAGGTGACGTTCGTCTGGGAGTCCGACAACCACAGCCTGCGGATGAACAAGACGCCCGAGGGAGCGACGTGGACGGACCACGAACTGGTCGAGAACGCCGGCTTCGAGTACGACCACACCTTCGAGACGCCGGGCCGGTACGAGTTCTACTGTGAGCCACACGAGTCGCTCGGGATGACCGGCACCCTGTTCGTCGAGTAGACTGAGTAACGGCTTTGGGTGTCCCGCCCCGAGACCCGGGTATGCAACAGACGGTCAAGCGGAACGTTCCGGCGGTGACAGCCGTCCTCTCCATCGTCTCTCTGGGGCTGGTGTTCGGCGCCGCGCGACAGCTCATCCCGAAGGCGCTGCTCCCGGCCGCGCCGGAGTGGCTGCTTGAGGCGATTCCACACGTGAACGCGGTCATCAGCGTCGTCGCCGTCGTCGTCATCCTCGCTGGCCTCCGAGCTATCAAGCGGGAGCAGTACGACCGCCACCGAAAGCTCATGCTGACTGGCGTCGTCCTGTTCGTCGCATTCCTCGCGCTCTACCTCTACAAGGTCGCGCTGAAGGGGCCGAACACGTTCCCGGGGTCGGGCGTGGCGGAGCTGGCGTACCTCGGCATCCTGGCGGTCCACATGGTACTCGCCATCGCGTGTATCCCGCTGCTGTACTACGTGCTCCTGCTCGCAGTGACCCGACCGATGAGCGAGCTCTCCGAGACGGCACATCCGAAGGTCGGGAAGATAGCCGCCCCGCTCTGGCTCGTCTCGTTCGTCCTCGGGACGGTCGTCTACGTCATGCTGTACCTGGTGCCGGCGAGCGCCTACTGATCAGTTCCGGTCTCGCCACTGGTCGGCCGTGACGGCGTAGATGTGCGAGTCGTGGTGCTCGCCGTCGACGAACGCCCAGTTCGGGATGGTGCCGACGCGCTCCATGCCGATGGACTGCAGCATCGCGTTGGACTTCTCGTTGAACGCGAACGCCTCAGCGCGCACTGTCTCCATGCGTCGCTCGTCGACGAGGAAGTCGACGAACGTGCTCGTCGCGTCAGTGCCGTAGCCCTGCCCCTGGGCGTCGGCCGCCAGCCACGCCGACATGACCGCGTGGCCGTGGCGCTCGCTCATCCAGTTCGAGCTGATGACGCCGACGGGCTCGTCGTCGGCGACGATCAGGAGGTTGAAGCCGTCGTCGCTCGCCACCTCCTCCTCGACCCACTCCTCGTGCTGTGTCTCGTTTTTCGGCTCGGCGATGCCGAGCGGGACCCGTACCTCGGGGTGGTTCAGGGCTTCGGTGACGAACGCCACATCGTCTTTCTCGATGGTGCAGAGGTCGACGCTGTCGCCTTCGAGGAAGGTTGCTCCGGGCATGAACGAACGGTCACGCGCCGGTCACTTAAGCGAAGGACCACGTGTGGTACCACGGGACGAGGGAGCCGTCTCAGTCGTCGGCGGCGAGGTCCTGTCCCTCGATGACCGGGCGCTCGACGTCCCTGTCGGTCGACTCGCCCTCGATGTCGTAGGGGTACTCGCCGGTGACGCAGCCGAGACAGAGGTCCGCCCGGGAGCGTTTCAGCGCGTCGGCGACGGCGTCGATGGAGAGGTAGGAGAGCGAGTCGGCCTCGATGGCCTCGCAGATGTCGTCGACGTCCTGATTGGCCGCGATGAGCTCCTCGCGCGTGGCCATGTCGATGCCCATGTAGCAGGGGGCGACGATGGGCGGTGCGCCGATGCGCATGTGGACTTCCTCGGCCCCGCAGTCCTTGAGCAGGGCGACGAGCTGTGTCGAGGTCGTGCCACGGACGATGGAGTCGTCGATGAGCGTGACGGTCTTGCCCTCGACGGTCGACTTGATGGGGTTGAGCTTCAGGCGGACGGCACGCTCGCGCTCGTCCTGGGTAGGCATGATGAACGTACGGCCGACGTAACGGTTCTTCATCAGCCCCTCCGCGAACTCGGTGGTGGCACCCGCCTCCTGTGCTGCCTCGGCGTAGCCGGAGGCGAACGCGCGCCCCGAGTCGGGCACGGGCATCACCACGTCGGTCTCGATACCGGACTCGTCCCAGAGGTGGCGGCCGAGCTCGCGTCGCACCTCGTAGACGAGTTCGTCGTCGATGACGGAGTCGGGACGGGCGAAGTAGACGTGTTCGAAGAAGCAGTGTGCGGTGTTCTCCTGCTCGACGAGCTGGTAGGAGTCGAAGCCGGAGCCGTCCTCGTGGAGGACGACGAGCTCGCCGGGCCGTACGTCGCGGACGAGGTCCCCGTCGAGCGTGTCGATGGCGGCGGACTCGCTGGCGAGCACGTAGCCGTCCTCCACCTCGCCGATGCAGAGCGGGCGGTTGCCCTCCGGGTCGCGGACGCCGAGGACGGTCTCGTCGTGCATGATTGTCAGGGAGTACGAGCCGTGGATGCGGCTCATGGTTCGCTTGACCGCGCGGACGAGGTCGGCCTCGAGCAGGTTCCGCGCGAGGTCGTGGGCGATGACCTCGGTGTCGCCGTCGGAGGTGAACGCGTGTCCGAGCCCCGCCAGCTCGTCGCGGATCTCCCCGGCGTTGACCAGGTTCCCGTTGTGGCTGAGCGCGAGCGAGCCGGACTTGAACGAGACGGTGAACGGTTGCGCACAGGACTTGTCGACGCTACCCGCCGTCGGGTAGCGGACGTGGCCGATGCCGGAGTCGCCGTTGAGCCGTTCGATGTCGGTCTCGTCGAAGGCGTCGCCGACGAGCCCCATCTCGACGTGGTCGTGTTGCTGGAACCCGTCGTGGGTGACGATGCCCGCGGACTCCTGCCCACGGTGCTGGAGCGCGTAGAGGGAGTAGTACAGCGGCCGCGCGGCGGCGCGGTCGTCGAGCGCGACGCCGACGACGCCGCATTTCTCGGTTGGTCCGCTCCGGTGCGGGGACTGCCCCGACCCGTGTGTCATGTGAGAGGGTCAGGTTCCGGACGGTAAAAATCCCCGTGGTTGTGTTCTCCTGAACGCTTCCCAGGGCAGATGTATTCACGTTCTTGCATAGAATCGGAACTGCAGTACACGGAGCAAGGGCTCGTCGTCGGTGGAGAACGCGAGTGAGAATCGGGAGTTACTCGCCGGCCTTCGACTGCCACTCGTAGTCGCGGCGCTTGGCGGACTTGCCGAAGCCACACGAGGAGCAGACGCTTTTCTTCACGTGATAGGACTTCTCACCACACCGTCGGCACTTCACGTGCGTCGTGGTGTTTTTCTTGCCTTGGGAGGGGGTTCCTGCACCAGTCATGGAGTTATCGAAACGACGTTATCGCCGCGTATAATGGTTGTGTTGTCGCCTCGGTCCAGCACGAGATTCATGTGCTGATCGTAGCCAGTGAGTTCGCCGTCGTACTCCTCGCCGCCTTTCAGTCGAACCGTGACCTGCTCGCCGACGGAGGCCTCGAGCACGTCTAGCGGCCTGCCACTCGATTCACTCATACTCACACGGCCTGCCGACGCATTGATAAACGTACCGAGTCGCGGACGGCGTGTTGGATATTCTACACGTCCACCGCGAACGTCTCGTACTCGGTGCTCTGGTCGGCGAAGGCGGCGAGCAGGTCGGCGACGGCGTCGAGGTCGTCGGTGTCGATGACCTCGACCGGCGTGTGCATGTACCGGTTCGGGACGCCGAGGTTCAGCGTCGGGACGCCACCGCGGGCGGTGTAGAACGAGCGCGCGTCGGTGCCGCCCGCGTTCGGGTCGGCCTGCAGCTGCACGTCGATGTCCGCGTCGGCCGCGGCCTTCCGGACGGCCTGTGCGACGACCGGGTGGTTCGCGCCGCCACGACCGACGATGGGACCGCTACCGAGCGCAGTGTCGCCGGCCCTGTCGGCCTTCCCGCCGGGGTAGTCCGAGACGTGGGAGACGTCCACGACGACGACCGCGTCGGCGTCGACCTCCGTGGCGACCATCTTCGCCCCCTGGGTGCCCAGCTCCTCCTGGACGGTCGAGACGGCGTACACCGTCGCGTCGACGTCGGCCTCGACGGCCCGGCGGAGCGCCTCGGCGGCCGCCCAGGTACCGACACGGTTGTCCAGTGCGCGGCCCGCGATGCGGCTCTCCATGAGCTCCTCGACGCCGCTGGAGAAGGTGATGGGGTCACCGACCTCGACGGTCTCGCGCGCTGCGTCACCGTCCGCGGCTCCGATGTCGACGGTCTGCTGGGTGATATCCTCGAACTCGTCCCCGTCGCGGTCGCGGAGGTGGATGGCGGTCTGTGCCACGACGCCAGACACCGGACCGTCACCGGTGTGGACCGTGACGTGCTGGCCCTTCGAGACGGTCCGGTCGGAGCCGCCGATGGGTGCGAGGTGGAGGAAGCCGTCGTCGTCGATGCGGTTGACGGAGAACCCGATCTCGTCGGCGTGGCCGGTGAAGGCCACCGCCGGCGCGTCAGGGCTCCCCTCGGCGACCGCGACGGCGTTGCCGTAGGCGTCCGTCCGTACCTCGTCCGCGAACTGCTCGACGTACTCGACCCAGGTCCGCTGCCCCCGCGTCTCGTAGCCCGACGGACTCGGCGTCTCCAGAAGCTCCATCAGGAACTCGCGTTCGATTTCGTCCATACCGGTCGATGGGACGGCCCCCGTTTGAACCCGACGGTCCCGAACGGGCCGACGCGGCGGACACAGCGACAGTACCCAGGTCCCCATCTGCCGAGGCACAACCGCTAAGTTGCCTGTCGAAGAACTGATTCGTATGGAGATTACACTGTTCGAACTCCACTTCGACGGCGACACGAGCTTCGGTCCCACGTTCGGTAGTGGTGACGACGAAGAGGAAGCCACCGAGGTGTCGGAGGCCGGTGACGACGAGGTCGATATCGACCGGGGAGACGACGCCGAGTCCACCGGACTCCCGGGCCCGAGCCCCGTCGCGGTCCTCGTCGGACTCGTCCTGCTCGCCCTCCTCGCGGTCGGCGTCAAGAAGGCACTCGGCGGTGGCGAGGTGGCCGAGACCGAAGACTTCGAGCCCGAGATGGTCGAAATCGAGGAGTAGAGGCGTTTCCAGCACACAGAAAGGTTTTGCGTGCGCGGTCCCAATCCGGTCTGTGAACCTCTTCCATAGCGTCCGGGCGGTCGCATCCTCCGGCGACGGCGAGGGTGCCATCGACTGGGACGCCGTCGTCGAAGCGGCCCGCGCCGGGACCGACCCAGGCTCCGTCGACCTGACCCAGGCCGAGCGGTCCGGCTACGCGACCGACGTGCGGGACGCCCGCGACCGCGTCCGAGAGGTTGCCGCCGTCGAGTTCGACGTGCCGGACGCCATCGAGATACAGCACCGACACCACTGGATCGACGCGAACGTCGCCACGTTCCGCCGGGTGCTCGGCCCGCTCGAGGACCAGCAGTCGGAGTTCCTCCCCGGCGTCGCACGCACGGTGAACACCGGCACGATGTCGTTCATGCTCGGCTTTCTCGCGCGGAACGTCCTCGGCCAGTACGACCCGCTGTTGCTCGCCGACGAGGCCGATGCCGACCACGCGCTCTACTTCGTCCACCCCAACATCCAGCAGGTCGCCGCCGACCTGCAGGTCGACTTCCCCCGATTCCGCCGCTGGATCGCCTTCCACGAGGTGACCCACGCCGCGGAGTTCGGGGCCGCCCCCTGGCTCTCGTCCTACCTCGAGGACCGGATGGAGGAGGGTCTCGATGACCTCTCCCAGGGCGGCTTCGACCGCGAGGCCTTCCGCGAGATGAACGTCGCGATGACCGTCGTCGAGGGCTACGCGGAACTCCTGATGGACCACGCCTTCGACGACGAGTACGCCGACCTCCGCGCGAAAGTCGACGCCCGCAGACAGTCCGGCGGACCGATCTCGAAGCTCGCGAAGCGGCTGCTCGGACTCGGACTCAAGCGCCAGCAGTACGAGCGCGGCAAGGAGTTCTTCGAGGGGGTCGCCGCCCTGCGCGGGCTGGAGGCGGCCGGCGCGGTCTGGGAATCGCCCGAGCACCTGCCCACGGACGACGAGCTGGACGACCCCGGTGCGTGGGCCAGGCGCGTCGGCGTCTGACTACCGCCGTCGCCGGAACGCGCCGCTACCGCCGCGACCGAGACTCCGTCTCCTGCTGTGCCGACTGGAACGTACTGACGAGGTACCACCACAGCAGCGCGCCGACGAGACCCCCGCCGGCCGCCGCCGCCGCGACGACCGCCAGCGACGCTTCCGCCTGAAGCGCGACGAGCGCGCCCGACGCAGCGACCATGACGACGAACGTGTACCGGATGCGTTGCATCCCGTTCTCGCGGTCCTCGTCGGTCATCGATGGACCGACCATGTCAGATCGACCGCGGCGCAGAGACGTGCATCTGGATGAATCCCCACTCCTCGTCGTTCCCGTCGAGAGGCTCCAGCGCTCCGCTCCAGCGCGAATCGAAGCCGTGGCGTTGTCCCGTTAGCGTGTCCGTCCAGGCGAGGCGGACCGCGTCGTCGAACAGCGCCAGCCCCTCCCGCCCGGTGACCGACAGCGCCTCGCTCTCGACGGTCCACTCGTCCGTGGTCCGGCTCTGCTCCCGAAGCGCCTCGCTCACCGCGTCGTAACCACTGTACTGGGTGCTGATCGCCGCCTTCCACGTCTCCGCGCGCTCGACGAAGTACGGGTACAGCGGCTCGCCCCGGCGCAGCGCCTCGTAGTAGTCCAGAACGGTCTCCTCCGGAGTCATACCTCCAGCAACGGCCTGGGCGGGTTTGAAACCCCCGTTCCCCGGAGTGTCGACCCGGCCCGCCGTCACATGAAGCCGCGGTCGACCCCGTCGTCCTCGATGACGTCGTCGAGTTCGGCGTCCAGCACCGTCTCGGCGTCCTCGAACGTCGTCGCGAGGTCGTCAAGCCCCTCCGGCCGGTCGTAGTTGTCGAACTCCATCGGTCCGAACGCCGGGCTGTCGAGTGCGTCCATCACGTCGTCGAAGAAATCGCCCGGCGTCGTCGGCGCGTCCGCGTGCGCCTCCACGACTGCCTGCAGGCGTTTCGCCGCGTCTTCGGCCTCGTCCTCGTCCTCCGGCGGGGACTGCACCGCAAAGCGGTTCCCGTCGGTCTTCGTCGGGAACAGCGGCGCCAGTTCGTCGTCCAGCCGTCGCGCCACCTGCGTTCCGACGCCGTGGACCTCGAACGGGTTCTTCGCGTACGTCTTCAGGTGATAGACGCCGCTGTTGGGGTGTCCGAGATACAGGTCCTCGCCGAGGCCGTTCGCGCGGTCACCCGCGACCGCACGCCAGCCCTCCGGGTCCGCTCCGGAATCGACCACGTCCGCGACGATGTCGTCCCAGTCTCGAACGCGCATGGACGGGGCTAGTTCGTACTGTCGCAAGAACGTATCGGTGCCCGAGAGTCGTGACAGGTGTCGCGACGCGGAGTCAGTTCTCCTCGTTCCCCGGCCCCTGCAGCTCGTCCTTGACGCCCTCGACGGTCTCTTTGGCCTCGTCGGCCTGCTCCTCGACGTGCTTCGCGCGGCCCGTGATCTCCTCGGCGGTCTCCTCGGGTGCGCCGGTCTCCTCGACGGACTGCTCGACAGTCTCCTCCAGCTCCTCGGCGGCGGTTCTGACCTGCTCGGCGGACTGCTCGACGCCCGCTGCGGACTCGGCGACGGTCTCCTCGCGGCGGCGGACCCCGCGGGCGACGAGGAGCAACTGGAGCGCGCCGGCGAGCACGAACAGCGTGACGACGACGCTCGTGAGCTGTGAGAGCAGCTGGCTGTTGCTGGCCGACAGTGCCAGGGCGTCCGTGGTCGCCCGGACCAGATGGACGAGCGCGACGAGCGCGGCCGCGACGAGGAGCCCGCGGACGAACCACCGGTACCACGGAGCGAACACGACTCGTTCCAGCGCGTCGGCGGCCGGTGTGAGCACCGGGACGCCGTCGTCCGACTGTGACATGCTCTCAGGTTTCTCTCGCAGCCTATATCAAACCCCGACACGACGAGGGTCCGCGGGCCACGCCGGGTTTATCAACGGGGACGACCGAGGGGTGGACGTGAGCGTTCGCGGTATCGTCACGACGGTCGGGGAGGAACGGTCGGTCGACACGAGCCACGGCACGAGCGAGCTCGTGGAGGTGGGGCTCGAACGGCCCGAGGACACCCCGACGACGGTCACGCTGTGGGGGCGCTGGACCGAGACCGCAGCGGTGCTCGAACCGGGGATGGAGCTGCTGGTCACCGAGCCGAAACGGGAGGAGTACGAGGGCGAGCGCTCGTTCTCGACGACCGGTGACTCGTACGTCGTCGTCGAGCCGGACTTCCTCGTCAACGTGACCGACGTGCGCCAGTGGGTGCAGTGTCCCCGGATGTACTACCTGAACAAGCTCTCCAGCGTCCCGCTCGCCTACCCGGTGGTGAAGGGGACCGTCGTCCACGAGGTGTTCGGGGACCTGCTCCGCGGCCGTGACTTCGACGAGGCCGTCGAGGACCGCGTCGCGGAGCAGGCGCTCGAACTCGGCCTGCTCGACTACACCGCCGAGGACGTCGAGCGCGAGGTGGCCCAGAACGCCCAGGCCATCGCGGGCTGGCTCCAGCAGGGGCGACTGGCCGACGAGGACGAGTGGCGCTCCGAGCGTCTGCTCGTCTCGGAGACGTTCGGCATCAAGGGGCGGGCCGACGCTATCCGGCGGGGCCAGCCCGTCGAGCTGAAGACCGGGAAGAACCTCAAGAGCGAGCCGCGGTTCCACGACAAGATACAGGCCGCGGCGTACGCGCTGCTGCTCCAGGAACGCGGCGTGCCGGCCGACACCGGCACGCTGCTGTACACGAAGAACGAGGCGCTGGACCGCGACGAGTTCACCGGCGACTTCTCGCCGGCGAAGGAGTTCTCCATCGGCGACGGCCTGCTCAAGTTCGTGGTCCGGGCGCGCAACGAGATCGCCGCGATGGAGTTCGACGCCGACGTGCCGACGGGCTACGAGGCCGACGCCAGGTGCGAGTACTGCTTCGAGCAGGACACCTGCATGGTCGTCTCGGGGCGGCTGGACCAGGAGTCCAAGGCCGGCCAGATCGGCACCGCCCTCCCCGAGGACGAGCGGGCGTACTTCGAGCGGACCTACGACGCCATCGAGGCAGAGCGCGGCGCGGCCCACGACGAGTTCGTGAAGCTCTGGGGGCAGACCGCCGCCGAGCGCGCCGACGACGACCGCGCGCTCGTCGACCTCGAACCCGTCGCGAAACGCGAGCTGCCGGCGGGCCGCTGGGAGCTGACGGCCCGGCGAACCTCCGCCGCCGTCTCGAAAATCCGCGAGGGCGACTACGTGCTCGCGAGCGACGGCGACCCCGTCCGTGGCCACTCGGAACTCGCGACGGTCGAACGCCTGGGCGACGAGGAGATAATCCTCACCGCCGACGAGCCCGTCGACGTGCATCGCCTCGACGTCTACCCCTCCGACATCGGCCCGTCGCGGCTGCTGACGGCGGTCCACGACGCACTGCTGAAGGGCGACGAGCGCCGGAAGGACGTGCTGTTCGGGCGCGAATCGCCGGCGTTCGAATCCACGGACGAGACGTTCGTCGACAACAACGACGCGCAGGACGAAGCGGTCCGCATGGCCGTCACCGCCGACGACTGCGCGCTCATCCACGGCCCACCCGGGACGGGGAAGACCTACACCATCGCGCAGGCGGTCCGGGCGATGGTCGAGCGCGGCGAGCGGGTCCTCCTCTCGGCATTCACGAACCGTGCGGTCGACAACGCACTGGAGGCCATCAGGGAGACGGGCTTCGAGGACGACGACCTCGGCGACATCGTCCGCATCGGGACGAAGTCGGGCGTCCGCGAGGACATGCAGGACCTCCGGCTCCGTCGTCACGGCGACCCGCAGGAGCGCGCCGCCGAACTCGAGGACGCCAGCGTCGTCGCGGCGACCACCGCCACCTGCGGCTCGACGGTGATGCGCGAACAGCAGTTCGACGTGGCGCTCGTCGACGAGGCCGGCCAGCTCACCGAGCCCGGCACGCTCGCGGCGGTCAACCTCGCCGACCGGTTCGTCCTCGTCGGCGACCACCAGCAGCTCCCACCGGTCATCCGCGCCGACACCGACCTCTCGCGGTCGCTGTTCGAGCGCCTCATCGACACCCACCCGGAAGCGGGTGTGCTGCTCGACCGGCAGTACCGGATGTCACAGCGCATCCAGGCGTTCCCGTCGCGGGAGTTCTACGACGGCAAGCTCCGACCCGCGACGGGCGAGGTTGCCGGGCGCTCCCTCGCGGACCTCGACCACGTGGACGTGACGGCGCTCCCCGACGCTCTCCGTGGCGGCGTCTCCATGGTCGACACACCGGGCGACGACGGCCGCCACACCGACGCCGTGGAGGCCGCCGAGGTCCGTCGGGTCGTCGACGCCCACCTCGAGGCCGGGCTCCGCCCCGAGGAGGTCGGCGTCATCGCGCCGTTCCGGGCACAGGTCGCCGAGATAACCCGTGACGTGCCCGACGGCGTCGCCGTCGACACGGTCGACCGCTTTCAGGGGTCGGCGAAGGAGGTCATCGTCGTCTCCTTTGTCGCCTCGGGAGACCTCGACAGCCCCATCTTCGAGGACTACCGGCGGGTGAACGTCGCGCTGACCCGGGCGAAGCGCTCGCTCGTCCTCGTCGGCGACAGCGACACGCTCTCGACCGACGAAGTGTACGCCCGGATGGTCGACTGGGCGGACCGGTAAAGCGAAAGCGTTCAGTTCACGGCCGGGGAACGTGCAAGGTATGGTTCGACTGGAGGCCGCCAGCGAGGCCATCCGCACGGCGTTCCCGAACGGTCTCGTCGACGTGTACGCAGGCGTGACTGCGCTCGGGAACCCCGGCCTGCTGACGGTGCTGCTGGCGCTCGTCTACTGGGGCTACCGCCGCGAGGAGACCGCGACGGTCGCCGGCTACGCCTTCCTCGCGTTCGCGCTCGTGCTGTTCCTGAAGGAGGTCTTCGCGATGCCGCGCCCACCCGAGTCGGTCATGCTCGTCGCTGAGGACGGCTACGGCTTCCCGAGCGGTCACGCCATCGCCGGTGTCGTCGTCTACGGCGGACTCGCCCTCGAGTTCGACTGGCTCGAGGAGCCGCCGAAGGCGCTCGCGGCGGGGCTGCTTTCCCTCTCGGTCGGTCTCTCGCGGATCGTCCTCGGCGTCCACTATCTCGGGGACGTGCTCGTCGGGGCGGCGCTCGGCCTGGCCGTCCTCGCCGCCGGACACTGGCTCTGGCGCGACCAGCCCGCGGTCGGCTACGGCCTCGGTGCGGTCGTCGCCGTGCCGGCCGTCCTCGTCTCCGACGGCGACCCCCAGACGGTGGCGCTGCTCGGCTCCTGCCTCGGCGGTGTCTGGGCGTGTCGGACGGTCACGCCGCTCTCCGACGCCCGGGACCGCGCCGAGCTGGCGTTCCTGTTCGCCGTGGGCATCCTGCTCGCGGTCGGCCTGCTAGCAGGCAGGGTCGTACTGGAGACGAACCGGCCGGCGCAGTTCGTCCTGGGTGTGGCGACCGTGGCGACCATCCTCGCGCTCCCCGCGGCGCTCGACCGACTCGACGCCTTCGCCGTCGTCCGACGCATCGCAGGTCGAGCGACGTGAGTGCCGAATAAACGGCGTACCGAACACATTCGTCTGCGCGGCCAATCGTTTATATTCGTGGCGGTGGTATGTTGTGACATGGCAAGCAGTCACTCGGGTGCAGAAGAGGAGAACGAGGGGTTCGATCGGACGGCCGAACGAGACGACGAACTCCGGGCCGCGATCGGTGCCGTGGCCGGCGGTATCGTCGGCACCACCGTCATGACGGGCGTGCTGCTCGCGGTGAACGCGATATACGCGCCGGAGATCAGCGTGTTCGCGACGCTCGCGGAACTCGCCGGCGTCGGTGCCGACAACGTGGCCCTCGGGATGGCGATGTTCCTCGGAGCCGGGGCGCTCGCCTGGCCGCTCACGTTCGCGACCCTCGGCGCGTACCTGCCGGGTGGGACCCGTTCACAGCAGGGCATCGTCTTCGCACTCGTGCTCTGGACCGGCTTCGCCGTCGCGTTCGGCACCAGGTACTCCGGTGCGGACCTCGCGGTGTTCGTCGTCACGTCGGTCGCCACCCACATCGCCTACGGCTACCTGCTCGGCTTCGTCGCGGGCCGGCTGACGGGGCACCGGGAGAGCCCCGAGATCGCCGTCTGATTCGACCCGAATTCTAGAACCACTCCGGACGGAGTTGCCACCCACTCCGGAGAGAGTCTGTCCGAATCTCGAACAATCCTCTTCTAGTGGCTCGGCCTCTCCACGGATGGAATGTCGAACTCACCGTACACCAGACGCAGCTTCGTTGCAGCGACCGCAGGGACTGGACTCGCGGGTCTCGCCGGCTGTCTCGGCGGCGACTCGTCGGGCAGCGACACCGAGGAGATGACCGACGGCATGTCGACCACGGAGGGCATGACCGACGGCATGAGCACCACCGAGGAGGAGATGATGGCGGAACCCACCGACCCCGATTCCGCACCCGTCGCCGCGGTCGACCGGTTCAGCGAGTCCGCAGGCACCCTGCACGTCAGGTCCGACGGGAACGACCTACCCGGCCCTGACGAACCCATCGACTTCGACCAGGCACCGTTCATCACCCGAGGGCTCGCCCCCGACGGCGAGCCGGTCGAGTACTACAACTTCGACGTACAGGCGACCGCACCCGCTCCGATCTACGTGCTGTTCCACGAGGGCGAGGACACCCCGGTCGAGGGCCAGCCGAACGTCGTCGGCGTCGTCCCGGGCGACGACGGCTACAACGACTTCTGGCAGGTCCACCGTGTGACCGTCCCCGAGGACTACACCGCGAACACCATCACGAGTGCCGCCGGACTGATGGACAGCGGCTACGACGTCGAGGCGACCGACATGCTTGTGAACTGTCCCATCGTCCCCGAGGGCTCGACCGCGACGAAGCGGGCCGGCGACGGCGACACCGGGCTGGTACAGGGCTGGTACGACGGTCAGGTCGTCCACTACTTCACCTTCGGCGAGGCGTCGCTGACGGTGACCGACGGGTCCGTCCCGCTCTCGCCCATCTTCGTCGCGTTCAACACGAACCCGGGGATGGACGGCGGCGGTCCCGCCTCCGGGTTCATGACCGAGATGGGGAGCAGTCAGACCCACAACGTGGTCGCCACCCTCCCCGGCGACGACGGCTACTCCCCGCTCTGGCAGGTCGCGGTCTACGACAACGCCGACTTCGAGAGCGTCTCGGACCTCGAGTCGGCCAGCGACGCGAACATCCTGAACAACAACGCGGCGACGGTGAACTGTCCCATCGTCTCGACCGGGATGATGGGGTAGCGTTCCACGTCGACTCGCGTCCTTCCGTTCCCCCTGCTGGTCCCGCTGACGCCACCAGCCACCGACGCGACTACTCGATAGTCCCGGCGAGGTCGTCCACGCCGCTCGCCTGGTCGCCGATGGCCTCGACGACGCGCTCGTGGAACTCCTGGAGCACCGCGCTCTCGTCCTCCGCGAGGACCACGTCGCTGGCCGACAGCGTGGCGAGCCCGAACGCCCGCGGCGTCGGCGACTCGACGCGCGTGTGGGTGACCTGTATCTGGCCGGCCGCGATGGCGCGGACGACCGCCTGTACGGCCGCGACGTTCAGTTTGTCCTCGAGGATTTCGCGGTACGTCTCCTCCATCACCGCGAACTCGTCGAGGTCCTCGGCGAAACCGAGCAGCATCTCGCTGGAGACCTGCTGTTGCTTCGCGGACTTCTCGTACCCCTTGTACCGCTTCAGTATCATCAGCGAGCGCGTCGCGTCGATGCGGAAGTAGCGCTGGAGCAGCTCGGTACCCTGCAGGCTCGCCCGCAGGTCGGGGCGCACGTCGCCCGCATCGAGGCTCTCGACGATGCCCGCGATGTCGACCTTCCGGTTCAGCGGCATCGAGAGCGTGAACCCGTTGTCTGCGACGCTGACCGAGACGTTCGCGTTCGTCGCCTGGGCACAGCGGTACGCGAGCAGACGGGAGAGCCCGTCGTTGAAGCGCCGACCGTACGTCGAGTGGACGTGGTAGCGGCGCTCGTAGTCGTTCCGGTCGACGACCTCCTCGACGGCGAGCCGGTCGCTCGTGCTGACGCTCTCGACGCCGGCGTAGGCGACCTGTTCCTCGAACATCCGGGTGACCGCTCGGACGGTGTTGTCGTCCAGTGGGAACGCCCGGAGCCAGTGTCGGACCGCCGGGGCACCGCCCTCGGACAGCCGGTCGAGCAGTTCGCCCTGGAACGCGGCTATCTCTCGCCCGAGGTCGTACGAGAGGGGAAGCCGCTCGGAGTACCAGGACGGTACGGTCGGCGCGGCGCTCGTCGGGTCGACGTACACCTTCGAGCCGCGACGGTACCGGAACTCGAAGTGCTGGCCACCCAGCACGAACACGTCACCGGATTCGAGCGTGTCGAGGTACTCCTCGTCGAGCTGGCCGACCCACTCGTCGCTGCCACGGGTGAACACGTCGCAGGTGAACGAGTCCGGGATGGTGCCGACGTTCGTCATGTAGATGACCCGCGCGAGCCGGCCGCGCTTCCCGACGAGGTGCTCTCCTACCGGGTACTCCTCGTAGTGATGTTCGCCCGATGGCGCGTCGTTCGTGTCCCGCCAGACCTTCGCGTAGACGTTCTTCTCCTCCAGCCCGTCGTAGTCGGCGGTGAGGTAGCGCATGAGCTGCTCCCACTCGGCCTCGCCGTACTCGCGGTAGGGCCACGCCGACCGGAGGATGCGCCGGACCTCCCGCTCCGGTCTGATCTCCGCGATGGCCATGCCGTACACCTGCTGGGCAGCCACGTCCTGTGCACGCTCGGGTACGTCGACGCTGTCGACGAACCCCTCGTCGGCCTTCTTCAGCATCACCGCGCACTCGACGAGCTCGTCGCGGTCGAGGGCGACGACCCGCCCGGTCACGGTCTGCCCGACCCGGTGGCCCGCGCGGCCGACGCGCTGGAGGAGCGCCGCGACCGACTTCGGCGAGCCGACCTGCACCACGAGGTCGACGTGTGGCATGTCGATGCCGAGTTCGAGGCTCGTCGAGGAGGTGACCACGTCCAGCTCGCCCGACTTCAGCTTCGACTCCACGTCCTCGCGGACCTCCTTCGAGAGGCTGCCGTGGTGACAGCCCGAGTTCGCCTCGTCGTAGCCGTCGAAGCGCTCCCTGAGCCGGTGGAGCACGCGCTCGGCCCCCGACCGCGTGTTCGTAAACACGAGTGTGTTCGTGTGCGCCTGGATGAGATCGTGCAGCTGGCCGTAGAACCGCTCGGTGACGACGTCCCGACGGGTGTCGATGAGGTCGTCCGTCGGGCAGGTGAGCTGGAGGTCGAACTCGCGGGCGAAACGCGTGTCGACTATCTCGCAGTCCCGGGGCTCGGGCTCCGGGAACCCGCCTCGACCGTCGGCGGCGTCCGGGTCGTCCGGCACGTCGTTCCCGACGAGGAACTCGGCTACGTCCTCCAGCGGGTCGATGGTCGCCGAGCAGCCGATTCTCGTCGGCGAGTGCTCCGCCAGTGCCTCCAGTCGCTCCAGCGACACCGAGAGGTGTGTCCCGCGCTTGTTCTCCGCGAGGCTGTGGATCTCGTCGACGACGACGTACTCCACGGTCCGGAGCTTCTCGCGGAACTTCGGCGCGTTCAGCAGGATACCCAGCGTCTCCGGCGTCGTGTTCAGCACGTGTGGCGTCTCCTGCAGCATCTTCTGTCGATCGGACTGGTCGGTGTCGCCGTGGCGGATGGCGTGGCGTACCTCGCCCACCGGCTCGCCGCGTTCCTCGGCGATCTCGCGGATACCCGACAGCGGCTCCTCCAGGTTCCGGTGGATGTCGTTCGCGAGGCTCTTCAGCGGCGAGACGTACAGGCAGTACACCGAGTTCTCGAGACCGGCCTCGCGTTCTCTGGCGAACAGCTCGTTCAGGATGGCGGTGAAGCTCGCCAGCGTCTTCCCACTGCCCGTCGGCGCGCAGATGAGGGCGTTCTCCTCGGCGTGTACGTGCGGGATGGCCCCCTTCTGGGGCGGCGTGAAGAAGCCGCCGTTCTCGGGGACGAACGAGCCGAACTGCTCGACCCACCACTCCTGTACGGCGGGGTCCAGCAGCTCGAACACGTCTTCGTCGTCGATGCCGACCGTCTCGGGGTCGCCCTCGAACCCGTCCAGGTCGGCGAGCAACGCCCTCGCGTCCATTGGTAGCTCCTGAGGGGCGGACCGGCAAGTGCCTTTGCCCTCGCGAGTCGTTCGTGAATCGCTGCGAGAAGGCGCGACCGTCGGAGCCGTCGCGACGAGGCGTTTACGTCTGTCGTAAACTTCGGCGGGGGCATACCGTCCGACCATCCCTGTGGCGTGCGGGCTGTTCTGTCCGCTGTCACCGCCAGCAGCTCCACCGATTGCCGGAAGCGCCGTTCCTGATGCTGATGAAGGAGCTATCTGGCTGTTGCTAATCCAGCCCAGTCGTAACGAAAGCCGCCACCGAAGTCGAACGAGTGGCGGCACACATTTCACGGTGGCCGTCCCGAACCCGAGTATGCGCGTCACGTTTCTCGGAACCGGGACTGCGATGCCGACGGCGGACCGCCACCAGACCGGCATCCTGCTGGAGGGAGACGAGCAGCCGCTGCTGGTCGACTGTGGGGCGGGGTCGCTCCACCGGCTGGCACGCACCAACGTCGGCTACGAGGGTGTCTCGTCGGTGCTGCTCACGCATCACCACCTCGACCACGTCTCGGACCTGATGGCGCTGCTGAAGGCGCGCTGGCTGGCCGGCGAGGAACACCTGGAGGTCGTCGGGCCCACCGGAACGAAGGAGCTGGTGGACGGGCTGCTCGACGTCCACGACTACCTCGACGGCCGGGTGGACCTCACGGTCCGGGAGGTAGGGCCACACGAGTTCTCGGTCGCGGGCTTCGAGGTCGAGGGGTTCGAGGTGCGCCACTCGCTACCGTGTCTGGCCTACAAGTTCGACGGGGCGTTCGCGTTCTCGGGCGATAGCGAGGCCTTCGCGGGGCTCGCCGAGTTCGCGGAGGGCGCGGCGGTGCTGGCCCACGACTGCTCGTTCCCGGACGGTGTCGACGTGGACAACCACCCGACGCCGTCGGAGTTAGGACGGGCGCTGTCTGGCCACGAGATCGGCCGGGTGTACCTCACGCACCTCTACCCGCACACGACCGGCGAGCACGAGGCGATGCTGTCGTCCATCGCGGAACACTACGACGGCGACGTCCGGTTCGCCGAGGACATGCTCTCGCTGACAATCGAGTGAACGATGGCCACCTCGCGTCCGGTTTCCTCTTCGGGTAGCGACAGCTTTATCTCAGGGAGTTTGTTAGTAGCGTCATAACAACACCACTGTCGTTATGCTTCGAATACACAGGAAGGCCGGCGGCACGGAGGGCGCCGAATGAAGGCGCTACGCCGGCTCACGGACGGAATCACGTCGTACAGCAAGGTCATCATCGCAGTGATGCTGGTCATGACAGTCGTCCTCGGCGCGGGGGCGGGCAGCGTCAGCAGCGAGTCCGGCCTCAGTCAGTTCGAGAGTGACACGCCGGAGGCCGCCGCACAGACCTACATCGGCGAGAACTTCACCAGCGGCGAGCAGGAGACACAGACCACGCAGGTCATCGTACGGAGCGAGGACGGAAACGTCCTCTCGAAGGATTCCCTGCTCCGCTCGCTCGAGTTTCAGCGGACGTTGCGTGACGACGACGAGATCAACGCGACGCTGATCGACGAGCGACCCATCGTCGGCGTCTCGAACATCGTCGCAATCGCGTCCATCCAGGGCGAGCGCATCGCCGAGCTGGAGGCCCAGGGCGCACAGCTTCAGGCGCGCCAGCAGCAGCTAGAGGAGGACCAGGCGGAGCTGGAGGCCGCCTTCGAGCGGCTTCAGACGGACCGGACGGAACTCCAGCAGCGCAGCGATAGCCTGAACGCGACGGCCGCCCAGCTCGAGGCGGCGCTCGGCGAGGTTCGGCGGAACCCCAACGCGAGCATCCGGACCGAGTGGGAAGGGGTCGAGCCGAACGGCTCGGTCACGCTGAACGAGACGCAGTACGCCGTCTTCGAGCAGGCCGGCGAGGACATCCGCAACGCGACGAACCAGTCGGCAGTCCAGCAGGCGTACCGGCTCGGGACCGTCGGCGTCCTCGAGAGCCAGTACAGCGCCCTCGATGATGAGGGCGAGGCCCTCCAGCAGCGCGCGGCCGAGCTTCAGGAGCGACGCGACTCGCTCAAGGAGCGCGGCGCGGCGCTGGAGGCGGATTTCGCCGCGTTCCAGGAGCAGCAGGCCGCGCTCCAGAACGCCCCGACGCCGACGCTCGCCGAGCAGCGGGCGCAGCTCGAGTCCCTGAACGAGTCGGAGCTCGACTCCGTACTCGGGACTGTTCTGGGCAACAGCGGCGGTGAGGGCGGTAACTCGCCGTTCGCCGGGCAGGCTGTCCGACTGATGGAGAAGGGCTACACGCCCGGCTCGACCGAGGCCAGCGCACGGACGATGGTCATCCAGCAGGCGGCACAGTCCAGTAGCGACGTGGCCGGCGGCGCCGGCGTCAGCGATGCGACCATCGACGCCCAGCTGAAGATGCAGGAGTACGCACAGGACGTGGACTCCGGCGAGGACTACCTCGTCTTCGGCTTCGGCATCATCTCGAACGAGATCAACCAGTCGATGGAGGACTCGCTCGCCATCGTCGGTCCGCTCGCCATCCTGTTCGTCCTCATCACGCTCACTATCGCCTACAGGGACGCGCTCGACATCGTGCTCGGGCTGTTCGGCATCGGCGTGGTGCTGACGTGGACGTTCGGGTTCATGGGCTACCGCGGCATCTCGTTCAACCAGATCATGATCGCGGTCCCGGTGTTGCTCATCGGGCTGTCTATCGACTACGCGATCCACATCTTCATGCGCCAGCGCGAGGAGCGCCTCGACGACGACACGCCGAGTGACGTGCGCGGCTCGATGAGCTACGCGCTGGCCGGCGTCGGCATCGCCCTCATCTGGGTGACGGCGACGACCGTCATCGGGTTCCTCTCGAACCTGACGAGCCCGCTCGCGCCCATCCAGGAGTTCGGCGTGGTCTCCTCCGTCGGTATCGTCGCCGCACTCGTCGTCTTCGGCGCGTTCATCCCCGCGCTGAAGGTCGAGTTCGACGGCTTCTTCGAGAATCGCCTCGGCTGGGACCGCAAGAAGCGCGCGTTCGGGACCGGTGGTGGCCGCTTCAGCCAGGTGCTCGGCGTCGGGTCGACCCTCGCGAAGAAGGCGCCCGTCGCGGTCATCCTCGTCGCGCTGCTGCTCTCCGTCGGCGGCGCGGCCGGCGCGACGCAGGTCGACACGTCGTTCCAGAACGAGGACTTCATCGCGGACGAGCCGCCGAGCTGGATGTACGACCTGCCCGAACCGTTCGTCCCCGGACAGTACACGGCGAAGTCCAACCTCGACTACGTCAACGACAACTTCCAGCGCGAGGACTCGCAGGCGCAGGTGTTGATAAAGGCCGGCGGCGACGGAACCGGCATCGACGACCCCGCCACGTTGCAGGCGTTGCACGAGCAACAGGAACTGCTCGGCGATGGCAGCACCTACCAGACGCCCTTTGTCGGCGCGACCGGTGAGGTCGCCTATCGCTCGCCGCTGACGGTCATGGAGACGGTCGCGGCACAGAACGCCAGCTTCAACGAGAGCTATCGGGCCTCGCTCGGCTCGAACGGCGTGCCCGAGGAGAACGTCACGGCGCTGTACGACCGGCTGTTCGAGGTCGCCCCGCAGCAGGCCGCCGACGTCATCTACCGGACGGAGAGCGGCGACTACGCGGCGATGCGGCTGGTCGTACCCACCGACGCCAGTACGACGACCACCGAGCAGACCGAGGAGATGCGTGCAATCGCGACCGCCATCGAGGACGGCGGCAACTCGGTGTCCGTCATCGCGACCGGCTCGCCGGTCGTCAACGAGGTCGTCCAGAACCAGCTGCTCGACACGGTCATCCAGAGCCTCGTCATCACGCTCGTGGCCGTGTTCGCGTTCCTCATGATCGCCTACCGGGTCACGGAGGGGAGCGCGACGCTGGGCATCGTCACCCTGCTGCCAGTCGCCCTCTCGGTGACGTGGATTCTGGGGACGATGTACCTCATCGGGATGCCGTTCAACGTGCTGACCGGGATGATCACGAGCCTGACGGTCGGGCTGGGGGTCGCCTACAGCATCCACGTCTCCGAGCGGTTCAACCTCGAACTCGGCCGCCGCGACACCAAGTGGGAGGCGATGGACACGACCATCACCGGCACGGGCGGCGCGCTGCTCGGCTCCGCCGCCACCACGGTCGGCGGCTTCGGCGTGCTGAGCTTCGCCATCTTCCCGGCGCTCCAGCAGTTCGGCGTCATCACCGCGCTCACCATCATCTACGCGTTCCTCGCGAGCGTGCTGGTGCTGCCGAGCCTGCTCATCGTCTGGCAGCGCTACCTCGGCCCCGAGGAGACCGAGTCGATGTTCGACGACGACACGGACGACGACGGCGTCGGCGACGCCGTGGCCACTGCCAACGGCGGGACCGACGACCCGACGACGGTGGAGTCGGAGACGAGCGACCCCGCGACCACGCCGGGCGAGACCAGTGAGGCCGACGCGACGGCCGGGGCCGAGCCCGCGACGGCGCAGTCGGACGCCACGTCCGGCACGTCGAGCGACGCGGCAGGGTCCGCGTCCGCGGAGGCCGTCCCCTCCAACGACCTCGACCTCGGCGGGGACGGGAGCGACCTGCACGACGCGACCGAAGCGGAGACTGCGACCGCCACGGGCGAGACGACGAACGACGGCGAGTCGGCCGTCACGGACGCCGAATCACCTGACGAGGCACCCGACACGGCCGCAGTCGGGAGTGCGGCCGCGGCCGGGGTCGCAGTCGACGACGACGACACCCCGACGGCTACCCGCACGGTCTCCGACGAACGTCCCGAGCCCGGCACCGACTTCCAGGTCACGCTGGCCGTCGAGGACGCTCAGGGGCGGGTCGTGCTCTCCGAGACGGTGCCCGGCAGCGGCGGGCGCGTGACGACGCTCTCGCCGACGCCGACCTCGTACTCGATGGTCGGCCGCCGGCTGTACGTCGCCTGGGAGTTCGACGAGCCGACCGAGCTGACGCTGACCTACGAGGCGACCGTCCCGGCCGGCGCGACCGCCGGCGAGGAGCTACCGTTCGACGCGACGCTCTCCTCGGCGGCCGGCGAGACCGGGTTCGACGGCCCCGCCGCGCTGACGGTGACGACGCCGTTCCTGCGCGAGGCGCTCGACGGCCCGGTCACGCGCGAGACGCTCGACCGTGCCAGCGACCTCGCGAGCGACGGCGAGCTCACCACCGACGAACTCGAATCGCTGTACGACCGTTGGCTCGACGGGGAAGAGTGATGTCTGTCGACGAGGACGACGCCATCGAGTCGCTGGAACGCCTCGGTCTCACCAGCTACGAGGGCAAGGTGTTCATCGCCCTGCACAAGCTCGGCACCGGCACCGCACGCGACGTCTCGCGGGTCACGGACGTGCCGCGGTCGCAGGTGTACAGCGTCACCGAGAGCCTCGAGGACCGTGGGCTGGTCGAGGTCCAGCAGTCGAGCCCCATCCAGTACCGCGCGGTCAGCATCGACGAGGCGCGCTCGACGCTGCGCGAGCGGTTCGAGCACGAGTCCGAACGGGCGTTCGACTACGTCGAGACGGTCCGCGATGAGTTCGGCCCCGACCAGGAGGAGGAGCAGGAGGACATCTGGATGGTGCGCGGGCAGGACCGCATCGCGGACCGCGCGGCCGACCTGATACGGCGGGCCGAGCGCTCGGTGCTGTTCGCCGCCCGGTCACCCGAACTCGTCGGCGAGGACATCGACACCGCACTGCGCGAGCGCGCCGACGACGGGCTCGCCGTCGTCGTGTTCAGCGAGGACCCCGCCGTCCGCGCGCTGTACGACGACCACGACGCCATCCGGGCTATCGAGCCGGCGACGGACCACCGCGTCAACGACGAGCACACGGGCCGCGCGCTGCTCGGCGACGACGACATCCTGCTGTTGAGCGTGCTCGGGAACGACGAGGAACTACCGGGAATCAACCGCGAGACCGCGTTCTGGAGCGCCAGAACCGGCTTCGCCGAGGTGCTGGTCCAGCTGGTCGAGACGACCATCTCGCCGGGCGACCGATAGCCGGAATCGAAAGACGGACGGCCAAGATGTGCGGCCGTCCGGGTCCGCATGACAACGGACAGGGGGAGGGGACGGAATCGACGGTTGGCAGGGGTCGTCGTCTCGGCAGTCCGCAACTGCCGGCGGCTGAACGCCGCGAACGCAGCTCGGTCCGCCACGCCCCAATACCCGACGCCAAACAGTGTAGGCGCTTACTCCAGTCGGTACCGCAGCAGCGCCGCGACACCGCCCAGATTCCGGAGCTGCAGCCCCGGGTCGAACTCGCTCGAGAACACCGTTATCTCGCCGCCCTTGCGCTCGACGTCGGTAATCAGGTCGTTCACGTCGATGTCCCACTCGCCGTCGGGGCCGCGCTCCTCGCGCAGCTTCTCGTCCAGGATGAGGAGCTCGTCGATGGCGCCGTACTCCGCCGCCTTCTGGACCTGCTCGGGCCCGTAGGCGGCCTCGTGACCGGTCGCGATGCGCTTCGTCAGTTCGTCGATGGCGTCCGCCTCGGCCGCGATGCGCGTCTCCCGCTGGACGTCCTCGACCGCGCCGCGCTTGAGCACCTCGTGGACCCCGCGGTCGCCGACGGAGGCGGTGTCCACGACGGTCATCTTCTCCGCGAGCTCGGGGTGTTCGGCCTCGATGTGGTCGTAGGCGTCCTGCTTCGTGAAGCCCGGCCCGGCGAGGATGAACGCGTCGGCGTCCATCCGCGCGAGCGCATCGGCGAGCTCGGCGAACAGCTCGTCACGGCCACGGGCGTACTCGCCCTTCCCGGTCGTCCCGGTGAACGTGCCCCGCGACTCGGTGCCGTACTGCGTGACGGTGTGGATGTGCGCCTCGCCCTCCTCGACCGTCGCGATGACGACGTCGGGGTTGTCGGCGGACTCCTCGGCCTCGTCGAGGCGGTCGAGCTGGTCGGGCTTCCAGTCCTTCGTGACCTCGACCTCGTCGTAGTCCTCGACGTTGAGCGTGTGGTGCAGCCCGAGCTGGTCCTCGCGGGAGCAGTCCTCGATGGTGCCCGCGACGCGCAGCCGGTTCGAGAACTTGTGGAACTCGATCTCCTCCACGCCGATGGTGACGTGCATGTGCTCGCGCTCGCCGCCCGTATCGCGCAGCTCCTCGTCGTCGCGCTGGATGCGGCGGGTGGTGTCGCCGGCGACGAGGTCGCCGGGTTCGAGGACGTACTGGAGGTGCCAGAGGTCGTCGAGGCTCTCGGGGACGAGCGTGATGCGCTCGCGGCCGCCCTCGACGCGGACCCGGCTTTTCACCTGCATACGGTCGTGTCGGGTGTCCGGGGCTACATGCCTTTCTGTTCTCCGAGAACATCCAGAAGCTACCGCGGCAGTTCAATCGCTCCGTTCGTCGGCTCGCTCTGGTGGGACCAGTGCTCCGAACAGGGTGATTAGTAGTCCAATTACAAACATTACTACCCAAACAGCGGGATGGTTTTGTTCGAATAGTAGCTTCCCGAAGATAGCCGACTGCGAGGTCATAAGACCAAGAGTCATGACCTTGTTGCTATTGTCCAAGATAGAACTCATGGGTCACACTCAGTTAGCAGCAGCCAACAGTGTCTGCATCAGCTTGCGATAACTTAAGATCGTTGCCATCGCTATCGCGTTTCCAAGTGTCTTGAGTCATGTCGATGCCACTAGTATCGACAGAGAGAACACCATAGCCTAACGCGATACCGTTGAGTTCTGTTTGTATGTTAATGCTACCACGTCGGCTGGATGTAAAGTCGCGTAATCCCACATCCAGCTTGCAGTAGCAAAGTACTGCCCAGTATCGGGATAGTAGTTCAGATCGATACCGAGGTTTAGGTCATCTCTAGGTTGATACCCACTATTCGTTCCAACACGGGTGGAGGGCTCTACCTCTATCTCGGCCATGTGGGAAGCGATATTGAATCCGTTATTCTGTAAAAATTCCTGAGCAGTCGCATGACTATTGGTCCGATGTAGAATTTCCCGAGATTCATCGAATAATCGTCTAACTTCTTCTTCTTCTTCAGGAGTACGCCCGCTAACAGCACTGACCCCCGCAGGAAGCACCGACGCTGCCGCTATACTGGTCAAGAGGCCCCTGCATTTATGGCGATTTCCATCGGCCATATCCTCACGTCCCTATTCGGGAAAATAATATTTTTGGTTTCATATATAGTCAGCTTCGGACGTAGCCGATACCGACCAGTCGCGCCGCAACGACGCTCGCGTACACCGTGACGAGGCCGGCGAGCAGCCCGGCGAGGCTCCGACCCCCGAACAGCTGGCCGGAGACGCCGAGGCCGACGAACGCGACGACCATCGCGGCGGCCCACGCGACGAGGTAGGAGGGGTTCTGGATGATGTACAGCAGCCCGCCGGGGTGGAACAGCGGCGCGTCCTCCCGGTCGAGCCGTCGGGCGACGACGGCGGGGTAGACGTAGCCGACAGCCAGCGCGACGAACATCGAGATGGTCGAACCGAGGAGGACGATGCTGCCCGTCTCCATCGTGATGGTCGCCGGGTCGATGCGGCTCGCGCCCTGGACCGTGACGAGTAGGGTCGCGCCCGGGACGGCGAGGTAGACGGCGGTCACCGCGACGAGCAGGAGTCCGTCACGCAGGCGGTCCCGAACGCTCCCGAACGACGGGAGCGGCGCGTCCCGGTCCGCGACCGTCGACGCGACGACGTGCCGGCAGTAGCCAGCCCAGGCGACGAGCGGGAAGGGGACGACGAGCGCGGGGACGAGCCACGGCGTCGCCGGGTAGAGCGCGACGGCGAGCTGGCCGCAGATGGCGGTCAGGAGCCCGCAGACGAACAGCGCAGCGAGGGCGGCCCGGTCGCTCCCGTCCCGGAACGGGTAGAGGAACGCCTCAGCGACCACGCGTTCCCCTCCGAATCCCGGCCCGAATCACCATCACTCCTCCACGATGCGGCTCCCGCCCGGCGGCAGGAAATGCTGGATGCGGTCGGGGCTTGCGACCTTGCGGACGAACGAGGTGTCGTTGAAGCGCTCGCGGAACTCCCGGTAGATGCGCTTTGCCACGTCGCCCTGGGCGTAGCGGCCCGGCTCGACCGTCATACTCGTCTCGACGGGGTCCGCGATGGCCGCCGGCGGGCCGCCGATGACCCGGGTCGACGGTTCGCACTTGATGCCGACCGCACAGCCGACCGGCGTGTCGCGGAAGTAGGTTCGGTCGCCCCGGATGGCGAAGCCGCCCTTCTCCAGGAACTCGCCGCTCTCGGGCGTCTTCGACACCTGGTCGGCGTCGACCATGTAGACGTCGTCGGCGTAGCGGCCGTCCTTCCAGACCGAGGAGTAGGTGACGGCGAACTGGGCGGCCTGTTCCAGCGTCTCGTCGTCGAACTCGACCTCGCGGGAGGGCTCGCTCGGGTCGGTCGCCTTCAGCACGGTGACGGGGCCGCCGCGGGCCTGCGTGTGGAACACCTTGTCGCCGCCCTCGACGTACTTCTTGACGAGCTCCTCGTTCTGGTCGGCGTCGCGCCCACCGATGACGAGGTAGCCCGTGCTCGTGTGGAACCAGCGGAACCGCTCGTACCACTGCTCGTCGCGGCGGACCGGGATGGACGAGCGGGCGAGCCAGTCCACCTCGCGGTCCTCGTCCTCGTCGTCGATGTCGTCCTCGTCGCGCTCCTCGTAGGCTGCTTTGCGCGCCTCTATCTCCGCCAGGTCCTCGCGGGTGTCCTCGATGGCGGCGAGCGCGCCCTCCTTCTTGCCCTCGATGCGCTTGGCCTCGGTGTAGAGCCGGTCGGCGTTCTTCTCGACGCCGTCTTGCACGTCGACGTCGACGCGAGTGCCGTCGAGTTCGAGCGTCACCGTTCCCTCGGAGCCGTCGACGTCGACGACGGCCTCGGCCTCGGCGATACCCTGCTCCGCACCGGCCTCGAACGTCTCGGCGATGTCGGCCCAGGGCACGTCGTCGTCCCGTGCGTCCCGGACCGTCGAGATGACCTCGTCGACGAGCCCGTAGTTGCCGTAGAGGAGTTCGGCCTTCTCGCGTTCCACCTCGGCCTGCTCCTCGAATCCCTGAATCGCGCCCTCCTGCTGTTCGATGATGCGTTCGTGTTTCTCGATCTGCTCCTGGAAGTCCGGGCCGGTGTCGCCGACCGGCTGGCTCTCGTCGTCCTCGCTCCGGTCCAGCTCGTAGAAGTAGTCGTCGACCGCGCCGTTGAACGTCTCGTAGGCGTCGCTCGCGAGCGCGTCGTCCATCTCGCGCTCCTCCAGTGGGATCGGCGTCACGTCGACGACGTTGCGAGGGGTGTCGCCCGCGTCTCCCTCGTCGTCTGCGACCTCGTAGTACACTCGCGGGTCGAGGTCGGCCGACGAGAGCGACTCGGCGAGGCGCTGGACGGTCTCGTACACCTGCTCGTACTCCTCGTCGCCGGCCTCGGTGATGTCGAGGGTCTTCTCGACGCCGGCACGGGTACACAGCTCCTCGGCCCAGAGCCCACCCCAGTTCAGCTGGGTGGCGAGGGTACGGACGACGTCGGTGTCGGAGTCGTCCATCTTGAGTGCGAAGCCCTCGTAGTCCACGGTCAGCGGGTTGATGCGGGAGTCCGGGAAGCCGTAGGTCGACCCCGGTGCGACCGTGCGGGACTTGAGTCGCACGGTGTCGAGACAGTCGATGACCTCGTACGTCTCGTCGCAGACAGCGACGTTGCCGTGGCCGAACAGCTCGACGATGATCTTCGTGTCGCCGTCCTCGCGGGAGAACTCGAACTCGAGGATGCGGTCGAACTCGTACTGCTCGACGCCCTCGAAGTCCGCGCCAGACAGCCGGTTCCGCAGCATCATCGCGAAGTTCGGCGGCCGACCGGGTGCGTCGGGGACGTGCGTCGGCGCGGCGATGTGGGCGCGCATCACGTCGCCGACCTCCAGGATGAGTTCGACGCGACCCCGGTCGTAGTCGCGCAGCTTCAGCCTGACCAGGTCGTCGCCGTAGAGGTACGCCTTGTCGAGCTTCGCCCCCTTGTAGGCGTTCAGCTCGGAGACGAGCGCGGCGAGGTCGACGCTGGTCAGTTCGCGCTTCGGTTCCATGCTCCCGATTTTTCGTGGCTGGGGTAAGGGCCTGTCGTTCGTGTGTGACGGTGTCGAAAGGAGTTTGCCGCCGATTCCTGTCGGTGTGTACGAATATGTCCGTTCCGACGACAGGTCCCGGCGATGGCGGCTCGCTCCTGCCGGTTCCACCGCGACTGCTCGGACTCGCCACCGTCGCGCTCTCGGTCGTCTCGCTGACCGCGTACGGCGTCTACTGCTCGCTCGTCGGCGACTCGATGCACGCGACCGTCGTCCGGCTCGCCGTCGGATTCGTCGCACTCGGGCTGGTGCTCGTCGCGCGGGACGAGCTCACCGACTTCTTCGAATCGTCGTGACCCTGAGACAGGTTTCGCCCCGAGCGTGACCGCTTTAGGCCGGGGGGCCGTGGGAGGGACACGTGTTTCCGGTCGACCCGTTCGTCGCGTTCGTGCCGGCCGCGGTGGCGCTCGTGCTCGCGCCCGGTCCGGACACCGTGTTCGTTCTGGCACGTGGCGTCAGCGACGGGCGCCGGGTCGGCCTCGCCGCCGCACTCGGAGTGAACACGGGTATCCTCGTCCACACGACCGCGGCAGTGCTCGGGCTCTCGGTGCTCCTCCGGACTGCACCGGTGGCGTACACGGTCGTCAAGTACGTCGGCGCGGCGTATCTGGTCGTCCTCGGCGTTCGGACGCTCGTCTCCGAGGCGGAGTTCGCGGTCGACCCGGAACTGGCGGGCTACAGCGCGGGCCAGGCGTACCGGCGCGCCGTGCTCGTCAACGTACTCAACCCGAAGGTCGCGCTCTTCTTCCTCGCGTTCCTCCCGCAGTTCATCCCCGCGTCGGCGAACGCGACCGTGCTCATGTCCGCCCTCGGTGTCACCTACGCCGCCATCGGGATGGGCTACCTCGGCCTCGTCGCCGCCTTCGCGGGAGTGACGGGACGGCTCCTGGAGACCCGCCCCCTGCTCCAGTCCGGCCTTCGATGGCTCAGCGGGCTGGTCCTCGTCGGCTTCGGCGTCGCGCTCGGAGCCGACTCGGTCTGACGGTGCGACGGGTGTGTTCGACCGCGAGCTGCTGCCCGCGTGTCGCGAGCGCGAGGAGATCCTGTCGCTGCTGGGCTCCAGGGAGTGAACCCGGCGGTCTCAGCTCCCTCGAGTCAGACGAACAGCGCCCCGACCATCAACACGATTCCGAAGAGACCGAGCAGCGCGGAGAGACCGCGTTCCAGCGCGACGCGCCACTCCGCGGGTTCGACTTCCATCGGGTCGCGTTTGCTCCCGATAGCGCCGATCTGCTCGCTGAACAGCGATATTTCGTAGGCGTACCTGTATCCGACCAGCCCGAGGAACGACATCGCGAGTCCCATGAACAACGTATCACTTTTCACGATTGGGAAGTGTCTGGAAAATGACATTTAGCAGATGCGGTTGGTCGTCGTGCACCCGGCGGCAGTAGAGTGGCTGGCGAAACTGAACTACCGACGGTACGTACAATCCCGGATGCTACCAGGCGCGTGGCGGTCAGAGAAGCCCACCCACGACGAGCGCGAGCCCGACGAACGCGACGACTGCACCGGCGAACCGTGTGAGCGCCACGTTCCAGTCGGCCGGCTCCACCTCCTCCATCCGCGTCTTGCTCCCGATGGCGTCGAGCTGCTCGGAGAACCGGGTGAGCCCCTCTGCGTAGTAGTATATTGTCGTGCCGCCGACAAGTGCAAGGAGGCCGAATAACACGTCCTGCGTTGCAGTCATATCTGATTCGTTATGCGTCCGCGACGAAAGTCTTGTGTTCGTCGGCGACCGACCGGTCGGGACCCCCCTACAGCCGCTTGCTCACGTACGGCCCGTCCTGATGGTAGCCCAGCTTCTCGCGGTAGTACTGCCGGACGCCGATACCGGAGATGACCGACAGCTTCCGGTAGCCGGCTTCGCGGGCGCGGCGTTCGGCCTCGGCGAGCAGCCGCCGGCCGTAGCCGCGGTGTTGCTGGTCGCCCTCCTCGCCCGACTGCCCGACGGCGACCTGGTCCCCGTAGACGTGGAGCTCGCGGACGAGCGCGGCGTCTTCGAGCTCGCGGCGAACCGGGTCGTTCGGGAACCGGAGCCGACAGAACCCGACGAGCAGCTCCTGCTCCCTGTCCTCAAAGCTGATGAAGTGCTCCGTCCCGCCCCCGGCCTGGTAGGTGATGGTGTCGAGGGAGACGTCCGTCGGCTCCTCGTCGTTCATGCCGGCCTCGCGACAGCGGATGCAGTGGCAGTCCCAGCCGTGCTCGTCCATCTTCTGCCAGGCGAGCTGGCGCAGGTTCGACTTCCAGACGCCCGCGTCGATGAAGTCGGCGGGGATGTCCCGCTGGACACGCTGGACGCGGGTGTACTTCGGCACCATCGACAGGGCCTCGGCGACCAGTTCCGCGGCCTCCTCGTTCGTGAGCGGGTCGTACTCGTCGCGGTACCACGAGTCGTAGACCCGCGTGCCACGGACCACCAACGTCGGGTAGATCTTCAGGTAGTCGGGCTTCCACTGCTCCTCCTCGAAGATGCGCCGGAAGTCCTCCAGGCACATCGCCTGCGACATGCCGGGCTGGCCGGGCATCATGTGGAAGCCGACCTTGAACGCCGCGTCCCGCAGCCGCCGGTTCGCGTCGACGCTCGCCTGCACGCCGTGGCCGCGGTGCATCTCGCGGTTGATTCGCTCGAAGGTGGTCTGCACCCCGACCTCGACCTTCGTCCCGCCGAGGTCGAGCATCCGGTCGATCTGCTCGGGGTCGCACCAGTCCGGCTTCGTCTCGAACGTCGTCCCGATGTTGCGCACGTCCGCCGTCTCGTTCTCCGCGATGACGTCCTCCAGATACCGGAACTCGTACTCGTCGGGGTCCTGCGCGAAGCTCTCGCCCTCCGCCGGTTCGGGCTCTTTGTCCACGTCGAAGTCGTTCATCGCCTCCAGCGCGCGCTTGACGAACCACTCCTGGTAGTCGTGGCTCCGGGCGGTCATCGTCCCGCCCATCAGGATGAGTTCGGCCTTGTCGACGGGGTGGCCGATCTCGCGGAGCTGTTCGAGCCGCAGGGTCACCTGCCCGTACGGGTCGTAGTCGTTCTGCTCGCCCCGGGCCGCCGCCGGCTCGTGGCCGGTGTAGCTCTGCGAGGAGTCGAACTCGCTGGCCGGGCCGCCCGGACAGTAGAGGCACTTCCCGTGCGGGCACATGTGCGGCGAGGTCATGATGGCGACAGGCGAGACGCCCGACGCCGTTCTGACGGGCTTGCGCCGGAGGACGGCCTCCAGCTCCCCGCGGCGGTCCGGGGGCGCGTAGTCGAGTATCTCCGAGTTCTTCGGCACCTTCGGTGCGCTGTGCTCGGAGCAGGCCGCGAGCTTCGCGGACTCGACGTCGTCGCGTTCGATGTCGCCCGCGAGGATGCCCTCGACGAGGCTCTCGCAGACCGCCTCGAACGCGTCCGAGTTCGTCGGGTCCGTCTCGGTGCTCATTATCCTCTGGTGGCCCCGTGACGGCAAAAAGCGTGTCGTTAGCGAACCCCCGCCGGCAGTGGGAACCGCTCACGTGGCTGCGGTCCCTTTTTCACTCGCCCGCCGCACCGTCGTCCCACGATGACGGACCCGTTCGCCCAGGCCATCCACGACTGCCACTTCGACGAGCTGGCGGGACCGCTCCTGTACCGCAACGGCGAGGAGACCCACGAGGCCGCGGTGGCGGCGGTCTACCTCGACGAGTGGGAACCGGACGGCGAGGCCGGCGACTGGTTCGAGTCCTGGCTCGACGGCCCCTTGCTCGACATGGGCGCAGGCGGCGGCCGCCACGCGCTCTACTTCCAGGAGCAGTTCGAGACCGTCGCCATCGACAACAGCGAGCCGCTCGTGGCGGTGATGCGCGACCGCGGCGTCGCGGACGCCCGCCTCGGCGACATGTTCGCCCTCCGCGAGTCGTTCGAACGGGACCGCTTCCGGTCCGCACTCGCCGTCGGTACCCAGCTGAGCCTCGCTCGCTCCGAGGCCGGCGTCACGGAGTTCCTCGCGGACCTCGCGTACGTCACGACACCCAACGCGACGGCGGTCCTCGACTGCTTCGACCCCGAACACGAGCGCACCCGGGAGATGCTCGACTTCTACGAGGACGCGACCCCCGGCAGGGCCTACCGCGTGCTCCAGTTCGAGTACGACGGCACGCTCGGCGAGCCGTGGCTCTACCGGCTGTTCACGCCGGAGACGCTGCGCGAGCTGACCGTCGGCACCGACTGGCGGGTGGCCGACGTGCGCCGAGGCTCCGGCGAGTGGGACCACAACGTCAACATCGCGCTGGAGAAGTGCTGACGGGGCGTCACCGGCGCTCGCTACTTCCGCTCTAATCGCTGCAGTCCGTGCCAGATGGCGTCGACCATGCGGTCCTCGCCCTCACCTTCGGCGTCGTCCCAGCCCCGCGCCAGTGCGTCCTCCAGGGTCGCGACGCTGTGGTTCTCGAAGTTGTTCATGCCGCGGAAGTCTTCCAGCGCTTCGCGCTCGCCGTCGCCGAACTCGCCGTTTGTGGTGCCGTCGTAGAAGCCGAGGTCGGCCAGCGTCGCGGCGACAGCCTCGGCGGTCTCGCCCGATAGCTCGCGGGTGTCCTCGGGCTCCTCCCGGGCGAGCAGCGTGATGTCGTAGAGCCGGAACACGCGCTCTAACTCGTCGATGGGGTGCTCGTGGTCGTCGACGCGCACGTCGACCCAGCGGTCGTTCTTCCCGTCGTAGCCGCCCTCGGGCTTGGCGACGTAGAGCGCGGCGGACTGCTCACCGCGGGAGTCGCCGCCCGCCTCGTTGCCGGCGTGGAGCGCGGCGATCATGCGCTCGGGGAGGCCGCCGTCGGTCGCCTCGAAGGCGTCGGCCATGGCGGTCAGCGTCTCCCGGTTCTCGAGGATGTTGCCCTGGACGGTGTAGTGCTCGCCCTGGATGTCGCCGTACACGTCGAAGCACTCCTCGCCGGAGAAGGCGGCAACGCTGTCCGCACGGTCGCCGCCGTCGTCGCCGGGCGCTTCGACGATGCCGACCTGTCGCTGCGGGGCCTCGTCGTCGGTGCTCGTCAGTTCGTCGACGGCCTCGGCCGCGGAGTGGCCCGCCCGCAGCAGGTCCAACCCGTCCGGGCCGTAGGCGACGTTCGCGAAGCTCTGCGTGGCGACGGCCCCGGCGTCGGCGCTGACGAACGGGACGACCGCGCCGACGCCGATGAACTTCGACTGGACGGCGACGCCGACCGCGTCCGTCTCGGGGTCGCGGGCCGCAATCGAGAACGTGGCTGGCCGTGGCTGCATGGCCGCCACTGCGACGCCCCGGGGCAAAAGGCTGCGGTCCCCGGCAGCCCAGCCACCCCGGTTCCGTGGCCTCAGTCCGCCGACAGCGCCGCGAGGTGGGTGTCGGCCGCGCTCGTCTCACCCCCCTCGTCGTGCTTCTCGACCGTGAGCGGCTGGCGCGAGACCAGCTCGCAGTCGAAGCCCGGATGCTCGGCGAAGTGCCAGACGAGCATGTGCCGTCGGCCGCCGGTCAGCCCGGTCCGACCTACGTCCTCGGCGGTGAAGCTGTCCGGCAGGCGGTCGTACAGGCGCTCCAGCGCGTCGACGCGCTCGAACACCTTGCTGTGGCCCGCCGAGTCGGCTCCGCGCCGGGCGACGACGTAGCTGCCGTCTTCCCGGTGGGTGCCGGTCGTGTGGACGAACTCGTGGGTCCGTGTCAGTGCGTCGGCGAGCTGGTCGCGTAGCTCGGCGGCGGTGTCGTGCGTCAGAACGTAGTCCTCTCCGTCGACTGCCAGTCGCAGCCCGTCGTCCGTGCGGACGACCGTCGGTGTGTCAGTTCCGTCGGAGAATTTCTCGACCAGCCGCTTCTGTGCGACTTCCTCTATCCTCGGGTGTCTCCGTGGACATCGTACCTCCCCGTTGTGCCCCGTCCGGCATGAACGTGGTGGTCGTGCAGGTCCGACTGTACGACCGGGATGGACTGGCCTTCGTCGGTGCTGTGGATGCCACCCCGAGACGGCTCCGGAGTACAGAACCCGACAACCTTTCCCCGCACCGACCGAACACCCGACCAACATGGAGATCCGGGGCGAG
The DNA here is from genome assembly GCF_024609245.1 of Haloarchaeobius sp. FL176. Classification (GTDB taxonomy): domain Archaea; phylum Halobacteriota; class Halobacteria; order Halobacteriales; family Natrialbaceae; genus Haloarchaeobius. Next base: position 503,794 of record NZ_JANJYH010000001.1, read on the forward strand.
CGCGAGTGCAAGGAGTGCGAGACGCAGTGGTCGTACTACGAGACCGGGAGCGTCTCGTGCCCGGAGTGTGGGAGCATGCACAGCGTGGGTGTCGACGACGACCGGAAGCTGCACACGTCCCAGTCCGTCGAGCTCGACCTCACCGAGGCACCCGAGCGGTTCGAGAACGAGCCGGAGGACGAGGCACTGCGGTCGGTCGCGGAGACGGCCCGGACGTACCAGCGAAAGCGCGGGTTCGTCGACGCGGGCGAGCTCCGCGAGCTGGACGACGACTACCTGGTGGCAGGGGAGCTGCGCCACGTCGCGGACCTCGTGAACCGCTCGTTCGACCCGAGCGACGACGAGGAGTGGTACCTGCTGCGATTGCTCCAGGGGGACACGCAGGGCCGGCCCGAACCGGCGGACGTGCCCGAGTCCCTCCGCGAGGCACGCGGGCTCGCCGCCGCGGACGCGGTGCGGAAGTACCGCCGGGAGCTGCGAGACTGGCTGGACGCGAACGACGTCGAACCGGACCGACCGACCACGCAGGTGTTCGCGTCGCTGGACGAGCGGGCGAAGCGGATCCGCGCACTCGAGGGCGACGTGCCGCCCCGGGAGGCCGACGCGCTGGTCGAGGCGCTCCGCGAGGTCGTCACGTACGTCAGGGACGACGACGAGGTGGCGCTGTCGCGGGCACAGGACCGGCTGGCCGACGACTGACCGACCGTTTTCAGGCGTTCCGGTCCCCGAGCACTCTCGCGATTTCCTCGATGCCGGCGCGTGCGGTGTCGACGCCGGGGTCGCCGAGCATGGAGATGAATCCGTGTACCATCCCCTCGAACTCGCGGTAGGTGGTGTCGACGCCGGCCGCCTCGAGCCGCTCCGCGTAGGCCCGACCCTCGTCTCGCAGGGGGTCGAACCCCGCGGTGATGACGAGCGCTGGCGGCACCCCTGAGAGGTCACGCGCCTGCAGCGGGAACGCGAGCGGGTTGTACGCGTCGAACTCGTCCGCGATGTACTGCTCGAAGAACCACTCCATGTCGGCGGTTTCGAGGAAGTAGCCCTCGGCGTTCGCTTCGCGGGAGGGGAACGTCTCGGGGTCGGCATCGGCGGCCGTCGCCGGGTAGACGAGGCACTGGTGGTCGATGTCGGGGCCGCGGTCGCGGGCGAGCAGGCAGGTGACGGCGGTGAGTGTGCCGCCCGCAGAGTCGCCCGCGACGGCGAGGAACCCGTTCCCGCCCAGTTCGTCCAGGTGGTCGCTGGCCCACTCGGTGGCGGCGTGGGCGTCCGCGACGGCGGCGGGGAACGGGTGCTCGGGTGCGAGCCGGTAGTCGACGCTCACGACGACCGCCTCGGCCTCGTTCGTCAGCGCGCGACAGACCGCGTCGTGGGTGTCGAGGTTCCCGATGACGAAGCCACCACCGTGGAAGAAGACGACCGTCGGATGCGGGCCCTCGCTCTCCGGCCGATAGATCCGGACCGGGATATCGCCGCCCGGGCCCGGGATCGTCCGGTCCTCGACAGCGTCGACGGGCTCCTCGCCGGCGGCCCGGGCGAACAGCGGGTCCATGGTCGCGCGGGCCTGCTGCGGGCTCATCTCGTGTGGCTTCGGCGCGTCCATCGACTCGATCATCGTCAGGAGCGCCTGTACCTGTGGATGGGGTTCGTCGGCCATGGAACTGGGTACGGCTGGAACTGCCAAAACAGTTGCAGTGGTGCCACCCCGGGACCGGCAGCCCCAGTACGCCGAGGACGCGAGTGCCAGCGCACCGCGTTCGTCGAGCCTGGGGCCGGTCGCCGTGGCGGGGCCCGGACGCCGACCGCACTACAGCTCGATGTCGACGCCGGACTGCAGGCTCGCGGCCTTGACCGTGTTGTACAGCAGCATCGTGATTGTCATCGGGCCGACGCCCCCGGGCGACGGCGAGATGACAGACGCCTTCTCCTTCGCGCTCTCGAAGTCGACGTCGCCGGTGAGCTCGTAGCCCTTCTCGGTGTCGGCATCGACGCGGTTCGTGCCCACGTCGATGACGACCGTCCCCTCGCTCAGCATGTCGCCGGTGAGCATCTCGGGGCGGCCGACGGCGGCGACGACGAGGTCGGCGTTCCGGGTCTTCTCGGCGAGATTCTGCGTCCGGGAGTGACAGACCGTCACCGTGGCGTTGCCGCCGTCGGCCTTCTGCATGAGCAGGTTCGCCATCGGTTTGCCGACGATCTCGGAGCGACCGAGGACGACCGCGTCCATGCCCTCGGGGTCGACGTCGGCCGACGCCAGCATCTTCTGGATGCCGTGTGGGGTACAGGGCTTGAACCGCGGATTGCCGCTGACGAGCCGGCCGACGTTCTCGGGATGGAAGCCATCGACGTCCTTCAGCGGGTCCACGCGGGAGAGCACCTCCCGCTTTGGTACGTGGTCGGGCAGGGGCATCTGGACGAGGATACCGTGGATAGCGGGGTCGTCGTTGAGCTCGTCGATGGTCTCGTACAGCGCCTCGGCGGGTTCGTCGGGGTCGATCTCGACGGTGGTGCCGTCGATACCGACCTCGTCGCAGGCGCGCTGTTTCATCGAGACGTACGTCGCCGAGCCGTCGTCGCCGCCCATGAGCACCGTCGCCAGCCCGGGGGTGACGCCCTCGGCCTCGAGGTCGTCGATGGCCGCGCGCACGTCGTCCCGGACGGATTCTGCGACCGCGTTGCCGTCGATGACGTGTGTCATTACGCTGGAGTTGGCCGACGGCCCCCTTCAATCCTCGGGTTCGTGCTCAAAACAGCTCTTCGAATCTCGTTTCTATACAAGAACGTGCATCAGTCGTCGGTCGCGGCGGCCTCCGGGGCTGTCTCGCCGCGGACGTCGCCCTGTCGCCACGAGCCCTGCCTGATGAGGGCGAACGCGATGAGCGCGCCGGCGACGTTGGAGACGACGAACGACGCCCAGATGCCCGCCTGGCCGGTCGCGTAGGGTGCCCAGCTGGCGAACGGCTCCATGGACCTCGAGAGCACGTACGCGATGGGTAGCCGGATGATGCCGAGCATCATGATGGAGACGGTCGCCGAGAGCATCGTCTTCCCGGAGCCGCGGAGCGTGCCGTTGTAGGCCCGCATCATCCCGATGAAGCCGAACGTCGGCGCGACGACCCGGAGGAAGGTGACCGCGATGTCGGTCGCCTCCTCGTTCGGTGACAGCGGCGCGACGATGGGCTCGGTGAACGCGAACACGAACAGCGCGACCGCCGACAGGATGAGGAACATCGCGATGGCGGCGGTGTGGGCGGTGCGCTCCGCGCGGTCGCGCTTGCCAGCCCCGATGTTCTGCCCGACCATCGTCTCGACACCCTGCCCGACCGCGATGGCGGGCAGGAAGATGACGCTGAAGATGCGGATGCCGACCCCGAAGGCCGCGACGAACGTGTCGGTGAAGATGGCGACGACGACGAGCATCAGGTTCACCGAGATGGAGCGCCCGGTGCTCTCGACCGATGCGGGCAGGCCGATACTGAGCATCTTCCGGAAGAACTGCAGGTCCGGCTTCATCTGCGAGAGGTGTATCTCGACGCCATGCTTCCCCTGGAAGAGGATGCCGAGGCCCACGGCGGTCGCGAGGGCCCGGGAGATGACCGTCGCGATGGCCGCGCCCTGGACACCCAGTCCGTCCGGGATGGGGCCGAACCCGAAGATGAACAGCGGGTCGATGGCGACGTTGAGGACGACCGTGCCGAACATGACGATCATCGGTGTCACCGTGTCGCCGTAGCCCCGCATCAGCGAGATGAACACGAAGAAGCCGAACATGAACGGCATGCCGAGTGCGATGACCTCCATGTAGTTCGTCGCCTCGCGGAGCACGTCGCCCCGCGCGCCGAGGAACCACAGCACCTCGTCGATCAGGAAGTAGCCGGCGACGCCGAGCAGCGCCGAGGCGACGAGCGAGAACGACACCGTCTGGGAGGCGGCGTACTCGGCTTCCGCCTCCTCCTCCGCACCGGTGTGCTGGGCGACGAGGACGCTGCCCGCCACGGAGAGTCCCATGCCGAGGGAGATGAGCAGGAACACCATGGGGAAGCCGAACGTGATGGCCGCGACTGCCGTCTCGTTCAGCTGTGCGAGCCAGAACGTGTCCGCCAGGTTGTACGCCGTCTGGAGCAGGTTCGTGATGACGATGGGCAGCGCAAGCAGGAACAGCGGCTTGCCGATGCCGCCGGAGGTCAGGTCCAGTTCGTCCTGCCCGCGGAACACGTCGAAGATGCCCATCAGGCCTCACCCCTGTACAGTCGGGCGTCGAGGTACGTCTGAAGCTCGGCGCGCGCCGCCCCGACCCCGCCGTCGTCGTCCCGGGTGACCCGCTGGATGCGGACGCCGTTGACCGTCGTCAGCAGGAACTCGGCAGCCCGCGTCGGGTCGACCTCGTGGAAGGCACCTTCCTCGATGCCATCCGCGATGATCTCGGCGAACTGCTCCCGCAGCGCGTGGTCGTGTTCCGTGAACCGCTCGCGGTAGGCGGCGTCGTGTGGCGCCTGCCCGCGTAGCTCCTCCATCGCGGCGGTGAACGCTGCCGTCTCCTCGTCGAGTTCGACCGCGGCGACCCGGTCGAGCAACGTCTTCAGGCGTGCCTGCGGGTCCTGCTCCTCGCGGCACTCTGCCTTCGCCTCCCAGTGCTCCAGCATGAACCGCAGAAAATCCACGAGGAGGTCGTCCTTACCGTCGTAGTGGTGGTAGAGGAGGGACTTCGACTTCTCGAACTCGTCGCCGATCCGCTGTATCGTCAGGTTCGCGTAGCCGTGGCTCGTAAGCGCGTCGTACGTGGCCCGCATGATGGCGGCCCGCGTGTCGTCTTCGGCGGCGGCGGCGAACCGGCTGGTGTCGCCCATCGTTGAATGAATGTTCAATCAGCCAGCTACAAAAGTAGCCTGTTCCCGGGTGGTGGTGGGTGAATATCAGCAGCATGCGGAGTGGTGACAGGGGAGAACAGTCAGCGACTGTAACCGTCGCAGTTCGGGTGAACCTGTCGCGACCGCTCGAAGTCTACAGGAACCGCTTCAGGCCGACGGCGTCCCGTCGCCTGCAGTCTCGTCGGTCGAGCCGGTCGCCTCTTCGTCCATCTCCTGCACGTACCGGATGCGCTCGGGGATGGGCGGGTGGTCGTGGTGGAACGTCTCGTACAGCGGATGCGGGAACGGGTTCTGCATGTTGTCCGCCGCGAGGGCGGCGAGCGCGTTCGCCATCGGGGCCGCGCCCATCGTCTCGACGGCGAACGCGTCGGCTTCGCGTTCGTAGGCCAGCGAGAGGTAGTTCTGGAGCGGGGCGCTCAGCTGCAGGACGGGGCCGACGAGCAGGACGGCGACGAACAGTCCGGCGTAGGTCGCCTCCGTGGGGAAGCCGAACAGGTCGAACACCCAGGGCTGGCCCGCGAGGTAGCCCAGTGCGGCGAAGACGACGGCGAACTGCACCGCCGAGAGCGCGATGAACTTCGGGATGTGCTTTCGCTTCCAGTGGGCCAGCTCGTGGGCGAGCACGGCCTGTATCTCGTCGTTCTCCATCGACTCGACGAGTGTGTCGTACAGCACGACCCGCTTCGTGCGGCCGAACCCGACGAAGTAGGCGTTCGAGTGGCCCGACCGCTTGCTGGCGTCCATCTCGTACACCTGCTCGCAACGGAAGCCGGCACGCTCGAACACCTCGTCGACGGCGTCCCGGAGGTCGCTCTCCTCCACGGGGGTGAACTCGTTGAACAGCGGGTCGATGACCCGCGGTTTGAGCACCAGCATCGCGACGGAGAAGCCGACGACGAGCGCCCAGCCGGCGACGGGCCAGTACTGGACGTTCTCGACGAACCAGAGCACGGCGGCGGTGAGCCCGCCGACGATGACGAGGCTCAGGACCGTGCCGAGGAGGTAGTCCCGGAGCCAGAGCGTCGGCGACTGGTTGTTGAAGTCGAAGGCCTCCTCGACGACGAACGTGCTGTACAGGTCGAACGGGGCACCCAGGACCCGCGTCGCGAGCAGCGCGAGGACGACGAAGGCGATCCCCTGAAGCAGCGGCGACAGGCCCGTCTCCGTCAGGGCGACGACGACCTCCGTCACGAGGCCGGAGTACAGGGCGAGCAGCAGGAACCCGAGCGTCGTCACCGTCTCCAGCAACGAGAGCCCGACGCGAGCACGCTGGTAGTCGAGTACGGACCCGATGTCCTCGACGCCGAGCGTCTCGCGCATCCAGTCGGACCGGACGCGGGCGGTCCGTGCGCCGTACCGGACGTTGACTATCGAGAGCCCGGCGAAGAACAGCTCCGTCCCGACGACGAGAGCGACGAACAGGGCGTGGTACGCGAGCATCGGTGTTCGGTAGGAGCGGCCCGTCGAAAACGCTGGCGGTCGGCGCCCCGGAAGCCCTCGTCCCGGCCGACGGGGGCCGGAACCCGCAAGTAGTTGCAATCGGTAGCCGCAGGTAATGAGTCCGTTCGGCTGGCCCGCCCTGCTCGCCCTGGTGGCGGGCGTAGTGAACCTCGCCTTCTTCGGCTACGTCCTGCGGTTCGCGGACAAGCCCGGCGGGCGGTCGTTCCTGGTCGTCATCGCGGGCCAGGTACTGGTCTGCTGCTCGCAGGCGGTCGCCATGCTGGTCTTCGACCAGGTCACCCGCGAGGTGCTGGAGTCGCTGTTCTGGGTCGGCGCGGCCGTCATCGTCGTGGGCTACGTCGCCTTCGCCTTCGAGTACACGGGCCGGGGGCAGGCCCTCCGGCGGCCGTGGTTCGCGCTGCTGGTCGTGGACGCCGCCGCCTTCAGCGCGGTCGTCGTCACGAACCCGCTCCACCAGCTCGCCTGGCGCTCGTTCACCGTCGTCCCGACCGAGGGCGTCGCCTCGGCCGACTACGCCGTCGGCTTCCCGTTCTACCTCCAGTTCGTGCTGCTCGCGGCGGCCCTGACCCTCTCCGTCTTCCTCCTCATCGACACCGTGCTCAGCTACGGCCCGCTCTACCGGACACAGGCCATCGCCATCGCGCTCACACCGATCCCGCCGCTGGCCGCCGTCGGGTTCTGGCTGCTCGAACTCGGCCCGTACCCCGAGCTTAACTTCGTCGCCGTCGCGTTCATCCCCCACGTCGCGCTGGACGCCTACGCGCTGTTCCGGAGCGAGATGTTCGCGCTCAACCCGGCGACGCGACGGACGGGCGAACGCGCGGCCATCGACGACCTCGGCAGCCCGGTCCTCGTCGTCGACGAGACGAACCACATCGTCACGCTCAACCCGGCCGCCGAGTCGCTGCTCGGGGCAGACAAGCAGGCCGCACTCACCGACCCGCTCGACGACTACCTCGCCATCGACGCCACCACCGAACGGACCGGCGAACGCCGCGTGAGCACGCACGCGGACGGCGAACGAGTTACGTTCACCGTCGTCGTCACGCCCCTGACCGGCCCCAGTGACACGACCCTCGGCTACACGGTCGTGCTGCAGGACGTGACCGACGAGCTCGCCCGGGAACAGCGCCTCGCGGTGCTCAACCGCGTCCTCCGGCACAACCTCCGGAACGACCTGACTGTCGTCCAGGGCTACCTCGGCGAGGTTCGCGACCGGACCGACGACCCCGAGCTGGAGACGATGCTCGGGACCGTGGCCGACGAGACCGACAGCCTGCTCGCCCTCGGCGAGAAGGCCCGCGACATCGAACGCACCATGGACCGTGACGTGCGCGTCGAACCCGTCGCCGTCAGCGAGCTCGTCGACGAGGTCCTAGCCACCGTCGACGCCACCGACGTCGCCCTCGCCGTTCCCGACGACCTCCAGCTGGAGACGGACCCGGCGCTGCTCCGGACCGTGCTCTCGAACCTCGTCGACAACGCCCTCGAACACGGCACCGGGGAGCCGTCGGTCACCGTTGCACTCGCCGAGACCGAGTCCGACCGGGGGCGCGACGCCGTCTTCACGGTCAGCGACGACGGCCCCGGCATCCCCAACCACGAGTTAGAGGCGCTCCACCGGGAGGAGGAGTCCGCACTCGACCACGGGAGCGGGCTTGGCCTCTGGCTCGTCAGCTGGAGCGTCGACGTGCTGGGCGGGGACCTGTCGTTCGAGACCGGCGAGAACGGGACGACGGCACGTGTACGGCTGCCCGGCGTGCTCGACGGGGCAGGCGACGACGGTGTGAGGTGAGTCGCCGGCCGTCTCAGGCCTCGCCGTACACCGGCACCGCCGCGCCGCTCGTCGGCGACGCCGCCTCCGAACAGAGCAAGAGCATGACCTGCGCCGCGTCGGCGGGGTCGACCCAGTCGTCGCTCGGCGTCATCATCTCGCGGTTCATCGGCGTGTCGAGCACCGACGGCATCACGCAGTTCGCCCGCACGGTGCCGAGGTTCTCCTCGGCGACGGTCTCCGTGAGCAGCCGGATGCCCGCCTTCGTGATGCGGTACGGGCCGTCGCCCTCGCCGCCCGACAGCGAGGAGCGCGCGGACACCGAGACGATGGACCCCGTCGACTCCTGAAGGTGCGGCAGCGCGTGTTTCGTCGCGAGGAAGGCCGTCTTCAGGTTCACGTTCCACAGCAGGTCGAACTCCGAGAGCGGGGTGTCTTCGACGTGGTCGCCACCGCGCCAGGTGCCTGCGATGTTCGCGAGGTGATCGATGCCCCCGTGGTCCTCGACCACCTGTTCCATCAGCGCCTCGACCTCGGCCTCGTCGGTGAGGTCGGCCTGGTAGAACGTCGTCCCCGCGTCGGGGTCGAGCTGTGCGTCCTCGTCGCCCGGGTCGACCACGTCCACGGCACAGACGGTCGCGCCGGCGTCGCGGAACGCGTCCACGACGGCACTGCCCAGCGCACCAGACGCGCCGGTCACGATGGCGACACGGTCCGAGAAGTCGAAGCTGACGGCCATACGATGGTGAAAGCGCGCGGACGTCAAAGAAGCTCGGTCGAGCGACCCCGCCCAGAGTCCGACAGGTCAGCCCGCGAGCAGCGCGTCGGCCGGATCGCGAGGGGACGTTCACGCAGACGGAGTGGCGGCGTTCGCCACCGACGACCCGAGAGAGCATCCATGGAGTTCTTGGTCCGGTCGTTCACGCGGTCGGCACGAAGGGCTTCGGGCCGGTCCGGAACGAGCTATCGACAGCTACAAACCGGCGACGGACCGAGAGACTCGAACAGGGTTTTAGGCGAGCCGAAATCGAAAGGGGTTTTAACTTTTAGGCCAGCCTAAAAATATGCGACAGACACGACGTGACTGGTTGAAGGGGAGCAGTGCAGTCGCCGCGAGCCTGGGGCTCGCGGGCTGTGCAGGGATGTTCGGTGCGGACGAGACCGACGACGGGACCGAGACACCCACCGACGAGCCGGTGACTGGGACAGACCAGTCCGGCGGCGGTGGCAGCGACCTCGTCGCGACCGACGTCGCCGTCGCCGCCGAGTGGAACGCGATGCGGACCCGGCTCTGGAACGCGGTCTCCCTCGGCCACGCGGGGAGTCCGGAGGCCGGCGCTGGTGTCGCCCAGTCCACGTTCGCACGCTTCGAGGAGGCCTCGGGCGAGCACAACGCACACGAGGCGCTCGAATCGACGAGCGAGACCGCCTACGAGGAGTTCGAGAGCGCTCTCGGCGAGCTTCGGACCGCTGGCCTCGACGCCGGCGACGTGGGCCGTGCGAGCGAAGCGGCCTCCATCGGGAGCGACCAGCTCCACAGCGCCCAGCGGACGCGTGTCGGTGACGCCGCGGCACAGGCGCTCGACCTCCAGGCGCTCGGCGCACGCGTCGCCGACGCCGCGATGCTGGCCGACGCCGGCGCGTTCGAGGGTGCAGCGACCATCGCCGAGGGCGTCCTCGCCCGGTTCGAGAACGCGCCGGTCCACGGCGCGCTGGAGGACGCCGAAGGCGACGCCTACGCCCGGTTCGAGGGCGGCATCGAGGGGGTCATCGAGTCCGCCGGGAGCGAGGACGCCGAGTCCGTCCGCACCGACGCCGAGACCGCCCTGACCGCCGCCATCGACGGCTCCTACCGCGTCGCACCCGCCGAATCCGTCGCCGGCAGCGGCCACGTCGCGGTCTTCCAGGCGCTCGGCTGGGACGCCGCCGCGCTCTCGCGGATGGGTGGTCCATCGACCGAGTTCGCGCACGCCGCCGCGCTCACCGTCTATCGGGCTCGGGTCCGCGACGCGGTCCGGCTGTACGAGGCCGGAGAGACCGACGCCGCGAAGGCCGCCGTCGAGGCCGTGTTCGCACACTTCGAGGGGGCTCGTGCCCACGAGGCGCTCGAGGAGGCCAGCGAGGACGCCTACCACCAGTTCGAGGAAGAGGGGCTCGCCGCGCTCTCGACGGCCATCGACGAAGGCGACGACGAGGGCGTCCAGACCGCCGTCGAGACCGTCGACGACGCGCTCCTGACCGGTATCGAGGCCCTCGGCACCGGCGACGAGCCGGCGCTGCTCGAAGCCGGCTACTTCCGCGCCCGACTCGCCGACGCCGTCGAACGGTACGACTCCGGCGAGGCCGCCGCCGCTGCAGCGGTCGCCAGCGGGCTGTTCGAGACGTTCGAGCGCGACGAGGCCGGGTTCCACGAGACCCTCGAACACACCAGCGAAGACCTCTACCACGCGTTCGAGGAGGAGCACCTGGACGGGCTGATCACCGCGTTCGAGGCGGGGGACGACGCGGCCGTCGAGACTCACGCCAGCGGCGCGATGGAGGCGCTGCTCTCCTTCGAGACGACCGCGGGCTCGACCGCGCAGGTCAGCGCCGTCGAGAGCGGCTACATGGCTGCCCGTGGCTTCGACGCACGCGCGCTCGCCGTGGCCGGCGCGAACGACCGCGCCGCCACGGCGCTGGAGGACGCCTTCGGTCACTTCGAGGCCGGTGCCGGCGGCTTCCACGAGGCGCTCGAGCACGCCGACCACGAGCTGTACGAGTCCTTCGAGGGCGCACTCTCCGACGCCCGGAGCACGGCCGGCTCCGGCGACCCGACTGGGGCCGTCCGGACGTTCAACGACCGCGCCGTCGAGGCCATCTACACCGTCGTCTCGGCCGCCGGCGGCTCCCAGAGCGCGGTCGCGGCCGGCATCGTCGAGGACGCGTTCGCCCGATTCGAGGACGCACGGGTCCACGAGGCGCTGGAGGAGGCCGACCACGACGCCTACGAGGGCTTCGAGGCCACGCTCGGCGACCTCGGCACAGCCGTCGAGGAGGGCGGCGTCTCGGCTGCTGCGAGCGCCTTCGCAGACGCCTCGCTCCGCGCACAGTTCGCCGTCGCCGGCGCATCCGACGCCGCACCGGTCGGCGAGTCCGACTCCGGGAGCGAGACCGAAACCGAGCTCGCGGGCGGCCCGAACGTCGTCGAGGGTGTCCCCGAGGACGCCGACCACGTCGTCGACATGACCGCGGTCGCGTTCGAGCCTGCGGAACTCACGGTCTCGCAGGGCGACACCGTCGCCTGGACCCACGTTGGCGGCGAGGCCCACTCCGTCACCGCCGCCGAGGACGAGATTCCGGACGGTGCGACGTACTGGTCGTCCGGTGACTTCGACAGCGAGTCGGCCGCCCGCGAGGGCTGGGAGAACGGTGAGGGTGCGGTGCAGTCCGGGCAGTCCTACGTCCACACGTTCGAGACGACCGGCGAGCACGCCTACGTCTGCATCCCGCACGAGGCCGCCGGGATGGAGGGCACCGTCGTCGTCGAGTGACGCGGCGAAGAAACACTCGAACCGCCGGTCGGGCGCGACTCAGTACTCGAACTCGGTGTCGACCGCGCCGGCGTTCTCGGTCATCACGACCGCCGCGGTGCTGTACTGGAGCACCTTCTGCATGTCCCCGTCGAGGTCGAACTCGCCGCTCATCATCCCCTCGATGGGGTCGGCCTCGCCGTGGATGAGCCGCTTCCAGTTCGTGTAGCTCCCGCGGAACGCGAAGCCCCAGTCCACGGCGTTCTCGCCGTCGACCATACGTGCCGCGGTACACTCGCCGTCCTCCAAATCCACGTAGAGGTGGATGGCGTCGCCGTCGTACGTGTCGTCGGGCTCGATGACGAACAGGAACGAGCCGTCGAACCCGACGCCCCAGCCCTCGCCGACCTCGCTGTACCGGTCGGACTCGTTCAGCTGCTCGCGCCACTCCGTGATCCACTCGTCCGCCTCGCTGGGTAGTGCGATGGCCATGCCGTCGGGTTCTCCCGCATCGGCCTTACCCCTTCCCCCGGACGGAGTGGTGTCTTTGATCGGGGGTGACAGCACAGGATTCTTGCGGATGGCTCGGTGATTCCCGGGCATGTCCGACGCTGCACTCCGTCGTACGCTTCGACGGTGTACCGCCCTCCTGCTGATTCCGCTCTCCCTCCGCGTCGTCCAGTTCCGGAACTTCCACGCCGAGAACGGCGTGGACTGGCGGCTCATGCCGGAACTGTTCACCTCGACGCTGCCGTGGTTCGTGATCCTGGCTGCCGCGGCCTACCTCGTCGGGTCGGTGCTCGCGGCCTTCGTCCCCGAGAACCCGCCGACGGCAGGGACGGACTGACGCCGACGCGGACACGGAGCCGTTTCCCCGACCGCCCACCCTCAGTCGCCGTCCGCCGAGAACACCAGGCAGTACGAGTGGTCGTAGCCGTAGCCGAAGACGCCGTCGCCGTCGTCCGCGCCCTCCCAGCCGACGACGACCTCGCCGGCGAAGTCGAGCATGGCCGCACCGCGCTCCGCGACGTCCCACGCGAGCGTCGTCACCCGGTCCTGGTACTTCATGTTCGAGACGTCGACGACGACGGTCCCGTCAGTCGCGAGCACGGCCCCGATACGCTCGAACGCCGTCTCCACGTCGTCGAGGTACTCGTCGTAGCTGCTCTCACCGGCGTAGTTCCGGAACGGGTTGCGGTCGTCGGTCCGCTCCATGAACGGCGGCGAGGTGAAACAGCAGTCTATCGCGGGGACCCACGACGAATCGAGGTCGAGCACGCTCCCCTGCCGGACGTCGTCGGGGCTCTCGATTCGCTCCCGGACGTACCCGACCCGCTCTCGCTCGTACTCGATGCCGTACGGGTCTCTGTCCATGCGCTCGGCGACTTCGAGCGTCGTCCCGAACCCCGCGAACGGGTCGAGCACGGTGTCCCCTGGCTCCGTGTGCTCGGCGAGGAACCGCTCGACGAGCGCGTCGGGCGTCCGGAACTCGTGCTCCTCGTCGAGCGGAAGTGGGCTATCGTGCTCGTACGGCAGCGAGAGGAACGTGTCCATAGGCACCCAGTCCCGACGAGCGCATTGGCCGTTCCGGTTCCCCTCAGAACCCGTCGCAGACCGGGATGCCGACGGTCTCGTAGTCGCCGAGCCCCTCGACGACGCCGGGCACCTCCTCCAGTGAGACGGTCTCGCTGACGATGCGGCCCGGCTCCAGCTTCCCGGTCCCCATCATCCGGAATATCTCGTCGTACTCGTTCGGGGGGATGCCGTAGGCGCCGTAGAACTCCCGTTCGTCCGTGACCATCGTGTCGACCGGGAGCGACACCTCGCCGCCCTCCTCGCTGGTGGTCATGCCGATCTGGAGGTGCTGTCCGCCTTTGCCCAGCGAGTTCACCGCGTTCCGGCAGGTCTCGGCGATGCCGAGCGCGTCCACTGCCACGTCCGCGCCGCGGGAGCTCTCGGTGAACTTCTTGACGGCCTGGGGCACGTCGTCGACCGCACCGACCTCGACGGTGCGGTCCGCGCCGAGGTCCCGCGCTCGCGCCAGCTTCTCCGCGGAGAGGTCAACCGCGATGACGTTCGCGCCGAGAGCGTCCGCGACGTGGACGGCGGAGAGGCCGACGCCGCCGCAGCCGTGGATTGCGACCCAGTCGCCCGGCGTCACGTCGACGCGGTGGACGAGGCCGTGGAACGCCGTGGCGAACCGACAGCCGAGCCCCGCCACGTCGACCGGGTCGACCTCTTCGGGGAGCGTGACGGCGTTGAAGTCCGCGTTCCGCACCGAGTAGTACTCCGCGAACGCGCCGGTCTGGAACGGGACGAACCCCATCGGGATGGAGGTCTCGCAGATGTTCCCGCGGCCGTCGCGGCAGTGGTGACAGCTCCCGCAGCCGAGGTTGAACGGGTTGGTGACGCGGTCGCCGACGGCGAAGCGGTCGACGTTGTCGCCGACTTCGACCACCCGGCCGACCGGTTCGTGGCCGAACACGAGGCCGGGCTGGGGCATCACGCCGATCCACTCCCAGTCCCCGCGCCAGGCGTGCCAGTCCGACCGGCAGATGCCACAGGCCTCCGTCTCGACGAGGATGCCGTCGTCGTCCGGCTCCGGCCGGTCGACGTCCTCGACTGTCATGGGCTCCTCCGCACCCTGGAATACGACTGCGCGCATGGTCCGCGGTTCGGCAGCGACCAGCTTAAATGTAATGAATGTTGGTGTAAAATTTGAATGGTGCCGTCGCTGTCGGGCGGTCGCACAGCCACCGGGGCTGTGTCAACCGGGCGCGCGTTCCACGCCTCAGCCGAGGTTCGGCACGTCGCCGTGGTTCACCTTCACCGACTTCGTCCGACTGTAGTCGTCGAGCGCTTCCGACGCGAGCTCGCGACCCAGCCCGGACTGCTTGTAGCCGCCGTACGGCGCTGGCTCGAACAGGTCGTTGTACGTGTTCACCCAGACGGTGCCGGCCTCGAGGTCGGCGGCGACCTCGTGGGCGCGGTCGAGGTCGTTCGTCCAGACCGCCGCCGCGAGCCCGAACTCGGTGTCGTTGGCGCGGGCAACGACCTCCGCGCGGGACTCGAAGGTGAACAGCGCCGCGACGGGGCCGAACACCTCCTCGACGGCGACGGTGTCGTCGTCGCCCACGTCGCCGAGCAGCGTCGGCGGGACGAACGGTGCGTCCCCCATCTCGTCCGGCAGCTTGCCCTCGTACAGCACGGACGCGCCCTCCTGCCGGGCGGTCTCGACGTAGCCCCGGACCTCGTCCGCGTGGTCGTGGTCGACGAGGGGGCCCACGTCGGTCAGCGGCGAGAGTGGGTCGCCGACGCCCAACTCGTCGAGCCGGGCGTACAGTTTCTCGCAGAACGCCTCGCGGATCTCCTCGTGGACGAACAGTCGCGAGCCCGCCGTGCACTGCTGGCCCTGGTTGAACAGCATCGCGACGACCGCGCCCTCGACGGCGTCGTCGAGGTCCGCATCGGGGAACACGATGTTCGGGTTGTTACCGCCGAGTTCGAGCGAGACTGGGGCGAGGCGGTTCGCCGCGTTGCGCATCGCGGCCTGCCCGGCACCGGTAGAGCCCGTCAGGCTGACCTTCGCCACGTCCTCGTGGCCGGTGAGCGCGTCGCCGACGACGCTGCCCGCGCCCGTCACGACGTTGACCGTCCCGTCGGGCAGCACCCGGTCGAAGATTCTGGCGAGTTCGAGCGTCGACAGGGCGGCCCGGGAGGACGGCTTGTAGACGACGCTGTTGCCCGCCGCCAGCGCGGGCCCGAGCTTCCACGCGACGAACATCGCGGGGAAGTTCCACGCGCTGATGCAGCCGACGACGCCGTAGGGCTCCCGGCGCGTGTAGATGTGCTTGTCGTCGCCCGAGGGCGGGCAGCGCCCCGAGTCGGCGGTGCGGGCGAGGCTCGCGAAATGTCTGAGCTGGTCGACGACGATGGTGTTGTCCACCAGCAGCGAGTGCTTGTTCGGCTTGCCCACCTCGAGCGAGTCCAGCCGGGCGATGCTCGTCTTCTCGTCCGCGACGATGTCGGCGATCTCGTGGAGGAGTTCGGCGCGTTGCTGTGGCGACTTCTCGCCCCACCGACCCTCGAACGCCGCTCGGGCCGCCGCGACCGCGCGGTCCACGTCGGTTCGCGTGCCCTGCTGGACCTCGGCCAGCGGCTCGCCGGTCGTCGAGTCGTGCGTCGTCTGCGTCTCCCCGCCGTCGCTCTCGACCCACTCGCCGCCGACGAGGTGGCCGTACACCGCCTCGCCAACGACGTCGTCGGCGACTGAACGGTGCTTCTCGAGGACGTCCTCGGGGAGACTCATCCGACGACACCTCCGTCGAGTTCGACGCCGAGTCCGGGACCGTCCGGTGGCGTCACGTAGCCGTCCTCGTGGTGGATGGTCTCGGCGAGCGGGAAGTCACGCACCTCGGGCGTCCACGGCGGCTCGATGGGGAACTCGCACCAGGGCGAGCCCGCGGCAGCCATCACGTGCAGGTTCGCCGCGAAGCCGATGCCGTTCGTCCACGTGTGCGGAACGAACGCGACGCCCTGCTCGGCGGCTGCCTCCGCGACGCTCACCCCCGCACGGATGCCGGTCGCGAGCGCGGCGTCGGGCTGGAGCACGTCGAGCGCGTCGTGTTCGAGGAACCGGTACAGCTCCCCGGGCCGGTCGTTGAACTCCCCGCCGGCGATCGGCACGTCCGTCGCCGCGCGGAGCCGCGCGTAGCCCTCGTAGTCGTGTCTCGGCAGCGGCTCCTCGAACCACTCGATGTCGCCGATGTCCTCCAGTTCGCGGGCGACCGCGAGGGCGTCCTTGTAGCGCCACTGCTGCTCGTTCGCCATCACGCGGACCGCCCAGCCCTTGTTCGCGTCGACCATCAGCGGCAGGTCGGGAAACGACTCGCGGACCGCGCGGACGACCTCGACGTCTTCTGTCTCGGCGACCCGGAGTTTGACCGCCTGGAAGCCCTCGTCGACGCGCTCTTGCACGTACTCGATGCGCTCGTCGGCGTCCTGCACCTCGCCCGTGCTCGCGTAGCACGGGATCGGGTCGCCGCTCCCGCCGAGGAGTTCGTACACCGGTTTCCCGGCGTCCTTGCCGATGATGTCCCACAGCGCGAGCTCGATGTGCCACGGGCGGGGCCCGATGAGGTCGATGCTCTCGAGCTTCCGCCGGATTGTGTCCACGTCGTGTGGGTCCTCACCGGTGAGAAAGAGCGACAGCGGCCCCTCGTAGGAGAGCCCGCCCGCGAAGCTCGGGCTGGCACAGCGCCCGGTGATTCCCTCGTCGGTCTCGACCTCGAACAGCTCGACCTCGTGGCTGGACTGCGGGTAGCCCGGGATCCACGTCGGCTCGAAGTGACCGTCGAGCTGGTGGCTGAGGTGGTGCTGGGTGACGCCTGTTATCTGCATAGTGAACCTCTCGCACGCCAGCCCCCTCAACCTTCAGACGAACTGGTCGAGTTCTTCGACGACGCCCGACACGGCCCGGTGGTCCGAGCCGTCTGTCACGTCCGTGGCGGCGCTCGCCGGGCTGAAAGTAGTTCGACCGTCCTCGTCCGTGTGATTAAACCGGAGGGCGTGGGGACGAAACGCGTAAATCGTCGCGGAGCGACACTGCCCGTGTGCGACTCATCGCCCACCGCGGGTTCGCGGACGAGGCCCCCGAGAACACGCTGGCCGCGCTCGAACACGCCGCCAGCAGCGGGGCCGACGTGATGGAGCTCGACGTGCGACGGTGTGCCAGCGGCGAGGTCGTCGTCCACCACGACGAGACGGTCGACCGCGTCACCGACGGCTCTGGCCGTGTCGCCGACCTCACCCGCCAGGAGCTGGCCGGACTCGACGTGCTCGGCTCGGGCGAGGGCGTCCCGACGCTCGCGAACGTCCTCGAATCGGTACCCGACTCCCTCGCACTGAACGTCGAGTGCAAGGAGGTCGGTGTGGCTGCCGAGGTCGCCGAGATGCTGGCGGCCCACGACGGCGACGCGATGGTCTCGTCGTTCGAACGGGACGCCCTCGCCGAGGCACGGGACGCCGCGCCGTCGGTGCCGACCGCCTTCCTCACCGACAGCCTCCGGAACCAGCCGGTGGCGACCGCTGTCGAGTTCGACTGCGACTACGTCCACCCACATTACTTCCTGCCGCTGCTCTCGAAGCTCGTCCCCCGCGCCCACGACGCCGGCATCGAGGTGAACGTCTGGACGGTCCGGTCACCGTCCATCGTCCGCCTGCTCGGGCTCCGCGGTGTCGACGGCATCGTCAGTGACCGCAGCGACGTGCTCTAGGGGATGCTCTCGTACCGGTCGTCGAGCCCCGCCATCGGACGCGGGTAGTCCACGCCGAGTTCGACGCCCGCCTCGACCAGCGCCTCGCGCGGCGCGGTCCAGGGCTCGCGGGCGTAGTCGGGGGCGACCGCGGTGAGGTCGGCCAGTTCGGGACACCAACGCGTCACGAAGGCCGCGTCGGAGTCGTACCGCTCGCCCTGCGAGAGCACGTCGAACGCGCGGTCCCGCGAGTCGTTCCCCACGCCGGCGATGTACGCCCAGTTGCCGTAGTTCGACGCCGGGTCGTAGTCCACCAGCAGCCGCTCGAAGTGGGCGGCACCGCGCCGCCAGTCCAGCCGCAGGTCGTTCGCCAGCAGCGACGCCGCGTTCTGACGTGCGCGGTTCGACGTGTAGCCGGTCGCAGCCAGCTCGCGCATCGCCGCGTCGACGAACGGGACGCCCGTCTCGCCGTCGGCCCAGCGACGGAACGCCGTCTCGTCCCAGCGCCAGTCGAGGTCCGTGCGGTTGCGGATGCCCTCCCGTCGGAACTGCTGGCTGCCGTGTTGCAGGAACTGGAACTGGAAGAAGTCCCGCCAGCGTAGCTCGAAGACGAGCCAGTACGTCGAGTCGTTGGCGACGCGCTCGGCCTCGTAGCGGTCGACCTCGCTCGCGACGTACCGGGGGGAGAGACAGCCGGCGGCGAGCCACGGCGAGAACTTCGCGGAGTAGTCCGCGCCCACGAGCCCGTTTCTGGTCTCCTTGTACTCGCGCAGGTGGTCGCCGGTCCAGAGGTACTCCTCGACCCGGGCGAGTGCCCGTGATTCCCCGCCGCGGAACGGGAGGACGCCGCGCCCATCGGCGGACGCTTCCGGGACGCTCCCGAGCGGCTCGGGAATCTCCCCGGCCTCGGGCAGCTGGTCGGGGAGTGGCGGCAGGTCGGGTGTCGGGACCGGGTCGCGTCCCGTACTCTCGGCTTCGACGCGCTCGCGGAAGGGGGTGAACGTGTCGTCGATGACGGTCGGATGCACGGGCAGGTCGTCGGGATGGTGCAGCGTGTGCGTCCAGTGGGTCCGTCGAGCGACACCGTCGGCGGCGAGCGCGTCCCCGACGGCCGCGCCTGTCTCCCGCTCCTCCGTGGTCGGCAGGGCCTGTTCGTGGAGCACGTCGGCGTCGACGGCGTCGGCAATTTCTGGCAGTACGTCCGCGGGCCGACCGCGCCGGACGAGCAGGTCGCTCCCGTGCTCGCGCAGCCGCTCGCGGAGGTCGGACAGGCTCTCGCGCAGGAACCGGGCACGATGTCCACCCGTCCGCTGATACCGGAACGAGTCGGGGCCGCCGTACGCCTGCTCGCCGACGCGACGCGGGTCGACGACGTAGACCGGCAGGAGCCGGTCGGCGTCGCTCGCGGCGACGAGCGTCGGGTTGTCGTGGAGCCGCAGGTCCCGGCGGAACCGGACGATGGCGGTGCTGGTCACGGTATATCTGGGTGCCGGACGCCCTTGAACGGGTGCCGCGACTGGTTACCCTTCGAGCACGCACACCGTGACCGTCCGCCGTCGCGGGCCGTCGCACTCGACGAACAGCACCGAGCCCCAGGAGCCGAGTTCGAGGGCCCCGTCCGCGACGGGGGTGGAGATATCCCGCCCCGCGACGGTTGCCCGGAGATGCGAGTCGGCGTTGTCGTCTATCTCGTCGTGCCGCCAGCCGTCGTCCGAGACCAGGTCAGCGAGGAACGTCTCGAGGTCCTCGCGGAGCCGTGGCTCACCCTCCTGAACGACGATACCCGCCGTGGTGTGGCCGGTCGCGACCGTGCAGAGCCCCGTCGCCTCGTCGGGGACCGCGGCGTGGACGCGGTCGGTCACGTCGACGGTGGTCAGGCGCTCCTCGGTCTCGACCGTGAACTGCTCGCGGTGCATGGCTCACTCTTCGGGAGCCGACAACGAGAACCTTCTTCACCGGGTAGGATGAGGTGAGTGGTACCACGACAGATGGCACGGTGGGACACACTGACATGCGTCTGCCTGCTCGCGGTCGCGGTGGTGGCGACCGCAGGCGTCGCAGGCACGACGGCAGGAGCCGACGGCGGGATGGTCGACGCAGCGGCCGACAGCGAGTGGCACACCCCACAGAACCGGGATGCTGTCCAGGGACAGGCGGGCCTGCCGAACGGAACGGCGGAACAGCCCGGTGACGTGGTCCGGATTCCGGTCAGCCTGACGGGGAACGAGACCACGGCGACGGTCGTCGTCGAGAACGAGAGCCTGGACTACCGGCTCGTCGTCCGGGTGGCGGACGAGAACCGCGACGGGGTCGTCGTCCTCCGCTGGAACACTTACCACGCCGGCTTCGTCGGGGCCGACGCGGTGGCGAACCGCACCGTCGCGGTCGACCAGCCGGACCGGGTGCTCGAGGCGCGGCGGACGACACCGCAACGCGACGAGCGCCTCGGCGAGGGCCAGTACGCCGTCTCGGTGCGCCACGACGAGCGTGTGGTCGCCGAGGACGTCGTCACCCTCGCCGCCGACCCGCTCCGTCAGTCCTCCATCACCGTGCTGGAGGGGCCGCCGCTGGCCGACGCGTCTGCGGCGTTCGACCGTTCGGGCATCAGCGGCACCGTCGAGCAGGACGAGTGGCTGTTCGTCCTCGTCGAACGACAGTCCATCCACGGCTACGTTGACGGCGTCGAGGACCTGACCGGCAACGGGACCGAGGGTGTCAGCTTCCGCATCACCCGCAGCAGCGACGGCTCCGCGGTCGACCTCTCGAACGCCACGTTCCTGCACTTCCCGGGGTACGACGAGTTCATCGTCGGCATCCCACCGAACGCGACGGTGTTCGACGCCGACACCGACTACGTCGCTCGGTTCGTCGTGAACCGGTCGAACCCCTACTCGGGCGGCGGGGCGGTCAGTTCCTCCACCGGATTCCGCGTGCTCGCCGCCGGCGCACAGCCCGACCGACCCGTCCTCGAAGTCGTCGACGTGCAGGCACCCGAGACCGTCATCGAGGGGCGCGACGCCACCTTCGCGGTGAGCGTCGTCAACAGCGGCGAACGCGAGGGGAGCGCGGCCGTCGTCGTCGCGATGGAGGGCACGAACGTCACCCGCGAGGTGACCGTCGGGCCGCGCTCCCAGCGGACCGTCTCCGTCCCGTTCGACACTGGCCCGCTCACCGAGGGGACGACCGAGTGGTCGGTCGGCATCGCGGGCGGCGCACGAACCGTCTCGGGCGAGATCGAGGTGCGGCTGACGAACGAGACGCGCAACGATGACCCGACTCTGGTGCCCGGACCGCGACGGACGGACGATGGCGGCCAGCCCGGCTTCAGCGCGCTCGCTGCGCTCGTCGGGCTCGGTGTCGGTATCGCGGGGCGCGTGCTGGCGCTGCGAAGGAAGTAGCCCGGACCGGCTCAGGCGAGCCAGTCCTCCGGCTTCGTGTCGTAGTCCACGTCGTCGGCCGCGAGATGCTCGACGTCCTCCCACGGGACGTCCTGTTCCTCGAACTTCTCGCCGTCGTACCGGATGAGTCGTCCCTGCTCGGCAGGTTCCGGCTCGCGGTTCCGTCGGCGGGCGACCTCGCGGTCGTGGTCCGACACCTCCTTGACGACGGTCAGGAGGTTCACCGGACGGCCCCACAGCTCGAACACGCGTTCGAGGGTCTGCTTGGCCTGCCGCACGTCGAGCATCACGCCGTTGTACTCGTGGCCGAGCAGTAGCTCGTTGCGGTTGTTGTAGTTGCCGTCGTACACCGCGATGGTTGGCTTGCCGAAGTTCGTGAACTGCAACAGCAGCTTCTTCTTCACGTCGTCGGCGTCCTGACTGGCGACGCGGTACTGTCCCGTCGCCTGCGAGTACTCGTAGGTGAAGTACTCGTTCTCGTCGATGAACTCCTGGCTGAGGAACTCGTCGACGAACGTCACGTCGTTGTGGCTCCGGCGCACCTCCCGCATGCGGTCCCAGCCCGCGGCGTAGTCCACGTCGTCGATTGCCGCCTCGACGGTGTCGTACACCTGGTCGTCGAACAGGTAGCGCCCGATGCGCTCCAGCTCGGACTGGCTCACCCGCCCGACGAAGCCGCGGTGCGGCCGCCGGACAAGCGAGTAGTGCCGCCGGCACATCCCCTCGTAGGAGAGCACCTTCCACGGGTACGTCGCCACGTCGACCTCGCCGGCGAGTGCCCGGTCGAGCGCCTCGTTGTCGAGGTACTCGTCGGGCAGTTCGGCGAGCGCCTCGAGCGAGTCCGCGTCGATGCTGTCGAGCGCCGGCGGCGGTTGGAGCAGGTCACGGACCTGCGCGAAGTCGACGCTGTCCTTGAGGTTCCGCCACGTGATACCCTCCACCCGGAGCAGCTTGTCGAGCACCTCGCGGCGGTTCGTGGTGTTCTCGACGTACTGCCAGAGCTCCTTGCCCAGGCTGTACGGGTTGAGGCCGGGCGAGCCGAGCACCGCCGCCATGTGGTCGGCGTAGTTGAGGAACTCGTCGTCGCCGGCGAACCCCTCGTCGGTCATCATCCGGGACTCCCAGATGCTGGCCCACCCCTCGTTCATTATCTTCGTCATCTTCTGCGGGGCGAAGTAGTACGCCTCCTCCCGCATCATGTCGAGCAGGTCGCGCTGCCACGGCTCCATCTCGACCGCCTTCTCCGCCTCGTCGTCGTACTGCTTGCCGTGGGTGCGCAGGAACGCGATGACGTCCTTCTGTGGCTCCTCGGGGAACGTCGCCGACGGCTCGTCCCCCTCCAGTGCGTCCAGCCACTCCTCGTCGAACACCTCCTCGCGGACCTCCTCGGAGAGTTCGAGGTCGCCGAGTCGGTCGGCGAGGTCGTCCGGGTCAAGCTCCTCGGGGTCGTCCACGACGGAGCTGATGGCCTGGTACGGCCGGTGCTGGTCGATGTTGTCCTCGAGTGTTAGCACGTTGTCGATCCACTTCTCGACCGCCGCGCGCTCGATCTCGGGGTCCTGCATGTACTCCGAGATTGCACGGGCGTGCCGTTCGAGCATCGCCGCCGCGTTCGGCGTCCCCTCGGCGAACAGCTGGAACCAGTCGTTGTTCGCGAAGAAGTCCGAGTGGGCCTCGACGTGCGTGATGACCGCCTTCTGGTCGGCCAGCGTGTTCGACTCCTGCAAGAACGCGTGGGCGGGGTCGTCGTTGTTGACGATCTCGAACGCCTTCCCGCCGCTGTACTGGCCCTGCTTCTGCTGGCGGTCGTACTGCATGCCCCAGCGCCAGTGCGGGTACCGGTGCTGGAAGCCGCCGTAGGCGATGAGCTCGTTCATCTCGTCGTAGTCGACGACCCAGTAGTTCACCTCGTACGGGGAGAGGCCGAACTTCTCGGCGAGGTTGCGGGCCTCCGCGACGTGCTCCTGCAGGTCGTCAGCGATGCGCTGTTTCTCGATTCTGTCCGGATTACTCATCTGAATCGCCCTCCGTGGAGAGGATGGTGTAGATCGCGTCGGTGACGTCCTCCGGGCCGGTGACGTACGCGACGGCCACGTCGTCGCTCCCACCGAAGTGCGACTCCACCTCCTCGGCGTGGGTCGCGTTGATGGCCGTCCCGGTCGGCTGGGTCTCCACGTAGGCGTGGAGGTTCGCCGGGATCTGCTCCATCATCGGGATGACCCGCTCCTCGGTGTCGTTGCTCGAGTTCTCCGAGTCGCCGGCCGCGAACACGTACCGGTTCCACTCGCTGAACGGGTACGACTCCAGCAGTTCGGCGGCGAGCTCGTACGCCGACGATATCTTCGTGCCGCCACCGGAGCGGATGCCGAAGAACTCCTGCCGTTCGACCTCCCACGCGTCGGCGTCGTGGGCGATGTAGATGAACACCGCGTTGTCGTACTTGCCGGTGAGGTACCAGTCGAGCGGCGTGAACACGCGCTCGACCAGCTCCCGCTTCTTCTCCCGCATCGAGCCGGAGACGTCGCGGATGTTGACGACGACGACGTTCTTCTCTTTCTCCTCGATAATCTCGGGGTGACGGTAGCGCTCGTCCTCCCGGCGGAACGGGACGTGCTTGATGCCCTCGCACCGTATCTTCTCGGTGACAGTCTCGCGGTCGACGTTCTCCTCGACCGCCTCGAAGGACTCCCACTTGGTCCGCTCGTCGCGTGGAATCTCGTCGTAGGCGTCGTCGAGCCACGCCATCGAGACGGGCAGGCTCTCGCCGCGGGCCCACTCGAACGCCTTGCGCGGCCCCCAGCCGTCGATCTTCAGCACCTCCCGCAGGAACTCCTCGTCGAAGTCCATCGAGAGCTTGCGCTTCAGTCCCTCCTTGAACATGCGCTCGAAGTCGAGCGTCGAGTCCGGACCGCTCCGGGTCACGTCCGTGAACGGACCCTCCTTCTCCTCGATGACGCGCTTGCCCTTCGGTTCGAGGTCGAGCCCGAGCTCCTCGTCGAGTTCCTCGGCGAACTCCTCGGGGTCCATCTCGTAGTACTCGTGCTCGCCGCCCTCCTCGCCGGGGTCGCCGTCCTCGCCCTCTCCGGGCTGTGGCTGGGGCTGGCCGACGGGGTCGCCCACGTCGGCGTCGCCCTGGCCGACGCCGCCCTGGTCGCGCTGGTCGTACTCGAACGACGGGAGGTCGACGATCTTGATCGGGATCTTCACCTCGTCCGCGCCGCTGCGGCCGAGTTCGCCGTACTGGATGAACTCCTTCAGGTCCTCGCGGCGCTGTTCACCCACCTCCCGGAACCGGTCGAGGTCGTCCTTCAGTCCCATCTGTATGCCACCTGTCCCATGACGTGTCTGCTGGTCAGTTCGGCCGACGCCTCGGAGTAGCCCTGCAGGTCGACCATCGCGTCGATGGTCTTGGCCTTGAGGTCGGCGGTCTCGGTGCCACTCGGCGGGTCGTCCCACTGGCTCGGCTCGAAGTCCTCGTAGGTGCGGCGCACGTCGTCCCAGTCGTTGGACTCCAGGACCGCCCGGACGACGGGGATGGCGGCGAGGTCGACGTCCTCGATGGCGAAGTCCTCGTCGCGGTGCTCCCACGCGTGGCGGTTCAGCGCCGTGATTATCTTCTCGCGCCGGAACTCTGCGACCGCGTCGCTGGGCTCGTCGCCCTCGTACTCGTCCTCGTCGAAGCGGCCGAGGTGCTCGACCTCGAACACCTTCATCTTCAGCGGGTCGGGCTCCTCGCGCTCGCCGCGGTCGTTGACGATGGGTTCGCCCGTCTCCCAGGCGTACACCTGCTCGACGTACTCCGCGACCGTCGCCTCGTCGACGGTGCTGTCGTGGAGCATCGCGTCGACGACGTCCTGCTCCTGAGCGTCGAACACGTGGTTCTTCACTTGGGCGACGCGGGACTCGAACTCGGTGCGCTCGCCGGTCGAGAACACCGGCGCGTCCACGAGGTTCTCCACCATCGCGTTCAGCACGTCACGCGGCATGAGGACGTCTTCGACGGGCAGGTCGGCGTGGTGCCGGTCGGTGTCCTCGTGGAGCAGGTCCGCAAGCACGTCCCGGGTGTACGTGACGGGGATGCCGTGGGTGCCGTCCTTCGGGTCGGTCGCGAACTCGAACTCCTCGGCGTCGCGCCGGGTGTCGCCCTCCTGCAGGTAGCCCCGGTCGAAGAGGATGGCCTTGTCGACGAGGTCGAGCCCCGTCGGCAGGTCCTCGTCGTCGAGCCGGGTGACGACGCTGTACAGCGCCGCCGCCTCGATGGTGTGGGGGGCGAACTCCCGGTCGGTGAGCCGGTCCGACGAGCGCTTGACCGACACCGTCACCGGCTGGCGGATCTGGTCGGCGAGCTCGTCGTAGGACTCGGCGGTCCACACGGCCGTCTCACCGGTCAGCTCCCGCCGGATGAGCTCGGTCTCCAGCGAGAGGTTCGTCAGGTAGGTGAACTCGTGCTTGTCGAGCCGGCGCTTCAGCGCCTTCAGCGGGTCCATCCCCTGCCGGTCGGAGTGCTGGTTCAGCGTCGCCTCCAGGTCGGGGTTCGAGATGATGACCAGCTGCGTGTCGACGTCCATCCCGATTCCCTTGTCCAACTTGACTGTCCCCTCGTCGGGGACGTTCAGCAGTTTCTGGAGCAGGTCGGCGTGCTGGGCGGCGTCCTCGACGATGGTGAGGAGACCGTTGCCCTGCGAGAGCACGCCGTCGTAGCTGAACGCCTGCGGGTTCTTCCGGCCGCGCGAGTCCAGCTTCTGGAGCATCCCGTGCATCCACGAGCCCACGAGGCGCTCCTTCGGCGAGCCGTCGTCCTCGCTGTGGAGGACCCCGATGCCCTGGCCCACGTCGACGACGTAGTTCTTCACGCGCAGGTGCCGGCTGTCGGCGATGGCCGAGAACAGGTCCTCTCGGCCCTCGCGACGGTAGCGCTCCTCCAAATAGTCGTACGCCTCGCGGCTGAACGGGTCGAGTCGCTCCTCGACGCGGACGGGCACGTCGGACTCGACGTGACTGTTCATCTCCGCGAGGAGGTCCGCCCGGACGGATTCGGGGAGGACCGACAGCGGGTGCACCTGCACGGGCGACTCGTACCAGTCGGTCTCGTCCTCGCCGCCGAGCTCGTCGCCGTAGCTCAGCCCGCGACTGCTGCCTTCGGCGGCCGCGACGTTCCACTCGACGGTGTACCTGCGGCCCGCCTCGGTCTTCGAGTACTCGCGCAACCCGTTGACGAGACAGCGCTTCAGCTCTGACTTGCCCGTGGCGGTCGGCCCGTCGAACCAGAGGATCTTCTCGTGCTTGCCACGCCCCGCCGCGATGGAGCGCAGGTCGTCGACGAACGAGTTGAGCACGTCCGTGTTGCCGAGGACCGCGTGTTCGCCGTCGTTGTACGGGTCGTCGAAGAAACGGTAGCGCTCCTTCTCCTCACCCTCCTCGACGACGGTCCGAGTCCCGGCTGCCTCGATGGCCTGCAGCAGGTACTTCGAGGCGTGGGCCGCGATGGAGGGCTGCTCGAACGCGCGGTCGATGTACTCCGCGATGCTCATCGGGGGCTCGTACGTGTCCTCCAGCGCGCGGTCACTCGCCGTGACGTAGTCGTCTCCGGTGCTCATCAGTCCTCCATCTCTGCCTTGGCGACCTCGGCGCCGGCGAACTCGAGCACTTCCGTCGCGCCGTCGCGCGAGTAGCCCTGCTCGACGAGCGCGTCGACCCAGGCGTTGCGCTCGTCGTCGTCGGTCTCGTTGGCGCTGACGAGGGCGCTGAAGTTGATGTTGTGTTTCTTGTCCTCCCAGAGCTTGCGTTCGAGGGCCCGGCGCAGGCGCTCGTTGTCCTGCGGGTTGAACGTGTCACCCTCGCGGGCACGGCGGGACACCCAGTTCGAGACCTCCTGGCGGAAGTCCTCCTTGCGGTCCTCGGGGATGTCGAGGTTCTCCTCGATGGAGCGCATGAACTTCTCGTCTGGGTTCTGGTCGCGGCCGGTGATGTCGTCCTCGATGGTGTCGTCGTCGATGTAGGCCATGACGTGGTCCATGTACTTCTCGCCCTGCCGCTGTATCTCGTCGACGTCGTACGCGAGGGCGTGACGGACGTCCTCGATGGCGCGTGCCTTGTACTCCTCGCGGACGAGTTCGAGGTACCGGTAGTACGTCTCGAAGTTCTCCTCCGGGATGGAGCCGTGGTGTTCGAGGTTGTCCTCGAAGAAGTTGAACACCGTCAGCGGCGAGAGGAACCCACGCGTGCGGTGCTTCGAGTCCATGATGGCCTCGGCTATCTCGTCGCCGATGAACCGCGGCGAGACGCCCTCCATGCCCTCGCCGATCTCGGCCTTGGCCTCCGCCTCGTCGCGGAGCTTCTTGACGTCGATGTCGTCGCCGTCGTCGATCTCCCCGTTGTAGGCCTTGGCCTTCTGTATCATCTCGACGGTCTCGGTGTCGGGCTCCTCGATACGGGTGAGCACCGCGAACAGTCCCGCCATCTCCAGGGTGTGGGGCTCGACGTTGATGTCGGGCACGTCCGCGTTGTTCAGCATCTTCCGGTAGATGTCGGCCTCCTCCTCGTAGCCAAGGACGTACGGGAAGTCGATGCGCTTCGTGCGGTCGTTGAACGCCTCCATCTTCTCGTCGCCCTTCTTGTCCTTGTACTCGGGCATGTTCGTCCGCCCGACGATGACCTGGTCGATGTCGATACGGGGGTTGTTCTTCGGCTTGATGGTCATCTCCTGGGTGGCGTGCAGGAAGTCGTAGAGGAACTCCCGCTGGAGCTTCAGCAGCTCCTCACCGGAGAAGATGCCGCGGTTCGCGTTACAGAACGCGCCGGAGTAGTCGAACGAGCGCGGGTCGGACTCGCCGTAGATGGCGATCTTGGAGTAGTTGACGTCGCCGGTCAGTTCGGTCTCGTCCTGGTTCTTCTTGTCCTTCGGCTCGAACGTCTCCAGGCACTGGCGCTTGTTCTCGTCGGCGGTCAGCCGGATGACCTCGACGTGGTTCCCGAGGACGGTCTGGAGGTCGTCGTCGTACTCCTCCAGCAGGCGGTCCATGTAGAACTCCGACTCTGGGTCGAGGCTCTGCTCGTTCCGGATGGTGTACGGCGCGTCGTGGACCTCGTTGATGTCGTCGATGACGGCCTGGCGCTGTCGCTTCGGGAGGAGCACCAGCGGGTCCTGGTTCATCGGCGACCGGACCACGTCGTCGGCGGGGTCCTGGTCACGGATGACGTCACAGAGGTTGGTCCACCGGAACGTGTACATCCGTCCCTCGTCGCGAAGGGTGTAGTCCTCGAAGTACTGCCGGACCATGCGGTCGAAGTGCGACTTCCCGGACCCGACCGGGCCGAGCAGCAGCTTGATACGACGCTCCGGACCCAGGCCGCGCGCCCCGGATTTCACCTTGTTGATGAACTCGTGGATGGACTGATGGATGACGTTCCCGTAGAACGTGTTCTCCCCGTCGTTGAGGGGGTCCTCCGTGGCGAGCTGGTACTTGACGATGCCCTCGCGCTCGTCGTACTCGGTGCCGTAGAAGTCGAACATGTCGGCGACGCGCTGGTGCGCGTTCCGGGAGACGAGCGGGTCCTCGTACACCTCGTCGAGGTACCACTCGAAGGACTTGGTCTCGCGCAGGTCCGCCGGTATCGACTCCTTGTAGTCGGTGCTCAGTTCCGCCAGTGATTCTCTGGTGTCGGTCATGCTATCATGGGTATCTCGTGGGGACCCGGTGACTCGCGCGCCGGGCGGCCGAACGCGCTCTCGGGTCGCCGCCGGTCCAGCACTTGCTCGGTCACCCCTGCCACGGACGGACCGTCCGGTCGCGTTGCGTCGTCGGCGCGCCCGCCCCGGCCGCGCCCCATCCGTCGGGCCGTGTTTCGTGGCATGTGTGAACTTGTGACACTGCCCGGCGCGTGACGGCCACTCGACGGAGTTTGAGACCGAAGGGGGCCGCCACGGCCGGTAGTGCGGGGGATACCGAGTGGTATCACTAGTTCAGGAGCGAACGCGCATAAGTTTGACCCCAACAAATATTTACCTGGACCAAAACTCAGTTTAAAGGAATCGGTTCCGTCCCGCCAGAACCGCTCCTCCTGACGGCCGTTCGTGGGCGCTACAGCGGTTGTTTATAAGTGTTCGATGCCACGGCGGCCGGTCGTCCGGCCGCCGACGGGCGACCCGCCTCTCAGGGCAGCAACAGGACGAGGCTGACGATCCGTACCGTCAACTCGACCACCGCCAGCACGGTGTCGAGGACCTCGAGTCGGTCCCGGTCGTCGGTCGGTTCCTCGTCCTGTTCGGCTGTTGTCCGGTCCGTGGTCTGGCTGTCGCTCATCTGTTCCTCCTCACGCCTCGTCCCGGTCGACCCCCGTCCGGATTCATCGGCGCGGCCGGTGGTAATCGACGAAAACGGATAAATCTGGCCCCAATAATTATGTAGTTCTGGCTTTTGCCCTATTTATACGATTCCTTCTTTTCTATTCTCTCCGGCTCTCAGTGACGCTCGGTTCGGCACAGACGATGGGCCATTTAAGTACCACCCTCCAAACCACACGGCCGGAGTCGCCGCGCCCGGTCCCCCCGACGTGTCGCTCACCGTCGGAGACCGGGACTCCTTAACCGGCTCCGACCCTACCCGCAGCTATGACTGATTTCGCGGACCTGCCCGACGGGTGGGTCGTCTGGAACGAGGAGCCGGATGGCCGCTGCGTCCTCGCCTACCGGCCCGACGTGTTCGACTCGACGGAGTTCCCCGCGCCGTGTCTGCCGACGCTGTACCTCACACGTGGCCGACGCAACCACCGCCGCCCCGGCGTCTCCCGCGAGGACGCCATCTCGGGCGACTGGTACGTCACCCTCTACCTCGAACCGGACGTCCAGTTCCAGGAGACCAACCGGTTCGAGAGCCGCGAGGCGGGCCTCGCGGGGACCGTCGAACTCGCGCGTCGGTTCGCCGACGGCGAGATCGACCCGGACGACGTGTACCAGGTTCCGCGCGAGGAGTACATCGCGGAGCTGCGCGCGCTGACGGGACAGTCTTAACCGGAAGCCTCGCGTACGACACGCCATGTCGAAGGTCACGCTCATCGGGGCACGGCTCGCCGACCCCGGGGCCCAGTTCGTCTACGAGGGCGAGGCGAGCGCCTGCGAGGGCTGTCCCTACCGCAGTCAGTGTCTCAACCTCACCGACGGCGTCAAGTATCAGGTGACGGACGTGCGCCAGAACGCACAGACGCTCGACTGCGCGGTCCACGACGAGGGCGTCCGCGCCGTCGAGGTCGAGGCCGTCGGCGTCCGGGCGAACGTGCCCTCGCGACAGGCCTACGCCGGGAGCAAGGTCGAACTCGCCGGGCCGTGCCCCCACACGGACTGCCCGAGCCACGAGTTCTGCGAGCCCGACGGTGCCGAACTCGACGAGGAGCACCGCATCGCCGAGGTCGTCGGCGACCCGCCTCACGATTACTGCCACCTCGACCGCGAGCTGACGACTGTCGAGTTCGCACCGGAAGAGGAGACATGAGCGGGGACCCGACGGAGGAGCCCGAGGACGCCGGAGAGCCCGAGGACGAGGACCTCGTCGAGAACACCGTCGCCGCGCAGCTCGAGACGGAGGACCCCACACCCGCAGAGGCGGTCCTCGAGGCCGGCCTCTCGCCGCTGCTCTCGCTCGGTTCGCAGGCGACGGGGGCGCTCGGGCTGCCGGAGCCGACCGTTCTCGCCGACGACGTCCTGAGTCACCCGGCCGAGGAGCGCTTCCGGTCGTCCGCGCGTCGATACGCCGATCGGTTCGACGTGCCACTGCTCGACCCGGAGGGGCTGTCGGACGCCGGCGCGGACCTGCCCGTCGATGACCCTCTCGGGACCGCGGCGGAGACGGTCGTCCGGAACGCCGGCCGCTGGCAGGGCCAGCTGCTCGCCCAGCTCGTGTACGAACCCGCGGACCCCGACCCCTACCTCGGGCTCGCGGTGCTGCTCGAGCGGCTGGAGCGAGCCGCCGTCGGTGCAAAAGAGGCCCACGGGACCGACGCGGACACCGAACATCTGCTCTCGACGAGCCTCGCCGTCCTCGCCAGGCTCGTCTCTCTCGCCGAGACCGACGCGCACGTCGACGACGACACGTACCGCGACGCGGTGCTGGCGAGCTACCACGTCGAGGTCGCGACCGACGGCGAACCGCGGTTCGACCCGTCCGAACGGACCGACGCGGAGTGTCGTCGCATCGTCCGCCTCCAGGGCGCACTGCTCGCGTTCGACACCTTCGACCGGCCGGCCGACGAGGTCGCGGCACTCACCGGCGTCGGTCCGGAGGCGCTCCTCGCCGCCCTCGGTCGCCGGGACACCGCGGATAGCAGCACCTGAAGGCACGACTGACCGCTGTTCGTCGGCCCGGAGGGACCCGCCCCTATCGGATTCGGGCGTACACCCCCGTCGGAGTAGCGAGACTGACCGGGGTCGTCAGCCGACGTAGCCGACCCTGTCGGCGGCGTAGCCGAACACGTCCTCGTAGCCGGAAGAAGACATCAGCACCGGGTAGAACTGGTCCTCGGCGACGACCGACTCCCCGTCGACGGCCGCGTACGTCTCGCCCTCGTCGACGCGCTCGAAGTTCTCCACGAACACCTCGTACTCGCTCGCGGGTCCCTTCGGGATGCGCCGGACGAGTCGGAACACGGGCGTGTCCCGGGCGGGCGGCACACCGGGGAGGACCCCGGTCGCGGTCAGGAACGAGAGCACGAGCAGATAGCTGTTCGCGGCGGCGTCCTCGGTACCCTGGAGCCCGCACTCCACCTCGATGGTGTCGGGGACCGCTTTGAAGATGCGACCCTCGACGAACCGGCCCGTCTCGACCACCGACGCGACCGGTAGCCGCGGACAGACCGTCCGGGCGAGGTCGTCGACGCCGTCGACCACGGCGAACGGTTCGGCGTGGGACTGTGTGGAGTGCAGCGCCAGCGTCCGGCAGCCCTCCAGCTCGTGGGCCAGCTCGTACGCGAGCCGTTTCTCGTGTGTCTCACCGTCGGGATACCCCGGGAACGCCCGGTTCAGGTCCTCCTCGACGTAGCGGACCCCCCGCTCGGCGGCCTCCTCGTTCGCGACGACCAGCTTGACCGGTCGGCGCACCTCCGGAGCATCGCGGAGTAGTCGCTCGATAGCACGCATCCCACAGGGCTCGTCGCCGTGGATGCCGCCGACGACGGCGACCTCGGCGCGACCCTCCCCCAGCTTCGTGACCTGCATTCGTCACGTCCCATGGGACGTGGGGAGTAAAACCGTTCGAAGCGAGGCTGGCCCAGTCGGGGAGGATTCGACCCCCTCCCGACCATGGTCGGCCAGGGTCTGTTTGAGCGACACACACTAACGTCTGACCGGACTGTTCAATCTATGGCGTTGGCCGACCAGACACCGGGCACGAGACTGACTTTGGAGCTGTGGCATCCGAACTGCTGGGCAATCGAAGCGACAGAAGGACATACCGGCGGCGTCCTCGCACACGCGATCTACGACTCGCCCCGAGCCGACGCTCTCCCGACAAACTCGGTCAACGGACTGTTCACCGCCTACGGTGCGACGGAACGCGATGTCGAGGAGCTGCTCGACGCCATCCGGGAGAGCGAGCACGCGGGTGAGGTCCAGGAGCTCCAGCAGCGGTTCGGCCGGGCGCGAAACGCGCCGGGCAACGTGGTCCGCGAGTTCTTCCTCGAGTACAACCCGAACGACATGGTCTGCCCGACGCTGCTCCAGCACGGCTTCGTCCACAGCGCACCCGTCCGCATCGAGGACGGCAGCGAGGAGTGGCAGGTGGGCTTCGCCGGCGAGCGCACCGAGATTCAGGACAAGCTCGACTGCGTTCGCGAGGAGGCCGAAGCGGAGGTGACGATCTCCGCCATCACCTCGTCGGAGTCGGGGAAGTCACCACGTGAGCAGCGCCTCGACACGCTCACCGCCGCCCAGCGCGAGGTGTTCGAGCACGCCCGCGAGGCCGGCTACTTCGAGTGGCCACGGGGCACCTCGACGCGCGACCTCGCCGACGACATGGACATCTCGAAGACGACGCTGCTCGAACACCTGCGCAAGGCCGAGGCGAAGCTGCTCGACCCGTAGCGAACCGGCAGGACGGCTGCTGGAGACAGTACTCAGTCGTCACGACGCCCTTCTTCGAGCGTTCGTGCCTCCTCCTGGACCCTCGTCAGCTCGCGGTCCACGCTGCTGTCGCCGCTCCCGTGGGCCGACCGGACCGACCGGTCGAGCGGCGAAGGGACGAACCGACCCGACTCCGACTCGTCGTCGTCACCGTCTGTTTCGCCGCCGACGTGTTCGAGGACCCATCGTCGCAGGCGACGGAACATATCGAACAGTTTCGGGAGCGTGGAGAAGTAAATCTTCCTGCGGACATCCTCGAATCGTGGAGCAGAGACGTTCGCCAACCTACCGCCCGACGACGGCCCGGAACGCGAACAGCGCGTTCGACTTCCGCTCTCGCACACGGCGGTAGAAGTACGAGAACCACTTGCCGCCGTAGGGGACGTACTGCCAGACCTCGACGCCCTCGCTCGCGAGGTCGAACTGCGCGTCCTCGCGCACGCCCATGAGCATCTGTACCTCGTACGGGGTGCCGTGTTCCGCGTACAACTCGGCGGCGTAGTCGACCATCGCGGGGTCGTGGCTACCGACTGCGACGCCGTCGTCGAACGTCTCGAACATGAACGCGAGGCAGTCACGATACGCCTCGTCGACCTTCGCCTTCTTCCGGTACGCGATGTCGCCGGGCTCGTCGTAGGCACCCTTGACGAGGCGAACCTTCCCGGGCAACTCGGCGAGCCGTTCGAGGTCCTCCCTGGTCCGTTCGAGGTTCGCCTGCACGCAGACGCCGACGTTGCCGCCGGTCTCGCGGGCGTGGCGCTCGAACGCGTCGAGGGTCACGTCGGTCGTCGGGTGGTCCTCCATGTCGATCCAGACGAACACGCCGTGGGCGTCGGCGACCGCGACGATGCGGGCGAGGTTCTCGTAGAACGCGTCGTCCGAGAGCGAGAGCCCGATCTGGCTGGGTTTGACCGAGATGCAGGCGTCGAGGTCGTCCTCTGCGATGGTCTCGGCGAGGTCGATGTACGCGTCGGCGTCCGCGTCCGCGTCGGCACGGTCGTCGTAGTGCTCCCCGAGGAGGTTCAGGATGACGGCGACGTCGCGACGGTTCAGCTCGCGGGCGTGCTGGACCGCCTCCGCCGGCGACTCGCCCGCGACGAAGTTGTTCGCGATGGGTGGGATCATGCTACCTGTTCGTCGCTCGTCCCCCCTATACCGGCACCCGACCATTTAGTGCTGTTCCGTGGGAAATGAATATATTTCTTGGGTGAGAACAACACACATCCGGAGGGGTTATCGTTACCACTCACCAAAGTGTCGTAGAGTCCCCGACCATGGTAGGTGAGGGGTTAACTCTACACGTATAATTATTCACCACAGACCATGACATCAGACAGCAAGGGAGAGATAGGCAGGAGAACCGTACTCAAGGTCAGCAGTGGCGCGGGTGTCGCGGCACTGGCCGGTTGTATCAGCACGAACAGCGACGACGGCGACACCGACACGCCGACCGATGGCGGTGGCGACGGGACCCAGACGACCGACGGTGGTGGCGGCGGTGGGATGAGCACGTTCGAGATCGGGATGGTCGACTCGACCACCGGCTCGCTGTCGGCGTTCGGCCAGCGCAACCAGCGCGGGAAGGACCTCGCACTCGCGGCGGTCAACGACGTCGGCGTCAAGGGCGGCGAGCTCAGCATCGTCGTCGAGGACTCGCAGTCGGAACCACAGGGCGGCGTCTCGGCCGCACAGAAGCTCGTGAATCAGGACAGCGTCCCGTTCCTCATCGGCGCGGTGGGGTCGGGGGTCTCGCTGGCCATCTACGAGAGCGTCGTCCAGGGCACCGACGTGGTCCAGCTCAGCCAGAACTCGACGGGCCTGAGCCTGACCGACTTCCCGGGCCTGCTCCGGATGTCGCCGACGGGCAGCACGCAGTCGCTCGCGCTCGCCAACATCATGGCGGAGGACGGTCACGACAGCGTCGCGGTCACGTACGTCAACAACGACTACGGTCAGAGCCTCGCCGACGCCTTCGTCGAGAACTGGGACGGGGAGATCGCGTACAACAACTCGCACGACCAGGAGCAGCAGTCCTACTCCAGCGTCGTCTCCCAGATGAACAGCTCGGGTGCCGACGCCTGGCTCTTCATCACGTACCAGCCGGAGTTCGCGACGATGGTCAACGAGATGTACTCCAGCGGGTACGACGCACCGATGTACGGCGCCGACTCCGTCTCCGGGACGGACGTCCTCGAAAACACCCCGGAGGGCAGCATGGACGGCATGAAGATCGTCGTCCCCTCCGCACCGGTCGAGGAGGAGAACTACCAGCAGTTCGTCTCCGAGTTCGAGGACGCGTACGACGAGGAACCGACCGTCTGGTCCGCCTACGCCTACGACTGCGTCATCAACGCGGCGCTGGCAGTGCAGGCCGCGGACGAGTTCACCGGGACCGCGCTCCAGGAGACCGTCCGCGAGGTGAGCCGGCCCGAGGGCGAGCAGGTCACCTCCTACGAGGCCGCCCACCAGATACTCGCCGACGGCGGCGGCCCGAGCGACGTCGACTACCAGGGCGTCAGTGGCCCCATCGACTTCGACGAGAACGGTGACCCGAAGGGGTTCCTGCAGATACTGGAGGTCCAGAACCACGACTACGTCGGCATCGGCTTCATCGAAGGCTGAGCCACCGATGCCTCTTCTGGAATATCTCGCGAACGGGCTGATATTCAGCAGCATCATCGTGCTCGGGAGTATCGGGCTCTCGCTCGTGTACAGCATCGCTGACTTCGCGAACTTCGCCCACGGCGACACGATGACCATCGGCGCCTACACCGCGTTGCTGACCTTCGGTGCCGTCGGCGGCCTCGGCGGCGCGGTGCTCGGGCTCCCCTACGGCTTCTTCGTCGCACTCCTCGCCGGCATCGCCGTCGCAGCGCTCGTCGCCGTCGTCACGGAACGGATCGTCTACAAGCCGATGGACGTGGGCTCCATCGGGATGCTCATCACGTCCATCGGTATCGCGTTCATCTACCGGGCCATCATACAGCTCCGTTTCGGTGCGGACTTCACCCGGTACGACGTGCAGACGCTCCGCCCCATCGAGTGGCTCGTCCAGTACGACATCCGCATCACCGAGCACGACGTGGCCATCGTCCTCTCGGCGGCCATCCTCGTCACTGGGCTGCACCTCCTGTTGCAGTACACGGACCTCGGTCGGAAGATGCGCGCGATGGCGGACAACCCCGAGCTGGCCCGGGTCAGCGGCATCCGAACCGAACGGGTGAAGCTCTGGACGTGGGTCATCGGGGCCGGGCTGGCCGGGAGCGGCGGCGTCTTCCTCGGCCTGTTCAACCAGCTCCGGCCGCGGATGGGCTTCTCGCTGCTGTTGCTCATCTTCGCTGCCGTCATCCTCGGCGGCATCGGCTCGGTGTACGGCGCGATGCTCGGTGGGTTCCTCATCGGGATGATCCACGAGCTCATGCCCATCCTGACGGACTACGGCATCCCCATCGGGACCGAGTACGCCGAGGCGGTCGTCTTCGTCATCATGGTCGTGGTACTGCTCGTCAGACCGAACGGCATCATGGGGGAGGCGACCTGAGATGAGCTGGCTCACCGACCCAGCCGGCGAGTTCGCGGACCTGACTCGCGCAGAGCAGGGCGTCACGCTGTTCGTCGTCGCCTTCGCTATCTACCTGCTGTTCGGGCTACTGAGAGGGACGCTGGATCCGACGTACTTCATGTTCCTCCTCGGACTGGCCAGTATGTACGCGCTCCTGTCGCTCGGGCTGAACTCCCAGTGGGGGTTCACCGGACTCATCAACTTCAGCGTCGCCGCGTTCTTCGGCATCGGCGCGTACGGCACCGCGCTCATGACCGCGAGCTCCTCGCCCATCGCGGGCGGGTTCAACCCCATCGTCGGCCTCGTCGTCGCACTCGTCGTCGCGGCCGTCATCGCGGTCGCCATCGGCATCCCGACACTGCGCCTGCGAGCGGACTACCTCGCCATCGCCTCGCTGGGGCTGGCCGAGGTCATCCGCCGCATCGTGCTGAACGAGCAGGGGCTCACCAACGGCAGCGCCGGTGTCCGCGGCATCCCGAGCTTCTTCGAAGGGTGGCCGGTGCTCGCGACGTTCCCGCAGTCGATGCCCGAGACGACCATCGACCCCGTGCCCGGTGGCTCCGTGACCGTCGCGGAGCCGGTGTTCGGCATCGGGTTCACCGTCGGCCAGGAGATCGTGCTCAGGACGCCGTTCTGGCGTGCACTGCTGAACGTCTCGCTCGTGTTCGTGTTCCTCGGGGTCAGCTACGGCGTGCTCCGGCGCGTCCACCGCTCGCCGTGGGGTCGCGTGCTGCGGACCATCCGGGCCGACGAGGACCTCGCCCGTGCGCTCGGCAAAGACACCTACTCGTTCAAGATGCAGTCGTTCGTGCTGGGCAGCCTCGTGATGGCGCTGGCCGGTGTGTTCTACGCGCACCTGAACCTGTACGTCAGCCCAGGCGACCTCGACCCGATTACGACGTTCTACGTCTGGGTCGCGGTCATCCTCGGCGGGAGCGGCTCGAACCGCGGGGCGCTGTTCGGCGGCTTCGTCGTCGTCGCCATCCGCGAGGGGACCCGGTTCCTCAACCAGATCTCCCTCTCGCTCGACCTGGGCGCGACCGAGGTCGTCTTCTCGTTCGAGGGGCTCGGCGGGCCCATGCGGCTGCTGCTCATCGGGCTCATCATCGTGGTCCTGATGCGCTTCCGGCCGGAGGGCCTGCTGCCGCCACAGCGGGAACTCATCTGGCCGGGGACCGTCGACGAGGTACCGGAGGGACCGGATGTCGGTGTCCGAGAGGCACGGGGTGGTTCCGATGAGTGAGGGTACAACGTCCATGCGGGACCGCCACGAGGGCGCAAACATGGGGAAGGAGAACGTCGTCCTCCGCGTCGAAAACCTCGAGAAGCGCTTCGGTGGCCTCGTGGCGACCGACGACGCCAGCTTCGAGGTCGAACGCGGCACCATCACCGGCCTCATCGGACCGAACGGTGCCGGCAAGTCGACCATCTTCAACCTCATCTCGGGCTTTTACGAGCCCGACGGCGGTCGCGTCGAGGTCAACGGCATCGACGTCACCGGCAGGAAACCCTACGAGGTCGCCGACGCCGGCCTCATCCGGACGTTCCAGACCCCCCGCAAGCTCGAGGGGATGACCGTCCGCGAGGCGATGCTCGTCGGCCCGCGAGAGCAGCCCGGTGAGTCGTTCGTGAAGCTGTTCACCGACCCCGAGGGCGTCGCCTCGGCCGAGTCGGCCAACCTGGCGGAGGCCCAGCGCATCCTGGAGGAGTTCGAGATAGACCACCTCGCGACCCAGCCCGCGACCGACATCTCGGGCGGGCAGATGAAGCTGGTCGAGCTCGCCAGAGCGATGCTCGCCGACCCCGAGATACTGCTGCTCGACGAGCCGGTCGCCGGCGTCAACCCGACGCTCCGGAACGACCTCGCCGAACAGATTCGGCGGCTCAACGAGCAGGGAACCACGTTCTGTATCATCGAGCACGACATGGAGTTCGTCATGAAGCTCGCCGACCCCGTCGTGGTGCTGAACCAGGGGAACGTGCTGATGGAGGGACCGCCCGAGGCGGTCCAGAGCGACGAGCGCGTCATCGACGCCTACCTCGGGGGTGACGCATGAGCGACCAGCCCGTCCTCGCGCTGTCGGACGTCGACAGCGGCTACGGCGAGGTGCAGGTGCTCACCGACCTCTCGCTGCACGTGAACGAGAACGAGATCGTCTGCCTCATCGGCCCGAACGGTGCCGGCAAGTCGACCGTGCTGAAGACCGCCTTCGGACTGCTGTCGCCGTGGACCGGGTCGGTGACCTACCACGGCGACCAGATCGGCGGGATGGCCCCCGAGGACATCGTCCGCGAGGGCATCGGCTACGTGCCACAGACCGACAACGTGTTCGGCTCGCTGACCATCGACGAGAACCTCCGCATGGGCGGCGTCGCCCGCGAGAGCGGCCTCGACAGGGTCATCGGGGAGCTGTACGACCAGTTCTCGTTGCTCGACGAACGTCGGAAGTCGAAGGCACGCACGCTCTCCGGCGGCCAGCGCCAGGTGCTCGCGTTCGCCCGGGCGCTCGTGATGGAGCCGGACGTGCTCCTCATCGACGAGCCGTCGGCCGGGCTCGCGCCGAACACCGCCGACGAGGTGTTCGGCCACGTCCAGGCCGTGAACGAGCTCGATACGGCCATCCTCATGGTCGAACAGAACGCGAAGAAGGGACTGGGCATCTCCGACCGTGGCTACGTGCTCGACCAGGGCACCGTCCGGTTCGAGGACGCTGCCGACGGCCTGCTCGACAACGAGGAGGTCTCGAAGCTGTACCTCGGCGCGTAGCCCCCAGCCCGTCGCGTTCAGTCCCCGTTCCCGTACCAGTGACAGACACCCGACGCTACGTCTTCGCGCTCGCCCCGCTCGCAGCCGCGGCGCTGTGGGGCGGGATGTACGTCGTCAGCAAGTGGAGCTTCGCCAGCATCCCACCGCTGACGCTCGGGTTCCTGCGGGTCGCCGTCGGCGCGGCCGTCCTCCTCGCCGTGCTCGGTCTGGGCGACGGTCGGTCGACGGTCGACCGCGCCGACTGGCCGACGTTCGTCGCGCTCGGCGGGTGGGTCACACTCACGAACGCGACGCAGTTCGTCGGCACGGAGCTGACAACCGCGAGCGAGGCGTCGCTGTTGACCGTGCTGACGCCGGTCGCGACCGTCTTCCTCGGTGCCGTCGTCCTCGGCGAGCGGGTGACCCCGGCGAAGGCCGCCGGCATCGGCATCGCCCTCGCCGGCACCGTCGCCGTCGTCGCCGGGCAGTACGACCTCGCCGCGGTCGGTGCCGGCAGTCTTGTCGGCGTCGTGCTCCTGCTCGCCGCGAGTGTCACCTGGGCAGCGTACACGGTCCAGGGTGTCCGCGTCGTCCGTCGCTACTCCGCGCTGACCGCCGCGACGTACGCGACCGTCGCCTCGGTGCCGATGCTCGGCGCGCTGTCGGCGGTCGAACTCGCCGACACGCCCGGTGGGCTGGCGTCGCTCCCGACCGACGGCACGTCCGTCCTCGCCGTGCTCTACCTCGGCGTCGCAGCCACGGCCACGGCCTGGTACCTCTGGTACAAGGGACTGGAGTACGTGCCCGCAGGGACCATCTCAGTGTTCTTCTTCGCCCAGCCGGTCGTCGGCGCGGCCCTCGGCGGGGCCCTGCTCGGCGAGACGCTCGGCCCGGGCTTCGCCGTAGGTGGCGCGCTGATGGCGCTCGGCATCTGGGTCGTGAGCCGCGAACGGGCCGAGGAAGGCGAAGAGGAGTCGGCGACTGCCTGAGAACGCGGGTCAGTCCAGTCGTCTCGTGTCCCAGATTTACAACCTCGTTTTTGCGAAATCCATCTCCCACCCGAAATTCAGTGGTTACCGTTCTGTTAGTGGGGAAGAGAGGCGTCATCTGAACCCCGGAGCCGCCGAGGTTATTACATTTGAACCTCGTGCTCTACCTGTCGATGAAGGTCCGAAATAGCGAACTGGATTACGTATATCCAATATTCAGTAGGGGTAGACGGGGGGCCTTTCTACCGAGGGCACTAGATTGACCGACGATGAACTGGAAATGCAAACGCTGCGGAACGATACACACCCAAAACCCGGTCGAGTGCAGAAATTGTTCCAACAGCAACTTCCGGCCGATGACTGCAGAAGAGACAGCCAGTGAGTCGATAGGTGTCGAATCACCGGATCCAATCGATCCCGATGACTCGGCACGCACCGTATCGAGTATGGCAGGAGGAGATAGCTCGCCGGACGTGAACCTTGATGGCAGCATCGCCAACGCCGATTCCGAAGCCCCCGACGATACCGGGAGTGACTCTACCCTCTTTTCGAGATTCCGCTCATTGATTCCTTTTCTCTAATCAGGTAGCGTCCCGACACACACTGCCCCAGTTCACTCCAGCCGCTCGGCGTACTCGACGTCGAGCTCGCGTGCGGTCGGGACGTCGCCGTCGAGTTCGATCTGCCAGCCGTGCAGGACCTGGGGGTTCTCGAGCGCGTTCGTGAGCGTCGTCCGCACGTCGAGCACGTCGACGCCGTAGTAGTCGGGTGGGACGCCCTGAAAGTACTGGAGCGCCGTCCCGAACAGGCTGCGCATCCCGCCGTCGTCCTCGAAGTCGAAGTGCTTGTACGCGCCGGCGGCCACCTGGACCATCCCGTGGAGGAACTTCGACTCCGTCGAGCCACGGCCGTAGTTGTACCACTCGTCCTCGAAGCAGTCGTGGGATTCGTGATACTCGCCGCTGTTGTACAGCCGGACCCCGTGGATGACCGCGCGGCGAAGCGTCCCGTGCTCCCAGCCGTTGGACTCCGGCCGGTCCGCACGCCAGCCCGCCGGGTCGCCCCTCGCGGGTGGTGCGACCCCGGTGTCCAGCGTGTGTTCGTCCATCGGCGCAACGTACGGTCTCCCCCGGCATACTCCTTCGGACTCCCGTCGAAAGCACAAGACATTTTATCCGACCTGTCGGGCTCTCGACCATGGGAGACGCTCGAGCCTCCGAGTCCAGCGGCTCGAACGTCGGGTCGCTCCG
The DNA here is from genome assembly GCF_024609245.1 of Haloarchaeobius sp. FL176. Taxonomy (GTDB): domain Archaea; phylum Halobacteriota; class Halobacteria; order Halobacteriales; family Natrialbaceae; genus Haloarchaeobius. Next base: position 545,711 of record NZ_JANJYH010000001.1, read on the forward strand.
CGACGCACCCAAGGAGTGGCTGGTCGCCTACGGCCTCTACCTCGAGACCGCGCTCGTCGCCGTCCTCGTCGTCCTCGCGGTCGTCTCGCTGGTGGTTCTTTTCTTCGCCGCACTCCTCTCGATACCGACGGGGCCACCGCCCGAGAACGGCGCGGCGGGGAGCAGCCAGGGGACCCCACTCGGCAACCTCGGGACCGTCCTGTTCAACGGCGGTATCCTCGTCGCGGTCGGACTCGGTGTCCTGCTCGTCGGCCACGCAGTCGCCGAAGTCCTCGTCATCGCCAGGTCGGACCGTGCCCTCGACCTGGGCGACCCGACCGACCTCGCCTACGGTGGTGTCAGAACCGTGGAGACCGTCGGCGCGCTGGTGTTCACAGCCACGGTCGTCGTCGGCTTCGTGCTCGCCAGTGCGGGCGTCATCACGGACGACATCGGCCGGACGACCGGGCTCGTCGTCCTCGGAGCCGGCGGGACGATGACCGCGAGCGTCGTCCTCCACGCGCTCGGCCGCGGCGTCCGCGTCGTCGTCGACGCCGTGTAGGTCGTGCCGGTTCGCAACGTTTTACCAGCCACCGCGACGAGGTGGAGTACGTGCGAGGGTAGCCAAGCCTGGAAACGGCGGCGGACTCAAGATCCGCTCCTGTAGAGGTCCGAGGGTTCAAATCCCTTCCCTCGCATGAAGGCGCGAAACCACGCGCCCGAATGCGGCAAGACGGAGCGTCTTGCCCTCGCAACATTCTCACGACGACGTCACGAGGGAGAGCCATCTGCGAGACGACGGTGACCGACTACGACCGCTCGGTCGCGACCACGTCGCCTTCGCGGTCGAGCGTGAGCGAGAGCGTGTCGCCGTCGTGGGTGACGTCGACCCGGATCCGGAGCGGGTCGGTCGACACCGCGGTCTCCGTCCCGAGGCGGCACCAGTCGAGCGTCCAGAACGGGGTCGACCGGAGGTCGACGCCGTGCTCGTAGGAGAACCGCTGTACGTCGGGGTGTCCGAGGAGGTACAGCCCGACCGGGAGCCCGTGCTGGGAGCCACAGCGCTCGCAGTGCCCGAGGTAGTGGTACTGCTCGCCCTCGTAGCGGGTGAGCGTACCCTCGACGCGCCCCTGGCACTCGGAGCAGATGCCCCGGCGGGTCAGCTCCCCCCACCGGTTCTCCAGGAACGCGATGCGCTCGACGAGTTCGTCCTCGGTGTGGCCTTCGAGCAGGCTCGGCGGCACCCAGAGCCCGGTCCGGTGCTCGTCCGTGCCACAGGTTAGCCAGAGGACGCCGTCCTCGTAGCGGAGCTGTAGTGGGCCGCTGCAGTGGCGGCACTCGCCGGGCGCGTCCACCGGCCCCCACGTCCAGTCGGTATCGAGGACGCCGGACGAGGCGGTCCCGATGAGCCCCATCCCGACGCGCGACAGCCGATAGCCGGCCTCGCCCGTGAGTATCAGGTCGCCGAGCTGGTCGAGGTGGTAGTTGAGGTTGCCGTTGTCGCGGATGCCGACCCTCTCCCGAAGCTCGGTGTACTCCAGCCACGGGTCCATCGGAGCGTCCCGCTGTGCGCTCGCCAGCGCGTCGAGGATCTCGACTCGGGTCTGGTGACTCACCCGCTCGAAGACCTCGGTCGCGTCGCCACCGTTCATCGTCCCGAGCTACGGCCCTCGGCACCTAAATACTCGTGTCATATCGACTAGAGCAATCGGTTGCTCCGAACGCCTATCAGTCCTCCGTCCATCGGTTCGACCATGGACGACGAGACACGACGGGACCTTCTCCACGAGGTACGCCGCCCGTCGGGCACGGTCGGAAAGGACCTGCCCGACGAACTCAGCGTACAGGGGACGACCATCGACGTGCGCGAGTTCGTCTTCGATTGCAAGCGCCTCGATGCCATCCCCGAGAGCGAGCGCGAGCGTATCGACGAGGTCGAGTCACAGCTCCGGCGGGAGCGACTCCAGCGAAAGCAGCGGCTGGCGGACGGGGACATCACCGAGGAGAAGGGAAAAGCGCTGGTGCGAAGCATCCACGGGCTCGACCGGGCGCTCACCGCCATCGAGGGGCTGGACACGCCCGACATCGAGGAAGAACTCCGCCAGAAGAAGCTCGAGGACGCACGGGAGCTGCTGGCGCTGGTGCGGTAGCTGGTCAGGCCGCCTCGACGTCGGTCACGTCGCCCACGACCGTCCAGCCGTCGTCCCCCTCGCGGGCGGCGAGCAGCGTCTCATCGTCATCGCCGTCCACGATGCGGTAGGTGGTGCCGTCGTCGGCCTCGCCCTCGGCTTCGAGGTCGTCCTGGAAGAACTCGGCGCTGTGCATCGAGAGGACGACCGTCGAGCCGTCGGCGAAGGTAAGCGTCACGGGGTCCGGTGCGATGTTGTACAGTCGCTTCGCGAGCCTGTTCATACCCGACGCGTGTACGTCGGCCGGCAAGTCGTCGTCGGTCCGCCGCGGGCGTCGGTGCGCAGTCGACGAACCGGAGGGCCTTTTTGCGCGGCTCTCCCGAGTGAGTGCATGACCGACGACGCAGCACGTGCTCGACTGGTCGAGCGCGCCGCACGTTCCGGAGCGGCCGTCGCCGAGGCGGGCTTCCGGACGGATCTCGCCGTCGAGGAGAAAGACGGGAAGACGGACGTGGTGACCCAGGCCGACCGGGACGCCCAGCGCGAGGTCGTCTCGACTATCCGGAACGAGTTCCCCGAGGACGCCATCGTGGGTGAGGAGGACGACGAGCTGAAGGAGGTGCCCGAGGAGGGCCCGGCGTGGATCATCGACCCCATCGACGGGACGAACAACTACGTCCGCGGCTTCTCCGTGTGGGCGACGAGCGTCGCGGCGGTCGTCGACGGGGAGCCAGTCGCAGCCGCGAACATCCTGCCGGCGCTGGACGACTCGTACGTCGCCGACAGTGAGCACGTGGCACTGAACGGCGACGAACTGGCGGTCAGCGACGTCTCGGACCCGGAGCGCGCGGTCGCCTGTCCGACCATCTGGTGGCCTCGCGACCGGCGCGACGAGTACGCCACGGCCTGCCGCGAGGTCGTGGAACGGTTCGGCGACATGCGCCGCGTCGGCTGCGCACAGGCCGCCCTCGGGATGGTGGCCTCGGGCGGGCTGGAGGCGACCATCACGAACGTCGACGCGAACCCCTGGGATACGGTCGCCGGGGCCCACATGGTCCGGCAGGCCGGCGGGACGGTGACCGACCTCGACGGCGAGCGCTGGCGACACGACAGTCGCGGGCTCGTGGCGTCGAACGGCGCCGTTCACGACGAGGCGCTCGCCGCGGCACAGGCTGTCGAGGACGTGCGGCTGGAGTAGGACCGGACGAGCCGACGGCTGTCCGACGCGCCCGGTGGTGTCGAGCCTCACGTGCCGCGGACGCTGTGTGGCTGAACCGTGGGTCGTCTCACGCGGGTGAGGCCGCCCGTATCTTCGTCGACCGACACTCCGGACACATCACGGCCGACATGTCCGATTTGGACGACTCGAACTCCGTCTCGCACCGGTCACAGACGTACTGGAACGTTCGTTCGTCGGCACCGAACATCCCTCTGACCGAATCTATGATTCCCATGCCCAAAGTTAACGTACCACGTTCTCGTATATAAATCCTGTTCGGGAGGGTCGCGTTTTTTCCCCTCGGGACGGTACCAGAGGGTATGGAACTCGACGACACGGACAAGCAGATCCTCCGCATCCTTCAGGAGGACGCCCGGACGACGTTCAGCGAGATCGCCCGTCGCATCGACATGTCGAGCGCGACGGTCCACGACCGCGTCGGCCGGCTGGAGGACGCCGGCGTCATCCAGGGCTACCACGCGAAGCTCGACCCGAAGGCCATCGACCTCGGCATCTCGGCCATCATCGGGCTCAGGGTGGAGCAGGGACGCGAGCAGGACACGCTGGAGCGATTGCAGGAGATAGGGGGCGTCCAGGAGGTCCACCTGACGACCGGCGAGTGGGACGTGATGGCCCGCGTGTACGCCGAAGACGCCGACGCGCTGCGGGAGCTCATGTTCGAACGCATCGCCCAGATGGACGGCTTCGCGCGCTCGCAGACGATGGTCATCCTCGGCACGCCACACGAGTCAGAGGAGCTGCCCATCGCCGAGGAGTAGTCGGTCGGTTACTCGCGGGTGACCGGGCGAGGGGAGACCAGAAGGGTAATGGCCCATCCGGCCACCCGTCGGTGTATGAGCGACTTCATCGACCGCATCGGCATCGAACGGGCGTGGGTCGGCGCGGTCGGCCTGCTGACGGCCGTGTTCGGCCTCGGGTCGGTGCTGTTCCCGCGTACGGTGTACGCGAAGTTCGTCTGGCAGTACTTCTGGGGGCCCGTCTACGCCGACGCCCACAACTGGAACTGCGTGGCCTGGGCCGACGGCGCACAGGTCCAGCCCCAGAGCTGCGGGTCGGTCCCCGGGAGCCTCGGGCCGGTCGCCGAACCGGGCTACACCGTCGTGAGCGAGATCGGCTACGCCCTCATCCTGCTGTTGATGCTCGTCGGCGTCGGGCTGCTGGTCAGGCGGCTCCGAATCCAGCGCTACCGGGCGCTGTTCTACGGGCTGTTCCCGTTCATGTTCTTCGGGGGCACGCTCCGGGTCATCGAGGACGTGAACGACGCGGCGCGTGACACCGCCGGGCAGGCACCCGTCTTCGAGTACCCGCTGAACAGCTTCCTCATCAGCCCGATCATCTACTTCACCGTCTTCTTCGTCGCCCTCGCGGCGGTCGTCGCCGCCGTCTACCTCGCCGAGAACGTCGTCGACCGGCAGTTCGAGTACCCCCTCTTCGCCATCGGCTCGGGCATCCTCGCCGCGAGCCTCGTCTACCTCGGCTGGGCCGCCGCCACCCAGCCGTACGTCTCGTTCCACCCGCAGGTGACCGCGGTCGTCCTCGTCGCGTCGACGGTCGTCGCCGGAGGCGTCTGGTACGCCATCGAGACGTTCAAACCGGCTATCAACGCCGGCACCGGCTTCATCGGCGCGGTCGTGCTCTGGGCCCACGCCGTCGACGGCGTCGCGAACTTCGTCGGACTGAACCTGATGCCGGCGCTCACCGGCCAGGCGAACCTGCAGGGGAAACACCCCGTCAACCGGTTCATCGTCGACATCGCCGGCCAGTACCTCCCCGGATACCTCGACGCCTTCCCCTTCCTCGTCGTGAAGATGGTCGCGGCGACGTTCGTGCTCTGGGTGTTCGACGAGACGGTGTTCGACGACAGCCCGCGCTTTACCGTGATGCTGCTCGTCGCCATCGTCGCCGTCGGCCTCGGCCCCGGCACCCGTGACATGGTCCGCGCCACGCTGTACGTCTAGGACAGTTCCTCCAACGTCTCCCGCGGGACGTAGCGTTCTCCGCAGTCCGTACACTCCGCGAGCACCCGCTCGCCCGTGTGGGGAACTGATGCCTACAGCGAACTACCACAGAGGATGAGTTAAACCTCGATAAGACCACAGAACACGGCCGTTATCTGGCGTCCCGTCTCAGGGATACGGGTGATGCTGACGGTTCAGCCGCGCCTCGAACCCGAGCGACTCGGGCACCGTCTCGGCCCGCGTGCCGAACGCCGGGGCATCCGTGAACAGCGGCTGTGCGCCGGGGACCACGACCCGGACCGCCTCGAAGCCGGCGGACTCGACGTCGCCGGGCGTCAGCCGGCTCGCGTACGGCGTCAGTCCGGCGTCGGTCACTCGCTCGACCAGCGCGTCCACCGCGGCGCTCCCCGACGGCGCGTCGTCCGGGCCGACGCTGCTCGCCGGAATCGGCCCGCCCGCGTCCAGGAAGTCCGCCGCGGCCGACGGGAAGTCCGCGAACCGGCCGATAGCGCCGGACTCCTCGCTGGCGTCGGCGCGGCCCATCGAGCGCAGCTCCATCCAGTTCTGGAGCGCCTCGGCGAGCGCCGACCGCGCCGCAGCGACGGGGTCGAGCGCGGCGTCCGACCCGACCGCGAAACGGGGCCAGTCGCCGCCCTCGCGGTGGACCGCCACGGTGACCACCGGCACGTCCACGTCCTGAGTGACGAGCAGCGCCGTCGTCTCCAGGTCCTCGGCGCGGGCACGCCGGGCCAGCCGCTCGTAGTCAGCATCGTCGACCCGCAGTTCGAGCGGCTCGAAGGTCGAGTACCAGGCGAGCATCGTCGCGTCGCGCTCGACGACCTCCGTGAGCCCGGCGACGAGGGCGTCGGCCCCGGCCGTGCCCAGGCCCAGCCCGGTCGTGATCGCCGTCGTGTAGCGCTCCTCCGGCGGGGGGAAGTGGACGAGTTCGGCCGGGATGGGCACCTGCTCGTCCGTGGCGAGGTTCGTCGCCGTCGTCCACGGAATCGGTTGCTCCGGGTCGACCGGCGGGGCGTCGTCGGCCCTGACGGTCGCGTCGGGCGAGACGCCGTTTTCGATCATGCCCGGCGGTGCCTGCTCGAACTCGGCGTTCCGGTAGATGGCGGCACTGTAGCGCTCCAGCGCCTCCCCGACGGCCTTCATGAACGCCGCGTTCCAGTCGTCGGCGACGCCCGCGGCCTGCCCCGGCGCGCTGGCGTCCGAGTACACCGAGGTCTCGGCGGTCGTCGCGAGGTAGTACGGCGCGGGGAACGACTCCAGCTCGCCGATGTCGCTGACGAGGCCGACGCGCCCGTCGAGCGTGCGCTCGGCGCGTTCGACCGCCTCGTCGAGACTCACGTCGGCGTCGCCGCGCCGGAGGTCGTCGTCCGTGGTGTCACAGCAGCCCGGCACCGGCAGGAACCGGCGGTCCTCGTGGGGCAGCTCGTGGATGGTCCCGACCAGGTCGGCGGTCGATGTCCCGTCCGCGGCATCGACGGCCGCGGCAGCCTCGCGCCCCGCCACCGCCCCTGCCAGCCGCGCCGTCGACCGGTCGACGTCCCCGTCGTCGGTCTCGCTTGCGTTCGAGCCGACCCTGGCCCGCAGGCAGTCGAAACAGCCCCGGCCCGGCGCGAGCCCGGAGACCGCCGCGTCGACGTCCGCGACCGGATAGCCGCCGATGCCGCCGAGTTCGACCGCCAGCCACGGCCCGTCGGCGACCTCGTTTGCGGTCACGAGGGCGTCGTCCCCGGTCGCCGCCACGACCACCGCGAGATCGGCACCCGCGATACCGTCCGGGTCGACCCGTGCCGGCTCGACCTCGGTGTCCGCCAGTGCGGCCGCGACCGCCTCGGCGGACGGTCCGTCACCCGCGATTCGTACGTCCATGTCGCCGTCGTCGGGTGGCGGCGAGAAAAGTCCGACGCTCTCCGGTGTCGGTTCCCGGCTCTCAGATGTGCTCCTCTTCGAGCACCCAGCCGAGCGCTCGCTTGTAGTACGTGAACATCTGCCTGACGCCCTCGTGGTTCATGTCCTCGTCGTCCAGCTCCTCCATCAGGAACTCGTACTGCTCGCGGATCTCCTCTTCACTTCGCATACTCTCGTCTGTGGGTGCTGTTCGGAAGTGTCTTTCTTCGAGTCGTGTCCCGCGCGCGTCGAGTGGTCCGCGCTCCGGAGGGACGTACGGCTGCTCGACAGCAGCCGGCACATCCCGAGCAGTTCGCGGCTTTCGGCACCCATGCCGGTGGCGGGAGTTTACAACGTACGTAAACGCTCGCGAGTGCCGTTCAGTACACCTCCGCCAGGAACTCTCGGAGGGCGTCGTTCACCACTTCGGGGTTCTCCACGTTCGAGGAGTGGCCGGCCTCGGGGACCTCGACGAACCGGGCGTCCGGAATCGCTTCGGCCATGGACTCGCCGTACTCGGGGTCGATGGAGAGGTCCTCCGCCCCGTGGACGACGAGCGTCGGCACGTCGATCTCTTCGAGGCGGTCGGCGACGCCAGGACGGTTCAACCACGAGTGCACCTCGTCGTGGACGGCCTCGCCGGGGTAGGTGAGCCAGCGGTTCCGCCAAGACTCGACGAGTTCGGGGGCCACCTCGTTCGTCGTCGGCCCGAACAGGATGTGCGAGATCACCTCGGCGAGTTCCTCCGGCATCTCCTCGGCAGCCTTCGCACGGTCGACCATCCCGCCGTAGCGCTCGCGGTCCTCCTCGGGGTGGGGCTGGGCCATGCTGTCTATCAGGACGAGCCCGTCGAGCACGTCGGGATAGTGCAGGGCGAACCGGAGCGCCATGAACCCCCCCATCGACATCCCGCCGAGGACACAGGAGTCGATACCGAGCTCGTCGACGAGGGTCCGGCAGTCGTCGGTCAGGTCGTCGAGGTCGTAGGGACCCTGCCAGTTGTCGGTGCGGGCACGGCTGTCGTAGGTGACGACGCGGTAGTCGCCGGCGAGCGCGTCCTGCTGGGGCCGGAACATCGTCCGGTCCATCAGCGTCCCGTGGCTGAGCACGAGCGGGGGACCGTCGCCGCGGTCGTCGACGAGAGTGTCCGTCCGGTGGCGGTACATCTCGGTGGCTGGACCGGAGTCGTCGAGAGGTGTTGTCACACGCCACAGTTCTGCGGGGAGTCACAAATAGCTACGTCGTCGATCTCGTGACCTGCGAGTCAGGCGGCCCCAGACGCCTCCTGCCGCAACGTGGCGCCCACAGCGGCTTCGATTCGGCCACGCCCCGGACCGTACAAACGTCCGACAGAGCGCCTGAAAAACGTGATATTTGGGGATTGATGGTTCGTGATTCGTAACGCTCTTGAGGTGGGGCGGACCCGTGGCTATCAATGGCACGTGAATCGTGGACGGGGCGTATCGGCTTCGTCCTCGCCGCCGCTGGCAGCGCAGTCGGACTGGGGAACCTCTGGCGGTTCCCGTGGATAACCGCCGAGAACGGCGGGAGCGCCTTCCTGCTGGTCTACCTTGGAATCGTCCTCGCGGTCGGTGTCCCGGGACTGCTCGCGGAGTTCGTCATCGGCCGTCGCTCCCAGAAGAGCCCGGTCGGGGCGCTCCGTGATTTGTCGGGCTCGCGTAACTGGGGTCACGTCGGCCTGCTGACCGTCGTCGCCGGGCTCGTCCTGCTCTCCTTCTACAGCGTCGTCGGGGGCTGGATCCTGCGCTACCTCGTCGCCTCGCCGACGGGCGCGTACTTCGGCGACCCCGGCGCGTACTTCGGCAGCATCTCCTTCGGCTTGGAGGCCGCGGGGTTCCACGTCCTCTTCCTCCTGCTGACCGCGGGTGTCGTCTACGGCGGCGTGCGTGACGGCATCGAGCGCGCGACGACGGTGATGATGCCCGTCGTCTTCCTCGCGCTCATCGGGCTCTCCGTGTGGGTTAGCGGGCTCTCCGGCGCGGAGGAGGCGTACACGTTCTACCTCTCGTTCGACGTCGGCGCCATCCAGGACAGCTTCCTCGACATCGTGCTCGCCGCGGCCGGGCAGGCCCTGTTCACGCTCTCGGTCGGCGCGGGCACCATGATAACCTACGCGAGCTACGTCGGCGAGGACCGCTCGCTCCCGGCGGACGCGACGCTCGTCGCCGTGCTCAACACCAGCGTCGGCGTCCTCGCCGGGCTCGTCGTCTTCCCGCTCCTGTTCTCGACGCCCGGCGCGGACGTCGAGACCAGCGGCCCGGGCGCGCTGTTCGTCGGCGTCGCCACCGCGTTCTCCGAACTGCCCGCCGGTCGCCTCGCCGCCGCCGGCTTCTTCGCGGTCGTCGCGCTCGCCGCGCTCTCGTCGTCCATCAGCATGCTCGAGATCGTCGTCGCCTACCTCGTCGACGAGCGCGACCGCAGCCGGCAGGAGGCCGTCCTCGGCGTCGTCGGCATCGTCCTCGTCACCGGCACCGCGAGCGCGTTCACCCCCGAACTGTTCGAAGCGCTCGCCGGTCCCGTCGTCGACTTCGTGCTCACGACCGGGCTGTTCGCGTTCGTCGTCTTCGCGGCGTGGGTGCTCGGCGGCGCCGCCGTCGACGAGTTCGGCCGCGGCGCGCAGTTCTCGGCCGGGCTCGGCGACGCCTGGCGGCTCCTCGTCGGGGTCGTCATCCCGCCGTTCCTCGCCTTCACGCTGCTCGTGGGCGTGTTCGAACTGTTCGGCGTCACGCTCCCCTCGTGGCAGCTCGGGCTCGCGGGGACCGCCGTCGCCGGCACCGTCATCGCTCTCGTCCGCTGGACCCGCGACGCCACCGGGGCGGCCGCCTGAGGCGACGGCCCGCCACGGACCGTCCGAAATACTGCCGCGGAATTTCGACGATCGACGTTGCGGACTACGGAAACCTTTTGGGCGAGGTGAGAGACGATTGGACCAATGACTGCTGGGTGGTCACCGTGACGATGGAAGACCGCATCGAGGAACTCGAAGAACTGCGCGAGGAGGCCCTGCTGGGCGGCGGCGAGGACCGCATCGAGTCACAGCACGAGAAAGGCAAGATGACCGCTCGCGAGCGCATCGAGTACTTCCTCGACGACGGCACCTTCCACGAGTTCGACCAGCTCCGCACCCACGACTCCCACAACTTCGGGATGGAGGAGCGCAAGATACTCGGCGACGGCGTCGTCACCGGCTACGGCGACGTCGACGGCCGGAAGGTGTTCGTATTCGCCCACGACTTCACCGTCTTCGGTGGGTCACTCGGCGAGGTGTTCGCCGAGAAGATCACGAAGGTGATGGACATGGCGATGGAGGTCGGCGCACCCATCGTCGGGCTGAACGACTCCGCCGGTGCACGCATCCAGGAGGGCGTGAACTCGCTCGCCGGCTTCACCAACATCTTCCACCGGAACCAGATGGCCTCGGGCGTCGTCCCGCAGATCTCCTGCATCATGGGGCCCTGTGCGGGCGGTGCGGTGTACTCCCCTTCCATCACTGACTTCACCTTCATGGTCGAGGACAGCTCGCACATGTACATCACCGGCCCGGGCGTCATCAAGACCGTCACCGGGGAAGAGGTGACACAGGAGGAACTCGGCGGGGCCAAGACGCACACCGCGAAGACCGGCGTCGCACAGTTCGCCTGCGAGTCCGACGAGGCCGCGCTCGACCGTATCCGCGACCTGCTCTCCTATCTGCCGTCGAACAACGTCGAGGACCCGCCGCGCGTCGAGCCGTGGGACGACCCCGACCGCGAGGACGAGCAGCTGCTCGACATCGTCCCCGACAGCCCGCAGAAGCCCTACGACATGGTCGACGTCATCGGCTCCATCGCCGACGAGGGCTCGTTCTTCGAGGTCGCCGAGAACTTCGCGAAGAACATCGTCGTCGGCTTCGGTCGGCTCGACGGCCACAGCGTCGGCGTCGTCGCCAACCAGCCCCGCGTCAACGCCGGCACGCTCACGGTCGACGCCTCGATGAAGGGGTCCCGGTTCGTCCGCTTCTGTGATTCGTTCAACATCCCCATCGTGACGCTCGTCGACGTCCCCGGCTACATGCCGGGCACCGAGCAGGAGCACCGGGGCATCATCCGCCACGGCGCGAAGCTGCTGTACGCGTACTCCGAGGCCACCGTCCCGCTGCTCACGGTCATCACCCGGAAGGCCTACGGTGGCGCGTACTGCGTAATGGCGTCGAAGAACCTCGGTGCGGACGTGAACTACGCCTGGCCGACGGCGGAGATCGCCGTCATGGGCCCGCAGGGCGCGGTCAACATCCTCTATCGGGAGGAGCTCGCGGAGGCGGAGAACCCCGACGAGCTGCGCGACGAACTCATCGAGGAGTACCGCGAGGAGTTCGCGAACCCCTACACCGCCACGGACCAGGGCTTCCTCGACGACGTCATCGAGCCGACGGAGACGCGCTCCCGGCTCGTCGACGACCTCGACATGCTGCTCTCGAAGCGCGAGGACCAGCCCGACAAGAAACACGGCAACATCCCGCTGTAGCCATGAGTCAGGACCTGCTCGCGGCGCTGGACGTGCCCGACGACGCGACCGACGACGAGGCCGCTGCCATCGCGGCCGTCGTCGGCGCACACCTCCGCGACCTCGAAGCGCAGGCCGCCGAGGAGGGCGACGAGGAGACGTGGACGGGCAAGAAGTGGTCGTTCGCCGGGCGGCTCCGGAGCGCCCGCGGGCGCGCAGCACGGGTGCCCGACGGCGCGCCGACGGACGCCTGGGCGGCGTCCGGGCGGGCGGACCGATTCTGAACCGTCGAACTCGTTCTCAGCGCGTCATTCCCGTGTCTCGGTGCGCACCAGGACAGTACCCGGGTCGAGCGTCACCTTCGCGTCCGGCTCCAGCGTCTCGGTGACACGTTCGAATCGAATCCGCTGGAGTATCGTCGCGAGGGCGAGCTGGAGTTCCATCCGGGCGAAGCGCATCCCGATGCAGTGTCGGGGGCCGCCGCCGAATGGGAAGTAGGCGTACTCGGGACGGTCGTCGGAGCTGCCGAGCCAGCGCTCGGGACGGAACTCGTCGGGGGCGTCCCACCACCGCTCGTCGTGGTGAATCTGGTACGCCGGGAGCATGACCGTCGCGTCGGCCGGGACCGCGTACCCGCCGAGCGTCGTCTCCGTGACGGGTTCACGGTAGATGGCGTAGGCTGGGGGGTAGAGCCGGAGCGCCTCGTCGATGACCGCACCGGTCCGTTCGAGGCGCTCTCGGTCGCGTGGGAACGTGGCTACTACGAGGTGCCCAGAGAGGGGTCGCTGGCCCGCGTCGCTAATTCGCTCGGCTGCTCCGAGAGCGCCGCCTCGACGTTGCTCAGGAAAGCCGAGCGTGGCCTCGTGGACGCGGCGCTCGGCTGATCGGTCGGCCGTCCCTCGCAAGCACTCTCGGGGTGACGCAGGCCGGACCGGTCACTCCTCGCCCGCCTCCCGGGACTCGTCGCGCTATCTCCGGGACGTGGGGCCCGTCGAACCGTCGGTTCGGCCCTATCGCTTCGTGACCCGTAGCCGGACGTCCTCCTCGGGCAGGTAGCTCGCCGCCATCCGCGGCTGCGGCGGCTCGTCGTCCACGTACTCGAACCGGCAGTGCTCGACGAGCGTGGCGAGCACGAGCTTCAGTTCCAGCATCGCGAAACGCATCCCGATGCAGTGGCGCGGGCCGCCGCCGAACGGGAAGTAGGCGTACTCCGGCAGGGACGCCTCGAACTCTTCCGTCCAGCGGTCGGGCCGGAACTCGTCGGGGGCGTCGTACCAGCGCTCGTCACGGTGGATGCGGAACTGCGGCAGCGTCAGCTTGGTGTTCGCCGGGATCTCGTAGCCGCCGAGTTCGACGTCCTCCCGGGCCTCGCGGAAGATGACGTAGGCGGGCGGGTAGAGCCGCATCGACTCCGTGCAGACGCGGTCGAGGAGTTCGAGGCCGAACACCTCGAACGCACCGGGCGTCTCGCCGTCGACCGCCTCGTCGACCTCCTCGCGGAGCCGGTCGGCCACGTCGGGGTGCTCCGCGAGCAGGTACGTCGTGTAGGTCAGCGCCAGCGACGTGGTGTCGTGGCCGGCGAACAGGAACGTGAGCATCGTGTCTCGGAGCTCTTTGTCGGACATCCCGTCGCCGTCGTCGCCAGCCTGCATGAGGATCGCGAGCAGGTCGTCGTGTTCGTCGGCGTCGGCCGCCGCGCGACGCTCGTCGATGAGCCGGTCGACCACCGCCTCGAACTCGTCCATCGCCCCGGTGAATCGGCGGTTCGACGGTGTCGGCACCCACTGCGGCACGAACGTCGAGAGGCCGTCGGGGTCGGCACGCTCGTTCAGCGCCCTCGCGGCGCGGGTGATGGCCGCGCCATCCTCACTCCGGTCGATGTCGAGGTCGAACAGAGAGTCCGCGAGGATGCGGAGGGTGAGTTCGGAGAACCGCTCGTTCGCGGCGACGGTCTCGCCGTCGTCGAGGTCGTCGACGAGTTCGGCTGCGTAGCCAGCCATCGCCTCGCCGTAGCCGCGGACGCGGTCGAGCTGGAACGCCGGCTGGGCCTGCGTGCGCTGCGTTCGCCACTGCTCGCCCTCGGTGAGCAACAGGCCGTCGGGGGCGAACTCGGTGCCGAAGTCCGACAGCGTCCACTTGCCGTACTTCTCGGAGTCGGTGACGAGCACCTGCTGGACGAGGTCCGGATGGAGGACCGTGGTCATGCGCTGGCGGGCGACGCTGTAGCCGACCACGTCGCCGTAGCTGGCGAGTTCGTCGTAGAAGGCGTGCGGGTCGCCGGTGAACTGGAGGGTGTTCCCGATGACGGGACGGCCGTCGGGGCCGGGCGGGAAGCCACCGTCGCCGTCGGCGGCGGGCTCGGCCGGGCGGCTGTCGTGATGGGTCGACTGACCACTCATACATGGACCTTGCCGACGACGGCGAATGGTGGTTCCGTCGTCGTGGCTAGTTCACTTAAGTACGAACACCGCCCGGGGCGGCACACACAGCAGTAACGACAAAGATGCACGGTGCCGAAACACGAAGGTACTGATGAAACGAGGGGTCGTCTGGTCGGGAGGGCGGGAGCCGTGAAGTACCTCGACGTGCGCATTCGCCAGCCGGACGAGTGGCTGCACCCGATGCAGGAGTTCATCCGCCACGAGGACGTGGTGCAGTACGAGGAGCTCCAGACCTGGCACGTCGTCCACGGGCAGGACGTGGAGTACGAACTGTTCTACGTCGTCGCAGACCGCGAGCGGTACGAGCCGGTCATCGACGGCGTCGACTCCATCGACTGGTACGACATCACCGACGTGGACGACGAGTCGTTCTACGTCTATGCACGCCAGCAGACCCGCGAGGACGACCGCGACTGGCGGGCCGCGTTCGCCGCGCTCAACCTCGTCGTCGTGCCGCCGGTCACCTACGACCGCGAGGCCGCGATGGGCATGACGGTCATCGGTGACGGCGACGACCTGCGGGCGATGCTCGACGGCCTGCCCGAGAGCTTCGAAGTCGACGTGCGCGGCATCGGCGAGTACGACACGCGCCGGCCCTCGCTCGTGGGCGCACTGACCGAGCGCCAGCGGGAGGCCATCGGAACCGCCGTCGAACTCGGTTACTACACGGTCCCGCGGGAGAGCGACCTCGAAACCGTCGCCGCGGCGCTGGGCTGTGCTCCGTCGACGGCCTCGAACCTGTTACGGAAGGCCGAGTCGGCGGTGTTCCAGCGGCTCGTCGACCGGCGTAGCGCCCGGCCGTGAACCAGCCCCGGAGCGTCAGTTTACCCGAGTGGCAAGAACCGATACAATAACGTGCGTCGTCCGAGACGGTTCCGGCAAGAATGTTCAGGAAGGTTCTCGTCGCGAACGGAGGGGAGATCGCGGTGCGCGTCATGCGCGCCTGCGAGGAGCTGAACGTCTCGACAGTCGCGGTCTACAGCGAGGCCGACAAGGACTCCGGGCACGTCCGCTACGCCGACGAGGCGTACAACGTCGGGCCCGCCCGCGCCGCGGACTCCTACCTCGACCACGAGGCAGTTATCGGGGCCGCGAAGAAGGCCGACGCCGACGCCATCCACCCCGGCTACGGCTTCCTCGCGGAGAACGCGGAGTTCGCGAGCAAGGTCGAGGCCGAGGACGGCATCACGTGGGTCGGCCCGTCGGCCGACGCGATGGAGCAGCTCGGTGAGAAGACGAAGGCCCGGAAGACGATGCGGGAGGCCGACGTCCCCATCGTCCCCGGGACGACCGACCCCGTCGAGGACCCCGCAGAGGTCACGGAGTTCGGCGAGGAGCACGGCTACCCCATCGCGATCAAGGCCGAAGGGGGCGGCGGTGGCCGCGGGATGAAGATCGTCGAGAGCGCCGACGAGGCCGCCGACCAGCTCGAGAGCGCCAAGCGGGAGGGCGAGGCGTACTTCGACAACGACAACGTCTACCTCGAGCGCTACCTCGAGAACCCGCGCCACATCGAGGTCCAGATCCTCGCGGACCACCACGGCAACGTCCGTCACCTCGGCGAGCGCGACTGCTCGCTCCAGCGCCGCCACCAGAAGGTCATCGAAGAGGGGCCGAGCCCGGCGCTTTCCGACGAACTCCGCGAGAAGATCGGCGCATCCGCCCGTCGCGGTGCCGACGAGGCCGGCTACTACAACGCCGGGACGTTCGAGTTCCTCGTCGAGGAGGAAGAGCGCGACGCCGAATCCGGCGAGGTTCTCGGTCCCGACGCGAACTTCTACTTCCTCGAGGTCAACACGCGTATCCAGGTCGAACACACCGTCACCGAGGAGCTCACCGGCATCGACATCGTGAAGTACCAGCTGAAGGTCGCCGCCGACCAGGAGCTCGACTTCTCGCAGGACGACGTCGACCTCTCCGGGCACGCGATGGAGTTCCGCATCAACGCCGAGAACGCCGCCGACGAGTTCGCGCCCGCGCCGGGCGGCAAGCTCGCGACGTACGACCCGCCGGGCGGCATCGGCGTCCGGATGGACGACGCGCTGCGTCAGGGCGATCAGATCGTCACCGACTACGACTCGATGATCGCGAAGCTCGTCGTCCACGGGAGCGACCGCGACGAGTGTATCGAGCGCTCGCTGCGCGCGCTCCGCGAGTACGACATCGAGGGCGTCACGACCATCATCCCGTTCCACCGGCTGATGCTCTCGGACGAGGCGTTCGTACAGGGCACGCACACGACGAAGTACCTCGACGACCACCTCGACCACGACCGCATCGCCGAGGCCCAGGAGCAGTGGGGCTCCGAGGGCAGCGGTGCGAGCGACGACGAGGACGTGGTCGAGCGCGAGTTCACCGTCGAGGTCAACGGCAAGCGCTTCGACGTCAATCTGGAGGAGCGCGGCGCGATGCCCGTCGGCGGCACGAGCGGCCCGCGCGGGGGCAGCAGCGGCGGCAGTGACGGCGGCTCCGGCGGTTCCGCCGGTTCCGGCGGCAGCGGCGGCGTCGATGTCGAGGGCGACGGCGAGACAGTCAACGCGGAGATGCAGGGCACCATCCTCTCCGTGGACGTCGACGAGGGCGACGAGGTCGCGGCGGGCGACGTGCTCGTCGTGCTCGAGGCGATGAAGATGGAGAACGACGTGGTCGCCTCTCGCGGCGGCACCGTCACCCAGATCGCCGTCGAGGAGGGCCAGAGCGTCGACATGGGCGACGTGCTGGTCGTGATGGAGTAGCTGACAACACCTGTTTCTCGCGGGCGTGAAAACGGAGCCCGCCGGAGGTCGTGGGCAGGGGCCTCCGGCGTGGCAGATGGATGGTTGGAGGGCAGCGCACCGGGAAGTGGGTGCGAGCTGCGGGAACCCTGTCAGGGGGACAGTGGGTCGGATGGTGCCCCGGACGCAGGGCGGTTGGGTTGGGCCGGTGGGCGACCGACACGCATCGTGGCAACGACTGACGTGGGGTCGGCTTCGGCACGGAGGGCCGAAGCGCCGCGGGGCACGCATCCATCTTGGAGGGGGAGTACCTTTCAACTATCCCAAGCTCAAATATCAGTTTTACCAACCGTCGGGCACCGGGCCCGGCGCGTGTTTTTCACCCTGTGGCGCGAAGAGGGAGCCGTGCCCGCCGACAGCCAGGACATCGCGTACGTCACCGTCTTCGATGGCGACGACGAGCGCCTGCTGGTCGCGCCGCTCGGCGCACGCCTGCGCGACGTGCTCCGCCGGAACGGCATCTCCCCGCACTCCCGTGCGACCCGCCGGCTCAACTGCGGCGGCCGCGGCCTCTGTGCCACCTGCGGCGTCCGTCTCGTCGACGAACAGGCACCCGAGCACTGGCACGACCGGCTCGCGGACCGCTTCGGCTACCCACGGCTGTCGTGCCAGCTCCGGGTGGATGGCGACTGCACCGTCCAGCTCGACCGCGAGAAACTCGTCTGGGGCCGGCGTGAGTGACCGGCTGACGGGCGTTGGGATGCCGTAATCTGTATACCAATCGACCGTCACGATGGGAGTATGGGTGCCGATGACGTAGGCGAAGTGCTGAAGCTACTGTCGAAACGTCGGTCTTTTCTCGCGTCGCTGTACGACGAACCGAAGGAGAAACCCGAGCTGGCGGCGGACTGCGAGGTCGCCCGTTCCACCGTGGGACGGGCCATCCGGGAGCTGGAGATGGCCGGCCTCGTCGTCCGCGGCGACGAGGGCTTCGAGCTGACGGTCCCGGGTCGGCAGGTCGTCGACCAGTTCCATCGGTTCGAGCACGCCGTCGACGCCATCTGCGGGATGGACGAGTGGCTCTCGACGCTCCCCCAGCCCGACCTGATTCCACCGGCGATGTTCGTCGACGGCGAGGTGACACAGGCAGACATCCACGCACCCGACAAGGCGATGCGGGAGACGGTGGACCTGGTCTCGACGGCAGAGCGCGTGCGTGGCGTCTCGCCGTCGATCCACGGCGCGTACGTCGAGACGTTCAACGAGCGCATCCAGCGCGACGGACTGGAGACCGAACTGGTGTTCAGCGCCGACGCACTGACCGAGCTCGCGACGACGTACGCGGACTACCTCGGCGAGGACACCGACGGCGTCACTCTCTACCAGATCGACGAGCTACCGCCGCTCGGGCTGATGCTCGTCGACCACGATGACGGGACCACGGAGGCGAGTTTCGGCATCTACACCGAGAACGGCGTGCAGGTCGTCGTCCGGAACACGAACCCGAACGCGGTCGCGTGGCTCCGCGAGGAGTTCGAGTCCTACCGTGACGAGGCGACGGAGATACAGGTCTGAAGCGACCGGCCGTTCGTGGCTCCCTGCAGCTACTTTACCCAGGGCGCCGTGGCCAAACCCATGTCCACCGACGACGACACCACCGTCATCGCGGTCTGTGGTAGTCTCAGGGACGGTAGCTACACCCGACGGGCGCTCCGGCACGCGCTGTCGGCCGCCGAGGACGCCGGCGCGGCCACCGAACTCGTCGACCTTCGGGAGTACGACCTTCCGGTGTACGACGCCGACGACGACGACGCCGGCGATGCACCGGAACTCACCCGCACCGTCAGGGAGGCCGACGCCGTGTTGCTCGGGACCCCGATGTACCACGGCTCGTACGCCACGCCGCTCAAGAACGCGCTCGACTACTGCGGCTTCGACGAGTTCGAGGACAAGACCGTCGGCCTGCTGGCGGTCTCCGGCGGGCACTTCCCGGTGACCGCGCTCGAACACCTTCGCTCGGTCTGCCGCGCACTCAACGCCTGGGTCATTCCGCACCAGGCGGCCATCCCGCAGGCGTACGATGCGTTCGACGGCGGCACGTTCGTCGACGACGGACTCGCGGACCGCGTGGCGACGCTCGGCCGGCGTGCGGTCCAGTACGCCAACATCGAGCCGGACCCGGCCTCCTTCGAGAGCCAGGAGAACGTCGGCGCGGAGTAGCCGCGACGACCCGAGAGGGTAACGTCTTTAGTGTCGGCTCACCCGGTATCGGTCGAATGCACGCCATCACGAACAGCGGGTGGGTGGAGGTCATCACGGGGAGTATGTTCTCGGGGAAGACCGAGGAGATGCTCCGACGCCTCCGACGCGCCGAGATCGCGGGACAGGACGTGGCGGTGTTCACGCCCGCACTCGACGACCGGTACGGCACGGACACCGTCGGTTCCCACGAAGGACGGAGCTGGGACGCCGTCGCCGTCGAGTCCGAGGGCGAGGGCGTCTGGGACATCGTCGAGCAGCTGAACGGCGAGCAGGTCGTCGCCATCGACGAGGGCAACTTCTTCGACACGACGCTCGTGGACGTCTGTGACCACCTCGCGGCCGAGGGTCGCCGGGTTCTCGTCTCCGGGCTCGACCAGACCTACCGCGGCGAGCCGTTCGAGCCGATGCCACAGCTCATCGCCACGGCGGAGTACGTCGAGAAGCTGCAGGCCATCTGCGCGGTCTGCGGGGAGCCGGCGACCCGGACCCAGCGGTTCGTCGACGGCGAGCCCGCTCACCGCGACGACCCGACCATCGTCGTCGGCGCGGAGGAGTCCTACGAGGCGCGCTGTCGCAGCTGCCACACGCTCAGGAGCGACTGACATGACTCAGTGGACAGAGAACCCGGAGGGTGGTCGTGCGCCCGGCCCAGGCGGGCTGGTTCGCGCGTGGGTCGAGGTACTCGTGAGGCCGAGACGCTTCTTCGCGAACGGTATCGGCCCCTCGGACCAGGCCCCGGGCCTCGTGTTCGCCATGGCGGTCGTGCTCGTCGAGGAGAGCGTCCGGTTCGCGCTCGTGGACGACGCCTACCCGGTCGTCGCGGACAGCGAGCCGCTCTCGGCCGCGCTCTGGCTCGGCGTCACGGTACTGCTCGTGGCGCCGGCGGCAGTCCACCTGCTCGCGGCGCTCCAGACCGTGCTGCTCGCACCGTTCGCGCCCGACCGTGGCGGCGTGAGCGAGACCGTCCAGATACTCTGCTACGCGACCGCACCCTGCGTCGTCGCGGGCGTCCCGAGCCCCGCCGTCAGGTCCGCGGTCGGCCTGTGGGCCATCGGGCTGTACGTCCTGGGGCTGACGGTCCGCCACGACCTCGGTCGCCAGCGGGCGGCCCTCCTCGGCATCGTTCCGTCGGCTGTCGCCTTCGGGATGGGGTTCCGGGCGTTCGCCGCAATCGGCGTCCTGCTCCGGGAGTGGTACATTATCTGACCTGTTCGATAGAGGAGAAGGTTTTCAGGGGTCGTCTGCGAACGACCCGGTGATGGCTCCCCTCCACCCCGTCCGTCAGTTCCTGCTCGAACCGCGGACCTTCTTCGAGGAGCACGGCACGACCTCGACACTCCCCGTCGCCGCGCTCGCCGTCGTCGGCCTCGCCATCGCACTCGCCGTCGGCGTCACCATCGTGGCCGGCATGCTGGCCGGTGCCGTCCAGGGGACCGTGATGGTCGACAACCCGGACCGCCCACCACAGGGAATCTGTGACGCCTTCGACAACGACTCCCGCGTCAGCGAGGGCTGCGACGAGCCCGCGGAGATCGAACGCGATGCGGGCTCGCTCGTGCGGGAGGCCGCAAACGGGCTCGTCGGAACGGTGGTCTTCGCGCCGTTCCTGCTCTGGCTCGCCGGTGGCGTCACGGTGTACCTCGGTGGCCTGCTCGTCGGTGGCGACACCAGCCTCTCCGGCTCGTTCTCGGTCGCGGGCTGGGCCGCCGTCCCCGAGTTCGCCCGACTCCTCGCCGGACTGGCGATCCTCCAGTTCGCGCTCGCGGACGTGACGATCTCGAACCTCGAGTCCGCGCCGGCGGCGGTCAGGGCCGCCATCGCTCCCGTCGAGCCGTTCGTCGCTCTGGCGTCGCTGCTGACTGCAGCCTGGCAGCTCTCCATCCTCTCGGCTGGCCTCGCAGTCGAAGCCGACATCTCGCGTGGCACGGCAGCGGTCGTCACGGGTATCCCGCTCGGAATACTCGTACTCGTAACGATTGTCTGACAGGGGCGCGCGGCGACTCACCGGGGGTCGTACGAGACGCGGTAGCCGTCCGTGGTGCCCTCGACGTCGGTCACGTCGTAGAAGCGAATGCGCCGTTCCTGCTTCGTCCGCACCGGGAAGTCGTAGTGTTCGGCCTCGTACCCGAGCGTGTCGTCCTCCGACCGACAGCGCTCGACGAAGGCACGGTGCCGGTCGAGGCGCTCGTCGACCAGCGCGCGGGAGCGCGCCGGCAGGTCGTCCAGCCGGTCGTCGAACGCGGCCGCGAAGCCCGCGTCGAGCTCGTAGCCGTGGGAGTGGCGGCCCGCGAGCATCGACGCCAGTGTGGTCGTGCCGGTGCCCCAGAACGGGTCGAGCACGGTGTCGCCGTAGACGGAGTACATGTTCACGAGCCGGTAGGGGAGGGCAAAGGGGAACGCCGCCGACCGGTTCCGGACCGCGTCGTCGACGTGCCGGTCCTGCATCGTGCCCGTGAGGTCGGTCCAGACGTCGGAGAACCAGTCGTTGCGCTCCTCCCAGAAGTACGCGCTCTCGTACCGTCTGTCGGCTCCCGGTTCGAACGGCCGAGTGTCCGCGCCCTTGCGGAACACCAGTACGTACTCGTGTTCGAGGGTGACGTAGGCGTTCGTCGGGAGCATCCCCGAGCCCATGAACTTGTTCGCCTTGTTCGTCGGTTTCCGCCAGAGTACGTCGGGCAGCGGCCGGAACCCCAGCTCGCGCATGTCGGCGGTCACGCGAGCGTGGTTCGGATACTGCGAGAAGCTGCCGTCGAGCGTGCGCGTCGCGTCCCCGACGTTGCAGCAGACGATGCCACCGGGGCGGACCACTCGCGAGAGCTCCGCCCACACCGCCGCCAGCTCGTCGTGCATCAGCGAGAACGCCCGCTCGCCGTCGCCGGCGTCGAGTGCGTCGCCGATGGCCGGATTCAGCGACGTGAACGTCTCGTCCCACATCTCTATCATCGGGTACGGCGGCGACGTGACGACCAGGTCGACCGAGTCACTCGCGAGCGTCGTCATGTCGCGGGCGTCGCCGACGGTGCAGGCGTGTTCCGTCTCCATCGCGTCGTCGCTCGGTTACGCCGTTTCCGACGTAAAGCTGTGCATCCCGGCGGCACAAATATCACCTACGATATGTTTATCTACTCATACGTCCTATCAGTGTTCGGTTAGAGTTATGATGACACCGCTGTTCATTGGGGGAATCGGCGGCCCGGAGATTGTTCTGATCTTCCTGCTGGTCATCCTGCTCTTCGGCGCGGACAAACTGCCGAAGCTAGCACGAGCCAGCGGTGAGGCGATGGGCGAGTTCCAGAAGGGTCGCGAAGATATCGAGCGCGAACTGAACGCCGCGAAGGACTCGACAGTGTCGACGAAGTCCGACTCCGACGCGGAGACCGTCGACGACCTCGACGATATCGAGACGAGCGCCGACCCAGTCGACGACGACGCGACCGACGCCAGCGCGTCGCTCGCGTGATCTCGGCACGGTAGCACGTCACGAGCGCACTGCACACCGACCGCGCCCCGGGCGGACACGGCGGTGACAGGGCGAACGACCGTGTGACGGCGATGCCCTGCGTGACTGCGCCGTCGGCGCGCTCGCGTCAGTTCTCTCGACGCTCGACCCGCATCTCGAGACCATCGACCGGATGTGCCGTCAGCGTCGGTAACAGCTCCAGTGGGTCGTCCTCGGCGTACCGCAGGCGGTACTCGCTGCCCACCGTCGCGACGATGAGCCGCGCCTCCAGCAGCGCGAGCTGCCTGCCGATGCAGTGCCGGGGGCCGCCGCCGAACGGGAAGTAGGCGAACCGGGGCCGCTCGCCCGCGCGCTCGGGCCGCCAGCGCTCCGGGTGGAACTCGTCCGGGTCGTCCCAGAACCGCTCCGACCGATGGACGGCGTACTGCGGGAGCATGAGCGTCGCCCCCTCCGGAACGGTGTAGCCGTTGACCTCGAACGGGCGAGTCGGCGTCCGGAACATCACGTAGACCGGCGGGTAGAGCCGCATCGCCTCGTTGATGACCCACTCGGTGTACTCCATCTCGCGGACCACCTCCATCCACGACCGGTCGCCGTCGCCGTCGAGGAGTTCGTCGAGTTCCGCGTAGACCCGCCGCTCCGCCTCGGGATGCTCCGAGAGCAGGTACCAGGTGAAGGTGAGCGTCAGCGCGGTGGTGTCGTGCCCCGCCAGCAGCATCGTCATCATCTCGTCCCTGAGCTGCTGCTCCGACTGCTCGCCCCGCTCCTGTGCCCGCAGCAGGATGGAGAGGAAGTCCATCGACGCCTCGTCGGTGCCGCCCGCCATCTCGGTCCGCCGACGGGCGACGATCTCCCCGATGAGGCCGTCCAGCTCCTCCACGGCCGCCCGGTACTCCTCGTCACCCGGCAACGGCACCCAGTCCGGCACGGCGCTTCGCACCGGCTCCGGTTCGAACCGACGCCCGATCGGTTCGAGCTGGTTCTGGACGGTCCGGCGCTGGGCCGCCGAGAGTTCGCCGCCCATCATCAGGTCGCAGATGACGTCGATGGTCACCTGCGTCATCTGGTCCTCGATATCTACCACGTCGCCGTCCGACCAGTCGGCCACCAGCGACTCGGCGTGGTCGGCGATCCGACCGGACAGCCCGGAGAGCCGTGACATGTTGAACGCCGGCGTCGCGAGCTCGCGCTGTTTCTCCCAGGTCTTCCCCTCGCTGAGCAGGAGCCCCTCGCCCAGCAGGTCTCCGAGCGGGTCGTCTTGGAACGCCGGCTTCCGGAACGCGTCCGCCTCGGAGACGAGTATCCGCTCGATAGTGGCCGGGTCCGCGACCATGTACGTGTTCAGCGGCCCCATGTCGAACTGTGCGATGTCCCCGTACGACCCCTCTAGCGCCGTCAGGAACGCGAACGGGTCCCGTGCGTAGCGTCTGCTGCTCCCGAACACCGGTTGCCCCTTCGGCCCGGGTGGCGTCTGCGACATCACCGTCGCTATGGACTGGAGTGACATGACCGTTCGCCACGGCGAACTCGCCCAGACCTGGTCGCTCGTCGCTCAAGGTGCCGCTACTGGCGACCCACGTCGAGGCAGGCTCTCGCCCCTGCTCCGTCCGCTTCGGCGCTCACAGCGACTCTCACGCGGCGGGTCGGTGACCCACGACGGTGCGGTTCTCGGCGGCCGATGCGTTCGGGTTCGACCAGGGTCGATTGAGCGCCTGTGTCAGCAACTCGGTGAGGAACGGCTCAGCCTGGCCCCCGGGAGCGAGGTAGCCCCGGCACGTGTGGCTGCTATCGGTCGCGATGTCGCAGTCGCGCTCGCCGTGGATGGAGCCCAGAATGAGGTGCATGAGCTCGTGCGTGACGACGATGGGCCGGGACTCGCTCGCTCGAACCACGGCGATATTCCCGCCGCGGGACCCGAACGCGACCACCTCCGACGAGCCGACGTCGAACGCCGAGACCACGACCAGATTGACCACGCCGTCACCCGGTGACTGCCCGTAGCGCCGCTCGTAGAACGCGTCGACATCCTCGGCGTCGAAATCCGTGCCGAACTCGCCTTCGAGTTCCGCGCTGTCGTGCGTCCGAACGTGGAGGTGAACGCCCGACGTACTACCGGAGTTCTCCACGGGGAATCCCGCCCACGTCGACCGCATGTTCGCCACCTGCTGTTCGCGCAATCGCTGGTCGTCCGCGACGGAAGTCGCGTACACCACGTCGACCACGACGTCCTTCTCGGTGTCGTGGAGTTCGGGAAGGACCGTCCGCGGATGATGTCCGACGACGCCACTGCGCTCGACGAAGTCCGAGATGCCGTCCTCATCGGTGTCGACGCTCACTGGGTTCGCGTCGTGGTGGCGCTGGCAGGCGGCCGCGGACCCGTCTTCGGCGGTCCGGAGATCGACGGTCGAGGCCGAACCGGAGTGGGCGCGTCCCGGCGAACAGTCGCCGATGGAGGCCGCGCCGCTCGCCGTCGTGGAAGCCGCTGGCGCGTCCGTCTGCGAGCGGTTCGACGCGCCGCTGGCGGCCGCGATAGAGCGTGCGTCCGCTGTCGTGGACGCCGTCGCGACGTGGACGACCGGCCCGTCACGGACAATCACGTAGGACAGTTCGGGCGTGTGCTCGGTTCCGGGAACCCTGAAACCGCCGTCCTCCCGCGTCGCGCCCCGGTTCTCGAGTACTGCACGCCACGCGTTCGCGAACTCCCTCGCATCCTCCGCGGTCGCCCAGCGCGTCGACCAGGACGTCGCAACTCCGTCAGGACGGTCGAACGTCCGCATCGAATCGTTCCACCATCCCGTGCTCGCGGCGGCCGCTCGTTCGTACGGAATGCCGTTCGTCCGGAGCGTGTACCGGATGGAGAGTTCGCCGACGCGGTTCTCGTCCTGGACTGTCCAGCCGGTCGGTACAGGTGCGCTCACCGCAGGTCCCGGGAGTTCCCAGGTCGAGTCCGGATGCATCACCTCGGCGGTCGTGTCCGGCGGCTGGCTGACGTGTGCGTTCCGCTGCTCGTCGGAGACGGCCTCCAGATACAGGGCCCCGTAGTACCGCGTCTTGTCGTAGAAGCCGAGCGACCAGATACCGCGTTCGGTCGTCGTGTTCCGGAGCGCGAGCGGGTTCTCCCCGCCGGCGTCGTACTCCCGCCAGTACCGGTATGCGGTGAGGGTGGCGTCGCCCTCGGTCAGCATCATGCCCGCGAGGTCCGAGTCGGTCGCCATGGTGGTCCCCGTCCGGCGGTGTTCGGTAAGGCTGTGTTGCTCCTGCAGCGTGTGCGCGAACTCGTGGACGAGGAGCACCTCGAACGAGTCGTCGGCGATGCGCTCGTACGCGCTCTCGTTCGCCACGTTGACCAGGGTCGCTCGCGCCATCCCGGCCGCGGCGAACCCCCTGAGCGGCACCGGCTCCGAGGAGTACAGCTGGAGGGCCTTCGTCTGGGTCTCGTCCATGCCCGCAGCGTCGTCGGGGTAGTCGAACGGCTCGCCGACTTGCATCTGCTCGTTGGTCTCGGGATTGAAGATGTCGATCCCGTGGACGGAGACGTCCACCTGTTCGCGTGCCGTCAGCCCGCGGAGCGCCTCGACACGCCGGTAGATGGTGTCCAGGGACTGGTTGGGCTCGAAGTTCGTCGCGACAGTTCGCGGGTCGGGCGGGTCCGCGACCTCGGTCGAGCCCGTGAGCGTCGGCACCGACGTTCGGGTCGCTGGCGTGCCGACGGGCGTCGGTTCGGCGGTGCTGTGTTCGGTGGCTCGGTCCGGCGGCTCGGTGTCCGTCGGCGTGGGAGTCGTATCGGCCTCCGGCCCGCCGCTACAGCCGGCGAGGAGGACGAGCCACCCGAGAACGACGAGGAGAGTTCGGAGACGGGGCACGCCAACGAGTACCATAGACCAAAGTGAAAAGGTGCCGGAAGGTTCAACTAGCTTTTGACTGAGCATGAAGGCAACTGTCCTCACGCGATTACACCGGGCACCCGGGACCAGAATTCGCCGAACTACGAGTTGTAGCCTGCCACTGATTCCCCGTGGGTCGACACGTATCGAGTACTGGAGTTCGCCCTCCATTCGACGCAGTGCTGGAGTACCGACGCCGGACTCGTGGCCGCTCTGAATCCGATAGCCGGACTGGCGTTCGACGACCAGAGCGCAGCGTTCGAGGAGGAACCGCGACGCGGCCACCCCGTGAGTACGTCCCCGTCGAACGCTACCGCCGCGGCGAGATGAAAGCGCAACGCTGGGCGGCCCCGTTCCGACGGACCCAACCCCATAGAGGCCGTGGACTGTGTATGGACCAGACATCCGACCCGGCGAGCATCGACGCGGCCGCCCCGCCGCCGAGTGAGACCGCGACTGCGACGTTCGGTGCGGGCTGCTTCTGGGGACCAGAGGCCCGCTTCGGCGCGCTCCCGGGCGTCGTCCGAACTCGCGTCGGGTACGCCGGCGGGAACACCCCGAGCCCGACGTACCACTCGCTTGGCGACCACACCGAGGTCGTCCAGGTCGAGTACGTTCCCGACCAGCTGTCCTACGAGGCGCTGCTCGAGACGTTCTGGGACTGTCACACCCCCGCCGCGACGGGCAAACGCCAGTATCGCAGCGTCGTGTTGGCCTCCGATGACGAGCAACTGGCGACCGCAGAACGGGTCCGCGAGCGCATCGCCGCCAGTACCCACCGCACGAACGAGACGGCCATCGAACCGCTGGACGGCTTCACCCTGGCCGAGGCCTACCACCAGAAGTACGAGCTCCGGTCGACGCCGGTTCTCGGGGACGAGCTCGTCGACCGCCTCGGCGACGGCCTCGTCGACTCGACGGTAGCGGCGCGACTGAACGGGTTCGTCGCAGGCCACGGCGACGATAGTCAGCGCCGCGCCTTCCTCGCCCGGCTCGACCTCCCGCCGGTCGTGCTCTCCGAGGTCGAACGGCGGCTCTGAACCGTCGCCGGAGTCTTTCCCGACGACCGTCTCCAGAGATCGTCCGCGGTCGAGCTACCGAACTGGCTCTCGGCACTCACGCTGACCACCTCTCGGATATGAAAACCGCGCGACGGCGAGGGGCCGCAGTAAGTGACTTAACGAGATAGGATTTTGACCGGCCGAATCGCCAACCCTGATTCCGGCGATTTCGGCGGCGAGAGCGGTCGCTACGGCGCGTCCGCTCTTCCTTAAGCAGCGGTAAGAAACTCAGTGGGTTGGGGCAGATTTGAACTGCCGACTTCCTCCGTGTGAAGGAGGTGTCATAACCGGACTAGACCACCAACCCGCGACACCTGTCGCTACCCGGTTCCGAAACTTAAGGGTTGCCTTCCAGCCTACCGGCTGATGGGCATTCCGCCCAGGCGGTCGCGGGCGTTCGAGCCGACCCTGCGGACACGCTCGGCGCGACTCGGCTCGGGTTCCGGCTCCTCGACGCCGCGGTACTCGTCGATGCGGGCTTCGACGCGCTCGCGGACGGGCTCGAACTCCATCTCGATGCCGTCGGCGAGTTCTTCGGCGGTGCGTCGGGCGTGGTATCGGGCGTCTCTGAAGTGGCGGTTCATAGACGAGAGTACGGTGGAGCAAGCAATAAACGTGTCGCCAGTACAAGGTCAGAACACTATCTTTTAGTCTGGCCAAAATCGGTGGCTTTTTGTGATTGTTAGGCAGACCTAAAACCGCGGTCGGCGAGGAATCCACTCCGTGCCACAGCCGCCGTCTGGACTCCCATAGCAACTCATGCCACGAGGCGCGTACAGACGCGCCAGGGACCCGTGGGCATCACTTCGGGACCCACTCCTGCCTGTCCCGCCGACCCACCGTTTTCGCCGAGGCCCAAGGGTTTACTTCCGAGAGGGGTCACTCCCGAGTATGTTCGAGCGGTATCCGATTCCGACTCCCTTCCAGGTCGGCCCCATCAACGCCTACCTCGCCGGGCGCACGCTGGTCGACCCCGGCCCCGACAGCGAGGAGGCGTGGGCCGAGTTGCTCGCCGCGCTCGAGGAGCACGACCTGACGCCCGACGACATCGAGCGGGTGCTCGTGACCCACCCGCATCCCGACCACTTCGGGAGCGCCCACCGGTTCGCCGAGCGCGGCGCGACGGTCTGCGCGAGCGAGCCCTGTGCCGAGATCGTCGGCGACTTCGCGGGCCGCTGGGAGTACGAGCGCGAGTTCTTCACCGACTTCTTCGAGCGCAACGGCATGTCCGCGGCGACGGCCGAAACCGTGACCGAGCTGCCCGAGGCGTATCTCAACTACGCACCCGACGTGGACGTGGACGTCACGCTCGCCGCAGCCGACACCGTCACCGTCGCGGGCACGGAACTCACCGTAGACGAGGTCACCGGCCACGCTCTCGGCGAGGTGACCTTCACCTACGAGGACGACGACGGCGACACGGTCTGCATCGTCGGCGACAACGTCCTCCCCGACATCACGCCCAACCCGTTCCTCCAGCCACCGACGGAGTCCGGCGGTGAGCGTCCTCGCATCCTCCCGCGATACAACGACTGTCTGGAGCGCCAGCGTGACGCCGGCTACGACCGGTTGCTTCCCGGCCATCGCGAGCCCATCACCGACCCGGCGAATCGCATCCAGGAGATACTCGACGCACACGAAGACCGCACGGCCGACGTTCGCGAGCTACTCGACGGCCCGATGACCGCGGTCGACCTGATGCACGGCCTGTTCGAGAACCTGCCCGTGACCGAACAGTTCTCGGGCATGAGCGAGGCTATCGGACATCTCGACGTGCTGGAAGAACGCGGCGAGATCGAGTGCCACGAGCGTGGCGGCATGATCGTCTACGAGCGGGTCTGACCGGGACGGACCGACCCCTCAACCGTCGCTGTCGTCGTTCCCATCGCTGTCGTCCCCCGCGTCGTCGTCACCATCGTTGGGGCCGGCACCGGTGCCGTCGTTCCCGCCGTTCCCAGCCTGGAACGGACAGCTCGACTTCTCGACGACCGACCGGGTCAGTGTGACCCCCGTCCCACCCTCGCTCTCGAGTTCGACGGTGACCGCGGACACCGGCGAGTCGTAGGCCTGGTTGAAGATCACCGCACCGCCGGGGGGGACCGTCGCCTGCCCGGGCGGGACGGCCTCGCCGTTGACGCCTTCGACGGTCAGGTCGGTCGAGAGCTGGTTCGTCACCCGGACTTTCACGGGCGTCTGGGTCCCCTGGTTCGGGTTCGCCGAGGTGTCGCAGGCCTCGACGTTCACCAGCGCCTCGTCGTCCTTGACGACGCTGATGGAGACCCCCCGGTCTGCCGTCACCGACGAGAAGCCGGCCGAGCCGGTCACGAGCGCTGCTGCTGCCGCCACGGCGAGCGCGACGCTCAGCAGCTTCAGGTTGGTCATCGGTCCAGTTCCGGTGGTGCCTCCGTGCTGCCGAGTTCGACCTCGGCGACGTAGTAGCGATGCGCCAGCGCCGAGCAGGCGAACGCGACCACGATGAACACGATCCAGGCGAACTCCGGGAGGAGCGTGAACGGCGTCACGTTCATCCCCACGCCGGCAACGAGCGCCAGCGAGACCGCCGACAGCCCGAGGTAGTACTCGTTCCAGGGGATCTCCTTCCCCCGGACGACGTCGAGGTAGAGGTCCACGTCCGCCAGCGCGGGCGTCGGCTCGACGACCCCCCGGTCCTTGTCGAACTCGACGACGCCCGCGTCGTCCCTCATCGGCAGGTGCTGCTGCTGGAGCGCGGTGTAGACACGCTTGCGCTCCTCGTAGCCCACCTCCGACAGCGCGACGTCGTTCTCCCAGGCGGCGATCTGCTCGGCCATCGGGCCGAGCTCCAGTCGCTCCGCGTCCTCTCGTTTCATGACGTGCACCGCGTACCGTCGCCGGTGGTTCGAGAGCACGTCGAACAGCTCGTCCTCGGAGACGCGTGTCGATGGCTGCGCCTCCTCGTCCCCCTTCGCTTGTGCGACCCCCATGCGTCATTTGACGTGTTATCTCACGACCATAAAAAACTGACCCACTCTTCAACTAAATTATCAGTTCGGGGGGTTGGTTTAGCACCGTATTACCCCCGTACCGGGTACGGTAATCGGTTCATATCGACGGTTCCAGTGCGGCGAGGCCGCGTTTCGGAGGTGTTGGGGCAACCCTTGCTGGTTCCGAGGTGTAACCACCGATTCGGCTGTTCGGACACATGATACCAACATCTCAGAGCGGGCCAGAGGGGCGTTCCGACCCGGTCTGAACCGAGTGTGTCAGTTCTCAGAGTTCTCCGGAGATCGCTCAGGTCACTCAATACAGTACGGGTACACCCCATTGGGTTCGAGTGAAGCGACCCGGTGCGAGCCGGCGTCACCTGGGGGGACCGGGGGACCAACGCTCGTGTGTGGTCGCTCGAACGAGGTAGAACACGACCATGGAACGACGCAAGTTCATCGCAGGGGTCGGATCGCTCGCTGCCGGCGGGGCAGCTGCATTAGGTACCGGGGCGTTCACCAACGTGACTGCAACCCGGAATATCGACGTCGAGGTTGCTGACGACGCAAGCGCGTACCTTCGCCTTGAGGGGGACGGCGGCGCAAACTCCGAGTACGTGACCGGCGATGGGAACGGTGGAACGCTGTCCATCAACCTGGATTCCAGTAACGCAACTAGTGCTGGAGGTGACGGTGTCAATCCCGATGCAGTGACCCAGATAGATGACCTCTTCGTCATCAAGAACCAGGGAACGCAAGAGGTTGACGTCAGTCTCAGCAAGACTGGTGACAATAGCTCTCTGGTGAAGTTCTATACTGACGGGAACGCCTACGTCGACGGACAGTCGATTGGTAGTAACCCAGTCAACCTCGGTACTGGTGACAGTGTTACTGTCAGTATCGAGATCGACACGGAGGGTCATTCTGGTCTGGGCGACGGCGACGAGCTCCTCGATTCAGTGACCTTCACCGCTGCCGCAACCAACTAGACGTAGTGACAATGAACCGACGAAAATTCGTGCTGGGGCTCGGGGCCCTCGCTGGTGGCGGTGCGGCAGCCATGGGTACCGGCGCGTTCTCCAACGTCGAGGCCCAGCGTGATATCAGCGTTACCGTCGCAAACGACGCGAGCGCATATCTTGGTATTCAGCCCGGCGAGGGTCCGAACGGAAAATACGCTGATACGACCTCGAACGATGCGCTGGCAATCAGCCTGACCGACCAGAACAACAACATCGGGAATGGTGTTGCCGGTGGCAAAGGCATCAACACCAATGCTGTTACCAGTATCGGTGAGATCTTCAAGGTCCAAAATCAAGGGACGCAGGAGGTCGATGTTGCCGTGACACCGTTGGCTTACGGTGATATTGATGGGGACGTTTTCCCTCCGGATATCGATGGCGCCCTCGCAGTGCTCCTGGAACCACGAAACCCAGACGAAATCGAGGTAGATATTGAATGGGGTGTCATATGGCCAGGGGTAGCATTCCCGGATTTTTCCTTCATCGGTATCAAGGGACTGAGTCCTGGCGATGAGCTCCGGTTCAACCTCCTCGCAATGGCACTTCCGTCCAGTGCGGTAGGCTCGGTAGAGGTAAGCGATGAGATACAGATAACTGCGAAACAACCGTAAAATAGCATGTCAAACGAACCACCAAGCCTCTCGACGTACGAGGACATGGCAGATGTCACGTTCGATCTCTCGGACACTGACATTAGCGAAGACGCAGTAAACGCCGAATTGGAAGGCCTGTTTGAGAGCTGACCGAGCGGCCAACCAACTCAGATCAATTCTTTCGACAAACAAGAGGCACCCATTTTGGAACCTTGGCTGCTTGGAACTATATCCCCCCTTGTTCCACATCAGCCGAGTCGGCGGTTCGATTCCGCCGGTGGGTCTTCACGAGAGGACAGGATGGGAACCCGAAGCCGAGTAGCAACCAGCACGGAGGCCGGTAGTAGTGCATAGCACCACCAAAATCTCCTTGACCACCCTCGCCACCCTCGCCATAGCCCTCGCCCTCCTCCAGGGAACCGGCGCGGTCCAGCTCACCCAAGGCGACGACATCGGCGAGTCCATCGTCCTCGAACCGCACCCGGGCCCGAACGGGCAGTACGCCTACTACGACGAGGACGACGAACTCGCAATCGAGCTGACCGCGTCGAACCCCGACGTCGAGGGCGACGGGCCGAACGACGACGCGGTGACGGCCATCCCGGAGGTGTTCACCATCACGAACGAGGGCGACAGCACGGCCCGGGTCTGGATCGAGTCCGGCCACCCGCTGGCGACGTTCACCGCTCGCGATGGCTCCATCGAGGGCGCGGACCGCGCGGTCCACCTCGCGCCGAACGAGAGCGTGGCGGTGGGGCTGCGCGTGGTGACGACCGACGACGTGCTCCCCGACGTTGTGGTCGACAGCTTCGAGGTGAACGCCGTCGTCGCCGACGAGTCCGACGCCGGTTCGGGCGACGCGGGGACCGACGACAGGACCGACGGCGGAACCGACCTCGACATCCCCGACGAGACACTGACCACCGTGGCCTCGCCGGCCCCGAACGAGCGCCGGGTGCGGATCCAGAACCCCGACGGGCCGGTCACGGTCGACCTCGACGGGATGCACGTCGCGGGCGCGAACGTGACCCTCGACCGGGTGGCCTTCGACGCGACGGTCGACCGGACCGTCGTCTTCGACGCGGTCGGTCGTCCGGAGCCGTTCGGCGGGCTGCCGGGTATCGGGGACGGGCGGGTCCTGCGCGCCGACGGCTACGTGCAGGTCGACGACGAGCGGATTCCGACCGGGGTCGCGGACGCGACCGTGTACGCGAGCGTCGACCGCGACTACCTCGACTGGCGCGGGGCCGACCCCGACGACGTGACGGTGTACCGGCTCGCGGACGGCGAGTGGACCGCACTCGACACCAGAGTCGTCGAGCGCGGCGAGCGGGTCCACTACGCCGCGAACGCGTCGAGGCTGTCGAGCGTCGTCGTCGCGACCCGACTGCCGGCCATCGAGGTCACCGACGCCCGGCTCGAGTCGCCGCGTGTCGCCCCCGGCGAGGCAGTGACGGTCACCGCCGAGTTGATGAACGCCGGGCTGGCCGACGGCGAGCGAACCGTGCCGGTCACGGTCGACGGCGAGCACGTCGGCTCGCTTACCGTCGAGTTGCGGGCCGAGGAGTCGACGACGGTCAGCGAACGCGTCAGCTTCGACGAGCCGGGCGAGTACGAACTCTCCGTCGATGGCGTCGACGCTGGAACGGTCGTCGTCGCGGACGACTCGCCGCCGGTGACCGACGAGCCCGCCGACCCCACCCAGCAGGGGACGCCGGCAGCGGCTGACCGGGAGCCGGACCCGGCCCAGCCCGGAACCACGTCGCCACGAACCGACACGGACACGGCTCCCCCCAGACTGGTCGTCCTGATGGTCGTCACCGCGGCCACACTGCTGGTCGTGGTCGTGCTGGGCCGGCGGCTGGTCGCTCCCTGAACCGACGGCATCCTCCGTCACCCGGAAATGTCAGGGCGGGACCTTTTGAGCACGCGTACTGACAGATACGGTGGGGGAGTGACGCTGGTATCCACGTACCGTCGGTATCTCTCGCGCGGAGCCACTGCGTTGCTCGCGGTCGTCGTCGTCTCGCTGGTGGCAGGCAGTTTGCTCGGCCAGCCGATACTCCTGAGCTACGTCGAGACGGGGAGCATGCAGCCGACGATGGAGCCTGGCGACGGCTTCATCGCGGTCCCGTCGGCGGTCGCGGGCGACGTCTCCGAGGGCGACGTGGTCGTCTTCCGGGCCGAGGAGGTCCAGGGCGGCGGGCTGACGACCCATCGCGTCGTCGGGGAGACCGACCAGGGCTACGTCACACGGGGTGACAACAACCCGTTTACCGACCAGGACGGCGGCGAGCCACCGGTCAAGGACGCCCAGATCGTCGCGAAGGCGCTACAGGTGAACGGGCAGGTGGTCGTGATTCCGCACCTCGGCACCGTCGTCATGGGGTTCCAGGGCGCGCTGGAGACGGTCCAGATACGGCTCGCGACGCTGTTCGGGACGCGCTCGCTGCTGGGCACGCAGGGGCTCGCGACGCTGCTGTTCGCGCTCTCGGCCGTCGCCTACGCCGTCGACTGGTACCTCACGGGGGGCGGGAGCCGTCGCCGCCGCGAGCGGTCGACCGGTCGTAACGACGGCACCTCCGCCCGGCTGGTGCTCGCCGGGTTCGCCCTGCTGGTCGTCCTCGCGGCGACGGCCGCGATGGTCGTCCCCGCGGGCACACAGGAGTACGGCGTCGTCAGCGCGGAGTTCGACTCCGAGAACCCGACGGTCATCCGCCAGGGTACGTCGTCGAACCTCACCTACGCGGTGCCCAACGGCGGGCTCGTCCCCGTCCACGTCTACCTCGAGCCGGCGAGCGAGGGGGTCGACGTCTCACCGGGGCACCTCCGGGTCGACGGGCAGACCAGCGCGAACGCGACGCTGACGCTCCACGCCGCCGCCGACACCGGCTACTACCGACGGTTCGTCGCCGAGCATCGCTACCTCGGCGTACTCCCCGCCGGAACTATCGACTGGCTCTACCGGATCCACCCCTGGGCACCCATCGTCGCAATCGACGCGTTGCTCGGTGGACTCGTCTACGCCTCCGGGGCGGCCGTGCTGGGCCAGGGCCGGATCAGGGACCGCAGGCGCGATGGAGCGAGCCGGTCGGTCCTCGGCAGGCTCCGGGGCTGGCTCTAGTAGGTCGGACTCTCCTCCGGGACACCGTCACGAGCATTGACCACACGGGCCCAGACGAAGAGCCCGTCCGACAGCCGGTTCAGGTACTGGATGGCGTCCTCGTTGGCCTGTGCATCTGCGGCCAGCGCCACGGCACGGCGTTCGGCCCGCCGGCAGACCGTCCGCGCGTGGTGGAGCCGCGACCCCTTCTCGCTCCCGGTCGGGAGGATGAACGACTCGAGCGGCTCGAGTTCGTCGTCGTAGGCGTCGATCCAGGCCTCTACCTGGTCGACGTGCTCCTCGCTGATGGCCGGGTCGTCCTCGTCGGGGTCCGGGTTGGCGAAGTCCGCCTGCACGACGTGGAGGTGGTTCTGCACCCCGGCGAGCTTCTCGTCGATGTCGTCGTGGCCGGTCGGGCGCACGGTCCCGACGAGCGCGTTCAGCTCGTCAACGGTGCCGTAGGCCTCAATCCGCGGACTCGTCTTCGAGACGCGGGACATGTCGCGCAGGTCGGTCATGCCGTCGTCGCCACGGCCGGTGTATATCTTCATGTCCAGCGGTTCGGGCGAGACCTACTTAACTCCGGCCGCGAACGGACTGGCAGCCCTCATTTCGTATCGTGGTAACCGGTTTATCTCCCCGTCAGGCGAACCAGCCCGGGATGCTCCACTGCGGCCGCGAACGGCGCATCCGGCGTCGAATCGACAACGGACCACCGGAACGAGGGTCGAAACCGGCCATGACCGCCGTTTCCCGCCTGATTCGCACGGGACACATCGGACCCCGTTCGAGCCTCGGCGATGCCGTCCCAATTCAGGTTCGGAGCTCGCACCAGCCGTACCGACCAGCGGACTCTTCGATTCCCGGGCGACGATTCGTCCACGCCCGTACCCCGGTGTATGACCACGCGCGCGCCAGCATCCTCGTACGTCAGACGTCTGACGTAGATTAATGTGGGAGTCGCCGGGATACAACACCATGTCGCTCCCAGACCAGCGCGCGGCCCCCGAAGAACTGTTCGAGACCTTCGCCGAGGAGTCGCCGGAGGAAGTGATGGCGCTGGCCGACGCCGAGGCGGAGGCTGCGACATCGGGAGTGGACGCCGCCGCGTTCGACCGATTCGTCGACGGTGTGTCGGTCGAGCGTACCGAGGGAGCGAGGCCGTCGGACGACGACGAAGCAGTCGACCTGGACGAGCTGTTCGGCTGACCGCGCTTCGAATCAATAAAGTTCCGTCCCCACGGACTGGGTGTCATGAGCCTGGAGACGGAACACTACTGTCCCGACTGCGAGAGCGACGTCACCTTCTACCGTGCCGCGAGCACACACGTCCACCTCGGTGAGAAGGTCAAGTGGCACTGCACGGAGTGTGACTACGGCTTCGTGAAGATCAACGGCAACGTCGACACGAGCGAGGCCTGAACCCCCAGCCAGTGTTCTCCGCGGCGGCAGCCCCGTGTAGTCACGACTGAACCGGGTTTTCCGTGGTTTTGGGCCAGCGTTCCGCGATTCACGACCGAAGCGACCGCCCCGTAGCCCACTAATAAACTGTATGTTGCAATAGCAAATCAGTCCCTATCCCGAAACGCCGCCTGCGTCGGCCTCCCCTGGTACGTCGCTCGAGTTACCAAAATTTATTTCAGCTAACATATATTCCGTTCGCGCCGATAGCACTGCCTGCAATGGCGAACCACGAACTCGACCCGTTGCCGTACGACTACGACGCACTCGAACCGCACGTGAGCGAGCAGGTGCTCCGCTGGCACCACGACACCCACCACCAGGGCTACGTCGACGGCTGGAACGCCGCCGACGAGACGCTGGCGGCGAACCGCGAGGCGGGGACGACCGACGGCTCCGCAGGCGCGCTCCGCGACGTGACCCACAACGCGTCGGGCCACATCCTCCACGAGCTGTTCTGGCAGTGCATGAGCCCCGAGGGTGGCGACGAACCCGAGGGCACGCTCCGGGACCGCATCGAGGCGGACTTCGGCTCCTACGAGGCGTGGAAAGCGGAGTTCGAGGCCGCGGCCTCGGCCGCCGGCGGCTGGGCGCTGCTCGTCTACGACACGCACAGCCAGCAGCTCCGCAACGTCGTCGTCGACAAGCACGACCAGGGCGCACTCTGGGGGAGCCATCCCATCCTCGCACTGGACGTCTGGGAGCACTCGTACTACCACGACTACGGACCCGCACGCGGTGACTTCGTCGACGCGTTCTTCTCGGTGGTCGACTGGCAGGAGCCGACCCGCCGCTACGGCGAGGCCATCGCGCTGTTCGAGTAGACGAGAGGAGAGTCGGTCGTCCCGGTTCTTCGACGGAGCTGCGCCGGGCGACTACTCGTCGTCGAGTGCCTGCCAGGAGAGCCGCAGGTTCCGCGCTGCACCGGTCTGGTCGATGCGCCGGGCCGCCGTGCGCTCGGGCGCTGCCGCGAGTGCGTCCTGGTCCTCGTTGGCGACCGCGTTGAACGCGTCGGCGAGCTGGTCCAGCGTCGTCTTGTTCTCGATCTCCGTCGGCTCGGTCATCAGCGCCTCGCCGACGATCTCGGGCCACTTCGTCGTCGGCGGGTGGACGCCGTAGTCGAGCATCCGCTTTGCGACGTCGGCCGCATCCTGGTCGCCCGCGCTCGCGACGAACTCGTGGTGGAACGGCCCGTACGGTACCTCGTACTCGATCTGGGTAGCGAGGTAGTTCGCGTTCAGCACCGCCTTCGCGCTGGCGTCCGAGAGTCCGGGGTCACCGAGCCGGGCGATGTAGGCGTACGCCTTGACGAGCACGAGCCAGTTGCCCAGCGAGCCATGTACCTTCCCGATGGAGTGTTCGGGGTCGAACAGGTCGTACGTGCCGTCGCGCTTCTCGACCTGCGGTTTCGGGAGGAAGGGGGCCAGCTCGTCGACGACGCCGACCGGGCCCGCGCCGGGGCCGCCGCCGCCGTGGGGCGTCGCGAACGTCTTGTGGACGTTGTAGTGCATGATGTCGAAGCCCATGTCGCCGGGGCGGGCGCGGCCGAGCAGCGCGTTGAGGTTCGCGCCGTCGTAGTAGAGCAGGCCACCGGCGTCGTGGACCATCTCGGATATCTCCTCGATGTCGCGCTCGAACAGTCCGAGGGTGTTCGGGTTGGTCAGCATCAGGAGCGCAGTGTCCTCCGAGAGCGCGGCCTCGAGCGCGTCGAGGTCGACGCGGCCGTCGTCGCCGCCGGGCAGGGAGACCACGTCGAAGCCCGCGAGCGCGGCGCTTGCGAAGTTGGTGCCGTGAGCGCTCTCGGGCACGATGATCTCCGAGCGCTCGTCGCCGTTGTGCTCGTGGTACGCCTTCGCGACGAGCACGCCGGTGAACTCGCCTGCGGCCCCGGCGGGTGGCTGGAGCGTCACCGCGTCCATTCCGCCGATGCGGCCGAGGTAGTCCTGCAGGTCGTACAGCAGTTCGAGGTTGCCCTGCACGCTCTCGGGCGAGCGGTCGGGGTGGACCGCGCCCGCCTCGATGGCCGCGACGTCCTCGGTGAACTTCGGGTTGTACTTCATCGTACACGACCCGAGCGGGTACGGGCCGGAGTCGACGCCGTAGTTCATCTCCGAGAGCCGCGTGTAGTGCCGGGCGAGCTCGGGTTCCGAGAGGTCCGGTAGTTCGAGCGAGTCACGGGTCAGCTCGTCGGGCAACGGCGCGTCGTCGAGGTCCGCCGGGGCGGTGTGCTTCTCGCTGAGGAGTGGCTCGTAGCGCTCGTCGTCGTCGGTCCAGCGCGCCTGGTCGTAGTTCATCGAGCCACCTCCGCGAGAGCGTCGACGAACTCGTCGACTTCGTTCTCCCCCAGCGCGTTCGCGTTGAGCTGGATGTGGTGCTCGCCGAGGACGTGGACCGCGTAGCCCTCGTCCTCGAGGTCCGCCGCGACCGCGGGCGCGGGCTGGTCGGTGTGGGCGACGAACTCGCGGACGTGGTGGCGGTCGTGGACCGGGGCCTTCACGCCGACGACCTCGGTGACGCGGTCGGCGAGTGCCTGGGCGTCGGTGACGGCTTCTTTTGCGAGGTCGGCCAGCCCGTCGGGGCCGAGCGACGACGCGTGGATGGCCGCCCGGAGCGCGACCCACGCCTGGTTCGTGCAGATGTTCGAGGTGGCGCGCTCGCGTCGGATGTGCTGCTCGCGGGTCTGGAGCGTGAGCGTGTACGTCCGCCGCCCGGTGTCGTCCGTGCTCGCGCCGACGAGACGGCCGGGCACCTGCCGGACGTACTCCTCGCGCGTGGCGAACAGACCCATCCCCATCCCGTAGCTCGTCGGGAGACCGAGGACGTCGGCCGCACCGACGACCACGTCCGCGCCGACGCTCGCTGGTTCCTGCAGGAGCGCGAGCGAGACGGGGTCGGAGCCGAGGCAGAACAGCGCGTCGTTGTCGTGTGCGAGGTCGCCGATGGTCTCGAGGGACTCTTCGACGCAGCCTCGCACCGTCGGGTTCTCCGCGTAGACCATGACGGCGGAGTCGTCGAGTGCGCCCCCGAGCGCCTCGACGTCGACGTTCCCGTCGTCCATCGGATACTCCTCGACGGTGAGGTCGGTGCCGCCGACGTAGTTCGCCAGCACCTCGCGACGGCCGTCGGCGAGGTGTTCGGGAACGAGGACACGCGTCCCCGAGGTCTGGCGCAGGCGGTCGGCGAGCGTCGCCGCCTCGCCGAGCGCCGTCGCGGCGTCGTACATCGAGCAGTTCGCGACGCCGAGGCCCGTCAGCTCGACCAGCAGCGACTGGTACTCGAACAGCACCTGCAGGAACCCCTGCGTGACCTCCGGCTGGTACTGGGTGTACGAGGTGAGGAACTCCGAGCGCTGCGAGAGGTGGTCGACCAGCGAGGGGACGTAGTGGCTGTAGTGGCCCCGGCCGAGCAGCTCCACCAGGTCGTCGTTCTTCTCGAGGGTCTGTGCGACTTCCGCCCGAATCGCCCGCTCGCTCCGTGGCTCGATGCCGAACTCGCCGTCGAACCGGACGCTGTCCGGGATGTCGAAGAGCTCGGCCTCGGTTTCGACGCCGACGGCGTCCAGCATCGCCTCGGTGTCGGTCGCGGTGTGCGGCGCGAAGGGGCTTCCCTGTGTTGTGTGGTGTCCGCTCATGATGTCACTCTGATGTACTCGCCCGTGGCTGTCCCACGGCCGTGGTTCGGGTCACGGGACGCGGTTGGGACTACTGGCATATGATTACCGTGGTTCGGAGCGGCGGAGTATGCACATAGCTGCATACAACCAGCAATGGAATGTGCGTTCTACGCTCGTTCCTGCACACTTCGCGGCAGATGTTGCCACCGCAGCTCCCGGCTGCGCTCGCCGGTTCCCCGGGACTGAAACACGTCGACGAGGCCGCGGCTACGGTGCTCGTTCGGCACCGACGAAAGCACGGGGCCGACTCAGGCGACCTGGTCGGCGTACTCGTCAGCGGCGAGCAGCTCGTCGAGCGCTGCCTCGTCCGACAGCCCGATCTCGAGCATCCAGCCGTCGCCGAAGGGGTCCTCGTTGACCTGTTCGGGCGCGTCGAACAGCGCCTCGTTGACCGCGGTGACCTCGCCAGTGACGGGCGCGTAGAGGTCCGACACGGCCTTGATGGACTCGATGACGCCGAACGCCTCGCCCTGTGTCACGTCCTCGCCCACGTCGGGGAGTTCGACGAAGACCACGTCGCCGAGTTCGTCCTGGGCGAAGTCGCTGATGCCGACGCGGACGGTGTCGCCGTCCTGCAGTGCCCATTCGTGCGATTCGTTGTACTTCCGGTCGTCGGGTGTCTCGAAGCTCATTGTTATCGTTGGTAGAAGGGGAGCGATTCGACCACGGCCTTCTTCGGTCGGTCCCGGACGACGACGCGCAGGTGCGTCTCCGGGTCGGCCAGGTCGGTCGGTACGTACGCGAGTCCGATTGGTTCGTCGAGCGTCGGGCTCATCGTCCCGCTCGTGACCGTCCCGACGACCTCGCCGTCGGTGTCGGTCACGTCGTAGCCGTGGCGGGGGATGCCGCGGTCGATGAGGCGGACCCCGACGAGCCGCTCGTCGACGCCCTGCTCCTTCTGGGCCTCCAGCGCGTCGCGGCCGACGAACTCGGTGTCGAGCTTGACGGTGAACCCGATGCCCGCCTCGTACGGCGTATGCGGGTTCTCCTCGTGGTCGAAGTCCTGCCCCGAGAGGAGCAAGCCGGCCTCCAGCCGGAGCGTGTCGCGCGCGCCGAGCCCGCACGGCTCGGCGCCGTCGAACGCGTCCCACACGTCTTCGGCGGCGTCCCACGGCACGACCAGTTCGAAGCCGTCCTCGCCCGTGTAGCCGGTTCTGGCGACCAGACAGTCCGCGCCGGCGACGGTCGCCATCGTCGCGCTGAACCGCGAGAGCGACGCCACCTCGCTGCCGTTCGCCATCGCCGCCTGCACGTGGGCCTCCGCGTCCGGACCCTGCACCGCGAACATCGCGTAGTCCTCGGTGCGGTCGTCGACGGTCGCGTCGAGGTCCCACTCGTCCCGGTGCTCGGTCCAGCGCTCGACCATCCAGTCCTCGTGGCCCGCGTTCGGGACGAAGAGGTAGGTCGGCGTCTCGTCCTCGTCGGGTCGCCGGTAGACGACCGTGTCGTCGAGGATGACGCCGTCCTCGTCGGTGATGCAGGCGTACTGGGAATCACCCGGCGAGAGCGCCGTCACGTCGTTCGTCGTCAGCCGCTGCATCAGCTTCGTGGCGTCCGGGCCGTACACCTCCACCTCGCCCATGTGCGAGACGTCGAAGATGCCAACGGCCTCGCGGACCGCCTCGTGCTCGGTGCGGATGCCCGCGAACTCGACGGGCATCTCCCACCCGCCGAAGTCCGTGAACGACCCACCGGCCTCCTCGTGGCGTCCGCGCAACGGCGGTGTCCTGAGGGCCATACCCGAATCCTCTCTCGCCGGCAAGTAATGTTTTCGTATCGCGGAGCCATCGGCGGCAATCGTGTTGGGTGGACAGTCGGGCAACCGGAACACGCCACGTTCTTCCAGCCACTCCCGCAACGTCACGTCATGACCCGATTCGACGCCGCGGACGCCGCGGAACGCCGCCGGCTGGTCGTCGACGCGTTCGCCGCCCACCGCGAGCGCGGGAGCCCGTACGTCACGCTGACGACCGAGCCGGACGAGACGGACGCCGAGCAGGGCCACGGCGCGCCGTGGGTTCAGTACTTCGACGACACGCTCGCGCTGGACTGCACGGACGACGAGCTCGACCGGCTGAAGACGCTGGTCCGTGACTACCCGTCGGCGACCATCGACGAACTCGTCAGCCCGGAGGAGGCCGAGGGCACGCACGCCCGGCTGACGGTGCGGACCGACGACGACCGGGTCGCACAGCTCGTCGACGACGTGTTCACCGAGGTGTACGGCCGGTCTCCGGACTATCGGCTCTGGGCCGTCGAGATCTGAACTCGCCGGGGGTCAGACCGGCTCGCACAGCGCCCACACGTCTTCCTCGGGCTCCAGTCGTGACGGCTCCGCACCACGTTCGGTGAGGATGCCCGCGTGGTAGCACAGCGCCTTCAGCTGGAACACCGTCGGGGAGTGGTAGACCGAGCCGTCGGACAGCGGTTCCGTCCGAAGCTCCCCGTCGCCGGTGAGCACGCGCTCGCGGACCGACTCGTCGCCGCGGAGGAACAGCTCGACCGTGAACGACGGGTGCAGCTCGTGCAGGTAGCTGACGAACTGCGGGAGCGACGGCTCGGGGAAGCCGTCGTCGTGGAGACACTGGAGCTCCTCGACGAGCAGCTGGGTGGCCGGGTAGTCGAAGACGACGCGTCGCGTGACGAGTCCCCAGCGCGGCGCGAGGTCGTAGAACCGCTTTCGGGAGCGCTGCCAGTCCTCGAACT
This sequence comes from Haloarchaeobius sp. FL176, assembly GCF_024609245.1. GTDB lineage: Archaea > Halobacteriota > Halobacteria > Halobacteriales > Natrialbaceae > Haloarchaeobius. The sequence goes on from NZ_JANJYH010000001.1 coordinate 588,765, forward strand.
GTCGGAGTGCCGCGTCGAGGTCGCCGTGCTCGCGCCGCGCGAACCGGACGACCTCGCGGCCGAGCGGGGTGAGCAGCTCCCGCGGCCCGTCCGACTCGACCAGCCCGAGGAAGGTCGCGCCACCGCGTGCGCTGTCCGTGGCGGCGACGACGTGCTCGGCCAGCAGCGTCTCCGTGTCGCCGTCGTGGGCCAGCGCGACCGGGTACGCCACGTAGTTCTTCGGGTGGTTCAGGCCGAACGACTGCTCGGCGACGCCCTGCGCGCTCGCCTGGAAGCGGATGGCGGTGGCCTCGCCCGCCGTCCGGTTACCGACGACACGCGGGCGTTCGAGCGTCGCGACCGACCCGTCCGCGCCGACGCCGAGCACGCCGACGTTCAGCTCGCGGGCGAGGGTCCGGTCCGACTGGGAGACCGCGTGGACGGGGGCGGCGACGTACGCGGCGTTCGCCTCGTGGAGCCGGTCGTACGCCTGGACGACACCGCGCTGGACGTCGACGCCGGCTGCCTCGGTGTACCCCTTCGCCTCGACCGCGACCAGGGGTGGCGTGTCGCCGAAGCGCTCGACCGCGAGCAGGTCGGAGTCGAGGCTCCGGACGCCGACGAGGTCCGGATAGCCCGAGCCGACCTGGACGTGATTGAACGGGGCGAGGGTCTCGGTCACCTCGGGCGCGATTGCCGCGTCGGCGACCCAGTTCGTCCGTGCGAACTGCGTGTCCGCGACGGCGTAGGCCGCCTCGCCGTCGTCGGGGAACAGCCGTCGCTTCGTGTGTGCCAGGACGGCCGGTTCCGTGAGCGACTGCGTCGCACTCGACATGCCTCCCTCCATCGCAGCCAGCGACAAGAAACCAACAGGTCGGGAGCCGCTTTCGTGTGTCTTGGTAGCACGTCAGCGTAAGTTTCTGCGACTGAAACTGGGGAGGGGTTTATACGGAGAACGCTATCCTCACTCCGACTACACCATGACTGGGGGTCCCCTGGACAGGGTCATCCGCTCTGTCACCGACCACAACAGAATCGTCCTCCTCGTGATGCTCGTCGTCTGTGCGGGCCTCATCGGCGGTATCACGCAGCTCGACACCGGTGGGAACAGCTCCACCGACAGCGACGCCCTCGGCGACACCACCGTCGCCCAGAAGGCCGACTACATCGAGCAACACTACGGCGACGCGGGGTCGAGCAACGTCACCTACTCCAACGTCTACGTCCGGGCGACGGACGGGAACGTGCTCACGAAGGAGTCGTTGCTCGCCTCGCTGGCGTACCAGCGCGAGGTCCGCGCGAACGAGTCCGTCACCGGTGCGCTCACCGGTGACAGCGCCGTGACCGGCGTCGAGAACGTCGTCGCGACCCGCCTCGCCGGCGACCGTAACGCGAGCCTCGACGAACAGGTCGCAGCGCTCGAAGCCGCGAGCGAGTCCGACGTGCGTGCCGTCGTCGAGAGCACGTTCACCGAGGGCTCGCCCGCGCTGCGGCTCCTCCCGAACAGCTACGAGCCCGGCACCGCGACCGCCGAGAGCCGTCGGACCGTGTTCACGTTCACGAGCGCCGAGGGCGCGAACAACTTCGGCCCGCCGGCCGACGCCCAGCGCAGCCTCTACGAGGCGGCCGGTGAGCGCGGCGGGGCCGAGTTCTTCACCGTCGGGCAGCACGCCCAGCAGGGCTACAGCCAGCAGGTCTGGGCCGACACCACCGAGCTCATCCTGCCCGCCGCGTTGCTGCTCATCCTCGCGGTGCTCGGCTTCGCCTACCGCGACCTCGTCGACGTCCTCGTCGGCTTCTTCGGGGTCATCGTCTCCGTGCTGTGCATGTTCGGCATCCTCGGCTGGCTCGGCATCCCCGCGGGCGTGACGATGATCATCGGACCGGTGCTCATCACCGGGCTGAGCATCGACTACGGCCTCCACGTGTTCATGCGCTACCGCGAGCAGCGCGGCGACGGCGAGGGCATCCGCGAGCCGATGTACCGCTCGCTCTCGTCGGTCAGCGTCGCGCTGCTGCTCGTCACCATCACTGCCGCCGTCGGGTTCCTCGCGAACCTCACGAGCCCGCTCGGCAGCATCCGCCAGCTCGGCATCGGCATCACGCTCGGCGTCGTCTCGGCGTTCGTCGTGTTCACGACGCTCGTGCCCGCACTGAAGGTCAGCATCGACGGCCTGCTCGAACGGGTGGGTCTCGACCGCCGCAAGGCACCGCTCGGGCGCGGGCGATACCTCGCCCCGGTGCTCGGTGCCGGCGTCAGGGCCGCCCGCGTCGCGGCACCCGTGATCATCGTCGTCGCCGTGCTCGCCGGGGCGGGCGGTGCGGCCGCCTGGTCCGACCTCGACCGACAGGGCTACCAGACCTCACAGGACGTCGCCGAGTGGAAGACGGATCTCCCCGGCCCGCTCGCGTGGGAGGCCACCGAGACGGAGTGGTACCAGAACGACCGCTACGTCGACGACCGGTTCCAGGCCGAGAGCGACGCCCAGCGGTACACGATGATACTCGTCGAGGGCGACGTGACCGACCCGGCAGCGCTCGAACGCGTCCAACGAGCTAGCGCGGACGCGGCCGAGCGCGACGAGGTGTTCAGCCGCGCCGGGTCCGTTCCCATCGTCTCGCCGCTGTCCGTGATGGAGCGGGTCGCCGCGCAGAACGAGGAGTTCGCCGCGGTGCTGTCCGACGCCGACACCGACGGTGACGGGCTTCCCGACCGGAACGTCGCCGGTGTCTACGACGCGCTGTACGAGGCCAACCCCGAGCAGGCCGGTCGGGTCGTCGAGCGCACGGACGACGAGTACCGCACGATGCGGCTGCTCGTCCCCGTCGAGCAGGGGCTGCAGGTCGACGACCGTGCCGCGGCCATGCACGGCGTCGCCGACGTCGCCGAGGGCGACGGCGACTACACCGCCACCGCCGTCGGCAGGGCGACGTTCTCCAACGCCGAGCTCGGCCAGATGGCCGACGGCATCGTCGAGACGATGCTCATCGCGCTCGGCATCATCGGCATCGTACTCGGGCTCATCTACCGGCTCACCGAGGGAAGCGCCACGCTCGGCGTGCTCACCGTCGTCCCTATCACGCTCGTCATCGGGCTCGTGCTCGCCGGGATGTACGTCACCAACACCCCCGTGACGCTGCTCACCGCGCTGCTGTTGAGCCTCGCGGTCGGCCTCGGCGTCGACTACAACATCCACATCAGCGACCGCTTCGCACAGGAGCTCTCGCAGGGCGACGACCCCGTCGCCGCGCTCCAGACCGCCGTCACCGGCACCGGTGGCGCGCTGCTCGGCAGTACGCTCACCTCCGGCGGCGCGTTCGCCACGCTGCTGTTGCACACCAGCCCGCAGCTGCGCTCGTTCGGGATGCTCGTCGTGCTCGCGCTCTCGCTGTCGTTCCTCGTCAGCGTGTTCGTCTTCCCGAGCATGCTGCTGGTCTGGGCGCGTCACCTGGGCCACACGAGCGACGTGTCCCGCGGTGCCGTCGCCGGCCCGAGCGACGACTGAGCCGACAGCGGCCGTGGACTGTCGGTCGGCCACGACCCGCCCGCCCACTCAGTCGGCGGTCGAGCCGTCCTGCGGTCCCACTTCGACCCGGAACGGGTCGGCCGTCGAGGTCGCCGCCAACCGACCGAAGGAAGTGCCCCGCGTTCGTGAGCAGCTCGTTCTCAGCCTGACGCAGGTGCTCCTCGAACGTCGAGCACGCAACCGATGTTCTGGCGACGTTCCAGGTCCTCGAACGCTATCAGGAGGAGGGGGTTCACGGCGCGGTCGAGGCGACGGCTGCTCTGTGTCGAGAACACACGGACGACGAGGGTCCGACGAATCTCGATACCGTCTACGAAGAATACGTGTTTCGAGTCGTCCCACTTTGGGCGACGAGCGAGACCGGTGCAACGGAGGGGACCGACTACAGCGTGCCGCCGACACCGGGACCGCCGCCCACTACACATCTACGCAAGGTCGCCACGGCTACCTCGGGGTTTGATCCAGAGCTAGCTCACAGCTGGCCGCCTTCCTCCTCCGGCTGGACCACGACGAACCCCTCCGAGCCGGTGAACTCCATCTGCATCGACTCGCCAGACTGTTGCCCGATCTCGATGAGCTTGTTCGTCCCGATCGACGGGGAGAGGTCCGCGCTCCAGGCGACCGTCGCGTCGGGGTCGGTCTTGACCGGCGGCCGCATCACGAGCGGGTCGCCGTGCGTCGAGATCGCCACCTCGCCGGGGCCGGTCAGGTAGACGTTCGTCAGCCCGCCGGCGGCAGCCTCCGAGAGGCCGCCAACGGTTCGTATCTCGTAGTCGACGGTCGACTCGAACGCCAGCACGTCCATCCCGTTGACGGAGATCGACTCGCCGGGGTCCAGCGAGAGGATCTGCACTTTCTTGCTCTGGTCGGCGACGAAAATCGTCCCGGAGCCTTCCGCCTCCATGATCGGTGTTCCCTCGCCCGAGACGGCGTCCTTGACGAACCCGGTGAGCCCACCTTCCGCGGAGGACTTGCCGGTGAACGTCAGCTCGCCCGTGTAGGCGATCATCGAGCCGGCCTTAATTTGCAGCGTCCCGTCCACGGTGGCCCGCAGCAATCGGTTGTTCTCCTTCTGAAAGCCAGCCCCCTCCTCGACGGGAGCGTTCGCTTCGGCGAACTGGTCCAGTTTCATGAGTACAACCGAGGCTGGAGCCGCCACCGTAGAAAACACCCTGCTTCGGTTTCACGCTCGGAAACAGCGTACGGCGCTTCGACCCGGGCGCTACCGCTGGAGTCGGGCCACGGGCTCCTCGCCGGTTTCGTCGAGGTCCACGAGCCCGTCGTCGGCCAGGTCGGACACCAGCCCACGGAGCCACTCACGCCCGTGCTCACCGTCGGGCGAGTAGTCCACCCGCACGCGCGGGCCGAGCGTGTCCAGTCCGAGTTCGTCGTACTCCTTCAGCACCGAGACGACGCGCCCGCGCATCTGCCGACGGCTGCCCTCGAACGACGGCTGGGTGGGCACGTCGGGTGCAGTGAAGTCACCCGTCTCGTAGGCGTGGCACCACTCGCGCCAGGGACAGCCCGCGGCGTCACAGGAGGGTGTCTTCTCGCAGGCGACGCCGCCGAGCTCCATGATGGCGTTGTTCCAGACGCGGGACTCGCCCGCGGGCATGAGTTCCCCCGCGACGCGTTCGAACGTCGGGTCGTCGTCGGGCACGTCGAACGCGCGGTAGAGCACGCGCTTTACGTTCGTGTCGACCACGGCGTCGCCGTTGTCGAAGGCGAAGCTGGCGACGGCGTTGGCGGTGTACGGGCCGACGCCCATCAGCTCCTGCAGCTCGTCGGGTGTCTCGGGGAACGCGCCGTCGTACTCCTCCTCGACCTGTCGGGCGGCCTCGTGGAGGTACTTGGCACGGTTGTTGTAGCCGAGCGAGTGGCTGGTCCAGAAGCCGACCACGTCCGCGCGGTCGGCGTCGGCGAGGGCGGCGGTCGTCGGCCAGCGGTCGAGGAACGACTCCCAGGCCTCGACGACGCGGCCGAGCTGGGTCTGCTGGCTCATCACCTCGCTCACGAGTATCTCGTAGGGGTCCTCGGTGCGTCGCCACGGGAACTCGCGGTGGTCGGCCTCGTACCACTCGACGAGGGCGTCCTGCACTGCCTCGCGGTCGACGTCGTCGGGGAACGTCCACTCCTCGGACGTGCTCATCTCGTCGTCGCTTGGGATGGTGGTGGTTTAGGGGTAGTGATTCCGGCGGGCGACACGAATGGAACCGAATTTTTACCCTCCCCCGCGAGAGCCAGTACGACGACACGCATGAAGGTCCAACTACTCGAGGCCACGGAGGACCCGGAGGAACTCATCTGCACGGCCGCACGCAACGACTACTACGACGGGTACGTCGGGGACGAGTCGTTCGAGACGGTGATGGAAAACATCGACGGAGAAAGCGTCGAGGAGAAACAGGAGACGCTCATCGGCCACCTGCTCGACCACGGCCACTTCGGCCCGTTCGAGCACCCCCAGATCACGTTCGCGGTGAAGGGAATCAGCCGTTCCTGCATGGCCCAGATCACCCGCCACCGGCACGTCAGCTTCGACGTGCAGTCGATGCGGTACGTCTCCTTCGACGACGTCGACCCCGCCGAGGTGGAGGAGGGCGCGATGGTCGTGACACCGCCGTCCGCCTCCGACCCCGACTGGGTGGGGCGCAACCAGCGCACCGGCGCGGTCGACGACGAGACCATCGAGAAGCGCGAGGAGCTGTTCCAGCGCTCGGTCCGGCAGTCGGTCGAGGACTACCAGGAGCTGCTCGACCTGGGGATGCCGCCGGAGGACGCACGCTTCGTGCTGCCCATCGGGACGAAGGTGAACATGGTGATGTCGATGAACGCCCGGATGCTGATGCACGTCGCCGACATGCGCGCGGCGGCCGACGCCCAGTGGGAGATCCGCGAGATGACCGAGCGGGTCCTCGACCTCGCGAGCGACTGGTGTCCCATCACGTTCGACTACTACGAATCGGAGATGAAAAACCGGAAGAACCGGCTCGCACCGTAGCGACGCAGCCGCTCGCGTCGGTTCTCGATGGAGGTCTGTGAACCCAGAAGCGCGGGGAGATCAGGCGGCAGCCGCGTCGCCGCTCCGGGTCAGAACGATTCGGACCGCCGCTACTCGTCGTCTTCTTCCTCGTCCTCGTCGGCACCGCGGGCGAGCACCGCCTGGTCCTGACTGTCGGCCTGCGGGTCGCTCGCGTGAGGGCCTTCGATGAGGGAGCCGAAGTCCTCGACCTCGTCGTACTTGTCCTGGTACATCAACGCGATGCGGCCCTTCTTCGTGATTTCGTAGAGGCCGGACCGCTGTGCCGGCCCGATCTTTTCGACGAGACCGTAGTCGGCTAGCACCGGGAGTCGGCTGTTGATGTTCTTGCGGCTCTTGTCGGTGTGGTGGGCGAGGTTCGTCGCGACGTTGCGACCCTGCGCCTGCAGTGCTTCGAGTATCAGGAAGTCCGTGGGTTGTCGTAGTCTCATGGTAACACGCTCCGGGTTTCGGCTTGTACTTACTACTTGGGCGCTCCCTTTATTTCTATCTAATGGCAATTCGAGCGGTGCATGACCAATGGTCCCCCTGGCAAGAATTCATTGATAACCATTAGCGATTTTTCCCGGTGATTTTATGTATGTGTAGGCTAGACGTGATGATAGGGTGTGACGGCAGACTCGGATTACCCGTTCGTCTGCTGCCATCCACCCTGACTGGACGACCCCCACCCAACCCCCATCGCGACTCTGGTCAGAGGCACACCCCCAACCACCACCACGACGCCAATCCACCACCACTCTACGCGTCGACTGGACATCCCGTGCGAACCGTCATCCCGCGCGGGTCCAGTTTTTTGTGACCCCTCGTCGAACCACCGGTATGGTCGCGACCTTCGAGTTGTACGAGGACCGTGCCGGGAAGCATCGCTGGCGACTGATCGCAAGCAACGGCGAGATCATCGCCGACAGCGGCGAGGGCTACAGTACCAGATCAGGTGCTCGCGAGGCCATCGGCCGCATCCGCGAGCACGCGCCCGACGCCGCCATCCCGTCGTTCGAGGACACCCACTTCGAGGTGTTCCGCGACACGGCCGACGAGTACCGCTGGCGACTGGTCGCGGACAACGGCCGCATTCTGGCCGACAGCGGCGAGGGCTACGCGAGCAAGCACGGTGCCCGCGACGCCGCGGCCCGCGTCCAGCAGCGTGTGACGGACGCGGAGACAACGGAGCTGGGCGACGCGTGAGCCACACGCTCGTCGTCCGTGACGGCACCGTCGTCGATCATCGCGGCGCACGCGAAGCCGACGTGGTCGCTCGCGACGGCGAGATAACCCGCGTCGAACCTGCCACCGAGGTGGCGGCGGACACCACCATCCACGCCGACGGGGCGTACGTCGCACCGGGACTCGTCGACGCACACGTCCACCTGATGATGGACGCCGGCCCCGACCCGGCGAGCGACACGGACCGCTCGACTGCGTCCCTCACCTTCCGCGCGGCCAGCAATCTCCGCGACGCCCTCGCCGCGGGCGTCACGACGGTCCGTGACCTCGGCGCGCCCGACGGCATCGCGCTCGAGGCTGCGGCCGCCGTCGACGAGCGCGTCCTTCCCGGTCCCCGAGTCGTCGCCTGCGGTCGGAACGTCGTGATGACCGGCGGGCACGGCCACTGGTTCGGTCGCGAAGCCGACGGGCCTGACGAGATACGGAAGGCGGTGCGTGAGCAGCTCAAGGCCGGTGCCGGCGTGGTGAAGTGCATGGCCACCGGTGGCGTCCTCACGCCGGGCGCGAACACTGGCGCGCCGGAGCTGGCACCCGACGAACTCGAGACCCTCGTCGAGACCGCGAGGGCCAAAGACGTTCCCACGGCCGCTCACGCGCACGGGACGGCGGGTATCCGGAACGCCGTCGAGGCCGGCATCGACAGCATCGAACACGGCACGTTCATGGACGCCAGAGCCGCCGAGGAGATGGCCGAGGCCGGCACGTACTGGGTGCCGACCGCGAGCGCGCTCGTCGGCATTATCCAGCACGCCGACGACGCGCCGATCCCCGACTACGCCGTCGAGAAGGCCCGGGAGGCAGAGGCCGCGTTCGAGGAGGCGTTCGAGCACGCGCTCGCCGCGGACGTGACCATCGCGATGGGGACCGACGCCGGCACCCCGTTCAACACGTTCGCGGACATCCCGGACGAGCTCGCGTTGATGGTGGAGTACGGCATGTCTCCGGAGGCGGCGTTCGAGGCCGCAACGCGGACCGCCGCCGACCTCGTCGGCGTCGACGCAGGCCAGGTCGAGCCGGGGCTGCGTGCCGACCTGGTACTGCTCCCGGACGATCCGCGGACCTCGGCCGAGGTCTGGTCGTCGGTCGAGACCGTCGTCGCACGGGGTCGGCAGCTCGACGCGCGGACCTAGCGTTCTTAATCCCTCCCCGAGTAGGGGGGGACGAATGCGTCGGCTACTCGGTGTCGGAGCGCTCGTCCTGCTCGCGGTGAGCGCAGTCGTGCTCGCCGGCGGTGCCACAGCGGCCGCACCCATCCCGGACGAGTCGGCCCACGCTCCTCCGAATGCGACTGGCCCGCTCGGCAGTGCACAGGAGTTCGACCGCACACAGTTCCGAATCCGCGTCTTCGAGAACGGCTCCGCCCGCTTTGCGATCCGCTACGAGCGCCAGCTCTCGAACGAGACCGAGCGCGAGCAGTTCCAGTCCTTCGCGGACGAGTTCGAGTCGAACGAGACCGAGTTGTACACCAACTTCGAGCGCCGTGCGCGAAACCTGGTAGCGTTCGGTCGCAACGAGACGGGCCGTGAGATGACCGCGACGGCGTTCCGCCGGGGTGCCAGCGAGGAGCCGACGTTCGACGGCCACGTCGGCATCGTCACCATGTCGTTCCGCTGGTCCACGTTCGCACAGACGACGGGCGACCGAGTCGTCGTCGCGGACGTGTTCGAAGGCGGGTTCTACATCGGTCCCGCGCAGTCGCTCGTCTTCTTCACGGGGGACGGGCTCGCGTTCGAGAACGTCACGCCAGCCGGTGAGTTCTCCGCACCCACGCCGGCAGGGAGCGACAGCGTCACCTGGCAGGGCGAGCGTAGCTTCTCCGACCAGCGCCCACGCGTCGTCTACGTCCCCGAGACGGCGGCGACCACGGCGACCACGACGACGAGCGGTGGAGGCGGCGGTGGAACCACCGGCAGTGACGGCACCACGTCGGACCCGGGCGACGCAACCACGACGACCCCTGGCGAAGCTAGCGACGGCAGTTCCCTCCCGATGCTGCCCGTCATGATCGGGCTCGTCCTCGCCGGTATCGCCGGTGCAGTCGTCTGGCTCCGCCGTCGCGACGACAGCGACGGGGACGGTGCGGTAGCCGTCGACGAACCGTCCGACGCGGCCGGGGCGACCACCGCGTCGGCGACCGGCGGGCCGAGCGTCCCCGACGAGGAGCTGCTCACCGACGAGGACCGCGTCCTCGAACTGCTGAACGACAACGGCGGACGGATGCGCCAGTCCAACATCGTCGACGAAACCGACTGGTCGAAGTCCAAGGTCAGTATGCTGCTCTCGGACATGGAGGACGACGGCAGCATCAGCAAGCTCCGCGTCGGCCGCGAGAACATCGTCAGCCTCGCGGGCCACGAACCCGATGCGGTCGGCTCGCCGTTCGAGGACGAGGACGACGACGGACGCTAAACCACCCCACGGCGACGCTGAAACGCAAGGGTTTTAATTATACCAGCGTAACGGATTAACGCGAAGAAGCGCACCGCTCCGTTGGTGTAGTCCGGCCAATCATCTTGCCCTCTCACGGCAAGGACCAGGGTTCGAATCCCTGACGGAGCACTCCTTCTTTCCGCCGTCTTGCGATTTTGGCTGTGAACAATGAGTGTGTTCACCATTGCTTCAGGCCACCCAAGAAACCAGGATTCGACTACCCCGACGCCGTACAGCGATTAACCCACTTGCCCCACCATCCTTTATACCAGGACTGACCAAGCGGGATAACAGCGCTCTCCGGGGGTTTCCGACATGGTAGACCTCGATGAGTTCTCGGTCGTTACGCAGCCTGCAGCACAGTACCTGAACGAACGCCAGAAACTCGACTACCGATCCGAACGCAAGAATTGCTTCACATGGCTATTAACCTTCGGGAAAGAACCAGACAAAGCCGAGGGGTACGCTCGCGGAACCGTCAAACCGCGCGCCAACCGGATGGACCAGTTCTATCGATTCGTCTGGGAATCCGAGAACGGATACACCGCAAACGTCACCCACGACCACGCAGACGCGTGGATGACGCACCTCGCAAAGCGGGACGTCAGCCAGACCCACAAGTGCAACTGCCAGAAAGCCATCAAGATGCTATTCAAATGGCGGAAACACGAACACGGCCTCAGTGAGTGGGACCCCAAGATCACCTTCACGCAAGATTCCAGTACAAATCCGCGCGAATACCTGACCAGAGACGAACGAGGTGCAGTCCGCGAAGCCGCCTTAGAGTACGGGTCCGTACCGAACTACAACAACCTTACCCCAAGCGAGAGAGACCGGTGGCGACGCTACCTCTCCCAGCGCTTCGAGAAACCGAAATCAGACGTCAAGCCCGCCGACTGGAAGAAAGCGAACAGTTGGAAGATCCCCTCGCTCGTATGGGCGAGTCTTGATGCTGGACTCCGTCCGATTGAGGTGAATCGGTCGCGGGTCGGCTGGATTGATACTGACAACGAGGTCCTTCGAATCCCCAAAGAGGACAGTTCCAAGAACCGCGATAACTGGGTCGTCGGCCTCCGGAGTCGAACCGCACGAGCGCTAGAGAAGTGGTTAAAAGAACGCGAAGCGCACTCAGACTACGAGGACACGGACGCGATCTGGCTGACGCGAAAAAACAACCCGTACAGTACGAGCTCGCTTCGCTACCTCCTCAAGAACCTCTGTGAGATCGCCGATATCGACACGGAACACCGACAGATGAGCTGGTACGCGATCAGGCACTCGGTTGGGACCTACATGACTCGGGAGGAAGACTTAGCGGCAGCGCAGGCCCAACTCCGGCACAAGAGCCCTGAGACAACCATGAAATACGATCAAGTGCCTGTAGAAGACCGGCAAGACGCACTCGACCGAATGGGGTAACCGCCCACATACGACATTCAGCAATCCGCTTCCCACTACGTATCGCTCACACCTGCGGACTGTGGACGGGTAACCTCTGCATCAAGCGCAATATAATCAATCCCGAATTCTCAAGCTAGATACTGAACTCGTACACATCTTCACCTTGATTCACAGACTCTACTGATACTACTTGGGACTCTACGTATCGTACCTCAATCACGACCGGCTCTCGGGCTTCCATCGAACCCGCCGCCGATGAAATGGAAGCTATGGCCCCTTGTCGAGCGCTCAAGAATATGCGGTGCTGAAAGACCGTATGGAGTCACATAATACACCCTCGGCTCAAGTACATCTCTGTGTACGTACTCGTGTACATCCATGCGTACGTCCACAAGTACGTGAGTACGTACATTCTGCCGGACGTTAGTCTCCCCAACCTCGATCGCGGGTGAGAGACAAGGACTCCCGCTGGATCATGATCCTCGCCATGGTCTCTCAATAGCGAGGGTTAGTGAGTGTCTCTGGGCGTCTCAGCGTATGTTCCACTACCGCTCCACGGCACGGGTTTATTCGTTTCAGACTGCTGCCCTGTGTATGGACGAACTGACAGCGAATATCTCGTTCGACCGATTCGCAGATATGCCGGAATTCTACGGCTCCGGTGCTGCGGAATACCGTCTGGCGATGGTGAAAGAGCGCGCTGACTTTCTTGATCTGTTCGCAGGCGCTCGTCACGTGGACGCCGTGACGTACGCGGAGACACCTGGGCTGATGGTACAGATGCTGACGGAGTACGACATCGGTTCACTGGACGTACTCATCGGGAACGCCGAAGACTACGCTGACCAGGTGAACGAAGTCTCGACGGCGAGGTCGCTCGTGCGACTGCGACAGGACGATCGACTCACGATTCGATTGAAGAACCGGAAGACAGTCCACTCGAAAATTTACCGAATCGTCATGCCGGACGACACGGTGAAGCTCGTCCAAGGGTCGGCGAACCTCTCGCGGAACTCCTGGGAGTACCACACGAACCAGATCTCCGTCATCACGACCGATGTCGGGACCGAACTGGACGAAGAGTTCGAGCGGTTCATCGATGGGTACCGCGACGGGTACAGCGACCAGACACTCCTCGAAGGGCTTGTCGAAGCACTGGAGGACGCCGATTCACCGGAAGAGCGGGAGAACCGAATCGAGTACTGGGTTGGTGCTGGTGACCTTGACGTGAGCGACACTGCCGCCCTGAATCAGGACGCCGTCGAGGACCTGAAAGACGTCGCCGATCAAGTCACTGCCGTCGTTGACGACCCAGAGGAAGCCGAGGAGACAGTTGCGTTTGTCGAAGACCCTGAAAACGCCGACCGAAATGTCATCGAACCGGATGAGCCAACAGACGAAGACGGTTCGACCGATGCTCCGGACGAGAACGAGTCTCCGGATGTCGGGCTCGTTGAGTCAGATCACGAAACGGGGCTGACGGACGGACTTGATCGGCCGCGGGTTCGTGCGCCCGACGAGAAGATACGGATGGGAACCAGCAAGGTGGACAAAGACACTGCCGACGAGTTCGGGGCCGGACTTCGTGACCGTGGCGCGACCGTCGAGGACCACAGCATCACCGCGCCACTGAGCGCGTACAACAACCAGGTCAAGGAATCGACGTCCATCCCGACGATGTCCGTCCTTCCAGAGGCAGAGCAAGTCGTGATTGGTGAGGACGACGAGATGATTCTCGTCGCCACCGACGAGCCGACCCCTGAAGTCCTGGATCATTGCCTCGAAACCATCGAAGACTACATCGAGACCGTCCAGAACCACGGCCACACGCAATCCGAGACCGCAGTGATGGCGCAGATGTACGAGGCGTTCCTCTACGGGTTCTGGGCCCCATTCGCCAACCAGTACGCCGAGGCGTTATCATCACCGTCACGAACGCTGGACAACGTCCTGCAGCACCTCTACATCGAAGGGAAGAGCGACGCGGGGAAGGACAAACTCACCGAGTACATCCTGCGACTCGTCTCCGATAACACGGTCATCTCCGGCGTAGACGCAGACGACGTCGGGGTCAAGGAAGTCCGCGGTGTCCGCGAGTGGGACACGTGCTTCCCGTACGCCATCATCGACGCGGAGAAAGAGAAGATCCAGCGGTGGAGCCCGATCCGAAACTATTGGGGTGACTGGACACCCACCAGCGTCGATCAGCCGTGCCTCATCTTCACCACCAACGACGCGCTCCCAAAGTCTGAGTTCCGGAACCGGATGAAAATCCTGAGTATGGACGTCTCCTTCCCTTCCAACCCGGAAGATCCGGGGTTCCGCGAAGCACAAGAAGACCTGTCGGGTGTCCTGGAACGGCAGAACCCGATCTTCAGTTACGTGGCCCGCCGAATGCTTACCGAACAACCGTGGACTGACGGGAACGGCACGATCGAAGACGTCCGCCGCATTGTCCGCGAATTCTACGACGAAGCGGGTCGAAAGCAGCCCGAGTACTTCCCCGCTGACGAGCCAGCCGAGAAAACGTACGATACGGGACGGTTGAAGTGGCAGCGCGACATTCAGGGCGGCCGTGTCACGTTCGAGTCAGAGCCGAATGCCATCACAGCTGACTTCGACCGCGAAGAATACGAGGTGTACGATTACGAGAAGCGTCTCCCCAAGCGCTTCATGTCCGAGAAGTCGTCCACGAGCGTCTACATCGGCGCACCCGAGGAATTTGCCGAGTGGATTGGGTATTCCGTCACCGACCTATTGAACGGCGCGGCCGAAACCGGCACGGATACCGAGCAGTCAGCCACCACGGAAGACGCGTCGGATACGGACGACTCAGGCGGATTCCTATCCCGGTTGTTCGGGGACTAGATCCCTCAATGATTTGACCGACTTTCGTGGGAGACTACACGAACTCCATCGCCTGTTCGGTCAATCGATAGCGATACGCTGGGCTGACAAACACGATCTGCCCGTAGTCTTCCGATTTCGTGACCTCTTCAGAGGACTCAATCGCTTCGACAGCCGTATTGAGTCGGTCCACTGGGTCACCGGAGCGGAGAAAGTCGATGACCTGCTCTGGCTCGATACCGAACTCCGCTGCGAGGATACTCCGGATTGTCCGCCCAGCACCATCAGCGACGGCGACAGACGGTGCTGAGGCACGGGCCTGCGGACCGTCCCGCTCTGCAGCGTCTTCAGACAGCGCCGTAACCTGGAGTTCGTCGTCGATATGCGCGATCAGCGCGTCCAGATTCGCTTCCGCTTCCTCAGTCACTTGCCCATTCACGATATCGTCAAGCCGCTCGCTAATCGCAAAGACATCCGGTCCAGGGGGCGCGGTCTGGTCAAGCACTCCAGCATCGACAAGATGATTCAACACTGTTCGCGGCTGGTACTCAATGTCGATATCAAGCGAGTCAAGCAGTTCCGTTCGCTTGATCCCCTCTTTTTCGGGACCGATCCCCGCGTTGTAGAACGCCTTTGCGACAGTTACCTGGTCGGCAACGCTGTGCGTGTTCCCTTTTCGTTCCCGAAGATACCGCTCTAAACGGTCGAAATCGACGTCTTCTGCCTCGTCAATTGTGAGCGCGTCTCTGACTTGGTCTGGAAGTTCTGGACGCGGCGCATCACGGTGTCGCTGGGCTTTCTCCGACAGACGCGTGTTATCGTAGAGGGCACGCGCGACGGGGAGCCCACGGAGATAATTGTACTCGTAGAGAATCTCCACACCATGTTCAGTCAGGCCGTAGAACTGACTGGGAAGATCGCGCACGTCCTCATTCGGCGGGTACCGATAACAGTCGATGATCTCGTTGTCACTGAGCACCTCCAGCTGATCCCGGATTGCGGCCTTGTTCTTCGTCATCATATACGCCAACTCATCGAGTGAGGGGAGATGCTCTGGGTGGCCAAGGATGAACTGCAGAATCAAGTGTCGCGTCTCCTGGGAGAGAAGGTCGTAGATCTGCCGCTGTTCTTCAAACGGGCCGCCACCCTCCGCGGCAGGCGCATCACTCATGGTCTCACTTGAGAGTACCCTAGCGACGCGAATAATACTTTGGGTCAACTGATGTGGTTAAACAGCGTATTAGCCATACTGGTTAGCAACCTATTTATTCATTCCCCAAGGAGCACACAGTATGGCTGACCCCGGCCCGCCTCCGAATGCAGCCGAAATCATGGAGAGCGTAAACGATGCGCTCCAGGGTCTCGAATTAGAACCGCACGAAACATCGGAAATACTGGGGTTCGCCAACCAAGAACTTCCACACCTCCACACGCCTGAAGACTCGTATTTCATCCTCGGCAGCTACCGCGACCCATACATTCGACGGCTCCGGATCGTCCAGAACGAACTGGACAAGCGACTCAGTACATACCCGTTCCTGATGGGCGATCTCCCAGAATTGGATATCGACCGGCTCCCAATGTTCCGTATCCGATTCACTCTCCTCGCCGCGCATGCCGATACCATCGTCGCTGTGTATGAACAGGATTCCGGGGGCGAAGTCACCGAACTCGGGAAAATCAGCACGACACCATACTTCGACAAATCATACGTGCTGCCGCGGGACTACGCGTGGATGACCGAACAGAACCTCAACACGGAAGCAGACGTCATCGCCGCTGCCGCGACCATCCACTTCAACGACGACCTCGACGAAGCTACCACCGAAGAAGAACTGGACTCGCTCATCGCCGCAGCCAACAAGAACAACATCAGCCTCACAACATCCGACGTCACCGACCGATTAGCGGATCGAGAGGATAGCGAACACGCACCGGTCTCGTACAGCTGGGTTCACCTCAACGAATTCCGTCTCTTCGAACTCCACGACCGATGCTTCGCCTGGTCCCGTCCAGAGGACTTACGCGATATCGTAGATGAAATTCCGTAATATTGAGTCACTGATGGTCAAGGTATCGGAACGGGCCGTCTCTTACATCAATAGAATCTCGGTTCCCCCCGGCAGGAAGTTACTTTGTCCTGAGTCGCTTCCCTCCCAGAAGAGTGAACCTGTTCACAGCGATATCTTTTAATCGAGGCTCTGAACGCCGGTTGAGTCTCCCTCCCCGAAGTCAGCCGATTCGGACTGTGTCGGTTCACGTTGCCGTTCATCGTACGCTTCGCGCCATTCCTCAATGACTGGCCGGCTTCCAGCACCGTGCGGCGTACGTCGCTGCCGTACTTGGATTAGTGCTGGCGTGTTCATCGCGTCACCAGACACGACCGCTTGCCCTGGGGTTAACCCGGGCAACTCTCGAAGCACGTCTTCGCCAGCGGCCTCCACGGAGTTTTTGATCGCGTCCTGGTCATTCGGATTCTTGATCTGCATCGAAATCTGCGTCCCGCACTGCGACAGAACGTCTTGGTCGATTTTCGACGGGCGTTGACTGATAATCCCGAGTCCGAATCCGAACTTACGGCCCTCGGACGTGATCGTTCGCATGATCCCTAGCGATGGGGATTCACCGGAGGCTGGAGCGAACCGGTGTCCTTCTTCGAACAAGGCGAAAATTGGATGCTCGATATCCGAATCCCGGTCTCGCACGTCATCAAGTCGCTCTCGATACATCCGCCGGAGAAGAACGGTCGTGATAAGTTGCTGATCCCGCCGGTCCAACGTATCCATCTGAAGGACGGTGCACTGCCCTGGGTCCACGATCTCGTCCAGCGGCACGTTCTCTTCAGGGTGGAAGAGATCATTTCGCTCAATCGACCGGCGGAGCCGCCACTCTAATGCGCCGACGCTCGCGTCATCATCGCCGTAAATCCGCTCCATTTCACCGATCAGTTCATCAATCCCCCATGTTCGACTTTCCTGGCGTTGCATGGCCTGCCATGCCGTCGAAAGCCGCTCTTGCATCCGGTTGCTCGGATTATCCAAGATTGCCATGACATCGCCGATTTCCAGTTCAGAGATGCGAACGCGGAGCCGTTCCGGATCGTAGTACTCGATTTCTGGTTCATACCCATCCTCGCCCTGAAATGCCTCTTCACCCTGCATTTCTGCCAAGGTATCGTACTCACCGTGCGGGTCAAACACGAGCAGTGATGCGCGCGAGCTCGGACGCATCATCTCCTCGATCAGGACCGACGCTGTGTAGGATTTCCCGCTCCCGGTTGATGCGAGGATCGCTAGGTGTGTCGAAGCGAATTCTTCGATCGGAATGTGTAGGTTTGTCGCCTCTGCCGGTCGATTCAACAGCCAGCCGACGTGCGCGACTCCGTCAAGTGTTGTGACATCTGTGCTGTCAGTTTCACAGCCGAGGTTCGGCAACACGGTTTCGAGTTGTTGATGCGGTGCGATCGACAGTGGTGTCCCCGGGTCAGGCAACTGGCGAGGATTAGCGAACGTCGTCATATTCGTGTCGTAGTACCCGATGACCGTTGCTGTCAACCGATACAACTCGGTATCATCAGTCGGCACACCGAGTGTCGCCGCAACCGTCTCCGGCCCGACTTCCGGATCCGCAAGGAACCCTTCAGGAAGCCCCCGAATCAGTTCCCGATTCGTCACGCGAGCGAACACCGAGCGTGGCTCACCTTCAACCGAGATAGTGTAAGTGATGAACTCGCCGGTCTTGATCGACTTGTCTGATGGAGTCACGAACACGAATTCATTCGGATCGTCACCCGGTCCAGCGACGGTTCCGACCACGTTTGATCGGTCAGCCATTAGACCACCCCTCGCTGCTCACGCGCTTGCCACTGTACGTTCTGTTCAACCACATCTAGTACTCGGTGGTTCGGATCGTCTTCCGGTAACACCCCTCGCAACCGGTCGATTAGTGCGACGATGACCTCCGACCCGAGGTCACCAGCAATATCCAAGAGCCGATCCATGTACGCCAGCTGAATCTGCTCATCGACGGTATGGAAGGAAACCGTGACCTGATCCGGACAGTGGAAGACGGTATCCTCAACTTCTAACGTCCACCGCGGCATTTGATGCGTTGGCTCTTGTATTGTCCCGTCTTCGGCGATTTCTGCAGTACCGAGAAGCGCCACGCCAGCGAGCGTGGTGCGCTCTTCGATGTACCCCGGCGTGAATTGGGCCTGGTCGTCCTGCGCTAATCGCGGCCCGGTTCGCCCTTGATCAGGATCGACTAACTGCGTGTCGTAAATCACTCCAATGACTGCGTGCTCGGTTCCGTTGACTGTTTTCTTGATGAAGACTGGTTGCCCGAACTCGCGCTCGTGAAGTTCCGGTGGGCGATCACAGTCTCGTTCCTTGTAGACCTCGACGACGTAATCCAAGTGGCTGTTCGAGGACACGATGCTACCAATCCGAACGCACGAATCGAGATCCGGACTGTCTCCGTCAGGTGGTGTGTCTGTCATAGTTCCGTCTCCGTACTGTCGTCTGGTTGTCGCGCGATGCATCCTGCTGGTACGTGTGGGGTGTGGTGGTGAATCATCGTCGGCGAAGTTCCTTGCTTAGTGCTTTGGCGTCCCATTCCAGCGGCACGTCGTTCGATTCAGCCCAGCGTTGAACGACGCGCTGGAACTGTTTCCGGTCCTGATGGTCTAACACAGCGTCGCTATCAGCCTGTTGGAGGATTTCGGGATAACCACGTCCGATGCCTGCTTCTGCCCGGACAATGTCAACGGTATACTCGTACATTGACTCGTACCCGTCGGGGCCGTTACTGCGGCACAGCCATCCAGGGAATTCGATTCGGTCGAGTCCAGCGCCCGGCGGCACGTTCAGGTACGAGAACAAGATGTCATCACGGAATTCGTACGCTTGACCGTTGTACGTTGTCTGCAACGCGTCGATGCTCCCATCTCGTTTCGAGATGAACGGGATTGTGGTGTCACCCCACGGACTCATTAACTCTGTCAGGACGTGCGCATCTGGGATGACGCGATCTGTCCCGAACTCGTCGCGTAACAGGAGTCGCATCATCTTCACGAGTTCAGTCGCGCTCGACCCTGCAACGTACCCGACCAGAGGGATTTCGTGGTGCTGACTCGCTGCAATAACTCGACTCAGCGTGGAGATGTATCGCTCTCGGGTTTCCGGCTTCAATGGGTTCGCAAACGATGCGATCAACGGCCCGTCGTAGAACACGACCGGCGTGTTGTCGATTTCACCTGCATCACGCGCGTCAGCTAACTCCGAGAGTTGGTCGATAAGTAGCTGTCCTTCGTGTTCGAACCGGTGATGGCCCACGAGTTGGGAATCCACAAACCGGTAGTCCCCATCCTCTGATTCCTGTGTGACCTCGTCAGGTGTCAGGAGTCGCCCCTCAACACCGCGATCAAGCCTCCCCTCTGTGTGATGATGGTTGACTGCCCATGCCGCTTGGACGTACGCGAGCGGAACGTTGAATTGCGTTGTCGGCGGGAGTTGTGACCCATCGACAGCCATCACCGGCACGTCACGAATAATATCGCGCGCCCACTGGTTCACCTCCTCGTGATTCTCCCACCCGTCACTCTCCGGGTACGGGACGATGAGACTATCCGCGTCATCAAATTCGTCCGTTGGATACGCCCCTGGGTACGATGTGTCTTGGAGCGACGCTCGAATCTCACCACTAGTCCACTCGTCGGGCAACCGCTGAAACGCGTCTTGATACCGTTCTACGATTCCCGTATCGTCTTCGAGATACGTCTTAATCGTGCCAACGTTCGCCTCCAATTCAGACGCGACACCGCGTTTATCGATCGGCATTAATTGACCGACACCTCCGATGTCTGCCGGTCTTTCTCGATGGTGATCGTGTAGTCAGTCATCGAATCGAACGTCTGATCGTGACTAATCACCGTGAGTTGCTCGAAGCTATCCAGCTGTTTGAGCTGGGTGACCAGATTCCGTTTCTTTTGCCGGTCGAGGTTCGCTGTCGGTTCGTCTAAGAACGCGATCCCCACGGACGCTAACTGTTCGAGGATCGCCAGTCGCACCGCAAGTGCAGCTGCCATCTTCTCCCCGCCACTCAGCGTCGAAAACGACTTTCGGACATCCGCATCGTGCACAACGATCTCGTAGTCGCTCGTCCACTCCAGCGTCTCAGCCGACGCGCCACGAATCGACCGGAACAACTCATTCGCCCGGGATCCAATTCGGTCAGTAATGATCTCCCGCATTTTCGGTCCGGCCTCGCGGACGTTCTCCCGCACCCAGTCAGCGAACTGCTGGTCCGCTTTCAGTTCCTTCACCTGCTGGAGCTTCTCCTGCCGCTCCTCTAGCTTCTCCTCTAACTCCTCGATCGTTTCACGAACCTCCTCCAGGTTCTCTTCCTTATGCTCTAGTGACCGCCGATCACCTGCCAGTTCCTCCCGGAGTTCCTCAATATCTGAGTCCAACGCCTCGAATCGTTCTTCATCGAACGACGCTTTCGTCTCCTCCAGCTCCACCTCCGTCTCTTCATGATCCGATTCGAGGTCTGCAAGCTCACTCTCCAGGTCTTCGACTCTCTCCAGTCGCTCCTCCACCTGCGATGCTTGCTGCTCGTGCTTGATATACGTCTGATGTGCCGACTCCGTTTCCTCCAGCGTTTCCTTGACCTCCTCCAACTCCTCATCCAAGCCCTCGAACTGCTCTAACTCGCCCTCGATCTCCGCCAGCTCCGACTGTTCCTCCTCTAATTCCGCCCGTTTCGCCTCCAACTCATCAGGGACATCAGCATGCTCCTTCACTCGGAATTCAGCAGTCTGATACTCGTCGTACGCCTCCTCCAAGTCATCTCGCTCGGCTTCGAGATCAGGGAGATCCGCCAATTCGTCTTCAAAGTCCGCTAACTCCGCCTCTGTCTCTTCCTTCTCGGCGCGCAGATCTTCGATGTCACCTTCCAACGACTCGATTTTCTCCCGATGCACAGGGAGCTTATCAACACGCTGCTTGACCTCTCTCGCAGTGTCACGCCGCTCACGCAGGGCATCAAGCTCCTTGGCGAGTTCCTCACGTTCCGCTTCGATTTCCTCGATGCGGGCTTCACGCTGCTCAATCGTCTTCGACCGGTGATCCTCGTCTAACGGACGGTCACACGTCGGGCACGGCGCATCAACATCCGTGTCACGCAAGCGATCCAACTGCTCTTCAAGCCGCTCACGCTCGCTCTCAAGTTGCTTCCGGCTCGCCTCCCGGTTATTGATCTCCTCGGAGAGCGCTTCCGGATCCGTCGTCGCTTCCCACTCGTCCTCTATCTCCGCAATTGTCTCCTCTTTGGCCTCGATTTCGCTCTCCTTCGATTCGATCTCCTCGGCCAACTGCTCGATTTCTTCCTCTAACGCATCGACGTCATCCTTGCTGTCTTTCAGCGATTCAATACGGTCATCAAGTTCCTCAAACCGCTCTTTCTCTTCTTCACGCGCCTCCAACGTCTCCCGAGAAGCCTCCAGTTCTTCCAAGTCCCCTTCCAGTTGTTCGACCTCGAATTCGATCGCCTGAATCGTGTCTTCCTGTTCGTCTCGATCCTCAACGAGTGCGTCCCGTTCGACCTTCCTCTCCTCTAACTCGTCCTGCCGCTCGCGTGTTTCCTTGTACAGACGGTACCCCTCGCGGTTCGCCTCGCACTTCTCCTGTGCCTCTTCAGCAGCCGCAAGTTCCTCCTTCGCCGTCCCCAAATTGTCTTTAGTCGAGTCGATGTCCCCTTCCAGCGAATCAATCTCCTGCTCAAGGCGGTCGATTTCCTCTTCAACAGCTTCCAACTCTTCGTACTCTTCTTCTTTCTCCGACAGCTCGCCGGTTTTCCGTTCGATTCCGGCTTCAATTTCCTCAACGTCGTCGGTCAACGACTCCGCTTCCGCTCGCTCGTCCGGCAGACCCTGTACCTCGCCAGTGAGCGTATCGATATCCCTCCGAAGATCCTGCTTCCGACTCTCGATGGCGTCCGGCACGTCCTTGAGTGCCTCCCACGACTCCTCGTACGCGTCCAGATTCAGGAGCGCATCGAACGTTGCCTTGCGGTTTCGAGGCGTTTGCGAGAAGTCCGATAGGAATCGCGTTTGGGGGACCCCGATACTGGAACTCCAGAGACTGCTAAGCTCGTCTCCATCTTCAACATCAAAGCGCGCACACAACCAGTCCACCAACTGTGTCTTAGAATCGATGTCCTGATCGATCCACTCGTCAGCATCGGAATCATACCGGTGTACACCGTACTTCGACCGGCCGACCGACCGAACAACTTTGTACCGGTCCGTCCCGTTCTGCGTGTCCTGCTCGAATGTGACTTCGACCGTTCCTGAACTCGCGCCTTCCCGCACGAACTCCTTGTTGTTGAACGGGAGCGAATCGAACAACGCGAATCCGATCGCCTCCTGAACCGTCGATTTTCCTGCACCGTTCTCACCGAGAATCGCCGTCACACCGCCTTCAATCGGCACAACAGTCCGATCCTCATACGACTTGATGTCTTCCAACGCAACTTCCGTGATTCTCATTGCTCCACCACCTCCCCTGCCTCCGTCTCTCCGTCTGCTTCGTCGCCGCCTGTCGTGTCACCAGACGCTTCCTCGCCTGTGTCTGCATCGGCGAACGGATCTTCTTCAATGTCTATCACGACGTCGTCTGACAGTTCTGGGAACAACTCCTGACGCGCCGAACTCACCGAGTCACGAATGTCCTCAACGGCTTCGCCAGCTTGGGCCATCTGATGAGCGTTCCCTAACACGTCAGCGACATCAGCTGCGTGGTCATCGTAGATCGATTCCTTCGCAATCGTCTCGAAAACGCGGTTCTCTAACGCAGCCGTGTTCAACTGCCCATCCTTGAACACTTCGTCCTCGTCGATCTCCGAGAGGAGTTGCTGCACGTTCGCCGTCCGAATCCCTGTATTCACCTGGACGTACAATGCGTCGCACGCGTTTTCCACCCACTCCGCAAGCTCATCCGTCCGGAAATCTCCACGGCTGAACTGCAACGTGCCCGTGAACCGAAGGTCGATTATCGGGTCTCGCGGCTCACCCTGTGCCGTGAACGTGTCCTGACTGCAGTATTCTGTCATCGCGGCCTGCTCATCCTGAACGTGCTCCTGAAACGCGGTTTCGAGGTCGCCAGGTGACTCATGCGCGGTCACGTCGAATTTAATCCGGTAGTATGGCCGTCGCTTCGTCGGGTGATGCGTCACGTCGCACCCAACCGCGTCAGCACCAGCCTCGGATTCTCCAGCGTTGAGTGTGACTGAGTAGTAGCCGTGCTCCCACTCAGTCCGCCCTTCCCGCGTATTATGGGCTTCCGGCGACCCGGGATTGTAGATCCACCCACCCGACTCGTACCGCTTGTGAATGTGCCCGAGTGCCAGGTAATCCACGACGTCTTTCACGTCTCGCAGCTCGCCATGAGTTACTGTCCCACCGAGCGTCGGCACCTCGTCTTCCATCCCGAAATGCGCCAGTAACACGGTCCATGCCGGCTCACCATGCATCTCATTCGTCTCCTGAATCCCATTCGCCACTTGCTGGAGCGCCTGCTCGGTCTTCGCGCCGCGCCACTGCAGACCGAACACGCGCACCGGCCCATCCAGCCCATCAACATCGATATCGTAGAAGCCGGCTGACTGCCCTGGTTCGTCCGGATCGTACGGGTTGAACCACGCTGTCTCTGCGTCCGCATTCAGGTTGGCTTGCAAGAACACGATGTGTCCACGCTGATGCAGGTAATTCAGCCACGTCACGTCACGCGGCGTCAGGTTCTCGTCATGGTTGCCACGCGAGACTACCACCGGCACCTCATCAGGGATCCGTTCGAGTTCCTGTTCGATCTGATGCAGGATCTTCGGCCGCAAATCCCGCGAATGGAACAGGTCACCCGGTAACAGAATCGCGTCCGCCCCGCGTTCCTCGATCATCTCTTGGAACGCAGCACGCGTGGTCGAGACCATGTCATCCTCGCGTTGTTTCAATCCGTACTGTCGATGGCCAAGGTGCGTATCAGCGATGTGTGAGAGCGATAGCATTATTAGTGAGTCGTGGAGGGTACTTATTCAGCCGAGCGTGCTACCAAATCACGGGCCTGAAAGTATGTGACTACGTGTAACCCGACGGCTAATAAACATCAGTCAACCATAGTGGAAGTGAAGCAGTAGGGGACATACAAATCTGCTAGCCATCTGACTATGCAGAGTCCAACACATCGGAGTGTCTGGAACATTTACTTTCACTTTGGATGGCGAATGTTCATACGGATCGTTGCTGTAATAGCCACACAGACGTATGACCTCCAAGATCTGCCAAGCAATTCAGGAAAGCCGCATAATCGAATTCCACTACGACGGGCATTACCGAAAAGTCGAACCGTACTGTCACGGCACCAGTAAACGCGGCAAAGAATCCTTGAGAGCCTACCAAATCGCAGGTGGCAGCAACTCACGCAGTATCCCGTTCTGGCGACTCTTCACCGTCGCAAAGATAGGAGATCTAAGCCTCACCGACGAAACGTTCCAAGGAAATCGACCAGGGTACAACCCGAACGACAAGGATCTCCGCGTCCACTGCAACATCTAACAGAGATATTTTCGCAAGCAAAGCGCCTCTTTGCTGTATAGGATCATCTTTTCGGGACTCCAATTCACCAGTCAGAGTCCCGCAAGAACGAAGATTAGTAGGATTGACCGCTTAGTCGTCGCTTGACTGGCTCTCTTGGAGATCTGCGATGAGCTGAGCAGCTTTCGACGCCACATCGTCGTACCCGCCTTCGATAGCGAGCCCCGCTGTTTGCCCCATCGCCTCCTCCATATGCCCTCTGTAAGCCTGCATGGAATCCACAGTGCCACCAGCACGGAACAACGCACCTCGCGGCCCGCCTAACTCCATTCCTTTCTGTTCTTCTAACTCTGCGATGATCTCTTTTGCTTCGTCGAGTTTCTGTACTCGGACGCTTGCGTTTGTCTGTTGCATGGGTTCGACCCGAACAGGTTGAGAATCCACCCACTTTTAAAACTCTGGCTCACAGCCGATCCAGACGCCAGATAGAACGCGAACAGATGGGCCCAACCAGTCCCAACAATAGAAGAGACGACAAGTAGAATACCGAATACTCCCGTTATAGCGCCTGAAACTGCGGGATTATTGAATTACTGTTACAGCATCCGTATTTGCGGGGGAACCTCCCAAGAGCAGCGTGGCCAACAATGGAAATTACGGAATCACTGTACTGACCGCATACGAGGGTAGTCAGGTGACGGGTCTCTTTAGCTGAGACAGTTGTTCGACTGAACGGATTCGTGCAATGTGGCACGTTCCGAATTTCAAAACGATGCTGCCCTCACGTTTTCTTCACCGATTTAGTTACTAGGAAGTCACGAGGAGGATACGAACTTGTGGCTCGTGCCTGTAGACGAACCATCGTTTCAGAGAACACTCGCTGAACCGATCGACCTGTCGGACTGGGATGGCCCCCGACTCGTTTCCTGAGTACACCCACGTGTGGGGCGTCCGGACTGATCCGGAACAGGGCTCCTGGGAACGCTATCGACAGGATCTCGAACAGATGGAGCGTGACGATCCGGTCCTAGTCTACCGTAACTCGGAAAGCCGTTACGACTGCAACCGGGCGCGTGGGTTGATGGCTCACACAGAACACGTCCGCGACGAGTACTGGGGCGGTGGCCCCGCACTCGACGTCTACGCCGTGGAGAGCTACGACAACTCCATCGATATCGATCCGAAGACCGTCAATCGGTTGCTCGGTTACGAAGAGTTGTTCTGGCCACAGGGACTCTGGCGGGTCAGTGACGATCGCCCAACGGAATGAGTTGTTCGTAAGTTCGACATCCGAATCTCGCCCGCTTGCGGACCCGGAATGCACCAATCACCGTTGAGTTCCCCCGTCGTCCACTCCTTAATATTATAATCTGACAGTGGCACGAACCATTCATCCGGTTCCTCATTCGGAGCCAACCACGGATGCTTGTCAACAAGTCATGGACGCGATTGCTGATCCGGTACTACTGGCGGTTCCTCGCCGTCACCGTCGTACCACTTCAAAAGTCCACTTGAAACACGGGTTACAGCAGATAGTGATTTCCGAACAGGTTCTCTCTCACGTGAACCCGAGCGGAACTGTAGCCAACCCATCTGAAGATCGCCCGCCTCACGGAAGTGAATCCCAGCGCCGGTTCAGCCAAAATATATAAAATCATATATCTATTCGATATTTTTATTATAGCCAACCTTGATCTGATCAGATCGTCATCAGTTGGTTCTATATTTGTAGCTTATTGGGTTTTGTTATTTCAGGACATAATTAAATACCCATCTATAAATATATTCTGGATACAGTCACTACATCTCGGATTCAACAAACCGGGGGAAATACCGATACACATCAGCATACCTCTCCTTCACCTCATCAGAAACAGGAGCATCACTATTGGTTGGAGACGAAGGCAACCACCGTTCAATATCCCGCATCTCTGCAAAAGTCAGTTTTGGTGGATTAATATGATACTGTTCATTCCCCATCTGGACCACATCTAGCTCATCAAAAGACGCTTTCTGATACTGTTGTGGTGGTGGCTCGGAGTTGGATGAATTAGCTCCGGTGGCGTCGGGGGTTCGGACTGCGCAGAGCCCATCGGATGTTGATGGTGCTGCTGCGGGTGATGACGGTGAGGAGGGGTGTGGTGGCGATGACTGATTCGTCGGCGGCGACTGCGGGCGAGGGGCGAGAGTCGGGTGACACCGGGGCTGCGACGGATGCCGAGCCGATGCTCGCGGTGTATCGGCATGACACTCACAAACTGTGGGGCCGGTCGCATGCGGCGGGTCGTGACCGGGTTGCTGGGGTGCGGGTGAATGAGACGGTGCCGTTGGGTGCGGATCGGGACGCGGCGCTACTGAGCCGCCCGCATGGCGAGCCTGAGCAGACGCTGGATGCACATGCGTCGCCGGGTCGCGTGTCGCTGTTGACTGGTGACGTGGTGATGTCGGGGTCCGTTGGTTCGGATGGGCGAGACGCGGCTGTGCGGGAGTTAGTTCGGATTGAGGATCCTGTGGTGATGCATGAGGCGTGGTTGTCGTCGGGCGTGGCGGCGCTGTTCTCCGAGTCGGTGTTCTACCCGTACACGTCGCTGAAGTATCACACGCTGTTGGCGGCGGCGCTGCTCGATAATTACCGTGCGGGGTTCGGGTTTGAGGAGTTGTTCTTGGCGGTTGAGGAGCCGGACGGCCCGGTGACGCCGCACCGGACGGTGCTTTCGACGCCGGCGGCTCGGTTGTGCGTGACTGGCGAGCCGGACGGTCGCCCGGCGGCGCGGCTTGGTGACGGGCCGGCGCGGTGCTTCGCGGACGTGTGGGCGCGGTTACCGGTGCACCCGTTCGATGTGGATGGCGGGCGGCGCTGGCGGGTGTTGGATGCGCAGTTGCGGCGGATCCGGTCGTGGTCGGCGGCGCTCCAGTTCGTCGAGGAGTATTGTCGGCGCTTCGACCCAGGGAGTGGTGCGAGCGGTGACGGTGTCGGGGGTGGGAGGTGATGCCGGTGGGCTGGGGGTGTGCTGGTTGGTGGTGTGGTTGTCGTGGGAGAGTGGCGGTGCTCGTGGTGGGGCATCGTTCACGGTGGGCTGTGGCTGCTCGTGTGGCAGGCTGTGGTGGGCGTGCCGCTGCGAGTCGCAGTGAGAGTGACCGTGGGTGCGGTGAGCGACGGCGGTCGTCGGGATGCGTGGTGGTGTCCCGACGTCGTTGCTTGACCGCCCATTGCGCCGGGGCGAGTGAGGCTTCGCGGCCGCTGCGACGGGTACGCGCCTATCCCGGTACTGGGCCGCGCGTGCGGAGGACAGTTGAAACGGGGTGTGTCCCTGGTCGGAGAACACTTGGTATGTGTTTAGCCCGAGCTGATTTCGCCACCATCTCATAGGAGGCGCACAAATCGGGCTGTATGAGCTGGCAGCGGAGGTTCGTGATGATCCACAGGGATGGGCTCCGTCGCGGAGCCCATCCCGT
>NZ_JANJYH010000020.1 GCF_024609245.1 Haloarchaeobius sp. FL176
ACGACACGCGACCGTCCTCAAAACGCTCGATTCGGTCATCAACTAGGGTAACACCCCGATCTCGACGTCCAGCAAGATACCGCTGATGCATACCCCAGGCATCGAGAACACCAGATGGCCCATTGAGCCATTGGACGTAGTCTGCTCCTTCACTAGGAGTCCCTGTTGCAGCTAACCAACCCTCTGCTGTCCCAGGTTGATCCCCTTCCCTCGTGTTCATCTGCGCGGGATACACTGTACCTGCTTGGGGCTGAGGGGTCGGCGTAAGATGCGTCTCCAACGTCGATTGGGCCGGGTGAATCACTCTGTAGTCCGGGGTGACGTACTGCTCAACAGCAGCCTGACCTAAGTCCGTGAGGGATGCACTGTTGTATTGTCCACGCCGGTCGATGTCCACGAGCCCGAGCTCTTCTAGGTCGAGGATGTAGCGGCCAACAGTTCCAGATTCCACGTCGATTTCGTCATCCTGCTTGAGATCACGATAATCTCGGGTCCCGTCAACGGGGAGGTTCCCCAGTAGACGAAGTCGCCCTGATTCTTCTGGGAGATCCTGTATTGCTTCCCACGCCGCCTTGAGCTGATCCGGCGATGGTTGCCCGTCGTCACCCGGTAGGTCTGTAGTGGACGTCTCACGGGTGCCAGTAAGACGGAGATGGGCGTCGTACCAGTCTGGGTATCGTCGCTCAATCGCGGCGTCTAACGCTGGTGAGATAACTAGGCGGACGTCGAAGGCAGAGCCAAGAGCTGCGATAGCTGCGAGCGCCCGCACTCCTGTCCCACGGTCATCGAGTGTTGACCACGACTTGCCATCAAGTACGAGTGTGATGGGTTGGGGTGTGTCATCAAGTTCGCTATGGAGTTGAACGGGTCCTTTGGCGAGGGCTTCAAGTCCGGCATTAAGCGGGCCGCGCCCGGTACTGGTTGTGGTGAGGCTGTCTTTGAGCGACTTGTATCGTTGCCGGTGATAACCTGAGAGTTCGTCAAGGTCGTCTTCGTCTACATCGTGGTACTTGACCGCGAACTCGACGAGCGAATTCACATACTCGACCGCCTCAGCTTCTGCATCACTCCAACGATCCGTTGTAGATTGCCATCTTCGGTGGTCGAACCCCAGGGTATCCTCCTGAAGACGACGAAGGACAGTGTTATATCGTTCGTGCGCGAGCACCCTGGGGTTTTGTTCGCGGATGAATCCTCGAACAGACTCAACACTACTTGGGAGCAGGTTATGGAGGAGATCAGGTATCCACTCCGTTACCTGTGGGGTGACCTCGGTGATGGTGATTCCAGCAGTAGAGAGGCTCCCTCCTGGAACGATCTTCCGGATTCCTTGTTGTTGATTAGGCGTGTGCATGCAGTCCGTGGAGAGGTGCGGACTGCGTGGAAGCCGGAGAATGCGAGGGTCCCGAAACCAATTTGAACCCTCGCGTCCACGTTATGGACAGGAGCGTCCCGATAATACCGCTCCGTCCACGGCGAGGACCGGCTCTGCTGGTCCGCTGCAGCGATACTTCAAAACGACATCCGGGGCGAGGCCTGGCAGCATCGGACCCGGATTGTCGTTTGGAACTGTGCTTGTGAGTCATGACTATAGCGTAGTAGTGGAGTTACTGGGGGTGCTTTCTATCGCGGTGATCCTGGTTTTGGATGTACATCTCTGGCGGTGGCTGGGATACGCCCGACCTGCCGGCTTAGTGGCGAGAGGGACAGAGCAGCGGCTCTCTGAAGGCAAACGCTTAAGCCGGTTCGGGAAGAAGCAGGAGGTGTTCAAGCATCCGCTTCTTCTGGTGAGTTGCGTTTTCCTAGCTGTTGCTTCATCTTGTGAGTCGGACCGACTTAAATGATTGTGTAATGGGGTGGGGTTTCCAGTGTTTGTAGACTTCAGATCAGTCTTTCCACGAGGATCGACTTCCGAGTCGCGTGGGGGGACGGAACTCCTACTGCGCTCGGTGATGAAGAGCTGATCACGGACACCCTGGCCTACTGGGAGTCCAATTCTGGGGGACGTTGGGTCGCCCCTGGTTCCTCACCGTGATTAGAAGCAGTTCTAGGAGTCACCCCCAACGTCATCGCTGTTGATCTGGGATCGTGATTCAACTCGATGGAGTGTGAGTTCTACCCAGTATTCTTTGTCGTCGTCTTCTGGATCTATGCCATACCGGGTTCGTACATTTGATGGGATCGTGACTCTACCCCGCTTATCTAATCTTAATAAACACTCACGTTCAGCATCGCGCTCAATTTTGATGTCATCTATAACTTCATCGTCCATACCCATATTTTCCCATTTACGGACGTATAATACCTTGCCAGAGGTACTAGACCCACTTCCTCCCATATTATAAATCATTTGATCACGCATACGATGATGGTGATTAGACAAACCACCTAAACAGTATTTATAAAGTATAAAAATAGAAGGCTAGTGTGCTTGAATAGATGACCTATAATTCCCAAGTTTTTATACTACTACCTACCAAATGGGAGAATATGGGTAAACTATCGTTTACTGATAACACATCATTCACTCATCACGATGATGTGATTGAGGAGATTGATAAAGAAGCAGAAGAGGCTGGACTGTCGCGGGCTAAATACATTCGGCAACGATTTCAAGCGGGTCGGATCCTCTTCCAGTGCAGCAATAAACTCGATCTAGATCTCCTCAATGAATTAGTTGAGACAGACGCTCCAGTTACCGTTGATTCGGAGCTTCACTCACTCGGAGACACTGATATTGCCGAAACAATATTGACCGAAATGCCAGCCAATGAATCAAGGGCAATCTCAAAAGAGGAGTTGCGAAAGGTGATTTTCGGAACCAAAGAAGAACAGATCGAGACAATAACTGAAGCACTTCGAGAGTTGGACCAAGAGGGGAAAATCAAAACCACCATCGACGGCGATTATATCAGGAAAGAATGACGGGTGGGGATTCTGAGGACAGATCTGATGCTAAACAGAGGAAAAAAGAGACCAGGGATCTATCGCGGACAAATACTGTCACTCGTGAAAAGCGGCGTAAGGATGCAGAGAGAGTATGGCGATTAAACCCTGTTGACAGATTCGAAGAGCACAAGAGCGATTTGGTCAAGCGTGACTTGGCCAAGCGGATGAATATAATTCACCGGTTTGAGGAGTTTCTACTTAATGAGAGGAATTCTAATCTCAACGAGAACACGGAAAGTAGTCACGAGCTTCTCGGGGTCCGAGACGTAGTAGAAAGCGATGTTGAAGCGTTCATTGAGAACGATCTGAAACCCGATGACAATATGAGCAACAGAACAATCGATAGCCGCTTAGCGCGCCTGAGAGGGTTCTATGAAGTTCTTAATCGGAAGAATGCGTTCGCTGGAAATCCAGTTACTGTTCCGTTAGAAGAATTTCGCGTGAACCACGATCTTGAATCAGACCGTCCATACATCCCATTCCACAGGATGCAGTACTTCCTGAACTGGCTTGATCAGCCGTTTAGTCGTGCTGCATGGTTACTCGGATACAAACATGGGACACGCGCAGGAGAGGTTCTCAACATTGATTTGCGGTGTCTTCATATCGATCATCCGGTTTTCTGGCAGACTATCGATAATCACGGCGTCCAATTGGATCCCCGTATCAAGGATAAGCCAGATACCGTTCTAATTTACGAGGGGTTCAATGAAGGTAGTGAAATCCCGAATGAAGACACACCAGGTCCAGAGACGAGTGGTGAAGTTCGGGGATGTGGCAATAAACGGAATGAAAAAGAAGGATCAGTTCTGCCGGTGGATTCAGAATTGAAGACTGCATTGATCGAGTGGCTGCTTGTTCGTTCTTCTACATACAATCTTCAAATTAATCCACTATTCGTAGTTGGTGCAACAGACCCTCGAAGAATTGGGTCAC
Organism: Haloarchaeobius sp. FL176; assembly: GCF_024609245.1. Lineage (GTDB taxonomy): Archaea > Halobacteriota > Halobacteria > Halobacteriales > Natrialbaceae > Haloarchaeobius. Next base: position 3,886 of record NZ_JANJYH010000020.1, read on the forward strand.
ACGCGTTCCGCCACAGGTTGTGGGGAGGAAGCAAATACTCTGATAGCATTCAGCACTTTGGAGATGAAGAACAGTTGTCTGAGTGCCCAGCTTGTGGCGGTCGGGTCATTGAGGATAATCCAAGTTCAGGTGATAAGACTGGCCGTCGGTACAGATGTCGTGACTGTGAACAGACACACTGGAGGTCTATCTTTTGGGATACTGATCTAGATACAGAACAGAAAGTCACATTCCACCAAGCACGACACTATTTCAGCTCGGCACATGCCCCCTCGAATTCTCAGATTCACGGGGGAATCATTCCTGACAGAATACGAAAAAAACGGATTCGTGGGGATTCAGAGAATGACGGCGACACAGAAGACAGAGTGTACATCAAGTCCCAATACGAGAACTACGAGACGGACATTCGAGAGCCTTACTTGAATGGGATCTACAAGTTTGACATTTACGAGAATCCAGTTCCAGCTGTCGGAGAGGGATGGCAGGAATGAGAAGCAACAGCAGCGACTAGGAGGCCTGCCTCACACTCGGTTAATTGAACCCATTCCTTGAATGACCCTGCCTAGAGCGGCATCTGGTGGATACTCGATGCAATCATCGAATCTTTTGACCGCGATGGGCCAGTAATATTGGAACCATTATATTCCAGGAACCACTACATCTGGGGGTTCGGTGTTCGAAACTAGATAGTTGTCTGACGGAGATTTTATATTATTCGAGATACGTGTATTGCTCGAATGGTTCGTGAAACCCGTATTGTACGGAATACACGTGTGGTGGTAGCGTGAGAATCGATGTCGGGATGCAGAAGGGTGGTGTCGGGAAAACAACGACGAGCATCAATCTCGCTGGAGCGCTCGCCGACCGAGGCCACAATGTCCTGGCTGTTGATGCTGATCCCCAGGGCGGGCTCACACTCAAACTCGGACATCGTGAACAGTACCGGGAAGGCGAGTACGCACTCTACGACGTCCTTTCCGAGATGGGACAGCTCACGCTCGATGATCTCAACGAACTGATTGTCAACGGAAGTGAGTTCGATATAGTCCCATCCCATTTACGGAACTTCAGACTGGAGAAGCACCTGTACTCAGAAGCCCGTGGGGTCGAGGCCCTAAAACTCGCTCTCGACCGTCTCACAGTAGACTACGACTACATCGTGATTGATTCCCCTCCTAACCTCGGGCCGCTCGCTGACGGGGCGCTGCTTGCTGCTGAAAACGTTCTATTCCCGAGCCACGCCAACACAATTGCGAAAGACTCTCTCGAAATCCTGTTTGACGAGATCGACACCTTGGAGGACAAGTTCGATGACGTCAACATCTCTACCGTCGCAGCTGTTCTCAACGAAGTTGGCCGTGACGGGGTAAGTAACGAGATGCAGGATTGGTTCGTCAGCACGTTCGGTGAGGAGTATGTCTTTGAGATCCCGGACTGGGCAGTGGTCGAGCACGCCATTGAATACCGAACTTCAGTGTTCGCGTATAACCCGGATAATGCAGGTTACTCGTGGGATGCAGAAAAAGCAGAAGCACTGCGTGACAAATACAGTGCAATCGCCACACACGTGGAGGATCTCTCATGAGTGATCCAAAGGACGAGCTCGGGCAACGATTCGACGACCGGCGGCCAGACGGAAACGACAAAGAGGGGGATATGAGCCAGTCAGATAACACGCGTAATTCGAGTGTCTCGGATGATTCGAGTAGTTCAGATAACCCGAATAATACGAGTGATGTGAGTGATACGAGTGACAAGCCAGGACCGGACCCGAATCCGAACTCAACTCGGAATCGACGTCAAGTGCCAATGTATCTCCCTGACGAGAAGGCAGACAACCTGAACTCACTTTACGAGCAGTTAGACGGGCGTTCGAAAGTAGCTGGAGAGGGAGGGATCGAGAAACACGCAGACTTCATGGAAACACTCGTGGATTTCGCCATCGAGCATGAGGACGAGTTAGCAGCTCGGCTTGGCATCAAGAAAGAATAGATATTAGTACAAAGTGCTAACCCTCTCACGTTCACAAGATAGTCAAAAGGTTGTAGTCTGTCAATTCTAACCAGATGCTTAGATCACTTGCTCACGACGGATCGTGACAAGGTCATCAGCAAGACGACTTGCATCACGTCCTACAGTATCACCGGCCTTTGAGATGAGGAGGATTCCGGGCGCAGCCTGACAAGGAGCACGGTCGCCTTCGTCGAAACCTGCGTCCTCGGCCGGTGGAAGTTGTACCTGATATCCATTTCCTGCAATCTGCATAGTCGCATCCATTGCACGGTAGATACTCTTCGTGTCTTGAGTTGCGGAGACGACGAGTTCAGTTACCTCTTCTGTAGACAGAGAGTCCAAGCCGACCACTAAGAGGAGTGAATCAAACGAAAATACTCGAACCTTGGCAAGGAACGTTGCTTCCCCTTCGTCGTCTTCTTCTACGAGCCCTGCAGATCGAGCCGGTTTCGTAACCTGGAGTGCGAGCCCATCCTCACCGGAGGACTTGATCTGGTTTGCCACTATAATTAGTAATAAGTGCTAACGTATGTGGCTTCTGGTCCGGTGAACCGTATCAGGATCAACCTCGGCGATACTCACCTCTACCGCCAGTAAACGAACATTAGGGTGTCATAGAACGGTTCACAAGGTTGTTGATTTCAGTACAATTAGCGATGAATCGCCTGCTCAGTAGGTGTGCGAACTGATCGCGGGAATCAGATTGTATCTCAGTTAATCAAAAAACAGCAAGCCAGTGAAAATGTTGAGGGCATAAGGTTCGTGGGCACCTTCTACAGTTGATGCGCAATACCAAGTATCCCAAAGCCCGATCACGTGATGATCCACCTTCTGCTGACGAGGATGTAGCGAAGCTCCGCCTCCGACTTTCTGACCTTTCTCTTTCGGAATTAGAGCAGGAGGGATTGGTTAACTGGAACAGAGACGAACACATCGTAACGAAAGGCCCCCACTTCGACGAGAAGCGACCAAAGTGGGAGGGTGACTAATATCAAAATAACAGCGTTTGTTACCTTGTTCACCTGTACTGAGCGAATTGGGAAAGCGAAGAACAGGTGTGTGAACCGTTCTATGACACCCTCGAACATCCCTACCAGAGCAAATCGATTGGGTCAGTGTATGACAAGAAACGACGTGCTCGGAAATATCAACGGTTCATGAACTTTCTACACGCCTACCACATAGGGGGCGAAGTCAGGACATCCAGTCAGCGCTCGAACCGGTCGTTCATGACCTCCTTTGCTTTGTCGTCTGGGACATTACGAGCAGAAATCTCGTGAAGTCTCGTACACTGTGCCCCCGGACATCCGATTAATCCATCTGACTGGAGGCTCTCCTCTTCCTCATCGTAAATCCATTTAATTGCCCAACCGCAGTCGGGGCATTTGTATTTGAGTTCTATTGGCATTTGTATCTCACCAGCGACGGTCGCCACCCAGGGGCAAGCCGGAAGTCGAACCCGGGATTCGCTCTCAAAGGGAAGATGTGGGCTTCTCTCAGGGCACCCACCACGATGCCCTGTCCACCACGGTGAACAGGATACGCACCCCGGTATCCCGAATTAACCATCAGGGGGGTCTGGGACGAATCCATCCTGTGCTTGCCTGCCGTCCGAGACGGCAACAGAGTGTATTGATTAGGATTACTTATGTCTTTGCTATTCGCAAAGTCATTATCAAAGTCATATATGATTATTTTAGCAAAAGTATTCCGACAGTTATTAGCAAAGCGATAAGCATAGACAAAGTTGTGCCGCTTAGCCCTGATGCTATCGATGAGCTGGATTCTGCCATCTTGGATTACTTTCTCGAAGGCAGACCCGCTGAACCTTGGGGCAAAGCAACTCCAACTGAGGTGTACCGTGCCCTCGATGAGCGCGGCGTTCTCTCAGACTTAGGTAATCCGGTCCGTCAAACCGTCCAGAACCGGATTCAACGGCTCGCGCTTGCCGGGCATTTAGAAAACAAGTACGACTCCGGTTGCTACGAGTTCGTCTCTGACCCACGCGGAACTCAAAACGAGAGATAAGTGCTCGCTGGTACAGCTGCAGCACCGGTGGTTCATCGGTCATACGTGGTCAGCGAACCACTCGGGTGCGCCTGTGTATTCCGCCCAGCAATGTTTGTGACACGGCTCACCGCGCGGGTTCGGAATCGCCTTATCGAGATCGACTTGCTTACCGCATAAATCACATTCAGCACTGTGGCCGTGCATCCGCTGGTCAGTTGAGAGGTTCTTTGTCTCGATGTACAGCTCGTGCAGCGCTCGGGGTGTCAGCCGGACTAGCACCTTTTCGCGGTCGTCCTTGTTGCGTCGTTCAGGGGTGTACGTCAGCACCCAGTCTTGCCCCTCCTCACCGTCACCGGCCGGACCAAGGGAGATTGTCTGAGCCAGCTCGTCGGGAACGTAGTGCCACTCGTTGTCTCGAAACCGTGGGTAGTGTCCTTCCGGGCGGGGGTTCTTGGGATCGATGTCGTCTTCGCTCATGCGAGACCAGCCTCCTCGAAGGCATCGTTCACGACATCAGGTGTCGGTGCATTCAGATACGGTTCGATGGCCTGGAACGAGTCCCACCCACCAACCTGCATCACGACGCGGGGATTCACCTGCTTCTCGACAAGGAGGCGCTGCGCGAACCGCCGGCGGAGATCGTGGCTGGAGACGTACCGATAGTCGTCGTCGCCGGTTGCTTCCGCCGCACGCTCGGCAGTCCGCTTTACGACATCTCGGACGCCGCGTTCGGACAGTTCCACGAGCGACTGATGCCGGTCAACGTCCTCGGCGTTCGCGTACCGGTGAATGTCACTTTCCACGTCACGGGGCAGGTACGCATTCCGCGGCTTCCCACCGTTTCCACTCGTGTCCTTGCCTTCGGGGACGCGGACCCGGTAGTGTTCGCCGTCGTCAGTCCGCCGGACGTGCCGCGGTTCGATCTGAGGAATCTCGAACGCACGCAGACCGACGTAACCGCCGAGCTGGATGATTAGGTCGTCACGGTGAGTAGCGGCGTGCCGTCGGAGCTCTTCGAGCTCCGTGTCTGTCATCCAGACTTTGTACTCGTCGTCTTTTGCAGTCGCCTCCAGTCTCATGCATACTTGTTAAGAAAACATTACACTTAGTGCTACGGGAAACCTCGTGATCGAGTCCAAAACCCGCCATATTCCACGGTTCGTTTCCGACTTCTATGATAAGTCGGCACTACGAATGGGATGGGGAACTAGCCCCCTGTCTAAATCACACGAGTAGATGAGGAACATACTCCTGTACTACCCCTCATTACGCCATTTAACGCTGTGATAGTCAAAACTCAAAATGGGTGAAAAAGCATAAGTTGTTTCGAAATAGAAGTGTGAGTATGGCGCGAGAGATACGGTTCGAACTCGATGATGACCAGTATGAAGAAATGAAAGAAATAAAAGATGAACAGGGGAGAACTTGGGCAGGCCTGTTCGTTGCAGGCGTCAAAGAACTAGAAGGGTCTACAAGCGGTGACCGACTTGACGGACTGAAACACGATTGGGATGAGGACCAACGAGTCTTCCCTGAACCCGGCAATGACCGAGTTGGGTCTTTCAAGGCCGGTTGGACCAAAGCAGAAAACGGCGAGGAGTTTGGTCCGAGAGCTCTGGAAGGACTCTCATGGCATAATCTTGGATGGCGGCTAGGAATGATATTCGACGACACGCCCACTGACCTGAAAGAAGAAATCTACCAATGGTGCGTTGAACAACAAAAGGAGACGCAGAAAGAAGAGTAACGTTTTCCCACAACATCTCTTTCATCGGTAGGTTGCTCGTCGGTAATGAACAGCGAAACCCTGATAGAAGAATGCGTCAGGCGTCCAGAGGCTTTTGGCCTGTGCTGATGAAGACAATGTATGCCGTTCAGCGCAAGTTGGCACACGCTTCTCGATCACGCTGAGGAGTTACCGTCTGATGCGACACTTCTCACGCCACGATCACGCACCCCTTTTCGTCTCACCGACGTGCAGGAACACCGGATTCTCATCACGTATCGAGATGACGGCGGAACCACTCCACTTCAGCGCGACCAGTTTGAAACACTCTTCCAGCGTGTACAAGACTCCCACGCTGGCTTCGAGTTGGACCGACTGCCAGCAGACGCTGAACCATACGCGACCGTCCTGAGTCTCCACCCCAGGTTCGAACTCGATGACCGAGCCGGGACGCTGACAGAGACGGAGACGCCAACGAGCTCCCCGCTTGTTGACGCTCACGAGGTTGCCAGTGGGACATCTGATCGAGAAGAACCAGAGATCCCAGTCTACGCCGATGCCCTCCTGCTGATTGACGCACTCGAACGCCACGACCCAACCGACCTTGAAGAGACAGAGACACCCGCACTGGTGAACCTCTACACGTTACTGTCAGATGTCCAGCGGAATGCCAACGAACTCCGACAGGAAGTACGTGCCGTACTACTTGACCGACTCCATCATGATCAGCCAGTCAGCGGCCAATACGGCTCAGTACAGCGCACGTCACGCCGGAATCGCTCGCTCAAAGACGACGAGGAAGTACTCACCCGGTTAGAAGAGGCGGGGATCGACCGGGAGCGTGTGACGACCGTAGACTCCAGTAAGGTCGATGAAGCACTGGAAGTGACCGACCTCACCGACCCGGACGTGTACGACATCACAGAGAGTGAATACGTCCGGAAAGCAGAGGTAGATGAAGAAACCAAGCAGTCCCGGCTACAAGGGCTGAAAGACCAGCTTGCTGCCACAGATGAGAACACCGAAGACCTTCAGCAAGAGATCGAGGAGTTAGAAGCCCGAATTGACGATCTCACGAGCTTCGACTCTGGAACAACGTTCCGCACAACATCCCAGGAATGACTGCGTTGATGCGTACGACTCGTTTTCAGCGACAGCGAAGATTCCAGAGAGATTAGCAGATTACAGCCGATAACTCGCTACCTCGGAACTACCGCACGCAGGACAGTGATCCACATCCGCAGAGTCCAGATTAGCGCCACACTGCCTGCATTCCACCACGAGATCAATAGGGTCAGACGAAGATAGCACGCGCTTGAAGATGCGTATCATGTGTCGGGATCTACAACGTCGCCGCACCCTGGGCACTCCGCCCAATATCGAGGTTCATCTCCTGTCTCGTACTCAATCAAGACGTGGCGGTGTTGGATCGCTTCACCGCAGCGTGGACACCCACCAACTTGAGGATTCTGGGAACTCATAGTGTGTACCAAAGAGGGGTGTACAGCCTTCTACGGGTGAAGGCCGAGTTCTTTGGGAGCGTGTGGCAGAGGGGTTGAACCACCCTCTACCCGGGACAAGAACTGATAGCCCCATATAGGTCATCCAACCACAGTGAAACTAATCAGCGGCGAGCAGTTGGTGAGTTAGTACTTTGTACTAACTAAACGCGTGACTATGGTCGCTCTTCGAGCGAAACATCCCACCCCTCATGCTCTTCATCATCCATATAGTCAAAATGATTCTGCGCCTGCTCGTAGGTGTCCATCCCGCGACATTGGAAGAAAGGCGCATCACAGGCAGGGCAGGTTTCAGCATCAGGGAACCGACTGGATGATCCTCCAGTCGTCTGCTGACCCGTTGTTGCACTCATAGCCCGGGAAACGTAGTCTGTATCTCCGGGTACGAATTGTTGTTCGATCTGCGTCAGTAACGCTAGTGTCCAGTCCCGAGCGTCACCGCGAGTTGTGATCTCTCCTGGGCCATCGAAGAAGTCCTCAACCACGCCGACCACATCAGCTGCCCACCGAAGACTAATACTGTAGCTGTATTCTGCATCCAGTTCAGGGTCGATCTCCTCCGCGTCCATCGCAAGTACGCTAACCTCAACGTCCAAGTACTGGTGGCGGTAAGTGTAGGTCGGATTCGGGTCTTCCGAGACACGGTACCGTTCCCAATCCCCCGGAAGATCCTCTATAAGCTCCGTCATATTCTATTCTCTGAAAAGTCAGTAGACTCACTTAGCAACACCGCTCTATCCTCTGCGGAGTTCGTCCTGCCCTCAGATCACCCTGAGTGAAATACAGGACTGGACGGCAAGGAATAGCTAAACACTAAGTTAGCATGTTGGTTACATTCGGTAACAAGATGCTTTCTCTCCCTCCGCTTGTCGATAACGCTAACCGGACGGTTGAAGAACGCGTTGAAGAAATCAAGAACGAAGAGGATCACACATCGCTCGATTCAGTCATCAAGCATCTATTAAAGGAACGTGAGAACAAATGAAAGATATCGGAAACCGGGTCATCGACAATAACGCGGGGCTCTTAGAAGAGGACAAAGAGGGTAGTGTACTTGATGTGTTTGAACACTACCTGACTAAAGCAATCGAGGAAGATCGTGAGAACAGTTTCCGAATGGACATCGGAACTGGATTTCTCTTCTTTTCGGGCTTTGAAGCAGTCTCTGGGAAGTTTAAGGAATTAATCGGTACTGACACCGTCAGTAAAATAGACGACGCGGAGTGGGGGACTGAGGCACCTATACGAGTGGTAATGGGGCCTGAAACCTCGAACCGGACCAAGTCGATCCTACTCTCTCTAGTCACCGACCAGGTTATTGAATACGATGACGAAGCAATCGAAGTCCTCAAGCAGTTTATTAAGAGCGGACTGGTGGATTTCCGGGTGATTACTGAGCGGAACTTTCACCCGAAGCTGTACAGCTTTTACCTTCGCTCTGAGGTACCAGACGACGTCTGGGCAGGCTCAGCTAACTTCAGTAAAGGGGGGCTCCAGAATAACATCGAGCTCTCGGTGCAGATGCAGACTGGGAACCAGGACCGAGAGTTATTCCGGGAGTGGTTCGACAAGCTGTGGGAACAAGGGGAAGAGGATCTTGACGTATTGGAGGTTCTTGAGAACGTTCAACAGAGCGACTACGTATACCAGCCACCGTCTGTCTTCTTTGCGAAGCTCATTCGCTACCTCGACCGAGACTACTTGTTAGACAGTAGTGTCTCATCTGATGGCTCACCCCTTCTGGAGTACCAGAATCTAACGTATAACATCGTGATGGAACGACTCCAGCGGTATGGTGGATACATTCTCTCGAACAGTGTCGGTACTGGCAAGACATACGTCGCGGCTCAAACTGCAGCAACATACCAGCGGCGGTCGCCGAATAAAGAGATCCTGGTAGTAGCACCCTCTAATGTGACTGACGAGTGGGAAGAGGTCTTCGGAGAATTCGATATTGATTCTGCAACAGAATTCCTCTCGATGGGAATGCTTCAGAAACAACCACTCGAAGAAGCAACCGAGGGTGATCGGGTTTTTGATTATCGGGATTACACTGACCGGTTCAGTCTGATCATCGTTGATGAGGCTCACAACTTCCGGAATGACAGTAACCGTCGGAACAATCTGGAAGACATCATTCGGCAGAACAGCGACTCCGATGTCCTCCTGACGAGCGCGACACCGATCAACATCAGCCCCGAAGATCTGTTCTCGTTAATCGACTTGTTCTACCGGGCAGGACGGGTACAGCAATTTGAGAAGGCTGGTCTAAAATCACACTACGAGAACACCAGACAACAGTTGAAGAAGTTGGATAAGTACGACGACCTCAGCAACAGCCTCATTCAGGACATCAAAAAGATCGAGAACGAACTGTCCATCAAAATTACGTGGCGCATTATCCAGGAGGAGTTCAAAGACGATCTGCGTGAGCTAGCGGGAGACGATGTTGAATACGACGATCCCGAAATCACAGAGGAAGAGTATGACTACCCCCGCCGGTACCAGAGTGAGGTGTTCGAGGAGATCGTCCCCTTCCTTGATCAACTTAATTACGAACCTTCGAAGCTCTGGGACGGTCAGGGGTACCAAGACTTCGATAATCTGATCTTCCGACATAAGTGGCGGTTGTACAAGCGCCTCGAAAGTAGCCTCAAGGCATTCCACGACAGCATCGACAATCTTCACAAACGGTTCATCCTGTACTACGAGTCAATCAAGAGAGACACGGCGATTTCGGAAAATGACGTTGCCTCACTGTCTACCAGTATTGACCCACAGGAAGCTGCTAATGCGACAGACTTCGAACGACTGGAGACCGTCGTTACCACCTATCGTTCCTTGGATTCAGATGTTCAGGAGACGGTGCTCAGTAATCTCAAAAAAGACATCAATCTTATTGAACAAATGTTAGACCGAATCACGTCTTCGTTCGGTCACACTTCCACTGTTCCCTATCCCGATGACCACAAAGTTTCGAGACTCCGGTCAATCATCGAGGACAAATTAACTGACGAAAAACCGGTTGTCATCTTCTCCCAATACAGTGACACAGTTGAATATCTGTATCACAGCCTTTCTGGGGAATTCAAAGGTGTTCGACGTATTCACGGAGGGGTATCTGCGGATAAGGAGGAGTTCGTCTCCTCCTTCAACCGGGGAGAGTTCGATGTCATAATTACTACAGATATGTTGGCGGAGGGGGTGAACATCCCGCGTGCGGACGTCATCGTGAACTTCGACCTCCCGTACAATCCTATCACGCTAATTCAGCGAACAGGCCGAGCGCTACGCATTACGAACCCGAAGAAGGTTGAGGTTCACAACTTCCGGCCGGCCGATTCCATCGACCGAGAACTCGAACTGTACGAAAAGTTGGACGCTCGACTGGACACCATACTCGACATCGTGGGTCTGGACTTCATCGTCTGGCTGATGGACGAGAAGAAGATCGAGCAACTGCACGAAGAGGAGCGAGAAGAATACATCGAAAGCCTGGATGAGTATAACGAAACGATGGCCTCCTCGAACCCAAGTGAGATTGCGCCGGAACAGGCCCCACCGGAGGAAACTCGAACAGATCGCATCCTCCGGCGGGCTATTGATACATACAATCTGACTACTGATGACGTCACAGCAGTCTCACCATCGATAAGACGGCCAATCTACACCGTTCTGGACTCCTCTGATAGTCAGGAACAGGAAACAGCTGATAGTGACGCTGAGGTTCGGGAAACGGTACTATCTGACTTCGCTATCCTCGGGGAGACGGGAGGCGACCCCTCAATCTGGACACCGTTGCATCGGAGTGTGAAAGCCGGTTCAAACGAAAACGGTCTCACCGACGGTGATAAGGGGACCATCGAAAAGATTCGAGAAGAACGACAGGAGCAGTACAAGCGCGAGAGAGTTACAGCAGGTCAATTAGGCCGTGCTGCCTCACAGTTAGTTGACCAGGTCGAAGAGGTAATGGGCGTAGTTTCTGACCCTGAGATGAAAGAGACGCTTTCAGCGATTCGTGAGCGACTGGAAGCGGACACGTACACGGTCCCCCAACGGAACACCCTGGAAGACAGTCTGTCATCAATTCAAGAGGAGGACTACGGCTGGATGTCGAACCCAGACAGCGAGATCCGGAGCTCATCAGAATGGCAAACAATTATTCAAATGTCGGAGAAAGGGATGAGTAAGTCTGGAGAAAGCGAGGTGAAGGCGGTTATCAAATATCAAGACCATGACTGATACTACGAACTACCCGAGAACGTTGGACGCTACGCCACAGGGCAACGGAACTGACGGCTATGGTTACGAGTACCTGGCCAATGCTGGATACTTCGAAGAGCCTACGTCGGACACCGTAACGTACGACGCAGACCATGACGTCAAGTACCGATTCAGTATTGAGGGCTCTGTGCGGATCGCGTACTTCGAGTTCCCGATGGCAGATGTCCCTCAGGATACGCCGAAGAAGATCGCACAGGAACTGAAGCGGAGAACCCGTTTACAGTACTTCTGGTTCTTCGACCCAGAAACCAATCGGGTTCAGGTATTCCGTGCGTCCCGTGGAAACTTCCAGTTCATCTACAATCCCGACATCCACACGGGTACGACGGCGGAAAGTAAGCTCGATAAGCTGGAACAGGTTTCCGAAGACATCAACGCCCTCTTCGACTACAAGGACGTCGTTGATCGTTTCTACCGAGAGTTGTGGGACCACCGATCCGACCTCGCAAGCTCTCTCACCACTGAGAGCGGATACACGCTCAGCAAGCAAGAGGAGCTTCTGTCCGCTCAGCGAATCATCGACCGCCTGATCTTCCTCTACTTCCTCGTTGAACGTGGCGTCGTCATTCCGGTGAATGACTCCAAGAAGATGGTTACAGCGGAAACAGATGGCGTGTTCAACACGCTCGTGGACGAACACGAGGATTTCTGGACGCTGCTTCAAACCGTCTTCTTCGATCGCTTGAATTCCCGAGACGCCGATGACGTCAAATTCACCGGGTCTTACTGGCTCCACGTCCCATACCTGAACGGTGGGCTCTTCCAGCCTGAGGACCTCACCACGATGGACGGAACCATTGTCTCTGAGGATGAAGAACTCGTCGTTGAGGACTTTGACTGGGAAGCACTAATCAGCGAACTTAACGAGTACAATTGGCTCCTGGACGGGTTGGAGGGGACAGACGAAGATGAAGCGGACACTGTAGGAAACCTCACCCCGGCCGTCTTGGGGTACATCTACGAGAAGTTCGTCATTTCGGTGAGTAAAGTCGGTGATGACGTCCGGCTTAGTGATTTAGACGCTTCCGAGCGAAACGACCTTCTTTCCGAGGGGAACAGTGAGGTCGGTGCGTACTACACGGGTGAAGACATAACCGACTTCAAAGCCCGCCGTGCGTTGTGGGAAGGCCTACTGGAGAAGATTGACGAAGACCTTGATGAAGGGGAAGCACCTACAGCTCTCAATCCCGACGACTTGTACCGGGCTGGCGAGGACCAGATAGAGACAATCGAATCTGACCAGAAGGACGGATTTGATGTTCTCTATGAGGATTACGAAACCTCACCAGAAGTCTTGGAGTACCTGGATTCGAAGCTACAGGAGTTGAAGGTGTGTGACCCCGCAGTTGGGAGCGGCTCATTTGCTCTCGCAGTAGCGAACACTCTGTTCGAGTGGCGGTCGATGTGCCGACCTAACACTGATGAGTACGTACTCCGACGGCAAATCATTGCTCAGAACATCTTCGGTGTGGATATCCTGGAAGGGGCAACGGAGATCTGTAAGCTACGGCTTTGGCTGTGGCTGATCAGCGCGACTCCAGTGGAGACGACCGAAGGTGCGTCCGTAGACGAACGTGACGAAATCCCACCCTTGCCGGATATCACGTTCAACATCCGAACCGGAAACAGCCTCCTCGGATTTACTGAAACCGCTGCAGTAACCGGCGAGCAGCACACCTTGGGTTCTTCCACGATGGAGGACCAATTACGCCAGTATGGGGAGGATGTTCGTGACTATAGGGAATCCAGTGACCCCGAGAAGGAGACGAAGCGTGACCTCGAACGTCGGCATGACGATCTGAAAGAAGACCTCGATGAGTGGTACGCAGGAGTACAGAGCGACTCAAACAACAATCGGCTCACAATGGCCGATCATGTTGACGATGTGAGTGCAGCGTGGGACAGTCTAAATGCGGCCCCGCAATCCTCCACAACGCTCAGCATCAAAATCCCGGATGGGATACCTGAATCCATCGACGAATATCTGGAAATTCAGGGGTTCACCACGTACAAATACAAAGCACGTTTGGACAGCCCGACACTCAACAAGCAGGGTGTTGAGAAGATCTTCGACCAACTCCGAGAGCACTTCTCAGACCCGGACGATTGGAGTGTTCTCATCGAGCGGGAGTACGCCGGACAAGACTTCCGGGAAGGCAAGTTGGACGCGTGCCACTGGCCGCTCGAATTCCCGCTCGTATTCATGAAATACGGCGGGTTTGACGTCATCATCAGTAACCCACCGTACGGTGCGTCCGTGAGCCCGGAAGAGGAACCCTTGCTGAAGAACGAGGCCAACTACGAATGCCAAGGGACGAACGACTCCTGTGAGTGGTTCTACGAACGAGCACTGGACCTCGTGCATGACCAGGGAGTCATCTCTTACATTGTCAGCAAGAGCATAGCCTTCTACAGCTCGTGGTCTGACATTCGGGAGCGGTTACTGGAAGAAACCGAATTCAAGCATGTCTTCGACGTCGGACTCGGGTTCGTGGGAGTGAACCTCGAAACGATTGCCATAGTCAATACTCTCGGTGGTAACGGCCGGGCAAGTATCCCGACTGTACACCGGAGTCGAGACCTTCGGAGTACGACTGCGAATCAGCCAGTCCACCTTGGGTGGGTGGATCAGGAATTCATGATGGACTCGAAAACCATCATCTTCCGACCGATAACTGACGACCAGAGTGATGTTCTGGAGCGCCTGCGCTCCCACGACCGTCGTCTTGGCGACGTGATGTCCACCGAAGACACGACAAGGCAGTTGTACATCCCAGACAGTAAAAAGAAGAAACTGGACGAGGGAGACGACCATTACATCAACAAGAACCCGTGGGTTCAGGAGTTCTACTTGGAGGACATCTGGCACAAGGACCTCAGTGACTACCAGGACTCCGTTAACGAGTACGCCGTTCCTCGGGTCATGTTGAAGGTACTTCGTGGTACGCGACTCCGGGCGTGGATCGACGCAAATGGAGAGGTAGTGGGCACGGAGAAGCTGGTAAATGTGCCGCTTGCAGATAGGACACCGGAGGAGATAGCGTTCGTCTACGCAGCACTAAACCACCCGTGTGCATCCTACTACCTGCAGAAAGCGATTTTCTCAGAAACAACGGAGAGTGCGCGGGTGATGGACGGACAGTACTCCAAGCCGATCCCAATCCCAGAGGTCGCCTCTGACATCGAAACCCCAGTGGCACATCTCGCGTGGGTGCTCACGCTGGCCAGACAGCTGAACCACGACTCCAACCGCGACCTTTCAGAACAAGTAACAACAGTACAGACCAGTCTTAATGCGATTCTCAGCTCCCTGTACTTGGACATCCACACAGAAACGATTCACCGTTGGTGTGCTACTGTAGGTAGCCAAGGGGAAGAGACTGAACGGGTTCAGGAATTGTTCGACCAGTTCTACACTGAACGGTTCGCCACCCGGAACGGTAGTCCGGAACAGTACTGGGACGAGATTGAGGCGATAGTGGACTCAGCAATCGATACCGTCGCACAGTGGGATACTGGAGAAATCTCGAACTCACATGAGATGGAGGTCATTGAGGAAGTCCTCTAAAGAGTACGGCGAGAGTTCCTAAAGATCCCGAGGGTCACTACTACTTTCGCGGTTTACTTGACGGAACCACGCGCTAAACTCGTCCCAGTCCATACCGTTCTCTGATTCTGGGATTGGTTGAGTGTCGATAGGTTCAGCATCGTAATCATCGAAATCAGCGCTGAGATCAATGTCGTTGACTTGCATGACGTGAGCACCCTTATCTTTCGCAATGTAGTAGTAGACTTTCTCCTCCTCGTCGGTTTCTGGAGGAATCCGAACGTAGGGCTGAGGGATACAGTTATCTGGTACACCGTCTTCTGATTCAGCCTCTCTTACCGAGTAATTCACAAGAAAGAGCACTCCGTCAAGTGCTTGCGTTAGCTGCCACAGCGACACAAACTTTCGTCCATTCCTGTGCCAATACTTGTTCGGATGACTTGCATAAATGTCGAGTCGATCTCTCCATTTGTATGGGGGGTCAGTAAACGGCCCTCCGAGTTTCAGAAATTCAAATACTACCCAGCCCATATCTGGGTGGTTCAGAAGCCGTTCCACGTTAACACCGAAGGTAGGGTCATCGCCTAAAGCCTCTTTCACGAAGAGAACCTCAGTCGCGTCTTCCTTGGCAAGTTTCTTACTGGGCATTCACTGGATGATGCAGGCAAACCGACATAATACCACAGGATGGGGTGATAAGAATTGTATCCTGAGTGTTATAGGATGAGGTCCAACTCCTGCTCACTTTTGGTACCAGCCGTACTGACAGGGGAGAGTAGCAGTAAGATCGACTAATGAGGCGATTTGAGGTAGGAGATCGAGTTATGGTCGATATTCCGAATAAGGCTGACCCCGATCATGAGCGGCTCCACCGGAAACAAGAGGGGATTGTCGAAATATTCGAGGATGACGCCGGCCAAGAAACCGGAGATTCACGTGACTCACACCTGTTCGTCGTTGAAATGGATGACGGAACAATTGAACACCTTCGATGGCGAGACCTGCCTCTGACTCATAACTGGACTACCTGTGCAATGGATCCTATGAGGTACGTAGCTCAGAATCGAGTTCCACCGATTTAAATAAGGCGCACAAAGTAGACTAGCGTATGACTGGCCTTTTTCTCGCCCCTGCAACTAACCGGAAGGGCGCATACGGGCACTTTCGTGAGACGGTATTGGACGGTGTCTCTCGGGAGATGTATTCGAACTTTATTGATGAAGACTTGGGATCATGCGCCCACGTGTGGGGTCTTACGTCCTCAATTAAATCAACATGGGAAAACACAGACAGTGGCGACTGGGTTCTCTTCTATACTCGGGAAAACCAGTACGAGTATGCAGCCCAGGTTAGAGGGAAACAGCACAATCCGGATTTCGGTGACGCGATTCGAGAAGAGCTCCTGGAGGATGTAAGCGGTGATCGGGATTGGGATTATCTCTTGCTGTTCAACGATCCGATTGAGGTTTCAGTAAGTGGTAAGACAGTGGCGGAGTTGTTGGGTTATAGGAACCGGTACCCCGTTCGGTTCATTCGGGTCACAAGCGAACGCCTGGAGGAAATCGAATCAGAATACGGTGGTGTGGATGATTTCATTACTGCCATCAGTGAGTAGGCGTGAGCTTGGAGATTGTCAGTACGATGGGGAGCGGTAGTTTAGGACGCGAGTTGGATTTGGATGTTCTCGTGAATGCGATAAGAGGGGAAGTGGGTGAGTCACTTGAGGTCAACTTCACTAGCGACGGTATCGTCACGCTTCGTCTCAACGAGAATGGTTCTGCTTTCACCGTGTATCGCACCGGTACATTTCAAATCCGAGGGGCCGACTCTGAGGACGCACTCAGGCAAGCAGAATCGACGTTTCGTGAAATCTTAAAGAGAATCGATGTGGACGTTCCATCGTACGATTTTGATCATGTGACCTCGGTTTTCGTCGGCGATCTTGAACAGCCGGTTGATCTTTCCGCGGTGTCCATTTTGCTTGGTTTGGAGTCCACAGAATATGAGCCTGAGCAGTTTCCTGGGCTAATTTACCGGCCGCCAGAGTCCCCATTTGTTCTCCTCATTTTCGCGTCTGGTAAGGTGGTCATCACAGGTGGTACGAGCCGGTGCCGAGCTGAGGAGGAGCTGACTTCCTTACGGACCCGATTATAGGGGTACGACTGAACAATATCCGCGGAGAAGACGTGCTTCATTTGG
Organism: Haloarchaeobius sp. FL176; assembly: GCF_024609245.1. Taxonomy (GTDB): domain Archaea; phylum Halobacteriota; class Halobacteria; order Halobacteriales; family Natrialbaceae; genus Haloarchaeobius. The sequence goes on from NZ_JANJYH010000020.1 coordinate 21,188, forward strand.
AAGTAGAGACAAGAACACCGTTCTTCGACCCGGTAATATGTTAAAATGTGATTGTCTGGAGGGTGAGTTTACCGTTCCATCCGCAGTTGACTTCAGTTGTGTAACTAAAATATTACCTTGACGTCCATACCTTCCGAACTTCTGCTAGAGCCGAGAAGCAGTCAATAATTATCTTCTGAAGATTGTTCTTCTAATGTCGTCGTGGGTACAAGATCACCGTGCCGGAAATCAATAGGAAGAACCTCGCCCGTTGACCGTCTTTTTACGCGGTAGAGGTACTGATCACGGTCACGCCCTGTCTCGGTGTTCAGATCATCCTGCAAGCGGTCAGTGACAATGCATTTGACGCCGTGGTACCGGACGTCGGGGTCGTCTTCACCTACGTACACGGTTACTTCATCTCCTTTCGAGTACGGTTCAGATGCTGGCTGTGGAGGATTCATTGCGTAGTTATCGATTGTCGTCAGTCATTAGTTAGCCCTGGTGACGGTTGACTGAGACGATCTCTTTTGGTAGCTGTTTCTGAAATGTCCTGGAAACTCGATTGGGCCGTATCGGGCCCTGGAGATTGACCAAGACGAACGACGGAGGAGTCCGAAGCTGCTGTACCAGATGGGCCTCGTTCAAGCTCGCCTGGGTCGGCAAATGCACCCCAGAGGAATGGCCACCATCGTCTGAGCCGGTCGTGCTCGTCGAAGAGAGCCTTGATGTCGTCACCTGGTCGGATTCCCTCGATGTACGTTGTTTCGAGGGCAGGTAAGTCGTAATGGGTGGTGAGGTGGCACATCACCGCACTGGCAACATCACGAGGGAATTCAGCGAACAAGATACCCGTGTCTGGATCGGGGTCAGCAAAGGGTTCGTCCCGATCACTCTGCGGTGTCCACCACGGCTCTAAGTGTGCCTCCCACCGGCGGTGTCCCTCGATTTCCCGGGGTTCAATGATATCCCAAGCAGCAAGTTCGTTGATGTAGCGGTCGTAACTACTCTCTGAGATATCCGCGGTATCGATGATTTCAGAGCGTCCCATCGGATCATCAGCGTTGAGCAGTGTTTTGAGGAGTTTCGTCGCTGTTGGAGGGAGTTCAGGCAAGAGACGTTTCGTGGGGAGATTCGACAGTCCGTATGAGATGTCTCTTACAGTGAGGAAATCGTAACTCTGGGTGGATTGGGCAATGTGGAGCATAGCCTCAGCCACGTCGTGAGGACACGCCCGGTGTGGGCGATCTTCCGTTCCAAGGACACGGAGGAACAATCTGACGAGCCGTTCGAGATCCTGTTTCCCTTCGTGAATATCCCCTTGGTGAGCCACCTGATAGCTCTTCGCCGAAGCGTATTCCTCGACAAGATCACGGACCGCGGAATAGGAATTTCCAATCAGTACGGGAATTTCCATCACTGGTGTTGACTCTCGTCCGTTCGCAATCGCTTCACGGAGTTCGTTCGCCTCTTGATCGATGGCACGCTCGATGTCGCCGTGGAGATCGGTCATCGTCGGTCCTGAGAAAACCCACGACGCCGTCAGGTGCATCGTCGAGTCAGCATCGTCCACGTCGTACGGAAGACGACGTTTCAGTTTGTCCGGTCGGTCCTCCAGAAGCATTCTGTACCCGGAGTGAATCCCATACACCGACTGTTTTGGAACGGTGTAACGAGCGAAGTCGAGGAAGTCATTGAGACGACGGTCATCACTGATGAGCATTCCTGTGTCAGGGACTCGGATGTTGATTGTGACATCGACACCGGCTGCGTAGTACAGCTGCGTCGCTGAGGCAATAAGTCCGTGCAGATCACGGATTAATTCAGTTCGAGCTTCGACGTCGTCGCTGTTCGTGAGTTCACCGACCTGTTTCAAACACAGACTGCGGACAGTTCCAATACGGTCACGCCAGCCGTCATAGTCTTCTTCGTCTTCGCCAAACCATCCGATCTGATGCCCCCAGCGGATGATTTCCCCGGCTTCTCTATCGAGTTTCTCAACAACCGAGTTATCGATTTCTTCGAACTCGGAACCAAGGCGTGATGGCGTGAGGACCTTGCTTAGTGCCTTGTCGCTGAGTAAGGTTCCCGCAAGACGTCCCAGGGTAGGGATGGGGCCACCCCACTGAGTGGCCACGAAGAGATCATCGTCGAAGCAACTGAGGTACGACACGCGACCGTCCTCAAAACGCTCGATTCGGTCATCAACTAGGGTAACACCCCGATCTCGACGTCCAGCAAGATACCGCTGATGCATACCCCAGGCATCGAGAACACCAGATGGCCCATTGAG
>NZ_JANJYH010000021.1 GCF_024609245.1 Haloarchaeobius sp. FL176
TGCTGGCGACGTGGCGCCAGCAGGGACGCAATCCATACGAAGAGCTTCGTCGAGTCGTCAGCAGCAATGATATGATCTCACGGGCTCACGCTGTGCCGGCTGTCGAGACCTCGGGGTAAACACATACGGCATACCAATCCTCACCATCCATACTACCGCCATCACGAGCCTCAAGCGTTGATTTATTCTCAAGGAGGTATTCCCAAACCTGAGGCGAGGTGTTCTGAATTTCTTGAGGAGACATCAGAGAATAGCCGTCATCATCCGTGTTATATGGGAAAATCAAGACTTTACGATTCTCGGGAGTCTCATAGCGATTGACGTCTTCTCCCTTGAGATAGGGAACGAGAACATCCTTTGAGAACTCATACTCGTTACCCGTTTCCTCAGAAGTAACTCGAATGTGGTCCTCCGTCTCTCTCAAAACGTCAAGAGCGTAGACAGAGTCCTTACTCGTTTGAATCCCCACGAAGACCTTGTCGGAGAGTTCTTCAAGTGGCGTACATTGCTCAATCTTTTCGACCGCACCTAGTTCAGTGGGTGACAAGAGAATCCAGGGGTCTTCTCCGATACGATCCTGAGACAATATGGAGGTATCTAAGTCCGAAAGGTCACGCGGATCGTCTCCTAATTTCTTATATTCGAACTCATCATTATCCCCGCCAGAGAGGAAGAGTAGACATGTATATGTCGTAGCTGCATTCCCGAATACCTGATAATGGCCCATATCGACAACTTCTCTCAGGGCATTCCGATCGCCAATATACGAACGGACAGCTTCACCAAATTCAGCCTGCATAAATTTATGCGGGACAATATATCCTTGCTCACCAGACTCCGTTAGCAGAGAGTGCCCCTTTTCCATAAACAGAGCGTAGATATCGTAGTTCTTGTACGAAGATTCGTATACAGACTCAAAGTAATCTGGAACATTTTGATCTGCGGCTCGAATTGTCTGGATCCGCATATACGGAGGATTCCCAATCACAGCATCGAAACCCCCCTCCTCTCGAGCCTCACCGTCTGTGTCGTAGAAGACTTCGGGATATTCTAATTTCCAGTGGAAATAGTGGCCCTCGGAAGCCCACTTTTGAGCATCTTTGAACCAAGAGGTAGAAGCTAATTCTGACCACTCCTCATCGTCTTCAAGTGCACCAGCCATACGCTTGTACGCATCACTTGGAAGGCCATCTAAACCGAATTCTTCGGCCGTATGAACGTTGGCCATCGCCTCAAGCCGCTGCCGAAGCTTGTTCCGCTCGAACTCGTCGTACTTGGCCTCCATCTCCTTGACATCGGCAAGGTCCTGGTTCTCAATAGCGATGAAGTCCTGATAGATCCGCATTAGCTGCTCGATGGTTCCCTTCCGGGCCACGCCGAAGTCAGCGAGTGAGGCGTTCTGCCCGTCACCACCAGCATCGGATTCAAGTTCCTCGATCTCCTCGATGTCACTCCCGACCAGCGAGTTCCCCGTTTTGAGGTGGTGATCCAGGAACGCGAGCGGCTGTTCAGCCGCAAGCGTCCTGAGCCAGAGCGACACCTTTGCGAGCTCGACGGCCAGCGGGTTCAGGTCAACGCCGTAGATACAGCGCTGGGCGACCTGCCGGCGGGCCCAATTGATGTCATGCTCTTCGTCAACGGTCTCAATTCCCTGCTGTGCGGCCTGCCGCTCCTGCGCGTCGATAATCTCACGAGCGAGATAGTCGATAGCGCTCGTCAGGAAGTGACCACTTCCCATTGCGGGGTCGAGAATCTTGAGATCGAAGATGCGCTCTGCAAACTCGGCTGCGAAGCCGCCCTCATCTCGAGCACTCTGTGCCATCAGGTCCTCTGATATATCCGTGACGAGCGGTTCCAACGTCTCCTCGACGATGTACTCGACGACGTACTCCGGCGTGTAGTACGACCCCGTAGCCTTCCGCTCACCGCTACCCGTCGTCAAGTACACCTCGTCCTCCTGCACGATGACGTCGTCGCCCTCTTCGACACTCACGTACTCTCCATCGTCTAGTGCCAGCGGTTCGTCGGCGACGTTGAGTTGGTACTCCAGCAGTCCTTCGTAGATGCTCCCGAGGTGTCGGACACCGAGTGAGGAGTAATCGACGAAGATCTTTCCGCCACCGTTGCTGTTCTTGCTCCGTGTGAGGAGTTCGATAACCTTCGCCAGGTAGGCGTCGCCGACGTCGTGATTGGCGAGGAACTTTGCCTCCTCGCTGTCGTCCTCATCCGGGTCCGTCCGGAACAGGCCACCGTTGTACGCCGGGATGTACAGGTCCTCCTCAGGAATGCCGCGGGACTTGCTACCCTTGTCGATGAGGGTGAAGAGCTCGTCTAGCCGTGACTGAAGGTCATCCTGCCAGTCGCGGTACTTTGGATCGCCGCTGTCGATTTCCTCGGCGATCTCCTGCTTGAGGGAGTTCAGACTGTAGGACTGTTCGTAGATTTCGTTGCTCGTGTCGAGCAGTTCACGGCCCTCGGCTTCGGCGTACAGGACGAAGATGAGCCGATAGAGGTAGATGAGTGAGCTGTCGTGAATCAGGTCGAGGTCGTCCTCGCCCAGATCGTTCTCCGGGTATTGGAGGTACCCCTCTGAGAGGATCTTGATCGCCTCGTAGATGTTGTCCTGGAGATCTTCCCCTAACTCTTGGGCGAAGACATTCGACTCGCCATAGACGTCGTCGAGGAAGCAGTCACCGCTACTGTCTTCGAGGAATGCACCGTGGCGGAAGAAGAGATAAAAGTACTTGAAGTCCTCAAGGTCGCCCTTCTCGAGGACGGTCGGCAGGTCGATCTCGTAGTAGGAGTCGAGCCGGTGGCTCGTCGGGCCGTAGTAGAGCCGCCACTTCTTTCCATCAGTGAGGACGGCCCAGCGAGCGTCGTCTACCTCTTGAAGGTAGACGTGAATCTGGTAACTCGGGTTCTCGAAGTCGCGCTCGTGTTCTCCGCTGCCACGCGTGTCGAGCGGCCGACCCCAGCGCTTGGCGTCTGCGACGGCGACTGCGTCCTTGTAGAAATCGCCGCCTTCCTCTCGGCGCTTGAACGCATCACGAGCGGCATCATCGGACTCGAAAAAGCCGTAGTCAGGCCGACGCTGTGTCCGGCTGGTACTCTCCTCGACCTCGAAGGGAATACCCAGTTTCCGGAACATCGGTCGGATGAACTTCTCCTCGAGCTGGGACTCGTTGCGTTTGGGGGCAGTCCCCTTCTCGCGCTCCCACAACCCCATGATGTCTGCCTTCGCCTCACGGAGTTCATCGTCGCTGAGTTCATCCCACTCCTCGGTTTCGGGGAGATGCTCGTCAAGGTAGTAGTTCGAGAACAAGTCACGATTCGTCCGGTAAGTGAGTGCTGTCTGCATAGATTATTGTGGGGTGACAATGAGGAACCGATCTGTCTCTTTGCTATCGATGATAGCGTGCGCAACTTCTTTGGTGTCAGCAACATCGACGTCAACGTCGTCGCCGATCTCGGCTTCGAGCATTTCGAGCTCAGACCCAGAAATATTCACCCGGCCCGAGATACCTGAATTCCGGGCAATTGTTTTGCGCGTCATCGGGATACTGTCCTTATCCCATCCCACATACATAGTCTTTACTTGGCCTATATCTGTCGTCTAGATGAAAGTAAGGCATAGATAGAATCAACGTATGTACTTGACAGTCGAGTTTGCCGACATGAACGATAAAAAATACTATGAGTGGATTAGTTTCACTGTGGTTCGATGACCTATATGGGGTTGCCCGGTCTTGTCCCGGGTAGAGGGTGGTTCAACCCCTCTGTCACACGCTCCCGAAGAACCCGGCCTTCACTGTAGAAGGCTGTACTCCCCTTTGGAACGCGCCACACTATGAGTTCCCAGAATCCTCGACTTGGAGGGTGTCCACGCTGCGGGGAAGAGATCCAACACCGCCACGTCTTGATTGAGTACGAGACAGGAGACGAACCACGATACTGGGCAGAGTGCCCAGGCTGCGGCGACGTTGTAGATCCCGACGTATGATACGTCTCTTCAAACGCGTGCTCCGCTCGTCAGACTCCTTCGATTCCGTGGTAGAATGCAGACGGTGTGGCGCCACTCTGGAGTCAGCGGACGTAGATCACTGTCCCGCGTGCGGCAGTTCCGAGGTAGCGAGTTATCGGCTGTGATCCGGTACGCCATCGGGAAATCGATGCTGGAACTTTCGCTGTCGCTGAAAACGAGTCGTCCGTACCAACGCAGTCATTCTTGGGAGGTTGTGCGGAATGTTGCTCCCGAGTCGAAGCTCGTGAGGTCGTCAATCCGGGTTTCTAACTCCTCGATCTCCTGCTGAAGTTCTTCGGTGTTCTCGTCCGTGGCAGCAAGCTGGTCTTTCAACCCTTGCAGCCGGGACTGCTTGGTTTCCTCGTCTACCTCAGCTTTCCGGACGTATTCACTCTCTGTGATGTCGTACACGTCCGATTCAGCGAGTTCGGTCACTTCCAGTGCTTCATCAACCTTACTGGAATCCACGGTCGTCACACGCTCTCGGTCAATCCCTGCCTCTTCTAATACGCTGAGCACCTCCTCCTCATCTTTGAGCGAACGATTCCGCCGTGACGTGCGCTGTACTGAGCCGTATTGGCCGCTGACTGGCTGGTCATGATGGAGTCGGTCAAGCAGTACGGCACGTACCTCTTGCCGGAGATCGTTCGAATTCCGCTGGACATCTGACAGTAAGGTGTAGAGGTTCACCAGTGCGGGCGTCTCCGTCTCTTCAAGGCCAGTCGGATCGTAGCGCTCGAGTGCGTCAATCAGCAGGAGGGCATCGGCGTAGACCGGGATATCCGGTTCTTCTCGGTCAGATGTCTCACTAGCCACCTCGTGAGCGTCAACAAGCGGGGAGCTCGTTGGCGTCTCCGTCTTTGTCAGCGTCCCGGCTCGGTCATCGAGTTCGAACCTGGGGTGGAGACTCAGTACGGTCGCGTATGGTTCGGCGTCTGCTGGTAGTCGATCCAACTCAAAGCCAGCGCGAGAGTCTTGTACACGCTGGAATAGTGTTTCAAACTGGTCGCGCTGGAGTGGAGTGGTTCCGTCGTCATCTCGATACGTGATGAGGATCCGGTGTTCCTGCACGTCGGTTAGACCAAAGGGTTTGCGCGATAGTGGCGTGAGAAGTGTCGCATCAGACGGTAACTCCTCGGCGTGATCGAGAAGCGTATGCCAACTTGCGCTGAACGGCATATGTTGTTTTCATCAGCACAGGCCAAAAGTCTCTGGACGCCTGACGAACCCTTCTGTGAGGATGTATTGTATGTATAATGATATTAGGGCAGAGGGCCGTTAGATCAGCGAGAACACGGCGTTACTGGAAACTCACTTATCACAACTGAACCTTCCCTCAATGATATAATGATAAATCACCGAGCGTCAGACGCTCAGACGCTAGATTTAACACCAGGGAATTCTATTGATTACATGGCTACGAACTGGTGGCGGGAGATTTTGTTCTCGTCACCTAACTAATCCAGCTAGTAGAGACATCTGTGTGTTCACAGGCGGTGACACTTCACAGTAGTTTTGATGGTCTATTTAGGGATTCCCTACTATGTTTGTTTATATGGGGCGATAGTTTTAAGTACCACACTCCATAGCTCGCTGTAGATGTTGAATCCAGCAGGTAGAGGGGTTCTTCTTAGAGAAAGGTTTTTATAATTCCGTCTGCAATATTGAACTGGTCCGAGAAGACCGCCACCAGTTCGTAGCCAACCGCCTGATCCGTTGGCGCGGTCCAACTTATCGGGCGGCAGAACGGGTGAACAAACTACGTCCACGGCAGCAAGAACCGTGGTTGTGAGCCCTTGCTGGAAACAGCTGCTTGAGAGCGAATGCCGGTTGTTGCTGGCACCTCTCGTTCTCTGAGCCACAGCCAGATCGGTTCGTATGTTGCTCGCTGACGGCCCTTCCGAGGGTACATATCGGGGAGTGAAATATGTCCAAAGGAGATTCACCCCATCAAGACGAGGTCGAGTTAATTGACCAAACCGACACAGATGTTAGTGTCCCCTCACTACCCGACAAGACGGACCGGTTAGAAGTGAAAAAAGAGGTCCATAAAGTTCTGGAAGCAAACAAGGGCCTCTTTCTCACGGCCGATATCGTTGCGGCGGTGACGAACTACAGTGAGGGCCACGTGCGGACGTACCTCCACGAACTGGCTGACGGCGATACCAATGTTGAGAGAGAACGTCGTTACAAAGAGATATATGGAGTTGTGTTATTCGGGAACTTCGTCGTCCTGACCGACGATAGAGACCAACTCCTAGAGGTCGTCAAAACCTATCGCATCTCAGAGTTCGACAAGGTCAAGTCGATGAGCAAGTCCGAAATTCGTTCGTTCATCATCGACGAACTCGCCAGCCAAGAAGTCACCACGAAGACCGACAAATTGTACTTCGGTATCCCGGCTTAACTGTCGGTATACCGAACTCAACTTCGGTTTGACGCGATTATCTATCTGGTATACATCTAACTCCTAGCATTCAGGTAGTCAAAAGAGGTAAGATAATCATCAAATCTATAAAGTGCCGACTTATCAGAGAAGTCGGCACTGGAATACCGCTATTCTCCGCTCAAGCGGCCTAATCAGGGGGTGACACACCACCGTTTCTGATGCTCGACAGATATTTAGTGTAAGCTTGTTTCAGAAGCTCCTATGCGACTGGAAGCGACCGCAAAGCAGGACGAATACAAGGTCTGGATGACCGACGCCGAACTCGAGGAGCTGCGGCGGGCCGCTGCGAACCATCGCGACGATCTCATCATTCAGCTCGGTGGCTACGTCGGTCTCCGAGCCTTCGAAATCCCGCAAATCCGCCCGGAGCACGTGAAACGCACACCGGACGGGGATCACTACCGACTCCGGGTTCCAGAGGGAAAGGACACGACCGGGAACGGCGGGAAGCCCCGTGACGCCTACCTTCCAGCAGACGTCGAGGGCGACGTTCACCGCTACCAGAATGCCGAAGATATAGCGCCAGAAGATTTATTGATCGATCTCACCGAGCGGGGCGTCCGCGATGTCGTGAAGCGCACAGCCAAGCGTGCAGCCGCCGAAACCGGCGATGACGACTACCAGTACGTGAGTTCCCACGACCTTCGGCGGCGCTTCGCGCAGCGCCTTCTCGTCGACCGGCAAATGAATCCCCGGGTCGTGATGGCCGTCGGTGGCTGGGACTCCTTCCAGGCCATCGAACCATACCTCAACGCCCCGACGGCCGAAGTCGTCAACGACGCCTTCGAAGAGGCCGAGCTTGCATGACCGAGGACGATGTCGATCCCGAGAACCCGCGACCGGCGGGGCACTACCCGCGGTTCAGGGATAACGAGTGGCACTACGTTCCGGACGAACTCGCACAGACGCTCTCGCTGGGACCGGGCGGTGACGGGGAAGCGGGCCAAGATTGGGTACTCACGTACACGCCGGAGAAACGAGACGAGAATGACCGCGAGAAAGTCCTTGTCCGGCTGACGCCACGCTCGCTCCAAGAGCTCTACGTCGAGACAAAGAACCTCTCACCGGACGCCCGGCAGGCAGGGCATACAGCTGAGTGCGACCTCTGCGGTGAATCCGTCCCGCTCGAGAATGCTGTTCCGAACCCGAGAGGCGAGCCAGCACACAAACAATGTTACGTCGACGCCTACGGCGGGCCAGAGTGGCTCCAAGACTATTAACCCGTGCATCAAAAAGGCCACTACGGCGCGGCGTTGGTCGCCTACGCGCCCATTGTGTTCATTCTGACTGCGCTCGGCTACACCACACTCGGAGTGCTCGGTGGTGCCGTCGTCGTTGGCGGGGCCATGCTTCCCGACGTCGATCAACGAATCCCCGGCGTGAAACACCGAGGACCGACACATACCGTGTGGTTCGCGTTCGCCGTCGGCGCGGTCGTCGGTATTGTTGGCCTACTATTTGGGGCGCCCCGTGGCGTGCTCGCCGCACTCGGGACGGGACTGTTCGGCGCCGTCGTCGGGACCCTCACCGTGGTGGCTCACATCCTCGCTGACGTGCTCACACCTACCGGTGTCCGTCCGTTCGCGCCCGTGCGTGGCGAGAAGTACACGCTTGATGTCGTCACGGCTGCGAACCCGATAGCGAACTACGCCCTGCTCGTGATCGGCACCGTGGTCGCCGGTGTGGCAGTTGTCGGCGGACTCGCGCTCAGTACTTAACCAACATACGGGCCAGAAGACCGGCAGTTGTTGGTTAAGACTATACGCAAGAGAAGGCGTACGCCATCGTCGCTGCTGGGCCGACTCCTACGGCCCTCGATGGTTCATTGACCACACATAGCGAAAATCGGTGAAACAGAAGGATACGCCGGCGAGGGAAGGAATTCTCCGGACGCGAGAGTAGGGGTCGATCCGGGGAGAACCGGGTTCCATAGCGTGCTACGGGAGCAAATCCCGGAGATCGTCCTCGTCGAGCGCGTCGTGATCCGCGAAGTATTGCTCAACATCGGGCACCTTCTCCAGCGCAGTGACCTCCTCAGCTTTCGTCTCTGCACTCGGACTGTACTCTGCCAGCGCCTTGTGAGGGTAGTCGTGGTACGGGTCGATGAAGAAGAGATAGATGACATGATACTCTGTGTTTCCGCGTGGGATTTCGTCAACGACCTTGGTGTACAATCGACCCTGATCACCGACGGTGATGATATCGAGGTTGGCGATGCGCTCGTAGATGAACGAGCTGGGTGGCGCCTCGCTCGTGACGATGTTCAGGAGCCGGGTGATGACCTCCTCCTGTTCCGAGGCATCGAGTGCAGCAAAATCTGCAGCGGCTTCCCCAGCAAAGATGACCCTCGTCTCTTCGTCCGACAGTGATACGTAGCTCACATCTGCCTCAGAAAAAGTCGGTTAGTACTTCAGTAGAGACTCGAGGTCCTCTTTGCTCGCTGTATTCCCTTCGGCGATGTCCTCAATGCCGCGAAGAACGCCCTCAGGAACCTCAGGACGATCTCCGTCCTCGGCGTCGCCCTCGCGGTCGTCGCCAGCGGGGTGGAGACTCATTGATGAAATATCGGCGCTCCTCTGTAATAAGCTTGTGGACGGCTACGCGGACGCCGACGGCTCTGCGGTACTCGCTCAGGATTGCAGGTCGTCGTGGGCCTGGAGGGCGTCCTGGTCGAGGCGGTCAGCAAGGGCGCGGATGCTCTCGGCTGGCTCATCCATCAGGCTTTGACCAGCTCGAGGCAGTGCAGTGTACCGACGTGCTGGAATCGGCTGGCGTCTATCGCACCCCCTCTCTATCTGCTGAATGTATATTGCAGAAGAACCAGAGAGGGGCTTCGCACTAAGGAGAAAGGACCAACAAGAATAGCAGTGAGAGACTGTTATGAGATATCTCCATGACGGTCAACGTGGTCTTCTATACACCAGAGTGAGTACGGGGAGTCAACCAATGACGACTAACGACGATGAGACGCTCCGGCTACTCTGTATGGGAGACAACCACGGAGATGTCGACTCTCTGGAGCGGGTCGTCGACGGTACTGAAGGCGAGGAATTCGACTTCGTCATTCACGTCGGCGATATCACGAATGCATGGTTTGATGGCGTCGACGAGGGCCGGGAACAGCTCGATGCGGTCACGCCGTATTTCGAGACGCTCCACGAGCGGGGAGAGCTCCTCTACATCTGGGGGAATCGGGACGGGGCAATCGGCCCGGAACAGCCGTTCCAAGACTACGACCTTCCAGGAACGTTCATCCCCGAAGATGACAGTATCACCGTTGCTGGAGAGACATTCACGCAAAATCCCGAGCTAGTCGAAGACGAGACAATCCTCGTGAATCACTACTGGCACCCCGAACTGCTGGAACACTTCGCGGGGAAGGCATACTTCTCTGGTCATATACACACCGGTCGCTACAAGAACAAGGCTCTCAATACCGCATTCCTCTACCGAACGGCAGACCATGGTGCAGACGCGCTTCTCGGCGCGTACTTCGTCGTTGAGATCGCCCCTGACGGAACGTGGGAGGTCGATTTCCGAAACATCGGGCAGGTTCAAAAAGGAATCTGTCCCACACACCAGGCGCTCGGTGTGCAGTTCGTCCCCGACTACTGGCGAAACGACTGTCAATTCTGCTACGACGAAGAGGAGTTCTACAGTGAGGTCGTCCGCACAGTGCTCTACGGACTGGGAACGATACAAGAGGAAGCCGAGACTGATGAAGTGGTCGAATCTGCAGCGTCAACGTTCGGGGCTACTCCACCGTCTTTCAAATCGAAACTGCGAGAATTTCTCGAAGAGCGGACAGAGGAGCACTCGTAGCGGCCACTATGGGACGAGATCCAGGATCTATGCCGGTTCGGTCCGGAACCGAGTGATTGGGACGTCGGTGACGTCGTCGTAGTCGTCGTCCGCACCGACCAGGAGCATCCCGTCGACGTGCGCTGCAGTCCCGAGTGCAAAGGCATCACCGAGTGCTGGCGAGTAGCGGAATTTGAAGTCGGCTGCTGACGCCCAGGTCTGTTCGGTGTCGACCCGACGGATGCCGCTTTCCTCGAGGACGTCGACGACAGCATCAGCGCGCTCCTCGCCGTCAATCGCCCGGACGATGTAGTGGACCTCGGCGAGATTGATCGCCGAGATGTAGCCGTCTGCTGCGCCTTCAACGGCGTCAACGTACGTTTCGACGGTGTCGCTCCCCGGTTCGTTGCAGAAATAGGCGATGAGTGGTTCGGCGTCGAAGACGATCGTTTCGGGAATCTCAGCCCCGTCCGTCATGCGTCAGCCTCGTCGTCACCGGCGTAGCGCTGCCGCAACTCCTCTTCACTGGCTTTGTCCGCTGCACGTTCCTTCCGTAGGCGCTCGGTTGCCGAGCGCCCCTGCTCGTCGGTTTTCCCTTCCAGAACCCCACGCAGGTCTGTAACCGAGTGGATGGGGCGAACAACGATGTCACCCTCTTCGGTCCGAATGAACTTCACACGGCCGGGCGTGTCGATACCCAACTCCTCGCGGAACTCCTTCGGGATGGTGGCTTGCCCGCGCGACGATACAGACACCACTTTTTCAGACTCTGTCTTACTCATACTATCCTCTATCATTACTTTGGTACAGTCATACAAAAGACTAGCGTTGGGTTCGGTAGTTAGCGAATCAAGCTGGTCATTACAGTCGACACCACTCGGAGCACCGCCTTAACCAACGAGTCCGATTGTATCGGCTGTTTGTTGGTTAATCGATTCACATTCAGATTGTATTCGGAGCACTCGAGCTACAGTATCCGTGTTATTCGCAGCTCGACTGTGGGCATAATAATTAAGGTGGAATCCAATGTGGGAGTAGATACAGCCAATGTGGTCTCCACAAACTGCCGTCCAGCGATTTTTCACAGACCAATGTGCAGCTTTGGCTTGCCCTCTACCGCCACACACCGGCCTTCCGCGAACAACGACTGCCGATTTCTCCACCGGATCGCTCACACCAACCACGACGAGTATCGCTCGGAGCGTCTGAAATGGGTGGGCGCGACACGCAGATTACGGTGTACGTCACTGACGAACGCAAGGCCGAACTCAAACAGCGCGCCGATGAGGAAGACACCTCCATGTCTGGGATCATCAACGACATGATCGACCGCCAGCTCCAGCAGGACGCCCAAGACGCGATTGCCTCAGAAGCGCGCGCTGAAGAGCGCATCCAGGAACTCATCTCAGTCGGCACCGAGCAAATGGTCGAGACCGCCAAGGAGATCCGCGATATGAACGCGAAGTTCGGTGCTTACACAATCGCCAACTTTGAACTGATGAAACAGGATCGGTCAGCTCACGTCCGGCAAGAGGCACTCGATACGGGCGCTCGTCGGATCCGCCAAGATCTCGAAACGGGTATCCAGGAGGTGGGTGAGGATACGTCGGCTACAGAGGCGAGTGCTGAGACCACGACTGATTCGACCACGACACAGCGGCCCACGTCCGACGGAGCCCCCGACTCGCCTGATCCGGCCACCGACGACACGCCAGACGACGTCGACGAGACGACAGACGGCTCCGACGATGCAGAGAGCAATGCGGACGATGGCAGCGACCTCTTCACCAAACTTCGGAGTGATCGCGAATGAAGGTCTTCACGGACACTAACTACCGCGAGCACGGTGCGCGGAACCTCGTCGAGTATCTGGATAAGGAGAAGGGGCTTGAGAACCGCGCCGGCGAGGAGATGTCCGACGAGGAGATCGAGGCGTTCATCGAGAAGTCCGAAGAATACGAGTTCGAGCGGGAGATCATCATCTCGCCGCAGAACGGCACCGACCTCTCTGACGACCAATTCAGTCTGTACACTCGGCAGGTGATGAGCGATTTTTGCAAGGACCGCAATACAGCGACGTACTGTTATGCAATCCATCGCGATACTGATCATCCACACGCCCAAGTTGCACTGACTGGAACGAAACGCGACCTCTGGATGGACAAAGAGGACTGTGAACAACTCCGCGAGCGCGCCCAAGAGCAGTTCCACGACCAGCATCGCGAACTCACCAAGGAGCTCTCGCACCAGTTCGAACAGACGTTGCAGCACGAGACCACACACGAACTGGAGACAGAATCCGATCGGGACCTGGACCACGAACAAGACTCCGGACCAGAGCCCGAGCAGGCACAAGCACAGGGGCCTGACTCGTGAGCGCCCGTACTGATTCCGAGTCTCAGAGCAAGGACTACCGGCAAGAAGATGAGGTCGAGATTTTCTTCCAAATCGCGGCAGTGATGACGGCTGCGCTGCTGTTGCCCTGGGTGTATGCCATCCTCGAGCGTGCGAATTTCTACGACTTCAAATTCGACGGGTTACACCGGAGTCGCGCGCTTTGGCTCGTCCCCCTGTTCTATCTGGTGGGCGCAGTCGGCACTCTCCTGCTGTTTCCAGCGCATCTCCAGCTGTTTTGGGCGTTCCACGTCCTGCTGCTTGCACAGATCGCCGAAGCCCTCCTGCATCAGGCCGGCTATCTGACCGGCTTGTCGCTGCCGCTCAGCGAGCAGTTCACGCTGCTCCGTATCGGTGGCTTCGTCGTCGTACTCGGGAGCGCAGTGTATGCAGCCCAGCGACTGCGGAGTTGGGATACGGAACGCGAACTCCGTCGAATCATCGCCGACGGGAACTACGTCCTTCCGTTTCAGGGCCTCTCTGCAGCAAGTGATCGTATGAGTCTCTCGCGATTTGTCCCGCTCCGCAAGGACCGCTCGATTCTCGTCCTCGGGGAGACGGGCGCCGGGAAAACGGAGACGATCAAACTCCTCACTCACCAGATGCAGGCCGGAACTGGCGATCCGTTCGTTGTCTTCGACTACAAAGGCGAATATCAGGAGAACTTCGAACAGGACCACGATCACGAGAACCTGATCTACCTCTCGTCGACGGACGCAACCGAATACTGGAATCTCTTCGCCGAAATCGAACGCGAAGCCGATATCGACGAAATCGGCCGGGCGCTGTTTCCCCACACAGATGGCTCGGAATTCTTCAGCCAAGCTGGCCGCCAGCTGTTCGTTGCCGTCGTGACGTACCTTCATCGAGAAGCCCAGGCAAGCGATACGACACCGACGAACGCCGACCTCGTGGCGTTCGTTCAGTCGACGGATAAGCAAGAGATGCACGAGCGACTCACAGACTATTCGGATCTCACTGCGGCAGCGTCGGCAATCGATCCGGATTCGGAACGACAGGCGGCCGGCGTCTACGCGAACTTCCAGCAAGTCATCGCGGACCTCTTCCACGGCGACTTCGCTGAGGCGGGCGAGTTCTCGATTCGCGAATATATGGACGATCCACAGGGGCGGACGTTGCTGTTGGATTTCCCGATTACGGAGGGCGACGCGGTCCAACCCGCGTTTCGGTTCTTCATCGACTGGGCGGCACGGTTTGCACTCGCGAACGAGCAGGACACGTACTTTGTCCTCGACGAGTTTGCACGGCTCCCTGGCCTCCGCAAGATCGGTGACCTGATCAACGCAGGCCGGGGCCGAAACACCCAGCTCTTGCTCGGTGTGCAGTCGGTCGCACAACTCCACGACACCTACGGGAAAGACCGGGCGAACGCGCTGTTGAGTGGCCTCGTCCAATCAATAATCATGCGCGTGGGCGATGCAGCGAGTGTTGAGTACGCGCAATCACAGATCGGCCGTGAGAAACAGCGGCGTTCCGTCCCTGTCCACGACCGCAACGGCCGCTCGGTTGGCCGGCAGGAGCTTCAAGATGAAACACATCCAATCGTCGAAAGCGACCTCGAACGCCTCGATGACGGCGAGGCGATCGTCGTTGTCCCCGACGGCTGGCTGCGCGGCCTAATCACCCGTTTCACAGCCATTCGGACGCAGCTCGAGCGGGCGCTTGAGCGCACACCGGAGTAGTGACTAGAGAGCGATCAGGGGTCTCAACTAGCGCTCCGGATCAGTGATCCGAAGTTCTCCATCGACCTCGTAGAGCCAGCCGGAGTTGAGCAGCCGTTCGATGGCATACTCTGTGTCAGCTGGTTCATCCGGAAAGTCCTCATGAGTGAGCAAGAGGTCTTGAGCCTGGTCGTGAGAAAGTTCGGTCTGCTGATCCGGTGTCCCCGACACAAGAATCTGATAGGCGTCCTCGATCCAGTCGGGCAGCGACCGGGGCTCGTTTGACCACATCGTCGGCTCTCTGATAGCTAGTGCTTCGTGTCACAGCCAATTAATAGCCGCTGTTGGGAACTGCGTGGTTCTCCTGTATTGAACGGTCGTCTGACGGGTGCAACGAGGAGGTAAGAGCTGTTCCACGACCCCGAAGTCGATTGTAGCGATACAGCTGGATTACGAAGAATCGTGAACTGGCTCGGGGATGCCAACCGCGCTGAACCGGACGTCAACAGCACCACAGCCAGCGCAGTCGTCAACGAACGCACAGACCTGCAACGAGGTCTCTAATTCTCGGAGAGCCCCACACACCGAACACTCGTACGAGGTCCGATATCGAACGGGTATTCGACTATCTCTTTCTTGCGTGTGGGGCGCTGTTGTCGACGATGGCTCTTGGTTGTGTTCAGGTGCCGTGTCTGCTTGGCCTGGATCGGACTGGTCGGGTGAACCGTGCCACATGTCGTCGGGGAGACTGTCGTAGAGTCGATCGGGGTCGCTGTCAGTGTCGTCGACGGGGACAGCGTCAGCTGGTCGTGTTGGTTCTGCTGATTCCTGGTGTGTTGCTGACCCGGCATCGTCGACACCAGCAGAGCGATCAGTCGGTGGGAAGGCTGTCGTCGACGCGCTGATCGCGACGTACTCCGTACTGTCGTGGAGTTCGCCATCGATTGCAGCGGCGAGTTCAGCGAGGGGGTTCGCGATCTGTGGCTCGGCATGGTTCTCGACACCCGTCTCGAATAACCAGTCGCGAAAGGTGGTTGCTGTCTCAACGTCGAGCGTAAACGATGGGGTTGGTGACATCAGTGACTCGCTCCGTCCCCCTTGGGAACGACAAACCAGCGCTCGCCAGCCAGCGTTCAACGCCGAGTGACAGTAGCTGTACCGTGATTGTGGAGCATCACTTAATGATTTATACGACTATTTGTTTCAGAGAGATCAAAACTGAATGGGCCGATACGTAGGTCTGTGCACTGACCAATGTTCTGCACACCGTTGTGAGAACGTATTGTTACAAATCGATAGCGGGGAGTACACAGACGCTATAGGGTGTCATAGAACACTCCCAACAGTGTTGATTATATCCATTTCTGGTGAAATTGTCAATAAGTAGGTCTACAAACTTATTACTGCCACCCCCGCCTAGTGAAATATTATTCACAATATTAATGATGAAGATAGAAACATAGCGAACCGGAGATATTTTCGCTTTGTGGAACCCAGAATAGAACCAAATCATTGCAACAATACTGTTTTCCCGCCTCTTTTGCAAGTTAGAATAATGACGGTGCAGGACTCCTCGGAGACTGAAGATCGAAAAGACGACCACCTTCAAATTGTTCAGAATCGAGACGTCGAAACTACAGGTACAGGCTTCGAAGACATCCAGCTCGTCCATAGCGCGCTCCCGGAACTCGATTACGACGCTATCGACCTGTCCATCGACTTTCTGGGCCACGATCTATCTGCTCCGATCTTCATCGAGAGCATGACTGGTGGTCACCACAACACTACGGAAATTAATCGGGCGCTTGCCCGGGCCGCCAGCAAGACCGGTATCGCAATGGGCCTCGGTAGCCAGCGAGCAGGCCTCGAACTCGACGACGAACGCGTCCTCGAATCGTATACTATCGTTCGCGATGTCGCACCTAATGCGTTCATCTACGGGAATCTCGGCGCTGCACAACTCAGGGAGTACGACCTCGAAATGGTCGAGCGGGCAGTCGAGATGATCGACGCAGACGCACTCGCAGTCCACCTAAACTTCCTTCAGGAAGCCGCCCAACCGGAAGGCGACGTCAATGCGCGGAACTGTTTAGCTGCGATCGAACGAGTATCTGAAGCACTCTCGGTGCCGATAATTGTCAAAGAAACAGGCAACGGAATCTCCGGAGAGACCGCTCGAACGTTGACTGCAGCAGGAGTTGACGCAATCGATGTCGCTGGAAAAGGCGGTACCACGTGGTCTGGGATCGAAGCCTACCGTGCAGCGGCCGCAAACGCGCCGCGACAAAAACGAATCGGTACTTTGTTCCGAGAGTGGGGAATCCCGACCGCTGCGAGCACAATCGAGTGTGTTCGTGAACATGACTGCGTAATTGCGAGTGGCGGTGTACGGACGGGATTGGACGTGGCAAAAGCGATTGCCTTAGGTGCCCATGCCGGCGGACTAGCGAAACCGTTCTTGAAACCAGCCACAGACGGGCCGGATGCTGTTATCGAACGAGTCGAGGATCTGATCGCCGAGCTGCGGACAGCAATGTTCGTCACAGGTTCGGGTTCGATTGACGAACTTCAGCAGGTGGAATATGTGTTACAGGGAGAAACGCGCGGGTATGTGGAACAACGAATCAGTAGATAGTAGTACCGTATTCACAGCTTTTAGCAGGACAGGTGTGAACACATCGGGATAGGAGGGGGTTCTATTCCGATAACTATTCAACCTGTATTTACTATTTTCCGAAAGTGAAAGATATGCAAACTGTTCTATGGTGGTCACTCTGCTAAGTAATTTTGAGTATTTACAAACGTCTCACCGTGAACCACGTTACTCCAATGAAGAAGGCAGCGGCACCAGACACTAACAGTGTCTGACGATAGCCGAACACCGTTGCAACCCCGACACTGAGCGGCGGACCGATGGTTGTACCGAGTCTGAGAACGCTCGTCCGAATACTCATAATGCTCCCGCGAAATTCGTCCGGTGCTCGTTCGTTGAGTGCCGTATCCGTAATCGGCTCTGCAAGCCCTTGGCCAAGCCCGAATAGAAGGAGTGCGCCAGCAACCACGTAGATGGAGTCCGCGAGAGCTACGACGGCGAGTCCGATCCCGTAACTCACGAATCCAAGCGCGATCGATTGGAAACTTGTGAGTACTTGAAGGATTCGGTCACCTTGCATTGCGGTCAGTCCCATCGTGACCGCAGGCAATCCCACGAGAAGGCCGATACCCGCTGAAGAGAGGTGATAGTCATTCGCGAGCAGGAACGGAACAGCGGTGAGTTGTGCGCCATAGAGGATGACGAAGATACCGAAGATTGCTAGATAGAGTACAAGAAAGGGAGTCATCGGTGTAGAGCCAGTGAGGAATTGACGGATACTCGAATTCACGTTTTTCTCGTCGCGTTCTGGCTCCTCGAGCAAGGTTATGCCGGGTACAGCGACGAGTAACGCGAGGAGGAAACACGCGAAGGGAGCCGACCAAGCGATTGTTGCGAGCGCACCGCCGAGTAGCGGATAGCCAGCAGCACCCACCGCAAGAATCGCCGCGTTGGCACCGATCAACACACGTCGTTGTTCACCGGAATAGAGGTCTCCGAGGAGTGTAACCGTGAGCATCACGACCGCACTACTCGCCGTACCTTGAATCGCTCGCAGTACAAGAACCAGCGTGAAATCAGAGATGACGATAATGCCGCCTCCACTGAGTCCGAAGACGATGAGCGCCGGGATTAGAATCGGTTTCCGACCGATTCGGTCGGACAGCAGCCCGATGGGGAGTGTGAGAAATATCCCAGGAAGCGTGAACGCGGACAACAAGAAACTGGCCTGTGACTCCGAAATGTTCCAGGCTTCCTGCACCGCTGGGAGTGCAGGACTGATGAGTGAGACACCCATGACAGCGACGAGCGTACACGCGAAAATCACGGCTGCTGCCGGCGAGTTTCGGAGTTTCCGTATCCATTCCATTCGTTCTATTACTTTCTCGGTGATTGCACCCTGTAAGTCATCCGCTACAGGGCGGTGGTCACGCTGATCGGTATTGGAGAAATAGTTCTAATTCTGTTGCCTGTTCAAGATTGAGTGAAGTAGCAGATTCACCCGATGTTGACTGTGGATCTCACTTCTACGGATACGTCGATTCACGTGACGCTGAGAACGAGTTTTCCTTGTACGTGTTCGGTCTCACCTACTTCGTGTGCATGTGCCGCATTTTCGAGTGGGAATTTGGCACTAATCGTGGGGCGCACTTCCCCAACATCGATTAGTTCACTAATGGTGGTTAGGAGCGACGGGGAATTCGACCGTCCACTTACCACCTGTACATCGATGTCGCGGTTATTGGTGAGCACTCCGGATGGTTGTCCAACGACTGAAACGAGCTCCCCATTTTCCTTGAGCACGTCGACTGAGCGTGCTGGGATTTCACCCCCGACTGTATCTACCACGATATCGACATCGTCAATCACTGACTCGAAGCGCTCCTCGCGGTAGTTCACGAACTCGTCGACGCCTAACTTCCGGAGATAGTCTTCGCTGTATCCCGACGCCGTGGCGATTACGTCGGCCCCCTTCCATTTCGCCAGCTGGACGGCCATATGTCCGACACCACCGGCTGCACCGTGAATGAGAACTCGCTGATCGGCCGTGCAATCAGTATACTCAAATAACGCTTGCCAGGCGGTCTGCGTGACGACCGGCACGCCAGCTGCCTCCTCGTGATCGAGCGATTTGGGCTTCGGGGCTAGTTGCTCGGCAGATGTGGCCGAATACTCCGCATAGGAACCTAACTCCGGGAACCCATTGACACCGAACACTGCATTACCCGTTTCAAATTCGGTAACTGACGCGCCGACCTCCTCGACGACGCCTGAAACGTCCATCCCGAGAATGAGTGGAAACGGATTCTCGGGCAGCATCGACACCATCTGCATTCCCTGACGAATCCGCCAGTCGACTGGATTGACGCCCGCTGCGTGAACGTGAACGAGCACTTCATCATCGAGCGGGTCCGGACGGGGTGCATCCTCGTATCTGAGGACATCCGGCGAACCGAACTCGTGCATACGAACAGCCTTCATTCTATCCGTCACTTGGAATCATTCCTCAGTAGGTGAGTCCGAGCTACAGAATCTTAACCGCTCTTCATCATGACCACTCGATCTCAGAGAATCTGCTGTCAGCAATATTTATAAAACCGACTTATTCTCGTTTGATTGCCGCACGTTGGCCTTTCTCAATCGGTGCCCCGACTGTGTTCCCCCACTCGACCCATGACCCGTAGTAGTTCCGGACGTCCTCGTATCCGAGCACCTCGTGGAGAACAAACCATGTCAGTGCAGACCGCTCACCGATGCGGCAGTACGTGATCACGTCCTCGGTTTCGTCAATACCGTGTTCTTTGTACATTGATCGGAGTTTGTCTTCAGGTTTGAAGCAGCCGGTACTCTCGACGACCTGATTCCACGGAATATTACGCGCACCGGGAATATGCCCACCACGCTGGACGCCCTCATTCCATCCGGGCGGGGCGAGTATCTCACCACGGTACTCCTCGGGTGTTCGCACGTCGACGAGTGCCGTTTCCCTCTCGATCGCATCCATGACATCGGGACGGTCAGCTCGGATGTCCGGCTGGTTCTCATCGACCGCGTACGACTGCGACGTAAACTCCGGCACCTCGGTCGTGAGCGGCGCATCGCGCTCCTCCCAGAAACCCCGTCCTCCGTCGAGCAGACGGACGTCTGCGTGCCCGTAGTACGTGAAGAGCCAGTAGGCGTGCGCGGCGAACCAGTTCATCATATCACCGTAGATGACGACCGTCGAATCAGGGCAAATGCCAAGCGCACCCAGGAGTTCTTCGAATGCCGCTTCGGACGGCACATCGAAGGTCGTCGGGTCCTGAAGGTCGGTTCGCCAGTCGACCTTGCTCGCACCGGGGATATGTTCGTGCTCGTAGTTGCTGGGATCGATGTCAACTTCGAGTACACGTATCGATGGGTCGTCTTTCTGCACCTCGTCAAGTCGGTCGACGAGCCACCCGACGGAGACAACTGCGTCGGTGGAAGAAGTAGTCATATCTGGGGATTAGTCGGCGCACGCATTAATCTCCTGCTGTCACACACCGACGGAGCTATTCGAGCCACCGCGTGGGTTCGTCCCGATCGACGTAGCGGTGGATGAGTTTCGACTCGGCTTGTCGGAGCCGATAGGAGAGCGTCGACCGGGGAATGCCGAGTTCGACAGCAAGTTCGTCAAGTGTCGTTTCCCGTGGCGGATCGTAATACCCCGCTGAGACAGCTGTGCGGAGTGCAATCTCCTGCTCCTCCGGGAGATTGACACCCGTCATCTGCTCCCGTCGCCATTCGCTGGCATCCCGGAGGTGGCCCATCTTGAACGAGAGCCCGTTGTGGAGTCTCGCTCCGAGTTCATCGTAGAAGATGCCGATTTTCTCGTCCGAGCGCATAAGAACACGCCACCAGCACGTCTCTTCGTGCCGCCGGGTCTCGAAAATCAGTCCATCGGGCAGATGCTTCCCGGCGAGCGTGTGAACGGACTCACACTGACGGATATCCGCCAGGTACGAGTACAGGATGAGCTCGTTCGTCGTACGTTCCACGACGTCGTGATGACGTTCTGCCGCGCACCCCTGTTCGGTGATTGCTTCCCCACAGCAACTGTCGTCAAACCGGATGTCTTCGAGACGGTCGAGAGCCGTCTCGGGACCGGTAACGTGCTCCATCCGCCAGAAGGCGTGTTCGTCGACGACTGCGTCGAGCGAGTGCGCGCTGAGCGTCGAGTGCTTGAGAAAGACATCCATCACAGGATCGGCACCCTGCTCGTAATCGATAGCAAACGTGAACTCCCGCATTGTACGTCGATAATTGTCGCTCGACAAAAGCGCTCCCGATTTCTCAGAACAGCGCTTGTACGACGAAGAGCATCACAGTCGCGACGATCACGAGGCCGGTGAGCACCACGAGAACCGGCTTGTACCCCGTGGATCGGAGATCTTCGAGCTGAATTTCGAGCCCGAGTCCAGCGAACGCGATGAGGAACGCCCAGTCGGAAAGATTCGACAGCGAAGTGATCTGCGCGCTACTCAGAAAGCCGAGGTTCGCGACTATCAGCACGGCGAGAAAGCCGAGGACGAACTTCGGAAACGTGTCCCAGAGGGATCGCCACTCGACGGCGCTTCCAGCAGTTCCACCGTCCGCCGTGACACTCTTCGATTCGATCTCAGCGGTTGTGCGGGCGTAGTAGATGGCGTAGACGATGGCGACGAAACCGATCAAGGAGTTTCGAGTGAGTTTCACGAGGAGCGCCCACTGACCAGCAGTCTTCGAGAATGCGAAACCAGCAGCGGTGACAGGTCCAGTGCTGAACATCGTCAGCCCAGCCCAGATGCCGAAGACAGTCTCGGAGAGACCGAGTGCATGGCCGATGAGCGGATAGACGAAGAGAGTCGTCGCATCGAAAAGGAGGACGGTCGCAGCGGCGTACGCGATACGGGTATCGTCAGCGGCGATGCTCTCGGCGATGGCGACGACAGCCGACACGCCACAGATACTCGAACCGGCGGCGAGAAGAGAGCCGGTTTCCTCTTGGATGACGAAGACGATCCGTGCGAGGAGTTCGATGACGACGATGGTCGTAATGACCGTGGCAACAACGAGCAAGAGGATCGCCGGCCCGGCCGCGATGACGCGGTCAAGCGCCACGCTCGCACCCATGACGACGATGCCGAGTTCGAGCCAGAGCTTGTGGGTTCCGACGGCAGTCTGCGCCCAGTCCGGAATCCCATACAGATTCCCGATGAGGAGTCCAAGGGCTATCGTGATGATGAGGTGGTGCACCGGGATGACAGTGGCAACGAGCCGTCCGGTGAGTCCGATCCCGACGAGGAGCGCAAGGCTGGGGAAGAGCGTTCGGTTCATTCGATCACCACGGGATCGGAACGCCAATAGAAACGACCAGGAGTGCGAGGAAACCGAGCAGGACTGCCTGCCAGCCGCTTTCGAGGGTCATCCACCACTGGGTGAGCGTTTCGGAGACGTGGTCGGTGTTGGTCACTGTGTCACTTTCTCGGAGGAGGAATCGAATGAGAGTTCGGTTGTCGTAGGACAAAATTGTCGAACGACAATTGAGCGGATTCTCGAACCCGTTCAGATGGAAGGCTCACGAATGGAAGGAGGCAGAGTAAGTGGAAAAACTGAGTACGGTCGAAAGGTGTTCCCTCCCAAGCATCCCATCCGAGTGGTTGATGATGTTCGGTGTAGGGATCAAACCGAGTTGCGGACACTAAGAAAATGCTCATAGAAAGGGCGGGGACGCTATGGGGAACACATGCATTGAGAGCCTCAATCCCGACTTCCAATGACAGGATTTTCTCATTGTTGCCGCTACTATCTTCGGCGGTCAGAGATCTCTCTACTTCGATTGCTTCTTGTTGAGAGGATCCAATCTTAGGATGTGAGCCAACATCCTCTAATCCACACATCCAAATTGATAGTGAATAATCGCTCTGAATCACGAACAATTGGTCGACGCCAACCGCGATCGGAGGAACCCTAATGGCTCCATCACGACTCGGCCGGCTTCTGTACGGCGGCGTCCTCGCCTATACTGCCACCGAGAACCTCCGCGAGTTAGATGGTCGCATCGAATACGCCGACGCAAAGGACGTACCGCTGCCCGATATTCTTGTTCCAGCGGCGAGTGGGATGTTATTACTGGGTAGTGTTGGGATTATGCTCTGGCGTGCACCACGACTCGCCGCAGCGGCAATTGTGGCGTGGTTCGTCGGTATCACACCCACGATGCACGATTTCTGGAATCACGAAGATAGAGATCGACAATCCGAGCAGATTCAGTTCCTGAAGAATACGGCGATGCTTGGGACGGCAATTATGCTCCTCACTCGAGCGCGATCTGGAACCATCGCTAACCAAGACGAGTAGCTGGGAATGAGGGTGTCATAGAACTCTTGTCACACCGTGATGATCGTGCTTCCCGGATTATCTCCTCGTTCGTAGTTGGTGATCGCAATAACGAGACGCAGACACAACGACAGGAACACTTGTGCTCGTGCATGG
>NZ_JANJYH010000022.1 GCF_024609245.1 Haloarchaeobius sp. FL176
GCTGGCGACGTGGCGCCAGCAGGGACGCAATCCATACGAAGAGCTTCGTCGAGTCGTCAGCAGCAATGATATGATCTCACGGGCTCACGCTGTGCCGGCTGTCGAGACCTCGGGGTAAACACATACAACACTTGAAACGAGGTGTGTCCCTGGTCGGAGAACACTTGAAACGAGGTGTGTCCCTGGTCGGAGAACACTTGAAACGAGGTGTGTCCCTGGTCGGAGAACACTTGAAACGAGGTGTGTGGGGGCGCAGTGGTGGCGTGAGTGTGGTGGTTGTGATCGTGTGCGTGGTGGAGCGCGACTGGACAGATTCTGGAGTGGAAACGGAGGGGTGTGTGGATGACTGTCATTCAGCAGGTGTTGTTCGAGATGGACGGGTCGTACCTCGGACACCCGTATTTCGTGACGGGGCACGCGTTGTTCAATGCGATTGCGCAGCGTGTTGACGAGCGGACGCGACGGGCGTTGCACGTCAGTCACGGCGTGTTCGTCCCTGGAGAGTACGGCGAGTACCCGGACGCGTATTCGGAGTCGGGGTATGCGGGGAAGCTCGGGCGGTCGTTGCCGCCGGTCGAGGCGTACGATGATTTGTTCGTGTTCCGTGACGCAGCTCACCGGTGGCTGCTTGATTCGCGGCCGCGAGATGCGCATAACACGCATGACGTGGAGCGTCACGGTGACCGGGTGGCGTTCGCGCCGACGTGTTTCTTCGGGCGACCCCCGGAAACGAGGAATTCGAAGCGGTCAGTGCAGTGGTTCGTCCACTGCTACCTGCACACGGGTCGTGGCACGGACGACGTCCTGCCGGTCTCGGAAGACGTGCTTGATGGGATTCGGGTTGGCGGGGCGCGGAACTACGGGCTCGGCGAGTTGTCGCTGGCGGACTCGCAGGTCATTGATCTCGATGCGCTTGACTACGGGCGACTCACGGACGGAGAGTCGGGCGCGTATGTGCTTGAGCTCGTGTCACCGTACGTCCTGTCGAGTGAGTTCCCAGGTGCGGATGACCAGTCGGTGCCGTGGTGGTGGGACGCGAGTACAGAGACGGAGTCGCTGACGGTCGAGGCTGGGTCGGGGTCAGGACTGGTTGCGACGGATGGGCGGCGTGACGATGGGTTGCGTCGCCGGGAAACCCGACTCGTGGACGGTGGCGATGCGTATCGCGTTGAGACGGTTGATCACGGGCAGGTAGTCGGGTATGCCGGAAGTGAGCCGGTGACGACGGCGCAAAACGGTGTGATGCGCGTCGGGTCGCATGCGAAGTATGGGTTCGGTGAGTTCCGCGTCCGGCGAGTGGTCGAAGAACGGGCTGAACTCGCCGGTCTGTGACCGGCGTAACTTAGTTAGTCCTGTATGCAGTCTGTATACACATGAGCACGTCCATCCGAGTCTCCGACGACACGAAGGAGATGCTGGAGCGGTTGAAACGGGAAGACGAGACGTTTGACGAACTGTTAGAACGCCTCGCACAGAACGAGAAACCCATCAACATCGGTGTGTGGAGCGAAGAGCAGGCCGACCACGCACGAGAAGCCGTAGAGCGTTCTCGGGAGAGCTTCGAACGGTGACGTTCCTCGATTCCTCCGTCATCATCGACATGCTCGAAGGAGTGCCGGAGGTTGTCGAGTACGTCGAAGACCGCTCTCAGCCCTATCTCACGTCCTCGGTGTGTGTCTTCGAAGTGGTCAACGGGCGGGTTGGTTCGGGAGAGACGGATGTCGTCGGTGTTCGACAGGAGTTCGGCGGCGTTCACTCAATCGACTTGAACGAGCAGATCGCCATGGAGGCGGCCCGGCTGCAAGATCAGCTGATGGACGACGGAGAACGGATGGCTGCCCGTGATCTTCTCATCGCGGCGACCGCGCGGTCTACCGGGAGCGAACTTATTGTTGCGGATACCGACTTCGAAACCCGCCTTCTTACCGACCTCATGGACGTCACGAACCTTCGGATGGAAGACTAACACCGGGACTTGCTCTCGCTGTTCCTCGGTGCGGATTCGATTACTGTACAGCATTACAGCAACCAGTACGTCCCCTGTGCGGATTGCTCATTAAAGAGCCATACAGACGGTTTGGAAACGGTTCTATGACATCTTGGAGAGCAGTTGGGATTGTTGCGGCAGTAAGGCTCGATGAATACCTGGACTGGATATTCCGGTGTGGACTGCGTCTCGCAATAGTTGCTAACTTATGACTATTTCTGGCCACAGGTCAACCCAGATATTTATATAGATTCGGGTATGTGGCATCTGAAGCTGCCGTTAAATGCTATCTGGGGAAGAAGAGGGCAAACAAATAAAAAACATCAATTTCCAAATAGTTTATGTAGGCGAGGCCGATAACACAGATCACCGTGGTAGCAATCAACAAACGCGACTCATGGATGATGACGGGAACCAATGAGACGAATATCTAGCCGGCACCAGAACGCAGAGAAGACCCGCGATCGCTGCACTGCCACTCCACGTACTGTACGCGCCGGACACCAGTCCTGTCGCACTGAATCCACACGGAATCCAGGGAGTGACCGATGGGAACACTAGAGCTCGTGGCGTTCGATATCGAGACGACTGGGTTCAACGTGACTGATAAGGTGACCGCCATCGGGTTTGCGATGCCGATAGGTGTGCGTGCGTTCGTCCAGACTGGAGGGGTAACTGCACCTGATGTCGAACAAGCGGTGCAGGGGCGTGTTGAGCAGCACGTACAGGTGTCAGTACACGCATCGAAGGCAGCGTTGTTGGACGCGGTTGGCGTGTTCGCGCGAGAACGATTACACGGTGAAGACGTGTTGCTGGTCGCGTTCAATGGCGAGCGGTGGAAGGACGGGTTCGACTTGCCGTTTCTGCGGACGCGACTGGCAGCGACGGACGTGGAGTGGCCGTTGCGCGACATGCCGTACGCGGATCTGCTCCCAGTGGTAACGCGGCGGTTCAACGTGACCGTTGACGGTGAGGATCAGTCAACGTTGCCGGGGGCGTACGAGGTGCTCGTTGACGGGGATCTCAACGACCGGGATCCGTTCGATGACAGCGCTGCGGCGGTCACGGCGTTCGCAGAGGGGCAGTACGCTGACCTCGTGACGCACAATGTTGTTGACGTGCTGCGAACTGGAGAACTGGGAGCAGTGACGCGGCGGTACTGCTCGAAATCAGATTATTCGTTGAAATCACTAACACCGACGATTCACGACACATGACACAACAGACCACCCGAAAACAGGAGAACCAACAGGTGAGTGACGTATGAGTGGCTTCGAGATTTGGGGTGATGTTGACCGGTATCGGTCTGCGGGTGAGGAGTCACCTGAGCATCTGTGGGGAAAACTAGAGTTAGATCGGCGACGGGAAGATGAACGGAAGCCGTGGTTTCAGGGAGAGTACCGGTTCGAAAAGAAGGTTGCTGACCGGGTCCCGGATTGTTTCGTACACGGTGACGGGGTGAATCGGTGGATCGAGATCGTCGCTGGGTCTGATCAGTCGTACCGGGCGAAGACGCGGGAAGCGTTACGGCTGGGGTTTGTGGTACACTGGGTGTTCCACACTGACAATCGTGAGCAGATGCGTGACGCTCGGGCGGCGCTCGAACCGGAACTTGAGGGTCCGGTCCGGTTCGGTGAGTACGACCCGTGGAACGGTCTGTTAGCGGTGGGTGATCCGGTAACGTTCAAGAATTACGAGTTCCCGGTGGAGTCGATGCAGGAGTTCGAACCGCGGTCGCTGCTCGGGTATCGGCGCGGTGCGGCGCATATTGCCCGGCGAGAGAATTCGTATGACCTTGGGATGTTTGACCTGGCTGGGTGTCAACGCCGGATTTTCACCGACTACCCGCAGGGAAAGTACTTCCGCGCCGTTGCCCCCGGGCGAGATTTCGACACGGCAACGTTCGGATTCCCCACGGAAGACGGGCTTGAACGCCTTGTTGACGACGGGAAGGTCACGCGGCTCGGACCAGTTCGACGGCGAGACGCTGAGGAGTGGACCAGTATCTCGGTAGAACGCGGCACTCACTACTAGGGCACATTTCAAGCGTGGACGTAGCGGATTTCTAGCTCGGGTAGATAGCCGAAGATTCTATACGCTTTTGCGTCGGATATAGATACAAGAGATCAGAGACTATGGCAAATGCACAGCCTGGCGGGGATGTTTCTCAGCGTGGGCCGGCGGAGTATCTGGATCCGTTAGCTCCCCTTGCGTCTCAGTTCCAGCAAGTCAAGTCGATGATGGAACTCGTTTTTGACGACTACGAAGAGTTCCTCCGGAACCTCAATGAGGATATCCTCGCATTGCCTCCTGAAGAGCGCTTCACTCGGAGTCACGAAGTGCTTCGAGAGCATGTCAAAGAACGATTCGGTAGTACTGATGCGTTCGCTGCGGTTCTCCCGGAATCAGATCCTGAAAAGTTGCCTGCATTTCTTCAGCAGGTTTTCGATAAGATTCTGACTGACGTTCTCGAAGGTGTCTTCTTCCAGCGGGATCCGGAAGACCATCTTGTCCTCGCAGCACTGTTCCAGACTCTGGACTACGGCGTGCAACGGTTGAGCGAGACTGGCGACCAGGAGACCAAGAACAGGGTTGCATCGATCATGCTTGCTATGCTGAGCAGACTTCAGCATATCCTTGATGATTCGCCTGAGTCGCTGCCTGACGAAGCGATCTGGGACACTGCCTACGGTCTGCACTACCTCACCGTTGATGACAGTGGGCCTGAGTTCCCGGATCCAGGGGAGTTGGAATTTGCTGAGGTACAACGGCACGTTATCGAGTTTGGTGCCGTGATCGCGTATGCTCGATTGAACATTTCACTCAGCCGCGGTGCGGAGTTAGCCGGGATCTCCCCTAGAGAGTTCCGAGTCACCCTTGACCGGTATGATGTTGAACCGCGATTCGGCCCGAACTCGGTGGAAGAACTGTACGAAGACGATATGAATGAGTGAGTCAGGGCTGGTTCTGGACAATAGTATCCTGTCTGCGTTGCTTACGTCTGGTTGGTTCGATGCCCCTTCGTTCTACAGGCCTGACCAACCAGTACTGATCCCTGATCGCGTTTGGAACGGTGAATTCACTCCATATCACGACGTTGAGAGTCCACCAGCGTGGGCGACTGTACGACGGGCGGATTTGGAAGCAGTACAGACGCAGGCGTTAGGGCAGTTAAGTAAACCTGACTGGTCGTGTATTGCAGTAGCTGATCAGGCCGACGGAGACCCGACAGTCGTAACAAACGACCGAGCACTCCGAGAAGTTGCACTCCGCCGTGATCTCAACGCGGAGTGGGGAACCCATTTCCTAATCCGGACGTTCAAAGCGTGTGGAATCACCGTGCCCGACTTTGCGGAAGGCATCGATACGTATCTTGCAGATGTCACGCTGCCAGCGGAGGTAGTGACCGAGGTGCGAAACACGGAGAAATAATCGCTTCTGAGAATAACTGGCGTGTCATACATAGTGAGAAGTTCTATGCGGAGGTTGTAATGAGGTGTGTATGTCCCTGTCGGTGGCTGGTGATGACTGGGCTATCGTGGATCACTAGTGAGAGGTGTCCATAGATGAGCGGCAGGTTGTTCATGTGGGTCAAGCGCCTAGGCGTGCCGTCGAGAAGTTGTTCACGGCAGCGGTCTGATCGTCGAGTGAATATTCCCGTCGAATATGCGGGAACAGCGGTGTCGATCGAGGTGCAAACCGGAGATGGGATCTCGGATTGTTCGACCTGGCAGGCAGTCACCGCCGGGTGATCGCTATGACCCGTGATGGTCGGCGTTTCAAGTCACTGGCATCAGGTCAGCCAGATGAAGACGCTGTCTGAGACTTCCCAACGAAAGACGGGGTCAAAGCAGTAATCGAGAACGGGCGGGTCACACGGCTCGGGCCAGTCGGGCAACCCGGTGATTAGGCCTCTCGATAGGTAGATCGTCAGGCTCATACAAGAGAACCGAGGACAGCATCCGTCCTGCGGGAGGCACTTGCTGTGTGCGATCAAGCACTCGACATCGGGACGACGGATGGGACAAAAGGTGGGTTTGAGGGACGGAAAAAGCGGCTCCGCAAGAAGATGAACGATTGATCGAACCAGTCATGAAGAACTTCCTGCCCAGTAGCGGGTGTGGAAGGGTGACTGGCGACACGCCTATATGATTGTACATACAACGTACGTACAACGATGAGCACGAAGCGAGTGAATTTCCGGCTTCCGGAGGAACTGATCGTTCAAGCGGATGTCGCTGCGGAAGTCACGCATAAGAACCGGACTGAGATCCTGATCGAGGCGCTACGGCAGTATCTTGAAGAGAAGGAGTCTGACGAAAGCTTCCGGGAGGCAGTCGTGGAACTGTATCTCGACGATCAGATCAAGTTTGAGAAACTCGCGGAAGTCATCGGTCGGCAGGATGCCGAGTCAGTGCGTGCGTCAAAGCACGTACTAGATCGGGGCGAGGAACTCGCTGACGATCTCGCAGAGCTGTGACTGTCGTTGTCGATACGAGTGCGCTCATTTCACTCGCTGTCGGTGATGTGCTCGATCAGACGTTGGCAGCGTTCGACGTCGTCACGACGCCGACGGTTATTGAGGAACTCGAAGAGACGGCTGAGTACGATGATCGACACGGAACAGCGGCGACCACCGTACTCCGACGGACAGATGCACTAACGGTGCAGGACGCTGACGGCGCGCCGTTCGAAACGAGCCGTGTCGATATCGGAGAAGCGAGTTGCGTCGCCGCCGCCCGCGATGTTGACGCCGCGTTCCTCGTTACGGACGATTATAGAGCACTCCCCGAACTACAGGGCCTGGTCGATGCGGAGGTGGCAGTGTCACCGATCGTGCTCCGAGCGCTCGTCAAGCGCGACGCGATCAGTTCCGAGAGTGCGGAAACAGCGTTCGAAGCGATCGCTGCCGGGCGAGACTGGCTTGACGCGCCGATCTACAGGCGGTTCAAGGCGAGTGCCTCTGGGCTTGACCCCGGGGGTGAAGCCGACAACGCCTAACCTATCAACTCTAATCAGTATCTTTACAACACCGTAGTCTGTCGATTAGTGTATGGAGAAGTCGCTCACGAAGACACTCGTCTTCCAACTCCAACCCGAAAAAGAGCGACGTCTGTCCGACGCATACCACGAAGCTCGATGGGTGTACAACCAGACCATCCAGTTAGCGAAAGACGGAATGGACTGGGACGACATTTCAACTCGGCTTGAAGACGACGCTAACCTCGTGAAGAATACCACGCAACGAATCGTCGCCAAAGCACTCGACGCGCTCGAACAATCCTACGACCGCGACGATTACAACACGCCCAGCCACGAGAAGACAGGGCCATACCCATTGCGGATGAACTTCACCGAGGGCTACAACCTCACCCTCGAAGACGACGGGATTCACTACCGAATCAGTGCCAAGCCCTACAACCCAGTAAAGGGCACACTTCGTGGTTCACCAGATAACCTTGAACTCCTACAACAAGCCCTCGGAAGTGACGAGTGGCGTGTAGGAACCGCTGAAGCGATGAATCGCAACGGCAACCACGAACTCCACATTACCGTCACTCACCTCGAAACTACAGTTCGAGACAAACACGATGTTCGAACTGTTGTGGGAGTGGACATCAACGAGGACTGCGTAGCCCTTTCAGCCCTTCGTGAAGACGACATCGTTGACTCTGTTGTGATAGACTACCCTGAAATCAAGCAAGAGCGTCATCGGTACTTCACGATGCGAAAGCGGATGCAGAATGCTGGGCAAACAGCGTTCGACCAAGTGTTCGAGGACAAGGAAGAACGGTATGTCCACGACCAGCTCCACCAAGTCTCCCGGCGAATCGTGGAGTGGGTTCAGCAATTCGAGTCGCCGCTCGTTGTGTTTGAAGACCTCAAGCACATGCGAGACTCAATTGATTACGGCACTCGGATGAACCGTCGGTTGCACTCACTACCGTTCCACAAACTCCGCTCGTTCGTCGCGTACAAAGCGGCATTCGAGGGGATTCCAAGCGACGACATCGACCCGGCTTACACTAGTCAGACGTGTTCTTTTAGTGGGTGTGAGCATACGGCTCGGTCGAATCGCCGGAAGAAACGGTTCAAGTGCAACGCGTGTGGTCGGCAAGACCACGCTGACCGAAACGCGGCAGTGAATATTGCGAAGAAAGGGTTGGAGTCGCTGAATCGAAATGTGCCTGCTCTCAACACGCTTCCGACTGTTCGGAAACTGCGACGGCAGGCATCGGGGGCCGTGAACGCCCCGACCGTGACCCACCCGACCGTTCGAGGTTATCAGACCGATGGCCGAGTGGGAGTGTCCGATTAACCCACGGGAAGCCTCGGGGCTTGACCCCGAGGCGGTTCACCGGTACGCGCGCCGACTGTTCGACGAGCCGTGAGAAGTGACGTTCCGAGTACGGTTTCTGGCCGATCCAACGGACTCTGATCTTTGAGTCCGTGAACCGTCATCGGAGGCCCTCCTAACAGGTACACGTCAACTGGTTCTGAGAGCTATCCGTCAAACTCAGCGAGAAACTCCGTGATCGCTTCTCCGGCAGTAAAGACGGTCATGTCAGGCGACCTTGTATTGGTCTTTCAACGCGGCGTATTCTTGACTGTTCGGAATACTTGGGCCCCTATCGTCTGTGGCATCGAGGTCGCCTTTGATGAATCGGTACATTTGTTCAATTTCGTCCTCGATGCCGTACCACATTGCGGTCTCAATCAACTCGGCTTCGCTGATCTGTTCCTGTTCGATGAGAAGCATCGCGTAACTCACTCGTCGTGACCCCGCCTCCAGAACGAGTGTGTGACAGACGAGATCTGCAGGAGTGAGTTGGTCATCTGGCGCGTACCAGAATGCTGGCTCCCCTGCAAGGAAGAATTGCAGGTCATACGTGTGGAATGCTGCTAACCCAGTCATGTCCCACGCGGGAGCGTGTTGGAGTGCGTCTGTGTCGTCTGCGGTTTGCACCTGGACGAGTGCGCGCGTCGGGTCGCACCACTCTATCGTGGCACTTGGAGCGAGTGTTCGAACCCGGGTTCGGTGTTCGTGTGTGACGACCTCCTGAGCGAAGTCACGTAACGGCTGGAGCTCGTCGGAGAGGGCGTATTCTGGCCCGGATGGAGCTAGCATCGCCCGGTTCTTGAGTGGTCCCAAGGCTTTGTGAACGGCTTGTCGCGTGATTCCGAGTCGGGCAGCGATTGCCGTGATACGGCGGGGTTCATCAAGGTACCAGCAGACGCGAATCGTTGCTGGTGAGAGGAGTTCTGACCAGTCTACGTGGCTGAGCTTTGATGTGAGGTGCCGATACGCTTCGACTACGGGGTCATCAGTTGCACGCACGAGGCGTTGATTGTGATGCTGTCGAGACTCGTCTACCAAGTTTGCTTCGAGTAAGTCGTCAACGACGCGGTAAATCTGCTTCCGGCTGTGCCCGGTTTCTGCTGCGAGTTCCTTCGCAGTTGCGCCCTGTTGGGAACACAGGACATCAAGTATTTTGAGAGCCGTGCCCGAGAGCATCTTTGTAAACTATATTGTCTGAACACATAAATTGGTTGGGACAGTTTAGTTTACAAATCCTCTACGCATTGAGGTCACCGTCGAACACCATCTCTCGAACAGTCTCGAATTTCTCTGAGTCGTAGACGACGAGGCCATCGCCGAGTACGTCGTGGAGCTCGTCAGTGTAGTTCGGGACAGCTGGCAGCGATTCGATGTCGATTTCGTATGCGTACCGGCCGGTGTCAAATTCCTGGTCTTCGAGGTCTTGTCGAACGCGGTTCGCGGTTCGCTGATTCGTCATCCGGTCGTTTTCAACGAGGACCCACAGGTCGATGTCACTCCGGCGGTCAGCGTCGCCGCGCGCGACACTCCCGTACAGAATAATTCCGACAACGTCGTCGAGTTGTTCGACTAGCTTATCGACGGCTGAACGGACTGGCGTGTGGAATTCGCCCTGCGGGATGTGCAGAATTGGATCGTCTGGCCGGGATAATCGCTCGGGATTGATTTGCACCAACCGTGCGTTTCCCTCGCGTCGGTCGGTGACGAGGTCGTTGGCGGCTAAGATATTGACGGCCTTGGTGATGGTCGGCTGGGAGTAATCTACTGCGTCAGCCAGTTCGGTGATGGAGAACTCGTTGGTGTGATACCGGCTTAAAAAGGAGAGAATATCGTGTACGGCCTGACTTTTGAATATATCCGCGTCCTGTGCGGGAATATCAAGCGATATCGTCACTCCGTTTCCCCGTCAGTATTCGAGTCGATTTTCATACGAAACCATTCAGACGGCCAAGTACTTAAACTTCATATAGAAAACTGCGCTCTGCTTATACGGTCAGGGGTGAGGGTAGGCAATCGCGTCCGTGTCTTCTGCGATGAACCATGTTCACAAACGAGGCATTGTTCGTCAACGAGTTTATCGTGAGTCTTGACCACGTTTGACCGGCACTCGCGGTACGATTTCTCGTCAGCGACGACAGCGTTCGGCGCATACCTAGTGCGTGCTTGGATGTCGTCGAAACAAGCGCTTCGGGAGAGGTGCGGGGCAATCCGGTCGAGAATTTCTATCGATGCGCGAAGATTAGGAGATTTCAACTGCGATGGCGTCACGTCTGCTTCTTCACTCCATTTTTGGGCGCAGTGGTCTACGGAGACTTTCAGCCGTGGGCACTGCCATCGGTGATATGGTCGTACTGTGAGTCGTTCCCGACTGTTCTCAATCGGCGTGTCGTTTTCGGATCTCCCTGCGTTTCAATGAGGTTCGATGAGTGCCCCTCAGCTGCAGCTCATCCGCGGCGTTGGACGCGTTGATAGTTGCTGCGAGTGCGCGCGCGGCGGCTTGCGACCCGGCGATTTTGCGTGGCGGATGAGGGCGTCTCTGGATTACGAAGAATTCGTTGCATCGTGGAGCGAAGTATTGGGAGTGTTGCGTTGAATGGGTGAGTCGAAATCCAGCGGGAGACCCAGTGTGTGGACGACTTCCCGACCGGGTTGCTGAGAGCACGAGGGTTTATCCCTGCGTGCTGGGTTCGCCTGTTCAGCATGATATTCGAAAGAGAACAAATTCAGAAAGGGGAACAGGACAGCCCCATCAACGCGATTGTAGTCGTCGGGGTGGGAAAATGAACGCTGCTGCAAGATATGTGGAGGCATCGGAGACAGAGTCCCCACTGCGCAAGTATGTTGCAGATCATGGGCAAGGCGTGTCGCAAAGCGAGCTCGAACATGCGACGGTGGCTGGTCGGCCGATAACCCTCTCACACGACGTGGATACTGGCGATCAGGACCTCATCGCGGACGGGATCCGAGCGACTGACCCGGCCGAAAAGTCGTGTTTCAATAATTCACTCGGGATGTGGGAGTACGATAGTCGATTTGCGTACGTCGAAGGATTCGCAGTGATGGGTGACCTCGACGTTGGTGGGATTGAGCACGCGTGGTGTCTACTCGACGGGGAGCATCTCGTTGATCCGACGACAGCATCGTTTGACTATTATTACGGTGTCGTCATCGACGATCCGGAGATCCTCCACCGGTATGCCGAAGAGTACCCTCACGAAGGGATTCTCGGTAATCACAAGAACCGATATGCGTTCCTTCGACAGCAAGGGTACGTCGATTAATCCAGGAACGCTGGACAGGATTTTCAC
The DNA here is from genome assembly GCF_024609245.1 of Haloarchaeobius sp. FL176. Classification (GTDB taxonomy): domain Archaea; phylum Halobacteriota; class Halobacteria; order Halobacteriales; family Natrialbaceae; genus Haloarchaeobius. The sequence continues at coordinate 11,636 of NZ_JANJYH010000022.1, forward strand.
AGCGATGTCATCGGTGGCCACCTGTCCTTAGTCAGATTCGCTGAGAGACCGTGTCGATAGACTGCCACAGAGGGGATAATAGAACAGTTCACAAGGAGTTATTTCAGAAATGAAAGAGAGGAATATATTGATCAGGCTCTGTTGAAATCCTATTGTTCCAACAGCTGTTCCACCGAAATAGCCGTTAGGTAGGTGTGCGAATTTCCCACTCTGCATCCGGCAATTACTAAATATGAACGGGAAAACTGACTTCATATGCCCTCTCGACGGTCGCTTATACAGACCGCTGGTGCCACGGCAGGAGGTGCGTTTGCCGGATGTACGTCGCTTAGCCGGGGCGTCGATGGATACGTGCAACTGAAATCAGTCCAAGGGCGGCACAGTGAAAACGGAGAGCAGTTTGAGGAGTCCATTATTAGGGTCACTCTGAGCTCGCCACCCGGCGCAGATTCGCCCGAACTGACGTTCCTCAGCGACGAATGGAACGACCGCTTCGACACGCCACACGAACCGACGGTTTCTGATAGCCTCCACGCCGACTTGAGCCAAGACTATGACAGCGTCAGATTCGTGATTGGTGTCTGAAACCCGGAATGGGGCAACAACGAGGAGGCGGTGGGGTGCTACAACGTTTCAACGACCCGTGAAAATTTCAACAGTGTCCAAGTCCATGACCGTGTGAGAGCGTCATCCGACGGGACGTATCTCTCCATCCATTCAGTCGATGGAAAATGGACATTCCAGCCAGAGTGAACGAAAGACGCATCCGCTCGCAGTATCACGCCGAGTCGGTACCTACCGCGTATCTATCAGTAGACTCGTTCTGAATGTAGAGGGCGATTTCAGATCTACTTTGATTGTGCCTATCGAGGCATTTGGGTGCGGACGTGACGAACATGGTGCACGTGGCAGAATCGACAGGAGGTCGCGCCACCCAAGACACTTACAACGGTAGCCGGAAGTTCCAACATGGATTTCCGTCGCGCTGCCGGACTCGCGTTCAGTTATGGGCTTCTGGTGATCGCCTTACTCGCCGCCGTGAACGCCCTCCGAGTCATGGTGCTCGTTCTTTTTGGGTCAATCCAGGTCAGGGCGGCAGTAATCGTCGTGATGGCAAATCTCGGGGCAGCACTCGTTGTCGGGACCGGCGGCTACGTCGCCCGCCAGCGGGTTCGCGGCACCGGTGCCGGCTACGGAGCAGATCTCGACTGGGGGCGCGTTCTCGGTCCCTGAGTCGATTCAGTCGTCAATAGATTCCCGGAGGTAGTGCGTGTAGATGTCCGAACCTCACCCCCATCTGTAGCAGTGCTGTATCCCCTGTAACGACCAATTCGTGCCCTCCATCTAACATTCAGACTGACTTGTCGATGTTGTGTGTGAGACAGCCGATAACGAGTTCGCGGAACTGCTTCCACCAGCGCCGTGAGCGGACGAACGCGCCGTACTTTCGTTTGAGGCGAGAATTTACGGTCTCGTTCTGACTACGCTGACCGTAGAGGTCGGCGTCCAGTCGAGCGTTCCACACCTTGTGGAGTGACGAGAACTCGCGGTATTTGATGGGCGGTCGAACACCAGTTTCACGGGCTAACGCCCGAATCTTCTGGTCGTCGTATCCCTTATCACCAAGAAGAACCGCTACCTCTCCGGTGTTTCGCTTGATGAGCGATGGCGCGATCTTTGAGTCGTGTTTTCGGGTCGTCGTTACGTGGAGGTCGAGAATCGCGTTTGCTCTCGTGTCTACGAGGAGCGTGACTTTCAGCTGCTGAATCGTTAACTTCGTTCGCTTCGTGTAGTGTTTCGAGGCGTGACTCCGGTCAAAGCCAGAAGCATCGATACCGACGACACCGTTGGTCGGGAGGAGTGTGGCCGAGAGATTGAGCAGGACACGCCAGACAGCCATATCGAGTCGATTGAACGCTTTGCAGAGGGTTGATGGCGACGGGAGTTCCTCAAGGTTGATGGCGCTCCGAATCCGGGGCATCTCGATGAGTTCGTCGAGAAGCGTTCGGTACGTCGTATTCTTCCGCACCTTGAGGCACAGCAGGACGATGTGTTGGTGGAGTGTGTACCGGCGTTTCGAGAACTTCGAGGAGTACCGAGCGACAGCTCTTCGAGCCAAGTGATACGCCTGCTCAACAAACCGGAGTAACCGCGACTTCGGGAGGGCCTGCATTCGGTCACACTACCGGGCGAACCTGTAACCCTCTGAGGATTTCAACAGAGCCATTGATCAGTATATTCTGCGAGTGCAACAGTGCTCTTGAAAAGGGTCAGTTCTCAAACTGGCGGGTCATCCAGTTAATTGATCCCACGAATTTACCGTAGATTCGGCTGTTCGACGTGGGTCTCCTAGAACGAATCATCGAGGTATTTTGGATAGATCGCTTGGTGGCCTGCCAGCCGAGCGATCGGAGCCAACACCGTGGCCAGGGCCTTCTGGAGGATCGGTGGCGGCGAGGTGAAGACCGTGTCATCGGCTAACTCCGGAACCATCGTCATCAGATGGAGAAAGGTGGGGTCGCCGTTCTCACCGACCTTGCCCTTATGCGCGAGCCCGAACATGGTCTTGACGACCTCTTCGATCTGGGCGGGCGGTCGAGCCTCGCCGAGGCTCGTCGCCAATGAGTCTGATTCGTGCCGATAGGTGTAGGGAGTACCAGGAGGGACGGTGAGTTCATTGCCAGCAGTGAGCGTTCGCCGCTCACCATCGACGATAAATACGTACTCGCCTTCCAGGACCTCGAATCGTTCCTCGTATGTGGGGTGATAGTACTCCGGTGGCCCCGCGTTTCCAGGTGGAAAGAATTCCAGGGCTTGGCCATACTCCCCATCGACCTCCTCGGACCGCACGAGTATGCAGAAGTACTCCACCGTGACGGGATTCGAAATGATCGGCCCCGACCGTTCGGCCAGGAGTTCCGTCGTGTCGCCGTCGATACTCGCAAGCCCCGACAGCACGACGATGAACACGAGGTGCATCGAAAGCCCACCGTAGTACCAGTCTTCGGCTAACTGTTTTTCCAGTGTGAAGTTGAACCACTGGTAGTCGCCAGCCAGAGAAACGGCACAGCGATCAGGAATGTCAGTCCGGTCAGCGGATACTGCGGGTCGTACTGTCGAATCGAGCTGAGGGCAGCCCGCGCCGGGTGGAGCCAGACGAATAGCCCGACCAGAGTGAGCGCGACGACGAACAGCCCGCCAGCCACGAGTGGGTCTGTCAAGACAGTCAATCCTAGCTTAGGTCACGAGAGAATTCAGATCGATCCGCCACGACATAGGGAGAACCCTAAGCAACACTCCTCACGGAGTAGTGATAATCAGGTCCACAAACTGACACAAAGCGCAAGCCATCCTCACTCATGGCGCGTGAAAGAGTGACGCCCAACGGCGCAAGTACTCAGGCTCCCGGGGGGTAAATCCCCCGCCCTACCCTCTATATCAACCAGCATCTTCGGACGAAAACGGGCGGTATAGACCCGCGCCAAACACCGATCACCGGATTAAATCACTTGGCGCGGGTTCTAAAGCGCTTAGAACCCGCGCTCCCCAAACCGGTGTGAAACAGCCGGTCACCGATTCTACTCAAAATTACATTGGTATCTGTAATGGCCTACTGAAAACCACCATGATGCAACGAGACGATTTCAATGTCAAATCGGGTGTATCGGTGGATACCGGGGCCAGAGCCAACGGCTACCCAAATTGTCTCAGATCTGCTAATTGAAATCTGTAATGTAGAACAAAAAACCCACACACAGCGCGCAGATATTTTGCAATGTAAATATTCGACGGATAGACGAAAACTCGGCACAAGTAAGAATCGCCATCGCAACCCGAAATTCGGATCTTTGTTCACGAGAATCAAACAATTACAGACCCGTCACTATTTAGATAAGAATGGATGATTAGTGTAATTGATATTCTCAATGCCTCTCCAGAAATCAGGATACAGCGATCACCGCATTGGTAATGTACTTCTTCAATGTGGCATTGGAAATCACGCTACTGAAGTGTTAATGTAAATCTTCTACGGTAGTTGCTGAAACTCATCGTCAAACCCATCAGATGAGCTATGGTAAATCCACCCTGAGACGCCCAATTTACCACCTAATTCACCCGCTTGAGAAACATACTATATTTGGTAATATCGCCGGGTGGCCGGGATTCATCGGAAAAAATTCCACCCTCACACTATAAAAAATGTCTAAATTTTTCTCTTAATAGTACTATAATATTACGGCTAAGGTCGAATATAGTCAAAATGTACATCAGGATGGTCTGTTCAAACTAATCGATCTGCAGAACGTATTGATCTACTCTTCTCGGTATCGATATCCCCATCCTCGAAGTTCGTCAGCTAGTTCATCAACGTGGTTTGCACCGACACGGATGAGGGCTTCACGGATATCGGTCAGGTAAACATCAGTCCCAAGTTCCTGTTCAACAGCACGTTTGACATCGGATTCCAGGTTCATCGTTTCGTCACGCAAGAAATATTGAACCATCTGCCGGTCAGTTTTGACTGTGTTTCGTCCGAAAATATACGGTAAATCTTCATCCCCAGTGTTATCTTCTGACTCGGAGGTCACTGAATGATCTGATGGTGAGTCTCCAGCTGCCTCCGATTCGGTATCTGAGCTGTCCTGTGGTGTCGTCTCTTGAGTGGCTACGTCACTAGTCTCCGGGGACTCTTTTTCGTTGTCGGAGTCGTCACCAAATGGATCGCTTCCTGCCCCTGATTTCATGCTGTCCGTCATTGATCTCCTACCTCCTGGATATGGGCCGCAAGGTCACGTATCTTGTCCAGTGTGTCTACTTCGTAGTCACGCCGTCTTCCACGATGGTATCCCACGTAGTAGAACGCCGTACATCGTTTGTCCCAGCAGCCCTCAAACAGCGATGACCGGTCGCGTAACACAATCGGAGCGTGGTAGCCGAGTTCTCGAATCTGTTCGAGATACTGTTCCTGATTCGTCGTCCGGCCGACGCCGTTCGGCACGATCGCAAGCACCCCGATATCAATCTCCAACGCAGTCTCAAGGTTCACGACCATGTCCTGAATCCCTTCGACTGACTGGATTCCCTTCCCCGTTGGTTCAACAGGGAGGACGAGCGACCGTGTCGCTGACACGGCATTATACAGGTGTGGTCCTGCTGTCGCTGGCGGATCAATGATGACCGTATCGTATTTCTCGGGGATGTTCGCCTCCGCTAGAACGTGTCGCAGGCGGTCGTTTGGATCGAACGGTTCTTCCAAATCTGCAGCCATCTCTTCGGCCTTCGTCAAGAGGCTCGACAGGCTTTCAAGCATGTTATGCGAGGGAACGATGTCGAAATTAAACGGCGTCTCGTGAATGAGATCCGCGAAGTTGCCTTTCGGCCGATCGATAAGGTGGCGAGCGATGTTGTCAGCTTCCCCGTTGTCACGAGGGGCAGAGATTCCCAGTAGGTATGTCAAGGAACCCTGTTGGGGGTCTAGGTCAATGACTAGTACGTCGCGTCCTTGCTGGGCGTGAGCGTCTGCGAGGTTCGCGGCGAGGGTGCTTTTCCCGACGCCCCCAGCCTCAGAGTACGTCGTGTACGTGAGCATATATACACAGAAGTTATGCTTACGTAAAAAGTTAATTAGACTAAGTAGTTAGACTAACTAGTTATACTAAACTATTATACCAATCATAGAGTGAATAACGCCATCATATATTGGTTCCTGATACCGACGCGAACGCTATTGTTTCTTGACTAGATAGTTCGACGAGATGAGCACGTACGTTCCATCTTATCTTAGGCCATTGAGTCAGATCCGGACAGGTAATCAGTCGCGGGTTGAGGAAAAAGCGGATGAAGTTCAAACGATCCACTACGGTGGGAGTAACTTGGAATTTCGACAGATCGAGTCATTCGATCTGTGGGTCAACAAGCAAGCCTATCACGGTCAGGAAGTGGTCACTAGTGACCGTGAGATCCGTGTAGAGCAATCTGTAGACCACCCGGGCCGTCACTGGTGGATTGTTTCCGAGAACTTCTTACAAACGCTAGAGCCGCCTCTCAGAAGTCACGCAGACATCTTCGATTTGTTGATTGCGCTTAATTTGTGTACGGATGACCCAGTGTTCTTTTCTCAAAGTCCCGGTCAAGTGGTCTCGGGAGCATATGCCTCAAAGAGGGGTGCACTGGAGTCCCAGTCTCGCCTCTCCATAGGCAACTTTGCGACTTCGCTACTCGGAGTGAACGAGATTCCAGAGGAAGTTGAGATTGTCGGGAGCGTTGTTCCCGTGTATCGAGACGTCCGGGAGTACCGCTCAAAACGGATCGAATCAGACACAGAAGCCGATATCCGTGTTGCGCTACACATGTACGACGACGCATTGTCGTCGGATCTCTGGACTGCCGCTGCGAACTTCTACTACGTCTGCGAGAACACGCTCTCTCCCGGACGCTACGAAAAGGACCAGGTGATAGCCGAGTGCACCGGAATGAACGTGGAGGACGCTGAGGCGTGGCGCGAGATGGTCAACCGAGTGAAACACCCGGATAACGGAGATGCCGAAGGGATACTCGACCGAGACGATCTGGCAATTCCACGGTTATGGCAGATGCGAAGTGCTGCGAATTCCGCCCTCAAACAAACTCTGGAGAAGAATCGATGAATGGAGTCTCACCAATGTACTCAGCGAGCGTCGCAGAATGCTCTATTAGATTCTGTTGTCGGCAGTGTCCTGATGTCTGATAACATCATATTCGGATGACAGCGTGATCGGCCACTGGGCTGACCATTGAATTCAACGTGGCAAAAAATTCGCCCGTTCCGCAATCTAAAGCCTGGTCGGTGTGCCAATGACAAAGAACGCCGACAGTCAAATTGAGACGCTTCGAGAGAAAATCCGAAACGACGACCGAAAGCTGGACGAAGCAAATCGTGATGCACTGCTGGAGTTCAGTAACGAACTCTTCCTTATTCCCAGTCAAGTCGGGGATCAACGGCATCTCAAGCTTCTCCGACATAATGTGAGGATGGCAGAACATGCTGGTAGTCCGGTAGACGCGCTCGAAAATGAGGATGCAGCGAAAGAGATTGTCCGGTGGATTCACCGTACATACGACAATGCAGAGACCAACCGAGATTACCGCGTCGCGCTGAAGCAGTTCGGACGGCGCGTCACTGACCAGAACGGAGACGATCCACCCGAGTCGATGGAGTGGATTCCGTCGAACACCCCGAGTACGTACGACCCAGCGCCTGAACCCAGTAATATGCTTCAGTGGAAGGAGGACGTGCTCCCACTGATCAAAGCGACCCGAAACCCTCGTGATGCAGCACTCATCGCGGTTGGGTGGGATGCAGGTGCCCGCTCCGGTGAACTTCGTGCTCTCACGGTCGGTGATGTTACGGACTACGAGCACGGGTACCAGATCACAGTACAGGGAAAGATGGGGCAGCGGACAGTTCCCCTTATTCCGAGTGTCCCATTTCTCCAGCGGTGGCTCGCTGCCCATCCAAGCGATGATCCTGTGGCACCTCTCTGGAGCAAATTGACCAAGCCAGAGGCTCCGAGTTATAATGCACTTCGAACGGCCGTGAAGGATGCTGCTGACCGAGCTGGAGTGGATAAACCGGTCACATTTACGAACCTCCGCAAATCCAGTGCGTCTCACTTGGCTTCTCGCGGCCTGAATCAAGCCCACATCGAAGATCATCATGGCTGGACTCGCGGAAGCGACGTTGCTTCACGATACGTGTCGGTGTTTGCAGACGATACGGGTCGAGAAGTCGCTCGTGTCCACGGCTTAGAAATCGATGAGGAAGATGAACCAGATGCCACGGCTCCAGTTGAATGTCCGCGGTGTCATCAACAAACACCACGAGAGATGAATCACTGTCTCCACTGCCGACAGACGATTAATAAAGAGGCGGCCCTTCAGCGGGAACAGACTTGTGAGTGGTGTGGAACCTCAATCTCATCCTACACTGACCATATTCCGAACTGCACCGACATCGAGGTGCAGCAGGAAGAACCGCAGTGACCCACGACTAACCGGCGAACTCACTGGAAGTCCTCCTATTCACTATGTGGTGTCAGTAGTGACCAGATCGGACAGCTCGAAGAGGAGCACGTCATCACGCGTGTCGGCGACGCGTTCGAGATCGTCGGTGTACCCGGAGCGGCTAAACAAGACGTACAGTGTCTCCCCGTTTGCTGGCTCTTCTGACCACCGTACTTCAGCCGTTGTTCGTTCAAGATCCGCGAGAACACCTTCACTCACGGGGTGTGACGTGAACTTACACTCGCCGGCGACGAGGCCGTCGCCGGTGAGGCCGAGGACATCCAGTTCGTGTTCTTTGAACCACCACTGCCCGACGTCACGGAATTGCCGGTCAATGAGCTTCGGGAGTGCTTGCTGGCAGAGGCGTTCGAACAGCGGGCTCACGTAATCTGCCAGGTCGGGTGCGACGAGTTCGCCGTACGCGCCATCGCCGAGCATGTGTAACTGATCCTGATTGCCGTAGACGAATCGGAACCAGAACCGGAACAGCGGCGCGGCGATGCGATACCGACCGCGTTTCGAGGCTGTCGGCGATTCAGTCACGGGGATGTGGCGCTCGACGAGGCGGAGCCGACGGAGTTTTTGAAGGTACGTGCTGAGCGATCCCGAATCCACGCCGGCCATACCTGCGATCTCGTTTGGAGTACGTCGCCCGTGAGCGAGCGCGCGGAGGATGCTGAAGTACGTGTTCGGCTGTCGGAGTTCGGTGCGGAGCAGGAACTCGGGTTCGGAGTACAAGAGCCCGCGCTCTGAGAGGATTGCCTGCTGGACGTTCGTTCCGAGCGACTGGTCCGGGTCGATAGTCTGGAGGTAGTAGGGAGTACCGCCGTAAATCGACCACGTCGTGATGGCTGTCTCCGGATCGTACTCTGGGAAAAACTGGCGTGCGTCGGGTACATCGAGGGGCTTGAGGTCGATCGTTGCCGTCCGCCGACCGTACAGCGGTGCGCTTCCGGAGAGCACCTTGTCCTCCATGACGCTAATCGAAGAGCCGACGAGGATGAGCGTCACCCCTGTCTCTTGCAGTTCCATGTCCCAGACGCGTTGGAGCCGCGAGGGGAGGGATTCGTCTTCTTCGATGAGGAACGGGAACTCGTCGATGACGACGATTGCGTCTTGATCGCCGAGCGCTTCCAGAAGTACCTCCCAGTCCCGGCGAACGTTCCGCAACATGGGGAACTCCGCGGTGGCCGTATCGACGAACTGTTCAAGCTGGTTCTGAGCAGTCGATTCAACCGCTTGGTAGTACACCGCGTCATCCCGATCCGCGATGGACTGGCGGACGAGCTCGCTCTTCCCGAGACGACGGCGACCGTAGATAACAACGAAGTCTGCCGTCCCGGACTCATAGCAGTCTGTGAGTTGATCGAGCTCGGCATCCCGATCAACGAATTGCTCCATACCCCTAGTAGCTTCCCCCCGCAAATAGAACCCTCGATTTTGGAAACTACGATTTCGGAAATTTGGATTTCTTAACCTGATGTAGTTGTCGTCGTAGAGACGCTTGAGGCGGCCAAAGCGGTCCATCAGTGGGTGTCGGGCGGCAATTTGAGGTCCTGCGGGGAGTATCCCACGTGGGATTTTCGACCAGTACGCTCAGGGCCAGCATGCTTGCCGCTGGTTCGTCTTGCGCCCGTCATCGAACAAGCACGACGATACCTCCGAGCTGTAGAATAATACCGTGCCCGAACACCAGTTCTACAGGTTCCATTTCATTTCTCAGCACGTTGAGCACCACTACAGTTCCAGAGACGACCTGTGATCAGACGAATAATGCGGAGACTCTGATGTTCGAAGTGCCAGAGACCCCCGCGCTTCCGGTGATCACACACTAACCACAGCCAACAGCAGTTCGCAACCTCTCTGAGGACGAGGGTTTATACCGGCCTGTTTATTTTAATTCTGCGAACCGATCAATGCACAGTCGGAACACGGACTCAACGCTCCCCGATCTGGGAGGTATATCCCTCATTCAAACCAGTTCGGTTGCAACAACTCCTCCACCATATCGGTGGACCACCGCTGGGAGGTGGTGCTAGTGAGCAAGTCCCAAACCGGAGGGAAGTACTCCCATCTTCTAGACGCACTTAACCCTCGCCAGCGCAAGCTCTTCGAGGATAAAATTAGCCTATTCCAGGACTACCTCCGAACCGAAGCGAAAGACCCCATAAAGGGTACTGGGTACCCCGAAGGCTCTATTCCATCTCGACTTTCTCGTGTGCTCACTATTGTAGAGTGGACCTGGGATAATGAGGGGCCATCCACCTCGATAACTCCGGAACAGGCTGACAGAGCATTAGAAGCCCTGAAAAAGGATAACCTCACCCGTGATGATGGGGATCCCTATTATGGGGGTAGCAAGCGAAAAATCAGCGACGCCCTCGAAAACTGGTTCGCCTTTGAAAGTGAGGATTGGGAACCAAAGGTCTCATTCAATGGGAGCGGCCCGCAAGATAATGCGGCTCCATTCACCTCGGAGGAAGCCCAACTGCTCTGGGAGACATCACTTGACTACAAATCGATTCCCGCGTATAACAATCTCTCGCCGGACGAACGCCGCCGCTGGAAACGCTACATCTCGCAGTCACTTGGAAAACCGATGGACGACGTCGTACCTGCCGACTGGGATCGGGTGAATCAGGACTGGAAGGTTCCCTCAATCGTTGGCTGCTCGAAATGCGCTGGCTTCCGCCCAGCACTGATTGGCAGGATGCGAGTGGACTGGTATTATCCAGAGGAACGGAAAATCGTAATTCCGGGTGAATTCGCGGTGAAAAACAACGAAGAGTGGGAACAGACGATCAACCAGGACGCAGCGATAGCGCTTGATAACTGGATCGAACAGCGAGCGAATATGGAGAAATACGACGGTCGGTCGGAGATGTGGCTCACCCGAAAAGCGAATCCCTACAGTTCGAACTCACTCAACTATCTCCTCAATGACCTCATTGAGGAAGCTGGAATTACTCCACGCGGACGGAAGCTAGTGTGGTACTCGTTCAGACATTACGTTGGAACGTATCTCTATGACGAGTACCAGGATCTGAAACTCGTGGCCGACAAGTTGCGTCAGAAGAGCACCCGCAGTGCTGCCCGGTACGTCCATCCCACGGATGAGCTGAAGCAGGAAGCAGCCGAACTCCTGTAAGAACACTATAAATTGTCCGACCGCCCTCATCCTCAAAGCTGTGCAAAACTTTCGACCAACTAAATATGGCAGTATAGGGTGTTCTGCTTAACCTCTCAATCTCGCTTCTCCCGACAACTGATATTGTTAGGATCAACGCGTCAGGATTTGACCCGAGTCACACTTCGGGACGCTACACGAAACGAATGAAGGTGACCATCCACCATTTGAAGATCGTACTTCTGGTAGACACGAGAGTGAATGCTGTAATCAATTCACACGGAACGACAACACGAAAACACGACTCCCAGATCGCTCCGTCGCTCATAGAGCGGAATACCGGTGATGCCGCTGTTCTCCTCGGTGACACTGGATATCATGACCAGAAAGTTCGTTCATTAGCCCGTGATTCGGATATTCCGCCGGTCATCAACACAGAGAGTCATCCGTCTTTAGTTAAGCCTCACACCTCGGTTGTGTAGCGGTAGCGAGCGTCTCTTGTAAGATTGGTCGTCGCTTGTGGATCTTTTGAGCGTCTTCGATCAGCCGGTCGAGCAGCGGCGGTGGTG
>NZ_JANJYH010000023.1 GCF_024609245.1 Haloarchaeobius sp. FL176
TGCTGGCGACGTGGCGCCAGCAGGGACGCAATCCATACGAAGAGCTTCGTCGAGTCGTCAGCAGCAATGATATGATCTCACGGGCTCACGCTGTGCCGGCTGTCGAGACCTCGGGGTAAACACATACCATCAAAGTATGTTTTGAAATACGGACCCCCAGAGTCTCCATTCAAAGTTGGAAGATCGATTTCCACAAAATCATGCCCTTCTCCCTCACAGATTTCTATCGACTTTTTCGTTTTTATAATTGAACCACCGGTATCAAGCCCCGTGTTTATACCGAATTTTTTGACATTGTCGCTTCCGCTCGTTGATTTCATTTCCTCTAAACCATTTTCAGTGACATACCCTCGCACTTCTCTTCCTGAAAAATTTATATCATCACGAATATTGATATCTGAGGCGGTCGTTGTACTATCCGCAAATACGAAGTCATCACCACGAGACCACTTCCTAATCTCACCAACAGAGTTGAGTTCTTCCCACGTATCTGAACTACTTCCTTGAAGAAGCTCACGGTTGAGTAGATTACTACTCGAACACGACCACAGGTGAGCACAAGTAATTAAACCCGGATTATTGTCAGAATCTCTCGCCGGACAACACGATGTCCCCGGAAAATCCTCAAAATCTGTTGCTTCGACTCTCACACCACCTGGGGCCGGATCATATTCGTTACAGTTGTTATTGCAAGCCCCTGTATCTGGCTCAGGTGGAATCCACTCTTGAGTAGTAACTGGGACACCTTCAACTGAATCTGAAAGGTTAGGGATATCAGGTTCGGACGAATCTATAGCTACAACGAGAGAGGGCCGCTTCCGTCCTTCAATTTCGCTGGCTGCAGAGCCGATACATACGTCTTTGACAGCATTCCGGTTCCTATAGTTCTCCTCAAGTGTTTTTCGCACGTTTCGAGTATGGACCAACTGCCGCCACCATTGGGTTGGGACTTCTTTCTGTTTTACTGCTCTATCGCCATACTTGATAGTTGTAATCCGCTGCGTACTTGGATAAAGAGTCCCTCCTTGTACGCGGCGAGTTGTCATCGCAGTAATCCCACCTGACATTACGCCACTCAGAATCTTACGACGATTTATTTGCATTTGTAACCACGAACCAAAATTACAACAGCTAGTGTATATTTCTTTCGGTGATGTGTAGTGGTGTTGGATTCATTCGCAAATCCGGAATATAATGGTGGCTGACGATCCGACCAAGGATAACGAGTCGAATGCCTTACAGAGTATCGAAGGTGCAGGGATCGAACCGAGATCGAGGGCATCACGAATGCGACGCATCTCGATGAGTTCGTCAACGAGATCGCGGTACTTGGTCGTCTTCTTCACCTTCAGTCAGGGCAGGACGACGTGCCGGTGGAGCGTGAATCCCTTTCGTAAATACGTGTCGAGAATCGTGCCACAGTACGGCGAGCTTAGATCATCGCACGCTGGACGGACCGGGGGAGACCTGAATTCGGGAGTGTATCCATGCTGTCGGAGACTACCCATTCGACATGTTTGTCAGAAAGAATTTCAAAGAGGCCTCTTTTTTCACCTCGCTCACAGCAGTCCGAATCCCCCGTAAGCAGACTGGTTTACTAGTCATTTCATTCTGAATTTTAGGAGAATAACTGCTCGGAGAGTCCTCCAGGACGTACTCAACTGAACGATTCTCGACTGAAAGAGGTCGTGGCTGCGCGCGCAGCGCAGCGAGCACGGAGCGGAGGGTGGGGAGGCGGGGATGCGGTGCCAGCTGAGCGACGAGCAGACAGAGTGAGAGAACACACAGACAACTGCCACAGCCCCGCCGGTGCGCCGGCAAAAAAGAGAGGACTGAGTATGGCCGAGAGAGGAGCCTGCGAGGTCAGTCCCGGAGCACGTCCAGGCGTTGCTCGGTCGATCCTGCGCTGAAGTCCGCGTGGGTCACCGTCCCGTTTCGCGGGCTCGGACCGTCACCACGTTCGAGCACGGTCACCCCTGACTCCGACGTCACCGCCAACGTCGGCTCGCCACCGTACCAGCCGACCTCGCAGTTCAGCAGCCTCACACGGACACCCTCACGGAGCACCGTCCCAACCTGCGAGCGCTTCCAGATCGTCAGCTTCGCCGTGGCAGAGCCGTCGTCGAGCACGCCGACCTGTTGCTGGTTGACCGCCGCCGGCTGGTAGAGCGTCGTCACCTCGGCTTCGACGTTCGCCTGGATCGAGTACTTGGGGTGGCCCATCCACTCTTCAAGGGTCGCGATGGGCTGGATCGCATCCGTCCCCTTCGCCACCTCTTCGTTCGTCTTCAGGACGGCCGCCGTCAACCCCATGTCTTGGCACACGACCTTCTCCGCGAGCTGCTTCGCGTAGGCTGACCGGGACGGCCCACGGAAGCGCTCTGCCAGCTGCATCCCGTATCGGTTCACCCCGCCCAGGGTCTCCGCGTCGAGTTGTTCACGCGGATCGACGTCGGGGTCGCCACCGCTCCCGAGCACGCCACGCTCTCTGAACTCACGAACGCGCTCGCTGGACTCCCGCTCGGTCTGCAGCCTGCACGACGACTCTCGGTCGATGCCCGCGTCTTCCGCCGCCAGTGCGCGCTCTCGATTCCGTGCCAGCTCTTGCTCTTCGGCCAGCCGCCGTTCCTCCGCTGCGAGGGTCGTCCCGTACGGATGGTCCAGCCCGGATTTCCGACTCCAGTCGTAGTCGATTCGACCCTGCTTCTCGAGTTCGACCGTGGGTCGCAGCTCAGGTGCGTGGTCCCCACACGCCGCTTCTGCAAGCAGTTCGCCGTCGTCCTCGATCGCGTCTTCGAGGGTCAGCTGTTCAGTCGCCTGTACGTCCGAACCTTCATCACGGATCGTGTTTCTACTAGACATTGGGATCTCATTCCCGAAGGCGCTCACAGAGCGTCCACAACCGCGACCCTAAATCGCGGTTTTCTGCATCACCGACCGGCCAGACACGTCTGCGCGCTCTCGCTCGCGCCTTCGCGAGCGCCCTTGGGCGCGAGCGAGAGCGCGCCAGCGTCGATCACAGAACCAGCACCGCGCGCCGACCCGCCCGGAGCGAGCGTCCAGCGGAGTAACCGTGTGGGGGTGAGCACCGACGGCGCGCAACCCCCCGCGGTTACCCGCTGGCGGCGAGACCAGATGCCCGGAACGGGCGCGGGCGGTGCGGAGAGCGCCCGCATGCCCGGAATGGTCGGTCGCGAGCGACGCGGAGGGCGGCACGCGGCGAGCGGTGCGTGCCGGAAAGAGACACCAGTTCGGCTGGCCACGTCGCTCAAGGTACCAACCACAGCCTTGGTGGACTCAGAAAGGGCGAGGCCGGCTCGATCGTCCCCCGACCCCGCAAGCACCGCAGCCCCGAGGCGCGCAGCGGCGGTCGCGGGACGTCGAGCGGCCGAGGGCTTTCGGAGAGTTACTCCCTCCGTTCCATGGTTGCTTCTCTGCGAACCCAGCTAGCGATTATCCTACTGTAGCTGCTCCCGTTGTGTGCGCAAGAACGAGATGAGATCGTCGACGGCAGCAGTGGGGAGTTCCTCCTGTCGGAAGACGCCCTTGAACGAATCTCTGAACCCATCCTGTTGGAGCTGACCGAGGACTCCCTCAATCTGGGCGTCGAGTTTCTCAGGATTCCCACGGTGGAGATGCCGTTCGATCTGGTCGAACGCTGCCCGAGTGCTGATGACGACGAGATCGCGGGTATCTGCCAGTCGGCCACTGTGTAGTTTCATTGCGAACAGGAGAGCCGGTTCTGGAATACGGCCGTCCAGGTCGTCTGCGACGTCGATGGATTGGATAGTGCTGTGCTCGTGGAGGTAGCGATACGACCATTCAGCGTCGGTCTGCCGGCAGCGCATCGCGTTGACGAGCGCTTCGAAGGTCACGGCATTCTCGCCGACTGGCTTCTGGTACTGAATCATTCGCCCCTCGTACTCGTTCGAGACGTCTTTCTCGAACTCTTTCTCGTATCCGAGCTCGCTGAGCAGTGCGTCGTAGTCGTCCAGCGCGGTGGCGGGAACCACCGTGTCGATATCGGTGGTGAACCGCGTCTGGAAAGCGGACACAGCCCACCCGCCGACGAGGACATATGGGAGTCCGGCACTCTGGACTGCACGATGCGTGTCGATGAGTTCGGATTGCCGTTCAGGAAGGCTCATTCTGGAGTAATTGCTAGTCCGCATCCATCGCACTGTGGTGCGAGGCATCGATGTCGACGTCGTATTCGGTGGCGATAATTTCCAACGCGGGTTCGTACGCCGGCCGGTTCTGCGTCATCTGGTCGACTGCGGTTGCCAAGGGGATGACTGGACTTCCGTCCATCCACTCGACCTCGAACCCGTCGGATTGCGGGAACAACACGTAGTGTACGTTCCCGTCGACCTCACTGGCATCCGGACGCTCGTCGATCGTTGCATCGATTCCATACTGTTCGAAGAACGCGAGCCACCGTTCGATGTCCTGATCGCGGACCTGGATGAACACGGGATAGTCGTCGTGACTGCGGGCGATCTGGTAGCCACCGTGCGTCCAGACGTACGCGGCGTCGATCTCCGTGTACGCGAACTCCATGCCGGCGAAGTGCGGGATGATGTAGGCGTCTTCCTGCGAGACCGTGTCCCGGCTGTACACCGCGGCCATCATCTCGGCGTACTGCTGCCGCATCCCGTGGTCGACGATCTGGATTCCAGTCTCGGTATTCGCGATAATATCTGTGGCTTCCAATCGGTCGACCCAGTCGTACGTCCACGAGTACGACTTCCCTATCTTGTTCGCGATACGGTTGATTGAATCGCCACGCTTCACTGCTAAGACGATTTTCGCAGCCGTCGCATCGATCACGTCTTCCATCTGTAGTTGCCACCCTTTCCCGGAGCGCTGAACTCGGTCTTGATTATCGCTAACGCGATGATGACTTATAGAACTTCCGTCGTGGTGAGGGAGCAATTGCGACGCTGGACTGGTCACATTATCGTACCAACTGACTTGGTTGGTCTCGCTGCGAGGTCCCCTATCCTCAGGCCCCAATCTTCGGGACGAAACAAAGGCTCAGTCGAACCGAACGGGCCTCTCGTTCAATCTTTTCCCGGCCGCTCGTCCGGTAGCTCGCTCGAGAGGCGGTCGAACCGTGACTGGGCATTGGCACGCCGCTGCGCTGTGTCCTGTTCTCGATAGCGAAGCGAGACCGTCTCGTCCGAAATTTCGAGCTCGAAGATGGCGTCCTGGTGGCGGCCAGCTCTCGGGAGCATATCACGCGCCACGCTCATCTCCTCGACTTGCTCTCCATCCTGCTCGAGCAGCAGGACGGCGGTCGATTCCTCGAACCGGTCGAGGACGGCGGTGTAGGTTTCAGGCATCAGTAGCTCTCCTCGATGACGACGGTCCCATTGTCAGTACGCACGATCACGGTATCGCCGCCGTTGTTCCAGACAGCAGTTCCTTGCCCCCAGTACAGGTCGGTCGTTGAATCGGTCCCACTCCCGCTGTGGACGGTCACACGCTCCCCGGGTGCCAGCGTGAAGCCGTCAGGGAACTCGAACGTCTTCCCGGCCTCGTCGACGAGCTCCCAGCCACTCAGGTCCAGCGTCGACTCGCCGGTGTTCTCGAGGACGACGTACTCGTCGTTAAGGTTCTCGTTGTCGCTCCCTTCGGCATCGGCGTTGATGTCCACGAGCGAGAGCTCATTCCCGCCATCGGTGGCCACGTCGGTCGCGGGCGCAACCGAGCTAGTGCCCAGTATCGTCTCTCTGACGACCGCCTCGCTGTAGGTCCCTGGTTCGACGGGGTCTCCGGACCGTAGCGACGTCGGGTCAGTCGGCGCTTCGTTCTGGGTCGCGATACTGACTGCGCTCCCGTTGCTGTACACCACGACGTTCCCGTGGGTCGCAGTCCAGTAGGTCGGGATCGAGCGGCTGGCGAATCGTTGCAGAGCTTCCTCGTGTGGGTGGCCGTACTGGGAGTCGTACGCGCTGGTGACCACGACGACCTGTGGCTGGACGGCGTCGAGGAGACTCGACCGGGAGCTGGACCGACTGCCGTGGTGGCCGGCTTTGAACACGGTCGAGTCGAGCTGGCTGCCGTACTCCTCGACGAGCGCGGACTCACCCTCGACTTCGGCATCGCCGGTGAACAGGAAGCTGGTCTCGCCATGGGTCACACGGAGCACGAGACTGTTCTCGTTGCGCTGGTCGTTCGCGAGGAGGTCCTGGGGCGGCCCGAGCACGGAGACGTCGACACCCTCCACGGGCATCTGTGCGCCCTCGCGGGTCTGGTACAGCGGGACGTCGTACTCCTCGACGGCGTCCAGATAGCGACTGTAGGTATTCGAGCTCGACGCGAGGCCGGGGTCGTAGACGGCGCCGACACCCTCGCCCTCCGTCTCGAAGTACTCGATGACCGCTGCGTGGCCGCCGATATGGTCCGCGTCGGCGTGCGAGGTCACGAGGTGGTCGATGCGCTCGACGCCGATCTCTTGGAGGTAGTTGATGACGTACTCGCCTTCCTGTGGCCAGTCACCCGAGTCGATGAGCATCGTCTCGCCAGCCGGTGTTCGCAGCAGGATGCTATCCGACTGCCCGACGTTGATGAAATGAACCTCCAGGGTCCCGTTCGCCGTCACAGCGGTATCCTCATCGACGGTCGTCGCTCCCTCAGTCGGACTGTCGGTCGGTGTCGCCCCCGAGTCGGTGGGGGCGGCACACCCGGCCAGGGCAACCAGACAGACGATGACGAGGACGATACCCCAGCGTGAAGCGCGCATGGTGACACGCTTCCGCCCGAGTCGCAAAAGCATACCCCTGACTGCAGACGCGAAATGGCCTGCGCTGGATGAGCACTGAGGTTCGAGGCTGTTAACCAACACGCCGCAGCTGGTGGTTAATCAGGTGTGACTGAAAACCGGAACTGCTTCCAGTAAGTAGGAAGTTCGAAAAAACACGCAGGGGACAGACCGTGACCGAGAGAGAAACACTGCTCGCGGCGCTCCAGGCGCTCGAACGGGAGCTCGGTCGAGCACCGGAGATTGCGGACGTGCTCGAGGCGGATGACGTTCCGTCGCTCGCCACAGTGCAGGACGAGTTCGGGTCCTGGTACCGGGCACTGTGGGCCGCCGACATCACTCCGACGGAGCCGCCCAGCTACTGGACCAACGCGGACATCGAAGCTGGGTTGCGGGCACTTGGAGACGGGCCGGATGCGCCGCCGGTGACCGGCGACCTCACACGGAGTCCGATCTATCCATCGCTGTCAGTCATCCACAACCGGTTCGAGAGCTGGGAGGCCGCACTCGACGCTGCGGGCTACGACACACCCGTGGACCCGAACAAGAGGTGGACCGAGGAGCGGTTGCTGGACGACCTGATCACACTGGGCGAGACACTGGATCGAAAACCCAAATCCACGGACGTCAAGGATGACCCCGACATGGCTGCACCCACGACCTACGACGCCGTCTTCGGCTCCTGGAACGACGCGCTCCAAGCGGCGGGCTACTCGCCGACACCCCGCGGGAGCGAGAGCGAGTATTCGGACCAGGACCTGGTGGAGATACTCCAGTCACTAGCCGCGGAGGTAGACCAGCAGCCACGCCAGGCCGATTTGAAAGCGCACGAGGACTGGCCGTCGCCCGGTGTCTTCAGGAACCGGTTCGGAACTTGGCACGCTACCCTCGAGGCAGCGGGTGTCGACACCGAGTCCACACGGGACCCCAAGTACAGCGAGTCGGAACTGCTCGAGTCACTCCGAATGCTCGCGGACCGTGTCGACGGGACCCCTGCAGTCGACGATCTTTCTGAGTACGACGACCTTCCTGCTCCGGTAACCTACTACCGGCGGTTCGACTCGTTTACCGAGGCGCTCGAACTCTCTGGGGTCAACTCGGAGATGTAACTATTCACGAGTGGCATCGTTGATCTTCCTAAAACACGGTTCCGTGTACCTCCCAGAAAGCACTGGAAGTAGTGGGGTGGTATCGCTGGCCTTGCGTTCGATTTTGCCGGTGAAAGCACTGGAACTGATGGGGGTACGGGTGGTCGTAGAAAGCATTGGAACTGGTGGGGCGGAGGGAAGTAGCGAGCGAGGAATAGCATTGGAAGCAGTGGGGTCAGTGAATATAAACAAATGCGGACACAGGAAGCATTGGAAGTAAAGGTTAAATCATAGCGGTGAGACGCACCCCATATCATGGCCGAGTACGACTTCGAGGCCACCGGCGCAATCTTCGAGCGTCGTGAGGCACTCCTCGAAGACTGGACGCCGAGTGAACTCGTCGGCCGAGACGACGAACTCCAGCGGTATCACGCTGCGCTTCAGCCCGTCATCGAAAGTGAGCCGCCGAGTAACGTCTTCCTCTACGGCAAAAGCGGCGTCGGTAAAACTGCTGCCACGCGTTTCCTGCTTGACCGGCTCGAAGCTAGTGCCGATGAAGTTGACGAGCTCACGCTCACCACAGTTGAACTGAACTGTGACCGGCTGAATACGAGCTACCAAGCAGCTGTCGCCCTCGTGAACGAGCTTCGAGACTCGGGCGATCAGATCTCGAACACTGGGTACCCGGAAGCGAGCGTGTACGAGTTCCTGTTCGACGAACTCGATGAGATTGGCGGCACAATTCTGATCGTGCTTGACGAGGTCGATCATCTCAAAGATGACTCGCTACTCTACCAGCTCCCCAGAGCACGCTCGAACGGTGACATCACGAACGCACGGTTGGGCATCATCGGCATCTCGAATGATCTCAGTTACAGACAGGAACTCTCCGAGGGTGTCATAGAACTCTTGTCACACCGTGATGATCGTGCTTCCCGGATTATCTCCTCGTTCGTAGTTGGTGATCGCAATAACGAGACGCAGACACAACGACAGGAACACTTGTGCTCGTGCATGG
>NZ_JANJYH010000024.1 GCF_024609245.1 Haloarchaeobius sp. FL176
GGGATGGGCTCCGCGACGGAGCCCATCCCTGTGGATCATCACGAACCTCCGCTGCCAGCTCATACAGCCCGATTTGTGCGCCTCCTATGAGATGGTGGCGAAATCAGCTCGGGCTAAACACATACCACTTTCTTTTCTGCAGGGGTGAGGAGCGGCTGATATGGGCGCGAAGGGTAGGGTAGCGCACGACAGAACCAACCCTGTCAACGGTCGCTGCTTCGCTCGTCCGCGAGACGCGCCCACGCAGATTCCCGTTTTGAGTTGCGGGTAAGATTCCGACGGATGGAGTGACTATAACACGTAAACAGAGTGCCGCCCGGAACCGCTCGGGTGGCCCTGAGAGAGTGTGTTTCCGGTGGTCGGGCCGTGGTGGGTCCGACCGTCTTCCCACGACGCGGGATTTTCCCAGCGCGTAGTGTATTGTACCCTCGATGAGAGTGAGAGACAGTATGACCGACACCGACAACGCTGACGACGGAGAAGAGGAGGAATACGGCGAATTAGAACGACACTCGGGCATGCCCGACGATGGCAGTAGTGGGGACGAATTAGCTGACGGGGCAGTCCCGCACGGATACGGCGATGCTCCAGACCAATCGGACGACAAGGAGAATGCATAAAACAACCATACATGACTGACAGCGACCGACCCCAAGGAGTCCCGAACCTCACCCCTGCAAAAAGACGCGAGTTCTTACAGCAACTCGAAAAGTTCGAAGCCCCGCAGTCGATGGAGGAGGCGCTCGCCCGTCACCGCGACGCACTCAAAGACTAGGCAGAGTTCCGGACACACCCCCTCCTCACCGATAGTATCACCCCTCTTGTAGGAATCATCGGACATGTCCGATGACGTTCCCGTCCGCTCGTCAGTCCGAGATCCATGGCTAACGCACGTACGTAAGGGCATACGTACGTGACGAGGTACGTGATCGCGTACGTACCCGAGTACGTACGTAGGTCCGCCCGGTCGAACCTACCTGTGTCGGTCCATTCGAGTACGAAAGAACGATCGAGTCTGTGCATAACAGACACTGTGCCCCAGAAGCCCCGTTGAATACGATGAAGAACCGATCTCAGTCCGGTGTGCCGAGATACGCCAGTCTCACAAATCTAAGACTGGCCATCGTGGCATGTAGTGTGCGCTGCGCCTATCGACTCACCAGGCAGCTGAATATGCCACCTTTAAAGACAGTAGGAGCGCGTCGACAAACTGCCGCCCGTAGGGGCGGCGTTCCCCGGCAAGAGAGAGTGAACGGGTCCCGGTCCGTGGTGGGGCCGTGACCTACTCCCTGCCGTAGTGGTATGCGGCCGTCACTCGTCACTGGTTCGGCGGTGTGTCTCTTTTGTAACCGTGTCTACGCTCTTCCGTAGGACCTACTATCTACTTTCAACCGGTACTAAATCGTGGTGCCGAAATGAGATGAGTAATTCTTCGCCCGTCTCTACGTCACACAGTGTATAGGAGTATGCGTCCGTATTTCGACCGGTTTCCTTCCCGAGATTGTCTTCGTGGATTTCGACGATCTCACAGACGACCCCATGATGCTGATTATCTGGGTCATCGGAGGCAAGATAAATCTGGACGTGATCGCCGACTGAGTACGGATCGCTCGACGGTTGCGGAATATCTTCCATTGTCAGTTTTTGGATCAACCATCTGTATCAGTTCATCGCTCTTCGTAGACTAACTTGGCAGTGGGCTCACCGTGTACGGAAGTGGATTAAGCATATGAAGCGGCTAGAATATCCACTAAGAATCAATACGAGATGTGACCGGGGCTGCGAGATAGTCTAAGTAAAGACTATATTGTTGCGCTGAACAATCCTTGGTATCACTAATGACCCGGAAGCAAATCGGTCGTAACACTGGAAATTCAGGCCGAGTCAACGTCTCCGGGTCTGAATTGGAAGAACTCGGCATCGACATCGGTGATGAAGTTGATGTGGACGTCGCTGATGCCAAAGAGATCGCGCATGCCATCATTGATAACAAGGATTCCGACGAGTTCCTGATCGTCACTCCCGCCTAACGTATGCAAACAGCACTCACCTACCGTACGAACCGTGACCTGTTCTCGAACTACTACCTAGACGAACACCTCCCCGAGACCGAAGAATGGGACGAGGTCAGCGACGAAGAACTTCAGGAGGCCTATGATGACGTTATGCATCTCTGGGAGCGCGAGAAGGACACCGCCCCGAAGCGGAATGAGTCCCAGCTCGAAGAGAAATTCATCCGGCCGATGTTCCGGAAGCTGGGGATTCCGTTCGAGGTCGAAGAGAGCACTGATCGAACGCAGCGCCGACCGGACTACGGGTTCTTCGAGACTGATGAAGCTGCACGGGACGCCTTCCAACGCCGTGATGAGGGCGGAGACTTCTACAAGAATTCCGTCGCTGTTGCGGACGCGAAACGATGGGGTCGTCCCCTCGACACTCGCGGAAGCGGTGAACACGAACGTGACTTCGAGAACCCCAGTTACCAGATCCACGTCTACCTGCAGGAAGTGGATGCCGCACAGTGGGCTGTCCTAACCGACGGGAAGAAGTGGCGGCTGTACTACGGCCCGACCAGCCACCGCCTCGACTCCTACTACGAGGTTGACCTGCCGACGATTCTGGAGAAGGGCGATCTTGAGGACTTCAAATACTTCTACCTCTTCTTCCGCCACGAGGCCTTCCTCGAAGACAGCAGCGGTGACTGCTTCCTTGACGACGTCTACGGCGAGTCCAACGTCTTCGCCCAAGAGTTGGGGGAGGACCTGCAGGACAACATCTACGAGGCGATCAAGGTCCTCTCTGAGGGATACCTCCAGTATCCTGAGAACGATCTTGCCGAAGACGATCTTGAACTGATCCACGACAGCTCGCTTATCTACCTCTACCGGCTTATCTTCGTTCTGTACGCCGAAGCAGAGGGGCGTGAACTGCTGGACACGAGCAACGAAATCTACGAGCAACAGTACAGTCTGAACGCGCTCAAACAGGAAGTTGCCGAAGAACTCGATAGTGGCGACCCGAAATACCGCGACTGGCAAGACAACCTTCAGGCTCGTCTGGACGAACTGTTCTCCCTCATCGACAAGGGCAGCAAGTCCCGTGGCATCCCTGAGGAAGACCTCTACATTCCGGCGTACAACGGTGGGCTGTTCCGGACTGACCCAGACGACGGCGACAGCAAGGAAGCACGGTTCCTCGCCAATCACGACGTCGGCGACGCCTACCTTGCGAAGGTAATTGAACTCCTGACGCGAAGCGAGAACAGCAACGGTGGTGGGAAGATCTTCGTCGATTACTCCTCACTCGATGTCCGCCATCTGGGGAGCATCTACGAGGGGCTACTAGAGTACCAACTGAATATCGGACAAGAGCCTTTGGCGTTGGAGGATGGCGAATATGTGAGCGCCGATGAGGGCGACGACATCGTCGTGCAACAAGGCGAAGTATACCTAACGACCGATAGTGGCGAACGAAAGGCCACAGGCTCGTACTACACGCCCGAATATGTTGTTGAGTACATCGTCGAAAATACGCTGGAACCGCTCGTTGAAGACATTCGGATAGATCTTGCCGGTCAAAGCGCCTTCGACGAAGGGGGATTCGCCGCTGAATTCGCTGAGAGGGTGTTCAACCTGAAGATTCTCGATCCAGCGATGGGTAGTGGTCACTTCCTCACCAGCGCGGTTGATTACTTGGCTCGTGAAATTATTGATGCCCAAGAGAAACAGGCCGCACAGCAGGGTATCGAAACCGTTGACGAAGAGCACGACATTAACTGGGCACGCCGACAGGTCGCACAGCGTTGTATCTACGGTGTGGATCTGAATCCGCTCGCTGTGGAGCTAGCAAAGGTGTCGCTGTGGCTTCGAACGCTCGCCGCCGAGCAACCGCTTGCGTTCCTTGACCACCATCTTAAGACCGGCAACTCTCTTGTAGGCAGCGACATCGAGACCGTACTGGATAACGGGGATTCACAGGATGTAGAAGGACAGCTCACTCTCCAGGAATCGTTCGACCGCACACGGCGGCAGGCGCTGGAGCACGTCACCGACCAGTTTGAGGATCTACTTGCAATCGATAATGAAACGTTGGATGATATAAAAGAGATGGAAGCTGTTTACGAAGAGACGCGTGACGACCCTCTCTATCAGCACTTAATTGCAATGGCGAACGTTCACACTGCCGAATATTTCGGACTGGATGTGCCTAGTGATGCTTACGAACGTATGGCAACCGCACTTCGTGACGACTCATGGAGCGATGTTGAACAACAAGTCTGGTATCAGTCTGCGCAGCAAATAGCCGACGACGAGCACTTTTTCCACTGGGAGATGGAGTTCCCGATCGTCTTCTACGAGCAGGACGGAGAGCGGAAAGATAATGGAGGGTTTGACGTTGTGATCGGCAACCCACCATGGCTCAACGCGTGGCGGATGACGGACCAGATGCCGAAAAAGCGGGATGCGATAAAACAAGTCTTCGAATCATCTGATCTGTTAGAGGGTCACTGGGACTTGTACATTCCTTTCATTATCCAGTCGTTGAACCTCTGTCGAAATGGGGGTCGTCATTCGTTCATACTCCCAAATTTGGTGCTTACAGAGAAATACGCGAAGGATCTTCGGCGGAATCTTCTCTCAGACCATACACTCGAAAGCATTCTTGATTTCGGTGAAAGGAATGTGTTTGAAGAGGTTGAACGCCAATCCATTGTCTATGTTGTTGAGGGTAGCGGTGATAGCACTGCCCCTCACGAGCTTCAGAGTTGTACCAGCACTGATCCGTTTAATTATGAAGTATGTGTTTAGCCCGAGCTGATTTCGCCACCATCTCATAGGAGGCGCACAAATCGGGCTGTATGAGCTGGCAGCGGAGGTTCGTGATGATCCACAGGGATGGGCTCCGTCGCGGAGCCCATCCCGT
>NZ_JANJYH010000025.1 GCF_024609245.1 Haloarchaeobius sp. FL176
CTACACTCGTGTGTTCGCGCAATCCAGTTCGCGCCTGGACCATTCCGAGTACAGTTCGGTGGTCCCAGTATGCGGTATGACTAATGGCATGATCTGTTAGTGCTCGCGGGCTTAACGCCTCGTTGCCTTGGCGCGCACACCCCGAGTCTATCTAACCCGTCTTCTACGGGTGATCATAGTGGTACCTCTTTTCCAGGTGGGTTTCGAGCTTAGATGCGTTCAGCTCTTACCCCGTGTGACGTGGCTGCCGGGCACATGCTCTCTCGAACAACCCGTACACCAGTGGTCACCATTCGTAGTTCCTCTCGTACTATACGAACGTTCCCGTCAGGTACCGTTACACCCCCAATAGATAGCAGCCGACCTGTCTCACGACGGTCTAAACCCAGCTCACGACCTCCTTTAATAGGCGAACAACCTCACCCTTGCCCGCTTCTGCACGGGCAGGATGGAGGGAACCGACATCGAGGTAGCAAGCCACCGGGTCGATATGTGCTCTTGCCGGTGACGACTCTGTTATCCCTAAGGTAGCTTTTCTGTCATCAATTTCCCGCATCAAGCAGGATAATTGGTTCGCTAGACCACGCTTTCGCGTCACCGTCCCTCGTTGTGAAGGACAGTGTCAGCCCACCGTATGCTCTTGCGCTCTGCTCCGAGTCTCCGACTCGGATGAGGTGGACATAGGGCGCGCTCGATATCTTTTCAAGCGCGTACCGCCCCAGTCAAACTGCCCGGCTACCGGTGTCCTCCGCCAGGAGTGAGAGTCACAGTCACTAATGGGTAGTATTTCAGTGATGACTCGGTGGCCCGCTAGCGCGGGTACCTGTGTAACGTCTCCTACCTATCCTGCACATTAGCGACCGTGTCTCAGCGACAGCCTGCAGTAAAGCTCTATAGGGTCTTCGCTTCCCCTTGGGGGTCTCCAGACTCCGCACTGGAACGTACAGTTCACCGGGCCCAACGTTGGGACAGTGGCGCTCTCGTTGATCCATTCATGCAAGCCGCTACTGAAGCGGCAAGGTACTACGCTACCTTAAGAGGGTCATAGTTACCCCCGCCGTTGACAGGTCCTTCGTCCTCTTGTACGAGGTGTTCAGATACCTGCACTGGGCAGGATTCAGTGACCGTACGAGTCCTTGCGGATTTGCGGTCACCTATGTTGTTACTAGACAGTCGGAGCGCCCGAGTCACTGCGACCTGCCTCTCTGCGAGGCAGGCATCCCTTATTGCGAACGTACGGGACTAACTTGCCGAATTCCCTAACGTCGGTTGTTCCCGACAGGCCTTGGCTTTCGCCGCCATGAGCACCTGTGTCGGTTCTTGGTACGAGTCACAGACTTACCTTTTCACGGGCCCTAGGTACGATCGACTTTCGCTATCTCATGGTTCGTCCGCTTCGTGCCGTTACGGCTTCCACGGAGTTGCATAATTCGACTGGGCGATAGCCCAGCTCGATTGTTCCCAAGGCGTCGGTGTTTACTGTCTGTGAGCACTGGAATATTAACCAGTTTCCCTGTCGTCACATTCGACTTACGGTGTGACTTAGGATCGGCTAACCCTCGACTGATCAGCATTGTCGAGGAACCCTTGCTCATTCGGCCGTCGGGGTTCTCACCCGACTATCGCTGCTACTATGGCCAGGATTATCGTCACCAGTCGGTCCACACGAACTCTCGGCCGTGCTTCCACCCGACTGGAGCGCCAGTCTACGGAATCACCCCTATGGGGGGTGTCGCCAGGTCTCGGTGATGGATTTGAGCCCCGATCATTTTCGGCGCCTCGAACCTCGGCCGGTAAGCTGTTACGCTTTTCTTAGAGGGTAGCTGCTTCTAAGCTCACCTCCCGGCTGTTTAGGGCTCGAGACTACCTTCGGTTGCACTTAATCCATACTTTGGGACCTTAACCCAGCTCTGGGTTGTCTCCCTCATGGTGCACAGGCTTACCCCGCACACCGGACTCCCTGCGTCTGTGGCGCTCGTAGGTTCGGAGTTTGACAGGGAGGCCGGCATCTCTCGATGGCGGGTCTCCCAATCGGTCGCTCTACCCCACGAGCTACCTCAGCAGAGGTCATGCTTCGACATGTTTCGACTGGAACCAGCTGTTGCCAGGCTCGATGGGCCTTTCACCCCTATACGTAGGTCACGAGAGGGTATTGAAGGACACCAACTCTAACAGGCCTCCACGTGCCTTTCGGCACGCTTCACCTTGCCCACGCATAGATCGCCTGGTTTCGGGTCGCATCCGGTCGGCTCCCCGCCCTTGAAGACGGTGGCCCTGGCCCGTGAGGGCTGCGGCCGTATCGGTTTCCCTACGCCTGCCTCGATGCTCGAGTTAGACTTGCCGGTCAGATGCACTCCCTGGCTCGTTTTTCAAAACGCACGACGGAACATCGGCTCCCCACAGTTCCTACTGGAGACTCGCGTCTCGGTCGTTTTCTGTGGGGCCTTGTATGCCCCGTCGCTCTATCGCCACCTGGGTTCAAGCCCTATTGCACCTCCCGTTGTGGGGTGCTTTTCAGCGTTCGCTCACGCTACTTGTTCGCTATCGGTCTCAAGGAGTACTGAGTCTTCGCGGTCGATGCCCGCGTTGTTCCCGAGGGATATCCAACCCTCGGTACTCTGGAGCTGACGCACGCTGTACTTCTTTCTGTTACGGGATTGTCACCCTGTATCATCCTCCGTTCCAGGAGAGTTCACAGAAGGGTTCGAGCGATGAGTGTCAGTCCGAACACCACATTGCCCGTAAGGGGCTTCGGTTTGGACTGGATCGCGTTCACTCGCGGTTACTAACGATGTCGCGTATTGCTTTCTTTTCCTACCGGTACTGAGATGTTTCAATTTCCGGTGTTCCCCATTGCGCGAAGCAATTGCGGTGGGGATTCCCATTAGGAGATCTCCAGTTCGATGCCTCCGTGCGGCTTGCTGGAGCTTTTCGCAGCTTGGCACGTCCTTCGTCGGCTCTTGAGCCGAGCTATCCATCAGGTGGCAGAGTAGCCACGTTAATATATGGGACGTTCACTGTGACCCGGAATGGTCCAGTGGACGCCTGGATTGCGCGTACACACGGTGTCATAACG
>NZ_JANJYH010000026.1 GCF_024609245.1 Haloarchaeobius sp. FL176
GTATGTGTTTAGCCCGAGCTGATTTCGCCACCATCTCATAGGAGGCGCACAAATCGGGCTGTATGAGCTGGCAGCGGAGGTTCGTGATGATCCACAGGGATGGGCTCCGTCGCGGAGCCCATCCCGTTGCCTCCGCTGTCTGTACTGGAAGGTGGGATCTGTGAACGGAGATGATCTCACCAAGGACGAGTTGCTCTCCCGGTTTTTGCAACTTGAACAACGAGTCGAAGAGCTTGAACAAGAGAACACACAGCTCCGAGAGAAGTTGCAAGAGAAAGACGAGCGGGTCGAAGAACTCGAAACACGTCTTCGCAAATACGAGAATCCGCACACTCCACCCAGCAAGCGACGGTCGGGGACCGATGAGTCCCCGACCTCGCAGGACGACGAAGACGACGATGTCCGAACTGATGGCGGTACTCCTGGTCGAAAGGACGGTCACGATCCGGAGTGGCGTTCTACAGCTGATCCCGACGAAGAAATCGAAGTCACCTGTGACTGTTGTCCTGAGTGTGGCGACCACTTCGACGAGTCGGTGGGCGTCAGCCCCCGACTCGTCGAGGAGATTCCTGATCCGCAGCCCCCAGAAATCACCCGGTACAACCGCCACTACTACCAGTGCGATTCCTGTGGAACAGAGACAGTTGCGGCTCACCCCGACTGCCCCGATGAGGGGCAGTTCGGGGTGAACGTCATCGCTCAATCAGCTCTGTCACGGTACGATCATCGCCTTCCCTACCGGAAGATCGCTGACCGCTTCGAGCAACTGCATGGACTCGAACTCTCGGGTGCATCCGCGTGGCACGCGACCGAGCGCGCTGCGCGCGCCGGTCGCTGTGAGTACGACCAGATCCGTCAAGAGATCCAAGATGCCGACGTGGTTCATATCGACGAAACAGGTATCAAACGTGAGGGTGAGCAGGCGTGGATCTGGACGTTCAAGACCGCTCAGCATACGTTATACGCGGTCAGAGAGAGTCGTGGAAGTGATGTTCCCGCGGAAGTCCTCGGTGAGGACTTCGCGGGAACGGTCATCTGTGACGGGTGGACGGCGTACCCAGCTTTCAGCAGCAACCTCCAGCGGTGTTGGGCGCACATTCTTCGAGAGGCTGAAGACGCCGCGGAAAAGCAGGCAGAAGGTGAACCGATCTACCACGCTCTCAGACAGGTGTACGTCGCTCTCCAGGCCCGGCTGGAGAGCGACTTGACAGTCCGTGAGCGAGCAGACCTCCAGCGTGTGGCGCGAAGAGAGCTTGAATCGCTGATTGAACGGTCAGTACCCGACGGACCAGTGGCAACACTGCTCGGGAAGATCGAAGGAGGTCTTGACCACTGGCTCACCTTCGTCGGTGAGCCAGCGGTCTCTCCGACGAACAATGCCGCAGAGAACGCGCTTCGTGAACCAGTGGTTCTCCGGAAAATCATCGGAACGCTCCGTAATGACCGAGGAATGTTCGTTCACGAGACGATCTTGTCCCTGCTGGCGACGTGGCGCCAGCAGGGACGCAATCCATACGAAGAGCTTCGTCGAGTCGTCAGCAGCAATGATATGATCTCACGGGCTCACGCTGTGCCGGCTGTCGAGACCTCGGGGTAAACACATAC
>NZ_JANJYH010000027.1 GCF_024609245.1 Haloarchaeobius sp. FL176
CATCCGTCTTTAGTTAAGCGAGAAAACGCGTGATAGCGGCGGCTTATCGAGGCATCTTTCGGAAGGAATGAGGAAGTCCAGTCTGTGCACGACAAGGACTCCTCATCTCGGATTATGCGTCGGCTCACTACACTGTTTCCCTCTGAGTTCCTCGAAGAGCACGCCGAGGAACTCGGCGTGGTCGAACGTGACCGTAAGCTCCAGATCCCTGCCTTCGTTTGGGCGTTCGTGTTCGGCTTCGCCGCAGGCGAAAGCCGAACACTCGCCGGGTTTAGACGCTGTTACAACTCTACTGCCGATGAGACGATCTCTCCTGGTGGATTCTATCAGCGGTTGACACCGACGCTTGCGGAGTACCTCCGCGACCTCGTCGAGCGGGGCCTCGACGAGGTCGCTGTTCCTAACGCTTTTGACGCTGATATCGACCGATTTAGAGACGTGATGATCGCTGATGGAACGGTGTTGCGGTTACACGAGTTTCTCTCAGATCAGTTTGAAGCCCGCCACGAGGAGCAGGCTGGAGCGAAGCTCCACCTGCTCCACAATGCCACAGAGCAGACGATTGAACGGCTCGATACTGCTAACGAGAAAACGCACGACAGCACCTTGTTCAACACGGGGCCGTGGCTTGAGAATCGCCTTGTGCTGTTCGATCTCGCCTACTTCAAATACCGCCGGTTTGCGCTGATCGACGAAAACGACGGCTACTTCGTGAGTCGGCTGAAGCAGAACGCAAATCCGCTCATTACGGGGGAGTTACGGGAATGGCGCGGCCGCGCCATTCCCTTAGAGGGCGAGCAGCTCCGAGCTGTTCTCGATGATCTTGACCGGAAATACATTGATGTAGAGGTCGAAGTCGAGTTCAAACGGGGGCCGTATAATGGGACACAGTCGCTGGATACGAAGCGATTTCGCGTCGTCGGCGTCCGCGACGAGGACGCCGACGACTACCACCTGTACATGACGAATTTAGCGAGGAAGGAGTTCTTTCCGGCGGATTTAGCGGAGATCTACCGCTGTCGGTGGGAAGTTGAGTTGCTGTTCCGGGAGCTGAAGACACAGTACGAATTGGACGAGTTCGACACGAGTGACGAACACGTGGTGATGATCTTATTGTACGCAGCGCTGCTGTCGCTGCTTGTAAGCCGCGATCTGTTGGATCTAGTCACTGAGCAGGCGGATGATGAGCTTGTGTTTCCGACAGAGCGCTGGGCGGCGACCTTTCGGTCGCACGCCCAGCTCATTCTCCACGAACTCGGTGAGTTCCTTGGCTACTCACCACCGCCGCTGCTCGACCGGCTGATCGAAGACGCTCAAAAGATCCACAAGCGACGACCAATCTTACAAGAGACGCTCGCTACCGCTACACAACCGAGGTGTGAGGCTTAACTAAAGACGGATG
>NZ_JANJYH010000028.1 GCF_024609245.1 Haloarchaeobius sp. FL176
TGAGGGTGTCATAGAACAGTTCTCATACCAGAGAGCAGGGTGAACGCTGAGGTGGTATGAGCCCAGCGACCCTGCAAGATAATCCTACGGTAGAGACGTTCTTCAATGCCGTGGAGACGGAGACGCTAGCGCTGTTCGAGCATCTCTCCTTCGAGTTTCTCGAAGAATTCGACGTGTTCGCCCCGGCGGAGACGGGGCGAACACGAGACCACGAACCACCCGAGATGATGCGTGGGTTTCTGCACTGCTACTACAAGGATATCTACGGCATTCGTCCGGTTGCGCGAGAACTGAACAACACAGTCGTCTGGCTCAGCTGTGGCTTCGATCGACCGCCGTCGAGAGACGCGGTCGATCGTTTCCTCACCGATCTCGAACACGTCATCGACGAGATTTTCGACCACCTCGTCGAGCAGGCCGCCTTGCGGGGCCTGCTCGACTTGACCTACTCGATTGATTCGACAGACGTGAGAACGATGCCAGCCGATCAAGACGCGTCGAAATGCTACGATCCAACGGCTGAAGAGTACTACTACGGCTACGGCTGCACGATCGTTTCGACTGGTTCAAAGATCCCGATTGCAGCGGAATTCACCGAGAGCAAACAAGCGCCAGAAGAGACGGCGATGCGCGTCACGCGTGACGCGCTCGCCGTCGACACTCCGATCTGGATGCTTGGAGACAGCGCCTATGACACACTCGATTGGCACGACTACCTGCTGACCGCAGGAGTCGTGCCAATCGCCCCGTACAACGCACGCAACACCGACGATCCACTGGACATAGAGTACAGGGTCGAAGACCGTATCAAAGAACACAGCAAGGACGTGAAGTTGAAGCAATCGACGTTAGATGAGACGTACAACCGCCGGACAGGCGTCGAACGAACTAACGACGCAGTCAAGGACTGCGGCCTCGGGCACGTCCACGCCCGAGGCCGCGTCCATGCACGAGCACAAGTGTTCCTGTCGTTGTGTCTGCGTCTCGTTATTGCGATCACCAACTACGAACGAGGAGATAATCCGGGAAGCACGATCATCACGGTGTGACAAGAGTTCTATGACACCCTC
>NZ_JANJYH010000029.1 GCF_024609245.1 Haloarchaeobius sp. FL176
CTCGACATCGCCGACGACGTCGAGATTCGCCGGGGCGACGTGAGCGACCCGACGGACGTGGTCAACGCCGTCGCCGAGACCGACACCACGCACATCGTCCACCTCGCGGCGCTGCTGACGAACACGGCCGAGTCGAACCCCCGTGCGGCGATGCAGGTGAACATCGAGGGCACGAACAACATCTTCGAGGCCGCCCGCACCCTCGACGACCAGGTCGAGCGCGTCGCCTGGGCGTCTTCCGCGGCCATCTACGCACCCCCGCACAACTACGACGACGGCGGCGACTGGTGGGTGACCGAGGACGACCTCGTCTACCCGGACACGCTGTACGGCGCGACCAAAGAGTACAACGAGCACCAGGCCCGCGTCTACAACGAGGAGTTCGACGTCGACCACGTCGCCATCCGTCCCACCGTGGCGTACGGCCCGTACCGCGAGACCGGCGGATCGGCGTTCCTCGCGAACATCATCGAAAAGCCCGCCGTCGGCGAGTCCTTCTCCGTGGAGTACGGCGACCAGGAGATCGACTGGCAGCACGTCGAGGACATCGCCCAGGCGTTCCGCCTCGCCGCGTTCACCGAAGAGTCAGAGCTCTCACAGCGCGTCTACAACGTCCGCGGCGAGCTCGCGTCCATCCGCGAGGCCGCCGAAACCGTCGAGGGAATCGTGCCCGACGCCGACATCGAGGTCAGCGACGAGGGCGAACTGCCGTGGACCCAGCGCCTGGACATGACCGCGTTCCAGGAAGACACGGGCTACGAAGTCGAGTACGGCCTCGAAGCTGGCTTCCGCAAGTACAT
>NZ_JANJYH010000002.1 GCF_024609245.1 Haloarchaeobius sp. FL176
TGAGCCGACGCATAATCCGAGATGAGGAGTCCTTGTCGTGCACAGACTGGACTTCCTCATTCCTTCCGAAAGATGCCTCGATAAGCCGCCGCTATCACGCGTTTTCTCGCTTAACTAAAGACGGATGGACCCCAATTCAGGGACTATCAGTGGAGGAGACGCAGAATGCCCGCAGTGTGAGGTTGTTACTGAAAGGTCGGATATTGTAGAGATATTTAAGGATGGGGAATATGAGTTCGAGGTTTGCGGGGTACGATATGAGGAAAGTATTGGGGGAAGCAAGTACCATTCGCCTACAAAGGAGGACCTCGTCGCTGTAGAGAAAGCACGGGAAGAGGTGGATTCAGACCTCCGACTCTCGACTATATTGTCGACAGAGCGGTTTGAAGGATATTATGACCGGGCGGTCCCTTACGGAGTTGAGCAATGGAGGGATGTCTATAGTCCACGTCAACTTCTGACTCACGCAACTTATCTAGAAGCTTTCGATGAAGTTTCTGACTCAATTCAGTCCGAATACACGGAAGAGAAAGCTGAGTTGATTATGACCCTACTCTCTTTCATCCCAGTGAAGTTGGTGAGTAGGAATTCAAGATTGAATCCGATGTCACCAGACTACGGGTCACCCAGCGATATGCTTGGGGACAATAACTTCTCCTTCAAGTGGCATTTTGCAGAGAGCAATCAGATGGTGGGAACCTATAGCTATCAGTCTGAAGCGAAGAATATCATTGAGAGTTACGAGGAGACTGTCGGATACGTCGAGCACGTCGATGAACCTGCTACAGTATATCAGGGTGACGCCGCAGACCTTCCTTCGGAAGACTCCTCGGTACAGAGTGTAGTTGTTGACCCCCCGTACGGAGATAACATCGTATATTCGGAAATATCTGATGCGTTCTACGTCTGGCTGAGAGAGTATCTTGGCGACACGTTCCCGACGACATTCAGCGACGTGGAAACCAATAAACAAGACGAAGCAGTCGAGAATCCGGCATTAGTAGAGGAAAGCGAAGGCGAGTCTACGTCAATAGTTGCACGACGCAGCTACGAGGCGAAAATGAGTGAGATATTCTCTGAGGTGTACCGGGTTCTGGAACCGGGGGGCACTCTAACAATCTACTTCACGGACAAGGAGATTGATGCATGGGACTCTCTTACTATGTCTATCATTCAATCTGGGTTCGTTATATCAGCTACCCATACAATCACTAGTGAAATCCCGAGCAGAATTGGGGTACAGGAAGACGCGTCGGCCGACAGCACGTTGCTGTTGACCTGTAGGAAGCCTGCTAAAGAGTCGGAAGAACGTGTACCAACTCTCTGGCGAGATATTCAACAGGAGACGAAACAAGTTGCGAGAGAAGAAGCAGAGAAACTCTTAGATTCTCAGCACAACCTCACAAAGACAGACATGATAATCAGCGCCTTCGGGCCAACTCTTCGGGTGTTCACACAGGAGTTCCCGGTGGTGGATGACAAGGATAACGAGGTGAGACCGAAGCAAGCTCTCGCAGAGGCGAGAACTGCAGTGACAGAAGTTCTAGTGGAACGAGAATTGTCGGAGGGACTTGACGGTGTAGACTCCTTGACGAAATGGTATATCCTGTCTTGGCTGGTATACGAAAGCGACAGTATACCGTACGATGAAGCGAGACAACTTGGTCTCGGTGTGGGTGTGGAGATTGATGAACTGAAGAGAGACACCAAGATATGGGGTCAGAGCAAGGATACACTGCTACTCAAGGGTCAGTCTGACCGTGTGCGTGACTACACCGCTCTTGAATCTGGTGAGAAGAGACGAAAGAGGGCGTATCCGGTGAACCCACGAGACCAGACGTTCGATTATAACATCGATGCAATTCACGCAGCCCTAAATGTGCTCCAAACTAAGGGAGGTGATTTCACGTGGAACTGGCTCCAAGACCGTGACCTCCAAAATTCGTCGTGGTTCTCCCGAATAGTCAAAAGTCTACTTCAGGTTATGCCGCAGACCCATCCAGACCATGAACTCTTAATCAACCTTGCATCGGGCGAGACGGGGGGATTACTCGAAATCAATACAGATTTTCTGAGTGATAGGGATGAGAATGGGAGCCCGCGTACTACGCTTCAGGACTTCGAATAATACATGGGATTTCGAGATTGGGATTGGAATCGGGTTTACGAGAGCGACTTCGGAGGTAGACAAACCTTAGTGGGTGCTTTTTATCGCCCGATGCTCTCTGAGGCAGTCCAATATGACCGCCTCGCCGGCTACCTGAGTCTCCAGAATCTCGCTGACGCGCTACAAGGCATCGAATCTGCATTCGAATCCGATGGCGAAATCAGAATAATTGCCTCGAAGCGTCTGAGTCAAGAAAACAAACCGGTTCTCACGGATTACGCTCCCCTATCCGAGGAAGGCGAGTCACGTCTCGCGCTCATCGCCCAGATGCTGGACGAGGGGCGACTCCAGCTCAAAATTGGAGAACCCCGGAATAACTCCGATTCGGGCATCTTCCACCCTAAGCTCGGCATCGCGACTGACGCCGACGGGAACCGAATCACGTTCGAGGGCAGCATCAACGAGACGTACAACGCGTGGTACCGCAACTACGAGCGATTCAAAGTCCACCGCTCGTGGGACGAGGTCGAGAACGAGTACGTTACAGAGGACGTAAAGACCTTCGAGCGGCTCTGGAACGAGGAGCACGAGGATGTCGAGGTCACGGATATCGACGACGCCATCGAACGGGATATCCTCGACTGGCAGCCTGAGTCCGATGAGGAGGTCGAGGAGCACGTCGAGCGCCTGAAGAAGTCGAGCGAGCCCCCGGCCACTGAAGCGACAGTTACCCGCATTGCCAACGAGCGTGGGCTCCTCCCCGGCGCGATGCACATCGCCGAGGACATCAGCTCGATTGAGCCGTGGCCCCACCAGCGTGTCATCGCCGACACGGCGGCGAGCATCTATCCCGAGAGCCTCCTGTTCTGTGACGAGGTCGGCCTCGGGAAGACTATTGAGGCCGGACTCACCATCTCTCGACTCCTCACCATCGGTGAGGTGACCGACGCCCTGTTGCTCGTGCCGGCTACGGTCCAGCCACAGTGGCAAGAGGAGCTTTTGGAGAAGTTCAACATTAACGCCTACTCCTACGAGTATAGTGGCGCACAGCGCGTCCTGCGCGACGCCTACGGTATCGAACATTCCCTTTCGGACTACGAGACCATCGACGCGTGGGAAGACTCGCACATCGGTGAGTTCGTCTCCGACCGAGACGAGCCAACGGTCATCCTCGCCTCGTGGCACACTGCACGGCGCTCGGGAAATATGGGGATGTTCTCCCCGTCGGTCCACTGGCAAGAGGAGCATCCCGGCGACCCACCGAAGGATAGCTTCGAGTGGGACCTGACGCTCGTCGACGAGGCACACCACGGTCGCGAGGGAACGAACCTCTACGAGCTACTCACGGAATTACAGAACGATACGCTGTGTAACTACGTGCTGACGGCAACGCCGATGCAGCTCGAAATCACCGAGCTGTTCGACCTCCTGCGTCTCTGCGACCTCCCAGACGGGTGGAACGACCGCGAGTCGTTCGACACGTACTTTCAGATGCAACAGGACCTCGCGGAGGCACTCGATGAAATCGATGCTGACAGTTCGGCGACTGTCGAGGAGATTCTCCCAGACCTCGCCTCGAAGTGGAACTACGAGCCGTACGAAGGCATCACGCATCTCCGCACGTGGGCAGGGATGATTCAGTCGTTCGTACAGGAGCACGAGGACGTTGCCGAGTGGGTCGGCGAACGGGTCGACGATAGCGACTTCGGGCTGAGCGAACGTCGTCGGCTGAATCGGGTGCTGGGTACTGGGAGGCTTGGCGCACGCGACTGGGAAGATAAGTTCTCGAACCTGTCTGTCGAGGCCCTTCGGTTTCTCCTTGACCTCGGTGACGAGACGACGCCCGTCAAGTCACGTGTTTTCCGGAATACACGACAGACACTCCGGATGTGCAAGGAGGCAGACCTCCTTGATGAGAACATACCACGACGCGAAATCGAGACTCGGTCCGTCGAGCTGGGAGACGCCGAGCCGCTCTACGACCGTGTTGAGACCTACATCAGCGACGTGTACGACCAGTCGAAGAAGCTGCTGGAGGGGAAGGAAAAGACTGCTCTCGGGTTCGTGATGACGACCTATCGGCAGCGGCTCACCTCCAGTCTCCACGCAATCGAGGAGTCACTCAAGCGTCGACGTGAGAACCTCCGTTCTGGGCTGACCGATGCGTCGGACGTATCGGAGAGCGACCTCCAGACTGGGGCCATTACCGACCGGGAGGAGGTGCTCCGGCGTGAATACGGGCTGCGTGTCGACCAGATTGGGGCGAACAGCTCCGCGGGGGAACGAGTTCGAGAGTTCGAACTGAGCGAGCTGGAGGACTTCATCTCCCAACTCTACGACGTTCCAGAGGACCCGAAGTTGGAGCAGTTGATGCAGGACCTGAAGGAGTTGAGTGCAAGAGCTCGGGATACGGTCATCATCTTCACACAGTACAAGGATACACTCGACGCTATCAAAGAGAAGGTCTGCCTCAGTCACAGCGACGTAGGCACCTACTCGGGAAGCGGTGGTGAAATCTACGACCCGGAGGGTCAGGAATGGAAAAACGTGTCTAAGGAGCGTGTGAAGCGAGAATTCACGGACCCAGATGGAGACCTCTCCATCCTCGTTTGTACTGACTCGGCGAGTGAAGGACTGAACCTCCAGCGTTGTAGCTCACTAATTAATTATGAGATGCCGTGGAATCCTCAAGTAGTAGAGCAAAGGATTGGGCGGATTGACCGCATCGGTCAGATGAATGATAGAGTGCTCATCTGGAACTATATCTACGACGAGACGGTTGAAGAGGACATCTACGAGCGACTTGGCGAGCGTATCAACCTCTTCGAGCAGGCGGTCGGGCCCTTGCGTCCCATCCTCGAAGGACTGGAAGGCGAGGTTCAAAATATCGCAATGGGTGAGTCGAGAAAATCTGGCGAGGATGTGGCTACCGAGGCGGAGGAGCACTCGAAGGAGGCGGAGCAGAAGGTCCGGCAGGTCGGCTTAGCACAGGACCTCGACGAGGTC
Source organism: Haloarchaeobius sp. FL176 (assembly GCF_024609245.1). Classification (GTDB taxonomy): domain Archaea; phylum Halobacteriota; class Halobacteria; order Halobacteriales; family Natrialbaceae; genus Haloarchaeobius. The sequence goes on from NZ_JANJYH010000002.1 coordinate 5,114, forward strand.
CGCCCAGAGGACATTATCGAGGAAGCCAAGCTCTATGGCTGGAACACGTCGCATCCCGACGTAGGCCGTATCGGGTACCCCGACAGGCCATTCGACTCACTCGTGGACCCGGACGTGGTGAAGCGACTCTTCACTCAGAGTCAGGTTCTCAGAAACAGGGGCTGGACGTTCAAGATGCTTGACCGTCAGTTGACGGAAGACGAAGACGCCCCCTATCAGAAGCTGTATCGCCTGAGTATCCCTGAGAGCGCAGACCCGCCAATTTCCCGCAACCCTCCGGATGACACGGTGCAATCGATGTATGCTGATGACGATGAGGTGTTGGTGTCATTCGACCCCGAGGTGTTGGAGTGGTATCCCTCGGTCGTGATTCCGCTCCCGCAGCAGGAGTTGTTCGAGTACCTCCTCAAAGAGCTCTTAGCGGAACTTGACGAGACAACTGAGGACGAGGTCGTCCGTGTCGCAGGCGACTTCGACGAAAACGGTACTCGTGTCTGGACCGAATCATCTGCCGCTTCCGATGCTCGTGTCGCCACCTATGCGACAGAGGCCCAGCGCCGGCTAACGCTCGATGTACCGTTACCCGATGAAGAAGCTGGCCGGCAGGAAGTCAGCGAATGGCTGGAGAAGTACGAGGAATTAGTCCAGTAGACCGTCGGATTTGGGGTGTGTATGGCGAACTTCGACCCGGTCGCTTCTGGATTTGAGAGATTGCATAGCCTCTTGGGTGTCGGAACGCCGGGCGAGGTCGAAATTCGCGAAGACGAGACAGTACGTGTCGACGTGGGCAGGAAGGCTATCCAGCCGGTCGATATCATCGGCAATCAGGTTGTATCGCTCGGAGCCCTCACGGAGGTACTTCGCGTTCTTGATGTACTTGAACTCGACCGCTGTCACGAGGTCTTCGACCCGGAACTTCTTGCTCCCGCCCTCTAGTGAGAGGTTCACTTCGTCATCGAAAAGTACGAGGTCAAGCTTCATTTGCTGGCTTCCAAGCCCGAAATTGCTGCCACTCGCCTCGCAATGTGCTCGGTCGATATCTGCCGTCGAGATGATTTCATCAGCGTACTCGCTATGGTCTGGGGTGTCCCCACGAGCACCTCCTGAATCGTGGCTTCCTGTGAGACGAGCGGGCTGGAGCTGGTCGTTGAGAAGTTGCTTCAACTCGAACGCGAGCTCAGCTTCGACGAGATAGTTTGCTGGCCTCTCCACGAAGTGCCGTTCGAGCTGGTCGATTGAAGCAGAAATATCGGCCATTACGGATTCACCTGTATCATTGTATAGCGTGCGCAAAAACCATATCCACGACCACGGTTCGTAAGTCAACTCCAAGAGGTTGTGCGGGCTAAGACGATTTTGCAAACCAAACGCAATCTAAACATATTGCCAACACCCCCTCTAAACGGGCGACGTGGCTCCCTAAACGCCGATATTCTTCGAATTATCCTCAGTCGAAATACGCTTCTCCCCCATAGAACGGGGCACCTCAGGGTTCTGTTCTGAATTCTTTGTTAGCGGCTTAACGACTAAGGGGGTATTGCAAGCGAAGGGAATTGAGTGAAACGGTCCGAATACTGAAATGGCCGAATTCTCCCGGCAGTTACACCGTCGATGCCCCCGAAACCACATATTCGAGAGTTACTGTATTTCTGGACAACTGAGGGAGAGAGACAGCACATCTACATACAGAAGAAGAGAGAGTACGCGTGTAGTAGTATGGTACGATTTGAGAAATCTACCATGTACCCCCAACTCGATGAGTAAAAACCGAGATAAAGACGATAGAATTGGGTGAGCTACAGCTCTATACCGGGGTGTTCACGAGCTGAGTTCCGCCGCTAGTCGATTCCACCGTCTGTCATAGCTGGACGGTTCCAAAGTCGTCCCATTCGCCGGCCTCCATTCGCTTGCGGGCTTCTTCGAAAACTTCTTCGAGTCCGGCTCGAACGTCGTCCTCAAGCATGTCGTTACTGGAGATATCAATGAAGTCGTCGTTATTTTCGTCGACTTCTTCTTCGGGTTCCTCTTCAATTTCCTCGGACTCGTCGTCGTTATTTTCGTCGACTTCTTCCTCGGGTTCCTCTTCAATTTCCTCGGACTCGTCGTCTTCACCGGCGCGGGCAGCGACTTTGGACTCCGCGCGTTTTTTGATATCGTTGAGAACCCTCTTCGGGTCGAAAAAGTTGCGGAGCCATTCTCGGACGCGCTCGAAGGCGGCTTGACTGGCCCACCGGACGAAGATGCAGCCATCGTTTATCTTGTGGAGGATTCTGGCGTCGGTGAGTTTTGTAACGTTCCGTTGAACGGAGCTGTAGGAGAGGCCGGTCTTCTCTTGAAGATATTTGTAGGTGACGGAGGTCCCCTGATGTTCGGGGTCGAACATGAGGATGTTGAGTATGTCCTTGTACGACTCGGTGTTTGAATGGAGGATGAACCCTTCAAGTTTGCGTCGGGCGTCTTCTCCCTCCCACGCTTTCCGAAGTGAGACGATGCGACCTGTGGGTGCGTGATACTCGCGGGACTCGAAAGTCTCGTCGTTCTCAGGTTCTCCGTTCTTGTCGATGGGCCGGAAGTAATCGTCCGCGACGAGGTCCTCCTCACCGATTGCGGCCATATCGAGGTGGTGGAGGAGGATGGAATCAAGCCGGTCGATGACTTCACCCCATGCGCTCGCGTGGAGTTTACCTTTCACCGCCTTTGTCTCTGTCTTCGGGTGGTGACGATAATTGGCCTCAGAGTGTCGGTTCGCGTTCTTCGCTCTGTAGGTCTTGATTTTGTCCTTCTTGACGGCGAGTTTCCCGTCGCGTCGCGGCCCGATGGTGTATCCGAGGTGCTCGAATTCAGTCGAGGAGACGGAGAAGAGGGAGTGGTCACCGTGTCGAATGTCTTCCTCGATGGTTCCTTCTTCGCCTTCGTTGCCAGTGTGAATGAGACGGGAGGTGTTTCTTTCCGTGTGGATGATGCGACCCATAGACCCGAGGTTGTGGCGGACGTAGCGTTCGAGGCCGGAGAAGTAGAGAGTCTCCGCGATGGGGTCCCAATGGGTCATTAACGACGTACCGAGTTCGTCGTCGAGATGTTGGAAGTATTCGCTAATCCAGTCGAGGACTTCATCGAGGTCTTGTGCGTAGGAGATTTGAGCTTTAATGTACGTCCCGGCATAGCGATGACCGTCGACGGCCTTCGGGTAGCCAAAGGAGTCTTTCTGCTTGTTGACAAGATGGGGCCCACGGGGTTCGAGCGTGAGGGTACACTTCGCGGCGGTGGTAGCACCTTTCCCGTCGTTAATATCCTCAAAGAGTCGGAGTCGCTGGTCGTCGTAGCCAACGAAGTCTCGGTTCTTGTTGAGGTGGCCGATTCCTGTCGAACTGGAGTAAAAGCCGACGTGGTGTTCGTCGTCGTCGGGTGTCCATGAGGGAGAAATATCGCCGACGTGGTGGGGGTGGTCGCTTCGACCATTGTAGCCGACCTCGGTGCAGAGTTTACACTGTAGGTCAGCGAGAGCGTCGTAGAGACGATTTTCGTCCCGAAGCTGGAAAAATACGTCCACGCCGTGCGTTCGAGGTGTGTAATTGGCGTGTTCAGTCGAGGTATTGGTGCGGTTTTCGCGGGATTCAGGCGTGTTCTCGCTAGATTTATGCGGGTTCGAGTTGTTCCTTTCCATGGTTATCCAGACCAACCCGCGGCGACGCCGATTCGGGAGAGTCGAGTTGGAGCCTCGATTCTCCTTCCTTACCGAATAATTGCCGACTGGAAGGTCTAGCCTGTGGAGATGGTACATCCGACTAAAGCCGTGACGCCAGACCAAATGGTTGACAAAGGAATTCAGTCTTCTTCAGCCCACCAACGGTGTCTCCGATTGGGCGTGGAAATCGGCCTATTTCCAAGTGTGTAGGTGTGAACCGCGAGCTCATCGACTTCCCACGCTCTGCGATATTCATCATCTACGGGAAATGGGACTGAAAGTATCGCTCTGACTCCCCCTCTCTTTGTCGGGTCATCGCACTCAGGATGCCGTCGTAGTACCGAAGAAATCTCACTGCCACGACTAATCACATCCAGACCGAGCATCTGGTAGATTCGTGTGATATCCTCAACTTTGCCAACTTCGACATAGTGGCCTCTCGGAACACACGCGACATCTGCTATTCGCGCACTCTCGGGGTACTTCTGCTCGTAGGTGACTACCTCACAATCTTTCCGTTGTAGAAACCATGTTGCAACTGCCTTCAGGTCGGCATGTAGAGGAGTGATGATTGCAGCCTCTGCTACTTTGCGACGGGCCTCTGCGAATTCTGTGGTTGAAATCTCTTCGAACTCAAAGGTGACTGTTTCGAGCGAGAGATAGCGTTTCGCAACGAGATACTTCAGCCGCTCATTCTCATGTCTTCCGGGAGAAGGAATCGATAGAGTGGCTTCCGGGCTTCGCTTCTTCGATTTCATTTCACTCCCTCGCGAGTCTAAGCTTCTCCTCACTGAGATTCATCAACATCTCTGCCTTCGGACCTGCCCGCCAAATTGAACTCCCTTCTGAGGACCGCTGGAGCCAATCGTAAGCCTCTGCCTCTCGGCACACGCGGCGAACGGTTGAACGTTCGTTTTCCTTGAATGGGAGGTCGGTGAGTTTGAATTTGCCTGTGCGAACGGTCTGTTCAAGTGTGGCATTCCAAGCCGCGTCACGTAAGGTCATGATGCTCGACTCTAGTAGGGTGGCTACGTATTTGAATCAGGAACTTTATTTCCTACCTATTTCCGGGAACAAACCATAGCAGTTTGCCTGTGTTCTGGAGGATATGCCGTCCTACCCTCCAACTTTGACAGATGGTACTCATCGCTATCTGCATGAAGAAGGTGAATTCTATATTTGCCAATCGTGTGGTCGCAAAACGAGCGCTCGTGCCATCCGTGAACGACTGCACTTCCATCGCTGTAAATCCGGAAGACGTTGAGAAGTCAGTCTAAGTCGACTGCAAGTCCTAGACGACGATATTATCCGACCGCACAATCCGGGCAAAGCTGAGTTCGACGGTCAGCGACCCGTTTGCAATCGAAGTGATGCGTCAGTAGAACGTCGACGTACTCGATATACCCGTGAATGACCGTCTCGAACATCGCGCACGCCATTTTCATGGCCTCGGTATACCGGGGGGTAAGCATTCGTCACAGTAGGAGACGAATCCTGAGCCAGTCGGCGGTCCTTGGCCGTCGTACGCCCACCACCTGCATTGTATGATAGTCGCATCAGGGGATATCATAGTGCCGCAGTTGTTACACTGCGTCTCGACGAGCTTGCGCTTCCCCCGGTCTTCACGGAGCATCCTTGTAGCCCGTTTGTTTTTGTCTTCGTCGCTCATCGGTGTTCGGCGAAAGCAGTTACTCGTTCCTTCGTTCGGAGCCACTTCCACTCGTTGTGAGCAGCGGTAACTACGTCTTTGAGATTATCTTCGTGACCTCCGCTCACGAGGACGATTGTTCCGTCGTTTTGTAGGAGACATTGTCTCTCCATACGAAGCGGAGGGGTCCATCGAGAAATAAGAGCGAGAGTTTAGTCCATACTCGTAACTAGACCATGAAAAGAAGGATGTACCACTATTGGTCAGGTTCTACCCATCCCCATAACCCGGTATTTGTATTAGGGATTACACAGGCCGTAGCGAATTTGGCGGGACATTCAGGGTCTCAGCCTTAGAAGGCTGAGAGGTAAATCTAAAGTGCCGAATTCGGCAGGTAGAAGCTTAGGTCCGGGTGCGAGAATCGAACCCGCGTCTCAGCCTCCACAAGGCTGAAGGATAGTCCACTACCCTAACCCGGACACGCACCAGAACGTACCCGGGTCGAACTAAAATACGTTACGACTCGATTGAGGCTCCGTCATGCGGTGTCACGGTCCGAACCGCGACGCTTTTGCCCGTCACGACGCTATCGTGGGCCAAGCGTGGCCATCACGGACAAGATCTACGTCAAGAACCACCGGCAGCTGAGCTCGCAGCTCGACACGAACATCCCGAAAGGCGTGTTCAAGGGCGCGACGCTCGACATGCTGTTCAACGGTGGTGAGGCGCTGGAGAAGCTCGACGAGACGACGCGCGAGCGCATCCTCGACTTCTCGAAGGACTTCATGGACTGCGGCTGCGACAACAGCCCGTACTGTGGCCACCCCGAGGAGAAGTTCGTGCGGTACCTCCTCGAACTTCGCGCCCAGGGCCTTCGCCCGTCGGCCATCGTCGACGTGATGGGTGACGACTACATGGTGTACGCCTACGAGGGGGACGTCCTCTCGTTCCTCGACAACTCGGTCCGTACGCTGGAGGCGATGGAGGAACTGGCCCGGGTCGACGGCGACGAGGACGCCCGGAAGGCGGCGAAACGCGAGAAGGAGACGCTGTCGGGTTAGCCGAGCTGGTACGGTTCGTCGTCCTCGTCCTCGGCCCCGTCGAGGTCCTCGAGGTGGATGACCTCCTCGTCGTTCTCGTCGTCGACGCGCTCGCGGAGATAGGTGACGTACTGCTTGTACTCGTCGAGCTGGTCCCGCAGATGCTCGGCTTCGAGTTCGAGCCGCTCGTGCTCGCGGACGAAGCTCTTCGGTACTTCGACCTTCGGCGGCCACGCCTCGTCGACCGACGCCTCCTCCGGCGCTTCGTGCTCGGGCACCACCGCGACCTGCCCGTCGTGGGCGACGAGCATGTCGACGTAGTCACGGAACACCGCCGACAGCGAGATGTCTCGCTCCTCCGCGATCTCCTGTAGCGTCTCGAACGCGTCCTCGTTGACGCGGAACGAGACCGTCTTGTTCTTGTTGCCCATGCTACCCGTAACTGTCACACAGCCACTTGAACGTTCGTCAGACGCTAGACGCGGTCCTCGAAAAAACGGTGTTCGTCAGCTCAGGCCGTCGCTTCCGGCTCGTCCTCGGCGACGCCGTCGAGGCTCTCCAGCGCGGTCAGGACCTCCTCGCGGTAGCTGTCGAGCAGGCTCGCGTCGTAGCGTTCGGTCGCCATCGCGGCGTACTCGTTGGTGTCGTCGTCGAACGCCTCGATGCGGTCGAGAGTCCGGTCGGCCGTCTCGACGACCCAGCGGTCCCGGGTTCCCTCGTCGACGGCGGTGATGGACTCCGGCCGCAGCGAGACGTTGATGCTGCCGTCGTCGGTCTCGAACGTCCGGGGCTTGCCGACGACCGAGACGTACGCCGGCGGCTCCGTGTCCCGCAGGAACGCCGCTGCCTCGGGCTGGTACTGCCCGGCGTAGATGAAGAACGTGCCCGTGGGGTCGACCACGCGGCCGCGCCAGTACTCCGAGTCGTCGCCGATGTCCTCGGTCTCGGTGAGCGTGCCGACGACGAACACGCGGTTCGCGCGGTCGCCCGTCGGCAGGAGCGCGAAGTTCGGGGCGCGCTCCTCGTCGGACTCCTTGAACGTGTACGTCGCGTCGTTGAACTCGCGTGCGAAGACGCGCTTGGCGACTTCGCGGGTGGGTGCCTGGCTCATGTCACATCGACCTCGCTCGGATGAGCGTCGCCTCGGTGTCCGGACGCTCGGTAAGTTCCTCGACGGAGTCGGCCAGCACGTAGCGGCCGAACGTCGGGCCCGTCACGCGGTAGTACACTCCCATGACCTCGTCGGCGATCTCCTCGGCGACGACGGTCGTGTCGAGTGCGTCCATGGCCATGTCCTTGGCCTCCTCCAGCGAGATCTCCGCGACGTCCTCCGTCGCGGCCTCGTTGAAGATGACCTCGTGGGCGTCGACGCCGTCGTCGACGACCGCCTTGATGCGCAGGTCGAAGGTCCCCTCGACCTCGCCGTGTTCCGCACAGCGCCCGTTCTGCAGGACGCGCGTGCAGTCCTCCTCCGGACAGCGCTTGATGAGGCCCGAGCCGGACTGGATGTCGACGAGCGCGCCCTCGATGGTCACGTCGTCGTCGCCGACCTCGATCTCCTCGTCGAGCTCCTCGATGGTCGTGGTCCGGTTGAGCTTCACGGAGTACTGGCCCTCGTACTCGTCGGTGACGACGTTCGAGAGGCGGTAGACCGTGCCCTCCTCCAGTTCGGGTAGCTCGGAGGTGGTGAAGGAGACGAACTTCTTGGTGCCGGACTCGTCGCCGACCAGCCCGACCTGGGCGATGGAATCGGAACGGGGCTCCCAGAGCTGGGTGACCTTCACCGTCAGGTCGACCCACTGCTCGTCCTGGTCGATGTCGCCCAGTTCGACCGCCTGGCTGGAGCCGCCCGCGAGCTCGTCGCGGTCGACACCGGTCTCGTCGACGTAGTGGCTCCGGACGCTGCGCGTTGCCTCGTCCATCGGCACCTTGAACTCGTCGACCAGCCGTTCCAGCCGCTCCTCGATTTCGTCGACGGACACGTCCGCGTGTCCGGAGAACTGTTCGTGTAAGTCTTCGGCGTGCTGTCGCACATCGGTCATGGTTGGCTCTGTCTCCGCGTGTGTTCAGTGGGAGACGTATCGACGTTGGGCCGCGATGGTATTTAAACTGTGCCAAGCGCGGTGAAAGTGAAACGGGTGTCGAGACGCCAGACCGGGACATTCGGGCCGGAGCCGTCGGAATACGCCGGTTCGACGCGGGCGGAGGTGGACGACCGACGCGACTTTGTGGCCCGCCACGTTACGGTCGTCCATGTCAACGGGCTCGTGTCGACCCCGCGCCGGAACGCCCGCCACCTGGCGGTGGTCACGGTGAGCGACGACTCCGGCATCGGCGGCTACCTCCGGCGGGCCATCCGCTCGGCCGGCCGGCAGCACGAGGAGTCCCGCGAGCAGTTCACCGCGGGCCGGACGGTGAACCGGCTCCCGGCCGACGAGCACGGCCGGGCGAAGATCGTCTGCCGTCGTCACGCCGACAAACGCGCCGTCATGCTCTCCGAGGAGGGCGTCCCGCCGTGTTTCGACGGCGAGAACCGCGACTGCCAGGGCTGTCTGGAGGACATCCGCGAGGGAGTGATAGAGACGTGGTGACGACGGTCGCGCTGGTACTCGCCGGCGGCACCGGCACCCGGCTCTACCCCGCCAGCAGGGCAGACCGCCCGAAGCAGTTCCTCGACTTCGGCGGCGACCGCTCGCTGCTCGCCCGCACGGTCGACCGCGTCGCCTTCGCCGACGAGACGTACGTGCTCACGGGCGAGCGCTACGCCGACGCGGTCCGCGAGCACGCCCCCCGCGCCGGCGTGCTGGTCGAACCCGCGGGGAAAGATACGGGACCGGCACTCGCCTACGCTGCCCGCCGCATCAGGGAGCAGGTCGACGACGCCGTCCTCGTCTGCGTGCCGAGTGATCACCACGTCGACGGCGATTTCGCGACCGTCGCGGAACACGCCTGCGACGTGGCGGTCGAGACGGACGGGCTGGTGACGATGGGCGTCGAGCCGACGCGTCCCGCGACTGGCTACGGCTACATCGAGCCCGCCGGGGGCTTCGAGGGCGGCGGCGGCGACCCCGCCGGCGGCGTCGCCCGCGTCGCGTCCTTCCTGGAGAAACCCGACGAGGCGACCGCTCGCGAGCTGGTCGATGCGGGCTGCCTCTGGAACGCCGGTATCTTCGCGTGGACGCCCGACGCCTTCCTCCGTGAGTGTCGGAACACGCCGCTTGCACCCATCGCGACGGCCGACGACCCCGCCGAGGGCTTCGCCCGCGCCGAGAGCGTCAGCGTCGACTACGCCGTGCTCGAACGCACCGACGAGGCGTACGTCGTCCCGGCGACGTTCGACTGGGACGACCTCGGCGCGTGGGACGCGCTGGAGCGGCTGACCGACGCGGGGCTGGGGGTCGAGGAGCTGGACGGGAACGCGGTGCTCGGCGATGGGCTCAGTATCGACGCGTCGGGGAACGTCGTCGCCAGCGACGGAAAGCACGTCTCGCTCGTCGGCGTGGACGACCTCGTCGTCGCGGCCTTCGACGACCGGGTGCTCGTCGTGCCGAAAGCGGAGGCACAGCGGGTGCGCGAGGTCGTGAGCGAACTGCGGGATGAGAACCTGTTCTGACGGTCACCCGTCCGGATTGACGGTCTGCAATCCACGGTCGCTCGCGATTGCGACCAGGTCGGAATCGGCGGAGACGAACACGACGTCCGTCTCGTCCCCATCCAGCGCGAGGGCGGCGGCGAGCTGGAGATTGTCGAGGGTGCGGAGGTCGTCCTCCAGTATCAGGTCGAAGGAGAACTGCTGAATCGACTCTTCCATCGGGACGATGACGAAGTCGTCCAGCGCCTCCCTGAAGAACCCAGCGAGCAGGTCGTCGGTGTCGGACTTCGATATCTGGTCGGGATTGTGTCTGCCTGAACGCCGAGATGGTCTCGATGACGGCGAGCGGGTGATGCTCACCCGGCGGTCGTCCTCGACGAGGTCGTCGACCAGCTCGGTGCCAGGTTCCTCGTAGTACCGCTTGACGAGTGCCGACGTATCGAAGAACAGAACCTCCGTGGCCGCTACAGCCGTTCGTCGCGGTCCGCCCGGACGATCTCGGACAGGTCCTCACCCTCACTGACCTCTCGGCGGAGTTCCTTCAGGTCGGCCTCGTCGCGGTCCGAGAGGAACTCGCGCATCCGCCGCCGGAGCGCCCCCGTCTTCGCCTTGTCCAGGAGCCGTCGCCCGTCGAACTCGGGGTCGTCCGCGGTGTCGCTCATGCCACAACGTCGGTCGTCGCCTCTTAAATTCCTTCGCCGGCCCAGCGACAGCGGCCGAGAGTTCGGGGAGTAGGTATATCAACTCGTAATCACAAGCGACCGAGAGAGGAGTTCCCAGTGAGCGAGGACGATTCTGCCGACGTTATCGAGGAGTGCCCGGGTGGCGAGGCCGTGTGGACGCGACGGCGCGCGCTGAGTGCGCTGGGCGCAGGTGGTGTCGGCCTGCTGGCCGGGTGTACGGGTGGGTCAGACGAACCAGCGCGGACCAGCGAACGAACGGCGACGGCCGCGACCAGCGCCCAATCGGAGACCGCGACGCCCACCGCGACGGAGGAAACGACGGCGACGACCGAGCGACCGCGAAACTACCGACTGCACCTGATTCCGGGACGGAACCGGAGCGTTCGGGCTGAGGTCTCGACCGACCAACTCGACCAGTACCGGGAGGAGTTCGGCACGGATGTCGTGACGGAGGCCGGGGTGTTCTCGGAGCCGGCCGAGGACCACTGGCGGAACATGGAGGTCGACCTCCTCGCGCTGGAGTGGTGGCACGACAACGACTACGAGAACATCCAGCACGACGAAGGCTCGCAGTTCGTCGAATCAATCGGAACAGAATCAGAACCAGGAACGATTGAGCACGAAGCCAAAAACAATCCACGTATACCTTATCTTAATTCCGAAGGAGAATCAAATACTTACGGATACTTCAGCTATCAAGAATTCTCCGACTCAAACAGCGTTGGAGAAGCATTAGATTGGATACAGCGCTATCTATTCAACTTCCAAAAGAACTGGAATGATTCTGGGCCAATATCAACCGAAGATGAGCTATACACTGCCGTACTACAAGAAAGCTTAGATAACCATACCGAACTGGGGTCTCATTTCTGGGCGTTCGATCTGCCAGAGGCCAGTAGAAGCACACACGGAAACGGACTAGCATACGACCAAACTAACAACGAACTCCGAATCATAGAAACAGTATCAGGTCCAGAAACCGCTGAATCAACATCAAACGGCCTTGATCTTCAATACCATCCCCTTGTAGAAGATTCGAACTATCTGAACGAAGACCATGACGCGTACAACAGCTGGTGGCATCCGCTCCGGTTCGCAGACGACCACCGAGAAGATACAGTAGAAGGACACCACGACAGCCTAGACTTTGAGACGCGTAAGCTGTTCGCAGCTGATATACTGGCCGGAATCACGGGGGGTTACCACGACGAAGAAGACTTTGATAACAGTAAGACGAATGTGGAAGCCGGAATAGCTATATCGACAGAATATATTGTCGGCTTAACAGATAAGCTTCTAAACTGGAACACAAACGACGAATATGACGCCGAACTCTTCAATGAAATCAAAAACCAGGCCAAAACATACAGTAAACTAAGAAAAGAGGGAGAAAACTACGTTATGTATGGAACTGTTGAAAGCCCGAATGTCGCCAAAGTCGAATCAGCAAACCTCCTCGACCGTATCTGGAGAGACCAGCGCGGCCAGTACGACGACTTCGGCGAACATATCGAAACCTGAGCACGTCGCGAGGCCCCGAACCGCTACACGGCTGTGATTCTCACCCTCTAGCTCCGCAGCCGCCCGCCGTCCACCGGCACCGACGCCCCGTTCACGAAGCTCGCCCGGTCCGAAGCGAGGAACGCGACCACGTCGCCGAGTTCGCCGGGATCGCCGATGCGCCCCATCGGGATGCCGTCGGCCCAGTCGTCGAGCCCTTCCTCGTAGCTGTCGTACTCGCCGCGGTCGAGGCTCTGCTCGACCAGCTCCTCGATTCGGCTGGTCTCGTGGGCGGCTGGGAGGACGACGTTCGCCCGCACGTCCGGAGCCCATTCGCGGGCCACGGTCTTCGCGATGCCGACGACCGCCCGGCGAACGCCGTTCGAGAGCACCAGCCCGTCGATTGCCTCCTGCACGCTCGTGGAGGTGATGGCGGTCCAGCTGCCGGCGTCGCTCGCCTCGAGGTGCGGGTACGCCTCCTTGACGGTCCAGACGGCGCTCATCACGAGCAGGTCGTACGCCTCGTAGAAGTCCTGGTCCGTCATGTCGAGGAACGGTCCCGAGCGCGGCCCGCCGGCCGAGGTGACGACGTGGTCCAGCGCGCCGAACTCCTCGACCGTCGCCTCCACGATGGCCGAGATGTCCTTCGGGTCGGTGATGTCGGCCTCCAGTGCGAGCACGTCGCCGTCGAGCCCCTCGAACGCGGCCTCGGCGTCGGCGAGTCGGTCGGCGTCCCGACCGCAGATGGTGACGTTCGCGCCCTCGCGGGCCAGCGCCCTCGCGCTCGCGTTCCCGAGGCCGGCCGAACTCGCCGTGACCAGTGCGGTGTCGCCGTCGAGATGCAGGTCCATGGACGTGACGACGGGGGCCGAGGACTAAGGGTTGGGGACGGCGGAATGTTCAGTTCGGGTCGTAGGGGTCGGTCGCGGTGTCGAGTCGATACATCTCGTCGACAGCGTCGAAGTCGTCGTCGAATGCGTAGAGGTATCCCAGTCCCTCCGTCCGCATGTACCCGACGAGGCACGCGTCGACGAACGAGAGGGGTTGCTGCTGACGGAACAGTGCTTTTCCCGTCGCCAGCGCGTCGCCGTTGAGGGAGTCGATGTGGAAGCGGGTGTTCTCCTCGATTCGGTCGAGGAGGTCGACGGCTGCATCGTGTCCCGCGTGTGTCGTGAGCCCGTTCAGCGTCTCCGCGAGAACGTAGTCGAGGACCACCCCTTCCGGGAGCGACCCGTCGTCGATTCCACGGAGGATGGGGAGCGCGTCGTCGTGGGCACTGTCCCGTCGATAGGCCGCGGCGAAGAGAACCGACGTGTCGAGCAGTGCGCGTGGCATCTACTCGACGTCGACGCCCCAGGCGTCGTGCTCGGTCGTCACGTCGGTCTCGTCGTCGCCGTCGTACCCGTCGAACTCGGCGAAGGTGCCAGTTCGCTGTTGAACGACCCGGACACGGACGCTCCCATCGTCCTCGATCTGCCAGCGGAGCTGGTCGCCGTCGTCGATGCCGAGTTCGCGACGAATCCGCGCCGGAATGTTCGCCTGGTTCCCCGACACTTTGCTCTCGGCGTCGGTGTGGTCGCTGCTCATACTCGGAGGGTGGCACTGGAGCGTGAAAAGAATAGTGTGGCGCCACACTAGGCTGGATGGAACGGCCCAACGATAGGACGGTGCGGAGACGCGGTCAGAAACTCGAAGAAGGCCGGTCGGTGGACTGTCCAGGTGCCTCGACGGGGGTTCGTTCGGCCGTCAGTTGCCCCAGAAGTTGTCGCGGCTTCCGAGGCGTTCGCGCTTTGGCGGCCGGTTGCTCGCTTCCTCCTCGTCCTCGCCGTCACCGTCATCCTCGCTGTCGTCTGCGTCGCTCTCCTCGCCCTCGCTCTCCTCCTCGTCGAGCTCGTCCTCCATCGGGAGGCGCTCGACCTCGTCGGCGCGGGCGTGGTTGTTGTGGACCTTCGTGATCTTCACCTTCGCGCGGGCCTCGGGGAGGACGCCGTCGACCATGACGATGAAGCCGTCCTCGGTCCGGCCGACGCCGGCACCGGATTCGTGGATGTCGGTGACCTCGACGACGATCTCCTCGCCGCGCTTGACGGGCTGGGTCTTCAGGTCCGAGATGGGCTGGTCGTAGTGACCACACCACTCCATGCCACCACGGTCGCCGTAGTGGTTACAGCCCATCCCCGAGATCCGCTCCTGAAAGCTGGGGCAGTCGTCTGCGAGTGGACAGTCCGGCATGGACTCGTGTAGCGGGGCGCGGGTCTAAACGCTTGCGCATCGGGGGACTGGCCGGCAGGACCCGCCAATGTGGCGGACCGTCGCCCGCCAACGCGCCGGCGGGACCACTCTCGACCCCTCCGCGTTCGCGCTGCTCCCAGTTCGCCCCCAGCGCTGGTTGATATCGACCCTCGGTTGCTGCAAAAATGTCTGATAGCGGTGCTCTACGGCCCGAATCGTTAACAGTGGCCCCTGCCTCGAATCCGGTACAGACGGATTGCGGACACCAGATGACAACTGCCCGCCCGCCACAGTCTGTGGCGGCGGTGCTCGTCCTGCTACTCGTCGCGACGCCGCTGGTTGGGGCCACGGTGGTCGAGGCGGGCGCGGCCACGCCGCGTCTGGACGAGGCATCGCCGACGCAGCAACGGTCGGGGGTTGGGGGAGCGTCCGACGCCGGTATGGTCGTCCGGTACGAGCTGTCGCCGGTCGACGCGGCCGACGGACGCGTTCGCGTGAGCGCCCAGTTCCGGCTCTCGGAGTCGGTCTCACGGGTCGCTATCGCCGTCCCGGACGGCGCGAGCGTCGAGTCCGTCACGGGCTTCGACGCCGCCGAGGACGGCTACGACTACCGCTGGGACCGGCAGGGGAACGCGTCGATCACGTACGTCGTCGACGCCACGCGCTTCGCCAACGGCGGGCTGGAGTCCATCTCGACCGCGGAGTGGTCGTTCCTCTACGAGGATGCCGTCGACCTCGCGACCCTCGACTGGTGGTACTACGGCGAGAACCCGGGGAACAGCCGCACTCTCGCGCTCGCCGACGGCGTCGACGGGTGGGCCGGTGACGACGTGGCCGTGACCGGGGCGGTCACCGTCGCCGAGGAACGCCGCGATGGGCACACCTACCGCGTCGTCAGGCCCGACCGGGCCGACGGCGCACGCCCGGCCGACGAGGTGGTGGACCTGCTCGCGAGCGCCGACGACTCCTTCCCGGTCGGCGACCGCGGCGAGGTCACCACCGTCGTCCTGCCACCGGCGGCCATCCGCTCGGGTGGGCTGGCGACGGTTCGCCGGGGTCCCGACCGCGAGCTCTGGGCGCACGGCTCCACGGCGGTGTTCGCCCACGAACTCGTCCACGTCCGGCAGACGTTCACGCTCGCAGACGGCGACGACGGCCCGTCGATGCGCTGGCTGCTGGAGGGCATGGCCGAGTACCAGGCCGCAGTCGTCGAGATGCGGGCGGGGCGACTCCCCGAGGACCGGTTCCACGAGCGCGTCACCACCGACGCCGGGGCCGACGCGACGCTCGCCGACCGGTCGACCTGGGCCTCCGCGAACGTGCCGTACGACAAGGGCGAGCGAGTCGTCGCCGCACTCGACGCCGAGATACGTCGGGCCACCGACGGCGAGCGGAGCATCGTGGACGTGTGGCGGCTGCTGAACGCTCACGACGGCACCGTCAGCTACGCCGACTTCGTGGCGGCCGTCGAGGCCGTCGCGGGGACCGAGATGGAGAGCTGGCTCGACCGGTACGTCCGGACCGATGCGGTCCCGAGCGTGCCCGCGGACGCACCCGGGCTGTCGGCGATGCCGGACGAGCGGCCGACGTCGCTCGACGCCGACGCCATGGGGGCCGGCATCGACGCCGTTGACCCGGCAGCGGCCTCGCCCGCCGAAACGACTACCGTCACCGCACTGGGGGTCGAGCGCCCCGTCGCTGGGGCGCTCGTACTGCTCGCGGCGTTCGCGAGCGTGGCGTTCGGCCTGGTCGTCCTGCGCGAGTAGCCGCGGCGAGGGACCGCCCCGAACGCAACCGTTTCACCCCTCGCACCCCGAGCAGCAGGTATGTCACGGCGCGTCCCCGAGATGGCTATCGTCGTCGGCGTGCTGTTCGCGTCCGGCTGGCTCGCGTTCGTCCTCCTCGTGGAGGGCGACCGGCTGCTCCGCGAGCCCGCCGGCATCCTCCCGGTCGTGCTCGTCGCCGCTGCTCTCTGTTACCCCTTCGCCGCCTGGGCGGTGTACTTCGACGACGACCCCGCGGGGACGTTCCCGCCCGAACCGGTCGCCGTCGTCGGTGGCCTGCTCGCGCTCGTCCCGGTCGTCGCCGGTGCGCTCGGCGGTCGGGCGCTGTTCGGTCTGTTCGCCGGCACCGCCGTCGCACTCCCGCCGGCGGGCTACGCACTGAAGTACGGCGACTCGCTCCCGCCAGCACGGGCGAGCCTCGCCGGCGGGACGGTCGTCGGCGTCGGCGTGGTCACGGTCGGCCTGCTCGTGGAGCAGCCGTACCTCGCCGCCCCGGTCGCTCTCGCAGCCTTCCTCGGCGGCGTCGCCGTCCACGACCGCGCCGGCGCCCCGCTGCTATCGGCGACGCTCGTCTTCGGCGGGACCGCGCTCGTCGCCGCCGCGCTGGTCGGTGCGAGCGTCTCCCTGGGACACTCGCCGTCGGTCACGCTGGCGACCGCGCTCACGGTCGGCTTCGGCGGCGCTGTGGGTGCGCGGTTCCTCTCGAAACCGTCGCGCTGGTAGCGGGCGGGCTACAGCAGGCTGATACCCCACGCAACCAGCGCGATGGCTGCGAAGACGGCCATCAACACCAGTCCCGGCGTCTCCGGGACGGCCGGGTCGTCGTTCGTCAGTTGCTCGTAGGCGCTCGCGAGAACCATCCCGCCGCCACCGACCGCCATCAGCACGCCGCTGACGCTGAACTCGCCGGCGACGAGCGAGGGCACGCTGACGGCGGCGAGGACGAACCCGCAGACGACGAGCGAACCGTGATAGAGGAGGGCTCTGTTCATCAGTCACGGTTTCGCACCGGCAGCTGATAATAGTTTGGTGACATTTCCGCCGTTATTATTTTGCCAGACGCCCATCAGCGTTATTAAAAGCCACCGTGTCAGTCGGGAGACATGGGGAAACGTTCCACCAGACGACACTTCTTGACACGAGCGACGACGACCAGCGCGGTCGGCGCACTCGTCGCGAGTGGGGCGGGGTACAGCGACGGGCGAGCGAAGGCGGGAGCGGACCCCGAAGTCGGGCTCCGGGACGGTGCCCGCACACAGGAACGGGCGCTCGTCTTCGTCGGGTCCAAAGACGGGACGTTGCACGCAGTCGGGGCAGGCACAGGCGAACGTCTCTGGGCGGTCGAGGGTGCCGCCGAAACAGCGCCGACGGTCGTCGACGGAACGGTTTACGTCGGCTCCGGGAACGGTTCGGTACACGCACTGGACGCCGCAACTGGCGAGACCTACTGGACGTTCAACCAGGCCTCCGGCAGGGTGACCTCACCGACGGTCGTCTACGGCTCGGTGTACGTCGGAACGAGGGACGAGTCGCTGTACGCACTCGATGCGGCGACGGGCGAACAGCAGTGGGCGTACACGACCAGTATGGAACATTTGTCGCCGATTTACTCGGCACCGAACGTCGTCGACCAAACGGTGTACTTCGGAACCCACCACTCCACGTCGGACAGCTGGTATCCCAGCACGGTCCACGCCCTCGACGCACAGTCCGGTGACGAACGCTGGGTGTTCGACGAACCGCAGGAGCCCGTCGACGCCTCGCCCGTCGCGGCCGATGGGACGGTCTACGCGGCCTCGCTGGACTACAGCCTGTACGCCATCGACGCGGCCTCGGGTGAGGAGCGCTGGCGCTTCGACGAACCCGGGAACGATGGATTCGGCGGAGCACCGGTTGTCGTCGACGACACCGTCTACGCACGGAGCTGGGGGACGAACCTGCACGCGCTCGAAGCCGCGACCGGCAGCAAGCGGTGGACGTTCTCGGAGCTCCCCGGACCGTCGGACGCCGCACCGACCGTCGTCGACGGCGTCGCCTACGTCGACCAGTACGCGGTGGACACGACGACCGGCGAAGCCGAATGGGAGTTCGAAACATCGGCCGACAACTTCTCCACCCCGACGGTGTTCCGTGGGACGGTCTACGTCGGCGCGACGGACGGGCGACTGTACGCAGTCGACGCGGGAAGCGGAGGCATCGAGTGGACGTACGACACGGGTTCGGAGATTTGGACCGCCCCGACGGTCGCCCCAGATTCGGCGGGCGGGCACAGTCGTGGGTCACGTG
This sequence comes from Haloarchaeobius sp. FL176, assembly GCF_024609245.1. GTDB lineage: Archaea > Halobacteriota > Halobacteria > Halobacteriales > Natrialbaceae > Haloarchaeobius. The sequence goes on from NZ_JANJYH010000002.1 coordinate 23,564, forward strand.
TCGCGCTCGGGACCGTGGGGCACCACCACAGCTGGGCCGGTGCCGAGCCGACGAGTGTGGAGACGGAAACCGCGACGGCGGTTCCAACGACAGTCCAGTCGGGCGACGGCGGGCCCGGGCCGACTGACCGGGGCGTCGACGCTGTCGGGTCGGGTGGTGGTCCGAACGTCCTCTGGCTCGCGCCAGCAGCCCTCGGGCTGGTCGGACTCGGCGGCGCGGCGTGGGCAGTCCGCCGCCGGTCCGTCGACGACGGTCCCGACCCCGGTGACGGCAGCGGCGGCGACCGGCCGGTCCACGGTGATTCCCCGGGGGCAGCGAGCCGAACGGAGACTCGGACGCGGGTCGCCGAGGAAGACCCAGCGCCAGTCGGCGGGCCGCCCGCGTGCCCCGATTGCGGTGGGCAGAACGACCCGAACGCCCGGTTCTGTCAGCACTGTGGGGCGGGACTTTCGATACACTGTCCGTCGTGCGGGTCCAGGCTCACCGGCGACGAGGCGTTCTGCCCCGCGTGCGGTGACCCCGTCCAGTAGTGGGTGTTCCGTCGCCACTGCCGTCTCGTCATCCTCGAAAGAATGGGCCACACAGGTGCTCGCTGCGGCTCACGACCACTTCCTCGAAAAAGCTGGGTAAAAGGCTCGTCCCGGCGTCCGGGTCGCGGGCTCCCAGTTCAGGCCAGCGGCGTCCGCTCGACGACCTGTCCGTCGTACGTCGGGTACTGCTCGACGATCTCGCCGTCCTCCACGTCGCCGTCCTGTATCATCTCCTCGAGCAGCCACCAGGCGACCTCGACGTGGTCCGACTTGACGGTGTAGAACTCCTCGGGGACGCCGAGTGCCTCGAACTCCACGGGGTCGGCGTAGGTCTTGCCGTAGACGAGCGTGCCGTCGTCGGTCACGTCGTCGAACTCGCGGCGGACGTTCCGGGCCATCCGTTTGAGGCGGCGACGGTGCTGGGCGGCGTCCTTGAAGACGCTCGTGCAGAAGTAGACCTTGTCGTGGTCGCCCATCACGTCGAGGATGGCCTCGCGCGAGCCGTCGACCGCGCTCATGTGGTCCTCCTTCAGCTCGAAGCCCTCCTCCTGCATCCGGCGGTAGTTCCCGTCGCTCATCTCGAACTCGTTGACGTTACAGAAGTCGGCTGCGCCCTCGTCGAGGAACTCCAGGAACTCCTCCTCGGGCCGGATGCCCGGAATCTCGAACGCCGGAGTGAGGCCCTCCTCGCGGGCGATGTGGAGGATCTCTTCCCACTCGGTCCCGTGCATGTCGCCCCAGAGCTCCAGTGGCGGGTGGAAGCGGATCTCGTCCAGTCCGGCCTCGCTCAGGCGGCGCATGTTCTCTCGGCCGCCCGTGATGCCGGTGTAGAGGTGCGTGTGGTGGTCCTCGCCGAACTCGTCTTTGAGCAGCGAGAGGTAGTGACACGTCCGGTCCATCGCTTCCTGGGGCTCGCCGCCCGTGATGGAGGTGCCCAGCGCGTCCATCCGCTTCGCCTCGGTGATGACGTCCTCGTCGGACTCGACGAGGCGCTCGTTCGCGTAGACGTCGGTGACGTTCTTGCGGTTCTCGCCGAGCGGGCAGTAGAAACAGTCGCGCTGGTCGCAGTAGCCGTAGACGAACATGACCATCTTGCCCCCCTCGGCGCACTGTTCACAGCCCTTCGATATCATTCGTTGTACTGTTCCACTACCCCGAGCGGGAAAAAGCGTGCGAAACGCGGTCGAGGGCCCGCACCCTTGAGTCCGGTTCCCCCGCGCTCATGATGTGCCAACACGTAGCATTCGTGTGTCCGACGAGGGAAGCACGGACCGGGTCGAGGAGGACCGCTTCGACCGACTGGTCTCCATCTCCGAGCGGCTGCTCGGTGGCATCGAGATGGTCGCGGCGTACGTCCTCGTCGTCCTCTTCGCGGTCGGGGTGTTCGACCTGGGCCTCCAGATCGTCCAGCGGACGCTCTCCGGTGCCATCACCGACCCGCTGGTCGTCGTCGGCTTCATCGACACCGCGCTGTTGCTGTTCATCATCGTCGAGGTGTACCAGACCGTCGTCGCGTACGCACAGGAGAGCGAGACGCGCGAGATCGTCCAGCTCGTCGCCTACACCGGCATCATCGCGATGGTCCGGAAGATCATCATCTTCCGGAGCGAGGTGTACGACGACAAGGCCGACGCGCTGCTGACAGCGGGCTCCTACGGGCTGTTGTTGCTCGTGCTCGGCGTCCTCCTCTATATCGAGCGGACGACCAGACAGTGACTCAGGACAGCAGGTCTGCGGTCGACACGACCGCGGCGAACTCCCCCGACAGCTGCGCCAGCGCGGCGCGGTGGTTGGCCGCGGCCGAGATGGTCCCGCCACCCGCTCCGTCCGGCACCTCGCGGGCGTAGGTCGCCGTCGCGTCCGAGACCACGACGGGCGAGAACCCGCGATTCTCGGCCATCCGGGTCGTCGTCGAGACGCAGTGGTCGGTGGTGAACCCACAGACGACGATGCGGTCGTGGGGCGTGTCGCGGAGCCACGGCTCGAGGTCGGTGCCGACGAACGCGCCGTTGACCGACTTGGCGAACACCGGCTCGCCGTCACGGGGCTCCAGGCCCTCGATGAAGGCGTTCCCGGGCACCCCGGGCCGCAGCGTCGAGTTCGACTCTGCCGAGTCGTGTCTCGCGTGGGCGACGGGCCAGCCGCGCTCGCGCCAGGCGGCGAGGAGGTCGGCGATGCGTGCCTCGGCGTCGGGGTTGTTCCGAGCGCCGCGGTCGGGGTTCCCGAAGGCCTGCTGAGCGTCGACCACGAGCAGCACGTCCGGGCTGTCGGTCGTCTCGTCGCTCACGCGCGGACCTCCAGCGGGCAGTCGTCGAGGTCGCGTTCGTCGTTCGGGAGGACGTACTGCTTCCACTCGTGGCTCTCGTCGTCTTCCCAGTCGCCGAGGTGGGCGTGCGGGCAGACGTCGTCGTAGCCCTCCAGCCGGTCGTGGATGACCTCGCGGGCGCGCTGGCCGGCCTCGGTGTCGCCGGTCACCCCGTCGAACACGCTCCGGGGCTGCACGGTGACCTCCAGACCGTGTGGGTTGAACCGGCTGTGTCGCCGGTCGTGGGCCGGCGTGCGGGCGGTCGGGAAGATGGGCTCGCCGGCGAAACAGAACTCGAACTGGTGGTCGTCCGGGTCGGCCGGGAACTCGTCGGGCCAGGGTTCGGGGTCGTTGTCGTGGAGGAACTGGAGCACCTCCCAGTAGCGGTCGTGCCAGTGCTGTTCGGGTCGCTCACCGTCGGTGTTCTTGAAGAAGGCGACCATCGAGGTTCGGGGCGAGTGGTGCTCCTGCGTTCGGAGGTACGCCCGGGTCACGTCGGCGAACCGGGCCAGCGACTCGTCGTCGAAGCCGGGGACGAACGTGTACAGCGCCCAGCCCTCCTTCTCGGAGTCGACGCCGAAGAAGCAGGGGAACGGCGTGCCATCGCGCTCGCCGAGCATGTCGGCGCGGAACGTCTCGTAGTGCTCGCGCGCCCAGTCCGGGAGCGCCCCTGCCGCGAGGCGGTCGTGCAGGCGCTCCTGGTCGAACAGCCGGACGACGTCGGTGTCGGCCAGTGTCGGGGTGGTGGCCGTCTCGCTCATGCGAACGTGTTCGGGCGTGCGGGCTTGTACCTGTCGTGACTTCCCAGGAACTGGAAGAACGTCAACTTCCCCCGCCGTCCCCGTCGAAGCCGGAGACGAGCGTCGCCACCCACTGCGCCGGGTCGGGGTCGTGGCGCACCTCGACGGCCTGGACCCATTTCACCCACTGGAACCCGCGGCGCCCCGGTGCGACGAGTCTGCACGGGAAGCCGTGGCCGTGGGAGAGGCGCTCGCCGTCGACGTGGGTCGCCAGCAGCGCGTCGCGGGCCTCGCTCGTCGGGAGACTCCACCGGTAGCCCGTCACCGACCGGAAGCGGACGTAGCCGGCGTCGGGGTCGGCGCCGGCGGCGTCGAGCAGGTCGCCGACGCGCACCCCACGCCAGTCGTGCTCGGAGTACCAGCCGCTCGTGCAGTCCAGCAGCGCGCGCTCGTCGTCGGTGGCGGTCGGGCCGCCAGCGTCGGGGGCGAGCAGAGCGGCTTCGGAGAGCGACAGCTCCTCCGCGACCGCCCCGCGAACGTCGAGGCTCCAGGCGGCCGCGTCGACCGGCTCCGGGTCGTCGGCGACCCACGAGGTGACCGGGAACGCGTTGCCGCCGTCGCTGCCCTCCTCGCGAGAGCCGGTGAACCGGCGGCTCGGAACCAGGTCACCCGCGACCGACTGTTTCAGCCGCCAGGCGGCCGCGCCGCCGACGAGCAGCCCGCCGACCCGCAACGCTTGCCGGCGTTCTGTCACCGTCTCGCGGTCGGGGAGCCGGAACCGTGCCGCGAGATGTATCAGCAGCACCGGGAGGACGAGCGCGCCGAGGTAGCCGTGAAGCACGAGTAGCGTCACCCCCGAGACCGGCGACTCTGCGCCGAGCGTCCACGCCACACCCGTCACCAGCGCGGCCACCGCCAGCACCGTGAGCAGGACGCTCACCGCGACAGTCCGGGTCCACGAGCCCGCGACGCGCCGCCAGACGCGCCGGAGCTTGAACCCGAGCAGCACGACCAGCGTCAGCCCGATGACGCCGTGAACGACGAACACCCAGCCGTCGTCGGGTCGCGCAGTCAGGCTCAGGAGCCCCGTCGCGCCGGCGACGAGCACCGAGACGAGGATGCCCGCGTCGACCACCCGGGGCGACGGTTCGAACGGGAGACGCCGCATACCCGTTATCTTGGGCCGAACGCGTAAGAGCGCTCGTGTCGTCGGGGGGCGATGGACGCCACCGTCGAAGGTTTACACCTGGCGTAAACTCCCACCGACGACTGGCGGCCGCAATGCGTGTCGAGCACTGCGAGACCACCACGAACGAGCGCTCCGGCGACGCCGGTCCCGGCGCTCACTCCACGTCGAGCGACTCGTCCCCCGTCAGCGCCTCCAGCCGTTCCGCGCCGGAGCGGGTCCCCTTCGCGATGAGCACGTCGCCGGGATGGAGCAGGGTCTCGGGGCCGGGAGAGATCTCCCAGTTGTCGCCGTCCTCGTCGGTGTGACGGACCGCGATAACACGCATTCCGGTCTCGGTCCGGACCATCTGTGCGCCGAGCGTGGTGCCCGAGAGCGCCGAGTCGGGGACAACCGCGAGTCGGACGACGACCTCGTCGGACTCGAAGACGGCTTCGGCCACGACCGGGTGGGTACCCATCCCCCGGAGCACCCCCTCGGCGATCTCGAGGGCCGCGTCGGAGATGACCTCGGTTGCCTCCGCGATGTGCATCAGCCCGCGGAGCGAGACGGGGTCGTCGACGCCGGCCGCGGCCTGGAGCACCCACGCCTCGAAGCGGGACTCGAGCGCGTCCACCTCGGCCTCCAGCTCCGCGACCTCCTCGGCGAGCCCGTCGCTGTCGTACAGCACCGAGCCGTAGGCGACGTCGACGCCGAGCTCGCTCATGTTCTTCATCAGCACGATGGAGTCGACCGCCCGTTCGAGGTCCCCGATGCCGGGCTCGGCGGGCTCGGGGGCGACGTACTCGCCGCCGGTCACGTCGGCGTAGACCTCCGCGAGGTTCTCCTCGACGCCGCGCAGGAGGAGCACGTCGCCGGCGCGGAGGTAGTCGTCGCGGTCGGGGCTGAGCAGCCAGTCGCCACCCCGCCGGATGGCGATGACGCGCACCCCCGTCTCGGTCTCCAGGTTGAGCGACTCCAGCGTGTGCCCGGCCAGCGGCGAGTCGTCGGCGACGATGGCGCGAGCGACCGTCTCGATCGCCTCCGGGAGCGCGGCCCGGAGCGCGTCCGGCAGCCCGATATCCTCGATGACGACCTTCGCGACGTCGCCGGCAGCGTCGCTTATCTTCTCGGTCGCGCCGACGACGCCCAGCACCGGAGCGAGCGCCTCGGCGTCCTCGGGCGACCGGGCAGCCATCATGAGGCTCATCCGGGCGCGCATCTGGAGCACGTCCATGCGCTCTTCGAGTTCGAGCACCTCTTCGGCGACCTCGGTGCTCCCGAGCAGCACCGCCGAGAACGACATATCGATCATCAGCTCGGCGGTGTCTTTCATCTCCGCGAGCACGGCCTTGACGCTCACGGGCTCGTACTCTACGTCACCGGCGTCCATACATCGGCCTTCTCCGGGGCGGGAGAAAAGCGTTCGGCCGGCCGTTCGGCCCGGGAACCGGCAAGATTCTACGGTAGGGTAACAGCGTAAACGACAATGTTTTTCGGTTAAGGTACTGAAGCTCAGGGTATGTCTGACGACCTCAAGAAAGGGCTGGAGGGTGTTCTCGTTGCCGAGTCCGAACTGAGCTTCATCGACGGCGACGAGGGCCGCCTCGTCTACCGTGGCTACGACATCGAGGACCTCGCCCGGGACGCCAGCTACGAAGAGGTGCTCTACCTCCTCTGGCACGGTCGACTCCCGAACCGGGATGAACTCGACGAGTTCAGCGAGTCGATGGCCGCCGAACGGGAGATCGACGACGGCGTCATGGCGACGGTTCGCGAGCTCGCCGCCGCCGACGAGGAGCCGATGGCTGCGCTCCGCACGACCGTCTCGCAGCTCTCGGCGTACGACGACGACGCCGCGGCCGACCCGACCGACGAGGAAGCGAACCTCCGGAAGGGACGCCGCATCACGGCGAAGATCCCGACCATCCTCGCCGCGTTCGTCCGCGTCCGCGACGGCGAGGAGCCCGTCGCCCCGCGCGAGGACCTGAACCACGCGACGAACTTCCTCTACATGCTCAACGGCGAGGTGCCCGACGACGTGCTCGCCGAGACGTTCGACATGGCGCTCGTGCTCCACGCCGACCACGGTCTGAACGCCTCGACGTTCACCTCGATGGTCATCTCCTCGACGCTCGCCGACGTCCACTCCGCCATCCCCGGCGGCATCGGCGCGCTCTCGGGCAGCCTGCACGGCGGCGCGAACCAGAACGTGATGGAGGCGCTGCTCGAGCTCGACGAGTCCGGCAAGGACCCCGTCCAGTGGGTCGAGGACCGACTCGACGCCGGCGAGCGCGTCCCCGGTTTCGGCCACCGCGTCTACAACGTCAAGGACCCCCGCGCGAAGATCCTCTCGGAGAAGAGCGAGGCGCTGGGCGAGGCCGCCGGTACGCCCCAGTGGCACGACTACTCCGTCGGCATCGAGGAGTACCTCACGGAGGAGAAGGGCCTCGCGCCGAACGTCGACTTCTACTCCGCCTCGACGTACTACCAGATGGGCATCCCCATCGACATCTACACCCCCATCTTCGTCATGAGCCGTGTCGGCGGCTGGGTCGCACACGTGCTGGAGCAGTACGACGACAACCGACTCATTCGGCCGCGCGCCCGCTACGTCGGGCCGATGGACGAGGAGTTCGTGCCGGTCGACGAGCGGTAGAGACACGTCGGCGTCCGATTTTCCGTACTAGCCTCCTGCGAGCGCAGTGAGCAGACCGAGCGACGACCGTAGGGAGTCGCGAGGATTTTGGTCCAGTTTTTGCCGAGGGAGGGAGCCGGGAGGCGACCGACCGCAGCGCAAAAAGTGGTGGCGTTCGTGCCGGTCGACGAGCGGTAGAGACGCGTCGGCGTCCGATTTTCCGTACTAGCCTCCTGCGAGGAGCGCAGCGACCGACGAAACCCGCGGCTACGCCTCCTCGACGCCCCGTATCTCGAACCGCGCACCGCCATCGGCGCTGTCCGTGACGGACACCGACCAGCCGTGGGCCTCCGCGAGCGCTTGGACGATCTCCAGCCCGAATCCGGTGCCGTCCTCGCTGGTCGAGTAGCCGGGGTCGAACACCTGGTCGTAGGCCTCGGCGGGGATTCCCACCCCGTCGTCGGCGACGTAGAAGCCGTCCCCGAGGTCGCCGACGGTGACGGTGAGCGTCCCCGCGTCCGGGCTCGTCGAGCCATGCTCGACGGCGTTCCGGAACAGGTTCTCGAGGAGCTGTGAGAGCCGGGTATCCTCGGCGAGGATCTCGCGGTCGGTCTCCGTCACGAGGTCCGCGTCGCCCGTCTCGACGGTTGCCCACGCGGTCACCGCGGCCGTCGACAGGGAGACGGGGTGAGGGTCCCTGACGGCGGTGCCTTCGCGGGCCAGCGAGAGCACGTCCTCGACGAGCGACTCCATCCGCTGGAGGGCGGTGGCGATGGGCGGCACGTGTTCGCTGTCGACCTCCTCCTGGAGCAGTTCGAGGCGGAGCGACGCCACGTCGATGGGGTTGCGGAGGTCGTGGCTGACGATGCGGGCGAACTCGTCGAGACGCTCGTTCTGGCGTTCGAGCCGTCGTTCGTCGGCGCGGCGTTCGGTCACGTCGCGCGAGATGATGACGGCGCCGTCGGAGGTCGCCGGATCAGCGTCGTCGTCGGGTGGGAGTGGGGTCATCTCGAGCTCCAGGACGACGGTGCCGGTCGGGAGCTGAATGTCGACGTCGAGACGTTCGTCCTCGCCGGCGAGCGTGGCCGAGAGCGCCGCCCGGAACCGCTCGCGGTCGTCGGCGCCGAGCATCTCGTCGAGGTACGCCTCGACGGAGTCCCCGACGATATCCGAGGGCTGCATGTCGACGTAGTCGGCGACGGCGGGGTTCACGTGCGTGATGGTCCACGAGTCGTCCACGGTGTAGACGATGTCCGTGATGTTCTCCACGATGGCCTCGTAGTGGCGGAGCTCCTCCTTGCGGGCCTTCCGGTCGGTGATGTCGCGGGCGTAGATGACTACCCCGCCGATGTCGGGGTCGTCGATGTGGTTGCGTGCCCTGGCCTCGAGCCACTGCCACGAGCCATCGGCGGTGGCGAGGCGTATCTCCTCGGTGACCTCGATGGTCGGGTCGGCGATGGCCTCTGCGAGTCGCTCCTCGGAGACCGCGATGTCGTCGGGGTGGACGTACTCCAGGGCGTCGTCGCCGACCGTCGCCGCCGGGTCGAAGCCGAGGATGGGTTCGATCGACGGTGAGACGTACGAGAACGTGAAGTCGGTGTCGATGACGACGATGATGTCCACCGAGTGCTCGATGAGCTTGCGGAACCGACGCCGGGTCCCGTCCAGTTCGACTTCGGTGCGCCGGCGCTCGACCGCGCTCTCGATGCGCTGTGCGAGGAGGCTGTACTGCTCGCGACCGCTGCGTTTCTGGAAGTAGTCGGTGACGCCGGCCGAGATGGCGTCGGCGGCGACCTCCTCGCTCCCCTTTCCGGTGAACAGCACGAACGGCACGTCGGGGTAGTCGGCACGCACCGACTCGAGGAACTCCAGTCCGTTCGCGCCGGGCATGTCGAAGTCGGAGACGATGCAGTCCACGTCGGCGCCGTCGAGTCGATTCAGCGCGGCCGTCGCGCTCGGCTCGGAGATGACCTCGATGCGGTCGCTCTCTCGGGTCAGGAACTCGGTGGTCAGGTTCCGGAAGCTCTGGTCGTCGTCGACGTGTAAGACCCTGACCGTGTCGTTCATCACCGATACCAGTGGGTCCGTGAATAAAACTCGTTCCCTGACCTCGACGCTCGATTCGGCGGCGAGTGCGGGTCGTGCGGTGGGAAGTGCGGTCGGATGAGTGCTCTCCTCCTGGTTGGGCAGCTCGGTTCAGCGGTTACCGAGCGCAGCCCAATAGGTGGTCGTCAGTCGGCACCGGCACGTTCTCGCCAGCCGCAGGCGGGACAGAGTAACGAGCCGCCGGCGTCGTGGGCGGCAGTCGTACAGCGTGGACACGTCATGTGGGTCACCTCTTCGCTGCACGCAGGCGACCGGGGGGCTTGACGGTTGCGTGAGTCTGCGACGCGTGGGCGGGCCCAGTGCTGACACCGGTCACGTGGTGAGCTCGCGGGTGACCTGGGCAACGCCGACGAGTGTCAGGCACAGCAGCACGAGGGAGACGGCGCTACGGACGATGGAGCGGTACTCGGGGCCGACCCAGTCCGTGATGGCCTGCATGGCGCTGCCGTAGAACTGAAACAGCAGGACGACGCTGAACAGCCCGAGGACGGCGAGCGCCGCCCAGAGGACGTACGTCCGGATTTTGTCGTCGGACTGCTCCGAGGGGTTGGCGTCGCGGCTCGGGTCGCGCCGGGCGGGGGGCTCTCGTGGTGCACTGGGGTTGCTCCGTGGCGGGGTGATGTCGGCCCGCGCAGCGGCGGGTTCGCCCCGCGACTCGCCGCCGCCGGGCGTGGACTCACCGCTGGTGTCGGCGGACGCGCCGGTCCCCGCAGCGCCGTCGTCCTCGCCGTCGAAGCCGAAGCCGGCGTCGTCCTCGCGTGGTTCGTGGGCGGACGGCGCGTCGGTGTCTTGGTGCGGTTCATCGCTGGGCGGTGCGTCGGTGTCGTGGGTGGTGTCGTCGTCGGTCATCGTCGGAGCCTCCGTGCGAACAGGGCGGTCGCGAGCAGTGCGGCGAGGGCGACGGGCACACCGAAGCCGGGCTGGCCGCCGTCACTCTCGGGGCGTGTCTCGGTGTCGTAGTCGCCGTCCGTCGAGCCGCCGGTGTCGGCGAAGTCGCCGCTCTCGAAGCTGTCGTTCTCGCTCGTCTCGTCGACGCTGAGCCCGGTGCCGGGGCCGAGGTTGGCGACCGAGCGCTGGGTGTCGATGACGGTATCGCCGTCCCAGAGGATGGCGTCGAGGTAGTAGTCGTAGCCGTCGGGGACGGTGAGGTCAGCGCCCGGGGTGACCGTCTCGCCGGGGTCGACCCGGCCGACGTCGACGGTGGTTCGGTCGGCGACGACGTTCGAGCCGTTCTGGCGGGCCTTCAGGACGAAGTGCAGGTCCTCGACGGGCTCGTCGCCGGTGTTGGTCAGGTAGGTCGTCACGCCGAGGGTCGCCTGCCCGTCGGTGACGTCCTCGATGCTGTACTCGATGACCGGCATCTCCTCGCCTCTGAACTCGTGGAAGGCGACGGGCGTGCGTTCGTACTCGGGGGTGAGGCTTCCGACGCCGGAGATGGTCCGACGGCCGGTGTCGAGGCGCTCCCCGTCGCGGTAGAGCAGGGCCTCGATGGTGTAGTCACCCTCCCGGGGAACGGCGAGCGTCCCGGTGGCGTTTACCTCCCGACCGTCGGTGAGTTCTCCCAGGGAGAGCGTCCGTGTGGCGGCGACGACGCCGTTCTCCTCGTCGACGGCCCGCAGGAGGACGGTGACGTTCGGTGCGGTGTTCCCACGGTGTTCGACGTACGGCGTCACGGCGAAGGTGGCCGTCCCCCCGGAGACGTTCTCGACGGCGATTGTCAGGTCTTCGAGGGAGCCACCACCGGGGTCGGTCGGTTCGTTCGGCGCGGGGGACTGGACCGCGTCAGGGACGGCAACGAGGACGCCCGTGGTCGCTACGATGGCGACCACGGCGACCCCCGCGAGAACTGCTTCGATTCGCATACGGTCATGTCCAATGGTTTGTATAAGTGCTTTGTGCGTTCGACCGTGGGAGTCCTAGCCGCGATTCATTTTCATTCCAACACACATCTGCGGACTGTACTCAGAGCCACGACTGGCTCGATGTCAGATACCATCCGTCCTCCGTGTCGTCGCGGCCGACGAGCGACCTGCCTCGCTGGTGGCCGCGTTCGACGAGAGTGTCGAGTGGGTCGATGGTGAGCCCGAGCGGGCGAACCGGACGACACGGCGCGGGACGGAACGGCTGACGGGACGCAGGCTCAGTCCGCCGCGCTCCCGCGTTCCGCCATCATCCGCGCGGCCCGGTCCGCCCAGTCGCCGTACCAGAAGCCGAGCGCGACGACGACCGCCGCGAGCCCGTAGTAGCCGACGATACCGCCGTACGCGCCGATGACGCCGTAGTCGAGGACGACGCCGACGACGTAGCTGAAGCCGAGGAAGAAGACGCCGAGGCCGAGGACCCGAGCGAGGAACGGCGTGCGCGTCTCGCTGCCGCCCTGCAGGCCGCCGGAGAAGACGACGAACGTCACGAGCGCGGGCGCCGCGAGCCCGTAGGCCCGGGCGAAGTCGACGGCGTAGCCGACAGTCACGGGGTCGCGGGTGAAGATGCGCACGAACAGCGGTGCGGCCACGACCAGCACGAGGCCGATGGTCCCGACGGTGACGAGTCCGAGCAGCGCGGTCGCGTAGCCGTTCTCGCGGGCGCCCTCGGGGTCGCCGTCGCCGAGGGCCTGTCCGACGACGACGCTGGCGGCGACGCTGTAGCCTCGCGAGAGCGGCCCGGTGACCTGCTGGTAGAGCCGACGCCCAACCTGGAACGCGGCGTTGACCTCCGTGCCGAAGCCCAGCAGCAGCGCGTTGAACGGGAACTCAGCGAACGTCTCCACGAACCCTTCGAGGACACGGGGCGCGGAGACGACGAGCAGCTGTCTGGCGATGACGGGGTTCGTGGGCCGGGCGAAGCCCGCGCTCGTCCGTCCGGCGACCATCACCGCACAGAGCACGACGGCGGTGAACACGTTGCTGAACGCGGTCGCTACGCCGACGCCGACGATCTCGTAGCGCGGGACACCGAACAGCCCGAGGCCGAGGGTGACGCTCCCGACGATGTTCAGCCCGTTCGAGACGACGTTGACGTACATCGGCGTGCGCGTGTCGCCGGTTCCCTGCAACGACCGGGCGGCGATGAGCGACACCTGGCGGGCCGGCGCGGTCGCGAAGACGATGGCGAGGTAGGTGCCGCCGAGGCTGGCGACGGTGTCGTTCGCGCCGAGGATGGCGAGTGCCTCGTAGCCGAACGAGAGCCCGAACAGGACGAACGGAATGCCCGTGACGAGCCCGAGGAGGATGGCCTGCGTGACGGCCTCGTCGCGGTTGGCCGTCGCGTCAGCGCCGGTGTCCTGGCTCGACAGCGCGATGGCCCCACCGCCGAGGCCGAGACCGATGCGGAGTGGGAACCGCGAGTAGAGGTCGGCCAGCCCGATGGCGGCGATGGCCGCGGGCGAGAACAGTCCGGTGACGATGATGTCGGTGGTCCGCATCGCCGTACGCACCGTCTGCTCGACCATCACCGGCCACGAGAGGCCGAGGACCCGCCGCCAGACAGCGTACAGCCGACCCCGTTCCATGGTCCGGTCTGGGTCGCTCGGTGTCTTCGTGCTGTCGGAAGCGGAAGCGTGCGGGAGCCGGCTCCCGTCGTCAGAAACGATGGACGTCCTCGTCTACGGGACGTTCATCGACGCAGACTGGTCGACGTGGCCCGACGGCGACTCACCGCCGCTCGCCGCGCTGGCCGAACTGATTGCGGCCGACCGTACCGTGACAGCAACCCTCGAATGACACCCGGCAGACGGCCGTCTGACGGCCGTTCGAGGGAAGCGCAGTCTTGCGGTTATACTTTCACTCCGGATGGCTGGCGTTTATATACATTCGGGTCGACAATTCAGTTGCACGTCACACGCGTGCTACCCCGTATTCCCCTTTGGACGACCTCGGCGGGCTCCCCGTACCCCCGACGGGCGTCTCTTCGTGCGTCACCTGCCGAGCCGTCGCGCTGTTGGTCGTTGCTGCCAGGAGCACGAGACGCGGGTCTCCGGTCGTGGGCGGTCTGCTGAGTGGCACTGCCGGTGCGATACGCCGGCCGTCGAAACCGCGAACGCGGCCGGGTGCTCGGCTCCCGATACGGCAATATTAACCGGGCGGCGGTCGAACTCCGTGATTATGCTCGAACTCGACGACGTTCTCGCCGCGGAGCCGCGAGTCAGGGAGACATCCCGGCACACACCCATCGAGTACACGCACACCTTCTCGGACATGACGGGCGCGGAGGTCCACCTCAAGATGGAGAACTTCCAGCGGACCGGCTCGTTCAAGATCCGGGGCGCGACGAACCGCATCGCGACGCTCTCCGAGGAGGAGAAGGCGGCCGGCGTCGTCACTGCGAGCGCGGGCAACCACGCCCAGGGCGTCGCGCTGGCGGCGACCCGTTCGGGGGTCGACTCCAAGATCGTCATGCCGGAGTACGCCCCCATCTCGAAGGTCAAGGCGACACAGAGCTACGGTGCCGAGGTCGTCCTCCACGGCGCTGACTACGACGAGGCCGCCGAGAAGGCCCACGAGCTGGAACGCGAGGAGGGCCGGACGTACGTCCACGCGTTCGACGACGAGAAGGTGATGGCGGGGCAGGGCACCATCGCGCTGGAGATCCTGGAGGACCTGCCCGAGGTCGAGACGGTACTCGTCCCCATCGGCGGCGGCGGCCTCATCTCCGGCATCTCGACCGCGATCAAGGCCAAGAGTCCGGACACGCGCGTCATCGGTGTGCAAGCCGAGGGTGCCTCCAGCGTCGCCCAGTCGCTCTCGAAGGGCCACCGCGTCGAGCTCGACCACGTGGACACTATCGCCGACGGCATCGCGGTCCGCGGCCCCGGCACGCTCACCTACGAGGTCATCAAGGAGCGCGTCGACGAGGTCGTCACGGTCTCTGACCCCGAGATCGCGATGGCGTTGACGTACGTACTCGAACGCGGGAAGACGCTCGTCGAGGGGGCCGGCGCAGCTCCGCTCGCGGCCCTGCTGTTCGACAAGTTCGACTACGAGGAGGACGAGGTCATCGTCCCGGCGATGTGCGGGGGGAACATCGACCTCAACATGCTGACGACGGCTATCATGCGTGGCCTCGTCGCGACCGGGCGGTACGTGAAGATAAAGACCGTCCTGCGCGACCGCCCCGGCTCGCTGGAGGACCTGCTCCACATCATCTCCGAGAAGAAGGCGAACATCTACGCCATCCAGCACGACCGGACCTCCCGGCAGATCGGCATGGCCGACACGGAGGTCGAGGTCGACCTGGAGACCCGGGGCCGGGACCACATCGACGAGCTGCTCGAGGCCATCCGGGACGCCGGCTACGAGGTCGAAGTGCTGGTCTGACCGGCGTACCGTACAGTGAGAAACTGCTGTCCACAGAGCCACATCTCGTGGGTGGCGACGATGGCCGCCCCCGCCGCTCGCGGCACGTCCGTCGGCACTCCTGGTGCATCCGCGGGCCACACACGGAACCGTTGTGCCATCGGTAGCTCGAACGCGCCCGCCGGCGTCACCAGGTAGAGGCCGGGGTCACCCGCTGCCTCGGTCGTCAGCTCGACCGCGCCGTCGTCCAGGTTCCGGAGCGAGAGCACCGTCGAGAGGTTACAGCCCGGCAGGGGTACCGCGATGTTGACGTAGCGCTCGCGGTCGGCGACGTGCGAGCCGTACGCCGCGACGAACACGCCGTCGCCAGTGTCGGCGTCGGTGCGGACCCACATTCTCGCCCCGTCGCGCGGGTCCAGTGCGGGGTCGATGCGTTCGAACTCGCTGTGGAGGCTGACCGTCCGGCCGTCGCCCGGCGCGGGGAGGTTCAGCTGCTCCATCCTGCGGGTCAGGAGAGTCGCCAGCCAGGCACCCGTCCGGAACGGCCGGTGCCACTCGGCGGTGAGCGAGAGTGCGTACTCGCTGGTGCGCTCGTAGAACGTCCGCACGTCGGGGCCGACCAGCTCGGGGTCGAAGCCGTCGCGGGCGAACGCGGCCATGTCGTCCATCTCGCCGACCGGGTGCTCACCGGTGCCGACACCGGCGCGCGAGACCCAGTCGCCGCCGATTCGCCCGCGGGCGGTCAGCGGACTCAGGGGCACGTCGGTCACGCGCGTCCCGGCGAGCCGGCGGGCAGCGTAACTGAGACCGGCCACCGCGACGACACCGGCTGTCGCCCGACGCCAGGGTCCAGAACGGTCGTCCATCGTCACGATGTTGGGCCGGGGCGTCAAGGAACGACCGGTTCTCGTCGGTGGCCCGGCGTCGGGGAAGTCGTCGGTTTTTAAGTCGAAGGCCTCCGTCGCCCAGCATATGAAGCGAACCATCAGCACTTCCGACGCCCCCGCGGCCGTCGGCGCGTACAGCCAGGCGACGACCAACGGCGACGTCATCTTCACGGCCGGCCAGATTCCGATGACGCCCGACGGCGAGCTACTCGACGACGAGTCCATCACCGTCCAGACACGCCAGTCCCTCGAGAACATCGAGGCAATCCTCGACGAGGAGGGCTGCAACATGACCGACGTGCTCAAGGTGTCCGTCTTCATGGACGACATGGAGGACTTCGACGAGATGAACGACGCCTACAAGGAGTACTTCGTCGACAACCCGCCGGCTCGCTCGGCCGTCGAGGTCGCGAACCTCCCGAAAGGTGTCGGCGTCGAGATCGAGGCCATCGTCGACGCGGAGTGAACGAACGCACGAAATCCGCCCTGCTGTGGGGCGCGGTCGGCGTCTTCGCCTTCCTCGCGCTGCACCAGGGCTACGTGGCGCTGGGCGGCGATAGCGTCGGCATCCTCCCCGCCATCGGCGTGGGTGTCGTCGTCGGTGCCGCCGTGGCTGTGGCGGCGTACGTCGGTGAGGCCCGGCTGCTCCGGCGCGGTCGGTGACTGCCAGAAGCTACTTTAACCCCGACAATTTTGTCGGAAAGTAATGAACGACAAATTGGTTGCCTGTTGTATCGTGTTGTTGCTACTCGGAGCTGTCACACCGGTCGTCGGCGGCGTTCCGTCGGCGACCACAAGCGATGAACCCGGTGGCTCGGCGAGCGAACCGGACG
Organism: Haloarchaeobius sp. FL176; assembly: GCF_024609245.1. Lineage (GTDB taxonomy): Archaea > Halobacteriota > Halobacteria > Halobacteriales > Natrialbaceae > Haloarchaeobius. The sequence goes on from NZ_JANJYH010000002.1 coordinate 40,059, forward strand.
ACGCCTCGTCGACGGCCCCGAACGAGTCGACACCGGTCCACGAGATTCTCACCTTCGACCGGACGCCGGATCGGGAGGGACACGTTCGGGTCACCATCGCGTACGAGGTCCACGAGAGTATCGACCGGGTGCAGGTCTGGCCCCCGATCGACGGGACGGTGACGAGCACGACCGGACTGCACGAAGAGGGTGTGACGTACGTCTGGGAGCGGGGTAACCCGGAGCCGTCGATGACCGTCGTCTTCGAGTCGCTGAACTCCGATTTCGGAGAGGACGGCTTCATCGAAGCCGATGGCTGGGCCCTCGCGGACGTTCGAGTGCTGGCCCGGGCGACCTCCTCGGTCGAGGGGGAGCTCGACTTCTTCGGGACCACTGACTGGAAGCTCCGCACGACGCACTTCGAGAACGGCGACGGCCACGCCGGTCGCCAGGCGGTCTACATGGGCCCCCATCGAACCGCAAAGTGGGAGACCGAGGACGAGCAGTTCACAGTCGTGCTCCCCGACTCGGCGGCCCGCGATGGTTCCGACATCCGTGCGAGCCTGACCGACGCATCGGGGAACTACGTCCCGTTCTGGGACACTGAGGGAGTGACCGTGTTCGCGGTGGACCGGGAGCCCGGCGGGATGAAAGTACCCGGGAATCCGGATACGATAGTCTCGAGCACAGCCCGGGTCGACCATCCGAACAACGTCTGGGTACACGAGTATGCCCACGTCAGACAGTGGTTCAACGCCGACACGGACCTCGAATGGTTCGTCGAAGGGTCCGCGGAATACCTCGCCGCACTCGAAACGTACCAGCAGGGGCAGACGTCCTTCGGTGAGTTCCACGACTGGGTCGCACCCGACGACGACCGGTCGGTCGTCCTCGCCGAGCCGGATACCTGGGACGACGACTCGGACTACCGGAAGGGGTCGCGGGTCGCTGCCGCGCTCGACGCGCGAATCCGGCAGGAGACCGGTGGGAACTACACCCTCCGTGATGTTATCTACGTCCTCAACCAGGAGGCGGGCAAGTACTCGAGTGCCATGACGCACGAGGACCTCACGGCCGCGGTCGAACGGGTCGTCGGGCACTCGATGGACGACTGGCTGGACCGCTACGTGACGACGAGCGATGCGCCCGCTGTACCGGAGGACCCAGACGTGCTCTCGGCACCGTCGACGGAACGGGACGGTGACGGGGACGGCGTCACGAACATGGCCGAGAAGCAGCGCAACGTCTCCTCGCCGTTCTACGCGGACACCGACGGCGACGGACTCGACGACGGCGCGGAGTTCGAAAGCGGGGGCGATCCGACGGACCCCGATACGGATGGCGATGGTCTGCGCGACGTCGCCGAGGTACGAGACCACGGGACGGACCCGAACGCGACCGATACCGACGGCGACGGTCTCGACGACCCGGTCGAGCTGGACCAGTACGAGGCCGACCCAGCGACCGCCGACACCGACGGCGACGGCCTCGATGACGGTGTGGAGATCAGCGAGCACGGCACCGACCCAGCAACCGCCGACACTGACGGCGACGGTCTCGATGACGGTGTAGAGGTCAGTGAGCACGGCACAGACCCAGCAACCGCCGACACTGACGGCGACGGCCTCGACGACGGTGCGGAAGTCAACGAACACGGCACCGACCCCATCCTAACCGACACCGACGAGGACGGGCTCACCGACGGTTCCGAGGTCGCCGACCACGAGACCGACCCGACCGCCGCCGACACGGACGGCGACGGTCTGGACGACGGCGAGGAGGTCAGCGAGTTCGAGACGGACCCCAACGCCGCGAACGACGAGGCGGCGGTACGGGAGACACCGACTGCGACCCCGACGACAGCGCCGACGGCGACACCGTCGGGCGACGGCGGCTCGCCCGGGTTCGGTGCGCTCGCTGCGCTCACAGCGCTCGGCTGCTGGCTCGTGGCCGGGCGCAGCGCCGACCGATAGGCGCCCGAGAGAAACGTAGCCGTTAAATGCAGCACCCGACAATCGACGAACGAGCCAGGATGGCCGAACGGTAAGGCGCACGCCTGGAAAGCGTGTTCCCATTCGGGATTCAGGGTTCAAATCCCTGTCCTGGCGCTTCTGGACCGCAGTAACTGAACGAGGAGCGCTTGGTCCGAACGCAGTGAGGACCACGATTGCGAACGGGACGCGGAGCGACCCGTGAGCGGCCGCGACGAGTGATTCCCGCGGTCCAGAACGCCCACGGAGATCTGAAGCAGAGAGGTCGCGCGCAGCGAAGCGAGCACGTCCGACCGTGGTTCAAATCCCTGTCTTGGCGTTTTTCGCGACGCAACACGACCAGCGCCGCGTCACGACCCCCGGCAGGTCGTGCGCCTGGCGGTGGTTACAAGCGCCCGCACGTCGAACCGCCGGACATGGACACAGCGGCATTCGTCGAGGCAGTCGAGGACGGGAACCGGACGGAGCTGTCGCGGCTCGGCTCCTCGAAGTCATTGTACGCGCTGACGGGCGGGGAGATGGACGAGGACAACGTCTTCGCGGTCGTCGAGGCGCTCGCGACTGCGCAGGCCGACCGGTACGAGTCGTGGGCCGAGCACGCGGACGGCGAGCTGGCCGACGCGCTGTCGGCGGCGGCCGACGCTGAGGGCGAACGAGCGGGCGACGCGGCCGGGAAGACCGACGAGACGGTCGAGGGCGGCGTGTTCGGTGGGCTGGACGACTGCGAGGGCGCGGCGGAGCGAGCCGGCGGCCTCGTCGCCGCGACCATCGTGACGAAGAAGCTGCAGGAGCAGCTCGTCGGCTTCTTCGTCGGGCAGGCGGACCCGACGACGGCGCAGACGTTCCGGAGCTACGGCGACGAGCTGGACGAGCGACGGGAGGCGGCGCTCTCGGCGCTCGATTCGGTCTGTACCGACGACGCGGACTGGGAGGCCGCGGTCGAGGCGGCGAGCGGCGTCGTCACTGCGGCGTACGACGTGTACGTCGACCGGCTGGAGGCGATGGGCGTGAACCCGAAGCCGGTCTGCTGACTCAGACGCCGGGCAGGTTCTCGCGGTAGGCGTGGACGTGGTCGAGCGCGGCGTCGACCTCCTCGCGGACCTCGCCGCCCTCCGCGGTCGCGATGTCGTCGAGGATGCGCTCGTGGCGGGCGAGCCGGCCGTGGTCGGGGCCGCGTTCGGCCTCGGCATGGCGTTCGAACTCCTCTGCCTGTCGATACAGTCGTTCTCGAGCGTCGGCGTCGGTAGCTGCCTGTGCGGCGGCGCGGACGTGCTCGCCGGCGGTCTGGAGTTGCTCGCGTGTCATATGTGGGCGTACGCCGGCTCGGGGGTTGTCGTTTGTGGTGCCAGCGATGTCTGCGCGAACTGACGACGCGGGGTCGTGCGGAGGGCCGGTAGTGCGGACGGCCGCTCGGCAGTCACGGGTCCCGTCGTCGCCGTGGTGACTGCAGGTGCGGCGTCGATGGTCCAGATGGTGTTCGCCGCCGACTGGTTCGTCGTGAGGACGATGGTGTCCCGGTCGAGCGACAGGTCGAGCGCGTCGAGCAGGCCGGCGTCGCCGACCGTGACGACCACGGTGGTGTCGCCGGGACGGTCGGTCGTCGCGCGTGCATCGCCGTCGAGTCGCCAGCGGTCGCCGGTTCGCTCGCCGCCGGCGCCCAAGGTGGCGTTCATCGCGTCGCGGAACTCGGTGGCGTCGGCGGCAGTGTCCCACCGGGTCACCCAGACGAAGCTGGCGTTGGCGGTCGGCCGCTCGCGATAGCTGACGAGGCGGTCGTTCCCCCAGCCCGCGGCGGCATCGACGGAGTCCGGGATGGAGACACCGTTCTCCAGGACGACGCGTGCGTACGCCTCGCCGAGCGTGTCGGTGGCGGACCCGCGCCACGTCGTGCCGTCGGCGATGGTCCGGACGGACAGCTCCGCCGGGGGTTCGCTGCTCGGGTCGAGCCCGTGGAGCACCTGCTCGCTGGTCGTCGGTGGCCGCTCGTAGAGTCGCTCGACTCTGTCGAGCCCCGGCGAGTTGTTGCGGACGTAGTCGTACCCGAACCGGTATGCGCCCTGGCCGTGCCGGAAGGGCGTGCCGGGGGTGGCCTCGGTGTAGAGCGTCGTCGTCCGCTCGCCGCCGGTCGGGGCGTCCAGGCCGTAGGTCTCGACGTACTGTGTCTCCGTCCAGACGGCGACACCCTCGACGATGCTCCGGGCGGTCCAGCGGGCGTCGGTGCTCGTGCCACCGACGTTGCGCCGGACCGCAGACACCTGGTTGCGCTGGAACTGGACGACGTGGACGAACTCGTGGGCGAGCACGACCTCCAGCGCGGCCGGCGAGCCGCTACCGGGGTAGAGCCTGACGCTGCCGAAGGGACTGGTCGCGCCGTTGGGTGTCTCCCGCAGGTCGGCGTAGCTGCCGGCGGTCTCGACGCCGACCAGCGCGCCGAAGCGGCCGGTCCCGGTCGGGGCCCGGCGCTCGGTCACGTTCGTCCCGAACCACGTGGAGGCGTTCTCCACGGACACTGCGTTCGGCGGGTCGGCGGTCACGCCGAGCAGTGACTCGACGCGGTCGAACACCGGTGCGGCCTCGAAGGAGAGACTGTCACCTCGGTACCGGATTCCGGGGTCGGAGTCGTCACCCGGAGCGTCGGTGGTTCCGACGGCCGGCTGTTCGGTCGTCGTGGTCGGCTCCGTCGTCGCGGTGGCCGTCTCCGGGCGGTCGACCCCCTGTGCGCCACAGCCCGCGAGGACGACCAGCAGGGCACAGGCGAGGACGCCCAGACGACGGCCGCGACTCATTCAGGCAGTCACCTGCCGTGCGGCCGTGGTGACGCTCTGGTTCCCACCGATGGGGACCGCACCGTCGGCCTCGGGCGGCAGCGTGACGTCGACGCCCTGGTCGTAGGCGACGAAGTCACGGCGGACGTCAACGACCTGCTGGAGCTCCTGTCCCCTGACGGTGACGGTCTCGTTCACGTGGATGGCCGAGCGCACCACGCGGTCCGTCTCTGTCGAGACGTAGAGGGTGGCGTCGAACCGGTGGACCTCGCCGGCACCGAAGTTGACGCCGCTCAGCTCGGCCAGTTCGGCCTCACTCGGGCGGAGCGAGAGCGCGTACACCTCCTCGCCGTGGACGGTCTCGGTGCCGGTGACGCTCACGTTCTCGGTGACATCCAGCAGGTTCGTGTGCAGCTGGAGCGCGCTCCGGTTCCGCCAGAGGCCGTCGTAGCGGTCGGCGACGTTCTGGGTCACCCACTGCGAGCCGTACTGCCGCTCGAACGCCGGGCTCCGGATGTACAGCGAGTCGTTCAGCAGGTACGTCGTCTGGTTCACGGCCCGTCCCCCAGTCCGGGTGGTCTGGTCGACGACCAGGCGGCGCTGCTCGGCGTCGATGGTCACGGCGAACGTTGCACTGGTCGACTGGCTGGCGGTCGCCGTCGAGACGGTCTGGTTGAGCACGCCCTCGACCCGGACGTCCGAGACGTCCCGAAGCGCGGACAGGGCGGACTGCCGGATTTCACGCTCCTCGGCGTCGGAGAAGGCGTCTCCGCCGTCGTCGGTCTGGGTGCCGGTGGTGTCGGTTGTCGGGGCGTCGGTCGCGGTTCCGTCCGTCGGTGCTGTCGTCGGTTGTTCGGCGTCGCCCTGATTCGCACAGCCGGCGAGCACCGGCGACGCGAGCAGGACGACGACCAGGAGGAGGGTCTTCGTTCGTTGCATCGTCTAGTCCCGGCTTGGGACTGGGCACCTATAATCCTTCGAGCGGCTTTTCGGGCCTGGAAAACACGAGCGTCCGGCGCTCCAATCGTCAGCCGCCGTCGTCGAGCAGGGAGCCGACCTCGTCCGGCGACCAGTTCGCGGGCGTCGGCGACCCCCGGAGCGCGAGCCCGAGCGCGACCCAGGCGAGTGCGAGCGGGACGACGGCGGCCGCGCCGGAGACGGCGACGATGTCCACGAGCGCCAGGGCGACGGCCAGCGTCCCAAGCGCCGAGAGACCGGTCGCCGCGTCCGCGAGCGTCCCGAGCTCGTGGCGGGCGACGGCCGCGAGCAGCGTGGTCCCGACGGCGAGCGTGGCGACACTGCCGGTGAACGGCGTGAGCGCGGGCTCGATGGACGCCCCGAGGAACGGCGCTGGTTCGAGGAGCGCGGCGACGTGGACGCCCGCGACGCCGGTGGTCGCGAGGACGGTACCGACACGGTCGAGCGGACTGTCGAGTCGCTTGATGCGGGTGTGGGTAGCCCAGATACCGCAGACGACGAGGAGCACGGGAACCGAGATCCACGGCCGGACGGCGTCGGCGGCGGGGGCGACGCCCGCGAGGGTGCCGGCGGTCCAGAGCAGCCCCCCGGCGGCCGCGAGCGCGCCGCCGCGGCGGACCCACTTCGGCGGCGAGGCGACGGCCCGCGCGAGGGTGCGGACGGTCAGCACGGTCGTGACGAACAGCGCGGTGGCGACCGCGACGACGAAGCCGAGGACCGCGAACAGCAGCGGCGACTCGGGACGGTCGCGGACGCCGGGGACGACGCTCGGCCCCGCGACGAAGAACCCGTACAGGCCGACGGCGAGGACGATGCCGGAGACGACGCCCACGCGGGCGTGGCGGCGGAACCCGAGCGCCTCGAAGAACCGGAGCAGTGGCGGCCGGCCGGGCCGGTGGTCGTCGGACGATGGGGCGTCGGCCTCGGCCGCCACGTCGCCGTCGGTCTCGGCTGTCGGCTCGCCGTCGACCTGGTCGACTGACTCGGTGGCGTCTGTCACGTCCGGGGGTTGGGGCGAGAGGGACAAATCGGCGTCGGTCTCCGGTCAGGCGTAGGCCCCGAACTCCTCCCCGCGGAGGAGGAAGTACACGGTCCCGAGCAGGCCGACGACGGTGGCGAGGCCGAACGCGACCGCCGGGCCGGAGTAGCCGAGATAGCCAGCCGAGCCGTACAGCAGCCCGCCGAACGCGGCGCTCGGGATGGTGAGCGTGTTCCGGACGAGGTAGTACGAGCCGGTGACGCGCCCACTGGTGTTCTCCTCGGCGGGCCCGACGATGAGCGCCTTGTGCGCGGGCAACCCGGCGAATCGGAGCCCGGAGAACGCCCAGACCGCGCCGACGACGACGGCCTCCGAGAGTGAGACGGTGCCGAGGAGGGGCAGCGAGTCGAGGACGACACCGCCGTCGGGCGCCGCCACGAGCATGACCGGGAAGACGGCGTAGACGAAGAAGCCGAGGCCGACGACGGGTTTGAGCCCGACGCGCTCTGCCAGGTTCGCCACGGGCACCATCGTCACGAGCGCGACGGCCATCTCGACCGCGAGGAACACCCCGAACAGGGCTTCCGGCGTGAGGTACACGCCGAACAGCGTCGCGTCGGTCGCCAGGTAGCGCGTGACCACGAGGACGGCGAAGCCGTACACCATCCCGTTCGCGAACCGGACGAGCGTGTCGCCGACGAGCAGCGGGCGTAGCGGGTCGGGCAGGTTTGCGAGGTCGTCCCGGACCCCCGAGAGCCCCTCGAACTCCTTCCCCAGCGAGTCCTCCTCGGCCTCGTACAGCACGTGCTGGGCGAGCGTTCCGACCAGGGCGAAGCCGACCGCGACGGCGAGCACGTACTGGAACCCGGGGTCGAAGCCGTAGACCGCGAGCAGGCCGGCGGCGACGAGCGGCCCGACGAGGAAGGCGGTCCGGCGGAACGTCTCCGTGCTGGCGAAGCCAGCCGCGAGCCGGTCGTTCGACACGCTCTGTTTGACGACGGCGAACGTCGCGCCCAGTCCGAACGACTTCCAGGCCTGCGCGAGGAGTAGCCCGACGAACACCCAGGCCCACGCCGGGATTCCAGCGACGGCGAGTGCCGGCGCGAACACCCAGGCCGCGAAGCCGAGCGCCGAGGCCAGCCCGAACAGGGTGAGTGCGGACCGGGAGCCGATACGGTCCGAGATTGCACCGCCGGGATACGGATAGGCCGCACCGATGAGGCTCCCGAAGCTGCCGTAGAGGCCGACGACTAGCTCCGAGCCGCCGAGGAAGAGGATGTACTCGCCCATGTACCGCCCCGTCATCTGGAAGCCGAGGCTGAACGCGAACATGGCGACAGAGAGCACGAACACGTCCCGCTCCAGCGCGAAGAACTGCCGGAAGTAGGTGAACGCGCCGGGCGTGTCAGCGTCCGCCATGATGTTGGCTGGAGGTGCGTCCGATACGGGTATAGTAGGTTCGGTCGCGGCGTCGGGCGGGGAACGTCGTCGTCCCAAGACGAGGTCGTGCAGAGCGACGAGGTGGCGGGATAGCTGGCTATGGGACTACGACCGGACCCTGCTCCGTTTCCCGAGCCACCAGCCGAAGCCGATACCGGGGACGCCCAACAGAACCAGTGGTACCAGCAAGTAGAGGCCCGAGAGCGTGTCCCCCGAAAAGAGGACAATCACCGACAGAGCGAGCGTTCCAGCCGAGACTGCACCGATGCGGCGGCTTCGTCGTCGAACCGCGACGCCCGCCTGAATCGGAACACCTGCCGCCAGGCCGAACAACGTGTTCCCGAGCCACGCGACGACCGACGGGTCTGGAGCGGCAATCGCGTTCATTCCGACGACTGCCGCGGTTGCCCCGACGGGAAACGCAGCCAGGGTGACGAGACGGCGCTTCCGGTCCGCCAGATACACCGCTGTCCCGGCCAGTAGCCCACCGATTGCCAGTGACAGGTCACGGGCGATGGCAGCGAACAGACCGTCGCCATCGTCACCGGACGTCGTCCTGATGCGGTAGACCTGTCCGTTCTTTCGGATGTACTTGTCTCCGCGAAGTGATTCGGACGCGGCGTAGTTATCGTACGACGAGAAGAACGTGTAGTCCTCAGCTATCGTCTCGTCGACTACCGTCTGTGCTGGCTCTGGGAGGTCGGTGTACTCGACGATGTCGGCATCCGGCGGGTGGTCTCCCTCGCTGACGAGTTCTGACACCATCACTGTCTCGCCAGCGGGCTGGTGCATCGACCCTGCAAGCACCACGATGAGGAGTCCGACGAGGAGGAAGGAGATAGATTCGGTTCCGATGTCCATAATCAGTAGTTTGTCGATTTCGTTAAATGTTTTCGGTAGCAATCGCCCCTGCTCGGGGGACCGATTCGCGGGACGAGTGACGCGAATCTATTCTTCACCGGGCGGTTCCGGGGTCGCCGGAGCGACTTCCCTGTCGAGTCCCGGATAGCTGCAGGCTCACCACTCCATCCCACCGCAGACAGAACACCTAAAGGCGGACCGACCTATGGCTACGCTAATGACGACTCTGGGAACGGCCAGCGCGGCTCCCGGCGAGGTCGACACCGGTCGCCTCACCGTCGGTGAGACCCGCGACGGCAGTCCCGTCGGCCTGCCCGTCGCCGTCGTGAACGGCGAGCGCGACGGCAAGACGCTCTACATGCAGGCGGCGAGCGACGGCAACGAGTTGAACGGCGTCGGTGTGATACGGGAGGTGTTCCCGAAGCTGGACCCCGCCGAGCTCGCCGGCGAGATCCGCATCGTCGGCATCGTGAACTACCACGGCTTCCAGATCGACTCCCACCGGAACCCCATCGACGACACGAAGCTGAACCGGACCTACCCCGGCGACTCCGAAGGCACCTCCTCCGAGCGCATCGCGGCCGCGACGTTCGACGCGGCACGCGACGCGGACCTCATCCTCGACCTGCACCAGGGTTCGGACAGCCGGATGATACACGAGGCGCGGGTTCGCTGTGGCCGCCGCCACCGGATGCACCAGCGCTGTCTCGAACTCGCGAAGGTGTTCGGTGCGGGGCACATCCTCGACCAGAAGGGGCCGGACGGGCAGCTCGCTCGCGCGGGCCCGGACGAGGGCATCCCGACCATCGACCCCGAGCTCGGCGGTACCGTCGGCTTCGACCCCGAGAGCGTCGCCGTCGGCGCCGAGGGTGTGTTCAACGTGCTCCGGCACTACGAGTTCGTCGACGGCGATACCGACCTGACGCCACAGACCCGTGCGTCGGGCTTCGACCAGTACGGCGCGCCGGCCGGCGGGCTCGTCGACTTCACGGTCGACCTCGGCGACCGGGTCAAGCGCGGTGACACGCTGTTCCGCGTCACGGACCCGTTCGGCCAGCTCAAGGCCGAGGTGACCGCGGACTCGAACGGCCTGTTCTGGCGGACGCGCCGCCTCCCGCAGGTCGCGACCGGCGAGTACGTCTGCTCGGTCGGCACCGACCTCGACAGCTACTGACCGCCCGGCAAACCTATCTGCCAGCCCTGCGACCACCCAGTCAGACCCGTCATCGGTCACACGCCTCCGACATCAGCCACATCCCTTCCATGACACTACAGAACCTCTACTGCCAGGCCTGCGGTGCGGAGTACGACGCCGGTCCGGACGAGCCGTGGCGCTGTTCCTGCGGCCACGCGCTGGACCTCGAGACGCCACCGCTTCCCGACGGTGAGCCGCTGCCGGTGAGCCAGCTCGACACCCGACGCGGGCTGTGGACGTTCCACGAGTTCCTCCCGGTGGACCGCGCCGTCACGCTTGGCGAGGGCTTCACGCCGGTCGTCGATTCGGACCGCTGGGACGCCGAGTTCAAACTCGAGTACGTCTCCCCGAGCGCCTCGTTCAAGGACCGCGGCGCGACGACGACGCTCTCGCGCGCGGCCGCCCTGGGCGTTGACAAGGTCATCGAGGACTCCTCCGGCAACGCCGGTGCGGCGATCGCGACGTACGCGGCCCGCGCGGGCATCGAGGCCGACGTGTACGTGCCCGCCGACGTGAAGCAGTCGAAGCTGATGGCCATCCAGCGCTCGGGTGCCCGCCCCGTCAGAGTCGAGGGGTCGCGCGAGGACGTGACAAGCGCAGCCGTCGACGCCGTCGAGTCCGGCGAGGGCTGGTACGCCAGCCACGCCTGGAACCCCGCGTTCTACGCCGGCACGATGACCTTCGCCATCGAACTCGCCGCCCAGCGCGACTGGACGGTGCCCGACGCGGTCGTGCTCCCCGTCGGCCACGGCACGCTCGCCCTCGGCGCGTACCGCGGCTTCGACCTGCTCGAGCGGGCGGGTATCGTCGACCGGACGCCCCGGCTGCTGGTCGGACAGGCCGCCGGCTACGCGCCCATCGCGGACGAGTTCCGGGGACTCGTCGCCGAGGACGAGGACGACACCGAGAACGAGATCGCCGACGGCATCCAGATATCGGAACCCGCCCGTCACGATCAGCTGACGGCGGCCATCGAGGACTCCGGAGGCGACGCCATCGCCCTCGGCGAGCACGTCGTCGAGAACACGCTCGACACCCTCCACCGGGACGGTTTCTACGTCGAGCCTACCTGTGCCGTCGCCCCGGCCGCGCTCACCAAGTACCGCGAGCTGGGCGTCGTCGAGGAGGACGAGGACGTGGTCGTCGCGCTGACGGGGAGCGGGCTCACGACGCTCTGACCGTGACGACCTATCCCGCCAGCTTCTGCCCGGACTGTGGCACCGAACTCGGCGAGCGTCGGCTCGACGGGCGCGAGCGTCGCTACTGCGAGGCCTGCGAGCGGGTCGTCTGGCACAACCCCGCACCCTGTGCCGGTGTCGGCGTCGTCGGCGAGGAGGGCGTCTTGCTCGTCCAGCGCGACGTGCCGCCCGGCCGTGGCGAGTGGAGCATCCCGGGCGGCCATCTGGAGGCCGACGAGCCCGCACCCGTCGCCGCCGCACGCGAACTCGATGAAGAGACCGGGCTCCGCGTCGACCCCGACGCGCTCGAACTGCTCGACTGCTTCCACACCAGCAACGGCGACGGCAAGTACGTCGTCTCGGTCGGCTACGTCGTCCACGCGCACCGCTGTGACGGGACGGCGACGGCCCGCGACGAGGTGCGAGCCATCGGCTGGTTCACGCCCGAGTCCTTCGCGCCGTACGAGGGCGTCCTCCACGGCGACCACACGGGACGGTTCCGCGCCGTATGGGACTGGTTCCGGCGGGACGCTACGGCGTGACGACCGTCCGGTTGAGGCCCGTGCCGACGGTCGTCTCCGCGAGGACCGCGGTGAAGTCGTCGCCGCGGTAGATGACGGTGACCGACTCCCCCGGCTGCAGCACGTCGTAGGTCTGGCCCGCGTTCCGCTCCTGGATGACTAGGCGTTGGCCCGCGCTCACGTTCTCGGCCCACTCCAGGACGACGCCCGAGTCCGACCCGTTGCTGTCGCCGGGCGGCCCCCCGCAGGTCCCCACCGGCGACACGCGCTCGCCGTCGACCCGGCAGGGCTTGTTCAGGTCGTTGAACCCGTCGTCGTCGACCTCGACGACTAGGCCCGGCACGTCGAACGTGGACGACGAGCTCTCGCTGTCCTCGGTGCCGTTGTACACGGTCTCGCCGCCGACGAGGACAGTCAGGCGGTCGCGGTCGAGCTCACTGCCACCATCGTGCGTGATGACGAGGGTGTCGTTCTTCGCGACGCCGTCCCCGAAGTTCGCCTCCTCGAACGTGATCCGTGCCGACGGTGCGGGCTCGGGCGGTTCTTGGAGAAACTGCGGGACGTACACCGCCACCGTCACGACGGTGACGAACACGAGGCCGACCATCAGCACGACGGCGATCGGCGACGTTGCCGCGTCGTCGTCGCTCGACTCAAGCGTGTTCACCGTCGGCACCCCTCGACTGCGTCTGTGTCCCCCAACACACCTCTATCGAGCGGCGGAATGGGCAAATAGTTGACGGCGAATCGACATTCGTCCGCGCTCAGAGCGGCCGGACATCGTCACCACGTCGAACTCGAACGTCCACGCCGATTCGGGCTGCGTGGGAACGTGCCAGACCGCGTCGGCAATGACCGCTGTATCGGGCTCTATACCGGTGAGTCGTGACGTCAGGGCCGTAAATACTAGCTCCGTGGAGTCGCCGCAGTGGCGACTCCGGCTGTCGACCGGAGGCGAATCGCCCACACCTATATGGGACGCAAGCATTGCCCCAACTATGAGCTTCGCCGAGATGGACGTGGACACGATATGGATGGACGGGGAGTACGTCGACTGGGAGGACGCACAGATTCACGTGCTCACCCACGGACTCCACTACGGAACCGGCGTCTTCGAGGGCGCGCGGTGTTACGACACGGAGAAGGGTCCGGCCATCTTCCGCTGGGACGACCACGTCGAGCGGCTGTACGAGTCCTGCAAGCCGTACGACATGGAGATCGACCACGAGCCCGCCGAGATAACCGAGGCCACGAAGACGCTCATCACCGAGCAGGACCTCGCCTCCTGCTACATCCGGCCCATCGTCTACTACGGCTACAAGAGCCTGGGCGTCTCGCCGGGTGACTGCCCGACCCGGACCGCCGTCGCGTGCTGGCCGTGGGGCACCTACCTCGGCGAGGACGCACTGGAGAAGGGCATCAAGGTGAAGATCTCCTCGTGGCGCAAGCACTCCTCCAGCCAGATCCCGACGAACGCGAAGACGACCGGCCTCTACGTCAACAGCCTGCTCGCCGGCGAGGAGGCCCGCCGCAACGGCTTCCGCGAGGCCATCGTCCTCAACAAGGAGGGCAACGTCGCCGAGGGCCCCGGCGAGAACATCTTCCTCGTCCGCGACGGCGAGCTGTACACGCCCGGGCTCTCGGAGAGCATCCTCGACGGCATCACCCGCGATAGCGTCATCACGCTCGCCGAGGAGCTGGGGTACGAGGTCCACGACAACGTCTCCATCTCGCGCGGCGAACTCAACACCGCCGACGAGCTGTTCTTCACCGGCTCCGCCGCCGAGGTCACGCCCATCCGGCAGGTCGACAACGTCGAGATCGGCGACGGCTCGCGTGGGCCGATCACCGAGGAGATCCAGCAACGCTTCTTCGACGTGGTCAACCGGCGCACCGACGACCACGAGGAGTGGTTCGACTACGTCGACGCCTGAGTGGGCCGACGGCTCACTGCCCGAGGTAGAGCTCGCGGACGCGCTCGGAGTCGCGGATGGTGTCGGCGTCCGCCTCGAACCGGTTCTCTCCCATGTCGAGGGCGTACGCGCGGTCAGTCACGTCGAGTGCAGCCAGTACGTTCTGTTCGACCATCAGCACGGCCGTTCCGGCCTCTCGGATGCGGTCGACGTGGTCGAACGCACGCTCGATGAGCTTCGGTGCGAGCCCGGCCGACGGCTCGTCGATCAACAGCAGGTCGGGGTCGGGGACGAGCGCCCGCGCCATCGCGAGCATCTGGCGCTCCCCGCCCGAGAGCGTGGAGGCGTCCTGGTCCTGTCGCTCGGCGAGCCGCGGGAAGAGGTCGTACATCGTCTCGCGGCGCTCGGCCGGCGCCTCGGCGTGTATCGAGCCGATATCCAGGTTCTCGGAGACGGTCAGGTTCGGGAAGACGTTCTCGGTCTGTGGGACGTAGGCGACGCCGTTTGGCACCATCTCGTTCGCGCTGACCTCGGAGAGGTCCCTGCCGTCCATCTCGATGGTCCCGTCCCAGAGCGGGAGCTGCCTGAACAGCGCCCGCATCAGCGTCGACTTGCCGGCACCGTTCGGGCCGAACAGCAGCACGACCTCGTCAGTCTGCACGTCGACGTCGACGCCGTAGAGCACCTGGAGGTCGCCGTACCCCGTCTCGATGTCGCGCGCGGAGAACAGCGCGTCGTCGAACCGGCGCACGGCCTCGATGCCGCTCATCGGTCGCCACCTCCGAGGTAAGCTTCGACGACGCGTTCGTCCTGCTGGACGATCTCGGGCGGGCCGACGGCGAGGGTCCGGCCGTCGTGCATCACGACCACGCGGTCGCAGTGCTCCATCACGACGTCCATGTCGTGCTCGATGAAGAGGATGGTCCGCCCGCGGTCGTTCAGCTCCTCCAGTCGCGCGAGCAGTTCGTTGGTCAGCGACGGGTTGACCCCAGCGACCGGCTCGTCGAGCAGGATGATCCGCGGGTCCATCATCAGGACCCGCCCGAGTTCGAGCAGCTTCCGCTGCCCGCCGGAGAGGCCGCTCGCGTACTCGTCGGCGAGGTGGTCGAGTTTCAGGAACTCGAGGGTCTCGTCGACGGTGGCCTGGATGTCGCCTTCCTCCTCGCGGATGGTGCCCGGTCTGAACAGCGCACCGAGCGCGCGCTCGCCGGTCTGCTCGCGGGCCGCGAAGGCCATGTTCTCTCGGACAGTCATCCCGCGGAACGTCTTCGGCGTCTGGAACGTCCGCCCGACGCCCCGCTTTGCGACCTTCGTCGGTGAGAGCCCGTGGATGGGCTCGCCGTCGAGGCGGACCGCGCCGTCGTCGGGCGTGTAGACGCCGGTGATGCAGTTGAACAGCGTCGACTTGCCCGCCCCGTTCGGGCCGATGAGCCCGGTGATGGACGCCTCCTCCACGTCGAAGGTGACGCCGTCGTTCGCGACGAGGCCGCCGAAGTGCTTCACGACGCTGTCGACCTCGAGGAGGTCCGTCCCGTCGTCGGTGGCGCTGCCGTCCGATGCGCTGCCGTCGGTCGATCTCTGCTGGTCCGTGCTCATGGTTCAGTCCTCCTCCCCGAGCGCCTGTATCTCGGAGGGGTCGCCGAACAGCCCCTCCGGCCGGTACCGGATGACGAGCACGAACAGGACCCCGATGACGACGAAACGCATGCTGGGAATGAACGATGGATTGTTCGGGAGCGGGCTGAAGACCGTGGGGAGGACCCCGCTGAGTGCGTCCGGCAGCGTCGACTGGATCCAGTTGTACACCGTCGTGATGAAGCGGGTCGACTCCCGGAACGCGACCACGGTGAATGCGCCGACGACCGCCCCGGTGTTCGAGGCAGCGCCGCCGAGCAGCATCCCGGCGTAGACGGTGAACGTCACCGCCGGGATGAACTGCGCGGTCACGACGCTCCCGAGGTAGTGGGCGTAGACGCCGCCGGCGAATCCGGCGACCATGCCGCCGATGACGAAGGACTTCAGCTTGACGACGTTCGTGTCCTTCCCGAGCGTCTTCGCCGCCGCCTCGCTCTCGCGGACGCCCTTCAGCAGCCGACCGAACGGCGCGTTCATGAGACGTTCGAGGAGCAGGTAGACGGCGAGCAGGCTGCCGGCGGCGAAGAGCAGGTACGAGAGCTGCCAGACGTCGGCCGAGAGCATCGCCCGCCCCGGCTTCGGGACGCTGTTCATCCCGAACGAGCCGTTCGTCAGCCACGCCTCGTTGACGAGTACGTCGCTGAACACGCCGGCGAGGGCGAACGTCGCGATGGCGAGGTAGTGGGTCCCGAGTCTGACACTCGTCAGCCCGATGAGGAACGCGAGCGCCCCACCGACGACGGCGGCGGCGGCGAGGCTCACCGGGAACGCGTACGGCATCGGGAGGTTGAACCAGATCTGGTAGCTCGCGTTCGTCACCTCCGACGGTGGCGGCATCGTCACGATGGCCGAGGCGTACGCGCCCGCAGCGAAGAAGGCGACGTGCCCGAAGTTCAACAGTCCTGTGTAGCCGTAGTGGACGTTGAGGCCCAGCGTCAACAGCCCGTAGATGCAGCCGATGGTCCCCACCGAGACGAGGAACGCCGCCCAGCCGGTCAGCAACGCCATCAGAACTCACCTCCCCTGATGCCCTCGGGTCTGACCAGCAGGACGGCGACCAGGATGACGAAGGCGTACGCTCGGGTGTAGTTCGCCGAGAGGTACGCCGAGCCGAGGTTCATCGCGATGCCGATGATGAACGCGCCGAGCATCGCCCCGTATGGACGGCCGATACCGCCGAGCAGCGTCGCGGCGAAGATGACGATGAGGTACGCAAACCCCACCCCGGGGCGGAACGGCGCGAACAGGATGGCGTACAGGACACCCGAGAGCGCCCCTGCCGCCGCGGAGATGAACCACGTCTGCCGGACGACGCGTTGCGTGTCGATGCCGGCGACCTCCGCGAGGGAGCGGTTCCCGCTGGTCGCACGCATCCGCTTGCCCAGCATCGTCCGCTGCAGCAGCAGGTGCACGAGGAGCATCGTCACCACGCCGACGACGATGACGGCGACCTCGAGTTCGGTCAGCTGGACGCCGAAGTAGTCCTTCCGGCGCAACAGTGGGACGGGGAGCTGGCGTGCGTCGACGCCGACCCACCCCTGGAGCAGGTTCCGGAGGATGAACGAGACGCCGATAGACGTGATGAGCAACGGGAGCGCGCCGCGGTGGGAGATGGGCTCGAAGAACACCCGCGAGACCGCCACGCCGAGCAGCCCGACGAGGAGGACCGCGACGGCGATGGCGACCGGCAGCGGGAGCGACACCCCGAACAGGCCGCCCGCGATGAACACCGCGAGGTACGCCCCGTAGGTGAGGAACTCGCCGTACGCGAAGTTGATGAACCGCGTGACGCCGTAGGAGAGCGTGAGACCGACCGCACCGACGGCGATGACACTGCCCTCGACGATTCCGAATACGAACGTCTGTATGAGATTGTCCAGAACCATGTTAGAGGGCGCGACAGCTCAGAGCGCCTCGGGCGGCAGCCGGCCCGCCTCGCTCCACGCTCCGTCCTGGGCTCGCCTGATGGAGAAGGGGGCGACGATGTCGCCGTCGTCGTCGAAGTCGATCGGACCCACCAGTCCCTGGTAGTCCACGTCGGTGCCGTCGGCGGTGGCGGACGCACCCTCGCTGTAGCTAGTGACCGCCTGCTCCGGGGGGCGGGCGACTGTCGGGATGGCCGCAGCGACGTTCGGGCCGGTGAGGTCGTCGCCGTCGGCCGCGACCTGACTCATGGCGAGTCCGAGCACGTTCATCGCGTCGTAGGTGTTCGTCGCGAACACGCGCGAGCCCTCGTCCCACCCCGCGTACTCGGTGATGGCGTCGAAGAACCCCTGGAGCCGACCGGCCTCCTCGGCCGGCTGGTACGTCGCCGCGTTCAGTCCGAGCATGTCGTTCGTGACGCGGTTGTCGCTCTGGGAGAGGAAGTCCTGGTTGGTCTGGTCCTGGGTCGCGAACCAGTTGCCCTCGTAGCCCGCCTGGAACCCCGCCTCGGTGATCTTGATGCTGTCCTCGACGGACGCGACGAGCACCGTTATCTCGGGGTCGGAGTCCATCATCGACTGGACCTCCGAGGTGTAGGAGGCCTTGCCGGTCCGGATGTCCATCGTCGTGGTGACGGTCCCGCCGAACTCCTCGAACGAGGACCGGATCGGCTCCTTGAACGACTGGAACACCTCCTCGTTGCCGACCATGAGCGCCATCCGCTCGTAGTCCTGGATGGAGTTGTACTGCTCGTCGCGGGCCGCGCGGGCGATGGCCCGACCACCCAGCGAGTCGGAGGAGACCGTCCGGAAGACGTACTCGCCGCCGCGGTCGTCGAGCGAGGTCGTCCCCGCCGTCGGCGTGACGACCGGGACCTCGTTCTCCACGAGCGTGTCGATGACCGCCGACATGGTGATGCTCGTCGGACCGATGACCGCGCTGACGTTCTCGACGTTGACGAGGCGGTTCGTCGCAGAGACGGACGCGTCCGGCGACGCCTCCGTGTCCCCCTGGACGATGCTCACCTGCCGGCCGTCGATGCCGCCCCCGTCGTTGATCTCCTCGACGAGCATCTCCACGACCGGGAGCACGTTCGCGCCGACCCACCCGTAGTCGCCCGAGAACGGCAGCAACACGCCGATGCGGATGTTGTTCCCACCACCACCTCCGCCGCCAGTATCGGTGTCGTCGCCCCCACCCGGAGCCGTGGTATCACCGTTCGAGCCGTCGTCGCCGTCCCCACCGAGACAACCGGCTAATGCGGTGATTCCTGCCAATCCACCAGTGTGCTTGATCAGTCGCCGTCTCTCGATACCCATGCACACACATCACTATTTTCCATTATAAAACCGTTTGTAGAGGGGAAAAACTCGCCCGTAGACCGCAGAAAGCGGGAACGCCGGTGTTTCCGTCGAACAGGATTGGCCCCCGTCGTGCAGCCGGGCGGTGGCCTCTCGACGCGTCGCCGGGGCGTGGAATGAGTCCGGACCGCCGAGAGTCAGATGTCCCGGCCGCCGTCGACTTCGAGAGCGGTCCCGGTTATCATCGATGCCTCGTCGGAGGCCAAGAAGGCCGCCGCGCTGGCGACGTCGCCGGGCTCGGCGAGTCGCCCGAGCGGGATGGTGTCGGCCATGTCGGCGACGGAGAGCTGGTCGCTCGCGAACTCGGGGAGCATCCCGGTGTCGGTCGCGACCGGACAGATAGCGTTGACGCGGATGCCGTCCTCGGCGAGTTCGTGTGCGAGTTGCTTCGTGAGGGTGATCATCCCGCCCTTCGACGCGGCGTAGGCCGACAGGCCGGTCCGGGGGCGAATGCCCGACGTCGAGGCAGTGTTCAGGATGACGCCCTCCGCAGCCTCGCGCAGGTGCGGCACAGCGTACTTCGCACCGAGGAACGCGCTCTTGAGGTTCACGTCCTGTATCCGGTCCCACGTCGCCTCGGTCACGTCCTCGACCGGCGTCGACTGCTGGGGGATGCCGGCGTTGTTGTGCAGCACGTCGAGCCCCCCATAGGTCTCGACTGCGCGGTCGACGAACGCCTGCACGTCGTCGGGGTCGGAGACGTCGGCGACGACGGGCTCGGCCTCGCCGCCCTCGTCGACGATGCCGTCGGCCGTCTCCGCCGCACGGTCCGCGTCGAGGTCGACGACGACGACCGACGCGCCCCGCTCGGCGAACAGCTCGGCGGTGGCCCGTCCCATTCCCGACCCCGCACCGGTGACGATGGCGGTCATGTCTTCGAGTGTCATGGACCGACTGAGACGGAGCGGCGACAAAAGTATCGGGGTCCGTCGAGTTCAGGCACCGGGAAGGTCGTCGCCGGGCCCGGCGTCGAGGTTGACGGCGACGTTTTTCGTCTGCAGGTAGGAGTCCAGCGCCGCGAGCCCCTTCTCCCGGCCGATGCCGGAGCGCTTGTAGCCGCCGAAGGGGGTCTGGTTCGTATCGCCGAACCACTTGTTGACGTAGATGTTCCCCGCCTCGAGACGCTGGGCTGCACGGTGAGCACGGCGGACGTCGTTCGTGAACACCCCGGCGACGAGGCCGTACGCCACGTCGTTGCCGAGCGCGACGGGGTCCTCGTCGTCGTCGTAGGGGATGACGGTCAGCACGGGACCGAAGATCTCCTCCTGGGCGACCCGCATGTCGTTGTCGACGTCCGTGAGCACTGTCGGTTCGACGAAGTAGCCCTCGCGGTCGAGCGCCTCGCCACCGGTCGCGACCGTCGCGCCCTCCGTGACACCGACGTCGACGTAGTCGAGCACGCGCTCGAAGTGGTCCGCGCTGTTCAGCGGTCCCATGTCGGGGTCCTCTTCGCCGGGGCCCAGCTCGTAGGCCTCGGCCCGCTCGACGATACGCTCGACGAACTCCTCGTAACGGTCCTCGTGAACGATGGCCCGGTCGGCCGCCGAGCAGACCTGGCCGGCGTTCGTGAAGATACCGCGGTCGATCCACGAGACCGCCTCGTCGAGGTCCGCGTCGGGGTAGACGATGGCGGGGTTCTTCCCCCCGAGCTCCAGCGTGACGGGTGTGACCTCTGCCGCGGCCGCCTGCATCACCCGCTGGCCGGTGGCGACGCTCCCGGTGAACGTGATGGTGTCGACGCCCTCGTGACCCGTCAGCGCCGCGCCGGTCTCGCCGCCGCCGGTGACGAGGTTCACCGCGGACGCGGGGACGCCGGCCTCGAAGCAGAGTTCAGCGAGCCGGTAGGTCGACAGCGGCGTCGTCGGAGCCGGTTTGACGACCGCCGTGTTCCCCGCGGCCAGCGCCGGGGCGACGCCACGGGCGAACAGGTTGCCCGGGAAGTTCCAGGGCGTTATCTGGGCCGAGACCCCGTACGGCTCGCGGACGGTGAAGTCGACCTGGCCCGTACCGACGGGGACGCTGGTGCCCTCCAGCTTGTCGGCAGCGCCGGCGTAGTACTCGAAGTAGCGAGCCGCACTCAGCACGTCAGAGCGAGCCTGTGACAGTGGCTTTCCCTGGTCCAGGCTCTCTATCTCGGCCAGCTCGTCGGCGTGTGCCCGGATGCGTTCGGCGACCCGGTACAGGGTCCGGCCACGCTCGGCCGGGTCGGTGTCGCGCCAGTCGGGGAACGCCTCGCGGGCCGCCTTGACCGCGCGGTCGACGTCGGAATCGGTGGCGACGGCGACCGCCGCGATCGGCTCCCCGGTCGCCGGGTCGACTGTCTCCACGTACGCCCCGTCCGCCGGGGGGACGCGCTCCCCGCCGATGAGTAAGTCGTACCGTTCGGTCGAGCGCGCGCTCTCCATGACGAACAGTACTGTCGCCGGTCACTTGATACCCGCAGTTGGGGGCAACCGGTGTTACTCGTCCTCCTCGACCTCGACCAGGTTTTCCACCGCCGAGCCGCCCATCCGGTCGGAGTCGCCGAACCCGGCCGAGAGGATACGGGTGAGTGCGTCCTCGACGCGCTCGTCGGTCTCCTCGATGTCCGCGGGGTCGAGTTCGATGACGAACCCGGTGGTGATGTTCGGCGCCGTCGGGAGGAAGACGACCACGCGTCCGTCCTCGGTCGTCTTCCCGGTCTTGAACGCGGTCATGCGCATCCCCGTCCAGGGCTCGATACGGACGGGCGTCTGGAGCGAGTCCGTCCCACCGAGGGCGGTCTCCGCGGCCATCTTCGAGGCGTTGTAGACGACACGCAGGCCGGGGACGCGGTTCGCCATATCGTCGATAACCCCCTCGGCAAGATTGCCGACGGCCGTGCGCATCAGATAGCCGACGGAGAAGACGAAGACGACGAACACGGCGAGGACGACCAGCACGCGCAGGGGTTCGACGAGCGTGTTCGCGACGCCGGACGACACCCCGAGGTCGGTGAGCAGCTCGACCTTGATGACGCGCTGTGGCGTAACGGAGGAGATGACGCCGTACAGCCAGGCGATGACGTAGGCGCTGACGAGCACCGGCAGGACGACGATGAGACCCGACGCGAAGTCCCGTTTCCACGACGACATACACGCGACAAATCCCACCGTGGGGTTATGTCTCTGTTCCTATCGCCCAAGGACCGCCCGTAACGCGAACGTGACGTTTTCTTTCCGCTCGCGGACCCGGCGGTAGAAGTACGAGAGCCACTTCCCGCCGTAGGGGGCGTACTGCCACACCTCGACCCCCTCGCTGGCGAGGTCGAACTGCGCGTCCTCGCGCACGCCCATCAGCATCTGTACCTCGTAGGGGGTGCCGTGTTCGGCGTGGAGGTCCCGGGCCATCGCGATCATCTCCGGGTCGTGGCTGCCGACCGCGATGCCGTCGTCGAACTCCTCGAACATCTGCTTGAGGAGGTCGCGGTACTGCTGGTCGACACGGGACTTCTCGCCGTACGCGACGGACTTCGGCTCGTCGTACGCGCCCTTGACCAGCCGGACCTTCCCCGGCACGTCGGCGAGCCGTTCGAGGTCGTCGGGCGTGCGCTTGAGGTTCGCCTGGATGCAGACGCCGACGTTGCCGTCGGTCTGGCGGGCGTACCTCTCGAACGCGTCGAGCGTCGCATCCGTCGTGTGTCGGTCCTCCATGTCGACCCAGACGAACGTGCCGGCCTCGTCCGCCACGTCGACGATGTCGCCGAGCAGCTCGTCGAACACGTCGTCGCCGACGTCGAGCCCGATCTGGCTCGGCTTGATGGAGATGCAGGCATCGACCTCGGTGTCACCGATGTCCGCGACCAGCTGCTTGTACGCCTCCGCGTCCTCCTCGGCCGGCCCGCGCTCGTCGTAGTGCTCGCCGAGCAGGTTCAGGATGACCTTCACGTTCCCCTCGTTCAGGTCGCGTGCGTGTTCCAGTGCCTCCGCTGGTGTCTCCCCAGCGACGAACTGGCTCGCGATGGGCGGAATCATGCTCGAGAGTGGGGGCCCGTGGTACAAGAGGATTGATGTACCGGGCTGAGGCGTCTGGACTCCGCTTCGACGGGTGACGTACACCGCAGGCTGCCGAGGGTTTACGAAAACTGTAAACCGCGTTCGGTGTCCCGGGCGACGGACTGGCCGGAGCACTCCGGGGCCGGGGCCGCGAGACGCTCGGAGCCGCCTACATCCAGTGCGGCTCCGGAGCCGTCCGCGCCTGGCGTGGGGTCCCGCCAGTTCGTGGTTCTCGTCGTCGCCCGACCCGAGCTGCCGGCCTCACCGACACGACGATGCCATCAGTTCGCCGACAACCCAGACACCTTAAGGTGGCCGGTCGACATCCAACGGACATGGACCTCGTCTCGACGCTGGTCGTCGCCTTCTGGGCGATGCTCCCCGCGTACGTGCCGAACAACGCCGCCGTGCTCCTCGGCGGCGGTCGGCCCATCGACGGGGGACGGAACCTCGGCGGGCGGCGCATCCTGGGCGACGGGAAGACCTGGCGTGGGACCATCGTCGGCACGGGCGTCGGCGTGGGCCTCGCACTGCTGCTCTCCGAGGTCGCCGCGTCGGTGGGGGACGCCGCGAACGTGGCGCTGCCGACGTTCCCGCTGCCGGTCGCGTTCGCACTCGCCTTCGGCGCGATGGTCGGCGACATCGGTGCGTCGTTCCTCAAACGCCGGACCGGCCGGGACCGCGGGGCCGCGTTCCCCGGGCTGGACCAGCTGGACTTCGTCGTGGGCGCGCTCGGGCTCGCCGCCGTCGTCGACCCCGCGTGGTTCGGCGAGTGGTTCACGGTTCCGGTGCTCGCGGCCGTCGTCGTCGTGACGCCGTTGCTGCACATCGGGACCAACGGGGTGGCGTACGCGCTCGACCTGAAAGAGGAGCCGTGGTGAAACAGTTCGATTATAGCCTCTTCAGTTCGCCCTCTTACCGTTGATTCTGCCGTCACTACCCGCCAGAAAACTCCGATTATCTCGACTCGGGGGACTCGCTGCGGTTCGTGCGTCGTCCGCCGTCGTCGAGATGGTCGTCCCCTTTCAGTCCCGCCCACCTGAACCGCATCTCCCGCCACCCCAGCCGACTGCATCTCCGGAAATCAGAGATTTCCGGCGGGCTCACGAGACGCAAGCGTCTCGTGACCGACGCTCGTTCCTGTGCTTCTCGTCCCTCGCGTGTGCACGACGAGCGACACTCGCTCCGCTCGGTACGCTCGTCGGCGCGCGCCACCCGGCTGATTCGGTAGCATCGCCGCCAGCCACCTGCCAGTTCACTCGCGAACGAATCCACGGGCCTTATTGTCGGCGGGCGCGGCTCTCAGTCCAATGACGAACGACGACCTCATCTCGGCGCTGGTGGCAGCGGACGCGGTCCGCTTCGGCGAGTTCGAACTGAGCCACGGCGGTACGAGCGAGTACTACGTGGACAAGTACCTGTTCGAGACCGACGTCGACTGCCTGCGCCAGATCGGCGCGGCGTTCGCCGAGCGCGTCGAGGACACGAAGCTGGCGGGCGTCGCGCTCGGCGGGGTCCCCCTCGTGGTGGCGACCGCGCTGGCGGCGGACCTGCCCTACGTCATCGCGCGCAAACAGCAGAAGGAGTACGGCACCGCAAACCTGGTCGAGGGCCGACTGGAAGAGGGCGAGGAGGTCGTCGTGGTGGAGGACATCGCCACGACGGGGCAGTCCGCTGTCGACGCCGTGGCGGCGCTCCGGGATGCGGGCGCGGTCGTGAACCGCGCGCTCATCGTCGTCGACCGGGAGGAGGGCGGTCGCGAGAACCTCGCCGACGTGGGCGTCGAGATGGAGGCACTCGTCACCGCGAGCGACCTGCTCGGTCACGCCGACGACGGATAGAACGTGCGATAGCGTACCACAGCGTGCATCGCAACCCTTTTCTTGCAGTCTTGGCTATTGAGATGTACGATGGTAGGTGTCTGCTTTACAGGCCGGGCGGCAGCCCACTTCTAACATCAACGTCCACCTACCGTTCTTCGCGTTCGCAGACACCCACCAGAGACATCCACAACAGCCATGTCCCAGTCAGAATCCGAATCACAGATAGCGGTCGTACTACCGGACGGTTCCGAACTCTCCGTCCCCGAGGGAGCCAGCGTCGAAGACGTCGCCTACGAGATCGGCCCCGGTCTCGGTCGCGACACCGTCGCGGGCAAGATCGACGGTGACCTCGTCGCCAAGGAGGCCGAGGTCCACGACGGCGCGGCCATCGAGATCGTCACCGACGGCTCCGACGAGTACGTCCAGGTCATGCGCCACACGGCCGCCCACGTCCTCGCGCAGGCGGTGAAACGACTGTACCCGGACGCCAAACTCGCCATCGGCCCGCCGACGGACGAGGGCTTCTACTACGACTTCGACGACATCGACGTCGACGCCGACGACCTCGCCGACCTCGAGGACGAGATGGCCGACATCGTCGACGACGACCTCGAACTCGAACGCGAGGAAGTGTCCTACGAGGACGCCAGGGAGCGCCTCGCAGACGAGCCGTACAAGCTCGAACTGCTCGACGAACTCCACGAGGAGGGTGCCGAGATCACGTTCTACTCCCAGGGCGACTTCGAGGACCTCTGTGCCGGCCCGCACGTGGAGTCCACGGGCGATATCGGCGCGTTCGACCTGCTCGAGATCGCCGGCGCGTACTGGCGCGGCGACGAGGACAACGAGATGCAGACGCGCATCTACGGCACCGCCTTCGAGAGCGAGAGCGACCTGGAGGAGTTCGTAGAGCGCAAGCAGGAGGCAGAACGACGCGACCACCGCAAGATCGGCAACCAGATGGACCTGTTCTCCATCCAGGACGTGACGGGGCCGGGGCTGCCCCTCTACCACCCGAACGGCAAGACGGTGCTGCGCGAGCTCGAGCGGTTCATCGAGGAGCTCAACCTCGACGCCGGCTACGAGTACGTCGAGACGCCGCACCTGTTCAAGACGGACCTCTGGAAGCGCTCGGGCCACTACGACAACTACGAGGACGACATGTTCCTCTTCGAGGTCGACGACGACGAGTTCGGCCTGAAGCCGATGAACTGCCCGGGCCACGCCGCCATCTTCCAGGACCAGTCCTGGAGCTACCGCGACCTGCCGGTGCGCTACGCGGAGGACGGGAAGGTGTACCGCAAGGAACAGTCCGGCGAGCTCTCCGGGCTCTCTCGCGTCTGGGCTTTCACCATCGACGACGGCCACCTGTTCGTCCGCCCGAACCAGATCGAGGCGGAGGTCGAGCAGATCCTCGACGCCATCGACACGGTGCTCGACACGTTCGAGCTCGACTACGAGGTCGCCCTCGCCACGCGCCCGGAGAAGTCCGTCGGGAGCGACGATATCTGGGAGAAGGCCGAGTCCATCCTCGAGCGGGTCATCGAGGAGCACGAGGACGACTACGTCGTCGAGGACGGTGACGGCGCGTTCTACGGCCCGAAGATCGACTTCGCGTTCGAGGACGCCCTCGGCCGCAAGTGGGACGGCCCGACGGTCCAGCTCGACTTCAACATGCCCGAGCGCTTCGACCTCTCCTACGTCGGCGAGGACAACGAGCACCACCGCCCGGTGATGATCCACCGCGGCGTCTACGGGTCCTACGAGCGCTTCTTCATGGTGCTCATCGAGCACTTCGAGGGCAAGTTCCCGTTCTGGCTCGCCCCCGAGCAGGTCCGCATCCTCGCCATCTCGGACGACAATCTCGACTACGCCTACGAGATCGCCGAGGAGTTCGACGAGTTCCGCGTCGAGGTCAACGACCGCGACGCGACCATCGAGCGGAAGATCCGCGGCGCACACAACGACCGCGTGCCCTACATGATAATCGTCGGCGGCAACGAGGAGGAGGACGGCAATATCTCGGTGCGAGACCGCAACGAGAACCAGGAGTACGACGTCGAGATCGACGCGTTCCGCGACCACCTCCGCCGCGAGCGCGACGAGAAGCACGTCGAACCGGACTTCCTGCTGGACTGACCCCGCTCCGCCGCCGCTGCCCTCGCTGTCGTCCCCGTTCTTCCGGGCCGACCGCGCTCGACTGTTACACGTCCGTGGTGTAGCACGCCCGTTTTTCGTTTCGACGTATTCATAGTTGCGTAGTCGTGTATACTGGCCATGAACCGCGCAGAGAAGGCGGCGCTCCAGCTTCGCGCCGTCGACGTGCTCCAGATGTTGAAGGAGACGCGCACCTACGACGAGCTCGCCGAGGTCACCGGTCTCCCGGCGGGCGACCTGAACCGCTACGTGAACGGCCACGTCCTCCCGAGCGCCGAGCGCGCCCGCGAAGTCGTCTCCGGCGTCGGTCACGAGGCCCTCGGCGACGAGCTCGAGGCCCGAATCGAGGTCGACGACGAGGGCTACGTCGACAACTCCGCGGCTGTCTTCGACCAGGCGTTCCTCGACCTCGTCGCGCCGGTCGCCGCCGACGCCTACGAGTTCGAGCGGCCGGACGCCGTGTTGACCGCGGCGACGGACGGCATCACGCTCGCGGCGGCGATGGCGAGCTACTTCGGCGCGCGCTGTGTCTACGCGAAGAAGAGCAAGGAGACGGCCGTCGAGGAGTTCGTCGAGGCCCGCCAGCGCCTCCAGTCCGGCATCGAGCTCACCTACTACCTGCCTGCATCCTCCCTCTCCGCTGGTGACACCGTCCTCGTCGTCGACGACCTCATCCGCTCCGGCGAGACGCAGGAGCTGCTGCTCGACATCGCCGACCACGCCGGCGCGTCAGTCGGCGGCGTCTTCGCCCTCATCGCGGTCGGCGACGAGGGCACCGAGCGCGCGGCCGCGCTCACCGACGCACCGGTCGGCGCGCTGGTCGACGTCGAACCCTGAGTCTTTTTCTTCGCCGCGCTCGCGCTTGTGACCGGATGCAATCGGTCCCTCGCTCCTTCCTCGTTGCGCTCGCAGGCGTCGTCGGCGTCGTCGCGCTCGCGGCCGCCCTCGCCACGCCGGACACACCGGTGACGGCCAGCGTCGGCAGCGGTGGCGGCCGTGGCGTCGCCCGCGTGGTCGTCGCGACCGCCGTGTTGCTCGCACTCGCGGTGGTGCCGCTGCTCCTGCTGACGCTCCGCCGGGAGACCCCCACAGAGACCGTCGACCGACGGCTGGCCGCGCTCGGGCTCCTCCTGCTCGGCGTTCTCGTTGCCGTCGTCGCGTTCCTGCTCGCGAACGCGAGTGGCGGAGCCACGCGGCCCCCAGCCGGTGGCGGCGGGGGTCCCCTGGGCGCGGTGAACCAGTCGACGCCGGAGCCGTCGGCGGGCCCCGGCGGGACCGGGTTGGCCGGACTGGCGGTCGTCGGCGCCGTCGGCCTCGCGGGTGCCGGACTGCTCTGGCTGCGGCTCCGCACACCAACCGACACACCGGACGGGGACAGCGACGAGGACGCCGCCGAGACCAGGGACGCCGTCGCGGCGACGGCCGGCGCGGCCGCGGAGCGGCTGGCCGCGGGCGACCGGCCCGTCGACAACGTCGTCTACGGGGCGTGGCGCGAGATGACCGCAGCACTGGACGTGGGTGCATCCGCATCGACGACGCCCGGCGAGTTCGCCGCCGCGGCGGTCGACGCCGGATTCGACCCCGACGCGGTCGCCGAGCTGACCGACGTCTTCGAGACGGTCCGCTACGGCGACGACCCCCCGGCGGCGTACGCGGACCGGGCACAGGGCGCGCTCGAACGAATCGAGGCGACGGCCGACGGGGGCTCCGAGCCGTGAACCGTGCGCTCGCGGCCGTCGGGCTCGCGGCGGTGGGCCTCGGCCTCGTCGGCGTACTCGAACTCGGAGGCGGCGTCGCGGCCGCCGCCGCGGTCGTGGCGCTGCTTCTGACCGCGTGGCTCCTCAGCGCCGTGGTCGTCGACGAGCCCGAGCAGCGCACGCTCCCGGCCGTCGAACGCGCGGCGGGGACCGACCCCCCGGGAGAGACCGTCACGAGCGCGCTCGGTCAGTTCGTCGACGAGGGGCGGGTGGGTCGTGGCGCGAGGGACCTGCGGGCGGCGCTGTCGGCCGCCGCGGTCTCGGTGCTCGTCCGACGCGGCGACCGCTCCCGGGACGCGGCCGAGTCTGCCGTCGCCGACGGCAGCTGGACCGACGACGGGCGCGTCGCCGCGTTCCTCGCGGGCGAGACCGGGGACGGCGACGACGTATCGTTGCGCGACCGGCTCCCGTTCCGCAGCGGCCCGTCGCTCCGGGACGACGTCCGGCGGACCGTGGACGCGGTCGCCGACGTCGCCGGGGTAGAGCGTGCGGGCGACACACCGGGCTGGTTTGCCGTCGGCCCACGGAGCCCTGTCGAGACGGTCCCCTCGCTGCCCCCGGACCACGACGGCGGCGTTCACGTCCGCGAACGTCGGGCGACTGGGCGCTGGCGCGGCCTGCGCGCGCTCGGCGTGGCCACGCTCGCGGTCGGGACGCTGCTGCAGTCGCCGTCGGTCGTCCTGCTCGCCGCGCTCCCGTTCGGCTGCCTCGGCGCGGCCAGGCTCGGTGCCGCGCGGCTCGATGCCGAGGGGACCGCGGCGAGCGACCCGCCCGTCATCGCCGTCGAGCGGACGCTGGCCGACGACGACGTGGCCCCCGGCGACCGGGTCGCGGTCGAGCTGACGGTGACCAACGAGGGCGAGACGGCGGTCGCGGACTGCCGGCTGGTCGACGGCGTTCCCGCCGGTCTCCCGGTCGTCGACGGCTCGCCGCGCGCCGCCGTCGCGCTGGCACCCGGCGAATCGACGACGCTGCGGTACGCGGTTGTGGCTCGCCGTGGGAGCCACGAGTTCGGCCCGACACTGACCGTCGAGCGGGACCCCGCCGGCACGAGCGCGGTCGAGTGCCTGCGTCCCGTCGAGTCGACGCTCCGGGTCCTCCCCCGGTTCGAGGCCGTGCCGACGGTCCCGCTCCGCCGGCAGGGGACGCGTGCCGCCGGGGAGATACGGACCGGCGAGGGTGGCGAGGGAACGACGTTCCACGCGACTCGCGAGTACCGCAAGGGCGACCCGCTCTCGCGGGTGGACTGGCGACGCTGGGCCCGGACCGGCGAGTTCGCGACCGTCGAGTTCGAGCGCGAGCGTGCCGCGACGATCGTCTTCGTCGTCGACGCCCGCGGCGCGAGCTACGTCGCGCCCGACCCGGACTCGGAGCACGCCCTCGACCGGGCGCTCGGCGCGGTCGCGTCGCTCTACCCGGCGTTGACCGCGACCGGGAACCGGGTCGGACTGACCGCGGTCAGCACCGCGGACTGCTGGCTCCCGCCGGGAGCTGGCAAGGCCCACCGTGCCCGGTTCCGCGAGACGCTCGGGACGCACCCGGCGCTCTCGTCGGCCCCCGAGAGCGATAACCTCGCCGCACGAACGGCTATCGCCCGGCTCCATCGACGACTCCCGACCGGCGCGCAGGTGCTCCTGCTCTCGCCGCTGTGTGACGACTACGCCGCACAGATCGCCCGCCGGTTCGAGGTCGGCGGGCACCCCGCGACGGTCGTCAGCCCGGACCCGACGACGACCCGGTCACCGGGCCAGTCGCTGGCGCGGGTCGCCCGGCGGAACCGGATCCACGACCTGCGGGAGGCCGGCGTGACGGTCGTGGACTGGGCGTGGGACGAGCCGCTGTCGACCGCGCTCGAACGGGGTGACCGGCGGTGAGACGGGTTGGCGGAGTCGAGTCGTGGGCGAGCCTGCTCGCGGGCAGCGTCGCACTCGTCGTCGCCGCACTCGCCGGCGTCGCCACGGTCGCGCTCGCAGCCGTCGGATTCGCGCTGCTCGCGGTCGGGGTGTGGCGTGGCGTCCGGACGGGTATCACGCTCGGTTCCCTGGGGCTGTTCCTCGCGGTCGTCCTGGCTGGGACCGTGCTTCCACCGCTGCCGACGCTGCTCGGCGGACTCGGGGCGACAGTCGCCTGGGACGCCGGCCATCACGCCCGGGAGCTGGACCGCCAGCTCGGCCGCGAGAGTCCGAGCGGGGCCGTCGAGCGTAGACACCTCGGGTACCTGCTCGTGGTCGGCGCGGCGAGCGTGGGACTCTCGTACATCGGCTACCTGTCCGTGGCCGGCAGTCTCGGGCCGGGCTCGGCGGTGCTCCTGTTCGTCGGGACGGTCGCGCTGTTCGTCGCGTTCGGGCGGGAGTTCTGACCAGCGACCCGCTCAGGCCTCGCGCTCGACCAGCGCCTCGCGCGTCTCGCGGATGACCCGGGCGACGCGCTCGACCTCACCGCCCTCGTCGGCGATGTAGCCCGCGATGGACTCCGTGGCCGCGAGCAGCCACGCCGCCCGTTCGGCGATGCGTCCAACGTCGCCCGGTCCGACGCCGTACTGCTCGGCGAGCTCGTCGAGCGCGACGCCGTCCGCCCAGTCGGCGAGCATCAGCGCGGTCTTGAACACGTCCAGCCAGCGCTGGAAGTCGCCGTCGAAGCTCATCACCGACTTCGTGAGCTCGCTCTCGCGCCGGGTCGCCGCGTCGGTCACGCGGCCGGCCTCGTCGTTGCGGACGTACAGCGTCGGCATGTCGCTCGTGTCGCAGACGAGTTCGAGCACGGTCAGCGGCGTCACGCGCGGGAGGTCGGCCGCCTGCTCGATGGCGTCGACGACGGACCGTCCGGTGACGGGGTCGACGTACACCCGGGAGACGAGCGTCCCGAGGCGGGTGGCAGCGAGCCCCTCGCGACGCTCGAGCATCCCCGACGCCGCGAGGTAGTCGAGCACGTCGCCGACGACGGAACCGAGCTCGTCGGCGGCGCGCTGGTGCCCGTAGAACGTCTCGTCGAGCAGGTCCAGCACCTCGGTCCGGGAGTCCGCGAAGCCCGACGCGACCGTCGAGAGCACGTGGGTGCGTAGGGCGCGCTCGCTGTCGAGCTTCGAGGTGACGCGCTCGGGCTCGGCGCCGACGTAGCGGTCACGGAGCTCGTCGCCCTCCTCGGCGTCGCCGGCGACCAGCAGCGCCTCGCCGTACGGGTCGAGGTGGGGCCGGCCCGCCCGCCCGAACATCTGGTGGACCTCGAGCACCGGGAGCGGAGCCATCCCGTCGCCGTCGTAGCGCTCGTGGTCGCGCACGACGACTCGGCGAGCTGGAACGTTCACCCCGGCGGCGAGCGTCGGTGTCGCGACGATGACCGTCAGCTCGCGGTCCCGGAAGGCGTCCTCGACGACGCGGCGCTGGTCCGCCGAGAGCCCGGCGTGGTGGAACGCCACCGCGTTGGCGGCGGAGCGCGCGAGGTCGGTGCCGGTTCCGGTTGTCGCCAGGACCCGCAGCTCCTCCGCCACCTCTGCTGCGTCGTCGAGGAACTCGTCGGCGAGGTCCTCCGCGAGCGCCTGGGCCGACCGTCGGGAGGAGACGAACACGAGGCACTGGCCGCCCTCGTCGACGGCATCACGGGCGAGCGCGATGGCCGGCTGGTCGCCGCCGGTCGGGATGTCCCGCTCCTCCCCGTCGTCGAAGGCGGCGGTCTCCTCGGCGTAGACGCCCGTCTTCAGCTCGACCGGTCGCCAGTCGCTCGCGACGAGTTCGGCGTCGAGCCAGTCCGCAATCTCGCCGGCGTTGCCGACCGTCGCGGAGAGCCCGACGAGCTGGATCTCCGGCGTGAGCCGGCGGAGCTTGGCGACGGTCACCTCCAGCGTCGGCCCGCGGCCGTCCTGGTCGAGCAGGTGTATCTCGTCGACGACCGCGCAGTCGACCGCCGATATCCACGCCGCGCCGTTCCGAATCGCCGAGTCGACCTTCTCGCTGGTCGCGACGACGATGTCGTGCTCGGCGAGGTCCTCGTCGGTCGCGTCGAAGTCACCCGTGGCGATGCCGACGCTCACGTCCGGAAGTTCGGTAAACTCGTCGTACTTCTCCGTCGCGAGCGCCCGCAGCGGGACGACGTACACCGCCGGGCCGTCGCTGGTGAGCATCGCCAGCTGGGCGACGAACGTCTTGCCCGATGCGGTGGGGACCGCGGCGAGAACGCGCTCCCCCTCGCAGACGCCGGCCTCGACTGCCGCCGCCTGTGGCGGGTAGAGCTCCTCGACGCCCCGGGTCTCGAAGTGCTCGACGAAGCGCTCGGCCAGCGGCAGGTCCGCGACGTGCATCTACCCCGTGATTGGGCGGGATGATATAAAAAGTGGAGCCGCGGGTGGGGGTGTGGACCACCGGCTCGGCCGCTCGCAGTGACCCAGTCGCCCGGGTACGACCGGCGGAGCCGCGAGGCACCGCACCCGGGCGGACTCCCTTCCCCGACGTGAAACCACGAAATTATACACGAATGTGAATAGCTCTCCGCCTGTTTTCCGGAACGGTTTAGTAAATCAGTTTTGTGGTTGGCCGTACGTGCATTATGGGTTCCAGTGATAGTTCGACGGGGCAGTCGGGCTCTGGTGGTGGGTCCAGCTGGTTCGCCGACTACTTCGGCTTCGACGAGCACGGTACAGACCTCAGAACGGAACTGCTGGCGGGGCTGACGACGTTCCTGACGATGAGCTACATCGTCGCCGTCAACCCGCAGGTCATGGCACAGACGACCGACGCCGAGGGCAACGTCACGAGCCCCGGCATCGCGCTGTCGGGTTACAGCGAGCCGCAGACCATCCAGATGATCGCTGTCGTCACCATCCTCGCGAGCGTCGCCGCCATCCTCGTGATGGCGTTCTACGCGAACCGGCCGTTCGCGCAGGCACCCGGCCTCGGGCTGAACGCATTCTTCGCGTTCACCGTCGTCGGCGCGATGGGCATCCCGTGGCAGACGGCGCTCGCCGCCGTCGTCACCGAGGGTGTGCTGTTCATCGTTCTCACCGCCGTCGGCGCGCGGGAGTACGTCATCGGCCTCATCCCCGAACCGGTGAAGTTCTCGGTCGGGACCGGTATCGGCCTGTTCCTCGGCATCATCGGCCTGGAGGCGATGGGCATCATCACCGGCGAGGCGGGCACCATCGTCGCGCTGTCGTCCATCGCCGAGAGCCCGGTCGCCATCGTCTCCGCAGTCGGCCTGTTCCTGACCGTGGCCCTCTACGCCCGGGGCGTGAAGGGCTCCATCGTCATCGGCATCGTGCTGACCACGCTCGCCGGTTTCGCGCTCTCGTTCGCCGGCATCGGCTCGGGGTCGCTCTCGGGCGACTTCGTCACCGAGGGCGCGTTCGTCGCCAGCGAGCTCCCGCAGGCGACCTACGACATCACGCCGCTCGCCGGTGCGTTCGTCTCCGGCTTCCAGGACGTCGAGGCGTTCACGTTCGCACTCGTCGTGTTCACGTTCTTCTTCGTGGACTTCTTCGACACCGCCGGCACGCTCGTCGGCGTCGGCCAGGCCGGCGACTTCCTCGACGAGGACGGTGAACTGCCGGACATCGACAAGCCGCTGATGGCGGACGCGGTCGGTACGACCACGGGCGGCATGCTCGGTACGTCGACCGTCACGACGTACATCGAGTCCGCGACCGGCATCGAGGAGGGCGGCCGGACGGGGATGACCGCGCTCGTCGTCGCAGCCCTCTTCCTCGTCTCGCTCGTGTTCGTCCCGCTCGCGGCCGCGATTCCTCTGTACGCGTCGCACATCGCGCTGGTCGTCGTGGCCATCCTGATGCTGCGCAACGTCGTCGAGGTCAAGTGGGACGACATCACCCACGCGGTCCCGGCGGGGCTGACAATCATGGTCATGCCCTTCACGTTCTCCATCGCGTACGGTATCGCAGCGGGCATCCTCAGCTATCCCATCGTCAAGACCGCCGCCGGCGAGTTCGACGACACCTCGCCCGGCCAGTGGTTGCTCGCGGCTGCGTTCCTCGTCTACTTCGCCGTCCGAACCAGCGGTATCGTCGGCTGATCTCCCGCGACTCTCTCGCGCCGTGGTCTGGCGACACCGGCGCACACGACCGCCGTCCCTTTTATCGCGAGGCACCAAGCGACGACCAGCATGTCCACCCTCGAACTGTACGACTTGCCCGGCTGTCCGTTCTGCGCGAAGGTGAAGACGAAGCTCGACGAGCTCGGCCTCGAGTACGAGACCCACGAAGTCCCCCGGTCGCACAGCCAGCGCACCGAGGTGGAGGAGGTAAGCGGTCAGACCGGCGTTCCGGTGCTGGTCGACCCGGACAACGGCGTCGAGGGGATGCCCGAGTCCGACGACATCGTCGCGTACCTCGAAAAGCAGTACGCCTGACAGCGCCTCGGGGTCGTCCCGACGACAATCTTCTTAAATCAACCGCCCGTACGGACAGGTATGCCCGATAAACCGAGTTCTGGCGAGATTCTGGGGGTTCCGTACAACTTCGAACGACCGAGCATGAGTCGCATGCTCTCCTCGTACTGGGAGCCCGGCGAGGGAATGCTCGTGAAGAAGCCGTTCGGCATCGGCTACACGCTGAACCTGGCGAACTGGCGTTCGTGGCTCGTCATCGCGGTCGCCGGTGGCCTGCTCCTGCAGGAGCGCAACTCCGGCTCCGGTGCCGAAGAAGAGGACGACGAGGCCGTCGAGGTCGTCGTCGAGGACTGATCAGCGGTCCACTTCTCCCATGATGGTGTCGAGGCTGCCCAGCGACGCGACCAGGTCGGGAACGTACTCGCCCTCCGCCATGGCGGGCAGCGCGGAGAGGTTCGAGAAGCACGGGCTCCGGATCTTGAAGCGGGCCGGCTCGTCCGTGCCGTCCGAGCGGATGTAGATGCCGAGCTCGCCCTTCGCGCCCTCCACGGCACGATACACCTCGGTGTCGGCCGCGGGCTTGAGGGTCCGCGGGACGTTGGACTGGATGGTGCGGTCCTCGTCGGGCCAGCTCTCGAGGACGTCGACGCACTGCTCGATGATTTTCGCGGACTCCTCGACCTCCTGCAGGCGGACGAGTACCCGGGCGAAGTTGTCACAGCCGTCGCGCGTGACCACGTCCCAGTCGAGCTCGTCGTAGTAGCCGTACGGGTCGTCCCGGCGGAGGTCGTAGTCGATACCGGAGCCACGGGCGACCGGGCCGGTACAGCCGTACTCCTTGGCCTCGTCCGGGTCGAGGTTGCCGGTGTCGACGCAGCGGAGCTGGAAGATCTCGTTGCTCGTGAGCAGGTCGTGGTACTCCTCCAGCGCGGGGGGGAGCGTCGCCAGCGTCTCGCGCACGTCCTCGAAGAACTTCTCGCGGGGGGCGGGGAGGTCCCAGGCGACCCCGCCGAGCCTGAAGTAGTTGAACATCATCCGCTGGCCGGTGAGCTGTTCGAGCAGGCCCAGCGCCTTCTCGCGGTCGCGGATGCCGTACTGGAAGGCGGCGGTGAACTCGCCGAAGACGTCCAGCGCGTACGTCGCGATGGCGAGCATGTGGGAGGCGATGCGGCAGAGTTCGGCCCCCATCGTGCGGATGACCTGTGCGTACTCCGGCACCTCGATATCCGCGAGGTCCTCCGCGGCACGGGCGTACGCCCACTCGTTCAGCAGGCCCGACGACGCCCAGTCCCAGCGGTCGGGATACGGCATAATCTGGTGGCGGTAGGTGCCGTTCTGGCACATCTGCTCCTCGCACCGGTGGATGAAGCCGATATCCGGGTCAACGTCGGCCACCGTCTCGCCGTCGAGCACCGTCTTGACGTGCAACACGCCGTGGGTCGACGGGTGGTGTGGCCCGATGTTGAGGAACATCGTGTCCTGCTCGCGCTCGTCGTCGTGCAGCGGGTTCGCGTGCTCCTCCAGCGGGACGACCTGTGGCTGGTTCTGGTCGTAGTCGTCCGAGAGCGGGTGCCCCTGCCAGGTACGTGGGAGGAGGATGCGCCGCGGGTCGGGGTGGTCGCCGTAGTCGATGCCGACGAGGTCGAACGCCTCGCGCTCGTGCCAGTTCGCCGTCTCGTAGACGGGGGCGGCGGACTCGCTCCACGGGTCGTCGACGCTCGTCGGGACGACGACGCTCAGCTCGTCGGTCGGGTCGTCGTACTTCTTCAGGTGGTAGATGGTCTCGTAGCGGTCCTCGTACTGCTGGGCGGTGACGCAGGAGCAGTGGTCGTAGCCCGCCTCGCGCTTGAGATGGCTGAGGACGGTCTGGACCTCGTCCGGCCGGACGACGATGCCCGGCGCGTTCAGGTGCTCCTCGCGGTCGAGGACGTACTCGCCCACGAGGCCGTCGATGTCCGGCTCTGCCGCCTGTTCGGTCCGCGCAAGCGCCTCGGTCGTGCCGCCGCTCACGGTCCGGCACCCCCTGTGTGACTCGTCGGTCGCTCCATACTGGGTTTCGTGCCGCGCGGGCCACGGAATTTTGGTCGCAGTCGCTAGGGGATTTAAGTCATCGGCCCAAACCCGCTGTCGATGAAGTACCTGCAGGTCACGCTCAGGCACTCGGCGGAGACCATCCATCCGATGCACGAGTTCGTCTGCGACCACGGAGGGTACGACGAGTACTACCTCGTGAACTGGAACTTCGCCACGCCCGACGCGAACACGCTCCTGTTCCACGTCCGCGGCCCGCGCGAGCCGTACGAGGCGGCGCTACGCGAGGTCGAGGGGGTCCGGTCGTTCGAGGTCGCACCGCTCGGCGACGATCGGTTCTACGTCTACGTCATGGACGACCCCGACGAGACCGGCCAGGGGCTGATGGAGGCGTTCTCGCGGCCGAGCATCGCTGCCGTCCCGCCGCTGTCCTACCGGATGGACCGCTCGGTGTCCATCGGTGTCCTCGGCGAGCCAGAGCGGCTCCGGGAGCTGTTCGAGGCCACCCCCGACGGCATCGACGTCGACATCGAGCGCGTCGGGCAGTACGCCGCCGACCCGGCCGCCGCGGGCGCACGGCTCACTGACCGCCAGCGCGAGGCCGTCCGCGTCGCACAGGAGCTCGGGTACTACGAGGTGCCGCGGGCCGCGACCGTGGCGGACGTGGCCGCCGCGCTCGACTGCTCGACCGGCACCGCCGCCGAACACCTCCAGAAGGCCGCCGCCGAACTGCTGGGGGACCTGGACTGCTGACTGTCGGCTGTCGGCCGCGACCGACGGCTCTTTGGCGGCGACACGCCGACGCTATCGCATGACGATTCGCTTCGTGACGAGCAACGAGGGGAAGGTTCGTGAGGCCAGCGAGTACCTCACCGAGCCCGTCGAGCAGGTGAACTACGACTACACCGAGATACAGAGCGACGACCTCGGCGACATCGCCGCCTACGGTGCGCGCGAGGCGTTCGCCCACCTCGGCGGCGAGGAGCCGGTCCTGGTCGACGATGCCGGGCTGTTCTGCGACGCATTCGACGGGTTCCCCGGCCCGTACTCCGCCTACGTCCAGGACACCGTCGGCGTGCAGGGCGTCCGCGAGCTCGTCGGCACCGCAGACGACGACCGGGCGCGCTTCCGGACCGTCCTCGCGTACTACGACGGCGACGAGGTCACCACGTTCGAGGGCGCGGTCCAGGGTCGCATCATCGACCCGCGCGGCGACGGTGGCTTCGGCTACGACCCTATCTTCGAGCACGACGGCCAGACACTCGCGGAGATGAGCACCGCCGAGAAGAACGCCATCAGCCACCGTGGCCGTGCGCTGGCGAAGTTCGCGGACTGGCTCGCCGCGGAGCCGGCCGAGCGGAAGGGCCCACGGTAGTCCACCCGGGCGTTCAAGTACGAAGCCGGAGGCAGGGTCGGCGTGTTCTGACCGAGTGCCCCGGCCGACCGAGGCGCGAGCGCGGCGCATCGCCGGGGGCCGAGCTGCGCCGCCTGTTCGCCCAGCCGAAACCCGAAGGGTTACTCTCCTCGCGGCCGCCGTTGTCGACATGACACGCGACACCGCCCTGGTCACCGGCGCGTCGAGCGGCATCGGTCGCGAGCTCGTCAGACAGTTCGCCCGTCACGGCCACGATGTCGTTGCCGTCGCCCGCAGCGAGGCGACGCTCGACGAGGTGGCCGACGAGATAGAGTCCCGTTACGCGGTCGACGTGACACCGCTGCCGATGGACCTCGACCGGGATGGCGCGAGCCAGGAGCTGTACGACGCGGTTCACGACCGCGGCCTCGACGTGGGTATCCTCGTGAACAACGTCGGCATCGGTACCCACGGCCCGTTCGCCGACGCCGACATCGACGAGGAGCGAACGCAGCTCCAGCTCAACGTCGTCACGCTCGTCGAGCTGAGCCGGCTGTTCCTCGACGACTTCACCGCACAGGACAGCGGGAAGATACTCAACGTGGGCTCGACCGCCGGCTTCCAGCCGGGGCCGTTCATGGCCAGCTACTACGCCAGCAAGGCGTACGTCAACTCCTTCACCGAGGCACTCGCTGAGGAGCTGCGCGACACCCGCGTCTCCGCGACGGTGCTCGCTCCCGGCCCCGTCGACACGAACTTCCAGTCGCGTGCGGGTACGGGGGACTCGGCGATCGGATCGACGTACAAACAGCCCGTCGAGGACGTCGCGAAGGCCGGCTACACGGGGCTGATGAAGGGGAAGAAGGTCGTCGTTCCGGGGCTACCGATGAAGGCGCTCTACCTCCTCTCGCGCGTGACGCCGCGACCCATCCTCCGGCGGGTCGCTCGCCGGGTCAACGAGGAGCGGTAATCGGCAGCTCTTTGCGGACCACGTCCCCCGATTACGGTGATGTCCTCTAACTCGTTCGTCCAGCGACTCGGTCCCCACCAGGCCGCCCTGTTCGCCGCCACCGGAAGTTCGATCATGCTTTTGATGGCGGCCGGAGTGCTCTTCATGTCCGAGTCCTCGATGTACTGGGTCCTCCTCGCGGTCGCACCCGTGGACTTCGCACTCGTCTACGTCTTCCTGAGGCGAACCTTCGAACGGACCTGATCAGGCCCGTGGGTCGCGGTCCGGCCCCGGGTACTCGTCACCGACGACGGCTTCGTACAGGCTCTCCGCGTCGAACAGCCGTGCGAACGCGTCCGGCGTCCGGATGCTGACCGACATCCGGCGGTTCAGGTTCGCGCCGGCGTCGACGCTCCCGAGCCCCTCGTCGAAGCTGAGGAGGTGTGCGGCCTGCCCCCGGTACGCCGACGCGAGACCCGGGTGGTCGGTCGCGGGGTGATCGACTGGCTCGCGCTCTCGTTCGATCCGCTCTCGCCAGTCCGCCGCGAGCGACGCGTCCGTCAGCGCCGCGATGACCGCGGCCGCGTCGTCGAGCAGGTGATCGCTCGCGACCAGTGTCACCCAGTCATGTCGCCGGACGTGGTCCATGGCCTCCCGGCTCGGCCCGTCACAGCAGAGGTCGGCAGCGAGTACGTCCGCATCGGCGACGACGCGGGCGGCAGCCTCAGCGCCCATCGCCGCCCTCCTCGTCGGCGTCCGGTTCGCCGGCGCTCGCGGCACGGTGTTCGGCGAGCGTCGTCCGCACGTCGTCGACGGTCACGTCGTACGCCGCTGCTCGGTCGAACAGCGCACCCCAGCTCATCGTGCGGCCTCGACGAGTTCGGCGAGCTCGGTCGCGGTGGCGTCGTCGACCGGGCGGAACGGCCGCCGGACGTGGCCGGCGGGGAGCGACCGCGACCGCATCGCGGCCTTGAGTCCCGGGACGCCGTAGCGGCCGGTGACTGCTCGGTTGAGTTCGACGAGTGACCGGTTCAGTGCGCGTGCGCCGTCGTCGTCCCCGGCGGCGTGGCGCTCGTACACCTCGCTCGCGCGCTCGGGAACGACGTTCGCCAGCGCGAGGACCCCGCCGTCCGCGCCGTGGTCGAGGCCCGCAGCGTAGATGCTCCCGCTCCCGACGAGCACGGCGAAGTCGGCGTCTTCGGTGAGCGCGGCGGTGCGCTGGAGCCGTTCGAGGTTCCCGCTCGAGTCCTTGATACCGCCTACGTTCGGGTGTGTCGCGAGCGACTCGACGGTGCGCGGGTCGAGCGCCGTCTCGGTGTACTTCGGGACGCTGTAGAGGTAGATGGGGATGGGGCTCTCGTCGGCGAGGTCGCGGTAGTACGACGCGAGGGCCGACTGGTCGTGTCTGAAGTAGTACGGGGTCACCACGAGCGCGGCGTCGGCACCGGCCGCGGCGGCAGCCTCGGTGTCGGCGAGCGTCTCCCGGTAGCCCGGCTGCCCAGTGCCGGCGAGGACGGGTACCTCGCTTCGGTCGGCGACGACCTCGACGACGTGACGGCGTTCCACTGGCGTGAGCAGTGGTGCCTCGCTGTTCGACCCACACGGCACGATGAAGTCGACGCCGGCGTCGGTGACGCGGTCGACCAGCGCACGGAGTGCGGCCTCGTCCACGTCGCCGGTCTCGTCGAAGGGTGTCACGAGCGGCGGTCCGGTGCCTTGCATGGTCGGAGTGAGTCGGTGGGACGACAAAAGCGAACCGCTGGCGGGTTCTGGCGTCGGTGTGCGACAA
The DNA here is from genome assembly GCF_024609245.1 of Haloarchaeobius sp. FL176. Classification (GTDB taxonomy): domain Archaea; phylum Halobacteriota; class Halobacteria; order Halobacteriales; family Natrialbaceae; genus Haloarchaeobius. Next base: position 80,984 of record NZ_JANJYH010000002.1, read on the forward strand.
ACGTCTGACGTAACTTTATGAGCAACGGAGGTCACGAACCGGTAGGGCGCGCACGACGGCCTCGAACTCCCATCCTACACGTCGCGCGCCCGGTAGCTGTCTCTCCCCCCTTTCAATGCCCACACCCTCAGGCAGCGGTGAGTGCCTGGCGGACCGAGTCGATACCCGTCTGTTCGGCGACGACGGCGAGCCGGTCGCCCGCCTCGATAGAGGTTGAGGGGAGCGGAATCGTCAGTGATCCGTCGCTCGACCCGTGGGCGTAGACGCGTGCCTGCGCGGGCAGGTCGACCTCGACGACGCGCTTGCCGACGAGCTGGGAGTCCGCAGGGATCTCGAAGACGGAGAACTGCAGATTCTCGGTCACGTCCGCGAGCACGTTGAAGTCGCCACCGAGCATCGCGGTCTTCGCGCCGGCGGCACCCAGCCGTTCGGGGTAGATGACCTCGTCGACGTCGCTGGCGTACTTCTCGTAGATGTCCTCGCGGTAGTCCTCGTCGATGCGGAGGACGGTCCGGGCGCCGTTGTGCTTCCCGATCATACAGGCGGTGAAGTTCGCGTTCAGATCGGGGGTGAGCGCAGCGATGGCGTCCGAGTCGGCGATTCCAGCCTCGACGAGGACGTCCTCGTCCTCGGCGTCACCCTCGACGACGTGGAACCCGTCGTTGCGCGCGCGCTCCACGCGGTCCGGGTCGTTGTCGACGACGACGACGTCGTGGCCCTCCTCGCTGAGGATGCGGCAGGTTCTCGTTCCGACACGACCGTAGCCCACGATAACGAACTTCATGGGGGACGCTACGCGAGCGGGGGGTAAAAAAGATAGTCCCGGGAGGGCGGGCGGCCGGTTCGCTGTGGATAGCGAAATCGACGGATTTGAATCCACCGGTCTGACAGGCAGACCCCGCCGTCAGCTTTCGATTTCACCACGTAGGTTTATCTATGACCATTTGTTAGTCAAGGGCATGAGTGGTAACAACACTTGGGACACGGTGGACAGACGTACGGTGCTCCGCGCGGCCGGCGCGGCAGGCATCGGTGGACTCGCGGGCTGTCTCGGTGGCGGTGGTGACGAGGGTGGCGCGAACGACTTGACCGTCGGCGTCGCGACGTCGCTGTCGGGGCCGTTCTCGGTGTTCGGCCAGGCGGCGCTGGACGGGGCGATGCTCGCAGTCGAGGACCTGGAGGAGGAGCTCGGCGTCAGCATCACGGTCGAGGACGGCGACACCCAGCTCGACCCCCAGACGGGCGTGAGCCAGCTCCAGCGGATGGTCACGGAGGCGGAGGCGGACTTCACGATGGGCGCGGTCTCCTCCAGTGCGGCGCAGGCGATGGCGTCGTGGGCGAACGAGAACGAGGTCATCTACATGCCGACGGGGGCACACGGCGACGGGCTGACCGGCGCGGCGTGCGGGCCGTACTCGTTCCGGCCGACCGCGTCGAACTCGATGCTCGCGGCGAGCATCGGTGCCGAGATGGCCGAGAGTGCGGACAGCTGGTACCTGCTGTACTCGGACTACGCGTGGGGAGACACCGCACAGTCGGCGGTGAGCCGCATCCTCGAGGAGCAGGGCAAGGAGGTCGTCGGCCGGTCGGCGACGCCGTTCCCGGCGGACGACTACTCGCCGTACCTCAACGAGGCGGACAACTCCGACGCGGACGGCATCGGGATGCTCATCGCCGGGCTGGACCTGCGGAAGGCGTCCAACCAGCTCGTTTCACAGGGCATGCAGGGAGACTACACGCTCGCGATGCACCAGCTCGAGGACGCCGTCTTCTGGGGTCTGGACCGTGAGTCGGCCGGAATCCTCGACTCGGCGGGGCAGGTCTGGGGGCCGGCGGTCGACACCGACGCGAGCGTCGACTTCTGCGAGCGTGTCGCGGAGTCCTCGAACACGGACCCGTACGTCCGGCACTTCCTCGGCTACCTCTCGATGGACCAGGCGGTACGGGCGGCCGTGCGGGCGGACTCGACCAACGCCGACGACATGCGTGGCGCGCTGGAGGGCCACGAGGTGTCGTCCATGGCCGCCGACATCAAGGGCGGCGACAGCGGGATGTACTGGCGCGAGGGCGACCACCAGCTCATCCAGCCGACCTACACGGTCGAGGCGATGGACGTCGAGACCATGTCCGAGGACCCCTACAAGCGGTGGTTCCAGACGGTGAACACGTTCGACGGTGACGACGTGGCACGCCCGGTCTCCGAAACCGGCTGTTCGATGTGATCGATGAGCACGACCGAACTCACCCGTGAGGACCTCGCGACGGTCTCGCCGGCCTGGTGGGCGGCCGGGCTCCTGACGGTCGTCCTGTTAGCGGTCACGTTCGCCGTCGAGCCCGGGCTGTTCATCGACCAGGCCATCGGTGGCCTCGTGTACGGGATGGTGCTGGTGCTCGTCACGCTCGGGCTTTCGCTCATCCTCGGCCTGATGGGTATCGTCAACTTCGCCCACGGTGCGTTCTTCATGCTGGGGGCGTACATCTCGTACTCGGTCGTCGTCACGCTCGGCCTGCCGTTCTGGGCGGCGCTGATACTCGCCCCGCTCATCGTCGGCGTGGTCGGCGTCGTGCTGGAGATCACCGTGCTGCGATACCTCTACGATTCAGACCCCATCGTCAGTCTGCTCGCGACGTTCGGCCTGACGATGATGATCGAGGAGGTCATCCGCGCGTACTGGGGTACTGCCCCACTGGAGATTTCCCGGCCGTCGGTGCTTACGCGCGGGACGGACCTCGGCGTGACGACGGTTCCGACCTACCGGCTGTTTCTGGTCGGCGTCGCGGTCATCACCATCGCCGCGGTGTACCTGCTCATCTCGCGGACCGACTTCGGGCTCACGATCAGGGCCGGGGTACAGGACGGCGAGATGACCGAGTTCGTCGGGGTGAACCTCCCGATACGTTTCACCGCGATGTTCTTCCTCGGTGCGGCGCTGGCCGGCTTCGCCGGCGTGCTGTACTCCGCCGAGACGGGCATGCGGACGACGATGGGTGAGACGTTCGTCATCCTCGCGTTCGTGGTCGTCGTCGTCGGTGGTATCGGGAGCCTGTTCGGGAGCGTGGTGAGCGGCATCCTCATCGGCGTGTCGGCGTACCTCACGCCGGTCGTGCTCTCCGCGCTCGCGGAGGTAACGAACCAGCCGTGGCTGGCGCTCCAGATACGGAACCTCGTGCCGTACCTCGTGATGATACTCATCCTGCTGTATCGGCCACGGGGACTGTTCGGCGAGGAGGGTTTCCTCGAATGAGCGGCGAGACCGCGACCGGCGAGGGGCCGACCGAGGCACTCGACCGCGCGCGCTCGCTGCTGTTGCGCTACCGGGTGCCGGTCGGGCTCGTGCTGGTCGTCCTGCTGCTGCGCCCGGTCATCTCGCACCCGCTGTTGCTCGGCTACGAGGCCGTCGCGGCGACCATCCTCATCTGGATGGTGTTCGTCGCGGCGTTCAACCTCCTGTTCGGCTACGCGGGGCTGCTCTCGTTCGGGCACGCGATGTTCCTTGGCTTTGGCATGTACGCCGCGGCCATCGGCGTCTCCGGGCGCGCCGGCGCGCCCGAACTGCCGTTTCCGGTCGCCGCCGCCGTCGGCATCGCCGTCGCGGCGACGGTCGGCTACCTGCTCGGACGGCTCACCGTCGAGAAGGGCGAGATATACTTCGCCTTCCTCACGCTGGCGGTCGCACAGGCCGTGGAGTTCACCGCGAACCGCAACCCGCTGAACCTCACCGGGGGCTCGAACGGCGTCACACAGAACGTGCTGCCGGGCTTCGTCGAGTCGACGCGGGGCCAGCTCGTCGTCGTCTTCACGGGTCTCGAGATCGACTGGTACTGGTTCGTCTCGGCCGTGTTCCTCGTCGCGATGCTCGCGCTCTGGCAGATCGTCCGCTCGCCGTTCGGGCGGTCGCTCGTCGCCATCCGCGAGAACGGCGACCTCGCGCGGGCGATGGGCATCAACACGACCCGGTACAAGGTGCAGGCGTTCACCATCAGCGCCGCGTTCTCGGCGCTCGCCGGGTCGGTGCTGATGATCGACCGGTACGGCGCGTCACAGGAGACCCTCAGCGTCATCACCAGCGGCGACACCGTGCTGATGGCCGTCCTCGGCGGGGTCCGGTACTTCTTCGGGCCCGTCGCGGGCGTGTTCGTCTGGCAGTTCACCGAGGAGTTCCTCAACGAGTTCGAGGTGCTGCACCTCGGGTTCACGAGCGTCGACCTCTCGGGGGTGTTGACCCACTGGCAGTTCTTCCTCGGCGCGCTGTTCGTCGTGCTCGTCGTGGTCGCCCCGCTGGAGGGCATCTGGGGCTACCTGCGTGACTGGGTGCGCGACCTCTACGTTCGGGTCAAGGGGGTGGCCGAATGAGCGACACCGCCGACGCAGCCACCGGGACGGCCGACGACGGGGAGCCGACGGACGCCGGCCGCGAGGCCGACACGATGCCGTCGCCGGACCCTGCGGTCGACCCTACGACGGCCGCACTGGCGACGGACGGCCTCCGCCGGACGTTCGGCGAGGTCACCGCGGTCGACCGCGTCTCGCTCGGCGTCGAGCGCGGCGAGCTCCGGGCCATCATCGGCCCGAACGGCGCTGGCAAGACGACGCTGTTCAACACCATCATGGGGACGCTCCCGCCGACCGACGGACGGGTGTTCCTCGACGGGCAGGACGTCACCGAGCGCGACGAACACGAGCGCCCCCACCTCGGGCTGGCCCGGTCGTTCCAGTCGAACGAGCTGTTCGAGGAGCAGACGGTGCTCGAGAACGTCCGCGTCGTCGTCCAGACGTCTCGGCGCGGCGCGTTCAGCTTCGACCTGTTTCGGGACCATCGGTCCGTTGGCAGGGAGCGAGCCCTCGAACTGCTCGACACCGTCGGGCTCGACGCGCTGCCGTCGACGCTCGCGAAGAACCTCTCGCACGGCGACCAGCGCCGGCTCGGCATCGCGATGGCGCTGGCGACCGACCCCGAGGTGCTGCTGCTGGACGAACCCACGTCGGGGATGAGCCCGGGCGCGACGACGGCGACGGCGAACCTCATCGAGGAGATCCGCGACGAGCTCGGGCTGACGGTCGTCCTCATCGAGCACGACATGGACGTGGTGCTCTCCATCTCGGACCGCATCTCGGTGCTGAACCGGGGGTCGCTCATCGCGACCGGCCCGCCCGAAGAGATACAGGCGAACGATGCCGTTCAGGACGCGTACCTCGGTGGTATGCGGGAGGAACTATGAGTTCGGACTGGGACGCTAGCACGACCGCGGACACGACGGAACCGTCCGGCGCACTGCTCGAAGTCGACGGCCTCGCGGCCGGCTACGACACCGGCCAGGTGCTGTTCGACGTCGACCTCGCCATCGGGGAGGGGGAGCTGGTCTCCCTGCTCGGACGCAACGGCGCGGGGAAGACGACGACGATGCACGCCATCATGGGTGCCGACGAGCCGGCGGTGCTCGGTGGCGACGTCCGGTACCGTGGCGAGTCCATCGTGGGCTGGCAGTCGCACCGGCGCGCGAACAGCGGCATCGCCATCGTGCCGGAGAAACGGCGGTGCTTCCCGCGGCTCTCGGTCGTCGAGAACGTCCGTCTCGCCATCAACCACGCGGCGAACCCGCTCGGGCTGGACGAGGCGCTCGCGTTCTTCCCCGAACTCGAGGACATGCGCGGGAAGGAGGCCCGGAACATGAGCGGTGGCGAACAGCAGATGCTCGCCATCGCCCGCGCGCTCGCGGCGAACCCGGACCTGATGCTGCTCGACGAGCCGTTCGAGGGGCTCGCGCCGTACATCGTCCGGCGCATCGAGGACATCGTCGCCGACATCAACGCGGAGCAGGGCATCACGGTCTTCTTCGTCGAGCAGAACGTCGCGGCCGCACTCGCCATCGCGGACCGCCACTACGTGCTCGACGAGGGGCAGATCGTCGACGAGGTGACGAGTGACCGCATCCGCGAGGACGAGGCGTTCCGTCAACGATACCTCGGTGTGTAACCGTGTCTTCGACAGTGACAGCTACCGACGACTTCCTGGACGCGCTCGACGACCTCGACGTGTCCCACGACCGGACGACGCTCGACGGGCTATCCGCGACGCTCGCGGCGGCCGTCGACGACCCGGCGGTCGGTGTGCCGCTGCACGTCGACGCCACCCTGCCCGACTCAGTCGCGACGACGTTCACACCGGGCGAGCTGCAGGACGCGGCGACGGGCGTCACGCCCGCCCGCCTCGGTATCGCCGAGTACGGGAGCGTCGTCATCCGGTCGAGCGCCGGCGGCGACGAGCCGTTGAGCCTCTACCCGGAGCGACACGTCGCGGTGCTCGACGCCGCGGACGTGGTCGCCACGGGCCGGGACGCCGTCGACTGGCTGGCCAGCGAGGTCGCCGCCGGCCGGGGCTCGCACGTGTTCGCGACCGGCGCCTCCGCGACGGCGGACATGGGTGGACTCGTCGAGGGCGTCCACGGCCCGAACGAGGTCCACGTCGTGCTCGTGGAGGCCGATACAGCATGAGCTCCGAACGCAAGGAGAAGGCGGCCCACATCCGCCACCTGCTCGACACGGAGGGGCCGCTCATCGGCGAGAAGGTCCGCGGGAAGAACCGCGACCGCTACGCCGCCGCCGAGCGGTTCGAAGCGTGGGACGACAGCCGCGACGAGGCGAGAGCCATCAAGGAGGCCGCCATCGCGGACCTCCCGGACCTCGTCGAGCAGCTACGCGAGTCCGTCGAGGCAAACGGCGGCACCGTCTACGTCGCCGACGACGCGGCCGACGCGAACCGCTACGTGACCGAGCTCTGTGAGGAACAGGGCGCTGAGACGCTCGTGAAGTCGAAGTCGATGACGACGGAGGAGCTGGAGCTGAACGACGCGCTCGCGGCCGCCGGCGTGGACACCTACGAGACGGACCTCGGGGAGTTCGTCGTCCAGCTCGCCGAGGAATCGCCGAGCCACATCGTCGGGCCGGCGCTGCACAAGTCTCGCGAGGAGATCGCCGACCTGCTGAACGCGACGTTCGAGCCCGACGAACCGCTGGAGACGGCCGAGGAGATGACCCGGTTCGCCCGGGACTATCTCGGTGAACGCATCCGCGAGGCCGACGTCGGCGTCACCGGTGCGAACTTCGTCTTCGCGGAGTCGGGGTCGATGGCGCTCGTGACCAACGAGGGCAACGCCCGGAAGTGCGCCGTGACGCCGGACACCCACGTCGCCGTCACCGGCATCGAGAAGATACTGCCGTCGGTCGACGACTTCGGTCCGTTCGTCGACCTCATCTCGAAGGCGGCGACCGGGCAGGACATCTCCCGGTACGTCTCGCTGTTCACGCCGCCGACCGCGTCGCCGACGCTCGACTTCGAGAGCGACGAACCCATCGAGTTCGGCGACGCGGCCGCCGAGTCAGACGACCCCGACGACGACCGCGCGTTCCACCTCGTGCTCGTCGACAACGGCCGCACCGAGCTGCGCGAGGACGACCAGCTCCGGGAGACGCTGTACTGCATCCGGTGTGGCGCGTGCTCGAACTCGTGTGCGAACTTCCAGGCCGTCGGCGGCCACGGCTTCGGCGGCGAGACGTACTCGGGCGGCATCGCGACCGGCTGGGAGGCCGGTGTCCACGGCATGGAGAGTGCAGGGGAGTTCAACGACCTCTGCACCGGCTGCTCGCGCTGTGTCGACGCCTGCCCCGTGAAGATCGACATCCCGTGGATCAACACGGTCGTCCGCGACCGGCTGAACCGCGACGCCGACCCCGACACCTTCGACCACCTCGTCGACGGGCTGTCGCCCGACGAGGAGCCGTCCGGGCTCGCGCTGGACAAGCGCCTGTTCGGCAACTTCGAGCGGCTGGCGAAGCTCGGCAGCGCGACCGCACCCGTCTCGAACTGGCTGGCCGACGCTGGACCCGCACGAGCCGTCATGGAACGCTTCCTCGGGGTCGACCGGCGGCGCGACCTGCCGCGGTTCCGGCGGGAGACGCTGGTCGACTGGTTCGACGACCGGGGCCCCCGCGTCGCTGCCGACGACGCCGCGCGGGAGGCCGTGCTCTACCCCGACGCGTACACGAACTACGTGCTCGTCGACCGCGGGAAGGCAGCGGTCCGCGCGCTGGAGGCGCTCGACGTGCGCGTCCACGTCCCCCGCGTCCGGTCCTCGGGCCGGGCACCGCTCTCGCAGGGGATGATTTCGACCGCGGAGGACCACGCCCACCACGTCTACGCCGGGCTGGCCGAGCACATCGACGCCGGGCGCGACGTGGTGGTCGTCGAGCCCTCCGCGCTGGCGATGTTCGAACGGGAGTACGAGCGACTCCTGGCCCCGAAATCCGCAGACAGGCTGGCCGACGCGAGCTACGAGGTCATGGAGTACGTCTACGGCCTGCTGGAGAACGGCGGCTCGCCCGACGCGCTCGGGCACCCGCCCGAGGCGGTCGCCTACCACAGCCACTGTCAGGGCCGGACGCTCGACCTCGAACCGTACACGGTCGCGGTGCTCGAAGCGTGTGGCGCGACAGTCCGCACCTCCGACGTGGAGTGCTGCGGGATGGCCGGGAGCTTCGGCTACAAGGAGACCTACTACGAGCTGAGCATGGACGTCGGCGAGGAGCTCGCCGACCAGTTCGCCGGCGAGCCGGTCGTCGCCGCCAGCGGCACCTCCTGTCAGGAACAGCTCGACGCGCTGCTCGGCGGCGAGGTGCCACACGCCGTCGAGTTGATCGCGCCCTGAGCGGGTGCAACGTCGGCGGCAGTCACCCGGCTGTTCTCGGGATGAATCTCGGACAGCGCCGACCGGTCGGGCCCGTTCACGATGGTCACGGCGTCGTTCGAGACGCGCACGGAGAAGGCGTCGGCGAACTCCCCGTCGCTGATGACCCAGGTCTCGGCGGTGGCGCGGACGGCACCGTGGTACTCGAGCAGGTCCCGGTACGCGCTCGCGAACTCGCGAGCCTCGGCGTTGGAGTCCCACTCGGTCTGCCAGACGTAGCCCGTCTCCTCGCCGTTGCGGTAGGCGTACAGCCGGTCGCCGCCCCAGCCGGCGCTCGGGGCCAGGTCGTAGGTCAGGCGTGGCCCCGGGCCGTCCTGCCGGCGGAACGCGCCCTCCTCGACGAGACTCCCGTCGCGGTCGTCGTACAGCGTGTAGGCGAACATCGTCGCGAGGCTCGCCTCGCCGAGGGTTCGGCCGGCCGGCTCGCCGGCGGTCACGCGCTCCCAGTCGCCGGTGCTGCGGTCGGGGACCGAGACCGACCTGGCGTCGTCCGGGTTCGACCGCCAGTGGATGACCTGCTCGCTCGACAGCGGCGGCTCCTGGTAGAGTCGGGCGACGCCGTCCCAGCCATCGCGCTCGTACACGCCGGCGACCATCGACTCGCCGGCGGCGTACGGGAAGTACGACTGGAGGTAGATACCCAGGTTCGGCCCCGCGCTGGCGGCGGTCGTGCCATCACCGGAGCCGACGTCCGACCCGCCGCTGCCCTCGTCGGTCCAGTCGCTCCGGCGCAGGCAGTCCCACTCCTCGCCACAGCGCGCCTCGTACCGGCGCTCGACGAAGTTCGCGTCCCCCTCGATGAGGGACCGTAGCCCGACGATGCCGTCCTGCGAGACGTCTTGGGGGATTCGGGTCTGCCGGAGCGGGCCTCGGAACTGGTAGGCGTGGACGAGTTCGTGGCCAAGCGTCAGCTCGGCCAGTCTGGGCGTGTCGGAGTTCGAGACGACGACGATGCGGTCCTGCTGGGTGTCGTAGTAGCCCTGCACCGACGCCTCCCGGGTCGCCTCCTCGGCCTCGCCCGCGTCGGTCGTCTCGCCGACGACGAACAGTGCCTCGAACTCCGCGGCGCGTTCGGCCGCGGCGGCGCGCTGGCTGGCCGTCGGCGAGCCACCGCCACCCCCGCCCGCACTGTACTCGGACCGGTTGATGAGTTCGACGTCGACTGGCTCGTCGAACTCGACGTCCCTCACGACCTCGACGCGGGCCATCGCGCGGGAGACGAGCGCCTGCAGTTCGGCCTCGGTCAGGCCATCCTCGGGGTCGACGTTCAGCGACTCGTTGTGCCAGTAGCCCCGTTCCCAGCCCTGTACGTCGGTGGTCGGGTCCGTGACGGAGGCGTCGGCCGCGAGCGAGTCGTCGCCCGCGGGTGGGTCAGCCTCCTGGGCGCCGAGGGCGGTACAGCCCGCCAGCGCGACGAGTGCGAGCGTGACGACGACGAGCAGCAGGGACCTGCGCATTCACCCGTCGTTCGGACCGCCCGGACAAAAGCCGTGCGACCGTGGCTACGCGACCCTCGCCAGCGCCTGCACCCAGCCGTCCCGGCTCGCGACCTCCTCGGCGGCGGCGGTCTCCACGTGTACCGGCTCGAACCCGGCTCCGACCAGCAGCGACGCCACCGCGTCGGCGGTGTGACGCTCGAAGAACCGTCCGTCCGCGTCGAAGCCGCTCTCGTCGCCGCGCTTCAGCGAGCAGTACAGGTGGCCGCCGTCGGCGAGCACGCGCGCGAACTCGGAGAGAGTGGCGGGGACGTCCTCGCGTGGCACGTGCAGGAGTGAAGCGCAGGCCCAGACGCCGTCGAAGGTGCTCGAATCGAATGGCAGGTGGCGCATGTCCCCCAGCGAGAACCGGGCGGCGGGGACGTTCGTCCGGGCGCTTTCGAGGAACGACGGCGTCACGTCCAGTCCCGTCACGTCGTACTCACGGTCGGCGAACGTCTCCGCGTCCGAGCCGGGACCACAGCCCACGTCGAGCACGCGGTCCCCCTGGAGGGCCTCGAAGAACGGCTCGCCGAACCGCTCGGCGATGGACTCGCTCCGGTACTTCTCGACGAACGCGTCGCTGTGTTCTTCGTAGATGGACCGTGTTCGGGCGACTTCGTCCATATCTGTGGGGTCGCCACGTCGGGCAATCAATCTTCGGCGACGACCCGACCGGTGTCCCCGTCTCAGAACACCAGCCGTTCGAGCAGGCGGCGCAGCAGGCCGGGCCGCTCGGACTGCGTGGGGTAGACGGTGACGGTCGTACACTGCGGGCTCGGGAACGCCGGCCGTTCGTCGAACAGCGCGCTCCGGAGCCGGTGGTCGGCACCGCGGCGGACGACCACGTCCGGGCGCGTCTCGCGGCCGCCGTCCGTGCGGACGGGCGTCGACTGGACCGGGACGGAGAGGAGCGACGACAGGTCGGACTGGTACTCCCCGACGGTGGCCCGGTACTGGTCCGGGGCGTCGCTGTCGACGGGGTACCAGAGCGAGATCCGGCCGTCGTTGGTCCCGGCGACGGTGTCCGCGACCGAGACGGCGAGCGGGTCGTACGGGCCGACGCCCGCGAGGACGACGTGCTGGGGGCGGTCGTAGCCCAGGTTGTCGACGAGCAGCACGTCACACGGGGCGTGGCGGACGACCCAGTCGATGGGGTCGCCGAACAGCCGCGAGCGAAGCCGGAGCGGCTCGTGCTCGGCGAGCACCGTGTCGACCCCGCGGTCGGCGGCGACGTTGACGATGGCGTGTTTCGTGTCGTGGCTGACGACCTCGTCGGCCTCGACGGCCACGTCGAACTCGTCCGCGAGCTCCGTGACCCGCGTCTCGAACGAGAGGTCCGACGAGGACTGTGCGGTCATCTCCTCGGTCAGCGGGGCCTGGTCCGGCACCTCCTCGAAGCGGACCGCGACCACTCGCCCGTCGTGCGGCCGGACGAGGTCGGCGGCGAGCGCGAGCAGCGAGCGCTCCCGGTCCGGCCCGACGTCCTTCGTGAGTGCGACGAGCACCTCGTGAGTGGGCGCTGACTGGCCGTCCGCAACGTCGGTCAGTGCGGAGCGGCTGACCTGCCGACGGATGGCATCCCGTGCGGTGCCCTCCCGGTCCACCCGCGGCCGGACGTAGACGAGGTACCAGCCGATACTCGCGACCGTGATGACCACGGCCCCAAGGAGGGCGACCGTCCCCATCTGGGTCAGCAGGACGACACCGGCGACGACGCCGAAGAGCTGCATCCAGGGGTACAGCGGCGAGGTGAACTCGGGGTCGTACTCGGTCTCGCCCTCACGGAAGGCGACGACGGCGAGGTTCACGAGCGCGAACACGATTATCTGGAATGCACTCGCGAGCTTCGCGATTTCGAGGATGTCGACGAACGCGATGAGCGCGAGCAGGACCGCGCCCGTCAGCGTGATCGAGGCGACGGGGGTCCCGAAGCGTTCGCTGACCGCCGATAGCGACGGCGGGGCGAGGCTGTCGCGACTCATCGCGAAGGGGTACCGCGACGACGAGAGGATGCCGGCGTTCGCGGTGGAGACGAGCGCGAGGATGGCGGCGCCGATGACCGCGTACACGCCGGCGGTCCCGAGCGTCTGCTCGGCGGCGTCCGCGACCGGCGTGAGCGACCCGGCAACGCTCCCGGGGTCGGTGACGCCGACGAGAACCGCGACGACGACGACGTAGAGGACGGTGGTGAACGCGAGCGACCCGAGGATGCCCAGGGGGATGTTCCGCCCGGGGTCCTCGACTTCCTCGGCGATGCTCGCGACCTTCGTCACGCCCGCGTACGAGACGAAGACGAGCCCGGTCGCGGCGAGCAGGCCGCCGATGCCGTCACCGAAGAAGTTCGCGTAGTTTGCGCTCTGGGCGCTGGGTGCGCTCGACGCCGCGAACCAGCCGAGCGCGGCGAGCATCACGACGACGATGCCGAGCTGGAGACGCCCGGTCTGCTTCGCGCCGACGACGTTCACCACGATGAGGATAGCTGCGAGCCCGAGCGCGACTGGCTTCAGCGGGAGGTCGAACAGCAGCAGCAGGTACGGGACACCGCCGACGAGCGCGAGCGCGCCCTTGAACGACAGCGAGAACCACGTGCCGACGCCCGCGATGGTCCCCAGCAGCGGCCCCATACCGCGCTCGATGTAGATGTACGTCCCGCCCGCTTCGGGCATCGCGGTCGCCATCTCGGACTTCGAGAGGGCGGCAGGGACGACGAGGAGACCGGCGACGAGGTACGCGAGGATGACTGCCGGGCCGGCGATCTTCAGGGCGAGCGCGGGCAGGATGAAGATGCCACTGCCGATCATCGCGCCGATGCTGATGGCGAGGACCGAGGGCAGCCCGAGGTCCCGTTCGAGCTCCTTCATAGCGCCTCCGCGACGCCGGTCGACAGCACGGTCGCCGCACAGACCGACTCGTGGCCGGCCTCCTCGAACAGGCGGACGCTGCTCGGGCGGTTCGCCAGGACGATGATGCGGTCCGGGTCGAAGTGGACGCGGACGAGCTGTGCCACGAGCAGGTTCCTCCGGTCGTGACGGGTCGCCACCACGACGGTCGAGGCCGGGCCGATGCCGGTCGTCTCGAGGCCCCGTACGTCGGTCGGGTCGGCTTCGTGCGACGGAACTACCGACGACTCGTGACTGTCGTCGACGTACCGCACCCGCAGACCGATGTCAGCGAGGCGTCTGGCAACCTGTTCTCCGACTGGACCGCCGCCGAGGACGTACCAGGCCTCGACGGACGGCTCGTCCGGGCCGCGTGGGCTCTGTCTCATGGTGGTGGGTGTCGTCCGGGCCGTGGTTCGCGACCACGCCCGGGGTCGTACCCCGTACTTGGTGACGGAACAGCATAAACTAGTGGTTTCTTTTCACGGACTGTCAAAATAAGGCCGATTAAACACACTAAATGTCTTTGAACTCTCCCGGTGACGACGCCGCTCGACGACACGCACTCCGACCGGCGGCGGAGCCAAACAATGAATAGTGCTCGCCGACCACCCAGACAGCAGATGAAAGACGGTACACTCGACGACGTCGACAGACACATCCTGTACTATCTCCAGCGAGACGCCAGACACACTTCGTCCAGCGACATCGCCGAGGAGCTCGACATCTCGCCGAGTACGGTCCGGACGCGACTCAAGGAACTCGAAACGAGAGGCATCATCCGGGGCTACCACATCGACATCGACTACGACCTCGCCGGCTATCCGCTCTACACGAAGATTATCTGTACCGCACCGGTTCCGGACCGCGACACCCTCGCGAACCGCGCCCGCGAGGTCAACGGCGTGACCGCGGTCCGGGAGATCATGACCGGCGAGCGGAACGTCTACGTCAACGCCATCGGCACCGACCACGACGACCTCAACCGCATCGCACAGGACCTCGACGAGCTCGGGCTCAGAATCGTCGACGAACAGCTCATCCGCGACGAGCACGTCTGTCCGTACCACGGCTTCCTCGACGCCGACGCTGAGCAACCCGTGCCCGACGCCGAGGACTAACCGCGACGAGAACCGGGTCCGGGTGCCCGCTCGTCGCCTCTAGGACCCCGGACGGTGCGTCTCCGGTCAGCTCTCGACCGGAATCTCCGTGCCGGTGGCGGTCGCGTCCGCCATCACCGGCAGCCTCACTTCGAGAATGCCGTTGGTGTACTCGGCCGTGATCTCCTCGTCAGCGACGGCCTTCGGGAACCGGAACCGGCGATGGTACGTCTTGCGCTGGCCCCGGGCCTCGTCTTCGTGCTCCGCCGCGATGTTGAGGACGCCGTCGTCCCACGCGACGGTTATCTCCTCGGGGTCGAACCCGGGGAGTTCGACGCTCAGGACGAACTCGCCGTCTTCCTCGTACAGTTCGTAGTCGTCACGACCGGTCCCGAACAGCTGGCTCGGGACGTCGAGGCTCTGCATCCACGAGGTTGGTGTACTCCTGGGCAGTGCCATCGCTGGTCACCTCGAATGCAGTTAGATGTACGTTCGCGGTTCGAAAAGAATTTTTCTGACGGTTCGTGACAGATTGGATGGGTGGTTGGTCGGCGGTCGACAGGGAGCGCCGAAACGGACTCTAGCCGGGAATCGACTGCGAGAAGAGCCTAGGCCGGGATATCGACTGTCCACCCCGTTCCGCTCAGTCTACGACTTCGCTTCCGATGGGGCGGACTCGTCCGTGAACTCGGCCTCGAACCCGTCGGGGTAGGCGGTGAATCCGCCGTTCGGCGTCACCGTTCCGGACTGCAGGGCGAGTCGACCGTCGCCCGTCCGCCGGGACGACTGGTGGCCCCGACGGACGTACCGCAGACCGATGTTCTTCGCCGCGTTGTAGTCCGCGTTCGCCTCTGCGCCGCACTCCTGACAGCGGAACTCGTCGCGTGACCGCCGGTTCTCGGCGACCGTGAACCCGCATTCGGAACAGCGTCGCGAGGTGTTCGCTGGTGCGACCCGTTCGACGGCGATACCGACCGCCTCCGCCTTGTAGGAGACGTATTCGGAGAGCGTTCGGAACGCCCAGCGGTGTCCCCACGCCGCCCCGGTATGGGTTCGAATCTCGGCGAGGTCCTCGAGCGCGATGACGTCGCAGTCGTACCGCCGTGCCTCCCTGACGATGTCGTTCGCTGCGTTGTGGAGCACGTCACGAACGTACCGAAGTTGATGGCCGCTCGCCCGTTCGAGCGTCCGGTGGGCACTTCGGGTTCCGTTCTGCTGGAGCCCGGCACGTGTCTTTTCGAACTCACGGAGACGGTGGGTAAGTTCGCGACCGTTCACGAAACAGGCGGTGCTCGTGACGGCGAGGTTCTCGATACCGAGGTCGACCCCGAGGACCGTCCCGTCCTCGGCGGTGGTTCGCTCGGTCTTCGGCCGTCGGAATCCGAGGTGTAGGAAGTACGCCCCGTCGCGTGCCCTGAGTGTACTCTCGGTCAGCGCCCACTCGTCAGAGTCGAGGAACTGCCACTGGTAGCCATCCTCGTCGTCGGGAAGCACGAGCGGACACCGGATACGGTCCCCCACGGTCGCCAGCGATACCGTTCCGTCGTCGAATAGGGTCATCGACCGTGCGTCGTAGGTCACCGTCGGTGCGGTGAAGCGGGGCTTGCTGGTCTTCTTGCCCATGCGCTTTCGCTCGATGCAGCCGCTAATCGCGTCCGCAGCCTGTTGAGTAGCCAGCACCGCGTGCTGGCTCCCGAGGGTCGTCTTCTCACGGACGGTGTCGTATGCGAGCGGTTGCACTTCCCGCTTAGCGTGGCATCGGTTCCAGGCCAGGTCGGTCGCGAGCTGGCAGCCCCGTTTCCACTCGGCAATCGTCGCCTCCAGGGTTTCGCGTTGCTCCTGCGTGACCGACAGCCTGGTGACGGCAGTCCGTCGCACGTAGTTCGCCGACACGTCTTATTTCAGAGGCCGAGAGCTGAAAATAGTTGGGGGTCTGCGTGGTTGAACCTCCTGACAGACCCTGGCCTCTCCGTGCGAGAAATCCGAGTGAAGAAGCAAGCCTGAGGCGGGATTTGAACCCGCGCTCTCGTCCTTACCAAGGACGCGCTTTACCGCTAAGCTACCCAGGCACCGAAGTGCATCCTATCGTTGCTCGGTGTAGTTTTAATGGGTTTCGATTCCCGTCTACGAATCCGTCGCCGACTGGCGGACGTGGTCGTCGGCCCTGCTGGCGGTCTCGCCCGCCGTCGCGCCGATGTTGAGGTCGCTTGCGGCGGGGAGCGCCTCGACCGCTGGCAGCGGCTCGCTCCCGTCCGTGGGCACGAGGCCGGCGAGCTGGGCGAACAGCTCGGTCGTGGGGGTGGCACCGACGGCGGTGGTGCCGGCGACGGCGGCGAGTTCGAACACGTCGCGTTCGAGGCTGGCGTCGAGGGCGGTCGTGTCGGCGTCGGGCTGCCGGCGGTCGGTCTGGTCGCGGCCGAAGTCGCGGACGGTCCCGACGGCCTTGGCGGCGGCGTCGGTCCGCGCGAGGAGGTAGAAACCGCGTGAGACGAGCACCGTGGCGGCCAGCGAGTCGAGGTTGGCCTGCGTGTGGTCGTCGGTCTCGGTCCAGGGCTCGTCGTGGGCGAGCGAGCGGGTGAGCCGGAGACCGTCGTAGATGAGCTGCACGCCTGCGGCCCTGTCGACGACGCTCTCGACCTCGACGTCGTCGTCGCAGGCGCGGGCACAGCGGAGCGTCACCACGCCGGGAGCCATCGGCGCGGCTGCCAGGCGGGACGCGATGTCGTCCCGGAGCCGGTCGGGGTAGATGTCGGCGAGCGCCTCCTGGGCGGCGCGCCTGCACGTTGCGACCTCGTCCATTGCCGCCGACTAGCGGGGGGAAAGGCAAAGACCTTTGGAAAGCGAAAACTCGCCAACGTATGATCGAAACGGCAGTTGACGGGGACGTGACCTGGGTGACGCTCTCCCGGCCGGACCGGCGGAACGCGTTCACCGAGCCGGGGCTGCGGGCGCTGCGGTCCGCGGTGACCGAGGCGGAGACACCGGTGGTGTTCCTGACCGGCGAGGGGGCGGCGTTCTCTGCGGGGGCGGACCTCGAAGTCGTCGGGGGCCTCGGCCGCGAGGAGGCACGGGCGTTCGCGCAGCTTGGCCAGTCGGTCGCGACCGCCATCGCGGAGGCCGAGGCGGTCGTCGTCGCCGGCATCGACGGGCCGGCCCGGGGCGGCGGGGTCGAGCTGGCGCTCGCCTGCGACGTCCGGGTCGCCACGCCCGCGGCCACGTTCGCGGAGACGGGCGTCTCGCTCGGGCTGTTCGGCGCGTGGGGCGGGACGTCCCGACTCCCGCGCGTCGTCGGCGAGGGTGAGGCGATGGACCTCGCGCTGTCGGGCCGGACCGTCGACGCGGACGAGGCGCTGGTGATGGGGCTCGTGTCGCGCGTGGTCGACGAGCCGGCGTCCGTGGCCGAGGAGATCGCCGGGAACGACCCCGCTGCACTGTCGGTGCTGAAGCGACGGCTGCGCGACGACGCGGACCGGGCGGTGCAGCACGCCCGCGAGGCAGATGCCTTCGCGGACCTGGTCGAGCGGAACGCCGGCGACATCGCCTGGTGACGCCAGCGAGCCGGCCGTCGCGGACCTGACACTCGCGCTACCAAACCGCGTTTCAGCGAACGCTTTTGCGCCTCTTGCCACTGGTTTCGTCCATGACGGGAACCGCAGTCGTCGCTGGCGTCGGCCCGAAGATCGGCGAAGCAGTCGCACGCGAACTCCACGACGCGGGCTACGACGTGGGGCTCTTCGCGCGCTCGGAGGGGTTCATCGAGGAGTTGGCCGCGGACCTCGGGACGGGAGCGCTCGCGGTCCCGACCGACGTGACCGACGAGGCGTCGGTCCAGGCGGGGATGGAGACCGTGCGCGAGGCGTTCGGGCCCATCTCGGCGCTGGTGCTGAACGCGACCGGTGGCGGTGGTCGCCCGGTCGGGCAGGCGAACGCGGACCGTCTCCGCGACATCTTCGACGTCCGCGTTTCCGGGTCGCTTGCCTGCGTCAACGCCGCGCTGTCGGACCTCCGGGAGAACGAGGGCACGGTCATCTTCAGTGGGACGACGTACGCCGACTCACTCGTCCCCGAGCAGATAGAGTGGGGGGCGGTCGGCCCGGCCGCACGTGGCCTCTCGAAGTCGCTGGCGACCGCGCTCGACGACGTGCAGGTCACCTACGTCCGCATCGGGAGCCGCGTCGACCCGGTCGGGCAGGTCGGCGACGACGCCCTGAGCGCGGCCGCGGTGGCGTCGCAGTACCGCGAGCTGGTCGAACGCGAGGACGCGGTCACGCGGGAGCTGGACCTGCGGCAGCGGTAGTGCGTTTCGTGAGCGACCACACGGAAAATATGAGTAGTCCCGGGCCCAGAGTGGGGGTGTGCACGAGTGCGACCACTGTTCGGAGTCGTTCGAGGACGAGGAACCGTACCTCGAACACCTGCGGGACGAACACGAGGAGGACCTCGGCCCCATCGAGCAGCGGCGTGTCGACGCGATGGACGACGGGAGCGATGGCGTATCGGGCTTCGTCTACGCCGCGGTGGCCGTCGTCGGACTCGTCCTGCTCGGGGGCGCCGCCGTCGGCCTGCTCGGCGGGGGCGGTGGCGGCAGCACCGACACGCTGAACGACAGCGCGCCACGGCAGCCGACCAACGTCGGCGGCCCGCACTACCACGGCGGGATGACCGTCACAATCGACGGGCGGTCGCTCGACTTCAGCCAGCCAGAGTTCCAGCGGGCGCGTAAGAACCCCGCCTTCCACTACGAGCGGGGCAACGGGGACCGATGGCACGGGCACGCGGAGGGTGTCACCCTCGAGTACGCGCTCGCGAGCCTCGGCATCGACGTCGCGGCCGACGCGCTCGCCTTCGACGGGTCGGTGTACCGGTCGAGCGAGGGCGACACGGTGCGCTACGTGGTCAACGGCGAGCCGGTGGACCCGACGACGTACGTCCTCCAGCCCAACGACCAGGTCGAGGTCGTGGCGTCGGACAACGAGAGCGCCTGACTACAGGTCGGCGGACTCGGGTGCGGGCGGCATCGACCGCTTGTGGGCGCTCCCCTCGTACAGCTTGCGGACGGTCTCGACGACACCTTCCTCGACGCCGAGCTCGCGGGCCGTCGCCGCGGTGGAGACGCCGCCCTCGATGTGGAGCGCGATGACGGCGTCGACGACGTCGTAGCCGACGCCCATCTCGTCCTCGTCGGTCTGGTCGGCCCAGAGCTCCGCGGTCGCGGGCTTCTCGGCGAGCTCCTCGGGCGCGCCGAGGTGGCGGGCGAGCTGGCGGACCTGCTGCTTGTAGAGGTTGCCGATGGGGTTGCAGTCGACGGCCTGGTCGCCGTACTTCGTGAAGTAGCCCGTCAGCGCCTCGGCCTTGTTCCCGGTGCCGAGGACGACCCGGTTCTCCTCGTTGGCGACGTAGTAGTTGAGGACGCCTCGCACGCGTGCAGCGGTGTTACCTACGGCGACGGTGTCCTCCTCGGCGTCGGGGATCGAATCGACGATCTCGTCGACGATGCTCCCGATCTCGATCACGTCGTAGTCGATGCCGAGGTCCTCGGCGACGCGCTCGGCGTCGCTCATGTTCTCGTCGCTGGAGACGCGCGAGGGCAGGACGAGCCCCCGGACGTGGTCCCGGCCGAGCGCCTCGACGGCCAGATACGCGGTCGTGGTGCTGTCGACGCCACCGGAGAGCCCCAGTACGGCACCGGTTGCGCCTGCGTCGTCGACGACATCCTCGATGAAGCTCACGATGTGGTCGCGCTGTGCGGTTAGTTCCTCGTCTCCGAACCGGAGGTCTATCATCGTCCGTCGGTAGGGAGTACAGGACCAATAACGTTCCTCGCTCTCGTCTGGAACTGGACAACCGTCCAGTCGGGCGAAGCGCTACGTTCAAGTGCCATCGGGGGGAAGAACGTGATGGAATCACTGTGCGTGAGCGCCCTCGGTCCCGTGACCGAAGTGCGCGGGACCGCCGCGCACACGACCGCAGTGGTAGAGCGCCGTTGGTCCAGTGGTAGGACAGTGGCTTCCCAAGCCACTAGCCCGGGTTCAATTCCCGGACGGCGCACTTCTTCCGGACCAGGCGACTGAAGAGTGGCAGCGCCGGGCTGGTGGTTCCGTCGATGGGCCGCAGTTCGTTCCGGGGCGCGCAGGCACTGGTTGAACGCGAGAAACCCCAGCTTTCGAATCTATCGCGAACGGTCATCCGGTTCGGTTCGAAATCGCGGGATAACGAGTTCTTGATGCGGAAAACCGCCCGACTGCACGGGGGATAAAAAGCGGCATTATTCCCGTTGGGTCGCTTACACTCCGAAGCGCGGTGAGGTAATCGGTGGTTAGCTATGGCCCCACGTATCAATGTTATGGCCGGGGAGTTGGAAGGCCGTGAGTCAAAACGTACAATCTGATACTGGGGGTATCGATCCACCCGCGACGGGTGAGCAACGGACGGCGGAGTCGCTCGTGTTCGACGTCCTCTCCGAATCGACGGTCGCCGAGCGATGGCCACAGCTCGAACGCGGCTACTCGTCGAACGACTTCGTGACCATTCAGGCCGCAGTCGCGGTCGAGTGGGACGACATAGACCACGAAGACCTACACGTCGAGCCGGAAGCGCTACTCGACTGTGCGGAGGGGGAGTGAGATGCGGTTCCCGACCATGGTCCGGCTGGTGGTCGGTATGTCGTTGTTCGCACTGACCGCACTCGGCCTGGCGTGGTCGTTCGAGGGGGCGGTGTACGCGCTGGGCTCGGTCGGCATCCTCGCAGTCTGTCTGTTCACGGTCGGACTCGCACTCGAACCGGAGCTTCGTGGCACCTACTGATCCCACACCTTCGTGGGGTCGTCCCACTGTCGCCCGCGCAGTTCTTCGCGCACTGTCCACAGAGCGGCGGCTTCTCGGTCCGAGTGACGTGAGAAACGCAGCCCGGCGAGCCTACCGCGACGGCGACGAGCGATGGTCCGTCTGCTCGGTGACGGCGACGGTGGTGTCGGACTCGATCCAGGCGTCTAAATTCTCGCGGTCGTAGATGATGAGTCCGTTGACGGTCTCTCGGCCGACGTACCGTTCGGAATCCGTATCTTCCATTCGAGTCGATACAGGATTCCGCCGCGCTGGGCTTATGTTTGCTGGCCGGCGTGGCCACAACGCCTAAGCACCGGACAGCGATTTCGCGCAGTTGCGACAGTAGCGGTAGCGCGAGTCGGGGTCGTTCGACGCGCCGCAGTGTGGACAGCGGCGACTGTCTGTCGTCTCGGTGCTGCGGACCGACGTGTTCGCCGCGGTCCGGTCGACGCCTGCCGGGTCGCCGCCTGCAGGGTCCGGCGTCGGGTCGTCGTCGACCTGCCGGCGGTAGTAGGCGTACACGGCGAACTGCAGGACAGCGAACACGACGAGGTAGCCAAGGGTCCAGTCCCAGACGTTCGCCATACTGTGCTATAGTGTGGCATGGGACTTATACCGTTCGCCAGTTGTCGTCCCAGGGGGGAGGTCACGGCGGTCTGACGCGGTAGACCTCGTCGTCGGTCGGGTCCGGGTCGCCGCGACCGTCCTGGTTGCTCGTGGCGAAGTAGAGGTGGTCGTTTGGGCCGGTGAACGTCGTTCGGAGCCGACCGAGGTCGCTGTAGAGGGTGTTCTGCGTGGGTACGTCGTCAGCGTCGAGGCTGACCTGGCGCAGATGCGTGCCCTCCAGCGCGCCGACGAAGAAGCTGTCCTGCCAGCGGTCGATCGGGCCGGTGTAGTAGGCGAGGCCGCCCGGCCCGATGGCGGGTGTCCACGTGACCAGCGGGTCGACGAACGTGTCCTGGTCGCTCTCGCCGGTAGCCGCCGGCCAGCCGTAGTTCCCGCCGGCCTCGAGTCGGTTGAGTTCGTCGGCCTCGTCCGGCCCGTGTTCGACGACGTAGACGGACCCACCGACGAACGAGAGGCCCTGCGGGTTCCGGTGGCCGTAGGTGTACACCGGACTGTCGAACGGGTTGCCCGGGTCCGGGTCGCCGTTGCGGGTGACCCGGAGCACCTTCCCGGCGAGGGAGTCCCGGGACTGTGCCGTGCTCGGCTCGCCGGCGTCGCCGGTCGTCACCCAGAGCGCGCCGTCGGGGCCGAACTCGATTCGGCCGCCGTTGTGGACGGTGTTCGCGGGGATGCCGTCGAGGACGACCGAGTCGACGGCGAAATCGCGGTCGGCGTCGAGCCGTAGCACCCGGTTGGCCAGCCCCGCGTCGCCGTCGTAGGTCTGGTAGACGTAGGCGTCGCGCGGGTTCCTGGGGTCGAAGGCGAACCCCAGAAGGCCCCCCTGGCCGAAGTTGGCGGTGTCGTCGAGGGTCCTGACGGGGCCGCGGTCGTTCCCCGTCGCACGGACGATCCGCCCCGGCCGCTCGGTGAGGAACAGGTTGCCCGTCTCGGGGTGGAACGACGCGCCCCACGGCGTGTCGAGGCGCATCCGGACGCGCTCGAGTCGGAGCGGGGCGCCGTCCTCGATGGGCGTGTTCTCGCCGTTGTTGGACGGGTTCAGACAGCCGGCGACGCCACTGGTGAGGCCGGCACCGGCCGTGACGAGGAGGCGACGACGCTTCATCACACCGACCTTTCACACGATAGAGTAAAAACTTGTTACTTCGGCGGCGACAGGTCGCGTCCGAACTCGTCGAACGTGTCGAGGTCCTCGGGCAGTTCGTACTCGAGCTCGCGTTCGTCCCGGCGGTCTACGTTCGCGTCCTCGAGCGGGGTGGCGACGTCCTCCCAGCCGGGTTTGACACGGACGCTCTTTGCGGGCTGGCCGACGGCGACGTGGTGGGCGGGCACGTCGCTGGCGACGATGCTCTTGGCGCCCACGACCGCGTTCTCGCCGACGCGACAGCCCGCTCTGACCATCGAATCGTAGGTGACGCGGGCGTCGTCCTCGACGATGGTGTGGAAGTTCGACACCGCGGTCTGGTCGACGATGTCGTGGTCGTGGCTGTAGATGTGGGCGTCGTCGGAGATGGAGACCCGGTCGCCGATTGTCAGCGTCCCGCGGTCGTCGAGGTGGACGTCGTCGTGGACGACGACGTTGTCGCCGACGCTGATGTTGTGCCCGTAGGTGAAGGAGATACCCTTGAAGAACCGACAGTCCTCCCCGCATTCGTCGAACAGGTGGTCGGCGAGCATCGCCCGGAAGCGCAGCGCGAACTCGACGTTGTCGGCCATCGGCGTCGCGTCGAACTGCCGCCAGAGCCACTGGAGGTGCTTCGAGCGCTCGAAGCGCTCCTCGTCCTTCTCGGCGTAGTACTCCGACTCCAGCGTCGTGTTGCACGGGTCGTACCCTTGCAGGCGTACGCGCTCGGCGGGCGAGACCGACTCGTCGTTCTGCCAGCGCTCGTAGGCGTCGCGGTCGCCGTGCAGGTCGACCAGCGTCTCCTCGACGACCGTGCAGGTGTCCTCGTCGGACGAGAGCCGCTCGTCGACCTCGTCGATGAAGGCTCGAACACCAGCCTCCGCGTCGGCCGGGAGCGAGACGTGCCGTTTCGTCATGCGTCCCCGTTCGGCGGGCAGCCGTATGGACTTTCGGTTGTCCGAACGCCGGACACCACCGGGACGGTGCTACGACGTCCTGTCCGAAGACAGACAAACTATAACTGTGGTCTCCGCGAACCACCGACTGTGCCCAGAACCTCCATCACGACCGACGAGACGGACTCGTCGCTCAGCGGCGCGGCGCTCGGTGGCATCGCCGGTGCCGTCGGTGCGACCGTCGCGTTCAGCGTCGTCTCCGATCCGCTCGCAATCGCCGGGGTTACGGCCTGCATAACGCTCGGGATCATCGGTGTCGGTGCGCTCGTGTTCGACGTCGATCTGACGTAGCCGGCGTCCCGGGACCACCTTCCCGCGACCCGGGAACGAAACACACCCGCTAAGTGGGACCGTTCCCTAGCCGGGAGTATGCAGTACCGCGAACTCGGAGACTCCGGCGTCGAGGTGTCCGAAATCGGCTTCGGCGCGTGGGTCGTCGGCACGGACTGGTGGGGCGACCGCACGGAGGAACAGGCGGTCGAGATGCTGCAGTACGCCCACGACCAGGGCATCACCTACTTCGACACCGGTGACGTGTACGGCCACGGACGTAGCGAGGAGCTCGTCGGCGAGGCCCTCGGCGACCGACGCGACGACGTGACCGTCGCGACGAAGGTCGGCTACGACTTCTACAACAACCCGCAGGCGGGCCACGGCGAGCTACCGAAGGAAATCACACCGGAGTGGATCCGCACCGCGACCGAGCGGAGCCTCGACCGGCTCGGTTTCGACCACATCGACGTGCTCCAGCTGCACAACGCGAACGTCGACGAGGTCGACGCCGACGTGCTCGAGGTCCTCGACGAGCTCCGCGAGGAGGGTCTCGTCGACGCCATCGGCTGGGCGCTCGGCCCCTCCATCGGCTGGCTCGCGGAGGGCGACATGGCCATCGAACAGGAGTTCGACTCGCTGCAGCTCGTCTGGAACGTGCTCGAACAGGAGGTCGGCGACCACTTCCTCGACACCGTCGAGCGGACCGGCTCGTCGACGAGTCTCATCCCCCGCGTCCCGCACTCCTCCGGCCTGCTCAACGAGCAGGTCACGCCGGAGACGGAGCTCGACGACGGCGACCACCGCTCCTACCGGCCCGACGAGTGGTACGAGACGGGCTGGGAGAAGGTCGAGGCGCTCCGGTTCCTCGAACAGAACGGCGAGCGCACGATGTCCCAGGCCAGCATCCAGTGGCTCCTGTCGCACGCGCAGGTCGCGACGGTGACCCCGACGTTCCGAACGAAAGACGACATCGACGAGTGGGCCGCCGCGAGCGACGTGCCGCCGCTCAGCGACGTGGAGGTCACGCGCGTCGCCGAGCTGTACGCCGACGACTTCGGCATCGAACGCGACGACGGGATGGACGTGCTCCGCTCGTCGGTCGGTGGCGAGGACATCGACGCGGCGAACATCGACAAGCAGGCGACCTGAAAACCTCGGACTAATCTGTCCCTTCCCCTGAAAAACGGGCGATTACCTTTCTGTCTCGGGGTTCACGCTACTCCTGCTCTCGGCTCCGACGGTCCGTCCGTCGAGCGAGAGCTTGGCCGATTCAGGGCCGCACCAACCCCCCTGCCGCGTAGACTCCCCCCACTGACGCGGGGCGGGGGCGGTCGTCGTGTTCGCTCCGAACACGAGACTACCACCCCTTTCTTTCGGCTGGAAACCCACTACTGTCGGGCGAACACACGCATCGGATTTCACTTTCACTCCGCAGTCCCGACGACTGCTGTGGCGGACCGCCGTGCCGGTCAGGCCAGGAAGACGTGGCGCGGGCGGTCCGCCAGCACGTCGCGCCCCCAGTCGACGGTGTCCGAGAACGCGTCCGACCGGAAGAACTCCATGGCGTCCTCCTGGGACTCCCAGCGCGAGGCGATGAACATGTCGTTCTCGTCCTCGCGGTTGGCGAGCAGGTCCGTGGTGATGTGGCCCTCCATCCCCTCGAGGACGCCGCCGACGGTGTCGAACTTCTCGACGAAGTCCGTGCGCTTCTCGGGCTTGGTGGTGTAGAACATCCCCATCGTTCCCCAGGTGTCGACGGCGGCGTCGTCGCCGGCCTGCCGGACGATGCCGGGCAGGTCAGAGAGGAAGCCACTGGCCGTGTCGGCGGCGGACTGGGTCTCCCAGACGCTCGCGACTGCGGTCGGGGCGTCACCCTCTGCCTGGTACACCGCGGTCTTCACGTGGGAGTCGTAGTGCTCGAAGTTCGAGCGCAGCCCCTCGACCTCCCCGAACAGCTCGTCCGGGTCGGCATCGGAGTAGAGGACGACGGCGTAGACGTCCTCGCCGTGGGGCTGGCCGCCGTAGACGCCCTCCTCTTCGAGTGTAGAGCGCACGTCAGCGCCGTGGTCGGTGGCCGGGCGCTCGTCCTCGTCGTCGTGAGCCGCGTCGCCCTCGCCGTGGTGGTGGGCGTCGCCCTGGTGGTGGCCTGCCTCGTCGTGGTGGTGTCCGTCGGCTTCGGCGGGAACGGCCTCGCCGGCCATGAACGCCGGGAGGTCGCTCGGCTCGAACCGGCGGCCCGTGTAGAACTGGCCGAACTCGGCGAACCGGGAGGTGGACGGGTCGAAGCGCATCTCGTACAGCAGGTCCTTCACGTCGGTCATGTCGTCGGCCCAGAGCGTGACGCCCCACTCGTGGTCGTCGAGACCGACGCTGCCCGTGATCATCTGCTGGACCTTGCCGCCGTAGTCGCGGCCGATGTCACCGTGGCTCGCCATGTGCTCGGCGCGCTCGTCGAACGGCAGGTCGTACCAGTTGTCCTCGGCGGTCCGGCGCTTGGACATCGGGTAGAAGGAGAGGTAGTCCATCTCCGGGATCTCGGGGTGGAGCCGCGACTGGATGTACTGCGCCAGTCCGGAGTCGTCGTCGACCTCGCCCTCGAAGTACTCCCGGGCACGCTCGGTGTAGCCCGAGGCCTCCGTGACCGAGATGTACGAGTCCGTCTGCTCGGTGAATCCGGCGAACTCCGTCGACTCGAAGCCGCGTTCGAGCTGGTCAAGCTCGTCGAGCGTCGGCCGCAGGTGCAGTACCATGAGGTCGGCCTTGTGGCCGAGCACGGTGTAGACCGCGGTCCCGCCCGTCTCGGGGTCGCTGTGTGTGTCGAGGAACGCGATGCCCTCCCCGACGGCACGCTCGCGCGTCCGCTCCGGCGCGTCGCGCCACGCGTCCCAGTCCACGGTCCGGAAGTCGTGCAGTGCGTACCAGCCTTCCTCGGTCAACGGAGGTTCGCGTCGCTGCATGGTCGAGCGTTCGGAGACGATGGGTAAGGACGTGTTGATTCGTCGGAGGCGATGGCAGGACGCGGCCGAGAACCGGGCAAGGGGTTCTCTGTATCGAAACCCTTTCACGTCCACCGCGGGTACCACGCGACAATGCGGAAAAGCGGTCCACCGAAGGGACTCATCGCCTATCTGGTGCTCGAACTGCTCGCGGAGAAACCGCGGTACGGGTACGAGATACTCAAGGAGATACGGGAGCTCAGTGGTGGCCACTGGGAGCCCTCCTACGGCTCGGTCTACCCCATCCTCTACAAGTTCGAGGACGAGGGCTGGGCCGAGCGCATCGAGCGCGAGGACGAGCCCGACCGCAAGTACTTCGAGCTGACCGACGACGGTGCAGACGAGCTAGAGGCCCGCCGCGAGGACTCCGCGATGAAGGCCAAGGAGTTCGCCGACGTCATCCTCGGGTTCTACCACGTCTACGTCGCGTTCTCCTGTGACGACCGCTTCGAGGTGCCCAGCGTCGACGGCGAGTGGCGCTTCGACGAGACCTTCTCCGCGTGGATCGTCGAACAGATGATCCGCCACCACGAGCACTACTACAGCGACGAGTTCGACCGTATCGACGCCACCCCCGAAGAGTTCTACGCGGATCACGGCATCGACAACGACGAGGAGTAGTCGGCTGTCCGGGCAGTTCTCGCGTGCAAAACGACGAACCAGCGGTCAGCCCGCCAGGAACTGCGGGCCGACGATCAGGACGACGAAGCTCAGGAACATCGTCAGGCCGATAGTCGTCGTCACCGCGCTCACCCGCCGGCGGGTCACCTCGACCGGGAGCCGCGAGAGCACGGCCTCGGTCGAGGTCCGCAGCAGGTGGCCGCCGTCGAGCGGGAACGCGGGGATGCAGTTGAACGCACCGAGCTGGACGTTGATCCAGCCGGTCCAGAACAGCGCGTTCGCGAGTGCGAACAGCAGGCCCGCGCCGAGGAACTCCAGGGGCCCGGTTGCGACGAAGAAGTTCGCGATCTCGCCGATGAAGCCCGCGAAGTTGTACGGGAACTCGCCGCCGGGCATCACGGCCGCGACGGGGAGGACGAGCACGAACAGCACCTTGCCCACGAACGACTGGGCGAAGGAGTTGAGCATCGACTGGTCGCCGCCGCCGAGGATGGCGAGGTACGACTCCGCGGGGTAGTAGTTCAGCCCCACGTCGTCGACGGTGAGGCCGCTGGTGCCCTGGGCGAGCGGTGCGACGCCGAGGAAGCTGCTCCCGTCGTCCTGCGTGCCGAGGGTGACCTCCTGGGTCGAGCGCTCGCCGTCGTCGTAGAGCACGACCTCGACGGTCTCGCCCGGGTCGGCGGCGTCGATGGCCTCACCGAGTTCGCTGTAGGAGATGACCCGCGTGTCGCCGAATCTGGTGATGATGACGCTCTCACCGGCGGGTGCGCCCGCCGCCGCCAGCGGCTCGCCCTCGATGGGCCGGAGGTACGCGCCGGCGACGAACGACTTCGTCTCGCCGGCCTTCGTCGTCACCGACACCGGCCCCGGCGAGGCACGGACGGCGTCCTCGAAGCCCGGGGTGGTCGAGACGGGGGTCCCGTTCACCGCGGTTATCGTATCACCCGCGGAGAGGTTCGCCGGGCCGTTCTCCAGTGCTCCGGTCACGAGCACGCTCCGGTTCATCGTCACCGTCCGGTCGTCGTTCACCTCCAGTTCGAGCCGGCTGGCGTTCTGCTCGTCGACGAGGTCCTGGAAGTGGCTGTTGTTCTCGACCGCCGTCCCGCCGACTGCCGTGATGCGGTCGCCGCCGCCGATGTCCGCGCCGGCCGCCGCCGACCCGGGGAGCACGCCGCCGACGAGAGCGCCGCTCGCCACGCCGATGGAGCCCGCGACGGGCCCGAACAGCAGCGCGAACGCGACGACGGTGATGGCGAAGTTGTTCGTCACGCCCGCGGCGAACATCCGCGACTGCGCACCGCGGGACGCCTTCCGGCGGTTCTCCTCGTTCGGCTCGACGAACGCCGCCACCGGCAACACGGCGAGCAGGCCGATGCCCATCGACTCGATGTCGATGCCCTCGACGCGGCAGAGCAGGCCGTGGCCCCCCTCGTGGACGACCAGACCGACGAGCAGCCCGAACAGGATACCGGGGGCCGCCGAGAGCGGCAGGAAGTCGTTCACGCCCGGGATGACGAGCACGTTCCGGGGCTGGTTCACCGCGCTCGGTGCGGGCGGATTCTGGATCGTCAGAATCGCGCCCTGGAGGAGGAACAGGAACGCGCCGAACATCACGACCAGTGCGATGCCGAGGCCGATGTTCGACCAGGCACGCCAGAACCGCTTCGGCCCGGCCAGCCAGTTCAGGAACCGCCGCCCGCGCTTCGTGTGCACCAGCAGAATCGGCCCCTGCGTCGAGACGTAGGACGGGAGGAGATTCTCTTTCTTGGCCGCCCAGACCACCATCCAGTAGAGGACGAAGCCGCCGATACCCAGCCACAGGGTGGAAACCATTGCGGGATACTGGGGGAGGAACGGGGAAATGCGTTTGGTTTGGCGGTGTTCGGCGGCTGACGGATCCGCGTTCCCTGGGCCGGAATCGCCCCGGTCAGACTCTGTCGAGCGCCACGTAGAGGCTGAGTGCTGTCACCCCGCCGAGGAGGAGCGCCAACGGGAGGCCAAGCGCGCCGAGCCCGAGCAGCAGTGGTGCGTACATGGCGAACGACACGGTGACGAGCACCCCGACGAGTGCGGACCCGAGACCGTTTACGACATCGAGCCAGGGAATCGACCGCGTCTCAGTCATACCCACACCGACACTACAGATTTTGATAGTTTTTTATCACTCTTCCGTCGTGCTCGTTCCTGTTCCACGTTACATCATCTGGACACCAACCCGAATCGACCGGTTCGAGTATCCTTCTGCCATCGTCGGGCCCGTTCGTGTCGACACCAGCCAGAAAGCCCCGACGGGCTACGCTCCCGCGGCTCGTTGCGAGCCTTGTCTGGCGAGACTCCTCGGTCGTCTCGCTGCTTCACGCTCGGTCGCAGGCTCTCTCGCGGGAACGTCGCCGGGAGTCGTCGAGACGCTCGCCCCTTTCAGTCCCGTCCGCCTCCACCGCACCTCACGCCTCCCCAGCCTCCTGCGATGCTCACTCGGTTGCGCTTCTCGTCCCTCGCGCGGCTGGCTCACGGCCTCGCTACGCTCGGCGCGCTCACGGGTCGCTTTGCTCCCCGTTCGCAGTCGCGGTTCTCACTCGCTCACGCTCGCTCCGAACCGCGCACCGCTCGCCAGCCGCGCACCGGCGGTGAAAACCCGGCTACAATCGGAGCAGAGAGGAGAGATCAGACCTTTCAGCGTTCCCGTCGCAGCCGCGCGACCACGAAGTCGCGGTCGAGCTTCCCGAGGAAGGTCCCGAGCTGGGGACCCTGCTCCTCGTCGAAGAACAGGCGGTAGCCCGCGGTGAACAGCGCGCCGATGTCCATGTCGTTTCGCTTGGCGGTCTCGTAGATCTGGCCCTGGATAGCGTCGCCGTCGTGGCCCTCGGCGACGAAGTCGGCGAGTTCGTCGAGGGCGTCCTCGGTGGCCGGGTCGAGGTCCACGTCCGGAATCTCGGCGCGCTTGAGCTCGTAGTTGAACTCGTTGTCCGTGCGTCGCGCCCAGTTCCGGGCGCGCTCGACGCGGGCGAGGGCGGCCTCGACGGTCTCCTCGTCGGCGTCGTCGGGGATGTGGCCCTCCTTGCGGGCGACCTGCTCCCGGAGGTCGGGGTCGTCGAACATCCCGAGGACGGCCGCGAAGGTAAACGGGAGCCGGATTCTGTCGGGGCCGACCTCGTCGACGACGAAGGGGTAGACGCGCTCCGCCCGTGCGGTCTCGTCCTCGGTGCCCTCGACCTCGCCGAAGTAGAGCTGCTCGAAGCGGTCGAACTCGTCGACGAGCTGGTCGAGACGCTCGATAGAGAAGTCCCGCGCCCTCTTCGGGTTCTTCGCGAAGAAGAACCGGACGACCTCGGGTTCGAGCAGTTCGAGCACGTCCTCGACGAGGACGACGTGGCCTTCGGAGGAGGAGAACGCCTTCCCGTCGAGCGTGAACCACTCGTACACCATCGGCACCGGCGGGGTGTCGCCGAGGACGTTCCGCGCGACGTCGTCGCCGGAGGGCCAGGAGCCCTCGGCGTGGTCCTTCCCGAAGGGTTCGAAGTCGACGCCGAGGACGCGCCACTGGGCGGGCCACTCGAAGCGCCAGGGGAGCTTCCCCTCGCGCAGCGTTGCGGTTCCCTCGTGGCCGCAGCCGGCGATGGTGTCGCCGCCGGCCTCCATGTCGGTACACTCGTAGTCGACCTCGCCGGCCTCGGGCCGGACGGCGGTGACGGTCTCGGTGACCTTGCCGCAGTCCGCACAGATTGGGTTGAACGGGACGTAGTCGGCGTCGACCTTGTCCTGGTACTTGGCGAGGACACGCCGCGCCGTGTCGGCGTTCGCCAGCAGGAACCGCGTCACGTCCTCGAACTCCCCGTCCTCGTACAGCCGGGTGTTCGAGGCGAGTTCGATGGGTACGCCGAGGGCATCGGCGCTGGACTGGATGAGCGCGGAGAAGTGGTCGCCGTACGAATCACAGCAGCCGAACGGGTCGGGGATGTCGGTGTACGGCCTGCCGAGGTTCCGCCCGAGTGCGCCAGCGTTCACGTCCCCGAGATCGACGAGCTCGCCGTCGAGGTTCGCGAGCTTCCGGGGGAGCTTCCGGAGCGGGTCGCGGTCGTCGGCGGTGAACACCTGCCGGACCTCGTGCCCGCGTTCGCGGAGCACTGCGGCGACGAAGTAGCCCCGCATCACCTCGTTCATGTTGCCGAAGTGGGGGACGCCCGACGGGGAGATACCGCCTTTGATGACGATGGGGTCGTCGGGCTCTCGGGCCGCTATCTCGTCGGCGATCCGGTCGGCCCAGAAGACGTGTCGGTGCTCGTCCCCGTCCTCGTCGTCTGCCTGGAGCGTGTACGGACTGGTCGCCTCGTCGGCGCTCACCGGGCGCTCACCCCGTGGTCGGCCGCAACAGCGCGTGTCGATTGCATGGCTGTGGCTACCCGTGTGGCGTGCTTAAGGGTTGTCAAGCAGAGACAGCAGTGCGCTACTCGGCCCAGTAGGTCAGTTCGTCGCCGGTCCCCTTGGGGATGATGTCGGTGCCGTCGTGGTCGCCGTAGCGGACCGCGCTGAGCACGCGCTCCGGGTCGTTGCCGTCGAGGACGATGGTCCGCATTCCGGAGCGCTGGATGACCTTCGCGGCGAGGAGGTCGACCGGAGCCGACGCACCGGCGTTCATCTCCAGCCCGGCGATGACGTCGACGAGGTCGTTCGCAGTGAGCTCCTCGTAGCGCTCGGCCTCGTCGTCCTCGGCGGGGTCGGCGGAGAAGACACCGGGGACCGAGGTGGCGTAGACGAGCAGGTCCGCACCGACGTACTCCGCGAGGGCGGCACTGACGGCGTCGGTGGTCTGGGCGGGGGAGACGCCACCCATGACGACCACGTCCCCGTTGCGCATCACTTCGCCCGCCGCCTCGTAGTCCTTCGCGGGCGCGGTGACGACGTTCTCGCCGAGTGCGGAGATGAGGAGCCGGGCGTTCAGGCGGGTGACGTCGATGCCGATCTGGTCGAGCTCGATCTCGTTCGCGCCGAGGTCGCGTGCTGTGCTGATGTAGTCGCGGGCGACGCCGCCGCCGCCGACGACGGCGGCGACCTGGCATCCGTCCGCGACGAGCTGGTTGACAACGTCTGCGTACGCGGTGACCCGGTCGGGGTCGAGTTCCGGGGCCAGGACGCTGCCGCCGACGGAGACGACTACCTTCATACTACCGGCCAGTAGCCGACTCCGTCTCTTAAGGATTGCCAAGTCCCGGCCGGCGACACCTACAAGCAACTCCCGGCGGACAACTCCGGTATGCACGTACTCGCAGTGGTCGGCCCCGACGAGGCGGGTCGGCAGGCGCTCGTGGGTCGAGTGGTCGATGCCCTCGACACGGCGGGGCCGGTCGCCGTTGTGGCCGAGCCGGGCGAGCCGGTCGCCGCACCCGACTCTGTCTCCCGCGCCGACGACGCCGTCCGGACCACGGTCTCGGTCGGGGACGACGGCTGGGTCGCCGCCGGCAGGGACCGCACGCTCGGTGACGTCCTCGACGACCTCGCGCCGACACACGACTACTGCGTCCTCGACGACGTCCGCGAGGCGACGGTTCCCGGTGTCGTTCTCGACGGCGTCGACTACGCGGGCGAGGTTCTCGCGGCGGGCGAGACGGTGGACGACGTCGACGTCGACGCGACCGTGGCCGCGCTCGGGGACCGTCAGCCGCACGAGACGCTCGACTCGCTCGTCGAACGGGCGAAGCGGGCTCCCGGAGCGGCGTACGCCGGGGCCATCGCGACGTTCACCGGCCGTGTCCGGGCGCGTGACCACCCCGACGACGAGCGCACCACCCACCTCGAGTTCGAGACATACGAGGGGGTCGCCGCGGACCGCATGGCGACCATCGAGGCCGAACTCGAGGAGCGCGAGGGAGTTCACGAGGTCGTCATGCACCACCGGACCGGCGTCGTCGCCGCCGGTGAGGACATCGTTTTCGTGGTCGTCCTCGCCGGCCACCGACCGGAGGCGTTCGAGACGGTTTCTGACGGTATCGACCGCCTCAAGGACGAAGTCCCCATCTTCAAGAAGGAGGCGACGACCGACGGCGAGTTCTGGGTCCACGAGCGAGATTCGGCGGGCGAGTAAGTGCGGCTGACACGTCTGACGAGTTGTTTTCCAGTTTCAGGGGCCGAAAGCTGTATTCTGACGTGCGTCAGACAACAACCACTTTCAAAGCGTTAGAAGCGGTTATAAAATTTCTAGTGGGATATGGAAGTCTCTTATTCGAGCGAAGAACTCGCGTGAAACGTTCGATCACCTCGATTTCACTCGAAATATATCAAAACAGCCCGAAGCAACTGTCCTTTATAACCTCCCCCAGTGGCTTGGGGAAAGTGAGGCGAACGCAATATGAGCGCTACACAGAAACCCTCCGTCGACAGCGAGCCCGCCAACAAGGAAACGCGCCTGCAGGAGTACCTGCGGGAGAAGGCAACCGACGGCGAGATGTACTTCAAGTCGAAGTTCATCGCCGACGATGTCGGTCTCTCCCCGAAAGAGATCGGCGCACTCATGGTGAAGCTCAAGGACTCGGCCACGGACCTCGAGATCGAGAAGTGGTCGTACACGAGCGCGACGACCTGGCGGGTCGAGCCCATCTGAGAACGGTTCCCGAACCCTGGCATCCCACCCCACACCACTCCACCACTCCACCACCACACCCCACTGCTCCACCACCACACCCCCCGCTCCACCACCACAGCGAACCCACCACTGCACTGCAGCCCGCCCGAACACCCACCGCCGGCCGTTGGTCCCCGGCGCCTCACCATCTGCAGTCCGCCGCCGTGCCTTTTTACGACGTGACGACTAACCACCGTCCACATGGCCGCCGACGAGCCGCCGTCACAGTCCGACCCGGAGGCCGGGCCTCCGCTCTCCGCCCTGGCGGACGAGTTCCACGTGGAAGACGTCCGACGGGACGGTGAGACGATCTACTACTACGGGACGCCGCTTCGGACCCCGGAGATGACCATGCGGAACGTCTGGGGTGCGTTCCACGAGGCCGGCTACGATGCGGAGCTCACGACTTCCGCAGGACGGTACGTCATCGTCGCCGAACCGAGCAGTCACGGACCGGAGGGGATTCCCTGGAAGAACGTCCTGCTGTTCCTCGCCACCGTCGTCTCCACGCTGTACGTGGGTGCACGGTGGTTCTACGTGGACCCCGTCGCGAACCCGGTCGAGGCGGTGCTGACTGCCTGGCCGTTCTCCGCAGCCATCCTGTTCGTCCTGGGCACGCACGAGCTTGGTCACTACGTGATGAGCCGCTACCACGACGTGGACGCGTCGCTGCCGTACTTCTTGCCGTTCCCGACGCTCATCGGGACGATGGGCGCAGTCATCCGGATGCGCGGGCGGATGCCCAACCGGAAGGCACTGTTCGACATCGGTGCGGCGGGCCCGCTGGCGGGGCTCGTCGCGACGGTCATCGTCACCGTCATCGGCCTCTACCTCCCGCCGGTGGTCGCCCCAGAGAGCTTTGCTCCCGGCGCGGACGCAGTCACCATACAGCTCCAGTTCCCGCCGCTCATCGAGGGTATCGCGCTCCTGACCGGGCAGCAGCTCTCTTACCAGGACCCGACGGTGAACGCACACCCGGTCGTCATCGGCGCGTGGGCCGGCGCGTTCGTCACCCTGCTGAACCTCATCCCAGTTGGCCAGCTCGACGGCGGCCACATCATGCGGGCGATGTTCGGCGAGTCTCACGACACCGTGGCGACGCTGGTCCCGGTCGGCCTGTTCTCGCTCGCAGGCTACCTTCACTTCGTCGAGCAGATCGCCTGGGACTCCGTGTTCATCTGGGTCTTCTGGGGCGGCTTCGCCGCGTTCATCGCCGCCGCAGGCTCCGCGACGCCGGTCAGCGACGAGGAGAAACTCGGCTGGAAACGCATGGCCCTCGGCGTGCTCACGTTCGCGCTCGGGCTGCTCTGTTTCATGAAGGTCCCGGTCGCCATCGTCGGCTGACCCGCGCCGTCGGTCGCCGAAGCGGCGACCGTTCACACGAGTCAGGCTGTCGTTGCGCCGATGCGAACGCTTTTGCACGCCGACAGCATGAGCGAAAAGTGATGTCTCCGACGACCAGTGACCGGAGGTGGTACCGATGACGACAGAGCTAACCGAAATTACGGTGGTCGGAGGAGACAAGACCGGACTCATCGCACGCGTCACGAGCCTCCTGTTCGAGCGCGGCATCAACGTCGAGGACCTGGATCAGGCCGTCCGAGACGACATCTTCCGGATGACCCTCCACGCGGACACCACGGAGATGGTCTGCAAGGAGGAGACGCTGCGTGACGACCTCCACGACCTCGGCGACGAGCTCGGCGTCGACGTACAGGTGCGGTTCCCCGCCGACCGCGAGACCCAGCAGATTGCGGTCTTCGCCACCAAGGAGAGCCACTGCCTCGAACGCCTGTTCCAGGCGTGGGCCAGCGGCGACCTCGGTGCGGACATCTCGGTGGTCATCGCGAACCACGACGACCTCGAACCGCTCGCCGAGAAGTACGAGGTGCCGTTCCACGACGTCGGCGACGAGAAGGGAACGCCCGACGAGGGCGAGATCCTCGACCTCCTCGGGGAGTACGACGCCGACCTCATCGTCCTCGCGCGGTACATGCGTATCCTCAGCCCGGACGTGGTGTTCCGGTTCGAGGACCGCATCATCAACATCCACCCGAGCCTGCTGCCCGCCTTCCCCGGCGCGAAGGCGTACCGCCAGGCGCTGGAGGAAGGCGTCCGCATCGCCGGCGTGACGGCCCACTACGTGACGACGGACCTCGATCAGGGTCCCATCATCACCCAGCGAGCGTTCGACGTGCCCGACAGTGCCGACATCCAGACGATGAAAGAGCGCGGCCAGCCCCTCGAGGCGGACGCGCTGCTCGAGGCGGTGCGGCTGCATCTGAACGGCGACGTGTCCGTCCACCGCGGGCGGACGCAGCTTAGAGAGCAGAGTGGGAGCTACCAGCTCGGCCTCTCGAGAGAAGCGCGCGACGCGAACCCCGACCGACCCGTCGACGGGCTCGGCGAGATCGTCGCCGGGTCGCCAGCGGGCGAGGAGTCGGCGGACGACTGATTAGCCGTCCCACTTCTCGAGGCAGTCGTCGTCACAGAAGTGGCGATGCTCGACGTTGCCGTCTGCCACCCACGAGCGCACCCGATGGTCGTCGCCGGTGACGGCCGCGCCGCAGACGGCACAGGCCGGGGCGTCCTCGGGGTCCACGTCGCCGATGTCCGATGTGGGGTCGACCATGTTCTCCCTTCGCACGCGGAGAGGGTCAACAGTCCCGACGACGGCAATTCTTCGGTCCCCGCTGTCTCACCGCGTCATTCGACCGCCTCGGCCGGGCCGTCGCGGACACCGATGCCCTTCGAGGCGAGGTGGCGCACCTGCCGCTTCGCGAAGCCCTCCTCCCGCGTGCCACGGGTCGCGAGCACGTAGACCAGGGCGGTGCCCTCGGGGCGCATCGTCCGGCCGGCGCGCTGTGCACCCTGCCGGCGCGACCCGCCGAGGCCGGAGGCGACGATGGCGAGTTCGGCGTCGGGCAGGTCGATGCCCTCGTCGCCGACGCGGGAGACGACGAGCGTGCGGCGGTCGCCGCGGCGGAACTCGGCGAACAGCTCCCGGCGGCGTGCGTGTGGCGTCTCGCCGGAGATGAACGGCGCGTCGAGTGCCTCGGCGAGCTGGTCGCCGTGGTCGAGGTACTCGACGAACACGAGCGCCTTCTTCTCGGGGTTCTCGGCGAGCAGGTGCTGCGTCTCGGTGACCTTCGCGGGGTTCATCGCGGCGAGCTGACGGCGGTGGTGGCCGGGGTCGGCGCTGGCGTGCTCGCTCTTCTCGTCTTCATCGGTCCACGGTACGTAGCGGATGTGTACCTCCGGCTCCTGCACGTACCCGGCCTCGAACAGCGCGTCCCAGTCGGTTCCGATGGGCGGGCCGACGAGCGTGAAGATGTCCTCCTCGCGGTCGTCCTCGCGGACGGGGGTCGCGGTGAGCCCGAGGCGATGTTTCGACTGCAGGTTGGCGGTGCGCCGACGCACGTCGGAGGGGATGTGCTGGACCTCGTCGTAGACGACCAGTCCCCACTCGCGGGAGTCGAACAGGCTCCGGTGACGGTCCATCCCCGCAATCTGGTACGTGGCGACCGTCACGGGGCGTACGTCCTTCGTCCCGCCGTGGTACTCGCCGACCTGGTCGGGCGAGAGCGACGTGTGGGTCAGAATCTCGTCGCGCCACTGCCCGGCGAGCTCGCGCGAGGGCACCAGGATAAGCGTCTCGCCCTCGATGGCGGCCATGACGCCCATCGCGGCGACAGTCTTGCCGCTGCCGGGCGGGCCGACCATCACGCCGGCCTTCGCCTCGAGGAACCGGTCGACCCAGGACTGCTGGTAGTCCCGCAGCACGAGCCCGAGCTCCATCGGTAGCTCGTCACCGCCCTCCAGATCGCGCTCGTCCTGCACCGGGTAGCCCGCCTCGTACAGCCGGCGTTTCACCTCGGCGAGCTTCTCCTCGGCGACCCACGCGGTCACGTCGTCGATGGGCGCCCGGATGCAGTCTTCGGGAAGCTTCTCCAGTGCGACGTTGCCCATGAGGCTCTCGTTCGCGGCTTCGAGCACGACGTAGCCGTCCTCGTGCGTGCGGAGGACGAACTGGTTCGCGCGTTTCCACTGATCCTCGACCCACGCCTCGAACTCCGGCGCGCGTTCGGGCAGCACTTGCCGCATCGTCCGCTCCAGCTTGTCGAACGACTCGTAGGGTGCCTGCCAGATGTCCCCCTGGCGCACCTCGTAGAGGTAGCCGCCCGACCGCGTCGTGTCGACCAGGTGGGCGAACTGCGAGCACTGCGCCCGCGTGAACTGCTTGGGCTGGTCGACGACGAACTGCCGGCGCTCCGGGAAGAAGACGACCCGCTCGCGCTCCAGCATCGCGCCCCAGTCGCTCGGGTACCAGATGGTCGGCTCGACGCCCGCGTCGGTCCGCTCGACCGCACCTTGCGATTCGAGGGCTTCGAGCGCCTGCAGGGTGGCCTCCTGGGTGCTGTCGAGCCGGCGCGCGAGCTGGGCGGCCGTGATGACCGGCCGGCCCTGCGCGTCGAGTGCGTCGTAGAACTCGTCGACGTCGATGGAGTTCGAGGGATCCTCCGCTGTCACTGTCGGTCACTAGGTCGTCCCGGGGCAAGCGTGTTTCGAGTGCAGTCCCGGGGTGTGTGTTGAACTACCGCGCCGTCCGGAGTTTTACCAGCAAGCCCCGACGAGTCGTCCCATGGAGCTCGTCGAAGCCACCGCCGACGACCTCGAGTCGCTCGTCGACCGCTGGCACTCGCTGGCGCGGGCGATGGAGGCCCACGACGAACTGAACGAACTCGCCGCGAACGTCGACGAAACCGCCGAGGAAGGGTTTCGCCGGCACCTCGACGACGACGCGGTCGACGACTACCTCGTCGTTCAGGGTAGCGAGCGCATCGGCTTCGTGACTCTCCGGGAAGGCAGCCACCCGTCCCGCGAGTACTCGCAGTACCTCCGCATCGTGAACCTCTTCATCGACGAGGCGTACCGGAACCGTGGCCACGGCGCTGCCGTCGTCGAACGAGTGAGGGCGCTGGCCCGCGACCGGGGCTGTGACCACCTCAAAGTCTCCTGCGAGTGGGCGAACGAGGGGGCGCGACGCTTCTACCGCGACGCGGGCTTCCGACCGAAGCAGGTCGACTTCGCGCAGCCCCTGAAGTGACCGGGCGATATCGGTCGAGAACAGTTCAGAGCCGGCTGACGGCACCGATGGCCGAGTCCAGCGGCGGCGCGTCGAACAGTTCGAGGCCGGTGTAGGCGTTCGCACCGGCGGTGTAGAGCTCGCTCGCGACGGCGAGAATCTCGTCGTCGAGGGGTTCGGGCTGGACTTCACAGAGCGACTTCCAGTCGGCGACGTCCTCGGTCTTCGCGTGCTCCTTGGCCTCGGTGACGGCGGCGACCCAGTCGGGCTGGGTGCGCTTGTGGTACTGCCGGATGACCTCCTTGGAGATCTGGGTGCCTTCGTAGCTGAAGCGGTTCTCGTCGAACGTGCCGACCACGTCGGCGACGCGGATCTCGCCGTCGAAGTAGAGGCACTCTATCTTCCCGTCCTCGTGGGTCAGTCCACCCCGCTCGGCCTGTTCGGTGACGACGCGGTTGACCTCGCGAGCGGTCCGTTCCAGCGCGTCGATGTCCGCACGGCCCGCGATGTTGTCGGCCTCGGCGTGGGAGAGGTAGCGGTCGGACTCCTCGAACTTCGTGGAGAACTCGACGATGGGCTCGTCGAGGTCGACCGCTTCGTCGGGCCACTCGTCGAAGTCCAGGCCGTGCATGACCGGGTCCGTCCGGTCTCGCAGGCTGGAGCCGACGGGGACGCGGTTCCGGAAGACGATCTCCAGCGGCACGAGGTAGTTCGACCCGGCCTCGGCGTGGAACGCGTCGTAGTCGTAGTTCCGTCCCTCGTGCGGGAGGTCGGGCACCTGCGTGAGGTCGATTGCCATCTCCCACGGCGGCTGGTCGGCCTCGCGCAGCGGCAGCGTGTCACCGTTGCGGACGACGCCCCGGTAGTGCGTCGGAATCCCCTCGTCCTCGAGGAGCTCGAAGTTGAACGCGCCCATCGAACAGAGCGAGGCACCCTTGTTCGCGATGGTGTCTGGCATCTTCCCCCAGTCGAAGACGGAGTAGTCGTCGGTGAAGACGAACGCGCCACGGCCCAGTTCGTCGGCGGTCGCCGGCTCCT
The DNA here is from genome assembly GCF_024609245.1 of Haloarchaeobius sp. FL176. Taxonomy (GTDB): domain Archaea; phylum Halobacteriota; class Halobacteria; order Halobacteriales; family Natrialbaceae; genus Haloarchaeobius. The sequence goes on from NZ_JANJYH010000002.1 coordinate 121,341, forward strand.
CGATGCGGAACTCCTTGACGCTCGTCACGGACGGTCCCTCCGCAGGCGAGTGCTCATACTCGAACGGGCGAAGCCGTCACTAAAGAAGGTTTCACTACGCGGTCGAGGTTCCGCGAACCGCCTCCTCGATTTATCTGGCAGACGTGTCTTGTTACAGGCATGTTGCCCGCCGACACCGCCCTCGCGCTTGCGACGGGTCTCGGTGTCGTGTTCGCCCCCTACTACGTCTTCGGCGTGGAGGAGTACCCTGTCGACAGCATCGTCGAAGAGCCGCGGTCGATGCTGGTACTCGTCCCGTTCGGTTTCCTGCTGGTGCTGTTCACCGGCACCGCCGTCTATGGGCTACTCGGTATCGGCATCCTCACCCCGTTCGTCGTCTGGCTGTTTCTCACCGGGACGAAGACGTACGCTCGGTTCTTCGAAGGCGGTACCTCCGGCGACTCGATCGCTGGTGTCGTCATGGCCATCTCTCCAGTGATGATATTCGTGGTGGTCGTCGGAGCTATCGAGTACGGAATCAGGAGCGCGTTCGGCATCTACCCGCCGGGGTCGCTCTGCTGAGGACTGCGAGACTCTCGGGTCGGTGCTGGTGCCCGCCGAAATCCCGTGGACAACCGACCGCCGGTTCCACTACCCTTTTGGGCGTGAGACGCGAGTCTTGGACAATGGCCGACTCGTCCGAGCACAGCGCGGCTGACCTGCCCACGGACGGCTTCGACTACGAGCACGTTCCCGAGAGCGACCAGTCATTCGAGAACGCACTCGCGAAGGCGCGGGACGGGGAGCGACTCACCGTCGCGGACGGCATCGAGCTCATCACCACCGGCACCGACGTCGACGGCATCGACCAGTCCCGGAAGGAACTGGTGCTTGAGGCCGCCGACCGTCGGCGCGCCGAGGTCGTCGGGGACGAGGTCACGTTCGTCGCGAACCTGAACAACAACGTCACGACGGCCTGCAACACCGGCTGTCTGTTCTGCAACTTCAAGGACACCGCCCACGCGTTCGAGGACGACAGCGACGTGGCGCACGCCGGCTTCACGAAGACACCGGCGGAGTCCCGCGAGGTCGTCGCGTCGATGCTCGACCGGGGCATCTACGAGGTCACCTCCGTCTCCGGGCTGCATCCCGGGTTCGCGCTGAACGACGAGCACCACGAGATTCTGCAGGACTCGGACTGGAAGGAGACGAACTACAAGCCGCCCGAGCGGTACAGCACGGACCCGGGGACCTACGTCGAGCAGATGGCGGCGATGTCGGTCGACGACGTCCACCTGCACTCGATGACGCCGGAGGAGGCGTACCACGCCCGTCGCGGCACCGACTGGAGCTACGAGGAGGTGTACGGCGAGCTGAAGGAGGCTGGCCTCGACTCGGTACCCGGAACCGCCGCCGAGATACTGGTCGACGAGGTCCGGGACGTCATCTGTCCCGGGAAGATTCGGACCGACGAGTGGCTCGAAGCCATGGAGGCCGCCGCGAACGTCGGCCTGGGGCTCACCGCCACCATCATGTACGGCCACGTCGAGAACGCAGCCCACCGGGTGGTCCACCTCGACAAGGTCCGGGACCTGCAAGAGCGCGTCGACGGCGCCATCACGGAGTTCGTCCCGCTCTCTTTCGTCCACCAGTCGACGCCGCTGTACGAGCACGGCGTCGTCGACGGCGGCGCGAGCGAGGACGAGGACGAGCTGATGATCGCCGTCTCCCGGCTCTACCTCGACAACGTCGACCACGTGCAGTCCTCGTGGGTGAAGTACGGCGACGAGCAGGGCCTGAAGATGCTCAACTGCGGTGCGGACGACTTCATGGGCACCATCCTCTCCGAGGAGATCACCAAGCGCGCGGGCGGCGAGTACGGAGAGTTCCGCTCGTTCGACCAGTACGTCGAGATGATACGGGCCATCGGCCGCACGCCGGTCGAGCGCTCGACGGACTACGAGCAGCGCCGCGTCGTCGACGGGGACGCGCCGTTCGGCCCGGCACTCGGCCCTCGCTCCGACGGGACGCCCCTGCTCCGCGAGGAGGAAGGGGCACGGCCGACGGGGGACGAGGTCGCAGCCGACGACTGAACCGCACACCCTTTCACACCACTCACCCTACCGGCGGGCATGAACACGCTCGCGCCGGCCGACGGCGACGAACGCTACCGGCTCCCGCAGCACGCGCACATCGTCGTCTACGAGCGCGACGGCGGCCGCGGGCTCCTCACGGTCTACGACTGCGGCGCGGCACAGAAGCCGCCCACGGCACAGCTGCTCGGCGAGCTGGGCAGCGTGCGTGCCGAGCACGAGGTGCAGTCGAACCCGACGGGCTACGTGGTGCGGATGCGCGAACCGTCGGTCATCGCGCGGCAGGGAGAGGGCCACTGGGTCGTCAGGGCGGCGGAGTGAGCGGGTCTCAGGGTCCGATGCGTCGCTGTCTGAGCAGTGTCCGCAGATACTGTTCTCCGTGTGCCGTGATGCTGTAGGAGCCGTCGGTCCGTGCGCGGACGTAGCCAGCGCTCCGGAGGCGGTGGCAGAGGTGGTCGACAGTCGCCGGGTCGGCGTCGACCGTGCTCGTGAGCTCCGCGATGGGCATGGCGTGTGTGGTGTCGAGCGCGTGAAGGATGGCCAGGTCGGCCGGGCGGTCCGGCGCTGATGGTGAGTCGGGCGTGGGCTGGTCGGCGTCGGTTGCGTGAGTCTCGTCCATCCCACTCCAGCGAACGGGCGGCTGCAGCAAGAAGCTCACTAGGAGCCGTATCGAGTGCTCCCGAGCGGTCTATAGCTGGACCGTCGCCCCATCGAGGACCCGCCGGTACCGTCGGCCTGCCGGGGTGTCGCCGGTGAGCGCGTCGCGGATAGGGTCGTCGAGCCACCCATCACCGGGAGCGGGCTCGCCGTCGAAGTCGTCGGAGCGGAGGTCCCCGGGGAGGTAGCGTTCGTACACCGGGAGCCGCTCGCGCAGGGGGACGCCGGCCTCGTCGGCGATCTCCCGCAGCTCCCGGAGCGCCGGCCACTCGTAGTCGGGGTTGATGTAGTCGTCCGTCACCGGCGAGACACCGCCGAGGTCGTCGACCCCGCAGTCGAGTAGCTCGCGCGTCGGCGAGAGGTTCGGCGGCACCTGCACCGACACCGTCTCGGGGAGCACCCAGCGCGCCATCGCGACGACCCGGCGCATCGTCTCGACGCTCGGTTGGTCGAAGCGCGAGCGCTCGTTCGGGACGACGTTCTGGACGATCACCTCCTGTACGTGCCCGTAGCGCTCGTGCAGGTCACGGATGGCGAGCAGGCTCTCCGCACGGTCGCGCCAGTCCTCGCCGATGCCGACCAGGATGCCCGTCGTGAACGGCACCTGCAGCTCGCCGGCGTTCCGGATGGTGTTGAGCCGCTGTCCGGGTGATTTCACCCGGCGTCCCGCGTGGGCGTCCACGTCTGCCGTCGTCTCCAGCATCACGCCCATGCTGGCGTTGTACGGAGCGACCATCGCCATCTGTTCTCTCGTCTGGTCGCCGGGGTTCGAGTGCGGGAGGATGCCCCGGTCCAGGGTGTGTGCACACACCGCCCGGAGGTAGTCGTGGATGTCGTCGTAGCCCCAGCGGTCGAGCTGAGCGTGGATCGCGTCGTAGCGGTCGTCCGGTTCGTCGCCGAAGGTGAACAGGGCCTCCGTACAGCCGGCGTCGATGCCCCTGTCGAGCGTCTCGTTCACGTCGTCGTCGTCCATGAGCGTCGCCTCGCCCGGCGGGTCGAAGAACGTACAGTACGTGCAGGTGTACCGGCAGGCGGTCGTCAGCGGCAGGAAGACGTTCCGGGCGAAGGTGAGTTCGTCGGCGGGCTCGACGTCTTCGGGGGTGACCGAGAGGGCGCGCTCTACCTCGCGCTCGTCGAACGACAGCGAGACGCCGTACTCGTCCGCCCCCGGAATCATGCTCGGTGATGCGTGGTCGACGGGCAAAAGGGTGTCTCCCTGTGAAAACGCTGCCCGGAACTGCGATGGTCTCGTGTCGACCGGGCGGTGCGCTTCGGGGCTTCCCGACTCTCCGCGGTGGAAACGGCTCCCACGCCACACTGACCGCTCTGCCAGTTCCAGACGCAGACGACGCTCGCGGCTCCTGACCGAACGTTCCGAGAAAGCCAAAAGGGAGGTGGTGGTGGTGGTGGGTTCGCGCGCAGAGGCCTCGCGCATTCTGACGGAAGAGCCGTCCCTATATAGTGCCACGGAGCGACTCAGTCGTCGACTCGCACGGCGTTGACCCGGCCGTTTCCGCGCTCGATTCGAACCCCGTGGTTCGCGAGCCAGGTGGCGGCCCGGCCGTCCCCGTGGACGAGCACCTCGACCAGGTCGGCGCGCTCGTCGACGTCGGTGGCGAGCCGGTGGGAGTCGACCACCGTCACCGCGGCGCCGACGGTGCTCGCAGCCTCACGGTGGTCGAGGTAGGACGCGCCGTGGAAGTCGGTCCGGAACGCCGGGTCACGCACGACCAGGGCGTTCGTGCCCGCGCCACGGCCCGGCGCGACGACCACGTCACCGTCGGCTTCGAACAGCCGTTCGAGCACGGTGGGCGTCACGAGCGGCAGGTCGGCCATCACGACCGCGACCGCACCGTCGGTCTCTGCGAGCACGTCGTTCACGGCGGCAGTCAGCGACCGGTCGTCCACGCGGACGCGAGCGTCGACGTCGACCGGCGCGGTCGCGAGGACCACCGGCGTGTGACCCGCGGCCCGGACCGCGTCGAGCACGTCCGCGAGCATTGCCCGCGCGAAGGCGGCGCGCTCGCCGGCGTCGAGGACGCCGGAGAGCCGGGTCTTGGGGTTCTCGGCCGCGAACGGCACGACGACACGCATAGCTGGGGGTGGCCGTCGAATCCCAAAGAACGTTCCGAACCGCTCAGCCGAGGCGGCTGTAGTCGTCCTGCTGCTGGCGGTACCAGTAGAAGCCGCCACCGATGAGGGCGACGAGGACGACGCCGACGCCGGCGTAGAGGAGCAGCTGGTTGCGCTGCTCGGTCGACTCGGCGTTGCTCTTCGCCGTGTTGGCCTCGTCCTGGGCACGGTCGGCGAGGTTCTGGGCCTCACCGAAGCTGGAACCGCTCTCGTAGACCGAGATGGCCGATTCGAGCGAGGATTCCGCGGTCGAGGTGTCACCGCCGGCGCTGTCGGCGTCCTCGATTGCCTGCTCCGCCTCGCCGATAGCCTGGCGCGCGGCCTGGCTCTCCTCGGTGAAGTGGTGGGCCCGCTTCGTCGCGATCTCGTTCGAGGTGCCGCCCTCACGGACCTGCGTGAGGTTGCCGACGACGAACTTCTCCTCGTCGGGGTAGGTGAAGTTCTCGACGCCCGGGACGGTACCGGTCACCTCGACGGTGACCTGGTTGGCGTCGTTCGCTTCGGCGTCGATGTTCGAGTAGTTGAACGTCTGCCCGTCGAAGGACTGACGGTCGATCTGGTTCCCCGTGTCGGTGTCGGTGGTCGTCACCGTCCACGTCACGTCCTCCAGTTCGGTCTCCCCGCGGAGCGTCCACGACGTGTAGTCCGGGTTCTGGTACAGCTCACCGAGCGTCATCGTTGCGCTGTAGTCCTCGCCGACCTGTTCCTCGTTCGGGACATCCTCGTCGGTAACCTGCACGGCCACGGCTGTGCCGGCCGCGGCGAACGCCAGCAAGGCCACCGCAGCGAGGATCGCCCACCTAGAATAGCGGCTCGAGCTCATCCTCGTCATCTTCGACTAAGTTCTGTAAGTTATCTTCGCTTTCCTCCCGGATGGCCTCGATGTTGTCCTGCGCCTCGATGGCGACCTGCTGCAGCTCCTTGATACGCGGGACGTTGTTCACGCCCGACAGGAGGATACAGGACGCGACCTGGGGCTCGCGCAGCGGGTAGTCGCCGCCGCGGACCTCCATGGAGCCGGTCTGCTCCTCGAGCCACTTCCGCCCGCGCTCTATTCCTTTCCGGTTGAGGTGCTCCGTGGGGCCGGCCATGACGAGCAGGGCACGCTCCGCTCCCTCGATCTCACACGGCAGGGTCAGTCGCCCGAGCGCGGCCTTGCGGACGAGCGACGTGATGCGGTTGGTCGTGTGTGCGGTGTCGACCTGTTCGTCGTCGCCACCGGTGAACCGCGAGAGGAGGCCGCCGTCGTCGGACAGGTCGACCTCCTCCGTCGCGTAGCCGACGGTCGAGATGCCGCCGCCGGCCAGTGTGTTGATGATCTCGGAGGAGTCGACGACCGACTCGCCAACCTCGTCGCCCTGGCCGACCTCGCCGGCCCCGAACAGGACGCCGAAGCGTCGGACGATCTCCTCGTTGATCTCCTCGTAGCCGCCCTCGACGGACTCCCCGGACTGTCGCCAGGAGTCGTTGTCGAAGACCAGCAGGTTGTCGACCTCGCGGACGAACGTCTGGAACGACCGCGCGGCGTTCAGCGTGTAGATACCACCTTCGTCCGACCCGGGCAGGACACCCAGTCCGTACACCGGAATCGTGTAGATCCGCTTGAGGTGCTTGGCGAGGACGGGCGCGCCACCGCTCCCCGTGCCGCCGCCCATCCCAGCGACGACGAGGAACGCGTCGATCTCGTGTGTCGGAATCGAGTCGATGGCACCCTGGACCTCGTCGATGTCCTCCTCGGCGATCTCCGCGCCGAGCTCGTTATCAGCGCCGACACCGTGTCCCTTCACCCGGGACTGCCCGATGAGGACGCGGTTCTCGTTCTGAATGTTCTCCAGACCCATCAGGTCGGCCTTGGCCGTGTTGACCGCAATCGCCGAGCGGACGATACCGCTCTGTGTCCGTTCGTCGTAGTCGACGAATCGGTCGACGATCTTCCCGCCGGCCTGACCGAATCCAATCATCGCCAGTTTCATTTGAAAGGGGGCTCCGTTGGTTTGTCAAGAGTGGGATGAAGGATATAAGCCTTTGGATGGTCCCACTCTCGAACCGATGTCATGTTCCCAAAAATAACCGTCCAATAGGCCTGCTATCGTCCGAATTAGGCATACAATACTTCTCAATTTTTCCGTGACATTACCCCGGTCTATTTAAACCCTTCCGGGTGTCGCTTCCCCGATTAGGCGGTTGCTTCCGCCGTGTTCTCGACGCCGAGATACGACGACAGCGTCGTCAGCTCGCGGGGTTCGACACCGAACGCCCCGACGTCGTTGTCGTCGACCGTGTTGTCGACCTTCAGCGAGCGGGCCTGGTCGGGGCCGAACGGGATGAACGGGAGTGGCCCGGCCATCGTCATACCGAGTTTCGCAAGCGGCATCGGAACTGGCAGAATGCGGACTGATTTCCCCTCGGCGGCGTAGGCGAGGTGAGTGACGTCCGCGAGGGTCAGCACCTCCGGGCCACCGATGTCGTACGCCTCGCCGACGTGCTCGTCGTCCTCGACGGCGTCGGCGACCATCGGCACGAAGTCGCCGAGCCAGATGGGCTGGAACGGCGTCTTCCCGCCGCCGGGGAAGCCGGTGACGATCGGCGTCGTCAGCTTCTTCGTGAACGAGACGAACTCGCCGCCGTCGCCGAACACGACGGAGGGCCGGAACATGACCCAGTCGAGGTCGGAGGACCGGACGACCTCCTCGGCCTGTCCCTTCGTGCGGAGGTACGCCGTCGGGCCGTTCGGGTCGGCCCCGAGCGCCGACATCTGGACGAGCTTGCCGACGCCGTGCTCCTCGCAGGCACGCACGACGTTCTCGGTCCCCTGCAGGTGGACGGTCTCGTGGCTGATGTTCCCCTTCGGCTTGAACAGCGGCGACAGCGCGACCAGATTGACCGCCACGTCCTGCCCCTCGAAGTGCGGCCCGATGGACTCGTAGGCGCTCACGTCCCCCATCGCCGTCTCGACGGTGTTCGGCAGGTCCGCATCGTCGGGGTTCCGGGCGAGGGCGGTCACGTCGTGGCCACGGTCGGCCAGCTCTGCACACAGTCGGCGTCCGATGAAGCCGGTTCCGCCGGCGACAATCACGTTCATACCGCGAGTATTGGTCAGGAATCAGGATAAAGCCTCGCCCAACGGCAGGTCGTCGACCGAGACGTCGGCGGCGAACGACCCGAGGTTGTCGCCTGTACACAGGTAGCATGCCCTCTCGTCGGGAGTGTCAGGACGCGGACGGAAGGACTCGACGACCCCTAGCGAACCTGCAGCCAGGCCCTGGACAACCCCGGCGGGATGACAGCGAAGGTGGCGGAGAGTCCGACAGACAGATACGGTTGCCCACAGAAACACCGGCCATGCTCGTCACGCTGGAGGGACTCGACGGCAGCGGGAAGACGACGGTCTGGGAGGCCTTACACGACACCTACCCGGACGCGACGTTCACCCGCGAACCGACCGAGTCCTGGTACGGCGAGGCCGTCGACCGCGCCATCGCGGCCGACGACGCCGACCCGCTGGCCGAACTGTTCCTGTTCATCGCCGACCACGCCGACCACCTCTCGCGGGTCGTCCGCCCCGCGCTGGCCGACGGCGACCTCGTCATCTCGGACCGCTACTCGGACTCGCGCTACGCCTACCAGGGGGCGACGCTTGAGGGCGAGGTCAAGCGCCCGATGGAGTACATCCGCGGAGTGCACCAGCCGTTCACGCAGCCGCCGGACGTGACGATCTACCTCGACGTGGACCCCCGGACCGCGATGCAGCGCTCGGGCGCGACGAACAAGTTCGAGCAGTCGAAGTACCTCACCCAGGTGCGCCAGAACTACGAGCAGCTGATGGAGTGGCAGCCCGAGCGGTTCGTCCGCGTCGACGCCACGCAGTCGCCGGAGGGCGTCCTCGACGACGTGGAGGACGTCTTCGAGCGGATTCTCGACGCGGAGTGACTACTCCCGCATCGTATCCGGGAGCTCGATCTCGTCAGGCGACGGCATCCAGAAGAAATCGACGCTGACGCCGAGCACGAGGGGGAGTGCGATGGCGACCAGCAGCGCGAGACTCTGGGAGCCCAGGTTCGCGCCGAGACTGAGCACGCCGGAGACGACGAGCGTCGTCGCGAGCAGCGCGACCGGTGTGAGCAGCACGACGTAGATGACCGACCCCCAGTCGGTGTCGAGCCGTTGGCGGAAGAACCGGGTAGAGACGGCTGCGATAGCGGTGTTGAGAGTGACGAGGACCAGCAGGCCGATGACGCCGACCGGTGAGACCATACCGACCCTAGGGACGGCAGAACCTTTGACGTATCGGAACGGCTTTCAACCGCGCTGAGTTTGCAACCAACATGCATCGAGTCATCGGAGAACGGGACGTTGAGGAGACACCGTTCTCGCCCGAACAGGCCCGGACGCTCTACCGAGATATGGTCCGGGCTCGCCGTTTCGACGAGCGTGCGCTGGCGCTCCAGCGCCGCGGCTGGATGAGCGGATACCCGCCGTTCAAGGGACAGGAGGCGTCGCAGGTCGGTGCAGCCCACGCCATGGCGGAGGCGGACTGGCTGTTCCCGACGTATCGCTCGAACGCGATGCAGATCGCTCGCGGCGTGCCGATGAGCGACCTGCTGCTGTTCCGACGCGGCAGAGCCGAGTTCGACTCCGGCCACACCCTCCCGGTGTTCCCGCAGGCGGTGCCCATCGCGACGCAGATTCCCCACGCGACCGGCGCGGGGATGGCGATGAACTACCGCGACGACGACGGCGCGGTCGTCTGCTACTTCGGCGACGGCGCGACCTCGGAGGGTGACTTCCACGAGGGCCTGAACTTCGCCGGTGTCTTCGACACCCCGACAGTGTTCTTCTGCGAGAACAACAACTGGGCCATCTCGCTCCCCCGCGAGCGCCAGACCGCTGCGACCTCTATCGCCGACCGCGCGGAGGCCTACGGCTTCTCCGGCGGGCAGGTCGACGGGAACGACCCGCTCGCCGTGCTGGAGTTCGTCGGCAGCGCGCTGGAGACCGCCCGCGACGGCGAGCCCGTGCTCGTCGAGAGCATGACCTACCGGCAGGGCGCACACACCACCAGCGACGACCCGTCGCGCTACCGAGAGGAGGAGTCGGACCTCCCGGAGTGGCGGACCCGCGACCCCCTCGACCGGTACGAGGAGTACCTCCGCGAGCAGGGACTCATCAACGACGAGTACGTCGAGACCATCCACGAGGAGGCCGACGAGGAACTGTCAGACGCCGTCGACCGCGCGGAGGCGAAGGAGCCCGCCGAGCCCGAAGAGGTGTTCGACCCGGTCTACGCCGAACTCCCGTCGCGGCTCCAGAAACAGCGCGAGGAGGCACTCACCTTCGCCGCGGAACACGACGTCCAGGAGCTGGACCACTAGCGAGCGGGGGCGTCCCGTCACTGTAGCGAGATGTAGGTCTTCGTGTCGGCGACGCCGCCGAACTTCTGCATCTCTCCGGTCACCGTGTGCAGCACGTCGTACACCTCGTCGGCGTCGACCTCGGTGATGATGTCGTAGTTTCCGGCGACGATGTGTGCCTCCGTCACCGCCTCCAGGCTGCGAATCGAATCGAGGAGCTCCTCGGACTTTCCGGCTGCAGTCTTCACCATGATGAACGCGTGTACCATTCGTGCTGTGGTACTATGTCACATGGCAAAAACCTTCCCCCGGCACGGGGACCGCCGCCAGGGTAAGTTATTCAAGGTGGGTGAGCGTATGCTGGAATATGCGGTTCGTTATCATAGGCGCTGGTCGAGTTGGACTGCGCACGGCGCGCGTGCTCAGAGACGAAGGACACGAGGTCACGCTCGTCGAGCGCGACGAACGGAAGATTGGGCGCGCACGCGAACAGGATTTCACCGTCGTCGAAGGCGATGGGTCTCACGAGGACGTACTGGAGGAGGCAGGGATCGCGGAGGCCGACGCCATCGGCGCGCTGACGGGAGACCTGAACACGAACTTCGCGGCCTGCATGATCGCCAACCACAACGGCGCACGCACCATCATGCGCATCGACGAGGACTACCGCGAGGACATCTACCGGAAGTACGCCGACGCAGTCGACGAGGTCGTCTACCCCGAGCGGCTGGGGGCCATCGGCGCGAAGAACGCGCTGCTCGGCGGCGACATCCACGCGATCGCCGACATCGCACAGAACCTCCAGCTCGTCGAGCTCACCGTGACCGAGGAGTCGCCGATGCGTGGTTACTCGCTCTCGGAGGTCGAGCTGCCCGCGAGTGCGACCATCATCGCGTTCGGCAAAGCCGAGGGGTCGCTCATGCTTCCGGATCCCGACGAGTCCCTCGAACTCGGCGACCGCGCGGTCGTACTCGCGGACTTCGACGTGCTCGCGGACGTGCGCCAGCTCATCGTCGGCAACGCCAGCCGGGCCGCAGCCGCAGGAGGTGTCTAATCGTGGTCACAGCCTACATCATGATCAAGGCGAACACGGGCGAGGCGGACAGGCTGAAGGAGAACATCGAGGCGAGCGAGGGCGTCGACCACGCCTACATCGTCGCCGGCGACGTCGACGTCATCGCGAAGGTGACCGTGGACTCGCCGGGTGCGGTCAAGGACATCGCGGCGTCGAAGATACAGAGTATCCGCGGCGTCGAAGACACACAGACCTACATCGCGATGGACTGAGTCGGATTACCAGCGCTACCCCCCGCCGTTCGTCGCGGTCGCGAGCAGGTCGGCGGCCGGTTCTTCGTAGTCGTAGCCCGGAATCAGCCCCTGGACGTACGTTCCCTCAACGAACTCAGCGAGCACTTTCGCGTCCGCCACACCGGTTTTCGCTCGCCCGGAGCGGTAGGTGAACGTCGCGACGACCGCCCCCGCGCGGCGCTCGACGGCCGGCTCGTCGTGATCGACGGTCTTCGCGGGGTCGAACGAGTCCTCCAGCCGCAGTTCGAGCGTCTCGAACCAGCCGTCCTCGACGACCGGCGGGACGGTCTCGTCGGCGACCACGGTGTCCAGCGTCGGCAGGCGCACCGTCACCTCGAACGCGGTTCCGGCGTCCTCCTTGCTCGTCGCGGTCGCCCGTACGTCGAACGGGGTGGTCGTCAGGTCGTAGCCGTCGTCCACGGGCGTGAACGCGTCGTGGCGGTCGAACGCACGCTCGGCCGACTCGGGCAGCTGTGTCATGTCCCCCGCTAGGCCGTCGAAAAGGATGGAAGTTGCGTTCCGGGCGCGTTCGTCCGGCTCAGCCGAGCAGGTAGCGCATCCACGGGTAGCGTTCGACCAGCGGCTGCCCATCGACCTCGTACTGCTCGACTCTGGCGTCCAGGCCGAGGATGCGCCCCGCCCCGAAGGCGGCGACGGAGAGGAACACGAGCATGTACGCGAAGTCACCGTTGATGTAGCCGTGCGTGACCTCCCAGTTCCCGAGGTAGAACAGGAGCATCATGAACGCACCCCAGAACGCGGCCAGTCGCGTGAGAAAGCCCACGATGAGCCCGAGTCCGATGAGCAACTCGCCCCACGGGACCGCGACGTCGACGAAGCTGACGAACCAGCCTGTCTCGCCCATCGTCACGAACAGGTCCGCGACGGGACTCCCGTTCGCCGGCGGTGAGTTCACCAGGTAGCCCGATGCGCTGAAACTCCCCGATAGCACCTTGTCGACACCGCTCTGTAAGAACGCGATCCCCATCATCAGTCTGAGCGCCAGGATGAACCAGACACTCAGCGAGTGCAGTTTGCCGGTCGCCGTGTAGCCCCCGAGCGTACTCCGGAGCTGGATCTCTTGGGTTGCCATGTCACGTGAAGTCGTACCACTGTCCCTGTATTAAAAATACCGCGTGAATAGCCCGGCTACGCCCCGGTCTCCTCGGCCTGGCCCTCCTCCTCGGCGTCGAGTACACCCCGAACCGCCATCTCGACCTCGTCGAAGTTCGACAGGGTCAGCCCGTCGGTCGTGACGAACACGCCCTCCGTCTCGGTCGTGACTCGCACCAGGAACCCGTTCTCGAACACGCGGATTGTGTACTCGTACTCGCCCAGCTCGGACTGCTGGTACGCCGCCTGCGTCGTTTTGAACCCGCGCCACTCGTGGCCCACGAACGTCGTCAGGTCCGCGTCCCGCTCCAGGTCGCTCCGGAGGTACAGCTGCTCGAAGTCGTCCCGTGTGAAGTACGTCACCGACCGCAGACTGTCGCCGATCGTCGTTCTGCATGCCGACACGATGCGGTCCGCGCCCCGCTCCGTCACCAGGCTGGCCATGGTCGTTGTCGTCCATCCATGGACATAAGACCGCCGTTGTGCACAGGTGACCGTCCGTGTCCCCGATACTGCAGTTCAGTGACCTGTCATTGACCGTTATATTTACGTATGAAACTTCCGTAGTTGAGACTGGTTCCTGAGTATTCGGGGCCCGGCCGACGAGACATCTGTCATGTCCACAGGTCGCGTTGGTCGCGGCGGCTGCCTCCGCCATGCCCGGCAGCCGCTTTCTGCGAGCCTGATACCGACGCCAGCGACTGGCGTGGCTCGCCGGCCCTTGCTCCTCGACGCACCTGTCCCGACTCACTGATATGTGTCTGGCGCCCGGGCTGCTGTGCCCGCCGACCCGACCGGTCACGGCAGCCGTGACGGGGGCAGAAGTCGAACTTCCGCGCTCCGCTCGTGTGTTCGAATCCTCGCTCTCGGCTCGCTGGCGCTCGCCGTTCGCTGTCCGCGGCGGCGAGCGGCCCCGCACTTCTCGCAGACACGTCTCTCACGTTCGCTCGAGACAGTATGCGAGGGGCAGGATTCGAACCCGCGAACCCCTATGGGAGCGGATCTTAAGTCCGCCGCCTTTGGCCGCTCGGCCACCCTCGCGCGGTCGGGAGTTCACCCGGCGGCTTCAAGACGATTTCGCTTACCAGTCCACGCTGAGGGTCCCGTCGCCGTGCGGGTCGGGCGCGATCTCCTCGTCGGTGCGCCGGTCGACGATGTGGATGATGCCCGTGTCCTTCTTGGCGGGGCAGACCTCGGCGGCGCGGACGTTGTGGTCGAGCTCGTCCTCGCCGAAGAAGTAGGTCCTCGGGCGGGCCAGCCCGGTGTCGATGTCGAGGTCCCAGTTCCCGGACACCTCGGCGCACTTGCCCGCGCCGAAGCACTTGTTGGCCTCGAAGATTATCTTGTAAGGCTTCTCCTCGACCGGTGGGGCGTCCGACTCGCCGATCTCGCTCGGCGTGTGGGCGTCCTCGGCGTCGCTCATGTCTGGCTTTCGGAGGCGGGCGAACTTTCGTGTGTCGGTTCCGGCGTCCCTACGTCGGTCAGTACGACCACACGGCCGCGAGGATGCCAGCGGTCTGGCCGACGCCGACGAGCGCGAAGCCAAGCAGCGCCAGGGGCTCCGAGCTCGAGAGCTCGGGCGAGAGCAGGTACGCACCAGCACCGATGGCGCTCAGGGCGGCACCGGCCTGATAGACGCGGGGGGTGCGGTCCACGTTCTCACCGGTGTAGACGTACGCAGCGGCCGGAACGAGCATCCAGCCGGCGACCGCGACCCGTGCCAGCGTGGTGTTCACCGGGTCGGCGAAGACGGCGACCGTGCCGAGCGCGTTCAACACGATACCGACGAGGAGGACGACCTTCCAGGCGAGGAGCACGCCTTCCTGCATGTCGCGCCACGAGAGGAGGGTGAAGGCGACGAGCAGCACGTCCATCACCACCATCCCAATTCTGACGGCCTCGAGTCCCGCGAGCTCCACGTGGGCGGCGGCGGCGAACGTCCACGCGAGCGGGACCAGCAGCCCGGGGCCTGTCTCTCGGAGTCGTCGGAGCATGGTGGCACATCGAAGGGGAGCGAAAAGAGCGTACCCCCTCGAAGCGCGGGGCGACGGAAAAACGTCGGGCGGTCGCGTTACTCGTGGATGTCGATGCCCTCGATGACGGCCTCCTCCTGGGGCTGGTCACGGGGCCCGGTCGGAAGCGAGCCGATGGCCTCGACGACGTCCATGCCGTCGGTGACCTTGCCGAAGACGGCGTGCTTGCCGTCGAGGTGCGGCTGGGCGTCGAGGGTGATGAAGAACTGGCTCCCGTTCGTGTTCGGGCCGGAGTTCGCCATCGAGAGCACGCCGGGGCCGTCGTGGCTCAGGTCGTCGTGGAACTCGTCCTCGAACTCGTAGCCGGGCCCGCCGCGGCCGGTGCCGGTCGGGTCGCCGCCCTGGATCATGAAGTCGCCGATGACGCGGTGGAACGGGACGCCGGCGTACAGCGAGTCGCCGCGTGTCTCGCCGGACTCGGGGTCCTCCCACGTCGGCGTCTCGACTGCTGGCTCGTCGTTCGCGGCCGGCTCGTGCTTCGCGAGGTTGACGAAGTTCTCGACGGTGTTCGGGACGCGCTCGTCGTACAGCTCGACCTCGATGTCGCCGTGATTCGTGCGGATGGTTGCAGTCAGACTCATGTCTCCACCCAGGAGCGCGCTCGGGAAAACGTTGTGGATACGTCGACGGCGGGACGTTGCGGCTGTGGCGGTGCGGTCCTGTCGCCGACTCGGCACCCCCCATGGATTCAATAACGAGCGGGTCGAAAACTTCGAACGAATGACCCGCTCGGCGCGTCACCGACGCGAGCACGTGACACTCGCCAGACTCCCCTCCGGCGTCGAGATCACGACGACCGTTCACAGCTACGAGGGGCCGGACGACGGACCGACGGTGTACGTGCAGGCGGCCCAGCACGGCCGCGAGATAAACGGCACCGAGGTCCTCCGCCGGCTGCACGACGAGCTACCGACGACCGACCTCGCCGGTAAGCTGGTCGCGGTGCCGGTCGCGAACCCGCTCACGTTCGACCGCATCTCCTACACGACACCGGAGGTGCTCGATTCGGTCAACCCGAACATGAACCGGGTGTGGCCGGGGGACTTCGACGGGAGCCTCCACCAGCGCATGGCAGCGGCGCTCTGGACGTACGCGGGCGAGGCCGACGTCATCGTCGACCTCCACACCGGCAGCCCCTCGATGCTCACTCACACCGTGTTCACGCAGGGCGACGACCGCTCGCGCGAACTCGCCGAGGCGTTCGGGACCGACCTGTTGCTCGCCGAGCCGTCGGGCGAGGATGCCCCGGAGACCTGGCACCGACGTGGTTTCGACGGCAAGCTCCGCGTCGCCGCCTCGGCCGAGGGCATCCCGGCCATCACGCCCGAACTCGCCCACAACAAGCAGATCGTCGAGGACGCGGTCTCGACGGGCGTCCGCGGGACCCTGAACGTCCTCCGCCACCTCGGCGTGCTCGACGGGCAGGTGATCGCGGGTGAGTCACCACAGGTCGCCCGGAACCATCTCGGTCGGGTCGACGCGGCGGAGTCGGGGCTGTTCCGGCCGAACCCGTCGCTCGAGCTCGGACAGCGCGTCGAGACCGGCGACCACCTCGGGCACGTCTACCACCCGTCGACGTACGAGGTGCTCCAGCGCGTCGAGTGCGACCGCGACGGCATCTGCTACGCCATCACTCGCGAGGCGACGGTGAAGGGTGGCGACCGGCTCGTCAGCGTCGCCATCCCGGTCGAGGAGTAGTGCTCAGGCCCGCGCAGGCAGCAGTTCGGAGAGCGCGACCTTCCGCAGCTCGCCGTCCAGTCTGACGAGCACGTCGAGCGTCGGGTCGTAGTCGTACAGCAGCTCCCGACAGACGCCGCAGGCGGAGATGACGACCGGGTCGTTCGCGGGGTCGTTCTCCCGGAAGCGCACCGCGACGGAGCAGTCGAACGAGTCGTGACCGTCGGCGAGTGCGTTCTCCAGCGTGACGGGCTCGCAGTGGACGGTCGCCTGGTCGACGCTCGACTTCAGGTTCACGGCGGTGTAGACGGTGCCGTCCTCGGTCCGGAGCGCGGAGGCGACCCGGTGTCGGTCCGGGTCGAATCTGGCTTCCAGTGTCTCGACGGCGGCGTCGACGAGCTCGTGGTCGGCGGCGTAGGGCGGTCGGGGCTCCATGGCGGCGCTTGGACCGCCGGGGCAAAAAGGGTCCGTCAGACGGGGGGGAACCGCAACTGTGATTTTCTCCTGAGCACTCGGTCCGAGCCCATGACGGACGACGACGACCCCGCAGCCTGGTGGGACGAGGCGTACGAGCGCGACGCGGCTCCGTGGGACACCGGCGAACCGCAGTCGGTGCTCGCGGGCGTCGCCGACCGTCCTGAGTGCTGGCGCGTCCTCGCCCCAGGCTGCGGGACCGGTACGCACGCCGTCCACTTCGCGGGCCACGGCCACGACGTAGTCGGCGTCGACATCTCCGAGAACGCCGTCGAGCACGCCCGGGCCAACGCCGACGAGCACGGCGTCGAGGCGACGTTCCACGTCGACGACGTGCGCGAGCTCGACGGCGTCGACGGGCCGTTCGACGCGGTCGTCGACAGCGGCACCTTCCACGTGTTCGCCGGCGCGGAGCGCGAGCGGTACGTCGACGCGCTCGCGGGCGTGGTCGCCGACGGCGGCCGAGTGTTCCTCCTCGCCTTCGGGGCCGATGCCCCCGACGACGCCGGGCCGACACCGGTCTCGCACGACGACGTGCGGACGGCGTTCGCCGAGGGCTGGAGGGTTCGAGAGGTTCGGGACGCGCCGTTCGGGACGCGCCACGGCGACGTGCCCGGGACCTACGCGGTCGTCGAGCGGACGGCGGAGAACAACGAAACGGCGTGAGAAACGGACCGACGGCAGTCAGAACGCGCGGAGGTCCTCGAGGACAGCGGCGGCGTCGCCCGACGCGATGGTCTCGCGGGCGAGTTCGAGGCCGTCGTCCAGCGAGTCGACGTCGTCGCGGGCGTACATCCGGAACGCGGCGTTGAGTGCGACGGCGTCGGCGAACTGGTCGTCGCGCTCGCCGGCGAGGACCGCCTCGGTGATGGCGGCGGACTCCGCGGCCACGTCGTCGACGCCGAGGTCCTCGCCCTCGAAGTCCATGCCGAACTCGGCGGTCTCGATTTCGTAGTCGTCGACCGCGTCGTCGCCGTCGTGCCACTCCGCGACCTTCGTGTAGCCGGGGCGGATGTCGTCGTAGCCCTCCATGCCCTGGAACATGACGACCTTGTCGACGTCGAGTTCCTCGCTCGCGGCGAACGTGTTGCAGGTCTTCTTGGCGAACGCGAGGTGGTAGAAGGAGCCGAGGTGGACGTCGGCGTTGGCGGGGTTCGCGAACGTCTCGACCGTGTTGACGAACGTCCGGACGCCCATCTGGTCGCGGCGGTCGAACAGCTCGTCGATGCCCGGGTTGAACGCGGGCTGGTAGTAGAAGCCGAAGCCGGTCTCGTCGACCATGTCCGCGCTCTCCTCGGGCGAGAGTTCGGTGCGGACGCCGAGCTCGTCGAGCACGTGCTTGTAGGCGTCCTGCTTCTGCGTGGGGACGCGGTCGCCGCTGTGGGCGACGACCGGTGTGCCAGCGGCGGCGGCGACGACGCCCGCGGCGACGCCGAAGATGGCCGACCGGCCCTTGCCGTCGTAGTTCGCACCGCAGTCGACGGGGTCGGCGTCGGGCTCGGCCGTGACGACGCTCTCCTCGCGCATCACGTCGGTGTACGCCGCCAGCTCTTCGGGGTTGTTGCGCTTCCAGCGGTTCGCCAGCCAGAACGCTCCGAGTGTCGTCGGGTCGGGCTCGCCGCCGAGGATGCGCTGGAACGCCTCGCGGGCCTGTCCACGGTCCATGTCCGCCGCGGACTTGTGGCCGGAGCCGACGACCTCCGTCATCAGTCGCTTCAGGGGCCACTCGCCGTACTCGCGGGTCGCTTGTGCCATGTCCGCTCGTTAGAACGGTCCGAGGAAAAGTCGCCCGGTCCGTTCCCAGCGTGTGGGAGTCGCGTCACGGACCATCGCCCTTCGAAACACGTACCTTGGCCAGGTCCCTAGCGCCGACGATGAACACGCAGTCGGGCGAGTGGTGCGAGGAGGTAGACGAGGTCGACGCCCGCCTCATCGACGGCTACCAGTCGGGCTTCCCGGTGGTAGAGCGCCCGTTCCGCGTCGTCGGTGAGGAGCTGGGCGTCTCCGAGAGCGAGGCGTTCGAGCGCGTCCAGCGGCTCCGCGACGAGGGGGTCTTCCGACGGTTCGGTGCGGTGCTGAACCCGCCGGTCATCGGCTCCTCGACGCTCGCGGCGGTGCAGGCTCCCGCGGACCGCTTCGACGAGGTCGCCGAGATAATCAACGGCTACCGGCAGGTGAACCACAACTACCGGCGCGAGCACGAGTGGAACATGTGGTTCGTCGTCACTGCCGGTTCGCGGGAGACACGGGACCGCATCCTCGACGAGATAGCGGAGCGGACCGGCTGTGACGTCCTCAATCTCCCGATGCTCACCGACTACTACATCGACCTGGAGTTCCCGGTGGTCAACGCGGACCGGTTCGCCCGGGAGTCCGTCGAGTCGACCGAGGTCTCCGCGACCCGCATCTCGGAGAACGCGACGGGCGACCTCTCGCGGTTCGACGCCGAACTCCTGCTCGCCATCCAGTCGGGCTTCCCGCTGTCAGAGACGCCCTACCGCGACATCGCGGCGGAGATTGCCCCGAAACTCGACGGAGATGTCACCGTCGAGATGGTGCTCGACGGGGTCGAGCGCCTCTGCGAGGACGGCTGCATCAAGCGCGTCGGCTGCATCGTCAACCACGTCGTCACGGGGTTCTCGAACAACTGCATGGTCGTCTGGGACGTGCCCGACGACGAACTCGACGAGCGCGGGCTGGCGGTGGGCGAACTCCCCTACGTCACGCTCTGCTACCACCGCCCGCGCCGACCAGAGCAGGACTGGCCGTACAACCTGTTCACGATGATCCACGGCCGCGACCCCGACGCCGTCGACGAGAAGGTCGACGAACTCGCCAGCGACTACCTCCCGGTCGACCACGAACGACTCTACTCCACGGAGACGCTGAAGCAGACGGGCGCGCAGTACGAGGAACTGGTCGGGGAGTAGCTGGTAACCGGACGGCCGCGAGCGGTGCGCGGTTCGAAGAGCGCAGTGAGGGAGTGGCCGTTTTTCGGCCCAGCGTTTTTCGAGGACTGGTCACGAGCGGAGCGAGCGACCCGACGACGAAACCGGCGGTCGTACCGTCGTGACGACCGAAGAATATGAACCTTCTGCACTCGGGTTCTCTCCCCAACCCAAAGGCTATTTTACGCCCATCGCCTACCGGCCGATAATCATGTCCCGGAGTCCTTCGCTGCCCGACCGTCCGCGGTTAGACCTCGACCCGGACATGTCGGAGGAAGAGCGGTTGTCCGCGCTCCGTGAGCACTTCGCAGACGTCACTGAAGTGCACGCGAAGCTCTCCAGTCAGCTGGAGGCTGCTCACGAGCGCCGCGACGAGCTGAAAGACGAGGTCGACCAGACGGAGCGGGAGAACGAGGCGCTGAAGACGTCCTCGCTCTACATCGCGACCGTCGAGGAGATCGACGAGGAGACACAGGAAGCCGTGGTCAAGCAACACGGCAACAACCAAGAGGTGCTCACCGATGTCTCTCGTCGGATGGGCGAGGAGCTGCAGGCGGGCGACCGCGTCGCGGTCAACGACTCGTTCTCGGTCCAGAGCATCCTCGCGAGCGAGACCGACGCCCGTGCGCAGGCGATGGAAGTAGACGAGAGCCCCGAAGTCGAGTACGCCGACATCGGCGGTATCGACGAGCAGGTCCGCGAGGTCCGCGAGGCCGTCGAGGAGCCGCTCGTCAACCCCGAGAAGTTCGACACGGTGGGCATCGACCCGCCGTCCGGCGTCCTCCTCCACGGTCCGCCGGGGACCGGGAAGACGATGCTCGCGAAGGCCGTTGCCAACGAGACCGACGCCACCTTCATCAAGATGGCCGGCTCCGAGCTCGTCCGCAAGTTCATCGGCGAGGGCTCTCGGCTGGTCCGTGACCTGTTCGAGCTCGCGTCCGAGCGCGAACCGGCTATCATCTTCATCGACGAGATAGACGCCATCGCCGCGAAGCGCACGGAGTCAAAGACCTCCGGCGACGCAGAGGTCCAGCGGACGATGATGCAGCTACTCTCCGAGATGGACGGCTTCGAAGCCCGAGGAAACATCCGTATCATCGCCGCCACCAACCGCTTCGACATGCTCGACCGCGCCATCCTCCGCCCCGGCCGGTTCGACCGCCTCATCGAGGTGCCCGAGCCCAATGCGGAGGGCCGCGAGCGCATCTTCGAGATCCACACCGAGCAGATGAACATCGCGGACGACGTGACCTTCGCCGACCTCGCCGCGGAGACGGCGGGCTACTCCGGCGCGGAGATCGCCAGCGTCGCTACCGAGGCCGGCATGTTCGCCATCCGCGACGGCCGCACCGAGGTCCGCAAGGAGGACTTCGTCGAGGCTCTGGAGAAGATCGAGGCCGACGACGGCGGCGAGTTCGTCCCCTCGGCAGGCCACGCGACGTACCACTACTGAACGGCGAGGCGACGCCGAACCGCGGACTTCGGGACCGCGAACCGCAACTTCCTTTCTCCCGCGCCGACTCGCTCGACCATGGAACCAATCCGTATCGTCTGGGGTCACGCCACCGGCCCGACAGAGATGGCCGCCTACGATGCGGCGCTGGCCGACGCCGGCGTCGAGAACTACAACCTCGTCGGCGTCTCCTCGGTCATCCCGGCCGATGCGACCGTCGAACTCGCCGGCACTGCCCCCGACCTCGGTCCCATCGGGAACCGCCTCACTGTCGTCGAAGCCTGCGCCACTGCGACGGAGCCCGGCCACGTTTCCGCCGGCCTGGCGTGGGCCACCTCGCCCGACGGCGGGCTGTTCTACGAGGCTGCCGGCCCGATGGACGAGGCCGACATCTCCGAGCGAGTGCGGCGCGGACTGGCGGCTGGAGAGTCGCTCCGCGACTGGGCGCTCGACGACCCGCACGTTCGTGTCGAGAGCGCGTCGGTCGAGCCCGGGACCTACACGACTGCCGTGGTACTGGCGGTGTACGGGGAGTCCGAGCCGATTCTGTAACCAGTAACCCGGTCCGGAATCGGCCGCAGGACCGAGCTACGACGAGTCGTCGCTGTTCAATCGCTTGTATCTGAGCCAGCCACCGGCGAGGACGGATGCGGCCGCGACACCGGCACCGAAGCCCGGAATCGAGTCACTGCCCGAATCTTCGAGGTCCGACCGTTCCTGCACACTGGGATCGTTCGGTGCGTAGTCATCCGAATCGATGACGCCGTCGCCGTCGCTGTCCTGTATGGCCTGTTCCGTGGTAGTTTCCGGTGGCTCCGTGGTGGTCGTCCGTGGTGCCTCAGTGGTGGTCGTCCGTGGTGCCTCAGTGGTGGTCGTCCGTGGGGCTTCCGTGGTGGTCGTTCGGGGAGCTTCCGTGGTCGTCCGGGTCGGTGTGGCGGTCGCAGTCTCGGTCCGGGTCGTGGTCTCGACCGTGTTGTCGATGTCGGTCCCGTAGAGGGTGTTGTCCCCTTCGAACCAGAGCCGGTCGTTGGTGTACGCGAGGTCGTAGTACGACGTCGGCCCGGGGTAGTCGTACGTGGCCGCTCTGCTGTCCGTTCTGGGGTCGAACTGGATGACGTGTCCGAGGTCACTCGTCCCGACCCAGAGATACGTTCCGTCGTATGCCAGGCCAAACACGCTTCCGGAGAACTCGTAGGACTGTCGTATCGAGAGCGAGGGGTCCAGCTGCCAGACCGTCCCCTCCGCCGACCCCGCCCAGAGGTAGCCGGTCGATTCGTCGTATGCCAGGGAGTACGTCGTTGCAGGCACGTCGTGCCAGACGGGGTCTCCGTCGAAGGGATAGTAGACGATTGACTGGAGTTCGCTGAAGTAGACGCCGTCGCTCGAGATCGCCGCCCCCTGGACCGCACCGATGTCGAACGGCCCTTCCGCCGAGCCGTCGGTTCCGACGTAGTAGCCCTGGTCGCTCGTGTGACTGGTGAGGAAGACGCTGTCCGCGTTGACGCCCAACCCCCTCGCACCGTCCTCGGGCAGTGTTATCTCCGAGACCACGGTCGGCCGCCCGCTCGCCTCAGCCGAGACGGATAGCCCCCCCATAGCCACAGCCCCCGTTACAACCCCCTTCAGCAGCGACCGTCGCTCCATATGTTGGGATATTGTCAATACAACTTATGTAGTTTGGTAGGGGCAAACAATGACTCCCGTCGTACCGTCGTGATGGGAACGCCTTTGACCCGAACGGTCGACGCTCGACACATGAACGTGGACCTGGGCAACGCGCTGGCGGCGGAGGCGTCGCCGGGCATCTCCCGCGAGAACCTGGAGCGCCTCGACGAGCAGGTAGCGGTGGCACACGAGCGAATCGAGCAGGGCATCGCGGACCGGGAGCACGGCTACGCAGCGCTGGCGCTCCCCGAGACCGTCGACACGGACGCCATCGAGGCGGCGGTCGAGCCGTTCGCGGACAGCGAGGCGGTACTGACGGTCGGTATCGGCGGAAGCGCGCTGGGTGCGGCGACCATCGCGGACGCGCTCGACTCGGACGTCGAGGCGTACTTCCTCGACAACGTCGACCCGGAGCAGGTGACGACGCTCCTCGCGGACCTGCCGCTCGGCTCGACGACGGTGAACGTGGTGTCGCGGTCGGGGACGACGGCGGAGACGCTGGCGAACTTCCTCGTGGTCCGGGACGCGATGGAGTCAGCGGGCGTGGACTGGACCGAGCGGACGTTCGTCACGACCGGCGAGTCGGGGCCGCTCCGGGAGCTCGCGGACAGACACGACCTGCCATCGCTGCCGGTGCCGGACGGCGTGCCGGGGCGCTTCTCGGCGCTCTCAACGGTCGGGCTGGCGTCTGCGGCCATCCAGGGCCACGACCTCGACGCGCTCGTCGCGGGGGCGGCCGACCAGCGCGAGCGCCTCTCGAACTCCCTGTTCGACTCGCCGGCCTACGCGTACGGTGCTATCTGCTACGCGCTGGACGTGCGGGGGGCGAGCGTGAACGCGATGCTGCCCTACGCGGAGTCGCTGGAGACGTTCGCCGAGTGGTTCGCCCAGCTCTGGGCCGAAAGCCTGGGCAAGGACGGGCTCGGCCAGACGCCGGCGCGGGCGCTCGGCGCGACCGACCAGCACTCCCAGCTCCAGCTCTACCGGGCCGGCCCCCGGGACAAGATGGTGACGTTCGTCCGACCGCGCGAGCGCGCGGACCGCGCCATCCCGGAGACGGAGTTCGAGGCGCTGTCGTACCTCGGCGGGACGGGGCTGGGCGACCTCCTCGAAGCGGAGTTCGAGGCGACGGAGGCGAGCCTCGCGGCGGCAGGCCGGCCGAACGTCCGGGTCGAGATCGACCGCGTCGACGAGCACGGGCTCGGCGAGCTGCTGTACGCGATGGAGGCCGCCTGCGTGCTCGCCGGCGAGCTGTACGGCGTCGACACGTTCGTCCAGCCAGCCGTGGAGTGGGGGAAGAACGCGGCGCGTGGCCTGCTCGGCGGCGGCGACCTCCCGGAGGCGGAGGCGGTCGACGCAAAGCGCACGCTCCGCATCGAGTAGCAGAGGGTCTATATCGCTCGCGCCGATAGCCAGGGACATGGACGAGAGCTACGTCGACGGTCGCGGTGGCTCGCCACCACGGGACGATGCCTCCCTCGCCGACATCTTCAAGACGTTCGTCCGGTTCCTCCTGCTCGGCTTCGGCAGCCTCGCCCTGCTGTTCGTCATCCAGCTCGTCCTGTACGTCGTCGCCATCAGCGTGCTGGGGCCGGTTCCGGAGGGTGGTCTCGAGGTCCAGCTCATCTCCTTTTTGAGCCTCGGACTGGGGACACTCGTCGTCGCCGGGGCGTACCTGCAGAACTCGGGCCGCGACTGGTCGTTCGTCGACATTGAACTGCCGTCACTGCGTGACGTCGCGTGGACGCTCGGTGGGTTCGTCATCCTCATCCTGGGCTTTCTCGCCGTCGTCTCGCTGTTCGACCTGCTCGGACTCTCACCCGCCGAACACAGCAGCACGGACTCCATCATCAACGCCACGCCGCAGGTGATACTGCTGGTCCTCGTCGCCCAGCTGCTCGTCGTCGGGCCGGGCGAGGAGCTGCTGTACCGGAACGTCATCCAGAAGTCGCTGTACGACTCCGTCGGGAAGCCGAGGGCGGTCGTGCTCGCCAGCGTCATCTTCTCGCTGGTCCACATCCCGGCGTACTCCGCCGACGGGGCGAGCCTCACCGGGGTCGCGACCACGCTCGCCGCCATCTTCGTCCTCTCGCTCGTGCTCGGCGGGGTGTACGCCCGGACCGAGAACATGATCGTGCCGGCGGTCATCCACGGGAGCTACAACGTGCTCTCGTTCTACTCCACGTACGCCACCGGCGGTGGGGGCGGAACCGAGGCGCTGGCCTGGCTGTTCTGACGCGTCGTACGAGCGTCTGACGAAGGTTTTTCGACCTACGCGTGGTAGCACTGGAGGATGCCAAAGCGCTACGCGGTCGTCTGCGAGGACGACGTGAGCGAGCGCATCGAGCGACTCGCCCGCGAGTACGACCTCACCGAGCAGGCCGTCCTCAGGCAGTTGATAGAGCGGGGCCTCGAACAGACCGACGACTAGGAGTTCGAGGGGTTCTTGCGGGAGAGCGGGCTCCCGCAGATGGGGCAGCGGTCCTTCTGTTCGTCGAACTCGCGACCACAGCCCTGGCACTGGAACAGCCAGTCACGGCGCTCGTCGATGCCGTCGCGGGCGATGACCTCGACGCCGATGTTGAGCTTCTCGGCGACGTTCTGCATCGCGTAGTCGTCGGTGACGAGCGTGCCGTCGAGCTCGAACGTGGCGGCGACGAGGCGAACGTCGGTGTCCGAGAGGACGGAGAGGTCGCCCGTCTCGCCGGCGGCGCGGCGCACCCGCTCGGTCGTCTCCGAGTCGGGGATGTGGATGTGCATGCCCGCACCCTCCATGGCGTCGTAGCGGTAGACGCTCTCGCCTTCCAGTTCGTCCCGCACCATCGGGATGGTGGCGGTGTCGTTGGACGTGTGGTACTCGTTGATGAATGCGGAGGAATCGAGAACGTACATCTAGCGTTCGACGACGATGTAATCCTTCACGGCCTGGACGTGTCCGACGGGGATGCGGAACCGACCGCCCTCGTCTCGTTCGTAGGAGACGCTGCGCGTCGGTGTGTCCTCGTGTGGGTCGACGAGGAGATGGTGGAGTTCGCCGCTCTTCAAGTCCATCGTGATGTTGTACACGATGCCGAGTTCGGTGCCGTCTGAACCCATCACGTTCTTGTCCGACAGGTTCTCCGCGAGTACGTCTGGCATACTATGGCCATTTCCGACGACCAGTAATAAACGCCACGGGGACGGTCCGACGGACGGCTGACGCTCCGTAATCGTGACCGTCTGTCACAGGAAGCGACGGAACTGCCAGTACAGACCGGAGAGTGCGTTGCGGAGGCCGGCGACCGGCTGGAAGCCGGCTTCCGGGTCGGCCGCGGCCTCGAACTCGGCGTCGAGTCGGTCCGCGGAGACGTGGCGCAGGTCGCCGGTGCTCGCCCGTCGGCCCGCATCGTCGGTGACCCGGAGCAACGCCACCTCGTCGGTGACGCCGACGACCCGGTAGACGGGGGCGTCCTCGCCGGCCGGTCGGTAGTGGTCGCCGATACTGGGCATACCCGATTCTGCTCGCCCGACGTACATGAAACATCCGTGTGAACCGTTCCACCGGCCGTGGCGTAACGGTGGAGTTATACGCCGTCCTGCGAAGGTTTAGACGACACTTCTTCAGGGTGGCACTCATGTCGGACTCGGATACAACCCCCACGGACACATCGGCGGACGCACTTCGAACCCCCATCGTCGCGGTCCTCGGCCACGTCGACCACGGCAAGACCAGCCTGCTCGACAAGATCCGCGGCTCGGCGGTCATCGAGGGCGAGGCGGGGGCCATCACCCAGCACATCGGCGCAACCGCCGTCCCGCTCGACGTGGTCTCCGACATGGCGGGCGAACTGGTCGACCCCGACGACTTCGACCTGCCCGGTCTGCTGTTCATCGACACCCCCGGCCACCACTCCTTCACCACCCTGCGCTCCCGCGGCGGAGCCCTCGCCGACATCGCCGTCCTCGTCGTCGACGTCAACGACGGCTTCCAGCCGCAGACGCTCGAGGCGATCAACATCCTGCAGAACACCCAGACGCCCTTTATCGTCGCCGCCAACAAGGTCGACACGGTGCCGGGCTGGAACCCCAACGAGGACAGCCCCATCAAGCCGTCCTACGACGCGCAGTCCGACCGCGTCCGCGGCGACCTCGACGACCGCCTCTACAACATCATCGGCGAGCTCTCGGACCAGGGCTTCTCCGCCGACATGTACTGGCGCGTCCAGAACTTCCAGAACAACATCGGCGTCGTCCCCGTCTCCGCGATGACCGGCGAGGGCGTCCCGGACCTCCTCGCAGTCATGATGGGGCTCTCCCAGCGATACATGAAGGAGGAGATGGCCATCGACGTCGACGGCCCCGGGGTCGGGACCGTCCTCGAGGTGAAAGAGGAGCGCGGCTTCGGCACCACCGTCGACATCGTGCTCTACGACGGCACCATCCGCGAGGACGACACCATCGTCGTCGGCGGGGAGAACAACCCCATCGTCACCGACGTCCGCGCGCTGCTCCAGCCCCGCCCGCTCGCCGAGATCCGCACCGAGAGCCGCTTCGAACAGGTCGAAAGTGTCGGTGCCGCCGCGGGTATCAAGGTCGCCGCGCCGGACCTCGACGAGGCGATGGCGGGCGCACCCATCCGCGTCGTCGGCGACCGCGACCTCGACGCGGTCATCGACGAGGTGCAGGCCGAACTCGCCGAGGTCGCCGTCGACACCGTGGAGGACGGCGTCGTCGTCAAGGCGGACACGCTCGGCTCGCTGGAGGCCATGGCCGACGCCCTCTCGGAGGCCGAGATACCCATCGTCCGCGCCGAGGTCGGCGACGTCGCACCGCGGGACATTGCCGTCGCATCCACCGCGGAGGACGAGCTCCACCGCGCCATCCTCGGCTTCAACGTCGACGTGCTCGGCGACGCCGAGGACCGCGCCGACGTCGAGGACGTGAAGATATACACGGACGACGTCATCTACCAGCTCGTCGAGGAGTACGACACGTTCGTCGAGGACCAGCGCCAGTCCCAGCAGGACACCGTCCTGGAGAACATCGCCCGTCCCGCTCGCTTCCAGATCCTCGACGACCACACGTTCCGCCAGAACGACCCCGCCGTCGTCGGCGTCGAGATCCTCTCGGGGACCGTCAAGAAGAACCAGTACGTCGTGAAGTTCGACGGCAACGATGCCAATCGCGTCGGCGAGCTCAAGGGCATCCAGGAACAGGGTGAGGAGGTCGACGAGGCCCGTGCCGGCAACCGCGTCTCGGTCGCCATCGACGGCCCGACGGTCGGCCGGCAGATCGAGGAGGGCGACGAGCTCTGGATCGAGCTCCCCGAGAAGCACGCGAAGATTCTCGAACAGGAGCTCAAGGAGGAGATTCCGATGGACGAGCGCGAGGCGCTGTCGATGTACCTGGAGAAGCAGCGCAAGCGGGACCCCTTCTGGGGGAAGTGAGCTGGGCTCACACCACCGCTACCCTTTTTTGCTGACCGGCTGACACCCGAGCATGGCGATTTCCCTCCTCGAACTCGACGTCGACGGCGAGACCTACGAGGCGCGACTGAACACACCGGAAGCCGGCGAGACGGACACCTGCGTCGTCGTGCTCCCCGGCGGCGGCCACGGTCCATTCGGCGACATCTTCGACGTCACGGCGTACGAACTCGCACAGGCGAACGTCGCGACGTACCGCTTCGAGACGTGGACGTCGCCCGACGAGCTGCGGGCGAAATCGTTCGCCGACTTCCACGCCGAACTCGACGCGGCCATCGCCGACGTGCGGGAGCGCGGCTACGACCGGCTGTTCCTGCTCGCGAAGAGCTTCGGCGGGCGCATCGGGTTCACGCACGACCTGGACGCGTTCGAGCGCGTGCTCGGCTGGGCGCCGGCGGTCCGCCTGTCGGAGGAGTCGACCTTCGAGGCCACCTACGACACGCCGCTCGGCGAGACGGAGGACCTGCACATCGACGCCGATGATGTCGCTGGCGTCGACGCACCGGTGCGTCTCGTCCGCGGCGACGAGGACGAGGTGGTCTCGGCCGACGACGCCGACGCGTTGGTCGACGCGCTCGCGGACGCCGAACTGCGCGGGATTCCCGGCGAGGACCACTCGTTCAACGAGAACCGGACGACGGTCGTCGCGGAGACGCTCGACTACCTGGTGCCGGACGGCGGCTGATCGCGGTCAGGGCTCGGCGACGTGGCCCGCGCCGTCGCCGTCGCCGTCGAGCAGCCGGCACAGCCCCCCGGGGTACAGCGGCTCCGGGCCATCCTGCACCGTTCCGAGGTCGAACCAGCCGGCGTCGTACTCGATGGCCCCGCCGGCGTCGACGCCCGAGAACGCCTCGCGCTCGTACAGCGACTCGTCCGCGAACTCGGCGGCCCGGAGCACGACGAGCTCGTGGTCGGGCTCGCCCTCCCAGCTGAACCGGTTCTCGATGGTGCCGAGCGTCTGACCCGCCGTGATTTCGACGTCCAGCTCCTCCCGGAACTCGCGTTCCAGTGCCTCGCCGCTCTCCTCGCCGAACTCGATACTGCCGCCGATGGGGCGGTAGAACGCGCCCTCACCCGGGTCGGTGAGCCGCTGGAGGAGGTGCTCGCCGTCGCGTTCGAGTATTCCGAGGACCTTCGTCTGGATGGGTGGCATAGACCGGCGTAGAGTCGACCGTCCGGCCTAAAACTGTTGCTTCGCCCCCGCTACCGCGCGGTCTGCGACACCGAGTCGGAGATGGCGTGTTTCACCTGGAGCGCAGCCGAGGCCGCCAGTCCGCGGGCGACCTCCGCCTGGTCCTCGGGGTCGATGAGGTCCTCGTCGCCGAACTCGTCGACGTCCGGCGTGAAGCCCGCGCTGATGGGGTTGCCGACCGGCGGCTGGACGGCGACGGTCGCCTGCGGGCCGCCGACACCGTTGGAGATGTCGCCGTCGACGACGTACTCGTCGGGGAGGAACTCCCGGGTCAGAGCGGCGATGCGGGAGACGTCCGCGCGGAGCCGCCGCTTCTGTTCCGCCGTGAGCTCTGGCACGTCGGCGGACGCACGCTTCCCTGCCTGCGTGCTGCCCGGAAGACCGGCGTACGGAGTGTTTCCATTCATAAAAGCTCGCTACTCCGCCTATGTTCGGATGGGCTAAAAGTCGTTCGGCTACGGAAGTCGGGGAGGGACTGAGCAGGCGAGTTCGCCCCCCGAGGCGGCTACGCGTGCTGCCCGTGCTGGGCTTCCGGAGCTGGTGCTCGGGGCTGTGGCCTGCCGAACGGTCGTCGTGCCGACGAAAAGGCTCTTGGTCGGACACCCGATACGTCTACCCATGGCAGACGGCTCGGAGGAGAAGACCGTCGACAAGTCGACGGACGAGCTCCTCGCAGAGACGGACAACCTCCTCTCGGATCTCGACGGCGGGGGCGAGAGCGCCCGCGAGTCGGACGCCGAGCAGTCCACCCGAAGCGAGCCTTCCCCGACCGAAGACGACGGGGGGTTCGACCTCGGCTTCGGGGACGATTCGGCGTCGACGCAGGCCGAGCAGTCCCAGCAGTCCGAGTCGACGGGCGAGGGCTGGCGGCGCTACTTCAACCCGAAGTCGTTCCTGCTGGCGACGGCGCTGTTGACCGCGGGCTTCGTCGCCGGTGGGTTCGTCCCCGTCCTCGGCGCGCTCGCGAGCTGGGCGGGGCTCGTCGGCGCGGCGTTCGTGTACGGGCTCGGCACGTCGCAGGGCCGGTACCCGGAGACGGCGCTCGCGGGCGCTGGCGTCGGACTGGTGACGACCGTACTGAGCAGCCTGCGGTTCATCGCGCTCGCGAACGGACAGTTGCTGCTCGCGGTCGGTGGGGGCCTCGGGCTGGTCGGCGCGCTCGCCGGGTACTACTTCGGGTCCGACCTGCGGAAGGGACTCACCAGCGACCCCGACGAGTTCGAGGACGACCTGAGCTGGTAGTCAGTCGGCGAGTTGCCAGCCGTCCGTGCCGTAGCGGACGAGGTCGTTGTCCTGCAGGTCCGCGAGGACGTCCTCGACCATTCCCGGGGGTGCGTCGACGCTGTTTGCGATCTCGACGGCGGATCTGGGCTCGGAGCGCACCGCGAGCAGCACGTCGGCGTAGAGCCGGCTGTCGCTACCGGCACCGACGGTGTCCGTGATGCGGTCGAGCACGTCGGTCATGCGGCCCTGTACCCACCGCTGTGCCATCGAGAGCTCGTTCTCGAGCTCCTCCAGCCGGGAGAGGTCGGCGACGAGGTCGTTCGTGTCCTCGCCCTCCTCGGAGTACTGTACGTCGAGTTTGAGGTGCCGACAGGTCGTCATGTCCAGGCTCTTCGAGGCGGGGTAGGCGCTCTTGGTGGCGAAGGCGTAGGGGGAGACGTTGACTTCCAGTCGGAGGTTCCGGGCGATGTGGAAGTACTTCCGGCGCTGGTCGTCGGTGTGGCTTTCGATGAGGCCGGCGTCCTCGAGCTTCCGGAGGTGTTCGATGACCGCCTTCGGGCTGACCCCCAGGTACTCGCTGATTTCGGTGACGTAGCACGGTTTCCGAGCGAGCAGGCGCAGAATGCGCCGTCTGTTCTCGTTTCCGAGCAGGTCGAGCAACGCCGCTGAGTCCATCTAGCTGTGCCTTGGCGATTAGCGCGTAAAAGCGTCACCCCTCCGGTCCGGCCGCCGTCGATCAGGTCGTGGCCTGCCGAACTGGCTCGAGGAGGACGGTGTCGCCCCCGTAGATGCCGTCGTCCGGTGGGCCGTTGCCGCCGTTGCCGCCGTTACCATCGCCGGGGCCGTTGCCGCCGTTGCCGTCGTTACCACCGTCGGAGCCGTTGCCGCCCGGACCGGCAGTGGGGCCGTCGTCGGAGCCATTCCCACCGCCGGGGGCGTCGTCAGGACCGCCAGGCCCGTTTCCCGGGTCGTCGTCGGAGCTATTGTCGCCGCCAGGGGCGTCGTCAGGACCGTCAGGCGCGTTTCCCGGGCCATCGGACGTGTTCCCGCGGTTCCCCTCGCCCTGGCCGGGGTCGTCACCTGGGCCGCCCTCGCCGGCCCCGGTTTCGTTCCCGCAGTTCGGCCGTTCCGTCTCGCAGTCGTCCCGGTCGAGTCCGGGCACGTCCTCGGGCGGGCCGCCCCCGCCGAGTTCGCGGGCCATCTCCGCGACCTCGGGGCCGGTGAGTTCGCTCGCGTTCTGCCGGAGGCGGTCGAGTTCGGTGGTGTTCACGCCGACCTCGCGGGCGGCCTCCTCGGTCTGGTTCAGTGCGGAGCCGAGCGCGGCGAGGCGGGTGGTCAGCGACGCCAGCTGTGCGCGGTAGGCGACGCGGCTCATCTCGTCACGGCGCTCCTGCAGCCGTTTGCGCTGCTCCTGAAGTGCGTCGAGTCGCGCTTCGAGGGCGTTCGTGCGACCCTCGACGAGCCGGACTTGCGTCGCGTTGTCGCCGGACCCGTTCCAGGCGGCGGTCCACATACCGCCCTCGATTTCGGCGTCGGCGTCGGCGGCAGCGGACTGCGTGAACGTGGAGAAGGCTCCACCCATCGACCGGTTCGAGGAACTGTTGTTCCCCGCCTGCGGTGGCGTATCTGCGGTCGCTGCGTCGCCCGCCGTCGCGGGGGCCGGGCGGTCCGCGACCGCCACGGGGAGGGCTGCGACGGTAAGCATGACGCAGGCCAGTACAGCGAGTGTACGCTTCATCACCGGGGCCTAGGACTGACTACGGTAAAAACCTCTACCACTGTTCGGACGGTTCACCCGCAGGAGCGGGACCGTTCAGAACCGTTTTTCCGGCTGTAGTCGGTCGATTTGTGGTCCGGCATAAATACTGCCCAGTAGGCTTTTGCGTGTCAATGTCTTCCATACACGTGCACAGCATGTTCGAAGAGTTCTCGACCAGCTACTATCTCGGGCGGTTGTACGTCACGCCGTCCGATGGCGACGAGCCCGTGATGCAACGCGAGCAGCACGAGCGCGTCGCCGAACAACTCTACCACGACGGGAGCGGCGTCACCCGGACCGACAGCCCGCTGGTGATGAAACTGGACACGGCTCACCTTGCCGTGCGCGGCGAGGACTGGGTCCCCGCGGACACACTCGCGGTACCGGCGTCGCTCCTCGAGCGGACCGACATCACCAACCCACCGGAGCTGACCGAGGTGTTCCTCGCGAAGGCGGACCGGGCCTCGCAGCTGCTCCAGTTCACGGGGTACGCCGAGGCCGAGCCGACCGAGGAGTTCGACGTGGGACCGAACACGGGCACCTGAGCGCCCACTGCCGCTTTTGTTCGACGGACGGCCCGACTGCGCAACCTAGAAGTGCGCGGCTCTCCCGGATGCGTACGATGCTCGACGAGCTGCTCGGCCGCGCGGCGCTGAAGGACCGCATCGAGGAGTTGGAGGAGGAGACCGAGCGCCTGGCGGCCCAGCTCGAGGCGGAGTCCGAACGCCGCGCGGACGCCGTCAGCGAAAGACAGGACGCGGAGGAGCGCGTCAACCGGCTGGAGGACCGCATCGCCCAGCTGGAGGGCGAGCTCGACCGGCGCGAGGACGACGGGGACGACCTGGCCTTCCGCGACCGGGCCGACCTCCGTGACGAGCGACTCGACGCGGTGCTCGGACGGCTGGAATCGGTAGAGACGGAGCCCGAGGGGTTCGTCTCGGCGGCCGTCGCTGACGGCGCGGACGCGTCCGACGCCGTCGCCGACCTGCTCGGCGACCGCGCCCGGCTGGTCGAACGTGCCACGCCATGCCTCGTCTACGCCGACGACGCCGGGCTCGTCTCCGCGGTGCTGGAACCGCCGGTCCAGCCCGAGCCGTTCTGCGAGTGGGGCGATTCGCCCCGGATCGACCGGTCGTGGTGCCAGCCGACGGGGGAGTTCGCCCTCGCCCTCGTCCGTGCGGACGTGTTCGCAATCGGCGAGTACGACGGCCGCGAGCGGCGCTCGGCGCGCTCGTTCGAGAGCGACGTAAAGAGCGACCACTCGAAGGGCGGCTTCTCGCAGGGTCGGTTCGAGCGCATCCGCGACGAGCAGATCCGCGACCACCTTGCGGAGTGTCGGGCGGCGATCTCCGAGCGGGATGCCGACCGCCTGTTCGTCGTCGGCGACCGGCGATTGGTCGGCGAGTTCTCCGACGAGGCGGCGGCGACGGCGGCCGTAGACGTGAGCGAGGGCGGTACGGCGGGGCTGGACGCCGCACTGCACGAGTTCTTCACGACCCGGCTGTCGACGTTCTAGCGGCTGGCCCGGGCGAGTCGGTCGGGGACTCGATAGCGGCCCGACAGTCCCGACCACCTTGCCGTCCCGAGAACGCTTTTCACGTCATCGGGCGAACCCGGAGTCATGCGAATCGCCATCCTCGCCCACGAGAAGTTCCCCGACCGCGCCAAGACCGCGCTCGGGCTGCTCCGCTACAGCGACGACGAGGTGGTCGCGGTGCTCGACCGCGACAACGCCGGCAGCCGAGTCGGCGACTTCGTCGGCGACGTACAGGACGCCCCAATCGTCGCGTCGATGGCCGACGCGCCGGACTGCGACGCGCTGGTCGTGGGGATCGCACCCATTGGCGGTGGCTTCGAGGAGTCCTGGCGCGACGACGTGCGGACGGCGCTCCGGAACGGCTGCGACCTCGTCGCCGGCCTGCACTACTTCCTCGCGGACGACGGCGAGTTCGCCGACCTCGCCGCGGCGAACGGCTGTGACATCTGGGACGTGCGCGAGCCGCCCGCGGACCTGACCGTCGCCGAGGGCGTGGCGGGGGAGGTCGACGCCGAGGTCGTCTGCACCGTCGGCACGGACTGCTCGGTGGGGAAGATGACGGCGACGATGGAGCTCTGCGAGGCTGCCCGGGAGGCCGGCCACGACGCCGCCGTGATTCCGACGGGCCAGACCGGCATCATGATCGAGAACTGGGGCGTGCCCGTCGACCGCGTCGTCAGCGACTTCACCGCGGGCGCGGTCGAGTCGATGATACTGGAGAAGGGCGACGAGCACGACTACCTGTTCGTCGAGGGCCAGGGCTCCATCGTCCATCCCGCGTACTCCGCGGTCACCTGCGGCATCCTCCACGGCGCACAGCCCGACTCGCTGGTGCTCTGCCACGAGGCCGGGCGCGAGGCGGTCCACGGCTACGAGTCCTTTCCGCTCCAGCCCGTCGAGACGTACGTCGACCTGTACGAGGGGCTGGCAGCACCGGTCCGCGAGACGGGCGTCGTCGCCGGCGCGCTGAACACCGTCGGGCTCGATGACGACGACGCAGTCCGGGATGCCGTCGACGAGTTCGCCGACGCGCTTGACGCGCCCGCGACCGACCTCGTCCGCTTCGGGGCCGACGACGTGCTGGAGGCGATACTGTGAAGCTCACCGTCGAGCGCGTCTCCCTCGAACTCGCGGAGACGTTCACCATCTCGCGGGGCTCCACCGACCGCACCGACAACGTCGTCGTCCGGCTCGCAGACGGCGACCACGAGGGTGTCGGCTCGGCCGCCCCCTCGGCGCACTACGGCGAGACCGCGGCCACCGTCGAGGCCGCCATCGAGCGCCTGCGTCCCCGAATCGAGGCCATCGACGACCCGTTCCAGGTCGAGCGGGTTGAGCGCGACCTCGCCCACGAACTGGGGCGCAACCCGGCCGCACGCTGTGGGGTCTCCATCGCGCTGCACGACCTCGTCGGCCACCACACTGACCTCCCGCTCTGGCGCTACTGGGGACTCGACCCCGATGCAGCCCCCGACACGTCCTACACCGTCGGCATCGGCGACCCGGAGACGATGGCCGACCGCGCCCGCCGCGCCGCCGACGCCGGCTACGGCACGCTGAAGGTGAAGGTCGGCACCGACGACGACCGCGCCAGGGTCGACGCCGTCGCCGAGGCCGCACCGGACGCCACGCTGCGGCTCGACGCCAACGAGGCCTGGACGCCGAAGGAGGCCGTCGCAAACGCCGAGTGGCTCGCGGACTACGACGTGGAGTTCCTCGAACAGCCCGTCCCCGCCGCCGACCCCGAGGGGCTCCGGTACGTGTACGAGCACTCGTCGCTCCCCGTCGCCGTCGACGAGTCCTGCGTCACCCTTCCCGACATTCCCGCCGTCGCCGACCGCGCCGACGTGGCCGTCCTGAAGCTGATGAAGTGCGGGGGGCTCGTCGAGGCACGGCGGATGGTCCACGCCGCCCGCGCCCACGGGCTTGAGGTGATGCTCGGCTGCATGATCGAGACCGACGCCGCCATCTCCGCCGGCGCACAGCTCGCGCCGCTCTGTGACTACGTCGACCTCGACGGCTCGCTCCTGCTCGCCGACGACTCGGACCCGTACGACGGACCCGTGCGGGCCGGCGGCTCCATCGAGCTGGACGACACGCCCGGCATCGGACTGCGGTAACGACGACCCCCTGAGTTTCCCCCGTGGCGCGCGCCGGCGAGCGTGCCGAGCGCCAGCGAGGCCGTTCGCCATGCACGTGCGAGGGACGAGAAGCGCAGGGAGTCAACGACCGAGCATCGCAGTCGGCTGGGGAGGCCTGAGGTGCGGTGCTGTGCGGTCGGGTGGGGCTTTCTGGCTGTTATCGGTCCGAGAGAGTCCCGCGACGATAGGTGCTTTCAGAGGGTCACGTCTCCGTCTTTCGCCCTAAACATGAATCCAGTGACGACAAGCGATGATGGAAGCTTTCAAGCGCGCGCTGGCCGAATCCCGCTCCATGTACGAGGGACTCAAAGGGTTCCGTGACGTCTACCCCGCGGAGATGGCGGCCTACCGGGCCGTCATGGACACGGTCGAGGAGACGGCGCGGAGCTACGGTTTCCGCGAGATTTCGACACCCGCACTGGAGCGGACGGAGATGTACGTCGACAAGTCGGGCGAGGAGATCGTCGAGGAGCTGTACGCCTTCGAGGATAAGGGCGGGCGGGACGTTTCGCTCACCCCCGAACTGACGCCGACGGTCGCACGGATGGTCGTCGCGAAGCAGCAGGAGCTCTCGAAGCCCATCAAGTGGTTCTCGACGCGGCCGTTCTGGCGCTACGAGCAGGTCCAGCAGGGGCGGTTCCGCGAGTTCTACCAGACGAACGTCGACATCTTCGGCTCCGCGGAGCCGGAGGCCGACGCCGAGGTGCTCTCGTTCGCGGCGGACATGCTGACGAACTTCGGGCTGACGGCCGACGAGTTCGAGTTCCGCGTCTCGCACCGCGACATCCTCGGGGGGCTGCTCCGGGAGTTCGACGCGGACGTCGACACCACGAACGCGATCCGCGCGGTGGACAAGCGGGCGAAGGTGCAGGAGAACGAGTACCTCGACCTGCTGTACGAGGCCGGGCTCACGTACGACCAGGCGCGCGAGTTCGACGACCTGCTGCTGGCGGGCGACGACGACCTGGACGCGCTCCTCGAGTGGTCGGAGAGCGAGCAGGTCCACGACGCCGTCACGAACCTGCAGGACGTGCTCGGCGCGGCCGAGGACTTCGGCGTGCGCGAGTTCTGTGACGTGTCGCTGACGACGGCCCGCGGGCTGGACTACTACACGGGCGTCGTGTTCGAGTGCTTCGACTCGACGGGCGAGGTCTCCCGCGCCGTCTTCGGCGGTGGGCGCTACGACGACCTCATCGAGTCCTTCGGCGGCCAGCCGACGCCGGCGGTCGGCGTCGCGCCGGGCGTGATGAACTCCACGCTGCCGCTCCTGCTCCAGCGCGCCGGCGTCTGGCCCGAGGAGGCCGTCTCCACGGACTACTACGTCCTCTCCGTCGGCGACACGCGGCCCATCGCGGCCCGGGTCGCCCGCGACCTGCGCGAGCGCGGCCACGTCGTCGAGACGGACGTGTCGTCCCGGAGCTTCGGCGCGCAGCTCGGCTACGCGGACTCGATAAACGCCGAGACGGTCGTCGTCGTCGGCGAGCAGGACCTCGCGAACGACGAAGTGACCGTGAAGGATATGGAATCCGGCGACGAGACGACCGCGCCGGTCGGCGCGTTCCCGGGCGAGCACGACCGGCCGACGTACGACACGTTCGCGGAGTAACGGCTCAGTCCGACCCGATCTCTCTCCTCGTCCGGTCGATGATGGCGGTCTGGACCATCGCGCCCGGCGTCTCGAACTCGGTCGTCCGCGAGAGGAACGTGCTGTTCGCCGCCGCCGGGTTCTCGCCGTCCGGCGTCTCTCCGGCGAACGCGGCCGTGATCTCGTCCTCGGTCCACGGGCTCGACTCGAGGAACGCCTCGAAGTCGTCGAACTCGCTGTGTGCGGCCATGAAATCGGGCGTGAAGAGGGTCGCGAGGTCGGCCTCGCCGTCGGCCACCGACTCCGCGAGCTCGGCGCTCTCGCCCAGCACGTCCGTGATTCGAGCTACCTCGTCGGCCGTGTACTCGCCCTCGTCGACGCCGAGCTGTGCGGCCAGGTCCGCGCCGACCACCTCGGCGACCTCCGCGCCCGTGAACGTCTCCATGCTCGCACGGTGTGTGCGGGGACTCCTAACCCTGTTGGCGGCGGTCCGCGCCGCGGCGACGAGGGGATTATACTCGACCGCGGCGAACCACCGGGCGTGCCACGGGGCGCCTTCCGGATCGCGTACGACGGCCGGCCGTTCCACGGCTTCCAGCGCCAGCCGTCGGTACCGACCGTCGAGGGCGCGCTGTTCGACGCGCTCCGCGATCTGGGGGTACTCGGCGACGAGGCCGACAAGCCCCCGGGCTACGCGGCGGCGGGCCGGACCGACGCGGGCGTGTTCGGCCTCGGCCAGACAGTCGCGTTCGACGCGCCGGAGTGGCTCACGCCACGGGCGTACAACGGCCAGCTCCCGGCGACGGTGCGGGCGTGGGCCCACGCGGATGCGCCGACCGACTTCCACGCCACCCACGACGCGGCGAGCCGGGCGTACGAGTACCACCTGTACGCCCCGGGTGCCGACCTCGAACTGGCCCGCGCGGCCGTCGACCGGCTCCGCGGAACTCACGATTTCCGGGACCTCTCGGCGGTCTCGTCGGGGAACACGACTCGCAGGCTGCGGACTGCGACGGTCGAGCGCGACGGGGAGTTCCTGGTTCTCGGGGTCCGGGGCGACGGCTTTCTCCACGAACTCGTCCGCCGGCTCGTCTCGCTGGTGCGGTCTGTCGCGACGGGGGTAGTGCCGGTCGAGCGCGTCGACAGCGTGCTCACGCCGGGGACGCTCCCGGACCACGAGATACCGCCGGCGGCGCCGCCCGGTGGGCTCGTCTTCGTCGACGCCGCGTACCCCGGGCTGGCGTTCGAGCCCGACCGCCGTGGGGCGGAGAGCGTCCGCGAGGTGTTCGGGGAGCGGGCGACCCGAGCGACGAGGCGTGGGCGGCTCTGTCGCCGGATCGCCGGTGGCGTCGGCGAGGATTAGGACTCCGGCCAGACCCCGGCGGCGCGCATCCCCGGCTCGTACTCCCGGTCGCGGAGCGCCTGGAGCAGGTCCGCCCGCGACACGCGGTCGGGCTCCGTCTCGATCAGTCGCTGGACCAGCAGACTCGCGAGCATCGCGTGACTCCGGAGGGTCCGCGGGTCGACCTTGTCCAGCGTGTCGGCGCGGGTGTGCGTGACGCCGCGGCCGCGCTCGCCGCTGTCGGAGTGGAGCTGGAGCGCCGGCACGCCCGCCGTGAGGAACGGCCAGTGGTCGCTCCAGGGGTGCGGGTCGGGACGAACCTGCACCGGATGGTCGGTGTCGTCGGCGAGCGACTCGGCGAGGCGTTCGAGGTCGTCGCTGCCGTGGCTGAACGCGACGAGGTCGCGGTGTCGGCCCGCACCGTCGACGTTGATGACCGCACGCACCGAGGCGGTATCGAGCTCGCGAGCCAGCCCGTGACTCCCGACGAGACCGACCTCCTCGCCGCCGACGGCGGCGACCCGGACCCGGCAGTCGAGGTCGAGTTCGGCGAGGGCGCGGGCGACCCCGACGACCACGGCGACGCCGCAGCCGTTGTCGAGTGCGCCCTCGCCGACGTCGTGGGCGTCGAGGTGGGCGAGCACGACGACTTCCTCCTCGGTGTCCGGGCCCAGCACACCGTGGACGACGGGGGTCTCGCTCTCGTCGCTCGTGGCGTCGACGGACACCCGGACCGCACCGTCCCGGTCGGCGTACCGCCGGAGCCACTCGCCAGTTTCGTAGGAGACGCCGATGCCGGGCACTGCGCCGCCCTCGTCGAACCGGAGCGACCCCGTCGGCGGGAGCTGCCCGGGGACGTGGTTGGCGAAGACGAACGCCTCCGCGCCGGCGTCGACGGCGTGCCCGTACTTCTCCATGCGGTGGACGATGCGGCGGTCCGGCGGGGTGTCCGTGCTGGCGACGACGACCGCGCCCGCCACGTCGGCCTCGTCGATCTCCTCGGGCGTGCCGTAGCCCACGTCGACGAGTGGCGCGCGCACCTCCCCGGCGGGCGAGTACGGCAGCGCGATGGCTTCGAAGGTCCGGGGGGTCGGTTCGACGACGCCGAACTCGGTCCTGCCGCGGGTCCACCGTGTCATCGGCACCGCGAACTCCGTGACGTTCGCCACGCCCGCGGTCTCGAACGCGCCGGCGACGAGGTCCGCCGCCCGGGCCTCGCCGTGATGGCCCGCGAGCCGGTCGTCGAGTTCGCAGAGGGAACTGAGCACGTCCCACGGTTCGTCGTCGCGCCAGAGTCGGCCGAGGACCGCGTCTACGTCTACCATGAAACGTTCTGTGTGCGGAAACGGGAAACGTGTTGTGTCGCCGCCGGGCTGGCTGGGCGGACGAGGTCGTCGGACCGCCAGACTGCG
Source organism: Haloarchaeobius sp. FL176 (assembly GCF_024609245.1). Lineage (GTDB taxonomy): Archaea > Halobacteriota > Halobacteria > Halobacteriales > Natrialbaceae > Haloarchaeobius. The sequence continues at coordinate 161,882 of NZ_JANJYH010000002.1, forward strand.
GCGGGGCGCCCGGTCCCGAGGGAAGGTGACAAAGCTTACGAACGCCCAGTTCCGAACCGAAACACATGAGTTCAGTCCCGGAGCGGTCCGAGGTCGACACCGAGTACAAGTGGGACCTCGAATCCATCTACGCGACGGACGAGGAGTGGGAGGCGGCGTTCGAGGATGTCGAGACACGGCTCGAAGACCTCGAACACTACGAGGGCGCGGTCACGGAGGACGGCGAGACGCTGCTCGCGACGCTCGAACTCCGTGACGAGGTCATGCGCGAGGTGTCGATGGTCGCGGCCTACGCCCGGATGCGCAAGGACGAGGACACGACGGACCAGACGTATCAGGGCTACAGTACGCGGGCGCAGTCGCTGTCGGCGGACGCCTCCAGCGCCGCGTCGTTCATCGAGCCGGAGATTCAGTCCGCGACGCGCGAGGAGATCGAGTCGATGGTCGAGTCGACCGACGGCCTCGCCGAGTACGACCACTACCTCGACGACGTGCTGCGGATGAAGCCACACACCCGCTCGGCGGAGGTCGAGGAGCTGCTGGCGGACCTCTCGGAGGTCACCGGCGGTACCGGCGACGTGTACACCATGCTCTCGAACGCGGACATGTCGTTCCCGACCGTCGAGAAACCCGACGGCGACACGGTCGAGATCACCCAGAGCAACTTCACGAACCTGCTGAAAGAGCCCGACCGCGCGTTCCGCCAGTCGGTGTACGAGGGCTACTTCGAGGAGTGGGGCGACGTGCGCAACACCGTCGCGACGGCCTACGAGAACTCCGTGAAGGCGGACGTGAAGCTGGCGCGGGCGCGGAACTACGACACCGCCCGCGAGGCCTCGCTCGACGGCCCGAACGTCCCGGTCGAGGTGTACGACAACCTGCTCGACACCGTCCACGACAACCTCGACAAGCTCCACCGCCACACGGAGCTGAAGGCGCAGGCGCTCGACGTCGACGAGCTGGCGATGTGGGACCTCTACATGCCGATGACGGAGACGGAGAGTCCCGACGTGGCGTACGAGCAGGCCACCGAGTACATCGTCGAGGCGCTCGGCGCGCTCGGCGAGGAGTACCAGGAGCGCGTCGCCGACGGCCTGGAGTCGCGCTGGGTCGACGTGTACGAGAATCAGGGCAAGCGGTCGGGGGCGTACTCCGGCGGGACCTACGACACCCAGCCCTTTATCCTGATGAACTACCAGGACGACATCTCCTCGATGTTCACGCTGGCGCACGAGCTGGGTCACTCGATGCACAGCCAGTACACGAAACAGGAGCAGCCCTACATCTACTCCAACTACGAGATCTTCGTGGCGGAGGTCGCCTCGACGGTCAACGAGACGCTGCTGACCCAGCACCTCCTCGACACCGTCGAGGACGAGGAGTTCCGGCGGCACGTCCTCAACGAGTATCTGGAGCGCGTTCGCTCGACGCTCTACCGGCAGACGATGTTCGCGGACTTCGAGCACCGAACGCACGAGATGGTCGAGGCAGGGCAGCCGCTCACGCCCGACGCGCTCGACGAGACCTACGGCGACCTGAAGCGGGAGTTCTACGGGCCCGCCGACGTGGACGAGCACATCACCCGGGAGTGGATGCGCATCCCGCACTTCTACTACTCGTTCTACGTCTACCAGTACGCGACGGGTATCTCCGCGGCCGTCGCCCTCGCGGGCAAGATCCTCGACGACGACCAGCCCGACGCGGCGGCGAACTACCGGGAGTTCCTCGCGAAGGGCTCGCGCGAGTACCCGCTCGACCTGCTGCAGGGTGCGGGCGTCGACATGAGCTCGCCGGAGCCGATCCAGGCGGCGCTCGACACGTACGGGGACTACCTCGACGAGATGGAAGCGCTGCTGTAGGCACTTCGGTTTCTCGTCGGAACAATCGGCAGAACGGGTCGGACGGGCGTCTTACTTTCGTGCCATGATGACGAGCATCGGCCCCACGATGAGCAGGGCGAGCCCGAGGAAGCGGTACTGTACCGGGGCGAGGCTCGACGGCGTCACCACGAAGACCGCACCGAAGGTGACGACGACCAGGCCGACTGTCTTCAGGGACTTGAGCGGGAGCGTCCCGAGTACGGAGAGGACGAACACGAAGAGGAGCGCTTGCCCCACGTTGTAGTTGAGCAGGAAGCTGTCGATGACCTGCAGTGCGAGCCCGTTCATTTCTAGTATCGTCTCCCGGCGGTGCAGTCTTAACGCTAACGAAAGGACGCTATTCTGGCCCGGTCAGGTCGATGGGGCGGATGAACAGGTACCAGAAAACGAGCGCGAAGCCACCGTACCCGAGGGCCCAGACCAGCGTTCCGAGGAAGGAGAAGCCGGCGCTCGTCAGCAGGTACTTGAGCACCCCGGGGATGATGACGGCGAAGGCGACGGTCAGGCCGGCGAGCAGCGTCCGGCTCTCGTCGAAGCTCCTTGTCTCTGCCATAGCCGCGGCTTCGGACTGGAGAAGCGTCAATGCCCCGGTTCGTGCCGACGGGGACGGCCCGAACCGCGGCTGACGGGGTGGACGCACGCGAACGGGTGAACCATGGAGCGTGCGAGTGCGTCCGTACGAAGTTACGGATTCGAGCGTCAAAAAGCTCTCTACTGGCCCCAGTACGTCCGATTCCTGTCGTAGGGGCAACCGATATCACCGTTCGAGTGCGCGCGCGAGCAGTTCGACCGGGGTCGGCGGTTCGCTGCCGTCGCCGTCGTCGACGAGCACGTCGCGGTCCGCGAGCTGGGTCCGACAGGACGCTCCGGGCGCGACGACGCGGTCGCCGGGACTCTCGTCGACCTGGTCGTAGAGGATGCGGGCGATTGCGGCGCTCATGCCGCGGTGTTCCGCCTCGTAGCCGAAGCTGCCAGCCATCCCGCAGCAGGTGGAGTCGAGCGGGTCCACGTCGTAGCCCGCGCGCCGGAGCACGCCGACGGCGTGGTGGTCTTTCGCGGTCGCCTTCTGGTGGCAGTGACCGTGGTAGGTGAGCGACTCGCCGGGCGCGTCGAACGCGATGCTCTCGTCCAGCCGGAACGTGTCGAGGTACTCGCAGACGCCGTAGGTCGCGTCGGCGAGGTCGCGCGCGGAGGCGCCGCCGAGCAGGTCGAGGTAGTCCGACTGGAGCATGACGGCGTTCGATGGCTCGACCAGCACCACGTCCCAGCCGTCGCGCACCCGCGGTGCGAGCCGGGCGACGTTCTCGCGGGCGGTCGCCCGGGCCGCGTCGAGCAGTCCCTTCGAGTGCGCCGGTCGACCGGTGTCGCCGACGCCGTCGGGTACCTGCACGTGGACGCCGGCGGCCTCCAGCACGGCGACGGCAGCCATCCCCGCATCGGGGTCGGTGTAGTTCGTGTGCGTGTCGGGGTAGAGCAGCACCTTTCGGTCTGCGTCGTGCTCGGGAACCGCCGGGCCGCCACGGGCCGCGAACCGCTTCCGGAACGTCTTCCGGTGGAACGTCGGGAGCGACCGGTCGGCGTCGACGCCGAGCAGTCGCTCGCCGAGGGCACGCGCCGGCCCGAGGTCAGCCAGCCAGTTCGAGAGCGGTGCGAGGGCGCTACCGACCCGTGAGAGGTCGTGGATGCGGCCGAACAGGCGGTCGCGCAGGGGGACGCCCTCGCGCTCGTGGTGCTCGTGGACGACCTCGGCCTTGAGCTTCGCCATGTCGACCTCGCTCGGGCAGTCGTGGGCACAGCCCTTGCAGCCGATGCAGAGGTCGAGCACCTCGTCGACGAACTCGTCGCCGAAGCCGTCGTCGGGGAGGTCGCCGGCCATCGCCGACCGGAGCATATTCGCGCGACCGCGGGTCGACGTGATCTCCTCGCGGCTGGCGCGGTAGGTCGGGCACATCACGCCACCGGTGGTGTGCTGGTCGCCGCGACAGCCGCCACAGCCGTGACAGAGCTCGACCATCCCCTGGAAGCCGTTCTCGTTCTCCCACTCCAGCTCGGGTTCGAAGCCGGCGTCGAACGTGTCGTCGGGGCCACTACGCAGGTTCTCGGTCATCGACACGTCGCCACAGACTTGGCCCGGGTTCAGGAGCCAGTCCGGGTCGAAGGCGGTCTTGAGGTCGCGGAACGTCTCCCAGAGGTCGTCGCCGTACAGCTTCCGGTTCCACTGGGTCCGGGCGCGCCCGTCTCCGTGCTCGCCCGAGACGGAGCCGCCGAGGTCGACTACGAGGTCGGTGACGGCGTCGGCGATGGACTCCATCGACTCGACGCCCGCCGTCGTCTTCGTGTTCACCAGCGGGCGGACGTGGAGTACGCCGGGCCCGGCGTGGGCGTAGAAGCTCGCGAAGGTGTCGTGGTCGTCGAGAATCTCGCGGAAGCCCTCGACGAACGCCGGCAGCGAGTCGGGCGGGACGGCGGTGTCCTCGATGAACGAGATGTGCTTCGCGTCGCTGGTGCGCGAGAGGAGGATGGGGAGGCCGGACTTGCGGAGCTTCCAGATCTTGGCGCGCTCGGCGTCCTCGTGGGCCTCGAGCGCGTCGAAGGCGCGGCGCTGGTCGTCGCTGCCGGCACCGTCGTCGGAGCCCTCGCCCGCCGCGGGCACACGGTCTGCGAGCAGATCCCCGACCGCACGCTCGCCCGCGGCGTCGTCGTCGGCGTAGAACTCCACGAGCAGCGTCGCCCGGGTCCCAGCCGGCAGCCGGCCGGCCACGTCGGCGAACTCGGCGGTGTCGCGTGCGAGGTCGAGCAGCACCTCGTCGACGAGCTCGACGGCGGCGGGGTCGTGGTCGAGGATGGCCGGCACGTCCGCCATCGCGGTCACGAGGTCGTCGTAGCACAGCAGCGCGAGCGACTTCGTCGCGGGGACGGGTTCGAGCGACACCTCGGCCTCGGTGACGACGGCGAGGGTGCCCTCGCTCCCGCAGAGCAGTTTGGCGAGGTTGACCGTGCCGCCGTCGGCGTCGGGTTCGCCCACGTCGCGACTCGCCCCCGCCGCGTCCGCGACGAGCCAGTCGAGGTTGTAGCCCGAGACGTTGCGCTTCAGCTCCGGGTAGCGCTCGCGGATCCCGTCGGCCTCCTCGTCGAGCACCCGGGCGACCGCGGCGTGGATGCGGGCCTCGAGGTCGCCGTCCGGGTCGGCACGCTCGCGGAGCTCCTCGGTGGATATCTCGCCGAACTCGGTGACGGTACCGTCCGCGAGGACGACCTCGCAGGACTCGACGTAGGCGTCGGTCTTACCGTAGCGCAGCGAGTGCGCGCCCGTCGAGTTGTTGCCGATTGCGCCGCCCAGCGCGCTCTTGTCGCCCCACGCCGGGTCGGGCGCGAACTTCAGCCCGTGGTCGGCGAGCCGGTCGTTCAGGTCGCCGAGGCGCACCCCGGGCTGGGCGCGGGCACGACGTGCGTCGGGGTCGAGCGATTCGACGGCGTCCATGTACCGCGTGAAGTCGAGGACGACGGCCTCGTTGACGGTCTGCCCGGCCAGCGAGGTGCCGCCGCCACGCGGGAGCACCGGGATATCCTCGTCGGCGCAGTAAGCGACGACGGCGGCCACGTCGGCCGTCGACTGCGGAAAGACCACGCCGACGGGCAACTGCTCGTAGATGCTCGCGTCCGTCGCGTACAGCTGGCGGGAGTAGGAGTCGAAGCGGACGTCGCCGTCGACCCGGGCTGAGAGTGCGTCGAGGAGGTCGGGCCGGGCCACGTCGTCGCTCCGGTAGTCGTAGGTCGCCGCCGCGTCGCGCGCGTCGAGGGGCGCGTCCCGGTCGACGACGTCGGGGTCGCTGGCCATGGCGGAGACTGGGGAACCCAGCGGTGTAAAACGTGGCGAGTGCGGCAGTCCTGTCGGCCGCGCGCTGGCGTGGTCTCGGGTCAGCCCGGGCGGCTGGTCGCCGCCGCTCCGGCTCAGTCGGCGTCGGCCCGGCGAGCCTCCTGGCGGTGGCGACGGGCGAGCGCGACCAGCCGGAGCCCGGCGGACTCCAGCCCGTCGTAGTCGTCGCTGGCGGCCGCGAGCCGGGCAGCGTCGAGCGCTTCGCCGATGTCCTGGGTAGCCATACGTCTCGATAGGGGGAGACCACACATAACGGCCAGCCAAGCGCGGTGAAAGTGAAAGTGGACGGCTGCGACGGCCCGGTTGCCGTCCAGAGACGGGGCGGCGACCGCTGGTCGGTGACGCCGGTCAGGCCGAACGATTAAAATGGTCCTGTCCGAGTTTGAGAGTAGGATGGGACCGCTGACAGCTGTCAAACGCCGCCTCCAGGGGGTCGTTCAGACACGGGAGTTCGGGGGCGAGTACACGTGCCGCTCCTGCGAATCACGGTTCGACGTTCAGTACCACACCTGCCCGAACTGCGGCAGCTACAGCGTCGAACGGCTCGACTGGTAGGCACCCGGCGGCGTCGGTCCGTCGTCCCGCCGACTCCCGGGTCGGTCCCTGTCACGTCCCTCGTTCAGACCATGACCCACTCCCTGCCGTCGAGCGCAGCCGGGGGGGTCAGCGTCACCGTCGTCCGCATCTCGTTCTCCGTGACGATGGTCAGTCCCCCGTTCGTCAGCCAGGTGATCCCGGCCGGGCCGTCCTCGGCACCCGCACGGATGGCCTCCACCGCGACGAAGACGTGGAACGTGTCCGTGTCGTCGTTCAGCACGGGTGCCGAGTCGTCGCTGTCAACCGGTGCGGCGACCGAGAAGTTCGTCGCGTTCGCGGTGCGGTTCGTGAAGTTCAGCGTCGCCGTCGTGTCGTCGTCGGTGTAGTGGATGGTCGCGTTCCGCAGGTCGCTCTCGTTGGTCCCCGAGCCGAGCTTGACGCTGAGGCGGACGTACCGGACGCTCTCGCCGTCGTCGTCCACGCGACCGACCTCGTTGACGACGTTCACGCCGGTCCCGATGTCGGCGAGGGTGGACTCCGTCTCGTCCTGGGCCTGCAGTCGAATGGCGTTCGCCCCGCCCAGCAGCGCACCCGACGCGATGGCGGCGACGACGACGAGCGCCACGAACATGACGAGGGTCCCGATGCCGGCCTGGCCCCGTCGTTTCATACTCCTCACACGACTCGGCGGCCACATAGTTCTGTCCGCCGGACTGTCCGGGCTACGTCCGGGCGACGAACTCGGCGATGTGCTCGGCCACCCGCTCGCCGGCGTCCTCCTGCAGGAAGTGTCCGGCCCCCTCGACCCACACGTCCGGCTGCTCGCTCGCGGTCGGCAGGAACTCGCGCAGCGGGTCGCGGTTCGGCCCGGTGATGGGGTCCGAGTCGGAGAACAGCACGAACGCCGGCTGCTCCCAGTTCGCGAGGCGCTCGCGGGTCGCCCGCATCACGGCCGCGCCCTCGTCGTCGGGCGACAGCGGGACCATCCCCGGCCACGTTCGGACGCTCGCCTTCACCGCGTCGGTGTGGAACGGCGCGCGGTAGCCGTCGAGCACGGCTTCCGGGAGCTCGGTCGCACAGCCCGCCTCGACCAGCCGCCCCACGTCCAGCTGGTCGGCGGTCTCGACCATCTCACGGAACTGGTGCCACACCTCGGGCATCTCCTGTGTCCCGTCGGGAATGCCGGTGTTCATCGGGACGATGCGGTCGAACCGCTCCGGGTGGTGCGCCGCCGCCGCCAGCCCGAGGATACCGCCCCAGTCCTGGCAGACGAGGGTCAGCCCGTCGAGATCGAGCTCCGCCAGGAACGCCACCAGCCAGTCGAAGTGACGGTCGAAGGAGTAGGCGTCCTCGTCGGTGTACTTCTCCGAGCGCCCGAAGCCGACGAAGTCCGGCGCGACGACGCGCCCGTGCTCGGCGAGGCCCGGAACCATCTTCCGGTAGAGGAACGAGTAGGTCGGCTCGCCGTGCAGGCAGAGGAACGTCTCCTCCCCCTCTCCCTCGTCGACGTACGCCATCTCCGGCTCGCCGACGCTGACGTACTCGGCGTCGTAGTCGTCCCCCGGTAACCCCTCGAATTGTTCTTCGGGTGTCCGCACGAGTTCCGTCATGGCGTGAGCAACTCTCGCCGGCGTGAAAACGGTTCGGCCGCCACGCGTCGCTGCTCGACTATTGTTCCTCGAAAAGTGGGCCGACTCGGATTTGAACCGAGAGCCTCCACCTTATCAGAGTGGCGCTCAACCTGATTGAGCTATCGGCCCGAGGTCTGCGATTTTGAGTTGAGTGCTGGAACGTTTAAACGTTTCTTTCTCGCAGTCCATCGCCACGCCGTCGCACGCTCACTCCTCGAACTCGATGTCGTAGGCGTCGTCGCCGAGATCGTACACGTCGTCGTCGTTGCTGTCGCCGCCCGCGTCCCCGGAACCAGCGCCGGGGCCGCCGGAGCCGCCGGGGCCGCCGAAGCCGCCACCGCCGCTCGCACCGCCGGCGTTCTCGAACGGGTCCTCGCCCTCGGGGAAGCCGTAGGTCCAGACGTTGCCAGTTGCCATCCCGCCGACCTGTTTGTCGACGTACGGCGTGACGACGTACTTCTTCAGGACGACGCGGATGGGCACGCGGGTGATGGGGATAGTGAGCAGGACGCCCAGCGTGTCGGTGACGAACCCCGGCGTGAGGAGGAACGCCCCGGCCGCGATGAGCAGGCCGCCGTCCATGAGCTCGTCCGTCGGGGGCTTGCCTTCGACGAGTTTGCGCTGTATCTTCCGGATGGTCCTGCGCCCTTCGGCGCGGACGAGGAACATCCCGACGAGCCCGGTCAGCACGACGAGCGCGACTGTCTCGATGGGGCCGAGGAAGCCCCAGGCCGCGATGGCAACGAGCAGGATCGCATCGAGCAGGGGGATGAGCAACAGCAGCCCGATAACCCGGAGCGTTCGCATGTCCGGGTGTAGCGGGCCACCCCTCAAAGCCCTTTTTCTATCTACGGGCGGTGAGCAGCAGATTTTTCAGTCGGTTTCGGTGATTACTGTCCATGAGGCGACTGGTTCTCGCGCTGGTACTCCTCTCGCTGCTCGCCGGCTGTGCCGGGTTCGACGGTGGAGGGACGACTGCCCCGACCGCGGAACCGACGGCCACGGAGTCGGATGCTGGCACGCAGACGACAGCGTCGTCCCAGGCGACAACGACGACGATAGCGACTCACACGGCGACCACGGGTTCCCTTGAGGTCGATGTCCGGGGTGACGAACTCCCGGTCGACGCCCGACCAATCGCCGAGTACGTCCAGCGCGTCCAGCCGAGCAACGTCTCCTCGGTGACGGTGACCGTAGACCGGCGAAACGTGTCCGCCGTCGCCTCGGAAGGGGGTACCTCGGGACTTCACTACGTGTTCGCCCGTCCAGAAGTGACGTCTTTCCCCGCTGGAGGCGGTGTTCTCATCGGAAGTGGCGGTCCGGTCAACGTCATGTACGAACCGAACGCGTCGGAGTCGGTCATCGCGAACGTGCTGGCGCACGAACTCTCACACCGATATCAATCGGACGGTCGACGAGAGCTGTTGCTCGACGAGTTCGGCCGCGAGTACCTCCAGACGACGGACGGAGGGGACGTCCAGAGAGCACTCGTCGAAGGTGGCCCGACCTACGTGGCCGACACCTACGCCGACGAGCACCTGTCCAACTCGCCGAACCTGAGCGAGGAGATCACGGCGCGCTGGGACGACTTCGGAATCGTCCGTCGTGTGCTGTGGTCCGGTCACTACCTCGGCGCGGCCTACTTCCACCAGCGCATCGACTCCCCGCAGGGGCTCGACGAGGTGTACGCCGACCCGCCGCGGACGACCGAGCAGGTCCTCCACCCCGAGCGGGACGACGAACCGCCCCGGAACCTCTCCGTGAGCGCGAACGTCTCCGCGTCGGCCTGGGAGACCGGTCGCCGGGACGTGCGTGGGGAGCTGTACACCCGCATCCTGCTCGGCCCCGCGCTCGGCTCGGACCGCGCGGCCGAGGCAGCCGCCGGCTGGGGGATGGACCGCGAGCTCGTGTTCTTCCAGGACAGCGACCAGGGCCACGCCTGGGTGCTCCGCTGGGACGACGCTGCCAACGCCACCGAGTTCGAGGGCGCGTTCGAGGAGTTCCTCGACCGCCACGCGAACGCGACCGACGGCCGGTGGAGCCACGATGGCTACGCCTTCGACCTGGTGCGCGTCAGTGACGAGACGGTCATCGTGCTCTGGGGCGACGCCGGCTTCGTCGACGGCGCGACCGTGGCCGGCGACGACGGCAGCATCACCGTGACGCCGCCGACGGCCAACGAGAGCGTGCGCCGCGTGCCCGTCCTCGGGTGACGACGAGGTCCTGACTTTCCACCACCGGCGCGCGGCTGGCGAGACTGTGCGACCGTAGGGAGCACGTCGAGCCATTCCGTGCGAGGGATGAGCGAGGGAGGCTGCGACCGAGCGAATCGGCTGGGGAGGCGTGAGGGGGTGGTGGTGTGTGGATGGGACTGAAAGGGGCGACGTTCTCGGCGAACCCCGACGAAGCAAGCACCGCCGGCACGAGGAGCGGTCACGGGACGCTCCGCGTCTCGTGAGCACACCGGAAATCTCCGATTTCTGGGGACGCAGCGAGTCGCGGGAGCCGAGAACCTCGGGGCTTTCTGACTGTTTTAGACGCTACCTCTGTACGAACTGTGAACCCATCACCCTCCAACAAGCACCGACAACACGCAACCCTTAGGCACGCACACCCGAACCCCAAATCATGGACGACTCCGCAGTCGAAACACGCGTCGAGTGGCGGGAGTGGGGTCAGGATGCCTTCGACGTGGCCGAACGAAAAGGACAGCCAGTCCTCCTCTCGCTCTCGGCGACCTGGTGCTCGCACTGTCACGAGATGGACCGCGAGACGTACGACGAGCCGCGCATCGCGGCGAACGTGAACGACGGGTTCGTCCCGGTCCGGGTGGACGTCGACCGCCACCCGCGAGTCCGGGACCGCTACAACATGGGGGGGTTCCCGTCGACGGTGTTCCTCACGCCCGAGGGTGAGGTGCTCACGGGTGCGGGGTACCTCGGCGTCGACGGGATGCGGCAGGTGCTCGACTCGGTGCGGGAGATGTGGGACGGGCGCGGCGCGGACGCCGGGCGAGTCCCGCGCTCGCTGCAGGGCACCGACACGCCGGCCGGGGAGCTGACGGCCGACATCGAGTCGAACCTCGTGGGACAGCTCCGCGCGGCGTACGACGAGCACGCGGGCGGCTGGGGCGAGGCGGAGAAGTTCCCGATGCCCCGTACGGTCGAGTTCGCGCTCAAGCGCGAGCAGGAGCAGGCGCTGCGGAGCCTGAACGCGGTGAGCGCGAACCTGCTGGACGACTACGAGGGCGGGTTCTTCCGCTTCGCGGGCAACCCGGACTGGACCGACGTACACTACGAGAAGGTGCTGGACACGAACGCGGCGCTGGTCCGGGCGTTCGCGAACGCCTACCTGCTGACGGGGAAGGAGGAGCTCCGCCAGCCCGCGGCGTCGACGGTGGATTACCTGACGACGACGCTCTGGACGGGCGAGGCCTTCGCGGGCAGCCAGGCCGCGGGCGAGGGTCGTGACTACTACGCGGCGGAGGCGAGCGACCGCGAGTCGATGTCGGCGCCGCCGGTCGACGAGACGGTCTTCGCGGACTGGAACGCGCTCGCTGTGGACGCGCTGCTCACCTACCACGGCTACACTGACGACGAGGGCGCGCGGCGGTACGCCGAGCGGGCGCTCTCCCATCTCGTCGCGGACCTCGTCGACGACGGCGTCGTGACCCACTACCGGACCGGGGACGAGGCGGGCGCGTCGGGGCTACTCGTCGACCACGCGCGAGTCGTCGGCGCGCTGACGAAGGCGCGGCAGGTGCTCGGGCCGGACGCGCTCGCTAATGCTGACGACGACGTGGACCTGACGGAGACTGCGCAGGCGGTCGCCGACCACGCTATCGAGACAGTCCGGTCCGAGGGCTCCTTCGTCGACGGCCCGTCGGCGGGCGTGGGTCTGCTCGACCGGCCACTCCGCCCGCTCGACGGCAACGTCGAGCTCGCCGACGCGTTGCTCGACCTCGCCGTCCTGACCGGGGAGGACCGCTACCGCGAGGTGGCTCGCGACACGCTCGCGGCCTTTGCCGGTGCGGCGGACCGCTTCGGTGTGCGGATCTCGGCCTACGGCAGCGCGGTGTCGCGGCTGCTGAACGAGCCGCTGGTCATCGCCGTGACCGCCGACGCGGGCAGCGACCTCCACCGGGCGGCGCTCCGGATGGCCGACCACGAGAAGGTCGTCGTGCCCGCCGCCGAGGGCTACGACGAGCCCGACGCGGCGTACGTCGTCCGCGGCGACGAGACGAGCGAGCCAGCCACGACGCCGGAAGAACTCAGCCAGCGCGTCTCCGAGCAGGTGCGCTGAGCCAGCGAGAGGCACCCCGGCGTCGGGTCGACCCGACGCCTGCATGCGGTTCGGGACGGCGGTCACTGAAACAACTACCGTTGTGTTTATGGTTCTCCACTGTGAGAGGGTTTATTATGGCGAGTTTGAGGGACCTGGGTCTGTCGGAGTACGAGGCGAGAGCCTACCGAGCGCTCCTGAACACTGGTCCGACAACGGCCAAAGAGTTGTCCCGGGCGAGCGACGTGCCGATGGGCCGCATCTACGACGTCCTGAACAGCATCGAGCAGTACAACCTCGTGCGGTCACAGACCGCGAGCCGGCCGAAGAAGTACGTCGCGGTGGAGCCCTCGACCGCGCTCGACCGCCTCCTCGACGACAAGAAACGCGAGCTGGAGGAGAAAGCCGAGCAGTACGAGAACATCGTCGACGAGCTCTCTGACGAGCTCGACGCCGCCGAACCCGTCGAGGAGCAGTTCTGGACCGCCTCCGTCGGCGAGGCGGAGACGACGGACCTGCTGCTGGAGCGGCTCACCGCCGCGGACGAGCGCATCATCATGGTCGCCTCGACGGCGTCGCCGCAGTTCGACGTGAGCGAGGTCGGCGAACGCATCGTCGAGGAGCTGGAGGAGGCCATCGAGCGCGGCGTCGACGTCGACGTGCTGCTCACCCGCGAGATGGTCGCCTCGCTGTCGGAGGAGGTCGGCCGCCGCTACCGCAAGCGGCTCTCCGGCGAGGACGCGTTCCAGGTGCGGACCAGCGAGGATGTCACGGGTACGTTCAACCTCATCGACGACATGGAGGTCGTCATCCAGGTGCCGAACCCGCTGGGCTCCCGGGAGACGTTCGCGATGATCGACCTGAAAGACCCCGAATTCGCGGGCGAGGTGTACGGCGAGTTCGAGCCGACGTGGCAGGACGCCGAGCCGCTGAGTTTCTGAGTGGACGACTCCTGCTGTTCGGGAAAGGTACTTACCAGTAGAAATGGACATCCTCCGGTATGAGACGCCGCCAGGCCCTCCTCGCGATGACCGGCGTGCTGACCTCACTGACCGGGTGCTCCATGCTGTCGTCGCGGTCCGGGACGCTCGACCTCTCCGTCTTCAACCACGACGACAGCCCCTACACGGTCTACGTCGAACTGGTGCGTCCGGGTGGGGATCGTTCGAGGAGCGAGGCGGTGGTCTACGACGCCCGGTTCGAGGTCCCAGCCGACGATGGAGAGACCCGTGAGGCGGTCGTCGAGAAGCAAGCCTACATCGCGAGATACGACGCGTACGAGGACGACACCTTCCGGACCGACCAGGACCACTTCCACTACTACCCGACGGACGGCGCGGACGACGACTTCGTCGCGTTCGACATCGACGGGGAAGGGACGCTGACGCATCGATGACCAGCTCACTCCACCTGCTGGTAGAGCGCCACGGCGACCATGCCGAAGCCGACCGCCAGCGCGGTGGCCTGTCCGAGTCGCCGTGCCGCGGGGTCGAGGCCCAGCAGTCCGTCGGCGACGCCGACCGCACCGACGGCTGTCAGCGCCGCCAGCCCGACCGCCAGCCAGCGGAGCGGTCGCGAATCGGTCCGCCGGTGCGCCCGGTAGGCGACGTGCGTGACGACGCCGCCGAGCGCGACGGAGACCGCGTTCGTGAGGACGACGAACGGTGTCGTGGAGACCATCGTGGAACGGGGACCCCGGCCGGGTCACCCGAGGAGGTACTGGAGCGGCCGGTTCTCCTGTACCACGTCGATGTCCTCGAGGTAGGTGTCGAGCCCGAGGATGCGCCCGGCCCCGAACGCGCCGAGGCCGAACAGCAGCAGCGCGTAGACGATGTGGGAGTCGATGACGATGCCGTTCTCCAGCGGCAGGCTGGCCGCCCAGTAGAACAGCATCATCACGGCGCCCCAGAACGCGCTGAACCTGACGAACGCGCCGAGCAGGAGCGCGAGCCCGACGAGCGTGAGCCCCCAGGCGTTCAGCGGGTCGATGAGCCAGAGGTACTCGTTGGCCATGGTCGTCCACATCCCGCCGAAGGGGTTGCCCTCCGGGATGGCGTTCAGCAGGAAGCCCTCGGCGGACCAGCTCGCATCGAGCACCTTCGTGATACCCGCGTAGAAGAGCGTCCAGCCCATGATGAGCCGGAGCGCCAGCAGCGAGTAGCCGACCCACGTCTCCGAGTAGTTGAACCGGGTACTGCGTCCGAACAGCTCGGTTTCGAGTTCGTTGGTTGCCATGGTCGCTCACCTCTACATGTGAACGTGGTCGGGGGAACCTCTTCAAGCGGGGTTCCGGTTCCCAGACGTTGAAAAGCAAGGATACGACGGGGTTGCGGTGAGTTCGCCGGGCGAGACCACCGCATCCGGAACGACTTTGCCCACGGCAGGCGGGGCTGGGAACATGACCACAGCGGCCGACCGCGTCCTCACGAACGCGGAGGTACACACGCTCACCGACCCCGACGAGACGTACGAGGCCGTCGCCATCCGCGACGGCGAGGTCGTCCGGCTCGACAGCACGTACGAGATCGAGTTCCTCGTCGGCGTCGACACCGACGTCGTCGACTGCGGGGGACGAACCGTGATTCCGGGGTTCGTCGACGCACACACGCACATGCAACAGCTCGGCCAGTACCAGGTCCACGCGGACCTCTCCGGGGCGGGCTCGGTCGACGAAGCGGTCGAGACGCTCGAAAGCGACGCGAAGGACGACGGCGACTGGCTGCTCGGCTTCGGCTGGGACGAATCGGAGTGGGACGAGCCGCGCTACCTCACGCGCGACGACCTCGACCGCGTCAGCGACGACCGCCCGGTCGCCGCGGTCCGGGTTGACATGCACACGGCCGCGCTGAACTCCGTCGCGCTCGACCGGCTCGCCGACGCGATGCCCGACGAGGACGTCCGCACCGACGCCGGCGAGCCGACCGGCGTCGTCGTCGAGGACGCCGTCGAGCCGGTGTGGGACGCAATCGACCCCGACCCCGCGGAGACGCGCGAACTGCTCACGGCGGCGGGGGACTACGCCCACCGCCACGGGGTCACCTGCGTCCACGACATGGTGCGAGAGTCCCACGCACCCCGGGTGTACCGGGACCTCGACCTCGACGACGAGCTGGACCTCCGGGTGCGCATCAACTACTGGAGCGACCACCTCGACGCCGTTCGCGAGGCGGGGCTGCGGACGAACCACGGCAGCGAGTTCGTCGAGGTGGGAGCCATCAAGTCGTTCACCGACGGGAGCTTCGGCGGCCGTACCGCGAAGCTCTCGGACTCGTACGCCGACGCCGAGGGTGAGACCGGGACGTGGGTGGTCGACCCCGACGAGCTCCGCGACATCGTGGACGAGGCGGACGCCGCCGGGCTCCAGTGCACCGTCCACGCCATCGGCGGCGAGGCGGTCGAGGAGACGCTATCGGCGTTCGAGGCGACCGAGGACCCCGGTGCGGCCCGCCACCGCGTCGAGCACGTCGAACTCGCGACCGACGAGCACGTCGAGCGCTTCGCCGAGACCGGCATCGTCGCCTCCTGCCAGCCCAACTTCCTCCAGTGGGCACAAGAGGGCGGGCTGTACGACCAGCGCCTCGGCGAGGAGCGCCGGCGGCGCTCGAACCGCTACCGCGACCTGCTCGACGCCGGCGTACACCTCGCGTTCTCGAGCGACGTGATGCCGATGGACCCGCTGCTCGGGGTCTCCTACGCGGCCAGCGCGCCGAGCGAACACCAGCGGCTCACCGTGACCGAGGCGCTCCGGGCGTACACCCTCGGCGGCGCGTACGCGGGCTTCGACGAGGACCGTATGGGGACCGTCGCGGTCGGGAAGAAGGCCGACCTCGCGGTGCTTGAGGAGTCGCCGTGGGACGGCGACGCCGAGGCAATCCGGGACATCGACGTGGCGATGACGGTCGTCGACGGCGAGGTCGTCTACGACGCACGCTGAACAGCCGCGGCGTGCGCCGCGGCCCCGACCACCCACCGTTTTCAGTCGCGAGGCTGTCGTCCCGACCATGGTCCTCGACTCCCTTCGGGACAGCCGCCGGCTCGCGCTCGGCGTCGGCGTCGCAGCCGGTCTCCTCGCCGCTGCCGCCGCCATCGGACTGACCACCGTCGGGCTCGATGTCGTGTTCGCACTGACTGTCGGCGTCTCCGGGACGACGTACTACAGCCTCCACTACTGGGGGCAGTTCCCGGCGCAGTCCAACTTCTGGCGGGCGTTCCTCCGCATCTTCTCGCTGCTGCTGCTCGCGACGACGTTCGTCCCCGATGCCGTCCGGCTAGTCGACGGGATCACCACGCTCGCGGCTCTCTTCTCGCTCGGGGTGCTCGGCCAGTATGGGGCGATGCTCGACGGTGCGGGTGCCGACGAGCTGGAGTGAGCGGTCCGTCAGAGCGCCAGCAGTAGCCACAGCGTCCCCATCCCGGCCGCCAGCGTCCACGCCATGCTCTCGGTGCGCCAGGCGACGGCGGCGGCGACCCCGCCGGCGGCGACCTTCGGCGTCAGGAGCGCGAGGCTCCCCTCGGGGGCGACCAGCGACGGGAGCACCAGCGCCGCGAGCGCGGCAGCGGGCACGAGTTCGAGCGCGCGCTCGACTCGCGCCGGCACCTCGTCGACCCGTCGGAACAGGACGAGGAAGGAGCTTCTGACGAGGTAGCTCCCGACGGCGGCCGCGACGAACGCCGCCCAGAGGACCGGGTCCGACGCCGAGGTCATGGTTCGGCCTCCGTGGGGTCGTCGTCCGGTTCCATTCCGTCGGCGTCCGGTTCCGCCCCGTCCGGCTCGTCGCTTCCCTCGGGGTCCGCAAGGAGTCCGACGCCGACGCCGGCGAGCGCGGCGACGACCAGACCGAGGTCGAACGGCATGCCGAGGCCGGCGACCGCGCCGACGCCACCGACGGCCGCGGCGACGACGCCGCCGCGGTCCCGGACGTTCGGGACGAGCAGCGCGAGGAACAGCAGCGGGATGGCGAACTCGAGGTGCCAGGCCGGCGGGAGCTCGGTCCCGAGCGACGCGCCGGCGGTGACGGACAGGGTCCACGTCAGCCACAGCGGGACGGCGAGCCCGAGGTAGTACGCGCGCCGGTCGGGCGTCTCGTCGGCACGGAACGCCGGCACCGAGAGGGCGTAGGTGACGTCCAGCAGGAAGAAAGAGAGGACGAGCCGCCAGCGTCGCGAGACCGAGCGGACGTACGGCGCGAGCCCGGCGCTGTACATCGCGTAGCGCAGGTTGACGACGATGGCGGTGAGGACGGCGACGACGACGGGGGCGTCGCGGGCGAGCAGCTCTATCATCGCGAGCTGAGCCGCGCCGGCGAACAGCAGCCCGGCGGACCAGAGCGCGGTGACGGGGTGGAGACCGAGGTTCGCGGCCGCGACGCCCACGACCAGTCCGAACGGGACGTTCGCCGGGAGTGCGGGGAGGACGGCACGCGCACCGTCGACGAACGCCGAACGCGCGGTCGAGGTCACGTCTCGCACTCGTCCGTGGGGCTCCTGTCGGTTGTGGTTCCGGCAGTCCGACCGCCCTATCCGTTCGTGTGAATCGGTGTCGTGAACGCCGGCCAAGAGAGGTTCCGAGTCGCCATCTGCCCTCTTTGAAGAGAAAAGTTATTCAATGTCTGGTACAGAGTTGCAAGTCACCCACAGGTGGACAAACCGTGCCAAGAATGGAAACTGCGGACTTCGATACGGAGCTCAGTCTCTTCAAGTACGACAATCTGGAACAGCTTCCGCCGGAGTACCGCGACCTCGACGAGGCCGAACGAACCGAACGCATCGAGGCCGCGAAGGCGGCACTCGGCGACGACGTGGTCATCCTCGGCCACAACTACCAGCGCCGCGAGATCGTCGAGCACGCCGACTTCATCGGCGACTCCTACCAGCTGAGCAAGGAAGCCGCCGCGGCCGACGCACCCTACGTCATCTTCGGCGGCGTGACGTTCATGGCGGAGTCCGCCGACATCATCACCGACGACGACCAGTCCGTCATCCTCCCGTCGATGGAGGCGTCCTGTCCCATGGCCGGGATGGCCGAGGCGCTGCAGGTCGACGCCGCCTGGGAGGAGATCACGACCGCTGCGCCCGACGCGAACATCATCCCCATCACGTACATGAACAGCTACGCCGACCTGAAGGCGTTCTGCGCCGAGCAGGGCGGGCTGGTCTGTACGTCCTCGAACGCCCACCGCGCGTTCGAGTGGGCGTTCGAGCGCGGCGACAAGGTGCTGTTCCTGCCGGACAAGCACCTCGGCGAGAACACGGCCCACCGGCTCGGCATGCAGGACGACGTGGCCGAGTGGGACCCGTGGGACCCCGAGGGCAAGGACGCCGAGCAGGTCGCCGAGTCGGACATCGTCCTCTGGGACGGCTACTGCCAGGTCCACGAGCGCTTCCGCGTCGACCACATCGAGCAGGTGCGCGACCAGCACCCCGACGCGAAGGTCATCGTCCACCCCGAGTGCCGTCGCGAGGTCGTCGAAGCCGCCGACAAGGCCGGCTCGACGGCGACGATCACCCAGACCGTCGAGGACGCCGACCCCGGCGACACCTGGGCCATCGGCACCGAGATTCACCTCACGAACCACCTCTCGCGCTGGCACCCCGAGGTGAACGTCCTCCCGCTGTGTGGCGACGCCTGCATGGACTGCAACGCGATGCGCCAGATCGATCCGAACTACCTCACCTGGGTGCTGGAGGAGCTGGTCGAGGGGCGCGAGCGCAACGTCATCGAGGTCGCACCCGGGGAGAAGGACCTCGCGAAGGTCGCTCTCGACCGGATGCTGGAGGTCTGACCGATGCGAGAGACTGACGTCCTCGTCGTCGGCACCGGCATCGCGGGCTGTGCGGCCGCGCTCGGCGCTGCACGCGAGGGCGCCGACGTGCTCGTCGTCACGAAAGCCGAGAAACCCGAGGACGCCTCCTCGGACTGGGCGCAGGGCGGCATCTCGACGACGGGCACCGACCCGGAGACGTTCAAGCAGGATATCCTCGACGCCAGCGCCGGCACCGCCGACGAGGAGGCCGTGGACGTGCTCGTCGAGAACGCCGACGAGGCCGTCGCGGACGTGCTCGTCGACACACTCGGCGTCGACTTCGACGTGGAGGCGGACACCGACGAGTTCGACTACACGCGGGAGGCCGCCCACTCCGAGGAGCGCATCCTCCACGTGGACGCCTCGACCGGCCGGCACATCCTCCGGCCGTTCCTCAACTACCTGGCGGACCACGACAGCGTCGAGATTCTGGAGGACACCGCCGCGCTCGAACTCGTCACCCACGAGGGGCTGGTCCACGGCGCGATGCTCGACACGGAGACGACCGGCGAACCCGTCTACGCGGGCTCGACGGTCCTCGCGACGGGCGGCATCGGCGACCTGTTCGAGCGGAGCACGAACCCCGCCGGCTCGACCGGCGACGGTATCGCGATGGCCGCGCTGGCGGGCGCGGACGTTGCGGACATGGAGTTCGTGCAGTTCCACCCGACCGCGTACGCCGGCGACGACCCGTTCCTCCTCTCCGAAGCGATTCGCGGCGAGGGCGGCCTCCTGCGGAACGGCGACGGCGAACGGTTCATGCCAGACTACCACGCGGACGCCGAGCTCGCCCCCCGCGACGTGGTCGCCCGTGCCGTGCAGGACGAGATAGACGCAACGGGCGAGGTCACCCTCGACGTGTCGACGCTCGACGAGCCCTTCGACGAGGCGTTCCCGGACCTCGCCGCCAAATGCGACGAGCGCGACGTGGACTGGACCACGGGGATTCCGGTCGCGCCCTGCGAGCACTTCCTCTGTGGCGGCGTCGACGTCGACCACGAGGGGGGCACGAGCCTCGACCGGCTGTACGCGGTCGGCGAGTGCGCCCGGACGGGCGTCCACGGCGCGAACCGCCTCGCCAGCACGAGCCTGCTCGAAGGGCTCGTCTGGGGGCTGCGTGCCGGCGAGGACGCGGTCGGCGTCGAGCCCGAGGCCGTCGAGGCCCCGGAGCTGCTCGACCGTGACCCCGACCTGCCCGAGCGCTTCGCCGGCGAGAAGTTCCACCGGCTCCGCCGGACGATGGACGAGTACGTCGGCCTGCGTCGGACCCCCGGAGACCTGGGCCGCGCGCAGGCCGTCCTCCGGCGGCTGAAGGGTGAGGTCGACGCCTACGTCCGCACCCGGACGGCGCGTGACCTCTACGAGCTGCGGAACGCGAGCGTCACCGCGCTGCTCGTCGCCCGCGCCGCCGCGGAGAACGAGGAGAGCGTCGGCTGCCACTACCTCGAGCAGCCGGCGGCGGCAGGCCAGCACTGATGCTGCACGACAGTCAGGTCGAGGCGTGGCTCCGGGAGGACCTCGGCCACCACGACGTGACCAACGAGGTGCCCGGCGAGACGACCGGTCGCCTCGTCGCCAAAGAGTCCGGCATCGCGGCCGGCCTCGACGCCGCCGCGCGCGTGTTCGACTACCTCGACGTGGCCGTGACCGAGCGCGTCGACGACGGCGCTCGTATCGACGCGGGTGACACCGTACTCCGCGTCCAAGGGCCGGCGAAGGCCGTCCTCCGCGGCGAACGTGTCGCGGTCAACGTCGCCGGCCACGCCTCCGGCGTTGCCAGCCGGACCCGCCGCGCGGTCGACGCCGCCCGCGAGGTCGACGACGACGTGCGCGTCGCCGCGACCCGGAAGACGACGCCCGGACTCCGCGAGCTGGAGAAGCGTGCGGTCGTCGCCGGCGGCGGCGACACCCACCGGCTCGACCTCTCGCACATGGTGATGGTGAAGGACAACCACGTGGCCGAGATGGGCCTGGAATCGGCGGTCCGGCACTTCCGCGACCGCGTCTCCTTCGCCACGAAGGTCGAGGTCGAGGTGGAGTCGCCCGAGGACGCCCCGCGCGCCGCCGACGCCGGCGCGGACGTGGTCCTGCTCGACAACATGAGCCCCGAGCGGACGACCGAGGCGGTCGACCTGCTCCCCGACCGCGTGCTCGCCGAGGCCTCGGGCGGCATCACCGTCGACGCCGTGCCGGCCTACGCGACCACCGGCGTCGACGTCATCTCGATGGGCTCGCTGACCCACTCCGCCGCGAGCCTGGACTACTCCTTCCGTACGGGCGGGGACTGAACCCCGCGAGGCAGCGGTCGGGTTCGTCGCGCTTTCCCTCGCGTGCCATCGTGTCGAGCGTCGCTCTCGTGACCGATAGCCGTGGTTACCGCGTCCGTATCGGTTCGGTGTCGTCGTCCCGCCGGCAGGGGGAAAACGTTACACGGGAATCCCCCGTACCCGTTGGCATGTCAGCGGAGAAACGGACGCCGCCTCGCATCGTCGCCGTCTCTGTCGGTGCTCTCTGCAGCGTCGCACCGCTGTCCGCCGTCACGCTGCTGAGCGGCGCGGCCACTCTCGCTGCCTGGTTCGGCATCGGGCCGCTCGCAGGACCCGTCGAGATGGCCCTCGCGGCCCTCGCTGTCGGCCTCGGTCTCGTCGTGGCCTCGGTCGCCGTCGACGTGTCGTTCGACGGTGCCGACGGCGTCCGCACGGCGGGCCGCTGGTCGGCGGTCCGCCTCGTTGCCGTCTGGAGCGTCGTCCTCGCCGCAACCGTCGTGATGCTCGACCTCGCCGTGGTCCTGCTGCTCGCGGTGCCCGGCCACGGCTACTCGCAGTTCGTCGCGGTCATCCCGCTCGCGTTCCTCGCCGCGTTCGCCCTCGCCGCCGTCCGAACGCTCACCGCGTTCCGCGACGGGCTGGCGAGCGCGCGCTGAGGGCTACTCGGTTCGGACCGCGACCACGTCGGCCCCCTCGATGGTGGCGACCAGTTCCTCGTTCCCGCCCGGCACCCGGACCGTCACCCGCCACGGCTCGCGCGACTCGATGGTCGTGTACCGGTCGCTCACGCAGAGCGACAGCTCCCAGAACGGCGGCTTGCGCAGGTCCTCGCCCCGGTTCCGGTGGAACGACACCACGTCGGGGTGGTCGAGCAACAGCATCCCGAACGACGGCAGCACCGAGAAGTCACAGCGCGTGCAGTCGAACGCCGGCAGCGCCTCGTACCCCCACTCTGGCGGGATGTCGGTGGTCACGTGGCCGTCCATCGTCGCGGTACACTCCGGGCAGACGCCGTCCGCGGCGAAGGAGACGCGGTGACGGACCAGCCGGTCGAACGCGTGGAGCACGTCCGCGAGTGAGCGCTCCTCGAAGCCGCCCGGCGGGAAGTCGTTCGCGGTCAGGGCAGTCTCGCAGGCGGCACAGCTGATTGCGAGTCGCTCGTCGGCGTAGCTGGCCCGGAGGTCGGCGTCCCCGCACTGGGGACACGTCCCGTCGATGGGTTCGTCCGTGAGTGCGGCTCGCTCGGTGAACGTGCCCGCCCTGATGGCGCGGACGACCTTCCGGGCGGGGTAGCGGGGCCGGTAGCCGTCCTCGGTCCCCTCGACGAACTGGTCGCGGAGCTCCTGCAGGTGGTAGTTGAAGTGCGCGGAGTCGCGGGTGTCGACCTGTTCGTGGAGCGCCGAGAACGATACCGGCTCGCTCCCGTAGCCTTTCGCATCCGTGAGCTCGACGAGGCCCTGGAGCGTCTGGAGGCGGGTGCCGTCGCTCAGCAGTCTGAACGCCTCCGTCGGCGGGAGCGTGTTCTCGTCGGCGTTGGTGTCGTCTTCCTCGGTCGGCATCCGGGTCGTGTTCCGGTTCGGGTCTGGCGGGTAAAGTGGTCCGGGTGTCCGTGACGTGTTTCGAACGGGCTACTGGAACAGCCAACACGGATGCAAGTGCGGGAATCGAGACGACCGTCCAGATTCTTGTCACGTGCGGTACAAAACCGCGCTTCAGGGAACGCCTATGGGGCGATACCGTCGAACTGGAAGTGTGCGCCGCCCAGCCCTCCGCCCCGCGTCGGCCCTCCCCTCCGGGCCCGTGGCGAAGTACTACCTCTACAAGCTCACCGCGACGGCCGGGCTCACGGTTCCCGTCTGGGTGCTGTTCCTGCGCGCCCAGCACCTGAGCTACACCGAGATCATGCTGCTTGACGCCATCTGGTGGGTCGGCCTGACGGCGGGCGAGATACCGACGGGCTACGTCGGCGACCGGATGGGCTGGCGGAACAGCCTGGTGGTCGGGAACGCGCTTCGGGCCGCCGCCGTCGTGGCGATGGGGCTGGTCTCGACGTTCGCCGCCTTCGCCGGCGTCTACCTGCTCTGGGCGCTGGGGTCGACGCTCATGTCGGGGAGCACGGACGCCTGGCTGTACGAGACGCTGGAGCGGCGCGGCGACGCCGATGCGTTCGCGCACTGCCGGGGTCGCGGACAGTCGCTGACGCTGGCCGCGGGTGCGGCGGCCGCGGTCCTCGGTGGCTACCTCGGAACGGTGAGCTTCCGGCTCCCCTTCCTGGTGACGGGCGTGCTGTGGGCGGGCGGCGCGGTCGTGTTGGCGACGATGCCCGCGGTCGCGGTGGCCGACGACGACCGGCTGACCATCCTCGAGGCGCTGCCGGTGCTACGCGAGCGCCTGCTCTCCGTCGAGCTCCGGGGTGTCGTGCTCTGGGTCGCGGTCGTGCTCGCGGTCGCGAACGCGACGGGGCGGCTCACCCAGCCAGTCGCGGTCGACCTCGGCGTGCCGTCGGCGTGGCTCGGCTGGCTCTACGCCGGATTCACCGTGTTCGCGGCGGTGGCCAGCGACCGGTCGGCGTGGCTCCGGGACCGCTTCGGCTTCGACGGCTGGCTCCTCCTTGGGCCGGCAGTCCTCGGGGGGCTCCTCGCTGCGGTCTGGTTCGCGCCGGTCGTCGCCCTGCCGGCGTTCGTGCTCGTCCGCGTGGTCCGCACGCCGACGGAGACGCTCGCCAACGAGTACATCAACGATCGCGTGGCGACGGCCGGCCGCGCGACGACGCTCTCCGGCGTCTCGATGGTCAACGCGGTCGTCGCTATCCCGTTCGGCGTCGCGCTCGGTGCCGCCGCCGACCTGTCGCCATCCCTCGCGCTGGCCGGCATCGGCGCGGTGCTTCTCGCGCTCGTCGGTGTGGTCGCGCTCGGCGGCCTCGTCACGACGGACGCACCCGAACCACGCTCGGCGGACTGAGAGTTCGCTGCCCGACGGCCACAGCGAGCGTCGGGATTAATGAGCCCTCCGACCGAGGTGTCGCTCATGCAGCGTGAACTGACGCGGCGACGTCTGGTCGCCGTCGGGGGGAGTGCGGCGGCGACCGCGTCGCTCGCGGGCTGTTTCGGCCCCGGCGAGGACGACGAGGACGACGAGGAGGGTGGAGAGTCCGGCGGCGAGGAGGACGACGAGCGGCTCGCGGATCCGGCTCCCGGCGCGACCCCGGAGCACTGACCACCGCGAAACGGGCCCGACAGGACGCTGTCGGTTCCGTGGCGCGTTTTATGAGTCCGGCCGCCGTGCTCTCACGTATGGACGACAACAGCTCGGTAACGATGTCGGTAGAGGAACGGGACGCGTTCCTCGGCAGCGGCGGCACCGGCGTGCTATCGCTCTCGACCGACGCCGGGGACGCTCCGCACGCGATTCCGGTCTCCTACGGCTACGATGCCACGGCGGAGACGTTCTA
The DNA here is from genome assembly GCF_024609245.1 of Haloarchaeobius sp. FL176. Lineage (GTDB taxonomy): Archaea > Halobacteriota > Halobacteria > Halobacteriales > Natrialbaceae > Haloarchaeobius. Next base: position 186,609 of record NZ_JANJYH010000002.1, read on the forward strand.
CTTCCGGCTCGCGGTCGGTGGAGACCGGTCGAAGGGCGAACTCGGCGGCCGGGCGGCCACGTTCGTCGCGTACGGGCAGGAAGGCGAGACCGCGGACGGCGACTGGCAGAGCGTCGTCGCCAGCGGCACGCTGATCGATGTCGAGCGCGAGGCGGTCGCGACGGAGAGCCTCGCGGCGCTCGACCGCGTCGACATCCCGCTCGTCGACATCTTCGGCGCGCCGACGGGCGACGTGTCGTTCCAGTTCCTCCGACTCGACCCCGACGAACTGAGCGCCCGGGAGGAGAGCCCGACTGGCGTCTGAGCGGTCGCGGGTGGACTCAGGCGTCGTCCAGCAGGCTCCGACCCGTCATCGCGGCGGGCTGGTCCACGCCGGCCAGCGCGAGCAGCGTCGGTGCCACGTCACAGAGCGAGCCGCCCTCGTGGACCCGCTTCCCGCCGTCGTCGCCCGTAGGCGAGAGATAGACGAACGGCACGTCGTTGTACGTGTGAGCGGTGTGCGGACGCTCCTCCGTGCCCATGTCGTCGGCGTTGCCGTGGTCGGCGGTCACGACTGCGTGGCCGCCCGCCGCTTCGATGGCCGCGAGCAGCCGCCCGAGCTGCGTGTCGACCGTCTCGACGGCCTCGACCGCCGCCCGGTAGTCGCCCGTGTGGCCCACCATGTCCGGGTTCGCGTAGTTCAGCACGAGCACGTCCGGGTCGTCCCGCTCGACGTGCCGGATGGCCGTGTCGGTGACCGCCTCCGCACTCATCTCCGGCGTCTCGTCGTAGGTCGGCACGTCCGGGCTCTCGATGATCTCGCGCGTCTCGCCCGCGAACTCGACCTCGCGCCCGCCGTTGAGGAAGTAGGTGACGTGGGCGTACTTCTCCGACTCGGCGAGCCGGAGCTGGGTCAGCCCGGCCGCGGAGACGACCTCGCCGAGGGTGTCCGCGGGCTGGCGCGGCGCGAACGCCACGGGCAGGTCGAACGTCTTGTCGTACTCCGTCATCGTCACGAGCCGGACCGCGGGCGGCTCGGGCCACTGCTCGACCGTCTCGTCCTCGGGCTCGATGTCCGCGAGCAGCCTGGTGAGCTGGCGCGCGCGGTCCGACCGGAAGTTGAAGAAGAGGACGGCGTCGCCGTCTTCGAGCCCCGCGTGCTCGCCGACCGTCGTCGCCTCGACGAACTCGTCGGTGTCCCCGCGCTCGTAGCTCGCCTCGACGGCGTCGACCGCCGTCTCGGCGTGATGCTCGGCCTCCCGGTCCACGATAGCGTCGTACGCCTCGCGGGTGCGCTCCCAGTTCCGGTCGCGGTCCATCGCGTAGTACCGGCCCGTGACGCTGGCCACGTCGCCGGTGCCGTACTCGTCGACGACGGCTTCGAGGTCGGCCAGATAGCCCGCGCCACCCTTCGGGTCGGTGTCACGCCCGTCGGTGAACGCGTGCGTGACTGCAGGGGTGCCACGCTCGGCCGCCAGCTCGATGAGCGCGTGGAGGTGCTTCTGGGAGGAGTGGACGCCCCCGTCGCTCACGAGGCCCATCAGGTGCACACGGCCGTCGTGCTCGTCCGCGTGGTCGAACGCCGACGCGATGGCATCGTTCTCGTCGAACGCGCCGTCGGCGTCGTCCTCGGGCGCGTCCGGGTCCCCGCGCCAGCGTGCGATGGCGTCCTCGATGCGGGTGTACTCCTGCATCACGACCCGGCCCGCGCCGATGTTCAGGTGGCCGACCTCCGAGTTGCCCATCTGTCCGTCCGGGAGCCCGACGCGCCGGCCAGTCACCGAGAGCCGGCCGTCGGCTCCCTCCCGGCTGATGCGGTCGAACACCGGCGTGTGGGCCGCCGCGACGGCGTCCCTGTGGTCGCCCGGGTCGTCGTTCAGGCCCCAGCCGTCGAGAATCACGAGTGCCGTCTTCATGTGCGTGGGGTCGTGGGTCGGGTCAATGAATGGTTCGTTCGCTAGGCGTACTCCTCTGAATTGTAAGTGGTTGGACCAGCTCTCGTCGCTCGGACAGACCGGTTGAATCGACAACACCCAGAAAGCTCCCGCGTTCTCGCCGCCTGGAACTCGCTGCGCTCCTCACTCCGTTGCGATGCTCGCCCCTCGCGCGGTTAGCGGCTCGCGGCCTTCGGCACGCTCGCCAGCGCGCGCCGTGCCGGTCTATTCGACGACCCCGTCACCAACCACACGGCCAAGACACCCCGCGCCGGCAGGCGCGTGGGTGTCGAGGGGGAGGGCTGGCGCGGTGTGGTCGCGGTTGCGGGGCGGGACTGGAAGGGCCGAGCGCCTCGGGGCTTTCTGGCTGTTCGAGTACCAGCGTGTTCCCACGAGTATCGAGACTGGCCCACCATCAGCCGGAGTAGAGAGAAGATCACCGCCTGCGTTCGAGAGCGGGTTCGACGCGACTAAACCCACACCAGCCACACCAGACGATATGCGACAGTTCGTCATCTGCGGCCACGACGTTCCCACATCGCCCGACTTCTCGCTGGACGCGCTCGCGAGCGAGGCCGGGCGGCTGGACCTGCTCTGTCGATGTCTGAACGCGGCGTTCCTGACGAGCCACGGGCTGCGCGACGACGTGCAGGTCCACCTCGTCATCCAGGACGAGTTTACCGTCACCGTCGACGGGGCGACGGTGCGGAACCTCCACCCGGACGAGCGGTCGACCGCGGCGCTGGTGCGGACGGCGCTGGAACACCGCGACGATGCCATCGGCCACCAGCCCGCGGAGTCCTCGCCGGGCGTCAGCATCCGCCGTGTGGGACTGGACGTGGTGCTCGACGAGTGCGCCCGCGATGGCACCGTGGTCCAGCTCCACGAGGACGGTGCACCCGCCAGCGAGGCCAAACCTCCCGAGGACCCGACGTTCGTGCTCTCCGACCACCGGGACTTCACCGACACCGAGGCCGAGTTGCTCGCCGACGCCGCGGCCCAGCGTCTCCGGCTGGGGCCGACGCTGCTCCACGCGGACCACGCCGTCACCGTCGCCCACCACTACCTCGATACCGACGGCTACGCAAATTTCTGATAGCACCCGATAAGGTCGAAATTAAGTGAGTGGGACTCAGAGGGTGATGCATGTCCACCGACACCCCCGACGCCTGCCGGTTCTGTGCGCGCACCGTCACCTCGACGGCGACCGACACCGTCCACCGAGTCTACACCCGACGAGTCGACGCCGACGGCGCGACCGTCGCCACCACCGAGCGGTTCGCCTGCGACCACTGCTTCGCGGACGTCCGCGCGCTCACCGCCGACATGCGACGCCACTCCGTCTCGGACAACGGTGCGCTGGCCGCCCACGACTGCAGCTTCTGCGGCGGCGATACCGAACCCGGTGCAGACGTGACACAGCTCGACGTGGACCAGCAGCGATACGTGCTCTGTGCCGACTGCACCGACGTGTTCGAGCGGTTCTGCGCCTCGGTCCCCGAGACGGAACCCGGCCCCGCCGCCGACGCTTCGGCCGCGACCGAGGTCGTCGCCGACGGCGGCACCCCCGAGCAGGACGGCACCGACCTCGGCACCGTGCTCGACTCCGGTCTGGACGACGTCGTTGAGGGCGACCGCGTCCACTTCGACCTCCGACGCGACACCGGCGACGACTCCGCCCCCACCAAGACGGTCTCCGGCGACGTCACGAGCGCCGACACCAGCTACATCGGCGGCTCCACCATCTACGTCGACGGCGACGACGGGGAGGAGTACCGCGTCGAGTCCAGTTTCTCCTCCGACGCCGTGCGCGTGACCACCGTCCACGGGCACGACCTCCAGTTCGAGGGCCACCTCGACGAGCTCCGCGTCGACCGGTGAGTCGTCGGGCGTTTCGGAAGCGTTAAAAGTCGCCCACTCGTCTATCTCGAATGCGGGCCGGTGGGGTAGCTTGGTATCCTTCGGCCTTCGGGTGGCCGTAACCGCGATTCAAATTCGCGCCGGCCCACTTTTCCCCACTTCACACCGACGAGCCGCGGCTGTTCCCTGCGAAGTCGGCCACAGCCGGTAGCCGGAGCCGAACGTTTTACTCCCGACGCCCTCGCACGCCAAGCCATGGACGAATCAGCCGACAACGACACCACGCCAGCCAAGCCACTCGGCGACAGCCTCCACGGCCGTTTCGCCGACGCGGACATCGACCCGGTCGAGGCGGTCAGGGAGGAGCGCAAATGACGACCGTCGTCGATACGGACGTGTTCCTCGCCGCGCTCGTTGCCGACGGCGAGCACGGAGACACAGCACGCGCGTTCCTCAACGACGCCGACGACCTCGCCACGTCGACGCTGACGATGCTGGAGCTGCAGGCTATCCTCGTGGACGAGGCTGGGATGGACGCGGAGACTGTGCGGGACGCCTGCGAGGACATCGTGGACGCCGTGGACGTGTACGAAGCGGACATGGACGACTTCGGACTGGCGGAGACGATGCGCGGCAGCACGGACCGTGGCGCGGAGCTGACGAACAACGACTGGACGCTGCTCGCGATGGCGGCGAATCTCGGCGCGGACCTGGCGACGTTCGACGAGCGGAAGCAGTCCCAGGGTGCGGTCGCGCCCGAAGCCTGAGAACCGAACGGCCGGTACGCCCAAGTGACCGCTTCGCGCAGGGACAATCAGTTGCGAATGTCACCGAGCGAGAACAACGGGGGGCGGCGGACGGACGGGGGGCGTCACGAATGTACGAACTGCGGTGCGAGTCTCGACCCATCCACGGACGTCTGTCCTCGCTGTGGGGTCGAGCAGGCGGACGGCGGCCGCGGACGGACGGCCGACAGACGGTCGGGGGCCACCGGCCGCGAGAGTGACGGCGACGAGCGGGAGAGGACGACACGGTCGACCCGTCGGCAAGCGGACGACGGGCGCTCGCAGGATGCCGGCGGGGGCCAGCGGGACTGCCGTAACTGCGGCGTGAGCCTCGACCCGTCGACCGACATCTGTCCACGCTGTGGGGTCGACCAGACCGGGAAGACGTCGCCGGACTCGAAGCGCAGCCGGCGAGAACGCGGCGACGGTCGGTCGTCGGCCACCACGGACCGGCGGCAGTCAGGTCGGGACGGGTCGTCACGGCGGCGCGGGACCGACGACGGGCCGGACCAGTCGGAGCGGCGGTCGGACAGTCGACCCGCGGGCGGGCGGGACAGCCCAGGGAACGAACGGTCGAAGCGTGCGGACACTCGCGGTCGCGGGACCGACGCGCGGTCCGACCGTGGTGGAACGACGGACCGGGGCCGCCGCGAGGACGACCGGGGGCGACGCACCGACGACCGTCGTGGCGACGACCGAGGGCGTCAACCCAACGAGCGGCGCGACGACGACCGCCGCGACGACGAGCGACGGCGGCAGGGAGGGAGACGGCGCGGCGAGGGCCGCCACGACCCGGAACCGGCTCCGAGCCGAGGAGAGCAGGACAGGCGCGACGAGCCGTCTCGCCGCGGCGAACCGCGTGACCAGCGCACCGACAGGCCGCCAGCGTCGGCCGGTAGCGGCCACCCGGAGACCGACCGCCGGGGGCGCCGCGGAACACCCCCCGCCGAGGAGACCAGCGGCGGCGGTACGACGACGCGAACGGAGCCCGTGACCGAGGACCGGGGGCCACCGCGCGAACACGGGGCCGAGACGGGCGCGCGACAGCGTGACGGCGACCCACCACGGCCGGACCGCGGCGGTGGGTCGAACGTCCGTCCCCCGGCCGACGGTGTGGAGGGTCCGGGGGACCACCATCCGGACACGCGAGGCCCGGACAGCATCGGCACCGACATGAAGTATCCGATGAACGAGGAGGGATGGTGGAAGACCATCACTCTCGGGACCGTGCTCGAGTACCTGACGTTCCTCATCGTCCCCGGCTGGCTGTTGACGGGATACTACGTCCGGGTGATGCGGCAACGGCTCACCGGCGACCCCGAGCCCCCGTCGTTCTCGGACCCCGGTGACCTCCTGGTCGACGGCATCAAGGGCTCTATCATCGCCTCCGTCTACGGCATCATCCCCATCATCGCGTTCGTCGTGTTCGTGCTGGGCAGCATCACCGCAATTCTGAACGGGAACTTTCAGGAGGGGATCGGGAGCCTGCTTACTGGGCTCGTCATCTGGTTCGCGCTGACCGCGCTGTTCGGCTACGCGGGCTCGGCGGGGATGGCGCGCTTCGCCGAGACCGGGTCGATGCTGTCCGGGTTCTCCCCGAAGCTGGCACGCGTGCTCGTCAGTGGAACGTGGTTCGTCGCCTGGGTGAAGGTGACTATCGTCGGCGCAATCGCCTTCGCCATCTCGGTGGCCATCGCGCTCATCCCGGTCGTCCAGCTCATCACCGTCGTCGTCACGCCGGTGAAGATCAAGTACCTCGGCACGGTGTTCTCGAAGCAGTTCGCGGACGCCTACGCCAGTATCTACGCTACCTGAACGGGCCATCCCGTGACGGATTCCACAGTTTCATGTGCGCTCGGGGTCGTCTGTCTCCCAATGACGGCCGGGCACGGGGCGACCGCCGGACACGGATGGGCCGACCGACGAACCGACGCACGCTCGCGGACGACCACCGCGGCCACACGACGAGACGGTGGCCGATGTTGCTAGTGGTCTGTGGCCTGCCCGGTGCAGGCAAGACGACCATCGCCGAGGCGGTGGCCGACCGCGTCGACGGCCGGCTCGTCCGGACCGACGTGGTGCGCAAGGAGCTCTTTCCCGACCCCGACTACACCGAGGCCGAGAAGCTCGCGGTGTACGCCGAACTGCTCGGCCGTGGCCGCGAGGTCGTGGAGAACGACGAGACGGCGGTGCTCGACGGGACGTTCAAGGAGGCGCGCTTCCGCGAGGACGTCGTCGACCTCGCGGCGGACCTCGGTGTCGACTTCCAGCTCGTGAAGGTCGAGTGCGACGAGGCCGTCGCCCGCCGGCGCATCCGCGAGCGCACCGACGACGAGAGCGACGCCGACCCGGACCTGCACTCGCGGTTCCGCGAGCTGTTCGACCCCATCGAGTGCGAGCACGTCGTGGTCGACAACTCGGCCGACCTCGACGCGACCCTCACACGTGTCGACGAGCTGTTCCCGACCGCGGACCCGACGAGCGTCCCGGCGGGGGAGTGACTCAGACGGTTCGCAGCAGGAACTCGGACACCGCGTCGGCGACCTTCTCGTGCTGACCGACGAAGAAGTGGTCGGCGCCGAAACGGACCGTCTCGAAACCCAGTTCCTCCGCGCGCTCGACGATTCGCTCCCAGTCGACGACGTCGTCGCGCTCGCCGTAGCAGATCTGGAGAGGAGCGTCGAGGTCGTCCAGTGCCGCGACCGCGTCGAGGTCGTCTGCGAGTCGGTCGGCGGGTGCGAGCGCGCCGACTGCGGTGACGGGCACGTCGACGCTCGCGGCGGCGAGGATGGAGAGACAGCCGCCGAAACTGAAGCCGAAGAGGCCGACGCGGTCGTATCGCTCGGCCGCCCAGCGTACCGCGTTGCGCACGTCCTCGCGCTCGCCGTAGCCATCGTCCCAGTCGCCGTAGTCGATGCGCAGGCAGTCGACGCCGCCGGCTGTCAGCGCATCGGCGACGGCGACGAGGCGCTTGTCGCCGCGGTGGCCGCGATGCTGTGGGTGTGGCGGGCACGCGACGACGCAGGCGTCGACATCGCCTTGCGATTCGTCGAGACTCGCGCGAACGTCCCTGGCTCCCGGTACGAGAACTGTATCGGCTGTCACACGTACACCTTCGGAGAGTGACGTTTTTAAGTTCACGGAGTGAAATAACGCAATATGGGAATACTATCGCGGACGTCGTACGTCCTCAAATCGAAGATCAACTCGTTGTTGAACCGGGCCGAGGACCCGACGGAGACGCTCGATTACTCCTACGAGCAGATGCGCGACCAGCTCCAGCAGGTCAAGCGCGGCATCGCCGACCTGACGACACAGAAGAAGCGGCTGGAGATGCAGAAGCGCCGGCTCGAGGAGGACGTCGAGAAGCACAACCGGCAGGCCCGCGAGGCCGTCCGGCAGGACCGCGAGGACCTCGCGCGCCGTGCGCTCGAGAAGAAGAAGACGAAGATGCGCCAGATGGAGGAGCTCGACGCCCAGGTCGAGGGCCTCCAGGACACGCAGGACCAGCTAGTCGACAAGAAGGAGGCCCTCCAGCAGCGCATCGAGGAGTTCCGCACGAAAAAGGAGTCGATGAAGGCCCGCTACGAGGCCGCCGAGGCGAGCAACCGCGTCTCCGAGGCCATGACCGGCGTCGGCGACGAGATGGACGACGTCGGGATGGCCATCGAGCGCGCCGAGGAACGCACGCAGGACATGGAGGCCCGCGCGGCCGCCATGGACGAGCTCTACGACGAGGGCGCGTTCGACGACGCACTCTCGGACAAGGACTCCATCGACCGCGAGCTCGAGGAGCTCGGCACGTCCAGCGGCGTCGAAGCCGAACTCGACACCCTCAAGTCCGACATGGGCAAGGGCGGCGGCTCCGCCGACGCCGGGTCCGCCGACGAGCCGAGCAGTGACGAGGAGGTCTCTGCGGACCTGGAGGAGCTCGAGGCCGAGATGGACGCCGCCGAGTCCGGCGGCTCCGGCGACGAGGCCATCGAGGCCGACCTCGAGGGGCTGGAGGAGGAAGAGGGGAAGAACTCGGACGCGTAACCGCCCGTCGACAGTTCCCATTCTGCCGCCGCGTTCCCGGACCCCCAGCCCCGCGAGCCCGGGGGAGAGCAGCCTACGGGGTTCGGCCACACGTTTTTCAGCGTCTTCACCGTCGCACGCGGTATGGACGAAGCCGACGACGTGAGCGACGACACCATGCGCAGCCGCGCCCAGGAGTCGAGCTGGAAGCTGCGACTGCTGCTCGATGCGAACCGGTGGCTCGTCGCTGCGGGCATCCTTGCGTTCGTGTTCCTGGGCACGCTCGCCGCCGGCCTCGCCGTCGACGGGGTGGCACGCCTCACGGCGAGTGACCCCGTCGAGACGCTGTTCCAGGCGCACGTCACCGCCATCGTCACCGGCGTCACGCTCGTACTGACGCTCAACCAGCTCGTGCTCTCACAGGAGCTCGGGGCGGCGGGCGACCAGCGCGAGCGCATGGCAGGCGCGACGACGTTCCGGGAGGACGTCGCCGACGTGGTCGGCGTCCCCGTCGCGCCGGCGGACCCCGCCACGTTCCTGAAGGCGATGCTCGACGCCGCCGACGAGCGTGCAGCCGACCTCGCCGAGAGCGCAGCGGCGGAGGGCGACGCAGTGGGCCACATCGAGTCACTGACGGACGCGGTGCAGAGGAACGCCGCCGCCGTGAGCGACGAACTGTCGGGCACCGAGTTCGGTGACTTCGACGTCGTCGCTGCCGCGCTCGACTTCAACTACTCCTGGAAGCTCTACGCGGCGAAGCGCCTCCGCGCGGAACACGGTGACGAGCTCCCGGCCGACGCGGGGGAGACACTCGACGAGCTTGTCGACCTCCTCTCGCTGTTCGGCCCCGCCCGGGAGCACATCAAGACGCTGTACTTCCAGTGGGAGCTCGTCGACCTCTCGCGGGCCATCAGCTACGTCGCGGTGCCCGCCCTGCTCGTCGCGATAGCGATGCTCTCCTTCTTCGACCCCGCCTCGCCCGCGTTAGCCGGGTCGACCTTCGGCGTCACCCACGTCTTGCTCGTCTACGCTCTCGCCAGCACCATCTCGGTCGCGCCCTTCGCCGTCCTGCTCGCGTACGTGCTGCGCGTCGCGACCGTCGCAAAGCGCACCCTCTCCATCGGCCCGTTCATCCTCCGCGACACCGACCGCTCGTTCGACTACGACGACGACTGACCCGGCGACGGGACGGCCGGGCATCACCGGTGGCTCCGGCCACAAGCGTATAGTCGCAGTAGCGCGACCGGATAGCCGTGATGTGGGTTCCGGTCATCGCCGCGGGACTGTGTGGCCTGCTCGGCGTCGGCCTCGTCCAGCTCTGGCGCGGCCGCCTCACCGCGACGGCCGCCCACGACCAGCTGGTCGTCGACGCCCGGTTCCGGACCCCCGGAGAGCCTGTCGACCGTGACACCGTCGCCAACCTCGCCATCGTCGCGCTCGAACTCCTCGCGCTCGTGCTGGCCGCGGTGCTGACCGGCTACCTCGTCGTCGAGACGGCGCTCGCCCCCTCTCTGAAGGCCCTCTTCGCCGCCACCTACGGCGTCGCAGCGGTGCTCATCGGCCGCGCCGCCTACGTCCGCCTCGGGCTGCCGGTCCCCGGACGCACCGCCGTCGACGACCCGGAGACGCTGGACGACCTGACCGACTCCCTCGTGGAGAGCCTCGGCGAGCCGACCGCCGCGGAGTTCGAATCCCTCTACGTCGCGATGACGACCGCCCGCGACGACGGCCCCGGTCCCGACGTGGTCACGGTCGCGCTCGTCGCCGCCGCCCGCGCCGAGATGGACGTCGCCACCGTCGAGTACTGGGCGGCGACCAACGGCATCGCCAGCCCCGCGACGGTCGCGAACCGCCGCGACGAGCTCGCCGCCGCCGGCGTGCTGAAGGCCGACTGCTTCGAGCTCGCCCGGCCCGAGTTCGTCGACGCACCTGCTCCCGACGTGGCGTCGATGACGACGACGCTGCTGAGCTGAGCGCACCCGCGACTGTCCTCGGTCGAGAAGAAGAAGAAACCGGTTCAGAGAACTACCGACCGGTCACTCGAGGTCGAAGCGGTCGAGCTGCATGACCTTGCTCCACGCGTCGGCGAAGTCTTCGACGAACTGCTCCTCGCCGTCTTCGGCACCGTAGAACTCGGAGATCGCGCGGAGTCGGGCGTTCGAGCCGAAGACGAGGTCGACGCGGCTCGCGGTCCACTCGAGCTCGCCGGTCTCGCGGTCGTAGCCCTCGAACTCCAGCCGTTCGTCGGAGACGGGCTCCCACTCGACGTCCTCGCCCAGCAGGGTGGCGAAGAACTCGTTGGTCAGCGTCTCCGGCTGGTCGGTGAACACGCCGTGGTCGGTGTCCTGGTAGTTCGCGCCGAGCGTGCGCATGCCGCCGACGAGCACCGTCATCTCGGGCGCCGTCAGGTTCAGCAGGTCCGAGCGGTCCACGAGGATGTCCTCCGGGTCGCGCTCGGCCTCGTCGCCGTAGTAGTTGCGGAACCCGTCGGCCTTCGGCTTGAGCGCCTGGAACGACTCGACGTCGGTCTGCTCGGGCCGGGCGTCCGTCCGGCCGGGCTCGAACGGGATCTCAACGTCGTAGCCGGCGTCGGCCGCGGCCTGCTCGACTGCCGCGTTGCCGCCGAGCACGATGAGGTCGGCCAGCGAGACACGCGTGGCGTCCGAACGCGAGTCGTTGAACTCGGCCTGGATCTCCTCGAGGGTCCCGAGCACGGACTCCAGCTCCGCCGGCTCGTTGACCTCCCAGCTCGCCTGGGGTTCGAGGCGGATGCGCGCGCCGTTCGCGCCGCCGCGCTTGTCGCTGTCGCGGTACGTCGACGCCGACGCCCACGCCGTCTTGACCAGCTGCGAGACGGAGAGGTCGGAGTCGAGGATCTCCGTCTTGAGCTGGGCGATCTCTTCCTCACCGACCGGCTCGTAGTCGGCCTCGGGGAGCGGGTCCTGCCAGAGCATCTCCTCGTCCGGGACCTCCGGGCCGAGCAGTCGCTGCGGCGGGCCCATGTCGCGGTGGATGAGCTTGTACCAGGCCTTCGCGAAGGCCTCCTGGAACTCCTGGGGGTTCTCGTGGAACCGCTCGACGATCTCCAGGTAGTCCGGGTCCCGCTTGAGGGCGACGTCCGTCGTCAGCATCATCGGCGTGTCCGTCTCGGACGAGTCGTGGGCGGCCGGCACGCTGTCCTCGAGCTCCTCGTCGACCGGCTTCCACTGCCAGGCACCGCCGGGGCCCTTGTGTGGCTCCCACTCGTGGTTCAGCAGGTTGTCGAGGTAGCCCATGTCCCAGGAGATCGGGTTCTGCGTCCAGGGGCCCTCGATGCCGCTGGTGATCATCTCGCTCCCCTTGACGGGGCCGTCGGCACCCTCGACCTGCCAGCCGAGGCCCTGCTGCTCGATGGGCGCGTCGGCGGGCGGGGAGCCGTGCTCGTCCTCCGGGTCGTCGGCGCCGTGGACCTTCCCGAAGGTGTGACCACCGGCGATGAGGGCGGCGGTCTCCTCGTCGTTCATCGCCATCCGGCTGAACGTCTGGCGGATACGGTCGGCGGACCACTCGGGGTCAGGCTCGCCCTCGGGGCCCTCGGGGTTGACGTAGATGAGACCCATGACCGAGGCACCGAGTGGCTCCTGCAGGAAGTCGTCCCCGTCGAAGCGGTCCCAGGTCTCCATCTCGTCCTCGGGACCCCAGTCGATGGCGTCGTCGGACTTCCAGGCGTCCTCGCGGCCGCCGCCGAAGCCGAACGTCTCGAAGCCCATCGACTCCAGAGCGACGTTGCCCGTCAGCACGAGCAGGTCGCCCCACGAGAGCTTCCGGCCGTACTTCTGCTTGACCGGCCAGAGCAGCCGTCGTGCCTTGTCGAGGTTGGCGTTGTCCGGCCAGCTGTCGAGCGGTGGGAACCGCTGTCGGCCGCCGCCCGCGCCGCCGCGGCCGTCGACGGTTCGGTACGTGCCGGCGCTGTGCCAGGCCATCCGGATCATCAGCGGCCCGTAGTGTCCGTAGTCGGCGGGCCACCAGTCCTTCGAGTCCGTCAGGACGGCTTCGATGTCGGCTTTCACCTCGTCGAAGTCGAGCGATTCGAACGCCTCCGCGTAGTCGAACTCCTCGTCCGTCGGCCCGACGTCACGGGCGTTCTGGTCGAGGATGTCCACGTTGAGCAGGGTCGGCCACCAGTCCTGGTTTGTCTTACTCATCATCGAGAAATTGTTGCTATTCCCTGTTAAGGGTACCTAATTCGGAAACGAACTCTTTGCAGTCGCAAAATTATCTACAGGAATACTGAAGCCCGACACCACGGCACGGACTGCGTTCGCACCGGCCGGCGGCCGCCGCCGTACCACGACCCGATTCAGTCCGTTCCGGTGACGTACGTCTGGTCGTGGTCGGGGAACACCTCGCCAACGGCGTCCGGACCGGCGATGTCGGCGAGCAACGGCCGCAGTTCGGCCTCGTAGTCGGCGCGGCGAATCTCCTCGCTCGGGCCCACTGTCACGGCGAGCTTGGACTCGACGACCCTGTCGACGGCGTTGCGGCCGAAGCCCGAGAGTGGTGCGACGTAGTCCACGTCGTGGCGGTCCTCGAGACTCTGGGCCTGTGCACGGGAGATTGTCGGCACGCGGTCGTCACGGCGAGTGCCGTCGGCGATGGCGTCGAACTCCTGGGCTGCGAGGCGCTCGAGGGCGTGCTCGTGGACCTGCTGGATACCGTTGCGGGGGAAGCCGTCGGCGCGCATCCGGGCGACGGCGTCCTCGGCGGCCGCGCGGTCGAGTGCGAGCCGCTCGAAGGGAAAGCCCACCGCCTCGGCCGCGTCGCGGGCGTGTTTCCAGTCGTCCGTCACGCCGAAGTGGCCGGTCACGAGGGTGACGTCGTAGAACTCGTCACAGAGCAGCGCGGCTAGCGTGGAGTCCTTGCCACCGCTGTAGAGCAGCCCCAGTTGCATCAGCGCCGACGGATATCGAAGCTCTGGGAGTCCGGCTTGAGTTCGCGGAGCAGGTCCTTCATCTTCTCCTCGTCGATCTGGCCCTGAATGCGGCCCGACCGTGCGAGGGCGACGACCTGCTGCTCGACCTGCTCGGCGAAGTCGGGTTTGGACATCCGCACGGAGTTGAGTCGCTTGCGGGCCCCGTCGGTGAGGTACTGCCGGAGGAGGGCCTGCTTCTGTGCTTCGGCTTGCTCCCGCCTGGCGTCCTGAGCCTCGGTGTCGGCGCCGCCCTGCTGTTCGCGCATCTGCTCCATCTTCTTCTCTCGAAGCTTCTCGAGTTCGTCGTCGTCGGGACTGCCACTCATACTACCCGTTTGTCGATTGCGGAGGAAAATCGTTTCGACTGTTCGCAGTCGTTACGCGTAGCGCTCGAGCTCCGGCCGGTCGAGCTCTTCCATCACGTCGGCGGCGATGTTGTCGAGGAAGCTGCGCCCCTCGGCGGTGATACGGCGACCCTCGCCGTCGGCGGTCTCGACGAGGTCCTCCTCCTCGAGCTGCTGGAGGGCGACGCGGATGATTTTCTTCGAGCCGTTGGTGCGGTGGGACGTGGCGACGCGGTAGCGGGTCGAGCCGTTCTTGGAGCCACCGTACTCGGTGGAGAGACGGTCGACGCCGACGGGGCCGGTGTCGGCGACCTTGCGGAGGAGGGAGGCCGAGCGGATGGCCCAGAAGTTCTCCTGCTCCGGCGGGAGCTCGCGGTTGACGCCTGTCTTGCTGAATTCGAGCCACTCGGGCTCGTCGAGTCGATCCTCGAGTTCGGCGGCGACGGCCTCGATGAGGTCGTCGGCCGGAACGTCGTACATCGTCGTCATTGCACCTTGGTTCCCTCGCGCAGGTTAAAAGGGCATCGTCTTCCTGCCGGGGCGTCGCAGCCGGAGACGGGCGTCGTCGAGGGCTCTCAACCACGCTGGGCGGTGCCGAGCGCGGCCGTCGCGCCACCGCCGGCGAGTTCCGGAACGCGAGAGATAGCAAGGCACTAACGCACCGCGCCGCTTTCGTGGAGCATGGACGACTTCGACGACGCGGTCCGAGCCATCCTGGCGACCGGACCGGTCTGTGACGCCTGTCTCGGGCGGCCGTTCGCGGACCGCAGCTTCGGGCTGACGAACGCCGAGCGGGGTAAGGGGCTGCGTGTCACGCACGCGCTGGCCGAGGACGACCCCTACGAGACCGTCGAGCCCGACGAGTGCTGGGTCTGTGAGGGGCTCTGTGGCCGCTTCGACGAGTACGCCGAACTCGTCGCCGACGGGCTCGCGGATATCGAGTTCGAGACGTACCAGGTGGGCACCCGCACCCCGCCGCTGGTCGAGGAGAACGACCGCCTGCTTCGGGAGGACGCCGGGATGGAGCCGGATTCGGGCGAGCTGTTCAAGAGCGAGTTCAACCGCGAGGTCGGCAAGCGCGTCGGCCGGCTGACCGACACCGAGGTCGACTTCACGCGCCCCGACGTGCTCGCGCTGGTGAACCTCGATGCGGCCGCCGAGGACCCCT
Organism: Haloarchaeobius sp. FL176; assembly: GCF_024609245.1. GTDB lineage: Archaea > Halobacteriota > Halobacteria > Halobacteriales > Natrialbaceae > Haloarchaeobius. The sequence goes on from NZ_JANJYH010000002.1 coordinate 201,647, forward strand.
CCAGCCACGCGGTCGAGGTGCAGGTCAACCCGGCGTTCGTCTACGGTCGCTACCGCAAGCTAGAACGCGACATTCCCCAGACGGAGTGGCCTTGCCGCGAGTGCGGCGGCTCCGGCGTCCAGCTCGGCGACGACGGCGAGGAGCCCTGCGACCACTGCGGCGGCTCCGGCTACCTCTACGACATGAGCGTCGAGGAGCACGTCACGCCGCACGTCCTCGAAGCCATGGACGGCGACGAGGCGCTGTTCCACGGTGCGGGCCGCGAGGACGTCGACGCGCTCATGCTGGGCACCGGCCGGCCCTTCGTCGCCGAGGTGAAACGGCCCCGAAGCCGGGACCCCGACGCCGAGGCGCTCCAGCGGCGCATCAACGAGGAGGCCGCCGGCGCGGTCGAAGTGGAGGGCCTCCGCCTCGCCACCCACGAGATGGTCGAACGCGTGAAAGAGCTCGACGCCTCGAAGACCTACCGCGCCAAGGTCGAGTTCGACGACGCCGTCGATGCCGACGCGCTCGCCGACGCCGTCGCCACGCTCTCGGGGACGACCGTCCGGCAGCACACCCCGCATCGGGTGGACCACCGGCGGGCGAAACTCGACCGCGAGCGCACCGTCTACGAGATCTCGGCCGAGCAGACCGACGACCGCCACGCCACCGTCGACGTCCACGGCGAGGGCGGCCTCTACATCAAGGAACTCATCAGCGGCGACGAGGGCCGGACCGAGCCCTCCCTCGCCGGCCTGCTCGGCGTCGACGCGACCGTCAGCGCACTCGACGTGCTCGCGGTCGAGGGCGAGGACGAGCCGTTCGACGACCCCGACTACCTGCGGTAGCGGGGGAACTGTTTTTGTCGTGTGTCACGTTGTCATGGTTCGAGGGGTTACCCAATGTGCCACCATGATATCGAGATAGAACACACCGCAATCGAGGATATCGAGGACGACAGCACCGACGAGTCCGAGGACGGCGAGTTCGCGGAGATGCCCACCGCCGCCGACGACTGAGTACACCTTCCCTTCTTTCGGGACGCGAACTGACGGCGAGCGACTGCTTTCTGACCAACCGGGTGGGCTTTCTCGCTGTTCGGGGTTCCCGTTGCGCTCGTGGCTGCCGAACCATCTTCCCTGGTACTTCACCGAAAGATGGCCCCACGCAACAACCGACAGCGACGGTCAGCAACGAAAACGACCAAGACACCGCGGGATGAAACGAGGTGCAGATGCGATTCGGTGTCGACGAGGCCGGCAAGGGACCGGTGTTCGGCTCGATGTGGGCGGCCGCGGTGGTCGTCCCGCGAGCGAGCGTCCTCCCCGACGGCGTGGACGACTCGAAGCGACTCAGCCCGGAGCGCCGCGAGACCCTCGCGAGCACGATCTACGACGACGACCGCGTCCAAGTCGGGGTCGCGGAGATACCCCCTGCGAGAATCGACGAACCCGAGACGGACATGAACTCGCTGACGGTCGCGGCGCAGGCCGAGGCCCTGGACGACGCCGGGGTCGACGGGGCGCGAGGCGTCGTCGACGCGGGCGACACGGACGCCGCGCGGTTCGGCCGGCGGGTCGGGGACGCGGCCGATGGCGACGTGAGGGTCGTCCCGGCGCATCGCGCGGACGAATCCGACGCCGTCGTCGCGGCCGCGAGCATCGTCGCGAAGGTCGCCCGCGACGCCCAGATGGCCGCGCTCGCCGACGAGTACGGCCCCGTGGGGTCGGGCTACCCGAGCGACGGCACCACCCGCGAGTTCCTCGCCGACTACGTCGAGCGGACCGGCGAGCTACCGCCCTTTGCCCGCGAGTCGTGGTCGACCTGCGCGGACGCGCTGGCCGCCGCCGAGCAGTGTGGCCTCGGCGAGTTCTGAGCAATCCCTTTGACGCTGGCGGGCGAACCGCCACGCATGTACGACGATATCCTCTTCCCGACCGACGGCAGCGAACCGAGCATGGCTGCGTTCGAGTACGCCGTCGACCTCGCCTCGACCTACGGCGCGACGCTGCACGTACTGTACGTCGCCGACACGAACCGCGATAGCGTCACGACCGTCAGCGGCGAGGTCGTCGACGCGCTCGAGTCGGAAGGAGACCGTGTCGTCGCCGACGTCGAAGACCGCGCAAGGGACCACAGCGTCGAGACGACCACCGAAGTCATCCAGGGCGACCCCTCCACGACTATCCTCGACTACGCCGAGGACCGCGGCGTCGACTGTATCGTCATGGCCACCCGCGGACGGTCGGGAGTCACGGACCTGCTGCTCGGCAGCACAACCGAACGGGTCGTCCGCCAGTCGTCGATGCCGGTGCTGGCGGTCAGCGACGACGACTAAAAGAACGAAACAGGGGACTACTCGTCGATCGAGAGCGTGCGCAGGATGTCACCGTAGGCGGGCCGGGTGACGAGCACCCCGATGAGCACGCCGAGGATGGTGACGATGGCGAACCCGCGCAGGTCGCCGAGACTCAGCACCGCCAGCGGCGACATCGCGATGATGGTCGTCGCCGCCGCCGCGCCGATGACCCAGAACGCCTTGCGGAAGCGCGACTGGAACACCCGCGCGGAGCTCACGTCACCCTCCGCAAGTACCTCGTCGGCGATGATGATGAGGTCGTCCACCCCCGTCCCGATGACGGCGATGAGCCCGGCGATGTGCGAGAGGTCGAGCGGCAGTCTGACCGCGGCGACGAACGCGAGCAGGAGGACGACCTCCGCCAGCGCCGTCAGCACCATGGGCACCGCGACCCGGGACTCGCCGTAGCGCAGGTAGACGACACCGCTGACCGCGAGCACCGCGATGATACCCGTGATGAGCGAGTTCGTCTTGAAGCGGTCGGCGAGCGCGGGCTCGAGCGTGTACACCTGGCGACCGTCGGTGTCGAGCGGGGCGCGCAGCGAACCGGCGCGGAGGCTGACCGCGATGGTCTCGGCCTCACTACGGCTCTGTGCACCCATCACGAAGCGGGGGTCGTCGGAGAAATCGTTCGCCCGGATGATGTCGGCGAAGCTCGGGGCGAGCGAGTGCGAGGACGCGACCTCGCCGTCGACGACCGTCAGCAGACAGTAGCCGCGGTCGTTCTTCTCCGCGCCGCCACAGGCCGCCGATCCGGCGCCCGTCGTGGTGAACTCGTTCTCGTTCAGCACGCGGGTGAACCGTTCCGCACCTTCCTGGTTCAGCACGACCGGGACCTGATAGGGGCTGGTATCGCCCCGCTCCGGGCTCCCGATGCTATCGATTCCCTCGCGGGCGACCAGCATCGTCTCCTCCATCGTCCCGTTGTCGCCCGGATACCGTGCGACGAGCTCGACCGAGCCGCGCTGGGCGACCAGCCGCTCCAGCTCCTCGGCACCCTGGTTCGGCGCTTCGACGACGATGTAGTTCCGTCCCTGCGGCGTCGTCGCGACGCGTGCCGACCCCGCTGTGAGGCCGGACTCGGCCAGCTTCTGGTCGAGCGTATCGACGATCTGCTGGCGGGTAGCAGCGGTTACGCCCTCGCGGATGTCACTCTCGCTGAACTGCCCACCGTCGCTGGTCCGGAGGCCGACCTGGTTCAGCGTGGTCGCGACCTCGGACTGATCGACGGACTTGTTGAACACCTCGACGGTGCCGACGCCCGTGTCCCGACCCACCTGGAAGTAGATGTCAGCAGTCGGGATGCTCAGGTTGTCGGCCATCGCCTGTCTGGCCTGCCCCTGGTCCTGGCCCGCGAAGTCCACGTTCTCCGCGGTCATCCCGACGACCGGGGCGCGCAGCCGCGTCCCACCGTCGAGCTGGATGCCGTACTGGAGGTTCGATATCTGGTTGTTGCCGCCGTCGGAGCCGCCGACGACGCCCGGCACGAACAGGACGACGCCGCTCGTGATGAGCATCGCGGCGAGCAGGAACACCCGCCAGTTCTCGCGGACGTTCATTCCGATGTCACCTCTTCGAGCCTGTACCAGCGAAGGAGACTCAAGTTCAACATGTACGTGTTCATCAGGTCGGTCGCCAGTCCGAGCACCAGCACCAGCCCGATGGACGCCATCAGGTCGATGCCGAACAGCGTCGCGGTCACGGCCATCACCGCCATCGCGGACATCGACGTGACCGTCATCGTCACACCGGTGTCCATCGCGCGCTTCGTGCTCTCGTAGAACCCGCCAGACCGCCGGAGGATGTGGTTGTTCAGCAGGATGTCGGAGTCAACGGAGTACCCGACGAGCATCAGCAGTGCTGCGACAGTCCCCAGCGAGAGCTCGATACCGACGAGGTTCATGATCGCGAGCGGGATGACGATGTCGGAGAACGCCGAGATGACGATCGCCGCCGAGGGGACGAACGTCCGGAACAGCCCGAACGCGAGCAGGCTCATGCCTGCGAAGGCGACGAAGAGACCGAGAAGCGCAGTGTTCTGGGCACCGGCCGCGAACGCCGGTGACACGGTCTGTCTGGAGAGCACTATGTCACACTCTTCCGGGTTCGAACACACTGGCTCCAGATTGTTGGTGGCCTGCTGGCCGAGCGCGGAGCCGTTCGTCTCCGGCCCGAACGTGGCGACGTAGGTCGGGTTGTTCGAGGTCGGGTCGCGGACCCGCTGTGTCGACAGCACTTCCGCCTCGAACGCCTGGTCGATCTCGCCTCTCGGCGTATCCGTCTGTACCGTGAGTTCGGTCCCGCCGGTGAAGTCGGTCCCCAGCGACACCGGTGTTCCGAACATGACGTACCATCCGGCGAGAACCACCAGCGCGACGGCGAGGACGGCGAGGGGCACCGCCGCAAGCTGGCGGTTCGAGTACCGGGTGTAGTCGATTTCCGGTACCTCGAACTTGCTCATGCAGGCGGCTCTGGCATCAGTCCACCTAAGCCTTCTTATCCTTGGCCGCTCCGCCGGTCGAAAAGACCGCGTTACGCCGCCCGTAACCGCCGTCGTTCGACGACTGTCGGATTGGCGCGCGCCGCGCCGACCCGGGGCACGCTTTTGCCCGGCTGGCACCTGTGTTTAGGTATGAGCACCCACGCTACTCGGATCGTCCTCTCGTACCCGGCGAACCTCTCCGACTGGAGCCGCCGACAGGTCGACACCGACCACTACCACGCCTGGCTGCGCCGGACCCACGACGAGGTCGCGGTCGGCGACGTGTGGGAGGAGTTCGTCGACGTCGGCTGCTGTGGAAGCACCTACGACGTCCCCTTGCGCGTCGAGGCGGTCGAGGGGAGCGCCACGATGGGCCCGGACACGGAGATCGAGTACACCGTCCGCGAGGCCTGCGAGATCGGCGGCGGCTGGGAGGTCCAGAGTGCCGCCGGCCCGGCCAACGAGTAGCGCGAGTCCGGTAGTGCGTGTCAGTCAGGCAGGTAGCGCACGTTCAGCACGCCCGCGTCGGGGTCGCTCCGTACCTCGACTCGCACCGCTCCCACGCGGGCGGCGCGGGCGACGGTTTCCTGATCCTCGAGCACGTCGTCGACCGCGTCGTCTGCCTTCTCGGGCGGCACCGATAGCACGTGTATCTCGCCCGTCCCGGCGCGTTCGACCCGCTCTACCTCCCCGACGGACTGCGATTCGGCGATCTCCATCGCCTGCTGCGTGGGCGAGAGGTCGCTGTCGACCAGCTCGACGGTCCGGCGGTACGACTCCTCGACGACCGTCCAGACGACCTCCATCGGTGGCTCCGCCGCGATAGTCGCGCCGACGACCTCCCCCTGCTCGTAGCCGTCGTGCTCGGACAGCGTGTGAATCTGGCTCGTCTCCACGTCCTGCAGGACGGCCGACTCCGCGTCGGCCTCCGTCACGAGGAACGTCCCCGTCTTCTCGGTCATACCCAGCGATAGTCGGTCGAGCCATTTCCGGATTTCGTCACGGGCTCACCGTGCCAGCCGCTCCACTGCCACGATGACGACCACGCCGAGCACCGGCGGCACGAGCGCGTACACCGGGTCCAGCCCGTAGCAGAACTCCACGAACGAACCCAGCAGCGGCACGTCCGGCGCCGGGTCGCGGAACTCCGCCGGTGCCGACACCAGCAACGTGACGTACAGCGACGCGAGGAACGCGAACCCCGCGAGCGCCAGCCAGAAATCCGTCCGGCGGCTGCTGCTGCCCCGCCCGGCCCGCCGCGCCGCGTAGAACGGCGGCGCTAGCAGGGGGGCGACCATGAGCATCCCCAGCCACGGGAGCATCGCCCGCGAGAACGTGTTCAGCTCCGACTGCCCGAGAGTCCACTTCACCCACTGCGGGATGGCAAGAAGCAGCAGCAGGGCGATGAACACCGACGCGAGCACCCCGATGACGGTGTAGGCCCGCAGGAGGTACGATTCGCTCCGCACGCCCTTCGCAACCGAGCGCCTGATGACGCTGTACCTGCCGGCCGACTGCTCGCTCATTGTCCGACGTTTGGCCTCTGGCGAGATAAGCCCCGCGACAACTACCGAACGGTGGCTGCGGTTCCTGACACGTCGAGACGCTCGCCGCGCGGAGCGACTACAGCCGATGGAAACGTCTGTCTCCCGCGCATCGTCGCGTCCCCACGGTTCGGTTTCGCTGGGTCGCCACCCAGACCCGAGACGGAACGGATGGCTTTACGTCCGACCGAGGCGAACCCGGATCCATGAACCCAGGCGACCGTGTCCGCGTCGAACGCGCGGACAGAGAGTACGAGGGCGTGCTGCTCCCGTCGTCGACAGCCGAGGAGCTCGTCGTGAAGCTCGACGGCGGCTACAACGTCGGCATCGAGCGCGAGGGAGCGGAGACCGAGGTGCTGGAGTCGGACGTGTACCAGATCGACGCGGCCCAGGACGAGACGGCGTCGTCGTCGGTCGAGTTCGACGAGGACCTGTCGACCATCGCGCTCATCTCGACCGGCGGTACCATCGCGTCGACGGTTGACTACCGCACCGGCGCGGTGACGGCCCGTTTCGACGCGGAGGACGTGCTGCGGGCGGTGCCGGACCTGGCGGGCCGGGCGAACTACCGGGGCCGAGTCGTCGCGAACATCCTCTCGGAGAACATGGAGGTACCGATCTGGCAGGAGCTCGCCGAGGCCGTCCACGAGGAGATCGAATCGGGTGCCGACGGCGTCGTCGTCATGCACGGCACCGACACGATGCAGTTCTCGGCGTCGGCGCTCTCGTTCATGCTCGACACGCCGGTCCCCATCGTGTTCACGGGCAGCCAGCGCTCGGCCGACCGTCCCTCCTCCGACAACGTGATGAACGCGGTCTGTGCCGTCGAGGCGGCGAAGGCCGACGCCGCGGAGGTCATGGTCTGCATGCACGCGAGCGAGAGCGACGACGTCTGCGCGCTCCACCGGGGCACCCGCGTCCGGAAGAACCACACCTCGCGCCGCGACGCGTTCGAGACGGTCGGCGCGGCGCCGCTCGGGACGGTCGACTACGACACCGAGACCGTCGAGTTCGACGGCGAGTTCGAGGAACGCGGCGCGACCGACCTCGACATCCAGCCGGCGCTCGACGAGGACGTCGAACTGGTGAAGTTCACGCCCGGGATGGACCCCGCGTTCTTCGATCTCTGTGAGGGTAAGTCAGGGCTCGTCATCGAGGGAACCGGCCTCGGGCACGTCCACAGCGACCGTATCGAGCAGCTGGAGTCGCTCGTCGACGACGGCACGACCGTCGTGATGACCAGCCAGTGTATCGAGGGCCGGGTCTGCGACCGCGTGTACGACACCGGACGCGACCTGCTTGACGCGGGGGTGGTCGAGGGCGAGGACATGCTCCCCGGCACCGCGAAGGTGAAGCTGATGTGGGCGCTCGCCAACGGCGACGACGTGGCGAAGACCATGCGGACGCCGCTGGCTGGCGAGATCACCGACCAGTCCCGGCCGTGGAACGCGTGACCATGAATATCGACCGCCGCGCGGATGTCACGTACCGTCGCGCCACGCCCGAGGACTACGACGACGTGGTCGCGTTCACCAGCGACACCTGGGCCGACCGCGACGGCAGCGACTACATCCCCGATATCTACCACGACTGGATCGAGGACGAGGACGCGTACGACGAGCAGTTCACCTGCGTCGCCGCTGTCGACGGCACCGTGGTCTCCATCGCCCAGACCGTCCTGCTCTCCGACCGCGAGGCCTGGTGCCAGGGCATGCGCACCCACCCCGACTACCGCGGCGTCGGCATCGGGCTCGAACTCACCCACGAGATGTGGGACTGGGCGCGCGAGCAGGGCGCGACCGTCGCCCGGAACATGGTGTTCTCGTGGAACGTCATGGGCCTCGGCCACTCCCGGGGCGTCGGCTTCGAACCCGAGACGGAGTTCCGCTGGCTCGAACCGGAGCCCGACGCCGACGCGACGGGCCCGCTCGACGTCACCGGCGACCCGAACGCCGCGTGGACCTACTGGACCGACTGCGACGCCCGCGACAACCTCAGAGGCGTCGGCCTCGCGATGGACGAGTCGTGGGCCGTCGCCGAACTGACCCCGGCCCTGCTCGAACGCGCCGCCGACGAGACGATGCTCGCCGCCGTCACCTCCGGGGGCGGCACCCGGGGCGTCACCTACCGCGTCCGCGACTACGAACGCGAAGACGACGAGGGCGACATCGACCACTTCGCCGAGTACGGCGTCGGCGCGTGGGACGATATCGACGCCGCCAGGACACTCGTCGCCGCCATCAAGCGCGACGCCGCCGAGCTGGGAGCCGACAGCGTCCGGGTGCTCATCCCCGAGACAGTCGACTTCGTCAGCGACGGCTCACTGCTCCGCTCGGGCATCTCTGACGAGCCCGACTTCGTGATGGCCGCGGACCTGACCGCGGACTACCGCGAGAACCACGGATAGCGCCACGACGACGGGCGGGTTCTACCCACCACTCACGGGCGGGAACAGCGCCAGCTCCGCCCCCACCTCGACCTCGGTGGCCAGCCCGTCCGCCGTCGTGAACACGTCCGCGCCGTCGAGCAGGACGTTCACGTCGGGCGCGATGCCGTCACGGGACGCCGGCTCGCCGTCGGCCAGCACGCGCTCGCGGAGGGTCGGTTCTGTCTCGAAGAGGGCATCGAGCGCGTCGCCGACGGTCGGGTCGTCGCCGTCGACCTGGACCGCGACCGCGTCGGTACCGGCGCGCTCGGCGATGTCCGCGAACAGCTTCCACTGCATGGACGTACCGTACGACGCCGTCACGAAAGCGGTTTCGCCTCCTCCCCGCGGGCGAGCGCCTCGAACCGCCGGAGTGCCGCGGGTCGCTCGACGATGTACAGCGTCGACCCCGCGACGAGCTCGGTGCCCCGAGGTGGCGTCGCGGTGACACCACCATCGGGGCCGCGGATGGCGGCCAGCGTCACGTCGAGGTCGGCGACGCTCCGGCCGACAAGCTCGCTGGTGTCGGCGAGTTCGACCGCGCTCATCGTCTCGTCGGCGGCACGAAGCAGCGACGCGAACTCCCTGTCGGCCGACGGCTCGGTGGGCAGGGTGACGAGCCGGTAGGTCGTCGTGTCCGAGAGCGCCTCGGCGTCCGTCTCGTCGACGGCGAGCGTGACCACGTCCTTCTCGGTCGTCGCGCGCAGCTCGCCGGTCGCGTGACGGACGAGCCCCTCGTCGTCGGTCCGCTCCCACACCTGGACCACGTCACCGGGGCTGGCCCCGTTCGCCGGGTCGGCCTGGACCGCGACCGCGACGGTGCCCGGCGCGAGCGTCGGGCCGAGTCCCGCCGCGCGCGAGCCGACGGCGAGGTAGTCGACGGTGCCGTCGGCCTCCAGTTCCAGGTCGACGTGGCCGACGCCGTAGTCGTCCTTCAGCCGGGTGACGACCCGGTCCTGCAGGTCCGCGACGGTGATACGCCGCGGGAAGACGAACGTCGTCCCCGCGAGTTCCTCTTTCACCTCGGGGTCGACCGGGTCGTAGCCGTCGATGTCGTCGAGGTCGTCGGGCAGGCTGACGGTAACGACGCGCCCGACCGCCCGCACCAGCTGGGAGACCTCCCGATCCAGCTTCGCGGTGCCGGTCACCGCGAAGGCGTTCGACGCGACGCCGTCGCCGATGCGACGGCCGATACCCGTCCCCAACGCGGCGGCGACGAACGTCGCGACGGTGACGACCGCCGTCGTCTCCGCCGGGAGCCCGTCCCGGCCCTGCATGACGAGCTTCAGCGTCTCCTCCGTGTTGAGCACGAGCGCGACCGCGCTGACCCCGAGCAGGACGGAGACACCCTCGGGGACCCGCTCGCGGGTGTACCACCGGTAGACGACGGCGGCGACGAGCGACGCGACAGTCGCCAGCCCGGTGAGCGCGAGGATGCGGGCCGTCTCGGCGACGAGGTCGAACGAGCCGAAGTCGACCTGTGCGGCGACGAGCCCCGTCACGCGACCGCCTCCGTGAACGCCACGAGGGCGGGCTGCCGGCCGACGACGAACAGCTCGTCACCGGCCGAGAGCTCGGTGTCACCGCGTGGCGAGAACGACCACGAGCGGTCGCCGCTGGTCCCGTCGGGCGGGCGGCGGAGCGCGAGGACCGTCACGTCGTAGCTGTCCCGGATGCTCGCGTCGCCGATAGTGACGCCGTCGAGCGGGCCCTCGGCGCCGACGGACACCTTCCGGAAGCGCCGCCCCGAACGCCGGAGCAGCGAGACGAGTTCGAACTCGCGGCGGGTTCCACGCGAGGTCACGGCGACCTGCGCACGGTCGACATCGAGCAGGGTCCGGGCCTGCTCGCGGGTGACCGCGGCCGTGAGTCGTCCCTCTCCGCCGGTCGTCGTCGGCGCGGTCGGTGCGGGGACCGGACCGTCGTCCGTTCCACCGTCGGTCGCCACGCCGTCGTCCGTGTCCGGCTTCGGCGGTGCCGGCGCGGGCGAGCCGTCGCTCTTCGCACTCAGCAGCGTCCCCGCGACGCGTGCCTCGCCCGCCCGGACGACGACGGAGTCGCCGCGGGCCGCGCCCGTCGGCAGCAGTGCCGTCACCGACACCGCGCGCTTGCCCGGCGGGACGCGACGAGAGAGCCCACTCGCCGGCGGGGCGGCCGCGATGGTCGCCCGACCCTGGGTGTCGAGCGTCACTGCGGCGTCCGCGAGGTCGTACTCCGTTCGGAGCCGGTCGACGAGGCGGCTCTCCAGTTCGGCGAGCGGCAGGTCCGCGGGCAGCGACCACGACCCATCGGCGATGGTCTCGCGGAGGTCCGCCGGCAGGGGCGGGTAGCCCTCCATGTCCCGGACGGGACCGGACGGCCGCAGCGTGACCTTGCCGACGCCGCCGACGATGTCGACGACGTCGGCCGAGATGTTGCGCCTGCGGAGCGACGCGAGCGTCACCCGCTTGGGCATCGACACGCCGAGTTTGTCGCCCTGACTGTGTGCCCACAGCGAGAGCATCATGATGACGACGACCGCGACGAGCAGCCGGGGCGAACTCGACACCGTCGGGTCGAGCAGCCCCATCAGCCCGCCGTTGACGCCGGCGATGGCGACCGACAGCACCACGACCCCGAGCCCGGGGAGCGTGACACCGGTCACGTACTTGAACAGGAACCCGAGCGAGCCCGATACGAGCGCGGGGATGATACCGGTGAGGAGACCGAGGTAGATACCGTAGAGGACCTCGACGGGAAGCGACGCCATGTCCCTGCCCTCGGGTGCCGACGGTAAATCGGTGTCGCCGCTGGAGCTGGTGGCCGGCCCCGGTGCCGACACCGCGACCCTTTTCACCTATCCGGCGCACTGGCGGCGTATGGGACTGCTGGACAGGTTGACGAGCGCACGGCTGCCGGTCGCGCTGACCGGTCTCTCCGCAGTCCTCTCCATCGCGACGGGCATCGCGAACATCGGGTCCGCTCCCGCCGGCCCGCTCTCGCCGTACATTCCCGTGGCGGTCCAGCAGACAGCTGGGTTCACCGGCGCGATGACCGGCTTCCTGCTGCTGCTGAGCGCCTACACGCTCCGGCGGCGACGGCGCGGCGCGTGGTACAGCGCGCTGCTGTTGCTCCCGCTGGCCGCACTGCAGGGCGTCATCCAGACCAGCCCGTACTCCTACCCGCTCGTCGTCCTGTCGCTGCTGGCGATACCGGGGCTGCTGGGCAACCGCGATCGCTTCGACCGGAAGCTCTCGCTGTCGACCTCGCAGCTGGCCGCCGGCATCATCCTCGCGAGCGTCCAGGTGTACGGCACCGTCGGCGCGTACGCGCTCCGCGACGAGTTCCCCGCCATCCGGGACGGCTCCGCGGGGCTGATCGACGCGTTCTACTACACCATCGTCACCGCCAGCACGGTCGGGTACGGCGACGTGACGCCCGACCCCACCTCGACCCGCGGGAAGCTGTTCGGGCTCTCCGTCGTCGTCCTCGGCGTCGTGAGCTTCACGGTCGCGCTGGGGACGCTGCTCGCACCGCTGCTCGAAGCCCGGTTCCAACGCGCACTTGGGAGAATGACAGAAACACAGCTCGACCTGCTCGAAAACCACGTCATCGTCCTCGGCTACGGGGACCTGACCGAACCGATCCTGAACGAACTCACCGACGGCGACGTCCCCTTCGTGGTCATCGTACCGGACCAGGCGCGCGCCGCCGAGCTCTCCGACCGCGGGATGAACGTCATCACCGCCGACCCGAGCGACGAGGAGCCGCTCCGGCGGGCGCAGCTGGCCGACGCGACCGCAGTCGTCACCGCGACGAACAACGACGCGGAGGACGCCCTGGCGGTGCTGACCGCCCGCCAGCTCCGGCCGAACGTCCGCATCGTCGCCGCGGCGACCGACCGCGAGAACGTCAAGAAGCTCAAGCGCGCCGGCGCGGACACCGTCATCAGCCCGGCGGCCATCGGCGGCCACCTGCTCGTCGAATCGGCACTCGGACGGGGCGACACCGAGGACCTCGCGGACAAGATACTGAAAGACGAGGGGCCGTCGGACCGGACGGAGTAGTCGGCGAGGAGCGTCCGGAGCGTCGTCCGCGAACGATTCTGTCGCCATCACACACGTACCACCGCACAGAGACGAGTCGTCCGTTCGACGGACTCCGGCCCGCTCACCCGCCGCGGTGGACGATGGCCACGTCGCAGTCCACGTCCCGTAGCTTCTCGAACGTCGGTGGGGCGAGAAAGCGCGAGGCGCCGGTCCGGTCGGTGCTCGCGCCGACGACGACGAGGTCGTGCGACGGCGCGTTCGTGCTGAGGAAGCGCTCGATGGAGTCCCGGGAGACCCGCGTCTCGAACGTGCCGTCGAACGGCTCGACGAGGTTCACCAGCATCGACTCCGCACGCCGACGGTGGCTCTCGGTGTCGATGCAGGTGCAGACGCTCACCGTCCCCGTCGCACGGGAGACGCGCTGGGCGAAGTCCAGCATCGCGTGCGCGTTGTCCCCGGGCCGTGCCACCGCGACGAGCACCCGTCGCCAGCGGCTCCGCCCGGACACCGACCGGAACGCCACCACGTCGATGGGGTCGTCGAACAGCGATTTGACGAAGGGAGAGAGACTCCCGTGGCGCTCCTCGTACGGCGTCACGACGAGGTCGCAGTTCGCCTCCTGTGCGGCCTGGAGCACCACGTTCGCGGGGCTGCCGGACTCGCTCGCGACGACGACCTCGCAGGGGACGCCGACCCTGGTCTGGATACGGCCGGCGAGGCGCTCCAGTCGCATCGCCGCCTGTCCTGCGACCTGCTCCGCCGCCTCGGTCGTCGGGTCCGTCCCGTCCGCGTCGGACGCTGCCTCCGATGCCCCCGACCCAGCCTCCTCGTCGCGACGGATGCCCGCCTCCGCCTCGGCGATCTCGCTCTCGGACACCAGGTCGAGCAGCACCACCTTCCCGGCGTCGTGGGCTGCCGCGATGTGCGCGCCGAACATCGCCGTCTCGTCGGCGGTCTCGCCGCGGACCGGCACCAGCACGTGGTCGTCGCCCTGCGTCGTGCGGTAGAGGTACTCCGCGCGCCGGTCGTAGAACAGCTCGCGCCAGGCGTAGAACGCCGTGGCGATGAACGTCGTCGAGACGATCACGCTCAGGACGTACTCGCCGCGCGAACCGCCCGTGAGTAGGGTCAGCAGCGCGGTCGAGAACGCCGTCGGCTCCTCCAGGTCGAGCGCCCACGTCACCGCACCGGTGAGGAAGATGCTGACCCCGGCGTCCAGCGTGCTCACCGACTGGATGCCGATACGCGTGCCACCGCTGACACCTGCCACGCCGGTGATTTCGATGGCGAGGAAGCCACACACCGCGCCGACGGTCATCCCGCCGACGAACTTCGGGGGCGAGGCGTACTTTCCCTCCGGGTCCGAGAACAGGGTGTACGTCCCCGAGGCCAGCGGGGGGAACAGCAGGAACGACAGCGCCGGCGACGCGTTCGAGATGTACGTGACGAAGGCGATGAGCAACGGGACGAACACCAGCACGGAGAGGTGCAGCAGGTTGTTCGTGTGCTCGACCCAGCGACGGAACTCACGCAGCTCGCGCCGTTCGACCCGACGGACGCGAGCGAGGAGCCGTTGGAGGCGCGCCCGCAGACCCGAGAGCATGGACCGCCGTTTCCTCCCCAGCGAGAAAACCGTTCTGTCGTGCCCCCGCCGGATACCCGCCGGTAGCCGACCGCTTTTGCCGCCGCCGTCCCAACCTCTTGGCATGGCCGCCGTCGACCACGACGACCCCGTCTCGCTCGCCACCAGCTTCCTTCGAGCGGTGAAGACGGGCGACGACAGCCGCGCCCACCGCCGGGCCCTCGCCGGGCTCGACGACCGACGGCTCGCCCGCGAGCTGGACGGAGACGCCCCCCGGACCGCGTTCTGGCTCGACGTGTACAACGGCTTCGCGCAGTACCTGCTCAGGTCGAACCCGGACCGCTGGCAGAAACGGCGGCTCCCCCCGACGCGGCCGGTCTTCACCGACGAGCTGTTCACCGTCGCCGGCCACGACCTGAGCCTCGACGACGTCGAACACGGCATCCTCCGCGGCTCGCAGTCCGGCGTCGGCCTTGGCTACCTGCCACGAATCCGCGTCGACGGGTTCGAGCGCCGCCACCGCGTCGACGAGCTCGACCCCCGACTCCACTTCGCGCTGAACTGCGGTGCCAGCTCCTGTCCCCCGGTCGCGGTGTACACCCGGGACGGCGTCGACGACGAGCTCGACCTGGCGACGGCATCGTACCTGGAGAGCGAGTGTCGCCACGACTCGACGGCGGACGTGGTGCGGGTGCCGAAACTGTTCTCGTGGTACCGCGGCGACTTCGGCGGGAAGTCGGGCGTGGTTCGGTTCTTGAGACGGTACGGCGTCGTCCCCGGCGATGCCGCGCCGTCGCTCACGTACGCAGACTACGACTGGTCGATGAAGCTCGGCAAGTTCGCCGAGCTAGAGGCGTGAGTGCGTCGGCAGGTCCGCCGGGAGACCGAGAACGACCGTTCGAACTGCCCTACTCCCGCAGCGCGCGGACGGCTTCGAGCGAGATGTCGATGGCGCGACCGACGTTGTTCTTGGCCTTCTCGGGCAGCTCCTCGTCCTCGGTCTCGGTACCCTTCTGGGTTCCCTTCACGAGGTTGCCGTCGACGGTGCAGATGGCGCCCGCGGCGAGGCCCTTCCGACGGGCGAGCGTGAACACGGTCGCAGCCTCCATCTCGACGCTCAGGATGCCCGCCTCCTCCCAGTCAACGACGTAGTCGTCGGTCTCGGCGTAGTAGGCGTCGTCGCTGGCGATGGGGCCGACGTGGACCTCCTCGTCGTTCGCCTCGGCGCCGTCGACGAGCGCGGTCATGACGTCGAAGTCCGGGACGGCGGGGTACTCGACGGCCTCGTACCGCTTCGAGGTGCCCTCGTTCTTCGCCGCGCCGGTGGCGACGATCATGTCGCCGATCTCGACGTCGTGCTGGAGCGCGCCGGTCGTGCCGACGCGGATGAACGTCTCGACGCCGACGTTGCTCAGCTCCTCGACGGCGATGGCGGCGGAGGGACAGCCGATGCCGGTCGAGCAGATGGTCAGGTCGACGCCCTCGTAGGTCGCGTTGACGAGTTTGTACTCCCGGTTCTCTGCGACGACCTCGTGCTCGTCGCAGTGGCCGGCGATGCGGTCCACGCGGCCCGGGTCGCCCGGGATGAGCGCGATGTCGTGTACGTCTCCCTCCTCGACGAGCAGATGCGGCTGTGTCATACCCACGGCTTCGCCGGAGCCCGAGAAAAAACGTTCGTCACGCGCCGAGCCCGAACAGCGCCACGGCCGTCACGGTGGCCCCGTAGACCACCGCCGAGAACAGCCACTGGAGGAACGTCGCCTCCTGCCGGTCGTCGTCGAAGCCCGCCGTCGGGAGCACGACGAAGCCGAAGAAGTTCATGATGAAGACGGTGAACACCGTCGCCGGGAGCACGACGGCGGCCCACGTCCCGAACCGCGGTTCGAGCGCGACGACGGCGACGCCGAGACCGAGCCCGCCGACCACCCCCGTGCCGTGGTGGACGACCTGCGCCGCGAGGGTCGACACCGCCTCGACCGGACGGCGCTGGAGCTTCGAGGCCGCGACGGCGGCCGGGGTGAACCCTTCGGGCATGAGCACCATCGGCACGTCCATCACCAGCGCGCCGGCCAGCCCGGCAGCCACGCACACCGCGAGCGTCGTCACCGTCGACATGGCGTCGGCTTCGGGCGGTCGTGACTTAATCCCGTGGCATCAGTGCCATCCCGCAAGAACCGTTTCCGAGGATGCGTGACACCCTCCTCGACCGGGCGACAGTACCTCTCTTCGTCGACGCGTTCGAAGCGTCGATGTACCGCGTCGCCATCACACTCCTCACCGCGTTCGGCGCCAGCGCACCCGGCTACGCCGACGTGCCCTCCCGCTCCCGGTGGCAGTCGGGCTCGGAGGAGAGACGTTCGTCGCGGTGTTCCTCGCCAGACAGGTGAACTGGGGCACTGTCGACTGCCCGACCGTGAGTCAGTACTGCTCGTCGAGGAACGTCTCGAGCTCGCTCTCCGTCGGCGCGGCGCGGGCACCCTCCTCGGCGGCCGCGAGCGCCCCGCAGGCGTTGCCGTGCTCGACGGCCCGCTCGTAGTCCTCGATTTCGAGCAATGCCGCGACGAAGCCCGCCGCGAAGGCGTCGCCCGCGCCCGTCGTATCGACGGGGTCGACGCCGAATCCCGGGTGTTCGTACGTCGCGTCCGGCGCATGGACGACTGCGCCCTCGCTGCCGTGCTTGATGACGAGGACGCGGTCCGCGAACGCCGAGCCAGGGTACTCCGTCTCGAGAACGCTCTCCGCCTCGCGGTCGTTCAGGAACAGGATGTCGGCGGCGTCGAGCGCCCGCGAGAAGTCGCGGTCGGCGAGTCGCCGCCCCGGGTCGAAGCTGACGCGCACGCCCGCTTCCGAGGCGGTCTCTGCGAGGGCCGCCGCGGTGTCGGGGCGCTGGCTGGTCAGGTGCACGTGGTCGGCCGCGCGGACGTAGTCGGGTTCCACGTCGTCCGGGGTGACCGCCTCGTTCGCGCCGTCGTTGCCGAGCACCGCGACCTCGCCCTGCTCGTCGACGAGCAGGTACTTCACTGCGGTCTGGCCGTCCGAGACGGTCAACAGGCTCTGGAGGTCGACGCCCGCCTCGTCGAGCTCGCGACGTGCGAGCAGGCCGTTCTCGTCGTCGCCGACGCTCCCGACGAGCCCGGTGTCGACGTTCAGCCCCGAGAGTGCGACGGCGACGTTGGCAGCACTCCCCCCACCGGACGACTGCTGTGAGCTGATCCGTGACTCGCCGTCCGGTTCGGGCAATCGGTCGACTCGGAGGGTCACGTCCCAGTTGACGTGGCCCGCGGTCACCACCTGCGGCACTCAGGCCACCCCCGCGACGTGTGCGATGGCGAGTGGCACGTCCGCGGCCGTCACGTCGCTCGACACCGCAAAGAGCAGCAGGTTGTGCAGGCCGGGGCCGAAGCCGACGGCCGCGACGAACGCCAGCGCGAGCCGGCCGTACCGGGGCTGCTCGTCGATGTACTCCTTGAACGCCGCGACGACCACGAGTGCCAGCAGCACCTTCACGAGGACGAACAGCCAGCCCGCGCCGATGGCGTCGTACGTCGGGAGCTGCTCGCCCGCCTGCAGGATGTACTTCGAGAGGACGACGCGCTCGCCCCCGCCGAGCTGGTCGTAGCCGACGGCGGTCGTGACACCATCGAGGGTGTGTGCGAAGACGACGACTGCGCCGGTGCGGCCGGCCTTGGCGGCGACCTCCGTGTAGCGCAGGCTCAACAGCACCCAGGCGACCGCCGCGACGATGGCCGCGACGACCGCACCGATGACCGACCAGAACGGGGTGAACGTCCCGTTCTCGAGCGACGTGAGGATGGCGAACATGACGAAGGTAACGCCGAAGCCGGTCCCGACGGTTCCCAGGCCGCGGTCGGCGTCGAAGTGCTGACGGACCGCGGCGAGGAACGTCATCAGTATCCAGGTGAGAGCCACCACCGTCGCTGTCGTGATGTAGACCGTGAGCGTGCCGAACAGGGGTTCGATCGAGGCGGGGTAGACCTCGAGAACGTAGAGGACGTGGAGTATCGCCCCCGTGAGCATCCACGGGACGAATGCGACGGCTGTCCAGTCCGTGACGGGCGGGTGGACCGCCCAGAGTAACGCCACCACCCCGAGGAAGGCGAGCACGAGCGGCACCGCGTAGACGAGCGGCGGTAGCTCTGCCCCTGCAAGTACCATGGTCGCATATCGTGAGAGCAACAGGAAAGAAGGTTCCGGTAGCCTACCGTCGGAAAGTTACGCGACCGACCCGTCCTCGTCCGGTCACGCCTCCCACGGGCGGGCGGTGTCCCGGCCGAACAGCTCTCGCATCAGGACGACGATGCTCTCGGGCGGGAACTGTCCGCGTTCGGTGACGATGGCGTCGACGTACCGCGGCGGTGTCACGTCGAAGGCCGGGTTCTCGACGGCGAAGCCGTCGGGGTCACCCTGGATGCGCTCGCGCTCCACGTCGTCGATGACCTCGTCCTCGTCGCGCATCTCTATCTCGACGGTGTGGCCCGTCAGCGTGTCCGGGTGCAGCTTGATCGTCTGGGCGCCGACCATGATGGGCACGCCCCGGTCGCGGGCGTTCACCGCCAGCCCCGAGGTGCCGATCTTGTTGATGACGCTCCCGTCCGCCGCGATGGAGTCCGCGCCGACGACCACGTGGTCCACCTCGTCGAGGTACCGCCGCGCCGCGCTGTCGACGATCATGGTGACGGGGACGCCCCAGTCGCGCAGCTGCTCGGCGGTGATGTGGCCCTGCTTCCGGGGCCGGGTCTCCTTGACGATGGCCTCGATGTGCTTCCCCTGGTCGACCGCGGCCTTCACACACGACAGCGCGTCCGTCGAGTGGCAGTGGGTCATCACCACGTCGCCGTCCCGGAGCCGGTTCGCGCCGACCTCTCCGAGTCGCGCCTGGGCCTGATCGAGCTCGCGCTGGAACGCCGCGGCGCTCTCGACGGCCGTCTCGCGTAGCTCCCGGACCGTGTCGCCCTCGATGTCGGCCATCACGAACCGGAGCGCGTTCGGCAGGCTCACCGCGGTCGGTCGCGTCTCGTACAGCGTCTTCGCCGCCCTTCGGAGGTCCTCGCGGAACGCCTCGGGCGAGTCGGCGTCGGACTCCCGCGCCTGGACCGCGAGCGCGCCGGCAGCCGCGTCCGCGATGGTCGCCGCACCGCGAATCTCCATCGTCGCGATGTCGTCGGCGGTGTCGGCAACGTCCGGATGTACGTCGGTCATACCTCTCATCTCGACCGCGACGACACAAAAATTGCGCGGCGCGAGCCGACGTCTCGGGAGGGCTACGGAGGGGTATTGACCGGTCGGCGACGACCGGCGACTACTAAACCCTCGGCCGCACAACGGGGAGCCATGAACCGCGACGAACTCGCCGCGAGCATCGACCACACCGTGCTCGGCCCGGAGACGACGCTCGACGACGTCGAGCGCGTCCTCGACGAGGCCGCCGAGCACGGCATGAACGCCTGCATCCCGCCGTGTTTCGTCGAGGAGGCGGCCGACTACGCGCCCGACGTGACGCTGGCGACGGTCATCGGCTTCCCGCACGGCAACAACACGCCCGAGATGAAGCGCGACGAGGCCGTCGCGGCGTGGGACGACGGCGCTGACGAGCTGGACGTGGTCATCAACGTCGGCCGGCTGAAGGCGGGCGACTCGGGCACCGTCCACGACGAACTGGAGGAGCTGGTCGCCGCGGTGCCGGTGCCGGTGAAGGTAATCATCGAGACGGCGCTGCTCACCGACGAGGAGAAGCACGCCGCCTGCAAGGCCGCCGCGGACGCCGACGCCGACATGGTGAAGACCTCGACCGGCTTCGCCGACGGCGGGGCCGAGGTCGAAGACGTCGAGCTGATGAGCGAGTACCTCCCCGTGAAGGCGAGCGGCGGCGTCGGCTCGTGGGCCGACGCGAAGGCGATGTTCGACGCCGGCGCGGTGCGCATCGGCGCGTCCAGCGGCGTCGCTATCGTCGCGGACTACGAAGAAAACGAGTAGTCGGACCGCGGCTGGTTCTACTCTGCGCGCCGACGGCCGAACAGTGCGAGTGCGACGAGTGCGACGAGCGCGACGGCCGGGCCGAAGCCGGGCATACCGCCGAGCAGGCCACCGCCGTCGTTGTCGACGCTCAGGTAGTTACGGGCCTCCTGGGCGTCCATCTCGGGGAAGTCCTGTTCGTCGGGGTCCCAGTCGCCGGGCATGAAGACCTCGGTGTCCTCGCCGACGACCGCGAGTTCGCGCACGTCGGACTCGCTGGCGTCGCCGGAGACGGCGCCGGAGAGCCGAACGTAGGTGGCGCCCCCGTCACCGGAGAGCTCGCCGTAGGCGCTCTCGATGCTCAGGTCCTTGCCGTACTCATCTTCGAGCACGTCACGGAAGGCGGAGACGTTGTCGAAGCTCGCACCGGCCTCGAAGGTGACGGTGCGGTCCTCCATCGAGACGTCCATCTTGGCCGTCTCGAACTCGGACTGCTGGAAGGCGTCGAGCATGGCACGGGACTGGTCGCTCCCGGTGCCTTCACTCGACTGGAGCATGCTGTCGATGGCCCCGCTCACGAGCTCTTCCTGGCTGAAGGTCGCGGACATCTCGGCGCTCAGCTCGCCGTTCTCGGTCTGTGCGCTCGCGGAGAACTCGGTGTTGCCGGACCACTCGACGCCCCGGCTCTCGAGTTCCTCGACGTAGTTCCCCCAGTTCTCGGTCTCGTAGTCGGCGGAGAACTTGACCGCCGCCGTGTTCTGGTCGGGCGAGGAGACCGAGCCACTCCAGGTGAACTCACTGGTGAGATCGGCCGCCTGCTGGGCCTTGAGACGGGCCCGTGCGTCCTCGAGGTTCATCTGGCTGCTGTTCATCTCGGAGGCCTCGGCGATGTCGAGCATCGCCGTCGATGCCTCGTCGTAGTTGTCGATCTGGACCGACCAGCTCGCGCTGGCCTCCTCGCTCGTCACGTCGACGGTCGCGGAGAGCTCGGTCATCTCGACGGACTGGAGGCGCTGGGCGAGGTCCTCGGCCTCGCTCTCGGAGAGGTCCATCTGCTGGGAGGACGCGAGAGACGTCGTCAGCTGCTCGGAGACGGCCTCGTCGACGCCGGTGAACTCGACCGTGTAGCTCATGTCGACCCGGTTGGTCTCGCTGTCGAACGAGTGCGAGTCGACGGTGACGGAGACCTCGCCGTCGAGCTGTCGGGCGACGACACCGAACTGGGCCTCGAGGCTGCGACGGGCGCTCTCGCGGGTGTTCCACGAGTCAGCGCTGTAGGAGCCGACGACGTAGTCCTGTTCGCCGGAGAGGACGTAGCTGTCCTCGCGCTCTTCGAGCGTGAACGCGAAGTGCATCTCGTCGACGCCGGGGTCCTCGGAGAACGTCGCGCTGACGGAGCCGTCAGTCGAGAACGCGCTCCCGGTCGTCGTCATCGAGCCCTCGGTCGAGACGGATTCGACCATCGAGGTGCCCGTCGAGGCGGTGCCGGACTCGCTGGTGAACGTCCCGTCGAAGGAGACCGAGCCCTGGGCGTTCTCGCGGGTCTGCTCGCCCGAGGCCTTGAACGAGAGGTCTTCGATGGAGTCGGGCGTGTCCACTGAGAACGCGCCGTCGCCGGTCATCGACTCGGGCGTGAGTTCGAACGAAGCCTCACCGGAGAAGTTGTCTTCGGGGGCCTCGTCCATCGTGTCGTTGAGGAACACGTGCATCAGGCCCTCGGAGAGGTCGGCACCGTAGTGGCCGGTGCCGGTTCCACTCGCGTCGTCGCGGTAGACGAGGACGGCGTCACCGTTGTCCTCGACGTAGATTTCGTCTGCCGATTCGAGGTCGTCTTGCTCCTGCGTGCCGTTCAGGGCGGACAGAGAGGAGCCACCCACGGCAACCGCGCCGACGCTGCTCGTCACGAGCAACGCGGCGAGCGCGAGTGCCAGGAGTGCGCGGCTTTGTGTTCGCATCACAGGTTATGTGTTGAAGTTGAGAGGTAAAAACCCCATCGGCTTGGTTTCAGAGTGTGAAGACGCGGCAACAATAGGCGCCGGTGCGCCGCGGACGGGCTCTCACACACGGACGCGGGGGTTATCGTCGCGCTTTTGAACGCGCACCGGCAACAGGGGATAGGAATGGCCCGATACCACATCGAGACGTACGGCTGCACCTCCAACCGGGGTGAGAGCCGACAGATAGAGTCGGCACTCCGCGACGCGGGACACTACTGCGTCGACGGTCCCGAGCAGGCCGACGTCGCGATACTGAACACCTGTACGGTGGTCGAGAAGACGGAGCGGAACATGCTCCGACGGGCCAAAGAACTCGAAGCCGAGACGGCAGACCTCATCGTCACTGGCTGTATGGCGCTGGCCCAGGGCGAGGAGTTCCGCGACGAGGCCGTCGACGCCCAGATACTCCACTGGGACGACGTTCCGACGGCGGTGACGAACGGCGAGTGCCCGACGCCCGGTCCCGGCGTGGAGCCGGTGCTCGACGGCGTCGTCGGCATCCTCCCCATCGCCCGGGGCTGCATGAGCGACTGCTCGTACTGCATCACGAAGCAGGCGACGGGCAAGATAGAGTCGCCCTCGGTCGAGGAGAACGTCGAGAAGGCACGCGCGCTGGTTCACGCGGGCGCAAAGGAACTCCGCATCACCGGCCAGGACACGGGTGTCTACGGCTGGGACGAGGGCGAGCGCAAGCTACACACGCTGCTCGACCGGATCTGCACCGAGATAGACGGCGAGTTCCGGGTGCGCGTCGGCATGGCGAACCCGAAGGGCGTCCACGGCATCCGCGAGGAGCTGGCCGACACCTTCGCGAGACACGACGAGCTGTACGACTTCCTGCACGCGCCGGTGCAGTCCGGCAGCGACGACGTGCTCGGCGACATGCGACGCCAGCATCAGGTCTCCGAGTACCTCGAGGTCGTCGAGGCGTTCGACGACGCGCTCGACTACTGGACGCTCAGCACTGACTTCATCGTCGGCTTCCCCACGGAGACCGACGAGGACCACGCACAGAGCATGGCGCTGCTGCGCGAGACCCGCCCCGAGAAGATCAACGTCACGCGGTTCTCGAAGCGCCCCGGCACCGACGCCGCGGAGCTGAAAGGTCTCGGCGGGCAGACGAAGAAGGACCGCTCGAAGGCGATGTCCGAGCTGAAGATGAACGTCGTCGGCGACGCCTACGAGGCGATGGTCGGCGAGACGAAGGACGACTGCCTCGTCGTCGAGCACGGCACCGGCGACTCGGTGAAGTGCCGCGACTCGGCGTACCGCCAGATAATCGTCCGGAACGCGACAGAGCACGGCCTCGAACCGGGCGACTTCGTCGACCTCGAGGTGACGGGCCAGAACACGGTCTACGCGTTCGGCACGCCGGTGTAACGTGGGGGCAACTCTGATGCAGGTCGCTATCCTGACCGTCGGCGACGAGGTGCTCGCCGGCGAGACGACGAACACGAACGCCTCGTGGCTCGCCGAGGAGCTGACCGACCGCGGCGTCACCGTCACCCGTATCCTCACCGTGCCCGACGACGAGGCGGTCATCGCCGAGTGGGTACGTGAGTTCGCCGGGAGCTTCGACGCCGTCGTCGTCACCGGCGGCATCGGCGGGACACCGGACGACGTGACCGTCGAGGCCGTCGCCCGGGCGTTCGACCGCGAGCTGGTCGTCCGCGAGGACCAGCGCGAGCGGCTGCTGGCGAAGGCCGAAGCGTTCAGGGACGAGAACCCGGACCTCGCCGCGGACTACGAGTTCGACATGGACCTCGACGCGGCGGCGTCACTCCCCGAGGGGGCCCGGGCGCTGACGACGGATGAGAGCTGGGCCCCCGGCTGCGTCGTCGCGAACGTCTACGTCCTCCCCGGCATCCCGTCGGAGATGCGGGCGATGTTCGTGGGCGTCGCCGACGAGTTCGCGGGCGACCGGACCAGCGAGACCCTCTACACGCCGACGCCGGAGGGTGCGTTCGGCGGCGCGCTCGCCGCGGTCCGCGACCGGTTCGACGTGGCCGTCGGGAGCTACCCCGCACCCGTCGACGAGCCTGGCCGGATTCGCGTCTCCGGCTCGGACCCCGACGAGGTCGCTGCGGCGGTGGCGTGGCTCCGTGACAACCTCGAGACGTGTGACCCGCCGGAGTAGTTCGCCCGTCGCGTCGTAGCTCCACGACTCGCGAGGCCCACCTCAGTTCTATCGGCGCTGGTCGGCGAACGCGACGACTATGGACGCCGGACGGTCCGCCGATGGCACGACCGGTAGGCGGTCGAAGGCCGGGACGCTACGAGCTACGCGGTATCCGTCGCCTCGGCGTCTGCCCCCTCTGCCTCCGACGCCGGGTCGAGCCGGAGGGGCTCCGCATCCCACGTGCTGTCGAGGCGCGACCGGGTGACGTACGGGGCGAGCGTCTCGCGGGTGACGACGCCGTGGTACTCCCCGTCGTCGACGATGGGGAGAACGGCGATACCGGCCTTCCGCATCCGGTCGGCGGCCAGTCCGACCGGCATCGTCGGCCGGACCGTGACGACAGGGGTGGACATGACATCATCCATCGGGAGCGCGAACCCCTCCTCGGCGACGGCGGCAACGACGTCGGATTCAGTGACGACCCCCGCCACATCGTCCTGCTCGGCACGGACGACCAGCGCCGGGACGTCGGGGTCACGCAGGTACTCGGCCGCCTCCGGCAGCGAGCAGTCCGGCTGGACGACCACCGCGTCCTCGGTCAGGGCGCCGTGGACTGGGATCTCTATCATCATCCATGACAAGAGTTAGCACGACTTAGTGTTTCCGTACAAAGAGCCATTGACTCCTAGAATACCCTCAAAGACGGCGGATAACGGGGCGAACGGCCAGTCGAAACCCGGGGCCACAACCGGCGAATACAGTACGGTTCGGCCGCAGTAAGATGCGCTGTCCGGAGTCACGAACGGTTCCTGTCCCGTCGCGCTCACTCCCCGGCCAGCCGTTCGGCCTTCTCGTCGTCCTTCCACTCGCCGAGTTCCTTCGGGTCGACGTGGACGAACACGTCGTCGACCTCGGGCAGCTCCCGGATGGCCTGGACAACGTCGCTCTCGATGTCGTGCGCCTCGAACAGCGTGTGGTCGCCCTCGACCTCGATGTGGAGGCTCACGTCGATTTCGGGACCGACGTAGTGGGCGACGACGTCGTGGACGCCCTCGACCTCGGGGTGGACCGTGGCGCGCTCGACGATCTCCGCGCGCAGATCGTCCGGCGGCGCGCCGCCGACGAGGTAGTTGACGTTGTCGCGGACGATCTCGACCCCCGTCCAGAGGATGCCGAGCGCGACGAGACCGGCGGCCAGCGGGTCGAGCACGGGGTAGCCCGCCGCCGCGCCGAGGACCCCGACGAGCGCGGCGAGGGCGGTGAGCACGTCGTTGCGGTTGTCGAGCGCGGTCGCGACCAGCGCCGGCGAGTTCGCGTCCGACCCGCGAACCAGGCAGTACCGGTAGAGGCCGAGCTTGAGCACCGCGGACCCGGCGAGGACGCCGACACCGGCCGGGGTCGCGCTGACGGCGATATCGCCGGACAGCAACGTGGTGCTCGACTGCCAGAACACGATGACACCGGCCGCGAAGATGCCGGCGGCGACGAACAGCGAGACGAACGGCTCGATGCGCTCGTGACCGTGTGGGTGCTCAAAGTCCGGCGGCTGGGTCGTCAGGTAGAGTCCGACCAGCACGACGAGACTGTAGACGGAGTCCGAGAGGCTGTTGACCGCCTCCGAGCCGACCGCGAGGCTCCCGCTCTCGACGTACACCGCGCCCTTCGCCAGCGCCAGCGCGACGTTGGCGAGCAGGACCACGGCTCCGACCCGGCGGACCGTCCGGCGGCGGTCGTCCATCGGTCACGGCTTCGCCCCGGGGGACAATGTGCGTGTCGGGATAGCCGCGCCCCCTCGCTGGCGACCGGGATACCAGCGGCCCCGTCCCAGCCAATATTTCCCCTTGCTACTGAGCAGTACCAGATCATTTACCGGCAGCTCCAGACCCGGGGTGTATGGTCCACCCGAGCTTGCTGGACCGCATCGGGGCAGTGTGTGACCGGGCACAGACGGTCTTCTTCGTGGTCTCGTCCTGTTGCTCGTCGGCGGGTTCGGTGCGTTGCGTACGCTCTACTCCTCGAACCGCACCGCCGTGTCGTCGCCGTCGACGACCGCGCCGTCCTGTGCGGCGAACGCCTCGTGCAGCCGCTCGTACGTCTCCGAAACCGCCTCGACGATGACCGTCGTGTCGCTGACGACGGGCATGAAGTTCGTGTCGCCGTTCCAGCGCGGGACGACGTGTGTGTGGAGGTGGTCGTCGATGGAGCCGCCGGCCGCCCCGCCCCCGAGGTTCAGCCCGGCGTTGTAGCCGTCCGGCCCCATCGCATCGTCGAGCGCGTCGAACGTCCGCTGTTTCAGGTGCGCGTGTGCAAGCAGCGTCTCGTCGTCGAGGTCGCGGAAATCCCCGGTGTGGGTGTCGGGGATCACCATCGCGTGACCGGGGTTGTACGGGTAGTTGTTCAGGATGACGAACGCGTCCGCGTTCCGGGCGACGATGCGGGACTCGCGGTCGGTATCCCGGGCCGGCAGTTCGCAGAAGACACAGCCGTCGATGTCGTCGTTCCCGTCGCGTTCCACCCAGTCGATGCGCCACGGCGCGAACACCTGGTCCATGGTCAGAGTCGGGCCGGCGACGGTTTGAATCCCACGACCCCCGGTTCCTCTCCGGTGAGCTGTCATGAAAGGACTGCAATACCGGGTTCAAGACCCGGTTTCGGGGTTACAAGCCCTCGCAGTTCGCCCGCTAAACGACTGGTTACGCCAGAATTAGTGGTTCCCTACTCAGAAACTAATAGACATCAGTTTTGGTTAGTTTTTGGCCCTGAACGGTCGTCTCTTTTTATACCCCTTCCACTTCTCTACCGGAGTAGATGGCAACGACTGACAACTCGATCGATGGGCGGACCGAACACTGTGACAGCTGCGGAACGAACACGATCCACCAGGTGTCCGTCCAGCTCGTCACGGAGAGCACGAAGAAAGAGAACTCCCAGTTCTCCCGGGAACCCTACCGCGTGACCGAATGCCAGCAGTGTGGGTCTCGCGAGAGCATGCGGATGAACAACGCCTGACGGTGGCACGGCCGCGGACAACTCCCCCCGACGACGCCGTTACTGTGACGCCGTCGTCACTTCACATCCATCCTCGGTGACGATTATCGTGTGCTCCTTCTGACTGACCAGCTTGCCGTCGTCCTCCTTGAGCACCGGGTAGCCGTGGACGATGTTCTGTGACTTGAGCCGCCGCAGCGCCATGTTCGGTCGCGAGATGTCGAGCCAGCGCGTCGCGAACGGCAGCGTCTGGAACTCGTCGGTGATCTGTTCGAGCGCCTTGCGGGCGTTCCGGTCGCGGACGGACGCCTCGCGCTCCAGCGAGTATATCTCCTCCTGCTGGCCCTCCGAAACCTTCCCGGAGCCGTCGGTCGCGAAGGGTTCGATGGCGACCACGTCGCCGACCTCGAGCGTCGTCCCCTGTTCGACCGCGCGGTTCGGGATGTTGGGGCTGACGTGCTGTTCCCAGTGACCCAACCCGTGGCCGGTGAGGTTCACGACCGGGTTGTAGCCGTAGCCGTCGATGACCTCCTCGATAGCCGCCCCGATGGTTCCCGTCTCGACGCCCGCTTCGACGGTATCGAGTGCCGCGTCGAGCGCCTCCTCGGCGGCCTCGACGAGCTCCGGGTTGCCGCTGAAGTCCACCGTGACCGCCGTGTCGGCGAGCCAGCCGTCGATGTGGACACCGATGTCGAGTTTCACCATCTCCTCGCCGACCGTGCGCTCGTCGCCCGGGCCCGCCGCGCCGTGGGCGGCCTCCTCGTCCACGCTCACGTTGACCGGGAACGCGGGTGTGCCGCCGAGCTCGCGGATGCGGTCCTCGGCCCACTCCGAGATCTCCAGGTAGCCCATCCCGACCTCCAGCCGTTCGGCGGCCTCGTCGCGGACCTGCGCGAGGATTCGTCCGGCCTCGCGGTGCTTCTCGTACTTCTCGGCGTCAAGATCGACCTCGGGCTCGCTCATACACGCCCTTCGCGCAGGCCGGAAAAAGAGGTTGCGCATCCGGCGCCCGTGACAGGGAACCTCACCCGTCGGCTATATAGAGTTCTTAGCAACCCTTTACCTGCTTCTCGTCTCTCCCTTCCCCAATGCGAACCCCGGCTCCCGCGTTCCCCGAGACGGAGGCGGCGTGGCATCGCACGGTCGACCGCGACGAGTGGGACGACATCTACGTCGTGGGCGACGTCCACGGCTGTCTGTCCGCGCTCGACAGGCTCCTCGCTACGCTCGACCCGTCCGCGGACGACCTCGTGGTCTTCGTCGGCGACCTCGTCAAGAAGGGCCCGAACAGTCGCGGCGTGCTCCGGCGAGTCCGGGACGCCCCGAACATGCTCTCGGTACGGGGCAACAACGAGGAGAAGCTCCTGCGGGGCGACGCGTCCATCCCGGAGCTCGGCCCGGTCGACCTGGAGTACGTCCGGTCGATGCCAGTCGCCATCTCGTGGGACGACCACCTCGTCGTCCACGGTGGCGTCGACCACCGGAAGACCCTCGCCGACCACAGCGTCGACGACGTCCAGAACATGCGGGCGCTCGACCCGGCCGACGGCTACGACGGCCCGTTCTGGTTCGCGGAGCGCGACGAGGGTCCACGGGTGTTCTTCGGCCACACCGTCCTCGAATCGCCCGTCTACCGGGAGTACGCAGTCGGCCTCGACACCGGCTGCGTCTACGGCGGCGAGCTGACTGCCTACGACGTCGCAGGCGACGAGTTCGTCTCCGTCCCGCTCGCCCGGTCCGGCCGGGACCGCAGCGCGTCGAAAATCGTGACCCCGGAACGGACCCAGACCGTCTAAGATGTCTGACGAGCACCCGGCTGCAACAGATGTCAATCTAAACGACCCCGACCTCTACCGGAACCGCGAGCTGAGCGAACTCGCGTTCCAGCGGCGCGTGCTCCACGAGGCGCTCGACGACCGGAATCCGCTGCTGGAGCGCGTGAAGTTCCTCTCCATCTTCACCTCGAACATGGACGAGTTCTTCATGAAGCGGGTCGGCGGGCTGAAACAGCAGATCGCTGCCGAGGTGACCGACCGGACCCCCGACGGCCGGACCCCCGAGGAGCAGATCGACGATATCGTCGCCACGGCACGGCCGTTGTTCGACCGCCAGACTCGCTGCTACCACGAGGACATCCTGCCGGCGCTCGCCGAGGCCGGCATCGACATCGTCGACTACGAGACGCTCACCGCGGCGGAGCAGTCGACGCTGCGGGACTACTTCGAGCGCTCGGTGCTCCCGACGCTGACGCCGCTGACGTTCGACCCGGCGCACCCGTTCCCGTTCATCTCGAACCTGAGCCTCTCGCTCGCGGTGCTGACCCGGTCTACCCCCGACGCCGACGTGACGTTCTCCCGCGTCAAGATTCCGGGGAACCGGCCACGGCTCGTCGCGGTCGACGACGACCACACGTTCGTCCCGCTCGAACAGGTCGTCGCCGCGAACCTCGACCTGCTGTTCCCCGACGTGGAGGTGCTCGACTACTCGACGTTCCGTGTCACCCGAAACGCGGAGGTCCGCCGGAACGAGGAGGTCGCCGAGGACCTCGTCGACGCCATCGAGGACGTGCTCCGCGAGCGCCGGTTCGCGACGGTCGTCCGACTCGAACTGGAGGCGGGGACGCCCGGACGCGTCCGGGACCTGCTGCAGGAACACCTCGACGTGAGCGAGGCGGAGACGTTCGTTCGCGAGGCACCGCTCGACTTCCGCGATCTGATGCAGCTCACCGAGCTCGACCGACCCGACCTGAAGTTGGAGCCGTGGACGCCACAGCCACATCCGCGGCTGCTCGAATCGCGTCTCGACGCCGAGGACCGCAGCATCTTCGACGTGGTGCAGGACGAGGACGTGCTCGTCCACCACCCGTACCACGCCTTCTCGAAGACGGTCCACCGGTTCATCGACGAGGCCGCCCACGACCCCGACGTGCTCGCGATCAAGGCCGCCATCTACCGGACGTCGCGCGACTCGAACATCATCGAGAGCCTCATCGATGCGGCGCGCAACGGCAAGCAGGTCGCGGTGATGGTCGAGCTGAAGGCCCGCTTCGACGAGGAGAACAACCTCCACTGGGTCGAACGCCTCGAGGAGGAGGGCATCCACGTCGCCTACGGCACGCCGGGCTACAAGACCCACACCAAGACGACGCTCGTCGTGCGCGAGGAGGGCGACGACGTCGAGCTGTACTCACACGTCGGCACCGGAAACTACCACTCCGAGACGGCGAAGACGTACGTCGACCTCGGGCTGCTCACCGCCGACCGCGACCTCGGGCAGGACCTCGTGAAGCTGTTCAACTTCTTCACCGGCCACTCGCGACACGACGAGTACCGCAAGCTGCTCATCGCGCCCGGCAACATGCGCGACCAGTTCACCGAACTCGTCCGGAACGAGGCCGAGGTGGCCCGGGACGGCGGTGACGCTCGTATCGTCGCGAAGATGAATCGGCTGGAGGACCCGGCGATGGTCAGAGAGCTGTACGAGGCCTCGCAGGCCGGCGTCGACATCGACCTCGTTGTGCGGGACATCTGTCGACTCGTGCCCGGAATCGAAGGCGTCAGCGAGAACGTGGCCGTCTACAGTATCGTCGACCGCTTCCTCGAACACGCCCGAATCTGGTACTTCGAGAACGACGACCCCGGCTTCTACACCGGTTCGGCCGACTGGATGACCCGGAACCTCGACAACCGCGTCGAAGGTGTCGCACCCGTCGAGAACGAACGCCTGCAGAACGAGCTGTGGACGATTCTCGAGGCGAACCTCTCGGACAACCGCAAGCGGTGGCGACTCCGCTCCGACGGACGCTACGAGCAGCTCCGCCCCGATGACGGCGAACCGGTCGTCAGCGTTCAGGAACTGCTGATGGAACGAGCCCGCGCCGCCGCCCGTGACGCGGAGGGCCTCGACTGGGCCGGCCGCACCGACTGACTACTCGTCGACCCAGGCACACCGCGGGCAGGCGTCGACGCCCTGAACGTTCACCGTGGCTGTCTCGCACTCTGGACACTGCCGTGTGCGACCGCGTTTCACCTGTTCGAGCATAAACGCGAAATCTACTTCGACGGCCATAAAGCTACGCTACGACAGTCGTCGAACAATCGGCAGCTACTGGGGGTGATATCGCCGTGCCAGTCCGGTGGACCGATAGCAGGGGTCGGTGTCGGCAGGCGTCGAACCCGCTACTCCCGCACGACCGCCGTCTGCATCCCGTCGCTGTTGAACGCAGAGCCCGTCCCGTCGCGGTCGGCGACGATGACCCCGGCCGAGGCGCCCGTCAGCTCGCCGAACTCGTCGATAGCGCGGTCCGCGGCCGCCTGCGCGTCCATCCCGTCCTCCAGATAGCGCACCGCGCGCCGCGAGAGGGTGACACGGGCGATGTCCTCGCCGGCACCGGTCGCGCTCGCGCCGCCGGCCGGGGAGCAGTAGAAGCCGCTGCCGACCTGTGGCACGTCGCCGACCCGGCCGGCGAGCGCGAGCCAGCGCCCGCCTGTCGAGGTCGCGGCCGCGAAGTCCTCGCCGTCGCGCGCCACAGCACCGACCGTGTCGTGATCTTTCCCCGCGGGCGCGCCGGCGTCCTCCTGCTCGGCGTCGGGGTCGGCCGTCGCGCCACCGAACGTCTCCTGTACCCAGCGGGCCTGCGCCGCCATGTCGCCCTCGGGCACGTCCGCGTCGGCGAACCGTTCGCGCGTGCTGTCGGTCCAGAGGTCGACCTCGCAGTCGATGCCCTGCGCCGCGGCGAAGTCGACGGCGTGGACCCCGGACAGCAGGATGTGCGGCGTCTCCTCGAGCACCGAGCGCGCGACGCTGACCGCCGCCTCGACGCCGGGCATCGAACTGGCCGCCCCGACCGACCGGTCGCCGGTCATCACGCCTGCGTCCGTCCGGAGGATGCCGTCGGACTGCGCGCAGGAGCCGACGCCCGCGTTGAACCGGGGCGACGACTCCAGCACGCGGACCGCGCTCTCGACCGCGTCGAGCGGCGTCGCCGCCGACGCCCCGCGTCCTGCTGCCTCGTCGAGCACTGCCTGTCGCGGGTCCGGATCGTCGGGCACCCCGCCCGCACCGCCGTGTACGATGACCTGCATGAACGGCCGTTCAGTCGGGGACCTCAAAAGTGCGGGTGGTCGGGGGCAGTCGACGTGGGCCCAGGAGCACAGCACGTCTCCACCCGACCGACGGTCGGGCCGCGATACTTGCCGCGCAGCGGCAAATGGCAGCCCTTTTACCCGCACTGTACGTCGTTTCAGGTGACAATGAGCTCCGACTACGAGCATATCGAGGTACCCGACAGCGGCGAGAAGATCACGGCCGACGGCGACGAGCTGTCCGTTCCGGACGAGCCCGTCATCCCGATCATCCACGGTGACGGCATCGGGAAGGACGTCGGCCCAGCCGCACAGAAGGTACTCGACGCCGCCGCCGCAGCGACCGGACGCAAAGTCCACTGGATGGAGGTGTACGCCGGCGAGTCCGCACGAGAGATCTACGGCGAGGACGTCAACCTCCCCGACGAGACCGTCGACGCCATCCGCGAGCACCGCGTCGCCATCAAGGGCCCGCTCACGACACCCGTCGGTGCCGGCTTCCGCAGTCTGAACGTCGCGCTCCGCCAGACGCTCGACCTCTACGCGAACGTCCGTCCGACGTACTACCTCGACGGCGTCCCGTCCCCGATGAAGGCGCCCGAGGAGATGGACATGGTGACGTTCCGGGAGAACACCGAGGACGTCTACGCCGGCATCGAGTGGGAGCAGGGCACCGAGGAGGTCCAGCAGGTCAAGGAGTTCGTCGAGGACGAGATGGGCATGGACGACATCATGCACGACGGTCCCATCGGCCTCGGCCTCAAGCCCATCTCCGAGAAAGGCAGCAAGCGCCTCGTCCGCGAGGCCATCGACTACGCCATCGAGAACGACCGCGACAAGGTCACTCTCGTCCACAAGGGCAACATCATGAAGTTCACCGAGGGCCAGTTCGGCACCTGGGGCATGGAGGTCGCCGACGAGGAGTACCCCGACGACGAGGTCTTCGCCGCGCCCGACTCGCTCTGGGAGGAGCAAGACGAGGTCGACATCCCGGAGGACGCCGTCATGGTCGAGGAGCGCCTCGCCGACGCGATGCTCCAGTGGATGCAGCTCCGTACCGACGAGTTCGACGTGCTCGCGATGCCGAACCTCAACGGCGACTACCTCTCCGACGCCGCGGGCGCCCAGATCGGCGGCCTCGGCATCGCGCCCGGCGCGAACTTCGGCGAGGGTCGCTGTCTCGCAGAGCCCGTCCACGGCAGCGCGCCCAAGCGCGCCGGTCAGGACAAGGCTAACCCGTCCGCGCTCATCCTCTCGGGTCGCCTGATGTTCGAGTACATGGGCTGGGAGGACACCGGGAAGCTCATCCGTGACGCCGTCGAGCAGACCATCTCCGACGGCAAGGTCACCTACGACCTCGAGCGCCAGATCGAGGGCGGCGAGAAGCTCTCGACCACCGAGTACGCCGAGGAGATCATTGCGAACATCGAGAAGCTGTCGTAGCGCGCCGGTCACGGCACCGCCGTTGTCTCGGACCTGTTTTTATCGTCGCAGTGGCGAGCCGCACCGAAATCGCCAGACGATGTTCCGGTATCCGACAGTTGTTGCCAGTGCGACAAGATTGGTCTCGGCCGGGACCCGAGAGCCCCCGCCGACAGCCCGTTTCAGAGCCAGCCGCCGCAGCCATGGGGTTTCTACTCGCGCCAACATCCTGTCCACCGACTGATTAATAACTAGAACCTATTTCTATTAGTGACCACATTCGAGTGGTATGGCATCTCCCCCCACGCCACCAGCTCAAGTACCCGACTTCGTCGTCGAGCACTTCGAGGAGCACGACCCCGAAACGTTGCGCGACATCGTTGCGTACGAGGCACAATGCGCGCGCTCGACGGAGGTTCCAAAGTACATCACCGAAGTGTTCGTGATGCAGAACTCGGAGACGAAACGGGCCATCGCATCCTACGCTCGCGACCTCGCCGCCCACAGGGAGCAACGCGCCGAGGCGCGGTGAGTGGACGCGGAGACAGCCGCCGACGGCGCCGAGGCCGACGCGACCGACGACACGGACGACGACGACGGCCCGTCGTTCGGGACCGGGCCGATGTTCGGGTGACTGTCGGCGTCAGGCACCGCCGGTACAGGCCACCTCGAACCGCGCCCCACCGTTCTCGGCCTCGTCGACCGCTCCCAGCCCGGGATGGGTCGCGGGCCGGAATCGGCAGCCTGTGCGTACCGGGAACGGAACCGAGGAGAGTTTGAGCGTACCGCCCGAGACGAAAGTTCAAATCGGACGAGGCCTCAGTCCCGGGTATGTACCACGTGGTCGGGTGTAGCGACTGCGGCGCGTTGCGCATCGTCGAGGGACGGCCAGAGACAACACGCTGTGGCACGTGTGGCACTCGAACGCAGTTCTCGAAGGTCAAATCCTTCGTCGAGACGGACGACCTCGACCACGCCCGTGAGGTCCGTGCCTCGATGCTCGCGAACCGTCAGGGCGAGGGCGAGGCGTTCGCCGCGATGGACTCCTTCGCCGAGCTCGAGGCGGACGTCGCCGACGGCGTCCTCGACGACGACGCGTTCCTCGAGGCGTCGGGACTCGACGTCGACCGGGTCAACGAGGCCGGCGACCGCGCCACCGAGACGCGCAGCTCGACCAGCCGGAAGGAGACGGTCAAGAACGCCCTCCGCGACCTCGACGGACCCACGGCGGAGGAGGTCGTCGCCTACGCCGACGAACGCGGCGTTCCCGGCGACTACGTCGAGCGCGCACTGACCAAGCTGGTCCGGCAGGGCGAGGTCAGCGAGAGCCGCGGGCAGTACCGGCTGCTGTGAGCCACGACCTCCCACGGTACGCCGTCGGGGCGCTCGTCGGACTGGCCGGCGTCCTGCTGTTCGCCGAGCCGCTGGTCGGACCCGTCGCCCTCGGTCCCGTCGCTGTCAGGCCCGTCGCGCTGTCGGTCGGCGTCCTCGCACTGGGGCTCTCCCTCGGAGGCGTCCTGTTCCTCTCCCGCGGGCAGTGGTTCGTCGGCGTCGCCCACGCCGTCCCTGGCGTCGGCTTCGCGGTCGTCTTCGGTGCGACCGTGCTCGGGAGCGAGACCGGCCTCCTGTTCGGCGTCGCCGTCGTCCTCGGCGCGTGCCTCGCACTGGCCGACGGCCTGCGTCGGCAGCGCTGACGCCATCCCCCGCCAGCAGCTTCTTGCCGGCAGCCGACGACGTGTGGCCATGAACGACCGGACGGTCGGCCTCGCCGTCGTCGGCGCGCAGTTCGTCGCGACGCTGTTCGCCCTCGTCATCGTCGGCCGCTGGAGCGGCGAGACGGTGCTGGTCGCCGGCACCGTCGTCGACGTCGCCCTCGTCGCCGGTGCGTGCTGTCTCGCCGCCTTCGGCCTCGGCGCAGTCCGCACGGTCAGGCAACGCAACGGCCGCCGCGGGCTCGCGGAGTTCGCGGTCGGCGTCGGCGTCGCGGCCCCGCTGCTACTCGACCTCTCGCCAGTCGTCCTCGCCGGCGTGGC
Organism: Haloarchaeobius sp. FL176; assembly: GCF_024609245.1. Classification (GTDB taxonomy): domain Archaea; phylum Halobacteriota; class Halobacteria; order Halobacteriales; family Natrialbaceae; genus Haloarchaeobius. The sequence goes on from NZ_JANJYH010000002.1 coordinate 237,665, forward strand.
GGTCCTCGTCGTCGTCGCGCTCGTCGGCCGGGTCGACCCACGCCGGACGCTCGAACGGAGCTGACTACCGCCCGAGCTCCTCGTGCGCCGACGCGAGGTGGTCGGACGCCAGCGCCGCCAGCAGCGACAGCTCCCCCGCGAGCGCCCCGGCCGCGATGACCTCCGCAAGGGCGTCGGCGTTGTCCCCCGCCGGATCGCCGCTGCCCGCGAGCCCCAGCACGTCGAGCGCCTCGGACTGCGTCGGCAGCTTCGTCCCGCCACCGACGGTACCGACCTCCAGCGAGGCGAGCGATACCGAGAGGTAGAGCCCGTCCTCGCGCTCCTCGGCCGTCGTGATCGCGTTCGACCCCTCGACGACCTGTGCCGGGTCCTGCCCGGTCGCGATGAACGCCGCCGCGACGATGTTCGCCGCCTGCGCGTTGAACCCGAGCGACCCCGCCTTCGCGCTGCCGACGAGGTTCTTGCGGGTGTTCGCCTCGGCGATGGCCGCCGCCGTCGTGTGCAGGCGCTCCTCGACCACCTCGTCGGGGATGACGACGTCCGCGGTGACCGACCGCCCCCGACCCTCGACGGCGTTGACGGCGGCCGGCTTCTTGTCGGTACAGAGGTTGCCCGAGAGCGCGACGAGTGACCCCGGCGTCTCCGCCTCGACGACCTCGCAGGCCGCCTCCGTCGCGATGGTCGCCATGTTCATCCCCATCGCGTCCTTCGTGTCGTAGCGGAACCGGAGGTACACCCCGTCGCCCACGACGTACGGCGTCACGTCCAGCAGTTCCCCGTGGCTCGTCGTCGACTCCGCCGCCTCGGCGAGGTCGGTCTCGTGCTCGCGCACCCACTCGACGACCTCGGCGGACTCGACGACGCCCGCGGTTCGGAACACCGGTGCGCGCGTCATGCCGGACTTCGTCACCCTCGCGTTCGCGCCGCCGGCCGACTCGATGACCGACAGCCCGCGGTTCACCGAGGCGACGAGCGCGCCCTCGGCAGTCGCGAGCGGCAGGTAGTACTCGCCGTCTGCCGCCCCGCCGTCGACGGTCACCGGCCCCGCCACGCCGAAGGGCACCTGGGTCGCACCGGTCATGTTCTCGATGGCCGAATCCGCGACCTCGGCGTCGAAGGCGTAGCTTCCGGTCGTCGAGAGGTCGGCGTCGGTCTCGGCTTCGAGAACGAGTCGGCGTGCCTCCGCGGCGGTGTCGTGGTCGGCGTGCGCTTCGAGTTCGTGGAACCGCAGTTCGCCCGCTCGAACGCGGTCGGCGAGCGTCGCCGGGTCTGTCATACCGGCACTCGCACCCGATACCGCTTAACGGTTGTCGGTTCAGGCCGCGCGTTCGCGAGCTGGCGCGTGGACCGGTGCCGTCGCCGGGGCGGACGCGTCGGCCGACAGCACCGCACTCGCGTCCACGCTGGACACCGGCGGCCCCGCGAGGACCTGCGTGCTGTTCTCCGTGGTCGAGACCACGCTCACGTCCACACCGACCAGATAGCTCATCTCGACGTCCTCCGAGCACCGGCCCACGTCGGCGAGGAACACCATGTTGTTCGCGTCGGTCTGGCTCTCGTTGTCCGTCGCCTCCACCACGACGATCGCCTGGTTGTCACAGGGGAGATCCGCGTACAGCTCGCCGGTCGGCGTCTCGCGGTAGTACTGCCCGTCGGGGGTGTCGAGCATCTCCTCGAGCGACTCCTGCCACGTGAGGCTGCTGTTGGCGAGTATCTGCGTGTTGTTGGCGTAGATGTGAACCTCCGTCTCCGAGTCGCTCAGCATCGTGCTCCCGGCGGCCGTACAGTACGTCTGCTGGTAGTCCGTCCCGCCGATGGTGACCGTGTCGCCGGTCGTCTCGTTCGCGATACACTCGCGGAACGTCGGCTCGAAGCTGGTCTCCTCGCCGTCCGCGAGCGAGAAGGCCTCGCTTTCGAAGGCGTCGAGCGTGACGCTGTCGGCGGTCAAGTTGTTCAGGTTCCGCCCGTCCCAGAGTGTGGCGGTGTCACCACCTCTCTCGGCGGTAAGCGTCGCCTGCGGGTGCAGCAGGTACCGCTGGTACGCCGTGTCGGTGTCGAGGTGTCGGTCCTCGAGGACCACCGTGTCGTTCACGTCGCCCGTGACGTTGGCCTGATAGGAGAACTCGACGGACCGAGACACTGTCGTCGTGTACGTCGAGTTCGACGCGTTGCTGAACCGCTGGACCGTGAACTCCATCGAGACGGTCTCGTTCTCGTCGATCACGAGCGATTCGGTGCCGTTGACCCAGACCGGGTCTCCGACTGAGTGGTTCTCCGCTTCGGCCTCGGTGAGCGACCGCGTCGTCGAGAGGTTCACGTCGAACTCGCTGCTCTCGCTAACCGAGACCGTCTCGGTCGTCTCCTCGACGCCCACGAGGACCGTCTCGTTGTAGCTCTCGTTGTGGTGTACGGTCCGCGTGCTGACGTTCTCCGCGATCTCCTCGAACGTCTCGCTGAGGTCGCCCGAGTCCGAGACCGGATAGTACTCGCCGTCGGTGGTCGCGTCGGCGGTCGCCTCGAGTATCATGTCGTCCGGGTTGCCGAAGCCGACGCTGTGCAGGGTCACGCCGCCCGGGACTTCCTGGGTGGCAGCTTCGTCGGGCCAGCGCACGTCGGCGTTCGTGTCGTCGTCGACGTTGTGCTGGCCGTCGGTCAGCAGCACGATGAACTGCTCGTTCGAGCTGTTACCCTCCGTCTGGAGGACGTCGCTCGCCTCTTCGATGGATTGGCTGATGGGCGTGTTGCCCTGGGCCTCGAGGCCGTCGATGGCGTCGTGTGCCCCTTCCTCGTCGGTGTTCAGCGGCTGGTGCTGGGTCACGTCCGCGGGGCCGTTCGCCTCGCAGACGTTCCGGTTCCGACCCTGGTGGAACTCATCATACCAGTACGAGCAGCCACTGGTCGAGGTGTAGCCCACGACGCTGTAGCGCGGCTCGGTGCTGTTCGTGGTGGTCTCGACGACCTCGACGAACTCGTGGGCCGCCTCCTGTGCGTTCTCCATCTTGGAGCCGTCGTCCATCGAACCGGACTCGTCCATCACGAAGACGATCTCGAGCGTCTCGTTGGTGGGGACCTCCTCGGTCCAGTTGTTCCACCGCTGCTGCTGCTCGTAGACCGGTTGCTCGTGGGTGAGCTCGACGGTCGACCCGTCGCCGAGCGTCACCGTGGAGTTGTTCCAGCCCACGATGGGGTCTCCGGGACTGTTCTGTTCGATCTCCTGGCTGGTCGCGTTCGCGTTGGCGGCGCCGAGCAGGGTGAGCGAGCTCTCGTAGGTGTTGCCCTCGCCCTTGTCGATGGCGAACGCGTCGTCGTCGCTGCTGCCGACGCCGGCAGCGGCCAGACCGAGCGTGCCTTCGGAGACTATCTCCCCGGTGCGGAGCCGGTCGTCGAAGTTGACGACGGTGTTGCGCCGGTTGTCGTACTCCGGCGGGAGCATCGAGCGTGGAATCTCGACTTCGACCGTCTCGGAACCGGCCCGACCGACATGGCTCGCGCCGAACTCGGCTTCGAGGTGCCGCTGCCAGGCCTCGTGGTACGTGCTGGTCACCGAGAGCGTGAGGTTCCGGAAGGCGTCGGGGTCCCCACAGGCACCGTCGAAGAGCTGGGACCGGACCGAGCTGGCCATCGCCGCGGAGCGCGAGCTGTTCTTCTCGACCTCGATGGTCGAGTCGTCGACGGTCCCAGAGAGATTTACGAGGCTCAGCTGGAGGGTCTGGTCCCGATACTGAACGCCCGGCTCGCTGAGCTGGGAGACACCGCCGTTCTCGTCGGCACGCCAGACCGCGCCGGACTCGTAGACCACGGTCGTGCCGCTCCGGTGGTGGTATTCGAGCGCCGTCAGTGGAACTGTCGCCGAGCAAGCGGTCGCGTCGTTCACGCTGACCCGTATCTCGCCGGTCCGGTTGATGATGGCGTCGTCGGGTGACATGCTACCAAGGTTCAACTGCCCTCCGGTGGTGCTCGAGTCGGCCATCGAGAGCGAGCCGAGCTTGCTGTCGACGTTCGACATGACGACCTCGGCCGACTCGACCTCGTTGTTGTCCTGGAGGGTCTCCGTCACGGCCGATCCGGAGACGAACAGGATCGCTGCCCCCGCGATGACGATGCCGAACAACAGCACCACTCCTGTAATTTCAGATACAGCTCGTGCCCGGGCCGTCGACGTCCCTTGACCCCTCATATGTGACCTCGTTCCCAGATAGTACTCCCGAGGACATATTAAATCTATTGTCTAGGCTGTAAAAAATACAGTAGATGGTGAGAAACTAGCTCGTCAGCGGATCTAGTCTATTGCAGAGTTACCGCGAAAAATAGGGGGCGTTACTCGGGAGTGAACCGCTCGACTGCGTCGGTAAGCCGGTCGAGTGGGACACGGCTGAGTGCCGACACGAGCCGGTCCGCGTGCTCGTACGTTCGCTTGAGCTGGCGCACCCGTTCGAGGTCCCGCGCGGCACGCTCCCCATCCGCTCCTTCGAGGACGGCTTCTGCCTCGCCGAGTGCTTCGACCATCACGTTCACTTCTCGTGACACTTCTTGGGCCAGGAACTCACGGCTGACCCTCCAGAGGTCGCGCTCGGCCTCGAAGAACGCACGCTTCCCCTCACCGGGCATCGACAGCCGACGGACCAGGTGGAACCGCCGAAGGGTGCTCATCGCCGTACTGACCGTGGACTTCGCGTAGCCCGACTGTTCGGCCAGTTCGTCCAGCGACAGCGGCTCCTCCGCGAAGTAGAGGGTGCCGTACAGTCGTCCGTAGCTCTGCTTCAGTCCGTAGATGTCCGCCGACCGGGCCAGTGCGTCGATGACGCGCTCCCGGGCACGCTCCACGTCAGTCGTCATGCCAGACCGTTGGGAGGCACAATCTATAAATCACTTGATTCAGAATATTCGGTATATGCCGAATATGCTCGGACAGCGGGCATCCGACCCCTCGATCCGGCCCGACGACCTAGCGGGGGATGTCCTCCTCCGGGGTGACGGTCTCGAGAAGACCTACGGCTCTTCCCTGCCGTTCACGCGCTCGGTCGAGGTGCTGACCGGCGCCAGCCTCGAACTCCGCCGCGGCGAGATCGTCGGCATCGTCGGCGAGAACGGCAGCGGGAAGTCGACCCTGCTGAAGCTCCTCGTCGGCGCGCTCGACCCCGACGCGGGCGAGATAACCCGCGGTGGAAGCATCGGCTGGTGTCCACAGGAGACGCTGTTGTACGACCGGCTGACCGTTCGCGAGACGTTCGAGCTGTTCGGCGAGGCGTACGGGATGGACGCGGGCGCGGTCGCCGAGGCCCGGGACGAGCTGGCCGAGCGTCTGGACTTCGAGCGCTTCCTGGACTACCGCGTCGACCACCTCTCCGGCGGCAACCGCCAGAAGGTGAATCTTGGCGTCTCCCTGCTGCACGACCCGGACGTGCTGCTGCTCGACGAGCCCTACACCGGCTTCGACTGGGACACCTACCAGACGTTCTGGTCGCTGACCGAGGAGCTGACCGCCGACGGGACGAGCATCGGCATCATCTCCCACCTCGTCAACGAACACGAGCGATTCGACCGGCTGTACGAGCTACGCGACGGGAAACTCGAACTGGCGCCCCGCGACGGAGGCGAGACGGCGTGACGGCGACTGCGAGCCGGCTCCGAACGGCTGTCCTCGCGAGCACTCGGGCGTTCGCTCGCGACCCGTTCCACCTCACCATCCTCCTCGTGCTCCCCCCGGCGGTCGTCGTCGGCTACGGGGAAGCGATGGCCGCATTCCCGCAGCTCCCGGGGCTCTCCGCGCCGCCGCGTGCGCTCGGTCGCATCAGCGGCGCGACGTTCGCCGCCGCGTTCCTCGCCGGCCTCGTCGGCCTCTTTCAGGTCATCAGTGCCAGTCGGGCCGACGCGCGCCTCGGCCTCGCCGGCTTCCCCCGGACCCACCTGCTCGCGGGGCGGTTCGTCACGGTGACGCTCGTCGCCCTCGTCGGGGCGAGCGTCTCGCTGGCGTCGGTCTGGTACGACACCGTGCCCGAACGTCCGGCTCTCGCACTCGCCGCACTCGCACTCGCGGGGCTGACTTACGGCGCGCTGGGTGTCCTCGTCGGTGCCCTGCTCCCCCGCGAGCTGGAGGGGTCGCTCGTGCTCGTGTTCGTCGCCGACATCGACGCCGCCATGGCGACCGGCATCGTCGGCGAGCTCGACGGTATCGCGTGGGTGTTCCCGCTCTCGCACGTGCACGCGCTCGTCGAGACGGCGGTGCTTGGCGGCGACCTTGCGGTCGGTGACGTGGTCGGCGCGGTCGGCTACGCACTCGCACTCACTGCCGCTGCGACGCTCGCCTACGCCCGCCTGACGCGAGGTGCTGCCGCGTGAGCCGCACCGCCACCGCGCTCCGGCTGGGCCTTCGCGAGTACGCTCGGACGCCCGTCCTGCTGGCCCTGTTCGCGTTCCTCCCGGTGTACTTCGTCGCCGTGTTCGCCAGCGTCGCCCCCTCGACACTCGTCCCGGTCCACCTGCCCGGAGGTGGCACTGTGACCCGCGCTACCGCCGACGCCGTCGTCGTGCTCGTCGCCCCCATCGTGACCGCACTCGTTGTCGGCATCACCGGGCTGTTCGTCCTGCGGGCGACCGCCGACGCCGACTCCCGGCTCGTCATCGCCGGCTACGACGTGCGCTCGGTCGTCCTCGCCCGCTTCGGCGTGCTCGCCGTGGTCGCCCTCGTCGAGACCGTCGTCACCGTGGCGGTCGCACTGGCGTTCGTCTCCCCGGACCACCTCGGCGGTTTCGCCCTCGGCATCCTGCTCGCCGGCGCGACCTACGGCGCAGTCGGTGTCGCCGTCGGCGTCGTCCTCGACAGGCTCTCGGGCGTGTACGTCATGCTGTTCGGGCCGACGCTCGACGTGTTCCTCTTCCAGAACCCGATGACTGGGTCGACCAGCGACGTCGCCGCCCTGCTTCCCGGGCACTACGCGAGCGAGCTCGTCGTCGCCGGGGCGTTCGCGGGGGACCTCCCTGTCGAGAGCCTCGGCTGGGGACTGGTGTACCTGCTCGGGGTCGGTGTCGTGGCAGGCTGGGCGTTCGTCAGAAGTGCGAGACCCGCGTAGCTTCAGCGCGTGCCGTCCACTTCGTCGCGCAGCGTCGCCATGTCGACGATTCGCTCGGCGTGGGCGTTGTGCTGGTGGATGGACTCGTCGTTCGACTGCTTCATCGTCACGACGGCGTCGTCGGGCAGGTCACGGAACTCCGTCACCACGTCTTCGGCCATCGAGCGCACGCAGTCCTCGACGAACTTCGCGTTGGCGTGGGAGTGGTACGTCATGTGGTCCTCGTCGGGGCGCTTCGCGAGGTTGTAGATGCGGGCGGACATGGAGTCGCGGGCGACGTCGACGAGGTTCATCAGGTCGACCTCGGGAGCGTCCTCGCTCTCGACGGTCAGCGTGGCGTGGCCGCGCTGGGAGTGGCCCGGCTGGGGCACCTCGTCGAGGAACGCCTCGGCGGTGTCGTCGTCGACGCCGAGGTCGTCGAGCACGCGCCGGGCGCGGGCCGCGGACATCCCCTGCGAGCAGGGACAGACCGTCATTCCGACGACGCGGGCGCCGATCTCCTCGCGGGTGCCTTCCTCGGTCGCGGTCGCGGAGGCGATGACGTCGATTGTCGACTGGGTCTCCCTGTCCGACTCCGGGGTCTTCTCCCGGGTCATCAGCTCGGCCTCCATCCGGACCTCGGCCTTTGTCGTGTAGTCGTGCTTGGCGAGCAGGCGCTCGGCGGCGTCGCCACAGACGTCCTCGACGCGGTAGGCCTCCTCGCGCGTCGCGGCCTCCAGCGTCTCGTCGATGACCTCCATGTTCCGGGACATGTCCGCGCCCTTGCGCCACGACGGCAGGTCGACGAACACCTCGAACTCCGCCGTCAGCACGATAGGTCGCTTGTCCGGGCGGGCCAGCTTGACGAGCTTCTCGACGCCCGTCACGCCGACCTGGCTCAGCCCGACGGTCACGTCGGGGCTCGACGCCTGCACGTCGGGGAGTTGTTCACTCATTACCCCCGGGTAGGGTCGTGAATTGATTAGTGCTTTCGAAAGTCGGGGGGTTTGCCCGTACTCCGGCTCAGTCGAGCTTGTTGAGCGCCTTGAAGAACTCGCTGTGCGGCCCGGCCAGCCGGACCGGTTCTCGCGCGCGTTCGACCGTGATCGTCGTCGGTGGCTCCAGCTCTTGCTGGGCGCGACCGTCGCTGATGACGTAGCCCATCTCGGCGTCGCCGATACGCACGGTGACGGTGCTGTCGGCGGCGGAGACGAGCGACGGCATCGGCTCGCCCGCACACATCTCGGTGACGACGACGGCATCGACCTCCGGGCGGACGAGCGGGCCCCCCTCGCTCATGTTGTAGGCGGTACTACCGGCTGGTGTGGCGACGAGCACACCGTCGGCCGCGGAGCCGCTGTACAGCTCGCCGTCGACGCGGACCTCGAACTCGCCACCGTTGCCGTGGCCGCGCTGTGGGCCATGCACGACGATCTCGTTGACTGCCGGGTCGAGGTCCCAGCCATCCCCGCGGGCTCGCAGCCGGCTCATCTCGCGGGTGCGGACCGCGCCTGTCGACTCGAAGCGGTCGACCTCCTCGCGAACGACGTCGACGGCGTCCTCGGGCGAGACGGCGTTCAGGAACCCGACTTCGCCGAGGTTGACACCGACGATGGGGACGGTACCGACGCCGCGAGCGGTGAAGAGGAACGTCCCGTCGCCGCCGATGCTCACCGCCAGGTCGGCGTCGTCCATCGCCGACGGCTCGACGCCGGGTACCTCCAGCGCCGTCGCGGTGGCCGTGTCGACGACGACCGTCACGTCCTGCTCGCGGAGCATCTCGCGGAGACGCGCCGCGAGGCTGGCAGCGCGAGCGTTCTCCTTCTGTGCGACCAGGCCGACCTTCATACCCGACGGTAGCGCGGTCGAGGGATAAAACCCTCCGGATGGCAACAAGGTTAATTTATACGTAGGGCCTTGCATCGGCTGTACCAACCGTCCGGCGGCAGCGTGCCGACCGGCCGGACTCACACCCAGATGTTCCCCCTCGACGACCAGGTCGACGGCACTGCACCGCACCCCACGACTGCGTGTCGGACCGACTGTCCGAACGGAGCTGGCGTGTCATGAGTGACGACGACGAGCTGGACTGGTTCGAGCGGGCCGTCCGCGAGCGCCACGGACGACAGCCCAGCGACGACACCGACGACGCTGACAGCGACGGCGGGGACACCGACGGCACCGACAGCGCTGACGCCGACGGCACCGACAACGCTGACACCGACGACACTGACAAGCAGGGGGCAACGACGGCTGGTGACGGTGCGACCGCGGCGGATACGCCCGACGATCCGACGGCGACCGACGCCTGGGAGGCTCTGGACACCGCCGAGGTCGCCGACGGCGACGGTGCCGACCCCGAACTGGACGACGCAACCGGCAGCGACGGGGACGACGGCGGCGGGGGGTTGTTCGACGACGACTTCGGCGCGGCGATGGGCGACATCCAGCTTCCCGACAGCGCGGGCGGCTCCGGCGGTGGCGGGATGGACGCCGACATCGGCGAGATGGACGGCAACGTCGGCGACTTCGACCCCGGCGAGTTCGACATGGGCGACGGCGGCGATCAGTTCGGTATGGGCGGCGGGGCCAGCCTGGGCGGCACCAGCTTCGACGACGACGAGTTCGACTCGGACCTGCCGCGCATCGACCTCGGCATCAAGGGCCTCGACGAGATGGTCCAGGGTGGCGTCCCCGAGCGCTCGCTGATGGTCACCATCGGCTCGGCCGGGACCGGGAAGACGACCTTCGGGCTGCAGTTCCTGAACGAGGCCCTGGAGAACGGCGAGCGGGCCATCTTCATCACGCTCGAGGAAAGCAGCGAGCGCGTCGTCAACTCCGCCGTCGAGAAGGGGATGCCGTTCGACGAGTACGTCGACGAGAACCGGCTCGCCGTCGTCGACATCGACCCTATCGAGATGGCGAACAGCCTCGCCTCCATCCGGTCGGACCTGCCACGGCTCATCGAGCAGTTCGGGGCGACCCGACTCGTGCTGGACTCCGTCTCGCTGCTGGAGATGATGTACGACTCCCGGGCCAAGCGCCGGACTGAGGTGTACGACTTCACGCAGAGCCTGAAGAACTCGGGCATCACGACGATGCTGACGAGCGAGGCCAGCGAGGACTCGCCGTTCGTCTCCCGCCACGGCATCGTCGAGTACCTCACCGACGCCGTGTTCATCCTCCAGTACGTCCGTCCGTCCGATTTCAGGGAGACGCGCCTCGCCGTGGAGATCCAGAAGATCCGCGACGCGAACCACTCCCGCGAGACGAAGCCCTACGAGATAACGGACAAGGGCATCTCGGTCCACCGGCAGGCGAACATCTTCTGAGCTACCGCACGACCGTCACGGGCACCGGCGACCGCCGGACGACCGTCTCGGCGACGCTCCCGAGCACGATGCGCGAGACGCCCGAGCGCCCGTGGCTGCCGGTGACGATGTGGTCGCAGTCGTGCTCGTTCGCGTACTCGACGATGGTCTTCGCGGGCCGGCCGACGACCACATCAGTCTCCACGTCGACACCCGCCACGGTCGCCAGTTCGGTCGCTTCCGCGAGTCGGTCCTGGGCCTCCTCGCGGGCGTCCTCGTACCACTCGCTCGCGAACGTCGGCATCGAGAACAGCCGCTTCGTGTTGGCCTCGCCCGGGTCGACGATGGCCAGCACCAGCAAAGTCGCGTCGCCGAACTCGCGCAGGGCGAACTCCAGCGCCTCGGTCGACTGCTCGGAATCGTCGTAGGCGACGAGGACACGGCCCCTCATGCGGAGTAGTACCACGGCACGCGACGTAAAGCTTCGACCAAGCTATCGGCCGTGCTCGGTCACACACGTCGACAGCCCGATGCACTCCACGGGCTCGGAGTTGTCGGGCGAGTAGACGACCATCTGTCCCTTCTCCATGTAGGGCACCTTGCTCTCCAGGTTCGGCGGGATATTGACGGACTTGATGGCGTCCTCGTCGCCGAGGTTCAGGACGACCTTCGTGTTCACCTGCTTGAACACCGGGTCGGCGATGTCCTGGGGGTCCTGTGTGATGAGAAACAGGCCGAGGCGCTCCTTCCGGCCCTGCTTGGCGGCGTCGGTGAACTTCGAGATGACCTTCCGGGCCTGCACGTTGTCGGCGTCGGTGAGGAAGTTGTGCGCCTCGTCCATGCCGAGCACGAGCGGCGTCTCCTTGATGCGGTCGTGGGTCGGGTCGTTCGAGAGCTTCTCGTCGACGAGCAGGCTGGCGAGCGCGAGGACGACCGTCGTCGTCGCCCGGCTGTCGTTGACGTGGTACGTCGGAACGACGGAGACGCCGCCGGGCCGGACGAACTCGTGGACGAGGTCGGTGATGGGCCGGGCGGCCTGGTCGAACACGTCGCCGAAGCCGTAGGTCCGCCGCTTGACGGCGTCGAAGGTTGCCTCGTGGACCCGGCCGGACTCGTCCAGTTCCTCCTTCAGCGCGGGGTCGTCGAGGAACCGCCTGAACTGCTCGTACGTGCCCTCGTTCCCGTGCTGGTCGAAGAAGCGCTTGAGGAGGTACTTCAGCGCCGGGTACTGGTTGTCGTTCAGCCCCGCGCTGGCGACGAGCCAGGGGCGCGAGCGCACCATCGAGAACGGCACGGTGAACTCGACCTGTTCGGCGCGGTGGTGGTCTGCGGCGTAGGTCGCCCGCCCGACCTTCGGGACGAACGCCGTGGTGTCGTCGACCCCGCCGTGAGCGATGCCCTCGCGCTCCAGCCGCCGGGCGAACCCGTCGGTCATCGCGGGGTTGTCGTCGTGCATCTGGGCGTACTCGTCCTGCGGGTCGAACATCACGAGCGCCGGAGTCACGGACCGTCCGTCCTTCATCGGGTACGTGCGCTCGTCGGCGACGTACTGTCGGAGGATGTTCTTCGCGCCGTGGGTCTTCCCAGAGCCGGTGCCGCCGGCGACGAGCGTGTGCCGGAAGACGAGCGGGTCCCCCGAGTCGTAGTCGTCCTTCAGCCGGTAGTCGATGGTCGGCGGCTCCGCGTTCGTCTCTACCCTCTCGCCGCCGACTGAGAGGTGGCCCACGAACACGCCGTCCTCCGGCATCTTCAGCCCGGTCTTGATCTCGGAGGTGTCCGCGGCCTCCCGCACGACCGTCTCCGGCTTCGGGACACGGTCGACCATCCGCCGGGTCAGCTCGCCGTCCTGCTCGAACAGCACGGCCATCGGCTCCAGCGTCGCCATGAACTTGTAGTCGGCCTCGTCGATGCCGTCGCGTCGCATCGCCCGCCGGGCGTGTATCTCGGTGGCGTCGTCGGCGTGGAACGCCTGCGCGTACTCCAGGCCGGTGATGCGACAGAACAGCCGCTCGCCGTCGGGGTAGGGGACGAGGAGATAGGAGCCGATGCGGACGTTCGGCCGGTTGCCCGTGGTGACGTACGCCCGGAGCTGGGTGTCCTCCTCGCGCTCGCAGATCTGGAGGCCCTCGGAGACCGCGATGGTGCCGATGCCGCGGTCGCTGCCCCGGGGCGAGACGTCGAGCGGTTCGAACTCGTCCTCGCGGGCGGACGAACCGCCGTCGGCGGCCGAGTCGCCCGTCGCCGGCGCAGCGCCGTCGTCGTCCACGCCGACCGACGGCCCGCCTCCGTCGTCGCCGCCGTCGAAGTCGCCGAAATCGCCGAGGTCGGTCATGTCAGGGCCAAGGCGGGCCGGGGTCAAACCCGTTTCCCATCCAGTGACCGCGTGTCTCGACTCCGAGAACCGCGGACCCACCTTTTTCTCCCCGCGACCACGAGCGTAAAAGGAAGATGCGAAAAGCCCTGCTACAGCTCCTCCTGTTCGCCGGCTACGTGGTCGTCATCCTCGGCTGGTTCCTCGCCAACGACCCGAACGCGGTGAGCTTCGTCGTCGGTGTCAACCTGGGTGTCGCATTGGTCGGACTCACCCAGTCGGCTCTCAAGCTGTACCGCCCCGACAAGTACCAGTTCGTGTACGAGGCCGAGGGGTCGTGATCGAGACCTGTAGCCCGCGCTCTTATGCGGCCCCGGAACGTAGCGGCGGGTCATGTTGCTCGTACGCGGGAGCGCGGCCGGCACCGACCTGACGGGGACCATCTACGAACGCGGCGAGGAGGCCCCGCAGTTCCAGGGTGCGCCCGACGAGGACGCGCCGTACGTCTGGGTCTGCGACGAGTTCTACGCGGTCGAGAGCGGCGGCACAGTACAGCAGGTCGGCGGCGAGACGGTCAACGTCGCCTTCGAGTCCCCGATGCCCCGTGGCTTCGAGACGAAGGACCAGGCCGTCGCGGCGGCCGAGGAGCACGTCCGCACGCAGTTCGCCCGCATCGGCGTCGACCCGACCGACGTCGAGGTGACGACGACGAAGGCCGAGCCCGCCTGACCACCGCCGACCCGATACCTACTCGCCGTCGCCCCAGCGCATGTCGTCGTAGTTCCGGGCGCGGCGGGCGTCGAAGCTCTCCTCCAGCGTCTCGCGGAGCGCGCGTTTCTCGTCGCGGCTGATCCGCGCCAGCTCGTCGGCCTTCGCGACGGCACGCGGCGGGCCGGACTCGGCGGCGACCTCCTGCATCGCGAACAGTCGCAGGTCCTCACGCAGGTCGGCGTCCTTCGTGAACGCGTAGGGCGCTTCGAGCCGGTAGACGATGTCCTCGCGCGGGTCGTACACCATGCAGAACGTGACCTCGTACTCGCTGGCGTCGAGTCCGCGCTCCACGCCGAGGGCGTCGCCGTCGGTCGAGAGCGGGCGGTCGACGCCACCCCGCGACCGGAACCAGTTCGTGCAGGTGAGCCGGTCCGTGTCGCGCTCGTACGCCCCGGTCTCGCCGGGGTCGCGTCGTTCGAGTACCCGCGAGAAGAACGCGGAGTCGTCGACCCAGGGGGCCTGCCCGCCCTGCTTCCGGACCACCTGCGTGACGACTTTCGAGGCGGGATTCTTGACGAAGCCGACGAGCGGCACGTCGCGCTGGACGAACGTCTCGACGAGCTCGACGTAGTTCCCGACGACCTCGCGAGGCTGGTCCTCTTCGGCGAGCAGCGTGGCGAGTTCGGGGTGGCGGTCGGCCCACTTCAGCAGCCCCTTCGGGTAGAGCGGCCCGTCGAGCACGAGCAGTTCGTCCACCTCGTCTGCGTGTTCGAGAGCGTGGTCCGACTCGGCGAGGTAGAGCGCAAGCGCGTGGACGACGCCCTCCTCGAACCGGTTGACGTGTGGCGCGTGGCGGATCTGTGACCTGATGTACCCATCGTCTCCCTCCTCCCAGTCGGCCTCGTCCACGTCGACCGTCGCGTCGTTCGTGTGGACGGTCATCACGAGTGTGCGCGCCCGGTGCAGATCGAGGTCCGACGGCGTCGCGGACATCGCCGCCTGCGCGATGTCGAGCACCAGCCCGTTCGTGAACGTCGTCGGGTTGATCGTGCCCGAGTCCAGCCCGTGGACGGTGTCGAACGCCGTCTCGGTCAGCGCCACGTCCTCGACCGGGGCCGAGTGCCGCGCCAGCCCGTCGAGCGGTTCGAGCACCGTCCGGCCGTCGTGGACCAGCGGGGCGAGGAACTCGTTCCAGACGGTCTCCGCGAACGCCCGGTGGTCCGACTCGTTCACGTCGTACCGGATGCGGCGGGCCAGCTCCGCGATGCCGTCGAAGTGCACCGGGTCGAGCGTCATACCAGCGGGGTTCGACCCCGACCGGTAAAAACCGACGGTTAACTCGGTTCCGTGTTCAAATTTACCAACGGTCTTATGTTTCGCGGTGTCGGAGCTACCGATGATGGTAAATCAGGGTGCAGACCCCGTCCAGACCGAGGGCGACGCCGACTACGACTGGTGCCAGACCGACGATGGCGTCCGCATCTTCGACCCAGACAACGCCGACGCCTGGGTCGAGATGTCGTTCGAGGCCGGCGTCGACCCCGAACACCGCCTGTTCATGGTCTGCGACGACTGCGGCGCCGTGTTCGCCCAGCGGACCCGCCCCGGAAACGGCTCGCGCTGTGGCGACTGCGGTGCCGAGTTCGTGTCCGAATAATTCGGTCTCGAATTTGTTTCGGCTCGTCGTTTCTCGTTGCGTGACTGCGGTTGGTGTGTGAGTCGTGGGACTCGCCGGTGACGCCAACAGCCAGAAAGCCCCGCCAACCTTGAGAGCAGACTCGACCCCAAACAACCAGAAAGCCCCGGCGGGCTACGCTCCCGGGACCATAACTGCGCTCCTCGCTCCGCTGCGGTGCTTGTTGGGTCCGGGTTCGCGTAGCCCGCAGCCCCTTTCAGTCCCACCCCCGCAACCGCGACCACACCGCGCCAGCCCTCCCCCTCGACACCCACGCGCCTGCCGGCGCGGGGTGTCTTGGCCGTGCGGCTGGTGACGGCGTCGTCGTCCGGATGAGTTTACAAATGCTGTCAACCCCTGTTCCGGCGCGCGGCTGTGTTGCATGCCGAGCGGGACGGTGCGCTCTGGCTATCGTGGTCGCCGGAGTGGAATCTATTCCCGGACCGCGTTCCTTTTGCCACACGCCACGAAACACGTGGCCGACATGAACGAACGGGCGGCGCTCTCGCTCGTCGGCGGCCTCGTCGACCATGCGGGGGACGACGCGGCGGTCGTCGACGGGACGGTCGTGACGACTGATATGCTCCACGACCGGACGGACTTCCCCGCAGGGACGACGCGGTACACGGCAGGCTGGCGGGCGGTCGGCGCGTCGCTGTCGGACGTGGCGGCGACGGGAGCCGAGGCGACGGGGGCGGTGGCGGTGTACGCGGCACCCGATTTCGAGGAGTCGGAGCTCCGCGAGTTCCTGCAGGGGGCGACGGACGTCTGCGAGGCGGTCGGGGCGGAGTACGTCGGTGGCGACCTCGACACACACCAGGAGTTCACGGTCGCGACGACGGCGCTCGGACGGACCGACGACCCGGTGGGGCGGAGCGGTGCGGAGCCGGGCGACCGGCTGTGCGTGACCGGGGCGCTCGGACGGAGCGGCGCGGCCCTGCGACTGTTCGAGGCGAGCGAGACGGACCGCGCGAACGAGCTGTTTCGGTTCGAGCCCCGTGTCGCCGCCGGGCTGGCGCTGGCCGAGCACGCGACGGCGATGATGGACTCCAGCGACGGGCTCGCGCGCTCCTGTCACCAGCTCACCGAGGCGAGCGAGGTCGGGCTGGCGCTCGATGGCGACGCCGTGCCGGTCGACAGCGCGGTGCACGATGTCGCCGCGGACGAGGCGACGGTCCGCGAGCTGGCCTGGTACTTCGGGGAGGACTTCGAGCTGGTCTGTACGGTCCCCGAGCACGCGGTCGAGGACGCCCGCGCCGACTGTCCGGTGCCGCTGTCGGTCGTCGGCGAGGTCACGGACGGCGACGATGGCGACCTCGCCGTCAGTATCGACGGGGAGGCGCTGCCCGACCGCGGGTTCACGCACGGGGAGTGAGCCGGCGTCGTGGCCGACCGAGACGCTATCCACGAACGTGCATCACAGGCGTGAGTCACAAGAGTTTTTGAACACGAACGCGCGTCTCCACCTGATGAGCGCCTACACCGCCACGGTGACTGTCCGACTCAAGCAGGGAGTCCTCGACCCGGAGGCCGAGACGACCAAGCGCGCGCTGGAGCGCCTGGGCTTCGAGCTGTCGGGGCTGCGCTCGGCCGACCGGTTCGAGGTCGATCTGGACGCGGCTGACGAAGACGCCGCCCGCGAGCGTGCCTCGGAGATGGCAGAGCGCCTGCTCGCGAACCCGACCATCCACGACTACGACGTGGAGGTCGCCCCGCGCGAATGACGGTCTCCGTCGTCCGCTTCGGCGGGTCGAACTGTGACCGCGACGCCCTCCGGGCCCTGGAGGACCTCGGTATCGACGCCGAGATCGTCTGGCACGAGGACGGCCTCCCGGCCGACACGACGGGCGTCGTGCTCCCCGGCGGCTTCTCCTACGGGGATTACCTTCGCGCCGGCGCGATGGCCGCACGCTCGCCCGTCATGGACGAGGTGCGCGAGCTGGCGAGCGAGGGCGTCCCCGTCCTCGGCGTCTGCAACGGCGCGCAGGTCGGCTGCGAGTCCGGGCTGACCGAGGGCGCGTTCACGACGAACGCCAGCGCCCGCTTCCAGTGCGAGCACGTCCACGTCCGGGTCGAGCGCACCGACACGCCGTGGACCGCCGGCTACGAGACGGGCGAGGTCATCGAACTCCCCATCGCTCACGGCGAGGGGCGCTACGAGATCAGCGAGGACCGTCTCACGCAACTGGAGACCCAGGACAGGGTCCTGTTCCGGTACTGCGACGCCGACGGCAACCTCACGGACGAGGCGAACCCGAACGGCTCGAAGCACAACGTCGCCGGTGTCGTCGGCGAGCGCGACTCCGTGGCAGTGTTGATGCCCCATCCGGAGCGCGCCGCGCTCGCGGACGTCGGTGGCACCGACGGACGGCCGCTCCTTCGCGGCTTCGCCGCCGAGTAGGGCGATTCGACGGCCAATCGAGGCCCGATTCGGGGCTCGTAACGGCTAAAGCATTAAAGTCCGTGGCTGTCTTCGGTGCGGATAACTGGTGGCTCGTGGTGCCGCCGAGAGTCGAATGACTGGACGGACAACACGCCTCCTGCTCGTCGCGCCCCCCGGCGACGTGCGGACGAAGACGGTAGCGTCGCTTCCCTGGTCGGTGAGCACTGCGCCCGACGTGGCGTCAGCACTCGACGAACTCGATGGCGAACCCGACTGCGTCGTCGCGACGGACACGATCGACGGCGACCCACTCTCCCTGCTCGAGACGGTACGTGAGCGACGGCCGACACTACCCTTCTTCGTTCTCACCGAGGACGGCGACGAAGCCCTCGCGAGCAGGGCCGTCGCGGCCGGTGTGGACGGCTACGTTCCCGTCTCGGCCGGTCCCGAGGTACTCCGCGAGCGCGTCGCCGACGTGGTCGAGCCGACGGCCGGTCCGACCGTCGACAGCGAACTCGACCGCCTCAGGCTCGTCTACGACCAGGCACCGCTCGCGGTCGTGGAGGTCGACGCCGACGGTCACATCACCGCCTGGAACGCCGGCGCGGCCGACATCTTCGGCCACGAGCCGGCCGCGGCGATCGGCGAGCACGTCGTGGAACTGCTCGTCCCACCCGACGAGCGCGAGGCCGTCCGGCTCGTCTCGGACGCCGCGCTCTCGCCCGACGGCGACGTTCCGGAGGTCAACGTGAACCGGAACGTCACCGCCGACGGCGAGGAACTGACCTGTGAGTGGTACAATAGGACGCTGACCGACGACGACGGGAGCGTGCTCGGAGCGCTCTCGTTCGTCCGGGACGTGACCGACCGCGTGGACCGCCGCGAGACCGTCGAGTCGCTTCAGGCGACGACCAGCGAACTCGTCGGCGTCGAGGAACCAGCCCAGGTCGCCGACTTCGTGGTCGAGGCCGCCCGGACTGTCCTCGACCAGCCCTACGCCGCCGTCTTCTTCCACGACGAGGTCAGGGAGGTTCTCCGCCCGGTCTCGGCCACCGTGGACAACTTCGAGGAACCGACGTTGCTCGACCCGAACGACGGGCTCGCCTGGCGCGCGTTTCAGGAGCACGAGACGGTCGTCATCAACGAGGATGCGACGTCGAAGACCGGGATGCCCGGTAGGTTGGCGCTCGAGAGCGCCATCGTCGTCCCGCTGGCCGACCACGGCATCCTCGCCTTCGGGTCCCGGTCACGCAGCGCCTTCGACCGGACCGACGTCCACATGGCGAACATCCTCGCGTCGACGACGCAGGCTGCCCTCGACCGGAGCACCCGCGAACGCGAGTTGGAGCGACACCACACCATCGTGGAGGCAGCGGGCGACGGCGTGTTCGCGCTCGACGAGTCCGGACGCTTCCGTGCGGTCAACGACGTGATGGCCGAGATGATCGGCTACGAGCGGGAGGACCTGCTCGGCCGCCACGTCGACGAGGTCCTCCCGGACGAGCAGATCGAACGCGGCCGTGAGGAGCTGGCGGCGCTGGGCGACGGCGACACCGGCAGCGAGACACACACCTTCGAGCTCGAGTTCGGCGAGGAGGGGGTCGTCGAGTACGAGGCGACCATCGCCAGCCTCCCCGACGAGACGACTTTCGACGGGACGGCGGTCGTCGTGCGCGACATCTCCGAACGCAAGCGCATGGAGGCCGAACTCGTCGCACAGAAGCGCAAGATAGAGGCACTGCACGCCATCGCCTCCGACCTCGACGACTGCGAGACTCGCGACGAGATATGGACGCTGACCGTCGAGGCCGCAGAGCGAGTGCTCGACTTCGACATCTGCTGTGTCGACGAGGAAGTCGACGAGTTCCTCGTCTCCAGAGCGCTCTCCTCCGAGGTCGAGCCCAGAGGCTACGACGACCGCGCCCCGGTGACCCAGGGACTCGCGGGGAAGACACACCGAACGGGCGAGTCTTTCCTCATCGACGACGTGACCGCCGACAACGCGGCCGAGCCGGAGGACCGGGCGTACAGGTCGCTTCTCTCCGTGCCCGTCGGCGACGAGGGAGTGTTCCAGGCCGTCTCCGACGAGGTCGGCGCGTTCGACCAGTCCGACCTCGAGCTCACGGAGCTCCTGATGACCCACGTCGCCGACGCGCTGGAGCGAGCGTCGTTCGAGACCGAGCTCAAGGACGAGCGCGATCGGTTCGCAGCCCTGTTCCAGAACGTTCCCGACCCGGTGGTGTACGCGGTACACGACGAGGACAGGTCTCCCCGGGTCGTCGAGGTCAACGCCGCGTTCGAGCAGGTGTTCGGCTACGACGCCGACGAGATCGCCGGCAGCAACCTCGACGAGTTCATCGTCCCTCCGGACCGGGACGACGAGGGACAGCACATCAACGAGCGGGCGAACCGCGGCGAGCTGGTCGAGGGCGAGGTGAAGCGACGCACGACCGACGGCCTACGGGATTTCCTGATGACCGTCGTCCCCGTCGACCTGGACGAGACCTCCCCGCGGACGTTCGGGGTCTACACCGACATCACCGAGCGCAAGGAGCGGCAGAAGCGCGTCGAGATACTCAACCGCGTGCTTCGACACGACCTGCGCAACGGGATGAACATCATCAAGGGCTCGGCGGAGATGCTCGGCGGCGTGGTCGACGGGACCACCGCCGTCGGCTACTCGGAGACCATCATCGACCGCGCGGACGACCTCATCGGCCTCGCCGAGAAGACCCGTGCCGTCGAGCGCACGCTCGACCGTGACCGCACGGCGACCGGCCCGGTGAACGTCCGCGAGGGCGTCAGCACGTCCATCGCGCGGCTCTCCGAGCAGTACCCGGCGGCCGAGTTCACGACCGACCTGCCGGAGTCCGCACAGGTCCGCGCGGACGACCTGCTCCGGACGGCCATCTTCCACGTCATCGAGAACGCGGTCGAGCACAACGACACCGACGAGCCGGAGATCCACGTGAGCGCGTCCCGCAGCGAGACCGACTCCGACGTCCTGAAGGTGTCGGTCGCGGACAACGGCCCCGGCATTCCCGAGCCGGAGCGCGCACTCCTCTCCGAGGAACAGGAGATCACACAGCTCAGACACGCCAGTGGCCTCGGTCTCTGGCTGGTCAACTGGGTCGTCACCCAGGCCGGTGGCTGGCTCAGCTTCGAGGACAACGAGCCGCGGGGTACCGTCGTCACCCTTCACGTGCCGCTGGCGATGTCGTCGGTCGTCGACGAACGGGAGACGGATGGCCGAGAGAAGAACGGGACGACGCTGCCGGAGTGACTACCGGGCCAACGGCATGTTGTAGCTGGTCTCGCGCTCCAGGACGGCCGACCACGTCAGCTCGCAGTCACAGGACACCTGCTCGAACACCGACGGGTCCTGCCGCACGTCGAAGTCCTTGATAGCGGTCTGGACGCGGTCGTCGCACTCGCCGCAGTTGTGCGCGCCGCGGTCGGAGCCGTGACCGACCGGGTCGGAGACGACGATGGCGTCGCAGTCGGTGGTCGACTCCAGCACGTCCGCGACCGACCAGAGCCACGGCGGGCGGTAGCCGCCCCGGAAGAACAGCTCGTCGACCATCGTGTACCGCTGGACGTTGCAGGGGTTCATCGAGACGGTGTGACAGCCGTCGACCGCGCTGCAGCGACGCACGGACGACTTCATGTCTTCGAGCGCCTCCGGCTCCGAGAGAAACGGCGGCTTCATCAGCAGGTACGCCTTCACGCCGGCGTCGCCCTCGTCGTCCCCCGCTGCCTCGTCGGCCGCGACGGCCTCGGCGCAGGCGTCCTCGAAGTCCGCGAAGTCGAAGTACTTGTTCACGCAGTCGTGACGCACGCGGTCGGTCGCCGTCTCCAGTCCGACGGCGACGTCGGTGTCCAGCCCGTGACGGGTGAACTCGCCGATCTTCTCCCTGTCGACGAAGTCCGGCAGCGACTCGACGACGATGCGCTCGCGGTCCGCGAACGTCTCCGCGATGGCACGGCGGGTCTCCGCACCGACCTCGCGCTCGTCGAGGAAGCTCCCGGAGGTGTAGATTTTGATGAGGTCGCTCTGCTCGTCCGCGTTCTCGGCCTCGTGGTCCAGACAGACCGCTATCTGGTCCATCAGCGCCTCGTGACTCACCGAGCCACCTTCGACGGACTCGGCGACGTAGCCACACATCGTGCAGCCGCCGGCGCGAGCCCAGCGGCAGCCGCCGGTGTTCAGGATGATGGTCAGGCTCTGGAACACGCCGCCGGGCGTGTTGTCCTCGTCGAGCCACACCCGCGTCGGCTCGTGGGGGTCGTACGTCTCGTCTTTCTCGGCGCGGATGCGACGCATCACCTGGTTGTGCGCGTCCATCCCCTTCCCCTGCTCGTACACCTCGGGGCTGGGCTTGCTCATTGCCGGAGAACAACGGTCGTGTGCGTAAATCCGCTTCGGGTCGCCGAGGGGCCGACGGCTCAGTCGGCGTACAGCGAGTAGAGGATGACGCCGAAGCCGACGGTGGTCAGCAGGCTCTCGATGGCCAGCGCGACGGTGCGGTCGTCGGTCCCCATGATGAACTGGTCGGCGGCACCGGCCAGCATCGCGCCCAGCGTGACGAAGCCGAAGCCGACCGCCAGCGCACGGAGCGCGGGCGATCCGGTCCGGCGGTACGCCTTCGTGGCGAAGTAGGTGATGAGGCCGCCGAAGACGAGCGCGAGCGTCTTGAACGCGATGACGAGGGCTGAGAGGTGTGTCATGTCTCCTTGCGCACCTCCTCCCACATCGACGCGAGGCGTTCGTCTGGCGTTTCGGGTGGCCGAGCGATGCGTAGTTCGAGCGAGTGGTCCTCGGCGAGCATGATTGTGACGTTCTCGAAGTTGACGCGGTACTGCGACGTGTGACGGCCGTCCGGACGGAGCTGGGTCTCCTCGACGAGCAGCGACGCCTCGGTGAGCTGTTCGAGCTTCCGGTAGGTCGTCGAGAGCGGGATGTCGCACTCCTCGGAGAGTTCACTGGCGGTCATCGGCTCGTCGAGCGCCTCGATGATCGTGTGGCAGTCCTCGTCGTCGAGGGCATCGACGACAGACTGGAACTCCGGTTCGTCCGTCGCGGACGGGTCGTACATCCGTATCCAGCTACTGCGAACGGATGCATTAAGACAGTTCGGTTTTTCGGGCGCCGGCTGGCGGTCAGTTTCCGCCGCCCGGTTCATCTTCCGGCCGGCCGTCGGAGCCCAGCCCCATCGCGATGCCGACGAGCGCGGGGAACAGCAGCAGCGAGCCGAAGCCGCCGACGAAGGCAAGCTCCAGAGGTTCGATGCTGGATTCGCCGACCGGGCGGGGCTGGGACGTGGGCTCGGTCCAGCCCTCGGCGGCGCTCTCGTCGGTGCCGCCGTCGCCGGTCACCACGACGGCACCCTTCATGCCCAGCCCCTCGTGGGGTTTGCAGTAGTACTTGTGGATGCCGGGCTCCTCGAAGGTCCGCGAGTAGGTGTGCCCCGGGTCGCTGACGAGTTCGGAGCCCCAGTTCGCGCCCTCGGCGAGCACGTTGTGGACGCCGCCGTCGCCGGTCCACTCCCAGACGACCTCGGTGCCAGGGTCGACCCGGATCGCTGGCGGGGCGAACCCGAACGCGCCGCCGTTGGCCTGGCTCCCGACCTGGACGGTCACGCTGTCACTCCCGGTCTCGTTCGCGGTCGACTCGTAGTTCCCCACGTCGTCGAACCAGCCGCCGTAGTCCGGCTCTTCGAAGCTCTCCTGGCCGCCGCCACCGCCGGACGACCCGGCGTCACCGACCACCACGACGCCTTTCATGCCAAGCCCCTTGTGGGGATCGCAGTAGTACTTCACCACCTGCGCCTCGTCGAAGGTCTGCGAGTAGGTGTGCCCCGGGTCGCTGACGAGTTCGGAGCCCCAGCCGCCCGAGTCCGGGAGGACGTTGTGGACACTGCCGTCGCCGGTCCACTCCCAGACGACCTCGGTGCCAGGGTCGACCCGGACCGCCGGTGGCGAGAAACCGAACGCGCCGCCGTTGGCCTGGCTCCCGACCTGGACGGTCACGCTGTCGCTGCCCGTTTCGTCGACGACTCCGTCGTAGTTGCCGACGTTGTCCAGCCAGCCGTCGAACGTCGGCTGGTCCTGTGCGGTTGCCGTCGCGCCCGTCGCAGCGAGGCCGGCCCCGACGCCGAGTGCTCGGAGTGCAGTCCGCCGCGTGCAGGTGCCCTGTGAGCTCATACACGAGAGTCGTCCCGGTGGAGAAAAGCCTGTTACGAGCGTTCCCAGCGCCCGGGAGACCTTTTCGCGGCGAGCTGCCAGCCACCCACGCCGACGAGCGCGCCGACCGCGTTCGCCGTGCCGTCGAGGAGCGAGGCAGTTCGCCAGGGGACGAACGACTGGAGGACCTCCACGCCGACGCCGACGGCGACGACGACGCCGACCGCCAGCAGCGCCGCTCGCAGCGTCGACCGGCCGAACGACCGTGCGACCAGCCCACCGAGCAGGGCGTAGCCGAGCCCGTGTTGCCACTTGTCCGCCGGCAGGACGCCGAACGGGCCGGTCGTCGCCGTCGCTGCCCCAGGTGGGTCGACGAGCGAGGCGACGACGACGACCGTCGCCCAGCCGACCGCGGGCCCCCAGCGCCACGCACGCCGGCGGTCGAGTCGGGTCACGGCCCCGACTCCGGGACGACGGCACAAAAGCCGGTCGCGTCGGCGTGGACCGCCGGCTTCTTGCAGTCGCCGCCGGCACGTCCGCTCATGGCTGGTGGTACGTACACGCTACTCGTCGAACTCTCGCGCTCCGTCACGCTCGACGTCGGTGCCCTCGGCGAGGTGGCGCTGGACGCGGGCTGGTACGGATACACGGGCAGCGCGCTCGGCAGCGGCGGGTTCTCGCGGCTGGACCGGCACCGCGCGGTCGCCGCCGGCGAACGCGACGTGCAACACTGGCACGTCGACTACCTGCTGGGACACGACGCCGCGACGGTCGCGGGCGATGTGCGGACTGCCGACGATGTCGAGTGCGCCGTCGCCCGACGGCTCCCCGACGCAGTTCCCGGCTTCGGCTGTTCGGACTGTGACTGCACCAGCCACCTGACCTGGGCCGCCGACGAGTCGGCGCTCCGTGCGGCTGTCGAGGACGCGCATCGGGCGGCCAGCAACGGGCGGTGACTAACGCGGCTCGGGCTCGGTGCTCGTATCCCCGCCGTCGGTCGCGGCCTGTGGCGTGTCCTTCCCGATGACGACGCACTCCCGCACCTCGAGGGCCGTCGCGAACTCCTGGACCCGGTCGGCCTCACGCGCGAGTCGGTGCAGGTGCTCGACGTGGGCACGCTCGACCGCGTGGGAGTCCGTCGCATCGAAACCGAGGCGCTCGCCGATAGTCGCCCAGTGTCCCCATTCGACGAAGAAGACGAACGCCTCGCTCGTCTCGTGGACGCACTCGTAACGGCTCCGGTAGTCGTCGACCCGGAGCCCGAGGTCGGCCTGCACCAGCCCGACGAGTTCGGGAAGGCGGTTCGGCGGCACGCCGGCTCTCGCTGCCGCGAGCAGCACTGCCTCGTCCGGTATCGGGTGGTCTCTCATCCTCGTCACCCCGAACGGGCGTCGGTCTGCAATGTGGACGCCTCACGACGCTCCGGTGTCCTGTTCCTGCAACGCTCGCAACTCGTCGCGACCGACTCCTGCCTCATCGGTTGTATCCAGCGACTCAGCGCCTATAAACTCGCCAGGCAACCAGTTGGTAGCCGCGTTCCAACGAATATGTAGGTCATACGAATCTGGTCCCCGCGACCGGCCGGGTGACTGCGAGCGAGACTGCCGGAGCGGGCCACGAACTACGTATCGAGACGAACGACCTGACTACTTCTCTTCGACGTGGCGGACCGACGCCGCCTCGCCACGCGTGCTCTCGACCATCGCTGCGCCGTGCATCTGTGCACGACCGATGGCGTAGGCAGCCGGCCCCTCGACGACAACCTCGTCGCCGACGCGGATGTCCTCGTCGGCGTCGACGACGCCGGGCGCGAGCACGCTGCCGTGCGGAACGAAGCCGTCGATCTCGACCCGCTTCGTCGGCGCGTCGCTCTCGTCCCAGCGGCGGGCTCCTTCGAGCGTGAAGGAGAGCGTCCCGTAGCTCGGGACCTGCGTCGCGAGCTGCTCGCCGTCGTCGTCGCGGACCTGGAGCTTCGGGTACCGACTCGTCGTCCGGAACGACTCGAACAGGTCGTCGCCCGCGCCGTCGCCGAGCTGGACGTCCGCCAGCGCCCGGACCGTGTTGTGCTCGCGTTCGCGCTTGCTGTAGGCGTCCTCGCCCGCCAGCGCGTCGCGCAGGTTCCCGAGGCTCTCGCTCGTCGTCGGGTGGTCCGCGACGGTGTACTCGACGGGGACGTCGAGGTCACCCTCGATGCGTTCGAGGATGGGCCGATAGTCGTCCGGAACGTGTGCGACGATACGTGGGTAGTCGCTCCGCTCGAGGTAGCGCCGGAGCACCTCGCTCACGAACTCCACCTCGTCGGCGCTCCAGCGGCCCGTCACCACGGAGTCGTAGTGCTGGGCGGGGTACGTGGTCTCCAGCTCCTGCGGGACGACGCCGATCGGCGAGGTCATCGAGACGATGTGGCCCCGGAACTGGATGGCGTCCATGTACTGCCGGTGGCTCTGGGACTCGCTGTAGGGCTTCGCGGCCGAGCACGGCACGAGCACGAGCGGGTGGTCGTCGAACCGGCTCCGGTACCGGGTCGTCACGCGCTCGGCGAAGCGCTGGATCTCGGCCCGGCGGATGGTGTCCTCCGTCGCCGCGTCCAGGTCCGCGCCGCGGTAGACGGGCGTCCGCTCCTCCAGGTAGCTGTACTGCTGGTCGAGCTCGCGCATGAGCGCCGTGAGCCACTGGTCCTGGCGGGCCTGGCCCTCGATGTAGTCGCGTAGACGGCCGTCGCGGATGCGTCGACGGACCCGCCGTAGCTCGGCCTCGAGGACGTTGACGTTGTGTGCCGCACAGTCCTCGCGGCCGAACTCCTCGCGCGGCGTCGCGCAGGCCGGACAGGCACACGGGAGCTCGTCGAGGTCCTCGAGGAAGTAGGCGTCGTCGGTCGTCAGGTAGCGGCCCTCGGTGCCGCGGACGTAGGCCCGGTGGGCGTCGAACAGGTCGACCCCGGCGTAGGCGAGGACGGCGACGTTCCGCGGCGTGGCGACGCCAGAGAGGTAGAGCCCGGTGTCGTCCGGGATTGCGTCGCGGACTGCCAGAACGAGGTCTTTCATCCCCGCACCGTGGCCGAGCGAGCCACCGGCGTCCGAGACGACGTAGGCGTCCGCGCCGTGGTCGGCCGCCGTGTCCGCGGAGACGACCGCGGCGCTCGGGTAGTCGACGGACGGGTAGTCGACGGCGAAGGAGTCGGCGACTTCGTCAGCGGTGCCTGCCGGGAGGCCTCGATGCGGAAGGACGGTCAGCCGGGACTCGTCGCCGTCGGGTAGCTCGCGCTCGGCCCGCCAGAGGCTCCCGGCGTCGTCGACGTGCTCGTCCACGAGCGCCGGCGTCGTCACGGCCTCGGTCAGCCGGAGCTCGGCCAGCCGGGCCGCGCCGTCGCGCTCGAGAACCTCGAAGTAGTCGGTCATGGCACGGTGTCGGGGACCGACGGACTACTATCTTGCTTTGTGCACCGACATCCGCTCCGGGGCGAGCGGGCCAGCGTTCAGCGGTCGCCGCGCCACAGGTTCTCGACGCTCACCGACTCCGGAACGAGCGCCAGCGCGCTCTCCGGCCAGCCCTCGTGGGCGAGTGTGAACGAGGTGTCGGGATTCACGTCGGCGAGTCGTGCCACGCCGCTGGCGGCGGCCTCGTACGCGTCGCGGTCGAGCCGGCTCGGCATCTCCGCGGTCAGCGGGTAGGTGTTCCGGAGCGCCTTCGGGAACGGGCCGAAGGGCGGAACGACCGGCCAGGACTCGTCGTAGTCGCTCGAGTGGTCGCCCTCGGTCAGCAGCACCTCGCCCGACGGGGAGAGCCGGTCCAGCCGCTCGTGGTGCCGGACGACCTCCGGCCGCTGTGCGCTCTCGTTCGAGAGGTAGAAGAACGAGCCCTTCGACGCGGGGTCGGTCTCCTCCAGCTGGGCCGCGTGGTCGGTGAGCGCACGGTAGCCGTCGAGCATCGCCGGATGGGCGCGGGCGCGCCGCTCGACGAGCTCCATGAGGTCGCCGTCGCGGATGGCCTGCTTGATGGTGCGCATCTCCGCGAAGGTGACGTGGAGGTTGTGGGCGGCGAGTGCCTCCTCACGGTCGCGGTCGTCCATCGCACGGAGAGACTCCGGCGTCTCGTCGACGCAGACCGGACACGAGCAGGGCATGTAGTCGAGCTCCTCGACGTGTTCGGTGCCGTCGACCGTGAGGTAACGGCCATCCCGGGCGTACAGCGCGTACGCCGCCGAGTCGAACAGGTCACAGCCCATGGCGACGGCGAGGGCGAACATCATCGGGTGCCCCGCCCCGAACAGGTGGACCGGGCAGTCGCGCGAGAGGCCGCGCTTCGACGCGGCGACCACGTCGACCATCTCGTCGTAGCGGTAGTCGTTCAACAGCGGGACGACCGCGCCGACGGGGAACACATCGAGGTCCGTCTCCGCGGCGTGTGCACCGGCGTCTTCGCGCAGGTCGGGGTGGGTCGAGCCCTGCACCGGCGCGTTGACGAGCATGTCGCCCACGTCGATGGTCTCGGCGAGCTCCAGGCGCTCCTGTGTCGTGCGGAGTTCGGACTCGGCGCGCTCGTGGGAGACGTCCGGGGGCGTCGGGATGTCCACGGGCGTGCCGATGTCGCTGCCGATCTCGTGCTGGAACTGGAGTATGTCCTCGGTGTTCGTGTCGATCTCGCCGTACTCGGCGAGCTGGAAGCTCCCGGAGTCGGTGACGATGGCTCCGTCGAAGTCGAGCAGGTCGTGGAGCCCCTGGTCGCGGGCGTCGGCTTCGAGTCCATCGGTCGTCTTGATGATGTAGGAGTTCGTGATGATGATCTCCGCGCCGAACTCGTCGGCCATCCGCGAGGGCTCGATGGTGACTATGTTCGGATTGACGACCGGCATCAGCGCGGGGGTCTCGACGGTGACGCCGGCACGGGGAACGGTCAACTCCCCGATGCGACCGCCGGCGTCGCTGTCGCGGACCTCGAACTTCTCTCTCATTGGCGTCGGCTACCCGGGCACCGGCGGTAAGGGTATCGTTTGGCGACGAGGTGCGCGTTCGGCGGGACTACCGGTAGTGCGCCGGCACGCGATCGGGGCGTCGCGCCTCGAGATACACGGACGCAGCGGCGAGTAATGCGAACGGGAGCCCCGCGCCGACGGCGAAGCCGTAGCTGACGAGGACGATCAACCCGGCGAGCCGCACCGCGAGCGTCGTGCGGTACGAGAGGAACCGACGCTGCACACGTCTCCTAGGTGTCGTACCGACAAAACCACTGTGGTAGGAGATAACACGACATCGAGCAGACGGTGGGGGCGGACAGGCGACGCGGCAGGGGGCACACGACGGTGCGTCGCACACCGGCCTCGGCCGTCGCGTGGCGATTCTCAGCGCACGCCACGTCTGGGCGCGGTATCGTACTTGAACCCCCGGCCGCTCAGCCGAACAGTTCGTAGTAGCAGAGTGCGGTGATGGCCCGCCCGTCGCGCAGAGCGCCGTCGCGGGCGGCGGCTAGCAGCTCGTCGTAGGGGCGGGTGTCGACCAGGATGCTCTCGTCGTGGTCGAGCTCCTGGTCGCCCGCCGGCTCGCAGTCGCGGGCGACGAAGTGGTGGTGGACGGAGTTGCCGACGCCGTTGGAGGGCTCGACGGTCGTGAGTGGTTCGACGCTCCCGGCCTCGTAGCCGGTCTCCTCGCGGAGCTCGCGCCGGGCGGCGAGCGAGAGGTCGTCGTCGTCGGGCTCGACGCTGCCGGCGGGGAGGCCGTTGTTGACGCGGCCGACCGCCTGCCGCCACTCGTCGATGACGACCACGTCGCCGCCGGGAGTGAAGGGGAGCACGACCACCGCCGGCGGCTCGTCGACGTAGTCGTAGTCGGTGCGCGTGCCGTCGGGCAGCGTGACCTCGTCGTGGACGACGTCGAAGCCGGGACACTCGTAGGCGACGTGGGACGACTCGACGCGCCACGCGAGTTCCTCGTCGTCGGTCATGCCCGTCTCTCGGCGGCGGAGGGTGAAAAGCGTGCGTCTCCCGGCTCAGTCGTGGGCGTCGAAGAACTCGCGCAGGTTGTCGGTCACGGCGTCGGGCTCGTCGAGGTGGAGCCAGTGGCTCGCGTCGGGGAACCGCACGACGCGGAGGTCGGACACCCACTCGTCGAGCCCCTCGGTGAGGTTGGGCGAGAGCGCCTCGTCGTCCAGTCCCCAGAGGACCTGCGTCGACACGTCGACGTCGAGGGGCGGTCCCTCACCGCCGACGAGCGGGAGCATCGACAGGCCGAGGGTACGGAACAGCGCCCGGTAGTAGTTGATAGCGGAGGTGGGAGTACCGGGGAGCGTGAACGCGTGTTCGAACATGTGGACGTCCTCTGCGGAGCAGGCGTCCTCACTGCTGGTCCGCTCGGCGAACAGCTCGGAGAAGATCCGGCCGCTCGCGGCCCCGAACAGCCGTTCCGGTAGCCACGGCACCTGGAACCAGAGGGCGTACCACGAGCGCCGGAGCTGGCCCGGATTGCGGAGCAGTTCGCGCTGGAACGCGCCGAGGTGGGGCGCGTTCAGCACGGTGAGCGTCTCGACGACGGCGGGGTGGCGCGCGCCGATATCCCAGGCGACGACGCCCCCCCCAGTCGTGGCCCACCACGTGGCCCGTCTCGCCGAACGCTTCGACGAGACCGACCACGTCGCGCGAGAGCCGGCCGAGCGTGTAGGCGTCTTTCCCGTGGGGTTTCTCGGAGGTGTTGTAGCCCCGCATGTCCGGCGCGACGACGTGGTAGCCGGCGTCGGCGAGGGCGGGGAGCTGTCGGTGCCAGGTGTACCAGTACTCGGGGAAGCCGTGGAGGAGGACCACCGTCTCGTCGTCGGGGTCGCCGGCTTCGACGTAGTGGAGGCGCACGTCGTTGACGATGGTCTGGTCGTGCTCGACGTCCGGCATACCCGACGCTTCGGCGGCGTGCCTGAAAGGTGCTCCCCCGAGTCGTCCGCGCCGGTCCGGCTACCCGTCGAACCCCGGCGGGAGGCCGGTCTGCTTGATCGCCGACCAGTCCGCGACGACGAACCGGTAGAGCTCGACGTCGACGCCGTCGGTCGACTCCTCGAACAGGGTCGGCCGCCAGGCGTTCGCCAGTGCGTCGCGCGCCGCGTCCACCTCGTCCTCCGGCACCGGCTCGATTCGCCCGGTCAGTCGAGCGCTCTGCCACGTGAACGCGGTGTCGGCCTGGTAGACGAGGAACGTCGCTGCCTCGGCTTGCTCGGCGCGCGCCTGCTTCTCGCTGTCCCCCTGGAGGACGAAGGTGAAGTAGAGCGTCGACTCGCCGTCGAACCCGAACGACAGCGGCAGGAGGACGGGTGCGTCTGCCGTCGGTAGACCGAGGATGCCGACGTTCTGGGTGGTGAGGAACGCGCGAACCGCCTCGTCGTCCATCCGTTCGACGCCGTACTGCGCGAGCGTTTCGAGAGTCATGTGTGAACGTACGTGTAGGGATGGTTCAAAGGCGTCTGCGAATCCTGCGTGGTGAGAATCGGCCGACTGCCCGCGTTCGAGGAGGGTTCACTCGGTCAGTCCGTAGCCTCTCGCGACGAGCGCCACGTCGACCGCGAAGACGACCCCGGTCGCGACGAGCAGGATACCCAGCGAGAGCGCGGGGTCGCGTTCGGCGTAGCCGAGGAAGCCGTAGCGCACTGCGTCGACCATGTGGACCATCGGGTTCGCGAGCGAGACGGTGTACCAGATCCCGTCGAGCGCCGAGAGCGGGTAGAAGACGCCGCCGAAGAACACCAGCGGGCGGATGAGGAACTGGTTGAGCACGGTGAGGTAGTCGAAGTCCCGCGCCCAGAGTCCGCCGACGATGCCGAAGCAGGCGAACAGCGCGGAGACGGCGACGAGCGAGACGGCGAGATAGACGGGGTGGGCGACGCTCACGATGTCGTAGTTCGGATGCACCAGCGTGAACACGACACCGATGACCGAGATGATGACGCCGACGAGCACGCCACGGAGCGCGCTGGCGGCGACGTAGGCGAAGGAGAGCTGGCGGTACGACAGCGGCGACGTGAGCACCTCGTGGATGTACTCGTTCCGCTGCTGTATTACACAAGTTTTATTCAATAGCCGTGTGTCTGTCGAGTCGTAATGGCAGACAGAAAGCGCGTCAACCTCACAGTCTCGCCGGCACAGAAAGAGAGATGGGACGATGCCGTGGCCGAATCTCCGGAGTATTCCAGCCTCTCTGATTTAATCCGTACTTCTGTCGCACACGAACTCGCCGACGAAGCTGGAGAAGATACCGGAGAGGTTAGCCCACGCACCGCAGAGGCTAACACAGAAGCATTAGAGAAGGTTACAGACAGTCTCGCGCGAATGGAATCGACCCTCAGCAGTTTGGACGAACGTATCGGGAGCCTGGAGCAGGAGGTCAATGCGTCGGAAAAGACCAACCTGAAAAACGAGATATTCAAAGTACTCCCCCCTTCAGGGAATATCGGCGATGTTGAGGTTGCACAACGGATTAATCGGGATGAAAAAGAGGTTATCAATACACTCTCTCGATTAGCCGACCAGACGGGGATGGTCGAACGGGTTGGAAAGCCGGAACATGATGGTCCGACGTACTACAAGAGGCTTGACTAATGGATTTTGAGACCGCACTCTCGAAATACCGGCATGAACGCAGCATGACTTCGGCAGACTCAACGGTTGATAGGTACGTCCGCCACGTCGATAATTGGCAGACGTGGCTTACAGACAACCGTGGTAAGCAGGTATGGGATGCCGAGTATGGTGATTTGTTACTCTTTGTTCGAGAACTAACCCATGAAGGGATGGCCCCAACCACAATTAGCCAGAGAGTTTCTGCTATTTCGAAATTCTATCAAGATATGGAGAAACTCGACAAAATACACACTGATATGCCGAATATTCCTGAAAACCCATACGATAGTTTCGACAAAGAAGATAAAAAGTTACTCCGGGGAGATACAAAGAAACAAACCGGCCTCTCAGAGACAACAGACGACAAATTTCCATACCTCAAACCCGACGAAGTGTCAAAGTTAGTTGATAATGTGCCTTCCCCACGTATTCGAAACGAGCTAATTATAAGATTACTATTTAATTGTGGTTTTCGACGTGGGGAATTAGCTGCTTGTAAGGTGAAGCACATAGATAAGGAGGATAAATCAATCTTTATTCCACCACGGAAGTCTGACAAGAGTCGTATCGTATCTTATAACGAGGACTATATCGGATTCCAACTATCACAATGGTTAGATTACGGTGGCAGAGAGAGTATGACCTACGCCGACGAATCGGAATACCTGTTTCCAACCAACAACAGTATCCATATTTCTGGCGATTACATCAATCAAATGGTCAAAAAGACAGCAGAAAAAGCCGACCTACAAGAAACTCTCAACGAATATGCGGATGGTCGGGAGATACACAAAGTAACAGCCCACACATTACGACATTCGTTTGCCATGCAGTCTATAAAATCTGATATTCACGTTAAAACTCTACAAACCCTCTTAGGCCATGATGAACTTGACACTACTCTCATCTACCTCCAACAGTCAAAAGACGAAGCGAAAGAAGAATCACGTCTTTTCAACCCCGAAGCGTAGAGTCAACCCCCACACTTAGCGCACCGAGATACCCCTTCCACGCGCTTCTTGCGACGGGCGGCATTACGCACCGCAAGTGCCGCCAAAGAGTTAATGTCGATACTTTAAGACCTTAGAACTAAGTAGAAGCTCGCTAAAAGATTCTCTGTGTCTGAAAGCACAATCGGAATACCCGACGCCGTCGCCACAGAATCACTCTCCTACGCAGGAACTGATATGACCCTTCGAGAGATAGCCACCGACCTACAGGAAGCGCACAGGGAACTTGACGAATATCATAGCGGTTCGTTGGTCTTGGCACAGAACCTGAAGGAACTACGGATGAAAGCCGAACGGGACGGAAACCTACAACTCGCTAATACCACCAAAGAATTAGAAGAATCAGCTATGGCCGTGGTAGAACGTAGCAGAAAATAGCAACCGTCTCAGAATCTCCACAGACAACATGGGGTACGTCACAAGAAATTCGATTTTGAGAGGATGGTTGGGACATAGAAGCAAAACAAATCTTCACAGACATACGTCGTATGAGCTCACGGCCTTAGAGTTGAAACCAAAGTGGAGTCTCGGCGTATCAACCCATCGACCTTCCCCGCCCGCCTCCACGTTCCTGCTCGCTACGCTGCGCGGGCTTTCGCCAATCAACGAACTAACACCTCAACGCCAAAATTTATTTACACTAACAATGAGTACCGTCGCCCATGCCCGAGATGGGTAAACTCTACGAGGCTGCTGTCGATGAATTCAGTAACTCCGGAAACCCGATTGTATACCCCGGAATGGGCGGAAAACGCACGGTCATAATTGCTCCCAGTAACCGCGATATAGAAGTCGGAGACAGAGTTACATTCACCATCGAAGAGGAAAATAAGGACCACTACAAAGCAAACCTCAATGGACACCGCCGGGTTAGAGCAGGCTACAGCACCCCACCAAATATACCGATTCACCACGACGGGCAATCTGTAGGTTCTACCAGAAGCGAATCTGACGCATCGAAAGCAGTAAAAGACCGCAAATAAGCACTAATCCAAAATCTGACTGGCGACCACCGCACCGACGGGTCGCCCGGCCGATGTTTTTCTCTCTCCCTTTCCTTCCCCCTGTAGTCCCCTTTCCTTCCCTCTCGTCTCAAAGACGCGCGCTGTCAAACTCTACTCTCCTATCCTATCCCCTGTAGTCCCCTTTCCTTTCCCTCTCTCTTTTCACCTCCCCCGCCCGCCTCCACGTTCCGGGCCTTCCCGCACCGCGCGGCCGGGCTTTCGCCACCGCACCGCAAATACCAACCCTACGGTGAACACAGCACCGCAATGGTTCACACAGCACTAACTGTGACGGTTCACCGCATAGAGGGGATTCACCGACTGTAGGTTTACACACTCCCTCTATGCGTTAAAACGTTTAGAACTATCTTAAGGGGCTCTAAAGACATTTCCATACTCCCTGTTCCACTACTCCCCAACAGTCTGAAAATCGGAGGATTGGGCGACAACCTCGTTTCCTCTCAGGGCGTTGTGAGGTGCCCCACAATCGATTTCTGTGTCGGGATGATGCCTGCCCCTCGGAAAGAAAATAAACGCCTTACAGACAATCCTAACGACACTCATGTCCACTGTAGGGCAAATCTAAGCTCCACACTGAAAATCTCACGCACCGACTTACTTATCCTGTGCGTATGTGGAGTGTGTTAATGTTCCAACCGGCCCCGTCGTCACTACCTTTTACTCAATTCTTATTCACTCTATCACAGTATGTACTCGTTCCACCGCCCGTGGAAGATGGAGAACGAGGCGTTCTCGAACCCGTTCGACACCGCGCCGAGGACGACGAGGCCGGGCAGGACGAACTTGATGTACGGGATGCCGTCGCCGTAGCTGCCGATGCGGCTGCCGAGGATGACCCCGAACACCGCGAAGTAGAGCACGTTGTTGATGAAGGGTGGGAGGAACGTGTTCCGGGGGCGGCGCACGTACCGCAGTATCTCGCGTTTGAGTAGCGCGCGGGTGCCGACGGCGAGTCCCCTCATCGGTCGTCACCCGTCAGCTCGACGAATATCTCCTCCAGACTGGTGCGCGAGATGTCGAGGTCGACCACCACGTGGCCCATCGCCTCCAGCTCGTTCAGCAGGTCCGGTGTGACCGCGCCGCCGTTGCTCGCGCGGACGACCAGCCGGTCGCCGTCGAGTTCCACGGACTCGACACGCTCGAGCGTGTTCCCGAGGGGCGGCGTCTCAGCCGGTGCGTCCCGGAGCGTGACGGTCACGGTGTCGGTCCCGCGGTTCATCAGGTCGTCCGGTGTCGCCACCTCGACCTTCCGGCCGTCGTCCATGACGGCGACGCGGTCACAGAGGCGCTCTGCCTCCTCGATGTAGTGCGTGGTGAGCAGGATGGTCGTGCCGTTCTCGTTCAGGTCGCGGACGACCTCCCAGAGGTCGTGGCGGAGCTGGACGTCCACCCCCGCGGTCGGCTCGTCGAGGATGAGCAGCTCCGGTTCGGTGACGAGCGCCCGGGCGAGCAGCAGCCGGCGCTTCATCCCGCCGGAGAGCCAGTCGAAGCGCTCCTCGCGCTTGTCGTAGATGCCGACACGCTTGAGCGCCTCGTGGGCTCGGTCCAGCGCCTCGTCCTCGGGGATGCCGTGGTAGCCCGCCTTGTGGACGAGCACCTCCTCGATGGGGAAGAAGCGGTCGACGTTGAACTCCTGTGGCGCGAGCCCGATGGCGTCGCGGGCCTCGCGGTACTCGTCGACGACGTCGTGTCCGAACACCTCGGCGTGGCCGCCCGACTTGCGGACCAGCCCGACGAGGACGTTGATGAACGTCGTCTTGCCCGCGCCGTTGGGGCCGAGCAGCCCGAAGAACTCGCCCGCCTCGACGCGGAGGGAGAGGCCGTCGAGCGCCCGGACCTCGCCGTAGGATTTCCTGAGGTCTTCGACCTCGATGGCGGCAGTCATCGGCGCAGGGTCGGCGGCGTTCGCTGGTAAGGCTGTTGGATGCGGCCGGGCGGGCTGGCTGGCGGTAGCCGGGCTGGGGTGGAGCGTCCCCATACTGTCGGCCGTGGCGCTGGGGCAAGTCCTCGTCGGCGACGACCGGGCGGAGTGACAACACATTTGCCGCCCCGTCGAGAAACCACGCTCGATGAGTACGTCGACGGCCCGCCGCTGGCTGCCGGAACTCGGGATGTCGCTCGCCCTCGTCGGGGGCATCGTCGCGTTCTACGCCCTCTTCGTACCGGGGATGGGCTGTCGTGACCACGCGCTCTCGACGTGGGGCGTCTCGGTCACACTCGACGGCGCGATGCTGCAGGTCGCCGACTGCGGGAGCTACGCGGTCACGGTCGACCTCAGACTCGCGGTCGGCGGCCTCGCCTGCCTGCTTCTGGGCTGGGCCGTGACCCGGTACAGTTCCTGAACGTGTCGGCCCACCGACGCGCCGGAACGCAACGATTAGGAGCGCCGGCTTCGAAATAAAGCGCATGACAGACGATATCGACGACGCGGTCGACGAGCTGGCGGACGTCCAGGCGGGGTCGGACCTCGATTCGGTCCCCATCGTCGACGTGACGGAGACGAACGTGACGGTGGCGGTGACTCTCGGCCTGCCCTCGGGCAACGAGTTCGTCGACGAGTTCACGAAGCCGCCCGTGTGGGGCGCGAACTGCGAACTCCAGTCGTTCCTCGACGCCATGGGCGTGGCGCCGAACGAGCTGGACGAACTGGTGGGCGAGACGGTGCCCGCGGAGCGCGAGGTCGGGACCAGCGGGCTCGAGTTCAGTATCGACCGAGAGAAGGCGTTCGAGCAGTAGTCACTCGTCGTCGTCGTCGACGGCGGAGAGCGGGCCACGGAGCTGTGCCGCGAAACCGACGCTCTCGTCGTAGCCGTCGGTCGACATCAGCACCGGGTAGAACGGCTCGTCGGCGATGAATTCCTCCTCGCCGCGCCGGGCGAACGCCTCGCCGGCGGGCACCAC
The DNA here is from genome assembly GCF_024609245.1 of Haloarchaeobius sp. FL176. GTDB lineage: Archaea > Halobacteriota > Halobacteria > Halobacteriales > Natrialbaceae > Haloarchaeobius. The sequence goes on from NZ_JANJYH010000002.1 coordinate 274,814, forward strand.
GACGAAGTTCTCGCCGAGGAAATCGTAGCCCGCGCCGTCGACGCGCTCCGTCACTTCGAAGACGGTCGGGTCGCCGACCGCGGCCTCGTCTGCGACCACGCCGTAGGCCGCGAGCACGTTCCTGACGATCCGTTCGGCGTTGTCGACGGCGGCCTCGGTGCCCTTCCTGCCGCACTCCACGGCGACGCCCTCGACGTGGTTCGTCAGGCCGCCGGGCTCGGTGCGGATGTCGACGGCGCGGTCGAGTCCCGTACGTTCGAGGAGCTGTCGCGACCGGGGGGTGAGCCGCTGGTAGAGGGCGAACGGCTCCTCGGTCGAGACCGTCGAGTGGAGGTCGAGCACGACACGGTCACCGACAGCGTCGAGGAGGTCGCTCGCGAGCCCTGCTTCGTGCGACGACGCCTCGTGGTCGCCGGGGTACGCGCGGTTGAGGTCCTCGTCGACGAACCGCCGTTCCAGCTCGGCGGCGTGCTCGTTCGCCACGACGAACGTGACCGCACCCGTGAGCTGGAGGTCGTCGTCCGCCAGCAGCCGCTCCATGGCGCGCTCGCCACAGGATTCGTCGCCGTGCTGCCCGACGACGACGACGAGTGCCGGCTCGCCGTCCCCGAGCGTGTGGACCCGCATTGGTGAGACACTCAGCCAACGTCTGTATTTAAGTGCTTCTATCGAACCAGCGTCGAGCGACGACGACTCCCCCTACGCTCGGGTACGGTCCGGCTATCGTTCGCTCTCGAGATAACTGTTGGCAAGGGTGGTTTTATAAGTCGTTGTTTGGTAGTAAGATGCATGCCTCAGACTGGTACCAATCGACGCGGCTTTCTGAAGTACGCCGGTGGCGCAGCGGTCACGGCATCTCTCGCTGGCTGCCTCGGCGGTGGGGACGACGGTGACGGGACCGACACCCCGGCAGACACCGAGATGGACGGGACCGAAGATGGCGGTGACGGGACCGACACCGACGACGGCGACATGGAGCTGCCGGACTTCCCGGTGACCGTCACGCAGGGCAACATGCCCACCGGCCTCGACCCGCACGACCACCGCGAGACGCCGACCGACGTGGTGATGCTCCACGCGTACGAGGGCCTCATCACTCGTGACGCGGCCGGCGCGGCACAGCCCGCGCTGGCGACGGACTGGTCGCGCATCGAGGGCGAGCAAGCGGTGGAATTCCAGGTTCGCGAGGAGGTGACGTTCCACAACGGCGACACGTTCGTGGCCGGCGACGCTGCGTACAGTATCAACCGCATCGTCGACGAGGAGGTTGGCTTCGCCAGCCCGCAGAGCGACCAACTCGCGGGCGTGTCCGGCGCGAGCGCGCCCGACGACACGACGGTCCGTGTCACCCTCGACGGGCTGAACCCCATCGTGTTCTCCGAGTTCGCGACGTACTGCGACATCATGCAGCAGTCCTGGGTCGAGGACCGCTCGAAGTCCGAGATCGGTCAGGCGATGAACGGTACCGGGCCGTTCAAGCTCGACAGCTACACGCAGGACGAGTCGGTTGTCCTCACGCGCTACGAGGAGTACTGGGACGACCCGGCCGAGGTGTCCGAGCTCACGTTCACCTCGGCGGCCGAGTCGAGCACGCGCGTCAACCAGCTGCTCCAGAACGAGACGGACATCATCGTCAACGTCCCGCCCCAGGAGGTCAACCGCATCAACAACAGCGACGCCGGGAGCGTCGCCGCAGCACCGAGTACGCGCATCATCTACAACGCGATGCGCTACGACGTCGAGCCGTTCTCCTCCAAGCAGTTCCGGCAGGCGATGAACTACGCCATCGACCTGGAGAGCATCGTCTCGAACGTGCTCGGCGGCTTCGGTGCCCAGACGGGCCAGCCGACCCTGCCCGAGTTCGTCGGGCACAACGACGATATCGGCCCGTACTCGTACGACCCCGACGAGGCCGAGCGGCTCGTCGACGAGTCCGGTCACGCCGGCGTCGAGATCGAACTCAACACGCCCGTCGGGCGGTACCTCAAGGACCTCGAGATCGCCCAGGCGGTCGCGGGCTACATCGACGAACTGCCGAACGTCACCGCGACGGTGAACCAGCGCGACTTCGGCTCGCTCGTCGACGAGCTCCTGACTGGCAACATCGAGGACAAGCCGCCGTGGTACCTCATCGGCTGGGGTGAGGCGACGTTCGAAGGTGCGCTGGTCATGACCGCGCTGCTCTCGAGCAACGGCGCGCTCACGTCCTGGAGCAACGAGGAGTTCGACTCCCACCTGGAGACGGCCGGCAACACCACGGGCGACGAGCGCCTCACCGCACTGGAGCAGGCCAACGCACTCGCCCACGACGAGGCACCGTGGATCTTCCTCAACCAACAGTACAGCGTCTACGGCGTCAGTGGCCGCGTCTCGTGGGAGCCTCGCTCCGACGAGCGTATCGACGCGTACGCGATGAGCCAGGCGTAAGCTCGTATGTCCCTCGCCCGGTTTTTGATAAAGCGACTACTGCAGGGCGTGTTCGTGGTCTGGGGAGTGATTACTATCGTGTTCGGCCTGCGCGTCATCGCCCCCGGTGACCCGGCGAACGTGTTGTTGCCTCCCGACGTCAACCCGGAAGTCAGACAGCAGGTCGTCGCCGACCTCGGGCTCAACGAGCCACTGTACGTCCAGTACTGGGATTTCGTCACCGGTATCGCCGCCGGCGTCCCCGAGGGGTTGTACAACATCGTGATGGGACAGCCCGTCGGCGGCCTCGGCCTCGGCACGTCACTGACTACGGGCACGTCCGTCGCATCCCGAGTGGGCCGCAGCCTGCCGGCGACGCTCGAACTCGCCATCATGGCGACGGTCGTCGCCATCATCATCGCCATCCCGCTCGGCGTCGTCAGCGCGACGAACCGCCACAGTGGTCCGGACTACGGGGCCACGTTGTTCTCGCTGGCGGGCATCTCGACGCCGAACTTCTGGCTCGGCGTGATGCTCATCATCGTCCTGTCGGTGCAGTTCAACCTGTTCCCGACGAGCCAGCGCGCAATCGGTGTCCCGGGCATCTTCGACCTGCTGCTGGCGGGACAGCTCGAGGCCGCTGGCGACGGCTTCCTGACCTGGCTGTGGTACATCACACTCCCAGCGATCACGCTCGGGACGTACTTCACGGCGCTCATCACGCGACTGACGCGGAGTGGGATGCTCGACGAGCTCGGCAAGACGTACGTCCGGGCCTCGCGGGCGAAGGGGCTGCCGGAGTCGCTCGTGCGCTACAAGCACGTGCTCCGGAACACGCTCATCCCCATCATCACGGTCGTCGGGCTCCAGCTCGGGACGCTCGTCGGTGGTGCGGTCATCACCGAGTTCGTCTTCGACTGGCCCGGGCTGGGACAGGTGCTCATCAACAGCATCAACTCCCGTGACTGGCCGATGGTGCAGGGTTCGCTCATCGTCATCTCCGTCGGCTTCGTCGTCGTGAACATCGTCGTCGACACGCTGTACACGCTCGTGAACCCGCGGGTGGGATTCGACTGATGATATCGCCACGTACACTCCGCAGTCTGAAGCGCGGACTGAACCGGAACGCCCTCGCCAAGGTCGGCATCGCCATCGTCGTCGTCGTGCTGCTGGCGGCGATCTTCGCGCCGTTCGTCGCACCGGACAGGCCGGGCACGCAGAACCTGAACGAGTCACGCCAGCCGCCGATCGGCTTCGAGAAGGCGTCGACGCAGGAGGTCCCGGTGCAGGAGAACGGTAGCGTCGTCTTCGAGGACGGTCAGATCGTCACCGAGAACCGGACCGTCTACGAGAACGCGACGTGGGACCACCCGCTGGGAACCGACGGGACCGGCCGTGACATCCTCTCCCGGCTGATATACGGAGCACGGGTGTCCCTGCTCGTCGGCTTCCTCGGGACGGGGCTCGCGATGTTCGTTGGCGTCACCGTCGGTCTCGTCGCGGGCTACTACCGCGGGAAGGTCGACGACATGCTGATGCGTAGCGCCGACGTCATGCTCGCGTTCCCTTCCATCGTGCTCGCCATCGCGCTCATCGGCGTGCTCGACGACGCGCTCGAACAGTCCATCCCGGACCCGTTCGTCGTGACGGGGGTGGCACCGGCGTTCCGCTCCGCCCTCGGGCTCCCGACGGGGATGCCCGAGAGCACGGTGTTGCCGGGAACAATCATCGTGGTCGTCGCGCTCGTCAACTGGGTGTGGTTCGCTCGCGTCGCCCGTGGCGAGGCGCTCAGCCTCCGCGAGGAGTCGTACGTGAAGGCGGCACGCGCCCTCGGTGCGAACGACGCGACCATCATGTTCCGGCACGTGCTCCCGAACGCTATCACGCCCATCCTCGTGCTCGGGACCATCCAGATCGCGGCGATCATCCTGCTGGAGAGTTCGCTGTCGTTCCTCGGGTTCTCCTCGGCGAACATCTCCTGGGGCTTCGACATCGCGCTCGGCAGGAAGTACCAGTCCACTGCGTGGTGGATATCCGCCATGCCGGGACTGGCCATCGTCATCACCGTCATCGGGTTGAACCTCGTCGGTGACTGGCTCAGGGACGCCCTCGACCCCGGTATCGAGGGGGAGGGTGGCGTATGAGCCACACTGGCCACCGTGACGACCTGCTCCGCGTCGAGGACCTGACGACCCGGTTCTACACCGAGGAGGGCCAGGTCAACGCCGTCGAGTCGGTGTCGTTCGACGTGCGCGACAACGAGATACTCGGCATCGTCGGCGAGTCGGGGTCGGGCAAGTCGGTGACCGCGCTGTCGGCCATCGACCTCGTCGACTCGCCCGGGGAGGTGACCGGCGGCGAGGTGTGGCTCCGCGATGCCGAACTCGCCGAGGAGTTCCGCGGGGAGAGCCCGGACGCGGTCGACGGGGACTTCGTCGACCTCCGGCAGCTCCCGAAGGGCGTCCGCCGCTCGCTCCGCGGGCCGAAGTTCAGCATGATCTTCCAGGACCCGATGAGCAGCTTCAACCCGTCGCTGACCGTCGGCGAGCAGATCGCCGAGGCCGTCGAGGTCCAGCGCCGCGCGTCGGCGAACCCGCGCAGCACCCGCTCGCGGACGCAGGGCTACGGGCTCGGGAAGCTCCTCTTCGACAGTGTCGTCCCCGGACGAGAGTACACCAGCGACGAGAGTCGCGAGCGCGCCGTCGAGCTGCTGGACCAGGTCGGTATCCCCGACCCGGTCGAGCGCGCCGAGGAGTACCCTCACCAGTTCTCCGGTGGGATGCTCCAGCGAGCGATGGTCGCCCAGGCGCTCGCCGGCGAGCCCGACGTGCTGTTCGCCGACGAGCCGACGACCGCGCTCGACGTGACCATCCAGGCACAGATCCTCGACCTGCTCCGGGACATCCAGCAGGACCGCGGGATGAGCGTCGTGCTCATCACGCACGACCTCGGGGTCATCGCGCGGATGTGCGACCGCGTCGGCGTGATGTACGCCGGCGAGATCGTCGAGCGCGGGTCGCTCGAGGCGGTGTTCGACGAGCCGACCCACCCCTACACGCAGGGGCTGCTCGGCTCCATCCCGGACGTCGACGACCCGGCACCGCGGCTCGAACCCATCGAGGGGAACGTGCCGAACCTGATCGACAGCGAGATGCCCGACCGGTGTTACTTCGCCGACCGGTGTCCGAAGGCCATGGAGTCCTGTCTGGAGCACCCCGAGGAACGGGCAGTCGAGGGGGAGCAGGGACACACGGCCCGGTGCGTGCTCGCCGACGGCGAGTACGACCCCGAACGAGCGCTCGACGAGTCACACTTCGAGGGAGGTGATGGAGAATGAGCTTCGACGGAGAGACGGACGACGAGGAGTACGACGGATCGCTCGTCGAGGTCGAGGACCTCGAGAAGTACTACTACGAGAACGACACGCTGTTCGACCGCGTGCTCGGCAGGGACCCGACGGCGGTCCGTGCGGTCGACGGCGTCTCCTTCGAGGTGCAGGAGGGAGAGACACTCGGACTCGTCGGTGAGTCGGGCTGTGGCAAGTCGACGACCAGCGAGACGCTGCTCGGCCTGCGCGAGGCGACCGGCGGCTCGGTCCGCTTCAAGGGTCACGACGTGTTCCGGATGACCGGGTCCGAGCGCAAGGTGTTCCGGCAGGACGCCCAGATCGTCTTCCAGGACCCGTTCTCGAGCCTGGACCCGCGGATGACCGTCGGCGAGATTGTCACCGAGGGACTACGAATCCACAGCCTGGCCGGCGGCGCGGAGCGCACCGAGCGTGCGAAGGACCTGCTCGAACGCGTGGGGCTGTCGGCGCGACACGCCGACCGGTACCCCCACGAGTTCTCCGGCGGACAGCGCCAGCGCATCGGCATCGCTCGCGCCCTCGCCCTCGATCCGGAGTTCGTCGTCCTCGACGAGCCGGTGTCGGCGCTCGACGTATCGGTGCAGGCGCAGGTGCTCAACCTGCTGGAGGACCTGCAGGAGGAGTTCGGGCTGACGTACCTGTTCGTCGCCCACGACCTGAGCGTCGTCCGGCACATCTCCGACCGCGTGGCGGTGATGTACCTCGGCAAGATCGTCGAGACCGGGCCGGTCGACCAGATATTCGAGAACCCCCAGCACCCGTACACGCAGGCGCTGCTGGACAGCGTCCCCCGTGCGTCGGTCGACGAGTACGGCCGCCGTGGCGGCACGCTGGAGGGCGACGTACCCTCGCCGCGAAACCCGCCGCCGGGATGCCGGTTCCACACGCGCTGTCCGCACGCTCGCGACGCGTGTACGAAGGAACTGCCTCCGGACTACGACACCGGTGAGCGGCACGAGGCCGCCTGCTTCCGTGTCGACGAGGACCACGAGTACTGGGAGAGCGAGCCGCTCCCGCACGCGACCGAGACCGGCGAAGGGACGTCAGTCGGTGGCGGTATCGCAGACTCCAGCGACTGAACGGCCTCTCGGTCACCGCCGTTCCGTCGTCTCCCGGTCGGCCCCGAGCGCGTCTGCGACGGTCTCGAACGCTTCTGCGACGTGCACGTACCGATTCGCCGAGTCGAACTCGAACCGCTCGGGCCTGTTCGGGCCCAGGAGTTCACCGGCGGTCGCGAGCAGCCCGTCACCGGCGGCCCACGTCAGTCGGATGGTGCGGTCCGCGTCGTCGAACGCGACCCGGTCGAGCGGGCCGAGGCCGAAGCAGGTCGCGCCGTCGACACAGAGCGACGGGGGCGCCAGCTCGTACTGGGTACCGTCCACGTCCCAGTCCGCGAGCACCGTCGCCGGGAGCAGACTTGCGGGCTCGTCGGCGACGGCACGTGAGACGGCGTCGACGACTCCCTCGGCCGCCGTGGCGTCCACCTCGAACGTCGTATGGTCCGGGACGTAGTGGAGGACCTGCCGTCCGTCCCGTGACGCGTCCAGGCGTTCGAGCGTGACGAACCGGTGGACGTCCACCAGGTCGAGAAGGGCGGCGAGGGGCTCCCGGACGCGGTCGACGGATGCACGGCGGACGCCATCGTCGACCTGCTCGGTTGCGGCCCGGAGTTCCGCGGCGAGTTCAGGGTGGTCCGACGCGAGCGCTCCGGGGTCGAGATGCAGGGTGACGGTGTCGGCGTGGTCCAGCACCGCCCGGACCGCGGTCGCCATCGCACTCGCCTCGGCGGTTGCGTCGCCACTCGTCGCGAGGACGAGGGTGTGCGTCGGGTCGAACGGACGGTCTTGCCCGGGCATGTCGGGTCAGACGAGCGGGACGCCGGTCTGCGAGGCTCGGAGGCCCGCCGTTGGGGCCACAGACCCACGTACACCAGTTGGAAGCGTGTCCCTCGCCGACCCAGATACAGTTACCGTTCTTGCCGATTCAGATGTTGCGTCCGCCACGGTAGTCCCCTTCCGGGAAGATGGCGAAGTGGCCGTGTGGCATCCGCTGCGGGTTCGCGCCCGTCGCAGCGGTCCCGGTGTGTGTTGTTTCGCCTCATCGACACGCCCTCACAACGCCGGCCGCCCTCCGAAATCGTTTTCATCCGCCCCCGCGCACCATCGGTATGCCGACCGATTCCGAAACGGGGTACGACCCCACACTCGGGAACAAATTCATCTTCGTGACGGGCGGCGTGATGTCCGGGCTGGGCAAGGGTATCACGGCCGCGAGCACAGGCAGACTACTGAAGAACGCGGGGTTCGACGTGACCGCGGTCAAGATCGACCCGTACCTCAACGTCGACGCCGGGACGATGAACCCCTACCAGCACGGGGAGGTGTACGTCCTCAAGGACGGCGGCGAGGTCGACCTCGACCTGGGGAACTACGAGCGCTTCCTCGACGAGGACATGACGTTCGACCACAACGTCACCACGGGCAAGACGTACAAGCACGTCATCGAGAAGGAGCGCGCGGGCGACTACCTCGGCAAGACCGTCCAGATCATCCCGCACGTCACCGACGACATCAAGCGCCGGGTGCGCGAGGCCGCCGAGGGCACCGACGTCTGCATCGTCGAGGTCGGTGGCACCGTCGGCGACATCGAGGGGATGCCGTACCTCGAGGCGCTGCGCCAGTTCGCCCACGAGGAGGACGAGGAGGACTTCCTCCTGACCCACGTGACGCTGGTGCCGTACTCGAAGAACGGCGAGCAGAAGACCAAGCCGACCCAGCACTCGGTCAAGGAACTGCGCAGCATCGGGCTCCAGCCCGACGTACTGGTCGGGCGCTGTGACGACCCCCTCGACGCCGAGACGAAGGAGAAGATCGCCCTGTTCTGTGACGTGCCGACCGACGCCGTGTTCTCGAACCCGGACGTCGAGGACATCTACCACGTCCCGCTGGTCGTCGAGGAGGAGGGCCTCGACAGCTACGTGATGGACCGACTCAACCTCGACGCGAAGGCGCTGCCCGAGGAGAAGCGCGAGAACACCTGGCGGGAGCTCGTCACCCGCGACCTCGAGGGCGAGGTCGACATCGCCCTCGTCGGCAAGTACGACCTCGAGGACGCGTACATGAGCGTCAACGAGTCGCTGAAACACGCCGGACTCGCGAAGGGCGTCGACGTGAACGTCGTCTGGGTCGACTCCGACGAGATGGTCAACGACGACACCGACGGCACCCACCGCGAGCGGCTGGAGTCCGCCGACGGCATCGTCGTCCCGGGCGGCTTCGGCTCCCGGGGCACCGAGGGGAAGATACACGCCATCCGGTACGCCCGCGAGCACGACGTGCCCTTCCTGGGGCTCTGTCTCGGCTTCCAGATGGCCGTCGTCGAGATCGCCCGCGACGTCCTCGGCTACGAGGACGCCCACAGCGCCGAGATGGACCCGGAGACGTCGAACCCCGTCATCGACATCCTGCCCGAGCAGTACGAGGTCTCGGACATGGGCGGGACGATGCGGCTCGGCGCACACCAGACCGACATCACCCCCGGCACGCTCGCCGAGGCGGTGTACGACGCGTCGGCCTGCACGGAGCGCCACCGGCACCGCTACGAGGTCAACCCCGAGTACTTCGAGGACTTCGCGGAGACGCCGCTCGTCTTCTCCGGTCGTGCGGGCAACCGCATGGAGATTCTGGAGTACGAGGACCACCCGTACTTCCTCGGGACGCAGTTCCACCCCGAGTTCCGTTCCCGTCCCGGCCGGGCGTCGCCGCCGTTCGTCGGGCTGCTGGAGGCCGTGATGGAGCTGGCCGGCGTCGACGGTGCAGACAACGGTGTCGACGGTGAGGAGGTGACCGCCTGATGGTGAACGTCGACGAGTTCATCGACGAGAAGGTCGACGAGATCGCCGAGGCGGTCGGCGACGCGAACGCGGTCATCGCGCTGTCGGGCGGGGTCGACTCCTCGACCGCCGCCGCACTCGCCTACGAGGCCATCGGCGACCAGCTGACGCCGGTCTACGTCGACACCGGGCTGATGCGCAAGGGCGAGACCGAGGAGATCCGCGAGACGTTCGACTACATGGACTCGCTCCGCATCGTCGACGCACGCGAGCGGTTCCTCGACGAGCTCGAGGGCGTCACGGACCCCGAGGAGAAGCGCCACGTCATCGGCGAGCAGTTCATCCGCGAGTTCGAGACGGTCGCCAGGGACGTGGACGCGGACTACCTCGTGCAGGGCACCATCTACCCGGACCGCATCGAGAGCGAGGGCACCATCAAGTCGCACCACAACGTCGGCGGGCTCCCCGAGGTCGTCGACTTCGACGGCATCGTCGAGCCGATGCGCGACCTCTACAAGGACGAGGTCCGCGAGGTCGCCCGCGCGCTCGACCTCGACGAGCTCGTCTCCGAACGGATGCCGTTCCCCGGTCCCGGGCTCGCCGTCCGCATCATCGGCGAAGTCACCGAGGAGAAGCTCGACGTGGCCCGCATGGCCAACCACGTCGTCGAGGAGGAGCTGGCGGAACACGAGCCGTGGCAGGCGCTCGCGGCCGTCCTCGGCAAGGCCACCGGCGTCAAGGGCGACAACCGCGTCCACGGCTGGGTCGTCGCCGTCCGCTCGGTCGAGTCCCGCGACGGCATGACCGCCCGCGCCCAGGAGGTCGACTGGGACACGCTCCAGCGCATCCAGTCCCGCATCACGGCCGGCCACGACAACGTCTCCCGCGTCGTCTACGACGTGACGCACAAGCCGCCCGCGACCATCGAGTACGAGTAACTCGCTCTCGGCCGTTCTACCTGTTTCTGCTGTTGGCTGTCACGACGGCCCGCCACGTGCCACCGGTCACTGCGCGGCCAGCCAGGCGTCGAGGTCGGCGACGACGTCGACGTCGACGTTGTTCGGTTCGTAGTACTTGGCGAGGCTGGACGGACCGGAGCCGGCGAACAGCAGGTGGTCGAGCGACGGGTAGCTGTGATAGGTGCCGCGGTCGCCGATGGCGGCCTTCCAGTCCTCGATGTCCGACGGCGGGACCTGGAAGTCGCGTTCGCCCTGCTGGACGATGGTCGGGATGTCGAGGTCGGCGGCGACGGCGGTCTGGTCGTACGCGCGAAGGCTGGCCCAGAAGCTCCCGTCGTAGCCGAGGACGTCCTCGTCCTCGGAGAAGTTCCCGTTCGAGATGCGCTCGACCTGGGCGGCGATGTCGTCGATACGACGCTGTTCGGCGTCGCTGATCTCGCCGTCGAGCCCGAAGATGTGGCGGTTCTGCATCGGGAGCAGCTCCCAGAGCTTGCCGGCGGGGCCGGCGAGCAGTGCCATCCCGTCGGCGTCGGCGCACCGGGCGATGCGCGGCGCGGCGAGCCCGCCCTGGCTGTGGCCGGCGACGTGGACCGCGGAGACGCGCTCCTCCTCGCGGAGGCGCTCGACGGCGGTGACGGCGTCGTCGACGGTCACGTCGTCGATGGTCACGTCGTCGGTAACGCTCACGTCGCAGGCGTAGGTGCGCTTGTCGTACCGGAGGACCGCGTAGCCCCGGGTGGCGAGGCCGTGAGCGAGGTCGCGGAAGACTTTGTTCGGGCCGATTGTCACGTCGCGGTCGTTCGGGCCGCTCCCGTGGACGAGGACGACGCCCGGCACGGGGTCGTCGCCGGTCGGCAGCGAGAGCGTCGCGCCGAGGTCGCAGGCCGGGGAGGGGAGAGTGAGTTCGGTCTCCTCGAAGGCGGACTGGTCGACGTACTCCGGGGGGCTGTACTCGCCCTGTGGCGGCTGGATGAACAGGCTGTTCGGCTCACCGCTGGCGTCGAAGCCCCAGCGGAAGTTCAGGACGCCCCCCTCGAACGTGGCTCCGACCAGGACGACGTGGGTCCCGTCGTCGTTCTCGGCGTGGGTGACGTTCGCGATGGCCCGGAACGTGCCACGGTCGCCGGTGGCCTGCTGCCAGGCGCCTTCGAGGCGCTCGGGCGTGAGTACCTCGGCGGCCTCGTCGGTGAGGGCGTCCGAGACGCGCTCGAACTCGCCGTCGGCGAGCGCGACGGTCAGCTCGCGCGCCTCGGTCCGGAGTGCGGCCGGGTCGACGGTCTCCTCCTCGCTCGTGGTCCGCTCCTCGGTCGCCGTGGGTGTCCTCGTCGCGGTGGGGGTCCCCGTCGGCGTCTGGGTTGGTGTCTCGGTCCCTGCACCGTCGTCGCTCGAACAGCCGGAGAGGGCGGTCGCCGCCGTGGCCGACAGCGCGGCCAGGAGGCGACGGCGGGTGGGCGTGTCCATGCTTCCAACTTCTCCGGAACGAACAAAAGACTGTGGCGAAGGGATTTTCGAGAAGAACTCTGACAGTTAGTCGTCGCCGGTCGCGCGCTCGACGATACGGTCGGCCGCCGCGCTCGCGTCGTGCGTGCCCACTGGTGGGCGGTTCACCTCGGCAGCCCTGCTCTCGTCGAGGTCCGGAATGTCGACGTCGCGCTCGCGCTCGCTGCCGTCGCGGGCGTCCTGGTCGATGCGCATCGAGCAGAACTCCGCGCCGCACATCGAGCAGAACCGGGCGTCCTTGTAGTTGTCACCCGGGAGGCTCTGGTCGTGGAACTCCCGGGCGCGCTCGGGGTCGAGCGCGAGGTCGAACTGCTCGCGCCAGTCGAACTCGTAGCGGGCCGACGAGAGGGCGTCGTCCCAGTCCCGTGCGCCGGGGTGGTCGTTCGCGATGTCGGCGGAGTGGGCGGCGATGCGGTACGCCGCCAGCCCATCTTTCACGTCCTCCTCCTCGGGCAGGCCGAGGTGCTCCTTCGGGGTGACGTAGCAGAGCATCGCGGCCCCCGCCTCTGCGGCCATCGCCGCTCCGATGGCGCTCGTGATGTGGTCGTAGCCCGGCGCGATGTCGGTGACGAGCGGGCCGAGTACGTAGAACGGTGCGCCGTCGCAGACCTCCTGCTGGCGCTCGACGTTCTCGGCAACCTTGTGCATCGGCACGTGGCCCGGTCCCTCCACCATCACCTGCACGTCATGGTCCCAGGCGACGCTGGTCAGCTCCCCGAGGGTGTCGAGCTCGGCGTACTGCGCCTCGTCGCAGGCGTCGGCGACCGAGCCGGGTCGGAGGCTGTCCCCGAGGCTGAACGTCACGTCGTGCTCGGCGAATATCTCGCAGATCTCCTCGAAGTGCGTAAAGAGCGGGTTCTGTTCGCCGTTTGCCTCCATCCACGACGCCAGGATGGAGCCGCCACGAGAGACGATGCCCGTCACGCGCCCGTCGGTCAGCGGGAGGTGCTCCATCAGGATGCCGGCGTGGATGGTCATGTAGTCGACGCCCTGCTCCGCCTGCTTCTCGATGACCGAGAGCAGTATCTCGGGCGTGATGTCCTCGGGCGAGCCCGCCTGCTTCAGCGCCTCGTACAGGGGGACAGTCCCGATGGGCACCGGCGAGCGCTCGACGTTGTCCTCGCGGATGCGGTCGAGGTCCTCGCCGGTCGAGAGGTCCATCACCGTGTCCGCGCCGTGGCTCACCGCGACGTGGAGCTTGCGGCGCTCCTCCTCGATACTGCTCGTGGTGTCGCTGTTGCCGATGTTCGCGTTGACCTTCGTCGAGAAGTCGCGGCCGATAATCATCGGGTCCAGCGACTCGTGGTGGACGTTCGCCGGAATCACCGCCTGCCCGTCTGCGACCTGCTGGCGGACGAACTCCGGCTCGACGCCCTCTCGCTCGGCCACGCGCTGCATGGCCGGTGTGACGACTCCGTTCCGGGCTTTCCGTATCTGCGTCATCGACTACTAGGTAATACTACTAGATTATAACTCTGTGGTCCGACAGCGTTTTCGCCCGACCGGGCGGACCGGCAGTATGGACGACGGCGATGAGCTTCCGACGTACGAGCTCCACGAGGACCCACCCTCCCCCGAACGGTTCGTCGAACTCCGCGACGCGGCCGGGATGAGCACACGCACCATCGAGGCCGCCCGCGAGGGGGTGCCGAACAGCTACTACGTGGTGACGGCCGTCGCGTTCGACGAGGTGGACGGCGGTGATACCGACGGGACCGTCGTCGGGATCGGCCGGGTCGTCGGCGACGGCGGCACGGTCTTCCAGCTCACCGACATCGTGGTCCACCCCGACCACCAGGGTCGGGGTCTCGGGACCGAGATCACCGACGCGCTCGTCACGCATCTCCGCGAGACTGCGCCCGAATCGGCCTACGTGAACCTCCTGGCGGACGTGGAAGAGTTCTACGAGCGCTGGGGCTTCGAGTACACGGCACCCGATTCGCAGGGGATGTTCGTCCGTCTCGGCGAGGAGTGACAGCGGGCACGGTCACAGGTACTGTAAACTCTTGACCGGGGTTCGAGTCTGCGAGCGAGCCAGCACCCCCGGCCGGGCTGCTCTCACCGGCTGCACCCCCGGCAATTCGACGGCACTCACGACGACGCCACTTTCATACCTGCCCCGGCCGTCGTCGCGGGCATGGACACCTATCGCGCGTTGCAGGTCGACGCGTTCACCGACGAGCCGCTCTCGGGCAACCCGGCGGGGGTCATCCCGGATGCGGACGGGCTGGAACCAGAGCGCATGCAGGCGGTCGCGGCGGAGCTTTCGGTCTCCGAGACGGCGTTCGTCCACCCGAGCGGGAGCGCCGACTTCAGGCTGCGGTACTTCACGCCGACGACCGAGGTCGACCTCTGCGGGCACGCGACCGTGGCGACGTTCGGCCACCTGTCCGAGGACGGCGTCGTCGAGCCGGGCACGTACGCCGTCGAGACGAACGTGGGCGTGCTCGACGTCACCGTCGAAGACGACGGGACGGTGTGGCTGGACCAGGACACGCCGACTGTCGTGGAGGTCGAGCTGTCCTACGACCGGGTGGCGGACGCGCTCGGCATCGACGTGGCGACGCTGCAGGACGTCGGCGCGGACCTCCCGCTGGCCATCGCCGAGGCCGGCGTGCGCTACCTCGTCGTCCCTGTCAACTTCCTCGAGCATCTGGGCGACGTCGACCCGGACCTCGGCGCGGTCGAGGAGCTGACCGAGGAGGTCGACGCGACGGGGCTGTACGCGTTCACATTCGACGCCGTCGGCGCCGAGTCACAGCTCCACGCGCGGATGTTCGCACCCGGTGCAGGCATCCCGGAGGACCCGGTCTGTGGCACCGGTGCGGGCGCGGTGACGGCGTACCTCGACCACTACGGCGCGTTCGCCGACGAGTTCCCGGACGAGGTCGTGATAGAACAGGGCCACTTCGTCGACCGCCCGGGACAGGTTCGCGCCCGCACCGCACCGTTGCGCGTGGGCGGCCGGAGCGTCACCGCGCTCGACGGATCGCTGGTCGTCCCCGAGGCGGACGAGGACGAGATACTCGAAGCCTAAGGTAGCGGGTCGTCGTCGTCCGACTGTTGCTTCCGCCGGGACCGCTTCTCCCCGTCGCTGGAGACGGCGTCGGTCGCGCGCTCGCTGCGCCCGTCATCGTCCGAGTCGCCGTCGTCGCTGTCGGTGGAGCCGCTTCCGCCGGACCGGCCGGACGACCGCGAGCGCTCCGACCGGCTGGACCGGTCGCTCCCGGACCGACTGGACGACCGGCGGCTCCCCGAGCCGCTGTCAGCGGCATCAGCAGCGCTGCCGCCGCCCGAGCTCCCGTCCGAACTTGACGTGCTCCTGTTCGAGCGACTCGTCGAGGTGCTGGTCGCCCCGCTGCTCGTCGAGACGCTCGTTCCGGCCGATGGCGCGGTGTCGTCCGACTCGACCTCGCGTTCGAGGTCCCGGATGTCCGTTCGCAGGTCCTTCTCGACGCTCGAGATCTGGTCGTTCACCACGTCGAGCACCTCGCTCTTGAGCTGTGTGTCGTTCGAGCCGTCGTCCTCCGCTGCGATGGCACGCGCCATCGTCCGCGTCAGTGCGATGGACTTGCCGATCTGCCAGACGGCGATGCCGACGACCGACAGCACGACGGTGATGACGGGATCCGCCGCCGCGATAGCGGGGTCGAACTCCGCCGGGAAGTCGTTGACCAGGATGGAGATCGTCTCGCCGAGACCCAGATAAACGCCGAGCCCCACGAGCGCCATCCCGACCCCGAACGACAGCCACGAGAGCAGTCGGTAGTAGCCGACCAGCTTGAACGTCTGCTTGGCATCCATGGCCGAAGGGTCACCACGACGGACCATAACGGCTACGGCTGTCCGACCCGGAAGCTGGCCGTCGGTTAGCCCCACGATTCAAATCAGTCGAGGGCGTGGGTCCGGACATGACGACACAGGTGGACCGACTCGGCGACGAGCTCCGCGACCGCGGGGAGACGCTCTCGGTGGCGGAGTCGTGTACGGGCGGACTGCTCGGGGCGCGAATCACGGCGGTCCCCGGCGCGTCCGACTACTTCGACCGTGGGCTCGTAACCTACGCCTACGGCGCGAAGGAGCAGCTCCTCGGCGTCGACCGCGAGGCGCTCGACGAACACGGCGCGGTCTCCGAGCCCGTCGCCCGGCAGATGGCACGCGGCGTGCGCGACACTGCGGACGTGACCTGGGGCGTCGCGACGACGGGCATCGCCGGCCCGTCCGGCGGCACCGAGGAGACGCCGGTCGGGACGGTGTACGTCGGCGTCGCCTACGCTGGCCCGTGGGGGAGCGGGTCCTCCTACGCGACCGTCGAGCGCTACGAGTTCGACGGCGACCGTGACGCCGTGCGCGAGCGGACCGTCGACCGGGCGCTCGACGACCTGCTGGCGGAGGTGACGCGATGAACAAGAAGGGACACGTGATGAACGGCGTGCTGCTCTCTATCGGTCTCGGCTACATCCTCGAACCGTCCGGCACCGAGGCGACGTTCGTCACGATTCTGGAGGTCGGCCTCCCCGTCACCCTCGGCGCGCTGTTCCCGGACGTCGACACCGAGTTCGGCAAGCACCGGAAGACGCTGCACAACCTGCCCGTCCTCGGGCTGTTCGTCGCGTTTCCCTACGTGTTCGGCAACCTGGAGTTCGTCTGGATCGGCGTCCTCACTCACTACGTGCTCGACATCATGGGGAGCAAACGTGGTATCGCACTGTTCTATCCGTACCCGGAGGAGTACGGCCTGCCCATCGGCGTCGCGGTCAAGAGCAAGCACGCCGACCTGATGACGGTCGTCATCACCGGCTTCGAGCTGCTCGTCGTCGGCGTCATCGTGTTCTACACGCCCTGGGACACGCTCGAACTCGGCGGTAGTATCCAGCAGAGCATCCAGGCGCTGGGCGTGTAGGGCGGCGCGAATCAGTAGACTGCGACGTCGTCGAACCGGCCCTCGTAGGCGATGTGCCGCGGATGGGTCGGCTCGGTCCCCTGGAGGAACAGCCGGTCGATCTTCGACCACGAGTTCTCGTAGCCGAGGTGTGCGAACTCCGCGAGACGGCGGAGCTGGTGGCGGACGCCCGTCCGCCGGCCGACGGTCCGCGGGGCCCCATCACGGAGCGCGTCGACGAGGTCCTCTGGCCGCTCGACCTGCCGCTCGAAGCGGGTCCACACCTCGCCGACGCTTGACCGCAGGTGGGCGTACGACGAGCCGAACGGCGGCCAGCGACCCTCCTCGACGATACGGCGCGCCCGTCGCCCGGCGCGGGCGAGTAGCTTCGGGTTGTACGCCTCGACGCCGTGGATGCGGTCGCCGTAGGCCGCCAGGTCGGCGCTGGTCAGGCTGACGTTCAGGAAGCCGGGGTGCGGTGCGAGGACGACCGCGTCCTGTCGCTGGAGCTCGCGCATCGCGCCCTCCAGTGTGATGAAGTCGGGGATCGGTTCGTCGAGGCCGACCGCGAGCACGTGCTTGCGGGCGTGCCAGCTCCCCGTGAACAGCTCTCGCCCCGGCACCACCAGCAGCTCGTCGTCGCTGTAGGTAGCGGCCCGCTCGCGTATCTCGGGCAGCCTGACGAAGTGCGGTGCGTACACGAGCGCGTCCAGCCCGGCTGCCTTCGCGCGCTCGACGACCGCTTCGTCGAGCACCTTCACGTGCATATCGACGCGGAAGCCCTCGCTGTCGCTCACACTACCGCGTTTCCGCACGCCGAATTTATCCGTTGCGCTTTCGGGATATGGGGTCACCGGGAGGTCGGAATCCCCGGCAGTGGTTCGGGGTGTCGGCAGTGCCCAACTGGTTTTGCACGGCACCTATTTTTATATGGAGCGTGTACTCTGATACGAGTAGCCCTCGCAGCCCTCACACACCGGACACTACTATGAAGAAGGACCAGGTCAAGGCAGGCAAGTCGATCCAGCAGCAGACGGGGCGAACGTTCCATCTAGCGACGCGGCTCCTCCCGAAACGCATCAGACACGCGACGTACGTGCTGTACGGGTTCTTCCGTATCGCCGACGAGATCGTCGACGACCCCGACGGTCCCGACCCCGACGAGCAGGCCGAACAGCTCGCCGACCTGCGCGCGGAGGCCCTCGGCGAGCAGCCGACCGACGAGCCGGTCCTCGCCGCCTTCGTCGACCTCTGTGACGAGCACGACATCGACGACGAGTGGGTCGTTGAGTTCCTCGACGCGATGGAGAGCGACATCGACACCGACCGCTACGAGACCTACGAGGACCTCGAAGAGTACATGCGCGGCTCCGCCGCCGCCGTCGGCGTCATGATGACCGACATCATGGACCTGGACGACGACGAGTACGAGCGGGCGCTGCCCCACGCCATCAAGCTCGGCGAGGCGTTCCAGCTGACCAACTTCATCCGCGATGTCCGCGAGGACGTCGTCGACCGCGACCGCGTCTACCTGCCCATCGAGACGCTCGAAGGCCACGACGTCGACCGCGACCAGGTCATCCGCCTGGAGACGAGCGAGGAGTTCCGCGCTGCCGTCGAGGAGGAGCTGCACCGCACCGAGGAGCTGTACCGGGAGGGCGTCGCAGGCATCCGGTTCCTGCCCGAGGACTGCCAGTTCGCCGTGCTGCTCGCGGCCGTGCTGTACGCCGAACACCACCGCGAGATACGTGCGGTCGACCTCGACGTCATCACTCACGAGCCGAGCCTCTCGACGGCCCGCAAGCTCCTGCTCGTCGCGAAGACCCGCTGGCACTGGCTCTGGAACAAGGACCCCGAGGCGGTCTTCCACCGCGTGAGCGCGGTGCCGGCCGGCGAGGCCAACCACCACGAGCACGGCAGTAGTTGGATGCGCTGGCTGCCGACGCGCTGAACGGGAGGCAGGATTTATAGCTCGCCGCGCCGTGTGGTATCGTATGGCACACAAGCGTGGGAGTGGCTCGACCCCGCTCGACCGGCTGACGTCCCACTACGACGACGTGGACCTCACGTGTCCGAGCTGCGGCTACGAGGACGACGATGGCGGCTGGAAGGCAGAGACGAACGGCGACACCGTGCTCTACCGCCACATCTGTCCGAGCTGTGGGTCGATCCGGAAGCGGACGCTGAAGCTGGGGTCGTAGTGGGCGTCCCGGGGGCGAGGCCGGAGTACAACCCTTTTGAGCACGTCGGGCGAACCCACGTGCATGCAGACCCACATCGTCCCGGTCGGCTTCGACTACGACCGGCTCATCGCGCCGCTCGTGGCCTCTGTCGGGCTTTCGGAGATGTTCACCAATGCCCGAAACTACGCTCGAACCCATCGCTCCGGACGAGGCCGTTCGCCTCTACCTGCGTGACCGTCAGAACGAATTAGCCGACGCGACCATTGACTCCTACCGGTACAAACTCGAAAAGTTCGTAGAGTGGTGCGAGGCGGAAGACGTAGAGAACCTGAACTCGCTCTCGGGACGTGACCTACTTCGGTTCAAGCAGTACCGCGCTCAAGACCTGAACAGCGTCTCGCTCAAGGGCCAACTCGACGCCTTGAGAGCGTTCGTAAAATGGTGCGAAGCCATCGGTGGCGTCGAGCAAGACCTTCACAACAAGGTTCTCTCACCTTCCCTGAACGATGGCGACCGGGAGCGCGATGTGTTGCTCGACGCCGACGCCGCGACGGACATACTTGACCACCTCGCCCGATTCGAGTATGCGTCCCTTCAGCACGCGCTCTTGACCCTACTGTGGCGCTGTGGGGCGCGGTCGGGGACTGTCCGGTCGTTCGACGTGCGAGACTACGACCGAGAGAACCAGTGGCTCCAAGCAAAGCACCGACCCGAGACGCCCCTGAAGAACAAGGAGAAGGGCGAGCGGCTAATCGCCTTGAGTTCCGACGTGTGCCAAGTCCTGAACGACTACATCGACCACAACCGCGAGGATGTGACCGATGAACGGGGACGGAAGCCACTACTGACCACGCAGTTCGGGCGCGTCTCAAAATCGACCATTCGGGAAACCTGCTACCGATGGACGCACCCCTGTCAGTACAACGGCGGGCATTGTCCCCACGGTCGGGACACCGACACCTGTCAAGCACTGAACCCACCGGAAAAAGCCCCGTCAGTCTGTCCCTCGTCACGAAGTCCCCACGCGTGGCGACGTGGTGCGATTACCCACCACTTGACCGAGGATGTTCCGGTGGACGTGGTGTCCGACAGGATGAACGTCTCTCGTGAGGTACTTGAAGCCCACTACGACAGGCGGGACGAAGAGGTGAAGGTGGAACAACGTCGTGGGTACCTCGAAGGAGTGTGACAGACTCATGCCCTTTGCCCGTCGCGTAGACGCGACCTGCCCGCGCTGTGGCGACGACAGCGATGTGTGGATGTTCGAGAAGGAAGAGCCGACCATCACCAAGGAACACTATACCTGCGAGTCCTGCGGGTGCGAGTGGACGGAGAGAAGACAGGACTAACTCGCCCCCATCACTCTTTTACAGTATGCAACGGTTCTCCGAGGGCGACCGTGTTCGCGTGGACATTCCCGACGAGACAGACCCCGACCATGAGCGCTATCACGGGGAACACGGGACGGTCGTTACCATCCTCGAAGACGACGCCGGTCGGGCTACCGGGGACAAGCGCGATTCACTGCTATTCCGTGTCAAACTCGAAGAGGGTAGCGTCGAAGACTTTCGCTGGCGGGACTTGAGGCCGCCTTGATTATTCTCTTGGAGACGGAGACACAATCTCAATGGGAAGCGGTTTCTCCTTCGTGGAGTCGCTTTCTGGTTCGTCCGGGAGTGTGCGTAAGTTTGCTTCGTCCATCCGGGCTGTGTGAGCCAACACGAGAGCATCCAAAATATCGTCTTTCGCGTTCTTGCTCATTCGCCGCGCCCACGAGGGATGGTCAATGAACGTCTTTACAGCGTTCCTATAGACCGTTTCCAATGATTCGTCTTCACCGGAAAGTATCTGTTTTCGGCTTGCAAGACCGCCGTCTGAACTCTTTCCCTGTTCTAACGGCTTGCCGTCGTTGAGAGCCGCAAAGCAAATTTCCGGGTGCGATTCTCGGAGAATACCTATCGCTTCAGGATTCTGGTCAAGGAACTCGTCTACCTCACGAATACGGAGCGCAATCGACCACGCTTGGTTGGTGACGCTGAAGCCGTACTGTTCATTGATTTCTTTCGCCTTCTCCAACGTCTTGGCGTAGACCGCTTTCCTGACCGGTGTCGGGAAGAGGCTATTCTGCCGGTGGGGCTTCAACCGTTCTTTGGCTTCCACGTCGCAGGTGCGCTTGCCAGCGTCTTTCAGCCCAATCGGTATGTCAATGAGAATTCGTTCTGCGTCTTCGTGGTTCTTCCAAACGCTCTGAATCGACGGGTAGAGGTCTGCTTGCGGAGCGTTCCCATCCTCTAACGTAACTCCGAACCATCCTTTCTTTGCCCAATCAAGTCCAATATATTCTGCCATACTGCACTTTTTCAGAGGCTTGGTAAATAATCACGGCGTGACTTGCGTCCACCGTGACCGTAATCAGCCGCTCAACCAGCGAAAGAAGTTCACGTCTCGCGGCTGATATTACTGGTATGAGCGACGAACGGAACCAGAACGAAATTCGCATACCCGCCGACGAAGAGGAAGTAATCGACATGGCTGGCGCGGAAACAGACGAGGAAAAGAATCTCGCGGTTGCACAGGCTCGTCTGATTGGCGACCTGTAGAGATTCCCGCGACAGAACTTGCGACGGTAGCCTTCTACATGCCGAATCCCCGAGATTCGTTCGCAGGGTTTGATAAGCCGTCGCTGTGATGTGACAGAACAGTATGGATAGGGACGCTGTTGGCGAGTATGTCGAACAATCTGACGCCGTTCTCGACTCTTCTCCGCAAATGGACGAAGCGAACACCAAAGCGGCCATCTTACAGAGCCATAGCGGTATCAGTTTTCTCGAACTGTTAAATTGGGAGATTCCTACCAATACGCAACTCGAATACTCGGTCGAGGCGTTCGGACAGACCTACAAGGTGGACTATGCCCTGATTCTCGATGGAACACCGGTCGCGTTTCTTGAAGCCAAAGGCGCGGACACAGCCCTGACCGACGACCACGAAGAACAGTTGTCGTCCTATATGATGAATCGGAACGTGAACTACGGGATTCTGACGAATGGGAAACAATACCGCTTCTTTCAGCGCCGTGTGGACGCGTCTAACGTGAATGTTCAAAAGGTCGGTGACGTAGCCCTCGAAGACCTACCCAACCGTATTAGACTGCTTAAAGCCTACACGGAGGGAGATATTGAGACGGGTAGGTCAAAAGATTTCTTTGAACGAATTAGTGAACTCCGTGAAGCCCGGCAAATCCTCAAAGACAATAAGGAAAATTTGGCCGTTAAACTCTCGGACGTACTGGCCGAAGAAGTCTCGGATAACCTCACCTCGCTTGCGGAAACCCAATCCAAGGAAATGATTGACCGGCTCGTCGCAGATATTGAGTCCGAGATTGACGCCGACGGGAAGAAGTCGGAGCGAGAAATCACTGATTCGCTCGATGAAACGCCCGGAAAGGTGGAGGGTTCAGACGTAGACGGAGAGTATGTTATCGAAATACAGGAAGACAATAGTACCCTCGTTGTCCTTGATGGTGACAACCAGAGCGATGTAATGGCTGACGCTGTAGACTATCTTATTCAGAACCATGACCTGATTTCCCGTATCGAACCACTGCCGTATGTCCCCGGAAATAAAAACGCCCTAATCAATGACCAGCCAGTTCATCCCGACGATGAACGCGATATGAGAACGTATCGTGAGTTGACGAACGGCTACTATCTGTTCACGAGTTTCAATAAGCGGGACAAGAAGCGTCATATCGAACGACTGGCAGACAAATGCGACCTCGCTATTGAGTCAAAAGGCGGCTGGTAGCAGATTCCGAAAACATCGCCACCAAACGAATTACTGGCACGAATCCGTAGTTCCGCCCATGCCATTCCGGCTCTCCGAAGAAGAAATACCGGACGAGCAACCACACCGTAACCGCGAGTTCCTGAAGTGGGCCTATCACGAGCGTGGTCTGTCCCCTCGGACAATTGCGTATGAACTCGGCGTCTCGAAGAGTCGTGTGACGGTGCATATGGAGCGCTTGGGGGTACTCCGACCGTGGCGTCATGAAGATACTCTTCGTCGCCTACACGTCGAGCGAGGCCTGTCAGCGGACAAGATAGCGGCCCGTGACGAGTTCGATTGTAGCCCGACGACCGTCCGAAAATGGCTCGCGGAATATGGACTGACTGACGACGACCCGGACGACATTACCTACGGCAGACTTGACGACCTCGACAGTGAGTCGCCTACGCCGACAGCATAAGAACACTAAAAGAGCCATACCCCGACGACCCCGATACGAGCGCACCCTGACGACGACCGTCACTGGCCTGTTCTCGGCCACCAGTCCATCTCTCTCGCCCTCGGAGTCCGACGCCGACGCATTCCCCACACCGTCAAGGGCGACCGTCACGACCGGCTACGCGACCCGTATGACACCACGAACGCGGCCTACGACCCTGTGAAAATATAATATCTCTATGGAGTGAGGGAGTCGTTCAGAAAGTCGCGGCTATCCCCCACCACCGAAAGTCTCGATAGCGGCCAGCGCCAATAGTGGCATATGCCCTACCCGATGGACACCGTTTTCGAGGGTGTCGAATCCCGTCGTCGTCTCTCGAAGCGCCAAATTGGATATGGCGCTTGGAAAGAGGGCCTGTCTGTCGAACGGGTCGGAGACGGCCTTGTCGTAGACGGTGAGCGATACGAGCCGGTTAGCGAGTAGGGGGGTTCCCCGTCCCCCACCGGGCCAACCCCCGACCCCCCTGTATTCCCCCTTCTCTCTCGCCCCTACCCGGCCCTACGGGGTACCCCACTGACCCCTGCCTCTCTGTGCGCTCTGCTGGTGACTGTATCTGATATGTGAGTGTGTAGCAGGGTGGGCTACGAGTCGGGTGGCCCCACCAGAGACGGCCCCTGTGGCCTGTAGAGAGGGGCTACAACTCTCTCACGCTATCTAAAACGCCTTTAGAGGGCCGTAGAGGGTGGAAATCTCCTGTTTCGGGGGTCATTCCGAAATGGGGAATAACCGCAGAGAGTGCCAAACCACTTCAGGGGGTTCGGGGTTAGAAGTATCAGAATACAAACATTGGAACGACTCTCTTTGTTTTACAAAGGACGATAGTTCCAAGGTTCAGCCCAAGTCCACGAAGCGGTCAGTGGGGGTAGCCGACGCCACCGTGAACACGTCTCGGTTGTAGGAACCAGCCCCTCGGTCAACACTCGCATATCCACGTTCGACCAGCCTCTTCAGCACGTTTGAAGCGTGCTTTCGAGACACGTTGATGTTGTCGCTCACTTCGCGGGCTGTGGTTGCCCCTCGGTCACGAGCGAAGGATACCACGTTACTCTGTTTTTTCGCCAGTATTTCGACTCCTTCGCCGTCGTCGTCAAGTAACAGTGACGGACGAATCACGTTAGTATGGACGTAGACCGTCGCGGAATCGGTCGGGTCGTCCGGGTTTCGTCCCCACCGAGAAGTGGCCTGCTTTACCTCGTCCTGCCTGACACTGGCACAGATTCGTTCTGCTATCCGGGCGTCAGGGCCAGCGAATCCACGTCCTTCCGCCCGTTCCTTTCCGGTATGGTTGCACTCTCGGCACCCGTCTCCCTCACAGTCCGAACACTCGGTGTTCTTCCGGTCAGGGCTGGCCTCAAGCCCGAGTTCAGCGAGCCGGTCAAGCACAGGCCCGTCGCCCATGTCGATACAGCCGACCACCAAGCCAACGTCTTCGTCCCCGAGAACGTTCCTGCTGTTCTGTTCCCCGAAGGTGAGGATAGTCGGCTCATTCACCCCGGCGACTTCCATCATTTGCTTCAGCGTGTCTTCCGCCGCCTTCGAGGTAATCGCGGTAGAGAAGTCACTTCCATGTCGGTCGCGGATTTCTTCGACCAACGCACGCACCTTCTCGGTGTTCTCGATTCCGTGAGTACAGTGGTTTGCGTTCGAGCCGACCTGAACGACGCGCAGTTGCTTCTCACGTCGTCGCCATACCATTCGTTCTGGTGCCGAGAGTAGATGGTTCACGTCGAAGGAGACGCCGGTATTCAGTTCCCACAGCGGTTTCGTCGGGAAAGCGTCCAACCCGAGAATGGTGTGGGCTTGGCTCATGTCGGGGACAACCCGCACGGTCTGAATCGTGTTCTCGTCGTCAAAGACCACTGTTACCTCTTGGTCGGTGTTCAGGTTTGAACCACCGAAGCCTGACGGTGCCTGTGGTGTGTAAGTCGCAGTCCCAACATATCGACCGGTCGACCGTGGTTCGGCCCGGAATATCGCACGGGTAAGTGCCGGTGCCAATGGGTGAGCGTCGTCGTTCGATACGCACCAATCTCTATCTGTCTGATGTGTGAGAGCATTTTGCAACTCTCCCTGAAACGGCTTATCGGCACCCCCCTTCGAGAGTTCCATCAATAGTCCCAAGGTCTGTATCGGAGCCTCACCCTCGTCAAGATACGCCACAACAGCACAGCGGATACGCTCTCGGCTCAATTCGTCCGGCGAGTCTTTGAGGTTGCGCGTGAAGTCCGGCTGTTCGTCAAAGACGGCTACTGTCCCGTTCCGGAGTGGCGGAGCAAACGCGAACTGGTGCGTGGCGTGGATAATATCTACGTCGGCTCTGGTGAGCGGAAGCAAATCGGCCCACTGGATACCGGTCAGCGGTGCCTCGTCTAACAAGTCGTCATTAAGTTCAATCTTCGCCCGGTGAACTGCTTCCGGGTATCTCATGCCGTTGCGTTCACACTGCTGGTGAATCCACTGCCGAAGAGGCTTGCCGCGAATCGAAGGCCAGTCGAAGGCGTCAGAAGCAGGCAACGAAATCTCTTCCCACCCCTGTAGCACTTCAGAGTCTAATCCTGCGTTCTTACTCTTTTTCGCGGCCTCGTCACGGGCGTCTCGTGTCTTGTGGAAATGAACGACTGGCCTCCGATTTGTCAGTGAGGGGTATTCGCCCCACGAGGCCGTCGCTATCGTGTGCGTCTTTCCGAGTGCCGTCGGCACGTCGAAGAGAGTGTTTGAGCGTTCTTGAAGTGCGTCAAGCACCTCGTCTCGGAAGCGTGAGCGATACGTCCAAGTGTTCAGTCCTAACTGTGGCGGTAGGCTCTTACCGTTTGGATTCGTAGTTGCCATTGTTCGGGGGTCTTTCCGACACCCGGCGTCCACCGCAGAAGGAAATCCTGACCAGTTTCCTTCTCATTTCATCCCTTTGGATTACCCTCGGAGTGAGAGCCGAGTATCGTTAGTTCCCATTAGCAGATTCTGCCGTATAAGCCTTCATTCGCCCCATTTCGAGGTTTGGGATGAATCACAGTAGGGCTATTGAGAGCGGATGACCAGCCGAGTCAGAATATCATATTCGTCAGTTGATATTGATGGCCTGTTCAACCAGTTCAGAAACCGAATCCCTTCAACTCGAATGTAATGGACACATTTCTATCTTTTACTCTTCGCTTCTGTTATGCCAATCCGCCAGCATTGTCCCCCGACGGATGAATTTGTAGAGGAGTTTCAGGAAACCATCGTCCCATCTGCTATCCCCTCTTCGGAGTTCATTGATTGGGATGGGGTCGAATCAGAAATTTCCAACTACGAAGTTCAAATTGAGGCGATTCTTGATTTACAAGACGTTAGCGAACAGGAATTTGTAGAGGGGTTGGCTGACGCTTTGATGGACGCTGAAGACACTCGGAAATGGATTGATTTCTATTTTGAACTGCTTGGCGAACGAGGAAACAAGTACAGTGCGCTTGAGGGTGTCTGGAAATTCTACGACATACAGCGAGCAATTGATTCGGGTGACCGGGAAGCCGCCCGCGACATGGCCGATATTCTACAAGAGATTGGTCTTCAGTATGTGGTAGACGAAGCGGATGTTCGTGACCACTACCGTGGTATGCTTGTTGGGATGGAATCTCACGCTCGAAAGAATCGGCAAGGGGAGTGCTTCGAGGATTTAGTGGGGAAGAAAATCAGCGCAATTGCCGACCGACTCACCGACGCCGGATACGACGTTGCGATGGACGATGAATACACGACAGAGTACAACGACGAATCCGGTCAAAAGAAGACCGTCGATTTTGCCCTGTTTGAGAACAACGAACTCCGTCTTGTGGTCGAAGCAAACGCCTACAAGGTCGGGGGAAGCAAACCCTCTGAAATCAGACGGTCGTACAACCACGTCGCACAACGTATGAGGAACGACGATGTTGCATTCGTGTGGATTACTGACGGTCAGGGGTGGGCAAAATCGCTAACGAACGTTCTACGAGAAAGTTATAACGACATAACTGACCTCTACAATCTTAATCAGGCAGATTCGCAACTCCCGGACGACGTAGAGCGCTTCTTTGAGACAAAAGAGGTCTGATTCTACTGATTCGGAATCGCTAATTGAGTTTCGTGAATCGCTCCTATATCCTGCAATTCCAAACTCAATTCTTCGAGTGACTTCCCGTCATAAAGGTCTTCGACCAATTGAATAGTCATGTTTCGGCCCGTATAGTTCCAATATCGAATGTCCTGTTCGATGAAAAGCCAAGGTAGTGGTTTGAGAAGTGCCTCTGGTGTCCGTCCAACGGAAAAATCGAGATTGCCACCATATCTTTCAAGAACGGAACTCGGTGACGCACCCTCATGAATATCTAATACTGCTTCACAAAGGGACTGGAAAGACTCTTTGTCGTCATTCTCACGCTTCCAATAGAGGTCAGAATAGACCTCGCTGTGTGAGGGTGCTGGATTCGCAGATTCATCCCATCCTTCCACGCAGACCTTGAAATCGTATCCCTTGTTGAGCCATGCTGGCCGAATGAGGAAAACCGGCGAGTCATCGTGTAGTTCGTCAACGGTGTAACTGACGTACTGTTCGTCTCTATTTTCGTTAATCGAAAACGTCAGAACAACCCCTACACGCATTCTGTTGAGGGGGTCAGACCACTCGTGCTGGTTGAGCATTGCTTCAACGGGGTCGGGAAAGTCATCGAACCCCATAACGTCCAATTCTCGAATTATTTCGACCACATCGGTCGAAGAAGTAGAGTTAGTAAAAGAGACGATTACAGATATATTGAATGGATTAGAAATCTGCGAGTCCTTGCTGGCCTACATTTCGGCGTTCGTCCGGGGCCACATTAGTAGCGATAATCTCGTCAACCTCGTCACGGTTATCTGCGTCACTATTGATTGCCCGCGTAGCACCTTCCATCTCGACGTAGAATCCGGCTTTGTCGTACATTTCGTACATCACACCGCTGTTGCTCAAGATTACCTGCACGCCAGCCTCATTGAGTTCTTGTGCCAATTCTAATAGACGCTCTTGGTCTTCTTTACCAAAGCCCTCGGCACTGTAGTCAGTGAAGTATGCTGTTGGACTCATTGGTTCATATGGTGGGTCGAAGTACACCAAATCCCCCGGTTCAGCATATTCTGCTATGTAGTCGAAGTCTCGGTTGAATATCTCGGTATCATCGAGAACAGAACTCGCCGCACGAATCTCGTCTTGTCGAACCCAATCCGGATTCGCATACCGCCCGATGGGGACATTGAACCCACCGCTTTGATTTTCTCGGTAGAGTCCATTGTAGCACGTTCGATTCAGATATAGCAACAGAGCGGCCTCTTCGAGTTCATCGAACTCTTCGTCATTCGGGCGGCGGTTGAATAGTTCGCGTTGCTGATAGTAGTAGTTCTTTATTTCCTTCCCCTTTCGATTTGTCTCTGAAAACTCGCGCTCCGGCTTCGGGTCACTTTCAGGGTCGTCAAAGGTCGTGAGGTGATTGATTAGTTCACTTGGTCGGTCACGAACCTGTTCGTAGAAGTTCACGAGACGAGGGTTGGTGTCATTAATTGTGCCATCTTCAGGTTCGAGGTCGAAGAACAGCGCACCACCCCCAAACATGGGTTCATGATAGTGGTTGAACTCCGCAGGGAACCGTGAATACAGTTCATCGAGTAGTTGGCGCTTGCCACCGGCCCATTTCAGTATCGGGGTGACCATCCGTGATACTGTTTAGTTCCGGCTTCGGTTTTAAAGATTGCCGTTCAATGTATATTGAACGGTCGCTATCCATTCAACATTAATAGAATGGGATTACGATTCGCCAGCAGTGCAGAACGACAGAGACGAGGACTCGGGGAAGTTTCGAGAACAGTACCCGACTGAATCGTTCTTGAAGGCTGTAAACGAACTCGATATGGCGACGACCTCGAAGGTCGCGGAGTCTGTCGGTTGTTCATACGATTTAGCCTACCGTCGATTGACCACGATGGCTGACGAAGGCCAAGTGGTGAAATCAGAGGTAGGTGGTTCCTTCGTGTGGTCAGAACCTGAACCGGAGAGATAGTCCGACATTCGGCAGTCTCGATACCTTATTCCCCCTCACCCGGCAGGTCGCGGCGTCCCTCTTTGTAGCAGTCGAAGCACGGGAAGTCGTGGTCGTCGCACCAGCACCCGTCTTCGTCGGTGTCCTTGGTAGCGGACTCTTCGAGGGTGACACCACCGTCGGTCGCGGCGACCTTCGGTGTCTTTTCGACGTGTTCCCCGAGTTGGGCGTCTACCTCGTCGGCGTCAACCCACGCCGGAATCGGTCGCTCGCCCGTAGCGAAGGCGATACGACGGATGTGCTTGCACCGGACTTCCCGGTACTCGTGGTCGGGACAGGTACAGCGTCCCTCGCGGGCGTCAACACGGTACTCTGACCCGCTTTGCGTTGTCACAGAGTACACGTCGCCCCCAAGCGGAAGGACGGTCATGTACTCCGTCAGGGCGCGTGCATCGCGCTGTTCAAGGTCGTTACTCTCATGCCTCTCGGCAGACGTAGTTTGCATTGGTCTTCTCCCACGAAGGCCACTGTCCGGCGTCCCAAGCGCCGGGCTTTCTCGTAGTGAGATTGCCCCAAAGAGACAGTGACTCCGTACAATATAGTAGGTGCCGTATCATTATAATTGTAGGGAATCATAATTCTATAGACAATGCACGAAAGGAATTAGAGACCCCTCACACTGTCATACAGCGCCGCAGAAAGCACGTCAGAAATGACGCCCCAATCCACTCGGTCGGGCTTCGACCGCGCTCACGCACCACCCACGCCGTCTCTCGCCTTGCTGGCGTCTCGCAGAAGTAACGTGATTACGTCTGGTGCTTATCAAACGCCCACAGGGCCATATCTACTTCTCGCGGTGTTATTCCCTCTTGTTGTGCGATATTCCGTACTTGATTCAGGTAGAAGGAGTAAGCACTCGGGTCTGTCCCATAGTCTTGGAAACCATCCATGAACTCGATATACTGGTGATAATTCTGCGGGTTCAGCAGTTGAGGAATGGCGGCTCCGAGGGCACGAAACGCCCGATAGTCCAAAACCGCGTATCGTGTCGGGTCAGCCATTGTCAAGATAGTAGACGCGACAGGGACACGGACGCCTTTCAATTCAGTGAGGGCGTTCACTTTGTCTTCGTCGGCTGAACTCTGAAACGCGACTTTGCTACGCCGCTCTACGAATGTTTGGTTATTCTTTTTCAGGTGATGGTCAATCCGACCGCCTGCTTTCCATCGCCCGATTTGACGGAGTTCCTCACGCAAAATATAGCCACGCTGTTGGAACGCTTGAGATATTGACCCTAATTTCGGGTCTTTTTCCTCTTTCAGATTTCCGGAACTATCTCGATACTGTATCTTCTCGTCGGGTGCAACAGCGTCGTACTTGTTTATCCACTTCGAGAAGTCAAGAGACATGAATAGGCAAACAAATAGCAGGTGTATACCTTTTCGGACTCAACAGAGAGCCGAAACGGTCGCTACCTACCAGTGCAGGAATACGTGACGCTTCGGAACCCGGTTCAACGAAATACACCAACGCATAGACGCACTGCGCGAGAGGGCAGGGCAGACCGAGAAGGATTACGGGGAACTCGGATTCCGTATCCTACGGATTCTCGAACAACTACGGTGAGCGAGCGCAGTTTGCCACGGTACAGACTACGACCTTTGAAATTCTAATCCCTCGAATACGCCACGTACAGCGGTCAAATCTATACAATCCATTCCGAAAGAGGGGAAGACTGAAAGGGCCAAAGCCCCTACGTATGTGTGAAAGCCCACGAGGGCGCGGCGGCAAACATCGGTGATGTGCATAACAACGGTCGCAAGACTGGTGCTTTATTTAAACACCAGCCCGTTGTGCCACGTATGCAGACCCACATCGTCCCGGTCGGGTTCGACTACGACCGGCTCATCGCGCCCCTGGTCCGCGACCAGTTCGACGTGGACCGGGTCATCCTGCTGGAGGGCGCGGTGGGGAGCGAGGCCAACGTCGAGTACTCCCAGAACCTCTCCCAGAAGCTCGAGACCGACTTCCAGAACCTGCTCGGTGCCGAGACGGAGCGCATGGTCGTCGCCGACGTCTACGACTACGACGCCGCGTTCGAGCAGGCGTACGACCTCATCGTCGAGGAGCTCGACCGGGGCAACGAGGTCTGGGTGAACATCGCCGCGATGCCTCGCACCGTCTCCTTCGCGTTCGCGACCGCCGCCCACTCCCTGATGGTCGAGCGCGAGGAGGACCGCGAATCCATCCACACCTACTACACCGCCCCCGAGAAGTACCTTGAGACCGAGCTCGCCGAGGAGCTGCGCAAGCAGCAGGACCTGTTGGGTGACCTCGCCGACGCCGGCCTCGACGACGACCTCCGCGAGCGCGTCGTCACCCGGCTCGACGCCGCCGACGGCCTGCTCAACGAGTTCGACGAGCGCGGCACCACCATCGGTTCGAAGGAGATCGGCGGCAGCCACGTCATCGAGCTGCCGGTCGCGTCGTTCTCCAACGTCAAACCGTTCGAGGAGGTCATCCTGTTCAAGCTCGGGGAGGAGGGCGAGTTCGACTCGGTGTCGGAGCTGGCGGAGGCGCTCTCGCGCGAGCTCAACGAGGAGTACACCGACTCCTTCCGCTCGAAGGTCATCTACAACGTCGACCGGCTGGGACCGGGTGGAAAGGGCTACATCGAGCAGGAGTCGGCGGGGAAGTCGTACCGGACGCGACTGTCGCGCATCGGCGAGCTGTGGGTGCGGGCGCACTCCGACCGCGGCGAGTAGACCGCCGTCGGCCCCAGCTTTCTCTCGTAGTGATGGTCGGGTGAATCGTGGCGGACGCAGTGTTCTCCAGGTGGGACAATCCGAAGTACCGGTGGTACTACGATGCGACGACGTATCCGGTGGTGACGATACTGTTTGTGTTCACGAGGCGCTCAGTTCTCTTGATTCTGGTCGGAATCGCCGTGTCGCTTCTCTGATGGGTCGACGATTCGGCGACGTGACCGACTGACACGCCACCGCTGGCTTTATACCCGAGCACGGACCACCAACTGCCATGGAGCACGCCTCTGTCGCCGTAGTACGTACGTAGGGCCAGACAGCGGTGTGCGTCGTTCTCTCGAAGTCGCACGCGAGGAGCGACGGCACCGTCGACGCGGGACTGCATCGATTGTATTAAACGGCGATTGGACCACTGACAGCACAACGAGTACCACATGCCAGACGGAGACTACAACCCACAGGCGACCGAGGAGAAGTGGCAGGACCGATGGGTCGACGAGGAGACGTACGCGTACGACCCCGAAGACGAGAAACTCGACCCGAACACCGTGTACAGCATCGACACGCCGCCGCCGACGGTCTCGGGCAGTCTGCACATGGGCCACCTGTACGGCCACACGCTGCAGGACTTCGCGGCGCGGTTCCACCGGATGAACGACGGGTCCGTGATGTTCCCGTTCGGCTACGACGACAACGGTATCGCCTCGGAGCGACTCACCGAGAGCGAGCTGGGCATCCGGCATCAGGACTTCGAACGCCGCGAGTTCCAGCAGAAGTGCCGCGAGGTCTGTGCGGAGTACGAGGCCGAGTTCACCCAGAAGATGCAGGACCTCGGGATGAGCACCGACTGGTCTCGCACCTACAAGACCATCGAGCCGCGGGTCCAGCGGGTCTCCCAGCTCTCCTTCATCGACCTCTACGAACAGGGCCGCGAGTACCGGAAGAAGGCACCGGCGATCTGGTGTCCCGAGTGTGAGACGGCCATCTCGCAGGTCGAGCAGGAGGATGCCGAGCGCCACACCCACTTCAACGACATCCGGTTCGACCTGACCGAGCCGACCGAGTCGGGCCGCGAGAGCTTCGTCATCGGGACGACCCGGCCGGAGCTACTGCCCGCGTGCGTCTCGGTCTTCGTCCACCCGGACGACGACGAGAACGCCGAACTGGTCGGCGAGACAGCGGAGATTCCCATCTTCGGCCACGAGGTCCCCATCATCGAGGACGACCGCGTCGACCTGGAGAAGGGCACCGGCGTCGTCATGTGCTGTACGTTCGGCGACCAGAAGGACATCGAGTGGTACCAGGCCCACGACCTCCCGCTGCGCGTCGCCATCGACGAGTCCGCGACGATGACCGACCTCGCTGGCGAGTACGCGGGCCAGAGCACCCACGAGGCTCGCGAGGCCATCGTCGAGGACCTCGACGAACTGGGCTGTCTGGAGGGTCGCGAGGAGCTGACCCACACGGTCCAGGTCCACGAGCGCTGCGAGACCGACGTCGAGTTCCGTGTCTCGAAGCAGTGGTACGTCGAGATCCTCGATCACAAGGACGAGTACCTCGAGGCCGGCGAGCAGATGGACTGGTACCCCGAGAAGATGTACACGCGGTACGAGCACTGGATCGAGGGACTGGAGTGGGACTGGCTCATCTCGCGCCAGCGCGACTCCGGCATCCCGTTCCCGGTCTGGTACTGCGCTGACTGCGGCCAGGAGGTCGTCGCCGACAAGGCCGACCTGCCGGTCGACCCGCTCAGCGACGACCCGCCCGTCGACGCCTGTCCGGAGTGTGGCCACGACGCGTTCGAGCCCGAGGAGGACGTCTTCGACACGTGGGCGACCTCCAGCCTGACGCCGCTGGTCAACGCCGGCTGGGACTGGAGCGAGGAGGAGGGCTTCACGATGGACGAGTCGGAGCTGTACCCGTTCGACCTGCGCCCGCAGGGCCACGACATCATCAGCTTCTGGCTGTTCCACACGGTCGTCAAGTGCTACGAGCACACCGGCGAGGTCCCGTTCGATGCGGTCATGATCAACGGCTGGGTCCTCGACGAGAACCGCGAGAAGATGTCCAAATCCAGGGGGAACGTCGTCGAGCCGTCGGCAGTCGTCGACGACTACCCCATCGACGCCATCCGCTACTGGGCGGCGTCGTCGACGGTGGGCGACGACTTCCCGTTCAAAGACAAGGACATCGTCGCCGGCGAGAAGCTCCTTCGCAAGCTCTGGAACGCCTCCAAGCTCGTCGACCACCTCGCGCCCGACCCCGTCGACGAGCCCGAGTCGTTCGACGACCTCGACGAGTGGCTCCTCGCGGAGATGGACGCGCTCGTCACCGAGCTCACCGCGCACTTCGAGGAGTACGAGTTCTCGAAGGCCCGCGACCGCCTGCGGTCGTTCTTCTGGAACACGTTCTGTGACGACTACCTCGAGATAGCGAAGCAGCGCCTCGACGACGGGGAGAGCGCGTCGACGCGGTACGCGCTCCGGACCGCACACGAGACGTTCCTGCACCTGTTCGCGCCGCTGATACCCCACATCACGGAGGAGCTGTGGCAGGACATGTACGGGGAGACGGCGGACGCCGAAAGCCTCCACCTGCGGTCGTGGCCCGCCCCGCGCGGTTACGAGGCCGACCTCGCCGGTGGCGAGGCCGCGATGACCGTCATCGGCGCGCTCCGGCGCTACAAGTCCACGAACCAGCTACCGCTGAACGAGCCGCTCGACCACGTCGCAGTGTACGGGAACGTCGACGGCTTCACCGACGCCATCGCGGGCGTCATGCACGTCGCGGAGTTCGAGCTGCTCGACGAAGCACCCGAGATAACCACCGAGGTCGCCGACATCAGCCTCGACTACGCCACCCTCGGCCCGAAGTACGGCGGGACGGTCGGCGAGTTCGACGCCGCCATCGAGGCCGGCGAGTACGAGCTCGACGGCGACACGCTCTCGCTGGCCGGCGAGACCCTCGAAGCCGACGAGTTCGAGGTTCGCGAGGAGCGAACCTACTCCGGCGAGGGCGAGATGCTGGAGACCGACGAGGCCATCGTCGTCGTCAACTGACGGCGCATCAGCCGTCGACCGCTGTCTCTTTCGCGACCGGCACCTCCCACAGCAGGACGAGCGCGGAGCCGACGACGAGCACCACGCCCGAGACCGCCAGCGCGGCCAGCGGCGTCGTCGCGTCCGAGAGCACGCCGCTGCCGAGCTGGAACGGGACGACCGTCAGTCCACTGACCATCGCGAGCGCACTGAGCGTCGTCGCCCGCCCGACGGTGTCGATGCGGTCGTTGACGTACTGCCCGGCCAGCGAACGCGTCACGTCGGCGAGCCCGCGGGCGAGCAGGAACGTCGGGAGCGCGAGGACCGGGACGAAGTACATTCCGAGGAGCGCGCCGCCGACGGCGAACGGAAGCACGAGGAACCACGTCCGCAGGCCGACACGGGCCTCGATGGCTCCGGTGTAGTAGCTCAGCCCCGCGCCGGCGAGGCTGTACGCCGCGTAGAACGCACCGAGCAGGGGTTCGACCTGTGCGGGGGCGACGCCGAGGTCGACGACGACCGTCTCGAACACCGGCTGGAGGTAGACGAACACGAGGTACGTGACGGCGGCGTACAACACGTAGTAGTAGACGACGAGCGCGCGGATGTCGCGCTTCGCGAGCATCCCCCGTATCACCCTAAGCGACTCCCGGAACCCCAGCGCGTCCGCCGAGCTCTCCTCGTAGGTGTCGGACTCCTCGACGGTCAGCAGGACGAGGACGCCGACGGCCGTCACGGCGGCGGCGACGAACCACGGATACGAGAGGTCGATACCCCCGAGCGCGCCGCCGGTGACGGCAGCGCCCGCCCCGACCGCCAGCGAGACCGACTCGCCGCGCCCCTTGACGTGTGCGAACTGGTCCGCTGCGAGGTCGTCGGTGAGCGTGTCGTAGAGCCAGGCATCCTCGCTGCCCGAGCGGAAGTTGTAGCCCATCGACCAGCAGACGTAGAGGCCGGCGAGCGCGAGGAACGAGCTCGCGAGTCCGATACCGACGAGCGTCACCGCGATGAGCGCCGTCCCGACGAGCAGGCTGTTCCGGCGGCCGACCCGGTCGCCGACGTAGCCGGTCGGCACCTCGCCGAAGACGGTCGTCAGGCTGTAGATGGCCTCCAGCGTGGCGATCTGCGTGAAGTCGAGCCCCTGCTGGAGGAAGAAGAGGTACATCACGGGCCGGTAGAACTCGACCGCCTTCGTCGCCTTGTAGATGTAGTACTTCCCGACGCTGCTACGCGGGAGCCAGCTCCCTGTCGCCGCGCCAGCCATTCGGGCCGACGTACCGCGGTCAGCCCCAACTGCGTTCCGGTCCGGGCGCGTCAGGATTCGACGGTCTCCACGGCGAGCGCGTCGAGGTCCGCGACGAGCTGGCGGGCGGCCGCGACCTTCTCGCGCCCCCGCCGCTGGAGGTTGTCGACGTTCGACGCCGAGCTGTCCATCGCGTCGGCGGCGGCCTGCCGGTCGAAGCCGACGCAGTCGCGCAGCAGGACGGCGAGGGCCTGCCGCTCGCTGAGGACCGGGCCCGCGATTGCCGCGGCGACCTCGCGGGCCTCCTCGACGACTATCCCGGTGTCCGCCGTCTGGACCGTCCAGTCGCCGCAGTTCACGCAAGTCGCCTGGGTGTCGGTCGCGAGGCGCGGTGCCTCGTGGCTGATCGCGTAGCCACAGCACGTGCAGGTGAACTCGCGGTCCACGGGCTCGGTGGCGGGGTTCGGTTCGGGGGTGGCGTCGCTCATTGCACCCGTACAGATGCAATTGGTTGCCAAGAGTCTTTGCACCGTGAATGGTGCAACTTCTGGCCTACTCCAGCCGCCCTTCCAGCTTCTTCACCCGCGTCGACAGCGCCAGGAACGTCGCGAGCAGCGTCAGCGCGACCGCCCCGGCGGCGGCGACGCGGTGCGGCCCGGCCGCGTGGACGATGGCACCGTCGACGAGCTCCTCCGCGGGGACGAACGTGTGATGCGGGCTCCCGACGAGGGGGACGAAGTAGTCGACCACGTCGTTGAAGCCGTACCACAGCAGTGCGACGGCGACGGCCCTGACCGGGAAATCGCTGATTCGGTGGAGGACGAACCCCTGGAGCACCATCGCGAGGTGGCTCCAGAACAGGAAGTTGTACATCGGCCAGTCCAGGTACGCGAAGTCCCCCTTGAACGCGAGGAGGACGAACGGCGTCCACGCACCGAGCTTGAGACAGCCGAAAAAGGCCAGTGCCGAGAGGTACTCGTTCGGCCGGCCGAGCAGCCACGCCGCGAAGGCGAGCGCGATGAACAGCGTCGCGACGGGGCTATCCGGAACGACCGGCCACGCGAGCAGCGGCTCGATGGCGAACTGGCTCTCCGCGGCGACGAACCCCGATGCGAGCGGGTCGAGGCCGTAGTAGTAGAAGCCGAAGGCGGTGCCGAGCAGGTTCGTCAGGACGACCAGCCACGCGAACGTGAGCCCGAGGTCCTCTATCGTCTCGGGGACGGGCGCGAGGTACCACGGGAGGTCCTCGCGCGCCGGCGGGTCGGCGAATGGCCACTGCATCGTTCTCGGTGTCGGACGGTCCGCTGATAGCCGTGACGGTTCCCGTTCGTGTTCTGAGCTGGTGCTCTCGTCTCGCGGACGGGGTTTCCTGAGAGTCGCACCGCGTTGCAGAAACCTCCAACTCGGTCGTTCCCGGAAAGACACCGGTTAAGTGGGACCGAACCCAAGCCCGCGACATGACCGAGGAGACAGATTTAGAGGAGCTCAAGCGCGGGACCGAACTCGTCAAGCGCGGGTTCGCCCGGATGCAGAAGGGCGGCGTCATCATGGACGTCGTGAACGAGGAGCAGGCGAAGATCGCCGAGGAGTGCGGCGCGGTGGCGGTCATGGCCCTGGAGGCCGTCCCGGCCGACATCAGAAAGCGCGGCGGCGTCGCGCGGATGGCCGACCCGGCGGACGTGGCGGACATCGTCGACAGCGTCTCCATCCCGGTGATGGGCAAGTCGCGCATCGGCCACCGGAAGGAGGCCGAGATCCTGCAGGCGGTCGGCGTGGACATGATCGACGAGTCGGAGGTGCTCACGCCCGCCGACGACGCCTACCACATCGACAAGCGCGAGTTCACCGCGCCGTTCGTCTGCGGTGCCCGGAACCTCGGTGAGGCGCTCCGCCGCATCGACGAGGGCGCGGCGATGATCCGGACGAAGGGCGAGGCCGGCACGGGCGACGTGAACCAGGCCGTCCACCACCAGCGCACCATCAAGGGCGCCATCCGGCAGCTGGAGGGGATGAACTGGGAGGAGCGCGAGAAGTGGGCCCGCGAGCACGAGGCACCGAAGGACCTCGTCCACGAGACCGCCGAGATGGGCCGGCTCCCGGTCGTCAACTTCGCCGCGGGCGGCATCGCGACGCCCGCCGACGCGGCGCTGATGATGCACCACGAGTGCGACGGCATCTTCGTCGGCTCGGGTATCTTCGGCGCGGAGAACCCCCGCGAGATGGGCACGGCCATCGTGCAGGCGGTGAACAACTGGGACGACCCGGAGACGCTCGCCGACATCGCCTCCAACCTGGGCAAGAGCATGAAAGGCGACGCCAACGTCGACCTGCCCGAGGAAGAGAAGATGCAGGGTCGCGGCGTCTGAGGTCGGTCCTCACTTCTCGTCGTTCTCGGTCGCCCGGAGCCGTGCGACCAGCTTCCCGAACGGTGGCCCGCTGAGGAGCAGGAGCGTGCCGGCCAGCAGGAGGTAACCGCCGAGCCCGCCCCAGAGCAGCGCAAACACGAGCGACGGCGCGACGAACACACCGGCGATGGCGACGAACACCACGGTGGTGACCGCGAGTGGTCTGACGTATCTGCGCTCCCAGACCGCGCGGACCCGGCTCGGCCGCACCGACAGGAGGAGTTCGAGCACCATAGCGCCGCCAGCGGCCACGAGCAGCGTCGGTGTGTGGACGTCGACCTCGGCTGCGAAGCCGATGCCGATGACGATGGCCAGCGCGACAGCTGCGAGGACTGCATCGTCGGCCAGGCGTCTCCGACTGGACTGCTCTTCCACCCCGCCCTTCTCGGTCATTGGTTCACTCGAAGAACCCGGTCAGGATAAAACCCAGTCCGAGGAGCCAGCCGCCCGCGACGACACCGACGAGCGCGTAGTGGTAGACGGTCGCGACCGTCGGGAGTGTCGCCGGGTCCGCGGCAGCGACGGCCACCAGCCGTGAGAGTGCGCCGTCGACAGTCGCGGCCGCCAGTGCGATGGTCGCCCCGCTCAGCGCGGCGACGGCGAATGCGACCGCGACGAGCGCCACGCCGAGTCGCTGTGCGAGTCGACCGTACCGCTCGACGGTGCCCTGCTCGCCGAGGAACGGCCGCTCCGGACGGCTAGTTGCCACATTATACCATGACACACCTTGACAACATAAGTCCCCGGACTCAGCGGAACAGCTCCGCGCCAGCGCCGACAGCGGTCTGGTACGCCCGCGCGTCGATGCCCGCCTCGTCGAAGCCCGAGAGCATCGCCGCGGCGACCCGACGCCGGTCGTCCGGGCGGCGGCAGACCGCGAGGACGCCGGGCCCGGCACCGCTGATGGTCACGCCGGTCGCGCCCGCGTCGAGCGCGGCCCGCTTCGCCTCGTCGTAGCCCGTCACGAGGTCGGCGCGGGCGGGGGTGACCACGGACTCCTGCAGTCCGCGTCCGACCAGCTCGGGGTCGTTCCGGTGCATCCCGGTCGTGAGCGTCGCCGCGCTCCCGACCGTCTCGACCATCTCCTCCATCGCCACCGTCTCGGGCACGACCTCGCGGGCGTCCCGCGTCGAGACCACGATGTCCGGCAGGCAGACAACCAGCGGGAGTTCGGCGTCGACCGACGTGACGCCGTCCGCTCGCGCGATGGTGAATCCGCCGACGATGGCCGGCGCGACGTTGTCAGCGTGGGCCGCCCCGGAGACGACTGCCTCGCCCTCGGCCGCCGCCCGGACCAGCTCCTCGTCGGAGTAGCCGCAGTCGTAGAGCGCGTTCAGCCCGACCGCCGCACCCGCCGCGCTGGCCGCCGACGAACCGAGGCCCGACGCCGGGCGAACGCCCTTGTCGATCTCGATGCGGGCCGGGGCGTCGAGCTCCCGTGCGACCACGCCAGCGGTGTTCTTCGCCGGGTCCGTCGGGATGTACTGGCTGCCCGCGCCGGTCACCTCGATGGTGGTCTCGGCGGCCTTCTCGACGCGGACCACGTCCGCCGGTGCCGACAGCGCCAGCCCGAAGACGTCGAAGCCGCTGCCGAGGTTGGCGCTCGTGGCAGGTGCGCGGACGGTGAGCATGAACTTCTCTTTCCACAGTGCGGGCAAAAACCTAGCGGACGGGGCGGAGATTGCGTGCGAGCGAATCGCCCGAACCCACGGCTTGGCGGGTGCAGCAAGCGCCGTGACTGCCTCGGACCCACAGTTTCTCCCGATGGGGTTGCAGAATCTGTGAACTTCCGAGCACGACGGGTAGCGTCCTCCGGCTGGTTGGGGGCACGCGTTCGCGGTTCACGGTTCGAGTCGAACCACGAGCCGGGAGCATCCTTTTTGCACCCGAACCGCGAATCGTCTGGGCAATGGACCGTCGTCGATTCCTGCGACGAGCCGCCGGCGTCGGGAGCTGTGTCGCGCTGGCGGGGTGTGCCGAGTTCGGGGACCCACCGCAGTCCGGCGGCGGCCCCGAGGACCTGCTGGTCACCGGCGTCGACGCGAGCCCCCACGGCGAGAACGTGAGTCTGGGCCTGGACCTCTACGTGGACCGGACAGTGCCGACGGACCTCGAGGCCGAGGGCGAGGTGACGGTGGACGACCGGACGGCGCGGACGGAGCGTTCGGTCCAGCTCTCCGGCGAGCGGAAGTACATCTCCGTCCAGTTACTGTTCAGCGACGTGTCCACCGGCAGCCAGCTCCCCGAGTCGGTGTGGGCCCGGGCCCGAGTTGGGTACGGCGGAGAGATGTCAGACTGGCACGAACTCACCATCTGACCTGTTCGTCTCCCAACAACTGTCAGATTCACGTGAGATGTCTGACGCAGGTTTATGGTTCCCCGCGAACGGGGTATGTAACATGCCGACGAACCGGGTGGAAGACCTCGAGGCCACCGTGGACGAGCTCGAAGCGACCGTTCGCGGACTGACGGAGGAACTGGTCGAAACGAAAGAACGCGTTCGCATTCTCGAAGCCGAACTCGAGGAGGAGCGAGCGACCGACTCGGACGTCGAGTCCGTCGACGAGATGCTCACCCCCGACCCCGGTGACGCGACCGGAGACCGCTCCGAAGCGGAACAGGAAGACGTCGAGCAGGCGGCCGCACGCGCCCGGAACGAAGGCGCTAAGGACCACGACGCAGAAGGCGGGGACGACAACGAGGAGTCCGAGCTCGGCGACGACATCATCGTCGCGTAATCCCCCTATCGCGGCCCCCGACGCCTGACCACCATGCACAT
The DNA here is from genome assembly GCF_024609245.1 of Haloarchaeobius sp. FL176. Classification (GTDB taxonomy): domain Archaea; phylum Halobacteriota; class Halobacteria; order Halobacteriales; family Natrialbaceae; genus Haloarchaeobius. Next base: position 316,481 of record NZ_JANJYH010000002.1, read on the forward strand.
CAAAGAACTCGTTCTGGACAACTTCAAGAGCTTCGGCCGTAAGACGCGAATCCCGTTCTACGAGGACTTCACCGTAGTCACGGGGCCGAACGGCTCTGGGAAGTCCAACATCATCGACGCGGTGCTGTTCGCGCTGGGCCTGGCCCGCACACGGGGTATCCGCGCCGAGAAGCTCACCGACCTCATCTACAACCCCGGCCACGACGACGGCGACCGTTCCGGCGGCCCGCGAGAGGCCATCGTCGAGGTGATACTCGACAACGAGGACCGAACGCTCTCGCGGTCGCAGGTCGTCAACGCCGCCGGCAGCGACAACGTCGGCGACGTCGACGAGATCCGGGTCAAGCGTCGGGTGAAGGAGACCGAGGACAACTACTACTCGTACTACTACCTCAACGACCGCTCGGTCAACCTCTCCGACATCCAGGACCTGCTCGCACAGGCCGGGGTCACACCCGAGGGCTACAACGTCGTCATGCAGGGCGACGTGACCGAGATAATCAACATGACGCCACACTCCCGGCGGGAGATAATCGACGAGATCGCCGGGGTCGCGGAGTTCGACGCGAAGAAGGAGGACGCGCTCGCGGAGCTGGAGACCGTTCAGGAGCGCATCAACGAGGCCGAGCTCCGCATCGAGGAGAAGCAGGCCCGCCTCGACCAGCTCGAGGACGAACGCCAGACGGCGATGCGCTACCGCCGACTCCGCCGCGAGAAGGAGCAGTACGAGGGGTACCTCAAGGCCGCGGAGCTGGAGGACAAACGCGAGGAGCGCGAATCCGTCGAGGACCGCATCGAGGCGAAGGAAGCGGAGCTGGAAGAGCTCCAGCGCGACCTCGACCAGAAGCAAGGGACGGTCGTCCGCCTTCAGGAGGACCTGGAGGACCTGAACGCGGAGATAGAGCGCAAGGGCGAGGACGAACAGCTCGCCATCAAGCGCGAGATAGAGGGCATCAAGGGCGACATCTCACGACTGGAAGACAAGATCGAGGCGAGCGAGGAGAGCGTCGAGGCGGCCGAGACGAAACGGCGCGAGTCGTTCGTGAAGATCGACCGCAAGCAGGAGGAGGTCGACGACGTCGAGGGCGACATCCGCGAGACGAAGGTCGCCAAGTCCTCGCTGAAGGCCGACGTGGCCTCGAAACAGGAGGAGCTCGCGGACGTCCAGTCCGAGATCGACGCCATCGACACCGAGTACGACGAGCTGAAGAACGACCTGCAGGAGAAGAAGGCGGAACTCGAGGCCGAGCGCGACGCGGTCAACGAGCTCCAGCGCGAGAAGGACCGGCTCGTCGACGAGCGCCGTCGCCGCTCGAACGAGGCCAGCGAGATAGACGCGGACATCGAGGACCAGCGAGCGGAGATTCCGGACCTCGAAGCGGAGAAGTCGGACCTCGAAGACGAGCTGGGGAAGGCCGAACAGAACGTCGAGTCCATCGCCTCCGTCGTCGAGGACCTCAAGGCCGAGAAGGAGTCCTTCCAGGACGACCTCGCGACGGTCGAGGACGACCTCCAGGCGGAACAGCAGAAGTACGCCGAGCTGGAGGCGAAAGCCGGCGAGTCCGGCGACTCCTCGTTCGGCCGCTCGGTGACGACGGTGCTCAACTCGGGCATCGAGGGGGTCCGCGGCGCGGTCGCCCAGCTGGGCAGCGTCGCACCCGACTACGCGACGGCGTGTGAGACCGCCGCCGGCGGCCGGATGGCCAACGTCGTCGTGCGCGACGACGTGATCGGCCAGCAGTGCATCGAGCACCTCAAGTCCCGGAACGCGGGCCGGGCGACGATGCTCCCGATGAACAAGATGCGGGAGCGGTCGCTCCCGAGCGCACCGGACGTGCCGGGCGTCGTCGACTTCGCGTACAACCTCCTCGACTTCGACGACGAGTACGCGGGCATCTTCAGTCACGTCGTCGGCGACACGCTCGTGGTCGAGGACCTCGACACCGCGCGGGACATGCAGGGCGACTACCGCCTGGTTACGCTCGACGGCGACCTCGTCGAGAAGTCTGGCGCGATGACCGGCGGCTCGTCGTCGGGCTCGCGCTACTCCTTCGACTCCTCGGGCGAGGGGCAGCTCAAGCGCGTCGCCGAGCGCATCTCCGAGCTCGAGGACGAGCGTCAGTCGCTCCGCGAGGACATCCAGGCGGTCGAGTCGCGCCTGGACGACGCCCGCGACCGCAAGTCCGACGCGGTCGACGAGGTGCGCGGCATCGAGAGCGACATCGAGAGCACCGAGCGCAAGATCGCCGAGCGCGAGAAGGGCATCGCCGACCTTCGGGACCGCCGCGAGGAGATCGAGGACGAGCGCGAGTCGGTCGACGAGGAGATGCAGGAGATCGAGGCAGACATCGAGGAAAAACAGGCCGAGATCGCCGAGCTCGAGTCGGCGGTCGAGGAGATAGAGTCCGAGCTCGCGGACTCGCGCATCCCCGAGCTCACCGGGCAGAAAGAGGCCATCCAGGAGGAGATCGACGACATCGAGGACCGGATGGACGAGCTCGACGGCGAGCTCAACGAGCTCCAGCTGGAGAAGCAGTACGCCGAGGAGGCTATCGAAGACCTCCACGACGACATCGAGGCCGCCCAGAACGAGAAGGCGAAACACGAGGAGCGCATCGAGGAGCTGGAGGAGCAGGTCGACGAGAAAGAGGAGACGCTCGAATCGAAGCGCCGCGAGGTGCTCGAGCTGGAGAACGAGCTCTCCGAGCTGAAAGACGAACGCGAGGAGCTCCGTGAGGACCTCCAGTCGGCCCAGCACGAGCGCGACTCGGTCCAGCAGCAGGTCGACGCGGTGCAGTCGAAGCTCGACTCTCACACGGAGAAACGCGACCAGCTCGACTGGGAGATCGAGTCGCTGGCCGAGGAGGTCGGCGAGTACGACCCCGAGGACGTGCCCGAACACGACGTCGTCGTGGAGATGGTCGACTGCCTCCAGGGCGACATGGAGGCGATGGAGCCGGTGAACATGCTCGCCATCGACGAGTACGACGAGGTCCGTGCCGACCTCGACGAGCTCGAGGACGGCCGGGACACGCTCGTCGAGGAGGGCGACGCGATCCGCGAGCGCATCGACTCCTACGAGGCACAGAAGAAGGAGACGTTCATGGAGGCCTTCGACGACATCGACGAGCAGTTCCAGGACATCTTCACGCGCCTCTCGAACGGCAGCGGCCGCCTCCACCTGGAGGACGAGGAGGACCCGTTCGACGGCGGCCTGACGATGAAGGCCCAGCCCGCGGACAAGCCCATCCAGCGCCTCGACGCGATGTCCGGCGGGGAGAAGTCCCTGACCGCGCTCGCGTTCATCTTCGCCATCCAGCGCCACAACCCCGCACCGTTCTACGCGCTGGACGAGATCGACGCGTTCCTCGACGCGGTCAACGCGGAGCGTGTCGGACAGATGGTCGACGAGCTCGCCGGCCAGGCCCAGTTCGTCGTCGTCAGCCACCGGACGGCGATGCTCGACCGCTCCGAGCGCGCCATCGGCGTGACGATGCAGGAGGACAACGTCTCCGCGGTGACGGGTATCGACCTGTCCGACGGCGATGCCGGGGACGTGGAGGTGTCTGCCGATGACTAGCGAGGACGCCGAGCGAAGCGAGGCGGGTGAGGGCAGTTCGGTGGACCAGAACGGCGACGCACCGAGTCAGAACGGTGACAGCCTCGAAGATCTGCTCAGCATCGCGGGCCACGAAGACCGGACACCACCAGGCGAGGAAGCGGACTTCGTCGACGACGGCGCTGCGGAACACGCCCACCCGGACGAGTTCTACGGCGAGGGTGACGTCGAGGACGTGCTGCCGGACGAGGACGACGAGGGGTCGGCAGCGGACGAGGAGCCGAGCGAGGACGGCGAGCTCGATGCGGTCCTGCCGGACGAGGACGTCGTCGGCGACTCCGACGACGACGAGGTCGAGCCCGTCGAACTGCTCGTCCAGCTCGCCAAGAAGGGAGAGATAGACCCGTGGGACATCGACATCATGCGGGTGACCGACCGGTTCCTCGACGCGCTGGAATCAGTGGACCTGCGCACGTCGGGGCGCGCGCTGTTCTACGCGAGCGTGCTCCTGCGGATGAAGGGCGACGAGCTCATCCACGGGAGCGACGAGCAGGAGGACGAGGAGCCCGCGCCGTGGGAGCAGCCGTTCGCAGACGCCCCCGAGTCACCGCCGGCGGACCCGGAGTTCGACCCCATCGAGGGGCTGGAGGCGGAGATGGAGCGCCGGCTCGAGCGCAAGCACGCCCGCGGGACGCCGGAGACGCTGGACGAGCTGGTCCGGGACCTGCGCGAGGCCGAGCGCGGCTCCTGGTGGAAGGAGGGCCGCGAGTACGACACGAGCGACTCGCCGAAGGGGTTCCGGCGCGGCACGCAGACGCTCGACTACCACGCGGGCGACGACCGCCGCGTCGACGACGAGCCGACGGAGGACGACGTCACCGGGACGACCCACGAGGAGGAGATCGAGGAGGTCATCGACGACGTACGCACTGCGCTCCGCGAACACTACGACGCGGGGCGGGCGGAGGTCCTGTTCGCCGAGATTCAGGACAGCGGTGGCTCGCGCGTGCTGACGTTCCTCGCGCTGCTCTTTCTCGCGCATCGCGGTCAGGTCACGCTCCAGCAGGACGAGCTGTTCGGCGACCTCTGGGTGCAGGACCCGACCGCCTCCTCCGTCTCAGACGAGGCGGTCGCCGACTGACCACCGCCGCTACGACCGCGAGTTGTTTTCATGGCACTTGCACAGTCTTCCGACCCGAAGATAGATATGTTCAAATATCCTGTATTTCGGGTATGGGGGTAATTGCGGAGTTTTCGGTCGACACGGACACGTTCGGTCCGGCGTCGGCCTGCTGGGGGGAGAGTGACGTCCAACTGCAGTTCGAGCAGGTCGTGCCGACGTCGGGGGACGTGGCACCGTACGTCTGGGTGAGTGGCGACACCGACAGCTTCGAGCGCAGCATGGACGAGGCGACGACGGAGGTCGGTTACAGCACGATCGACAGACAGGGCGGCAGCGTCCTGTACCGGCTTCGATGGGACACCGACCCGACTGGGCTGCTGTCCATCTTCGTGGACACGGACGCGGCCGTCCTCGAAGCACGGGCGACCGAGAGCTGGTTCTTCCGTGTCCGCTTTCCGGACGAGTCGAGCGTCACGCGGTTTCACGAACGGACCAGGGAGCACGGCTACGAGCTCGATCTGCATCGACTGGGGCGGTCCGACGACCGGCCCGAATCCGGCGAAGCCTACGACCTGACCCCGGAGCAACGGGAGGCGATGATGTTCGCCCTCGAAACCGGCTACTTCGACATCCCGCGACAGTCCACGCTGGAGGATATCGCGAACGAGTTCGGCATTTCGAACCAGGCGGCCTCCGAGCGGCTTCGACGTGCGACCGCGACCGTTCTGGAGGCGTCGCTCACGGACGGCCTCGACAAAGTGGCCAACAGCGGTCGTTGAGCCCGGCCTCAGCCGTCTATATAAACCGTTTGAGATAGCAAGCACCGCTATGATGTGGCCGTAAGATATATGTGTAATCGACCGTCGTCCCAGTATCACAGAGGGGGAAGGGGGCGGCGGTCTGGCACGCGAGATTGCCGATGTCAGGCGATCTCCGACGCCAGAACGCCCGCTGGGCTGGCTGGCCCACACCGCATTCACCGTCAGTCGAAGCCCATCACATCCGTCAGGCGTCACCGCGATCCGCTTTCGCCAGCCCACCGCGGGCGTTTTCTACTCGATGAGAGGGATTCTTGGTCCCGGGCGACGAGGTACGGATAGATGGGACTGCTGAGTGGGTCCGACGACACAGACCGCGCAGAGGAGCTGTGCGAACTGGCACGCGAGGACCCGGCGGGTGCGGTCGCACACGCGGCGGAGCTGTGCGACCTGCTGGGGGCTGGGGACGCGACGACACGAACCAGCGCTGCAGACGCGCTGTACCACATCGCCGGTGCCGAGCCGACGGCGCTGGCTGACTGTCTCGACGCGCTCATCACGCAACTCGACGACGACGACGCGAGCGCCCGCCGCCGCGCCGCCGACGCGCTCGCAGCAACAGCGGACGGCGCGCCACGGACGTTCGGCGCCTGGGTCGAATCGTTGGCACCGTTCCTCTCGGCGACCGACCCGTACGTCCGGGCGGCGGTCGCCTCTGTGTTCGCCAGGCTCGCCGGCTCCGGACCGAGCACCGTCCTCGACGCCATCGAGGACCTGCGGGACGCGACGACGGACGAGGAGGAGTGGGACGTCAGGACGTTCGCGACCGGCGCGCTGGCGGACGTGGCGACGCGCTACCCCGAGGAGGTGCTCCCCGTCGTCGACGACGCGGTGGCGAACGCTCGCGAGCCGGTGCCGGCGCTCCAGACCGCTGCCATCGACCTCCTCGCCGCCGTCGCGGTGAACGACCCCGCGACGGTACCCGAGGTCGACGACCTGTTCGCGGAACTCGTCCTCGACGCGCCGGCCAGCCAGCGACTGGCAGCGGCGTACGCCATCGGTCGCGTGGGGGTCGACCACCCGGACCGGGTACCCGAGGCGCTCACGGCGCTCACGACGGCTATCGGCGACGACGACGAGCAGGTGAGTCGTGCGGCCGCGACGGCGTTCGTCACCGTCGCCGCCGAGTACCCGGGGTCGGTGACGATGAGCGACGACCTCAGACAGCGGCTCTGGTGGCTCGCCGACGACGTCGACGCTCCCGTCGAGCAACTGCTCGAAGGGGAGGAGTGACCGTCAGAGTCGCTCGCTCGCACGACGGAGTCTGTCGGCGACGTAGGACCGCCGACGCCCGACCGCGCGGTCGGTCTCGGCGACACCCCGGACCGTCTCGACGGCCACCTGCTCGTGGAACCGGCCGGCGAGCGCGCACACCTCGAACGGGTTCGCCGAGGTGCAGGTGTACGGAACGACGACCTGCTCCTCGTTCGTCTCGCGTAGTTCCCGCGACTTCGACAGCGACAGCTCCATGACGCCGAGGTTGAGCGATCGTGCCTGCCGGCCGCGCGAGGGGAAGAAGCGTTCGTCGTCGGTCTCGACGACGTAGCCCTCGCCACAGAGCGGACAGATTGAGCCGACCGCGGCGTCGATGCCGTCGAGAAACCCGCGAGCCGTCTCCTCGTCGCCGTCGAGCTGTGTCGCGACCTGCTCGACGAGCTCGTCGTCTGCGTCCATGGCGGTGACGGACGGGGTCGGGCGGCAAAAATCGGTCGGTGGGAGGGGCGCTCAGTCGAGGTACTGCCCGGCGAGCAGGTCGACGCGCTCGCGGGTGTCGTCCGGAATCGCCTCGCTCGGCGTGTTGATGGTGCCCTCCAGCGCTGACCACGCCTCGCTCTCGAAGTCCTCGGGCATCGACCGGACGGCCTCCTCGACGACCGCGTTGATGGACTTCTGGTTGGCGGCGGCGTTCTCGAGCACCTCGTCGAGCGTCACCTCGCTGTCGCGCTTCCAGACGTCGTAGTCGGTGACGCCGGTGACGGTCGCGTAGCTCAGCTCCGCCTCGCGGGCGAGTTTGGCCTCGGGGATGGCCGTCATCCCGACGACGTCCCAGCCCTGCTCGCGGTAGAACTCGGACTCGGACCGGGTGGAGTACTGGGGCCCCTCGATGCAGACGTAGGTGCCCCCCTCCTCGACGTCGGCGTCGGTGTCGGCGCGCTCGGCCGCGTCGGCGAGGTGCTCGACCATGGGCGGGTCGTACGGGTCGGCGAAGCCCATGTGGACGACCATGCCGTCGCCGAAGAAGGTGTGCTCGCGCTGGCTCGTCCGGTCGAAGATCTGTGTCGGGACCAGCAGCGTGCGCGGCGGGAGGTCCTCGCGCAGGCTGCCGACCGCGTTCGTCGCGATGACGCGGTCGACGCCGACGGACTTCAGCGCGTAGATGTTCGCCTTGTACGGCGCGTTCGTCGGGGTGTGCTGGTGGTCGGGGCCGTGCCGGGGGAGGAACGCGACCTCCTTGCCGGCGAGCTCGCCGAGCGTGATGTCGTCCGACGGCTCGCCGAAGGGCGTGTCGACGCTGCGCTTCTCCACGTTCTCGAGGGGCAGGGCCTCGTAGATGCCGCTGCCGCCGATGACGCCGATAGTCATGCTTCCACGAAGCCGTGGCGCGCGTAAAACCGCTACGAGTCGTCGTCGGCAACCTCCGAGCCGTCGTCACCCGTGACCAGCCCGAGCACCGTCCCGAGGCCCCGATGGTACGCCACGACATGACCGACGAGGAACGCACCGACGGCGTTCAGGAGAGGCCCGACGAGGTACACCGGTTGGCCCCGAACGGCCGGGAACGGCGGTGCGAGCACGCCCTCCGCGACGTAGAAGACGGCCGCGACGACGACCGCGAACACGACGGCGGCAACCTCGTCGTTGTCCGGGTACGTCGCGCCGAACGCGAACGCGAGGCCGATACCGCCCCAGCACACGAGGCCGAGGGGACTCGGGACCAGCGTCTGTCGGTCGAGCAGCCAGCGCAGCGGGTACGTCACGAGCCACGCCGGCAGCAACAGCGGGATCGTCATCCCGAACCGCTCCGAGAGCGTGGGGTCGTCGTCGTCGAGACTCGGCACGTCGCCCTGTCGGGACGCCTCAGGCACCGTCGACCACCTCCAGCGCGAACAGCCGGTCGTCACGGAGCGCGAACAGGTGGCCGCTGGCGTAGGCGAACCCGTTCGGATCGGTGCCTTCGAGCTCGTGGAGCGCCCGTCGTTCCCCGGTCGACGGGTCGCGCACCTCGACGCCGCGGGGACTGTGGATGTAGAGGTGGTTGTCGGTACGAACGAGTTCGTCTGCCGCCGCTTGCCTGCCGACGGTCCAGCGCTGTTCGCCTGACGTGCGGTCGAACGCGTGGAGCCGCCCGCCCTCGCTGGCACAGACAACGAGCCCGTCGGCGACCGTCGGGCCGAGGAGCCCCGTCGCCGTCGCCCGCTGCCAGCGAAGTGCGCCGTCGTCGACCGCGAACGCCTGGATGCGGCCGCCGGCCTCGGTCTCGCCCGTCGCCAGGAGCGTGTCGCCGTCGACGGCGAGCTGCCGGTTCTCGTACTCGAACGCCGCCGTCGCCCACTGTTGGCTCCCGTCCTCGGGGTCGACAGCGACGAACGGCTGCTTCCCATAGCGGCCCCCGGCACAGTAGAGTGTTCCGTCGGCGAACGCGAGCGGGTTCGTGGTCAGCCGGCTGCCGTCCGGTCGCGCCCCGACCCAGTGTCGGAGGCCGGACGCCATATCGCGAGCCTCCAATCCTCGTCGCCCGACGGTGAACAGGGTCGACCCGACTGGCAGGAACGTGGACAGGAACCCTGCAGATTCCACCGTCCGGTAGTTGTAGCCCGGGAGCCACCACTTCGAGTTCCCCGAAGGCCCGAGGACGTAGAACCCGTCGCCGGTCGAACAGCAGATGTGCTCGCCCCCGAGCGCGACACCGTACCCCGATTCGGGGCGTGGACGGGCGCGCCACGCGGTGGAGCCATCAGCGACCTCGACAGCGTAGACCGCGTCGTCCGTGACGGGAACGATAGCCCGGCCGTCAGCGACGACGACCCGGTAGCCGGAACCGCCATCGAACGACCGGTCCCAGGCGACCGAGAGCTCGGTCCCACCCGTCACCGGTACGTGGTTCCGCCGTGCGGGCGACCGTCCGGGCAACAGCCACTCGTCGGTCGACACTGACGGGTCGGCGTCGAAGGATTCGCGGAAGGTGGAGGGCCGCAACAGCTGCCCGCCGGCCAGTGCGCCGACGCCACCGGCGAGCAGACTGCGGCGGGAGAGTCGGTTTAGAGACATGTCTTGGTTCCCGTATGAACATTGGAGAGGATATGTCTGTCGACAGAGCGTGCAGACCGTGCGAAACCGGGGCCGTGCCACGTGCTGTCGACTACTACTCGTATTGATATGAGTGCGGAACGTTTCGATTCGTAATGGTCGAATCGCACACGAACACGAAGCTCACCGAGGGGGACCTCGCCCGGCCGATGCTCCGGCTGGCGTGGCCGCTCGTGGCCATCCAGCTGCTGCAGGTCACCTACAACCTCGCCGACACGGCGTGGCTGGGCGCGTACTCCTCGAACGCCGTCGGGGCGTTGAGCCTCGCGTTCCCGCTCATCTTCTTCCTCATCTCCGTCGGGGGCGGGTTCACCGCGGCCGGTGCCATCCTCGTCGCGCAGTACACCGGTGCCGACAGCGACGGCTCCGCGAGCCTGGTCGCCGGTCAGACCATCGGCTTCGTCGGCCTGCTCTCAGTCGTCATCGGGGCTGTCGGCTACCTCCTGACGGACCCGATGCTCGCCGTGCTGCCGGCGGACCCCGAGACCCAGCGCGTCATCGTGCCGCTCGCCGCGGACTACATGCGCATCTTCTTCCTCGGGATGCCGTTCCTGTTCGGCTTCTTCGTCTTCGTCTCGCTGCTCCGCGGGTACGGCAACACGCGGACGCCGCTGCGCATCATGCTCGTCTCCGTCGCGCTGAACGTCGTGCTCGACCCGCTGGTCATCTTCGGCGTCGGCCCGTTCCCGGAACTCGGCATCGAGGGCGCGGCGCTTGCGACCGTGTTCTCCCGCGGCGTCGCCACGCTGCTCGGCCTCTACCTGCTGTTCTGGACGGATGCCGGTCCCGACGTGGGGGCAGCCGACCTCGCGCCCGACCTCGAGACCATCCGCGACATCGTTCGCATCGGCGTCCCATCGGCGGCCGAGCAGTCGATGACTTCGCTCGCGCTCATCGCGCTGACGGGGATGGTCGCGACGTTCCCGCCCGCAGTCGTCACCGCCTACGGGCTCGGCAACCGGGTCATCTCGCTCGTGTTCCTCCCCGCGATGGGGCTGGGACAGGCGACGAACACCGTCGTCGGGCAGAACCTCGGCGCGGAGCAGCCCGAGCGGGCCGAACGGGCGACCTGGCTCGCCGCGAAGTTCGCCGCGGTCGGCCTGTTCGGCGTCGCACTGGTCATCTTCGCGGTGCCGACGCTGGTACTGCGGCCGCTGCTGACTGCCGACACCGCCCAGGCCGCCGAGACGCTGGTCTACGGCGCGGAGTACCTCCGAATCGCCGCCCCCGCGTTCGTGTTCATGGGCCTGTTCCCGGTGTTCCTCGGCGCGTTCCGCGGGTCCGGCGACACCAAGACAGCGCTGGTGTTCTCCGTGGTCGCACTCTGGCTCGTGCGCGTTCCGACGACGTACGTCCTCGTGTTCGTCCTCGGCTGGGACGCCACGGGCGTGTTCACCGCCGTCGCGCTCGGCGACGTGGTCGGTGCGCTCGCCGCGATGGCCTGGTTCAGCCGCGGTACGTGGAAGCACACCGTCGTCGAAGGGGGCCGTGAGCGGGAGTCGGCCGTGACCGACGGCGGGACCGAGAGTAGCGCGGACTGAGGTGGGGGACGACGGGTCGGTGCCCGGTCAGGGTCGCAACCCGCGTGGCCCCTCCGTTACGAACACGGTCCCCTGGTCGGCGCCGTACTGCCCGGTCAGCTCCCCGGCCGCCAGGACCGACCCCTCCAGCCCGACCGTGGACGCGACGCGAGCTCGACGTGTCGCCGCCGGGAGGTCGAGGTCGATGTCGAGCGCGTACACCCGGAACCGGTACGTCTCGACCTGCTCTGGCGGCGGCGACGGGCCGCCCCACCCCCGTCGGAGGAAGTCGTTGTACCCCTCGGTCGCATCCTCGAGCGGTTCGCCCCGCCGGAAGACCGTCGTCTCGGGGTCGACGCCCCAGGCCTGCCAGTGCACCCACTCGTGGTCCACCACGTCGGCCGCCTCGGGGTGGACCATCGTCACGAGCAACGACTCGGCCGCGTCGGGGACGCCCTGAATCCGAAGTTCGGGGCGCTCGTTCTCGTTCACGAACCCGGTCCAGTCGGGGAGTCGCTCCCCGTCCTCGAAGTCGGGACTGGTCACCGTAATCGGGGCGGCGTCGTCGAGCGCCGCGGTCAGCTCTGCGAGCATGTCGGCGGTGTTCGTGACCATACCACAAATATTTTTGTCCCGATACGATGCTGCCTGAAAGATTCGCTCCTGGGACCGGGTACAGCGTCGGTCGCGTCGTTACGGAGCGGCGTCGAGAACCAGACGGCTGCGGTCGGGTCGTCCCCACCGCCTCACTCAATCAGCGTCCAGCCGCCGTCCTCCGTGGCGGCGACGACGTCACGGCGCTCCATCTCGGTGAGTACCTCGGTCATGCGGTTCGGCTGGGCGATCTCCATCTCGATGCGCTGGAGGTCGTGGTCCTCCGCGAGGAAGTGGCGGATGTCCGCCTTGTGGAACGACGACTGCTCGTGACGCTCCATCAGCCCGGCGATGATGTCGATCATGTCCTCGATGAAGTTCCACGGGTAGACCATCCACGCCCACTCCTCCAGGCGCTCGCCGACGTAGTCGGGCTCGAACTCGCTCGTCTGGAGCAGCTGGAGCGTCGCCGTCTTCACCGTGCCCGCGTTGCGCTCCTCGACGTACTCCTCGGCCCGGCGGATGGAGCCGCCGGTGTCCGCGATGTCGTCGATGATGAGCACGTCCTTCCCCTCGACGCTGCCCTCCGGCATCGGGTAGCGGACCTGCGGTTCGTCGGCCTTCTGTGCAGTGCCCACGTAGTGCTCCATCTTCAGACTCGTCAGGTCGTTCAGTCCGAGGAAGTCACAGATGGACCGTCCCGCGAACCAGCCGCCGCGGGCGAGTGCGACGATGACGTCGGGTTCGAAGGAGTCCGCCTTGACGTCCTCGCTGACGTCCCGACAGAGGCCGTAGATGTACTCCCAGTTCGTGATGGTGCAGTTAAAATCGTCCGGGAGGTCGCTCATACCCGGGACTCGCGCGTGTCGGCACTTAACCGTTTTCAGGTGTCCCGAGCGTTCGTTTCGCTGGGGCCCCGGGTGCGCTCACGAGCGACCGAACCGCGACCCGGACGGGAAAGGCACAAAGCCTCTCCCCTCGTTCGTCCACGTGATGCACGCGATTTTCGCTGGCCACGACGAGCACGAGTTGGTACGCGAGCTGGAGGCAGTCGGGTTCACCGTCCACATCGTCGACGGCGTGGCGAACCGACCCGGGCTGGAGGAGGCTGGAATCGTCGACGCGGACCTGTTCGTCCTGACCGACGTGGGGCAGGCGACCGGTATCCCGGTCGCGAAGGACCTGAACCCGGACGTGCGGGTCGTCGCCTACTCCGACGACTCGCTCCCGGAGTTCGTCAGCGGTCAGGCCGACCTGGCCGTCGACCCCGCGTTGCTCGACCCGGCGACAGTCGCCGAGGAGCTGGCGGGCCAGTAACGACGGCCGCTGCGAGCGGGCCCGGAGCCTGCGCGGGGTCCCTGTCACGAGAGCCACTGGTCCAGCAGTCGACGCGCTCGACGCTGTGGTGACGCGCCGAGCGCTGTCGCGAGCCAGCTATCGTGTCTTGTGTTAACGCACCTTTCGGATCTGGCTGGCGCTGTGAACGGTTTCGGCGGCCTGGGGCCTCTGGAGACGCGGATAATGCTGGTTCCCGGATGATTTTACGATGCTCGTACTATCACATGAAGGACATCACGAAACGGGGGAAGAACTGTTCAAGACCGTTCAGAACCGGTAAATCGTCTGGACAGTTGTCCGTGTTCAAGTAGATACGAATCTTCGGCCCAGATGGAGACCACGAGGACACAAATAGGTCGGTGTCAGAGGGTCACGCCCTCGTTCCCTGACAGGCGTGGTCTCCCGGTACTGGATATCGTCCAGTAACACTCCCCCTTCCCTTTCAACGCTCCCACAGCCCCCGCCAGGCTTCGGCTCAGTCGGAGCGGCGCGCCAGCCCGACCAGATGCGGTGCCTCGGGGACGACGAGCTCCGCGACGCCGAGGCGCACCGCCGCCTCGCTCCCCGGGAGACAGCAGACGAGCACGCCCTCGTCGACACCGGCCATCGCCCGCGTCGCGATGGCCCGGGTGCCGATCTCCTCGTGTGAGCGCCGCCGGAACAGCTCGCCGAAGCCGGGGAGCTCCTTGTCGAGCAACGGCTCGACGGCCTCGACGGTCACGTCGTCGGGCGTGACCCCCGTCCCGCCGGTCGTGACCACGAGGTCGACGTCCTCTCGGTCGGCGAGTCGGCCGACCGTTCCCTGCACGCTGTCGTACTCGTCGGGGATGAGTTCGCGGACGGTGACCTCGTGGCCCTCGTCGGTGAGGAGGGACTCGATGCGGTCGCCCGAGGGGTCGTCGTCCAGTGTCCGCGAGTTCGACACCGTGACGACCGCGACACCGAGCCTGTGCTCGTCGTGCTGATGGTGGTGGTCGTGGTTGTCGTCGTCGTGGCCGTGACTGTGTCCGTCGTCGTGACTGTGACTGTCGTCGTGGCCGTGTCCCTCATGGTCGTCGTGGTCGTCCTCGGCGTGTTCGCTCATGTCCGGCGCGTTCCGGCGGCGGCGGCATAGCTCTTGTCCGAGTTGCCCGCGTCGGCACGCTTTTGCCCGCGCCACGAGTCACCACGCGCATGAAGGCCGTCCAGTTTACCGAGCACGGCGACGCCGACGTCATCGAGTACGACGAGTATCCGACGCCGGAGCCCGACGACGACGAGGTGCTGGTCGACGTGAAGGCCGGCGCACTCAACCACCTCGACGTGTGGACCCGGCGGGGGCTGCCGGGGATCGATCTCGAGATGCCACACGTCCCGGGAAGCGACGCTGCGGGCGTGGTCGAGGCGGTCGGCGCGGACGTGTCACGCTTCGAGCCCGGCGACCACGTCGCGGTCTGGTCCGGCATCGCGACGGGCGAGGACGAGTTCACCCGGAAGGGCGACCCGACGCTGTCACGGAGTTTCAAGGTCATCGGCGAGCATCTCCCGGGCGTCCACAGCGAGTACACGACGCTGCCCGCGGAGAACCTGGTGCCGGTGCCGGACGAGGTACCCTGGGAGACGGCGGCGGCTGCACCGCTCGTCTTCGGTACCGCCTGGCGGATGCTCGTCTCGCGCGGTGACGTAACGGCCGGCGAGTCCGTGCTGGTGCTCGGTGCCTCCGGCGGCGTCGGTCACGCCGCCGCCCAAATCGCCGACTACGCGGGGGCGGAGGTGTACGCGACCGCGAGCAGCGAGGAGAAGCTCGACTACGCCCGGGACTGTGGCGCGGACCACGTCTGCAACTACGAGGAGGAGCGTTTCGCGACGTGGATTCGCGAGGAAACCGACGGCCGCGGCGTCGACGTGGTCGTCGACCACGTCGGCGAGGAGACGTGGGAGGACTCGCTGAAGTGCCTCGCCCCCGGCGGCCGGCTGCTCACCTGCGGGGCGACGACGGGGCCGAACGCGGAAACGAACGTCAACCGGGTGTTCTGGAGCCAGCTGGAGATCATCGGCTCGACGATGGCGACGCCCGGCGAGGCCGAGACGGTCCTCGAACTGGTGTGGGACGGCACGTTCGAACCCCGCATCCGGGAGACGCTCCCGATGAGCGAGACGGGCCGGGCCCACGAACTGCTGGAGAATCGTGAGGGCTTTGGGAAGGTGGTCGTAATTCCGGACAGTGAGCTCTGACGCCGACACGAAGGAACGGGCGGACGACGGACGCGGGACACCCACCATCGACGGCGCCGACGCGGCGGCGGGCGACGGTGACGACGAGGGCTACGTCCACCGGCCGGCCGACGGCGTCCACCCGGAGGCTGTCGACCGTGAGTGGGACTGGCGCGGCTGGGTGGTCGTCGCCGTCGTCGCCTTCTCGTTTCTCGTGATGCCGGTCGTCATCCTCTATCGGCCGCCGTCGCTGCCGTACTGGGTCGCACTGCTCGCGTTCCCGATGCTGCCGGCGCTGTTGCTCGGACTCGTCGCGGTCTGGGGGACGACGCGGCCCTAGCTCAGCGGCACCCGGCCGAAACTCGCCTCGAGCTGGTCGACGATGGCCTTGGCCTGGGCGACGTCCGACGCCGGCGTCGAGTCTCGCTCCGCGTACTCTCGTAGGTCACGCCGCAGCCGCCACGCTTCGAACGTCGTCAGTGCCGGGTCACCGGCCTCGAGCTTCCGGGCGATGCTGAGCGCCCACCAGGGCTGTGGGTCGTCGTCGTCGTGCCCGGTGAGTCGCTCGACCATCACGTGGTGGACGAGCCACAGTTCGCCGCGGGAGAGCGACAGGTCGGCCGTTTTCGGTTGCTTGCGTGCTGACGACATCTGTGGATGGGCACCTCCGGAAGAAACTACGACCCACCCCGACATAATCCTTGCTACGTGTTAACACATATTCTGCAGGGGTCCGTCCGGGCGCTCAGTCGAAGTCGCGGCGCATCGCGATCTCGAACCAGGGACAGAGCCGGAGCTGCCGGTAGAACTCCGGATTGTCGTGGAGATGCTCGTAGGGGACCCACATCAGACCCTCGACCTCCTCCGGGTCGGGGTCGAGCGTGGCGTCGGTCAGCGTGATCTTCAGCACGGCACAGACTTCGTGCTCCACGCCGGCGTTCTCGAAGTAGCGCTTGTACTCGAAGCGGTCCGTGAGCTGGACGGAGTCGTACTGCTCGGGCGTGATGCCGAGTTCCTCCTCCAGTCGCTCGCGGGTCGCCGCCTCCTGGCTCTGCCCCTCGACGGGGTGAGAGGCGACCGTCCCGTCCCACCAGGTGCCCCACAGCCGCTTCTCGGCGGCGCGCTGTGCGAGCAGGATGTTCCCGTCCTCGTCGAAGACGAGCGACGTGAACGCGCGGTGACGGATGCCCTCACCGGTGTGGGCGTCCAGCCGGTTGACGAGCCCCTGTTCGTTGTCGTCCGGGTCGACCGCGATGACCTCCTGTCGCGCGTTCTTGTGCGCGGTGTCGTTGGCCGCGCCGTCGGACGGGTCAGACGTGCTCATGGCTCTACAATCGAGTACCCTGCTAAAATGGACTTCGACTCGTCACGGGACACCACCAGCCGCCGGTGACTCCCGGCGGCGCCGCTATCCGGAACCGCGTGCCCGAGCCGCACGCCACTGCCGCAGCCCGCTCCCCTGGAATGACCACCCAACCCCTAGTTCGTGCCGTTTACGCCTCTGATTCGACCGTCTGCGCCATCAGCGACTTGATGCCGCCGTACAGCCCGAGCACGGCAGCGCCACTGAAGAAGCCCCCGATGGCAGTCACCAGCCGGACGTCCTGCGGAATACCGAACGCCGTCGGCCAGAGCGTGATCCAGAACGTGAACAACAGCACCATCTGAGCGAGCATCATCATCACGAACGCTGCGCCCGTGTCGACACTCGCCTCTAATTTGACATCTTCTTCACCGAACCGTTTGCTGGGGGTGGCCATGTGAACCAGCTAGCGGTACCGTTGGTTACCGGATATAGTTATCTGTTGGTTGCCTACCAGAACCACGTTGGTATAAAGTGTTTGTGGCCAGCGCTCCCGACAGAACCGACAGACAGCGACGGGGTATAATCGCGTCATACCGTGTGGCAACGAGGCGTTACTACCGTCAGCCGAGCCGTTCGTCGAGGATGAGCCGTGTCTTCGTCGAGACGACTTCCTCCATCTCGCGGGCCTGGGTGATGAGGTCGTTCACCCCCTGCGTGTCGGCACAGTCGACCACGAGCACCACGTCCTCCTCCCCGGAGACCTGCCAGACGAAGTCCACCTCGGTCCAGTCGGCCATCCGCTCGGAGATTCGGGTCGTTTCGACGTCCATCGCGACGCCGATCTCGATCATCGCCTTCACGTTGCCCGTGCGCGTGGCGACGGTGAATCGTTCGATGACGTCGTCTCCGGTCATTCGTTCGACCCGGTTGCGGACCGTCCCCTCGCTGGTACCGACCTCCTCGGCGATCTCGGTGTAGGGCGTTCGGGCGTCCCGCCGGAGGATGTTCAGTATCTCGCGGTCGAGTTCGTCCATGGAGGTGGTCATCTACCACCGGGGCGCACTTGATGATTACGAAATTCGTAACGAAGTTTCGAAAGCAAGGTTTATTGACTTGGCAACATACGTACTTCGTAACGATGGACGCCTACGTAGCACTGGAGGGCGGCCACGTGGTCGAGGCACGTGGTCGGGCTCCGGGCACAGCAAACGGCGAACTGGTTTTCACGACAACGTACACGGGATACGAGGAGAGCCTCACGGACCCGTCGTACGAAGAGCAGATACTCACCTTCGCGTACCCGCTCATCGGGAACTACGGCGTGCGCCCGGAGCGCTTCGAGTCCGACCGGGTCCACCCCCGCGCCGCGGTCACTCGCGAGATGACCGACGACGTGGCGGAGTGGCTCGCCGAGGAGGACGTGCCGGCGGTCGACCACATCGACACGCGTGACCTCGTCACCGACATCCGCGAGGAGGGAGCGATGGCCTGCGGCATCGCCGTCGGTGACGACGTCACCCCCGAAGATGCGCTTGCGGAGCTCGAGGACTGCGTGCCGATGAGCGACCACACGGATATCGGCGCACAGGTGTCCGTCGCCGAGCCCGTCGTCCACAACGCCGAGAGCGACGGCGCGACGGTCGCACTCGTCGACTGCGGCGCCAAGCAGTCCATCGTCGACTCGCTGGTCGAGCGCGGCGCGACGGTCCACGTGCTTCCCTACGACGTGACGGCCGACGACGTGGCCGAAATCGACCCGGAGCTCCTGTTCATCTCGAACGGCCCGGGCGACCCGGAGAACTTCGACGCCGCGGTCGACCTCGTGGACACCTACGTCGGCGAGGTGCCCATCGCGGGCATCTGCCTCGGTCAGCAGATCGTCGCCCGCGCGCTCGGCGGGACGACCGAGAAGATGGACTTCGGCCACCGTGGCGTCAACCAGCCCGTCCGCGACTACGACAGCGGGAAGGTCGTGATGACCACCCAGAACCACGGCTACACTGTCGCCGACGCGCCCGAGGCGCTCGAGGTTTCGCAGATCAACGTCAACGACGGCACGCCGGAGGGCCTCGACAGCGAGGACCTCGACATCATCACGCGGCAGTACCACCCCGAGGCCAATCCCGGCCCGCACGACTCGCTCTCCTTCTTCGACGACGTGCTCGGGATGACCGCCTCGAAGCGAACCATCGTCGCCGACTGAGCGGGACGTAGGCGTCCCACACCGTTCTATCGCCCAGACCGAGGAGCGGCGGCTCGGGCGTCGGCAGGACCCCTGTCACACCCCTACGACGGGATGGAGTAGCCGGAGCGGCGCGCGACCAGCCCCGCCTCGGGGCCGCGCCACTCGAAAGCCACGCCCTCGTGGGTCGGCGACGCGACCTCGGCCACCTCGAACGTCCGGTTCCTGGCCTCCGGCGTGGTGAGTGCGGCGACCATCACCCACGCAAGGTCCGGTCGGGGGATTCGCCCCGCGACGGTGTTCTCTCCCTCGCTCGTCGCTACCGACCCGGTCCCCTCGCGGTCGGTCGTCCGCCCGGTCCGCAGGATGGTGTGCGGGACGCCGGCGTCACGGAGGTAGCGCTCGGTGGCGTCGAGCGCACGGATGAGTCTGTACTTCAGCAGTCTGACGGGGAGCACCATGCCGCTGTGTGAGTCGCCGACACCGACCTTCGAGTGGAGGACCACGTACGGGCGGTCGGCACTGCTCGCGGCGTCGACGAGGTTCCTGATGCCGACGCCAGCCTCGAGTTGACCGACGACGTGGGAGAGGCCGGTGTCCCTCACACTACAGCAGATAGCGTCGACGTCGCTGACCGCACCGTCGAGTCCCTGGCCGGTGGTCAGGTCCGCGACGCAGACCTCCGCTGCGCCGGCCCGTCGTGCGGAGGCTTCCCGGTCGCGGTCGGTGACGAGCGCGCGCACCACGTAGTCGGTGTCAGCGAGGTAGTTCACGAGTGCCCGACCGACCGGTGTCGAGGCGTCGGCGACCAGCACGCGGTACGATTCGTGCGACACGTTGACACCCTACGCACTGGTGTGAGTAAAACGTTCCGCGCAACCAGTTGGTCAGTTCCGAAACGGCTGTTCAGTCGCCGAACTCGCCGCGTGTCGACCGACGGTTCTGGTGGCCCTCGTGGTGCTCCCGTGTCGGCGGGTGGACGTAGAGCGCGTCGACGACCACGATGCTGCTGACGACGCCCGCCGCCGCGATGAACAGGTGGAGCGGCAGCGCGGTTGCGACCCAGGCGGCGGCCGCCGTGAGCCACAGGAGCGGAATGACGCCGAGCACGAGATCGTACCGAGAGACCGAACCGAGTACTGTCGACGGTCGAACGGGCGATTCGACGTCCACGTGGTCGGTTTCAGTCCGCTTCATCGTCATCACCTCGTGTGGAACTACGCTAGCACCGATTGTAAAATTTTGGCCTGAAACCACGGGGGAACCGCCACCGAATACACTTCGAATCCATTTCGAAGCTACAAATATTATTCTAAAATAATATCGCACACGGACCCCCAGTCGCAATCGGGTGTCCTCCGGGTGTGACCGTCGCTGCGGTGCGGCGACCTACCCGTTCGCGTGGGTCGCACCGGCCCGGTAGTGGCGGTTGTACTTCGAGAGCTTCCGGTAGAGCACGTAGCCGACGGCACTCTCGAAGGCGAACACGAAGGCGATGAAGCCGAGGCTGCCGCCGACGAACGGGGCGGCCCCGAAGTCGACGATGCTGACGATGGTGTTGTACGTCGCGTGGATGCCGGCCGCGATGAGGAGCCCCTTGACGACGATTGGGCCCCAGTGGTCGTCGCTGAACTTCGCGAGCCCGAGGTAGTAGCCCGAGATGGCGGAGTAGAGCACGTGGCCCGGGCCGACGAACGAGCGGGCAGTCGCCGTTTCGACTGCGCCGGCGAGGCTCGCACTCGTCGAGACGGAGCCGGCCTGGATGACCGCCTGCGTGATGTAGAGCGCGTTCTCGATGGTGGCGAAGCCGAGTCCCGCGACCGCACCGTACACCGCGCCGTCGATGACGGCGTCGAACTGGTCGCCGTTGTAGGCGTAGACGCGGACGGAGAGCCACTTCACGGTCTCCTCGACGGGGCCGACGACGAGGAAGAAGAACACGACGAGCGTGACGGGGAACAGCGGCGTGCTCGGCAGCGCGGCCGCGATGACCGACCGCAGCGCGGAGTTCGCCACCGCGGCGAAGCTCGCGAACAGCACCGACAGCAGGAACGTCACCGCGAGCGGCCCCATCGGGTCGCGCCCGGTCGGGTTCGTCCGCCAGATGGCCCCGACGATGACGAGCGCCGGCAGGATGGACCCGGCCGTGAGTATCCCGAGCGTCGGCCGGACGGTGATGCCGTAGACGACCAGCCCGAGCTGGGCGGTGAACGTCGCCAGCGCGAGCAGGACGACCGCCCAGTGTGCGCTCCGGACGATGCCGCCGTAGACGAGCACGGCGAACCGGTCGAGACGTGTCCGTGGTTCCCAGCTCGTTACCTCGTACCCACCATCCGTGGCGACCTCCCTGTCGCCGTCGCCCCCGTCCGTCATCTGTCAGCGACGGTAAGACGTGATGCGTGTAGTAGGTGCGGCCAACGTACGTAGCCCATCGAGAACTGGCCGCGACGCCGTCTCGCGGTTCCTACTCGACCTCGAACGAACCCTCCAGGCCGAGCGTCTGGTGGGGCGCACAGTAGTACTCGTACCGCCCGCTCGCCTGGAACGTGTGGGCGTGCAGGTAGCCCTCCCCGTAGGTGTCCGAGGCCGTCCCCGGCGTCCCGGTCCAGTCGGAGTCGTCGGGTTTCTCGCGGACACGGACGTTGTGTCCGGAGCTCCGCCACACCCAGTGGACGGTGTCGCCGGCCGCGACGGTGAACGTCTCCGGCGCGAAGCTGAATCCGTCCGCAGCGACATCGACGACGAGCTCCGGCTCGCGCTCCTCGGCCGGCACGCTGGTCGTCGTCGGGGCAGCGGGCTCCGTCGCCGTCGGCTCCGTCCCCGCCGTCGTCTGTGGACTCTCGGTCGCGTCGGTCCCGGCTGTCGTCGAACCCGGCGTCGACGTAGCTCGGGTCGTCCCCGCACCGCCCGGCTCGTCACCGCTGCCACGGCGCTCCGGCCCCCAGGGGTTCGAAAGACAGCCCGCGGTGGCGACGGCGGCAGCGAGGGCCGCCCCAGTCGTCCGGAGCAGGTCGCGTCGGCTCCGCTCTCGACCGGCGGCCGAGTTGCGCTCGTCGCGGCTCACGGCTTCTCCTCCGTGCCCGCGGTGCGAACGTCGCGGAACTCGTAGCCACCGCCGACCGTCTGGTCGTCGCCGGCACCGCCACGGCGTGCGTCGACCAGCAGCGGGACGGCGTGGACGACGCCGGTCGCGGCGAACGCCCAGTCCGGCACCGTCGTCGGGAACAGCACGGCCGCGAGCAGCACGAGCCCGGCGGTCAGGCTGCCGACCAGGTACGCCGCACGGCTCCGGTGAGTGGCGACCACGCCGGTGACGAGGTAGCCGACCGCGAGCACGACGGGCCACGGCGTCCACAGCAGCGTGCGCGCCAGCTCCGGCGACGACACCAGCCCGTAGACGACCGCCGCGTCGAGTACGAGCGCGGTGGCGACGAGCGCGACCCACAGCCACAGCAGCGGGGTATACCGTACGGTCCGCGCACCGGCGACCAGGCCGAGGCCGACCATCGTGGCCGTCGCGGCCGCCCAGAAGCCGACCACGACGACGGTACCCTCGACGCCGACCACCTCGAGCGCGAACCCGGGACGGCCGGCGACGAACTGAGTCAGCGCCCAGCCGAGGAGGCCGAGCACGCCGCCGAGCGCGAGCAAGGCGTCGATACCGAGCCCGTCGCGCATCGTCTCGTCGGTCTGAGCGGCATCGGTGTCCATCATCGCCCGTCACCTCCGGGGAGCGCGGCGTAGTCGTAGGTGCCCGCGTACTCCGCGTCGGTGACGGGCACCGGTTCGGGCGGCTCGTCGTCGGTCGCGTCGCGCTCGTCGTCTACCGCCACCTCCTCGACGTGCTGGCCCCAGAGCCCCCGGTGCTTCTCGACGGTCACGTCGCCCTGCACGCGGGTCTGGCAGGCGAGCCGGAGCCCGCTCGCCTCGTCGTGTGGGGGGAGACCCAGCCGGCGCTGTTCGCGGGACTCGGGCTCGCTCACCTCGCCGTCGACGGCGACGGCGCAGGTGCCACAGAGGCCGTTGCCGCCGCAGTTGGCGACTTGGGCCACGTCGTTGTGCGGCGAGTGGCCCTCGGCCGCGAGCAGCACCGAACGCAGGCGGTCGCCCACCTCGCAGGTGACCTCGCGGCCCTCGAACCGGACGGTCGGCGTCCGCCGGAAGGTCGGGCTCCGGCCGTCGTAGACGAGGTCGATGGCCGTCGTCATCCAGCAGCCGTCGTACTTGCCGTCGGACTGGCGGCCGACGGTGAACTCGTAGGTGCGGTCGCCGGCGGGATGGCGAGCGAGGACAGCCTGCGTGAACGTCTCGTCGTCGCGTTCGGTGGGGCCGCGCTCGACCGCGTCCGCGCCGACGAGCCGGTCGTAGATGGGACCGAGCAGCGTCGTCGCGAACCCGTCGAGCGACCCGTGGGCCGTCCGGAAGGCCGGTGCCGAGAAGTCGAACAGGGTCCGCACGCTGTCGGGGACCGCACCGTCGGCCCGGGCCGCTGCGACGTCGACGTCGGCCGCGGCCAGCGCGTCGAGCTGTGCCCGGACCGCGTCTGCGGGCCCGATGTCGGGCGATGGACCGACCCGGGAGGCGAGCGGGTCGTCGTCGCCGGCACCGACCTCGCCCGTCGAGGCGTCGGCACCACCGGTCGCGTCGCCCGGCCCCGTGGTCTCGTCGCTGTCCGGCGTCGGGCCGACCTCGCCGGTCATCGACGACCCTCCACCGCGGTACCGGGCTTCGAGTCCGGCGACCGCACCGTGAACTGCTCCAGCGCGCGTTCGAGCTTCCCGGCGCTCTCGGCGAGCCAGTCGACGCGCTGTTCGATGGCACCGATGACCGTCTCCTGCTCTCCGGCGGTCGCCGCCACCTGCGAGGCCTCCGTCGCGGTCTCCGCACCGATCTCGCGGACCCGCTCGACGTTCGAGCGCATCTCGGCGACCCGTTCCGTCTGGGCGTCGGTCGCGGCGTCGATGCGTGCCGCGTCGGCGGCCGTCTCGTTCACCACGTCCTCGACCGCGTCGAACGCGCCCAGCGCCGACTCGATGGTGTCGGTGCCGCGCTCGACGGCGGCCTGCGTGCGCTCTATCTCCGAGAGCGCCGACGCGGTGTCGGCCTCGACGGACCCGAGTGCGTCCTCGATCTCGGCCGCAGCGGCCTCGGTGTCGTTCGAGAGCGTGCGTATCTGCCTGCCGAGGTGGGTCATGCTGCCGTCGTCGTTCGACTTCTTCGCCTCCAGCTCGGTGTTCATCGCGAGGTGCTCGGTCTGCTCGGTGAGGTCACGCACCTTGTCGGCGAGGTCGGACACGTCCGCGACTGTCCGGGAGAGCGACTCTATCTCGTCGACCGAAGACGCCGTCCGCTCCTCGATTGTCTCGACGGCGTCCAGTGCGTCGGTCGCGGC
Organism: Haloarchaeobius sp. FL176; assembly: GCF_024609245.1. Classification (GTDB taxonomy): domain Archaea; phylum Halobacteriota; class Halobacteria; order Halobacteriales; family Natrialbaceae; genus Haloarchaeobius. The sequence goes on from NZ_JANJYH010000002.1 coordinate 340,814, forward strand.
GGCCGCACCCTCGTCGGTCGCGGCGGCGGCCGCCTCGGATTTCTCGGCCACGGTCTCCGCGCGGCCGGCGACGGCCTCGACGCGGTCGACGAGGCCAGCCATCGCAGCCGCGGTCTCCGCCAGCTGGGCGTGCTGGCTGTCGACGCCCTCGCTGATGGACCGCGTCGCTTCCGTCACCTCGACGGTACCCTCGCGAGCCGTGGTGGCGTTCTCGTCGGCCTCGCGGGCGGCGTCGGCGACGGACTGGGAGAACGCCCGTACCTCGGCGACCATCGTCTCCATCTGGCCCATCATCCCGTTGAAGCTCGTCGCGAGCGCGTCGAACTGCGGGACGCCCGTCTCCTCGTCCATCCGGCCGGTGAGGTCACCGCGACGGGCCGCAGACAGCGTTCTGGTCTGTGCGGTCGCCGTCGTCGCCAGCTCGCGGTTCAGCGACTCGACGGTGTCGACCTGGGACGCGAGCTGGTCGCGCAGCTCGGCGACGCTCCAGGCCAGCTGGCCGACTTCGTCCCGGCGTGTCGGCTCGAACGAGGTCTCGAAACGGCCGGTCTCGGCGACCTGGCGCGTCTCCCGGTCGAGGTTCCTGACCCCGCCCACCACCGACCGTTCGACCAGCGCGAGCGCGACGACGTTGCCCGATACAACGACAGCAAGTGCCAGGATGCCGCCGCGGTAGATCGCCTGTGCTTCGCCGTACGTGGTCGCGAGGTGGACGGTCGCCTGCCACACCGCGACCGTGACCACGGCGACTGCGACGAGCGTGGACACGGCCGCCGCGGCCACGAACTTCCCCGTCAGCGACGCCCGTGGGTCGACGCCCCGGCGGAGCCGTCGTCTCGTCCCTCGAAGTACCCCAGTTACCATGGGCGTACCTGAACGTATTAGTTAAAGTGAATTTTCCCAGTTCCGTACCAAATTGGCACCAAATAGCGGCGCCTGCGGGCGAATTCGAGAACCGGACCCGACATCGAGACGGCAGGTGTCCGTTCAGCCCCAGCGCTGCTGGGTCCGCGGACGGTCCTGGACCGGCAGCACTTCGAGGTCGCCCTCTTTCGCGGCCAGCCCCTCGAGGAACGCCTCCGTAGAGGCCTCGGTGGAGAGGTACGCGACCTCCTCCTCGACGGCAGTCTTCAGCGCGTCGACGTCGTCGCTGACGACGAGGTCGACGGTACCCTCGATGATGGCGGCCTCCACGTCGTCGAACTCGCGTACGTCGAAGTACTCGTCGTAGCCGTCGACGTCGAGGTCGACGACGGCGACGCCGCCGGGCTCGATGGCGTTACCGGCGGCGTCCTGGGCCTTCCAGTAGGCCATCCCGAACGTGCTCGCGGTGCCCATGACCTCGCCCGTGGACTTCATCTCCGGGCCGAGGCGCGGGTCCGAGTTCGGCAGGCGGTCGAACGGCAGGACGACCTCCTTCACCGAGTAGTGCGTCGGCACCTGCTCGCTCACGTCGAGGTCGGCGAGCGTCTCGCCCGCCATGACCTTCGCCGCGAGCTTCGCGATCGGGACGCCCGTCGCCTTCGAGACGTACGGGACGGTGCGGGAACTCCGGGGGTTCGCCTCCAGCACGTACACCTCGCCATCTTTGACGGCGAGCTGGACGTTCATGAGGCCGACCGTGTCGAGCGCGTCGGCGATCTCCTCGACGACCTCGCGGACCCGTTCCGCCGTCGCGTCGTCGAGCGAGCGCGGCGGGATGACGCAGGCCGAGTCGCCGGAGTGGACGCCGGCGGACTCGATGTGCTCCATGATACCACCCAGGAGTACGTCCTCGCCGTCGCTCACGGCGTCGACGTCCAGCTCGATGGCGTCCGCGAGGAACTCGTCGACGAGGATGGGCTTGTCGGGTGAGACCCGCACCGCCTCCTCGATGTACTCCTCGAGCTCGGCGTCGTCGTTGACGATGCGCATCGCACGCCCACCCAGCACGTAGCTTGGGCGGACCAGGACGGGGTAGCCGAGGTCGCGGGCGAGTTCGAGGGCTTCTTCCTCGCTGGTCGCGCTTCCGCCCTTCGGCTGGGCGATGCCGCGCTCGTCCATGAGCCGGTTGAAGCGGTCGCGGTCCTCGGCGAGGTCCATCGCCTCGACGGCGGTGCCCATGATGTCGCACTCGATACCGCGGCGTTCGAGTTCGTCGGCGAGCGGCTCGCCGATGTCGACGGAGGTCTGGCCGCCGAACTGGATCATCGCGCCGTCCGCGGCGGTCACCTCGATGACGTCGGCGACCTCCTCGGCGGTGATCGGTTCGAAGAACAGCCCGTCGGAGGTGTCGTAGTCCGTCGAGACGGTCTCGGGGTTGTTGTTCACGACGTGGGCGTCGATGCCCAGCTCCTCCAGGGCCTGCACCGCGTGGACCGAGCAGTAGTCGAACTCGACGCCCTGTCCGATGCGGATGGGGCCACCGCCGACGACGACGACGCTCTCGGCGTCGCGGTCGACCTGCAGTTCGCCCGCCGCGGCCTCGGCCCCCTCGTAGGGCCCGGAGAACCACTCGGGCTTGCGCGAGGAGTAGTAGTACGGCGTGGAGGCCTCGAACTCGCCGGCGCAGGTGTCGACCTGCTTGTAGGTACGGCCCGGCACGTCGGCCTCGACCTGCCCGACGCCAGCACGCGCCGCCGACACCGGGACCCCTTCGTCGGTAGTCTCGACGTCCGCGCCGCCCGCGGCCTCGGCGCCGGCATCGCCCGCGACAGCCTCGGGCGGGTCGGTCGCCTCGGCGGTCCGCCACGCGCCGCGTGTCTCAGGCAGCCACGTGAGGCTGCTGTCCTCGAAGACGTTGCCGGCGAGCGCCGAAATCTCGGCGTTGGTGAAGCCCGCGGTCGCGGCGGGCGTGAACTCGCCGTCGACGACCTCCTTGCTGGCTTCGACGATGCGCTTGAAGCGCTCGACGTACCACTCGTAGATGCCGGTCGCCGCGACGACCTCGTCCACCGAGAAGCCGCGCTCGAACGCCTCGAACATCGCGTACGGACGGTCCGGGCTCGGGCGTTCGAGGTACTGCTCGGTCAGCTCGTCGTCGTCCAGCTCTCCGAAGTCCTCGGCGGGGTCGTACTCGGAGCTGCGCAGCGACTTGAGCAGGCTCTCCTCGAACGTGCGGCCGATGGCCATCGCCTCGCCGGTGGACTTCATCGCGGTCGAGAGCGTGAAGTCGGTGTCCTCGAACTTGTCGATGGGCCAGCGTGGCACCTTCGTCACGACGTAGTCGATGGCCGGCTCGAAGGCCGCCGTCGTCTCGCCGGTGATCTGGTTGTCGATCTCGTGGAGGCGCTTGCCCAGCGCGACTTTCGCCGTCACGCGGGCGATGGGGTAGCCCGTCGCCTTCGACGCGAGGGCCGAGGAGCGGGAAACGCGGGGGTTGACCTCGACGACGCGGTACTCGCCGCCGGGCGTGCCGTCGTCGTGCCAGGCGAACTGGATGTTACAGCCACCCTGGATGCCGAGCTCGCGGATGACCTCGAGCGCGGCGTCGCGCATCTCCTGGTGGCCGTCGTCGGGGATGACCTGCGAGGGCGTGACGACGGTGGACTCGCCCGTGTGGATGCCCATCGGGTCGAGGTTCTCCATGTTGCAGATGATGATACAGGAGTCGTCGGCGTCGCGCATGACCTCGTACTCCAGCTCGACCCAGCCGGCGATGGACTCGGTGATGAGCACCTCGTCGTTCCGTGAGAGGCGCAGACCCTTGCGCACGCGGCCCATGAGTTCGTCCATCTCGTGGACGACCCCGGAGCCGGAGCCGCCGAGCGTGTACGTCGTGCGTGCGATGACCGGGAGGCCACCGACCGCGTCGACGGCGTCCTCGACGCGCTCGACGAGGTCGGCCTCGGTGAGCGCGCTGACCGACTCGTCCTCGTCGAGCGAGATGGTCGTCGACGCCGGGACGGGCTGGCCGATCTTCTCCATCCGCTGGCGGAAGAGGTCGCGGTCCTCCGTCGCGTAGATGGTGTCGAGCGGCGTGCCCATTATGTCCACGTCGTACTCCTCGAGGATGCCCTCCTCGGAGAGCTCCGCGGTGACGTTGAGCCCGGTCTGGCCGCCGAGGCCGGCGATCACGCCGTCGGGCCGTTCCTTCCGGATGATCTCCGCGATGGCATCGGTCGTGATTGGCTCGACGTACACCTTGTCGGCCATCTCCGGGTCCGTCATGATGGTCGCCGGGTTCGAGTTGACGAGGACGACTCGTGCGCCCTCCTCCTGCAGTGCCCGGCACGCCTGCGCGCCCGAGTAGTCGAACTCGGCGGCCTGCCCGATCTGGATGGGACCGCTGCCGATGAGAAGTATCGTGCGTCCGTCGCCGGTGTCGTCCGGTGTCCCGCCGGTCATGGTTGTCTGTCGGTATCCAGTTCGTACATCGTAATAAGCGCCACGATGCACTACGAGAAACGTAACGCCGTTTCGAAATTCGAACCCGGGGCGTGGTGCCACGGGACGTAGCCGCTGCTCGACGGTCGCTGTCAGACAAACCGGTCGAGAACCGCCGTCGCTACTGGTCGCCTGTCATACGAACCACCCGTCGCGTCGGCACGAGTTCACCCCGACGCGTCCGAGGTCTGGACCCGATACCGGTACGGCTGTGACCGGATTACCTCCACCTCACCAGCCTCCGCGTGCCGGCCGAGCACCGTCGCGACGCGGTGCGGGCTGTCGATCTCGATGTCGTGGTCCTCGAGGAGTTGGACGATCTCGCGGGCTGACAGGGGCTCGTCGGCGTCCGCCTCCGCGAGAACGGTGCGTATCCGTTCGAACTCGCTCTGGCGGGTATGCATGTATGCTGTACACGGTCTCCGAGTGCATAAAACGGCGTCAGACGGGTGTTAGACAATCACAGCCGCCGTCTCGGTTCAGAGCGCGCGGTCGCCCTCGCTCTCGAAGTCGCGCTGCTCGCGGTACGCCTCGACGAACTCGCCCACGTCGAACTCGAGCATCTGGCGCTCGAACTCGGACATGGCACCGTCGTCGTCGCTGTGGCTGATGGCGTGCTCCATCAGCTCGACGACCAGTTCGACGACGATCTCGTGCAGTCGCCGGTCGTCGAAGTCGGTCAGCCAGATCATCGAGCTACCGACGGTGCCGTCGTCGGACACGTCCGCGCTGGCGACTCGTTCGGGGAACTCCTCCATCACGATGCCCATGATGTGGACCGTCCCGAACTCGTCGAACTCGTCGGCCGGCTCGATGGTGGCCCGCAGCACCTCGACGAGCGACTCCGGGAAGAACCGCGACGGCGGATGGACGTCCATCACGACGGCGTACCGTTCGCCGTCACGCACGTACTCCCGCATCCCGAGGTCGATCTCGCCGACGTCGACCGTCGGACCGTCCGGTAGCGACAGCTCCGTCCCGGACCCGCCGGGGACGCGTGGCTCGGTCATACGGGTCTCTCGGCGTTCCGAAAGGAAAAGTGGCGCGCTCTGGGCTTACGCTTCGTCGGTTTCGTCGTTTCCGGCTTCAGCTTCGTGGTCCTCCTCCTCGGGTTCTTCGGCCTCCGCTTCGTGGTCTTCTTCCCCATCCTCGGATTCCTCGTCGTCTTCCTCGACTTCGACCTCCACCTCGACCTCGATCTCGACGCCGTCGGCCTCCAGCTCGGCCTCCGCGGTGCGTGTGTCGCCGACTTCGATCTCGAGTTCGTCCCGGTCGACTTCGACCTCTACCTCGACGTCTACGGAGATGTCGTCTCCCATACATCGACCGACACCGCCAGTCGTAATAAAAGCAGATGTTGACGGGTCGCCTACGGCCAGTCGTCCCGCACCGGCTCCTCCGACTCCTCCTCGGTCTCGGGCTCGCCCATCTCCCAGCCCGCGGCGTCGGCGGCGTCCGCGACGGGGAGGTACTCCCAGCCGACCTCGTCGGCGAGGGCCGCGTCGTCGTCGGTGGTGCCGACGAAGACGTGGCGGTCGGTGTCGAACTGCTCGCCGACGCTCTCCAGGCTCTCGCCCTTGCCGCGCGGCCCCGAGAAGAAGTCCTGCCGGATGCGGTTCTTCCGGGTGAAGTTCGTCACGACGTAGGTCGGTTTGTCGGAGACGACACCGACGTACTTGCTCCAGCGCCGTGCGTCGTCGAACACCGTCTCGGGGTTCGCGAGACGCTCCAGCGCGGAGAGTTCGAGCGCCAGCGTCATCGTGCCGTCGCCGTTCATGCGAGACCCTCGCCTCGGAGCGCTGAAAACGATGTCGATTGGAAGAGGGTCGGGTACTCGGCTATCGGACCGTGACCCGGAAGTAGGCAGTGTGGACGATGATCTCGCCGTGTTCGAAGGGTACCTCCTCGGCGGGTTGTACGTTCACTGTGTCGCCGTCGACGAGTCTGCGGAACTGGTCGAACGCCTCGTCGTCGAGCTGGTCGACGTGGCGGAGCGCCGTCGCGTCTGCAGGAACCGGTTCTACCTCCCGTGCGCTGAGGTGAACGTGCTGTCCAGAACTGGTGCCAACTGCCATGAGTCATGGCAACGTATGTCATGGTACAGCTTAAATGTTCGCCTACCGGACCTGAAAGTCGGTGGGCGGCACCGCCGAGTCGAGAAACGGGTGTCGTCGCCGTGGCTACTGCTCCTGTGCTGCCGCGTCGAGCATCTCCATCTCGAAGTCCTCCTCGATCAAGAGGTCCTTCTGCCCCTCGAGGTCGCGCTCCTCGCGGATGATACGCTTGAACGCGGACTGGAGCTTGAGATTGCCGATGAGGACGCCACCGATGAGCTTCCCGTTCTTGAAGGTGAGCCGCCGCCACTCGGTGTCGGAGTACTTGCGCTCGCGGTCGTCGTCCCCGATGGTCGGGTGCCCGAAGGAGACGAACGGGAGGTCCTTGAAGTGCGAGATGGAGTACGAGGAGACGTGGCGGAACTCCTCGGCCTCGCCGTCGGCCGCGGTCATGTTCTTCGCGGCGACCGCGCCCTGCTTCTTCGCGGAGTCCCAGGAGCCGTTCTGGGCGTGCTCCTCGAGGATGACGTCGTAGAACCGCGTGATGTCGCCGGCCGCGTAGATGTCCTCTGTGTTGGTCTCCATGAACTCGTCGACGACGATGCCGTCGTCGGTCTCGATACCGCTGCCCCGGAGGAACTCGGTGTTGAAGTCGAGCCCGATGGAGACGCCGACGAACTCGCCCTCGAACTCCTCGCCGTTGGGGTCGACAGCGCCCGTGACGTGGCCGTCGTCGTCCGTGACGAAGTGGTCGACGCCGGACTGGAAGACGGGCTCGACGTCCAGCTCGCGAAGCGCGTCGTGGATGATGCCCGCACCGTCCTCACTGAGCGCGTAACGCCACCAGCAGTCGCCGCGCATGAGGTAGTTCGCCTCGATGCCGCGGGCGCCACAGATGGCCGCGAAGTCGATGCCGAGCAGGCCGGCGCCGACGACGATGCCCTGCTCCGACTCCTCGGCGTGGTCGGCGATGCTGCGGGCGTCTTCGAACGTCCAGAAGTGGTGGACGCCGTCGGCGTCGGAGTTGTCGACGGGGAGCTGTCGCGGGGTGCCACCGGTCGCGACGAGCAGCGCGTCGTACTCGTAGTCGTCACCCTCGTGCGTGTGGACGACGTGACCGTCCGGGTCGATGTGGGTGACGTGCGTGTTCAGTTCGAGGTCGATGTCGCGCTCCTCGTACCACTCCTCGTCGTGGAGGAACAGCGGGTCCTCCATCGGGATCTTCCCCTTTGCGTACTCCTTGATCAGGATGCGATTGTAGAGGGTCTCACCCTCGTCTGTGATGACGGTGATGTCGGCATCGGGTGACTCCTCCCGAAGTGTCTTCGCCGCGGACCCACCGGCGATACCATCGCCGATGATGACGTACGACTCGGTCATGTCCCGAGGGTTTGGTGCGGGGGTTAAAGTGGATTGCTATCTTCGCAAACGTTCGAATCGTTGTTGGCGAGGGCCACGGCGAGACGTTCTTGGTGGTCCACTCCCAACCGCCCGGCATGAAGATACGCCAGAACGTCAAGCACTTCGCCTTCAAGGCAGCGCTGACGGCCCCGGTCGTCGGCGACGTGGCGAACGACAAGCTGGTCGACATGCACACCGGTATCTTCCTCGACCGGGCCGACGAGCTCCACCGCGAGGAGCGGCGCGAGCACCTCGACGGCTTCTTCGACGCGACGATGGACACCTACCTCGCCGCGCTCGACTACATGCCCGAGGCGGAGGCCCGCGAGATCACCCACGTCCAGGCGAACTTCGACTTCTACAACCACGGCTGGACCGAGATGATGGAGTTCCCGGCCGACGAGCTGGAGGAGCACTACGAGCGCTATCGCGACTTCTTCACGGACTACGGCATCACCATCGACGACCCGCTCGGCGAGTTCACGCCCGCGGACGGCGTCGCCGAAGCGCCCTCGACGCCGGAGAAGCTCGACGACCCGGAGCACCCCCACGCCGAGGGCGGCTTCGCCGACGACGTGTACGTCGAGACCGACGACGGCGAGGTCGTCATCGGCGGGCAGGACGAACCCGAGGATATCTCGCCGGAGGACGCGCCCGGCGTCGACCCGGACGAGGTCGAGGGCTGAGACGGCGAAGGAACGTTCCGGCTCGAGCGGCCGATGGAGCGCTTCAGAGGGTATCGGACCTGCAGGGTGGCGCTCTTGAGCCGGCGGTGCGACGGACGCGCCTACTGCTCACCCAACGCGTAGAGGTAACTATCGTGACTTCCAACGAAGACGATGCCGTCCGCGACCGCGGGCGACCGCACTCGGTCATCGGTTTCGAAGACCCACGTCTGGTCGCCGGTATCCGCGTTCACTGCGTACAAATTCCCGTCGTAACCGCCGACGTAGACCGTGCCGTCCACGACTGCCGGTGACGACCCCACGGAGCCGTCTGTCTCGAATCGCCACTGTTGCTCGCCCGACTCGGCATCTACCGCGTAGAGGCTGTTGTCCAGACTACCGACGTAGACCGTGTCGCCGGCGACCGCCGGTGAGGAAGCGACAGACCCTCCGGTCTCGAAGAACCACTCCTGCTCTCCCGACGCTGCATCGACCGCGTACAGGTTCCCGTCGTAACTCCCGATGTAGACCGTGCCATCGACGACTGCCGGCGACGAGAATGCACCCTCGATCTGTTCGAACACCCACTGCTGGTCGCCACTCTCGGTGTCCAGCGCGTACAGGTCCGTCTGTGATCCAGCGACGTAGACCATCCCGCCGGCGACCGCCGGCGATGAATACATGCCGCTGCCCACGTCATAGCCCCACTGCTGAGTACCGGTCGTCCTGTCTATCGCGTGGAGAGTCTCGTTACTGCCGACGTAGAGCACGTCACCCACTACTGTCGGCGACGGTGACACGCTGCCGTCCGTTTCGAACACCCACTCCTGGTCACCTGTGTCCGCGTTCACTGCGTAGAGCCCCGAGTCAGTACTGCCGACGTAGACGACACCGTCCGCTACTGCAGGCGAAGAGAACGTACCGGCGATCGATTCGAAGACCCACTCTTGCTCGCCCGTAGCTGAATCCACTGCGTACAGCCTGGTTCGACTGTTCCCCACGTAGACGGTCCCGTCCACGATTGCCGGCGCCGTACTCACACCCCCGTCCAGCTCGAAACTCCATCGCTGGGTACTGTCGGCCGGAGGGCCGGTTCTGTCGCCGACCGAACCGCTGTTAGCGTGGTCGTAACGGAACATCGGCCACCCACCTCGCTCAGCGGCGGCGTCCGTCCCGGTCGACGACTCCGTTTCGGTGGGTGACGCTGCCTCAGTGGACGGGTCTCGGTCCGTCGTGGAGTTCCCCGCTGTCGTCGTCTCCTCGACGGCGGTGCTACAGCCTGCGATTCCGACGGTCCCGACGACTCCGAGCGTGCGAAACCACCCCCTTCGTGTTGTCTTCTTCACATGTTGTCCAGGCGACTCCGGCCAGGTTACTCTTTGGTCGCAGCAGTCGGCCCTCGCTTCGGGCTGGCAGACAGAGTGGCACCGGTCGTCGTCTCTCGAGCGTTGCTCAGAACTTCTCGTCGATACGGTCCGCGCACTCGAACCCGGCGAGGATGCCGCCGTTCAGCGACCGCTCGGGGTACTGCGCGCGGCTCGCCATCCCGGCGTAGTAGACGCCCTCGGCCACCTCGTCGGCGAGGTCGTAGGGGACGACCATGTCGAGGTAGCCGCGCTCGTAGACCGGCGCGGCGCGGGGGTTTCTGGAGATACGCACGTCCTCGACCTGTTCCTCGTCGAAGTCGGGGAACATCTCGCCGATGTGCTCCAGCCATCGCGTCTCGACCTCGTCGTCGTCGGCCTGCCAGAGCCACTCCTCGGGCGACTGCACGTAGCTCGCGACGTACAGCAGGTGGTCGCCACCGTAGCGCTCCGGCGGGACGAAGTTCGTGTGCTCGATGAGCGCGCCGAAGGGGGCGTCGTGGGCGACGTTCAGCCAGTACGTCTCCGACATGAGCGACTCGGAGAGCGTGACGACCGCACAGACCGCTCCCTGGAAGTCGATGTCGCACTCGAAGCCGGTGAGGTCTTCGAGGACGTTCGGCATCGCGGCGACGACGAGCGCGTCGAGGTCCTGTGTCTCGCGGCCGTCGGCGGTCTCGACGGTGACGGACTCGACCGCGGCGGACGCCGTGGTGTCCGGACCACCCTCGGCCGTCACCGCCCCGCCATCGGCCGTCGCGGAGCCGCCATCGGCGGTCTGGAGGTCGACGACGCGAGCACCGGTCTGGACGTTCTCCCGACCCACGCCCTCGATGAGCGCGTCGATGAGGACCGCGAAGCTGCCGTCGAAGTAGCCCAGCTGTTCGCCCTTCAGGAGGTCGCGCTCGCCGCGGAACTTGATGCGGCCGAGCAGCCACGCGGCCGACACCTCGTCTTTCCGGTCGCCGAACTTCGCGTCCAGCAGCGGTTCGAAGAAGTTCTCGTAGACGCCTTTCGTCGTGTGCCCGACGAGGAACTCGCGGATGGGGACGTCCTCGTAGGCTTCGAGGTCGTCGTAGGTGTCGAAGCTCGGCACCCCGCCCCGGACGTCGATCTCCATCGTGAGCATCCCGAGCCGGAACTTGTCGTAGAGGCTCATGTGGGGGTAGGCGGCGATCTCCCAGATGGTGTTGAGAGGGTGGACGACGCCGTCGACGTAGTAGCCGTCGTTGCCGTAGATCCACTCGACGTGGTCGCCGACGCCGAGGTCCGCGGCCAGCTCGACGATGGCCTCCTCGGACTTCGAGAGGTGGTGGTAGAACTTCTCGATGGGGTCGCCCGATGTCTCGTACACCGCAGCGAGGCCGCCGAGGTCGTCGCTCGCCTCGAAGACGCGCACGTCGTGGCCGTGGCGCTGGAGGCGGTACGCCGCGGCGAGCCCCGCGATGCCACCGCCGACGATGCCGACTGTCATGCTTCGTGGTCGGACACCGGGGGCGATGTGTCTTTTGGATGCCGGTGGGCCGGTTCGCGGCCGGCTCTGAAGTTTACAAATATGGTGGACCACCGCGGGCGGCGAAGTGTTTTTACAGATTCACCGGCAATCGGCTAGCAGTGACGCAGCCGACCCACCGCGTCCCGACGAACCGCCGTATGCCCCCCGCGTGAGCTGTGCGTGGGGATGGACGGCGGCCCGGGTCGGTCATACGACTGTTTGCTGCCGCACTGAACTCCCGACGCGACGGGCACCGATTGCTGACCGGAATCAGCGGGTTTTAGGCCCGCACGAGAGTTCACGACAACATGAGCCACGACGACTTCCCGACGGAGCAGCCAGCGGTGGTGACGTGTGGGTTGCCGTACGCGAACGGCGACCTGCACGTCGGCCACCTCAGATCGTACACGGCCGGTGACGTGCTGAGCCGCAGCCTGCGGAAGCTGGGCCAGCAGACGGCGTTCGTCTGCGGGTCGGACATGCACGGCACGCCCATCGCGGTGAACGCTGACGAGGAGGGCGTCTCGCCCGAGGCGTTCGCGACGCAGTACCACGAGCAGTACCGGGAGACGTTCCCGCAGTTCAACGTCGAGTTCGACAACTACGGGCACACGCACGACGAGACGAACACGGAGCTCACCCAGTCCATCGTGGAGACGCTAGAGGACGAGGGGTACGTCTACGAGAAGGAGATCAAGGTCGCCTGGGACCCCATCGAGGACCAGCCGCTCCCGGACCGCTACGTCGAGGGCACCTGTCCGTACTGCGGCGAGCACGCCCGCGGCGACGAGTGCGACGAGGGCTGCGGGCGACACCTCGAACCCGGCGAGATCGAGGACCCCGTCTCGACGCGCACCGGCAACCCCGCCGAGTACAGAGAGCAGCCGCACCGGTTCTTCGAGGTTTCGGAGCTGTCGGAGTACCTGAGCGGCTTCCTCGACCGGCTGGAGGGCACGTCGAACGCCCGGAACCAGCCCCGGGAGTGGATCGAGTCCGGGCTGGAGGACTGGTGCATCACCCGGGACCTCGACTGGGGCATCGACTACCCCGGCGAGGAGGACCTCGTGCTGTACGTCTGGGTGGACGCCCCCATCGAGTACATCTCGTCGACGAAGCAGTACTCGGAGCGCGTCGGTGCCGACGAGTACGACTGGGAGCAGGTCTGGCGGGAGACCGAATCGGGCGAGGCGGGCGGCGAGGTCGTCCACGTCATCGGCCGCGACATCATCCAGCACCACACCATCTTCTGGCCGGCGATGCTGGAGGTCGCGGGCTACTCGGAGCCCCGTGCGGTCTGTGCCACTGGGTTCGTCACCATCAACGGGAAGGGCCTCTCGACGAGCCGGAACCGCGCCATCTGGGCGCAGGAGTACCTCGACGAGGGGTTCCATCCGGACCTCCTCCGGTACTACCTGACGACGATGGGCGGCTTCCAGCAGGACCTGGACTTCTCCTGGGACCGCTTCCAGGAGCGAGTCAACGGCGAGCTGGTGGGGACGGTCGGGAACTTCCTCTACCGGAGCCTCCTGTTCGCGTACCGGAACTTCGGCGGGACGCCGGAGGCCGAGCTCTCCGCCGAGGTCGAGGAGCGCATCGAGCAGGCCGTCGACGACTTCAGCGCCGCGGTCAACGAGTACGAGGTCCGGAAGGCGGGCGACGCCGCGGTGAAGCTCGCCCAGTTCGGCAACGAGTACATCCAGCGCAACGAGCCCTGGAAGCTCGACGACGACGAGGCCGCGCCCGTCATCCGCGACTGCGTGCAGCTCGCGAAGGCGGTCACGGTGCTCATCGAGCCCGTCGCACCCGGGAAGGCCGAGGCCGCGTGGGCCCAGGTCGGCGGTGAGGCCGACGTGCACGACGTGACGCTCGATGCCGCGTTCGAGCCACCCGCGGCGACGTTCGACGAGCCCGCGGAGCTGTTCGAGCAGGTCGAGGATGAGCGCGTCGAGGAGCTGAACGGGAAGCTCGCCGAACGCGTCGCCGAGGCGGCGTCGGACGACGACGCGGACGACGACGGAACCGAAAGCGACGAGTCCACGGACGCCGACGAGGCGGACGTGAGCGACGAACTCGAACCCCTGCTGGAGGATCGCATCGGCTTCGACGACTTCGAGGCGCTCGACATCCGCGTCGGGCGCATCGAGAGCGCGGAACCCGTCGAGGACGCGGACAAGCTGGCGAAGCTCGCGGTCGACATCGGCGTCGAGACGCGCCAGGTCGTCGCGGGCATCAAGCAGCTCCACGACCTCGACGCGCTCCCGGGAACGAAGGTCGTCCTGCTGGCGAACATGGAGAAGGCAGAGCTGTTCGGCATCGAGTCCAACGGGATGGTGCTCGCGGCAGGCGAGCAGGCCGACCTGCTGACGACCCACGACGACGCGGAGCCAGGGACGAAGGTCCGCTGAGCGGGCGGCGAACCGGGCGCTGTCGTCCCGCGTGACGGCTCAGATGTCGGTGACGAGGTCGGCGAAGTCCTCGGTCGGGATGGCCTCCATCGTCTGCATGTCGAGCCCGTGGCGTTCCATCGCGAGTGCGACCCGGAACGCCTCGTCGCGGCCGGCCGCGTCGAAGACGACGACGAAGTCGTAGTCCCCGAGGATTGCGTAGGTGTCCTCGAGCGTCGCGTCGAACTCCTCGGTCTCGACCTTGAGTTCGCCCCAGACCGTGGCGAGCTCCTGCACGTTGCTGATGTTCCTGTCACGGAGCCGGACCAGCGAGATGTACGTGGCCATGCCCGGGAGAACTCACCGGGGGCTTGTGAGTCTGTTGCCGACGGAAATTGGGACTCCACCGTCGGTGGGTCTACGTGACAGAACTACTCGAAACCGAGTTAATCATGGGTCTTTTTCACCCGGTCGGCCGTAACGAGTGCCATGAGAAACGCGAAGATCGTCTGTACGCTCGGCCCGGCGAGCGAATCGGTGAGTGCGATCCGGGAGCTCGCCGAGGCGGGGATGTCGGTCGGCCGGATCAACTCGAGCCACGGCAGCCTGGAGAGCAGAGCCGAACTCGTCGAGCACCTCCGGCAGGTCGATCAGGAGACGGCCGACCCGGTCGCGACGATGGTCGACCTCCAGGGACCGGAGGTCCGGACGGCACCGCTTTCGGAACCCATCGTGGTCGAGACGGGGTCGACGGTCCGGTTCGTCGAAGGCGACACCGCTACGCCGACCGAGATCGGCCTCTCCTACGGCATCCAGGCCGTCAGTCCCGGCGACAGCGTCCTGCTCGACGACGGTCGCATCGAGACGACCGTCGAGCGCGTCGAGGACGATGCGGTCGTCGCACACGTCGAGGCCGGTGGCGAGCTCGGCGGCCGCAAGGGCGTCAACACGCCGGGCGTGGACCTGGACCTCGACGTCGTCACCGAGAAGGACCGTGACGACCTGCAACTGGCCGCCGAGTACGAGGTGGACTTCGTCGCGGCGAGCTTCGTCCGGAGCGCGAGCGACGTGGTCGAGGTGTCGGAGGTACTGGAGGAGCTGGACGCGGACATCCCGGTCGTCGCGAAGATCGAGCGCGCCGGCGCGGTCGAGAACCTCGACGAGATAATCGACACCGCCTACGGCGTGATGGTCGCACGCGGCGACCTCGGCGTCGAGTGCCCGATGGAGGACGTGCCGATGATACAGAAGCGAATCATCCGCAAGTGCCGGGGAACCGGGACGCCGGTCATCACCGCGACGGAGATGCTCGACTCGATGGTCGAGCAGCGCCGGCCGACCCGCGCGGAGGCCTCCGACGTCGCTAACGCCGTCCTCGACGGCACCGACGCGGTGATGCTCTCCGCGGAGACGGCAGTCGGGGATCACCCCGTCGACGTCGTCGAGACGATGGACCGTATCGTACGTCAGGTCGAGCGCAGCGGGGAGTACGAGGAGCTGAACGAACAGCGGGTGCCGTCCGCCGGCGACTCGCGGACCGACGCGCTCGCCCGGTCGGCACGCTACCTCGCTCGCGACGTCGGCGCGGCCGCGGTCGTCGCCGCCTCGGAGTCCGGCTACACCGCGCTGAAGATGGCCAAGTACCGGCCCGGGGTGCCCGTGGTGGCGACGACGCCGACGGACCGGGTCCGTCGCCAGCTCTCTCTGACCTGGGGCGTCGCCCCCCAGTACGCCCCGTTCGACGCCGACGGCATCGACGCCGTCATCCAGAACGCGGTTCGGGCTGCGCTCGATTCCGGCGTCGCCGACAGCGGCGACACGGTCGTCGTGCTCTCCGGCATGATGACCGAGCTCGAGGGCACCCAGACGACGAACACGCTCAAGGTCCACGTCGCGGCGGAGACGCTGGCGACGGGTCGGTCGGTCGTCTCCGGGTACGTCACCGGGCCGGTCGTGCGCGCGCCCGACGGTGACATCTCGGACATCCCCGAGGGTGCAATCCTCGCGCTCGATCCCGGCTTCGAGGGCGAGTTCGAGGGCGACGTGACTCGCATCGGCGGCATCGTCGATGCACGGCCCGGGATGACGGGCTACCCCGCGATGGTCGCCCGGGAGGTGGAGGTGCCCATGGTCAGCGGCGCGAACCTCGGGGACATCGTCGACGGGACGAGCGTCACACTCGACGCCGACCGTGGGGTCGTCTACGACGGCGAGATAGGGCGGCGCGAGGACGCCGGTTCGCGACCCACCGGGGTTTAGTAGCCGCATCACCAAGCGGGAGTCATGGAGGACGAATCGACACGGGCCGGCCCCGAGGACGACACCGGCACGTCGCGTACCGCCCCGTCGGCAGCTGCGGACGACGCAGCCGACGGCCCCGCCACCGCGGACGACGAGTTCGAGTGGGTCGACGACGGCGACTGGGACCCGCCGAACGTCGAGCAGCGCGCGAGCGACGACGCACAGGCCGTCTCGGTCGGCTACGTCGACATGGACGAGATCATCGAACCCGGCGACGTGACAACCGAGAACGCGGTGTTCGTCGCCATCGGCGTGCTCGGGACCATCGGCCTGCTGTTCTACATCGTCCAGCTCGCGGGTTGACTCCAGCCTGCGGCTCTGCGAAATGTTAATCGGTCGGGGCTCCTAACTCCGACCATGGCACCGCTACTCGACGTCGACTTGCTCCCGTTCCTGCTGTTTCTGGCCGGTACGGGGCTGATGATACTGGAGGCGCTCGCACCGGGCGCGCACTTCATCGTCATCGGCGTCGCCCTGTTCGTCGCGGGGCTGATAGGGATGCTGTTCTCGCCGCTCGGCACCGCGCCGGCGATGGCGATAATGGTCCTCGCCGTCGGGCTCGCGACCCTCTGGGTGTACCGGGAGTTCGACTTCTACGGCGGGAAAGGTAGCGGGCAGACCAGTAGCTCCGACGACCTGCGTGGGAACCGCGCGACGGTGACAGAGACGGTCACCGCGACCGACGGACAGGTCCGTATCGTCGAGGGTGGCGGATTCAACCCGAACTACAGCGCCCGGACGGAGTTCGGCGAGATATCCGAAGGGACCGAGGTCATCGTGACGGACCCCGGCGGCGGCAACGTCCTCACCGTGGCACCGACCGACCGGGAGGACGAGATCGACCGGGAGCTCCGACGCGAGCGGGAACGTCGGGACCAGGAGGCCGCGACGGACCGCGACAGCGAGAACGAGGACGTCGAACCGGCCTGACCTCACGACGTGTCGGTTGGGTTACAAACGGGAAGGCTTTTGTCAGTCTCGCCGTGAACTTTAATTATGGAACCGACTCCGCTCCAGACACTCCCGGCGCTTGGGTTCGTCTTCGCGATTATCGGGATTCTGATAATCGTCGCCCTGGCGTCGGCGGTCAAGATCGTCCAGCCGACTGAGAAGCGGACGCTCACGGTCCTCGGGCAGTACCGCGGACTGCTCGAACCGGGCATCCACTTCGTCCCGCCCTTCGTCTCCAGCACGGTGAGCTTCGACATGCGGACACAGACGCTCGACGTGCCGCCGCAGGAGGCCATCACCCGGGACAACTCCCCGGTCGTCGCGGACGCCGTGGTCTACATCCGCGTCATGGATGCGGGGAAGGCGTTCCTCGAGGTCGAGGACTACAAGAACGCCGTCGAGAACCTCGCCCAGACCACCCTCCGGGCGGTCATCGGCGACATGGAGCTCGACGACACGCTGAACAAGCGCCAGGAGATCAACGCCCGCATCCGCGAGGAGCTCGACGAACCCACCGACGAGTGGGGTGTGCGTGTCGAGTCGGTGGAGGTCCGCGAGGTCAACCCCTCGAAGGACGTCCAGCAGGCGATGGAGCAGCAGACGTCCGCCGAGCGCCGTCGCCGTGCCATGATCCTCGAGGCACAGGGTGAACGGCGCAGTGCGGTCGAGAAGGCAGAAGGTGACAAGCAAAGCGAAATCATCCGCGCACAGGGTCAGAAGCAGAGCCAGATCCTCGAGGCGCAGGGTGACGCCATCTCGACGGTGCTGCGTGCGAAGTCCGCCGAGTCGATGGGCGAGCGTGCGGTCATCGACAAGGGTCTGGAGGCACTGGAGCACATCGGGACCAGCGAGTCCACGACGTTCGTGCTGCCCCAAGAGCTGTCGTCGATGCTCGGCCGCTACGGCAAGCATCTCACCGGCAGCGACATCAAGCAGAGCGAGAGCGACCTCGCCAGCAACGACTTCGACGCCGACACCCGCGAGATGCTCGGTCTCGACGACATCGAGGAGATCATCGGCCAGATCGACGAGGAGGCCGAGATGGACGTCGAGAAGATGGAACAGCAGGCAGAAGCCGTCAAGCAGGGACAGGACCCCCGCCGAATCAAGGAATCCGACGAGGTCATCGACGAGGCCGACGAGGAGTTCAGCGGCGGCGACTACGACGTCGCCCAGGATATGGGCGAGGACGAGGAGCTAACCGAGACCGAGTAGCCACCCGGTCGTTTCAAGCGAAGCGGTTTTATCGCTGGAGAAGGTATCGAATATTAGTACATGGGGGACCCTGGCGACGTCGACGAGCGTAAACGGGCCACGCTCAAGCGGTTCGCAGCGGTCGGAGCGGCCAGCCCGTTCGCTCGGTTCGCCGACGTCGATTCGACTGATACCGGCGAGAACGAGGTTCGTGACGCCATCACGGGCTACCTCACCGCCACCCCCGGCGCACACTTCTCGAAGCTCCGCGACGACCTCAAACTCGGTACCGGCGAGACCCAGCACCACCTCCGCCGACTCGCCGACGACGGGAGCGTCGAGGTGTACCGCGACGGCGACTACAAGCGGCTCTACCCCGCGGGTCGGTTCACCGACTTCGAAAAGCGGGCGCTCGGCTATCTGCGCCGCGAGACGCCCCGCGGCATGCTGGTCGAACTGCTCCGGACGCCGGAGGCGACTGGCAGTCACCTCGCAGACGTTCTCGGCGTCTCCCGGCCGACGGTCAGCAAGTACGCGGGCGAACTCGACGATGCGGGCCTCCTCTCGCGCGAGGACGGCTACCGGGTCGAACGCCCCGAGACGGTGCTGATGCTCGTCGTCAGGTACGCGGACTCGTTCGACGAAAGCGCGGCGGGTCTGGCGGCGGAGGCGGACTCGCTGGTCCGCTTCGACGGCTGATCACGCGACAGTCGGCGTCGGCAGTTTCTCGCCGACCAGATGGTCGGCATCCTCGTCGAGTGCCGACAGGTACGTCAGCACGCTGACGTGGTCCGACTCGCCGCGACAGCACGGTAGCACGGCGGCGATGTCGTCGCCCCGGCGGACCACGGTACAGACAAGCGGCGTGACGAGCGTCTCGATGTGGTCGCCGGTGATGGCGTTGTTCTCGATGCGGTGCGAGAACGCTGGCTCGAGCGTGACCCCTGCACGCTCTGCCCACTGCTCGAACTCCCGGTACTGGGTTGTCACTTCGTTGGGCACGGTCACGTCGACCGCGCTCGGCCAGGTGTGGAGCTCGTAGTCCGCGACGACGCCGCGGTCGACGAGCTCTTCGACGGTCTCGATTGCGTGTTCTCTCGGCCCGGTGACCGACGTGTGCGCCCTGACGTACACGTCGATCGTGAGCGGTTCTGTCTCCATAACTCCCGAACTGTATAACATCATCGTTGATTATAAATATGCGTGGTCGCGGCACAGGCTGCGGAAGATGCTGGTTCGTGGGGAGAGTCGCGGCGTGACTGGGGGACCACGCCGCTCTCGAACGTTGTGTACCGCGGACCCATCAGGGGTCCGCGACGAAAGATGACAGACGATTGGGATTCTGAGCCGAGTCAGACCGTGACCTTCCAGGTCGTCGAGGAGGAGTAGCCCCACTTCTCGACATCCACGTCGAACTCGCCGCGCTGGATGGCGGTCATGTTCGTGCCGACCTCCTTCGCGGTCATCTCGAGGTCGTCACCGATGAGCCTGGACTTGAAGTAGGTCTTCGTCTGCGCGTTTTCGCGGAGGTACTCCAGAATCCGGTGCTGCTTGTTCGAGAGGTCGGTCGTCGCGGCCGTGCTCGTGCTCATACATCCTCGTATGTGAACGACCCCCTTAGGGGGTTTGGTACGCCCGGTTAATCGTCCGCAGTCTGGCGGTTTTCGACCGAAGAGTTCCCGAAACGAACCGCGCTCACCCCCCGGTTGGTACGGGTGGTTAACGTCCCGGGACGGAGCGGTTCAGAAAGTTCTTACCGACGGCTCGCAGAGAAACGGCCAATGAGCGAGGAGTCGGTCTCGGTGAGCGTCGTCCTCCCGGCCTACAACGAGGCCGCGACCATCAGGACGACCGTCGAGACCACGGTCGCGACCCTCTCGGCGTTCCTCCGGGACGACGAGTTCGAGGTCATCGTCGCGGAGGACGGCTGCGAGGACCGCACACCCGAGATCGCCGACGAGATGGCCGCCGAGGACGACCGGGTGCGACACTTCCACGCCGACGAGCGACTCGGCCGCGGCGGCGCGCTCGAACGCGCGTTCCGTGCCAGCCACGGCGACACACTCGTCTACTTCGACACCGACCTCGCGACGGATATGCGCCACCTCGAGGAGCTCGTCGAGAGCGTCCGCACCGAGGGGTACGACGTCGCCACCGGCTCGCGCTGGATGGCCGGCAACGTCGCCGACCGCCCGGCGAAACGCGGCGTCCCGAGTCGCGTCTACAACGGGCTGACGCGGCTGTTCCTCCGGTCGGACCTGCGGGACCACCAGTGCGGCTTCAAGGCGTTCGACCGGGCGGCGCTCTTTGCCCTGCTGGACGACGTGCAGGACCAGCACTGGTTCTGGGACACCGAGGTGCTGGTCAAGGCACAGCGCCGCGGCTTCCGCGTGAAGGAGTTCGCCGTCGACTGGGAGCCCAAGGGCGACACGAAGGTCGACCTCGTGCGGGACGTCTTCGGGATGGGCAGCCAGATCCTCCGGACGTGGTGGGAGCTGTCGGTCTCGCCGCGGGTCAACCGCCGGGTCGGCATCGTCGCCGGGACGCTGCTGACGTTCGTCGCGGTGTTCCTCATGGCGTTCCACTACCTCGAGCCCGACAAGGTCTGGTCGAACCTCCAGGCGGCCGACCTCACGCTCGTCGGCGTCGCGGCGGCCGTCTACGTCCTCTCGTGGCCGCTGCGCGGGCTGCGCTACCGCGACATCCTCGAGGAGATCGGCTTCCGGTCGAAGGTCGGCTTCCTGACCGGGGCCATCTTCATCAGCCAGACGGGCAACCTCGTGTTCCCGGCCCGCCTGGGCGACGGCGTCCGGGCGTACGTCATGAAGGCCCGGCGTGACGTACCGTACTCCTCCGGCTTCGCGTCGCTGGCGGTCGAACGCGTCTTCGACCTGCTCACCATCACGGTGCTCGCCGGGACGGTGATGCTCGCGCTCGTCGCCAGCGGGGACGCGGGTTCGGTCGCCAGCGCGCTCGCCGGTGAGACGGTCGGCCCGCGCTACGAGTCTGCCGCCCGGTACGCGAGCTACGTCGCGGCGTTCGTCGGGACTGCGGCAGTGGTCGCCGTCGTCGCCATCGTCGCCTCGGCGCGGTCGGACCGGAACCTCGTGCGTCCGGTCGTCGACCGCCTCAGCGACGACTCCTACGCGATGGAGGTCGTCGCCGTGATCGAGCGTTTCGTCGGGGACGTCCAGACCGTCGCGGGCTCCCGGCGCTCATTCGCCGTCGTCGGCGGGTCGAGCCTGCTCGTCTGGACCCTCGACGTGGTGACTGGCATCGTCGTGATGCTCGCTGTCGGCATCGAGCTTCCCGTCGCGACACTGGTCGCGGTCGGCTTCTTCGCGGTCAGCGTCGGCAACCTCGCGAAGGTGCTTCCGCTGTCGCCGGGCGGGGTCGGCCTGTACGAGGGCGCATTCACGGCGCTCGTCGTCGGGCTCGCTCCCGGTATCGCCGTCGAACTCGCGTTGACGGCCGCCATCGTCGACCACGCGGTGAAGAACGTCGTCACCGTCGTCGGCGGACTCGGCTCGATGCTCGCGCTGAACGTCTCGCTCACCGAGGCCGTCGAGGAGAGTACGGAAGCCCGAGAGGGTGGTGAGACGGTCCCGAGCGAATCCTAGTCGTCGTAACTCGCGGTGACGAACGGGCCGAGCGCGCCCGCGACCGCCGAACGGAGTGCGTCCTCTCTGTCCACGGTTCCACCGGTGAAGATACCGATGGCGCCCTCGCTACGGGCGACGCCCTCGCGGTCGAACGCGTCGTCCATCACCGGGCCGAGCTCCTCGCCCGTCCGGATGCGTTCGGTCACGCTGTCGGGCAGGCGAACGCTCGGACCGGCGGCGAGTTCGACGCGCTCGCCGTCGGTGACGGCGGCCCACATCACCAGGTAGAGGTCGTCGGTTCCCAGCGGGGCCACCCCACCCTCGATGCCGACGCCGAGGGTGTAGCCGCCGGTCCCGTAGGCGCGGCGCGCACGGTTCGACGCACCGGTTCTGGTCTCGTCCAGCCCCGACGGCTGTTCGGCGACGCCGGAGTCGACCGCCACCGCGTCGACGGTCGCTCCGGGGAGGTCGCCGATGGCCGCCTCGGTCGCCGCGACTTTCACCGGATTCTCGCTGCCGACTGCGACTCGCATATCAACGCGTCACACTGCGAGCGGGATGTGTGTTGTCCTCTGCGGGCCGAAACGACAATATATGAATGTTATGATTTTTATTCACGAACCGCCGCTTCGGCCCACGAATCGAGAGGATACGAAAAGAGTTCCAAAACGTTTATACGTGGAGACTACGACTCGTGTCTACAGTACCAGCGCTTCCGGTTTCTCCAGGCTGAACCCCTGGCCGGCAGCCCCCGCCTTCGCACCCATGACGAACGCACGAACCCGAACACGACCACGAAACGAGGAACAGAGCGACGAACAGACCAAAGACAGCAGCCTCAGCTGCCCCGAATGCGGCGGCCAGGTCCTCAGCGAGGGGTCTGAGACCGTCTGCGGTGACTGCGGCCTCGTCGTCGAGGAGGACCAGGTCGACCGCGGCCCCGAGTGGCGCGCGTTCGACGCCCAGGAGAAGAACGAGAAGTCCCGCGTCGGCGCGCCGACGACGAACACGATGCACGACAAGGGCCTCTCGACGAACATCGACTGGCGGAACAAGGACGCCTACGGCAACTCGCTGGGCTCGCGCCAGCGCGAGAAGATGCAGCGCCTCCGCAAGTGGAACGAGCGCTTCCGCACCCGCGACAGCAAGGAGCGCAACCTCAAGCAGGCCCTCGGCGAGATCGACCGGATGGCCAGCGCCCTCGGTCTGCCGGACAACGTCCGCGAGACCGCGTCGGTCATCTACCGCCGCGCGCTCAACGAGGACCTGCTCCCCGGCCGCTCCATCGAGGGCGTCGCGACGAGTTCCGTCTACGCCGCCGCGCGACAGGCGGGCGTCCCGCGCAGCCTCGACGAGATCAGCGACGTCTCCCGCGTCGAGAAGAACGAGGTCGCACGGACGTACCGCTACGTCGTCCGCGAGCTCGGCCTCGAGGTCCGGCCGGCCGACCCCGAGAGCTACGTCCCGCGCTTCGCGTCGGGCCTCGAGCTCTCCGACGAGGCCGAGCACCGTGCCCGCGCGCTGCTCCAGAACGCCAAGGAGAAGGGCGTCCACTCCGGCAAGTCGCCGGTCGGCCTCGCGGCCGCTGCCGTCTACGCTGCCTCCCTGCTCACCAACGAGAAGACGACGCAGGCCGCGGTCAGCGATGTCGCCGACATCTCCGAGGTCACCATCCGGAACCGCTACCACGAGCTGCTCGAAGCCGAGGACAACCTCGGCCTCGTCTGAGCGGCCGATACCACCGGAACGATATCGTACCCCGAGCCGACACTCGTTCTCCGACGCGGAACGCATCCCCGAGCCGTGCCACCACCGCGTACGCTTTTCACGGTCGGCACGACAGTCAGTCCATGGACTTCGACTCGTTCGTCCTCTGTGCGAGCACGGCGGACCTCGGTGCGGAGCCGGCGGCTCGCGAACACGCCGACGCCGTCGAGTTCCGGATGGACCTCGCGAGCGACCCGCTCGAAGCACTCGACGACTACGACGGCGAGCTACCGGTGCTGGCGACGAACCGGGCCGGCTGGGAGGGTGGCGAGGGGGGTGACGACGGCGCGCGACTCGACGCCCTGGCGACGGCCGCGACCGTAGAGGCGGTCGAGGCGGTCGACGTCGAACTGGCGTCGGTACAGGAGGGCGACGGGCGGCACGTCGTCGAGCAGGCCCGCGAGGCAGATGTGGGCGTCGTCGTCTCCACGCACGACTTCGAGGGGACGAGCGACTGCGAGGCGATGGCGTCCGCGCTCGATGCCGGGCTGGAACACGCCGACGTGGCGAAGCTCGCCGTCACGGCGACGGACCGTCAGACCGTGCTTTCTCTGCTCGCACTCACGAACGAGTACGATCACGCGGGCGACCCCATCGCGACTATCGCGATGGGCGAGGCGGGACGACACTCGCGGGTCGTCGCACCGCTGTACGGCTCGCGCATCGGCTACGCGCCGCTCGACCCGTCGGACGCGACCGCGCCGGGACAGTTCGACCTCGCGACGACGGCGCGGCTCGTCGACCAGCTGTCGCCCCAGTGATGCGGTCGCGGGGAGACGACTCGACCCGAACCGTATTCAGGCGCGACGACGGACGTGAGTGTATGGGACGGATTCGACGGCTCGTCGCGGTGCTGCTCTCGTTCCTGTTCCCGGGGCTCGGCCACGTCTACGTCCGCCGGTTCCGTCGCGGGCTCGGCTTCGCGGCGATGGCGGTCGGGGTCGTGCTCGTACTTGGGCCGACGATTCCGACGAGCGGTCCAGTGGTCGAGCGGGCGCTCGCGGCCTGGGAGTCGGCGTCGTTCGAGACCAACCTCGCGCTGAGCGCCATCGAGTTCGCCGCGATGCTCGACGTCTACCTCCTCGAGCGCCCGACCGACGACCCCGATACTGCAGCCAGCTGTCCGAACTGCGGCCGGGAACTCGACGAGACGCTCTCGTTCTGCCCCTGGTGCGCCCACGAACTCCCCGCCGAGTAGCCGCGATTCATGACTTTCAGGTTACATAGTTTCGTCCAGGCAATGCGCCAGAGCGGCCGCTGGCGATTATGACGACGCGAAAACCGTTATCGAACCGTCTAGCTGGTGGTAGCGACTGGTTATTGTCTCTAGGAAACTCCTAAAAAAGGCGTGCTACTGTCTGAAAATAAGAGGTAGCTTCATACCATCGTACGAGTATCTTGTGGCTAGATACAGGCACATGGAAAACGAAACCTCGGAGACCCAAAATAGGGGGGTCTCGGAGCTGCTGGGGCTCGTCTTGCTGTTCGGGATGGTGGCGGTGGGCATCGCGGCGATACTGCTGGCCGGCTCGGTGGCCGTCGACAGTATTCAGGAGGAGGCATCGGTCAGTTCGGCACAGATGGGCATGCACGAACTCGACGCCCGGGTCGGCGACACAGCCGGCGGTCCGGTGGGCATCGACCTCGGGAGCCATGACGGCGTCTACCGCGTCGTCAGGAACGGTTCGGTCAGCTTCACGGTCAACGAACAGACGAACTGTTCGGCGACGACACCGCTCGGGAGCGTCCAGTACCACGACCGGCGGGGTAATCGACTCGCGTACGAGGCCGGCGGCATCTGGCGACTCGACAGCGACGGCGATATCTCGATGGTGTCCCCGCCGGAGATCGAACACAGGGACGGTAAGCTGTCGATGGACCTGACGAACATCTCGGGCAAGTTCGACGGCGGACAGGCCGTGATGCGGTCGGACGAGACGGACGACGACATCGTCAAGCAGCTCTACGAGGGTGGTTCCGGCTGTTATCCGCCCCAGAACATCACCATCACGGTCGAGAGCCAGTTCTACGAGGCGTGGGGTCGCTACTTCGCCAGCACGCTGAACGAGTCGACGACGGTCGTCGACGACAGCGCAGGCACTGCTTCGGTCCGGCTCCCCATCGACTCGGCGCTCTCGGCGAACACCTCGAACGACTCCGTGACCTCGGGCGAGCAGTTCAACGCGACGGTCGAACTGCTCGGTACGGAGCTCTCCGGACTCAGCGGTGACGATGCTATCTACGGGCCGACGACGTTCCGAATCGTCGCCGATGGCAACGAGTACACGCCGTGGCCAGACGGCGACCCGAACGACTCCATCGCCACGGAGCCGGCCGAAGACGACGTGAACGATCCGACAGAGGGCGAGTACCAGTCGTACCAGTTTACGGACCGTGACCCCGGCACGGCGATCACCGTCCGGGCGACTTCCTGGAGTTGTAGCTGGAACTACGCAGACTCCGAAGATACGGGTCTGGACATTTCTGTCGGCGGTAGCAGCTACGACCAGTGGCGCTGCACCGACGTCGACAGCCAGCGCATCTCCCTCAACTCCTCCGGCGAGAGCTCGAACCTCGTCGTGCTGGAGGACGGCGAGCAGGTGCCCGACTTCGGTGCGGCCGGCCCGGAACAGCGCGGGCTCGACGAGGTTCTCGGCTCGCGCATCGACGGCACCGGCACGCTCCAGCTCGCGCCCAACGAGTTCGTCTTCCTCTACGAGCTCTCCGAGGAGAACGCCGACCCGGACGACGCCAGCGACTCCGACGACCCGGACTACAACGACGCGGTCGTGCTCGTGACCATCGAGCAGTCGTGGAACAGCACCAGTGACTTCTCCATCCGCATCGAGAAGGACCAGATCATCGTCGAGGAAGACGACGACGAGAACGTTCACGCGGTGCCGGCGCTGTCCCGCCCTGCCTGAGCGACGGGGTCCCGGCCACGTCGACCGCTACTTCTCGACGATGCTCTCCTCGATGGCCTCGCCGAAGTGCCGCGCCGTGTCCTCGTAGTAGACGAGCAGCTCGTCGCCCTCCGCCAGGTCGGTGACGGCCTTCCGGCCGTCGCGCGTGTGGACCTTGATGGTCTCGGCGTTCTGCAGCAGCGTCTCGAAGCGGTCGCCGTCGCGTTCGAGCTCGACCCGGAACATCGGGCGTTTCTCGATCTTCGCACGGCCCACGATGGCCTCGCGCGTGTTGCCCTCGATGTCGACGACCTGCACCTCGTCGCCGGAGCCCACCTCGCTCAGGTACTTGGTGCCGCCCCCGGGCGTGCGAACGTACGCGTGGACCGCCCCTGCGTTCACGCGGAACGGCCGGGAGGCCACGTACGGCGACTCTGCCGTCTCGCCGTGGACGAACACCAGCCCGCGGCTCATCGACCCGACGAGCATCCCCTCGTCGTGGTCGAGCAACGAGCCCGTGTCCACGCAGACCCGGTCCGCGCTCCCGGTCTGCTCGACGGTCCGGACCGTCGCCCACGAGAGGTCGAGCTGTTCGCGTTCGGACTCGTCGCGCACCTCGACCGTGCGCCGAATCTCGTCGGGGTCGTCGCTGTCGAGCAGGACGGCGTCGGCACCCAGCTCCAGCGTCTCGAACGCCGTGCGGGCGTCCTCGGAATCGGAGACGCCCGCGACGAGGGAGGTCTCCTCGCCGATGCGTGCGATGAGGTTCTCCAGGGGGATGATGGTCCAGTCCGCCCCGACGACGATGGTGTAGTCGGCCGTCTCGGCGGCCGCCTCGGCGAACCGCTCGTACTCCTGTCCCAGAATGCGGACGTAGGCCCCGCTGGCGTTCCCCCGGCGCAGCGTCGAGAGATCCGCAGAACCCGACAGGTCAGCCGGGAACTCGACCGTGCCGTCGCCCTCGCCCTCCTTCCCGACGACGTACGCGTCGGGCTCGGCCGGCTCCGCCTCGTCCGCCTCTCCCTCGGCGTCGTCGATGACGTCCACGTCGCCGCCGCTCCGGAACGCCGCGACGTTTACCGCACCGAGCTCGCGCACCCGCTCGACGTCCCAGTCGTCGACGAGTACCCAGTCGACGCCGGCCTCCAGGCCAGCGGTGATGCGGCGCTTTCGCGCCTCCCAGTCGCCGACGTCGTCGTCGGCTTTCAGCCAGACTTCGCGTGTCATGGTCGACCCGTCGGCCGGTGGTGGCTTGAACGTGGCGTTCGTGACGAGTACGGCAGGTGTCGGCTGGAGGTGTGAGTGACGACCCACGCCGGCCATCGAACTCTGCGAGTCTCGGACTCCGCGCGGGTTCTCGTGAAGCTATCCTTCCGAGGGCGGTCCGTCGTGTGCCCGCGGTGCGTGAGAGCGAACGGCCGACAGCGCTTGCAGCGTCGTTATCGGTCGAACCGACCGGAGTTGTCGGCCGAACTGATGACCCACGAGAGCTCCCCGGACCGGTCGACTCTGCCGCCGAGAAGCGCCCCGTTCTCTCCACCCGATTCGGACGGGTTGAACGCGACCGGCCCTCCGGTGTCCTCGGGAGCCGAGCCGTCGAGGAAGAACTGGACACCGTAGTAGATCGGCTCGGTGAACACGTCCTCGTACAACGTACTCTCGTTCGGGCTCAATTGCTCCGTTACGGTGAGGTTACGTTGCATAGGCGGAGCGACCGCGTCGCCAGCGACCTCGCCGGGCTCCGCACCGGGTTCGGCTCCGACGTCGGTGACCGCCAGCCGTATCGAGTGTGGGAGGTCGTGGTCGTTCACGAACCGCAGACTTCCAGCCGGGGGAGACCGATCGGAGAGCGCTCCACAGCCGGCGAGACCGCCAGCAGTCACGGCCCCAACAGTGGCCAGAACGCTCCGTCTCGTCAGGGAGGGCATGGGGAAGCATGGAGCCGCGAGAGGGATAATAATTCGCCAGTGTGGCGGTGCCGTTCCGGAGCACTGCTGCTCCTGGTGGACCGGTACCCGGGGTCGTGAATCGTCCGGAGGCGGCTACACGTTCGGCCCCAGGTAGCCCCACGCCTGCAGCCGGTCCCCCTCGCCCTGACTCCAGCGCTCGCCGATGTCGTCGCGGTAGTACATGTTGGGCATGACGATGTCGCCGATACGGCCGTAGCACTGCTCGCGGGCCTCCTGCATCGTCTCGCCCATCCCGGTGACGACGATTGGCATCCCCGACTCGCCGGCGGCCCGCCACTGACCGTCGACGCGCTTTGCGTCCTCGATGTGGACGCCCTCGCGGCTTTCGGTCTCGAAGACGACGGCGGCATTGCGCGAGTTCTCGTCGTACGTCTGCTCGTCGTCGAAGGGGAACGGCGGGAGCACGACGCGGACGCTGATCTGGTAGCCACGATGGACGTCGAGGTCGGGGTCGTTGCCGTGGGCGAGGTCGAAGAAGAACTGGCCGGTGTTGGACCGGAAGGATTCCTCCTGGAGCGCGATGGTCGGGTAGCCAAAGCGCGGCGTGAACTCGAGCGGGTAGATACCGGTCTCGTTGACGATGCAGTTGACGTCGATGCTGCCGACGTACCCCTCGTCGGCGAGCCAGCCCTCCAGCCTGCCCAGGGTCTCCTCGAACAGCCGGTTGCGCCCGGCCCAGAACATCGCGGTGCCCATCTCGCCCGTGGAGGGGCCGATGTTGCCCGGGAAGAGCTTCTTGTGCTCGAAGTTGAAGTTCACCTGGTCGACGAACGAGTCGCCGTCGAAGAAGCCACAGACGGCGACCTCGACCCCCTCGACCTTGCGCTGGAGCTGGAACCCCTTCATGCGGTGTCCCCACGCCTTCTTGTAGGCCTTCAGTACCTCGACCACGTCGCTGCCGTCGTCCTCGTTGCCGACGTACAGCAGCCGCTTGACGTTCTGCACCTCGCCGAGCGGCTTGATGACGTACGGGGCAGGGTGTTCCTGGACGTACCCGATGGCTTCGTCGAAATCCTCGAAGATGTGGTGTTCGATGGTGTTGACGCCATGGTCCTCGAGGACGTCCATCGCGTAGCCGCGGTCCTCCTCGAGCCGGTCGGTGTTCGGTGTACCGCCGACGACGGCGGTGCCCTGCTCGCGGAGCTCCCGGGCGAGCGTGCCGGTACCGATGTCGTCGCCGACCCAGATGTCGTCGAAGACGACGACGTCGGCCCAGTCGACCTCGGCCTCCCAGTCGTCGGTCTTCGGGACGAAGCCGTCGCCGATCTCGTCGTCGCTCTCGGCCTCGATGTAGTACTTGACGTCGTGGCCCTCGCGGTGGACCTGCCAGGCGAGGTCGGTGATCAGTGCGGCGTCGGCGGAGACGAACAGGAAGTGTTTGGAGTCCATGGGTGTGGTCGTGTCGAGGCCGCCCGTCGCGGCGTCCAACTGAGACCCACGAGTGCCAGGCTGAAAAAACGGGCCCGTGATGTGTCCGGAGTGTGACCGATGGACCGACGCGGCGGTTTCGGCAGTTCGACAGGAATTACAGGGTGGGATACCGGAGAAATTTAAGTGAGTACGGGTTCCACTCTGCAACAGCATGCGACTGATAGTGGTACTCGTCGGCCTCTCGTTACTCGTCTCCCCCATGGCAGTGGCCGCCGGCTCCGCGGTGGCACCGGCGAGCGCGAGCGACACCGACGTGACGCTCCGTGTGACGGTGGTGAACCAGCAGGGTGACCCCCTGGGCAACGCCGAGGTGACAGTCTCGTACGACGACCAGGAACGGACGAGCGAGACGTTCGCGACGGGTGAGGCGTTGTTCGACGTGCCGGAGGGCGCGACCGTCGAGATAACTCCGACCCACCCGATGCTCGT
This sequence comes from Haloarchaeobius sp. FL176, assembly GCF_024609245.1. GTDB lineage: Archaea > Halobacteriota > Halobacteria > Halobacteriales > Natrialbaceae > Haloarchaeobius. Next base: position 371,090 of record NZ_JANJYH010000002.1, read on the forward strand.
GAAGAACAACCCGGTGACGGTCGAGAACGTTCAGGGCACCACCGACGTGACCGTGACGATGTACCCGTCTGCGACCGGGGAGATATCCCTCGTCGACGGGAGCGGGAACGCTGTGAGCGATGCGGACGTCCAGCTCCGGAAGGACGGTCGCACGGTGCTCGCCGACACCGGGACGACCGGCAGCGACGGGACGTACACGACCCCGGCGCTCGAACGCGGCAACTACACCGTCAGAATCACCAAGCCGGGCTACTACGAGGAGCGTCGGACGGTCACGCTCTCGGGCGACACGGACGTCCCCGTCGAGGTCGAGCAGGGCAGTGCCACGGTGGACTTCAGCGTCGTCGATGCCCATTTCGAGCCCACCGAGCCGCTCCAGGCCAACATCGAGATCGAGGACGCGGGGGGGACCGTCGGCACGTTCCGGACCGGCAGCAGCGGGAGTCGGAGCGTCAGCCTCGACGTGAACACGCGCTACACGGTCACCGTCGAGAAAGAGGGCTACGAGACCGTCAGTACGACCTTCCGCGTCGGCGAGCGCGACCGGAGCCGGACGTTCGCGATCGTGCGGACGCCGCGGTTGACGGTCGAGCCGATGAACTCCCAGGTCGTCGTCGGCCAGAGCCTTCGGGTCGATGTCACCAACGAGTACGACGAGCCCGCGGCCGGCGCGGAGGTGCGTATCGACGGCGAGGCGGTCGCGACGACCGACGAGAGCGGCACCACCACGCTCACCGTCGAACAGACCGGCGAGGTCGAGCTCACCGCGGTCAACGGCTCGGTCGAGTCACCGGGCGTCATCATCGAGGCCTTCGAGCCGCGGACCGACGCGCCGACGGCGACCGCGACGCCGAACGGGACCGCGACGCCGTCGACGACCGCGACCACGCAGGCACAGGGGACCACCGAGGAATCGGACGACGGTGGGACGCCGGGCTTCGGCGTGGCCGTCGCTCTCGTGGCGCTGGTCATCGCTGCACTGCTCGCGCGCATCCAGGACTGAGCGGGTCCCCGGGCGTGGGCTACTCGAACAGTTCCTCGTGGCGCGACGCGAGGTCTGTGTAGGCACCCGACGAGTAGGCGGACGCTATCTCCTCCGGTTCGACGGTCGTCTCGGACAGCGGCACGACCGTCGCGGGGACGCCGCGCGCGAACGACTCCGGCGGGACCTCGAACCCGTCCGGGAGGACGGTCCCGGCCGCGACGACGCTCCGTTCGCCGACGGCCGTCCCCGAGTTCAGGGTCGCGTTGATGCCCACCAGCGACCCGGCCTCGACGGTGGCATCGTTCAGCACCGCGCCGTGGCCGACCATGACCCGTTCGCCGACCTCGCTGGCGTGGAACACGGCGGTGTCTCCCACGTGTGACTCCGCACCGACGCGGACGGTTCCCACGTCACCCCGGAGGACGACGCCCGGCCAGACGCTCGCATCGGTCTCGACGCGGACGTCACCGACCAGGGTCGCGTCGCGGGCGACGAACGCGTCTTCGTGAACGGTCGGCGTCGTCGACTCGAACGCGTAGCTCCGACGGTCTGCCATGTCGTTTGGTATCGTGGCACAGTAATAAAACGGTTCGTGTCGAGGGCGGCCCCGGTTCCGTTTCTACCGATTTCGCCCGGTAAATGCCACTCAAACGTGTTTTAGTGGCAACCTTTGGGCGCTCATACCGCGTACACTGGTCGGTCAGGATGGGGTGCGAAGAAACAATCGGGCAGTCAGAGGACCACGAGACCGACGCAGGGGAGTCGGTCGACGTCGTGGGGGAGGGGACCGACAGCGCCATCTGGGTGGTTTTCGACGAGCATCTCGTCGAGGACCGCGTGGTCAGGCCGGACGACGAGCACTGGAAACCGGACCGCGAGGACGAAGAGCTACACGACCTGGTGCTCTGGGTCGACGACAGCTCGACGCCAGTGTACTTCGTCCCGTCGTACACGTAACCCGGCTGTGCGGACCGGCCATCGTTCCCCGTTTCGAACCCTGATTCGGCCCTCGATTCTCTCGTGACGGTTAATGACTCCGCGAGCGATGCTATGGACGCAATCGGGCGGCGGGCGACGACGCAGTCGGTGCCATCCGCGGGTGGGGCCGCGATGGCCGAGGCGAGACTGCCAGCACGACTCCTGTCATAGTCCGGCGGGGCGGCACCCGCCACTGTCCTACAGCCGACGAGCGACGGCGCTACTCCTCCCCGGTGATGCGCTCGCCGACCGTCCGGCCGTTCTCGAAGGCACGGTGGACGCGCCCCTCGCCTGCGACCCAGTCACCGGCGACGTAGAGCCCAACATCCTCCGCACAGCGGGCCTCCTCGGCGTCGATGTTCGAATCCGGCAGCGCGTAGCGCCAGCCCTGGTCGTCGACCCAGTCCGGCTCCGTCAGTCGGTCGTCGTCGAGGAGCGCCGCGACGAGCGAGGCAACGGCGTCGCCAGCGGCGTCCAGCGGCTCGTCGTAGTGCTCGACCGACCAGTCCGGGGCCATCTGGGCGACGAGCAGGCTCTCGCCGTCGGGCACGTGGTCGGGTTTGCACTCCTCGCGGGAGAGCCAGCCGACGGGGTGCTCGCGGTCCGGGTTCACGAGCGCGTACCACGGTCGGTCGAGTTCGAACGGATAGTGCAGCAGCACCGACCGGATGGTCCGGAACTCGACGGCGTCGACGGCGGTGTGGAGCCGACGCAGCCGCTCGTCGTCCCAGTCCATCGCGGCAAGCAGGTCGGCGGTCTGCGGTGCCGGCGGCGTCAGCACCAGCTCGTCGAACGGGCCGTAGGTCTCGCCGTCGGTGTCGGTCAGCGTCCACTCGCCGCCGCTCGTGCGGGCGATGGACTCGATGCGGGTCTCGGTGTGGACGGACACACCAGCCCGCTTCCTGACCCGCTTCGCGAACTGGGTGATACCCCGCGTGTAGGTCCACTTCGGTCCGTCACCGGCACGGCCTTCGGCGATCTCGCCGTCGGCGTCGTGGGTCCACACCGGCAGCTCGATGTCGGCGAGACCGTCGTTCCCGAGTTCGTCGAGGAGCCCCTCGACCCAGTCGTCGCCGCCGGGTTTGATGTAGTTCGCGCCGTGGTCGTAGCGACAGCCGTTCTTGCGTCGGGTCGCGGCACGCCCGGAGATCCCTCTTGCCTTGTCGAACAGCGTCACCTCGGCCGCCTCGTCTCGGCAGGTATCAGCCACGCCGATACCGGCGACGCCCGCACCGACGACGGCGATAGTTCTGGTCATCGGCCGACACTGGGGACCGCGCCCCCATAGTCCCCGCGCCGGACTCGTTGGGAGAGGGTAGGGGAGGCGGCCGATGCGTAGTCGGCTGCACCGCTTGTGCTGCCCTGAAGATGGCGAACAGACGACGTGCTGGCGGCTTCCGGGTCACGCGGCGGTGCGTCGCACACCGGCCTCGGCCGTCGCGTGGCGAGCGGTCAGAACACGCTCCCGCTGGCCGCGGCTTCCTACAAAAAAGGCGGGTCAGTTCGTCGTGACGAGTTCGACGACCTCGCGGTGGTCGAGTTCGGTGTCGCCACCCATCTGCCGCTTCGTCCGGCAGTTGAGCCCGTGGAGGAGGCCGTCGCCGATGTCGGAGTGGAGGTGGTAGGCGAAGTCGCTGGTCGTCGAGCCGCCGGGGAGGAGGAAGCAGTCGCGCATCACGCGACCCTGCTCGTCGCCCATGGCTTCGGCACCGCCGGGGAAGACGGCGATGACGCCGAGTTCGTCGAACAGCGCGGCCTCGATGGCCTGCTGCACGCCCGTGCCGCCGAAGGTGGTGACGAACTCGCGGATCTGCTCGAGACCCTCCTCCTGCTCGTCGGAGATATCCGCGACGATCTCGAAGTCGTCGTCGCCGGCGTGGTAGTCCACGACGCCCTGCTCGGCGGCGTTCTTCAGCGCCTTCTCGGCGTGGGCGCTGACGGGGACGAACTGGAGGTGGTCGTAGTCGGGGTCGTCGGTGATCTCGTCCCAGTTCTCCTGGGCGGCGGGCGTGTCCATCTTGTTCGCGGCGACGACCATGGGCTTCGTCCGCTTCCGAATCTCCCGGGCGAGCGCGTCGCGGTCGTCGTCGTCCCACGTCTCGGGGTCGAGTTCGAGGTCGAGCGCGAGGATGATCTGCTTGATCTCGTCTTTGTTCGTGCCGAAGGCGGACATCTGGTCGGCGAGCTCGATCTCGATGGAGTGGTCGTCCTTCGCCTGGTAGCGGTTCTGGAACTTCTCGATCCCCGTCTCGAGGATGCCGACGTACCACTGGTCGAGCTCGTTCTCCAGGAAGTCGATGTCATCGCGAGGGTCGTGGTCCTCGGTGGGTTCGCCTTCGAGGTCCGTCTCGCCGGAGAAGTCGACGACGTGGACCAGTACGTCCGTCTCGTTCAGGTCGGTGAGGAACTGGTTGCCGAGCCCGCGCCCCTCGTGCGCACCGGGGACGAGACCGGCCACGTCGACGAGTTTGGTGGGGACGTAGCGTGTGCCCTCGCGGCAGTAGCCCGTGTCCGGCGTACAGGATTCGTCGAACTCCGGTGCGGCGCAGTCCACCCGGACGTACGCCTCGCCGATGGCGGGGTCGATGGTCGTGAACGGGTACGCGCCCTCGGGCACGTCGTTCATCGTCGCGGCGTTGAAGAACGTCGACTTGCCCACCGAGGGCTTGCCGACGAGACCGATGTTGTAGCTCATTGCACCATCGGACGCAACCGGGCGGCATAAGGCTTGAAATCCGCGTTCGCGGTGGTTGAGACTGTCTTGCACGGGGTTTCCGGTCGGTCCCGTCCGCAGTAAGCTCCGCGTGGGAGCGGTCAACCCACGCCGGAACTCCCCGTGGGGGTTTACAATTTTTGTAAACCCCTCCGACCATGGCACCTTTGCCGTTCCCGCGCCTACCTCGTGCTATGAGCGACAGTCCCCAGGAGTCGACGGAGGACGTTCCCAGTTCCGACGCGGAGTGGCGCGAGCGGCTCGACGACGAGGAGTACGAGATACTCCGAAACCAGGGTACGGAGGCGCGGTTCTCCGGCGAGTACGTCGACCACTTCGAGGACGGCAAGTACCGCTGCAAGGGCTGTGGCGAGGTGCTGTTCGACTCGGAGACGAAGTTCGACCACGGCTGCGGCTGGCCGTCGTTCTACGCCGGAGACGACGACAAGATAGAGAAACGGGAGGACCTGAGCCATGGAATGCGTCGCATCGAGGTCGTCTGTGCGAACTGCGAGAGCCACCTCGGGCACGTGTTCGACGACGGGCCAGCCCCGACTGGCAAGCGGTTCTGCATCAACTCGGTGGCGCTGGAGTTCGAGGACGACGAGTAGGACTCAGCTCTCGCCGTCGCCCAGCACGTCGAGCACCTGCTCTCGGGTCGGTACAGCGGTCTGTACCCCCGTCGCTGTGGTCGAGAGCGCGGCGGCGACGGCGGCCAGTTCGACCGCATCACGCAGCGCAGCCCCGTCACCGAGTTCCGCCGCGAGGTAGCCGGCAAACACGTCGCCCGCGCCGGTCGTATCGACGGCGTCGACGGTCGGCGAGTCGACGTGGAACGCGTCGTCGCCGGTCTCGACCGCGACGCCACGTGCGCCGAGCGTCCGGACGACCGTCCCGTCGAAGTCGGCGAGTCCCTCGTCGAGTGCGGCCGCCTCGCTCTCGTTCGGGGTCACCACGTCGACGGCGTCGTGGGCGAGCACCTGCGCCGCGCCGCCGGCGGGCGCGGGGTCGTAGACGACGGTCGGCCGCCGCCCGGCAGCCGACAGCTCGTCCAGCGCGGCGAGGGACGCGGCGGCCGACAGTTCGTTCTGGAGGAGCAGACAGTCGGCCTCGCGAAGTCGGTCCGCGTGTCGACGGGCGTACGCCGGCGTCACCCTGCCGTTCGCGCCAGCGACGATGGCGATGCGGTTCTCGCCCGTCTCGTCGACGACGATGGCCGCGTAGCCCGTCGGCCCGTCCACGCGCTCGACCCCGTCGACCACGACGCCGCGTTCGGCGAGCGTCCCCAGGACGGCGTGCTCGTCCTCGTCGTCGCCGACACAGCCGAGCAGGCTCGCGTCCCCCCCGGCTGCTGCCGCCGCGACGGCCTGATTCGCGCCCTTCCCGCCGAGGAACGTCTCCGTGAGGTCGTCGCGGACGGCGGCGGGCACGGCGTCGACGCGTACCGTCTCGCCCGCGTCGGGGAACCAGCCGTGGGCGTCGGCGAGGGCTGCGATGCGGTCGTGCGAGAGGTAGCCGACGTGGTCGACGTTGACGCTGCCGAAACTGACGACCCTGGGCATGGGCGCACCGACGCACGCGTGGACAAAGACGGTTCGCCTGCGTCGGCCACGTTGCCACCTCCGGACGAACTAAGCCCCGGCGGGGCGGACACCCGCGCATGACCCGTCGCGTCATCGTCGACACGGACACCGCGGGAGACGACACGCAGGCGATCCTGCTTGGAGCGCTCTCCGACGCTATCGAGCTGGAGCTGCTGACCATCGTCGCGGGCAACGTGGAGTTCGACTACCAGGTCGAGAACGCCAAGTACACGCTCGAGCTGGCCGGCGTCGCGGACGAGGTGCCGGTGTACGAGGGGGCGCGGCGGCCGCTCGTCAAGGAGTTCGAGCACGTCGACCACGTCCACGGCGCGGGCGGGCTCGGCGGCGACCTGTTCCCCGATACTGGCATTGAGTCCGCGGCCGGCTACGGGCCGGACGCCATCGCCGAGGCGGTCCGCGAGTCGCCGGGCGAGCTGACGCTGGTCTGCATCGGCCCACTGACGAACGTCGCGCTGGCGCTCCGCCGCGAGCCCCGCCTCGGCGACCTCGTCGACGAGGTCGTCGTGATGGGCGGCGCGGTGAACACGCTCGGCAACGACACGCCGTCGGCGGAGTTCAACTTCTGGGTCGACCCGGACGCGGCGAAGGTCGTGCTGCGCGAGCTCGACGTGACGCTGCTCGACTGGGGGCTGACGATGCGCCAGGCGACGCTCGAGGCCGGCGAACTCGCACCCATCGAGGACGCCGATACGCCGTTCGCCGACTTCTTCACCGAGATCACGGCACACCTGCGCGAGTTCAGCGCGGAACGCTTCGGCTCGGACGCGACCACGCAGCCGGACTCGCTCGCGATGGCGTCGGTCATCGAACCCGACCTCGTCGAGGAGGCACCGCGATACCACGTCGACGTCGACGAGCGCGAGGGGCTCACCCGGGGCTACAGCATGGTCGACGAGCTCGACATCACCGAGGGCGAGGCCCGCACCCGCGTCGTCGAGTCCATCGACGAGGAGCGCTTCAAGACCATCTTCACCGACATGCTCCTCCACGGGGACCCGGACCACTCGCGGTGACGCGGCCCCAGCCGATGCGCCCTCAGTCCGCCCGCAGGCGGAGCCCGATGCCGTCGGGGTCTGTCAGCTCGATACCGTTGCCGTCCTCGAGCTGGCGGATGGCGATGTCGGCGTCTCGGAGGCTGTCCTCGATGGAGCCGAGCGTCGACTCGTCCGGCAGAAGTAGTTCGTACCAGTCGAGCCCGCGGCCGGTCGGCGGGTCCTGCCGATTCTGCCACGTGTTCAGGCCGACGTGGTGGTGGTAGTCCCCGGCCGCGAGGAACACCGCGGCGTCCGCGTACCGTTGCCTGACGTTCAGCCCGAGCGTGTCGACGTAGAACCGTTCTGCGCCGGGCAGGTCGCTCACCTCCAGATGGACGTGGCCGACCGTCGCCTCGTCGGAGACGCCCGCGCTCCCACAGGCCAGGTCGGCGAGCGCGTCGACGTCGAGCGGGTCGACGCCCATCCGGACGCGGCCGTCGTCGGTCACCGGCCACTCGGCTCGGGGGCGGTCGCGGTACAGTTCGACGCCGTTGCCCTCGGGGTCGGTGAGGTACAGCGCCTCGCTCACGCCGTGGTCCGAGGCGCCGTCGAGTCGCCAGCGGCCGCGGACGCGACGGAGCACCTCGGCGAGTGTCGCCCGGGAAGGGAACAGGAACGCGACGTGGTAGAGCCCCGTCTCGGTATCAGCGCGTTCGGATGCACCGGGGTCCGCGCGCAACTCCAGCAACGGCTCGTCCGGGGTGCCGAGCGTGGCCGTCTCACCGTCTCGCGCTCTGACGACGAGCCCGAGCACGTCCCGGTAGAAGGAAACCTGCCGGTCGAGGTCCGTCACGGCGAGTGCGACCCGACCGGGGCGGATGCCGTCCGGCAGCCCTGGCGATGGCTCTCTGTCGTCGTCGGTCATCGTCCCCACAAAGTGGTCGATGGACAAAAACGCTCCTGCCGCCGGACCGACAGGAGCCACCAATCAGGGTCGGGGGCCGCCACAATCCTCTACTGTGAGGCGTGGCAAACGGTCGGCGTGCCCTTCCCTCGCCCCGTCGGTGCCGAGCGACGCCAGCGTGCTGTCTCCCCCGTCATCGGGAGCATCCTCCTCGTGGCCATCGCGGTCGTGCTGGCCGCGCTCACGTTCTTCATCGCGGGTGAGCTCGCCGACGACACCCAGCCGGCCCCCCAGGCGTCGCTCGACCTCCAGGAAAGCGAGGGGAGCCTCGGTTCCGAGCTCGTGCTCCGGGGCGGCGAGGAGCTCGGCGAGGGCGAGGGGCGTGTCGTCGTCGAGGGCGTCGCGGACGCCGACGTGTTGCAGGACGAGACGCTGACGCTCGACGACCCGGTTGCCATCCACCCGGTCGAGGAGGAGGTGACGGTGTACTGGCACAGCCCGGGGAGCGACGAGAGCTACGAGCTCGCGTCGTTCGATGCCGATCCCGTCCCGTCGCGGCTCCGGCCGGACGTCGGCTGTTCGTGGGTGCAGAACCAGACCGCCGGCGGCACGGGCCCCGTGACCGTCGACGTCGTCGTCGACTGCGACGTGGCTACGGCTGGGGACGTGGACGTCGTCGCGGGCGGCGCGGTCCTCGGGGACGTCGAGGGGACACAGCTCGACGCCACGGACGCGACCATCACCGGCGACGTCGACAGCGGCGGCGACGCGGACCTCACGAACACGACGGTCGTCGGCGACCTGAACGCCAGTACCCAGGTGACGGGTGACACCGGCTCGGTCGTCGAGGGGTCGGTCGCGGGCAGCAGCGTGGACTTCACCGCCTCGGACATCAGCGGCGATATCGACAGCGGGAGCTACGTCGATCTCTCCGACACTACCGTCGGCGGGACGGTCGAGGCCGACGGTGACGTGACCATCGACACCGGGACGAGCGTCGACAGGGCTGTCGTGACGACGGGGGATGTCGCCGTCACGTCGAGCAGCGTCGGTGGCGACGTCTACGTCGACGGGTCGTTCTCCTGCAGTTCCAGCACGATAGCGGGCGCCGGTTGTGGGCCGTACTCGCCCGAGGACGAGGACGACTACTCGCTGGTCCCCGTCGACGGCCCCGCTGCCTCAGTCGTCCGTGGGTGAGCGCCCGCCGATGACCGGCTGGTTGCTCGCGACGACGCTCTGGTTGTTCGCGACCCACCGGAGCAGGAGGAAGGCGAACACGTACTTCGCGAGGATGTCGAGCCCCGAGTACCCCCACGAAGTGGCACCGACGCTCAGGATCGCCAGTCCCTCCGAGCCGAGCGCCCAGAGGACCGGGTAGCCGAACCAGAGCACGACGGTGAGGTTCTTGAGGGTGCCGAATATCTCGCCGGTGCCAGCGGCGCGTGCGTCGTCCGGCCACTCGAACAGCAGGACGTAGACGACCGCGAGGAAGAACGCACAGCTGACCCCGTAGAACAGCCAGCGGTACAGCACCGAGGAGTTCGTCAGCGCGGCCGCCAGCCCGGTGATGCACATCGCGATGTCCATCGTGATTGCCGTGAACAGCTTCGTGAAGTCGGTGCCGGCGAGGAGTCCCAGCGCCGCCAGGATGGCGGGTGTCGAGAACGTCCAGGTGAGGTACCGGCCCCAGGGCGAGAGAATCTGGCCCTCGCCCGCCAGCGCGTGTCCGGACGGCATCTCGAGGAAGCCGACGGTCAGCCCCGACGCCAGCCCGATGTACGACGAGATCGAGACGAGTGGCACGAGCAGTGTCGCGACCCAGATGAGCTTCGCGCGCGAGTCCTCGACGTCCCGGCCCATGTAGACGAACAGTAGTATCGCTACGCCGGCGAGCGCGATGTTCGCCCAGAACGACGAGTAGAGCAGGTCGTTGTTCTGTATCTCGGTCAGCGCGTCCCCCTGCGTCTGGAGTTCGAGTACGGTCTGTGCGACGGTCGGTAGCTCCGCGGTTGCTGGTTCGATCATTGGTGTGCCTCGGTGAACGTACCGTGGCCACGACGGACTGCCGTCGATGCCATCGTGACCATGTCCCTTGCTAACAGGTACTGCTGTAAAAATAGAGAACCTGACCAGTTGTGGTCGAGAGCTGTCCGGCTCCGGCGCTACTCCGGAGACGAGCGGCCGAGCGGTGCGATGAGATATCTGGTGCGGTTGGTCGGTGTGCTGACAACGATGGCCCAGGACGGTCGCGAACGGATTGCCCACCCATCGGCGTGCCGCCACGCACCGACGCTGACCCCGCCGACGCCTGTCCCGGTAGGCTCGTCGTCGGACAGGTCCGGAGCGATTGCGGCACCGTCGAGAAAATCGTGGTCGGCGACGCGGTCCCGAACGCGCGTCGCTGGTCCCCCTACAGCGCGTCGAGGATGTTCAGGTAGCCGCTGCCGTAGTACGCCTTGTCGTAGCCCGCCGGCACGTCGGCGGCCTGCTTGAGCGCGGCCTCGACCTGGTTGGCGTTGTAGTTCGGGTTCGCGCTCTTGACCAGCGCGGCGGCCCCGGCGACGTTCGGGGCGGCCATCGAGGTGCCGGCCTTCCAGCCGTAGCCGGGAACCTGCGTGTCCGGTTCGTCGTCGCCGTCGGTGTCCTCGTACGTGAACACCGTATTGAACACGAGGTCGTTGAAGTAGGGAACGCCGGTGCCGATAGCGCCGAGGTCGGCGTCACCCCCCGGTGCACCGAGGGTGACGGCGTTCGTGCCGTAGTTCGTGTAGAACGCCGGACTCTCCGGCGGCGAGACGAGGTCCGTCAGCTCGCCATCGCCGTCGGCGTCCCAGCCGTAGCCGATGGGACCGGTCGCCGCCACGGAGAGCGCCTGTGCCCCCTCGTTCGGCAGGCTGATGAAGTTCTTGTCGTGCTGGAGGTCGGCCTCGTCGTTGCCGGCCGCGATGACGAGCAGGGTACCCTCCTTGTTCGCGTACGTCATCGTGCTGTTGAGCACCTTCCCGTAGAAATCGCCTTCCCCCTGCCTCGGAATCGGGTACGCACCCAGTGAGAGGTTCGCAACGTCCGCATCGATGTTCACACTGTAGACGATGGCCGCGAGAATGTCCGCGAACGAGGCACCGCCCTCGTCGGAGAACACCCGGCAGTCCACGAGGTCGGTCTTCGGCGCGGTGCCGTTGACGCCGAGACCGGCACCGTTGTCGGCCGCGACGATACCGGCGACGTGTGTGCCGTGGTCGTCGCCGCCGACGGGATTGTGGTCGCCGCCGTCGTCCGTGAAGTTCCGCGAGAGGTCGAGGTTCAGCGGCCCCGCCAGGTCCGGGTGCGTCTCCAGCACGCCGGAGTCGATGACCGCGACCCGTGTCCCCTCGCCCTCGGTCACTTCGTGGGCCTCGGGCACGTCCAGGTCGGCCTTGTCCCACTGCAGGAAGTCGCCCGGCTGGCCCTCGTAGTCGGATGCGTCGAACGTGGGAGCCTCCGCGTTCGTCTCCGGCTCGTTCAGTTCGAGTTCGATGTCGGCCGCGAAGTCCTTGACGCCCTTGGAGGACCGTAGTGCCGACTCGTCGCCGGTGACCACGGCCAGGTCGGTGCCCGGCATCTCGTGGACGACCTCCACGCTGTTCGGTAGCCCTCGTCCTTTCGTCTGGGCGATGAACCGGTCCGTCGATGTCGCCGCTGTGACCGTGGTCCCGACCGCGATTCCTCCGAGCAGTGCCCCGCTCACCTTGATAACATCTCTTCTGGTACTGTGTACCATGGTGTCACTCGACGGCCATATGGCCATAAGCGTTATGTAATGCCTCAGGTTCTTCCGGTAGCACAGTTTCGTGCCGAGGTAATCGCTACTCGGGCTGCCTGCAAGTTCAGAAAACCAAATAGCGCGACATGCGGTCGGTTTCGTCCCGCAGTAGGACTGTACGGACCACTGTGATGGCACCGTCACCGCGACGACGGTGTCGTTGGGAACCACGAACTCCGTCGGAAGGACACCGAGGTGGCGATCTCGCCGGAGTGCCCGTCGATGGCCACCCCGTCGCCGCTGCAGAGGGCTGCTCGGCGACGACCGTGAGTTCGCCCGTGGCCGTCCAGATGGTCCTCGACGGCCCCACCATTGCTCGCTACGGACCCGTTACATCAGGTCGATCAATCGTGTGGGCTCGACGGGGGTGGGTTCGTCGGGCTCAGACGCCGCTGTGCATCGCCTCGTTCTCGTCGTCGGCGAGGTTCTTGCAGCGGCTGGTGTCGGCGCTGCTGAACTGCCGCTGACACTGGGCAGTCCAGGAGACGTCGGTGGACGGCGAGTCGCGTTCGGGCTCGCCTCTTGGTTCGGGTCGGGAGAAGTCGGTCGACTCGTCGATGCGCGGGTTCGTGCTGGTCGCGTCGGGCGTGGCGTCAGTGCGTGTGCTCATGTGGTGCGTCGTCTGGGTGGTGTGGTGGTCGTCCGCTGGCGATTCTGGCTCGGGCGTGACGGGCGTGCTGCGAGTACGTGACTCATCGTGTCCCTACCTCTGCACCAATCTATCATAAATGTTCATGTTGGTACTGGCGTTGCCGCGACTCTCAGTGCCCGACCGAGAACGGTACGCGAGCGTCGGCGCGGTTCAGGGGTCCCCCTCCTCGGAGAGGTCGGTCATCGCGCCGACCATCTCGACGGGCTCGCCCGACTCGAAGCGGACGATACCGCGCGAGAGACAGGGGACGTAACTTCCCTCCGCAGACCGCCAGCGGTACCGATGCGTGAACTCGCCGAACTCGCCCTCGATGTCGTCGAAGCCCGTCGGCTTCCCCTCGTGCTGGCGCGAGTTCAGGTCCCGGGACTCCGACCTGTCGTCCGGGTGGACCCGTTCCGCCCACCACTCGAACCCATCCTCGCGGACGCCGGGCTCGTAGCCGAACCGGCGGATTCCTTCGCTGTACCGAGTCCGACCGGTCGACATATCCCGAATCCAGAACGCGTCCGTCGCGGTCCGGGCGATGAGTTCGTATATCTCCTCCATCCGGTCTGCCCGCTGGCTCGCCCACAGCCTGTCGACGAGCGTCTCGATGCGGTTCGCGAGCACCACGTACTGCGACGACGACGTCTCCTTCCGGAGGTACGCGTCGACCCCCGCGTCGATTGCCTGCGCCGCGATCTCCTCGCTTCCCTTCCCGGTGAACAGGATGAAGGGTGTCCGGTCGTCCGACTCACGGACCAGTTCGAGGAACTCCAGTCCGTCGACGTCGGGCATCTCGTAATCGCTGACGATGCAGTCGACGCGCTCCTCCGCGAGCAGGTCGAGCGCTGCGACGGGGTCGGTCTCGGTCGTGACCGACAGTCGCCCGCCCTCCCGGTGCAGGTAGGTCGCCGACAGGTCGATGAACGCCTCGTCGTCGTCCACGTGAAGCACTCTGATGTCGTCGGGTTCCGAACGGAGGGGTTCCATCGTCTGTTGGACCCACATTCGTCGTCGCTTCTCTTCATATTTGTGACCACGTGTCACGACTCTGGACGGGTTCTCCACCGTTTCCGTCACGTTCGCGTCCGCCCCTGTACAGTCCATCCGCCGGCTGCAGGGTCGAGAATCGGCATCCCCACGGGATTCCCACCAGCGGACCTCGAAACCGCCGAGAACGCCTGTCTCGGACCGGTTACATCGTCACCGGCCGCCCGAGTACTTTGACCGGTCGTCTGCTGGTACGAACAACAGTATGCGTACACACACCACTGACCGCCACCGGTCACGCTGGAGTTGCAGGCACCCGGACAGGGATGGCTGACGATGGCCGACGGCTCCCCGCTGACGAGCGACGGCATGACACGGACGGCTCGCTCCCGGGTCCGAGAACGCAACCGAACACCCTTGCCGCCGCGGCCCGTACGTCCAGTAATGCGTGTTCTCGTCGTTGGCGCGACCGGGTTCGTCGGCGGTCGACTCGTCGAATCGCTGTGCTCGGCCGGCCACGAAGTCGTCGCCTTCTCGCGGAGCGCGAGCCGGTCGACGTTCCCGGACGAAGTCGAGATATTCGAGGGTGACCTCGGCGACCCGGCGTCACTGGACGGGCTCTGTGAGGGCATCGACGCGGCCTACTACCTGATTCACTCGCTGACGGCCGAGAACTTCGCGGAGCTGGACCGGACCTACGCCCGCCGGTTCCGGGAGGCAGCGTCGGCGGCCGGCGTCGACAGAGTGGTCTACCTGAGCGGCATCAGCGGCGACGAGCGGAACCTCTCGCCACACCTCGCCTCCCGTCGGGAGGTCGAGTCTGTGCTCGAGTCCGGGAGCTTCGACCTGACCGTCCTCCGGGCGGCGATCATCATCGGCGCCGGCAGCGCGAGCTTCCGCATCGTCGACGACCTCACCGACCGGCTGCCCGTGATGACGGTCCCGAAGTGGGTACGGACGCCGTGTCAGCCCATCGGCATCGACGACGCCGTCGCCTACCTCGTCGGCGTTCTCGATGCCGACGAGACCAGAGGCGGCATCTACGACATCGGCGCACCGACGGTGTGGTCCTACGAGTCCCTGCTGAAGTTGACCGCGAGGGAGAAGGGCAAGCGCGTCCTGATCGTGCCGGTGCCGGTGATGTCTCCGGCCCTCTCCTCCCACTGGCTCCGGTTGACGACCGACGTCCAGTACGCTATCGCCCGGCCGCTGGTCGAGAGCATGCGGAACCCCGTGACGGTCGACCCCGACCGGGACCTGCAGTCGGTCGTTCCCATCGAGCAGACGTCGGTCGAGGTGGCGGTCCAGCAGGCGCTCGCCGAGGGCTGATCAGGGCTCCCCGGTGCCGGCCTCCCGGACGGGTATCTTCTGGACCTGACGGAGCCCCGCGAGGTGGCCCGCGGCCGCCGCCGACAGCGAGAAGGAACCGTCGAGGTCCGCAACCGTCCGCCCGTGGACCAGCCGGCCGAACGGGTCGCCCCCGACCGCGTAGGCACGTTTCAGCTTGTCGACGAGTGGGCTGGCAACTCCCGCCCGACGGAGGACTCGCCCGACGGTCTCCTGACCGACGTGGACGGAGTCTCCCTCGACAAAGATGAACGCGAAGGGGCGAGCGTCGAACTGCGCCTCCAGGAACGCCTGCACCGGCTCGGCGTCCCAGCGAACGGCAACGACGTCGTCCGACCGGTGGGTCGCCGCCTCGGCGGCAGCCCGGAACAGCGCGTTGCTACCGTCGTAGATGAGGACCGACTTTCTCACGACTCCGCTAGGTCCGTCGTCGGTTTGAGTGTTTGCAAGCCGGGTCATCACGACGGCCGTTTCGGGCGCACTCTCACCACGTCAGTCGCCTCCCTGGGACGGTCTCGTACCGGCCGGTCAACGAGCGCGTCCAGCATCGACTCGCCGGTGTGGTCGCCGGCGAACGCGGTCCGGCGGAACGACTGGGCACCGAAGAAGCGCCGGTCGATCTCGCCGCCCGTGGTCCGGGAGAACTCCATCCCCCACTCGTCGAGTTCGCGGAGCCGGTCGGGCATCTGCTTCGTCACCGTCTCGACCTTCTCCGGGTCGTTGACGAAGTGCCCCTCGTCGAGCGTGTCGGCGGCGTGGATCGCCCACGAGTCCTCTGTGTCGAGTGTCGCAGGGGTAGTTACACGCCTCGAGCGTGCGCGCCCACGTGTGGAGGGTCCAATCGAGTATTCTGGACAGGACTTTCGTGGTTCCCGACCGGGCGCTTCACTCTTCCGTCTTCCAGTCACCGGGCTCTTCGCCGTGAAATTCCCCTTTTGCCTCCCGTGATGTCGGCCACAGAGCCAGCAACAGTGCTCCGAGATACGCCACGCCGACCACAACGATCACCACGATCCCGGGGACGCCGGGGATCGCCGCCGTCTCGAGTGGGCTTTCACCCGATACGAAGACCGTGATCCGAAACAGCCACGCGAGTAGTAACACGGTAACCAGCGGCAGATAGACGCGTTTGAGCCGCCGGGACAGCGCTTCCAGCGTCGAGACCTTCAGCGTCGGCTTTCGCAGGTCATCAGCGATCTCCTTCCGCCAGTCTCGGTGGATCGTCCCCACCGGGTCGAACGCGTTGGCGAAGACGTTCTCCTCTATCAGGCGGACCCGTGACCGCGTCGCATCGTACGTCCGGTAACGGCGAACGTCGAACAACAGGAACATGACCAACGCAACCATGCCGAGCAGGAGAAAGTACGGCGGACTGTCCACGCTCCCGAACGAGAGCGCGAGGACAGCAGTCAGGAGGGCGATCGCCCAGTCTGTAGTCAGGTCGAGCCGGCTCAGATGGGTCGACATCTGTCCAACTTCGCCCCGGTAGTAATGCGGCAACAGCGAGAGAAACTCTTCCTGATCGCGGCCTGCTTCCGCAGCCACTTCCCGAGCTTCGTCGGCCTCGGGATCGAACGAATCGTCGTCTGTCATGTGATCGAGTTCGTTGCGACAGAGTAAATACCCACTGCGAGGCACGTGTGGTGTCTTCAGCACGCGGTTCGTGGCAGTACTGAAGGATTTCGATAGAGCCAACATCGTACTCTAATTCAGCTAGCCGACTTGTGAGTGTCTCACAGTCGTACTCACCCAACCTCGCTGATCTCTTCGCTATCACTAGAAGAGCCTCAGGGAGCTCTCCCCATCAACCGTACCCAGCAAAACGCTCTCCTCCAGCGTACAGAATCAAGCGTGGGCTACTGTTCTACGACGAACGGAGGTCACGAAGAGTCGGTGATAGGTCGGCCTCGGCACTCATAGGGCTCGTCACCGTCGGGAGCCACCCCGGCTCGGAGCGGGTGCGTCGTCATCGGCCAGTCGGCGCTACACCGCCCGGAGAGAAGAGCGTTCTCACTCGTCGCGTCGGCGGGCGATGTACACGTCGTACTGCGGGGTATCGGCGACGGGAGAGCCGACGCTGGAGAGCGGGTTCGTCACGCGGCCGGCGTTCTCGCTGCCGACGAAGACGACGCTGGCGTCGACCTCGCCGGCGACCTCGCGGATGCGGCGGGCCACGTCGGTCGCCTCGCTGGCCACCGGCTCCACGTTCTCGATGAGCTCGCAGCGGAAGTCGGCGTCGGGAGCGAGGTCGCGGACGCGCTGGCGGAGCTTGCGCTCGATGACGCCGACGTCGAAGGTGTCCTCCGGGTCGAGCCAGCCGCGCTCGCGGGCGTAGGCTGGGTCTTCCGGGACGATAGTGAGGACGACGAGCTGTTCGTCGCGGAACGTCGCGAACTCCGTGGCGCGCCGGAGTGCCGTGGTCGACAGCGCCGCGCCGTCGAACGGGACGAGGAGGGTCATGGGCGATGCTACCGTCGCCGGTGACAATACCCTTTCCCCCGGCTCAGGCGACCCGTGCACCGACGTAGCCGCCGAGCCCGCCGAAGACGAGCGGGAACGCGAGGCCGGCGTACAGGACAGTCCCGACGAGGGCTGAGGCCGCAGGGAACGGTGGGGTGAGGGCCGTCACGAGGAGGAGTCGACAGGCGACCGTACCGAACAGGTAGCCGGTCGTGACGGCCGCGCCGGTGACCGCGGCGTCGCCCGCCTGGGCGTCGGTCGGTCGCGGCGGTCGACAAGCACCCACCCGGCGAGGACGAGAACCGCCGCGAGAACGATAACCGGGACGAGCCCGTCGGTACCGACGCGTGCACCGCCGGCGAGGATAGGGCCGCCGTGGCTCGCGTAGAACTACCAGCCGGTCCTGACGAACGTGTCGGTGAGCAGGGAACCACCCGCTACGGCGGCACGGACGACGAACAGGACGCCGGTCAGCAGGTAGCCTACGACGAAGGCGGCGAGCCCGACGCCGCCCCCGGCGTAGAGCGTCGCCTCGTCGAGCGTGGTGTCGCTCGTACGGTGGTGTCACCGGGCCGCCGTGTCATTAGTTCCGTTTCCTGTTGACCTGAATTTAATCGTTCAGAGCCCGGTTGGCACGTCGAAGAACGTCGTCTCGACCTCGGCATCCCAGCGTTCGACCCAGTCCTGCAGGTTCCGGACGCCGAAGGTCTCCGTGGCGTAGTGCCCGGCGAGGAACACGTTCAGGCCGGCCTCGCGTGCCTCGTGGTAGGTCTTCTGCTTGCCTTCACCCATCACGAGTGCGTCGACGCCCGCCGTGTCGGCCTCCTGGACGTAGTTGGAGCCGTCGCCGGTGGCGATCGCGATGTCGCGGATCTCGTCGGGACCGAAGTCGATCGTGCGGACGGGCTGGCCGCCGGTCGAGAGCTCGCTGGCCAGCCTGTCGCGCAGCTCGTCGACGCTGAACGCGTCGCTGGCACGGCCGCGCTGCCCGACGTGCTCCGGCCCGATGGGACCGAACGGCTCGCGCGCTTCGAGACCGAGCAGGTCCGCGAGCCCGGCGGCGTTCCCGAGTTCGGGATGGGAGTCGAGCGGGAGGTGGGAGACGTACAGTGCCACGTCGTGGTCGACCAGCGGGGCCACCCGCCCGTACGTCTGCCCGGTGATGCGCTCGATGCCGCCCCAGGAGATGCCGTGGTGGACGACGACGGCGTCCGCGCCCCAGTCGGCCGCGCGCTCGAACGTCTGTTTCACGCCGTCCGTGCAGAAGGCGACACGCTCGACGCTCCCGCGTTCGGGGCCGACCTGGAGCCCGTTCGCGCTGGCGTCGAGGTCGGCGAAATCAGCCGTCCGGAGCTCGTCGTCGAGTCGCTCGCAGAACTCGGTGAGTCGCATGCCTGAAGCGAGGACCGCCGCGGAGAAAGACCCTGCGCTCCCACCACAGCTGCCGCTCCAGCGCTGGCGAACAGGCACCACTGGCTTCCCGACGACGACGTGGCGCGCAGCCGCTACCCGCCGTCGGACCGCTCTCAGGTCACGCGGGCTCTGGCCGCGGCCTGTGGTTTAAACGATTGCACGACCGCCGGGGCGTTCTGACTGTTCGCGGTTCCAGAGATTCCCACGACTGCTCTACCGGAGCCAACTCTCACGGCCCGACCAACCGGGAGCCGCCGTAACGGTTACTTGCGCACCGGCCGACCTTCGGGTATGGAACGGTTGCCGACGGGTATCTCCCGGCTGGATTCGATGATCGGCGGCGGGGCACCACCCGGGAGCGTCGTGTTGCTCGCGGGCGAAGTCGGTGCCGGCGCCCGGGAGTTCGTCTACACGAGCGTCGCGATGAACGGGCTGAAGGAGTCGGACCAGGAGCTGTTCGACCTGTACTACGGGAACGCTCACGACGCGGCGCGCTTCCCGGAGGAGGTCCACTACATCTCCTTCACCGCCGACAGCGACGCGCTGCTGGAGGAGATGCGGTACGTGATGGACGACGAGCTGGTGGATGCAGGGACCAAGCACGTCGAGTTCGCGGATCTGTCGAGCCAGTACTTCCAGCTGTCCCAGGTGCCACGCGAGTGGTACTCCGATGCGACCCCGAACATCAGCTCGCTCGGTGACCAGGACCGACGGGGGACGCTCGACGCCATCGGGGAGTACCTGAACGAGAACGGGACGGGCAACCTCGTGGTCATCGACTCGGTGACCGACCTGCTGAGCGCGGCCGAGGAGCAGATGGACTGGAACCAGATCACCCTCCTGATGAAGGGGCTGAAGAAGGCCTCGTACCGGTGGGGCGGGCTGGTGCTCCTGCTCGTGAACACGGAGGCGTTGCCGGAGGAGCACCTGGGCCGGCTGATGGACGCGACGGACGGGACGCTCCTGTTCGAGTGGGAGTCGGGTGGCTCAGAGCGGGCGCGGACGCTCGTCGTCAAGCAGTTCCGGGGGGTCCTCTCCCGGCTGGAGGACGAGAACATCATCCAGTTCGAGACGGAGATCCACGACGGCGGCTTCGATATCAGCGACGTGCGGAAAATCCGTTGAGGGCCGTGGCGTGACCTGCAACAAGTCTTAAGCGTATCCCAGCCGAACTGCGCACGAATGGCGAGCGAGGAGCATGTCGACCTATCCGTGCAGCTACCACCGGAACTGGGGGAGTGGCTGCACGACGAGGCGAGCGAGCAGGGTGTCCCTCCGGAGGCGTTGCTGGAGCAGCTCCTGTCCGCCTACCGGACGGTATCAGCGGCGAACGGGGGAGATTCGCACGACCTCGCAACGCTGCTGGAGGACCGAGAGGGGGAGCTGGACGAACAGCTCGAGACACAGCGCGAGGAGTACACCGAGCTGATTCAGGACGTTCGCGAGCGCGTCATCCAGGTCAAACGCGAGACGGACCGGAAGGCGGCCGCGGACCACACCCACGACGAGCTGCGCGCTCGACTGGACGAGCTCGCGGCGACGGTCGAGGGGCTCGAGGGCGTCCGAGGAGACCTCGACGACCTCGACGATTCGGTCGCGGAGCTCTCGTCGGAGCTCGACGCGGGGTTCGACAACTACGAGACCATCCTCCGGTACCTGAGCGACACGACCGACGACCTCGAGACGAAGCTGACGAAGCTGGCGCGCCTGACCGTCGACCTCCGCGAGGAGGTGCTGCGGCTGGCGGCGGCGGACGCGCGGCGGTCGGCGGTGGACACACTCCGGCTCGCAGCCAACCGCGAGGGCATCGAGCGCGCGAAGTGCGAGGAGTGCTCGTCGACGGTCCGCATCGGACTGCTGACCGAGGCGGCCTGCCCGCACTGTGCGAGCACGTTCACGGACGTCCAGGCCAGCGACTCGTTCGGGCCGTTCGGGTCGAACCGGCTGCTCACGGGTGAGGCGCCGGCGCTGCCCGAGGGCGCCGAGCCCGACCTCGACGACGACCTCGACGAGGCGTTCTTCGAGGAGGACGACCGCTCCGCACCCGACATCGAGGGGAGAGAATGACGGACGACGACCACGACCCGCTCGACGACCTCGTCGACGAGATGGTGGATACACAGTCGGTGCCGCCGGAGGAGGCGGGGTCCGACGACGGCGAGCACGCGGACACTGCAGACGAAACGTCCCAGAGCGAGGAAGACACCAGCCAGAGCGCTGCCCCCGACGGAGAGGCTCCGAGCCTCGAAGACGTGACCCACGAGGTCACCGGACCGGACGGCGAATCGCCCCCGGAACTGGAGGGCGAAACGGCCGGCCCGCTCGGCGAGATGGCGGACGAGTTCGAGCGCCGCCGCGAGGAGCGCGACGCCGAACCGGACGACGAGCTGTTCGAATCCGTCGACGTCGGCGACGTGGATAGCGAGGCGCTCTGGGAGCAGGTGTCGACGGACGAGCCAACGGCCGAGCCCGAGCCCGACGCGCCGGAGGTCCGGGTCATCTCCAAGAGCAAGTACTGCCAGCGCTGCGAGTACTTCACCGACCCACCGGCGGTCGGCTGCACGAACGAGGGGACGACCATCGAGAGCGAGGCGAGCATGGACGAGTTCGAGGTCGTCGACTGTCCGAAGATACTTGAGGACGAACGCCTCGAACGCACACGATAACGATGCAGTTCTGCGACGACTGCGGTTCGATGATGAAGGCACAGGGCGAGGAGTGGGTCTGTTCGAGCTGCGGCGCGAGCGAGGCCCGCGGCGGCGACGAGAGCGAGTTCGTCAGCACGGAGTCACAGACCGACAGCGAGGTCATCGAGACCGAGGAGAACGCGGAGTTCGAGGGGAAACCCACCGCGACCGACGTGCGCTGCGACGAGTGCGGTACCGAGGAGGCGTGGTACTACATCCAGCAGACCGCCTCCGCCGACGAGCCGCCGACGCGCTTCTTCAAGTGCACCGAGTGCGGGAAGAAGTGGCGCGGTTACAACTGACGTTCACAATTCTTTACTCACAATCGAGTGGCAATTTTCTCCACGGTCGCGAGCCGTTATACCCCTCGCTACCGTACACCGTGGTATGAGCTTGCACGACAGGGACGTTCGGCAGGACGTCAGGGAGCTCGGCGCGCTCCTGGGCGACGTGCTCGAAGCGCAGTCCTCCACGGGGGCGTTCGAGACGGTCGAGTCCGTCAGGACCGCAGCCATCGACTACCGACGCGGAACCGAGGATGACCGGGAGACACTCGCCGCCGAACTCGAGGGACTGACGCCGGAGCTGTCGAGCGTGGTCGCACGGGCCTTCACGACGTACTTCGAACTCATCAACCTCGCCGAGGAGCGCGAGCGCGTCCGGTCGGTCCGGCGCGGCGAGCAGGACGGCACGCTCGCCGACGGCGTCCGCGAGGCCGTCGAGGACCTCGCCGCGGACGACCCGGAGACGGTCCAGCAGGTGCTTGACGACGTGCTCGTCGAGCCGACGTTCACCGCTCACCCGACCGAGGCGCGCCGGAAGACGGTGAAGGCGAAGCTGCGCTCGGTCGCGAACCACATCGAGACGCTCGACGAGCAGCGGCTGACGGACGGCGAGCGCGAGCGGGTCGAGCGCGCGCTCGAGGCCGAGGTGACGAGCCTCTGGCAGACCCCGCAGGTCCGGGACCGCCAGCCACACCCGACCGACGAGGCGCGCAACGTCCAGTGGTACCTGGAAAACACGCTGTTCGACGTGACCGCCGACGTGTACGCCGACTTGGAGGACGCCCTCGGTGAGTCGTTCGACGACCTCGACGTGGACAAGCTGTTCGAGTTCCGGTCGTGGGCGGGCAGCGACCGCGACGGCAACCCGTTCGTGACACCGGAGGTGACGAGCGAGACGCTCTCGCGCCAGCGACGGGTGGTGCTCGAGCGCTACCGTGAGCGGCTGAAGGCGCTGTCCGGTGTCCTGAGTCAGGACGCCGCCCGTCTCGACGTCGGCGAGCAGTTCGAGGCGTCGCTGGCCGCGGACCGCGACCGGCTCCCCGGCGTAGTCGACGAGGCCGAGGCGCGCTACCCGAGCGAGCCGTACCGCCAGAAGCTGAAGCTGATGCGCGAGCGCCTCGACCGCGTGGACGACGTCCGTCCGGGCGGCTACGGGGACGCCGGAGAGCTGGTCGACGACCTGTCCGTGCTCGCGGAGAGCCTGCGGCAGAACGGCGGCGAAGCGATCGTCGACGCCCACGTCGAGCCCGCGCGGCGGCAGGTCACGACGTTCGGGTTCTCGCTGGCCAGCCTCGACCTGCGCGACCATCAGGAGAACCACACCGAGGCTGTCGGCGCGGCACTCGCCCGCGAGGGCATCGACTACCCGTCCCTCGACGAGGACGAGCGCGTCGAGACGCTGACAGCGGCCATCCTGCAGGACGAGACCATCGTGGACGTTGCCGACACCGAGGGGCTCTCGGAGACGGCGGGCCGCGTCCTCCGCCGGTTCGATCACCTCGCCGACTGGCAGGACGAGTTCGGTGTGCAGGCCATCGACACCTACGCCATCTCGATGACCGAGGAGCCGAGCCACGTCCTCGAGGTGCTGTTTCTGGCGGACCAGGCCGGCGTCGTCGAGCTCCCTGGCTACTGCGGGCTCGACGTCGTCCCGCTGCTGGAGACCGAGAGTGCGCTCTCGGGAGCGCGGCGCATCATGGGCACGCTGTTCGAGAACGAGGCCTACGCGAGCGCACTCGAGGCCCGCGGGGGCACCCAGGAGATCATGCTGGGCTACTCCGACTCGAACAAGGAGAACGGCTTCCTCGCGGCGAACTGGTCGCTGTACGAGAACCAGCGCCACCTCGCGGACGTCTGCGACGAGTTCGACGTGACGCTGCGGCTGTTCCACGGGCGCGGCGGCTCCATCTCGCGCGGTGGCGGCCCGATGCACGAGGCGCTGCTCGCGCTCCCGAACCGCACGGTGACGGGCCAGGTGAAGTTCACCGAGCAGGGCGAGGCCATCGCCGAGAAGTACGCCAATCCGCGGGTCGCCGAACGCGAGATATCCCAGATGCTCAACGCGCAGCTCAGGGCCCGCCGGAACGCCATCGAGATGCCCGAGGAGTCGGTGTCCGACGAGTGGGTCGACGCGATGGCGACGATGGCCGATGCCGCCCGCGACGAGTACCGCGACCTGCTGGAGACGGAGGGGTTCGTCGAGTACTTCGAGCAGGCGACACCCATCACTGTCATCGAGGACCTGAACCTCGGCTCGCGGCCGGCCTCGCGCTCGGGCGACCGCAGCGTCGAGGACCTCCGGGCCATCCCGTGGGTGTTCTCGTGGACGCAGTCGCGGTGCATCCTCCCGGGCTGGTACGCCCTGGCGACCGGCATCGACGCGTACCTCGACGACGGTGGTGACGTGGAGACGCTACAGGAGATGTACGACTCGTGGCCGTTCTTCCGGTCGACGCTCGACAACGCCGCGCTCTCGCTCGCCCGGACGGACCTCGAGATTACGACCTACTACACCGAGCTCGCCGAGCCGGCGCTCCGCGAGCGGTTCTTCCCGCGCGTCACCGCCGAGTACGAGCGCGCCACCGACCTCGTGACGGCCATCACCGGCCGAGAGACGCTGTACGCCCGCGACTGGTACGGCGAGAGCCTCCGTCGGCGCAACCCGTACGTGGACCCGCTGAACCTGCTCCAGACGCGACTGCTCGCCCAGAGCCACCGCAGCGAGGCCGAGGAGCGCACGTTGCGACTGACGGTCAAAGGCATCGCCGCGGGGATGCAGAACACCGGCTGAGGCGGCCTATCGTTGTAGGTTCCCCGGCGGGAACCAGAGTGCGTTGGTCGCATCCTTAGGGTGGCTCGTATCGTAGCAGGCACCCGAAGGGAGAATGACCGCAGTCGAGCCAGACCCAGACACACCGACCGAGAACGCCGCGGCGACGTGTGCCACGTGTGGTGACCCCGTCGAGACGGACGAGTGGCATCCAGCCGCGACCACGAGGACCGACGATGGGGCCGTCCAGATACGCTCGTTCTGCGACCGGAGCTGTCGCGACCGCTGGCGGGAGCGAACTGAGTAGCCCGCCGACCGGGCCGTACGCCGCCTTGCAACGTTCGGACGCGGCCGCGGTCAGGAGCGCTCGCTCGCCGAGAGGTCACGCTCGCGGTCGGACGGGCTCGCCTCGAGCAGGTCCGTGAACAGCTTCCCCTGTGCCGTCCGGAGGTGCTCGTGGAACGTCGGCGAGGAGATGCCCAGTGTCGCCGCGATCTCCTCGGCGTCGTTCTCGCGCGGCCACTCGAAGTAGCCGTGCTGGAGCGCGGCCACCAGGGCCTCGTGCTGGCGGTCGGTGAGCTGCTCCTCCAGTGTCGACCGAAACTCCGAGACGCGCCGTTCGGGGCGCTTTCGCTCGCGCTTCGCCCGGAGGTCCACGGAATCGAACATCTCCTCGAAGGACCCGACCAGCGACCGTACCGACGTCGACTTCGGGAGCTCCGCGACGAGTTCCGCCGAGCCGTCGTCGACGACGATCTCGCGGACGGTGCCCCCGTGCTCGGCGAGGAGCGTCGAGATCGGCGGGTCGACCACGGTCATCGTCACGAGCGCCTCCCCGGCGGCGCTGTCCAGCACGGAGAGCCCCTCGACGAGGTCGAACGACCGGATGGTGTCGAACAGCGTCTCGTCGGGGCTGCCGGTGATGGTGAAGTACTCGACGAAGGTGTGGTCGTCGAGCGCGGTCGCCCCCTCGAGTTCGGCGGTGACGCCGTGTTCCGCGACGGCCCGGAACATCGGATTGGAGCGGTCGTGGATGGTCAGCTCGAGCTGGACCGTGCCGTCGGCGATGAGTGCGGCGCGGCGCTCGGTCGCGTTGATTGCGAGGCCGACGACGCTCCGGAGCTGCGAGAGCGCCTCCACGACGCCGTCGGTGAACGCGTCGGGCTTCGTCGCGAACATGGTCACGACGCCGTACTGCGAGCCCTTGTACGTGACCGGAACCGCAGCGGCCGACGCGAAGCCACAGTCCAGAGCTGCCTGGACCCAGGGCGATCTCGCGTCGAGCGCCGAGAGGTCACCGACACGTTCGACGGACTGTGACGCGGCCGCCTGGCCCGCCGGGTGGGGTGCCGCCTCGTTCATCGGCACTGCCGCCGCCGGTTCGAACTCGCGGGGGCCCGCGTTCGCCGCCAGCTCGACCGTGTCACGCCGGGAGTCGACCCGGCCGAGCCAGGCCGCCGCGAACAGCGACGAATCGACGAGCTGGTCACAGACGGTTCGCTCGACCATCGTCCGGTTCGCGGCGTTGACGAGCGCCTCGTTCACGCTCTGGAGGACGCGGTTGAGCTGGGCCAGGCTCTCCAGCTCGTCCCGCTGGCGTTCGAGTGCCTGTTCCCGCTCCTTGCGTTCGGTCACGTCCCGGAAGTACACCGACAGCCCGGTCTTGGAGGGGTACGCCTGGACCGAGAACCACGTCGAGAGGGGTGGGAAGTACTCCTCGAAGGAGACCTGTCGCTGGGTCTCCATGGCGTGCTCGTATCGGTCCTGGAAGCGGCTGTCGACGGCGGCGGGGAAGCGGTCCCAGACCAGGTCGCCGATGGCGCTGTCGGGGTCGACTTGGATGAGCTCGGCGGCGCGTTCGTTGACGTAGCGGAACCGGAACTCGGTGTCGAGCGCGAAGAAGGCGTCCGTAACCCGTTCGAGGTGGGACTCGAGTTCGGACTCCAGCCGCTCGCGCTGTGACACGTCGCGGACGACGCCCGTGTAGTGCGCCCCGGCGCTCGTCTCGAACCGGCCGAAGGTCGCGAGCACCGGCACCTCGTTGCCGTCGGCGTCGGTGGCGGTGTAGCGGACCGGCTGCCACTGGAGGCTCGCGTCGTCCTCGGAGCCGAACGGCGGCAGGAGAGTTCGGTCGCCGCCGTCCTCGGGCAGGAGCGTCGAGAGATGTTCGCCGACCAGTTCACCGTCCTCGAAGCCGAAGATGTTCGTCGTGGCAGGGTTGGTCTCGGTGATGTACCCGTCCGTGTCGACGGTCACGACGCCGTCCTGTGCGTGGTTGGCGAACACCGCGAAGCGGTTCGCGGCGTCGGTAACGTCGACGCTCGTGGAGACGTATGCGGCGAGCTCGCGGAACGGGACGGGCTGGTCTTCGGAGAGAGTGTGGAGGACCCCGTCGCCGACGACCTCGCTCGCGTCGCGGTCGCTGTCGGTCGTCACGTGGACGAACGGGACCCGGTCGGCGTGGGTGTCGTGAACGTCGGCGAGGCCCTCCCAGTTCGCGCGGACGTCGTCCTCGCAGACGACCACGCAGTCGGCGGCGTCGGCCCGGAGCCGCTCGTCGAGGGCCCCGACGGACCCGAGTGTCTCGACGGTGAGTCCCGAGCCCGGACCGTCCGGGAGCTTCGGTTCCGGAGTCGGGTCTGCGGTGAGATAGAGCACCCTGAACGCCTCGGTCATCACATCCTCCCGTTCCACGTCTCGCCCGGTAAATGCGTTGTGTCCCGCTGCATACCAGCTACTCGACTCCGGATTCGTATAAATCACTCCCGCAGCCGTCGGGCTCGGAGACAACCCATTTGAGCCTCGGTCCCCGACTGTACGGTGATGGCCGACTCCAGACGCGTCGAGGTCCACTCCGGTCGTGAGGTCGTCGTCGACTTCGACCCGTCGCTCACGTTCGAGTGCGTCGACGACTGCACCTGGTGCTGTCAGCACGGCGTGTTGCTGTACGAGCCGGACTTCTTCGCGCTGGCCGAGCACGCGGACCTCGCCGACGCGACCACGGACTTCCGGGGAGAGGACTTCGTCCGCAAGGAGGAGAAAGAGCGCGAGGAACACGTCGGCGAGGACGGACAGGCCTGCTACTTCCTGCGGGACGATGGGCTCTGTACGCTCCACCTCGAGCACGACTGGAAGCCGGCTCGCTGTTCGGTGTTCCCGCTCGCGGTCACCGTCGAGGACGGCGACATCCACGTCGACATCCGCGACAGCGCCCACGAACACTGCGAGGGACTGGACGTCTCCGAGCGCAAGGTGATCGACAACCTCGACGCGTTCCTCCCCGAGGTGCTGTGGGAACTGGACGACCCGGCGAGCGACCGCGAACTGTAGGCTCGGTGCCGTCGTCGCTGACTGAAAGCAGCGTTTCACCCAGAGGAGGACATTTGGTGGCCAGTCACGTCGACTCACACGTGCAACGGCGTTCCCTCCTCACCGCGTTCGCAACCGGCGTCGCCGGCATCGCTGGCTGCGTCCAGGGACCCTTGGACGCTACGGGCGGCCGGTCGTCCGACCCGGGGAGCGATAGCTGGGGAGATACGCCGCCGTGCCCGACGTTCGACCCACGGGTGGACCGGACGGTCTGTACTGGCGCTGGGCAGTCGGCGCCGACAGCGACACCGGTCACGCTGACGCTGCCTGCGAAGGCATCGATCACTCCCGAGACGCAGTTCGACGTGGCGCTCCGTCCTGGCGGCGACGAGCCGGTGACGTTCGACCCCGCTGCCTGGGGCCTGTATCGGTACGAGGACGGCGAGTGGCGTGCCGTCGCGTCCGGGCAGTCGACCGGCCGGTACGCGACCGTCTACCCCGACGAACGGCACGACTGGGTGTTCGACGGCAGCGGCACGACGACCGAAGAGAAGACTGTCGTCCGTCACTCGTTCGCACCGGGCCGGTACGCTTTCGCCGTCACCGCGAGCGTCGGCCGGGGGTGGACGTTCGGCGACCGGTTCGAGTGCGTCGTCCTGTTCGGGGTGCGTGAGTCGTAGCTGGCCTCACCCGACGAGTAGCCACGCGACGAACACGAGGGACCCGCCGAGGAAGGTGCTCCCGACGGCGTGGACGCGGAGCCGGTCGAGCAGGTGGTGTGCGTCGTCGGAGACCTGGGCGACCTCGTACACCTCGCCGCCGATCTCACAGCGCGGGAGGAAGTCCATCGCGACATGGAGGAAGACGCCTGCAGCGAAGCCGAAGACGGCGGCGGTGACCACCGGCTCGCCGGAGAGGTCGAGGAAGCTCGCCGGGATGGCGGTCAGCCCGACGCCCGTCGCGGGCAGCAGGATGACCGTCGGCGACTGCCCGTTGCTGGCGAGGCGGCGCGCGGCGGCGTAGCCGGCGGGCCCCTTGTGCGAGACGATGGCGAGCCCGAGGCCGACGCCGAGTTCCGGCATCGTGCCGTAGACGATGCCGATGATGACGCCGGCGGCGAGTGCGTGTGCGGAGAGCTCGACTGCCGTGTGGTCGAAGCCGATGTCGACGTGGGCGAAGCGATGGCCGAGCGTGTGCGAGCCGAAGCCAGTGAGCAGCCCGGCGGCGACGCCCGCGCCGGCGTACTTCATCGCCGTCGCGGGACTGGCCGCCCCCTGTGCGAGTCCGAAGGCCTGCGGGAGGAGAAAGAGCGCGGCACTGACGATCATGGCTCCCGAGGCGAGCCCGTAGCCCCAGACGAGCGCCTTGGCGTGCTGGTCGCGGGCCTTGACTCCGAGCGGGATGGCGACCGCCATGGCGAAGAACGCGACCCACGCGATGCCGACGGGCTTCAAGGCGTCGGTGCTCGGCGCGGAGAGGGCGGCGGCAGCACTCAGTGCGAGGAGCAGCGCGACGGCGAGGAGCCCGACCCGCGAGAAGTCGTCGACGCTCCGCCAGCTGAACGTTTCCGTGGAACCCATTGTTACTAACAATCCGATTCGAGTTAATAAGAGGTTCGATTGTCGTGGTCGCTTCCGAAGAACGACGGCCGGTTACCGTGTCGCGGACTTCCACTCGCGAAGGCCGACCACCGCGCCGTCGACGTCCTCGGCCGGACAGTCCGTGGCCGCCCAGACGAACATCGGGGCGACCTCGCTCGGGTCGCGCCCCGCGGGTCCCGAGAGGTCGGTCGCGACCTGACCGGGGTCGACACAGCCCGCGACGAACTCGGTGTCGGCAGCGAACGCGCGAGTGACCGCCTCGGCGGCCGCCTTCGAGACCGCGTAGGAGCCGATGCCCGGCTTGGCGTCCCGCGCGATGGAGCCGGTCGGGACGAGCAGGCGGCCCTCGTCGTTCAGGTGCGGGACCGCCTCGCGCAACGTGGCGAACACGCCACGCGCGTTCGTCCGCACGTGGTCGTCGAACGCCGAGTACGCCTCCTCGTGTACGGGCGTTTCGCCGGGGTCGCCGTGGTAGACCCCCGCGTTGGCGACGACGAGGTCGATGCCGCGACCGTCGCCGTCCCGCGAGGCCGTCTCCATGAGCCGCTCTACGTCGAACTCGTCGCGCACGTCCGCCCTGACGATGGTGACGGCGTCGCCGTGCCGCTCGGCCAGCTCGTCGAGGTCGTCCGGGTCACGGGCGCAGGCAGCGACGTGGGCCCCTGCCGCGACCAGTTCGTCCACGACCGCTTCGCCGATTCCACGACTCGCACCGGTGACGACCGCCGTCTTGTCGTTCATACCGCTCCTTCGGTCTCCGTCCGAAGGAAAGCATCGGTTCCGGTGGTCACCGCCCGCTTCCAGTCGTCTCGCGCCGTCGGCCGGTCGTTCCGCCGACGTACTCGGCCGGGACTATCGCTCGCGGGGCCACCCGCCGTCGCTCGGGTTCGCCGTCCGACCACCCCAACAAGGTTTGCGGCGACTTTATGCGGGTCTCGTTACAACAGTCGGGTATGAATTCCCTCGAAGGAGAGTCGGTCGTCGTCGTCGGGAGTGGGTTCGGTGGGCTCTCGACAGCCTGCTACCTCGCCGACGCCGGTGCGGACGTGACGGTCATCGAGAAGAACGAACAGCTCGGCGGCCGTGCCTCCGTCCTCGAACGCGACGGGTTCCGGTTCGACATGGGGCCCTCCTGGTATCTGATGCCCGACGTGTTCGAGCGCTTCTTCGGCCACTTCGACCGCGAGCCGACCGACTACTACGGGCTGGAGCACCTCGACCCGCACTACCGGATGTTCTTCAAGGACGGCGACCAGGTCGACGTCACCCGCGACCTCGAACGCACGAAGCAGGTGTTCGAGTCGTACGAGACCGGTGCCGGCGAGGCGCTCGAACGCTACCTCGACAAGTCCAGGGAGAACTACGAGGTCGGCATGGAGCACTTCGTCTACGAGGACCGCGCCTCGTTCCGGGACTTCGTGGACATCGACGTGGCCCGCCAGGCCCGCGGCCTCTCGCTGCTCGGCTCGATGCAGGACCACGTCGAGAACTACTTCGACCACCCGAAGCTCCAGCAGATAATGCAGTACACGCTCGTGTTCCTCGGCGGCTCCCCGAAGAACACGCCGGCGCTCTACAATCTGATGAGCCACGTCGACTTCAACCTCGGCGTCTGGTATCCCGAGGACGGCATGGGTGGCGTCGTCGACGGCATCGTCGAGATGGGCGAGGAGCTGGGCGCGGAGTTCCTCGTCGACGAGCCGGTGACCGAGATCAAGGGCCGCTACGGCGGCTTCCTCGTCGAGACCGAGCGCGACAAGCACCTCGCCGACATCGTCGTCAGCGACGCCGACTACGCCCACACCGAGCAGGAGCTGCTCCCACCCGAGAAACGGCAGTACAGCGCCGACTACTGGGACTCCCGCACCTACGCGCCCTCCGCGTTCCTCATGTACATGGGTGTCGAGGGAGACGTGCCCGAGCTGGAACATCACACGCTCGTGCTGCCGACGGACTGGAACCAGCACTTCGACCAGATCTTCGAGGAGCCCGCGTGGCCCGAGAACCCGGCGTACTACCTCTGTGTCCCGTCGAAGACCGACGACACGGTCGCACCCGAGGGATACAGCAACCTGTTCGTCCTCGTCCCCATCGCACCCGGGCTGGACGACGACGAGGAGACCCGCGAGTGGTACCGCGAGCTCATCCTCGACGACATCGCGGCCTTCACCGACACCGACCTCCGCGACCGCATGGTCGTCGAGGAGACGTTCTCCGTCTCGGAGTTCACGGACCGCTACAACTCGATGCAGGGGACGGCCCTCGGGATGGCCCACACGCTGCCCCAGACCGCGATGTTCCGGCCGCCGCACCGCTCCGAGGCCGTCGACGGCCTCTACTTCACGGGCTCGTACACGACGCCCGGCATCGGCGTCCCGATGTGCCTCATCAGCGGCGACATCACCGCCGACGCCGTGCTGGAGGACTACAGCGCGTAACCCGACGATGAGCGGAGTCGTCACCAGTCTCGCATCGAGCCTCACCCGGGTGGTCCCCTCGGAGGACCGGCTCTCCGGCTACCTCCTCCGGCTCTCCCGGCCACGGTTCTGGTTCTACCTCGCCGGGCCGGTCGTCGTCGGCGTCACCTACGCCGCGAGCGGCACCGCCGACCTGTTCACGCCGGTGACGCTCGCGCTGTTCGCGTACTTCCTCCTCCCGGCGAACGTGTTCCTCTACGGCGTCAACGACGCCTTCGACCGCGATATCGACGAGCACAACCCGAAGAAAGAGGAGAAGGAGGTGCGGTTCCGCCGGGACGCCGTCGTCGGCGTCGTCGTCACGTTCACCGGCGCACTCGGCGCGCTGTTCCTGTTCGTCCTGCCGACCGCCGGCGTCCAGGTGCTCCTGCTGTACTTCTTCCTCGCCGTCGAGTACAGCGCGCCGCCGCTGCGGTTCAAGACGACGCCGTTCCTCGACTCGCTGTCGAACGGGCTGTACGCGCTCCCCGGCGTCATCGCGTTCGTCGCCGTCGCCGACGTGCTCCCGCCGATGGCGGCCATCGCGGGGGCGTGGCTCTGGACGATGGCGATGCACACGTTCTCCGCGATTCCGGACATCGACCCGGACCGCGAGGCCGGCATCACCACGACCGCGACGTTCCTCGGCGAGCGGACCACCTACGCCTACTGCGGGCTGGTCTGGCTCGCCGCCGCAGCCGCGTTCGCGCTGGTGGACTACCGCCTCGGCCTGCTGCTCGGCGTCTACCCCCTGTTCGTCACCGGCGTCGCCCTCTCGGACGTGGCAGTCGACCGCGCGTACTGGTGGTTCCCGTTCCTCAACACCGTCGTCGGAGCCGTCATGACGATGGGCAAGCTCTGGGTGATGGTGAATGGCTGAGCCGAGCGGGGCCGACGGCGGGCCTCCGGACGCCCGCGATGGCGGCGGCTCCTCGGACAGCGTCGATGGCTTCGACCGCCG
This sequence comes from Haloarchaeobius sp. FL176, assembly GCF_024609245.1. Taxonomy (GTDB): domain Archaea; phylum Halobacteriota; class Halobacteria; order Halobacteriales; family Natrialbaceae; genus Haloarchaeobius. Next base: position 403,962 of record NZ_JANJYH010000002.1, read on the forward strand.
CGGGTTCGAGGCACGCCTCGACGAGCTCGTCCGCGAGCACCGCTTCACCATCGCCGTCGTGTTCCCGCTCGTCGGCGCAGTCACGCTCGTCGCCAGCGCGGAGGGCTGGCTCCCCGAGCCGCTGGCGTTCAACCCGCTGTTCGTGCTGTTCGGCGTGCTCGTCATGCGGCTCCCGCTCGTCGCCGGCCTGCTCCCGCTCGTGGGCAAGCGCGCCGCGGCCAGCCTCGGCCTGCTGACGCTGTACGCATACGGCATCGAGCTCGTCGGTATCCGAACCGGCTGGCCGTACGGCCCCTTCGAGTACGAGGTCCCCCTGGGGCCGATGCTGTTCGGGGAGGTGCCGGTCGCGCTCCCGGTCTTTTTCTTCCCGCTGGTGCTCAACGCCTACCTGCTGATGCTGCTGTTGCTCGGCAGCCGAGCTCGCTCGCGGGCGGTTCGGCTGCTCGTCACCATCGCAGCGGTCGTCGCCATCGACCTCGTGCTTGACCCCGGCGCGGTCGCGGTGGACTTCTGGGAGTACGCCGCACACCCCGACGGCGTCGGCGGCTACTACGGCGTGCCGGTGTCGAACTACCTCGGCTGGGTGCTCTCGGCGACCGTCGCAGTCGTCGCGTTCGACGCGGCGTTCGCCCGGGAGGGGCTGCTCGACCGGCTGGAAGCCTGCGAGTTCATGCTCGACGACATGGTGAGCTTCGTACTGCTCTGGGGTGGCATCAACGCCCTCTACGGCAACTGGATACCGGTGCTGCTCGCGGCCGGCTTCGGCGTCGGCCTGCTCGCGACCGACCGGTTCGACTTCGCCGTGGGCGACAGCGCGCTCGTCAGGGTCGTCCAGCGGTAGGGGTCACTCGACCCGGCGCATCGCCTCGAACGCGCGGTCCCTGTCCCGCTCCGGCTCCGGGCTCACCTCGACATCGACGGCCAGCCGCGCGCCCGTGGCCTGCCGGTGGATGGCGTCGCCGACCTCCTCGGTGGGGAACATGCCGCCGGCCATCGCGTAGGCCCCTCGCGTCGGCCAGATGCAGGCCCACAGCGTCGACTCCAACGTGAACTGGCCGTCGACCACGTCCTGCTCGATGACCTCGTCCGAGAGCGGGTAGGCCACCTCGTAGCGGAACGCTCGGGCGGGGCGGCCGTCGCCGCGGTCGAAGTCGCGCTCCTCGACGGTCTCGACCGCGGTCAGGCCGTCGGCCTCGATGCTCTCCTTGAACTCGCGTTCGGCGTAGCTGGTGGCGATGCCGAACACGGAGGCCGGGTCGACGCCGAAGGAGTCGAGCGACGGGTCGAACACCAGGTCCGTGGTGAAGAAGGAGCGGCCGGCGAGGTCGACCCTGGAGTCCGCGATGGCGTCGTAGGCGTCGACGCTCGCCGAGTCGACGTAGATGGCGTTGAACGCCTCGATGGAGAAGAAGGGGAGTTCGAGCGCGAGTTCCGACTCGGTCCGGGCCAGCTCCCAGCCGAACTCGGCGAGCAACGCGTCGGGGAGGCGCGGGGCACTCATCGGGACCGGCTACGCCCCGGAGTGCCTTCGGCGTGCCGGTCGCGGACCCGCCCACCCACCTGCAATCGCTGTTTCACCTTCGAAAATACCTGGAAACTGTCATTCTGGTCCGGATCGAGAGACCAAACAGAAACGCAAGACGGGGAGCACCCGAATAGCTCAAAACGAGTTTTCAGCTTGCACAATTGGTTTACCTGTACCTGTTGTAGACCGGAGTAGCATGTCGCGGCTCCTCCCGTTCCGCTCGGACGAGACGACCCCCACCCCAGAACAGCCGCCGCGGGTGGTCGACCTCGATAGCGACGACGCGGACCAGGTGTTCGGGGCGCTCTCCTCGGACACCGCGAGACGCATCTACACCTGTCTGCACGAGGAGCCGCGGACCCCGAGTGACATCGCCGACGAGATCGACTCCTCCATCCAGAACGTCCGGTACCACCTCGAGAAGCTGGAGGACGCCGGCCTCATCGACGTGGTGGACGTCTGGTACTCCTCGCGGGGCAACGAGATGAACGTCTACGCGCCCCAGTCCGGCCCGCTCATCGTCTCCGGCGACGAGCAGCGCTCCTCGCGGCTCCGGTCGGCGCTCAGCCGGTTCGTCGGCGGCGTCGGCGTGCTCGCCGCCGCGAGCCTGTTCGTGCAGTACGGGCTGCCGCGCCTGCTCGGCCGCACCGGGTGGGGAGCAACCGGCGGTTCGAGCGGTGCGGTCGAGCCGAGCGGTGGGAGCGGTGACGGCGTCGAGTTCGTCGCCGAGAGCACCAACGAGACCGCGCCGTCCACGACGACCGGTGGGGACATCGGAATCGCGGCGGAGACGAGCACCAGCACGGCACAGCCGACGGCGACCGACAGCGGCGACGTGGGCGTGTTCAACGACCAGGCTACGCCGACCGGGACCGTCGACGTGACGAATGCCCCGACCGAAGCGGCCCAGACGACCACGGACGGTGCGGCGGGAGGCGCGGACGCCGCCGCATCGGGCGCGGACGCACTCCTCGGGACTATCGAACCGGGGCTGCTGTTCTTCGCGGGTGGCCTGCTCGTGCTGACTCTGGTGCTCGGCTACTGGTACTGGTCCGGCGACCGGTACTGAGCCGCGCCGTCTCAGTCAGCGATACGTTCACCTCACTTCTCCCGATAACAACAGGTATGAACGGGGAGCACGTAGCTGCTGTCCGTCCATGAACCAGTTCATGGCACCATCACCATCACCCGCCCCGTTCACGGGGCAGATCATCAATGGACGATACATCGAAATATCTCATTCACGCGACGGTAACGGCCGACGGGGTGGTCGAGCGGAGTGACGTCGTCGGAGCCATCTTCGGCCAGACCGAGGGGCTCCTCGGCGACGAACTCGACCTCCGCGAGCTACAGCAGTCCTCGAAGGTCGGACGCATCGACGTCGAGATCGACAGCGACGCGGGTCGCTCCCACGGGAGCGTCACCATCGCGACGAGCCTGGACAAGGTAGCGACGGCGACGCTGGCGGCCGCGCTGGAGTCGCTGACCCGCGTCGGCCCCTGCAAGGCGACGCTCGAGGTCGAGGACATCGAGGACGTGCGGGCGGCGAAGCGCCGCCGCGTCGTCGAGCGAGCGAAGGAACTGCTCGCGACCGCCTTCGACGACTCGATGATGAGTTCGGAGGAGATCCTCCGCGAGGTCCGCGAGCACGCCCGCGTCGCCGACATCTCCGAGTACGACGGGCTGCCAGCGGGACCCCGGGTCGAGGAGAGCGACGCCATCGTCGTCGTGGAGGGCCGTGCCGACGTGCTCCAGCTCCTGAAGTACGGCATCAAGAACGCGATCGCCGTCGAGGGGACCGACGTTCCCGAGGCGGTCGCGACGCTCACGCAGGACCGGACCGTCACCGCGTTCCTCGACGGCGACCGGGGCGGCGACCTCATCCTGAAGGAGCTCTCGCAGGTCGGCGAGGTGGACTACGTCGCCTTCGCGCCGGAGGGCAAGTCCGTCGAGGACCTGCTCCACCACGAGGTGTTCGAGTCGCTCCGCGAGAAGGTGCCCTTCTCGGTCGTCGCGGAGACCAGTGCACCCCACGAGGCGGTCGGGACGCACGAGGCCGTCTCGTTGTCGACGACGGCCGAGAGCGGGTCTGAGACCGCCGCGGACGGTGAGGCCAGCGGCTCCGCATCGTCCGAGTCGGCGGAGACGGCGACCGGGTCGCGGGTCGTCGAGGCAGCGCCCGATGCTGCCGAGTCCACGACGACCGCGGCCGACGGGTCGACGGCCACCGAACCGGAGCGCGCTGCGTCCCCGAGCTCGGATGCAGACACGCCGGCCGACGCCGGGTCTGACGGGCAGGGGACAGCACCGGACGATGATGCGCCGGCGGAGGCCGACGAGCTGGCACCGCCGGATACCCTCCGGGGGCACGTCGAGACCGTCGTCAGCGCCGGGACCGGACAGGTCAGGCTGGTCGACGACGTGTTCGACCCCATCGCTGAGGGGCCGGCGACCGAGGCGTTCGACCTCGTCCGCGGGGCCGAGGCGGTGCCCCACGCCATGGTGCTCGACGGCGAGCTGAGCCAGCGCGTGCTCGACGTGTCTGCCCAGCGCGGCGTCGACCACGTCGTCGCCGCGTCGCTCGGCGAGTTCGTGAAGCGACCGACCGGCACCAGAATCCGCACCGCCGAGCGCCTCCTCGGCGGCCGCTAGAGCTGCAGCCGGTATCGGACTGCGTCGCCGGCCTCTTCCTCCTCGTCTCCACTGTCGTAGTAGCCGTGCAGCCGTTCGCCGGCCTCGAAGCCGAGCTCCTCGTACAGCGCCCGTGCCGACGTGTTCTCCGGCGCGACGACCAGCTCCGCCGCCCGACAGCCCTCGCGCCGGAGCCGTGCGAGCACCGCGAGGAACAGCCGGCGACCGCGCCCCTCGCGGCGGTGTGCGGGCGCGACGAATAGCTCGGCGACGTGGGCGACCTCGCCGGTGAACGAGTGGACGTAGCCGACGGGGACCCCGTCGGCCGTCGAGACGAGCGTCACTCCGGGCGGGAGGCCGTCGAACAGGTCCGGAACGGGGGCGTCGAGAAGCCCGTGGAGCGCCCGGAGCGCGGGCAGGTCAGCCCGTGTCGCCTCGCGGACCGACATCGTCACGGGAGCGTCGCCCCGCCGGCCACGAACGCGGCGAGCACCGCGACGATGGCCCCGGCGAGGGTAGCGAAGAAGTTCACGCCCTGGTTGCCGAGGAAGTCGCCCTCGAGCGTCGCCCCGAGCAGGCTGTCGACGGTCATCCCGCCGATGCCGGCGAGGAACACCACCCCCGCGCCGGTGGTGGAGAGCGTCACCGAGCCGTCGACCGCCGGGAAGACGAGGAACGAGATGGTGGCGACGACCGCCGCGCCGACGATGCCGGCGAGTTCGCCCTGCCAGGTCACCGCGCCGTCCGTGCCCGGCTCGACGGGCTGGAGCGTCGTGATGAGTCGTGGCGAGTCGAACACCGCGCCGATCTCGCTGGAGAGGGTGTCGCTGAGCGCCGTGGCGACGGAGCCCGCGAACGCGAACAGGAAGATGGTGCCGTCGACCCGAAGCAGTGCCACACCGGGGTCTGCGGCGGCGAATCCCAGTACGGCGACGATGGCGACTGCCGCGTTACCGAGGACGTTCCCGGTGCCCCGGGCACCCCCGTTGTCCTCCGCGATGCCCCGGGCCTCCTTCGCATCGTAGCGGTACTTCGTCGACAGCGCGCCGATCGCGAAGAAGGAGATGAGGACCGCGAACCAGCCGATGCCGCCGAGGACGATGGTGAGGATGGAGAGCAGGACGCCCGTCAGCATCCCCTCGACGGAGGCGGTCTGCAGGGCAAAGGAGAGGTAGCCGAGGACGAGTGTGACCCCGAGTGCGGCCACGATCTCCTGGTTGTGGACCGCGGGCGCGAGTTCGAACAGCAGCCAGAGCAGGAGACCGACCGAGAACAGCACCAGCGGGTCGTCCCGCTCGAACAGCGCGGCACGCAGCAGCGCGCCGAGGAACGCGCCGCTGACGGCCAGGAACACGACCTTCGGGAGCGTTCCCGCGAGTGGCTGGTCGAGCAGCACGCGAGTCGCCAGCTGGCCGGCGATGCCCGCGGTGACGCCGCCGGCGACGAAGCCGGCGCTCACGTGGAACGGGGAGGGGTACCGGGTCTTGACCAGCTCCGACACCAGATTGCCGTAGACGAGGAGGAGGACGGTGCCGACGAACACGTCCACCTGTAGCGGTGGCACCCGACCGGTGCCGACCAGGTCGGTCACGGTCAACAGGCCGAGCCCGACGACCGCGAGGCCGAAGCCGATGAGGCCGAACAGGCGTTGCTCCTTCCGGTCGCCGGGGCGAGCGAACAGTTCGAAGAGGGGGCCGTCGGTGACGACGGCGGCACCGATGAGCACGGCTGCGGCGACAGTCGTCGCCGCCTCCGGCCCGACCGCTGGCAGGAGCAGTACCAGTGAGCCGACCGTCGCGAACGCACCCGCGCGTCGAACTGGTGAAGTCACGCGGGCGCTTCTTTTCCCGGGGGTTACTTACCGTTTCCGAACGCCCGGCTCGCGGATCACGCTCCGAAACTGCCGTAGGGCCTATGCCACTCGAACGTCTCGGTAAAGAGAGATGGTGTCTCCGCCGGACGCGTCACTGCTCCTCGACTACACACAGGCGAAAATCACAATCGTCGACGAGGAGGGGACGATTACGTACGTCAACGCCGCTGCCGGCCGGATTCTGGGGTACGAGCCGGGGGAACTCGTCGGCACCAACGCCTTCGACTACGTCCACCCCGAGGACCGCGAGCGCGTGGCCGCTGCCTTCGCGGACGTCGTCGCGGACGACCCCGACGCGGCGTCGTTCATCGAGTACCGCTACCGGGCGGTGGATGACGGCTGGGTCTGGCTGCAGAGCCGCATCACGGAGCTCGACGACTCCGAGGTGGACGGCTACGTCGTCAGCTCCCACGACGTGACCGAACGTATCGAGGCGGAGCGCGAGCGCCAGACCACCGAGACGCGACTGCAGGAGATCGCCGCGAAGACCGGCGACGTGCTGTGGATGTTCAGCGGTGACTGGTCGGAGTGTCTCTTCGTCAACTCCGCCTACGAGACCATCTACGGACTCCCGGTCGAGACGCTGCACGACGACCCCCGGAGCTTCCTCGAGGCGATTCACCCGGACGACGTTCGGGGCGTCCAGGCGGAGATGCGACGACTGTCGACCGGCGAGGCCGTGGACATGGAGTACCGGGTGAACCCCGACCACGAGTACCGGCGGTGGGCGTGGGTGCAGGCCGAGCCGGTCGTCGTCGACGGCGACGTCGAGCGCATCGTCGGCTTCAGCCGCGACGTGACCGAGCGCCGCCGCCGCGAACAACAGCTCGCGGTGATGGACAAGCTCCTCCGACACAACATCCGGAACGATATGAACGTCGTCATCGGCGAGGCCGAGCACATCGAGGCGAAGGACGAATCCACCCTCTCCGAGCGGACGCGAGTGATCCGCGACACCGCCGCCCAGCTCATCATGACCGCGGAGAAGCAGCGGGAGATAATCGAACTCCTGACCGACCCCGGCACGCCGGACGAGGTCGACCTCTCCGTGGCCGTCACCCGGGTGGCCGAGCGGATTGGGGAGCGGTACCCGGACGCCGAGATCGATATCGACGTACCCGAGCAGGCCGCAGCGTTCGCGCTCCCCGGCATCGAGACCGCAATCGCCGAACTCGCCGAGAACGCCATCGTCCACGCGACCGGCGAGCCCGCGACGCTCCAGCTCGTCTGCCGGACGACGGCGGAGACGGTGGTGGTCGAGGCCCTCGACGACTGCGAGCCGATTCCGGAGTACGAGTACCGGGTCATCACCGGCGAGCACGAGATGGACGACCTGTACCACGGCAGCGGCGTCGGCCTCTGGCTCGTCTACTGGCTCGTCGAGCTCTCCGACGGGGACATCGAGTTCGAGACGCCGGAGCGTTCGGGCAACCGAGTGCGGCTCACCTTCACCCGGGTGGCCGACTGACGCGCGACCACGAGTCGACAGGTACAGGCACTCCCATCCGCAACTGGATGGCGTGGGACTGTACGACCGCTATCTCGCCTATCGCATCCGTCGCGACGAGGCCGCACCGCCGGCACACGTCGCGCTCGTCATCACGGAGCGAGACCTGCTGGAACAGGGCGCCTACGAGACGCTCTCGCGGTTCTTCGAGCTCACCTTCGAGGTGGGTGCCGACCGCATCACGGTGTACGTCAGTGTCCTCGACGAGGCGGCGGCTCCGACGCTCGCCCGCCAGTTCGACGACCTCGACGCACCGCGTCCGGTCGCGGTGCGGGGGCCGGACGACGACGAGCGCGCGGACGCACCGATACAGGTGAGCATCGGACTCGGTGGGAAACACGAGTTCACCGCGGCCGTCCAGGGCGTCGCGAAGGAGGTCTCGCGGGGCGAACTCGATCCGGACGCGGTCGACGAGACGGAGATCGAGCGCCGACTCGTCTTCCCCGCCGAGCCGGACCTGGTGATCAAGACCGGCGCCGAGCGGCTCTCCGACTTCATGATCTGGCAGTCCGTCTACTCGGAGCTCTACTTCACCGACCTCAACTGGCGGGACTTCCGCGACCGGGACTTCTACCGGGCCATCCGGGAGTACCAGAAGCGACAGCGCAGGTTCGGTCGGTAGGCAGGGATTACTCGGCCCCGTCGTGGACGGACGACGAGGCCCCTGACGTATCGGGATGTTCTGGCCCGGAAAACGAGGGGGTGTTTTAGGGCGGTTCGTGTCCTCGGGTCGACCGTGACGCGACGTGCCCTCCAGACGGTCGCGATAGCCCTGCTGGTCACCGCCGCGCTCGGGGTGGCAGCCGGCTCGCTGGGTGGGCTTTCGGCGGACCTCGGCCCGGACGATGGCGGGGTCAGGTCCCCCGATGACCCCAGCGAGGAGACGGCGCCCTCGAGCGCGGCGACGAGCGGCGACACCATCGGCCAGGAGACGTACCTCCGGCTACTCGCCGCGCTCCTCGCGACCGCGCTGGTCTGTTGCTACGTGCTGTTCCCCAGCTACCGTCGGGTGGTCGTCCTCACGGGCGGTGCCGGGGCCGTCGGTGTAGCCGGCTACCTGCTGTACCGGCCGAGCGCGACCGTCTCGGTGCCCACGTTCGGAACGAGCGACGCGCTCGGGCTGGTGGGCGTCGTCGTGCTGGTCGGACTGGTTCTCGTCGGCGCGGGCCTGCTCTGGCGGTTCGACGGACTGTCGTCCGGCGGCGGACGGCCCGGTGACGACGAGCACTCGACGCCCGGCGGGGAACCCAAGCGGGAGGTGGGTGACCATCCGGCCAGTGCCCCGTCCGACGACCCGGTCCGGCGTGCCTGGCAGCGGATGGTCGCGGACCTCCGCCCGCCCTCGCCGGGTACCAGAACGCCGGGCGAGTTCGCGGACACGGCGAAGGACGCCGGTCGCGACCCCGACGCCGTGGACCGGCTGACCAGCCTGTTCCAGGCGGTGCGCTACGGTCGCCGCGAGCCCGACGAGTGCACGGACGAGGCGCAGCGGCTCGCCGAACGGGTGGCGGACGACGAGACGGACGGAGCCGCCGGGGGAGAGCGATGAGCCGGCTCCCGACCCCGCGCGGACTGCTGCTCGCGGTGGGTCTCTCGTTGCTCGCGGCGGGACTGCTCGGGACCGTCGTGCCCGGACTCGTCGTCGGCGACGCCGCTGCGCTGGTCATTCTGGTCGTGGGGAGCGTCGCGGCGGTCGCGCTGGCGCTCGTCTACGCGCGGACGGACACCCGAACGTGGGTCGCCCGGGCGACTCGTCCGGAGCCGACGGGGCCACGCGTGCCCGGACGGGGCGCCGAGGACCTGCTCGCCGACGTGACCGCGGCGGGGCGCGTCCGCGGCGACGATGCCCGGGAGGACGTGTACGAACGACTCACCGCGGTCGCGGTCGAGACGCTCGTCGCTCGCTACGACTGCACGCCCGACGAGGCGCGAGAGCGACTCGAGACGGGGTCGTGGACCGACGACCCGCTCGCGGCGGCGCTGTTCGTCGACGGCGTCGAGCCCGGGTGGACGACGCGGGACCGGCTCCGGACCCTCCGGACCGGAGAGCCACCGCTCCGTCGGCGTGCCCGACACGCGCTCTCGGAGCTCTCGGCGCTCGCGGGAGGTGAGCGATGAGCTGGCACCGGACGACGACGGACCGCTGGCGCTGGCTCGTCCCCGTCGCGCTCGTGCTCGCACCGGTCGGCGTCGTCTCGGCGAGCCCGGCGGTCGTGCTCTGTGCGGTCGTCTGCGTCGGCGTCGCGGCGTTCGCCCGTGCGTCGCCCGCCCCCGAGCCGTCGGTCGACTGCGAGCGTCGGTTCCGGGAGCGCGACGACGGCACCGTTGCCGTGTCGCTCCGCGTCGAGAACGACGGCAGCGCCGCCCTGCCGGACGTCCGGGTCGTCGACGGCGTCCCGGCGGACTGTACGGTGCTGGACGGGACGCCCGAACTCGCCTGCTCGCTGGCGGCCGGGGCGTCGCGCACGCTTCGCTACCGCGTCGACGCACCCGAATCGACCCGGCGGTTCGACGACCCGTTCGTCGTGGTCGCGGACCGGGCCGGACGGGTGGAACTCGACGCACGGGTCGACGCCGGCGCGGACCGACTCGGGAGTTCGCGGCCACTGCCCGACGCCGAGCCAGTTGCGCTGCGTCCGCCGACGGGTGGCCCGCCCGGGCCGCTGACCGGCACCGAAGCCGGCCAGGGGCTCGCGTTCCACTCGGTCCGCGAGTACCGCCGTGGCGACCCCCTCGGCCGGGTTGACTGGTCGCGGTTCGCCCGCACCGGCGACCTCTCGACGGTGACGTTCCGCGCCGAGCGCGCCCCGACGGTGGTGCTGGTCGTCGACGCCCGGCCGGCCGCCTACGTGGCACCGGCGCCGGACGCGACGTCGGCACGTGACCACGCTGTCGACGCCGCGCGGACGCTCGTCACCGGACTGGCGGACGCGCAGGTCGGCCTCGCGGTGCTCGGCTCCGGCGTGTCGTGGACGTCGCCGGGGACCGGACGGACACACCGGGCGCGGCTCCGGCGGCAACTCGACACCGACCCCGCGCTGGTCACGCCACCCGAAGGTGACGACCCCGCGGTCGCTCCCCTGGCGACGACGCTCCGGGCGCGGACGCCGGCCGACGCACAGCTCTGCCTGCTGACGCCGCTCTGCGACGACGCCGTGGCGAGCCTGGCTCGACGGCTCGACGCCGGCGGGACGCCCGTCTCCGTGGTGAGTCCGGACCCGACGACGACCGACGGGCCGGGCCCCCAGCTCGCACATCTGGAGCGCGGTGCCCGGGTCCGTGACCTCCGACGGGCCGGGATTCCGGTGCTCGACTGGACCGAGGGCGACGCCCGCGAGGCGTTCGCCCGCGCGGGGTGGTCCCGATGAGTCGGCCATCGCTCGGCCGTGGAGAGCGCCCCGGCTCCAGTCTGACCGGCGGCACGCCCGCGGTGCTCCTCGCGCTCGTCGGCGCGCTCGCCGCGACGTTCGTCGCCGCGGTGACGCTCCCTGGAACCGCGATTGCCGTCGCGGGAACCGCAGCGCTCGGCGCCGGAACCGTACACGACGGTCGCCGGACGCGCCTCGCCGGCGGCGCACTGCTGCTCGGGGCCGTCGCCTACGGCGCGTACGGGGGGCTCCCGATACCCGCCGTCCTCGGTGGGGCCGTCGCCGCGCTGGTCGCCATCGACGGGGCGGAGCGGTCCGTCGCCCTCGACGCGCAGGTGCCCGACGCCGCGACGTTCCGGCTCGTCCTCCAACGGACGGGAACCACGCTCCTCGTCGCGACGGTCGCGGCCGGCCTCGGCTACGGCGCGTACCGGATCGGCTCCGGCCAGGCACCGGCCCCGGCGGCCGCGTTTCTGGTCGTCGGTGCGTTGCTGTCGGCGGCCGCGCTCAGGTAGCTCAGTCCGCCGTCGTCGACTCCTCGGCGACGCGGGAGGCTTCGTCGTGCTCGCTGCCCGAGAGCGAGTCGCGGAACTTCCGCACGACAGTGGTCGCTTCGGCGAGCTCGGTCGTCCCGAACGCCTTTACCAGCGCCAGCGCCCGCCGAGCGCGGGTGCGTCGCCAGGACTGCTCGCGGTTCTCGTACGTCCGGATGGCGCGAAGGAAGTCCACCTTCGAGAACTCCGGCCAGTACGGCGCACAGAAGAAGACGGCGGCCTCGTTGCCGTTGGCGTGCCACGGCAGGAAGTTCGAGGTGCGCTCCGCGCCGCCGGTCCGGATGATGAGGTCAACGTCCCGGACCGGCTGCCCGTAGAGCCGGTCCTCGACGGTCTCGACGGTCACCTCCTCGGGGGCGAGCTCGCCGTCGTCCACGGCGCGGGCGATCTGCTGTGCAGCGGTCAGCAGCTCGTTCCGGCCGCCGTAGGCCAGCGCGATGTTGAGGACGAACTCGTCGTAGCCGCGGGTCCGTTCCTCGGCGTGGCGGGCGGCGGAGCGGACGCGCTCGGGGAGCATCGTGGCGTCGCCGATGACCCGGATGGCGACCTCGTTCTCGTGGATCTGTTCGTGGTCCGCGAAGTCCCGCAGCTTCTCGGCCATCAGGTCGAACAGCGGATCGAGCTCCTCCTGTGGCCGCTCGAAGTTCTCGGTGGAGAAGGTGTACAGAGTCAGCTCCTCGACGCCGATGTCGCGACACCACTCGAGTATCTCCTCGCTGGTCTTGGCGCCGGCTTTGTGCCCGTCGGGCGCGTCGTCGCCGCGCTGTCGGGCGTATCTGCGGTTCCCGTCCTGGATGACCGCGACGTGGGCCGGCGAGCCGGATATCTCACGCTTGAGCAGTTGCTCGTACGCCAACTGCCATCGCTCTTGCACCCACGCTCGCATTAGCGACACGTTCGACGGAGCAGCTAATGGGTCTTGTGTTGTCCCACAGGTGGATCGGCCACGGTACAAGAGAGCACGCCACATACATTTTTATTGGATGCTGCCGTGATTCCATGTGGAATGGCAACAGGTACTGTCGATTTCTTCAAGGAATCGGGCGGTTACGGCTTCATCGCGACCGAGGACCACGACGAGGACGTGTTCTTCCACATGGAGGACATCGGCGGCGAGGATCTGGAAGAAGGCCAGGAGGTCGAGTTCGACATCGTCGACACCGACGATGGCCCGCGGGCGCAGAACCTCACGCGACTGTAGGTCGTCCCCACAGGCGAGCGGTGTCCGGGCGGGCGGCGTGCCGTCTTTCCCGTGTAGCAACCCATTCTGGATGCGGTCAGCGACGCGTCCGGACCGTGACCGATTTGAGTGACCGGACCCACCGGTCGACCAATGAGCGAATCCATCGACGACGACCTCGTCCGACGGACAGAGGCACTGCTGGAACCCGGCGATGTCGCACTCAACGGCGCCATCGTCCACACGGACTACTCCGGCCAGGACGACCTCGAGATGATGCAGGCGACGCTCGACGCGGGCGACGTCATCGCCGAGCACGCGGGCCACGACCCGAAGGACGTGTACGTCCACTCGGGCAACGACGACCCCGACTTCTCCTCGAACCAGCATCAGGGCCTCACCATCGACGGCGAGGAGTTCGTCTGGGAGTGCCAGCAGCTGCTCCGTAACGGCAGCTTCGACGTGGTCATCTACTACGAGGCGTCGGCCGACCACGACGCCATCCTCGCCGGCATCGAGGAGCTGGGCTACGACGTGACGGGCGTCCGCGGCGACTGACGGCGCGAGGTGATGTGTCCGGAGCCAGGCCGCCTGCCGTCTCTCTGGGCCGGTGTGCGAGAGATGTCCGTATGCCGAAGCGCACGGGGGCATCACACACATTCTCTGCGTTCGTGACGATTCCAACAGAAGGTATATGAGGGCCGTTCCTCGCCGTCGTCCGGGGCTCCGTCTCCCAGCGGATGCTGCTGTGACGGAGGCAGCCGGGCGCCCGGCCGTCTGCTCCGTCACTACTGGTCGAGCTGTTTCCTGAGTATCGTGTTCGCCGTCCCGCCGAGCCCGCGCTGCAACTCGACGCGCAGGGACGGCTGGTACTCGTCGAAGCCGTAGTACAGGAATCGGGTGCCGTCGGCGCCCCGCTCGTCGACGAGGTCGCCGCGGCTCGCGTAGTCGACCGGCAGGTCGGCTTCGAGGACTTGCACCAGTATCAGCGACGGTTCGTAGCCACAGGCCAGGTAGAACCCCTCGACGTTGTCGGCAGCGGCGACGCCGACGATGTCGCCGTACTCGCGTGCCCCTGCCTCGAACGCCGCCAGCAGTTCGCGGCCGATGCCGTTCCCCTCGTAGCCGTTCCTGACGCCGATGGCGGCGAGAGCGACGGTGTCACCGTCTACTTCTGGACCGTCGGCGTAGCCCGACGCCGCACCGAGCAGCCCGCTGTCGGTCCCCTGCCCGTCGTCGGTCGATTCACAGAGCACGAACAGTTCGGGGCACCGCTCGAACTGCCTGCGGAACGTCTCGGCGGTCACCTCGCGCCGACGAACTCGCGCTCGAAAGCCCGCATGGCGTCGAGGTCGGCCGCCGTCGCGGTGTGCGTGGTCCGCATCGTCTTCCGGTTCGACCGCCGCCTATCAAGTTCGTTGTGGTGGTGTGCGAAGCGGTTCCGGCGTCCGGTTCTCCGCCGTTCCGGGGCCGCGCGAGAGAGAGCGCGCCGCTTTTACCCCCACGAACCCCAGGCGAGGGTATGGGAAGGGCCGTCGACTACGAACTGGACAGAACCGACCGCGCCGTCGTCAACGCCTTCCAGGGGGGGTTCCCGGTCGTCCGCAGGCCGTTCGACCCGGCGGCGGCCGCGCTCCGGGACCGAGGCGTCCAGGTGAGCGCCGAGGAGCTGGTCGAGCGCATCCGAACGCTCGACGACGAGGGGGTCCTCAGTCGCTTCGGCTCGCTCGTCAACGCCCAGAAGATCGGTGGCACCGCGACGCTCGTCGCGATGCACGCTCCCGAGGAACGGTTCGACGAGGTCGCCGAGCAGGTCAACGCGCACCGCGAGGTCGCCCACAACTACGAGCGCGAGCACCCTCACCTCAACATGTGGTTCGTGCTCTCGGTCGCCGACGGCGAGGACGAGACCGCCGCGGAGCGCGTCGACGCCGTGCTGGCCGAGATCGAGGCCGAGACTGGCCAGGAGACGTACAACCTGCCCAAGCAGCAGGAGTTCCGCGTCGAGGCGAAGTTCTACCTCGACGGCCCCATCGCCGACGGCGACCTCGACCTCACGGGGCTGGGGCCGAGCGTCGAGCCGTCCGGGCGCAAGTCGCTGACGCCACGCGAGCGCGACCTCGTCCTCGAGATACAGGACGGGTTCGCCGTGACGGCGACGCCGTACCTCGATGTCGCGGAGACGCTCGGGGAGGACGTCGACTGGGTCGTCGAGACGGTCCGCCGGTTCGAGCGCGAGGGGAAGATCCGCCGCATCGGCGTCATCCCGAACCACTACGCGCTCGGCTACACCGAGAACGGGATGACCGTCTGGAACGTGCCCGACGACGTCGTCGACGAGGTCGGCCCCGTCGTCGCCGGCCTCGACTTCGTCACGCACTGCTACGAGCGCCCGCGCCACGAGGGTGTCTGGCCGTACAACTTCTTCGCGATGACACACGGCCGGTCCGAGGCGGAGAGTCAGGAGCGCATCGAGCAGGTCCGCGAGACGATGGCCGAGTACTGGAACGTCGCGGACGAGGACTGGGACTCGCTGTTCTCGACACGTATCCTGAAGAAGACGGGTATCCGCCTCGCCGAACGGGCCGACGCGAACACGGCGGAAGATGCGGTGCAGGCGGCCGAGACCGAGTGACGGCCGTCATGGCGACGGCGCCACTCGATTCCCAGCGACCGGGACCCCCCGGTGAGCTTTTGTCCCTCGCTTCCCTCGCTCCGGTAGAGCTGATGGCACTACACCGGAGGCGACCGCGATGATTCCGCTGCTCCACGACTTCACTGGCACGACCGTGCTCGTCGTCGGCGGCGGCCGCGTCGGCGCACGCAAGGCCCGGCGCTTCACCCGGGAGGCCCGCGTCGTCGTCGTCGTGAGCCCCGACTTCGCCGACGACGCCGACTTCGGCGGGGCCGAGCGCGTCCGGGCCGCACTCGACCCCGACGACGTCGACGACTGGCTGGACCGGGTCGACCCGGCCCTGGTCGTCGCCGCGACGAACGACGGCGAGCTGAACGCCGCAATCGAGCACGCCGCGGCCGACCGGAACGTGCTCGTGAACCGGACCGACACGCACGGCGACCGCGACCCCGGGAGCGTCGTCGTGCCCGCGACGGTGCGCGACGACCCCGTCGTCGTCTCCATCTCGACCGGTGGCGCGTCGCCGGCGCTGTCGAAGCACCTCCGGGAGACGCTGGAGGACGATATCGGGGGGGCGGGCGCGATGGCCGAGCTAACTGGGCTCATCCGCGAGGAGCTGCAGGCACGGGAGACACCACCCGAGCGACGGCGCACCGTGGTACGGGACGTGGTTCGGTCCCCCGACGTTTGGACAGCTTTACGTACAGGAAACCCCAACCTCCGCCAGATAGCGCGCGAGGTCGTTGCCGACCGCGCACTCGACGAACTATGATAGGTGCCTCTGGCGTCATCTCCGGCGTTCGCGTCTCGCACTCGGTCGCCAGTGTCGACGACATCGCGGCGGCCAGCGGGGCCACCCAGCGCGAGGTCGTCACCGACCTGACTGCACGGGACGGCGTCCACGAGTCGTTCTGTCTCCACACCTGCAACCGTGCCGAGGCGTACGTCGTCACCGACGACCCGGCCGCCGGCCGGGCGGCCCTCGAATCGTACGCCGAACACGTCGAGAACGACGACGTCGTCGTCCGGATGGACCACGAGGAGAGCCTCCGACACCTGCTCCGGGTCGCCGCCGGGCTGGAGTCCATCGTCCTCGGCGAGGACCAGATACTCGGCCAGATTCGCTCGGCCTACGAGGAAGCCCGCGGTATCGACGGACTCGGGCCGATGCTCGACGACGCCGTGCTGAAGGCCATCCACGTTGGCGAGCGCGTCCGCGACGAGACCGACATCAACGAGGGCGTCGTCTCCCTGGGGTCGGCCGCCGCGAACCTCGTCGCCGACGAGCGGGACCTCCCCGAATCGACGGCGCTGGTCGTGGGCGCGGGCGAGATGGCGACGCTCGCGGCCCGGGCGCTCGCCGACCGGGGCGTCGCCGAACTCGTCGTCGCGAACCGCACGCTCCCCCACGCGGAGCACCTCGCGAGCGAGGTCGACGTCGACGCCGAGGCGGTCACGCTGGCCGCGCTCGACAGCGCGACACGCGGTGCGGACGTGGTCGTCACGGCGACGGGCAGCGACGACCCCATCATCGCCCAGCACGACCTCGACGACGGTCGCGACCGGACCGTCTTCGACCTCGCACAGCCCCGCGACGTCGCGGCTGCTGCCCGCGACCTCGACACCGTTGACGTGTACGACCTCGACGACCTCGAGGACGTGACCGACGAGACGCGGGCGAAACGCCGCGAGGCGGCCCGCGAGGTCGAGCGGATGGTCGAGACGGAGTTCGACCTCCTGCTCGACCAGTACAAACGAAAGCGCGCGGACGAGGTCATCGCCGCGATGTACGAGTCCGCGGAGCGCGTGAAGGCCCGCGAACTCGAGACTGCCCTCGCGAAGCTGGACCTCGACGACGAGGAGCGCGAGGTGGTCGAGTCGATGGCCGACGCGCTCGTCGGCCAGCTGCTCGCCCCGCCGACGAAGAGCCTGCGCGACGCCGCCGCGGAGGACGACTGGGCGACCATCAACACGGCGCTCCAGCTGTTCGACCCCGAGTTCGGCGGCTCGCCACCGGCGTTCGTCGGTGCGGTGGCCGGCGACGAGGACACCGACCTGCAGACCGGCGTCGTCACCGACGACGACTGACGTTCCCGCCGACCCACGATTCTCAGCGGAGGTACTCGTCAACGTAGCGCGTCGTCGCCCGGAGCGTCGCATCGCTCAGCTGCCAGGTGTGCGTCCAGTACTGTGGTCGGAGTTCGCGGCCGTCGTGGATCGAGAACGACGCGTGGTCGTAACAGCCCGAGCCGTGCCACCGCGTCTCGCCGCCGAACAGCGTCGTGTCGGCGTAGCTGGTGGCCAGCGGTGTCACCACGACCGTCTCGAGGTCCCGCCGGGCGACCACTCCGAGGTCGTGCTCGCAGCGACTGCCGTTGACCGCGGCGGCGATGTCGGGCCGGACGACGGTGTGGAGCCACTCGTGGACGGCCATGTTCTCCGAGACGGCGCGGTCGTCCCAGAACTCGGTCGCGCCGAGGTTCGCGAACGCGACGGCCCCGCCGCTCGCCACGTCGCGGTTCGCGGCCCCGTAGCCGAGCACTTGGTCGAACGGGAGTCGTGGGAGGTAGAGGTGACAGGCGCCGTCGTCGTAGGCGTCGCGGTCGCGGAGCCAGCGCTCGACGCTGTCGAACAGCGCCTGCTGGTCCGCCGTCGAGACCGCGTCGGGCGGGACCGGCTTACCAGCGGTGACGCTCGTTTCGACGCTCACGTCGAGGCTACGCTCGGCGCGTGTGGCGACCTGCTCGACGCCGACGCGGACGGCGTCCCTAGCGGCGCGGGTGGTCTCGTTCCAGCCGAACCGCCCGTCGGGGTGGACGGAGACCGCGAGCCGCGGGGGCTGTCGCGCCGGGCATCCCGCGGCGAGCCCGCCGAGGGCGGCCGTCCCGACGGCCCCGAGCAGTCGCCGTCTGGAGGGCGAGTGCACGTCCGGACGGTCGCGGCTTCCCGACATACGCTTTGGGGCGCAGTCAGCCGACTGCGCCGCCCCGCCCCAACGATTATCCCGACCCCCGCCCATCTCTCAGGTATGGCAGACGTGCTGTCCGACGAGGAGGTCGACGAGCAGCTCCCCGAGGGCTGGGACCGCGACGGCGACGAGGTCGTCCGCGTCTTCGAGTTCGACGACTACATGAAGGGCGTCAACTTCGCCCAGCTGACGGGCGAGATCGCCGAGGCACAGTTCCACCACCCGGAGCTCATCATCCGGTACAAGGAGGTCGAGGTCCGGTTCACCAGCCACGAGGCGGGTGGCATCACCGAGCAAGACATCGAGATGGCGGAGATCCTCAACGCGGAAGTGTAAGGGTGGAGGCGGCGTACGTCGCCCGGCTCCGATTCCGCCTCGCGCCGGCCGAGGGGCGGGTCTCGGTCGACCCGGCGACGTTCGAGACGACCGTCTTCCGGGAGGCGGCGGAGCCCGGGAGCGACGGCTGGCTGTTCTTCCGCGACCACTGCTGGCGCGGCGAGTTCAACGACCCCGAACACGTCCGGGCGCTGCTTTCGGACGCGCTCGGCGTCCCCGTCGAGGACGCCACGTTCAGCGAGCTACGGACCGACGAGGCGTACCTCGACGCGTTGCGAGCGGCGGTCGATGAGAACCTCGACCTGTTCAACGCCGACTCGACGAGCGAGGCGCTGACGAAGTACTTCGGGAGCTCCATCCACGTCGTCGACGAGTTGTGAGCGCCGAGCGGGCGGGGTCAGTCCCGTAGCCGTGCGATGCGCGCCGACCCCGAAGTGGCGTCGATGTGGACCTGGACGGTCTGGTCGCCGGCTTCCGCGGGGACGATCCAGGAGCCCGTGGTCCGGTACGGCTCCTCGGTGACCCTCGGGTCGTCGTAGCCGTGAGCGGTCAGCTCCTCGATTGCGAGTTCCTCGGCCTCGTCGGCGTCGTTGATCGTCGGCTCATCGGTCATCCGGATGGTCACCACCGGCACGTGGGCGGTCCGGACGACGCGTTCGGTGACGCTGCCGATGATGGCACGGTCGACGCCGGTCCGACCGTGGGTGCCCATGACGATCATGTCGGCCTCCGCCTCGTCGGCGTAGTCGAGGATGGTCTCGTGCGGGATGCCCTGCCGGACGGCGGTCACCACCTCGACACCGTCCTCGCGGGCGGCGTTGCCGACGGTCTCGACGGTCCGCTCGGCCTCCTCGCTCGCCCGCTCCGCCGCGGTCTCGTCGCGGTAGGGGTCCTCGGTGACGACCGAGAGCACGTGCAGAGTCGCGCCGTACTGCCCGGCGAGGTCGATGGCGTGGCGTCGTGCCCGGTTCGTCGCGTCACTTCCGTCGGTGGGATACAGCACGGTGTCGTACATACGTCACCGTTGAGACTCAGCGGACTTAAACGCGGGCGGCGATTCCCGTCTGCTGGCGTCAGGCGCAGACGGCGGCGACCGGCGGACCCATAGCCACCACGGTACAGTGGAGGCACAGCCCCGGAAGACACTTACCGGCAACCGTCCTAGCCTCGACTCCGATGCCGCCCGAGTACGACTACTGGCTGCTGGACCTCGACGGCACCCTCGTCGACGTGGACTGGTCGTACACCCGCGAGGTGTTCGACCGGGTCGGCGACCGGCTCGGCTACCGGTTCACCGACCGAGAGGCCCACACCCTCTGGCACGGCCTCACCGGCAAGCGGGACGACCAGCTCCGCGCGTGGGGCATCGATCCCGCCGAGTTCTGGCCCGCCTTCCACGCGGTCGAGGACCCGCAGGTCCGCGCCGAGAACACGTTCCTCCACCCCGACGCCGAGTTCGTCGGCGACCTCGACTGCCCCGTCGGCCTCGTCACGCACTGCCAGCAGTTCCTCGCCGACCCCGTCATCGACGAGGTCGGCATCCGCGACTGGTTCGACGCCATCGTCTGCTGTACGGACGACACCGGCTGGAAGCCCGACCCGTCGCCCGTCTACCACGCGCTGCGGGACATGGGCGTCGCGAGACCGCCCGTCGCCACCGACGGCGGCGTCGCGACCGACAGACGGGGCGTCCTCGCCGGCGACGGCAGCGGCGACGTCGGCGCGGCTTGGAACGCCGGCCTCGACGCCATCCACGTCGAACGCCACGGCCACGAGTTCCGCGGGCACTGCGTGATGGGCGACCACCGCGTCGAGACGTTCGCGGACCTGTGGGCCGACGACCGGTACTGACCGCGCCGCAGAATCAGTCCTCTTCGTCCTCGCCGTCCGGCAGCCGATGCACCGCCCGCAGCCACCGCTCCTTGGCGGCCTGCCCGGGGAAGGCGTACCGGTCGGACGTGATGTCCCAGGGCGTCCCCATCACCGGACCGACGGCCTTCCCGTGCAGGCTCCGCCAGCTCCCGACCGCGACGAGGACCGCAATCAGCGAAAGGAACACGCCGACCGCGACGCCCATGAGGCCGCCGATGGAGACCGCGACGAGTACGACGGTCAGCAGGAGCCCGCCC
The DNA here is from genome assembly GCF_024609245.1 of Haloarchaeobius sp. FL176. GTDB lineage: Archaea > Halobacteriota > Halobacteria > Halobacteriales > Natrialbaceae > Haloarchaeobius. Next base: position 424,668 of record NZ_JANJYH010000002.1, read on the forward strand.
GCGGTGACCCCGAACAGCGCCAGTCGGGCGTGGCTGCCCGTTATCTCGACGGAGTCCGACATTGTCGGCGGTTCGTCCCGGACAGATATAATGTTTCGCACCAGTGGGGTACCCCGACTTGGGCCGTCCGCCGGTCACTGCAGTCGAGCGGTTCGGTGACGAGAGAACTGCTGTCCAGCTCCCGACACGCCCGGCTTGCTATCGGATCCACGGAACGAGGATGGTGCGTTGACGGGCTACAGCGAGTAGCCTGCCAGTCCGTCGGCTACCCCCTCCGCAGAGTCCAGCGCCGCGACCAGCGTCTGCACGCCCGCCTTCTCGACGCGGTCGGGGTTGCCCAGCAGCCGGACGCGCTCGGTCCCACAGGGGACGAACCCCATGTCCAGTTTCTCGGCGGTCGCCCGGAGCCCGAGCGCCACGTCCGCGTCGCCCCCGTCGACGACCCGTGCGGGGCTCTCGTGCGCCCGCCGGCCGGCGTCGAAGCCGTCGATGGACTCGACGATGTCGTGGCGGTCGACGCCGCGTTCCTCAGCGAGGTCGGTCAGCGCGTTCGCGAGCGTCGTCCGCAGGCCCGAGGACGTGGTCCGGTTGACGAACCGCAGGTCCCGGTCGGCGAGGTCGTCGAGTCCGGACACATCGTCGGGGTTGCCGTGCGGGACGACGAGCCCCCACTCACGGGTCCAGTCCGCCAGCAGCGCCGGCTCCTCGGCCTCGCTCTCGCGGTCGAGGTCGACGGGTCCGGCGACGACTGCAACGTCCGGCACGTCGGCTCGGAGCCGCCGGAGCCCCGGGCGCGTGCCGACGCCCAGGTAGCGCGCGGTGGGGACCCGGTCGAGCGCGAGCGAGAGCAGCGGGTCGTCCTCGCCGACGCCGAAGACGGCCGGCGGACGCACGTCCGGCGAGAACAGCTGGACGGTGACGGTCTCGCCGGCGTCGAGGTAGGTGACGTCTGCGGGCATCTCGACGACGCCGTCGGCTTCGGCGAGGCTGGTCGTCGCGCCGGAGCCCTTGTCGACGGGGTAGACGAGCGTTCGGCCGTCGCCGTCCTCGACCAGCCCGACAGAGACGAACCGGTGGCGACCCTCGGCGTGGCGCTCGCGCTCGGCGAGCTCGCCCGTCGTGGTCGCCATCGCGGACTCGGGGAGCCCGGCGGCCCGACGGATGGCGGGCGCGACGAAGGTGCGGAAGATGGTCAGCGCGGAGACGGGGTAGCCCGGGAGGCCGACGTACGCGCTGTCTTCGAGTTCCCCGACGAGCATCGGCTTGCCGGGCTTGACGGCGACGCCGTGGACGAGCAGCTCGCCGCGCTTCTCGACGACGCGATACACCACGTCGACGGCGCTCGCGCTGGTGCTGCCCGAGGAGAGCACGAGGTCGCACTCGTCGGCGGCCCGGGAGAGCACGCGCTCCATCTCGTCGTAGTCGTCGCCGGTGTGCGGGTAGAGCTCCGGAACGCCGCCGGCGTCGGCGACGCCCGCAGCGACGCTGTAGCTGTTCACGTCGTAGATCTGTCCTCGCTCGTCGTGAAGTTCGTCGCCCGGTCTGACGAGCTCCTCGCCCGTGGAGACGATACCCACCGTCGGCTGGCCCGTCACCGGTACCTCGTCGACGCCCAGTGCCGAGAGCAGGCCGACCTCGCGGGGCGTGATCCGGGTGCCGGGGCCGAGCGCGCGTTCACCCGCCGCGACGTCGGTGCCCGCGAAGGCGACGTTCTCGCCGGGCGTGACGCTCGACCTGACCGCGACGTGCTCCACGCCGTCGCCGTTCTCGACCAGGTCGGTCTCCTCGACCATCACCATCGCGTCCGCGCCGGCCGGCATCACTGCGCCCGTCGATATCTCGACGCACTCGCCGCCGCCGACGGTCACGTCGGGTTCCGTGCCCGCGTCCACGCGGCCGACGAGGTCCAGCGTCGCCGGCTCCGTCTCGCCCGCGCCGAAGGTGTCCGCCGCCCGGAGCGCGTAGCCGTCGAGCTTCGCGCGGTCGAACCCCGGCACGTCGCGCTCCGCGTCGATGCGCTCGGCGAGCACGCGACCGCGCGCCTCACCGAGCGATACCGTCTCCGGCTCGGGCTCGAGGTCGAGGCTCGCGATGGCCTCGTGGGCCTCCTCGGGCGGTGCCAGCTCGCGGAACTCCTTCCTCATGGCGACCACCCCCAGCGCTGGACGGCGACGAGGTCGCCCTCCGGCAGCCCTTCGATGCCCTCGCGTATCTCGATCCAACCGTCGGCGAGGCCGACGGAGGAGTGCGACAGCTCCCCGTCGGTCCGGATGGGGACGGCGACGCGCTGCCCGCCTTCGGCGTCGAAGCGCACCCGGACGTACGTCCTGACGCCCGGCTCGGAGGGGACCTTCCGGGTGAGCATCGCGGGGCCGGTCGGCGGCTCCTCGTGTTCGCGTCCGTCCGCCCACGTCACAGCGGGCCTGAGGAACTGTACCGCGCCGACGACGCAGGCGGCGGGCCCGCCCGGGAGCATCACGACCGGTGTCCCGTCGACCGCGCCGAGCCCGAGCGACTCGCCGGGTGTCGCCGCGATGCCGTGGACGTCGAGGTCCCCGACGGTCGTCAGCGCGTCCGGCACGAGGTCGTTCTCGCCGAGCCCGGAGCCGCCGGTGGTGGCGACGACGTCGGCGTCGGCGGCCGCGTCTCGGAGCGCGTCGGCGATAGCTCCCCGGTCGGCCGGAACCGGCTCGCGGCGCTCGGCGACGCCACCCCAGCGCTCGACCAGGCGGGCGACCGTCAGCGAGTCTGTTTCGACGCTCTCGCCCCGTCCCGGCTCGCCGGTCACGAGGCCATCACCGGTCGGTACGACCGCGACCCGGGGCCGGTCACTGACTGCGACGGTCTCGACGCCGGCAGCGAGCAGCAGCCCGAGGTCCGGCGGACGGAGGCGATGCCCCGGCTCGTACAGGGGCTCGTCGGCAGCGACGTCGGAGCCGACCGTCACGACCCCGTCGCAGACCGCGACGGGGTCGAACACCTCGACCGTGTCGTCGATCCGGGTCGCCCCGCCGACCGGGACGACGGCGTCCGCTCCCGACGGTAACGGGTCGCCCGCGTCGACGCGACGTGCGCCCCCCGTCTTCTCGGTGTCGCCGATGGCGGCATCGGCCGCGAGCAAGGCTGGCGAGCGGTCGCTCGCGCCGAAGGTCGCACTCGCGCTCACGGCGAACCCGTCGACGGCGGCCCGCGACTCGCCCGGCACGGGCCGCGTCGACGCGACCGACTCGGCTAGCGTCCGCCCGTCAGCCGACGCCACGGCGACGGTCTCCGCCCGGTCGACCGCGGCGACACGCTTCTGGAGGGCTGCCCTCGCGTCGTCGATGCGAGTCCGCTCCCGGAAGCCGGACTCGCGCCTGCGTTCGTCCATGTTCGCAGAGTCCGCGGGCTGGAGCAAAAACGTGCGGGGCTGTCGCACGAGACCGCATCCGAAAATTATCAATTTTTATATGAGTCCGCACGAAACCCACGACGATGATGACGCCCTTCCACCAGCTGGCCGTCCTCGCCGGGCTCCTCGTCCTGGGTTACGGCGGCGCCGTCGGCACGAAGGTCTACCGCATCACCCGCGCCGACCCCATCCCGACGTACCGACTCCGCCACGGCGGGAGCTGCGAGGTCCAGGGCGTCGCCGGGGTCCACGAGGAGACCGTCTCGGCCCCGTTCACCGGCACCGACTGTCTCGTGTGCCGCTGGACGGTCGAGGAGTACCGGCAGTCCGGCAAGCACAGTCACTGGAAGACCGTCGATTCGGGCGTCTGGTCGCGACCGTTCGTCCTCGCGGACGACACCGGCCGGGTGCTCGTCGAGCCGGACGGTGCGGAGTTCTCGCTCGCGACGGACGACACCGTCCGGGTCGACGGCGGCGACACGCCACCCCACCGCGTCCAGCAGTTCATCGACGCCAACGACCGCGTCGACGACGAGGACAGCGAGCTCGACCTCGGTGTGATCACCCTCTCGACGGGCAACGACCGCCGCTACGTCGAGGAACGGCTGGACCCGGGCGACAGCGCGTACGTGTTCGGCTCCGCCCGGGCGAACCGCCGACCTGGGAGCGGCGTCGAGGGCGTCGTGGCCGGCCCCCCGGCCGACGGCACTGGCTCCCGGCTCGATGCGCTGTTCGGCCCCCTTTTCCTCGTCTCCGATACGACCGAGGCCGGCGTCGTCGGCCGACTCCGTCGGAAGGCGGTCGTTCCGATGCTGCTCGGCGTCGGCCTGGTCGCACTCGGGCTCACGCCGCTGCTTCCGTGAGGAGACGTTCTTTCGTTCACGGTCGAGGTCGCGGCCGGCCACCCGGAATGGCTCCGTCTCGTCCTTCGCCTCTCGTGCATTCGTGTGGGGCGGTACGGCCACGGCGACCGTGGTTCTCCTCGTCATCGGTTTCGGCACCGTGGCCCGGCTGGCTCTCTGAGAAAGGTGTGCCTGTCTGTGTCACGCGTCGGTTCCGTCTCCGCGGCCTTTTTCGTCCCCGACCCCCAAGGGAGTCTCATGTCAGCGCTGCGTGACGCGTTGCGGGACCTGCCCGACGCCGTGTTCGCCGACTTCCTCGAGTCCGAGGAGGCGTACCTCCTCGTCGTCGACCTGCCGGGCGTGTCCACCGAGACGCTCGACATCGTCGTGAGTGACGGTCGGGTCCGTCTCGAAGCGCGCCGCGAGAAGGACGTACCCCCCGAGTTCCGCTACGAGCGCGAGGAGCGGTCGATGTTCCTCGACGCCGAGTTGCCCCTCCCCCCGGACGCTACCTCCGAGGGTGCCGAGGCCTCGGTCGAACGCGGCGTCCTCGAGCTCCACCTCCCGAAGCGGCGCGCCGAGGAGACACGAATCGAGATCAGCGACGACGAGTAAGCCGGGGTGATCACGCTGGTCAACCTTCGTGCATACTGGCGCTTCTTCGTCGTCGCGAGACAGTTCCTCCCGCTGCTGCTCGCGTACGCCCGTGACCGACGCCAATATCTGCTGTTCGGCGGGCCCCGGGAGGTCGACACAGAGACGCGCGTCCGTCGCGCCGAGCACCTGCTCGACTCGCTGTTGACGCTGGGGCCGACGTTCATCAAGCTCGGCCAACTGCTCTCGACCAGACCCGACATCCTCCCGGCGGAGTACATCGAGGTTCTGGCGTCGCTCCAAGACGACGTGCCGCCGGCCGACTGGGACGGGGCGCGCGCCGTCCTCGAGGAGGAGCTCGGACCCGTCGCGGAGACCTTCGACGAGTTCGACACCGAACCGATCAGTGGCGCGAGTCTCGGGCAGGTGTACCGCGCCCGGGTTCGGGGAACCGACGTGGCAGTGAAGGTTCGCCGCCCCGGCGTCCAGTCGCTCGTCGAGGCCGACCTCCGCGTCATCAAGTGGTCGCTGCCGCTCCTGATGCGCTTCGTGGGCCAGGCCCGGGCGTTCTCGCTGGAGAACCTCGCCGACGAGTTCGGGAAGACCATCCGCGAGGAGATGGACTACGGGCGGGAGGCACGGATGCTCACGGAGATCCGCGCGAACTTCGCGGAGTTCGACGGCGTGCGCATCCCGGCGGTCCTCGACGACTACTCCGACGCGCGGGTGCTCACGATGGAGTACGTCGGCGGGACGAAGATCAACGAGGTCGACCAGCTCGACGAGCAGGGTATCGACCGTAGCGAGGTCGCCGAGACCCTCCAGGAGGCGTACCTCCAGATGATCATCGAGGACGGCGTCTTCCACGCCGACCCGCACCCCGGCAACCTCGCCGTGACCGACGACGGGACCATCGTCTTCTACGACTTCGGCATGTCCGGGCGGGTCGACGAGTTCGTCCAGGACCGCATCGTCGAGTTCTACATCGCCGTCGCGAACCAGGACATCGACGGCATCCTCGACTCCCTCATCGCCATCGGGACGCTCTCGCCCGAGGCCGACCGTGACGTGATGGGCGACGTGATGGAGCTGGCCATCGCCGACGCCCGTGGCGACGACATCGAGCAGTACCGCGTGAACCAGATCATCGGCCAGATCGAGGACTCCATCTACGAGTTCCCGTTCCGGCTGCCCGCGAACCTCGCGCTCGTCCTCCGCGTCGCGACCGTCGTCGAGGGGGTCTGTGTCACGCTCGACGAGGACTTCGACTTCATCACCACCGCGACCGAGTATCTCACCGAGCAGGGCTACCGCGAGGAGTCCATCAAGCAGTACGTCGAGGAGACCGGCGAGCAGGCCTGGGAGTCCGCCCAGTCGATGCTCCGCGTGCCGACGAAGCTGGAGAACACCCTCGACCGCGCCCAGCGCGGCAACCTCACGCTGCAGGTCGAGCTGAACGACCAGAAGGGCGTCATCGACCGGCTCGCGAAGCGCATCGTCTACGGGCTCGTGTTCTCCTTTTCCATCCTCGCGACCGCGTACCTCTATCAGGGGGCGTCGCTCTACGCGGCCGGGGTGTCGGGTGCTATCGGAATCATCGGTGGCATCCTGCTGTGGCTCTCGTTCCGCGACAAGAAGGGGCTCCGCGCCCAGCCGCAGTTCACCAGGCAGAACATGCGGAAACGGCGCGAGGAGTGAGTTCGTCGGGTCTACGGCCTCGTGCGTGTCAACCTACCGGACGCGGTGAGGTGACAGTAGCCGACGACCGGCAGCTGGAGTCCCACGTCGTATTTATGCTGCCAGCAGGGACTGTAATCTATGCCCGCCTTCGGTCTCGGTGCGCTCGTCCTCCCGGTCGTTCAGCTGCTCGTCTCGACGTTCGTCTACTCCGAAGCGAAGACGTACGGCTCTCGCTCCCCGGTACTCGCTGGCGCAGCCGTGTTCGTGTTGGGGATTGGGCTCGTGCTGGTGCTCGGTGCCGTCGTCGAACCGCTCGCGGTCGAACTACTCGTCGTTCTGGCCTACAGTATCGGACTGCGCACCGGGAGCAGACGTTCGTCGTCCGTCTGACCGTCTCGGGAACTACCGGTGCCGGTACACGTTTCTCGTCGCCGCACACAGGTCCGGTATGGACATCGCCGAGTTCGGACTGGAGCGGTGGTTCGGTGAGTACGAACACGAAGCGGACATCATGCTCGCGGAGTCGGGCATCCGCCCGCTCGACTCCTCGCGGTTCGACACGGACCCCGGCGAGTTGAACTACGTCATCCCGACCGACGGCGACCCCGAGTTCCGCGCCGAGGTCGGCGAGCGGTACGACCGCGGCCCCGACGAGGTCTGTTTCACCTGCGGGACACAGGAGGCGAACCTGCTCGTGTTCCTCTCGCTGCTCGACGCCGACGACCACGTCGTCGTCGTGACGCCCACGTACCAGGCGCTGCAGGCGGTGCCCGAATCCATCTGCGACGTGACGACGGTCGACCTGCAGGAGCCGGCGTGGACGCTGGACGTGGACGCCGTCGCCGACGCGATGCGCCCGGAGACGAAGCTGGTCGTGCTGAACAACCCGAACAACCCGACGGGGCGGTACCACGACGAGGCGGTCGTCGGCGAGCTGTACGACCTCGCGGCGGCCCACGACGCCTACCTGCTCTGTGACGAGGTGTACCGGCTGCTCGACGACGAACCCCTTCCGCCCGTGGCGAGCATGGGCGACTACGGCATCTCCACGACGAGCCTGACGAAGGCGTACGGGCTCGCGGGCCTGCGCTTCGGCTGGATAGCCGGCCCCGAGGACGTGGTGCAGGACGCGGTGCGCTGGAAGGACTACACGACCATCTCGCCCCCGATCTTCGGACAGCACGTCGCCCGGCAGGCACTCGGCGAGCAGGAGGACGAGATACTCGCGGAGAACCGCGAGCTGGCCGCGAGGAACCGGGGCATCGTCCGCGAGTTCGTCCACGAGCACGGGCTTGACTGGCACGACCCCGTCGGCGTCAACGGCTTCGTCACGGTCCCCGACGGCTTCGAGGATGCCCGCGAGTTCTGCGTCCGGGTCGTCGAGGACGAGAGCGTCGTCCTCGCACCCGGCGACCTGTTCGGCTTCCCCGGCTACTGGCGGCTCGGCTTCGGCCTCCCCACCGACGAGCTTGAGGCGGGCCTCGACCGCGTCTCACGGGTCATCGAGGCGGCGTGACCGACGCATCCGCGATGCCTGCCAGACGGGTCGAAACAGTCTGACGCGGGCCGTGTCTGTACGCCCACAGACCACCTCGTTGACGCCGTTCCAAACGGTTTATACAGTCGCGGCCAGAATCCGGGGACATGGCTAAAACGCAGAAGCAAGTCCGAGACCTTCAGGAGGGAAGCTACGTGATGATCGACGACGTTGCCTGCAAGATCAACGGCTATTCGACTGCGAAGCCGGGCAAACACGGCAGCGCGAAGGCTCGCGTCGAGGCCGTCGGTGTCTTCGACGGCAAGAAGCGTTCCATGTCCCAGCCTGTCGACGCGAAGTGCTGGGTCCCCATCATCGAGCGAAAGGGCGGACAGGTCGTCTCCGTCGAGTCCGAGACCGTCGCACAGGTCATGGACCTCGACACATTCGAGACGTTCTCGATGTCCATCCCGTCGGACCTGGAACTCGAACCCGACGACGAGATCGAGTACCTCGAGCTCGAGGACCAGCGCAAGATCGTCTGAGGCCGATGTTTCCCGGAGCCATCGCCGACCGCGACGACGCAGACTACGTGGTCGTCGGGGCTCCGCTCGACATCTCGACGACCTTCCAGCCCGGCACCCGGTTCGGACCGGACCGCATCCGGCGCTTTGCCGAGACCTTCGACGACTACGACAACCGGACGGGGAGCCACTTCTCCGACCTCGGCGTCGCCGACCACGGCGACGTGCGTGCCTGGGACGACGCCGCGGAGTACCTCGACTACCTCGAGGGCGTCTGTACGGACGTGGTGTGGGACGACGCGGTCCCACTGGTCCTCGGCGGCGAGCACACCGTCACGCTGGCGAACGTCCGCGCGACCGACCCCGACACGTTCGTCTGTCTCGACGCACACCTCGACCTCCGCGCCGAGTACGACGGCAACGAGCTGAGCCACGCGACCGTCACCAGGCACGTCCTCGACGTGGCCGACGAGGCCGTGATTCTCGGTGCCCGGACGGGCAACGAGGCCGAGTGGAACCGCGCCGCCGAGGCCGACGTGAGCGTCGTGGCACCCGACGCGGTCGCGGACTGGGAGCCCGACTTCGGCGACCGCGACGTGTACCTGTCCGTGGACATCGACGGTGCCGACCCCGGCTTCGCACCGGGAACCGGCACGATGGAGCCGTTTGGGCTCGCGCCACGAGAGATGCGGGACGTTGTCCGGGCCGTCGGTGGGACCGGCGACGTGGTCGGCTTCGACGTCGTCGAGGTGAACGACCGCGACGCGGGGCAGGCGGCCTCCCTGGGCGGGAAACTCCTGCGGGAGTTCGTGTTCGCGGACGCGGCGTGAGCCGCCGCCTTCGCCGTCGCGACGTACTCGCGATGAACGTCCTCGGAGCCGTGCTGATGACGACCGCGCTGCGGCTGGAGCAGTACTTCGAGGAAGGCTCCACAACGCTGGACGAGCACGCCGAGGGAGTCTGACTCAGGATTCGGCGTCGACCGCCGCGGCGAGTACGTCCGCTGCGCGTTTCACCGCCGCGCCGGACTCGACGAACAGCACGACGCGGGGCGGTTCGACCGCCTTCGGGCGGACCCGCAGGTCGACGGTCCCGTCGGCCGCCGTCGCCAGCTTCTCGGCCGTCTCGACGGCGGCGTCGAGGCCGCTCCGGAGTTCGACCCGGGCGCGGTCGGGCTGGACGAACACCTCGGCAACCGGCTCGTCGTCACAGCGCACCCGGTAGGCGCGTGCGCCGTCGACCGTCGGTGCCACGTCCGGGTCGGCGTCGACCACGGCGAACCGACCGAACGTCCCGTCCTCGCGGCCGTCGAGCTCCGAGGAGAGCAGCTGGGCGATGCGGACGCCGTCCGTCACGCGGTCCTCGACCACGCTACTCCGCCCCCGTCAGTTCCGAGACGGCCTTCTCACGAACCGCGCTCACGTCGAGCCCGTTCCGCCGCGCGTAGACGACCGCGGCGGCCTCGATGGTCACCGCCAGCTCGCCCTGCAGCTGGTTGATCTCGCCGACCGCCTCGTGTTTCTCGTGGCCGTCCGCGACGAGGTCGTCGAGCACCTGCTCGAACGCCGAGCGCGAGCGCAGGACGTCCTCGTCCGGGACGAACCCCTCCGGCACGGTCACCTGCCCCGGGTCGAACGTCGGCCGCAGTCCGTCGTCGTCGCGCTCCAGCAGCCCCTCGCCCGTCGCCACGTCGACCAGTCGCTTCGCCTGGTCCGGCGAGAACCAGTCACGGTCGAGCGAGAGGGCGACCACGAACTCGTTCTCGGCGAGTTCGTCCTTGCCGCGCTGGCGGAACGGCGCGGCCACGGCGACGCGAAGACTCATGTCTCGCCGGTCGGCCGAGGACGGCCTAAACCCTGCGATTCCGCCCGTGCCAAGTCGAGCGATTCAAGTAGCTCCTGGGACTCTTCCCGGGTATGCAAGACCAGGGACGCTCCACTCGCAAGCGCACCGGTGGGCGACTGCGCCCGATTCGGAACCGAAAGAAGCACCAGCTCGGCCGTCTCCCCACGGAGACCCAGGTCGGCGGACCGCGCTTCCGAACCGTCGACGCGCGCGGCAACAACGAGAAGACCCGTGCCCTCGCGACCAACGTCGCCAACGTGAACCAGGGCGGCGAGACCGTCGAGGCCACAATCGAGGACGTCGTCGAGAACGACGCCAACCCGAACTACGTGCGCCGGAACATCATCACGAAGGGCGCGCTCATCGAGACCGACGCCGGCACCGCCCGCGTCACCTCCCGCCCCGGCCAGACCGGACAGGTCAACGCCGTCGTCGTCGACGAGTAACCGACTCTCTCTTGCGGTCTCTCTCGACTGACCCACGTAGCGCCCGGTGTGTCCGAGCCGGTGTTCGTCGCTCTCCCGCACGGTACCGGCGCGGCCACGCACCGCCGACACCACCTGCGGGCGGCACGCTCGCAAGGCTTAATCACGTCACGCTACCACGTCGGAACGATGGCAGACGAGCGGGTCGAACTCGGCGTGGAACTCCTCTCGAAGCTCGAGGACGACGAACTCGCCCTCGCCGAGGCGATGGACCGCATCGAAACGGTGACGCGGGACCCCGCCATTGTCCGGGAGATACTCGACACGGCGGTGATGCGTGGGGTCATCGAGCGCGAGGACGGCGTGGTACAGACGACGGGGAGTGGCGGCTTCGTCAGCCAGACCGCGGACGTGGTGCGCCGCGAAGGCGAGTACGAGTGCCGGCGCTGTGGGGCGTCGATTTCGACCGGACACTTCGTCCAGATGGAGTCCGGCGAGCTCGGACCGTTCGGTCCGGAGTGCGTGCGGAAGGTCACCGGCCGGGAGTGAGGGAGCTACTGACTGCGGCTGAGTTCGTCGACGAGCTGCTGGAGGAGGTCGTGCTGGCGCTGGAGCAGCTCGTTCTGGTGCTCGACCTTCGACTCGAGCGTCTCGATGCGTTCGAGCAGCTCCTCGTCGCTGGCGGCCGTCGCGGGCTGGAAGCCAGCTTCGGCGAACTTCGAGTCGGAGAGGATTTCCTCCTCGTCGCTCTCGCCGGCGTTCGGGTCCTCGTCGGCCGGTTCGTCGACGCCCGCCGCTCCGCCGGTCGGGGTCGACTCCGGCTGCCGTGACTGCTGGGGTTGCTGCGTCGACTCCGCACCCCCGGCCGCATCCTGTGCGTCGCTGCCTGCCTCCTCGACCATCGAGCTGAGCTCCGCCTTGGATGTCTGCTCGACGGCTTCGCGCATCGGGTCGACGCCGTCGTTCTGCTGTTCGGGCTGCTCCTCGGCGGACGGGTCGGTCCGCTCTGCCGGCTGGGACTGCTGTGTCGACTGCCCCTGTCCGGGTTGCTCGGCGGGCGGCTGTTCGGTCCGTGTCCCGTCGACAGCGGGTTGGTCCGCCCGCGCTTGCGTTTGCTGTTCGGCCGGCGGCTGCTCGGTCGGCGGTTGCTCGGCCTGTGGCTGGCCCGAATGCGACTGTCGGGCCGGTGACTGACCGGGGTCGTCTCCCGCCGCCGACTCCGCGCCTGCGCGCTGGGTCTCGACGGGCTGTTCGGCCGGCGGACCCGGGTCGACCGGCTCCTCGCCCTCGTCCGGCTGGACCGTGTTCCCGGCGTCGAGCGGGTCGACGCCCTCTCCGAAGTCGACGGCCGCTGCCTCGTCGCCCTCGTCGGCCTCCTCTGGGGCGACGGCCTCGTTCAGCGCGTCCAGCGAGTTCACGCCGTAGTACGAGAACAGCGAGCGCTGGAGGTACTCCTTCACCTCGGCGGCGCGCTCGTTCGAGACCTTCATCCGCTCCGGCCGGCCGTCGACCGTCAGCACGAGCTGCGTGGCGACGCTGCCGTCCTCGAAGTCGAGGCCGGTCACGTCCGCGAAGTGGTACTCCTCGTAGTCCTCGTCCCAGACGGCGCTCCCGACGTGCTTGACGAGCCGCTCGGAGGTGATGACGAGGGTCAACTCGTCGAGACGGAACGTCCGTGTGACGGTCTCGTCGGGGTCGGTGACCCCGCTGGCGTTCAACACGCCAGCCAGCACGGGGTGGAGGACGTCGTCGGTCGCGTTCGAGGGGACCGTGAACTCCTCAGTTCCGTCCAGGGAGTACTCGAGGCTGAGACGGGTCTTGCGGCGACCCTCCTTGACGGTAACCCGCTGTGCGTTGTGGGGGTACTCCTCGACCGATTCGTCGCTGAGGAACCCCTCGGACTGGTAGATGAGTGTTCGGCTGGGCGTCACGTAGAGGACGTTCTCGCCGCCGAGCGAGACCTCGGCAGCGATCTCTTCGCCCTCCAGCGCCGATTCTACGATGCCCGGAACGTCCATGCCCACTGGTTTACCACCCCGCGGTATAAATCCGTGGGGCTGCCTAACCGCACGCCGAGAGGCATGCGACCGCAGGACAGCCCGGGCAATAGTTGAGAAGGCTTAAGTCATCTACCCGGTAACGGGAGAGTGAGGCCGGGTGGCTTAGCTGGACATAGCGCCGCACTCATAGGGTTTCAGAGATTCGGTGCGGTACCACAGCCTTGGAAGGCTTACGCGTGACCTCGGGGCCCGCCGAGCCTCGAACCTGGGTCATGCGGAGATCGCGGGTTCGGAGCCCGCCCCGGCCATTCTCAAGTCGTCACGAGCCGACAGGCGAGTGGCGACACCGTAGATTGCCGGGTGCTGGCGGCAGAACCCGCTTGCGGATCCCGCGAACGCAGTGAGCGAGAGGTCGATGCACGACGAACGGAGTGAGGAGTGAATCGGAAGTTCGGAGCCCGCTCCGGCCACTTCCGCTTTACGACGACACTCCAGAACGGTCCCCCCTTGTCCTCGGCGTGAGGCGACGCGAACAGCGAGGGGCGACTACGCCGTCGGGTCGACGAGCTGCGAGCCGTCCTGTGCGACGAGCGCCTTCTCGATAGCGGTGTCGATGACCGCACTGCACTCCTCGACGTCGATGTCGTAGGCACCGACGGCGACGTCCTCTATCTCGCTGCGCTCGATGGGGAAGTCGCGGTTCTGGAGCAGGCGAACGACCTTGTTGTACGTCTGGGGTGAGAGGTTCACCGTACCCTGCTGGCCCTCGGAAGCGCTGGTCGCGGCGTTCCCGTTCCCGGAGTCCACGGTACCGGGACCCGCGGTGCTGCGGTCGACCGTGGAACCCAGCGGGCGACCGCCCTCCGTGGTCTCCGGGTCGCTTTGCTGGCTGGTGTCCGCGCCGGGGTCACCGAAGCTGACGGCGTCGTCCGGGGTCGAGAAAACGGAGTCGGTCCCATCGGAGTCGTCGGGGTCGCCGAACACCGAGCGCTGGTCGTCGTCCCCGTCGTCGTCGGGTTCTCGGAAGGAGATCTCGTCCGCGCCATCGACGGCCGCCTCCGGCGTCGACTCTTCGGACGTCTCGGCGTCGTCGATGGGCGGTGCGGGGGCGTCGTCCTCGGACGACGGGATCATCGTGGGGTCGGTGAAGCCGGCCGCCGGCTGCTCTGTCGGTTCGCTGGCGTCGTCGGCTGCCGTCGGTCCGGCGTCGTCGGCCGCCGACTCGTACTCCAGTTCGAGCCTGACCGAGGTTATCTGCGAGAACTCGATCGGCGCTGCTTCGAGCATCGCCCGGAGGTTCTCGTAGGCGTCTTCGGGGTCGTCCACCTCGATTGTCAACGAACTCACAGCTTATCACCCGTCAGCGTGGTGCGCCATCCACGACCGCATGTCAGGTCCGTCATCGGGGTAAATCACGACAGCCCCCTATCTAAAACTTAGGCTATTTCGCTGAAACACCCCATTTCTTGCCGTTCTCACGTGGGAAAAAATAATATGGTTCGGTTACGTTGCGGACTGTATGAGCCAGAACGAACGCGGGACCACCGGCGGGACGTCGGTCCAGCTCACACCCGACCGTGTGCTGGCGGCGTTCGACGGGCACGCGCCGGAGACGACGCGCTCGCTCGCCGCGGAGCTGAACGCCGCGAACGAGCGCGTCGACGAGACGTGTCGGGCCCTCTGCGACCGGGACGCGCTCGCCCGGCGCGAACTGGACTGTGAGCACGGCACCGTGACGGCGTGGTACCGACCGGCCGACGCCGAGGCCGACCTCGAGGAGCGAGCCGAGCGGACGCTCGCAGAGCTGTCGGTTCCGGGCACGAGCGAGATGATGCGGGACTGGCGACGTGACGCCGTCCGCGCGGCGTTCGAGTTCGTCGTCGAGGACGGACCGGTCGTGGAATCGGAGTTCATCGAGCACGTGTTCCCCACACAGAACGCGGGCTACGACGACGCCGAACAGTGGTGGGAGATGGTGGCACCGCGGCTGGCGGAGGTTCCGGGCGTCTCGCCGCCGACGGACGGCGAGGTGTGGACCAGCGACGTGAGCCGGTGAATCAGTAGATGAGTTCGTCGTCGTTCTCGACCATGTAGAGGGTGCGTGCGGCGATGTTGACCGCGTGGTCGCCGATACGTTCGAGGTCACGGACGGTGAGCAGCAGCCGCGATACCTCTTCGAGCACCGTCTCGACATCGGTGCCGTCGTCGATCTCGTTCTCGATGAGCTCGCGGACGACGGACTGGCTCGCGTGCTCGCACATCGCGTCGAGCTCGTCGTCGCTCTCGTTGATCTCGAAGCAGGCGTCGGTGTCCTGTGCGGCGTAGGCTTCCATCGCCTCCTCGACCATCGATACAGTCTTGTCGCCGATCGACTGCACGTCGACCTCGGGGTAGACGTCGTGGCGCGCGTCGAGCGTGTACTCCCCGAGGTTCGTCGCGAGGTCGCCGATGCGTTCGAGGTCGGTGATGATCTTGAACGACGCGGCGATGAAGCGGAGGTCGCCGGCGACAGGCTGTTGCAGGGCGAGCAGGTCGACGCACTGCTGCTCGATGTCGAGGTAGAGCGAGTTGATCTCGCTGTCGCCGTCGATGACCTCCCACGCGGCGTCGTCGTCCTTGTTCTCGAGGGCAGTGAGCGCGGTCCGTAGTCGGTCGACGACGACCTCGCTCATGTAGAGGACGTCCGATTCGAGACTATCCAGTTTCTCCTGGTAGTTCTGTCTGGCCATTGTGAATCAGAAAGTGCTGGTGTTGATGTGCGTTCCGTTGCTCATCCGAACTTGCCGGTGATGTAGTCCTCGACGCGTTCGTTGTCGGGGTTCTCGAATATCTTCTTCGTGTCGCCGAACTCGACGAGCTCGCCGCCGGTGAGGAACACCGCGGTCTTGTCCGAGATACGCGCCGCCTGCTGCATGTTGTGCGTGACGATGATGACGGTGTAGTCCTCCGCGAGCTCGTCGATGAGGTCCTCGATCTTCGAGGTGGCGACGGGGTCCAGCGCGCTCGCGGGCTCGTCCATCAGGATGACCTCCGGGTCGGGCGCGATGGCGCGTGCGATGCAGAGCCGCTGCTGCTGGCCGCCGGAGAGGTCGAGGCCGGACTCGTCGAGCTGGTCCTTGACCTCGTCCCAGAGTGCGGCGCGCTTCAGCGACTCCTCGACGATGGCGTCGTGGTCGCCGCCGATGTCCTGGATGTTCAGCCCGTAGGCGACGTTGTCGTAGATGCTCTTCGGGAAGGGGTTCGGCTTCTGGAACACCATGCCGACGCGCCGGCGCAGCGCTACCGGGTCGACGTCGTCGTCGTAGACGTTCTTCTCGCCGAGGTAGAGCTCGCCCTCGACGCGGGCGGCGTCGATCATGTCGTTCATCCGGTTGATGCAGCGGAGGAACGTCGACTTGCCACAGCCCGACGGACCGATCATCGCGGTGACCTTGTTCTCGGGCACCTGCATCGTGATGTCACGGAGTGCCTGGTCCTGGTTGTACCAGACGTTGACGTCCTTGGCCTCGACGATGGTCCGCTCGTGTGTCGTCCGCGAGCCCTGAGTGCCCTCTTCGAGCCCGGACGTCACGTCGGTCTCGAGGAGCATGTCGTCGTCCGTCGGGTCCTCGGTCGGCGATTCCACGTTGTCGTTACTCATGTTCTCTTGGCTCATTGGTTACGTTTCTCGCTGATACCTGTTGCGCAAGACGATGGCGATGGAGTTCATCGCCAGCAGGACGGTGACGAGGACGACGACACCGGCCGGCACGGCCTTCTCGTAGAAGTCGTTCGTCGCGAAGTAGCTCGCCCAGCTGTACACCTGCAGCGGCATCGCGCTCACCTTCGAGGAGAGTTCGGACGGGAACGAGTAGAGGACGTTCGGCGCACCGATCATGATGAGTGGCGCGGTCTCCCCGATGGCACGGCCGAGCGCGAGGATGGTCCCGGTCAGGATGCCGGGGAACGCTCGCGGCAGCACGACGTTCTTCATCGTCTGCCAGCGCGTCGCGCCCATGCCGTAGGACGCCTGTCGCATCTCGCTGGGCACCGACCGGATGGCCTCCCGCGACGAGATGATGACGATGGGGAGGATGAGCAGCGCCAGCGTCGCGCCGCCGACGAGGATAGTCCCCGTGGACTGACCGAGGCGGGTCACGAACAGGCCGAGTCCGAGCAGGCCGTAGACGACCGAGGGGACACCGGCCAGGTTCGAGATGTTCACGTCGATGAACCGGGTGTAGCGGTTGTCCGGTGCGTACTCCTCCAGGTACAGCGCCGCACCGACCCCGATGGGGAACGAGAGCGCGGCGACGGTCAACATCAGGAGGATGGAGCCCGCGATGGCGGGGTAAAGTCCCGCGTTCGCCGCGGTCCCGCTGTGATCGCTGGTGAGGAACTGCCAGTCGACCCACGACTGCGGGCCCGCGTAGCCGAGCGTGTCGACGAGCACCTCGCCCGCCAGGGCACCGGCCACGATCACCACCGGGAGGACGAGGCCGATGCGTGCCTGCTCGCGGGTGACCGCCGTGCCACAGACGTACGCCGCTGTCGGGAGGACTGCGACGGACGCCAGGACGACCGAGGGGATGGGCCCGACACCGACGACGGCCGGCCCGACGACCGCCGATGCGGCGACCGTGGCAAGCGCAGCAGCACCCGCGATCAGCCCGGTCCGACGGTCACTGATAGCGGACGCGTAGAGTGCGACGGGTGTCGCGGCGAACACGCCGACCGTCAGCGTGAGCTGTATCCAGTCGAGCGGGACGATCGGCGCGAACAGGATGAGGGTGGCGACGCTCGGGATGAGCTGGGGGAGTTCGGCGTAGCTCCCGACGATGCCCGGGAACCCGAACAGCGAGAGGTAGAACGCGAGCGTTGCGAGGGCGAACCGGGAGACGAACGGGATCTGTCGGCTCCGTTGCTGGAGTCCGACCGTCACCGCGACCGGGACGGCGAACGCGATCACGTACGCGAACCAGACCAGCGGCGGGAGCACCTCCAGGAAGATGATGGCGACCCCGCCACTGAACAGCAGGCCGACGACGAACAGCCCGAGTGTCATCGCGCCGAGTTTGAGCCCGTCGACGTTGGACCAGGCGAGGTAGCCCCCAGTCGCGAGCGATGGGAGCACGAGCGTCAGGAAGAAAGTCAGGTGCCAGCCCGCGTCGGCGGTGAGCGGCTGGATGGCGTCGTTGGCGACGTACACCAGCAGGATCGCCAGTACGGCGATGCCGAACAGCGTCGCGGCGAGCAGCAGGTACCGGAAGATGATCCCGACGGTCCGGCTGACCTGTCCGAATCCGTCTGCGTAGCTTCTGCGGTCTTCCGTCGCCATCTCAGTACTCCTCCCTGTACCGCTGTGCGACCAATTCACTGATGACGTTCATTGCGAAGGTGATGACGAAGAGCGTGAGCCCGATGGCGAACAGGCTGCGGTAGGCGAGCCCGCCGCCGGTGATGTCTCCCGTGAGCAGGTTGACCATCGTCGCGGTCATGGGCGAGCCACCGTCGAGGTACGCCGCGGGGTTGAACGGGTTGTGGAACTTCGCTTGCGCACCCGCGGCGACGGTGACTGCCATCGTCTCGCCGATGGCCCGCGAGAGGGCGAGGATAAAGGACGAGAGGATGCCCGAGAGCGCCGCCGGCACGACGATGCCGGTCGACACCTCGAACTTCGTCGCCCCCATCCCGTAGCCAGCCTGCCGGAGGTCGTCCGGCACCGCCGACATGGCGTCCTCGCTGATGGACGCGACCATCGGGATGATCATGATACCGACGACGATGCTCGCCGAGAGCAGGTTGAACGTGCCGATGCTCGGGAAGACGGTCCGCAGTGCGGGCGTGATGTAGATGAGTGCGAAGAAGCCGTAGACGACGGTCGGAACGCCCGCGAGGATCTCGAGTGCGGGCTTCAGCAGCGACCGCACCTGCGGGTCGGCGTACTCGCTGAGGTAGATGGCCGTCGCGACGCCGAGCGGCAGGGCGATGATGGCGGACCCGAGCGTCACCATGACGGTCGAGGTGACGAGCGCGAGGACGCCGAACTTGCCTTCGCCGATTATCCACTCTGTACCGGTGAGGAACTCGACGACCGACGCGGTCTCCCCCTCGATGCCCATCAGCGGCGCGGTGACGCTGAAGAACTTCGCCGCCTCCGTCACGAGCAGCGCGATGATCGCGAGCGTCGTGAAGATGGAGAGGACGGCACAGAGGAAGAAGAAGGAGCGTGTCAGGAGCTCCGGAGGCGCGTTGGCCGTGTTCCGTGTGAGGTCTTCTGTGAGGTCGTCAGTGCTCATTGAGTGTTGTTCGTTTTCGGTGGATTGTGATCGCGCGATTCGTTCGCCGCTCGGTGGTCAGTTATCCGTGTTCGCCTCCCAGATTGCCGCCTCCAGCCTCGCCAGCTGTTCGGCCTGCTGTTCGGCGTCGAGCGGGACGTAGCCGACCTCATCGGCGACTATCTTCCGGTTCGTCGCGTTCGCGAGCCAGAAACGCGCGAACGACGCGACCTGTTCATTCGCGAGCGACGACTTCGCCGGGTACGTGAACAGCGGCCGCGAGAGCGGGCTGTATTCGCCGGATTTGGCGTTCTCCAGCGACGGTTCGACCGGCCCATCGCCGTTGTCGACGGCGAGGGCCTTCACGCGGTCGGTGTTTTCGCTGTAGTACGCGTAGCCCATGTAGCCGATTGCGAACTCGGAGCCCACGACGCCCTGAATGATGGTGCGGTCCTGTTCGGTCGCAGAGTAGTCCTGCCGGTGGCTCAGCTCGTTCTCGCCGCCGTGGAGGATGGCCTCGACGAAGTAGTCGTACGTGCCGGAGGCGTCCGAGGGGCCGTACAGTTCGATGGGTTCGTCCGGCCAGTCGTCGTTCACGTCGGCCCAGGTCTGTGGTTGCTCCTCGCCGGACCACATGCTCGCGAGCTCGTCGACGGTCACGGAGTCGATCCAGTCGGCGTCGTTGTTGACGATGATTGTCAGCGCGTCCGTCGCGACGGTCAGTTCGACCGGCTCGACATCGTTCGACGCGCAGGCGTCCTGCTCCTCGGACTTGATGGGACGCGAGGCGTTGTTGAAGTCGGTTCGGCCCGGGCAGAAGTGGTTCGCGAAACCGCCCCCGGACCCGGTGGACTGAAGGTTAAAATCGACGCCGTCGTGGAGTATCTTGAACCGCTCGGACATCGTCGTCGCGAGCGGGAAGACGGTCGAAGACCCGGCGATATCGATGCTGCCGGAGAGTCCGCCGCCTCCACCCGCGCGGACACGGTCGTTCTCGACACAGCCGGCGAGGCCGAGTGCACCGAGCGTGCTCCCCGCGGCTGCCACGAACTCCCGTCGATTGATTCCGTCCTCTGCCATTACCGGTGAGAGGGCGATATCCGAATAAATACCCTGCTATGATAAATATATAGAGGTACGTAGTGCAATAGAGTAGTGTATAATTCGGCGGGTGAGAGCCGGCGTAATCACAGAGATTGGCGTTGAATGCAGGGGGTGAGGATAGCCCATACCGCAGCACCAGGGCGTATCTGGCTGCTGTGATGACTGGGTACGCTGTTGGCCTGTCCAGACGAAGGGGTCCGCAGTACCAGCGTATCGGGTTCGCATAGCACTGGGGCCCAGTCCCGCTTAGTGAGTCGAGATATATAGGAACAGGCAGATTTATTTTGCACCCAACCAGACGACCACACATGGAGACCCGCAAGGTCCAGGTCACGGGCGGTTCCACGTTCACTGTCTCGCTACCGAAGTCGTGGGCGACGGACAACGGCGTCTCGGCCGGCACGACGGTCGAGTTCTACCCCGAGGACGACTCGCTGCTGCTGACGCCCCAGAGCGAGATCCAGCGAACCAAGGGTCACCTCGACGTGTCCGACCTCGACGGCGACCGACTCACGCGTGCCGTCATGACAATGTACGTCTCCGGCTTCGACATCATCTCGCTGGAGGCCAACCGCATCACGACCGACCAGCGACGTGCCATCCGCCAGGCTACCCAGAGCCTCGTCGGCGTCGAGGTGCTCGAGGAGACCGGCGACAAGGTGGTCATCCAGGACCTCCTCGACTCCTCGGAGCTGAGCATCCACAACGCCGTCACCCGGATGCGCCTCATCGCCGAGTCGATGCTCCACGACGCGGTCGTCGCCCTCGTCGAGAACGACGACGACATGGCCCGCGACGTACGCGAGCGCGACGACGACGTGGACCGCCTCTGGTTCGTCGTCTCTCGCATCTTCCGTGCCACCCTGCGCTCACCTCACGCCGCCGAGGAGCTCGGGCTCCCGCGCGAGACATGTTTCGACTACCACTCCAGCGCCCGGCAGCTGGAACGCATCGGCGACCACGCCGCGAAGATCGCGTCCCACGCGCTCAACATGGAGGAGATCGACGAGGAGCTCGGCGAGGCCCTCCTCGAGCTCCACGAGGACTCCGCCGAAGTGCTCGAGCACGCCATGGACGCGCTGTTCGCGGAGGAGAGTGACGAGGCGACGCGGCTCGCCAACACCGCCCGCGAGAGCATCCTCGACATCGACGAGCACACCCGGACCATCGACGAACTGCTCCGCGAGCGCGAGCCGCACTCCGCCCAGTCCATCGGGCTCGTCGTCGACTCGCTCTCTCGCTCCGCCGACTACGCCGGCAACATCGCCGAGACCGCGCTCCAGAAGGCCGCGCCGCGTCCCTGAGAGCGCATTGGCCTTCGGTCCCCGACTCACTGCTTCTGCGGCGAATCCTGACGTTCCCACGTGGCGCGCGGCTGTCTCGGGATCGCACCGCGATTCCGATGGCCAGTGAGAGCGAAGCTCTCACGCTGGCGTGCGTGCCGAGCACAGCGAGGGCCGGATAGCTGAGAGCCTCTGGTTGTCTGGCTGTTCGAGTTCCCAGTTCGAGCACGGAGTGCCGGAGAACACTCTCGACCCAACCTATCGACAGATATGACCGAAACAGGGTAGGCCGTGGAAGGTCGACGGAGAGACGATGCGAGTCGAGTTCGGCCGGCGGGCGCTCGCGGGTGCGGTCGTCGCCTGCGCCGTGGTCGCGAGCGTCGCCACATCGCCGGCTGCGGCGATGGGGTACGTCTCAGCGGTCGCGAACGACCCGTTCGCCTTCGCCGCCGTGCTGGTGGGGCTCTACACGGTTCGGCCGTTCCTCGCGTGGCCGGCGACGCTGCTCGCGGCCGTCGTGGGCTACGGCTACGGCGTCACCCTCGGGGTGCCGGTCGCGCTCTCGCTCGTGGTCGGCACGTCGCTCATCCCGTTCTACGCGACGCGCTGGTTCGACGGGGGGACGCTGGCGCCGACCGACACGCCGGACGAGTCGGGCGGCCGACTCCGGGGCCGGGTCGAGGCCTACTTCGGTGCGGCCGGAGACGTGCGCGGGGTGACGGCCGCCAGGCTCGTGCCAATCCCGGCGGATATCGTCTCCTGTACGGCGGCGGTCAGCGGCGTATCGACGTCCGCGTTCGTCGTGGGGACGCTGCTGGGCGAGCTCCCGTGGACCATCGCGGCGGTCCTCGTCGGGAGTTCGGCGAAGGAGCTGTCGACGGGCGGGCTGGGCTCGGTGGGGCTGCCGCTCGGGGTCGTGACGGTCGCCGCGGCGATAGCGCTGCTGGCTGGGCCGGCGTACCGGAGCTACGCGCAGTCCTCGGAGTAGTGGCTAGAAGGTGAAGGGGTCCGAGCAGTCGACGACGACGCCGTGCTGCGGACAGACGTACTTGCAGTGGCGCTTGAACAGCCGTTCCTCGCACATCGGGCAGGTCCGGTCGGAACGGGCGTCGTCGGCCGTCACGCCCGAACGTTGGTGTGACCGGATGCTAAAACTGTCGTCCGGCGTCTAGCACTCCGACCAGCCGCAGGACTCGCACGTCTTGCAGCCCTCGGAGTAGTACAGCGTCATCGACCCGCAGTCGGGACACTCGGGGCTCTCCCCGGCGTCGATGAGCGACTGCGTGTCGTCGTCAGCGCCGCTGTTCTGCTCGGCGACCGCACCGCCGCTGCCGTCGGTCTCGCGGGACTCGGCGGCCGCGGCCGTGCGCTCGGCCTCCTCGGCGGCAGTCTCGTCGAGCGTCGCCTGCTGTGGGTAGTGGGCCTTCTCGATGTCGCCGTCGAGGTAGCGCCGCATCGCGGTGCCGATGGCGTCAGGGATGGACTGGATCTGCTCGCCCTTGTCCCAGGCGACCTTCGGGCTGCGGATGCCCTCGAGCTCGTTGGCGATCTCCCCGGGGTCGACGCCCGAGCGGAGCGCGGTCGAGATGGTCTTCGCCAGCGCCTCGGTGAAGGAGGCGGTGAAGCCACCGGAGTTGCCGATGTTGGCGAACAGCTCGAACGGCCGGCCCTGCTCGTCCTCGTTGATGTTGACGTAGAGCTTGCCGTAGCCGGTGTCGATGCGCTGGGTCACGCCGTGGAGCACGTCCGGCCGCGGGCGCTTGTCGGCGTAGGCGATGCCCTCGTCGGCAGCTTCGAGCAGTCCCGCGACCTCGCGGTCGAGTGCGGCCTGCACGTCGTCGTTGTCGAGGAAGCCCTCGATGCCGCCGAAGATCTCCTCGATCTGGGCGACGAGCTGCTCGGCGGCCTCGTCCTCGTCGGCGAAGTCCGCGTTGTCGGCGCGCGTGGTGAGGACCTGCTTCGAACGGGTGCCGTCCCGGTAGACGGTGACGCCCTTGCCGCCGTTGCGGTAGATGTAGCGGTACACCTCGTCCATGTCCTCCATGGAGGCGTCGTTCGGGAAGTTACAGGTCTTCGAGATGGCGGAGTCGACGCCTTCCTGGCAGGCGCACTGGACGGCGGCGTGCTCCTTGCCGGTGAGGTCCTGCGTGGTGACGAACAGCTCCGTGATGGCGTTCGGCACCGCGTCGAGGCCCTCGACGCCGTCGAACTCGTTGTTGCCCATCTGCTCCTCGGCCTCGGCCATGACGGCGTCGACGTCGATGTCGTTGGCCTCCAGGGTGCGGAGGAAGTAGTCGTCGAACTCGACGAGCATCTCGTCGCCCTGCACGTCGTCGGAGACGTTCTTGTAGTAGGCGACGTTGTAGATGGGCTCACAGCCACCGGTCGTGTTCCCCACCATCGAGGTGGTGCCGGTCGGCGCGATGGTCGTCGTGTTGTGGTTCCGGATGGGGAAGCCGTCGTCCCACTCCTCGGCGTCGAGGCCGGTGTGGTGCTCGAACCAGTCGGCGTACTCGGTCGGGTTCGCGTACTTCGAGTCGTCCCAGTCCGCGAAGGAGCCACGCTCCTCGGCGAGCTCGTGGGAGGCCCACTTCGAGCCGTGGTTGATGTGGCGCATGAGCTGGCGGGCGACCTCGTTGCCGGGGTCGGAGCCGTACTCGATGCCGAGCTGGACGTAGAGCTGTGCGAGTCCCATGACGCCCAGGCCGATCTTGCGCATCTCGCGGACCTTCTGCTCGATCTTCTCGACCGGGAAGTCCGACATGGTGACGACGTTCTCGAGGAAGCGCGTCCCCATCTCGATGCGTCGGTCGAACTCCTCGACGTCGATTGCCTCCTCCAGGAAGGCGTCGATGGCCGCCTCCATGTCCTCGTACTCGTCGGCGTGGCGGTCGGACCAGACGCGCCAGTCGGGCGCGTCGAGGTCGGCCAGCGTCGAGAGGTTGATGTGGCCGAGGTTGCAGGCCTCGTACTCCTCGAGGGGCTGCTCGCCGCAGGGGTTCGTCGCGAGGATGCGGTGGTCCGGATGCTCCTCGACGTCGAACGAGTGCATCTTGTTCACGCGCTCGAGGTAGATGACGCCGGGCTCGCCGTTCTCGTGGGCGCCCTCGACGATGTCCTCCCAGACGACCTCGGCGGGCATCGACAGGACCTCGCCGACCTCGACGTACTCGCCGAGGCCGAACATCTCGTAGAGCTCCTTCGTCTCCGGCGTCGCGACGTGGGGCTCCTCGGTGCGCGGGTTGGTGAAGGTGAACTCCTCGCCGTTCTCGAGGGCGTCCATGAAGTCGTCGGTGATGCCGACGGAGATGTTGAAGTTCGACAGATGCCCCTCGACGGCGTTGCGCAGGTGCTTCGGCACCCGGCCCTCGTCGTCGATGAGCTCGCGGGCCTCCTCCAGTGCGTCGGCGAAGGAGGTGTGCGTGTAGTCGTCGGGGTCGTTCAGGCGGAGGCTCTGGGCGAGCGAGACGTCCTTGTTCTTCGCGTGGATGAACTGGATGACGTCGGGATGGGAGACGCGCATGACCCCCATCTGTGCGCCGCGTCGCGCCCCACCCTGCGCGATGGTCTCGCACATCTGGTCGAACGTTCGCATGAAGGTGATCGGGCCGGAGGCGATACCGCCGGTCGAACCGACCGCGTCACCGTAGGGGCGGAGCCGCCAGAAGGCGTAGCCCATGCCGCCACCGGACTGGAACACCTGGGCCGCCTCCTTGGCGGTCTGGTGGATGTCGTCGATGTCGTCGTCGGGCGAGTCGACGAAACAGGCGGAGAGCTGCTGGAGCTCGTCGCCCGCGTTCATGAGCGTCGGCGAGTTCGGCATGAAGTCCAGCTTCGACATCATCTCCTGGAACTCCTCGGACACGTCCTCGACGTGCGTGCGGACGTCCTCGGGCAGCTCCGGGACGATGGTGTCGTAGGCGAACTTGTTGACGTTGTAGACGGTGAGTTCGGTCTCCGCGTCAGCCTCGGCGGTGACCCCCGTCCCGAAGACCTCCGCGGCCAGCTCGTCCCGTCGCGGGTGGTCCGGTTTGAGCTGGTCGGGCGTCACCGTGATGGTCTCGTCCTGTTTCTCGGCCTCGTAGACGGCCTCGGCCAGTGCGATGTTCTTGCCGACGCGCTCGAAGAGGTCCTCCTGTTGCTCGATGAGCTCGCCGTCGGCGTCCTTCCGGAGGTAGCGTGCCGGCAGGATGTTGTGGTACGCGTTGGCGGTCAGGCGCTCCTCGAGGGTGTCACCCTCGGTGCGCTTGACCGGTAGCTCGAGTTCGTCGGCGGACAGATCCGACCGACTCATTCGTGCCCCTCCCCACCGGCAGCGACCGGCTGCCGGACGTTTCCGTGTGTCGAGTGTGATGTCGTTTGCATCGTTCGTAGACGAAGTTTCGTTACTGTTGCACCCGTCATAAATGGACAGGTTACGGTTCGTTTGTGTTACTGCAATCTCGGTTGTATTCGCAGCGTTGCCACTGTGCCAAGATGCTGCGATTCCCCGAGCCACGGCTGTCTGTGGCTACGCGGAGAAGTACGATGTGCGCATCTATAACCCCACGGAAACCGGAGTGAAAGTGAAATCACGGCGAAACGACGAGGGGGTACTGGTCGCAGCCCAACTAGTTTCGCCCGCATCCTTATGCCGCCACGGAGTGTCGGCCCGGGTATGGTAGACGCCTTGTCCCTGCTCCCGTTGCAAACGACGGTTGAGCTCGTCGGCGCGGCCGTGCTGCTGGTCGTCGCGCTCGTGGTCATCTTCAAGGTCATCCGGCTGGCCTACAGCATCGCGGTGAAGATAATCGTCATCGCCATCGCGGCGCTCATCGTGCTCTACGCGCTCGCGCTCGCCGGCATCAACCCGCTGGGGCTGCCGATGGCGATGGCCGTCCCGGCGCTCTTCGGGTTCTGAACGGGGCGCTGAACGACGACC
Organism: Haloarchaeobius sp. FL176; assembly: GCF_024609245.1. Classification (GTDB taxonomy): domain Archaea; phylum Halobacteriota; class Halobacteria; order Halobacteriales; family Natrialbaceae; genus Haloarchaeobius. The sequence continues at coordinate 451,011 of NZ_JANJYH010000002.1, forward strand.
GCTCAAGCTGTCGGTGACTGGCGGAGCGAGCCGAGGAAGTTGTCGACCACGTCGTGTCCTCGCCCCGTGAGCACCGACTCCGGGTGGAACTGCACGCACTCGATGGGGTGCTCGCGGTGCCGTACGCCCATGACGAGCTGTTGCGTGCTGTCCGTGCCCGTGTGGTCGGCCGTCGCGGTCACCGCGAAGCAGTCCGGCACCGTCTCGGCGACCAGCGAGTGGTAGCGGCCCGCCGAGAACCCCTGCTCGATGCCCGCGAACACGCCCGCGTCGTCGTGGTCAATGGGCCACGCCTTCCCGTGGACCGGCTCTGGAGCGCGCCCGACGGTTCCGCCGTAGGCGTAGACGGCGGCCTCCAGCCCGAGACAGACGCCGAACGTCGGCACGTCGGGGCTGACCTCGCGGAACACGTCGGGCGTGACGCCGACGTCCCGCTCGTTCTCCGGGTGCCCCGGCCCGGGAGAGACGACGATGGCGTCGGGGTCGAACGCCCGTACCTCCTCGAGCGTCGCGGTGTTCCGCAGCACCAGCGTCTCCGGGTCGTCGCCCGATTCGAGCAGCGACGACTCGACGTACTCGACGAGGTTGTAGGTGAAGGAGTCGAAGTTGTCGACGAACAGCACGCGGGTCATCGCGGCACCTCCGGCACGGGCTCGTCGGGGTCGCGCTCGACCCGCCGGAGCGCGGTCAGCACGCCGTCCATCTTGGACTCCGTCTCCTCGTACTCCGCCGTGGGGTCGCTGTCGGCGACGATGCCAGCACCCGCCCGGACGCGAACGTTGTCGCGGCCGTCAGCGGCCGCGCCGCGCTCGACCGTCGCGGTGCGGATGACGATGGCAACGTCGGCGTCGCCGGTCCACGAGTAGTAGCCGACGCCGCCGCCGTAGAGCCCGCGGGGGTCGTCCTCGAGTGCGTCGATGATCTCCATCGCGCGGACCTTCGGCGCGCCGGTCAGCGTTCCCGCCGGGAAGGCCGCCCGGGTGGCGTCGAACGCGTCCGCGTCGTCGGCGAGCGCACCCGTCACGGTGGACTCGATGTGCTGGACGTGACTGTACTTCAGGACGTTCATGAACTCCTCGACGCGGACGGTGCCCGGCTCGGAGACGCGACGCACGTCGTTGCGCGCGAGGTCGACGAGCATCGTGTGTTCGGCGCGCTCCTTGTCGTCGGCGAGCATCTCGCCGGCCAGCCGGCGGTCCTCGACGGGGCTGTCTCCTCGCCGGCAGGTGCCCGCAATGGGATTCGAGGTGACGCGACCGCCGCCGACAGAGACGAGCGTCTCCGGGCTCGCGCCGACGCCGTGTCGGTCGCCATGGGCGAGCAGGTACATGTACGGCGACGGGTTCACGTCCCGCAGCGCGGCGTACAGCCCGAGCGGGTCGCAGTCGCCGACGAGCTCGCGGGTCCGTGAGATGACGCCCTGGTAGATGTCGCCGTCGAGGACGTGTTCCTTCGCGTGCTCGACCGCGCGCTCGTACGACTCGCGCGAGCCTGCCGTCCCGTCCGTCCGAACGAAGCCGTCGGGGTCCGGGTCGGCGGCGGCCGCGAGCACGCCGGCGACGTACTCGGCTTCGGCGACGAGCGAGTCGTACACCGCGCCGGTGTCCTCGTCGTCGCGGACGACGGGTGTGACGACCAGGCTCACCTCGTCGGCGTGGTGGTCGAAGACGAGCGTCTTCGTCGTCAGGACGAACTCGGCGTCCGGCACGTCCGAGTCGGGACGTTCGAGACCGACCTCGTCAAGGAACAGGTCGTAGACGGACTCGTACCCGAGGAATCCGACGAGTCCACCGCCGAGCTGCTGGCGCTCCGTGTCGGGGAAGCCGACCGGTTCCGCGTCGGGCATCGCCGAGCGGAGCGTGTCGAGCGTGTCCTCGCCGTCGGGGGCGACGAGCCCGTCGTATCGGTCGTCGCAGACGTCGACCGTCGCCTCGTTGTCGGTAATGGTGACGACCGCGGCGGGGTCGTAGCCGACGAACGAGTAGCGTGCGTGGCGGTCGCCGTCGTCCGGCCGGAACGCGCCGTCGGGGTCGCTGGAGGCCGTCTTCTCCGCGCTCTCCAGCAGGAACGAGTGCTCGGCCTCGCCGGAGAGGGCGGCATACGCGGCGAGCGGCGAACTGTCCACGTCGAGGGTCGTCTCCGCGCGGACGACCGCCGGGGTCTCGGCGGTGGCGGTCGCGTCGACGAGGTCACGGAAGGTGTCGCGGTCGGGTGTCAGTGCAAAACCGGCGTCGTTCATGGCTCCACCGTCGGCCGGTCGGCGACCGGCTCCCCGTCGGAGGTGGCCCGCCCCGCGGCGGCGATGAACGCGGCGACCGCGTCGTGGTCCTTCACGCCGCTGCTCGCCTCGACGCCGCTGGCCACGTCCACGGCGAACGGGTCGAGCGTCGCGACGGCCTCGGCGACGTTCGCCGGGGTGAGCCCGCCCGCGAGGATTATCGGGACGTCGAGGTCGGCGGTCGCCGCGCGGGTTCGCTCCCAGTCGTGCGTCTCGCCGGTCCCGCCGCCGCCGTCCTCCCCGATGGAGTCAACGAGGAGCGCGTCGACCACGTCCACGTACCGCGCGGCGGTCTCGGGTGTGGCCGCGTCGACGTGCTTGATGACCCGGGCGTCGACGCGCGAGCGGAGGTACGCCACGTCGCCCGGCGGCAGGTCGCTGTGTACCTGGACGGCGTCCGGCTCCACCCGTTCGACGAGGTCGGCGGCGCGGGCAGGTGCCTCGGGCATCGTCACGAGCACGGTCGTCACGAACGGCGGCGCGCGGGCGACGAGTTCGGCCGCACGCTCTGTGGAGACCTCTCGCGGCGTGTCGACCGGCACGTCGACGACGAAGCCGAGGGCGTCAGCGCCGGCCTCGACGGCCGCGTCGACGTCCGTCTCACGGGTCAGCCCGCAGACCTTCACGCGGGTCATTGCGCGACCGCCGACTGGAGATCCGCCAGCTGGTCGGCGGCGGCGCCCGACTCGATGGCCTCGCGTGCCCGGTCGATGCCGGCCTCGATGGTGTCGGCCTCGCCCGCGACGTAGATCGCCGCGCCGGCGTTCGCGAGGATGATGTCCCGCTTCGCCCCGGTCACGTCGCCGCGGAGGATGCCTTCGAGGTCGGCGGCGTTCTCCTCGGGCGAGCCACCGGCGACCGCGTCGACGGGCGCACGCGCCAGGCCGAGGGCCTCGGGCGTGAGCGTGTACTCTTCGACCTCGCTGCCGGTGACCTCGGCGACGACGGTCTCGTCGTGGATGGCGATCTCGTCCATGCCGGAGCCGTGGACGACCAGTGCGCGTTCGACATCCATCCGGGCCAGCGCCCGCGCGAGCACGGGAACGAGGTCGGGGTCGTAGACGCCGATGACCCCCGCGTCGGCCCCTGCGGGGTTCGTCAGCGGGCCGAGTACGTTGAACACCGTCCGCATCCCGAGCTCCTGGCGCGGGCCGATGACGGCCTTCATCGCGGGGTGGAACACCGTCGCGAGCATGAACCCGATGCCGTCGTCCTCGATCTGAGCCTCGACGGCGGCGGGCTCTGCGGCCACGTCGACCCCGGCGACCTCCAGCACGTCCGCGCTCCCCGAGGACGAGGAGACGGAGTAGTTCCCGTGCTTGGCGATGGGGACGCCCGCGCCGCTGGCGACGAGTGCGCTCGTCGTCGAGACGTTGATGGTGTCGTAGTCGTCACCGCCGGTGCCGACGATGTCGACCAGTGGCGAGCGGTCCGGCGAGATTGTCCGTGCCGCGGCGTGCATCCCCTCGGCGAAGCCGGCGATCTCGGTCTCCGTCTCGCCCTTCACGCGGAGTGCCGTCAGCAGCGCGCCGATCTGGGCGTCGGTCGCGTCCTCGAAGATGTGGCCTGCGACCTCGCGGGCCTCGGTCTGTGTCAGATCCTCTCCCTCGGTCACACGTTCGATGTAGTCCTTCATTGTAAGTCACCAATGTATGATTCAGTCTTACGATGTACAAATTCGTACATTAACTTAAACGTGTCGTCACTGGCGAGGGTTCAAGTACCGGAACGGGACCACTCCGGGGCACGATGTCGCGAGACCACAGCCGACGACACGTACTGCGGACAGCTGCCAGCGCCCTCGCAACGGGCGGCCTCGCCAGCGCCAGCCTCATCGGAACGGGGGCCGCAGCCGAGGGGGAACCTGCCGAGGGCGACGCCGAGGAACCGGCGGTCGCCGTCCACGGGGCCGAAGCGGTCGCGTCAGGCGAGGACGGCCACTACCGGACTGTCGCCGGCCGTGAGGTCCGATTCGCACTCGCCCGGATGACCACGATGGTCGTCCGCCCCGGTGGGGCTCGCGTCAGCGAGTGCCGCTGGAGCATCGACGGGACGGTCTCGCTGTCCGGACCCGCGGTGACGCGGACCTGGAAGACCACGGGCACACACGAGGTCGGGCTCACTGTCGAGTACAGCGACGGCTCCTCGGCCCGCCGCACGCTCCAGGTCGACGTCGTCGAGGACAACGAGGCCCCGCTTGCCGTCCCCGACGTCTACCCCGCTCGGTGGTTCGACGACGGTGCCATCGTCACCGCGGGCGAGGTCGTGACCTACGACGCGGCCGGCAGCGAGGACGACGACGGCACGGTCGTCGATGTGACCTGGGACTTCGACGGGTACGTGGCCGACGGACTGGTGGTCGAGCACGAGTTCCGCCGCACCGGTCCCAAGACGGTCACTCTCTCCGTGACCGACGACGAGGGTGCGATCGACGAGACGGAGCTGTTCGTCTACGTCGAACGCCCGGACCGCTGACCCGCCGCTGTCGCCCTGTCTCGCACCACCACACGCCGCCCCAATCGAAACCCTTTTTTATACCAGCGGTGAACGATTGAGTGCACGCAGCAGAAGACCAGTGCGCCACCGGGTTGGTGGTCTAGTCTGGTTATGACACCTCCTTGACATGGAGGAGGCCGGCAGTTCAAATCTGCCCCAACCCACTTCTTCCAACACTACGACCACGAGCGGAGCGAATTGTCCGTGCTCGGAGAACTGTGGTCGGCAGATTCGAACCAGGGAGCGGAACGGAGTGGAGTGACCGTGGTTCAAATCTGCCCCAACCCACTTCTGACGACGTTACGACCACGAGCGTAGCGGCGGCTCTCCGCCGCTGAAGCGGTCGACGGATTGGTGACCAGAGGGGCTGCACAGTCCACCGGACGCGCCCGACCGTTCGCCGGATTTACTCTCCGGAGAGATGTTCCGACAGCGGTAGTTTCCCGACGTGTCTTGACAGAAGCCTTTTACGAGGTGGTGCCTTTAAGTGAACAGATGAGTTCACCCACCGATTCCGAGCAACCGACGTGGGTGGCACTCTACGCCGACGCGTCTGACCTGCTCGGTGGGCGGCTGGCTGCGTTCGACGACGCCACGCTTCGCCGGGTCGACACGGTCGACGCGTTGCTCGACCGTGTGGACGACGGGCTAGACTGCGTGGTCTGCACCGGTCCGGACGCGTTCACGGTCCTCGACGGGATTCGGGGCGACCATCGGACACCGGTTGTCGTGGTCGACGAGGCACCCGACGTGACGCGTGCGAGCCGCCTCTCCGAGTACCGGAACACCCTCTACGTGCCCGTCTCTCGGCTCGACGATGCCGACTACGACCTGGAGACGGCGGTCAGGGAGCTTGTGACGGACTGGCGGGAGACGAGCGACAGTCGACGGCGGCTCGCGGCGCTGGAGTCCGCACGGGAAGGAATCGGCATCCTCGACACGGACGGGAAGTACGTGTACGCGAACCGGGCCTACGCGGCGAAGTACGGCTACGATTCGTCGGAGCTCATCGGCGAGCATTGGCGGCTGCTCTACCCGAGCAAGGAGGTGGCCCGCTTCGAGGAGGAGATACTGCCGACGCTGGCGCGCGAGGGCACGTGGACCGGGACGGCCATCGGCCGCCGGGTCGACGGGGAGGAGTTCCCAGAGGAGCTTTCGCTCGCGACGCTCGACGACGGGGGCCACGTCTGCGTCCTCCGCGACATCACTGACCGGCAGCAGCGCGAGGAGCGACTGCAGGTGCTCGACCGGGTCCTCCGGCACAACCTCCGGAACAAGATGTGCGTCGTCCAGGGTCACATCGACGACGCGATGCGGGTGACAGCCGAGGACGCGGTCCGCGAGCCGCTGGAGACCGCCAAACGGGAGAGCGAGGACCTTCTGGCGCTCGCCCGGAGGGCCCGCCGGTTCCACCGGCTGCTCGACCGCGCGACGCTGGACCAGACGTCCGTCGACCTCACGGAGTTCGTCGCGGGCGTGGTGACGTCGATATCGCAGGACGGCTGGCGTATCGAGGTCGAGACGCCCGACGACGCCGTCACTGTCGACGCGGATCCGGAGGTACTCGAGACAGTCATCCAGGAGCTCGTCACCGTACTCGTCGAAGCCAGCACCACCGGCGGACCGGTCACCGTGCGGGTCGACGTTGCGGCACCCCGCGGCGCGGCGGTCCAGCTTTCGGTCCCTGGCGCGTCGCTCCCGTCCTCCGAGTTCGATGTCGTCGAGCGAGGGGAGGAGACGCCACTGTACCACGGCGAGGGCATCGGCCTCTGGTTCGTCCGCTGGGCGAGCGTGCTGATGGGTGGCCGTGTCGAGTTCGACACGGACGAGGAAGGCGTGCGGCTCTCGCTCCCGCGCACCGACACGACGGTCGGCGGTGCGGTCGTCGACGAGCCCTGACCGCGGCAACTGCTACCTGCTACAGTCCGTCGTCGTCGTCGACGTACGGCTCCTCGACTGCGGCCTCGCCACCGATGGCCGTGCTGAGCCGTCGCGTCGCCACGTCGAAGACGACGACGAGCGGGAACAGCACAAGCTCGATTACACGGAGCGGCCGCGCTACCCGGAGCGCCCACGCGAGCGCGTTCCCGAGCCCGTAGGACTTCGGGACGATCTCGCCGAACACGAGCACCGTCGCGCTCGCGACGACGGTCGCCAGAACCACGGCGATACCCGTCGAGAACGACTCCACGAGCAGCGCGGTCGTGATGCTCGAGATAGCCACGTTCACCACGTTGTTCCCGACGAGCAGCGTCACGAGCAGCCGGTGTGGGTCCTCGCGCATCTCCGAGAGGCTGCTCGCACGCTGGTCGCCTGCCTCGGCACGCTTGGTCAGCTGCTCGACCGGGAGCGAGAAGATGGCCGTCTCGCTGGAGGAGAAGAACGCACTCAGACAGACCAGTACGACCACCGCGGCGACGCCGAGCAGGACGAGCGGAACTGTGACCATACCACCGCGTCCAGCCACATCGGGAAGAAACCCCGGTCGCCCTGCGGTCGAGGGTCGCGCTCAGTCCACGATCTCGACGCCATCGCCGCTCACGCGCACGTCGAGGAGGCTCTTGACCTCGTGGTCCATCGGCACCGGCTCGGTCTCGACGCGCCGGATGACCGTCACCACGTCGACGACGTTCGCGCCGACTTCCTCCAGCGCCTCCGTGATTGCCGCGAGGAACGCGCCCGTGTTCGTCAGGTCGTCGAGGACGAGCACGTCGTCGCCCGCCTCGACGTCGTTCAGGTAGAGCCGGTTGTCGCCCGCGTCGAAGCCGTACTCGTCGTCGAAGCCGTACTGTCGGTCGCGGATGACGACCAGCGGGATGTCCGAGACGAGCGACACAGCCGTCGAAACGTGGACGCCCATCGTCACCGGCGTCGCGATGACGTCAGCGTCGGCGAGGTCCGCCACCTGGCAGATGCCGTTGACGACCTCGCGGACCAGTCCCGGGTCGAGCGTCGGGATGCCGTTGCTGATGGGGTGGACGAGGTACGGCTGTCCGTTCCGTTCGGTGACTGGCGACTCGTGGACCGAGCGCTCCAGGGCGTCCATGGTGGTGGCTGCTCCGTGGGGTAGGAGTAAAACTACGTGGATTTCCGTTCGCCTTCGTCGACGGCGTGAGAGCTGACGACGACACCAGCCGGAACAGCCCTGCCGACTCGACGGGGAGGCTTGCCAGGCGTTTACAACGAACGTACACCTCACTCCCGGTTTTCGTCCCGCAGGCGCAGGTTCTCGTGGATACCGAGCACGAAGGCGGGGACGACGACGATGAAGATGTGCTCCTCGACCGGGATCCAGAGGAGTTCGACGCCGGTCCGCATCTCGATGGAGAACACGCCGACCGCCAGCGTGTACCAGTCCCAGACGTACGCGACGGGGTAGAGGATGGCGACGGTCCTCGCGGCGCGGCCGACGGCGTCGGCCCGGAGGAGCAACAGGAGTGCAGCAGTGCCGAAGACGACCTCGGTCGCGAGGTACGTCCACGGGCCGAGGACGGTGATATCAGGGAGCATGCCGGAGGGTTGGGGCCGGAGCGACATGGTTCCAGTGCCGTCGCGGATACCGGTGGGGCACGCAGACTGGACGCGAGTGGGTGGGAATTGGCGGTATCTTCAAGACCGGTCGGGCGGAACTTGCAGACGTACTATGGATATTTCTGATATTGCGACCGAGGAGTTCATCGAAGTCGACGTGCAGACCCGGCTGGGGAAGGTCCGGTCCCTGTTCGAGCGGGAGAACCCGAAGGGAATCATCGTCACCCGGGATGGCGAGTACGATGCGGTTCTCACCGAGCGAGAGATCATCCAGTCACACGTCGAAGACGATGCGAAGGTCGCGGCGCTGGTCAAGCCGAGCCGGAACGCACCGGCACCCAAGGTCGACCGGCACGAGGACATTCGGGAGACGGCACGTGTCCTCGTCGAGGGCGGTGTGAAGGTCGCACCCGTCTTCGAGGGCGACAACCTGTGGGGAATCGTCACGGCCGACGCGATTCTCGAGGCCGTGCTGGACAACCTCGACGCGCTCGACGTCGAGCAGATATACTCCGACGACCCGGTCGTCGTCAGCGACGACGACAGCCTCGGGAAGGTCGTCAACCTGCTCCGGGAACACGGGGTCTCGCGCCTGCCAGTCCTCGACGACGCCGGCGGGCTGACCGGCGTCGTCACGACCCACGACGTCGCCGACGTCGTCATCCGCGGGATGACCAAGTCGACCCGGGGCGAACGCGCCGGCGACACCGACCGGATGCTCGACATCCCGGTGGTCGACATCATGACCAGTCCGGTCCAGACGACGACGCTCGGCCAGTCCGTCGAGGAGGCGGTCTCGCGGATGCTCGAGGACGACTTCGGCGGCCTGGTCGTGGTCGACGCCGAGGACGACGACCACGTCGTCGGCGTCGTCACCAAGACCGACGTGCTGCGTGCGCTGACGTTCACCGAGGAGGAGCACATGGACGTCCAGATCACCAACATCTCGCTGCTGGACACGCTCTCGCGCGAGAAGATCCGCGACTCGCTGACGAACGTGCTCGACAAGTACCAGAAGATGCAGGTGGTCCACGTCCACGTCCGCTTCCAGCAGCACAAGGAGAAGCTCCGTGGCACGCCGCTCATCTACAGCCAGATCCGGGTCCGCACCACCAGCGGGCAGGTCGCGGGCTCCGGTGAGGGCTACGGCGCGGAGAGCGCGTTCCGCGTCGCGCTCGACAAGCTGGAGCGCAACGTCCTCGAGATGAAGAACTACCGGTCCGACGAGGAGTACCGCGGCCAGCTCGCCCGGAAGCTCAACGAACTGTAGGTCGGCCCGCGTGGGGCCGACGGCCTCGCGTCCACCGGCGGCTCACAGTTCGGTCGCCGCGATACCGCTGTCCGTTATTTCGAACTGAATCGACTCACCGGCGGGTTTGGCTCGATGTTTCTCCAGCGTCGCTCGCCGGTTCCCGCCGCGGAACCGGTCGATGCGGACGACCGTGCCCATCCAGTGCTCCAGCGTGTTGCCACCCAGAGCCCGCGTCCGGTCGCCGTCCGGGTCGCTGAACACCTGGTTCGTCAGCAACACGGCGAACTCGTGTCGGCGCGCGAGCGAGAGCAGGTGGGTCACTTGTCGTCCGACCTTCCGGAGTGCGTCGCCGGCCTCGCCGTCCTCGCCACGTTTGAGGCGGTAGAAACCCGTCGCGGAGTCCACCACCACGAGGTCCGCACGCTCGGCGAAGCCTTCGACGTCGCGGACGGCCTCCTCCTGCTCCTCGAAGTCGAGGGCCTCCTCGACGACGATGCGGTCCGTGATGGCAGAGAGCTCCTCGTCGGAGCGCTCGGCGCGGGCGCTCGCGACCTGCTCGAACCGGTCGAGCGAGAGACCCTCGGTGTCGACGTAGACCACCGTCCCGCCCTGTGCGGCCGTCTCGACGGCGGCCACCAGCGCGATGTTGGTCTTCCCGGCGGCCGGGGGGCCGTACACCTGCGAGACGGTGCCGCGCTCGAAGCCGCCGCCGAGGAGCTCGTCGAGCGGCTCGTACCCGGTGGTGATGCTCTCGGTCACGTCTGCCCCTGAGTCGGCTCCGGATAAAAGTCCACGGAAGGCGTTAAGCCCGCTCGCACTGAACTTTGGAGAGTGATAGTCGTCGCGACGGCTGACTTCGAGCTGTACCACGAAGTCGTCACGGAGCTGCGGGACCGTGGGGTGGCGTTCACGACCGTCGAGGCGGGCGACCCGCTCCCGGACGGCACCGACGTGGTCGTCGTCGGCGAGGACGAGGAGGTCGACGTGCCTGCCGACGAGGACGACCGGCCCGCGCCGAGCGTCCACGTCGTCCACGGCTCGCCCGACGCGCCACGGCGCGCGGTCGACGCGGCGCTGGCGTACCTGCGTGGCGGCGACGGTCGAACCGTCATCGGTGTGGACCCCGGCCGCAAGCCCGGCGTCGCGGTGCTGGCCGGCGACACGGTCGTCGCGGCGTTCCAGGTGCCACGCGACGACGCGGCGGCCGTCGTCGAGGCCGAGGTGGCCGACGCGGCGGACCCGGTGGTGCGGGTCGGCGACGGCGCGCGGCTCGACGGTGCGGCCATCGTCAACGAGCTGGAGGACGTGCGCGTTGAACTCGTCGACGAGACCGGGACGACGCCGTACCTCGGTACCGGGGCGCGCGGGATGGGCGACGTGCTCGCGGCGGTGAACATCGCCCGGCTGGAGGGCGAGGTCGTCGAGCATCGCGAGGTCGAGCCGACCGCTGGCGAGCTACAGGTCATCAAGGACCGCTCGCGGGAGCAGTCCGCGGAGAACCGGGCCATCGACGAGGTGCTCGCTCGGCGGGTCGCCGCTGGTGAGTTGAGTATCGAGGAGGCGCTGGAACAGCACGGAGCGTCGAGCGAGGAGTAGTGCCCGCGTGGAGTCCCCCAACTCCACGACACGGGCTGTCGGTGTCGTCGGTCGAGCCTGGCCGTCAGCGGGTGTTCCAGTCGCAGTCGGAGCAGGCGGGCACTCCCTGGACGTTGAGGAGGTCGCCGGTACACGACGGGCAGTCCATCGTCACGGCAACGCCGCCGTCGGTGACGGCGGTCGGCGTCTCGTCGGTTGTCCCGCCAGCGTCCGGTTCGTCCTCGGTGGCGGGCTCGGCGGTCCGCCAGATACCGAAGTTGAACGGGTGGTGGTCGTAGATTGTCTCGCCTTCCCCGGTGGTGTCGTTCTCGGTGGGCATGGCCTCGTACCTATCAGAAAATCATGTGCCCATTCTATATAAGGTTAGCTGACCGTATGTATAGAGGACTAATGAGTATTAATACAGTCTAAGGTTTCTGGCTGTATGCCTATGTATGCAACATATTCTCGTGGGTCGGTCAGGGAGAGCGACACGTGGCCGGTAGGATTTAGAGTGCGACGGCACGAATCTCACGTGCTAGCATGACTCAGTATCGCGTCGCCGGCGGGCGTGCCGCCCCCGGTAGCAAAAGACATATCGGGCCACGAACCGGAGTGGTCACCATCCCCGTAGCCTGAATCATGAACGAAGTTCAACTGGAGGTTGCCAAGGCGTACCCGAACGACTCGGGGCGCGGTATCGCCAGGCTCGACCCGGATACGCTGTTACATCTGAAGTTGAGTCCCGGCGACATCATCGAAATCGAGGGTGCAGACACCACCGCGGCCAAGGTGTGGCGTGCGGACCGGCAGGACTGGAACACCGACACGGTGCGCATCGACGGGTTCACCCGTCAGAACGCCGACGTCGGAATCGGCGAACGGGTGACAATCCGGAAGGCGGAGGCGACGAAAGCGGAGACGCTCGTCCTCGCACCGCCCGAGGAAGCGTCGGTGCAGTTCGGCTCCGACGCGGCCGGCATGGTCAAGCGGCAGATACTGAAGCGGCCGGTCGTCGAGCGCGACATCGTCCCGGTGATGTCGAGCACGAACCACCCCTTCATGCGCTCGCCCGGCCAGGCCATCCCGCTCATCGCGGTCGAGACCGAGCCGGAGGGCGTCGTCCTCATCACCGAGGACACCGAGGTCGAACTCCGCGAGGAGCCCATCTCGGGCTTCGAGAAGACCGGCGGCGGCATCACGTACGAGGACATCGGCGGACTCCAGGGCGAGATACAGCGGGTCCGCGAGATGGTCGAGCTGCCGATGAAGCACCCCCAGATCTTCAAGAAGCTGGGCATCGAGCCGCCCCAGGGGGTCCTGCTCCACGGCCCGCCCGGCACCGGGAAGACGCTGCTCGCGAAGGCGGTCGCCAACGAGACCTCCGCCAGCTTCTTCTCCATCGCCGGCCCGGAGATCATCTCGAAGTACTACGGCGAGTCCGAACAGCAGCTCAGAGAGATCTTCGAGGACGCGAGCGAGGAGTCACCCTCCATCATCTTCATCGACGAGCTCGACTCCATCGCGCCCAAGCGTGAGGACGTGACCGGCGAGGTCGAACGCCGTGTCGTCGCCCAGCTGCTGACGATGATGGACGGCCTCGAAGCCCGGGGTCAGGTCATCGTCATCGCGGCGACGAACCGCGTCGACTCCGTCGACCCCGCCCTCCGTCGCCCGGGTCGGTTCGACCGCGAGATCGAGATCGGCGTCCCCGACGAGGTGGGTCGCGAAGAGATCCTCCAGATCCACACGCGCGGGATGCCGCTCTCTGACGACGTGAACCTCTCGCACCTCGCCGACGAGACCCACGGCTTCGTCGGTGCGGACATCGAGAGCCTCACCAAGGAGGCCGCGATGAAGGCGCTGCGCCGGTACCTCCCCGAGATCGACCTCGACGAGGAGGACATCCCGCCGAGCCTCATCGACCGGATGATCGTCAAGCGACAGGACTTCCGCGGCGCGCTCAACGAGGTCGAGCCGAGCGCGATGCGCGAGGTGCTCGTCGAACTGCCGAAGATATCCTGGGACGACGTCGGCGGCCTGGAGGACGCCAAGGACAACATCGAGGAGTCCATCGAGTGGCCGCTGAACCAGTCCGAGAAGTTCCAGCGGATGGGCATCGACCCGCCGAAGGGCGTGCTGCTCTACGGCCCGCCCGGCACCGGGAAGACGCTGATGGCGAAGGCGGTCGCCAACGAGACGAACGCCAACTTCATCAGCGTGCGTGGCCCGCAGCTGCTCTCGAAGTGGGTCGGCGAGTCCGAGAAGGCAATCCGGCAGACGTTCCGGAAGGCCCGGCAGGTGGCCCCGACGGTCATCTTCTTCGACGAGCTCGACTCGCTCGCGCCCGGTCGGGGCGGCGAGATGGGCTCGAACGTCTCCGAGCGCGTCGTCAACCAGCTCCTCACGGAGCTCGACGGGCTGGAGGAGATGGGTGACGTGATGGTCATCGGCGCGACCAACCGCCCGGACATGATCGACCCGGCGCTCATCCGCTCGGGCCGGTTCGACCGGCTCGTCATGGTCGGCCAGCCCGACGTGGAGGGCCGCGAGCAGATCCTCAAGATCCACACCGAGGACACGCCGCTCGCGACCGACGTGAGCCTGCGCGAGCTCGCCGAGCTCACCGACGGCTACGTCGGCTCCGACCTGGAGTCCATCGCCCGCGAGGCCGCCATCGAGGCGCTGCGCGAGGACGAGGACGCCGAGGCGGTCGACATGCACCACTTCCGGTCGGCCATGGAGAACGTCCGGCCGACCATCACCGAGGATATCCTCGACTACTACGAGCAGATGGAAGACGAGTTCAAGGGCGGTACGGCGGACGTCGGGCCGGACCGTCGTGGCGGGCGCATCGGCTTCCAGTAGCGCGATTCGGAACTTTTTCTGCCGCTCGCGCGATTCACCAACCACGAGCAGTGCGCGGTCCGGAGCGAGTGAAGCGAGCGAGAACCGCGACGGCGAACGGGGAGCCTGCGACCCGTGAGTCGGTGCGAGCCGCCGCCCGTTTTCTCCATGTGCTTCTCGAGGAGTGCTCCGGGCGAAAGAGAGCCCGACGAGGAAAGAGATGGTCGTGAATCGGCGGACGGGCTTAAGTTGCTGCCCCACCCATCAGTGGGTAGAGCAGATGCCGCCGGATGCACCCCGTCCAGTTCCCGGTTCGGCTCCCATCCGGGCGGACGACCGTTATCGCCCCCTCCGCGACCCACAGGTTATCGTCCTCGTACTCATCGTGCTGGGGACGTTCGTGGTCATGATCGGCGGACTCGGGACCGGCCCGCCGTTCGGCGACGACAACAGCTCGGACGGGCCGGTGTTCCCGGTCTTCGACTACGACGGCGAGCAACAGCCCGAACCCGAGGAGGTCAGCCTGTCGGCGAACCGGACCGTCGTCGACCCCGACGGCTCCATCGAGTTCACTGTCCGCGCGGGCGACAAACCCGTTGCGAACGCCACCCTGCGGGTCGCCGGCCAGTCCGTGGAGACCGACCGGAACGGCACCGCGACCCTCCGCCTGGACACGCCCGGTGACTACACCGCACGCATCGTCGAGCCCGACGGTGACAACGCCACCGTGGCCCGCCTGCCACTCCGAGTCCGGCGGTTCAGCGTCTCGCTGTCGGCGTCCGCGTCAGCGACGACCGTCGTCACCGACGAGGCGGTGCGGGTCGCGGTGACCCGGGCCGACACCGGTGAGGCGGTGACCGGCCGGGTCGTCGTGGCGGACGGACGGACCGTCCAGACGAACGAGTCGGGAGTGGCGTCGCTCTCCTTCGATACCGCGGGCGGCTACGAGCTACGGGTCGAGAAAGAGCGGACGGAGACGGAGCGGTTCGAGTCGGTCCGCATCCCGGTCTCGGTCGAGCGCCGGGCCGTCGCGCTGGACGTGACGCTGTCGTCGGAGCGGACGCGGGTCGACGGGACGGTGACGGCGACAGTCACCCGGGCGGACACGGGCGAGCCGGTGAACGCCTCGCTGACGGTCGCCAACGAGAGCGTCTGGACCGGTCCGGAGGGGGAAGTCCCGGTCGAACTGGACGCCAGTGGCACGTACGACGTGACGGCCTCCGCGCCACAGACGGACGCCGTCAGGTTCACCGACGGCGCGACGAGCCTGCGGGTGCGACCGCGGCTGGTCGGGCTCGACCTCGCAGCGAGTCGCACGATGGTCCCGGCAGGCGAGCGCGTGACGTTCACCGTCACCCGTGCGACGACGGGCGAGCCAGTCGTGGGCACCGTCGAGCTGTTCGGAACGCCGTACGTGACCGACGAGGACGGCGAACTACGGGTGGCGTTCCAGGTGCCGGGCGAGGTCACGGCGGTCGCGCGGGCCCCGGAGA
This sequence comes from Haloarchaeobius sp. FL176, assembly GCF_024609245.1. Classification (GTDB taxonomy): domain Archaea; phylum Halobacteriota; class Halobacteria; order Halobacteriales; family Natrialbaceae; genus Haloarchaeobius. The sequence continues at coordinate 466,483 of NZ_JANJYH010000002.1, forward strand.
CGCCCCGTGAACGGTTCCTCGCGGACCGGGTGAACCTCACCGTCGTCGGGGCAGACTACACTGTGACCGAACTCGACGCGCCCGCGACCGCCGCGCGCAACGGGACGATGACGGTCGCAGCGACGGTGACGAACGAGGGCAACGCACGGGAGTCGGAGACCGTCACGTATCGAGTCGGTGACACGGTCCTCGCCACGGAGACGGTCGCCCTCGACCCGAACGAGTCCTCCCGGGTCGAGTTCGTCGTCGAGCGGCTACGTGTGCCACCGGGCGAGTACGTACAGACCGTCGCAGTGGGGAGTAAAACCGTCGAGACCGGACTCACGGTGACGGCGAACGAGTCGGCCACGTGGCTCCCGTTGGCGTGGAGTACACAGGCGCTGTCGGCCAGTAATCAACGCCCACACATATAAAAGAACGAAACAGTTTCTGCTGGTTATAAGTCTCTGCGTCCGGTAGCACCGGCCGACGATGACGGGCCAGTCCCTCCTCGGACGCCTCCCCGAGCGCCCCATCGATACCGTCGCCCGGTCGGTCCCCCGGTCCGTGCGCATGGTCGGCTTCTGGAGTGCCATCTCTCTCCCGGTCGTGAACCTCGGCCTCCTCGTTTGGGGGCTCGACAGCACACCGAAGACGGCCGCGTTCCTCCTGTTGCTCGTCTGGAACGCGCTCGCGCTGGTCGTCGGGAAACGGTACGACCCCTGAGACGGCAGTCAGCTCGATTGCAACAGCTCGACCTCCCGCGCGACGGCCCGCCGTTTCACCACGACGAAGCCTACGAAGATGACCAGGAAGCCGACGACGGTGGCGGGCGTGAGGGCCTCGCCGAGCACCAGCCAGCCCGACAGCGCGGCGAACACCGGGGCGACGTACGAGACCATGTTGATCTCGACGGGACCGAGGCGGTCGAGCAGGTCGAAGTAGACGAGGAACCCGACCGCGCTGGCGGCGACCGCGAGGTACGCGAGGGCGAGGAGGGCGGTGGCGTTCCACTCGACCATCGCGAACGACTCCGAGGGCATCGCGACGCTGACGGCGTGCATCAGGCCCGCCCCGAGCAGCATCGACCACGCCTCCATCGTCTCTATCCGGAGGTCGCCGTTGACACGGCGGGTGAGGACGCTGCCGAGCGCGAACGCCGCGGCGGCACCGAAGACGAGCGACTTCGAGACGACGGCGTCGGTCAGCAGGCGCTCGGGGTCGGGGTTCATCAGCACTACGACGCCGACGAGCGCGAGGCCCATCCCGAGCCACGTCGTGGCGGTCACGGGCTCCTCGGGCAGGAGCAGCCGGGCGAACGCGGTCGTCAGCACCGGCGAGAGCGCGACGAGCACGGCCGCCGCCGCGCTGCTCACGGGACCGGTCTCCCCGACGAACAGCAGCGCGTGGTAGGCCGCGATCATGAACACGCCGCCGATGACGACCTCCGTCCAGCCCGCCCGCGTCGTCGGGTACCAGTCGTCGACGGCGACGACGGCGTAGCCGAGCATCAGGACGCCCGCGATGTCGTAGCGCAGTGCGGCGAACAGCACTGGTGGGATGAACTCGACGCCGGCCTTGATGGCCATGAACGCGCTCCCCCAGACTGCCGCGAGGAAGAGGAACAGCGTGACGTTGCGATACCGGGACACGTCACGTGTGAGAGTGTCGGTGGTAACAGTGCTTTCCCCTCCGGGGAATTCGGCCTCAATCCATGTGTGATACTCACTGTCACAGCCGTTCGATTTATATGACCTAACACGTTACTGCAACCATGGCCGCCCACGGCCGACCCGCCTTGCGGGACCTGTTCGACGAGTCGCCGACGCCGCACATCGCCCACCCGCCCGAAACGCATCACCGAGACTTCTACGTCGCCACAGACGGTTCGTACAGGACGGACCGTGCCGGCGGGCTGGGTGCTGTCATCGAGACGCGGGACGGCACGCGTGTCGCCCGGGTCGCGTCGTCCGACTCGCCGCCGGACAACAACGTCGCGGAGTACCGCGCGCTCCACCTGGGGCTCGACGTGCTCGCCGCCCGCGCGCCACCGACAGCCCGCGTCGGTATCCTGGTCGACCACGACGACCTCGCCGCGAACGTCAACAACGCGTTGCTCGCCGCCCGCCACCCGAACTGGGAGCCGACGAGACGCTTCGACGTCCCCGAGGCCAGCGTCAACCACTGGCGGGGCATCCGGGCGCGTCTCTCCGGCTTCGGCGAGGCGCGTGCCGCACGCATCAACTCCGACCAGAACCCGGCGCATCCGCTGGCCAACGAACCGTCACGGTACGCACACGTCAACCGCGAACCCGACCGGTGTGTGCTGCCGGAGCCGGTCGAACCGTCGCGAACGACCGGCCCGCAGTACCCGCCGCCGTCCCGGGCGGACCGCAACGCCTCGGACTAGAGCAGGCGTCGTTCGACCAGCTTGACCGTGCGTCGGTCGACGATCTCGAGGACGACGCGCTCCCCGGCGTAGACCGGCCGCTCGACCAGGAGGGAGTCGTCGACGCTCAGGTCGAACAGGTAGTTCGTCCCCTCGGTGAGCAGCCCCGAGAGGTAGGCCCGCTCGCCGTACTCCAGTTCTCTCGTTCGTTCGTGTACCGTGCGCAGACTCTCGTACTCCTTGAGCTGGAACTTCGCATCGATGGTCCCCGAAGCGGTCGAGAGTATCTCCAGTTCCGCTGCCGGCGGCGTTCCCGACGTGCCGTCGCCGGCGGTCGCGTCCGTCGCTACCGGGTCGTCAACCGTGAACGTCGAGTCGTCGTCCCTGCCGTCGTCGCCACTCGACGAACGGGGGAACGCGAGGCCGGCACAGCCAGCGGCGGCGACCGACCCGGCGACCGCGAGGAACTGACGACGCTCCATACCGAAGAGTACGCTCGGAAACGCAAAAGTCCAGAGAAAAGACAAACGGTTCTTTGAGATATCACGCGACATCTATCATCTGTCACTCTCCCGGTCGGTGGGTGCGACTGCGATTACTCCCTCGTAACCGCCGCCCTCGCGATGTGACACATCCACGACGACACGCCCGTCGACGACACGACCGACTGGTCGCCGAACCCGATACACCACACCGCGGCCGGCACCGTCGTCGTCACCGCGGCGCTGATCGCCAGGAGCGTCCTGCTCGACGCTCGTAAGCGCTGGGCGAAAAAGTGGTTGCGGCGACCTACTCGTTCTGCTGTGCGTCGACCACCGCGACGCCGGCCAGGTTCACGATGTCCTTGACCTCGTCACCGCGCTGGAGCACGTGGACCGGCTTGTCCATCCCGACGAGCATCGGGCCGATGGCCTCCGCGCCGCCGAGACGCTGGAGGAGCTTGTAGCCGATGTTGCCGGCCTCGAGGTTCGGGAACACCAGCACGTTCGCGGGGTCCTCCAGGTCCGAGAACTCGTAGGTCCCCCTGAGTATCTCCTCGACGACGGCGGTGTCCGCCTGCATCTCGCCGTCGACGGGGTAGTCGATGCCGTCGTCGTTGCGGAGCATGCCGGCGGCCCGGCGGGGCTTGCGCGTGCCGGCGTTGTCGACGCTCCCGAAGTTGGAGTACGAGAGCATGGCGACCCGCGGGTCGACGTTGAAGCGGCGGGCGAGCTCTGCGGTGTGGTCGGCGACCTCCGCGAGCACCTTCGCGTCGGGGTCCTGGTTGACGGTCGTGTCCGCACAGAAGATGACGCGGTTCTTGAACGTCAGCATGTAGACGCCGGCCGCGAAGTCGGCGTCCTCGGCCGTCCCGATGACCTGCAGCGGTGGGCGCAGGGCGGAGGGGTAGTGGTGGGTGAGGCCGGTCAGGAGCGCGTCGGCGTCGCCGCATTCGACCATCACGCTGCCGTAGTAGTTCGTGTCGCGCCGGATGAGGTCCTCGGCCTCGCTCTTGGTCAGGCCCTTGCGCTTTCGCACCTGGTAGAGCCGCTCGGCGTAGTCCTCGTGCCGCTCGTCGTCGGCGCGCGGGTTCGCGATGGTCGGCTCGAAGTCGAGCCCGAGACGCTCGGTCGTCTTCGTGATACGCTTGTCGTTGCCGATGAGGATGGGCTCGGCGATACCCTGCTCCTCGAGCTGGTAGGCCGCGCGGATCATCTTCTCGTCGGCGCCCTCCGCGAGTGCGATGCGCTTGGGATCCGACTTCGCCTTGTTCAGTACGACGCGCATCATCTCGCGGGACTTTCCGAGCCGGGCCTCCAGGCGCTCCTCGTACGCTTCGAGGTCGAGCTCCTGACGGGCGCAGCCCGAGTCCATCGCGGCCTCCGCGACGGCGGGCGCGACCTCGAACAGCACGCGCGGGTCGAGCGGCTTCGGGATGATGTAGTCCGCGCCGAACTGCAGCGGTTGGTCGCCGTAGGCCTTGACGACCGCGTCGGGCACGTCCTGCTTCGACAGCTCGGCGAGGGCGCTCGCGGCGGCGACCTTCATCTCCTCGTTGATCTCCGTCGCGCGCACGTCGAGCGCGCCCCGGAAGATGAAGGGGAAGCCGAGCACGTTGTTCACCTGGTTCGGGTAGTCCGAGCGACCGGTCGCCATGATGACGGTGTCGTCGCGGGCTTCCTTGGCCGCCTCGTAGCCGATCTCGGGGTCCGGGTTCGCCATCGCGAACACGATGGGGTTGTCGGCCATCGACCGGACCATCTCCTGGTCGACCAGCCCGCCGATGGAGAGTCCGACGAACACGTCCGAACCCTCCATCGCGTCGGCGAGCCCGCCCCCGTTGATGTCGCGGGCGAACTCCTGTTTGTACTCGTTGACGTCGCCGGACTCGGCACGGGCGGTCGTGATGATGCCCGAGGAGTCACACATCGTGATGTTCTCCTTCTTCGCGCCGAGCGAGACGTAGAACCGCGCCGTCGCGAGCGCCGACGCACCAGCGCCGGAGAAGACGATCTCGAGGTCTTCTAAGTCCTTGCCGGCGATCTCGGCGGCGTTCAGCAGCGCGGCCCCGGAGATGATGGCGGTGCCGTGCTGGTCGTCGTGGAAGACGGGGATGTCCATCTCCTCTCGGAGCGTCTCCTCGATGGTGAAGCACTCGGGCGCGGAGATGTCCTCCAGGTTGATACCGCCGAAGGTCGGCTCCATCGCGCTGACGGCCTCGATGATCTTCTCGGGGTCGTCCTGGTCTAGCTCGACGTCGAACACGTCGATGTCGGCGAAGCGCTTGAACAGTACGCCCTTGCCCTCCATGACCGGCTTGCTGGCCTGGGCGCCGATGTCACCGAGGCCGAGGACGGCGGAGCCGTTGGAGACGACGCCGACGAGATTCCCCTTCGCGGTGTACTTGTACGCGTCGTCGGGGTCGTCGGCGATGCGCCGGCACGGCTCCGCGACACCCGGCGAGTACGCGAGCGAGAGGTCTCGCTGTGTGTTGGTGGGTTTCGTCGTCGATATCTCCAGCTTTCCCGGTGGCTCGGCCTCGTGGTAGTCCAGTGAATCCTCGTCGAGTCCCATACGAAACCCACCACCGGGTACGACTAAAAGCTAATCGAACCAACGCTTCGACAGTCGTCGAACTCAGCGGGCCGCGAGGGGCCCTCCGAAGCGTTCTCACGGCGCTGGAAGGACCGTGCGCTTGATATGGTCGTGACCCCGAGCAACGAGCATGAACTGGCTCGACCGACGCAACGTCGCCATCCTGAGTACGGTGACGACGGTGCTGACGTTCCTGCTCATCCTACTCGGCGTGTACACAGCCGCGACGGGGACGGGACTGACCTGCGAGGGAGGGTGGCCGCTCTGTGGCGGCCCGCTGTTCGGCCTGCTCCCGCCGAACGTCGCGTCGTACCCCGAGTGGATCCACCGGTTCGTCGCCTCGATCACCGGCTTCTTCATCCTCGGCACCGCCTACGGTGCGTGGAGGGCGTTCGACAGCCGGCGTATCCACGCCGCGGTCGCCATCGCCATCGCCGTCCTGCCGGTCCAGGTCCTGCTCGGCCGCCAGACGGTCGTCACCTACACCGCGGGCGTCCAGACGCTGCACCACGGTGCGGCGATGATCATCTTCGCCGGCCTCGTCGGCGCGACGGCGTGGATGTTCGAGCGCAGCACGGACGAAGAGACGACGGCCACGGCGGAGCGCGAGAGCACGACGCGGGCCGTCGACGCGGACTGACCGCATAGTTTTCACGCTCGGCGTCGAACACGCCGGCATGCTCACCGCTGGAACCAGTTCCATCTTCGACTGGGGCGACGACTACTTCATCAAGGAGTACCGCAACGCTGCGGTCTACGGCGACCGCGACGGCGAGGACCTCCTCCACGAGGGCGAAGTCCGGGTGCTCGCCAACGGCTGGGTCGAACTGCCGACTGGTCGGCTCATCTCGCCCGACGCAGTCCACCACGTCGACCCGCAACCGATGCAATCGGAGGAGTGATGTCGTACCTCCGGGGTAGAGCACTGGCGACCCGGGACCGACCGTCGGATACCGACTGACCTGGAGCCAGGCACCCTGTAAAGTATCACTGTCTCAGCTAACGGTTTTATAACCAAGGCGCTGTACGGACGTGGTATGGATAGACGAAGCTATCTCAAGGCAAGTGGTGCGACGTTTGCGGCGATGGGTGTTGCTGGGTGTCTCGATTCGTTCACCGGCGGCGATGGTGAGACGATCACCATCGGGTCGGACATCCCCTACCGTCCTTTCGAGTACAATACCGAAGCGGGTGACCTCGTCGGGTTCGACGTCGAGATAGCGGAGGCGGTGTTCGCCGAGGAACTCGACTACGAGTACGAGTTCCAGTCGACCTCGTTCGACAGCATCATCGGGTCCCTCAACAACGGGAACTTCCGTGTCATCATGAGCGCCATGACGATCAACGAGGAACGCGCGGAGCAAGTCGACTTCTCGGACCCGTACTTCACCGCGTACCAGACGGCGGTCATCCTCTCGGGCAGCGACATCACCTCGAAGGAGGACCTCCGAGGGGTCGACGTCGGCGTCCAGAAGGGAACGACCGGCGAGACCGCTGCTGAAGCGATCCGGGAGGAGTTCGATGGCGAGCTCAACATCCAGAGCTTCGACCAGATCACCGGCGCGTTCGACGCCCTGCTGAACAATCAGGTCGTCGCCGTCATCAACGACAACACGGTCAACGCCGAGTTCGCGAACCAGAACGACGAGGTCCAGTTCCTCGAAGGAGAGGGCGAAGCCGCCGATATGGGGGAGAACGCGCCGCCGTATCTCACTCTCACGGTCGAGGAGTACGGCATCGCCTTCCGACAGGGCGACGACGAGTTCCGTCAGGAGGTCAACGAGGGTCTCGCAGCGATCCGCGAGTCGGGGCGCTACGACGAGATTTACGCCGAATACTTCGAGGGCTGACCACCCCCCTGTACCATGTCGGATGCTCTCTCCGAACGCGAAGAACCGACCGGTGCGAGCAGCGGCCTGCTCGCCAACGACAACCTCGTTCGACGAATCGGCGAGGTGGTCGCCGGGCTGTTTCTCGCGGTGGTCCTCGGTGTGCTCGGCTGGACCGTCTTCTCGGAAGTGGACCCGGACCTGCTCCAGACGATCTTCCCGCGGTTCGTGACCGCGTACCTGCTGGTCATCCGTATCGTCATCGTCTCCAGCATCCTCTCCGTGTCGGCGGGTATCATCGTCGGGCTCGCACGTATCTCGTCGTCACCACTGACGAGTAACGTCGCCCGGGGATACATCGAGTTCTTCCGTGGCACGCCGCTGCTGTTCCAGCTGTTCCTCATCTACTTCGGGATTCCGAGCCTCTGGGGGACCGGCCAGTTCCCGATTAGCGACTGGGAGATCCCCGCCGCGGTTATCGGACTGACGCTCAACCACGCGGCGTACGTGGGTGAGGCGATGCGTGGCGGCATCAACGCGGTCCCCGACGGACAGATGGAGGCGGCCCGCTCCATCGGGATGTCCCGGGTCCAGGCGATGCGCGAGGTCATCCTGCCTCAGGCCTGGCGGAACGCCCTCGCCGCGATCGGTAACGACCAGATCATTCTGGTCAAGGACACCTCGCTCCTCACGCTCATCTCGGTGCCAGAGATCATGCAGGTGTTCCGGAGCGTCAACTCCGCGACGTTCGACCCGTGGACGCCCCTCGTCTGGGTCTGCCTGTTCTACCTGGCGGTGACCCTGCCGATGAGTAAACTCGTCGGGGTCCTCGAAGCCCGGGCGGACTGGGGGAGCGACCGGAAATCGCTCGCCAAACGTCTCGGGAGCCGAATGCCCGGCGGTGGTACGTCGTGAGCAAACCGAAGCCGCTCGTCGAGTTCGTCGACGTGAACAAGTGGTTCGGCCAGAATCACGTCCTCAAGGACGTCTCGTTCTCGGTCGACGAGCGCGAGGTCGTCGTCATCATCGGTCCGTCCGGGTCCGGGAAGTCGACGCTCCTCCGCTGTACGAACCGCCTCGAAGAGGTACAGAAGGGCGAGATACACCTCGACGGTATCCCAATCACCGACGAGGACGTGAACATCAACCACCTCCGCCAGCGCATCGGGATGGTGTTCCAGAGCTTCAACCTCTTTCCCCACCTGACCGCGCTGGAGAACGTGGCGGCAGGGCCGACCAAGGTCAAGGGCGTCGACGAGACGGAGGCATACGAGCACGCTCAGGAGCTCCTGAACCGGGTCGGTCTCGGGGACCAGGGGGACTCCCATCCGAACGAACTCTCGGGCGGACAGCAACAACGGGTCGCAATCGCCCGGGCGCTCGCGATGGAGCCGCAGGTGATGTTGTTCGACGAGGTCACCAGTGCGCTCGACCCCGAGCTCGTCGGCGAGGTGCTCGACGTGATGGGCGACCTCGCCAACGAGGGGATGACGATGCTCGTCGTGACCCACGAGATGGGGTTCGCCCAGGAGGTCGGTGACCGGATCGTTCTGATGTCCGAGGGCGAGGTCGCGGAAGTGACCGAGTCCGACCAGTTCTTCGAGCAGCCCCGGACGGAGCGTGGTGAGCGGTTTCTCTCGCGCCTGCTCTGACCTGGTTGTCACCGGGCGTACACGCCCCCGTCATCTTTTAGCACGCTCGGCCCCGAGTCCCCACCCGATGACCGACGTGTCCCCCACCCGCACGGGCGGCCTCACTCCGGGCCAGCGCGAGCGGTTCGAGCGGCTCAGGCGGACACGGAGTCTCGCGGAACTGGCCGACGTGACCGCAGCCCCCGACGAGCATGCGGCCTACCTCGCGGCCAAACGCGAGTGGCGCGCGCTCCAGGAGCGCCGGCTCGACCCGACAACCGGGCCCGGCGTCCCGGGGACGACCGTCCGGGTCGGCGACCGCGAGTTCCACGTCCACGGCATCACCCACGCCGACACCGACGCCGAGCGGTCGTTCCTCCGCGAACACGTCGCCGAGTTCCTCGATTCCGGCGCGTCGGTGTACTGCGAGCAGGGCATCTGGCGGATGTACTTCCCGGACTTCGACCGTGCCTGCGAGATGGACGACTACCGCTGGGCGATGCAGCGCTGTCGCGACCTCGACGTCGACTCGCACCTCGCGGACCTGCCCGGCAACTTCGAGGGGCTCTTAGAGGACGTGGACTCGCTCACCAGCGAGCTGCAGGACGCCGTCTTCTCGCTCGTCGAGGACGGCAACGGCGTCTACGGCACCACGTTGGAGCGCGCCCTCGGCGACCTCGCCTCGGACTTCCTCACCAGCCACGAGGGCCTGGCGACCGGCGACGACTACGAGTCGTTCAAACTCACGAAGCGCGCCGCCGCCGACCCCTCCCACCTCGTCCACCTCCAGTACTACTACCGGACGACGTTTCTCCCCCAGCCCCTCGAACGCGAGTGGCTCCGGCGACACGACCCAGAACTGGAACTACTGACTCACGCCCGTAACGAGCGCATGGCCGACTACGGGATGTCCCACACCGGCCCCGGGGACACGGTCCACCTCGTCGTCGGCGCAGCCCACCAGCCCGGCATCGAGTACTACCTCGACCGGTTCGACGCGGGCGACCGGACGCTTGTGGACTTCGAGTTGACGGAGTGAAGCCGTACCGGGCTGTGGGCTGGTCTCCCTCTCCGAGTGTTCGGCCGTCGTGCCCTGCTCACCCCGGCACGCGCTGGCGTAACGCGAGTGGTGCATGGAACACGCTGGTCCACCACGGCGCCGCCACCGTTTCACGACGAGACCCCAAGAACTAATATCTCGTCAACCGCCGTCGCTAGAGTGGTTTACGAGACGGGAAACCAGACGGTCGACGACGCCGTCGAGCGCGTGCTCGCGGGCGAGCGTCTCGACCGCACGAACGGTCTGGCATTGATCGCACAGCCGGTGGACGACCTCGCGCCGGCAGCGGACTACGTCCGGTCGGAGCTGGGTGACGACACCGTCGACGCCTGCTCCATCGTGAACGCCAAGGCGGGCGACTGCGCGGAGGACTGCGGCTTCTGTGCGCAGTCGGTCCACTTCGACACGGGCATCGAGACGTACGGCTTCCTCGACCCGGCGGAGATACTCGACGCCGCGAAGCGCGCGGAGCGGGACGGCGCACAGCGGTTCGGCATCGTCGTCGCCGAGAAGGGTGTCTCGAAGGAGCACCGCCCGGACGAGTGGGACGAGGTCATCCGGGCCATCCGTCTCGTGCGCGACGAGACGGACGTGGAGGTTGACGCCAGTCTGGGCATCCTCACGCGCGAAGAGGCCGAGATACTCGCCGACGAGGGCATCAACCACTACAATCACAACATCGAGACCTCGCCACGGTTCTTCCCCGAGATCGTCGACACCCACTCCTTCGAGGACCGCGTGGAGACGCTCGAACTCGCCAAAGAGGTCGGGATGGACCTCTGTGCGGGCGTCATCCTCGGCATGGGCGAGACGCCGACCGACCGCGTCGAGGCGGCCATCGCGCTGCAGGAGGTCGGCGTCTCCTCGCTGCCGGTGAACATCCTCAACCCCGTCGCAGGCACCGAGCTGGGCGACGAACTCGGCGACTCCGCGGACATCTCGACCGAGGAGATCATCCGGACCATCGCGGTGTACCGGCTGCTCCACCCCGACGCCCGAGTCCGCCTGACCGGCGGGCGGGAGGTCAACCTCGCCGTCGACGAGCAGCACCGCCCGTTCGAGGCGGGCGCGGACGGCATCCTCACCGGCGACTACCTGACCACGGGCGGCCAGACCCCCGGCGACGACATCGAGGTCATCGAGCGCGCCGGGCTGGAGCCGAACACCGCGGCCAACGAGTTCGACCCCGAGGCGGTGAAGTCCCGGGGCGACGACGACCAGCGCGACGAACCCGTCGAGACGGCGGCCGGGACGGCGACGAGCAACGCGGAACTGGACGACTGACCGACGACGGACGGACGACTGACACCTGCTTTCAGCCATGGACGACCTGACATTCGCGGTACTCGGAACGGGCGGTATCGGCCGACGAACGCTCGAAGTGAGCGAGCACAAGGACGGACTCACGCCGGTCGCGGCGTGTGACCGGAACGGCATCGCCGTCGACCACGACGGCCTCGACGTCGACGAACTCCTCACAGCGACGGAGGGGAACGTCGCCAGCGAACATCGGGAGAACGCCACAACCGGCGACGACACCCGCACCGACGGCGGCACGGCGGTCAAACAGCACGGCGAGGGCGCGGGCGTCGTCGCCAGCGCACAGGCCCGGCCGACGGAGACGCCCATCCAGGATGTCGTCGACGAATCGGCCGAGATCGACGCAGTGCTGCTCGCCCTGCCGAACCTCACGCACGACTTCATCCCACAGACCGCCGAGCGATTCGCCGAGGCGGGCTACGAGGGCGTTCTGGTGGACGTGCTCAAGCGCTCGCGGGTCATCGGCATGCTCGACGAGCGCGCCGACCTGTTCGAGGAGTCGGGCATCACCTTCGTCTGCGGCGCGGGCGCGACCCCGGGCTTCCTCACCGGCGCGGCGGCACTCGCCGCGCAGTCCTTCGTCGAGGTCGACGAGGTCGAGATCTGGTGGGGCGTCGGCCTCAAGTCGGGCTACGAGGACAACCGCGGCACCGTCCGAGAGGACATCGCCCACCTCGACGGGTACGACATCGAGAGCGCCCGCGAACTGAGCGACGAGGAGATCGAGGCCATCGTCGACGAGCACGACGGCGTCATCGAGTTCGAGGACATGGAGCACGCCGACGACGTGTTGCTCGAACGCGCCGGTATCTGCGACGCCGCGGACGTCACCGTCGGCGGCGTCCTCGACGTCCGCAGCGACGAGAAGCCCACGACGACAACCGTCCGGGTGACGGGCCGTACCTTCGACGGCGAGCGCGGCACCAACACGTTCCAGCTCGACGACGCGACGAGCATGGCCGCAAACGTCAACGGCCCCGCGTTGGGCTATCTCAAGACCGCCGTCCGGATGAACCGCGTGGGCGACTACGGCGTGTTCGGCCCGGCGGACCTGCTGCCGGGATTTTAGTTCTCACCTGCAACCGTTCCGTACCGAACGGTTCAAGGCCCGGTAACTGACACCTACGACCAGATGACAGAGCGCGGGTTCGACCTCGCCGACCGCGTCGCCGCCCGACAGGACTCCACCCTCTACCGCGACATCGCACCGGTCGACCGGATCGCCGAGCGAAGTTACTTCGCGCCCGACCCCGGCCGCGACCTCCCCGTCCTCGACGGCGAGGAGCACCTCGTCTTCGCCGCGAACAACTACCTCGGGCTGACACAGGACGACCGCGTTCAGGACGCCGCTGCGCAGGCCGCCGAGGTGGTCGGTACCGGCGCGGGTGCCAGCCGGCTCGTCACCGGCGACACGCTGGTCCATCGGGACCTCGAACGTCGGCTCGCGGAGGTCAAGGGGACCGAGCGGGCGCTCGCGTTCTCCTCCGGCTACGCCGCGAACGTCGGCACCATCGCGGCGCTCTCGCCGGACGTCGTTTTCTCCGACGAGTTCAACCACGCGAGCATCGTCGACGGCTGTCGGCTCTCCGGGGCCGAGATCGTCGTCTACGAGCACCGCGACGCCGCCGACCTCGAACGGCGGATGGCCGAGCGCGCCGACGCGGCACCTGAAGCCGCCGCTGACGAGTCCTGGCTCGTCCTCACCGACAGCGTGTTCTCCATGGACGGGACGGTCGCGCCGCTAGAGGCCATCTGCGACGCCGCCGACGCGTTCGGCGCGTGGCTCATGGTCGACGAGGCACACGCGACCGGTCTGCACGTCGACGGCGGCGGCATCGTCCAGCGCGAGGGACTCGAAGACCGCGTCCACGTCCAGATGGGCACGCTCTCGAAGGCGCTCGCCAGCCAGGGTGGCTACGTCGCCGGCAGCGACACCCTGATACAACATCTCGTCAACGAGGCGCGGTCGTTCGTCTTCTCGACCGGGCTGGCCCCGCCAGCTGCCGCGGCTGCCAGCGAGGCGCTCCACCTCGCCCGTCACGGGGAGTGCCGCGACCGCCTCTGGTCGAACGTCGGCCAGCTGCGCAACGGGCTCGAATCGGTGGGCTACGAGGTCCGTGGCGACACGCAGATCCTCCCCGTCGTCGTCGGCGACCGAGAGGACGCGCTCGCACTCGAACGCGCAGTCAGGAAGCGCGGCGTCGTCGCCCCTGCCATCCGCCCGCCGACGGTGCCGGCGGGGACGAGTCGCATCCGCGTCGCACCGATGGCGGCGCACTCGCGGAGCGACGTGGAGCACTGCATCGAGGCGTTCCGCGCGGCCGGCGAGGAGGTCGGCCTGCTGTGAGGATCGCCGTCGTCGGCACCGACACCGGGGTCGGCAAGACCGTCGTCACTGCAGGCGTGACCGGCGTGCTCCGCCGGGACGGCGTGGACGCCCGCGCAATCAAGCCCTACCAGACCGGCTTCCCGCCGGACGACGACGCCGCGTTCGTCCGGGCCGCCTGCGACGAGGACGCTGCTGCAGCCACCTGTCTCGGTCGCCTCGAACCGCCGCTCGCCCCCCGGGTCGCCGCCGAGCGCGAGGGGACCGAACTCGACTACGACGACCTCCGGACCCGGGCAGCCGACGCGCTCGCCGCCGCCGATGTGGGAGTGCTGGAGGGGGTCGGCGGGCTACGCGTCCCCCTGACAGCCGAGCACGACGTGCTCGACCTCGTCGCCGACTGCGGCTGTGAGGCGCTACTCGTCGCTCGCTCCGGGCTCGGCACGCTGAACCACACGGCCCTCTCGGCCGACGCTCTCGAGGCTGCCGGGGTGCCGGTGCGGGGCGTCGTGCTGAACGAGTGGGCTGGTGAAACGGTCGCCGAGCGGACGAACCCCACCGAACTCGAACGCATGACGGGTCTGCCCGTCGCGACGGTGCCGCCGGCCGACATCGACGAGCCGGCCGATTCGGTCGCCCTCGTCGACGCACACCTCCCGGACTCGTTCCTGCCGAGCGCGTGACGCCACGGCGGTCCTGCGGTGTTCGTCGCTCGCTATCCACTCCTCGGCGGAACGTGGCGTCGCCACTCCCCGTCGAGTGCGCGAAAGAAGGTGGTCGGTGTCGGTTTCCCCGGTTCAGACCGCTGCACGGACCGCGCTGGCCTGTGCGGTGACGAGGCGCTCCTCGTCGTCGTCGTCGGACTGAACGCTGCTGTTCGTCTGGTCGGCGTCGGTCATCGTGACCGTCACGTCGGTCGAGTTGCCCGTTGCGACGGTCTGGGTCGTAAAGCGCTCGTGACCGGCGAGCACGACGACCGTCTCGTCGCTGATCTCGACCATCCGGTAGGTGTGGTCCTCGTCCATCTGGTAGACGCCGTTGTTCAGGGGTCCGCGGCTCTCCAGCCAGCCCTGGAAGGTGCTGCGGAACTCGTCCTGCTCGGAGGCGTTGTCGAACCGGAGCGTCCACGCGTAGCCGTACTTGTAGGCGTCGCCGTAGCTCTGGTTCTTGAAGACCATCACGCGGTCTGCGCCCCAGCCCTCGGCAGCGGCGGCGGCGTCGGGGCCGCTCACGCCGGCACGGAGCGAGGAGCGCAGGAACAGCTCACCGCGCGTGTTCGTCGAGTAGTGGTTCCAGACGGAGTCCTGACCGCGCTCGACGCTCAGGTCGAGCGGGCGTTCTTCGTCCGGCATGTAGTTGTGCATGATCTGCTCCGTCGAGATGGGCGGATTGTCGTACAGCGTCTGGAACTCGCTGGTGGAGTTGACGCGGAACTTCGTGTAGCGCTCGCCCATCACGTACGGGCCGAGCTGGTACATCGAGAACGCCGAGGAGTTCGTCCACGCGGAGACGTCGCGAGAGGCGGCGTCGCGGTTCATGTACTCCTCCTGGTACTCGCTCTCGAAGTACACCGCGCTGCCCTCGACGAGCGAGGTCTCGACGTCGCCGAGGTTGACGCCATCGCTGGTGAGGTTGGCGGCCAGGCGGTCCTGGCTCCCCTCGTAGAACTGGATGGCGTGCAGGAACTCGTGGGCGAGCGTGATTTCGGCTTCCTCGGGGCCCTGCGGGCGCCCCTCGCCGCCGCTGGCGTTGATGTACCGCATCACGACGTCGACCTCAGTGCTCCCGTCGGGGCCGTTCTGTGGGGATGCGAAGCCCGCGACGTACACGTCGGGCGTGCCGTCCGGTGCGATGCCCATGACGGCCTGGAAGGACTCGTTGTCGAACCCGAACTGGTCGAACGTGTACGGGTTCGTCTGCTCGGGCGAGAGCGACCGCACGGACGGGCCCTGGTCCAGCTCCACGCCGGCCATCTCCATGACGTTCAGGTAGACCTGGTTGGCGTCGAAGCCGAGACAGGCACCCTGCACCTGCACGAGGTCGCCCTCCTCGCTGCGGTACTCACAGGGTTCCGCCTGCTCCTCCCCTTCGTCATCGTCGGACGTGGTGGTCTCTGTCGGTTCGGACGTCTGCGTGTCGGTCTGTTCCGCGGTCGTCTGCACGTCGGTCGGCTCTCCGGTGGTCTCGACTGTCGTCGAGTCCCCACCCTGGTCGGTGGTGTTACACCCAGCGACCACGAGCATGAGGGCCAACGCGACTGCGAGAAGCGCTCGCTTCATGTGAGAACTATTCACAACACAGTAGTTTGCACGCTTAGGCGTTGCGGTCTCGTTTCACCGAAAACAGAAAGAAAGTTTCGGCGAGTTCCGGAGACGGCAGCAGGTTCGAAGCTTACACCCAGTCGTCGAGTCCGGACTGTCCGTCATCTGTTTCGTCAGTCTCGGTGTCAGTATCGGCCGGCGACGGATCGTCGGGATCGGCCGCCGGGCCGCCGAGTGTCCGCTGTCCGTCGTCGTCGGCGTCGTCCGCGGTCGTCTCGCCATTCGCAGCCGCCTCGTCGTCCGTCGCCGCCTCGCCGTCTGATTCGAACTGCGCGAACGCGCCGCCGGCGTTGTCGACGACCGCGTCGTTCCGTCGCTCCTGAGCCTCGTCGACGATGCCCTGCACCTTGTTCGTGTCCTCGCCGCTGCCAGTGACGAACGACACGTCCGAGGCGTCGAGGTCGTACACCATCGTCATCCGGATGGTGAGCTCGCGGGGCTTGCAGTGGTGGGTCATCTCCGCGAGGAACGGCATCACCTCGCGGCGCGCCGTCCCCATGCTGAACCCGCCCTTCTCCGCAATCTTCCGGGCGATTGCGTCGCGCCTGTTCCGCGTCGCCTTCGAGCGCCCGAGCTTCGACCAGTACGACGGCGGGCCGTACCGGGTCCAGCCGCCGTGGTCGTGTCGCCGCGCGGCAGCGACGCCCGCGGCAACGTTGTCCGTCGCGTAGCGCCAGAACGAGTAGTCCTGCGTGGCCCGCACCCGGCCGAGCCAGCGGTCGGCGTTCGCGAGGAAGCCGTACGCGTCGGCCAGCTCATCGCCGCGGTAGTCCTTCGGGACGTTGTCCTCGACCCAGTTGAGCAGGTCGTCCGGCGTCTCGTCGACGTCGTAGGACGCGTACAGCGCCTCCTCGGCGGAGTTGTGCTTGATGACGTCGTCGAGGAAGTCGAAGATGCCCTCCGTGCGGTCGCGCTCGCCCGTCACCACGTCGTCGACGGTGAGCCGCTGGTTCCGTTCGGCGAGCGCCTGCAGGTCGTTCACCGCCGACCGGAGGTCGCCGCTGGTCTCGCTGGCGATCTCGTCGAGCGCGTCGTCCTCGTACTCGATGCCCTCCTGGCGACAGATATCGCGCAAGACGGGGACGATGGAGCGCCGGGAGACGTCGCGGAACTCGATCTCGCGGCAGGCGTTCCGGAGGCTGTTGCTCATGTCGTAGAACTCGTTGGCGATGAGTACCATCGGCTGGTTCGCCTCCTTGACGATCCGGGTCACCTCGCGGGAGCCGCCGTAGTCACTGTTCCCGTGGAAGTTGTCCGCCTCGTCCACGACGAGCAGTTGCCGACCGTCCGCGCCACCGAGCGTCTGGTTCTGCGAGGCGCGCCCGGCGAACCGCTTGATATCGTCGGCGGTCCGCGAGTCGCTCGCGTTCAACTCCATCACCGGCCAGTTCATGTCGTTGGCCAGCGCGTGCGCCGCCGAGGTCTTCCCCACCCCTGGAGAGCCGTGGACGATGGCGGCCTCGCGGTGGTCGTCCCAGGTCTCCGCCCACTTCCGGAGCTCGTCGCGGGCCTTGTCGTTCCCGCGCACCTCCGAGAGCGTCGACGGGCGGTACTTCTCCGTCCAGTCTGCCATTACCGGAGGGAGGGGCGGGCCGCGTTTAGTGGTTGCGGAGCGGGCCGTCCACCGACGCCGAGGCGGGCCAACGGCGGGGAATCACGAGGGCGACCCACACACGACCAAAACACCCAACTGCCGACCGGTACTACCGCCGACAAGTGACGACCTACGACGCGATTCTCTTCGACAACGACGGCGTCCTGGTGGATCCACCGGGGCACGGGGACCAGCTCGCGGCGATCCGAGACGCGTTCGACGAGCTCGGCATCGAGTCGCCCGACGAGAATCACCTCTCCGCCCTCACCGGTGGCGTGACACCCGAACTCCTCGCGGAGCTGGAACGGACCTACGGTGTGGACCGCGAGGCGCTGTGGGACGCCCGCGAGCGCCACGACGAGCGGTCGCAGTTCGAGGCGTTCCGGGCGGGGCGACGCGACAGTTACGACGACGTGACGGCGCTCTCCGGCATCCCGCAGCCCTGCGGGCTGGTGAGCAACAACCACCACACGACGGTCGAGTTCGTCCTCGACCGGTTCGGCTTCGCCGACGCCTTCGAGACGTACTACGGCCGGCCGATGACCATCGAGAGCCTGTCGCTGAAGAAGCCGAACACGCACTACCTCGACCGGGCGCTCGCGGACCTCGGCGGCGGGTCGGCGCTGTACGTCGGCGACAGCGAGAGCGACGTGGTGGCCGCCGAACGCGCCGGGATGGACTCGGTGTTCGTCCGGCGCGAGCACAGCCGCGACGTCGAACTGCCGACGGAGCCCACGCACGAGGTGGAGACACTGCACGCGGTGCGGGATATCGCGAACGACGCAGCGTGACCGCACGGCGCGGCACCGAAACTGTCTGAATCCGTACCAAAGCGGATTCCAGAAAGACTGTTTACAAAAGAGAATTTCCGGGAAACCCTACAAGTCTGTCAGCCGTACCTCTAGCTGTAATGGCGACGGACGAATCAGTCGTGCGGCGGTACTACCTGTTCCGTGCGACGAACGCCGCCGGGTTCTACCTCCCCATCAGCGTCCTCTACCTGCTGGACAGAGGGTTCGGCCTCGGCTTCGTCGCGCTGGTGCAGGCGACGTTCTCTCTGGCGATGCTGGCCGCCGAGATCCCCTCGGGATACCTCGGCGACCGAATCGGCCGGCGGGCCAGCCTGGCCGTCGGTAGCCTCCTCCGGGCAGCGGGGATGGCGGGGTACGCCTTCGTCGACACGCCGGCCGGGTTCGTGGCGATGCAGGCCGTCTGGGCCACGGGCTGGGCGTTCCGCTCGGGGACGGGCGACGCCTGGCTCTACGAGCTGCTCGCCCGGACCTGCGACGACGACGAGTTCGCCCGCATCAAGGGGCGGGGGAGCACGGTCTTGCTCCTCACCTCGGCGGTGACGGCCATCGCCGGCGGGCTGCTGTACGGCGTCGCCCACGAGCTGCCGTTCCTGCTCAGCGCGACGCTCGCGGTCTCCGGCGTGTCCGTGCTGTACACGTTCCCCTCGGTCCGGGTCGACGACGAGGACGCCGACGCGTTCACGGTGCGCGAGGCGGTCCGGATGCTCCGCGTGCAGGCGAGCCGCGAGAGCGTCCGCTGGCTCGTCGCCTACGTCGGACTGTTCTACGGGCTGTTCGGGCTGGCCCGGATGGTCGAACAGCCGGCGCTGGACGCGCTCGGGGTCCCGGCGGCCGGGCTCGGCGTCGTCTTCGCGGCGTTCAAGCTGGTGTCCGCGGGTGCGGCCTCGACGGCCGGCTGGTTCGAGGACCGCCTCGGCGCTCGCGGCGTGCTCGGCCTGCTCGTCCCGGTGTTCGCCGTGGCGTTCGTCCTCGGGGCGCTGTTCCCCGTGCTCCTCGTCCCGACGTTCTTCCTCTACCGGAGCGTCCGGTCGGTCGTCCAGCCCGTCCAGAACCAGTACCTGAACGACCGGCTCGCGGACGTGGGGCGTGCGACGGTGCTCTCGGGGGTCTCAATGGTGCTGTCGCTGTCGAGCGGGCTGCTGAAGCTCGCACTGGGGGGCATCGCGGAGCGGCTCGGCCCGCTCGCGTTCCTCCCCAGAGTGGGCGCGGTCCTCGTGGTCGCCGCCAGCCTGCTCTGGTTCTTCACCCGGCCCGTGCGGAGCGGCGGGTCGACGACCGGTGTCTCCGGTGGAGGCGCGGCCGCCTCGGACTGAGAGAGAAGCGCGGTTGGACGGTCCGTCAGCCCCGGGGGTACCGCAGGTCGAACTCCCGGGCCAGCACGTCGTGCCACTCGTTCGGGTCGGCCGCGATGCGGTCGAAGTAGCGTACTGCGGCCATCAGTCGCCCGTCACCGGGTCGAACGTCTCGGTGACGGCGGTCGGGTACGACTCGACGCCGGCGTAGGCGACCAGCTCCTCGCCGAGCCGGTCGACGCGCTCGGCCAGGTCCGCATCGACGAGGTCGCCGTGGGTGAACGTCGACCCGGAGTTCCCGATGCCCACCTGCAGCGGCAGCGTCCAGGCGCCCACCGCCCGGGCGACCGACCGCATGTGTTCGAGCGCCGGCGTCGGGTGGCTCCCGCCGGCGACCGCAAGCAGGCCGACGGTCGTTCCCTCGAACTCGTCGAAGCCACAGTAGTCGAGCGCGGTCTTCAGCGGGGAGGCGTACGAGCCGTGGTACACCGGCGAGGCCAACAGGACGGCGTCGGCGGCTGCGACCCGTTCGCGGACTGCAGGCGCGTCGCCAGCGTCGGCGTCGTCGCCGTCCCGGGGCGGAAGGTCGTACTCGCGGAGGTCGACCAGTTCCGTCGTCGCCCCCGCGGCCTCGGCGGCGGCGAGAGCACGGCGTGTCGCCGTCCGTGTGCCGCTGTCGCCGCTCAGACTCCCGCAGATACCGACCACGTGTACGGTTCGTTGCATGAATCCAGATGCCAGACAGAGCCACTAAAGCGCTCGCTGAAGCACGTTTTTGTACAGATTGTGGTAGCTCTCGGTCGGGGTTTTTTGTCCGTTCGCGACCGACAGCCGGGTATGAGTCGTTCGTTCGGGGGTACCCTCCTCAGACTCCTCGTCTGGGCGTTCGTGCTGCTGATCGCGCTCTCCGTCGTGGGGACCGTCGTCGGACTGGTGCTCGGCATCCTCAGTGCGGTGTTCACTGTGGTCGTCGTGCTCGGGTTGCTCGCGGCGTTCGGCGCGGTCGCCGCCGGACTGGTCTCGCTGCTCGGCGGGAGCAGCGACGACGGGAGCGCGTCGGACTGGTTCGAGGCCGAGACCACCGTCGACACGGAGCCGGCGGACGCTGCCACCGAAGCCGCCCGGCTCCGCGAGCGGTACGTCGCCGGCGAGATAGACGAAGTGGAGTTCGAGCGTCGGCTCGACCTGCTGCTCGACGACTCCGGGAGCGAGACGCTGCTGGACGACGACCGCGAGACGGAGTGGGAGTTCGACCGGTAACGGGCCCCTTCAGAGCGAGCGGAGGGTCACGTCGCCGGTCGTCGTCTCGGCAGTGACGCGGTCGCCGCCGCCGTTCAGGTCGCCGACGATTCGGTTCGAGCTGTCGGTCGAGCGGTCGAGTGACAGTCCCTGGACGGACACGTCGCCGACGCTGGTCTCCAGGTCGAACGTCGCTTCGAGCGCCGTGGCGGCACGGAGAGTCACGTCCCCGTTCGTCGTCTCGACGGGCACGTCGCCACGGATAGCCTGTAGCTCGACGTCGATTTCCCCGTTGGTCGTCGCCGCCCGGTCCACCCCGGCGACACCCGTCACGTCGACGCCCCCGTTGGTCGTCTGCAGGCGCACGTACCCGTCGACGTCCTCGGCCTGCACCGGGCCGTTGGCGCTCGCGAGGGAGACGTCACCGGCGACGCCGGTCGCAGACACCTCTCCGTTGGCCGTCTCGACGGTGTCGACGGGGATGCCGGACGGAATCCCGACCTCGAAATCGACGGCGACCGGCCGCTCGATCAGGTCGCGGTTCTCTGGATACGCGGCCTGTATCAGCACGCCGCTGCCCGTCGAATCGATCTGAACTTCGACCGTGTCGAGTGCGTCCTGGCCACCGCGAGTGCGTTTGGTCGCGTCAATCTGGACGGCCTCGGCGTCCGTGGCCGTCACTTCGATGGGGCCGTTCTGTCCCACCACGCTGACCGGAGTCCCCTCCTCGACGTCGACCTGTCGGTCGACCGTCTCGGTCACCTCCGTGCCGTCGTCGAGGAGGCTACAGCCCGCGAGGGCGGTGGGGAGGGCGATGCTCGCAGCAGCGAGGACCGTTCTGCGGCGCATACCTCGAACCACTGTTCAGCGCCACAAAAAACGCGGCCCTCACGCGACGCCTGCACGGGAATGGACGCGTCGGGTCGGTGTAACGTAGCCGGGCGTTCCCCGTCGAGTGACCTACTCTCCTCCCCGCTCGACTGGTCGTGCCCGGGTCGAGTCGCCGACGAACGCGACTCCGTCGAAGGTCTCGCGGAGGTCGTACGCGGGGACGTAGTCGCCGGGGTAGTCGTCAGCGTCGAACGTGGCACCGATGGAGTGGACCCGACGAGGTTCCGCGAGCCAGTCCTCCAGCGGCGACCCATCGTCGACCGCGTCGAGGTCGAGCACCGCCGCGTCGCCGCCGAGCGTGTCGAACAGATTTGGCAGGCTCTCCGCCGGCGGGTCGGCTATCGACACCGCACGGGTCGGGGCGTCGCTGTCGGGGTCGTACACCTGGAACTCGCCACGGGCGAACTGGAGCGACAGCGCGTAGTAGTCGGCCCCGAACTCGCTGTCGAGGTCCTCGCCCATCGTCTCGGCCGTCCAGTCCGGGGCCTCCACCTCGCCGCGCCGGACGTGGTCGTCGTGTGCCCAGACCGCGACTCGGTGCTCGTCCTCGTAGTCGAGGAGCCACGCGACGTTCTCGGCCATCGCAGCGTCGCGTACCTCGTAGGCCGCCTGCCCGTCGTCGTCGAGCTGTGCCTGCTTGAACGCGGTGGCCTGTTGCAGGACGCGGCAGTGTCGCCGAGCCAGTTCGAACGCCGACCGGGAGCTGGCCTCGACGTACGCGTCCTCGTTGGCCTCCAGGCGTGCGTCGAGGTCGGTGGCCAGGTCGATCGCTCGGTCCAGCTCGGTCTGGGCCTCAGCCACCGCATCGTCGTCGAGGTCGTAGGTAGAGAGCGGGTCGCCAGCGAGCGCGTCGCAGTCCGTCTCGACGGTCGCCAGATACTCCGGGTCGACCGCGGCGAGGTACTCGGAGAGCGCGGTCGCCGCTCCGGGCAGGTACTGTGCGTCGATACCGTGGAAGCGCACCCGCTCGGAGCGAGGGCGACTCTCGTTGTACTCGCGCATCCACTCGACCAGTGCGAGCACCTCCTCGGTGGCCCACGTCCAGAAGTAGATGTTCGCCAGTCCGTCGCGCGGGTCGCCATCGCCGTCGACGACGTACTCGTTCAGCGCCAGCGTCTCGGAGAAGTTCGCCTCGATGGCGAACAGCTGGTAGTCCAGTTCCGCGACCAGAAAACGGAACAGTCGGTGCTTGAACCGGAAGCACTCGCGGGTGCCGTGTGTCGACTCACCCATCCCGACGACGCGGACGTCGGCGAGTACGTCACGCAGGGGGGCGAGGTCGTCGAGCGGCGCGGTCGGGTCCGTGCCGTCGAGGGCGACGGCGGTCTCGCCCAACTCCCCCACGAGCGCCTCGTCGAATGTAGCGCCAACAGTCTCGTCTGCCATACCTCGACCGACCGAGAGCGTCGGGATAAACGATGGGGTGGCATGTCACGCCTACACGAACGCGAACGGGACCATCACCGCAAAGCCCACGACCAACCCGACGGCCAGCTCGGGGTAGCCCTTCGACTCCAACCGCTCGCCCGCCTCGAGCGCGTCCGGGATGAACTCGCTCAGCACGAGGAACACCATCGCCCCCGCTGCGAAGCCGAAGCCGAACGGGAGGAAGTCGCGTGCGTACCGGACGAACGCGAACGCGATGACAGCGCCGATGGGCTGGGGCAGGCTGGAGAACACCGCCGCGCCGACCATCCGCCAGCGGTTGACGCCCATCGCCCGCAGCGGGATGGAGATGGCCAGCCCCTCCGGGACGTTGTGGATGGAGATGGCGACGGTCATCATGATGGCCAGCACCGGTACGGTGAGCCCGAGCATGCCGATGCCGCCGGCCAGCCCCATGTCCGCGAAGGAGACGCCGATTGCGACGCCCTCCGGAAAGGAGTGGACGGTCAGGATGCCCAGGACGAGCACCAGCGTCTTCAGGTCGCCCTCCGCGACGAGTTCCGGGTTGACCAGCTCGGCGTGGTCGTGTGCGCTGTCAGCGTGCTCGTCGTGGTCCTCGGCCGGCTCACCGTGGTCGTGGACGCCCTCGACGGCTCCGCCGTCGGTAGCCTGTTCCGGGCCGTCGTCGGCATACTTGGCCACGTCCACACGCTCGAGCAGGTTGTCGGCGACGACGACGAGCAGCACGCCGACCACGACACCCGCGAGGAGGACCGTCGGGAACCCCTCGCTGGCGGCGAGCCCCTCGTTCATCAGCCCGAAGATGGACGCCGAGATCATGATACCCGAGGCGACGCCCCAGAGCGCGACGTTCCACCGCTCGCTTACGTCGTCGACGAGGAAGAACGGCAGCGCGCCGAGTCCGGTTGCCAACGCGGTCGCCAGCCCGGCGAGGAAGACGACGACGAGATTTCCCACGAGGCTCATGTGTGATGCTACTGGCTCGGGAGAGATAAGTTCTATCACTTTAGCTACAATTTTTCGGTCGGCCTAAACGCCGGGTGTCGACGAGTGGGATCGCTACAGCGACCCCGACCGCAGTTCCTGTTCGCTCATGTGCAGCCACTCGTCTATCTTGTCGTTCATGAGTTCCCTGTCGTCCTTGAAGCCCCACTTGCTCAGGTCCTCCTCAGCGACCACCGTCTGACTCGGATGGTGTAGCGCGACCACGAAGGGACGAAACCGAATCAACCCCGTCTTGATGAAGACCCCGACGAAGGCGTACTCTCCCTCTATCTCGACCCGATGGAACTTCTTCGTCCCACTGTACTCGCTCTTCGCGTAGTTCCGCACCTGCGACTTCACTTCAGGGACTCCTATCATTACTATGTGCTTTCATGTCGGGTATAATAAGTCGTCGGGGCGGGCGACTCTGCTGGCGAAAACCCGTTCGTCGTGCAGTTCGTCGAAGCCCCAGCTCGGGTCGGAAATCCGCGCGCACTACTTACACCAGAAGTGGATGCTCGCGGGCTACGGCTTCTGGTGTTCGCGCCGAAGAAGCCCGTCGGGCGTGATGCCGAAGTGGTCGGCGCTCACGGGAACCACCTCGACGGCTGTCGCTGGTGGCATGTGAGTATCTAAGGAAACAGGCTCTCAACCCGAGGGTTTGATCTTCGGGCGTTTCGGATAGGTATACTCTCCGTTGTTGGAGGGTTACAAAATTTCGAGTGGGACCACGGTTGCTCGCTACGCTCGCAACCTGATCACATTTCTCTCACGAAGAATTCGAAGTGGGACCGCCGAGAATTGAACTCGGGTCCTACGGACCCCATCCGCAGAGGATACCACTACCCCACGGTCCCGTACGTCAACTGATGCCCGTTTGCCGTTTAAGCGTGTCGTTTCGTCGGCACCACGCTACACCAGCACGCGCTCCAACTCGACGACGGTGCCCGATTCGGCGTCGGGGTCGCCGACGAGCGTCCCCAGACAGACGGCGGTGCCGCCGGGCAGGTAGCAGGCTACCAAGTCACCCTGCTCGCCGCCGTCGACGCTGATGACGCCGGGGGAGTACACCTGTGCGCCCTGGGCCACCTGTTCGGCGGCAGACGGGGCGATCGTCACGCTGGGGAGGTGCGTGAGCGCGCGCTCGGCGGGCTGGACGACATCTCGCAGGGGTTCCTCGTCGCCGTCCTCGACCCAGAATTCGAGCGCATCGACGAGGTCGTGGTAGCTGACGAGCGTCGAGTCGTCGAAGGGGTCGGTGGCGGTCCTGCGGAGGTGCCCCATGTGCGCGCCGGTGCCGAGCGCGAGGCCGAGGTCGTGGCAGAGCTTCCGAATGTAGGTGCCGGACTCACAGCGGATGCGGACGAGGGCGCGGCGGTCCTCGACCTCCAGCACGTCGAGGTCGTGGACCTCGCGGACCCGGAGGCGGCGCGTGACCGCGCTCTTCCGGGGTGGTTTCTGGTAGAGCGGGGCCTCGAACTCGCTGGCGACGGCCTCGACGTCGCCGGGGGCGCGGCCGTGGAGTTCGAGCACGGCGACGTACTCCTTGGTGCCTTCGAGGAACACCTGGGCGAGGCGGGTGGCGTCGCCGAACAGCGTCGGGAGACAGCCGGTGACCTTCGGGTCCAGCGTGCCGGAGTGGGCGGCCTCCTCGACGGTGACGTCGCTGCCGGCGCGGTCGAGGGCGTCGGCGACGGCGTCGCGGCACCAGCCTGTGAACTGGTGGGCCGACGGGCCGGCGGGCTTGTCGAGATTGACGACGCCGAACTCGAGCAGTTCGGCGGGCGGGCGCTCGTCGGGCGGTGCGCGCAGGGACATGGGTCAGAACTCGTAGTCGAGCTCGACGGGCGCTTTCCCCTCGTCGGTCTCGGGGTCGTAGGACTCGACGGCCTCGACGAGGACGTGCTGGACGTGCTCGGCGTTCCAGCGCGCGGTGTTGACGCTCAGGTCGTAGATGGAGAGGTCGCCGATGTCGATACCGTAGTACTCGTGGTAGCGCTGGGCCTCGCTGGACTCGCGGGCCGCGGTCTCCTCGCGGGCGAGTGCGGCGTCCTTGTCCTCGCGGTCGGCGATGCGCTCGCCACGTACCGCGAGGGGGGCGTCGAGCCAGAAGCGGAAGTCGGCCTGTTCGGCTGCGAGCCAGCCGGCGAGCCGTGATTCGAGCACGAGGTCGTCGCGTTCGACGGCGATCTCGCGGAGGCGTCGGTCGAGGTCGCGGTCGATATCCTCGTCCTCCTCGGCGAGTTTGTTGAACTCGAGCGGTGTATAGCCGCGTTCGTCGGCGAGTTCTCGGAAGATATCGCCGCCGGAGACGTGATCGAGGTCGAACGCATCGGCCAGCCCGGCCGCAGTGGTGCTCTTGCCACTGCCCGGCGGGCCGGAGACGGTGAGCAACATATCCTATCTGCGCGGGTGCCGGTAAAATGGGTTGTGATTGGACGGCGGGCGGACGGCCGCGGTGTGTGCCGGCCCTACGTCGGCGTCGCGTCGAGGTCCAGCGTCTTCCGGAGCAGCTGGGTGAACCCCATCGAGCACAGGAAGTACCAGACGATCCACGCGGGCATCGGGCCGACCGCGCCCTGCATCCACTCGCGTTCGCCGAAGATGGGCAGCACCATGCCCTGCTCGGCCGCCACGAGGTGGCCGCCGTCGAGGATGGTCCAGTACATCCAGAGGAAGGCGGGGATGGTGAGGAGCATGATCCACGCCATCGGGCGGAAGTTCTCCTTCATCATCTCCCCCTGGTCGCCGAGGGCGTCCATCTTCTCGTCCTGGATGCGGTCGAGCGCAGCGTCGTCACCGCGCTCCTTGGCGGCCTCCTCGCGCTCGGTGATATCCTGCATCTTCTGTTGAATCTGCTTGACCTTGCTCCGGTCGACCATGTTCGCCTGCAGGAGCGTCGAGTAGAGGCCGGTGATGAGTGCCAGCGAGAGGATGACCGCGTAGAACGGAAGCACGTCGTTGAGTGGCTCGAAGACGACGTTGATGGTGCTCCCGACAGCGTTGCGGATCGGGTTGTAGTAGTAGCCGGCCATCATGCCGAGCGCGACGACCGCCGCGAGCTTGTCGCGGGTGTGCCAGCCCGAGCTCTCGCTGTCGACCTCGATGCTCTCGCTGGCGACGGTGATGTCGTCCTCGAGTACGTCGGTGACGGCGTCCGGGTCGACGACCACGAAGCCGTCCTCCTGCTCGCGGAGGATCGCACTCTGGATGAGTCGTCCCCAGCGGCCGCTGTCCATGCCGTCCTCGTCTTTGACGTCCTTCCACTCGACCTCGCCGTCCCCGTCGTCGGAGGCGTCCATGACGACCTGGAGCGCCTCCGACGTCCCGGGGTTGTCCGAGAGGAAGTCCTGTATGTCTTCTGCCGTCCAGGCCATATGAGAGCCTCTAGGCAGTCGTGGGATAAGAGTCTTTTACTCTGTGACTGCCTCGATGGCGGCCTTCACGTCGCTCCAGACCTCGTTCGGGGCCTGTTCGCCGTCGACGGCGACGAACTCGTCGGTGCCCTCGTAGTACTCGACGACCGGGAGCGTGTTCTCCTCGAACACGTCGAGGCGGTTCTCGGCGGCCTCCTCCGTGTCGTCCTCGCGCTGGACGAGCTCGCCGCCGCACTCGTCACAGACGCCCGGCTCCTCGGGCTGGCTGTACTTCACGTGGAAGTTCGCGCCGCAGTCATCGCAGACGCGGCGGCCCGTGAGCCGGTCGATCAGCTCCGAGCGGTCGACGTCGAGGTAGAGAACGAGGTCGAGGTCGGTCATGTCCGCGAGCTCCTCGGCCTGCTCTAGGTTGCGGGGGTAGCCGTCGAGGACGTAGCCATCGGCCGAGGAGAGCGCCTCCTCGACGATGGCGTTGACGACCGCGTCGGGGACGAGGTCGCCGGCGTCCATGTACTCGCCGGGGGTGTCGTACTCGAAGTCCATGTCCGAGATATCCATCTCCTTGTTCGAGCGGAGCGCGTCGCCCGTGGTGACGTGCTCGACGCCGAACTCGTCGACGATGTTGGCGGACTGGGTTCCCTTGCCTGCGCCCGGTGCACCGAGGATGAGGATGTGCGGACTGCTCATACGTGGCTGCTCGAACCCGGCACGTAAAGAGTTAAAGAAAACGGCTGGCACGGGGGGGGGGGCGACCGCAGCGGACCGCCCGTCGGGTTGTCGAGGGGACCGACCGACGGCTCGTCGCGCGATTACTCGTCCCGGTGATGGTCAGCTCGAAGCTGGCCGAGCCCCAGTAGCCCGACAGCGAGTCCGAGACTCTCACTCGCTCGATGGCCCCACGGAGAAACCCGCAAATTCAGCAAAAAATACGCGTGAACGATTGGTTCGATGGCTCGATGCGGTGGCGCGCGTTACTGGCCGAGCTCCTCGACGTTCACCGTGTAGCTCCCGGAGCCGGAGTAGGAGTCGACGAGGACGCCGATCTCCTGACCCGAGCTCACGTCGTCGAGCGTGATCTGCTCCTGGCTGTCCGGCGTGATGGAGCGCTTGTCGTAGTCGCTGGTCGTCGGCGTCCGACCGTCAGTCGTCACGTACAGGTCGAAGTCGGACCAGTTACCGCCCGACAGCGAGATGGTGACCTGGCACGGATTCTGCAGGTCGTTCGTCCACGTGTAGTCGTCCGAGTCGTAGTAGCCGTACAGGTAGCCGTCTGCGGAGCCGGTCGAGGACTCGTCGCCGCAGCTGCCGCCGTCCTCGGATTCGACGGTGATGGCGACGGAGTCGGTCGTGGTCGCGCCGTCGTCGTCGGTGACGGTGAGGCTGGCGCTGTAGTCGCCGGCCTCGCTGTAGGCGTGCGCGACGGTCTGGCCCGTCGCGGTCGCACCGTCGCCGAAGCTCCACTCGTAGGCGCTGATGGAGCCGTCGGCGTCACTGGAGCCGGAGCCATCGAAGGTGACCTCCTGGCCGACCGTGACAGTTGCCGCGGAGGCGTCGATGGACACCGTCGGTGCCTCGTTCTCCGGCGGGTCCGGGTCGTCGCCGCTGCCGACGAGGTTCGCTGCGTCGACGCGGCCCGCGCCCTGCTGGTTCTCCGGCAGTCCGACGTCGACGGCCGTGTTCTTCAGCTGGCTGCGCAGCTCGGTGTTCGACCAGCCGGGGTTCGCCGCGAGACCGAGTGCGGCGACACCGGCCGCTGCCGGGCACGCCATGGACGTACCGGAGATCTTGTTGTACGGCGAGTCGGTCCACGTCGAGAGGATGTTCACGCCCGGTGCGACGACGTCCTGCTTCTCGCCGTAGTTCGAGAAGCTGGCGAGGTTCTCGTTCTGGTCGATGGCACCGACCGCGATACACTCGTCGTACGCGGCGGGATAGGAGACCGAGCCCGACGAGTCGTTCCCGGAGGCACAGATGATAGTGACGCCGTTGTCCGCGGCGTAGCTGACGGCGTTTTTCATCGTGTTCGTGTAGCCGCCGCCACCCAGGCTCATGTTTACGATGTCCGCACCCTGGTCGGCGGCCCACTGGACGGCGTCCGCGATGTCGCTGGTCGAGCCGCTGCCCTGCTCGGAGAGCGCACGCCCCGACAACACCGTGGAGTTCGACATCCCGGCGATGCCGTCCCCGTTGTTCGTCGTCGCGGACGCGATGCCGGCGACGTGGGTGCCGTGGTACTCGTCGGCCATCGAGTCCGGGTACGGGTCGCCGTCGCTGTCGACGAAGTCCTTGCCCTTGTTCGACCCGAACTGACCCGTGAGGTCGGGATGGTCGTACTTCACGCCCTGATCGATCACGGCGACGGTGACGTCCTCGCTGCCGAGCGTGGTGTCCCACGCGGCGGGTGCGTTGACGAGCTGTGGCGCGTACTGGTCGCCGAAGCGCGGGTCGTTCGGCTCCGCGAGCGCGTGCAGCGTCTCGTTGAACTCGGCGTAGCGCACGTGGTCGAGCGACTCGAGGGTCTCGATGATGTCGTCGTCCGACATCGTGGTGACCTCGGGCTTCGACAGTGCCATGTAGCTGAGGTCGTCGTTCTCGTGCGTGACCGACATCCCGTCGGGGAGTCGCTCGTCGTTCGCGGTCGCCGACGCCACGTCGGTCACCGAGTACGTGTTCGTGACGCCCACGAGGATTTCGTTCGGCCGTGTGCCCGGTTCTCGCGTCGGTGTCGCGGACGACAGTCCCGCGAATGCTGCTGCCGCCCCCACGGCACCAGTTGCTTTCAGGAAGGTTCGTCGTCCCCAGTCGTCGCTGATATCGTCTGTCATGAGACAGCTCTACCGAGGACACGTTCCCTATTTAAATTTTTGTAGACTCAGATGCTAATTTTAATGCCTAGACAAATTGTATGCTGGTTGTCTGGAGTTGTTGAAAGCGCGTTCGTGCGAATCGTCACGGCTTTGAGCGGCACCGAGAGAGGGGAGGTATGGACGAGCGATTCAGGCGGCTCCTCCCGGGCACCGAGCCGCACCCCCGGGCACGCGTCGGACTGTTCGTCGACGGGCCGAACGTGCTCCGCGACGAGTTCGACGTCGACCTCGACGACGTGCGGACGGCCGCGACGGACGTGGGCGACCTCACGGTGGCACGGCTGTACCTCGACGAGCACGCGACCCCCGGCCTCATCCAGGCGGCCGAGGCACGCGGCTTCGAGGTCGTCATCACCAGCGGGGACGTGGACGTGAAGCTCGCGGTCGACGCGACCGAGACCGTCGTGACGGAGGCCGTCGACACGCTGGCTATCGCGTCCCGTGACACCGACTTCAAGCCGGTCCTCGAACAGGCGGGACGCTACGGTATCCGGACGCTGGCCATCGCGCCGGGCGAACACGGCCGCTCGGACGCGCTCCGGAACGCCGCCAACGACGACATCGTCATCGAGGAGTAGCGCCGCTGTCGGGGGGACGAACGGGAAAAAGGAGGCTGGGATGTGGGAGCGATCCCGGCGGGTGGTCCTTACTGCCCGATCTCTTCGACGCTCACCGTGTAACTGCCGGAGCCGGAGTAGGAGTCGACGAGGATGCCGATATCCTGGCCGGCGCTGACCGCGTCCGCGATGACCTGCTCCTGGCTGTCCTGCGTGATGGAGCGCTTGTCGTAGTCGCTGGTCGTCGGCGTCCGACCGTCAAGCGTGACGTACAGGTCGAAGTCGGCGTTGCTCGGCCCGGTCAGCGAGACGGTGACCTGGCACGGGTTGTCGAGGCTGGTCGTGTACGTGTACGACTTGGAGTCCCAGTAGCCCGACAACGAGCTATCGGCGGAGCCGCCCGTGGACGTGTCGCCACAGTTGCCGCCGCCGTCCTCGGATTCGACGGTGATGGCGACGGAGTCGGTCGTGGTCGCGCCGTCGTCGTCGGTGACGGTGAGGCTGGCGCTGTAGTCGCCCGCGGCGCTGTACGTGTGAGCGACGGTCTGACCAGTCGCAGTCGTGCCGTCACCGAAGCTCCATTCGTAGGAACTGATGGAGCCGTCGGCGTCACTGGAGCCGGAGCCGTCGAAGGTGACCTCCTGGCCGACCGTGACGGTCGCCGAAGAGGCGTCGATAGAGACTGTCGGCGCGGTGTTGCCGTCACCACCACCGCCGACGATGTTGAGCGCATCGACGCGGCCCGCGCCCTGCTCCTGCTCGGAGAGGCCGATGTCGACGGCCGTGTTCTTCAGCTTGCTCCGGAGCTGGGTCGCGTTGAGGCCGGGCTCGACTGCCTTGCCCAGCGCTGCGACGCCGGAGGCCGCCGGACACGCCATCGACGTGCCGGAGATCTTGTTGTACGGCGAGTCGTTCCAGGTCGAGAGCACGTCGACACCGGGTGCGGCGACGTCGAGGTTCGGGCCGTACTGCGAGAAGTTTGCGAGGTTCTCGTTGCTGTCGACCGCGGAGACCGCCACACAC
Source organism: Haloarchaeobius sp. FL176 (assembly GCF_024609245.1). Taxonomy (GTDB): domain Archaea; phylum Halobacteriota; class Halobacteria; order Halobacteriales; family Natrialbaceae; genus Haloarchaeobius. Next base: position 498,456 of record NZ_JANJYH010000002.1, read on the forward strand.
TCGTCGTACGCCGCGGGGTACGACACCGAGCTGGAGCCGTCGTTCCCGGCCGCACAGATCGGGAGGGTACCGTTGTTGACTGCGTAGGAGACGGCGTTTTTCATCGTGTTCGTGTAGCCGCCGCCACCGAGGCTCATGTTGATGATGTCCGCGCCCTGGTCGGTCGCGTACTCGACGGCGTCCGCGATGTCGGCGGTGGAGCCGCTGCCGCCACCGAGTGCGCGGCAGGCGAGCAGCGTCGAGTCCGACATCCCGGCGACGCCGGTCCCGTTGTCGGTGGTCGCGGACGCGATGCCAGCGACGTGGGTGCCGTGGTTCTCGCCGCTGGGTGCGATTGGGTCGCCGTCGCCGCCAGCGAAGTCGCTCCCCTTGTTCGAGCCGAAACGGCTCTGGAGATCGGGGTGCGTGTAGTCGACACCGGTGTCGACGATGGCCACCGTCACGCCCTCGCTGCCGAACGTGGTGTCCCACGCCGACGGCGCACGCACCTGCTGTGGTGCGTACTGCTGGGCGAACTTGGGGTCGTTCGGCTGGGCGAACGCGTGGTGCGTCGTGTTCTGTTCCACATAGCGGACGCCCGACTGGCGCTCGATCCGCGAGGAGACGGCGTCCATCGTCGAGGGTCCGTCACTGCGGACCTCGACGGCGATGTAGCCGAGGTTGTCGTTCTCGTGGACGATGTTCGCGTCCGAGGGTAGGTCTCGCTCGACCTTCCGCTGGACGGATGCCATGCTTGTCGAAGACGAGATGCCGACGAGGAGCTCGTTCTCCTTCGCACCCGGCTCGCGACCAGGGGTAGCCTGTGTGAGGCCCGCGAAGGCGGCCGCGCTCGCTGCGACACCGGTCGTCTTCAGGAAGGTACGTCTGTTCGTACCGCGTGGGGTATCATCTGCCATGCCCACCAATAGCAATTACCGCTGACCATTTATATTTTGGCAACGCGGAACTCAATTAATCGGCAGTGAACAAGATCAGTTGCCAGCCCCGCTTCCCGGGTGCTTCTCGGCTGCTGAGACCCACCGGTCCAGCGCGCAACAAGACGGGAGATAGTATTTACTTACGCGTTCACGCACACAGGTGAGGCCAGAGCCATGGACGACCTCGACACCCCCGTTCTCGACAATCACATGCACCTCGACCCGGACCACGGCCGCGGGATGGCGGCTGTCGACGACTTCGCACGGCTGGGTGGCACCCACCTGCTCGTCGTCAACAAGCCGTCCTGGCATCTGGGCGACCTGCCAGCCGACCGCGAGTCGTTCCGGCACGTGTTCGAGACCACCCTCGGTGCGGTCGCGGCCGCGACCGAGCGCCTCGACGGGCGCGCGTGGCCCGTCCTCGGCGTCCACCCCGGACTCGTCTCTCATCTGGTCGACGACGGCCACACACCCGCGGAGGCACGTGACCTGATGCAGGCGGGGCTCGACCTCGCCGCGGAGTACGTCGCCGACGGCCCGGCTCTCGCGCTGAAGTCCGGCCGCCCGCACTACGACGTCGACGACGCCGTCTGGGCGGCCTCGAACGAGGTCATGCGCCACGCGTTCTCGCTCGGGGCCGAGGTCGACTGCGCCGTCCAACTCCACACCGAGGCGAGCGACGACCTCACCGAGGTCGCCGAGTGGGCCGAAGACGAGGGTCTGGACCGCTCGCAGGTCGTCAAGCACTACGCGGGCGGCGAGCTCGCGGGGCCCGTCCCGAGCGTCATGAGCGAGAAGGACCGCCTCGAGGTCGCCGCCGCCTCGGACGCCGCGTTCCTCATGGAGACGGACTTCGTCGACGACCCCGACAGACCCGGTGCGGTGCTCGGCCCGAAGACGGTGCCACGCCGCGTCCGCTGGCTGCTCGAGGAGGGCCACGACGAGGCCGTCCGTCGCGCCCACGTCGAGACGCCCGAACTCGTCTACGGCATCGACACCGCCGCGACGCTGTAACCGCATGGAGGCCGCCACCTCCAACGGGGTGTCCGTGGTGTGTTCCGGCCACCACGCCGTGTCGTGTCCACGCACGGGTGTCTCGCGCCGGAACCGGTCACTGTAGAGAAAGGCATTTCACTACGCCGGGGTAGGTTGTGGTATGAGCAATCCCCCGACCGAATACTACTCGGCGGAACGCTGGCAGAACTGGATCGACCGGGTCGAAGCGGAGGACATCGACGCCGAAGACGAGGAGTCGATGCGCGTGTTCGACCTCATGCAGGACGACGCCGCTATCGCCGTCGCGAAGATCGTCTCCGCGGCCGACGACGGCGAACTCGACGAGGAGTCGGCCTCCGAGAAGATCAACGAGATCGGCGACATCGTCTTCACCGAGCCCGAGTTCGACGACGAGGATAAGCTGTTCCTCGTCGGCAGCGTTCAGGAGAGCCTGAGCATCGTCCTCCACGCTGCGATGGAGTACATCCACGCCGGTGTCGCCGACGAGGCTGCCATCCCGGAGTACGTCTCCGCCGCCGCCGAGGCCGAGGACGAGGAGGACATCGAGAGCGCTCGCGGCTATCTGGTGAAGGCGGGGACGCTCATCATCGACGGTGAAGAGCTCTCGCCCGAGCTCGGCGAGGAGCTCGAGTACGGCCCGGTCGCGCAGTGGCTCAACGGTCTCGCCAGCCTCCAGTCCGCGATGGAGGATCCCGAGGTCGTCGAGGAGGACGAGGACGCCGAGTAATCGGGGGTTATCCCTTCGGTAATTCGGTCATAAGGGTTTTACTCGCGCCAATCGAATCTGTGCGTAGAATGGAGTTTCTCGACGACGAGCGGGGGGTGAGCGTCCAGGTGGGCGCAGTGATTCTGCTCGCATTCGTCGTCATCGCGATCTCGACCTACCAGGTGCAGGTCGTCCCGAACCAGAACGAGGAGGTCGAGGTCAACCACAACCGCGAGGTCCAGGAACGCATGCAGGACCTCCGCGACACCGTCGGTACGGTGCCGGCGCGGGGTGTCGGCGGCTCGGTCGCCGTCCCGCTCGGCACGCGCTACCCGGCTCGGAGCATCTTCGTGAACCCACCGCCACCGACGGGCCTGTTGCAAACCGTCGGGACGACGAACGGGTCGGTCGGGTTCACCGTCGACAACGCCTCGGCACTCGACGGCGAAACTGCGGACTACTGGAACGGCACCGCTCGCTCCTTCTCGACCGGTGCCATCGTCTACGAACCGCGCTACAACGTCTACCAGAGCGCGCCGACGACGGTGTACGAGAACTCGCTGGCGTACAACCGCTTCCGGACCGCGAACATCACGCTGACACAGCAGGACGTGTTCGACGGGAACCGCATCACGCTCACCGCGCTCGACGGCGAGGTCCGGCAGGAAGGCCGGACTGCATCACTGACAGTCCGGTCGGCGACGAACGAACCACGCACCGTCACCGTCGAGGGCAACGCCAGCGACCCAGTCACGGTGACGATTCCGACCACGCTGTCTGACGACGAGTGGGAACGCATTCTCGAAGAATCGGGCCAGTACGACCAGGCACGGACGGACCCGAACGCGAACGTCACTGACGTCGATCTGGTCCGTCAGCTCAGCACCGACGGGGCCGTCCCGCTCTTTCTCGTCACCTTCGAGCTCGAACCCGGGACCTACCGCCTGCGACTCGCGAAAGCCGGCGTCGGGACCGGAGTCACACCCGTCGACGGCGGCTCCTACCTGACCACGCCCGAGAGTACGTCTCGAAGCGTCCCGGCCGGTGGGAGCGAGACGCTCACCGTCGAGGTCCGCGACCAGTTCAACGGCGCACAGAGCGGCGTGGAGGTCGCGGCGAGCGTCGACGGTGACGGCTCGCTCCAGGGCGGCGGCACGGAACGGACCGGCGACGACGGTCGCGCACGGTTCACGTACGACGCTCCCTCCAGCAGCAGCTCCGCGACCGTGACGGTGAACCTCTCGACGGGTGCGAACCGCTCCCAGCAGGTCGAGTTCGACCTCACGGTGACCGCGAGCGGGGGCGGGGGCAGTGGGAACGGCGCGTACAACGTCACGTGGCACGACCCCGAAAACCGGACCGCCTCCGGTACCGCGACGGTCAATTGCTCGCCGCGTGGCCAGTGCACCATTCAGGGCAACGGCGAGTCCGCCGTCGACCTCCCGATGGTCATGTTCACCGACCCCGTCGCCGACGGTGCCAGCGTCACCTACTCCGTGAGCAACAGCACGGTCGGGAACTTCTCGCCGACCAGCGGGACGACGAACAGCACCGGAGAGGACCAGACGACGCTGACAGTGAGTCAGAACGGGACGGTGACGACGTACGTGACGAGCGGTGCGGGCGGTGATCGGGTAGAGTTCACCGTTGCAGGCGTGGCAGGCGGCCCGGATTTCCAACCGGGAATCGTCTACACTACGCCATCCGATCAGTACCTCAGAAGTGTCGGACAGAACGGTGTAATTAGATCCTACGACTCCGCAGTTACTGGCTCGGTCTCTGCAGTCGGAGCGATGGAAGTCGACTTCGATGGCGATGGGAGAGAAGAGATTCCCTTCGTCGATGAGAACAGTAATCTCAAATTAATCGACATTGAGGGGGAGACACAGACTCTCATCGGCGGGTCGACTTTCGGACCGGGTTACACCCAGACCAGATTAGGCGTAGGGACCTACCGTGGTACCGGCCCATACGTCTTCTTTGTCGACGGCAATAACGAACTCCGTACCGTCGACAGTGCAGGAAACTTGGGAACAGTTTATCGAGATCCGACCAAAAACAATCCAAAGCCGATTACGGTTGCAAGCGTTGGGGGGACAGGTGACATAGATGGTGATGGACAGAACGAAATCACAGTCGTTGGGAGTAACAACGACAAACTCGGATGGGTTGATCCGAACGGCCAAGAGAACCAGCTTCAGGAACGTAATACCAAACCGACATCGGCGAACTCGATAAGCGATCCTGCGGATTTCATCGGGGCTGATGGGACCGTTGAGTTCGTCGTCAGAAAGGGAGCGAACAGCGTGTACACGGTGAACGCCACCGACGGTTTCTCGTTCACTACTGCTAATTCCTCCATTGCAGACGGTCCCCCGCTTGCGACAGTCGACATAGTTGGAGCTGCAACCGAAGAAGTGATTTACATCGACCAGAGCGGTTACCTCCGGTATATTACTGCGTCCGGAACCGAAGGCTACGTTCGAGATGATGATGGGAACCGAATCGGGGTAAATCAAGGTACCAGTGGGGTGGCATGACGTGGATAAAGTTCGGTCTCACAGGAGTACCGGCCCCGACCGCTCCCAATCGACCGTCGTTGCGGTCGTCCTCCTCTTCGGCTTTCTCATCCTCGCGGTGACGGCGTGGCAGGTGAGCGTCGTCCCCGCACAGAACGAGGAGGTCGAGTACGGTCACAATCAGGAGGTCCACGAACAGATGCAGGAGCTCCGCAGCCGGATGGTCTCGGCGAGCGCCGGTGGGCGGGGCGGCAGCGTCGCCATCCCGCTGGGGACGACGTACCCGGACCGGACGATCTACCGGAACCCGCAGCCGCCGGTCGGCCAGCTGCGGACGGTCTCGGGAGGTGGCGTAGTCACGATGAACGTGTCCAACGCGACGCCGGTCGACGGCGAGACGGCCGACTTCTGGGGGACCGAGCTGAGCTACGACACCGCGCTGGTCACCTACCGGCCGGGGTACCACGAGTACGAGGGCGCGCCGAGGACCGTGCTGGACAACACGCTCCTGTACGACCGGTACGACTCGACCACCCTGGTCCGTTCGCCGCAGTCGCTCGTCGATGGGAAGCGGCTCTCGTTGCTGGTCGCGTCGGGGAACGTGAGCGAGACGCGGTCCGGCGTCACCGCCGACCTCTCGCTCCAGGTGACGCCGACGAGCAGTTCGACGAACACCGTCCGGGTCGAGAACGACTCCGGGCCGGTGACCCTGACGGTGACCTCCTACCGGTCTGCCGAGTTCTGGAACGAGACGCTGGCCGCGGACGGCCAGCTCGAGAAGGACGGCGGCTACGTCGCGGGCGTGGTGAACGGGAGCACGCTCACCGCGCCCGACGGCGAGCCGCTCCACCGGGTCGGTATCACGCTCGTCGCGAACGAGACGTACACGGTGCAGACGACGCAGGTCAACCTCGGGACGGCGTCGGAGCCAGACCCGAGTCCCCCCGAGCCGGCGTACGTGACCGTCGTCGATGGGAGTGGGGGAACGGTTGAGGCCGGCTCGTCGCGAGAGTTCACAATCGAGGTCCGCGACCGGTACAACAACCCGGTTCCGGGCTCGACGGTGAACCTCTCGGTCGACGGCAGCCGGGGCGACCTGACGGTCGACGGGACCTCCAAGGGCGAGTTCGACGACCTGGTGGTCGGCGACGACGGTCGGGTGACGGTCCGGTACGACGCGCCGGACTCGGTGACGACGGCGACCGACGTGACGGTGAACGTGAGCCTCGACGCGGACCCCCAGAGTGGCTTCGACCCGAGCGCACCGCTGAACGCGACGGTCGAGACGACCGTCACCCCCGGGGGCGGTGGCAGCGGTAGCGGCGGCGGGAGTGGTGGTGTGTACACCGTCGAGTGGGACCGCAACAGCACGGTCACGGTCGACAGGACGGCCTCCCCGACGCGGAACTTCACCGCCCGCATCGTCGAGGGGCTGGCGAACCAGCCGGTCGAGTTCAGCGTGAACGACACGGGCGTCGCGACCATCACGAGCGCCGACGGGCAGACCAACACCTCGGGTGCGGCCGACGCGGCGTTCGACTTCCAGAGCGACGGCACCTTCCTCGCGTACGTCACGAGCGGGGGCAGCGGCGACCGACTGGTCGTCGAGGTCGTCAGCGGCGCGCTCTCGCCGCTCGTCTGGCAGACCGCCGCGGACTGGGACGCCGCGACGAGCGAGGAGGGCGTCGTCCACGCTGACCGCGGCGACCACGACGCGGGTGCGGTCCAGTTGGGCTATCCGACCAGTGGGTCGGGGCTCGTACTGTACTATCCGTTCGACGAGAATACCGGCTCGACGGCCGCCGACGCAAGTGGGGGCAACGACGGGACCGTCGACGGCGCGACACAGGGCGTTCCGGGCGTGTTGAACACCTCGGCGTACAGCTTCGATGGCCTCGACAACTCGGTGCAGGCCCCGACGGACCTCTCGTCGTCACTCGGCGACAGTGGGACGGTGTCGGCCTGGATCAAGACCACTCAGAGTGGAGACGACACGATGTGGCAGGCTCCGGGCATCACCGGCGTCGAGAGCAACGGCGACGGGAACGACGTGTTCTACGGCTGGATCGACGCCTCGGGCAACATCGGTGTCCAGGCCGGTGACAACGAGAGTGCGCAGAGCACTACGGAGATCAACGACGGCACCTGGCACCACGTCGTGCTCGTCCGGAACGCGAACACCGGTGAGACGCGGGTGTACGTCGACGGAGTGCTGGAAGACACCGCGACATCCGACAAGGGGGCGAAGACGAGTTCGTTCTCGGGTATCGGCGTCATCGAGGACACCGGCAGCTCGCCGGAGTACCTCGACGGTCGGCTCGACGACGTACGCCTCTACGACCGTGCGCTCACCAACGCCGAGGCGCTGGCGCTGTACGAGACGACCCGGAACGGCAGCATCACGACCGCCGAGAAGACTACCCCGGTCACGGTCGACCCGCGCACCATCCGGCTGGAGAACGTCACTGCCGACGTGCCTCCGGGAACGAGCCTCACCACCTACGTCGAGTCGGACCCCGAGGACGACGGGACGTGGAACCGGAGCGACCCGGTCTCAATCGTCGACGGACAGCAGTCCTACGCTGTCGGCGACGGGAACTTCGGCACGTCGAGTGACCGGTTCCGCGTCGTCGTCGAACTCAACACGACCGCGCCGGCACAGAGCCCGTGTCTCGCCGGGCTGACCCTCGAACCCGACGGGGCGAGCGGCGTGGCCGTCGTTGGCGACTGCCCAACGTACGACGGCGGAGGCACGCAGCCGACCGCGTCGTTCACCGCAACGCCGTCGAGCCCGACCACGGGTGACACGCTCTCGGTCGACGGGTCCGGCTCCACGGACGTCGATGGCTCGGTCAGCAGCTACGAGTGGACGTTCGGTGACGGCACCACCGCGACCGGTGCGACGGCGAGTCACTCCTACAGCCAGCCCGGCACGTACACGGTCACGCTCACGGTCACCGACGGCGACGGCCTGACCGACACCACGACCCGTACGGTGACGGTCCGCCCCGCCGCGCTGCTGACCGCCGTCCAGCCGAACCCCGACGCGCTTGGCGATAGCGACGGCGAGTTCATCGCCGTCGAGGTCGACGGCCCGCTCAACACGACGGACTGGGTCGTCCGCGACGACGAGAACGGGACTGGCGAGACGAGCGCCGAGTTCCCGGCGACGACGAACGGCACGGTCTGGTTCGTCCGGAACACCACCGCGTTCGAGAACCAGTGGTCCGTCCCGGCGGACGTGACGCTCGTTGAGTTCGACCCCGGTAAAACCGGAGTGCTTGCGAATACAGCCGGCGAGCCGCTGGAACTCGTCAACACCTCCAGCGGGCGGGTGCTCGACGAGTTCGCCTACGGCTCCGCGAGCACGAGCAACGGCTGGAGCTACACCTACAGCAACACGACCGCCGTCGCGGTCCGCGACAGCAACGGGAGCGGTTGGTACGTCGACACGGACGACCCGAGCGACTGGTCGGACGTCGCCGAGACGGCGTTCTTCGACCCCGCACCGAACGCGTCGTTCGACTACGCGCCGGAGACTGTCCACTCGAACGAGTCGGCTACCTTCGACGGATCCGGGAGTACGGTCGCCGGCGCCGGGAGTTACGAGTGGGAGTTCGGTGACGGGACGACCGCGACAGGTCAGAGCGTCAGTCACAGCTTCGACTCTCCCGGTACCTACACGGTGTCGCTCACCGTCACCGACGCCAACGGCGCGACGGATACCACGACCCGTACCGTGAACGTCGGTGGGCCGGTCAGAGACGGCGACGCTGAGACGCTGACCGGTGGTACGGCCGACTCCGTCGTCACGCTCTCGCTCGCGAACAACGCCTCGACCGACTTCGACGTGACTGGCATTAGCGTGGAAGCGACGGGTAACTCGACGCAGTTGCGGGAGCCGTGCTACACGCTCGGCGGGGGCTACGAAGCGAGAGAAGTCATGATCGACCAGAACTTCAGCAACGGGTTCACCGACCCGAACGACGGGTACGCAGCGCAGTTCGAGATCGATTTAATCGGGTGCCTCTCCGACGGGTTCACCCACGGAAATAAAATCAACGAGACCAGCGCATCCGACTGGAACACCCCGGTCGTCCCGGCTGGGCAGAACACGAGCGTCTTGCTCGTCGAGTTCCAGGATGGATTTGACAATCCGGTCAGCATGGCCGGGGAAGAGGTCACTGTCACCGTCACCGTCGAGTACGCCGACGGGACCACCGATACGGAGACGTTTACCTACACCCTCTGATTTTCGACGACCGTCGAAATATTCATCGACACCCACAAATACCAGGTCGACTGAGTGTGGCCTATGACAGCAGTCGGTATCGACGCGGTCGAAGTCTGGACTGGAAACCTGAAACTCGACCTGGCGGAGACGTTCGCTCCGGAGAAGGGCGACGACCCGGAGAAGTACACGAAAGGTCTCGGCCTCCGAGCGTCCTCGTTCCCCGACTCCTACGAGGACATCGTGACGATGGGGGCGAACGCGGCGAAGCGCCTGATGGACCGGAAGGGGCTAACGCCCGACGACATCGGCCGCATCGACGTGGCCACCGAGTCGAGCTTCGACAACTCCAAGCCGATCTCGACGTACATCGCGGGCTGTCTCGAGCAGGTGTACGACGGGGACTTCCACCACGCGAACAAGGGCGAGCGGAAGTTCGCCTGCATCGCGGGCACCCAGAGCGTCGACGACGCGTACAACTGGATCCGCGCGGGCCGGAACCGCGGCCGGAGCGCTATCGTCGTCGCGACCGACACGGCGCTGTACGCTCGCGGCGACGCGGGCGAGGCGACCCAGGGTGCGGGTGCGGTCGCGCTGCTCATCAGCGAGGACCCAGACCTCGTCGAGATCTCGACCCATCAGGGCTACGGGAGCGCCGACGAGACGGACTTCCTGAAGCCGAACCAGCAGTTCCCGAGCGTCGACGGCAAGCGCTCCGTGCAGGTGTACCTCGCCCGGATGCGCGAGGCGCTGGAGGACTACGAGAGCGTCGCCGGCGACGTACACATCGACGACTTCGTCTACGCGCCGTTCCACACGCCGTTCCCGGGGATGGTCCGGAAGGCGGCCGCACTCGCCTACCGTCACGTCACCCGCGACACGGGCGTCGAGGAGGAACTCGCGGAGGGCATCGGCCGCCAGCCCCGTCGCGAGAGCTTCGACGACGACGCCCAGTACGAGGAGGCCGTCCGCGAGTACATGGACGCGCTGAAGGAGACCGGGCGGTACCAGGACTGGTACGCGGCGGCGGTCGACCCGACGCTCTCGATCGCGCGCGACGTCGGCAACTGGTACACCGCGTCGGTCCACCTGGCGCGGGTCTCCGCCCTGAAGACCGCGCTGGAGGCCGACCGTGACGTCACCGGCGAGTCGATGCTCGTCGCGTCTTACGGCTCGGGCGCGCAGGCGGAGATCCACGGCGAGACCGTTCAGGACGGTTGGGCGGAGGAGATAGCCGCACTGAACATCGACGAACAGGTCGCCGACCGGTACGACCTCTCGTGGGCGGAGTACGAGGAGGTCCACGACCGACACAACCACGACATGGACTCAGAACTGGAGGAGTTCACCGCGCCCGAAGCGGAGTTCGTCTTCGACGGCTGGGGCCGGATGGGCGAGCGGAAGTACACGTACGTCGAGTGAGCGAACGAGTGCGGCCGGTCGCGGTGGTGGCGGCCGGTCGCGTCAGCAGGGAACCCAGTCGGAACCGGTGGAGGCTGTCTGCGGGCGGTGGAGTCGGAGCCGGCCGGGGGTGGGCAGGGGATGGGCAGGGGCCGGCACCGACTTCGGGTGGGGTCGATGGATGGCGACGGTGGGTTGCGGGGTGGGCGGCCGTCGCCACTCTATCCTGTGGCCGGGACACATAAAAATCGGACCGCAGGTTTTCTGACTCGGAAACAGTGGTCCGAGCGGAGCTACGGCAGCGACGCGAGCGACTCCAGCATCTCCTCGGTCGAGGCGTTCGTCACGGCCAGCGAGAAGCCGTCGGCGCGCGCGAGCTTCGGCGCGTGCTCCCAGAGGTCCGCTTCCTCGATGCCGTGGAGGATGACGGCGTTCGGGGTGGGGGTGACGACGCGCATCGCGACCAGCGGCGATTCGCCACGGGTGATCTCGGTGAACACGAGCGCCCGCGAGGTCGACTGGCCGTAGAGACGGTAGAACTCCTCGGAGGAGAGACGCGTGATGGCCGCGATGGAGTCGATGACGGTGTGGCCGGAGACGCTGGTCGCGTGGCCCGACTGCACCTCGGTCGCGTCGATGGCGTCGTACAGCCGGGAGAGGGAGACGGTCGTCGGGTACTCCCGCAGGTCGCGGACGATGTCGCTCTCGAAGCCCGCGGAGAGCACGCGGGCGTACTGGCGGATGTGGTCGCCGCCGCGCGACTCGTCGATGGTCAGCAGTGCCTCGACGATGCGGCTCACGACGCCGATGCCGGGGTTCTCGCGTCGGCCGCTCTCGTAGTCCGAGATGACCGAGGACGAGACGTCCAGTTCGGCCGCGAGGTTCGTCTGGGAGACGTCGAAGTCGGTGCGCCACTTCCGCAGGGTCGAGCCGGGGTCTTCCGAGAGTGTGACCTCGCCGGCGATCTTCGTCGCCAGCTGTCGGCGTGGGCTGTCGCTCATCGTCCGGTGGTGGCGGACGCGGCGCAAAAACGTATCGAAAGCCCCCTTCGACAGGTGACGAACCCGAAGGGTTTTGCTCCGAGCGACGATGCCTCCCGTATGCCCTCGACAGTCGTTCACGTGGCACTCGCCGGAATCGTCGGGTGTGCCCTCCTCGGTCGCGCGTTCTCCTGGCGCGCGCTGCTCGCGGTGGTCGGCCTGACGGTGCTCGTCGACCTGGACGTGTTCGTCGGGTTCGTCGTCGTCGGCGCGCACCGCGCGGCGTTCCACTCGCTACTGTTCCTCGCCGCCATCGGCGTCGTACTGCTCGCCGACCGCTCGCGCGGCGACGACTCCAGCCTCCGGAACCGGTTCGGCCCCACCGCTCACCGCGTCGGCGCCGTCGCGGTCGTCGCCGCCCTCTTCGGTGCCATCGGCCCGGACCTGATGACCAACGGCGCGAACCTGTTCTGGCCCGTCCACGACCAGTTCTACGCGTTCAACGGCGAGATGTACCTCTCGGACCGGAAGGGGTTCGTCCAGACGTTCGTCGAACTCGAGAGCGAAGAGCCCGCGAAGTCGGTCTCGCGCGGCTCCACGCAGGAGACACAGTACCACACGGGCGTGGACACGAACCCGGACCGTTCGGGCGACGCCGACGTGCAGGAGCGCGTGTTCCCGCTCGCAGACAGCGGCGAGCAGCTCCTGCTCGTCGTCACCGGGGCGTTCGTGATGGCGAGCCGGCTGTTCGACGAGTACGCGAACTGAGGCGGTCCCCGCCGACCGCGACCCGGACGACTGAAGCCGACCGCCGACGAAGCCGGCTCATGGTCAGATCATACGACGCCGAGACGGACGAGGCGGCGCTCTGGCAGGCAAAGCGCGCGTTCGAACTCGGTCTCGGCTCCGGTACCGGCGGCGACGACAAGGAGGCGAAGTACGAGGGCAAGCTCACCGCGGCGTACCGGGAGTCGTGGTTCGAGTGGGTGGACCGCTGCGTCGCGGCCGACGAGCGCTGCGTCCTCGTCGAACCCGGTGACGGGAGTGGCGACGGTGCGGACGCGCTTGCGGGCTACGTGTTCGTCCTCCCCGAGCGACTCGCTCACGTCTGGGACGCGGCGGTGCTGAACGAGCTGTGGGTCGACCCGGACCACCGCGGCACGGGCGTCGCGGACGACCTCATGAGCGAAGCGGTCGCCTTCGCGCGGTCGCAGGACCTGCCGCTCGACCGGCTGGTGCTCGACGTGGACCGCGAGAACGAGCGGGCACAGGCGTTCTACGAGCGACACGGCTTCTCGCACTGGGGCGAGATGGTCGCCCGCGAGCTTTAATCCTGCAGGAGGTACGCGCCGGCGCCGCCGAGCCCGCCGAACACGACCGGGTAGACGACCCCGAGGAAGGCGACGGTCCAGACGAGGGGGATGGTGAGGCTGTACTCGCCGGAGAACCAGAGCACCTCGACGGTCTCGGAATGGGCGAACAGGAACGTGCCCACGAGGGCGAACAGGACATACCCCACGAGGGTGAGTGCGCCGGCTGCGACCGCGTTCGCGATGTCGGTCGTCACGTCGCCGACCGAGACGCTTGCGAACCCGGCGAGCAGCAGGAACGCCGGCGGCACGACGAACGCGGCGGTGATGAGGCCACCGCCGGCCGCGTCGATGAGGTTCACCGAGGAGCTACCGGCCGGGCTGGTGTACGTCACGTCCACGAGGTTGGCGTTGTACAGCGCCATCCCGGCGGCCTTCCACGATGGGACGTTGTCGCTGACGAGCGCGACGAACGCCTCGCTACTGTTGTCCGGCTCCGGCAGGTTCGTCTGGGTCCACAGCAGGAACGTCAGCAGGTAGCTCGTCACGAACGCGACCGCGCCGGCTCCTGCACTGATGACGGCCGAGCGCAGGTCGACGCCGGTCTCGTTCGCCCGCGCGCCTCCGAGATTCGTGTTCGGTTCCATGACAGGAGTGGATTCTGGCCCAGATGGTAAAAATATGCGGCAAACACACGGTGGGTTGCTTCGGTTGCGTTAGCTGTATCACATTTCGTTCAACTATTGTAGGGGTCGCTTTCAAGTACTGGCTCCACGAACCGAATCCGACAGTCGTCGGGAACTGGTGGGTGTCGCTCCGTCGCGGACTCGGTCACGGGCGGCTGGTCCCAGCGCACGGTCAGGGCTGGCCCGTCACGTCGAGGTCGGCCTCGCTGGCTTCGTACTCCTCGCGGGTGATGCTGTACCGATGTTGCGTGACCGGTTCGCCCGCTTTCAGCGCCCAGTTGCGCAGGGTGCCCTCCTTCTGCCCGCCGAAGCGTTCGACGTACCGCTCGATGGCCCGTCGGGAGTTCTCGTTCCCCCCGACGTGCTCGACGGCGACGACCTCTAAGTCGAGACGTTCGAACGCGAGCGCGACGAACGCGGCGGCGCGCTCGCCGGAGTAGCCCCGACCCCAGAACGGCTTGCGGAGCCAGGTCCCGAGCGTGCCGGTCCGGCGATCCCAGTCGATGCCCATGCCCGCGCCGCCAGCGAGCACGAGGTCAGTGTCGGCGTACGGTCCGCAGGGCGTGGGGCCGTCGATGCCGGCGGGTGCGTCGGCCGGGTCGACGTAGAGCTGGTACGAGGCGTTCTCGTCCGATTCGAGCCCGTCACGGGTCGTCTCGAGGAACTCCAGGGTCTCCTTCGGGTGGGCGTGCGGGTCCCACGTGAGGTGTTCGGTCACCGCCTCGATGTCGGTCCCGTCCGAGCAGACCCGGTAGTACTCCAGCGGCTCCATCACTTCCGGGGTCGAGGGCAGCATGGTCAGGCGGTCGGTGTCGATGCGTCGCGGGAGCAGTCCCGCCCAGTCGGTGAACGTAATCGTCATGGCTGAATCTTGTTGTGCGTAGTGGTCGGTCGTTCGTGTTGGTCGGTCGTGTGGCGGTCGTCGTTCGAGTGCGGAAGTTAGTCCTCCACGTCCTGAAACGTGTGGTCGCGGTCGGGGTCGCTCGCCTGGTACTCCGCACGGCTGATGCTGTAGCGGACGGTGTCGACCGGCTCGCCGTCGAGCGTGATCTGGTTCCGGATGGTCCCCTCGCGCCGGCCGCCGAACCGCTCGACGTACTTCTCGACGGCCCGCCGGGAGTTCTCGTTGGCGTCGAGGTGGGTGACCGTCACCACGTCGAGGTCGAGCCGGTCGAACGCCAGCGAGACGAGCGCGGCGGCGCGCTCGCCGGAGTACCCCCGGCCCCAGAACGGCTTGCGGAGGCCGAAGGCGAAGTACGCGCTCCGGTGCTCCCAGTCGGCGAGCAGCTCGGCTTCGCCCGCCGGGGGTCCGGCCTCGTGGGCGTCGCCCGCTCGGCTGTCCGAGGCACGTCCCGCCTCGCTCGCCCCGGCCTCGCCTGCTTTCGGCCGGACGACGTAGGTCGCACCGATACCGTCCACCCAGCGCTCGTGGCGGCGGCCGAGCAGCTCCGCCGTGTCGTGTGGGTGCTCGTGGGGCGAGAGCGGGATGTACTCGAACCCCTCGGCGTCGACGGCGTCAGTCGAGAGGTGGCGGTACCGCTCGAACAGGTCCGCGTCGGCGGGGGACTCGTGTTCGAGGACCAGCCGCTCGGTCTCGATGCGGTCGGGGAACAGCTCACTCATCGACGGTCAGCTCGACGATGGCGTCGGCGGCCGCGTACTCCTCGTGGCTGATGCTCCAGCGGTGGAGGTCCCGTGGCTCGCCGTCGAGTGTGAGCCAGTTCCGCAGCAGTCCCTCGTACGTGCCGCCCCAGCGGTCGACGTACTTCTCGATGGCCCGCTTCGAGTTCTCGTTCCCGGCCACACAGCCCGTGCCGACGAGTTCGAGGTCGAGCCGGTCGAACGTCAGCGCGACAAGGGCGTCCGCCCGTTCGCCGGAGTAGCCCCGTCCCCAGAACGGCTCGCGGAGCCAGACGCCGAAGCGGGCCGTCCGGCGGTCCCACAGCGGGATGAGGCTCGCGACGCCGGCGAACTCGCCGGCACGGTCCTCGTCACCGGCCGGATACATCGCCCAGTTCGCACGGCTCCCTTCGTCCCAGCGCTCCGCGGACTCGGCCAGGTAGTCGGCGGTCTCCTTCGGGGTGTGGTGCTGGCCCGCCGAGATGAACCGGCCGACCTCGGCGAACTCGTCGGTGCTCGTGTACTCGTACAGCTCGAACGCCCCCATCGACTCGTCGAGGCGTTCGTACCGCAGTCGCTCGGTCTCGAACGCGGCGGGGAACAGGCCCATGCGCCTGCATCGTCCAGCCAGCTAAAAACGGTTCGCCAGGGATGTGTCTTCTTCACACTCTCCGTGGTGCTCCTCAGACCCGTTCGCGGAGGTCCCGCGCCGCCCGCTCCGCCGCGTTCGCCACGCGGGGCGAGCCCGCGCAGTCGCGGACCCACGAGAGGTAGTCGCGGTCGGAGTCGACGCCGACCGCACCGAGGGCAAGGGCGGCCTCCCGGACCGTGCGGTCGGGCTGTCGGGAGGGGTCCGCGAGGTCGCGCACTGCCCGACGGAGGTCACCCCGGTCCCTGCCTACGTCCAGGCCACCCGCCAGACAGTACGCGAGCGCGACGGTCGCGGCATCGGCGTCCGGCCCCTCACCGCCGGCGAACTGCCGGAGCCGGCCGAGCGCGTCGCCGACGAGGCCCGAGTCGTGGCGGGCCAGCACGCCGAGGGCGACGACCGCCCGGAACCGCGCGTCGGGGTCGTCGTCGCCGAGGTGTGCGCGAACCGCGTCGGCGACCGGCGCGACGGCGTCCGGCTCGTCGCGGGCGAGCTCCGTCAGCGCGAACAGCGCCCGGGCCCGGTTCCCGAAGGACTCCTCGTCGAGCATCGCCGTCAGGCGCTCGATGGCCGGTGGGGGCCCGCTGCCCCCGACGACCCGGTCGAGCAGCCCGCCGCCGTCGTCGTCCCCGTCCGCGACGAGGGCGGCCGCAGTCGGCGGGTCCTCCGCGGCCACGCCGACCGCAGTCGCGGCGCAGCGACGGACCCCGGCGTGGTCGTCGTCGAGCAGTTCGACGAGTCGGGTGCGGGTCTCGGCGTCGACCGTCGCCAGCCCGGCCAGCGCGGTGACGGCGGCCGTCGCCGGCCCCTCGTCGGCGAACGGGTCGGCGCGCAACCGGTCGAGCACGTCGAACAGCGCCGCGCGGGCCGGCTCCACGCGCTCTGGTTCCTCCCTGGCGACCCGTGCGAGTGCGGCTGCCGCGGCGGTCGGGTCGTCGTCGGTCTCCAGCCGGTCGACGCAGTCGGCCACGTCGATGGTGTCGAGGTCCGGCTCCGTCTCGGTCTCGCGCTCGACCGCCCGTCGGTAGAGCGCCCGCCGGTGGGGGTTGCAGATCTCGTAGTAGGTCCCGCCGACCTGGTCGACCGCGGCCGCCGTACAGCTGCCACAGCCGTCGGCGGTCCGCCGTGCGGTCGCCCGTAGCCCGGCGTCGTCGAGGAAGGTACCGGCACCGTCGTCCGGTTCGAGTCCGGCCCCCGCCGCGCCGTAGGCGAGGAACAGTCGCGTCAGGTCCGCGAGCTCGTCGGCGTCGGCCGGATGCGGCACCATCGTCGCCTCGGCGTCGGCCCACGAGAGCGTCGAGAGCAGGTCGCCGAGCGAGCGCACGTCCGAGGCGTCCGCCTCGCGGATGTCGACGCCGTAGCGCCGGAAGAACGCCGCGTAGTCGGCGGCGTCGATGGCGTGACGCGCGCCGCGGCGGCTCGCGACCGCGGGCTCCGCGTCGAACGCGACGAAGACGCTGTCGGGAAGCGCGAAGAACAGTGGCTCGTCCATACGTTCCGGTCCGCGTCCGGGCGTATAAGTTCGGCCCTGGGCCGCCGTCCGTCGCGCTGGCCCTGCCCCGGGAGCCGTCCCGTGCCGGCGGCTCTCGGCCTCAGGTCACGAACAGCTCGTCCGTCGCCCGCCCGCAGGCGTCCCGCAGCGCGTCGGTCCGCGCGCAGTCGGCCACCCAGTCGACGTGCTCGGCGTCGCCGGGGCCGCCGAGGTGCCCGAGCGCGAACGTCGCCTCCCTGACGACCCGGTGCGGCCGCCGCGTCGGGTCGGCGAACGTCCGCACGAGCGCGGTGAGGTCGTCCAGCTCGGACCCCACTTCCTGACCCGCGGCTGCGAGGACGCCGAGCCCGATGACGCCGGCGGCCGCGACGTGGCTCTCCTCGTCGGCGAGCCGTGCGAAGTCGGGCCGCCAGTCCGCCCCCCGTTCCGGGTCGGCGCGTGCGAGATTCGCGAGCGTGACCCCCGCGAGAAAGCGGATGCGCGGGCTCTCGTCCTCGGTCGCCGCACGGACCGAGTCCGCGTAGGGCTCGACCTGCGCGGGGTGGCTCCGCGCGAACTCCCGCAGCGCCGACAGCGCCTGCGTGCGACAGCGGGCCGAATCCGCCCCGAGCATCGACCCGAGCCGCCTGACGACGGGCGGGCGGCGCTCGGCGGCCGACCCCCCGAGGCTCTCCTCGTCCACGTCGAGCAACGCCTCGGGGCGCTCCCACGCGAGCGCGGCGATGGCGGCCGCGCTCGCCCCGCGGATGCTCTCGTCGTCGTCGCCCAGCCCCGCGACGAGCTGCTGGCGGACCGTCGAGTCGATGGTCCCGAGGTGGGTCAGCGCCGTCGTCACCGCCCGCAGGAAGTCCACACTGACGATGTGAGCCCCGCGCTGGGCCTCGAACGCGTCGACGAGCACGCCCGACACGGGCCGCAGCCGGTGTGGGTCGTCTGCCCCGATTTCGGCCAGCCGGTTCGCCGCGTCGGTCGGCAGCGCCTCCTCGCGCAGCCGGTCCGCGAGGTCGAACGCCTCCTCGTGTGCGGGTGGATCTGGCTCCTGGCGGGTCGCATCGACGTACTCGCGGTACACCTCGCGGTGGTGCTCCTCGCAGAGCCGGTAGCACGTCGCCGACCCGGTCGTCACCGTCAGCGCGCGCGCCTCGCACGCCTCGCACTCGTCGACGAGGTCGACCGCCCGCTCGCGCGACGCCTCGTGCCGCCAGTAGCCGGGTCGCCGCGTCGGCCGCATCGCACCCCCCGAACGGGCGTATGCCTGCACCACCCGCGTCAGGTCCGCGAGTTCGTCAGCGTCGGCGGGCCGCTCGAACCGGGCGAACGAGGGCTGCCAGGTGACCCCGCCGAGGCGGTTCGCCAGTCCCGTCAGCGCACTCCCGTCTAGCTCGCGGTCCACGTTCGTCCCGAGTACCCCGCGCAGGAACGGCCCGTACGCCGCGCGGAACGCGTCCGCGCTGGCGACCCCGGCCGCCTCGACCGGCGGGTCGAACGACACGGCCACGGTCGCCGGGAGGTCCCAGCCGGTGTCGAAAGCCATGCGCCACGTTTCGCCCGCCAGCGCTTAATATCTACGTCAGACGGGATGGGGAGTCGGCGGCGACGGGAGTGAGCGCCGTCGAGAGCTGGTTGCGCTCCGCGTTCCGGTGGCGAACCTCGGCCGGTACCCACTCGTCCCGCAACGCCCGCGGGTCCGTGATCATCGGTCGAGCGTTCGTCCGGGAGGACGGTAAGTCGACGGAGACTGGTGTGAAAGTGGTCCGGGATGGGACCGACCGACAAGGATAAGTCGCTGAACCGCCCTCTTTCGGTAGCTTCGACGGGGAGACATGACCCAGGCGTACCGTTTCGAGGACGTCCTCACCGACGCCGTGCTCTCGCGCCATCGCGACCTGCTGGTCGCGGGGCCGAGCCGTGAGACGGTCCGGCCGGTCCCGACCCGCATCCTCGCGGAGGCTGCCGAACCGGGCGACGGCGCGGCGCTGGTGACGACCCGGGACGCCGCCCGCACGGTCCTCGACCGGGTCGTCCGTGACGTGCCCAGCCTCGACCGCGAGCGTCTCGGCGTCGTCGACTGCACGCCCACTCACGACGTGGTCCGGGCGAACCCGCGCGAACGGCACTGGAGCGTGCCGTCGCCGACGGACCTGACCGGGGGGAGCATGGCCATCAACGAGTGTCTGGAGACGCTGCGAGACGCTGGCGCCGACCGTCGCCACCTCCTGTTCGACTCGTTGTCGACCCTGCTGCTCTCGGCCGACGCCGAGACCGTGTTCCGCTACGCCCACCAGGTGCTCCTGTCCGGCGGCGCGACCGGGCTGTCGCTCTTTCCAGTGTACACGAACGTCACCGACGGCACCGACTTCGAGCGGCTGAAGCACCTGTTCGACGGGATGGTGCGGGTTCGCCGCCGCGGGGGCGGCCGCGAGGTCCGGTTCGTCGGGATGGACGGGACGCCGGCTGGCTGGGTCAGACTGGACCAGGCCGAGTGATCAGTGTTCCCGCTTCGTGCCGGGATTCGACACCGCGCCGTTGGCCGCCGAGCCGAAGTCGCGGCCGTACTTCGCGAGCACGCCGGAGGTGTAGGCGGGTTCGGGCTCCTCGCGTGCGTCGAGCCGGTCCGCGATTTCCCCATCGCTCAGGTCCACCGAGAGCTCCCGGTTCGGGATGTCTACCGTCACCACGTCGCCGTCCTCCAACGCACCGATGGGGCCGCCGACGTAGGACTCGGGGGCGACGTGACCGACCATCGGCCCCCGGGTCGCGCCGGAGAAGCGGCCGTCCGTGAGCAGGGCGACGTCGTCCTCGTGGCCCGCGCCGACGACGGCGGCGGTGACGCCGAGCATCTCGCGCATTCCGGGGCCGCCGCGTGGCCCCTCGTTCCGGATGGCGAGCACGTCGCCGCTCTCGATGCGGTCCTCCTGTACGTACTTCATCGCCGCCTCCTCGCTCTCGAACACGCGGACGGGGCCCTCGTGGTGGAAGTTGTCCTCGCCGGTGACCTTCAGCACCGCGCCGTCGGGTGCGAGGTTCCCGGTGAGAATCTTGATCGCCCCCTCCTCGTGGAGCGGCTCGTCGGTCGTGTAGAGGAAGTCCGCCTCGACCTCGTCTTCGGGGGGCAACTCGCCCTCAGCCTCGAGGTGGGCCAGCTCCTCGGCGATGGTCCGACCCGTGATGGTGGCGGCGTCGCCGTGGAGGTAGCCGCCCTCGAGCAGCCGCCGGAGCACGACGGGCACGCCGCCGAGCTCGTGCAGGTCGTTCATGACGCGGGTGCCGCCGGGCTGGAGGTCGGCGATCTTCGGCGTCCGGTGGCTGATCTCGTCGAACTCCTCGATAGCGAGGTCGATGCCGGCCTCGGCGGCCAGCGCGAGCAGGTGGAGCACCGCGTTCGTGGAGCCGCCGATGGCGACCTGGAGCGCGATGGCGTTCTCGAAGCTCTCCTTCGAGAGGATGTCCGAGGGCCGGCGGTCCGCCTCGACTGCCTCCAGCGCGAGTTCCCCTGCGCGGTGGGCGACCTCGTAGCGGGACTCCTCCTCCGCGGGCGGGCTGGCCGAACCGAGTGGTGCCATCCCGAGTGCCTCGGAGATGGACGCCATCGTGTTCGCGGTGAACATCCCGCCGCAGGAGCCCGCGCCGGGGCAGGCGTTGCGCTCCAGATCGTCCAGTTCGTCCTCGGTCATGTCGCCCGAGGCGACCGCGCCGACGCCCTCGAACACGTTCTGGACGGTGACCTCGCGGCCGTCGTGCTCGCCGGGCATGATGGAGCCGCCGTACAGGAAGACGCTCGGCAGGTCGGTGCGGATGGACGCCATCAGCATCCCGGGCAGGTTCTTGTCACAGCCCGCGACGGTGACGAGCGCGTCGACGCGCTCGCCGAACGCGACCAGCTCGACGCTGTCCGCGATGACCTCGCGGGAGACGAGCGAGGCGCGCATCCCCTCGGTCCCCATCGAGATGGCGTCGGAGATGGTGATGGTGCCGAACTCGATGGGCATCCCCTCGGCGGCCTCCACGCCTTCGATGGCGGACGCGGCCACGTCGTCGAGGTGGACGTTGCAGGGCGTCACGTCCGCGGCCGGGTTCGCGATACCGACCATCGGTGCGGAGAGGTCGGTGTCGTCGTAGCCCATCGCGCGGAACATCGCCCGGTGTGGTGCCCGTTCCGGTCCCTCGGTGACCTCGCGGCTCCGGAGGCCCTCGGACTTCTCGGGTCGGTCGTTCATGGTGGGAGGTAGCCACGCGACGGCTTAAGTCCCGTCGCTGGGACAGATGTTGCTGCCGACCCCGACTGCTGGCTTCTTTGACGGTCACGGCGCACCGTTCGGGCCCCTACCGACGGCTGAGGGGAGTCGGGGCGCCGTCGCGGCCGTTCGCCCCGACACCGGCACCCCCGCGTACCGCCGCCCCGGCGCTGTTGGCCTTTCAAAAGCTTCTTGCGCGGACGCGGCAGACGAGACGACATGGATCCCGAGGTCGCCGTCGCCCACTACCCGGAAGGTGCCGGCCACGCCACGCGGATGCTCGCCGTGGCGAAGGCGCTCGAAGACCGCGGCGCGACCGTCCGCCTCGCCGGCGGCGGCCCCGGGAAGCGGTTCGTCGAACTCAACGGCTACGAGGAGTACGTCCCCGCGGTCGTCGACTACATCGGCGACTACCAGGACGGCGGGAACCTCCTCCGGGTCATCACCCACAGCGTCCCGATGAGCGGCAAGCGGGTCTACGACTACGTGCAGTGGCTCCGCCGGACCGAGCCCGACGCGCTCGTCACCGACGACATGTTCGCCGCGATGGCCGCCACGCTGACCGACACCTCGCTGCACGTGCTGACCCACAACTCGCCGCACTTCTACGACGCCGCCGTCGAGGAGTGGTTCACCTGGCTGCTGACCAAACACCAGCTCTACGAGTGCGAGCAGTTCCTCTACCCGGCGGTCTGGCCCGCCTGCGACGACGACCCCGACGGCGTCACGCACGTCCCGCCCGTCGCGCTGGAGTGCGACGACGACCGCACGGTCGATCCCTTCGACGTGCTCGTCGTCCCGAGCCACTACTCGAACTCCCTCGACGACCTCGTCACGGGCCTCCGCGACGACGGCCACAACGTCACCCGCGTCGGCGGCGACGACTGGGAGCCGGTGCCCGCGATGCTACCCCACCTCGAAGCCGCCGACGTGGTGGTCTGCTCGGGCTACTCGACGGTGATGGAGGCCGCCGTCGCCGGCACGCCCTGCATCATCTGGCCGTTCACCGACGAGCAACGGGGAGTCGGCCGCGTCATCCAGGAGGCCGGCGTCACCGGCTTCCAGATCGAGCACTCGGTGCCGCACATCCGCCGCGCCGTCGCGAACCCCCCGGACCCGCCCAGCTTCGAGAACGGGGCGGGGGTGGCCGCGGACGCCATCGTCGACGGGCTGTAGATCGGTGACCTCGACAGCCGGTGACGACTTCTCACCGAGCAAGCGAGCGGCGCGCGGCTGGCGAGCGGCCGGGGGGTTTCGATGTGTTGACAGGCCCCTATCGACAGCCGAACCACCTGTTCTCTCAATCGACACCGGACACCGTTGCCACCGCCGTAACCGGTTCCCCAACACGCCCCAAGAGGACGACGATGGCAACGGTCGGCGTCGGCGCGCGCCTGCATTTCGGGTTCCAGAACCTCTCGCTGGCGCACGCCCGGCTCTACGGCGGGCTGGGCGTCGCGCTCGCGGAGCCGCGGGTGCGGGTCACGGCGACGCGGGCCGAGAGCGTAGACTGTGCGGACGAGACGGTTCGCCGGTACGTCGAGCGCGCAACCGCGGTGCTCGACGTACCCGGGGCGACCGTCTCAGTGGCGGAGTCGCTGCCGCGGCACGTCGGCCTCGGGAGTGGCACCCAGCTCGCGCTGGCGACGCTCGCGGCCGT
Source organism: Haloarchaeobius sp. FL176 (assembly GCF_024609245.1). GTDB lineage: Archaea > Halobacteriota > Halobacteria > Halobacteriales > Natrialbaceae > Haloarchaeobius. The sequence continues at coordinate 521,879 of NZ_JANJYH010000002.1, forward strand.
CGCGCACGCCTACGACCGGGAGCCACGGGTCCGCGAGCGTGCTCCGGAACTCGGCAGGGGCGGGCGCTCGGGCGTCGGCGTCGCCGCCTTCGAGGACGGCGGGTTCGTCGTCGACGGCGGGCACCCGACGGCACGGTTCACGACCGACCCGCCCGCGCCCGGCGAGTGGACCGTCCCGCCCGTCGTCGCGCGGCACGAGCTACCCACCGACTGGCGGTTCGTGCTCGCGGTTCCCGACGCGACCCGCGGGCGCAACGGCGACCGCGAGGAGGAGAGCATGCGGGCGGTCGTCGAACGCGCCGACCCCGGTATCGCCGACGAGGTCGCTGGCGTCGTGAACCGACGGCTCCTGCCCGCCGCTGCGGAGGGCCGGCTCGACGACTTCGGGGCCGCCGTCGCCGCCGTCGGCCGCCTCAACGGTGCGTGGTACGCCGACGAGCAGGGCGGCGTGTTCCGGCCGCCGGTCGGCACCGTCGTCGACGAGCTCGCCGGCCACCCGGCGGTCACCGGCGTCGGACAGTCCTCGTGGGGACCGACGGTGTACGGGCTGACCGACGTGGACCGGCAGGACGCCGCCGCCACGGCCGCCGAGGACGCGCTCCGGGCGGCCGACGTGGACGGCGAGGTGCGCGTCGTCGCGCCCGCGAGCCGCGGCGCGCGCGTCGAGTGACCCGGCCGCGGCGGGGGACGACGCGGCTTCGACAGGTCCAAGACGAGTCCACGCACACTCCGATGCAATGCGCTTCTTCGACCGACTCGCGGCCCGCATCGACGACCGGGACACGGTCGTCTCCGTCGGGCTGGACCCCGACCCGGACCGCATCCCCGAGTTCCTCGCCGACCACGACCTGCCGCGCTGGGCGTTCAACCGCCGCATCATCGACGCGACCCACGAGCACGCCGCCTGCTTCAAGCCGAACGCGGCGTTCTACGAGGACGCCGACGGCTGGCGCGCCCTCGAGGAGACCGTCGCCTACGCCCACGGCAAGGACGTACCGGTGCTGCTGGACGCCAAGCGCGCCGACATCGGCAACACGACGCGGCAGTACGCGAACATCCTGGACCTCGTCGACGGCATCACCGTCAACCCCTACCTCGGGCGGGACTCGCTCGCCCCGTTCCTCGCTCACGAGGAGGCCGGCGTGTTCGTCCTCGCCCGCACGTCGAACCCCGGCGGCTCCGACTTCCAGGACCTCGAACTCACGACGGGCGAACCCCTCTACGAGCGAGTCGCGACCCGCGCCTCGGAGTGGAACGAGCACGGCAACGTCGGGCTGGTCGTCGGCGCGACCACGCCCGACGAGTTAGAGGCCGTCCGCGAGCGCGTCCCCCACCTCCCGTTCCTCGTCCCCGGCGTCGGGGCACAGGGTGGTGACGCCGAGGCCGCGGTCGAGCACGGGCTGACAGCACTGCCGGAGGGCACCGAGTCCACGGCACGCGGCGTCGAGGTCGGGCTCGTCAACTCCTCGCGGGGTATCATCTTCGCCGGCGAGAACGCTCGCGGCGAGGACGAGTTCTTCGCCGCCGCGGGCGACGCCGCCCGGCGGCTCAAGCGCCGGCTGAACCAGCACCGCTAGTACTGGTACGTGTCGCCGTCGCGGCTCCCCGGGTCCGCCCGCGACGCACAGTCGAGGCACATCCCGTGCTCGCGCTCGTAGTGCCGGTCACAGACCATCGCGCCACAGCGGTTGCACCGGTGGGACGCCCGGGCGTCCTCGCAGATCTGGCAGAGGGTCTCGACGCTCATGAGAGCGTGTAGCACGCCGCGTGCCTTGAGTGTGTCCGGGCGCTGCCGTTGCGGCTGCCCACACTCCGTGTTCTCCGGAGTCCACACGGCTCGTCGAACGACGATGCGGTGGGGACAGGAGCGAGCCGCGGCGTCGAGCCATCGGACAGACCACCGAGAGATATTAGGTCGGCTAGTCCCTACCCCCGATTCGTGCGAGACTCACCGCTGTTGTTCGGTCTGGCGGCGGTGTTCGCGGGCCTGACGACGGTGCTGCTGGTCGTCGCCATCGTCACCCGCGAGCTGTTCGTCCTCGGGATCGCGGCCCCGTTAGCCGTGACCACCTACCTGTTCTGGTTCCAGGCGAGTGGGAAGCTGCGCGAGCGCGTCGACGCGGGCACGTACCGCGACGCGTTCGGACAACGGCGACGGGCGGCCGAGCAGAAGGCGGCGGAGGGACCACGCGGTCCGCGCAGCCGGTTCGGGCGGGAGGCACGTCGGGCGGCGGAGGAGCGTCGCCGCCGTGCGCGGGCCGCGGCGGCCGGTGCGGGGCCGGGCGGCCGGCGGCAACGGGGCCAGCGCGAGCGTCGGCGCGCCCCCCGGACGACCGACGGACCGACCCGGAGCGAGGCACTGGACCGGCTGGACCTCGAATCGGGTGCCGACCAGGCCGACGTTCGCGCGGCGTACCGCGAGAAGGTCAAGGAGGTCCACCCGGACACGACCGGCGGCGACGAGGAGGCGTTCAAACAGGTGACGGCGGCGTACGACCGCCTCTCCGAGGAGTGACGCATGCGGAGCGGGTTGCTGGATTCCGCGTCGCCGGGGTGTGAGTTTTTCAGGTCGGGAGCCGATTGAGGAGGTATGGTTTCCGAGACGGTCGACCGGCGGCGGAGTCGAACCGCCGTAGTGATCGCCGTCGTGCTCACCGGAATCGTCTACCTCGAGTTCTGGGACGGGACGGTGCCGCCGTTCCCGGGACCGGGGACGCTCGTGCTCGCGGTCGGCGTCGGCATGGCGGCGGCGGTGCTCCAGCTGGCGTTCGAGGACGCGCTCGAGCCGCCGACGGTGCTCGACAACACGCTGGCGTTCCTCCTGCTGCTCGGGGCCGCGATCGCCGTCGGCCTCTGGCTGTTCCCCCGGGGGCTGCCGGTCGCCGCGGAGGTCGGAATGCTCGCGTGGTTCTGGGCGACCGCCGTCGGTCGGCTCGCGCTATTTTACGGGAAGCGGGACTGAGTCGTTCTCCCGTGAGTTACCGTGTGAACAATACCCAAAACACGCGAAGGCTTTTCCGTTCTGTATGCTAACGCGACACCATGAGCCCCGACAGGGCCGTGCTGGAACGGGCCCTCGAACGCGGCGAGCAGGAAGGCGGGAACGTCGAATTCAAGGAACGGCTCAGCAAGGAGGTCCACCTCACGGACGGCCGACGCGAGAGCCTGGCGGCACAGCTCCGTCACCGCGTCCTCTCCGGCGACGGGGAGGCGCTGTACGTCGTCGGCGTCACGGACGAGGGTGGCCTCGCGGGCATCGAGCCCGACACCTTCTCCGAGTCCATGGACGTGCTGAGTCTGCTGGCCGAGGAGGCCGGCGCACACATCGACGACGTCCAGACGTGGGGCGTCGGCGAGGACGACGAGCGCGGCATCGTCGGCGTCGCGGCGGTCCGCGAAGGGGCCGTCCTCGAGACGGACGACACGCACATCGTCGTCGGCACCGCCGGCCACGTCGACCACGGTAAGTCGACGCTGGTCGGCTCGCTGGTCACCGGCCAGTCCGACGACGGCGACGGCTCCACGCGGGGCTACCTCGACGTGAAGCCCCACGAGGTCGAACGCGGGCTCTCCGCGGACCTCTCGTACGCCGTCTACGGCTTCGACGACGAGTCGGGGCCGGTCCACATGGACAACCCCCACCGCAAGCAGGACCGCGCCCGCGTCGTGGAGGAGGCCGACCGGCTCGTCTCCTTCGTCGACACGGTCGGGCACGAGCCGTGGCTCCGGACCACCATCCGGGGGCTGGTCGGGCAGAAGCTCGACTACGGCCTCCTGACGGTCGCCGCCGACGACGGGCCGACGAAGACCACCCGCGAGCACCTCGGCGTGCTGCTCGCGACCGAGCTCCCGACGATGGTCGCCATCACGAAGGCCGACCTCGTCGACGAGGAGCGCCTGCGCGAGGTCGAGCGCGAGGTCGAGCGTCTGCTGCGGGAGGTCGACAAGACGCCGCTGCGGGTCGCGCGCCACGGGGTCGACGCCGCCGTCGAGGAAATCGGCGAGACGGTCGTCCCCATCGTCACGACCAGCGCGGTGACGATGGACGGACTGGACACCTTCGACGAGCTGTTCGAGCGGCTCCCCAAGACCGCCGGCGACGACGGCGACTTCCGGATGTACGTGGACCGCACCTATTCGGTGACCGGCGTCGGCGCGGTCGCCTCCGGCACCATCATGGCCGGCGAGGTCGAGGCCGGTGACGAGCTCCTGCTCGGGCCGATGCCCGACGGCGACTGGCGCGAGGTCGAGGTGCGGTCAATCGAGATGCACTACCACCGCGTCGACGAGGCACGCGCGGGCCGCATCGTCGGTATCGCGCTCAAGGGCGTCAGCGAGTCGGAGATCTCGCGCGGAATGGCGCTCGTCCCCCGTGAGAGCGACCCTGCCACGGTTCGGGAGTTCGAGGCCGACGTGATGGTGCTCAACCACCCGACGCGCATCGACGACGGCTACGAGCCGGTCGTCCACGTCGAGACCATCAGCGAGGCCGCCGTCTTCCACCCGGCGGACGGCCAGCTGCTCCCCGGCGACACCGGCCACGCCAGGGTCCGCTTCAAGTTCCAGCCCTACCTCGTCGAGGAGGGCCAGCGGTTCGTCTTCCGCGAGGGCCAGTCCAAGGGCGTCGGGACCGTCACCGACGTGCACCGGGAGTAGCCAGCTCCTCCACACAGGCCCGGCCGTCGCGCCGCCGGTCAGCGGTGTCGTTCCCCGGTAACGGTTTCAGACCACCGACCGTAGCCACACTCCAGATGGACTCCGACGCCCTGACGACCAGGCTCCTCACCGTCGCCACCGGGCTGGTCCTCCTCGTACTGTACCTGCTGCTCGGGGCGCTCTTCGCCGGCGTGTTCGCCGTCCTCTGGACCGGCAGCCCCGACCCCGTCTGGCTCGCCGTCGCACTCCTCCTCTCCGCGCTGGTGTTCGGCTACGCGAGCTACCGCGGCGGCACCGCCCGCATCCTCGGCGCGCTCGAAGCGACGGAGCTCCCGCGCGACCGTGCCCCCGAGCTGCACGCTCGCGTCGAACGGCTCGCCGATGCGATGGACGTCGGCGAGCCGACGCTGCTCGTCGGCCGGATGCCGATGCCCAACGCGCTCGCCATCGGCGGCCGCGCCGACGGGAGCGCCATCGTCCTCGACGCGGGGCTGTTCCGCCTGCTCACGCTGGACGAGCTGGAGACTATCGTCGCCCACGAGCTCGCTCACGTCGAGAGCCGCGACAGCCTCGTCCAGACGCTCGGCTACAGCGTCATCGAGACGTTCAGTGGCCTGCTCTTCCTCCTGTTACTGCCCGTCGGGCTGCTCGTCGTGGGGCTCCGTCGCGCAGTGCGGCTGGTGCTCGGTCGGCCGCTCGAATCGCTCTCGGAGCACGTCGAACGGGCGTACGTCGTCGTCGCCGGGGTCGTCGTCGCCTCCACGGTCGTCGCGACACTGCTGCTCCGGGCGCACTCCCGGCGGCGGGAGCTGGTCGCCGACGACCGCGCCGCCGAGGTGACCGGGCGGCCGGAAGACCTCGCCCGCGCGTTGACCCGCATCGATCGCGCCTCGAACCCCGACAGCGGGCTGCTGTCGTCGCTGTACATCCACGGCGAGGAAGACGGCGGCGTGACGCGGCTGCTCGCGACCCACCCACCGATGCGTGAGCGCGTCGAACGCCTGCTCGAACGGGCGGACGAGGCGTGGACGCCGATCGAGGTCGAGTAGCGACGCGTCGCCCCCGGTCGTGCGCCGGAGCTACCACCAGGGGGGCTCGACCAGTTCGTCCAGTCGCTCGACCGCGTACGTGGGCGTCGGCTCCGGCGTCGAGCCGTCGGCGAGCCACACCGAGCGCAGGCCGGCGGCGTGGGCTCCCCGCACGTCCGAGCTGAGGGAGTTCCCGACGTGGACCGCGCGGTCGGCGCGGGCGTCGAGCAGGTCGAGCACGCGGTGGAACGGCTCCGGGCTCGGCTTCGCGGGGGCCTCGTAGCCCGCGTGGACGACGTGTTCGAACCGGTCCGCGAACGGGAGCGTACCCAGCTTCGCGGTCTGCATCTCCGGCGCGCCGTTCGTGACGATGGCGAGCCGGTGGTCGGCCGCGAGCGCGTCGACGGCCGCGGTCGCGCCCGGCAGTGGCTCGACCGCCGTCTGGTCCCGCGTCTCGGTGTAGGCGTCGGCGACTGCGCGGCCGTCGTCGGCCGCGAGGCCGCGGTCCGCTGCCAGGTCCGCGAAGCACCGTCGGCGGAGGTCGTCGATGCTGTCGGCGCGCTCGGCGTAGTCGTCGTAGCTGGCGACGTAGTCGTCGGCGTCGAAGACGGGGTCGACCTCCGCGTGATCGAACGCGAGCGAGAGCACCTCGTCGACGCTCCGCTCGTACCGGCAGAGCGTGTCGTCGAGGTCGAAGAGGACGGTGTCGACGTCGGCGTCGGTCATTCGGTCGGTACTGGGTCGGGCTGGGTGATAAAAGACTGGACCGGACGCGAACGCGGACTCGGGTCCGCCACCGCCTCAGCCGTCCGCGGCGATCACGTATCGGTCGTCGACGCGGTCGGCCAGCCCGAGGCGAACCAGCCAGTCGAGCTCGTGCCCGACCGTCTCGGTCCAGACGTCGGTCCAGGTGTTCGGGTTCTTGTGGCGCTCCCACTCCGGGATAGCGTCCCGGACGCGCTCGAAAGTCGCTGCGGCGGTGAGCGGTTCGTCGGCGTCGCGGAGCGCAGCGAGGACCGCGTCGACGCCGAAGACGCCGTCGCGGAACGCCTCGCGCAGGAACTCGGGGTCGGGCTCGCGGCGGACGCGGCTGTAGCCGGACGGGCCGCGCTCGACGAGGCCCAGCCCGCGGAGGAACGTGAGCCAGGTGGCGGCCTCGTCGCGGGAGCGGAGGTCAGTGCGCTCGAGGATGCGGGCACAGCAGTCGTCCTGGCTGTCGGGGACCAGCGGGACCGCGCCCTGTGCGTCCTCGACGAACGTGAGGTCGTCGGGCGCGGCCGGGACGTGTTTGACCTTCACAGTCCGAACGACTCCGCCAGCACCGCCTCGTCCGTCTCCCCGTACACCGCGGTCGAGCCACCGACCACGTCGACCGTGACCTGCGCCGGCGCGAACACGCTCTCGTCGATGTCGTAGAAGTCCCAGCCGGCGTCGTCGAACACCTGTTCGAAGGGCTCGCCGTACTCCTCACGCGCCGCGGACGGAACTTCGTCGAAGCGGTCGAACTCCTCGCGGACCGTGAGGTGGACCTGCCCGCCGTAGGCCAGGGCGTCGTTCGTCCGGGCCATGGCGGCCTCTTCCGACCCGGCGATGGGGGCGACGGGCGCGGTGCCGGACGCCGAGATCACGTCCCGCGGGTCGTAGCCGAGCTCCGAGAGGCGGAACACCGCAAGCTCCGCGGCCCGGGCCGCGATGCTGACGCTGCCCGCGAGGCTGGCGGTTCGGAACCCCACGAGGAACACTGAGGAGGGGTTCGTCTCGGTCATGTCGGCGACGTGCTCGGCGACTGCCTCGCCGGGGAGCGCGTCGGACTCGATGGTCAGGGCGGTCAGGTCGAAGGCGTCGTGGTAGCCGACCTTCCGGAACACGTCCTCGGTGCCGACGAGGGCGCGAGCCGGGCCGCTGCCCAGGCCCTCGAAGTCCTCGACGCCGACCTCCCAGCCGGCCTTCTGGGAGCACAGCAGCGCGAGGTCCGGGTGGTCGGTGGCGAGGTCGACGTAGCGCAGCGGCGCGCCGGCGACTTCGTCCATACGTGTCTGGACGGTTGCCATCCCCGCCGTCTGTATCTCGGTGAGCAGCGTGCCGGCCTCGATACCGCCGTCGAAGTCGACGCCGAAGTCGAGCACCGTCGCCTCGTTCTCCAGTTCGTACGCGCCGACGTCGAGTACCTCCGCGAAGTCGATGGCCTCGTCCACGAGCTCGATGGCCATCCGGTTGAGACTCTCCATGCTCGGCCGTTGTGTGCCTCCGCGTAAAGGGTTTCAGTTCTCGCCGGAGCGCGCCTCGCGCCCAAGGTGTTCCTCGACGGCGTCGACCTTCGCGTCGGCGGTCGTCTCGACCGCGCGCTTGTCGTCGATCTTGAGGAACGTCGAGACGCGGTCGCCGTCGACGGCCTCGTGGGCGGCCTGTGCGGCGGCGAAGACCGTCGCGGCGTCGTCGGCCTCGATGGTCGTCCCCATGGGCGACGTCTCGTAGGAGACGTCGAACTCGTCGAGCGCCGCGACAGCCTCCGCCACCTCCGCAGCCATGCTCTCCTCGACGACGGGCGCGACCGAGAGGAAGGCGACGGTCGTCATTCTTCGTCGGTGAGGTGGACGGTGACCATGCCGTCGAAGTTCAGCAGGATGCGCTGGGTGAGATCGCCGAACAGCGCCTTCCCGCTGGGCGAGCGCCGCCGGCCGGCGATGAACATGTGGTCGCACTCCTGGTCCTCGGCGATATCGAGAATCGTCTCCTCCTCGTGGCCCACCGCGGCGATGACGTCGTACTCCACGTGGACGTCCGAGAGGGCGCGGCGGCCGACCTCCGCGGCGAGTCGCTTCGCCTCGGTTTCGGCCTCGTCGAGCGAGTAGCCGCCCGTCTTGCTCTCCAGTCGCGAGGACATCCGCTCGTCGTACTCCTCGTCGGGCATGACGTGGAGCAGGCGTAGCTCCGCTCCTGTTCCGGCCGCAACCTCGCCCGCTTCGTGTACGAGTTCCCGAGTCGTCGCTGACTTGTTCCGGATGACTACGAGTATGCGTTCCATGGCTGACCTGTTCACGAGGCAGTTTAAAAATGGTTGTCGGTGTCAGTCGACCACACCCATGTCAGTTATACGCACGCAACGTGCCCACGAGGGCTGTCGGCAGACGGACCCGCCTCCTACAGCCGTCGCTCGACCGCACGGTACGTCGCCGCGAACGTCGTCGGTCCGTGGATGACCTCGCCCGCCAGCTGGAACGCGTTCAGCGTCACGTCCGTCTCCGCGCCGTCGAGGACGACCGCCCAGGTGCCGCCCTCCGGCTTCGTCCACTCGCCGTCGTGTGCCGACAGCAGCGTCTCGCCGAAGTAGCTCCCCAGTGCCAGCACCGTCGTCTCGTCGGCGTCGCTCGTCGCCGCGAGGTCGTCCGCAGCGGCGAGTGAGCCCAGCGAGCCGTCGAGGTCGGGGTGGTCCGCCGCCAGCGCCGCCGCCTGCTCGGCGAACGCGGCCGTCGGATCGGGCGCTGACTCGTCGTCGGTCGCCTGCCGCCCGTCGGACTCGGTGGTCGTTGCTTCCGTCTCGGCCGTCGCCCGTGACTCAGTCTCCGGTTCCTGCGGCCCTGCAGTGGTCGCATCCGGCCCCCCGCCGTTCGTCGCTGTGGCATCCGGTGTTCCCGTTCTGCCACGGTCGAACAGAGCCGAGAGTCGCTCGATGAAACCCATCACTTTTCTTCGGCGGCCCGAGTGGTAAAAACTTGGGTCACGGAGTGAATGTGGAATCAGCTGGTAGCGGCGCTGTACTGCGATTCGTTGGCTATCTGTGATGATGGTCGTACGGGCCACTGATGATGGTACGGACCGACCGCCGATTCTCCCCCACTCGAGCGTGGCCGGAATCCGTCTCGACCACGAACGGGCTGAGTGTCACACGACCACACGATTAATACCACAACCAGACATGGGCACGCACATGGACGAGGTTCTCATCACTGGTGCGTTCGGCCGCGTCGGGACAGCGGTTATCGAGCATCTATCGGAACAGTACTCCTTCGACTACCTCGACCGTTCCGAGAGTGCGAATCACGACTCGATCACGGCCAACATCGCCGAGCTAGACGAGATTCGACCGGCGTTCGACGGTCAGGATGCGGTGGTCCACCTCGCGGCCGACCCCGCCACGGAGGCGAGCTGGGACTCGGTGCTTCGAAACAACATCGTCGGCACCTACAACTGCCTTGAGGCCGCCAGGCAGGCCGAGCTGGAGAGCGTAGTGTTCGCCTCGTCGAACCACGTCGTCGGCCAGTACGAAACCGAGTTGGCCCCCGAACTGTACGAGGCGGGCCACGGTGTCGTCCTCGACCATCGAACCGCTCCCCGCCCCGATTCGTTCTACGGGACATCGAAACTGTTCGGAGAAGGGCTCGGACGACAGTACGTCGAGACGTTCGACTACCCGAAACGGTTCTACGCGCTCCGAATCGCGAGCGTCCGTCCACCCGAGTACGACCACCCCTACGGTGACGCCGAGCGTGGCGTCGCGGTCGGCGAGTTCGACCGGGAGAGTGCCGCCTACCGTCGAGCTGTCGAGCGGATGAAGGCGACCTGGCACTCGCGGCGGGACCTCGCTCAGCTCGTCGACTGCTGTCTGTCCGACGAGTCGGTGACGTTCGACGTGTTCTACGGTGTGAGTGACAACGCGACCCGCTGGTTCGACCTGGAGCATGCACGCTCCGTCCTCGGGTATCGCCCCGAAGACAGGGCCGACGACTGGAGCGAGCCACCGTAACCCATGTCGTCACCGCCTGACCCCCCTGCGGACGACGAGGACGGGGACATACTCCGAGACGTCTACGAGCAGTACTGGTTGCACGCCCGCCACGTCGAGAATCAGGTCTGGTCGTATACGCGCATGTGGGCACTCGTCCTCACTGGTATCTTCACCATCGTCGGGACCGACCTCCCGGACGACGCGAAGGCAGCGGCCGCCCTGTTCGGAGCGTTGCTCTCCTTGCTCGGGTTCTTCGTCGTGTACTCACTTCGGGTCCCGTTCCTCGCGTTCGCGCTCCGAACAGAGGCGCTCGCAATCCGGGAGTTCGGGCTCGACCCGGGCTACCGGCGGTTCTTCGAGAACGGACTCGACTTCCGTGACGAGAAGGGAATAGACATCCCGGAGATACTGATGCTGGTGTACGGCACCGTCGCCGCTGGGATGGTCTTCTTCGCCACGTACACGTGGCTGGGGTTCGTCGCCGCACTCGGCACCGCGTTCGCCGTCGCGGTGGTGTTGTTCCTGCTCTACCTGACCCGGATTCGACCCAAGTTCACCGAGGAGAAGCGGAAGACGTACGACCAGTTCGAGGAGTGACTCCGGTCCCATCTCGACCCGGGGTCGCCTGAACCGTAGTCGAATGTAGCCGCTCCGCTCGTCGCGTGTCGGGGGTGAGGGCACTACGCTGGCTGGGACTCGAACCACGGCGGACATGCTCGCTTCGCTGCTCGTGGGTCCCCGATTCAAACCCCATCGAGAATTTTGGAATTTCGAACGACTCGCTACGCTCGTCGTCGTGAAGTTCCAGAAGTGCGCTGGCTGGGATTTGAACCCAGGTTGTGACCATGGCAAGGTCACGTGATACCACTACACTACCAGCGCCCGTTCGCATTCTGAACAACTGGAGGAATAAATAAAAGGCTTCCGAATCGGTCGGCCTTCGGCAGAGAGAACCACACGACGGAAGCGGGGGATTGTATACTACTCTGCCGCCTGCACGCGTGAGGGAGCCGCAGACTGTGCGGAACTGGGCGTCGTGTCAACGCGAAACACCCATCTTCGGGCGTGTGGAGCCGTCACAACCGAGAAAACAATCCGGCACCCTTTTATCCGATACCGGAATAACATCGGCACAGTCTAGTGACGAGGCGTCGAAGCGTCACGGCATGACAGTCAGCGTACTCGTGCCGTCGTCCCTCGTCCGGGAAGCCGAGGACAAACGCGAGGCTACTCGCAAACTCGGTTACGTCGCCCGCGCGGCGACGGTGTTCCGGGCAAATCACCTCGTCGTCTTCGACGACGAAGACGGCGAACGCAGATGGGGCGGCGGGTTCGTAAGCACGGTACTCGCCTACGCGGCAACGCCCCCGTACCTCCGAAAGGAAGCGTGGGGGCAGCGAGGCGAACTGGAGTACGCGGGGGTCCTGCCGCCGCTCCGCGCCACGTCACAGACCGGCTCCGAATCGAACGGTTCGGGGTCGTTAAGACAGGGAATCGTGACCGAGGTCGGACCTGACAGGCGCGTACGGGTCAATTGCGGCTTGCAACACCCGATCTCCCTCGTGACGCCCCCGGAAATGGGCGAACTCACGGAGGGGGAGCGCGTGACCGTCAGGGTCTCTTCGCGACGTCCGGTCCGTGCACGGCTGATCGACGACCCCCTCCCGGGGCTATCGGTCGAACGCATGGACCTGCAGGCGGCGCTCGGCCGTGAGGACGCCGGGTTCCGTATCGCGACATCGCGCCACGGTGAAGCGCTCACCGTGGGGCGACTCGCGGGCCTGGCCGGACGTGTCGAGGCCGATGGAGCGACCATCGCCTTCGGCGCGCCCGAGAGAGGGCTGCCTGCGATACTCGGATTCCCCGAGGCCGATGTACCGGCCGGCGGGGACGAGGACGCCACCGAACCCATCGGCGGGTTCGACCTTTGGCTCAACTCGATTCCGAACCAGGGCAGTGAGGTCGTTCGCACCGAAGAAGCGGTGTTCGCGACGCTCGGACTGCTCACGCTCACAGAGTGATACGATGCCACAACCAAGCAGACCACGCAAAGGTTCGCTCGGATTCGGCCCGCGACAGCGCGCCTCTTCGGAGGTTCCGCGCTTCTCGAGCTGGCCGGACGACGACGGACAGCCGACGCTGCAGGGATTCGCCGGCTACAAGGCCGGTATGACCCACGTGGTGATGATCAACGACGAGTCCAACTCCCCCCGCGAAGGGATGGAGGAGACCGTCCCAGTCACCATCGTGGAGACACCGCCCATGCGGGCGGTTGCCCTGCGAGCGTACGAGGACACGCCGTACGGAAAGCGTCCGCTCACGGAGGTCTGGACCGACGAGTTCCACGACGAACTCGACCGCGTCCTCGACCTGCCGAAAGACGCAGACGACAACACCGACGAGCTCCACGAGGCGCTCGAAGCCGGTGACGTCGACGAGGTTCGGGCCATCACGCACACGGTCCCCTCCGACGTCTCCGGTGTGCCGAAGAAGAAGCCCGACGTGATGGAGACCCGCATCGGCGGGGCCTCCATTCAGGAACGGGTCGACTTCGGCCTCGAACTCGTCGAGGACGGCGGCGTCCACGAGATGAACGACACCTTCCGCGCCGGTGAGTACACCGACGTCTCCGGCGTTACGAAGGGCAAGGGCACCCAGGGCCCCGTCAAGCGCTGGGGCGTCCAGAAACGAAAGGGCAAACACGCCCGCCAGGGATGGCGCCGACGCATCGGTAACCTCGGCCCGTGGAACCCGAGCCGCGTTCGCTCGACGGTTCCCCAGCAGGGTCAGACCGGTTACCACCAGCGCACGGAGCTGAACAAGCGCCTCATCGACATCGGCGACGCGGAGGATGTCGACGACGTGAACGTCGACGGCGGCTTCGTCAACTACGGCGAGGTCAGCGGTCCGTTCACGCTCGTGAAGGGTTCGCTCCCGGGTCCGGACCAGCGTCTGCTGCGCTTCCGCCCGGCCATCCGACCGAACGACCAGCCGCGCCTCGACCCCGAGGTACGGTTCGTCTCCACAGCATCGAACCAGGGATAAACCATGCAGGCAACCATCTACGACCTGGACGGCGAGGAGACAGGCACGCTCGACCTACCGGAGGTCTTCGAGAGCCGGTACCGACCGGACCTCATCCGACGTGCCGTCCGCGCCGCACAGGCCAACCGGAAACAGGAGTACGGTGCCGACGAGTACGCCGGCATGCGTACCTCCGCTGAATCGTTCGGCTCCGGCCGCGGCATGGCACACGTGCCGCGATCGAACGGCCAGGCTGCCCGCGTCCCCCAGGCGGTCGGGGGTCGCAAGGCACACCCGCCGAAGGCCGAGAAGAAGCAGGGCGAGGACGTCAACACCAAGGAGCGCAAGCAGGCGTTCCGCAGTGCACTGGCCGCGACCGTCGACGCAGAGCGCGTCGCCGAGCGCGGACACGAGTTCGACGAGGACCTCGCGCTGCCCGTCGTCGTCTCCGACGACTTCGAGGAGCTGCTGAAGACCCAGGAGGTCGTCAGCTTCCTCGAGGGCCTCGGTGCCCACGACGACGTCGAGCGCGCCGACGAGGGGCGCTCCATCCGTGCTGGCCGTGGGACGACCCGTGGCCGCAAGTACAAGCAGCCGAAGTCGCTGCTCTTCGTCACCTCCAGCGAGACCGGCCCGTCGAAGGCCGCACGTAACCTCGCCGGTGCCGACGTGGCGACAGCCTCGAACGTCAACGTCGAGGACCTCGCACCCGGCGCGCACCCGGGCCGACTGACCGTGTTCACCGAGTCCGCCGTCGCGGAGGTGGCCGACCGATGAGCTCGATCATCAAGTTCCCGCTCGTGACGGAGAAAGCGATGAACGACATGGACTTCGAGAACAAGCTCCAGTTCGTCGTCACGATGGACGCGACCAAGCCGGAGATCCGCGACGCCGTCGAGTCACAGTTCGACGTCGGCGTCGAGAAGGTCAACACGCAGAACACGATGAACGGCAACAAGAAGGCAGTCGTCCGCCTCACCGAGGATGACGACGCCCAAGAAGTCGCCTCGCGAATCGGGGTGTTCTGACACATGGGACGCAGAATCCAGGGTCAGCGCCGTGGCCGCGGTGGGTCGACGTTCCGTGCCCCCAGCCACCGATACAAAGCTGACCTCCAGCACAAACAGACCGAGGACTCGGACGTCGTCAGCGGCACCATCGTCGATATCGAGCACGACCCCGCCCGGTCCGCACCGGTCGTGGCGGTCGAGTTCGAGGACGGCGACCGACGCCTCGTGCTCGCGCCCGAGGGCGTCACCGTCGGCGACGAACTGCAGGTCGGTGTCTCCGCCGAGATCGCACCCGGCAACACGCTCCCGCTCGCCGAGATCCCCGAGGGGGTCCCGGTGTGCAACATCGAGCGCCAGCCCGGTGACGGCGGCAAGTTCGCCCGCGCGTCGGGCACCAGCGCCGACCTCATCACCCACGACCGGAAAGTGACGGTCGTCCAGCTGCCCAGCGGCGAGATGAAGCGCCTCGACCCGCAGTGCCGCGCCACCATCGGCGTGGTCGCTGGCGGTGGGCGCACGGAGAAGCCGTTCGTGAAGGCAGGCAACAAGTACCACAAGATGAAAGCGCGCGGCACCAAGTGGCCGAACGTCCGTGGCGTGGCGATGAACGCCGTCGACCACCCGTTCGGTGGCGGTGGCCGCCAGCACCCCGGCCGACCGAAGTCCGTCTCGCGGGACGCACCGCCGGGACGGAAGGTCGGTGACATCGCCTCCCGGAAGACCGGTCGAGGTAGCAAAAAATGAGTTCCGAGTACCGAACCGGCCGTGAAGGTGAGGAGTTCACCTACCGCGGTCACACGCTCGACGAGTTGCAGGAGATGAGCATCGACGACGTCGCGGAACTGCTCCCCGCTCGCCAGCGGCGAAGTATCGAGCGCGGCCTCTCCGTGGAGAAGGAGAAACTCCTCGAGAAGGCCCGCGGTAAGACCGAAGAGGAGACGGCCAACGACCCGATCCGGACGCACCTGCGAGACGTGCCGGTGCTCCCGGAGTTCGTCGGCCTGACGTTCGCCGTCTACACCGGCCAGGAGTTCGAGCGCGTCCAGGTAGAGCCCGAGATGATCGGCCACTACCTCGGCGAGTTCCAGCTCACACGCTCGTCCGTCACGCACGGACAGGCCGGTATCGGCGCGACCCGCTCCTCGAAGTTCGTGCCACTGAAGTGAGGTGAACAGAATGGGAATCAACTACAGCGTCGACGCGGACCCGGACACGACGGCCAAGGCCATGCTCCGGGAGCGTCACATGAGCCACAAGCACAGCAAGGCCGTCGCTCGCGCCATCAAAGGCAAGACCGTCGAGGAGGCCCGAGAGTATCTCGAGGCCGTCGTCGAGGGCGAGCGTTCGGTCCCGTTCAAGCAGCACAACAGCGGCGTCGGCCACCGCAGCGACATCGACGGCTGGGACGCGGGTCGCTACCCGGAGAAGGTCTCCAAGGCCTTCATCACCCTGCTCGGTAACGTCGTGAACAACGCGGACCAGCAGGGCTTCGACGGCGAGACGATGGAGATCGTCCACGTCGCCGCCCACAAGGTCGGCGAGTCGCCCGGCCGAAAGCCCCGCGCGATGGGGCGTGCCTCGGCGTGGAACACGCCGCAGGTCGACGTCGAACTCATCGTGGAGGAGGTCGAGAACTAATGGCAGACGAACACCAGTTCATCGAAGACGGACTGCAGAAGTCCCAGATTGACGAGTTCTTCGCAGAAGAGCTCGGTCGCGCGGGCTACGGCGGCATGGAAGTCGCCAAGACCCCGATGGGCACACAGATCGTGCTCAAGGCCGAGAAGCCCGGGATGGTCATCGGCAAGGGCGGCGAGAACATCCGGAAGGTCACCACCACGCTCGAGGAGCGCTTCGACCTGGACGACCCGCAGATCGACGTGCAGGAGGTCGACGAACCCGACCTCAACGCACGCATCGTCGCGGACCGTCTCGCGAACGCCCTCGAACGCGGCTGGTACTTCCGCAAGGCAGGCCACACCACCCTCGAGCGCATCATGGACGCCGGCGCACTCGGCGCCGAGATCGTCCTCTCGGGGAAGGTCACTGGTGCCCGCTCGCGCGTCGAGAAGTTCAACGACGGCTACATCAAGCACAACGGCGAGCCCGCCGAGACCATCGTCGACGAGGGTCAGGGCGTCGCCGTGATGAAGCTCGGTACCATCGGCGTGACGGTGAAGATCATCCCGCCGAAGGCCGAGCTGCCGGACGACTTCGAGATCTACGAGGACGCGGACGTCGAGGAGCTCGCACCGGAGGCCGTCGAGGCCAACGAGTCCGTCGAGGAGCTGCTCGAGGAGCCCGAGGAGGGCGAGCTCGAGGAGCTGCAGGCGGAGGCCGCCGAGGCCGACTCCGAGGACGAGGACAGCGAAGTCGAGGAGGAAGTCGTCGAGGAGGTCGTCGACGAGACGCCCGAGGAGTTCGACGACGAGGAAGTCGAGGTCCCCAGCGACGACGACGTCGCAGAGGAGCTCGACGAGCTCGACGAGGCTGTCGAGGAAGAGGCCGCCGCGATGGTCGAGGAGATGGACGCCGCGGACGACGAGGAGGAGGAGTAACCGATGGCGATTCTCCGACCCAGCGAGATTCGAGACCTCACCGCGCGTGAGCGCGAGGAAGAGCTCGACGAACTCGAGACGGAACTGCTGAACGCGAAGGCCGTGCAGGCCGCCGGTGGTGCCCCGGAGAACCCGGGTCGCATCGGCGAGCTCCGCAAGACCATCGCGCGTATCAAGACGATTCAGCAGGAAGAAGGCGACTTCGAGGACGACGAATAATGGCGCTGACACCCGAGACACTGCCCCGACACGAACTCAACGGCCACTGGGTGACCGTGGTCGACGCGGCGAACCCCGACCTCGTCGGGATAGCCGGGCGTGTGGTCGTCGAGACGACGAACACGCTCCACGTCGACCCGGCCCCGGCCGGTTCGGCCGAGGGAGACACTCGGGTGCGCCAGGTGCCAAAGCGCGGTACCACGTTCGAGTTTCGGCTCACAGATGAAACCGCCGACCCCGCGAAGGGGTCGGGGACCGCTTCCGAACCGGACCACCCTGCCGGCGAGGATGCGGCCTACGTTACGGTGGATGGAGCCAGACTGCTCTCACGACCCGCACTGCGCACCGAAACGACAGGTGATTCGAAATGGCGATAGGACTTGACGTAACCAAACCTCCGGAACCTGAAGACCCGGAGACATACGACTACGAGAAGTGTCCGTTCTACGGTGACCTCTCCGTTCGAGGGCAGACCCTCGAAGGCGAGGTCGTCTCGACGGACATGGCAAAGACCGTGGTCGTCGAGCGGGAGTACGACGTTCACGTACCGAAATACGACCGGTACATGAAGCGTCGATCGCGCGTTCCGGCACACGTGCCGGGCGTGCTCGAGCCCGAAGTCGGCGATACGGTCCGAATAGCAGAGTGCCGACCACTGTCGAAGACGAAATCGCACGTGGTCGTCGAAATAACCGATTCCGAAGGAGGTGACGCCTGATGGAGGCCCTGAAAGCCGACGTCACGCAGGGCCTCGAGAAAGGGTCGCTGATTCACTGTTCTGACAACAGCGGTGCCCGGCAGCTGAAGATCATCTCGGTCTCCGGCTACCACGGTACCAAGAATCGGCACCCCAAGGCTGGCATCGGCGACAAGGTGACCGTCTCGGTGACCAAGGGGACGCCCGAAGAGCGTCGCCAGGTCAAGGAGGCAGTCATCATCCGCCAGCGCAAGCCCATCCGCCGTCCCGACGGCACGCGCGTGAAGTTCGAAGACAACGCGGCCGTCCTCGTCAACGAGAACGAGGAACCGCAGGGCTCGGAGATCAAGGGCCCCATCGCGCGTGAGGTCGCAGAGCGCTTCGGAAGCGTCGCATCCACGGCTACGATGATAGTATGACACGACAACCACGCAAACAGCGCAACCAGACCGAGCACGCGCCCCTGCACCAGAAGGGCAAGCAGCTCAACGCGACGCTGTCGGAGGACCTCCGCGAGGAGTACGACCGGCGTCGTGCCCGCATCAACGCGGGCGACACGGTCGAGGTCATGCGCGGCGACTTCGCGGGCGAAGAGGGCGAGGTCCTCGACGTCGACGTGAAGGCCGGCACGATCTCCGTGGAGGAGGTCACGCTCGAGACCGCCGACGGCGAGGAAGTGCCGCGGCGGCTGGAGCCGTCGAACGTCCGTCTCACGGAGCTGGACCTCGAGGACGAGGTGCGGGTCGCGCGGCTGGAAGGTGATGACGAATGACCAAGCACCAGAAGCGACTCTCCGTTCCGAACTCCTGGCCGGTCGAGCGAAAGACGAACACGTTCACGGTGAAGGCCGACTCCGGCCCGCACGGCGAGGCCGGCGTTCCGCTGGTCATCCTCATGCGGGACGTGCTCGGCTACGTCGACTCGAAGAAGGAGGCCCGCTACGCGCTCAACCAGGACACCGTCCTGATCAACGGCGTCGCGGTCTCCGACGAACAGCGCCCCATCGGCATGTTCGACATCGTCGCGTTCACCGAGCGTGGCGAGTACTACCGCGTCTTCCCCGACGAGGGTGGTCGGCTCTCGCTGACCCCCATCGACGAGGCCGACGCGGGCTCGAAGCTGGGCAAGATCGTCGGCAAGCGCCAGGTCAGTGGCGGCGAGACGCAGCTCACGCTGCACGACGGTCAGACCCTCCAGCTCGAGGACGCCGCCGACTACGGCGGGAACGACTCGCTCGTCGTCTCCAACGAGGGGACCGAGATCGTCGCCCACTTCCCGTACGAGGAGGGCGCGCTCGTCACGGCCGTCGCCGGCAGCCACGCCGGCGAGGTCGGCGAGGTCGAGGACATCGACGTCACGCCCGGCTCGGGCTCGAACACGGTCACCGTCACGCAGGACGACGGCCAGTTCGAGACCGTCGAGGAGTACGTCGTCGTCATCGACGAGAACTTCGTCGGGGGTGACGACTGATGTCGGAAGCCGAGTTCCACGAGATGCGTGAGCCCACCATCGAGAAGGTCGTCGTCCACATGGGCGTCGGCGAG
The DNA here is from genome assembly GCF_024609245.1 of Haloarchaeobius sp. FL176. Taxonomy (GTDB): domain Archaea; phylum Halobacteriota; class Halobacteria; order Halobacteriales; family Natrialbaceae; genus Haloarchaeobius. The sequence goes on from NZ_JANJYH010000002.1 coordinate 541,341, forward strand.
GGTGGCCGCGAGCTCGCGAACGCGGAGGACATCATCGAGGCGGTCACGAGTCAGGAGTCCGTCCGGACCAAGGCCAATTCGACGATGCCGGACTTCGGCATCCGTCAGGGCGACCCTATCGGCACGAAGGTCACACTTCGCGGCGAGGACGCCCACGAGTTCCTCGAGACGGCACTGGCGCTCGCAGACGTTGCCGAGAGCCAGTTCGACGAGACCGGCAACTTCAGCTTCGGCATCGAGGAGCACACGGACTTCCCGTCCCAGGAGTACGACCCGAACGTCGGGATCTTCGGGCTGGACGTCACGGTCAACCTCGTCCGGCCGGGCTACCGCGTCACGAAGCGCGACAAGCGGTCCCAGCAGATCCCGTCGAAACACCGCCTCGACGCGGAGGACGCAGTGACCTTCGTCGAGGCCAACTTCGACGTCGAGGTGACACGATGAGCGAAAGCGAAGAACTAGACACCGGCGAGCACGCCGCAAAGCGAACCGGTCAGATGGAGGAGTGCCAGCGCTGTGGCCGCAAGCAGGGCCTCGTAGGCAAGTACGATATCTGGCTGTGTCGGCAGTGCTTCCGAGAGATTGCCCGCGACATGGGCTTCAAGAAGTACCGATAACAATGACAGGTAACGACCCATTCAGCAACGCGCTCTCCGGCATCGACAACGCCGAGGGCGTCGGGCATCTCACGCACACGGTATCGCCCGCCTCGAACGAGATCGGGAGCGTGCTCGAGGTCTTCTACGACCGCGGGTACATCGACGGCTTCGAGTTCGTCGACGACGGCAAGTCCGGTCACTTCGAGGTCGAACTGAAAGGTGCGATTAACGAATGCGGCCCCGTCAAACCGCGCTACTCCGTCGCGTCCGACGAGTTCGAGACGTGGGAGAAGCGGTTCCTGCCGGCACGCGACTACGGTGCGCTCATCGTGACGACCAGCCAGGGCGTCATGAGCCACTACGAGGCGCGCGAGCAGGGAGTCGGTGGCCAGGTTATCGCATACGTGTACTAAGACAATGCGAGTAGAACTGGACATTCCGGACGACGTAACAGCCGAGATGGACCATCTCGACCTCACGGTCGAGGGTCCGAACGGGTCGGTCACACGCCGACTCTGGTTCCCCGACATCACCGTGAGCGTCGAGGGCGACCAGGTCGTCGTCGAGTCCGACGCATCCGACGCGAAGACGAACGCAACCGTCGGCACCTTCGAGAGTCACATCACCAACATGTTCCACGGTGTGACCGACGGATGGGAGTACGAGATGGAGGTCTTCTACTCTCACTTCCCGATGAAGGTGCAGGCCGACGGCGGCGAAGTCGTCATCGAGAACTTCCTCGGCGAGAAGGCACCGCGACGAACGAACATCCACGGCGACACCGACGTGCAGGTCGACGGCGAGGAGCTGACCCTCTCCGGCGCTGACAAGGAAGCCGTCGGACAGACCGCCGCCGACATCGAGCAGTTGACCCGCGTCAGCGGGAAGGACACTCGCGTGTTCCAGGACGGCGTCTACATCACGAAAAAGCCCGCCAAGGGAGGTGCCTAACGCATGGCAGACGACCCACAGGAACTCGAAGACATCAGCGGTGTCGGCGAGTCCAAGGCCGAGGCGCTCCGCGCCGCCGGCTACGAGACCGTCGAAGACGTGAAGGCCGCGTCGCAGTCCGATCTCTCGGACGTCGAGGGTATCGGGAACGCGCTCGCCGCCCGTATCAAGGCCGACGTCGGTGACCTCGAAGTCAGCGAGGACACCGAGGCCGAGATCGAGGGCGACGAGGAAGACGAGGGCGAGGCCGAGGAGGAGGTAGAGACCGAACTCCAGCCCCGCGGCCTCGCCGACAAGACGCCTGAGCTCTCCGACGAGCACCAGCGGCTGCTCGACCAGCGACGAAAGGTCGGCAAGCCCGCGTTCAGGCGGCAGGACTACCACAAGAAGAAGCGTACGCCCGAGGCGTGGCGGCGCCCCACCGGCGGCCTCTCGAAGCAGCGACGTGCTGTCAAGGGCAAGGGCCCGAAGGTCGAGGCCGGCTTCCGGACCCCGAAGGCGGTGCGCGGCAAGCACCCCTCGGGCTTCGAGGAGGTCTACGTGCACAACGTGGACGACCTCGAGGGTGTCGACGGTGACACGGAAGCGGTCCGCATCGCCTCCAAGGTCGGCGGTCGCAAGCGCGAGCGCATCGAGGAGCGTGCGGAGGAGAACGGCATTCGCGTGCTGAACCCGACCTACGTCGAAGTCGAGGTGGATTCGGATGACTGATCTGTCCGCCCAGAAGCGACTGGCCGCGGACGTCCTCGACGTCGGGCAGAACCGCGTCTGGTTCGATCCGGACGAGCAGTCCGACATCTCGGAGGCGATCACCCGAGAGGACATCCGCGAGCTGGTCGACGACGGTACGATCCGAGCGGAAGAGAAGCGCGGTAACTCCAAGGGTCGCTCCCGCGAGCGGAAGGCCAAGCGCGCCTACGGGCACCAGAAGGGGCCCGGCAAGCGCCGCGGCAAGAAGGGCGGGCGCTCCGACCCGAAGAAGGAGTGGCAGAACCGCATCAGAGCGCAGCGAAAGAAGCTCCACGAACTCCGTGCTGAGGGCGAGATCGATCGCACCCAGTACCGCGAGCTCTACAACAAGGCCCGCGGTGGCGAGTTCCGGAGCGTCCAGTACCTGCTGAACTACATCGAAAACAACTACGGTGACCAATAATGGCGACAGGACCACGATATAAGGTTCCGATGCGTCGTCGCCGCGAGGTCCGGACGGACTACCATCAGAGGTTGCGCCTGCTGAAATCCGGCAAGCCACGGCTCGTCGCTCGAAAGAGCAACAAGCACGCCACGGCGCAGCTGATAGTCCCCGGTACCCAGGGCGACGAGACACTCGCGAGTGCGACCTCTGAGGACCTGGCGGACTTCGGCTGGGAGGCGCCCACGGGCAACCTGCCCGCGGCGTACCTGACCGGACTCCTCGCAGGCAAGCGCGCACTCGACGCAGGCGTCGAGGAAGCGGTACTCGACATCGGCCTCAACACGGCGACACCCGGTTCGAAGGTGTTCGCGGTACAGGAGGGCGCAATCGACGCCGGCCTCGACATCCCGCACAACGACGACGTACTGGCCGAGTGGCCACGGAACCGCGGCGAGCACATCGCCGAGTACGCTGAGCAACTCGACGAGCCGCTCTACAGCGGTGACTTCGACGCAACAGACCTTCCCGAGCACTTCGACGAAGTGCGCGAGACCCTGATGGAGCGATAACATGAGCGGCAACAACTACAACGACGGATGGGAACCCGTCACACGGCTCGGTAAGAAGGTACAGGAGGGCGAAATCGACACGATGGAAGCCGCCCTCAACTCCGGTCTCCCGCTGAAGGAGCCGGAGGTAACTGACCAGCTCCTGCCGGGGCTGGAGGACGAGGTGCTGGACATCAACATGGTCCAGCGGATGACCGACTCCGGTCGACGGGTGAAGTTCCGCTGCGTCGTCGCCATCGGTAACCGCGACGGCTACGTCGGCTACGCCGAGGGGCGTGACGACCAGGTCGGGGCCGCCATCCAGAAGGCGATCGGCATCGCCAAGCTGAACATCATCGACGTGCCCCGTGGCTCGGGCTCCTGGGAGGACCGGAGCACGAAGCCGCACTCGCTGACCCACCGCACGTCGGGCAAGGCTGGCTCGGTCAAGGTCGAACTCATCCCCGCCCCGCTCGGGCTGGGGCTCGCGGCATCCGACACCGTCCGCAAGGTGCTGGAGCTCGCGGGCATCGAGGACGCCTGGACCAAGAGCTACGGCAACACGCGCACCACGGTCAACTTCGCGAAGGCGACGTTCAACGCACTGGAGAACGCCTCGCAGTCCCGTCGCGCGCGTCTCCAGTCCGCAGAGGAGGTGGCCGAGTGATGCAGGCAGTCGTCCAGCTCCGCGGCGAGGTCGACCGCTCCGGCGACATCGACGACACGCTGACGATGCTCAACATCGAGCGCGTCAACCACGCGACGCTCGTGCCGGAGACCGACAGCTACCGCGGCATGCTCACGAAGGTCAACGACTACGTCGCGATGGGCGAGCCCAGCCAGGACGTACTGGCGGCCGTGCTCGCCACGCGTGGCGAGGTCGAGGCCACCGGCGAGGCACTCACGGACGAGTGGGTCGCCGAGGAGACCGACTACGGCAGCATCGACGAGCTCGCCGAGGCACTGCTGGCCGAGGAGACGACCCTCGCGGACGAGGGTCTCTCGCCGGTCCTGCGCCTGCACCCCCCGCGCAAGGGGCACGAGGGCATCAAGCACCCGACGAAGGAGGGTGGCGAACTCGGTAAGCACACGACCGAGGAGATCGACAAGCTCCTCGAGGCAATGCGATAACAATGACGAGCAAGAAACGACGCCAGCGCGGCTCGCGCACGCACAGCGGCGGCAGCCACAAGAACCGTCGTGGCGCCGGCCACCGTGGCGGCCGCGGCCGTGCTGGCCGCGACAAGCACGAGTTCCACAACTACGAACCGCTCGGCAAGCACGGGTTCAAGCGCCCGCAGGACGTCCGCGACGACGTCGTCGAGATCAACGTCCAGAAGCTCGACGAGGATGCGGTCCTCTACGCGGCAGAGGACCTCGCCGAGCAGGACGGTGACACGTACGTCATCGACGCCCGCGACGTGGTCGACGATGGCTACGACGCCGACGTCGTGAAGGTGCTGGGCGGCGGCCAGGTCCGCAACGAGCTGGCCGTCACCGCCGACGCCTTCAGCGCGAGCGCCCGCGGCCTCATCGAGGAGGCCGGTGGCGAAGCCGTCCTCTCCGAGCGCGCCGAGGAAGAGGACGACGCCGACGACGCCGACGCGGCCGAGGAGTAGTCCGTCGACGCCGCCCGACGCCTTTCTCTCGCGTACTCGGCCGGCGAGTGACATCGCCGCCGATGTACCGACCGACGACGAGTGGTTTCGTTCTTGGAGCGTGTTGCGGCCATGGTTTGCGAGCATCGTCTGTTCTCGCGGCCGGTATCGCCAAGCCAACTCCAGTCACATCGGCGCCTGCAAAGCGAAGTACATACAAGCATCCACCCGGTTTGTCCCGGTATATGGGTTGGAAAGAAGCCGCCGAACCGGTCCTTACCAGGATGCCCTCGGTCCAGCGACCGGAGGGTCACGTCCCCTTCAAGCGGAAGCTGGGCTGGACCGGCGGCATACTGGTACTGTACTTCTTCCTCACGACGATCACTGTCTACGGAACACAGCCTGTCGGCACCGGCGGAGGCGACGCGTTCGGACAGTTCCGGTCGATTCTGGCCGGTGCGAACCGCTCGATACTGCACCTCGGTATCGGGCCGATAGTCACCGCGAGCATTGTCCTGCAGTTGCTCGGCGGTGCGAACCTCCTCGGCCTCGACACGGACGACCCCCGTGACCAGATCCTCTACCAGGGGCTCCAGAAGGTGCTGGTGCTGGTGATGACGCTGCTCACCGCGGTCCCGATGGTCTTCCTCTCGTCGGGGATTCTCCCGCTAGACGGCGGTGGACAGGCCGGCTCGGGAGCGGTGGGCACGATGGCCGGATTCGTCGGCGCTGGGAACGCCACGTTGGCGCTCCAGTTCGTCATCCTCGCCCAGATCTTCGTCGGCGGCCTCCTCATCCTGTTCATGGACGAGATCGTGAGCAAGTGGGGCGTCGGCTCCGGTATCGGGCTGTTCATCATCGCGGGTGTGAGCCAGCGGCTCGTCACCGGGTTCATCGCCATGTTCCGCGACTGGTTCCGCATCGCGACCGGTGGCACGAGCATCAACGTGTTCACCCAGTCGGGTCTCACGGACCTGCTGCTCAACCAGGGCCACATCATCGCCTTGGTGACCACGCTCCTCATCTTCGCCATCGTCGTCTACGCGGAGAGCGTCCGCGTCGAGATTCCGCTGAGCCACGCTCGTGTCAAGGGGGCGCGTGGTCGCTTCCCGGTGAAGCTCATCTACGCGAGCGTTCTGCCGATGATTCTCGTTCGCGCACTGCAGGCGAACATCCAGTTCCTCGGTCGCGGCCTCAGCTCGCTCGGCAGTGCCCCCGCCTGGCTCCTCGAGTACAACGGCAGCGGTCAGGCCATCGGCGGGCTGTTCTACTATCTCGCGCCCATCCAGCGCCCCGGTGACTGGATGTGGTGGGGGACCGGCACCGCGAACTCCGTCGCCGCCAGCGAGGGCGTCATCCACGTCATCCTCCGTGTCGGCGTCGACCTCACGTTCATGATCGCCGGCGGTGCCATCTTCGCCATCTTCTGGGTGGAGACGACCGACATGGGGCCGAAGTCGACGGCGAAACAGATCCAGAACTCCGGAATGCAGATTCCCGGCTTCCGCCAGAACATCGGCGTCATCGAGAAGGTCATGGAGCGCTACATCCCGCAGGTGACCGTCATCGGCGGCGCGCTCGTCGGCCTGCTCGCCGTCATGGCGAACATGCTCGGCACCGTCGGGAGCGTCACCGGGACTGGGTTGCTCCTGACAGTCTCCATCACGTACAAGCTGTACGAGGAGATCGCCGAAGAACAGCTCATGGAGATGCACCCGATGATGCGTCAAATGTTTGGAGATTAAGGGTACCCACTGGGGTCCCCAACTTTCCAAGCCGTTACAGTAATCTCTCCGACCGCGTCCGGTTGGGGAGGTCGAGGTCAGTATCCAACTTTCCAAGTCTTTACGTCAATCCTCGTTAGCGATACTGGCGAGAAATGCCAGACCGAAACCAAGTACCGCTAAACGTCCGCGTCACTCCCGAGAAAAAAGAGGAGTGGAAAACCTCGATCGATAACGACGAAACTCTTGCAGGAGTCGTCCGTCGCGCAGTGGATCGGGAACTCAATAACGAGTATGTCCACGTGGACGCTGCGGACTATTTGGATAGTGGCGACGATATCGATTTTAGCGAGGTAACTACCGATCTCGATTCACTCTCTGGGCAAGTTGAAGCGCTCCAGAGTGAGCTTGACGATGCGCTCACACCGGGGTCAATGCCACCGGAAGATGAGTTAAGCGAGGTGGCGATGCAAGCACTCGCGCACATCCCGCGGTATAGTGATCTCTCTGATGACGTGAGACGTGAGATCGGTGAGAGAGATATGGATCGACTACGAGGTGTTAAGATCTCGATTGAGGGTCGGCAAACACGAGTAGACGGGAGTGCGCAAGCAATCGCTTTCAAAATGGACGGTGACGAAAGCGAACTCATCGTTCGACAGGCCCTCATTTACCTAGAGAACCGGACGACAGAGAACGTCCGGAGTACGATTGCTGACGGGACACGGAACTGGGTGAGAGGTGTATGAGGGACGACAAAGGCAGGTACGTAACACCAGAAAGCGAGAAGCTCAGCGAGGAGATGGAAGAGTTGCGTGGACGGTATCTCGACTCACTCCTGTCACAGAAAACCGAAACAAGCAAAAGAACACGCACTACTCGGCGAAGGGAAGTCGGGTACTGGCTGCAGTTCTGTAGCGTTAACGGGATTGATCCGCTCGCCGCCGAAGAGTCCGATGTCCGCGGATATATCCAAACCATCAACGATCACGCAGATACGACGGTTCACTCCTACTTCACGTCAGTCCAATCGTTTTACTCAATAATCATAAAAGACGCTGCAGATGACACCCTCGAACTTGATAACACCGGAAGGCACCCCTGCGATGGAATCAGCCTCAAGAAAGATTATGAAATCAGCAGGACATCGGAGTACAAACGACAGAATGTAATTACAGACGACCTTGAAAACGCCCGAGAGAATGAAGAAGTCATCGCCCTCCGTCCGGACGCGGTTGAAGAGTTGTTTGACGCTGTGCCCGGAAAACGCCGTGAAACCCAACTTCGGAACGAGGTGATTGTCCGTCTGTCATGGTATACCGGTGCTCGAAGCATTGAGCTGGCGAATATGCGGATTGGAAAAATTGACTGGGACCGGTGTATGATAAACATCGAGTCCGCTAAAATAGATCCTCGGGAAAATCCCGGACTCGCTCGCCGGAACGTTGTGTTTCCGAAAGAGTTCAAGTTGACACTCAGGCGGTGGTGTGAGCGAGTTCGACATTCCTTTTCCGGACAGGTCACACCGGAGGAGGGACACATCCTCTGTACGACGCATAATGACGTGATGCAGCCAGCCGATATCAACGACGTCATTAAACAAACTGCCCGGAACGCTGGGCTCCAACGACCGCTGCGACCCGCGGATCCAGATCCGGAAGACGATGTCAAAGAGTGGTTCGTTACGTCACATCGCCTTCGCCGATCAGCGATTAGCCATTGGGTTAACGACATCGACACTATCGATATCAACCAAGCTAGAATCTTAGCAGGCCACGCCCAACTGTCACAGACAATTGACTATGTCGAAGACGATAACGATTCACTCGCAGAAGATTACCAGGAAGGGATGCAGGGGTAACGTTATCGATACCCGTCGTTTGTCCGATGCTTCCTCTTCCAGCCAAGTTCCTCTCCAACATCTGCTTGATCCTATGGAGAACGCATCACCGAACGTGAACACCACTAGAAAGCTGGCCGTACTACACTACTTCGTGATAATCACCCAATTACTGGCATTTCCCATGCCAGCCGTTGGTGAGTTACCTGGCCCCCACTACGATTTTCGCAGTTTGCCTCTTATCTCGTAGATCTTGCCGTTCTGTTTCAGCATGTCGATGTCGTGCCTAATCTTCTTCTCATCCATGTCGATGATCCCCGCCACCTCTTCGGCGGTCGTCTCGTCTTGGTCATCAATGATGGCAAGCACCTGTTTTCGCCGGTCCCGCTGGCTCTTCGACTGCCCCGTCTCAACTACGTCCACATCGAACTGCCCGCTCTCGGGGTCGATGCCGACCTGCTCCATCGACTCCCGAACCAGCGTGAGGGCACGGTCCACGTCCTCTCGCCGAACTTCGTCGGAGAGACGCACCCGTGCAGACGCCTCAGCGAGGCGCTCGATGGCTTCTTCCTGTCGGTAGGTCACCGGCACTGGGTTGTCTTCTTCGTCGGCGTTGGCGAGACGGATCTTCAGGAACTCCTCACGGAGGTACTCTTGGGTCTCCTCATTCTCTGCCCGGATGTACGGCGTCACCTCGTCCTTCGCATAGGCGATGTACGCACGCAGCGTTTGGTGGGGGATATCCGGCTTGATGGTCTTCCGCTCTTCCTCGGTGAGCTCCTTGCCGAGCTCCTTTTTTGCCTTCGCCCGCCGGGACCGCATCTGGTGGTTGACGACTCCTCGGTCAGTCTCCTTGTCGGGCGAGTCGGAGACCATGAACATCAGATCGAACCGCGACATCAGCGTCGGTCCGAGGTCAAGTTGTTCGGCAATCGGCTCGTAGTTATCGAACCGTCCGTATTTTGGATTTCCCGCCGCTAGCATTGCGGTGCGCGCGTTCAGTGTCGCGTTGATTCCTGCTTTGTTTACCCGGACTTTCTGACTCTCTAGGGCGTCGTGGAGAGATGAGATGACGTTGTCGTTGACCTTATCGATCTCGTCGATACACGCGACGCCGCCGTCAGCGAGGACGAGAGCACCTGCTTCGAGGCCCCATTCGGCGTCTCCGAAGTCGTCGGCTACCGCCGCCGCGGTTAACCCTGCAGCCGTGGCTCCCTTTCCGGAGGCGTACGTTGAGCGCGGCGCGAGGTCATTGGCTGCCTTCAGGAAGGTCGATTTTCCGCAGCCAGGGTCACCCATCAGGAGAAGGTGGGAGTCCCCGCGCGTCTGCCCGCCGCGGGACCACCCGCCGAACAGTTGGAGCGCGATGGCGAGTTTCACAACCTCGTGTCCCTCGTGTCCCGGGTTGATCGATTGAACTAGCAGGTCGTACGGGTCACCATGCTCGCCGGCGGCAATGGCCTCGATCTCGTCTCGGTGTTCGGAGATGTCGATGTCGTCGTAGGAACTCTCCTCTCGGACGACTGCCTGCCCGTCTACGGTGGTGTCGAAGTCAAGCGACTGGTTACTCCCGGGTTCCTCGGTGTCGAGAATACCGGTGAGGGTGATGCGATCACCGGCGTCGAACGACTGAATGAGGTCGTCTTCAAGATGGACGTCGATGGTCTCGCCCTCACCACCTTTCGTGCGCTCGGGCGGCTGCTGAATCCGAGCGAACTGGTGGTCGGTCCACGTGCTGGCCGACGAGTCGGGACGGAATGGACCCTGTCGTTCGCATCCCTGACACTCGTGCGGTTCCTCAAGCTGGTCACCGGTCTGCAGGATATCCGTCTGGGTCCCGCAGCGCTGGCATTCGAAGGTGGCTTCGACGATGCGCGGCTTCACCGCGCTGACCTTCTGGACCTGGCCGCGAATCCCCAGCAGCTTCCCGATGTTCTCCTTACGTGGAACTTCCGCGACGTCGAGGACGATGTCGTCTGGTAGGTCGTGGATGCGGACGTGAGCGTCGGACAGACTGACGTCCACGGGCAGGTCGTACAGTCGAAGCGCCTCTTCGAAGTACTCCAGCATCTCTCGCGGATGCTCTTGGATGTCGTCCGCGAGATCGGGGTCGAATCGGAAGACGTCATCGTAGCGTACGTGGAGTGAGCGTTGCTCTTGCGGGTAGTGCTGAGCGAGCTGTGCGACTTCCTCCCGGTAGTAGTCCCGGAGGAATCCTATCAGACGTTCGGTGATATCTTGGTGTTCTGCTCTCATGTCGATTTGTTGGAGCTCCACAACACCCTTGCCGGGGTGTGGTTCCCGGACCGGAGCGAGCGGAGCGAGCGGTCAGCGAGCATACCATCAGCTAACCGACTTTTATTTACAACTGCCTCTACCATACAACCACTACGACCTCAGAGGGAATCGTCTGAGGCCGTCTCTGTCGGCGGGGGCTTCCCACCTCCGAGGTGTTGTGGGGCTCCCACAGTTACTCGCCTCCGTTCCTCCGACGGTGACCGACGACGTCGCCAGGGAGATCGCCATTCTCCAGGTTCAACTTTAGCCGACTCTCCCCGCCGGAGTTGCTCTCGTACCAGAGGACGTCCGTCTTCCCGACGAGACGTGGTGCCTTCCGAAGGTCGTCATAGAACGTCGTGCGGTCGATGTCGGGGTACTTCAGCGCTGCCTCTGCCTTTTCCTTGTTCAGCGAAGCCTTCGCATCCCGACCGCGCTCACGCTCTGTCTCAGCCGCCTTCTTCAGGTGTTGGATGAGTGTAATACGGCGTTGCTTCGCGGTCATCTCGTCGCTGTTTTCGACAAGAGACAGCAGGTCAGTCCGCGCGTCCAAGCGCTCAATCTCCGTTCGGAGGTTCTCGTTCTCCTGCCAGAGGTCTTCGACCTTGTCACGGAGCGCGTCGCGTTCCTCGCGTGCATCGTCAAGTTCAGTTTCGAGAGACTCGATCCGTTTTGAGTGAGCCTCAAGCCGCGCCGCGATGGCTCGGAGTTTTGGAGTGTCGTCTCCGTCCAGAGACTCTCCGTTTTGTTGCTGACTGCTCACACCAAATTCCTCCGGCAGTTGGACATTTGATCGGCAGCGTCAGGGACGCTCTCACTGCTTCCGCTCATCGACAACCACCCGGTGGTGGATGATTCACTAATTCTATCAGTGGTCTCAGCGCATTCGTTGAGTCGAGTCGCATACTGTATTTCCTCGTTGTGAAGCACGAGGGACCCAAAGGCGCGGGACAATCACTCCATCCCGACGTCGTTCCGGTTCTGGGTCCGTGGAATCGTGGCTACTTCCAGTTATGCCCTTGCCAGTTATAAAGTTTTGTAGGAACTCTATTCTATAGCGAAGTTGTAATGATGTGATGTTATAGACCACAATAACTAATACGGAAGAGGTGCAGTATGCTGTTAAATGGAGCTTTCAGATACCGACTGGGGGATTCTCAACCTCTGCAGCGACAACCGCGAAACCCGCAAAAACATTGCCGCTGCTTTGGATAAGTCGCCTAACTACATCTCGAAAGAACTCTCGAAGCTCAGTGAGATGGGGCTTCTCAAACAACCGGGTCCAGCCGAGAAATCCGGGATGCACGTCACAACCAAGAAAGGAGGATTCGTCCTCTCGAAACAAGAAAAATACGAACGCCGGCAGTCAGAACTGTTCGGTGAGCTCGTTACGTCGGCTGCTGAACTGTCCTATGAACTATCAGCAGAAACCGACACAGAAGTTACTCCGAGCGATATCGTGGTCGTGACCGAACAGGCGCATGACTTACTTCAGAAACTGGATGACAACAGCGGGGTATCCCCACAAGAAGCAGCAGATCGAATTGGGATGAATCTTTACGCGACACAGGGAATCTTATACGAACTATATTTTTTCGATCTTCTGGATCAAGCAGTCACCTCTGATGGAGAAATATATGATCTCACCGCCCGCGGTCGGCGACTTCTTGACCAGCCCGCTCAGACAACTGTGAAGGATGCGAATCGTACGTGGAACCTAATTACGTCGAAAGACAAATCCGAACCATCTTTTGATAAGTAGATCGAGTAGAACGAGCGTGCGAACGTAACAGGTTTGTCGGACAGAGGCTCTTTATGAGATATCGCCTGTGAAACACCTCTACAACCGGGTTGATACGTGGCTACGAGGGCTCCCCCAAGGAGCGTACGCCGTCTTCTACGGGGCGGCAGGCGGCGTCGGAGTGCTCCTCGTTGGTCTCCTGCTCAGTCAAGAACTGCTGGTCGTGCAGGCGCTCACGATGGCTCTCGTGCTCTTCAGCTTGGAGTTGGTATTTGGAATCAACCAACCGACAACGGAGGACTGAACGTCGTCTTCTCTGCAGTACTCCCTCTATTCCCTTTAGTCGTTAGAAGAACTGCAGGATCTACATCGAAGAGAACCTTTGATCGTATTCAGAGGGTTATCTCCGCTCAAGACACTATCACATGAGGAACACCGGGCGGTATCCGTAGTTCCGATCCCGCTTCCGTATCCAAGCGTCATTGTTTGGGAAACTCCTTGCTCGGTCAGTTCGACATCGATCTCTCCCCGTTCGTACTCTATCTGTGTCACCGTCAGGGGAGTCACTCGAATATCCAGCGCATGCCGCTTTCGAATCTCTTCCTGTTTCTGGGGAAATCCCTGGTCGCGCTGTTCCTGCAGAGCGCTCAGTTCCGCATCCACCTCTTCATACTCAGCTTTTGCCTCTTTCCGTTTCTTCAGTGCCTCCACGCGATCGTCCTGATCACTGCCGTTGATCGTTTCACTCAGCTCATCGATCTTCGAGGATAGTTTGGATCGTTCCTCTTCCAGCTCTTGGATCCGTTGTTGTTGGAGCTGCCGGTATTCTTCGACCTCTGCGTCCGCTGCTCTGGATGCTTCATTATGGACCTCATCAATTTCGTTCTGGATGCTCCGCATCAGCTGATCTTGGGCTGTGCTGAGATGTGATCGTGCGTCTGATTCCGATAATGAGGATTTCGCGGTAGTGGGAGAGCCGTTCGTGGGTATCGCCGTCATTTGAAGAAACGTCTCCTCCAACGCCGGAAGTCTCTGTTCCGAGCGGTGGTCGATGGCGATGGCGCGAAGGAGCTCCTGTTGGTATTCACTGACTGTCTCGATACTCACCTCAAAAAGAACCACAATCGCGGTACGGTCGTAGTACGGCGTGAACTGGATTTCCCTCACTTCGACGTCGCCTTCTTTAATCCACTGTGGGATCACTACGTCGTCCCGACCGGCTTCTATCGATATTTTCCCTGTGGGGCGACGCTCAGCTGCCTCTCTGAGGATCCGCTGAAAAAACTCACTTTCTGGATGGAGATGCTCTCCAGTACTATCTTCGTCTCTGTTCGTACCACAAAGCAACGAGAGGGTGCCTGCCGGCAATTCTGTATCCTCATTGTCTGGAATCGCAACTTCCCAGGTGTCTCCTCGTGTCTCAATGGTGCCGCCGAGTGACTCTAGGTAGCGTTCGGAGAAGTCCTCAACGACGGACTGCGTGACCGCGAGTGCTTCGTCAGTCATCGCTTTCCCCCAAGTCGAATCCTTCGAAGACGCCGTTGTTGAACTCCTCCAGTTTGTCAGCGAGCTCTCGTTGTTCCTGCAGATCGACGGCCATCGCATCGAAGTCATTCTCCAGATCGACCTCTGAATCAGCATTGACGAGTCGGTCGAAAATCTGGTCCTCGAAGCTTGTTCCCGACTCTTCTAACCGACTCAATATGGAACTTAGCTCGCCCACACTTTGTTGGAACAAATCGATTTTGTGGTAGAGGCGCTCCAGTACGTATTCTTCAACAGTATCCTTTAGCGCCATGTTGAAGATGAAGACGTCCCGTTTCTGTCCAATCCGGTGTACACGTCCAATACGTTGTTCGACGCGCATCGGATTCCACGGCAAGTCTAAATTAACTAACATGTTACAAAACTGTAAGTTTCGTCCTTCGCTCATTGAGTCGGTTGAAACGAGGACCCCACCCTCCTCCTCGAAGTCCTCAATAATCCGTTCCTTCTCGCTACTGGAGTGGCCACCGTGGAACGCATGTACCGTGTATCCCTCCGCAGCGAGCCTATCGAGAATCTCCTGTTGAGTTGCTCGGAACTGCGTGAAGACGATGACTCGCCCCATCTCGACGTTGTCACGGGCTTCTTCGACAATGTCCAGAAGTCGTTCCTGTTTGGTGACCGTATCGATCTCATCGATCAGATCTAAAATGGACTCCAGTTCGTCCGCGTGCGTGAGCTCCGACTGGTCGTAGAGTCGCTTCTCGATGGTCTTCTTGAGTGCGACTGGGCTGCTGACGACCTCCTTCTGCAAGAGCATCAGTACGAGCTTCTGCCCCTGGTCTTGGCTGTAGGCACCTTTCACATAGTCAGAAACCGCCTGATAGAGTTCGCGTTCCTTCGGGGTTGGATTGAACGTCCGTGTGTCGATCGTCCGGTCCGTGAAGTCAATATCTGTGTCCTCCCGTCGGTTTCGGATCATAACCTTGTTGTATGTGTTTAGCCCGAGCTGATTTCGCCACCATCTCATAGGAGGCGCACAAATCGGGCTGTATGAGCTGGCAGCGGAGGTTCGTGATGATCCACAGGGATGGGCTCCGTCGCGGAGCCCATCCCGT